>NZ_JAUCBM010000045.1 GCF_030362795.1 Pseudochrobactrum kiredjianiae | reverse complement strand
ACCTAAGTCAGGGGCCCACAAAGAGGCCGAGCCCACGAAGTGGGACACAAAAACTCAAATCCTCACCACGCAACCTAAATCCCAAAAAATACACAAGCGCACAACCACCCTGCCAGATATGCAAAGCCCTCTTCGGCGTTCAATCAATAAAAACAAATCAAATAACTGAGGAGGGGAGGGTCTTCGGCCCGTGCGAACACGCGCAGACGAAGTATCTATCCTGAAACGGCAGCAAAGATGTACAGGCTGGCTTCAAACACATTACAATAAAGCTGAAAGCCGCCGAGTGAGTTCATCAGTTAAATAGACTGCCTGAGACCCTCGATCAGTCCAATCATCAAGAACCTCTCCCCAATATGCCAAGCGTGCATAAGATAATAAATCTGCATCAGCTTTAGACAATAACGATTTAGCCCACGCCGCAGCCTGATCTTTACTCGTAAACCGACCAGTCGTTGCTGTGTAAAGCATCCGTGCCAAGGTCAGTAAAACATTGCGCTCATCTCCACCCAGACATTCAACTAAAGAAGGCAGCAGAATACGCATCGCATCTTTGATATGTTCTGATGTGATTTGCGTCAGAAGTGTCTGTGCCGGCGGACCATAGAGAGAGAATGCCTCGTTATAAGCCTATGCCAGCACGAGTGTATATTCAGGATCATTGTTGGGTAACGGAACCTCACCAGCTTCGAAACTATCACGCAGCCATTCGCCATAAACAAATTCAGCGCGTGCAGGAAATTCATTTGTTGTGACCTGCCACTGAACTTTCATCCAACGGCGATTAGAGCCTCGGCGGTTTTGACTACGCCAATTGGCGTGTTGGTAGCAACCGGCGGAAACGCCAAGCTTTCATCTTGCGCAGCGTTGGAGCCGGTTGCGGCGATGGATCCAGCATAGTCTGCCGGGGTTTGGTATCCCAGCGACGAGTGTGGCCGGAAATTGTTGTAATCGTCGGCCCATTGGGCGATGGCGCTGCGGGCGTGATCGAGGCCAAAGAACAGGCTTTCGTTGAGCAATTCGTCGCGCATCCGACCGTTGAAGGATTCAACATAGCCGTTCTGCATAGGCTTTCCTGGCGCGATATAGTGCCACTCAACCTTGTGATCCTTCGACCAGGCCAGGATGGCATTCGAGGTGAGTTCCGTGCCGTTATCGGAGACAATCATTCCGGGCTTGCCGCGTCGTTCGATCAGCGTCGTCAGTTCTCGGGCGACACGGCGGCCGGAGATTGAGGTGTCCGGGATTGCTGCCAGGCATTCCCGTGTCACATCATCAACGATATTGAGGATCCGGAACCGTCTCCCGCATGCAAACTGGTCGTGCACGAAATCGAGAGACCAACGGGCATTTGCTTTCGCCTCGACCAGGATCGGCGCACGCGTGCCGACGGCCCTTCGTCGAGCCTTCCGCTTGCGAACCGAAAGCCCTTCCTCGCGATACAGCCGATAGATGCGGTTGACGCCGGATGGCTCTCCGTCCCGCCTGAGCAGGACGAACAGCCGTCGGTAGCCGAAGCGCCGTCGCTCGTTGGCGAGATCGCGCAACTTTGCTCGCAATTCGACCTCCGGCGGTCGGCAGGACCGATAGCGGATCATCTTGCGATCAGCCGAAACAATCTGGCAGGCCCGCCGCTCCGAAAGACCCATTATGTCCTTCAGATGTGCAACGGCGTCACGCTTGGCGGCAGGCCCTACCATTTTTTTGCGAGAAGCTCGCGGAGTGCGGCGGCATCGAGCATCTGCTCGGCCAACAGCTTCTTAAGCTTGGCGTTCTCTTCTTCGAGTGCCTTCAGGCGCTTCGCCTCGGACACCTCCATACCGCCGTATTTGGCTTTCCAGTTATAAAATGTTGCGTCCGAAATCCCATACTTGCGGCACAGGTCGGCCACCTTCATGCCTGCCTCCTGCTCCTTCAGCACCGCAATAATCTGCTCTTCCGTAAATCGCTGCTTCTTCATTCGTCCGTCCTTTATCGGGCCGGACTCTAATCCATTCTGGAGGAAATTCTCAGTGGCAGGTCA
>NZ_JAUCBM010000044.1 GCF_030362795.1 Pseudochrobactrum kiredjianiae | reverse complement strand
GGTTGTGTCGCAAATTTTGCAGTAAGTTAAGTGCGGCCTTATCTGTGGGCACAATTATGCTGCGAGCTCCGCGAACACTACGAATGGCGATTGATTGTCGTTGGCGAATTGATTCTTGCGGATCATGTGAGCCACTTCGATCCCTGCAATGGTGGCTGAAGCGGAATGGAATGCTTTGAAGCCCAACATGTGCTTGGTGACCCGCTTGATGAAACGATGATCCTGTTCAAGAATGTTGTTCAGGTATTTGACCTGAAGAATCTCAATCAGCTTGTCCGTATCGGTGATCTTAAGGATATTATTTATAGCCTGCGCACCAGCCAAATTAGCTCCGCTTTTATCAATAACAATCTTGTTCGGAACACTATTGCTTGCGATAGCCTTTTTAAGGAAACGCCGCGCAGCGCTGAGGTTGCGGCGCTCAGAGAGCATGAAATCAAGGGTTTGGCCGTCACGATCAACGGCCCGATATAGATAGGTCCATTTCCCTTTGACCTTTATATAGGTCTCGTCAACACGCCATGAGCCTAGTGTTGCGCGTTTACGCTTCTGAGCATGAGTTGCAATCTGCGGCGAGTATTTAACAACCCATCGGTTCAGTGTTGCATGGTCAATCTCTACGCCTCGTTCGGCCATTATTTCCTGAAGATCACGATACGAAACTGAATAACGAACATAGAAGAAAACGGCATACAGGATGACACTTTTGGGGAAATGCGTTCCCTTGAAATCGACCATGTTCAATGCCTCTCATCAATCTGTAACCGACGCCACTCATCGCATATATGGTCCGACATAAAAAGTTTGCGACAAAACCGGCACGATTGGGTTGGTGGCGTATGTATCTCAATCTGCTCAATATCAAGACCAGAGAAGGGTGTAAGGCGATGGACATCGTAAAAATACTCTATCCAGATACCGCTCATCTGTCCGACACTGAAATAACCGTCGAAGCATGGGATCTGAAATTCGAGCTTCAGTACGGCGTCCTGCGACGCTTATGCTGGCTCGGCCTGCTTTTTGAGGCAAGAGAAGGGCTCAACTTGCTTGACGACGGAACCTTCCACAAAACACCGCTCTGGGCAGCTTGCCTGCAATTGGAATCGGATACGCAAAGCGATATCGGCGTCCATTGACGCCCGTTATTCCGGCGCCGGCTGCCTCAATAAAGCTTGCTCTCGCCGGGCAATGACGGCGGGGTCGTTCATGTAAGCTGTGCGCGATTTACGCTCTCGCTTCTGATAGCCGTTGGCGGTACTGCCGTCGCGAACACCAAACATATGGTTGGTCTGACCGGTACGGCGCGGACCGCTTTTGCTGCGTTGCTGTTCCCGTCCCGCCTGCATCTCAGCGACGATCGACAGCATGTCATCCAGCCTTTTGTTCTCGACAACAGGCGAACGATGGATGGAGCGAAGCTTGTCGAATGTTGTATAGGGCAAGATGTCTGTGCCATGCAGGATCTCCAGACGTCCGTCGGGGTAGTCACAGACAATGACCTTCTGCCGCGCAAGCCGCTTTGCAACCTCGGTCGGTTCCAGGATGAACAGCACCTTATCATAGCGTAGTGTAAGTGTTTGTGACAGCGTTCGCACTTCCTTCCGGCACAGCGCGCCATCGATGTTCTCATACAGCTCCAGTGGCCGATGCATGTCTTTGGGATTGCGTGGCTCCTTGCCAAACCGCGCATTGAAATCTGCAATATATTCAGTCGCATACGCATTGGCAGCCTCGATCGTATCGATGCCCCGCAGCCGTAACTCCTTGACCAGACGATCCTGCAACGTCCTGTTTGCCCGCTCGACACGGCCTTTAGCCTGCGGAGTATTGGCACAGATAATGTCAATGTTGAGCTCGTAAAGAGCGCGACCAAACTGCGTCAAACCGCTCGTACGATCGAGCTCCGAGGCGTGGGTCGTGCGAAACACACCATGCTTGTCGGTTTTGTCGCAAACTTTTTATGTCGGACCATATATGCGATGAGTGGCGTCGGTTACAGATTGATGAGAGGCATTGAACATGGTCGATTTCAAGGGAACGCATTTCCCCAAAAGTGTCATCCTGTATGCCGTTTTCTTCTATGTTCGTTATTCAGTTTCGTATCGTGATCTTCAGGAAATAATGGCCGAACGAGGCGTAGAGATTGACCATGCAACACTGAACCGATGGGTTGTTAAATACTCGCCGCAGATTGCAACTCATGCTCAGAAGCGTAAACGCGCAACACTAGGCTCATGGCGTGTTGACGAGACCTATATAAAGGTCAAAGGGAAATGGACCTATCTATATCGGGCCGTTGATCGTGACGGCCAAACCCTTGATTTCATGCTCTCTGAGCGCCGCAACCTCAGCGCTGCGCGGCGTTTCCTTAAAAAGGCTATCGCAAGCAATAGTGTTCCGAACAAGATTGTTATTGATAAAAGCGGAGCTAATTTGGCTGGTGCGCAGGCTATAAATAATATCCTTAAGATCACCGATACGGACAAGCTGATTGAGATTCTTCAGGTCAAATACCTGAACAACATTCTTGAACAGGATCATCGTTTCATCAAGCGGGTCACCAAGCACATGTTGGGCTTCAAAGCATTCCATTCCGCTTCAGCCACCATTGCAGGGATCGAAGTGGCTCACATGATCCGCAAGAATCAATTCGCCAACGACAATCAATCGCCATTCGTAGTGTTCGCGGAGCTCGCAGCATAATTGTGCCCACAGATAAGGCCGCACTTAACTTACTGCAAAATTTGCGACACAACC
>NZ_JAUCBM010000043.1 GCF_030362795.1 Pseudochrobactrum kiredjianiae | reverse complement strand
GTTGTCCGGCGCTTGATACGTGCCACCTTTCACCAAGAGTGCCCAGATCGTGCGCGCAATTTTATTGGCTAGCGCTACGGCTGCAACCTTATAAGGGCGGCGTGCCATCAATCCGATAACCCACTTTGGCATCGGCACACCACGCCGAGCTTGCTTGAGAATAGATGTTGCGCCGACAATCAGCAGTGTCCGTAACTGCTTATTCCCCTGTTTCGATATTCGGCCGAGCCGCTCCTTGCCACCACTGCTGTTTCTCACGGTTCGGCAGTGGTGTTCATTTTCATCACCTCAGGCGAGGAGATTGATGTGAGGCAATGCAGAATGCGGGAAATAATTACTACTCAATAAATGCACAATAAGCACAGAGTGAATGAAACGATGCAGAAGAAGTTGGTCTATCGCAATTAAAGCACTTTATAATATTTGTTGTAGATGCGATTAGTGTATCATTTTTAGGAATATTACCTTCATCGTGAGCTACCTTACGTCGCTTAAGTTCAGCTTGAATTTCTTCTTTTATAAACTCAATGTGTTTCAGCATGCATTCGCCCCCGCTAAGATGTGATCAACGAAATATTAGCTGCGCTACCCAACCCAATGCAATAGGCAGACTTAAACCGGCGAAAGGATAGCTCATGATCGATGGAACCGCTCTAATAGGGGCGTGACATAAACAGCAAGTAATCGATAAACTCAAAACGCTTAAGCCTCTTGTGTCTATGTTAAAGTCAATGTGGACGCCATATCTGGATCGGGCAGAGGCTGCATAAGATAGTGGATACTGCGGCCTGCTTAAAAGTCAGGCCACATCTAGCACTTCTGTTTGCAACATGATCACGCTAATTCATCCGTCCGTACCGATGATTATTTTGCCTAGCACTTTAAGAATGACAGTAGATCTCACTCAAGATAGGGGGGTAATCCCCCCGTTTTTAACGGGGTTCCGTAGTAGAATTCACGCGGCCATTTTCAGTTTCTGGGCGGGAGTAATCCCACCAATGCCCATATTGGGTTTTTCGTTATTGTAAGTCCAGAGCGACTTTGTAGCGAATTCTTGTGCCTCCTCAATGCTTTCGATGATATATTGATCTAACCATTCATGCCGAACAGTGCGATTATAACGTTAGATATATGCGTTTTGCTGTGGCTTGCCCGGCTGGATGTGGCTCAAAGTAATACCCTGCTTTTTAGCCCATTCCATCAGTTTGCCACTGACATATTCAGGCCCATTATCCATTCGAATAGAGAAAGGCTTGCCGCGCCACTCAATTATCTGGTCAGGCTTCGGATGACACGCTCCGCTGGCAAAAAAATTCACCTCTATGCCTAATCCCTCACGGTTGAAGTCATCCAGCACATTTAACTGTCTGCCATCATCCAACCGATCTGCCATGAAATCCATAGACCAGACCATATTGTGCGATTTTGGCACAGCCAGAATATCGGGTTTATCGCGCTTCAATCGTTTACGTGGTACGATGCGCAGGTTCAGCTCTAACTCCCGGTAAATGTGGTATATCTTTTTGTGGTTCCAGTGGTACCCACGGACGTTGCGCAGATAAAGGAAACACAAGCCGAAGCCCCAGTTCCTCTTCGCCCGCGTTAATCCGATCAACAGATCAGCGATCTGCACGCTATCGTCGTTCAGTTTGGCGCTGTAACGATAGCAAGTTTCGCTTACCGTGAAGGTGCGGCAAGCAAGCGCAATGCTAACCCCACGCCGCTCCACGGCCATTGCGGCCATCTCTCTTCGCTGAGATGGTCCCGTTACTTTTTTCCATGGGCTTTCTTCAGCAACTCGCTCTGCATGCTAAGCTTTGCAAACATTTTCTTCAGCCGGCGGTTCTCATCTTCCAATGTTTTTGTCTGGGCAATCATCGATGCGTCCAGTCCACCATACTTAGCACGCCATTTGTAGAATGACGCGTTGCTCATCCCATGTTCTCGACAGAGCTCGGCTACAGGCATACCACCCTCAGCTTGCCGTAAGATAGAAAGGATTTGCCGTTCTTTAAATCTCGTTGACTTATTCAAGTAACCGCAATTTGCTCCGTATCTCACGTTGATCCATGGGCATAAACCTCACCTTTTTTCAAATATGGAAGAATAAAGGAAATGTCCCGTGAGTAAGGGCATATCTACAAATTACCACGTTTGTTTGTTTGAGACATACGTGGATAAACTTATTGCTTAGCAATAAGACGTAGAATGCAATCGAACGTAATGCCTTCGAGTTGAGGCGAAGTCCCGGTCGCGGTGACCGATGTCTCAGTTGCAGTTCCAGTTATGATAACTTCGCCTTCCTCATCGCCGAACACATAGAACAACTCAGGATTTTTTGTGTGCACCTTGATCTTAACATTGGCTTGGAAGTTGTCACTGTCAACTGAGTAGTCTCCAATATAGTAGGATCCGGAGTCACCGCCACTTAAACTGCCGTCACGCAGTACGACAACACTGGCTTCCGATTCTCCGGTAATACTGAATGTTGCACAGTAAATTCCATTTTGCATTTTTGTGTCCTCACTTTGGTGTGCCGGGCCCAATCTGATTCCCAACTCATTATCCAATGCATAGGTTAATAAGGTTGTGTCGCATATGTGGAACGGCCCTGATAGCAAGGTTTTTCTGCATTGATGGCCCATGGGACGGTGCAGTCATATGTTCGGCCTGTTAATGCGGCTTTATTCCCGCTGGCCATGATGATATCCGCGATGCCGATCGCCTTAATCAAATTTGCGTGCTCAAAAACGCATTGCGACACACGGTCTGATCGATATCTGGATTTTGTCCGGTTGGTTCATCACGCTTGGCACCTTGCCATATGATCCGGCTGCTACAGCCGGAACTTCTAGATCCTTGTTTTATGCATTCATCATGTTGTCCGGCGCTTGATACGTGCCACCTTTCACCAAGAGTGCCCAGATCGTGCGCGCAATTTTGTTGGCTAGCGCTACGGCTGCAAC
>NZ_JAUCBM010000042.1 GCF_030362795.1 Pseudochrobactrum kiredjianiae | reverse complement strand
CTAGGACGTAAACTCATAAAATAATTTTGAAAATTGAGGCGCTTATGGTTCACTTTCGTTGAATTATGGAGCCTTAGATGACACGCCGTCGTTACGAACTTACGGACCATGAATGGTCAATCATATCCCCTTTATTGCCCAATAAGCCACGCGGTGTTGCCCGCGTTGATGATCGTCTAGTATTAAATGGAATTCTTTGGCGTTTTCGAACTGGTTCAACATGGGCGGAAATTCCGGAGCGGTATGGTCCTCCGACCACCTGCTATAATCGCTTTGTCCGCTGGCGTAAGGCTGGGGTATGGGATCGGCTTTTTCACGCCGTCTCAGAGGCTTACGATGGGGACATCATCATGATTGACACCACCTGTGCCCGTGTTCACCAGCATGGAGCCACGGGAAAAAAGAGGATGGAAATGATGGTAGCATGGGACGTTCCCGCGGTGGCTTACGAGTAAAATCCATGCGTTTGTCGACGCCGAAGGCCGACCGGTAACGCTGCGTCTGACAGGTGGGCAAGTAGCTGATTGCACACAAGCTGATGCACTGACAGACGGCCTTAGCGACGGTGATACGCTGCTAGCAGATAAGGGCTATGATACTGACGGCGGGCCAAGGCCGCCAGATGCAAAGCATGGGCCAATATTCCACCCAAAGCAAACCGTAAGGGTTCCTTTGCTTTTTCAAGCTGGGTTTACAAGCAGCGTAACCTCGTCGAACGGTTCTTCAACAAAATCAAGCAGTTTCGAGGCATCGCAACGCGCTACGACAAGTGCCCAGAGAACTATATCGCTGCAGTAAAAATCATCGCAACAAGAATTTGGTGTCAAAGTTTATGAGTCTATGCCCTAGCATCTGTCAATCAATATGGTTTTTGCAACAGAGCCGACGAGATTAATGGCTTGTCATATACCTTCATAGATTGTGCTGTTCCACTGGTGATTATACGTTCAGTTGATTTGGGTAAATCAGGCTACGAAACACAAGAAGAATTTATCAATGATGCTAAATTTATAATAATATTAAATAATATTCGTCAGTAAATTGCCGATAAATGGGAATATGTTACGTAATTAAAAAAGGTTTATCTTAATATTTATATGATATCGCCTCCAAGAAATTGAGTTAATATTATTTAAATATACTTTTTTACAAATTAATTTAATGTTATTAATCAGTAAAATGACGATTAATACTTTGTGTGGCGACTCGAGTTGAAGGCGGTATTGTCCATGAGATGATCAAGCAATCTACGTCGCAGCGTGATTCTGACAAATTTCGTATTGAACATCCATCGGGCTATATGGATATCTATGTTGATGTCAGAACCAAGCAAGGACAGTTCGAGGTACACCGATTATCAACAATACGGACGGCTCGAAAGATCATGGATGTTTAGGAAATAGAGAATTGCGCACATAGTACACAGTAATTATTTAATTTTTATTAAATGTAGTTATGTAATTAAACAATATTAATTAGGCAATAAAATAATGAATACAAAGAGAGAAATCTCTTGGTTGGCATCAATATTAATGATGCTATCATCAACAAGCTTCACCTTGTCTGGTTTTTTCCGGACAAGCGATCAATCACTTTAGTTTTTGGCAAACACTTTTTGTACGTTTTGCAATTCCTTTGATCTTAACTGCGCCTCTATACTTTTTTGAGAGAAGGCGTCTAGTCATTGAGTGCAATAAATTACAATTGCTAGAGCATTTTTTTCATAACCTCAGTTAAATCAAGTTTATTTGAAGGAATAGCATTATACAACACTGGCCCATTTTTCATAATATTTTTAGATGGCATATACTATAAAAACACATATCTTTAGAGCAAATATTTGGTGTGCTAGCAGGTTTTATAGGTAATGACCTGCCACTGAACTTTCATCCAACGGCGATTAGAGCCTCGGCGGTTTTGACTACGCCAATTGGCGTGTTGGTAGCAACCGGCGGAAACGCCAAGCTTTCATCTTGCGCAGCGTTGGAGCCGGTTGCGGCGATGGATCCAGCATAGTCTGCCGGGGTTTGGTATCCCAGCGACGAGTGTGGCCGGAAATTGTTGTAATCGTCGGCCCATTGGGCGATGGCGCTGCGGGCGTGATCGAGGCCAAAGAACAGGCTTTCGTTGAGCAATTCGTCGCGCATCCGACCGTTGAAGGATTCAACATAGCCGTTCTGCATAGGCTTTCCTGGCGCGATATAGTGCCACTCAACCTTGTGATCCTTCGACCAGGCCAGGATGGCATTCGAGGTGAGTTCCGTGCCGTTATCGGAGACAATCATTCCGGGCTTGCCGCGTCGTTCGATCAGCGTCGTCAGTTCTCGGGCGACACGGCGGCCGGAGATTGAGGTGTCCGGGATTGCTGCCAGGCATTCCCGTGTCACATCATCAACGATATTGAGGATCCGGAACCGTCTCCCGCATGCAAACTGGTCGTGCACGAAATCGAGAGACCAACGGGCATTTGCTTTCGCCTCGACCAGGATCGGCGCACGCGTGCCGACGGCCCTTCGTCGAGCCTTCCGCTTGCGAACCGAAAGCCCTTCCTCGCGATACAGCCGATAGATGCGGTTGACGCCGGATGGCTCTCCGTCCCGCCTGAGCAGGACGAACAGCCGTCGGTAGCCGAAGCGCCGTCGCTCGTTGGCGAGATCGCGCAACTTTGCTCGCAATTCGACCTCCGGCGGTCGGCAGGACCGATAGCGGATCATCTTGCGATCAGCCGAAACAATCTGGCAGGCCCGCCGCTCCGAAAGACCCATTATGTCCTTCAGATGTGCAACGGCGTCACGCTTGGCGGCAGGCCCTACCATTTTTTTGCGAGAAGCTCGCGGAGTGCGGCGGCATCGAGCATCTGCTCGGCCAACAGCTTCTTAAGCTTGGCGTTCTCTTCTTCGAGTGCCTTCAGGCGCTTCGCCTCGGACACCTCCATACCGCCGTATTTGGCTTTCCAGTTATAAAATGTTGCGTCCGAAATCCCATACTTGCGGCACAGGTCGGCCACCTTCATGCCTGCCTCCTGCTCCTTCAGCACCGCAATAATCTGCTCTTCCGTAAATCGCTGCTTCTTCATTCGTCCGTCCTTTATCGGGCCGGACTCTAATCCATTCTGGAGGAAATTCTCAGTGGCAGGTCA
>NZ_JAUCBM010000041.1 GCF_030362795.1 Pseudochrobactrum kiredjianiae | reverse complement strand
ACGACAGCGCCTGATGCGCCACGCTTTACGTCTGGTTATGATGCTGTTGGTCCGATCACCGGTGAGTTCACCGATGGCTCCTTCATCAACGATAACCGCCCTCGCCTGTCGGGTGCCGGTGCAGAAGCAAACTCCAAGGTTCACATCTATCAGGATGGTACACTGGTTGCGACCATCACTGCCGATGCCGGTGGCCAGTGGAACTGGAAGAGCCCGACCGCTCTGGCGGACGGTTCATACAGCTTTACCGCCACAGTAGAAGATACGGCCGGTAATGTGAGTGCGGCCTCTGACGCCTTCACTATCACTGTGGATACGGTTGCACCGGATGCACCGAAGATCGACAGCATTACAGATGATCAGGAACCAATTACCGGTGACATTGCCAAGAACGGCTTTACCAATGACACCACACCAACCCTGAAGGGTTCCGGTGCCGAAGCCAATGGCACAGTCCGTATCTATGATGGTGCAACCCTGCTTGGCGAAGTCAAAGCCGATACAGACGGTAACTGGGAATACACACCGGTCAATGCACTGGGCAACGGCCTGCATACCTTCACCGTGACCGGTGTTGATGCCGCCGGTAATACTTCTGTTAAATCTGCCGAGTTCAAGATCACTGTTGATACGCTGGCACCAAATACGCCTGCGATCACGCAGGTTCTCGATGATGTGGGCACAGTCACCGGTGCGATTGCTTCTGGCAAAACCACCGATGATACCAAACCAACTCTGTCGGGTAATGGCGCAGAAGCCGGTTCCGTTGTTAAGATCTATGATAATGGCGTCTTGATTGGTCAGACCAATGCCAATGCCAATGGTACATGGAGCTTCACACCAACCACAGATCTGGCGGAAGGTGTTCACGCCTTCACCGTGACGGCAACCGATGCGGCAGGCAATGAAAGCTCTGCTTCCATGCCTTGGACTATCGAGGTTGACATCACACCTCCGGATGCGAAGTTCAAGCCTGAGATCACCAGTGCCAGCGATGATGTGCTGCCGGATACCGGTGAAGTGCTCAATAACGGCTTTACCAATGACACCACCCCGCGCCTCAATGGTAAGGGGGCGGAGCCGGACGGCTTCATCCGTATCTATTCCGACGGTAAACTGCTGGGTCAGGTTCAGGCTGATGCGAATGGTAACTGGAGCTTTGATGTTCCGACCCGTTCTGAAGGCAAGCATGTCTTCATCGCCAAAACCACAGATGCGGCTGGCAATGAGGGTTCAAGCTCTGAACCATTCACACTGACTGTTGATACAACTGCACCGAAAGTGACCGATGCGGAGATCACCTCCGTCTATGATGATGTCGATGCCTATACCGGTGAGGTTGCCAATGGCGGTCTGACCAATGATGCCCGCCCTGCAATCTCCGGTACAGCCAAAGACGATATCGCACTGGTGCGTATCTATGACGGCACAACCCTGCTTGGCGAAGTGTCGGTGACAGGCGGCATCTGGTCATTCACTCCGGAAAGCGATCTGGCTAATGGTGTGCATAACTTCCGCATTAAAGCGGTTGATGCTGCCGGTAATGAGGGTCCGTTCACAACCGCATGGCGTGTTACCATCGATACGACAGCACCGGTTGCTCCGACCATCACACAGGTTCTCGATGATGTTGGCTCTGTCACGGGTGCAGTGCTTGACGGCAAGACCACCGATGACACCAAGCCAACCATCTCGGGCTCGGGTGCAGAAGGCGGCTCCACCGTCAAAATCTATGACAATGGCGTTTATCTGGGTGAGACCAAGGCCAATGCCAATGGTACATGGGTCTTCACACCAACCACGGATCTGGTTGAAGGCAAGCATGTCTTCACAGCAACCTCAACCGATGCCGCCGGTAACGAGGGCAATGCCTCGATGCCTTGGACGATTGAGGTCGATCTCACACCGCCGGATGCCAAATATAAGCCTGTAATCGCCAGTGCGACCGATGATGTGCTGCCAAATACCGGTGAAGTGCTCAATAATGAGTTCACCAATGACACCACCCCACGCCTCAATGGGAATGGTGCGGAGCCAAACGGCTTTATCCGTATCTATTCCGGCGGCAAGCTGCTGGGTCAGGTACAGGCGGATGCTTCCGGCAACTGGGCCTTTGACGTTCCGACCCTGTCGGAAGGCAAACACGCATTCATTGCCACCACCGTTGATGCGGCCGGTAATGAGGGCTCCAGCTCTGAACCATTTACACTGACGGTTGATACCACAGCCCCAAGCAGCACGGATGCGGCGATTACATCCGTTCTCGATGCAGCAGAACCGATTGTCGGTGAAGTGACCAATGGCGGCATCACCAATGATCCGCGCCCTGTGATCTCCGGTACAGCCGCAGATGACATCAAACTGGTGCGTATCTATGACGGTACAACTCTGCTTGGTGAAGTTGAAGTCACAGACGGCAAGTGGTCCTTCGCACCGGACAGCGATCTGGCCAACGGTGCCCATTCATTCCGCGTTAAAGCGGTGGATGCGGCCGGCAATGAAGGCGCCTATTCAACCACATGGCGTATCAATGTTGACACATTGGCACCAAACGCGCCGTCGATCACATCGGTCTATGATGATGTTGGCGCTGTTCAGGGCAATGTTGCTGACGGCAAGTCCACAGACGATCTGCGCCCGACCATCTCCGGTGGCGGTGCAGAAGCCGGTTCCACTGTCAAAGTCTATGACAACGGTGTGCTGCTAGGTGAGACCAAAGCCAATGCCAATGGCACATGGAGCTTCACACCAGCGGCAGATCTGGCAACAGGTGCGCACAGCTTTACAGTGACGGCAACCGATACAGCGGGTAACGAAAGTGCCCAGTCCGGCAGCTGGCGGGTTACCATTGATCTGTCTGTGCCAAAAACACCGACGATCGATCAGATCTGGGATGATGCCCAGCCGGGTATCGGCGCCGTACCAAAAGGCGGCACCACCAATGATACCACCCCGACCCTGTCGGGTACGGCAGCACCGGGAACCATCCTCAAGATCTTCGTCAATGGCGAATATGTTGGTGAGACCACCGTACAGGCCACAGGTCAGTGGAACTATACCGGCTTTGTCAATGACGGCAGCCATACCTTCACGGTGCAGTCGGTCAATGAGGTTGGTACATCAAGTGCGATGTCCGATCCGTTCACGATCATCGTCTCGACCGCTGTGCCTGGCACACCGTCAATCACAGAAGTGATTGATGATGTCGGCTCCATCACCGGAACTGTCGGCAACGGCAAGCCAACCGATGATACCCGTCCTGAGATCAAGGGTAAGGC
>NZ_JAUCBM010000040.1 GCF_030362795.1 Pseudochrobactrum kiredjianiae | reverse complement strand
ATGCCCATATTGGGACGTTCATTGTTGTAAGTCCATAACCAATCTGTCGCGAAGGCTTGCGCTTCTTCAATTGTCTCAATGATATATTGGTCTAGCCATTCGTGCCTGACAGTCCGGTTATAGCGTTCAATATAGGCATTTTGCTGAGGCTGTCCTGGTTGAATATACAAGATGGTAATAGAGTGTTTTTCAGCCCACCCCAGAAGTTTACCACTGATATATTCCGGGCCATTATCAACGCGTATAGTCTCTGGCTTGCCGCGCCATTCGATGATCTGGTTCAAACTTCGAATAACCCGTTCTGTTGGCAAAGAGAAATCCACCTCAATGCCTAAGCCTTCACGGTTAAAATCATCCAGTACATTCAATAGCCGGAATGACCGGCCGTCTGCCAACTGATCTGCCATGAAATCCATCGACCAGACCAAATTAGGTTTTGTTGGAACTACCAGAGCATCAGGTTTATCCCTTTTAAGGCGTTTTCGGGGCTTAATTCGAAGGTTCAGCTCCAACTCACAATAAATACGATAAACCCTCTTGTGGTTCCAGCCATAGCCTTTGACATTACGAAGATAAAGAAAGCACAATCCAAAACCCCATGTCTTTTTAGCTGCCGTTAGTCCAATCAGAAGATCTGCAATTTCTTCATTCTCATGACGAAGAAGAGGGCTATAGCGATAACAGGTCTCGCTTACTTCAAAAGCTCGGCATGCACACGCAATACTGACATCAGGCCGTTTCGCAGCTATCACGGCCATATCTCGACGCTCCGAGCGCCCCGTTACTTTTTTCCAAGAGCTTCTTTCAGTAAGTCATTTTGCATGCTCAGGTCAGCAAACATTCTCTTTAGCCGACGGTTTTCATCCTCGATAGATTTCATCTGGCTGACCATCGAGGCATCCATGCCGCCATATTTCGAGCGCCATTTATAAAATGCTGAATTGCTCATGCCGTGTTCGCGGCAAAGCTCAGGAACAGACACACCACCCTCAGCTTGGCGTAAGATTGCAAGGATTTGTGGATCGGTAAATCTAGTCGTTTTCATAAAAATCTCCTCGTTTATTAAACAGAGAAAATTCCACTTTCAAACACCTTTAATTAAAGGGGGGATTACCCGTGCTTCCCTAATGACAAGGCCACGCGCACTACACTTGAGGGGAAGCACCTGACTGATCTGCTAATTGTCTATATCGCTTGGCGGCTGCGGCATGTCAGACAGGCGCGGCGAACGGTCAGCGGACGCGAAAGGCTTGCAAGCGATCCGAGGATGGTAGGACTGACACCAAACCTTGATGCCTTTATCAAAACGGTTGAGGATGGCGAAGACCTTACACCATACTTGTCACTTGGAGCGATCAAGGAAGGATACACACCCGCTGCCCAGAGCAGCGGCCCGGAAGAAAGCTGGGCGGACAAGGATTTTCTGCTCAACGTCATGGGGCTTCACCATTTCCATCTCGGGCTGACGAGGGAAGCCAAAGGCCATGCAGCCAGAACGAATGAAGTTCTGTTCGCGTCGGTCACGCGTGACACATTTGAGATCATAGGGCTATTCGATCACGACGCTTTCGAAAGGAAAGACGATGGCACTATGACGTCCGAAAGGATGCGTCTCTGGTCGACCTACGACGCTCGGCAAGCGGCGAACACCTTGCCGGGTCAGCTGTCCGCCGGCGGCTTTAATGGTTTGGGCATAACCATGTCGGGCCACCCCGTGGCCGTTGTTCGAGCGGCACAGGCACATGCCAGGATAATCCGTGAGGTCGAGCCCATGCTCGATGATCCAAAATACATTCGCAGCCTCTATCCTGCGGACAACGTCCCTAAGAAACCGAAACTCAGGTGGTGCTACAACAATCTTGACCTTGGCCTCTACGACGAAAAGGCAAACTTTTTTGGAATCCTTTGCAAAGGTCCGAACTAGCCTCAAGGGGCCTACCAATTTTATGGGCCGAAAAGGTTCTGCATTGCCGCAGGACTCGCCGTGTCCCCAAATTACTGAGCGCAATTCTCTCCCCGGTACGTCGCAGGATCGCTTTCCTAGCGACCAGCCTCGACCCGTTTACTAAAGACAGCTTTTCGGAAGGAGGCTTGAACCCGCAAGCGGCCATCCAGAAGTCGGTTTAAGCTACTTCTGGCGACATTGAGTTTAAAACAGCGGCAACGGAGGAGGGAGCCGAAAGGCAGCTGCCTCGATATCAGTCTGGTGCGGGGGCTTCAGAACTCTCATGGTCCCTAAGCTCATTTGATTTCACAAATTGAATAGCCCCGAGTTTATTAGACACTCTTCGTCTTCAGTTTGTGGTTCTGTTCAAAGTGTGCTGGTGACAGCATACCATTTCTAACGTGTTTGCGTTGCGGGTTATAAAACATCTCAATGTAATCAAATACGTCTTGCCTTGCTTCAGCTCGAGTTCTGTATGTTTTACGTCGAACGCGCTCTCGCTTCAGCAGGTTAAAAAAGCTCTCAGCTACAGCATTATCGTGACAATTCCCGCGGCGGCTCATGCTGTGCTCAAGATTATGTTGTTTCAGGAATGATGCCCAGTCCATACTTGTAAACTGGGAGCCTTGGTCTGAATGTATCAGTACCCGCTCTTTAGGCTTTCGTCGCCACACGGCCATCAATAAACCCTGTAAGACCAGGTCTGTGGTTTGGCGCGATTGCATTGACCACCCGACAACGCGTCGAGAAAACAGGTCGATGACAACAGCCAGGTAGGAAAACCCTTCATATGTCTTGATATAAGTAATATCTGTGACCCAAACCTTATCAGGTGTGTTCACATCGAACTGGCGATCCAGGGTGTTGTCTATGACGATAGAGGGTTTGCCACCATATTTACCGGAACGGCGCTTATAACCAATCTGAGCCTTGATCCCTGCCAGTCTGGACAGTCTCGCCACACGGTTTGGACAGCAGGTCTCCCCCTGATCTCGCAGATCATCGTGTAATTTGCGGTATCCGTAGACCTTGCCGCTGTCATGCCAAGCATCCTTGATCAGTGCTATCTGCCGGATATCTTCATTTGCACGGTGACTTAAAGGCTGCTTCATCCATGCATAAAATCCGCTTGGATGGACACAAAGCATGCGGCACATGGCACGCACATTGAACCGAACACGATGCGCCTTGATAAACGCGTACTTCATTTTGCATCCTTGGCGAAGTACGCGGTGGCTTTTTTTAATATGTCACGCTCCTCCGTGACGCGAGCAAGCTCTTGCTTCAAGCGCCTGATCTCTGACAATTGATCATCCTGCACAGCTGCTTTCTCAGGAGCATTATAGCGCTTCCTCCAGCTATAAAGTGAATGTGTGCTCACGCCCAAGCGACGTGAAACATCAGCTACTGAATAGCCACGCTCAGTAATCTGTTTAATAGCGTCAAGTTTGAATTCGTCGGTGAAATTAGCTTTACCCATCGTAAGCTCCTTGTCTCTTTTTTAAGTCACAAGGTGTCTACAAATCTAGGGGCTATTCA
>NZ_JAUCBM010000039.1 GCF_030362795.1 Pseudochrobactrum kiredjianiae | reverse complement strand
ACGCCATTGTCATAGATCTTAACCGTGGAACCACCCTCAGCACCGGAACCAGAGATCGTCGGCTTGGTATCATCCGTGGTCTTGCCATTGGCCACTGCACCCTGCACAGAACCAACATCATCGAGAACCTGCGTGATCGTTGGCGCAACCGGTGCGGTTGTATCAACAGTCACTGACCAGCTCGGGGAATATGGCCCCTCATTACCGGCTGCATCAACCGCTTTGACACGGAAGTTGTGTACACCATTGGCAAGATCGCTCTCAACCGCAAAGCTCCACACACCTTCCTTGACCGCAACTTCGCCCAGCAGCGTCGTACCGTCATAAAGACGAACCAGAGTAATACCGGCTTCCGCCGTACCCGAGATCACAGGGCGTGCATCATTAGTCAGGCCGTTATGTTCGATATTGCCTGTATGCAGGTCAACATCATCCATCACCTGCGTGATCTTCGCATCCGCACCTGTCGGTGCCGTGGTATCAACGGTCAGCGTGAAGGCTGCAGACGATGCACCCTCATTACCGGCCGCATCAACGGTGGTGGCAATGAATGCATGCTGACCTTCCGTCAGGGTCGGAACATCAAATGTCCAGTTCCCCGAAGCATCAGCCTGAACCTGACCCAGCAACTTACCGCCCGAATAGATGCGGATAAAGCCGTTTGGTTCCGCACCATTACCATTGAGGCGTGGCGTGGTGTCATTGGTAAAGCCGTTATGCTCAACAAGACCGGTATCAGGCAGAACGTCATCGGAGGCGTTCTTGATCTCAGGCTTGAACTTCGCATCAGGGCCCGTCACGTCAACCTCAATGCTCCAAGGCATCGAGGCAGAGCTCTCATTACCGGCCTGATCCGTCACAGTCGCCGTGAAGGTGTGAACACCCTCGCTCAGATCTGTGGCTGGTGTGAAGCTCCACGTACCATTGGCATTGGCTTTGGTCTCACCCAAAAGCACGCCCTTGTCATAGATCTTAACGATCGCGCCGCCTTCGGCTCCCGAACCCGAGATCGCCGGGCGCAGATCATCCGTGGTCTTGCCGGAGGCTACAGCACCGGTAACAGAACCAACATCATCCATCACCTGCGTGATTGCAGGCGCATTCGGTGCAAGCGTGTCAACCGTCACACTATAGGCTTCAGAGCGCACAGACACATTGCCTGCACCATCAACACCCACAACCGTGAAGGTATGAACACCATTACCCAGCGCATTAACCGGTGTGTAGCTCCAGATACCTGAGGCATCAGCAGTCACTTCACCAAGCAGTGTCGCACCGTCATAGATGCGCACAGTCCCATTGGCTTCCGCACCCGAACCCGAGATCGTAGGCGTCGTATCATTGGTAAAGCCGCCCTTGACCACATTGCCCTCAATCGGGGCAACATCATCAGTCACTGCTTCAATCTTCGGTGCAGCAGGCGCAACAGTATCAACCGTCACCGTGAAGCCATTTGAAGGCGCACTCACATTACCCGCAGCATCCGTCACAGTCGCAGTGAACACATAGGTCGCATCGCTCAAAGAAGCCGCACTTCTCCAGCTCCACTGACCACCCGCATCCGCCTTAACGCTCGCAACCAGAACACCATCCTGATAGATGCTGACCACCGCATTGGCTTCCGCACCCGAACCCGACAGTTTTGGACGACCATCATTGATGATCGCACCATCACTGAACTCACCCGTCACAGGACCAACAGCATCATAGCCGGTGGTGAACTGCGGGGCTTCAGGCGCTGTGGTATCCACAGTAATCGTGTATGGGAACGAAGGCTGACCTTCAACGCCCGCACCATCGACAACCTTCGCCGTAAAGGCGTGACCGCCCTCACTCAGATCAGTGGCCGGTGTGAATGTCCATTTGCCATCGCCATCGGCTTTCGCCTGACCCAGCAACGCGCCATTGTCATAGATATTGACCGTGGCATTGGCATCCGCCTTACCGCTGATCGTCGGCTTGGTATCATCCGTGGTTTTGCCGTTATCAACTTTACCGGTAATAGCACCAACATCATCACTGACTTCGGTGATGGACGGTGTGCCAGGCACAGCGGTCGAGACCACAATGGTGAATGGTTCAGACAGCGCACTTTCCGTACCAACCGCATTCACAGACTGAACTGTGAAGGTGTGGGTACCGTCAGACACAAAGCCTGTATATGTCCAGGTGCCGGCTGCAGTCGCAACCGTCTCACCAAGCAAAGTCCCGTTGACGAAGATCTTGACCACAGTGCCCGCAGCAGCCGTACCGGACAGCGTCGGGGTGGTATCATTGGTGGTCTCACCCTTGCCCACAGGGCCGATACCAGGATTGGTATCATCCCAGATCTGATCGATCGTCGGTGTTTTTGGTACAGACAGGTCAATATGGATCGTCCAGCCCGCAGACGGAACGCTCTCATTGCCAGCCTTATCCGTCGAGGTCACAGTGAACACATGCGAACCGGTTGCAAGATCAGTGCCCGGTGTGAACGACCAGGTCCCGTTGCTGTTGGCAATCGTCTCACCCAACAACACACCCTTGTCATAGATCTTAACCGTGGAACCGGCTTCCGCACTGCCGCCAGACAGTGTCGGGCGAAGATCATCCGTCGACTTACCATCGGCAACATTGCCCTGAACCGCATTCACATCATCATAGACAGTCGTGATCGACGGGGCATTTGGTGCAGCCGTATCAATCGTCACAGACCAGGTCGGGGAATATGGCCCCTCATTGCCCGCCGCATCAACCGCTTTAATACGGAAGTTGTGAACACCATTCGACAGATCGCTCTCGGACTTGAAGGTCCAGGCACCATCTGTCACCGCAACCTCACCAAGCAGTGTCGTGCCGTCATAGATGCGAACAAGCGTCACACCTTCTTTGGCTGTACCAGTCACAGTCGGGCGCGCATCATTGGTCAGACCGCCGGAGACGATATTACCCTCATGCGGTGCAACGGCATCCACAACCTGCGTAATCTCGGCATCACTCGCTGTCGGCGCTGTCGTATCAACGCTCAACGAGAAGGCTGAAGACGATGCTCCCTCATTACCAGCCGCATCAACAGTGGTGGCGATGAACGAATGTTTGCCTTCCGACAAGGTCGGAACATCAAACGTCCAGTTGCCCGAAGCATCCGCCTGAACCGTGCCAAGCAGTTTGCCGTCGCTATAGATACGGATCAGACCATTGGCCTCCGCACCCTTACCATTGAGGCGCGGCGTTGTATCATTGGTGAACTCGCCATTCTGGATCAGACCAGTATTTGGCAGAACATCATCGCTCGCATTCAAGATCTCAGGCTTGAACTTCGCATCAGGGCCTGTCACGTCAACTTCAATGCTCCAAGGCATCGAGGCTGTACCTTCATTGCCCGCCTTATCGGTCGAAGTCGCCGTGAAGGTGTGAACACCCTCACTCAGATCTGTGCCCGGTGTGAAGCTCCATGTCCCGTTGGCCGCAGCGGTGGTCTCACCCAGCAACACGCCATTGTCATAGATCTTAACCGTGGAACCACCCTCAGCACCGGAACCAGAGATCGTCGGC
>NZ_JAUCBM010000038.1 GCF_030362795.1 Pseudochrobactrum kiredjianiae | reverse complement strand
TGACCTGCCACTGAGAATTTCCTCCAGAATGGATTAGAGTCCGGCCCGATAAAGGACGGACGAATGAAGAAGCAGCGATTTACGGAAGAGCAGATTATTGCGGTGCTGAAGGAGCAGGAGGCAGGCATGAAGGTGGCCGACCTGTGCCGCAAGTATGGGATTTCGGACGCAACATTTTATAACTGGAAAGCCAAATACGGCGGTATGGAGGTGTCCGAGGCGAAGCGCCTGAAGGCACTCGAAGAAGAGAACGCCAAGCTTAAGAAGCTGTTGGCCGAGCAGATGCTCGATGCCGCCGCACTCCGCGAGCTTCTCGCAAAAAAATGGTAGGGCCTGCCGCCAAGCGTGACGCCGTTGCACATCTGAAGGACATAATGGGTCTTTCGGAGCGGCGGGCCTGCCAGATTGTTTCGGCTGATCGCAAGATGATCCGCTATCGGTCCTGCCGACCGCCGGAGGTCGAATTGCGAGCAAAGTTGCGCGATCTCGCCAACGAGCGACGGCGCTTCGGCTACCGACGGCTGTTCGTCCTGCTCAGGCGGGACGGAGAGCCATCCGGCGTCAACCGCATCTATCGGCTGTATCGCGAGGAAGGGCTTTCGGTTCGCAAGCGGAAGGCTCGACGAAGGGCCGTCGGCACGCGTGCGCCGATCCTGGTCGAGGCGAAAGCAAATGCCCGTTGGTCTCTCGATTTCGTGCACGACCAGTTTGCATGCGGGAGACGGTTCCGGATCCTCAATATCGTTGATGATGTGACACGGGAATGCCTGGCAGCAATCCCGGACACCTCAATCTCCGGCCGCCGTGTCGCCCGAGAACTGACGACGCTGATCGAACGACGCGGCAAGCCCGGAATGATTGTCTCCGATAACGGCACGGAACTCACCTCGAATGCCATCCTGGCCTGGTCGAAGGATCACAAGGTTGAGTGGCACTATATCGCGCCAGGAAAGCCTATGCAGAACGGCTATGTTGAATCCTTCAACGGTCGGATGCGCGACGAATTGCTCAACGAAAGCCTGTTCTTTGGCCTCGATCACGCCCGCAGCGCCATCGCCCAATGGGCCGACGATTACAACAATTTCCGGCCACACTCGTCGCTGGGATACCAAACCCCGGCAGACTATGCTGGATCCATCGCCGCAACCGGCTCCAACGCTGCGCAAGATGAAAGCTTGGCGTTTCCGCCGGTTGCTACCAACACGCCAATTGGCGTAGTCAAAACCGCCGAGGCTCTAATCGCCGTTGGATGAAAGTTCAGTGGCAGGTCAACGTTTCCTATGAAACTATCAGGTGCTGGATCGCAAAGTTTGGATCTCAGATTGCTCGTACACTACGGTGGCGACAAGCACGCCTCGGCGATGTTTGGTATCTGGACGAAGTCGTGGTGAAATGCGCTGGAACCAAGTTCTGGCTTTGGCGGGCAGTTGATCAGCACGGCACCGTTCTCGAAGAAATATTGCAAAAGCGGCGTGACAAGAAGGCTGCTAAGCGTCTGCTGGTAGCATTGATGAAGCGCTATGGCTTTATTCCCAAACAGATCGTCACCAATAAACTGCGCTCTTATGGTTTGGCAAAGGCGGATGTGGCACCCAGCCTCGATCATTGGTCGCACAAAGGCCTTAATAACAGGGCTGAGAATAGCCACCTGCCATTTCGAAAACGGGAGCGAACAATGCAAGGCCACCGATCGCCGGGAGCGTTGCAACGATTCGTGGCCATGCACTCCGCCACCCGCAATCGCTTTTCAGTTCCATCGCACCGCCGTGCTACACAAACAATTCGCTACCATCGTCTCGAAGCATTCGAGGCATGGAGAATTGCACCTTGACTCATCTGAAAATTCAGAACCCTGCAGCAGGCTCGCCATCCAAACTTAACGTGACAACACCCGCGCGCTCAATATTCATTGAGCTGGTTGCCAGCGTCTGACAATCTCAGCCCGCATTGGCCGGGCTTCGCTTGTACGGAAACCCCAAACCAGTTTCCGGACCATTTGCGACCCTTTTGTGAGAGCCAGCAAACAGCGACCAAAGTTTCATGCACTTAACAGTGCTAAAATTATATGCTGTGAGCCATTCATCGTTTGTATGAACTCAGGATCAAGAGTGTTTCATCTGGAAGCGGTTTGGCTTGCCTGTTATGGCTATCAATCAGCACGATGACCGTTTCTACTGTTGCCGCGCATGTCTCGTCCTGAAAAACGGCTTGTTCCAGCTTAATTGAACTCTTGCCAACTGAGGCGATTTTGGTGCCAACACGCACCATCCCCGGCCAGCGAACTTCAGTGCGATATTCCAGTGCTAAGCGGGCAATGACAAACTCGCCGTCCGGTATGCTCAGCGTCATGGATGGGGCGTAAAGGATTTCAACTCTGCCCGTTTCAAAGAACGTAGAGAAAACCGCGCTATTTACATGCCCCTGCCGATCCGTATCGCGGTAACGGAGCTTGTCGGTGGTGCAAATAGGAAATGCATCTATTTCGGGTGCCGGTTCCATGGATTATTCCTCATTGTTAAGCGTGAGCCTATGAATGTGGATATGACGGGTAATATGACCACGTCCAAAAAGCCTGAATGACAAAGTTCATCAATCCCGATTGGTTCACGTCAAAACGACGAAAACTCATATTGTGATTAATGGTCAGTTTTGGGCGCTATTGCGTTACTTTTCTTACGAAAATACGCATATTCCACGTCATTGAGAAGCATCTGCGCGCGATTGATATAGCGGGATGCATAGTTCAGACTGGTGAGATAATGGGCGACATTTTCAAGCTCAGCCTGCTTATATCCGCCCTGCAATATCTTTGACATGTCAAGGTTTGGACGGGCCTGAAGCTTCTCCAGATAGTGAATATCAATGATCCGGAAAGCTGCGCCAAAGCATAGTCCACGCGCATTCAACACCTTATGCCATTCAAAGGGCGGGTTGATTAGAACATCACCTAGTTTAACATAAACAACATCGCTTTCAAAACTCATTCCGGGTGCTTCGCGCCCGCTCGATATGTCGAACATCAGATCGTAATCACGGAACTGATCACCCAATTGCGGAGGCCGGGTACTCCATTTCTTCGTACCGGCGATCATCACGAATACATTAAGTGTCGGAAACATGTGCCAATCACTACCGACCGCACCGCGGGATGGTTCGCCATACTCCTGATTGCTGTAACCCAAAAACATGTGGCCGGTGGTGGGTTCTGTTGCAAAAATTTGATTTGAACAGAGCACGGCTTAACTCTGGATGTAGTTATGCAGCGAGTGCTTGGAATTGTTGTTTGATAGAGAGTGCATTTGCCGCTGAAAAGATGCCTTGTTGTTTGCGCATCATGTGAATGAGTTCAATACCGGCGAGCGTGATATTAGCTGTACTCTCTGATTTGAAACCAAGCATGGAGCGTGTGCGTCGTTTGATGCGACGATGATCCTGCTCAATGGTATTGTTCATATATTTGCTGGAACGAATGGCAATAGGTTTGCCAGCCTGTCTGAGCCGGCTCTCTCCATCACATTGTAGAATAGCAATCCTGTTGGTCTCGCTTCCATCGATGGTAATGCGCACTGGCCTGCCGTGGCGGGCCAGTGCCTTGCGTATAAAGCGTTTAGCAGCTGTCAGATCA
>NZ_JAUCBM010000037.1 GCF_030362795.1 Pseudochrobactrum kiredjianiae | reverse complement strand
CGCGGATATCATCATGGCCAGCGGGAATAAAGCCGCATTAACAGGCCGAACATATGACTGCACCGTCCCATGGGCCATCAATGCAGAAAAACCTTGCTATCAGGGCCGTTCCACATATGCGACACAAGCCATCCAAACTCCAACAAGCTGTTCTGGTGTAATGCCCATAATAGTCACAATCAGTCCGCCCGACTTCAGTCTGGCGTATGAACTCGAACAGATGGTTGGGCTTGTTTAAACTTTGAACTAAAGCTACAAGGCACCTTAACAAGATTTGTGGGGCAAAATGAACAACACAGAACAAAAGTGGGCTGATAAGTCAAACGAACCAAGTGAGCAGATAAAGAAGGAAGAACATTTGTATAATGCTCGGGAGCAAAGGTTCAACGACCAGAACAAATACCATGATGATTTTTAATTACGGGCGTTTAAGAAATGCCTATATCGGAAAGTGCTGCTCATGGTACGAAAACAAAAGACAGCTCTCGGTCTGACTAGTCTTTTTTTTCTTTTGATTGCTTTTCTGACTCTTGCGCCTGTTTCACCCCCAACGGGTTATGGCGCAACTGATAAAACATACCACATGTTAGCCTTTGCAGGTCTCGCACTGCCAATCGCCACTCTGCAACCGAGGTGGTTGTTATTTATGATTCCTGTATTTGCTATATTCGGTGGCGCAATTGAACTCATTCAGCCTTATTTCGGGCGATCCTGCGACTTTGCTGATTGGATTGCGGATGTTAAAGGCATAATGATAGGCTCTATTGTAGGTCTAGTGTTGTGCTTAGGCATTCGACGAATGAAGATTGCACGAAATTTAAAAGTACAATCAATCTTGAAAATACACATGTGAGTTCATGCTGAAGCGCGACTTTTGCGATTTGAGTTTACGCATAACGATTTTTATTGGCTGTGTCGCATATGTGGAACGGCCCTGATAGCAAGGTTTTTCTTCATTGATGGCCCATGGGACGGTGCAGTCATATGCGACACAACCACATAACCCCCGTGAAACCAGAGAGTTTATTCCACCTGCTCAATCGAGAGTTAACTCGGCGGGAGAGGCTCCAAGCAGGTTCCTTATAACCTTCGCAGGAACGCCGCCGATTATACTGTACGGTGCGAACTCACCCCTCACAACTGCACCCGCAGCAATAATTGAGTGGTCCCCGATTACGGTACCACCTAGTAACGTCGCTCCCGCACATATCCAGCAACCACTCCCGATGGTGATTGGTAGCGAATAACTCCTGCCGGCTGCTTTTGGCCCACTCGCTTCGACTTCGTGGGTTCCGGTAATAAAAGATACGCGGGGTGCTATATCACAATCAGCGCCGATGGTTATGGATGCTTCCCCCCCAACAAAGAGCACTTCATGTCCTACCCAGGTATTTGCCCCAATACTAAGGGAGCCGCCAACGAACGTTCGAACGCTAGACGCGCAGCGGACATTTGCTCCTATCCTCGCACCTGCAAGAGTTAAAAGTTTTCGCTTTAAGAAAAAGAAGCGGGTCGAGGGAAGTAACTGCCAGAAAATACTATTGAAATAGGATACGGCGGCTTTCATACGAAGCCCCCCGGCCACTTGAGTGTTTCAGTGTAGAGCTGGTGAAGACGTCTGCCATACAGGTCTGAAGAGAAGCGCTGTTCAACCCACGCCTTTGCATTTTTAATTAGCGCATCTCGAACGTGTTTCTGGTCATCAAGATCGACAATTGCGTTACGCAAATTCAAAAAGGTTGCAGCATCGGTTTCTCGACGAAAACTTCGCGAAGACCGGGGAACTAATAGAGAATTCTCTTCTGTAACTAACGGGTATTCTGGTTCCGCTATTTCACCATCTCCAATCAGGCCGACAATTGGAATTTCGCAAGACATTGCCTCTGCAACTGACAAGCCGAAGCCTTCATACCAAGAAAGATAAAGATAATAGTCTATTTTGCTGTAGAAAGCTTCGATGTTCTCTACTGACCCAAGCCACTCAACACGACCCGAAAGCCCTTTCTGTTCAGCTAAAATTTTAAGCCGTGGTAGGGCTGCTCCATCACCGGCCACAGTAAGGAAAAAATTTTCTGGCATAAGAGCAAGGAGAGATAGGGCATCTTCAATCCCCTTATCTTCAACAACTCGGACAGCCATGCCAAGTCGTTTGGTATCGTCAAGTCGCAAAGGCTTTGGATTCAAGTATGCTTTATCAACGGCATTATGGATTATGGCGACCTTGAGTTCAGATATGCCGCATAACGTAACGAGTTGCCGTGCGGCTCCATAGGATATCGCAACAATTCTATGTGCGCCTATCATTTTCAACTTGATATTGCGAATGTGTTTTGCACCGTTAGGTTCAATGTTCGGACGAAAATGCTGGTGCATAATTCGGACAGACTTGAGACCGATGGAAGAGGCAATCATCCAATTAGAAGCCGACGCAAAGTGAATTATATCAGGGGCAAGCGTTTTTAAGAGGCGGCGAAAGCGCAACCACCCACCAATATCTTTCCAAGATGACGAGTCTATCAGATGGCACTTCTCGCCTAACAGACGCTTTATGCGACCCCCTGGCCCGTAACCAATTACTGCATGAACATTCACTCCAAGTCGCAACAGTGAGCGAATAGCGACCTCAGCTACTCTGAAACTCCCCCCAGAACGTTCGCTGTCGCTCGATATGCAAATTACAACTTTCATGGAATCCTCTTGCTACGTACAATGCAAAGGTGCTTTATCATTGATCAAACATCGAGTCACCCAGTAGTCTATTGTGAAAGAGATAAGTTTTTTGAAAGGCATATGAAACCGAGTAAGCATTTGTGGTCTATGAAAGGACCTAATTCTATAGTCTCTAATTGAAAATGAGGATTAATATTGGAGGATATTACGGTCGTTATACCAGCTCATAATGCTGCAAAAACAATTGAAAGGGCACTTTCTTCAATCCCGAGGTATGTGCGCGTGATCGTTATTATCGATGGAACAACAGATGACACCGGGCGGTTGGCAAATACGTATTCTAATGTAAGCGTAATTGTGAACGACAAGTCGGTGGGAGCAGCCCATGCGCGCAATATAGGCCTTGAAAAAGTCTCGACAGAGTTCGTCACGTTTTTAGACGCCGATGACTATATTGTAGGCGACCTCCATAGAGGGATGGCTCAAACTCTTTCAGCGACATATGCAGACGCAGTCTTTTCACCATGGGGTGTTGAACAGGGTCAAAGTTTTCAAATGCGCGGCTCTTTGGGCGCATTGCGGCCAGTGGTTAACGACCGAACCGCGTTACTTATAGCTTGGTTGAGAGGGAATGGTTGTCTCACTGGATCAGTAGGATGGCGTACGGCGTTCCTTCGCTCGATTGGCGGATGGGCTAATGTCCGAAAGGCACAAGATTATGAAATCGGTATTCGAACGATCATTAAAGGTGCCCGCTTCACTTGCAGCGATCAAGGATGTCTGGTGTATGTCGATCACGTAGACCCTAATAGAATATCAAGGATTCGTTCTTCTACAGTAATCGACGACCAAATATCCATCTTAGCCCAGGCTAAGCAGTTTGCTAACGACTGCTCTGACCCAAAGAGTGTGCGTAAAGCTATAGGGGTGCGATACTACCTCTTGGCGCTCAGTTGTTTCCAAGAAGGTGAGCGCACGATTGGGAGAGACTTGCTTTTCGCGGCACGGTCCCTTGGCTTTTCTGGCCATATTGGCACGCCGTTAAGTCGCTTAGTTAGTTATATTATTGGCGCGGAAGCTAAAGTGACAGTTGCAAAAAAGGCGCGGTGTATCAAGAAGTTGCATCGATCATAAATTCTCCATAAGCCTAGGCAGTCTGGTTCTTTTGATTTTTAAAATTAGTCGAGGTCTTACAGGAACCTGTGGCGCAAATATTCAACATGCAGCCCATCAAAATCCTATGTGTAATAAAGTGCTCTGGACTTGCCCGGATAAAATGGAGGGGTTTTCTGTTAAGTTTTTAGATAACAGGATGTTGAATTTTGCCTGAATATGACCCAGATTTGATTTGCTGCTGATCCGCCCCACCACTCGTATCCTTTTGAAATCTTGTATATTTTCGTCATTATGTGGGTTAGAATGACCCGGAAAACTGGCTCAAATTGAGGTGCAATTCAACAACGCTACCTAGAAAAGAACTCAAACTCGTTTAATTTTCAACATTCGCATTGCGTGCGCATTAATATGCGCATAATCTTAGTAAAAATTGAGAACGCCATGCCTGAAAACCAATCAGAGAATTTGATTAAACGCGCGCCTAACCTTACAATCGACAGAGCGCTCCACATGGAAGCGCGTAGCTACAAGAGAAATATTTCCCGTGCTGCCGAAATCGGAATTGCCCAAGCGATCATAGAGGTGGCTCGGATTGTCTGAACAGTTTCGGGCGTTTTGTTAAGTGGATTTCCGCCGCAATTATGCCGCCACCATCATTGGTGTCAGCTCGTTGAAGTAAACCTGATCCGGCGTCTGTCGGTCAAGCGATGAATGTGGCCGTCGGCTGTTGAGAATTTTAGATATCTGCCGATGCCGTGCGGGCCTCGGACACGGTCTTGTAGGCGTGAAGATAAACCTCTTCGTATTTGATTGACCGCCAGAGCCGTTCGACGAAGACATTGTCCCGCCACGCACCCTTGCCATCCATTGAGATGGCGATCCCTACCTTTTTCAGCACGTTGGTGAAGTCGATGGAAGTGAACTGTGATCCTTGATCCGTGTTGAATATGTCTGGCTTTCCATAGCGGATCAGCGCTTCCTCAACGGTTCTGTTGCAAAGATTTTTGTTTTTACGTTGGCGGTTTTTTTGTTTAGTCATTTTATTTGGAAACTGCGTAGATTTCAGGTGTATGATGATTAGCTTCAAGGGTAGCCAATATCCCAAATCTGTTATTCTTTATGCGTTATTCTTTTATGTGCGCTATTCAGTCTCCTATCGTGATCTTCAGGAGATTCTGCAAGAACGCGGTGTTGATGTTGACCACACGACTTTAAATCGATGGGTCGTCAAATACTCAACGCTTATTGCCGCCCAGGCCCAAAAGCGCAAACAGGCGACAACTTCCTCATGGCGCATGGATGAAACCTACATCAAGGTCAAAGGACGTTGGGTCTACCAGTACCGAGCCATTGATAAACAAGGCAATACGTTGGATTTTATGTTGTCAGAACAGCGTGATGCCGATGCAGCGACCGCTTTTTTTAAACGGACAATTGAAACCAACGGTCTACCAGAGAAAGTGGTGATTGATAAAAGCGGGGCCAATTTCGCCGGATTGCGTAATATGAATATGCTGTTTTGGCTCTGCGGCATATATTATTTCATCGATATCCTGCAGGTCAAATATCTCAATAATATTATTGAGCAGGATCACCGCTTCATTAAGAGAATTACCAATCCGATGCGAGGGTTTAAACCCTTCGCATCGGCCTCCGCAACACTGGATGGGATTGAGACCGCCCATATGATCCGCAAAGGGCAGTTTGCCATGGGCGGCAAATCACCATTCGAGCAATTCGCGGCACTCGCAGGATAAGTGTGTCCGGAGATAAGACGCGTCTCGCCTAATTGAAAACTTTGCAACAGAACC
>NZ_JAUCBM010000036.1:0-2500 GCF_030362795.1 Pseudochrobactrum kiredjianiae | reverse complement strand
GGGTTCCTGCTTAAAGTTAATCTGAGCAGGGTTAGCCGGCCCCTAAGGCGAGGCCGAAAGGCGTAGTCGATGGGAACCACGTTAATATTCGTGGGCCTGTGGGTAGTGACGGATCGCGTGTGTTGTAAGGTCTTATTGGATTGATCTTGCAGCGAAGCGGTTCCAGGAAATAGCTCCCACATATAGACCGTACCCTAAACCGACACTGGTGGACTGGTAGAGTATACCAAGGCGCTTGAGAGAACTGCGTTGAAGGAACTCGGCAAATTGCACGCGTAACTTCGGAAGAAGCGTGACCCCTTTTTACGCAAGTAGATGGGGGTGGCACAGACCAGGGGGTAGCGACTGTTTACCAAAAACACAGGGCTCTGCGAAGTCGCAAGACGACGTATAGGGTCTGACGCCTGCCCGGTGCTGGAAGGTTAAGAGGAGAGGTGCAAGCCTTGAATTGAAGCCCCAGTAAACGGCGGCCGTAACTATAACGGTCCTAAGGTAGCGAAATTCCTTGTCGGGTAAGTTCCGACCTGCACGAATGGCGTAACGACTTCCCCGCTGTCTCCAACGCAGACTCAGTGAAATTGAATTCCCCGTGAAGATGCGGGGTTCCTGCGGTTAGACGGAAAGACCCCGTGCACCTTTACTATAGCTTTACACTGGCATTTGTGGCGACATGTGTAGGATAGGTGGTAGACTTTGAAGCCTGGACGCCAGTTCAGGTGGAGTCATCCTTGAAATACCACCCTTATCGTCATAGATGTCTAACTGCGACCCGTATATCCGGGTCCAGGACCGTGTATGGTGGGTAGTTTGACTGGGGCGGTCGCCTCCTAAAGAGTAACGGAGGCGCGCGATGGTGGGCTCAGAACGGTCGGAAATCGTTCGTCGAGTGCAATGGCATAAGCCCGCCTGACTGCAAGACAGACAAGTCGAGCAGAGACGAAAGTCGGTCATAGTGATCCGGTGGTCCCGAGTGGAAGGGCCATCGCTCAACGGATAAAAGGTACGCCGGGGATAACAGGCTGATGACCCCCAAGAGTCCATATCGACGGGGTTGTTTGGCACCTCGATGTCGACTCATCGCATCCTGGGGCTGGAGCAGGTCCCAAGGGTATGGCTGTTCGCCATTTAAAGCGGTACGTGAGTTGGGTTCAGAACGTCGTGAGACAGTTCGGTCCCTATCTGCCGTGGGTGTAGGAATATTGAAAGGATCTGTCCCTAGTACGAGAGGACCGGGATGGACGTATCTCTGGTGGATCTGTTGTCGTGCCAACGGCATAGCAGAGTAGCTATATACGGACTAGATAACCGCTGAAGGCATCTAAGCGGGAAACTAACCTTAAAACGAGTATTCCCTATCAGAGCCGTGGAAGACCACCACGTTGATAGGCCGGATGTGGAAGTGCGGTAACGCATGCAGCTGACCGGTACTAATAGCTCGATCGACTTGATTGTTCTCATTATCAATATCCATCAAGCTCATCCAAAGGATGAGTTTGATAGTTTCTTCTCTCTCACGCCACATTCACTTCGTGAATGGCTCCGAGAGGGCGGCCTAACGGCCGGCACGCAGTCGCGTGCTTAAGAGCGGAACTGCGCTAATAGCGTAGTCAAATATTTGCACGAAAAACCCAGCTTCTTATTTGTTTCTGTGCCCTTTGCTGACCTGGTGGTTATGGCGGAGCGGCTGCACCCGATCCCATTCCGAACTCGGCCGTGAAACGCTCCAGCGCCGATGGTACTTTGTCTTAAGACACGGGAGAGTAGGTCGCTGCCAGGTCTGCAAAAGGCACAGAAAACAAAATCTCACAATCAATAAAAACAATAACAATTCCCCCAAATAATTTACCCATTTGGGGTGTTAAACACTGAAGTAATGATCTTCAGTGTAAAAAGCAAAGAGCAAAAAGCTCATTGCTTGGCGCGGGGTGGAGCAGCCCGGTAGCTCGTCAGGCTCATAACCTGAAGGCCGCAGGTTCAAATCCTGCCCCCGCAACCAAAAAATAAACCTGCTTTCAAGCGGGTATTTTTTTGTCATGGGTCATAGAGAAGAACCTAAGTCAGGGGCCCACAAAGAGGCCGAGCCCACGAAGTGGGACACAAAAACTCAAATCCTCACCACGCAACCTAAATCCCAAAAAATACACAAGCGCACAACCACCCTGCCAGATATGCAAAGCCCTCTTCGGCGTTCAATCAATAAAAACAAATCAAATAACTGAGGAGGGGAGGGTCTTCGGCCCGTGCGAACACGCGCAGACGAAGTATCTATCCTGAAACGGCAGCAAAGATGTACAGGCTGGCTTCAAACACATTACAATAAAGCTGAAAGCCGCCGAGTGAGTTCATCAGTTAAATAGACTGCCTGAGACCCTCGATCAGTCCAATCATCAAGAACCTCTCCCCAATATGCCAAGCGTGCATAAGATAATAAATCTGCATCAGCTTTAGACAATAACGATTTAGCCCACGCCGCAGCCTGATCTTTACTCGTAAACCGACC
>NZ_JAUCBM010000035.1 GCF_030362795.1 Pseudochrobactrum kiredjianiae | reverse complement strand
CCCTTTAATTAAAGGTGTTTGAAAGTGGAATTTTCTCTGTTTAATAAACGAGGAGATTTTTATGAAAACGACTAGATTTACCGATCCACAAATCCTTGCAATCTTACGCCAAGCTGAGGGTGGTGTGTCTGTTCCTGAGCTTTGCCGCGAACACGGCATGAGCAATTCAGCATTTTATAAATGGCGCTCGAAATATGGCGGCATGGATGCCTCGATGGTCAGCCAGATGAAATCTATCGAGGATGAAAACCGTCGGCTAAAGAGAATGTTTGCTGACCTGAGCATGCAAAATGACTTACTGAAAGAAGCTCTTGGAAAAAAGTAACGGGGCGCTCGGAGCGTCGAGATATGGCCGTGATAGCTGCGAAACGGCCTGATGTCAGTATTGCGTGTGCATGCCGAGCTTTTGAAGTAAGCGAGACCTGTTATCGCTATAGCCCTCTTCTTCGTCATGAGAATGAAGAAATTGCAGATCTTCTGATTGGACTAACGGCAGCTAAAAAGACATGGGGTTTTGGATTGTGCTTTCTTTATCTTCGTAATGTCAAAGGCTATGGCTGGAACCACAAGAGGGTTTATCGTATTTATTGTGAGTTGGAGCTGAACCTTCGAATTAAGCCCCGAAAACGCCTTAAAAGGGATAAACCTGATGCTCTGGTAGTTCCAACAAAACCTAATTTGGTCTGGTCGATGGATTTCATGGCAGATCAGTTGGCAGACGGCCGGTCATTCCGGCTATTGAATGTACTGGATGATTTTAACCGTGAAGGCTTAGGCATTGAGGTGGATTTCTCTTTGCCAACAGAACGGGTTATTCGAAGTTTGAACCAGATCATCGAATGGCGCGGCAAGCCAGAGACTATACGCGTTGATAATGGCCCGGAATATATCAGTGGTAAACTTCTGGGGTGGGCTGAAAAACACTCTATTACCATCTTGTATATTCAACCAGGACAGCCTCAGCAAAATGCCTATATTGAACGCTATAACCGGACTGTCAGGCACGAATGGCTAGACCAATATATCATTGAGACAATTGAAGAAGCGCAAGCCTTCGCGACAGATTGGTTATGGACTTACAACAATGAACGTCCCAATATGGGCATAGGCGGAATAACACCCGCGCAGAAACTGAAAATGGCAGCATAAATTCCACGCCAGAACCCCGTTAAAAATGGGGGTATTACCTAATAAATATCGCCTCCAAAGAAAATGACGACGCGGATTTCGTCCAGCGTGGAGGAAGAAGGAATATAGGACTACAGAATGAATCAAAAAGAACTAAATCACGAGTTCTTTAATATGAGTTCATTGTATGTTGCACCTGATCTTATTGGTTGGACATTCAATGTTGGTTCAACTGGGGGAATAATTGTAGAAACCGAAGCCTATACGCGTTCCGATCCTGCCTCACATAGCTTTCGAGGTAAAACACTCAGCAATTCCTCAATGTTTGGAATACCTGGCTCAAGCTATGTATATCGCTCATATGGTCTTCATTGGTGTATGAATTTTGTCTGTGCGGATGCATCCGCAGTATTAATAAGAGCTCTCCATCCCTTATCTGACTTACCAACTATGATGCAAAGGAGGGGAACACAAAATATCAAGGCATTGTGTTCTGGCCCGGGTAAACTTTCTCAGGCTCTTAATATTAACAAAATGCTGGATGGGCAGTGTTTAAAAGACCTCCCTTTTTTTCTCGTACCAAGAACTCAAACTCCGCCGATAGAAACAGGTAGAAGGATTGGGATTACCAAAGCCGCTGAATATCTCTGGAGATTTAAATTAGCTGATACAGCTTTCGTTGGAGAAATAAATCTGTCTAAAACTCCTCTATTAGATAAATAGGTTTTTTCAGATATGGAACTAAAAATGGGTACATATTAGTCATTGATGTTGAAGTTTTTGTACCACGAGATGACAAAACTCAAGCTCCAATATTATTTGCAATTGCAAGGAGTTGAGACGGAAGGATTGTTACTTACTCATAAAAGTTAGTAACTGCTCTGCCAATTCCATAGGGGAATCTTCAGCCATATGATGCCCACTATCAATACTTGAGCCAGTTACAATATGCTCAGACCATGGTTGCCATATTTGAATTAGGTTATCATAAAGCTCTGGAAGGTCATCTCTCTCAGACCATATTAGGTGCACTGGACATTGAAGTTTTTTGCCGATGGATCGATCATGAAGATCATGTTTGTAATCGACTTGTAAACCGGCTCGATAATCGCCTAGCATACCTTTAACGGTTTCAGAATCTTTAATAGCATTCAGAAAATCCATATAATTTTCAACGCCCATTGCTTCTATGCTCCCCCCATACCAGCTTATAGGGTCTGCTAATATTGCTTGTTCCGGTTTGTTGTGTTGGGCATAAAAAAACCAATGCCACCATTTTGTAGCAAACTGAACCCTACAGCGCTCGAGAGCCTCGATAATTGGCACGCAATCAAGTAAGGCGAGTTTCATGATGTTGATGGGATGATCCATCGCGAGACGAAATGCTGTATAACTGCCTCTGTCATGACCGGCTAGATTAAAGCGGTCAAACCCTAAATATCTCATGAGAGCGATACAATCTCTAGCTTTTGCTCTTTTTGAAGAAGCTTCATAGTCATAAGGGTCTATTGGCTTACTTGATTGACCAAAACCTCTTAAATCAGGACAGACAACTGTAAAATGTTGAGATAATAAAGGTGCCACCAAATGCCAAGTTGTATGTGTTCGTGGGTGGCCATGTAGCAAAAGCAAAGGCGGGCCATAACCACCGTGACGCACGCGCAAGTTTGCTTCTGGTAGCTCAATAACTTCCAATTTAAAATTATCAAACATAATGATCTTATTCCATGAATACATAGTGATTTTTTCACTATATTAAATTAGCGCAAAATAAATTTTTTCAAGTTGGTTTTATTAGAAAAATATTACTAAAATTATTATTTATTTGTGGAATAATAAAAAAAATAACTCAAATTACTTTACCTGTAGGTTTGTATAAAAAAGATTCAAATTTATATGAAATTTATCATGTAATTTGGGAACCATTCTACCTATTAATCATTAAATACATATAAAATTATTTTAGAAGGAAAATTTAATGTTCAATAAAATGGTACTTATTAGTGGTGCAATGATGCTGACTGCATTGACTGCCCATGCTCAAGATACAAAACCTGCTGAGCAGCCGGCAACTACTACAGAAACGCCCGCGGTTACGACGCCAGATAGTGTTAATCCAGCTGCTCCTGTGGCAGGTAGTAACAGTTTCACAGAAGATCAAGCGAAAGTGCGCATGGTCGATGAAGGTTATACGGATATCACCAACTTAAAATTAAGTGATGATGGTATTTGGAAAGCCGATGCCATGAAAAATAACACTAAAGTAACAGTTAATCTTGACTATCAAGGTAATATAACTGCGAAATAAATTGTATTATAAATTTGAGGAGATAAAAAATGAGAGTAGTTACTGGATTATATGACGATTACGCCACAGCACAAAGTGTTGTAGGCGATCTAGAGGATGCTGGAATTAATTCTGACGATATCAGTATTGTAGGCCATAATTCCCACAATGATACTAACGCTGCTGAGGGGGCGGGCGTTGGAGCTGGAATTGGTGCCGCCGTGGGTGGAGCAGGTGGGTTATTGGCCGGACTTGGACTTTTAGCAATCCCTGGCGTCGGCCCAGTGGTAGCAGCCGGATGGCTAGCGGCGACGGCCGCTGGAGCAGTTGGTGGCGCCGTTGTTGGGGGGGCTGCGGGTGGCCTGATTGGTGCGCTAACAAATTCTGGCGTATCTGAAGAAGATGCCCATGTTTACGCTGAAGGCGTTCGTCGTGGTGGTACACTAGTTACGGTACGTGTTCCTGAAGAACAATATGCCGTTGCACAGAGCATTGTATCGCAATCCAATGTGAACCTGGAACAACGGAGAAGCCAATATGCAGAAGAGGGTTGGGAAAGTTTTGACGGAACGGCAAAACCTTATACAGTCGAAGAAATTGAAGCCGAACGATTGCGGTTCCGATAATTAAATTATAAAAAACGGGCAATAGCCCGTTTTTTTTATTCATTACTCAATCTGAGTTAATTGCGACTGTAGGCCACTATTCCCTCAGCTGCTTGAGTTCCTAATTTATACGAACCTTCAATGCCTTGAATGAAAGGATACTTATCTAAAATATGAGGAATGCTTAGACAATAGAATTCGCTAAAGTGGTCCCCGCCCAAACATAATCTAAAATGGTCATCTAGTTCCAAACCAGTTTCGTTTTCCGCAATCTATGTTGATATGGATTGAAAAGGAAAATCGGTATCGGAAAGAGGCTTATTGCCAGTTGCGTCAATCAAGTAATCAAAATTTTCTTTAAAATCTTCACCTTTGATGGCAATGAAACCTTCGTCAGCAGGATTTCCAATCACATAGTCCTCAGGTAATTTTTTAATATTTAAAATGCCGGCTTTATGTGCGGCCAATATTCTTTTGATGGATTGATGGGGAACGGATGCATAGTCATCGACAAATATTGGTTTAATTAACGAATTAAAACGCTCTAAATCCTCTAGGGTCAAATGTGGGACTATTAGACCGAATGTCTCATGCATTCTTAAAATGGCGTACCGCCATTGCACAGTTTTTTTATCATTATAATTAAGTTGTGTTGTTCTTAAATTATCGGCAGCCCACACAAATGGGTCATGGTTTATACGTGGAGAAAAATAGGCTGTGTTAAATTGTTGCAGATCCAAGGCTTCCAAGGATATTGATGCGGCGTAATCAGGATCAGAGTACAAAAGCTGCAACTTAAAGAGATGAAAGGTTTCATCCAATAAATCGCTCTGACAATGGTGGATAAAATTTTGAACCAATTCTTCTGTAAAAATCTCTAGCGGCTCATAAGGAAGAGGGCAAAAAAAGTCTGCCTCAGGTAAAATGCCCTTTCTCGACATCATCGTGATATCCAGCTGCGAGACGTTGGGGTTTAGATTATATGCCAACTCCCCGGTTTCATTTTCTATAAACGAGCCGTTATTATGGGCAACTGCAACAAATGCATCGATTGCACTAAGCGAAGTACCTAATATTCCCACTTTACAATTTCTTATTTTATTCAGCTTTTTGTAAGGCCATGGGCTAGCCATTAGATTTCCGGCATCTATAGCCTTATCGTAATAATGTCCGGTTGCCATTACTACATGATCATACGTCAATATCTGTTTTATAAAATTGTAAGAATGAACCCTTAATTCAAATTTTTCGTTTAAATAGTCAACATCTCTTACAAAGCTATTATTCTGAATATTTATTTTATGGCCTTTAGCGATTAGTAGCTTAATTATTTCTATAAGTTGCTCTTGGAAATATTTTCCAAGGAGTATTCTGGGATAAAATCCTCTTTCAGTAATATTTTCTTTGCTTATCTCATAGATTTCTAATTCTGAACCATGAAGTTTATGAAGCCAAGTGCAATAAGTTTCCAACAGATTAGGTATCTCAATACTAGAAATGTTAGCAAGCATTTGTTTGCTGTTGACGGTTGGGCAGTATGGCGTGCCCGTACCCAATGCGGCAGCTTGTTCAAAAAGCGTTATGTTAAATTTTATTTCGCTCTCAAGCAACGCTTTGAGAAAATATATACCAGTAGGTCCTGACCCTATCACTGCTACGCTTCGCATGCCGCATTCCAATTGAGATTTATATCACTGGTCAAGAACGAGGGCAGGGAACTCTTTGTTCCATGGCGATTGATAAATCCGATTACTTGGCTGATTCAACATTCTGGCACGGAACAAAACGCTACGGTAGATTGTTTCTGTAAACTTAAATCTCCATTCAAAGTCGAGGGTATCAAATGGCATTCGATAGCAAGGATAAATTAATTCTGGCACTAGCAGCTTTACTGCGAGCGGAACGTGAAACACGCGGTGCATTGGAAACGGCACTAGAGAATGACAGTATCTCAAGAGAAACTTTGATTGCTATTATCTCAGATCCTGTACCGGTGATTACACAAGACGATCTCGATTTCGCAGAACAATTTGCCCTATCTCGCCATCTTGCTGTGGGGAAAATTAGCTGATGTAGAAGGACATACTACCATGACTACGGATAAACTTTCCGCCTACAGAAAGAAACTCAACTTCTACGTTAGTAATGAGCCTGGAGAATCACGGCAGCTTGATGAGACCACACGGTAATACCCCCATTTTTAACGGGGTTCTGGCGTGGAATTTATGCTGCCATTTTCAGTTTCTGCGCGGGTGTTATTCCGCCTATGCCCATATTGGGACGTTCATTGTTGTAAGTCCATAACCAATCTGTCGCGAAGGCTTGCGCTTCTTCAATTGTCTCAATGATATATTGGTCTAGCCATTCGTGCCTGACAGTCCGGTTATAGCGTTCAATATAGGCATTTTGCTGAGGCTGTCCTGGTTGAATATACAAGATGGTAATAGAGTGTTTTTCAGCCCACCCCAGAAGTTTACCACTGATATATTCCGGGCCATTATCAACGCGTATAGTCTCTGGCTTGCCGCGCCATTCGATGATCTGGTTCAAACTTCGAATAACCCGTTCTGTTGGCAAAGAGAAATCCACCTCAATGCCTAAGCCTTCACGGTTAAAATCATCCAGTACATTCAATAGCCGGAATGACCGGCCGTCTGCCAACTGATCTGCCATGAAATCCATCGACCAGACCAAATTAGGTTTTGTTGGAACTACCAGAGCATCAGGTTTATCCCTTTTAAGGCGTTTTCGGGGCTTAATTCGAAGGTTCAGCTCCAACTCACAATAAATACGATAAACCCTCTTGTGGTTCCAGCCATAGCCTTTGACATTACGAAGATAAAGAAAGCACAATCCAAAACCCCATGTCTTTTTAGCTGCCGTTAGTCCAATCAGAAGATCTGCAATTTCTTCATTCTCATGACGAAGAAGAGGGCTATAGCGATAACAGGTCTCGCTTACTTCAAAAGCTCGGCATGCACACGCAATACTGACATCAGGCCGTTTCGCAGCTATCACGGCCATATCTCGACGCTCCGAGCGCCCCGTTACTTTTTTCCAAGAGCTTCTTTCAGTAAGTCATTTTGCATGCTCAGGTCAGCAAACATTCTCTTTAGCCGACGGTTTTCATCCTCGATAGATTTCATCTGGCTGACCATCGAGGCATCCATGCCGCCATATTTCGAGCGCCATTTATAAAATGCTGAATTGCTCATGCCGTGTTCGCGGCAAAGCTCAGGAACAGACACACCACCCTCAGCTTGGCGTAAGATTGCAAGGATTTGTGGATCGGTAAATCTAGTCGTTTTCATAAAAATCTCCTCGTTTATTAAACAGAGAAAATTCCACTTTCAAACACCTTTAATTAAAGGG
>NZ_JAUCBM010000034.1 GCF_030362795.1 Pseudochrobactrum kiredjianiae | reverse complement strand
TTGAATAGCCCCGAGTTTATTAGACACTCTTCGTCTTCAGTTTGTGGTTCTGTTCAAAGTGTGCTGGTGACAGCATACCATTTCTAACGTGTTTGCGTTGCGGGTTATAAAACATCTCAATGTAATCAAATACGTCTTGCCTTGCTTCAGCTCGAGTTCTGTATGTTTTACGTCGAACGCGCTCTCGCTTCAGCAGGTTAAAAAAGCTCTCAGCTACAGCATTATCGTGACAATTCCCGCGGCGGCTCATGCTGTGCTCAAGATTATGTTGTTTCAGGAATGATGCCCAGTCCATACTTGTAAACTGGGAGCCTTGGTCTGAATGTATCAGTACCCGCTCTTTAGGCTTTCGTCGCCACACGGCCATCAATAAACCCTGTAAGACCAGGTCTGTGGTTTGGCGCGATTGCATTGACCACCCGACAACGCGTCGAGAAAACAGGTCGATGACAACAGCCAGGTAGGAAAACCCTTCATATGTCTTGATATAAGTAATATCTGTGACCCAAACCTTATCAGGTGTGTTCACATCGAACTGGCGATCCAGGGTGTTGTCTATGACGATAGAGGGTTTGCCACCATATTTACCGGAACGGCGCTTATAACCAATCTGAGCCTTGATCCCTGCCAGTCTGGACAGTCTCGCCACACGGTTTGGACAGCAGGTCTCCCCCTGATCTCGCAGATCATCGTGTAATTTGCGGTATCCGTAGACCTTGCCGCTGTCATGCCAAGCATCCTTGATCAGTGCTATCTGCCGGATATCTTCATTTGCACGGTGACTTAAAGGCTGCTTCATCCATGCATAAAATCCGCTTGGATGGACACAAAGCATGCGGCACATGGCACGCACATTGAACCGAACACGATGCGCCTTGATAAACGCGTACTTCATTTTGCATCCTTGGCGAAGTACGCGGTGGCTTTTTTTAATATGTCACGCTCCTCCGTGACGCGAGCAAGCTCTTGCTTCAAGCGCCTGATCTCTGACAATTGATCATCCTGCACAGCTGCTTTCTCAGGAGCATTATAGCGCTTCCTCCAGCTATAAAGTGAATGTGTGCTCACGCCCAAGCGACGTGAAACATCAGCTACTGAATAGCCACGCTCAGTAATCTGTTTAATAGCGTCAAGTTTGAATTCGTCGGTGAAATTAGCTTTACCCATCGTAAGCTCCTTGTCTCTTTTTTAAGTCACAAGGTGTCTACAAATCTAGGGGCTATTCAAATCTGTGTTCTAGTCCGCTCATTTCTGTATCAGATCGATTGCTTGTCCGCCGATGGTCCCTGTGAATGTATCCGGTGACTTCCACCACGTATCGTAAGCCACCGCCCCGGCTTGCACGATCCCGACGACAATCAGAACGACGGTCAGCCAGAAAATCCGTTTTTGCGTATTTTGGTTGTCTGTGTGACGCTGTTCTTCGAGGTCGAAGCTAGTAATTGTGTTCAGCGCCTGCGGCTTCAGCGCGTAACCATGATGCTGCGTCTTTTCGAGATCTTGCACCTCTTTCATCGAGTCAAGAAGGAGCGTGTAGTAGGTCATCAGTTCTTCTTTATCAGACCGATGTCCGCTTTCGGCGAAACTGAAACGGCGTCGTTTCGACCGTTATGGGGTCGGTAGCTGCCGGGCAGCAATGCGCCCTCCCATTTTGCTGTTCGACTGAGACTTGCTAATTCCCGAAGCCGACATTGCTTGGCGATCCCTCGTCGACGCGCATGAACCCGCTTGATGGCCGTCTGAGATCGGCATTCACGAGCGACGGGATGGGGCATATTGCCGCCTCTCTCAGGCAAAGGATCGATCAAGTGGTCGAGGTCTATCGCTTTGGCTACGGGCGATCTAATGTACCTAAGATTGTCGATTCTTTTGACCTTAGAGATACTTTGCTATGGTGCAATTCCACATAATCAATAACGATGATGAAACGGTGAAGGTCTTGGCACCTTACATCCAATCCGGCAATCTTAACTTCCTCATCGGCTCCGGAGCTTCCCTGCCAGCGATCAAGACTGCTGGTAACATCGAAAAGAAACTAGACAAGCTGATTAAGGACGGCAAGACAGCGGAAGCAGATTGCGAGATGATTGACTTCATTGAGACAATCGGAAAGACTTATAAGCAGCTGAACGAAGAGGCAGTTTACCCGGCAGATCTAGATGAGACTTTAAATAACTATCGTAGATTTATTTCAACAATAGATCAGATTTTATTCTATCGAAAAAACGAGATATTGCCTCGGCAAGCCACTATATTCTCGACTAATTACGATATGTTTGTCGAATTTGCGGCGAGCAATTTACCTAGTATCATTATCAATGATGGTTTCGACCGATCTTCCGGACAGTCTGAGAATTTTGCGTTCGCACCGGAAAAGTATTTTGACAGAACCTATCGAGCAAGCTCACTCTATGCTCGACGGGTCGAGATCCCGACCATTAACCTCATTAAGCCTCATGGGTCACTAAACTGGACGAAGCGGGGCTCGAATCTCGTATACAACGCAAGTGCTGTCCAGCCTCTGATGCCGGCCGAAAAGGCAAATCCAGCTAAGGTTTCTGAGTACCTCAGCAAGCATTTTCTGATTATGCCGAACTTTAGAAAATTTCATGAGACCCTTATGGAAAGGGTATACTATGACCTGCTGCGGCTTTTCTCGAAGTCGATGGAGCAGGAGAATGCCGCTCTGATGGCGTTCGGGTTCTCATTTAGTGACGAGCACATCCTGGACATAACGAAAAGAGCGCTCAGAAATCCGACGTCGCAGCTAATCATCTTCGCTTACAGCCACGACGACATTGATCTTTATCGAGCTAAGTTCGACAAGCATCGAAACGTTAGCGTGATCGGGCCGCCTGCGGGAACCAATATCGACTTCCTGCGTCTGAACAACATCCTCGCCGCGGTCCTGCCGGAGATCAAGAATGGCTGATCGTCCGGATCGCCTTCAGAAAGAGGCCGTACTTCGCGTAGGCGAAGTCTCTGCTGTGACGGGACGCAAAGTTTTCATCTCCGTTGACCGGGATAAAAATCTCTCGGAGCTGTTTTATGATGGCGATGTGATCAGAAACATCGGCGTCGGGAGCTATGTCGATATTCGAAAGGGTTTCCTCAGCCTCATTGGGAAGGTTGAGGGTGAGAACGCCCAGACAGACGACAAGCGGCCCAGCCAATTGGCATACATGAACGGCCGACGGTTCCTGTCCGTCTCGCTTGTAGGCTTCCTCGACCGAAAGGGCGAGTTCTTTGGAGGCACAAAAGAGCTACCACTCGTCGGAAATGAGGCATTCCTTCTTACCAAAGAGAAGGTCCACCAAGTCCATAATCTCTTAAAAAATGGCGGGATCGCGCTCGACATCGCGCGGTCAGAGTACGAGGGATTTGACATCTCCCTCCCCGTCGACGGGCTGATGAACAGTCACATCGCCATCTTTGGAAACACCGGTAGCGGCAAGTCGAACACGCTTGCGAAGATTTATCAGGAGTTCATCGCAAAAATGCGAGTTCGTAACGCCGCTGCATTCGAAGCGAACTGTCGCGTTGTCCTGTTCGATTTCAACAATGAGTATATCAGGGACAATTGCCTCACCCAGCATAAGCGGGTGTTCAATTTGAGCACCAGAAATGACAACGGAGATAAAATTCCGCTCGGAGCAGGGGGCTTCAACGACATTGAGATTGTCAGCATCCTCGCAGACGCGACCGAAAAGACGCAGAAGCCGTTTTTAAAGCGTGCTCTCAAGCTCCAGCAGCAGGTAAACGAGGCAGATGTTCCAGCCAATTACCTTCGCGCCATCGTTCAGCGGCAAGTGACCCAGGTTTTACAGATGTCGGATAAGATCCGGGCGGATCTGCTACTCGATTATCTCAGGCAGGTGCTACCCGAGAGTAACGCAGATGGTGAGGTCATCGAGCTCGCCGAGGATCTAGAATGGCATAACGGCCAGTCGGAGTTCCGACTTCGTGGGCAGCAGGTTTATCTCAGGTCGACCCCAGATCGGATCACAGAAACGATCGCCTATAAAGCCGTAGCGCTACTTGAACTCGCGGAAGATGACATCAAGAATTTGGTAACTCTTTGCTACGTCCAGTTGATTTCAGACGTCTTGGCAAACCGTGCCCAGAACGAGCACATCGCACCGGCCATCAACAAGCTCAAAAGTAAACAAGGCGACATTCGGAAAATATTTGATCCCGTACCGAACGCCAACCTCTTCACATCGAATGTCCTAGTGTTCGCACTAAGCGACATCAATCTAGAGATGAAGAAGACAGTTCCATTGTTGGTCGCCAAGAAAATCTATGAAGATCATAAGCGGATCGGCGGTGCTCGTTCGTTGAATATAGTGATTGACGAAGCCCACAATATTCTGTCGCGGGAGTCTTTCAGGGAATCAGAGAGTTGGAAGGACTACCGCTTGGAGACGTTCGAGGAGATCATCAAGGAAGGGCGCAAGTTCGGCGTGTTCGTTACAATTTCAAGTCAAAGACCGAATGATATCTCCCATACCATCACCTCTCAGGCTCATAACTATTTTATCCACCGACTGATCAATCAGAAGGATTTGCAATCGATCGCAAGTGCTGTGTCCTACATCGATAAGCTCACCGAGGAATCCATTCCAACGCTACCGACCGGCACATGCATATTTAGCGGCATGGCAGGGCAAATGCCACTCAAGCTGGCAGTGAAGCCGCTCGATGATCTTTTGCGGCCCAAAAGCGAGACGGCGGAATTCGTGGATCTGGTTCCTGGTGCTGACTAAGCTATCGGAGCCGCGCAGCGTTGGAAATTGGCAGCTTTCTGTAGGCCGACGATATCGACACTAAAAAATGGGCGTTGCGAGGATTTTTGCGCTCAGGCTTGGACGACGGCTATCGATGACCTGAAAGCAAAAGCAGACCGTCTCCTGACGGCCCCATTGCTGCCGTAGCCATTTTTTGTTTTCAGATATAATCACTCATGGCAAAAGGGTAGTTTTGTCATGTGTTATTCCTTTTCAATCTTATTCGGATGATCTGTTTTCGATTTAAGAAGAACTGTTATTACCCACCTTTAACAAAATACCTCAGGTCGGCGGCCATTTTTGCGCACCATGCAGCAGACGCAAAATTTCTATACTCTGTAACTTTAATTGAATGCGATAAACAAGAACAAACGACGTTCGGTTGAGAACCAATTCTCGGGTGCCACGCTTTCGTCCGACACGTCCCATTTCAGGGTAATCGATCAGCCTATCTATTTGTTGCTCAATCTCGTCGAGTTGATTAAGAGCGGCACGTGGGTTTTCCTGACCTATATAGGCAATGAGATCCATGCGATTAGCCTGTGCTTGTGGGAGCCAGACAATTTTCATTCAGTTTCGCCTTTGATACGCGCCAATAATTCTATGCGTTGGCGTGCCATGTCCTCTTTAACAGTTTCATGAGAAACCCACTCTGTATTAGGATTGTCGGCCTCATGTAGGGCTGTTTCAACCTGTTCTAGGAACCATTTATTATGGGTTGCAGCTTCGTGAGTCTGGCGTAAAGCAGCACTACGGTCTGGGCGCGTATAGGATTTTCCACCGTCGTTCTCATAATCAGCAGCATCAACATCGAAGTGCTGAATTCCCATGTCTTTGAGATAGGTAACAAGCGTTTCCATACGCCGGAATACACGCACTTGACGGCTACGTTGCGCGGCAAGAGCCCGTTCGGCCATCCCATATTTGACCATCAGCGACCATCCGCCGGGTTGACCGATAACATGGGCACCACGCACAGCACCGGCTTCAACAAGGCGTGACAGCGTATTGTGATCAATGATTTCTGCAGCCATTGCTGGTGAACTCCTTTTGCCGTGGGATCTATAAAACATCATTGCGCAATCAATTAATCATTGCAAGATATTTAAATGTAAAACTCTTTGTTAGTTCCATAATACATATTATCAACTCAATTCTTATAACAGCAATATGCAGATGCGACAGTTGGGCAATTTAGAGATGCGACAATTTTTGCAGCTCTTGCCCTTTTCAAATCGAAGGCGGAAAGGAAGACTGGGTTTTTAGCTGCAAACAGCGGATGGGAGCCGTCATGTCTTGTCTGATCACTATGTCGCAGAAAGAACTCAACCGGCTGAAGACCGTTCAGCAAATCAGAGATAATCACCTTCGCGTGGTGGAGGCAGCGGCGCTGCTTGATCTCAGTCGCAGCCAGGTTCATCGGCTTTTAAAGGCCTTTGATCGGTTCGGTGGAGCGGGCCTTGTTTCGGGTAAGCGCGGCCACCCGAGCAATCGTCGTTATAGCGAAGATTTCCGGAATGATGTTCTGGATCTTTTACGGACGTATTATCGGGACTTCGGGCCGACACTGGCCTGTGAGAAGCTGGTTAAACGCCATCAAATTTCGGTCAGCAAGGAGACGCTGCGACAATGGATGACGGCGGCTGGCTTGTGGACGTCACGTCGCGAACGCAAGCGGCAACTGCATCAGCCGCGCGGCCGGCGGGATTGCCTTGGTGAACTGGTGCAAATCGACGGTTCACATCACTGGTGGTTTGAGGATCGGGGTCCCAAATGCGCCCTCCTCGTTTATATCGACGATGCCACCGGCAAGCTCCTGCATTTGCGTTTTGCCCGCTCAGAGAACACGTTTGATTATTTTCAGGCGACGAAGGCGTATCTGAAGGAATGGGGCAAGCCACTGGCATTTTACAGTGACAAGCAGGTTGTGTCGCAAATTTTGCAGTAAGTTAAGTGCGGCCTTATCTGTGGGCACAATTATGCTGCGAGCTCCGCGAACACTACGAATGGCGATTGATTGTCGTTGGCGAATTGATTCTTGCGGATCATGTGAGCCACTTCGATCCCTGCAATGGTGGCTGAAGCGGAATGGAATGCTTTGAAGCCCAACATGTGCTTGGTGACCCGCTTGATGAAACGATGATCCTGTTCAAGAATGTTGTTCAGGTATTTGACCTGAAGAATCTCAATCAGCTTGTCCGTATCGGTGATCTTAAGGATATTATTTATAGCCTGCGCACCAGCCAAATTAGCTCCGCTTTTATCAATAACAATCTTGTTCGGAACACTATTGCTTGCGATAGCCTTTTTAAGGAAACGCCGCGCAGCGCTGAGGTTGCGGCGCTCAGAGAGCATGAAATCAAGGGTTTGGCCGTCACGATCAACGGCCCGATATAGATAGGTCCATTTCCCTTTGACCTTTATATAGGTCTCGTCAACACGCCATGAGCCTAGTGTTGCGCGTTTACGCTTCTGAGCATGAGTTGCAATCTGCGGCGAGTATTTAACAACCCATCGGTTCAGTGTTGCATGGTCAATCTCTACGCCTCGTTCGGCCATTATTTCCTGAAGATCACGATACGAAACTGAATAACGAACATAGAAGAAAACGGCATACAGGATGACACTTTTGGGGAAATGCGTTCCCTTGAAATCGACCATGTTCAATGCCTCTCATCAATCTGTAACCGACGCCACTCATCGCATATATGGTCCGACATAAAAAGTTTGCGACAAAACC
>NZ_JAUCBM010000033.1 GCF_030362795.1 Pseudochrobactrum kiredjianiae | reverse complement strand
TGAATAGCCCCTAGATTTGTAGACACCTTGTGACTTAAAAAAGAGACAAGGAGCTTACGATGGGTAAAGCTAATTTCACCGACGAATTCAAACTTGACGCTATTAAACAGATTACTGAGCGTGGCTATTCAGTAGCTGATGTTTCACGTCGCTTGGGCGTGAGCACACATTCACTTTATAGCTGGAGGAAGCGCTATAATGCTCCTGAGAAAGCAGCTGTGCAGGATGATCAATTGTCAGAGATCAGGCGCTTGAAGCAAGAGCTTGCTCGCGTCACGGAGGAGCGTGACATATTAAAAAAAGCCACCGCGTACTTCGCCAAGGATGCAAAATGAAGTACGCGTTTATCAAGGCGCATCGTGTTCGGTTCAATGTGCGTGCCATGTGCCGCATGCTTTGTGTCCATCCAAGCGGATTTTATGCATGGATGAAGCAGCCTTTAAGTCACCGTGCAAATGAAGATATCCGGCAGATAGCACTGATCAAGGATGCTTGGCATGACAGCGGCAAGGTCTACGGATACCGCAAATTACACGATGATCTGCGAGATCAGGGGGAGACCTGCTGTCCAAACCGTGTGGCGAGACTGTCCAGACTGGCAGGGATCAAGGCTCAGATTGGTTATAAGCGCCGTTCCGGTAAATATGGTGGCAAACCCTCTATCGTCATAGACAACACCCTGGATCGCCAGTTCGATGTGAACACACCTGATAAGGTTTGGGTCACAGATATTACTTATATCAAGACATATGAAGGGTTTTCCTACCTGGCTGTTGTCATCGACCTGTTTTCTCGACGCGTTGTCGGGTGGTCAATGCAATCGCGCCAAACCACAGACCTGGTCTTACAGGGTTTATTGATGGCCGTGTGGCGACGAAAGCCTAAAGAGCGGGTACTGATACATTCAGACCAAGGCTCCCAGTTTACAAGTATGGACTGGGCATCATTCCTGAAACAACATAATCTTGAGCACAGCATGAGCCGCCGCGGGAATTGTCACGATAATGCTGTAGCTGAGAGCTTTTTTAACCTGCTGAAGCGAGAGCGCGTTCGACGTAAAACATACAGAACTCGAGCTGAAGCAAGGCAAGACGTATTTGATTACATTGAGATGTTTTATAACCCGCAACGCAAACACGTTAGAAATGGTATGCTGTCACCAGCACACTTTGAACAGAACCACAAACTGAAGACGAAGAGTGTCTAATAAACTCGGGGCTATTCAAGACGGCAAATCCGGCGATTGCGACACCAGCAAACACGGCAGAGAGGGAGTAGAGGTTCGCTCGCTGCCTCTCTTGGTCTGCAAGAGCCTTCTGATCTACGACGAGTTGTCCAAGTGCGCTCCAGACGGTTTCGATGGTATCTGCGGTCTCATTAAAGGAACCGGTACGATCAAGAAAAATCTGCCGCAATTCGGAAGCATTCGTTCTTATGCGGCTTAAAGTTGGACCCATCACGGCAGGCAGGCCATCGAAAAATGTCAATCCGCTTGCTTCCTTGGTGAATTTCTCAAGATCCGAGGAGAGGATGTCGATGGATGACATCAGGGATCGTTCGTGCTGCGGCGTAGGCTGGCCTAGGTATCTCGCGATCAAGGCTTGAGCGACGGCCAGATCATACGAAAATTGCCTGCTGTATCCGACCACGGCGACCGCGAGCGACGATCTCTGATTCAAGTCACTGAAAATACGCGTAGCGCCGCGCATATTGCCGGTGGCAGCTTCTTTCAGCGAGCTATCAAGCTCGGCCGACAGGCTAGCGACTTCGGCTCTAACAGGAGAATAATCGACTGACGGGTCCGATGCCGAGAGCCGGTTCAAACCGTCAGCGATCTTTCTCATTGCAGCAGCAGTTGCTGGGGGAATGATTTCGACAGATTTCTCAAGCTGCTTGCTGACGAACCTTCCACGCGAATTTGCTATCCCCGGCAACTTGTCGATCGACGATTGGTTCAGGTCGGTGGCGAGTTTACCGAAGAACCTGCTTGTCCCGTCCAGATACTCTGCTGTCTGAAGCATCATCTTTGCGGATTGCTCGCTGTCCCTGATACTCTGTTCCAGCTTTTGCTGTTCCGTTGCAGTCTTCGCCTGGAAATCCGCCATCGCGGAGAGGTCATTTTCGAGTTCGAGTCTGAGCTGTGTCTCTTTCTCATGAAGCGACCAAAGATCACCCACGCGGCGTTCAATGTTCGATGTGGCGTCAGCAGCGGACGTGATCACGGCCCTTCCATCCGTTGCGCTCAAACGGTGTTCGGCAAGCGAAAGGACATTCTTTTGTCTTGTAATCTCGTCGTAGAGTTTATCGCGGCTATCCTCCGAGGCATGCTGGAGGAAAAGGGTCATTCCAGCATAGACATTCTTGAATCCGGTCAGTGCGTTGACGACGTCGCTGCTCGCGTCGATCCGCTTCTGCAGGACGCTGGCAGCAAAGTAATTGATGCCACTTATGATCACGATCGTTCCAACGAAACCAAGCCCGACCGCAGTAATTTTTGTACCTAGTTTGAAACGCGCGCAAAATGCTTGAATGCCCATAGATCTCCCCCCGACCTCGAGATGAATTAAAACGGTCCCCTACTCCCGAAAACAATGCTCCTCGGTTGGAAAATCCCCATCGCGGACCTCTTTCGCGAAGCATGCGATTGCTTCGGACATATCGGAGCCGAAATCGCGATATCGTTTTGCAAACTTCGGTCTAAACTCTCGGAACAGGCCCAAAATGTCCTCGGTAACGAGAATCTGGCCGTCGCAGGCGGGCGAAGCTCCGATCCCGATAGTTGGAATTCCCACTGCCCCGGTAATGCGCCTTGCGACGGGCTCTGCAACCTTCTTGATTACGATCGCAAACGCGCCGGCTTCCTCGCATGCTCTGGCGTCAGCGAGCAGACTATCGCCGCCGGCGCCCCGGCCCTGCACTTTGTATCCACCGAAGACGTTAATGCTCTGAGGGGTCAAGCCGATATGTGACATTACCGGGATACCGCGAGAGACAAGGAAGCGCACTGTCGGCGCCATCGCACTGCCGCCCTCAAGCTTGACCGCCGCACAATCTGTCTCCTGCATCAGACGCACCGCCGATTCAAACGCTGTTTGTCGGGAGCTTTCATAGCTCCCGAAAGGTAGATCAACGACCATCAATGCACGGTTTAACCCTCGGCGAACCGCCTTCGCATGAAGAAGCATCATATCAAGCGTGACTCCGACCGTACTGGGCAGTCCGTGCACGACCATTCCGAGGCTGTCGCCTACGAGAACGATATCGCAAAATTCGTCAATTAGCCGGGCGGTGGGCGTGCTATGAGCGGTGAGGCAAACGAGCTTGTCAGCCCCTTTCCGCGCTTTGACATCGAACGTCGTGATTGGTTTGCCAACGCCGTTGGACATCGATCCGTTATCCTGCACTCACGGCATCTGGGCGTATTGACGCATCAGCGGCGATTGAAAACTCTTCACGGACCGCCTCATCATGTTGTCCCAATGTTGGTACCGGTTGGTATTCAGGTGTTTCGCCCGAGATGACAATAGGAGGTGCAATTACCTCGATATTTCCTGCGGCTGTTTCGACCGCAATGGTTCGCAGTTGCGGATGGGCAGCAAGATCCTCAAGCGTCGACAGCCTGCCAAAAGCAATTTCTGCTACAAGGAGGCGCTCTGCAATCGCATTCCGATCCATCTTCTGAAAGACGGAGTTTATGAGGTCTTCCAGCTCTCGTCGGTTTTGCACACGGGCGTTGTTGTTGGCGAACATTTCCTTGGTGAGAAGGTCGGGCCTCTCCAGAACCTTGGTACACAGTCTTTGCCATTCCCGTTCGTTCTGTATCGATAGCAGAATCTTTTCGCCGCCTTGACAATCGAATACGCCGTAAGGGGCAATGGTCGGATGCTCAAGACCATTGCGCGTAGGATGGTGGCCACCATACTGATATTGGAGGTAGGGCACGTTCATCCAGTCGGCCAGACTGTGGAACAAAGACACCTCAATAGCCCTGCCTTCCCCACTTTTCTCACGCGCATAGAGAGCCTGAACGATTGCTTGATGAGCGTACATTCCGCACGCTATGTCACATACTGATACGCCGACCCGAGCCGGCCCTGAATCGTTGCCTGTCAGCAGGGCAAGCCCGCTCTCCGCTTGTACGAGCAAATCATATGCTTTCATCGAGCGATATTCGCCCGAAGATCCGTATCCGGTAACATCCACGGTGATTAGTTTTGGAAACCGCTCGCGCAGCGTTGCACTTCCGATACCTGCCCGTTCGGTCGCGCCCGGCGCGAGGTTTTGGATGAAGACATCAGCCTGCGACAGCATCTCATACAGAAACGCAACATCGTTCTGATCCTTTAGGTCAAAGAGCACCGACTCCTTTCCCCGATTGAGCCAAACGAAGTAAGCGCTTAACCCGTTGACAAAAGAATCATAGTTTCGCGCGAAGTCCCCTTCCTTCCGCTCCAGCTTAATGACACGTGCACCCGCGTCAGCCAGGCGTGAGCTTGCATAGGGCGCCGCAACGGCCTGTTCCAGGGCGACAACTGTTATCCCTTGAAGATCCTGACGCATTTCTTCCTACCCGCATTGCTTGTTTGTTCTGGCATAAGAACAAATGCAGGGACCCTCGGCCAATCGCGGTTCGCTCTTGCACCGATTGAGCAAACCGATGACTCACTCTGGTATCGGAAATATCAATGACAGAAAGAAGCTGGAGAACCTTGCAGGTCTTTGCTCAGTATGCGCGTTAGGGTAATTGACCGATCTTCACTATGATTGGTGTTCATTGTTCCTAGGGAGGCATGAAATGGCTAAGTATGCAAAGCGGATAGGTTTTTTGAAGAAAAGGGATGATCTGACCAACGAGCAGTTTCTGGATCATTGGCGCAACACCCATGCGGTCCTGTGCCAGCGGATCCCGGGTTTGAAACGCTACGCTATTAACTACATCAATCGCTCGGCGAATCCGGAGGTACCCTATGACGGGTTTTCCGAACTCTGGTTCGAGAGCAAAGAGGCGCATGATGCTGCATTTTCAAGCCCCGAGGGCGTCGAGCTCCTCGCGGATATTCCAAACTTCGTCTCTGCGTTGAACGGCGTGATCGTGTTGGAAGAGCGCTTCATTTGGCCGGTCGAGGACGGACTGGGCAAATAGCCTAGCGCGAATACCAAGGCTGAGCCGGTTGCAAAGCGCCGTCCAGCTCAGCCTTGCTAAACAAAACAGACTCAGGGAGGGGTCATGTGATGGAGGAGCGACAGCTTAGATGTTTTCTCGCGATAGCAGAATTGGGGTCGGTGACACGCGCCGCAGATAGGTTGGATATTGCTCAGCCTTCTCTCAGCCAAATGCTTCTCCGGCTGGAAGATGAACTCGGGATAAAGCTGTTCGAGCGCACCTCGCGCGGCGTCCTTCTTACCGAACCTGGACGCATCTTCAGAGAACACGCCAATACGATCCTCCGCGAGATTGCCCGCGCCAGAGAGCAAATTCGAAGTGATGATGTCTTCGTCCACGAGCGTGTGTCTATCGGACTTCCAAGTTCGGTCAGCACACTAATTGGCGCGCGCCTCATCGTCGCTGCGAAGAAGCAGTTCCCGGGCATATCGTTGAATGTTTCGGAGGCGATGTCAGGGCACATCCGGCGCTGGCTCGAGGAAGGCAACCTGGACATCGGCGTCTTGTATAATGTCCAGGATATGCGGTCGCTGATCTCGACGCAGGTGGCGGTCGAGGAGCTTTTTCTCGTCGGTCCGCCAGGCAGCTTCGGACCAGTCGACGAGTATGGCATCGCCATCGAACCCGTCGGCTTGGCAAATCATGAGCAGTATCAATTCATCATGCCCACACAGCAACATGGCCTGCGCCGGTTCGTGGACGACAAGACACGCAATGGCCCGCTCGAGTTAAAGATAGCATTCGAGGTCGATTCACTCATGCATATCAAAACGCTCGTCGCAGAAGGGCTTGGATACTCGTTACTTGCCCATGCTGCGATTATGGAGGAATTGCAGCATAGAAAGCTGTCGGCGGCGCGGATTGTGAAACCTGTTTTTCGCCGTGGAATCTATGTTGTTCGGAACCCTTCTCAAATCGTAACGCGTGCCTCCGTTCGTGTGACAGATTTGCTGACCGGGCTTATGGCAGAGATGATCCAGAACGGTGAATGGCTCGCCTCGCGGGTGAATAGCAACACGGGTCTAACTGGCCTCCCATAATCGATCTCAATGGCAGGAAGAGGCGAACTCAAATTGCACACAGCCAATCGCCGGCCTCTTATGCGACTACAAATTCTCGATGATAGGGAGGTCACTTTGGATAAGCATTTCATCAACGGCAAATGGGCGGCGAGCACATCCGGGGAGACGTCGGCAGCGATCGACCCCAGCACTGGCAAGGAATACGGGCGGATCGCCGTCGGCACCATTGAGGACATCGATGCGGCTGTTAAAGCGGCAAGGGCAGCATTTGAAAACGGACCGTGGGGTCGCCTCACTGCTGCAGAACGAGGAAGACTCCTTCTGAAATTCGCGGCCCTCATTATCGAGAAGAAGGATGAACTCGCAGCAATCGAGTCTCGGGACACTGGAAAGCCACGAACTGTCGCGCGCAACGACGTCGACGCTGCTGCACGTTACTTCGAATACTATGGTGGCGCGGCAGACAAAGTATATGGCGATACAATCCCGTATCTGAACAACCATTTCGTAGCGGTCGTGCGCGAAGCAAAGGGCGTGACGGGACACATCCTGCCTTGGAACTATCCTATGCAGATGTTCGGACGAACCCTTGCCCCCTCCCTTGCTGCGGGAAACGCGACAGTTCTCAAGCCAGCTGAGGCGGCGTCTGCATCAATTCTTCGACTGGCCGAACTGGCCACCGAGGCTGGCCTTCCTGACGGGGCTATCAATGTCGTGACGGGAGCCGGTGGCAAGATCGGCACCGCGCTCGCTGGCCATCCCGGAGTGGATTTCATTTCCTTCACCGGATCTCCTGAAGTTGGACAAATCATTCAGAAAACGGCAGCGGACAACGGTTTTGTCGCAAACTTTTTATGTCGGACCATATATGCGATGAGTGGCGTCGGTTACAGATTGATGAGAGGCATTGAACATGGTCGATTTCAAGGGAACGCATTTCCCCAAAAGTGTCATCCTGTATGCCGTTTTCTTCTATGTTCGTTATTCAGTTTCGTATCGTGATCTTCAGGAAATAATGGCCGAACGAGGCGTAGAGATTGACCATGCAACACTGAACCGATGGGTTGTTAAATACTCGCCGCAGATTGCAACTCATGCTCAGAAGCGTAAACGCGCAACACTAGGCTCATGGCGTGTTGACGAGACCTATATAAAGGTCAAAGGGAAATGGACCTATCTATATCGGGCCGTTGATCGTGACGGCCAAACCCTTGATTTCATGCTCTCTGAGCGCCGCAACCTCAGCGCTGCGCGGCGTTTCCTTAAAAAGGCTATCGCAAGCAATAGTGTTCCGAACAAGATTGTTATTGATAAAAGCGGAGCTAATTTGGCTGGTGCGCAGGCTATAAATAATATCCTTAAGATCACCGATACGGACAAGCTGATTGAGATTCTTCAGGTCAAATACCTGAACAACATTCTTGAACAGGATCATCGTTTCATCAAGCGGGTCACCAAGCACATGTTGGGCTTCAAAGCATTCCATTCCGCTTCAGCCACCATTGCAGGGATCGAAGTGGCTCACATGATCCGCAAGAATCAATTCGCCAACGACAATCAATCGCCATTCGTAGTGTTCGCGGAGCTCGCAGCATAATTGTGCCCACAGATAAGGCCGCACTTAACTTACTGCAAAATTTGCGACACAACC
>NZ_JAUCBM010000032.1 GCF_030362795.1 Pseudochrobactrum kiredjianiae | reverse complement strand
GGTTCTGTTGCAAAGTTTTCAATTAGGCGAGACGCGTCTTATCTCCGGACACACTTATCCTGCGAGTGCCGCGAATTGCTCGAATGGTGATTTGCCGCCCATGGCAAACTGCCCTTTGCGGATCATATGGGCGGTCTCAATCCCATCCAGTGTTGCGGAGGCCGATGCGAAGGGTTTAAACCCTCGCATCGGATTGGTAATTCTCTTAATGAAGCGGTGATCCTGCTCAATAATATTATTGAGATATTTGACCTGCAGGATATCGATGAAATAATATATGCCGCAGAGCCAAAACAGCATATTCATATTACGCAATCCGGCGAAATTGGCCCCGCTTTTATCAATCACCACTTTCTCTGGTAGACCGTTGGTTTCAATTGTCCGTTTAAAAAAAGCGGTCGCTGCATCGGCATCACGCTGTTCTGACAACATAAAATCCAACGTATTGCCTTGTTTATCAATGGCTCGGTACTGGTAGACCCAACGTCCTTTGACCTTGATGTAGGTTTCATCCATGCGCCATGAGGAAGTTGTCGCCTGTTTGCGCTTTTGGGCCTGGGCGGCAATAAGCGTTGAGTATTTGACGACCCATCGATTTAAAGTCGTGTGGTCAACATCAACACCGCGTTCTTGCAGAATCTCCTGAAGATCACGATAGGAGACTGAATAGCGCACATAAAAGAATAACGCATAAAGAATAACAGATTTGGGGGTGCTGTCACATTGATTATTCATCAATATGATTGCGGTATTTGATGTTCATGAATGAGCAAGCTCCGACGTACAAAAACCATCGCTTTCCCATCTCAATTGTAGCGCGTGCAGTCTGGCTGTATTTTCGCTTCAATCTCAGCCTTCGTGAAGTCGAAGAAATGATGCTTGAGCGCGGCGTTGAGGTTTCTTACGAAACGATCCGCCGGTGGTGCTCGTCACATGGCTCTTCGCTCACCGCGCGATTGCGCCGCAAGACACCCTTGGCCAGTGATGTCTGGCATCTCGACGAAGTCGTTGTTAGTATCGGTGGCAAGAAGTGCTGGCTGTGGCGCGCAGTTGATCAAGATGGCTATGTGCTCGATGAGATTGTTCAAACACGCCGTAACACCAAGGCAGCAAAGCGTTTGCTGGTTAGACTTTTGAAGAAACAAGGCTGTGCACCAAAACGTATTGTCACCGATAAGCTACGATCCTATGGTGCTGCCAAGCGTCAGCTCATGACTAACGTCGAGCATCGCTCGCATAAGGGACTGAATAATCGAGCTGAGAATTCGCACTTGCCGTTTCGCAAGCGCGAGCGAACTCGACAAGGGTTTCGGTCAATCGGGTCATTGCAGCATTTCGTATCAATCTTTTCAGCCACTCGAAACCATTTTGTTCAAGCCAGTTCCATCCGTTCAGCGGGCTTAATCCGAGCGCATCGCATAAATGCTATCGCTGAATGGAAAGCAACAGCGCATAAACTTGCGTAAAATCCACTGACCCGCTTCAGCACGCGCCTACTTCAAACAATGTGACAACACCTTCTCAAGTGGATAATTGCATGGTGTGGACTTTCAACAGCATGGTCCATTGAAAGTAACGACACTATATCTACAACGTTAGAAGTGGCTGAAATGGCAATTTGTGAACTGGATCAGTGACGAGAATTAAAACTTCTCGCTCGCTCATTAAAATCCATCCCATCTGCAAACTCCCACATCCTAAAATGCGAAGAGTGTGACATTTCTATTTTGCAGAAACAGGACATTTTAACTTTGCGGTGTGAGTTCATGCTGAAGCGCGACTTTTGCGATTTGAATTTACGCATAACGATTTTTATTTGCGATAAGTTTTTGCCGGAAGACTTCTGCTGGCGTTTTATACCCCAGGCATTTACGCGGCGTATTGTTGAGACGGTTGCAGATGAAGGCGAGATCGCGGTCACTGAGGGTGAGCGGATCAAGGTCTCGGGGAAGCCAGCGTCTTGCTCGTCTATTAGTGTTTTCAACCGTTCCTTTCTGCCAGGGTGATTGCGGATCACAGAACCATGTTTGTGATCCGATGCCGGCCTGCAGATAAGCCCATTCTGTGAACTCTGTGCCGCGATCAAAGGTGATGGACCGACGCGCCATTTGGGGTAGTGGCTGGAGCACCCTAATCACGCCATCCATCACCGGCCGTGATTGGAGGCCTCGGTCTGGCCACCTCAAAACGGACCAGCATCAACTCCGGCTCTAGCGATTAGACCCAGCATGCACTAACATTAAACTCGGATCACTCAATGGGGGCAGACCACAGCGCAGGCTCCAAAGGGCACGGAAGATGATTGCCGGAGGCACAGCGCTTGCCGATGCAGCGCAAGCGGCTGGTTTTGCTGACCAGAGCCACATGACAAGGCTTTTCGCCCGAACTTATGGCATGTCCCCCGGCATTTATGCCACCGCGATGAACTGAACTGCAATTTCCTTCAAGACGGGGTGATGCGGCATCCGGCATATGGCTTAAAACAATCAAGTTTAGAGTATGCCCATGCAGGAAAAACTCGATAGAAAGATCATCGCGACAGTGAAAGCAGATGAGGCTGCCCGACGTCTGACCAGTATTCCCGGAGTTGGACCCATCATCGCTGCGACGGTTCAAGCGACCATTCATGATCCTGCGGCATTCAAAACTGGTCGAGATCTCTCCGCCTGGATAGGTATTACGCCCCGATCAAACTCCAGTGGTGGCAAGGAGCGGCTCGGCCGAATATCGAAACAGGGGAATAAGCAGTTACGGACACTGCTGATTGTCGGCGCAACATCTATTCTCAAGCAAGCTCGGCGTGGTGTGCCGATGCCAAAGTGGGTTATCGGATTGACTGCACGCCGCCCTTATAAGGTTGCAGCCGTAGCGCTAGCCAACAAAATTGCGCGCACGATCTGGGCGCTCTTGGTGAAAGGTGGAACGTATCAAGCGCCGGACAATATGATGAAAGCATAAAACAAGGATCCAGAAGTTCCGGCTAAAGCAGCCGGATCATATGGCAAGGTGCCAAACGTGATGAACCAACCGGACAAAATCCAGATATCGATCAGACCGTCCGTCGCAATGTGTTTTTGAGCACGCAAATTTGATTAAGGCGATCGGCATCGCGGATATCATCATGGCCAGCGGGGAATAAAGCCGCATTAACAGGCCGAACATATGACTGCACCGTCCCATGGGCCATCAATGCAGAAAAACCTTGCTATCAAGGTCGTTCCACATATGCGACAGAACCCCTTTAATAGGTTCTGACCCTAGATAATTTTTTATTTTAATTCTTATCCTGCTATTTATTTGGTGTGGGGGTAAACAAAAAATCACTTTTCAAATGATTTTGGAGTTCATTTTCAAAAGATTTTTGTAATAAAGAATGTGTAAGAAAACGGCTATATATTAAATATATATTGGCTGGAATATATACGTCAAAAGGGATGAGCTTCAGTTGCTTGTTCCAGCGTAATGCAGAGTAGGGATCAACAATCGCGATGCCTAATTCTTGCTCGGCAAAGGAGCAAGCCAGGTCTGCGAGATCTGTTTCATAGCGAAAAATTGCGTTTATATTATTGTTTTGAAACGTTTTTTCAATATTGCGCCATAGTTCAGTATTTCGCATCAAACGAATGATGCTCTGCTGATTAAGATCCTGAGGGGAAATGGATATCTTATTGGCAAACGGATGTTGAGGAGAAACTGCGCAGATGAAGGCCGTTTCAAAGAAAGGCTTGCAAATAATAGCTGGATCATCAACCGGCATTTGAATGAAGCCGATATCTATCTGTCTATGCGCTACCAGCTCGGCTAATGGAAACGATCCCTCAGAAATCAGTGAAAGTTTGATTTCGGGCAGCTTTTTCAGAAATGAACCAATAAAGGTCGGCATTACGATGCTGGCAAGAGCGGGAAACGAACCAATATTCAGCTCGCCAGTTTGTAAATTATTGATAGAGCTTGCAAAGTTTTTAAGGCGCCCCATGCCTTGCATTAATTGCGTGACTTCCTGATGAAATAATACTGCCTCTGTTGTAGGCAGTAGTCTACCACCTACACGCTGAAAAAGCTGAAGCTTTAAATTATGTTCGAGGTTCGCAATATGGGCACTGACGGATGGTTGGGAGATTCTGAGTAATGCGCTCGCTGCCGTTACGGTTCCGGTTTGCATAACGGCTTGAAATGCAGATAATTGCCGAAAATTCATAACCTAAACCTTTGTTTTAGTAATTCTATAGGAAAATCCTATATAGTTGCGAATATATAGTATTGGTTTTTGATATTCCAGATTAATAACATTCATTTTGGGATTAAGGAGGAATTTTAAGATGAAAAAACAACTATATATGGGCTGTTTTTTGACCGTATCATTTTTTTTGGGTGCTGCATTTGCGCAAAATGCAATGCCAAAGGAAATTACGATAGCCACTGAAGGCGCCTATGCACCGTGGAATTTCACCACACCAGACGGTAAGCTTGTGGGTTACGAAGTAGAGTTGGCTACTGAGTTGTGCAGCCGCATGAAAGTTAAATGCAATATAGTTGCACAAGACTGGGACGGTATTTTACCGGGGCTGAATGCAGGAAAATTTGACGCTATCATGGCTTCAATGGGCAAGACGGCTGAACGGGAAAAGGTAGCTCTGTTTTCTACTCCCTATACGGCTGCACCAAATGCATTCATGACACTGGCAGGCAATTCTGTTGCTAATAGCATTGCAGATACAAACGCGTATAACATCACTAAAAATGAACAGGCTTCACTTGGGGCATTGAAGACTATTGGTGAAACTCTGAAGGGCAAAACCGTCGGAGTACAGCGCGGCTCATCGGCAGCACTCTTCGCTAATGAGTATCTGAAAGACTATGTTACGATCCGTGAATATAAGACATTTCAAGAGCAAAATCTTGATCTGGCAGCAGGTCGGGTTGATGTCGTGATTGCCAATATTACGGTTTTAACACCGGTGATTAAAGATGGAACAATTGCTGGCGCAACTTTGGTCGGGCCTACTTTTCAGGGCGGCGCATTGGGGAGCGGAACAATCCATGTTGCCATGCGCAAACCTGATACGGCTTTGGCTGAAGCTTTTAATGCCGCAATCGATAGCGTCAACAATGATGGCTTCAATAAAGCACTTTCCGTAAAATGGTTTGATGCGGATATCACGCCGAAGTAAATCCTTCCGGTAAAATTATACGCAACTAAATGCGAAAAGATTAAAAGAGACAGAGCGGTTTTAATGATTTGAATCAATCAAATCCGCTCTGCTTATATAGTCAGAAGGTATGATGATGTTTCGGCGAATTGAAAAATCCAATCAAGATATCACTATTTTTTTCAATGGTCAGCCGCTGCAATGCTGTGCAACGGATAGCGTTGCTGCAGCCTTGCTTGCCCATCAAGTGAATAGTTTCCGCACGACCCCTGTTTCAGGCGCTGACAGAAAACCTTATTGCATGATCGGCAATTGTTTTGATTGTCTAGTTGTCATTGATGGTGTGTCTGATTGCCAGTCCTGTCTTATACCGGTGCGTGATGGGATGGATGTCCGCAGCCAAAACGGCTCTGGCGGATTTGGAGAAATGGCATGACATCGGAAAAAATGTCTTCTGAACTTGCCATTATCGGTGCAGGTCCTGCCGGTATTGCTGCTGCTGTTCAGGCCGCGCAACTGGGCGTTGATGTTGTTTTATTTGATGAACAGGCAGCGCTTGGCGGCCAAGTTTATCGTAATATTGAGCATAACAGCAGCCGGAATGCTGACCTGACAAATGTGCTAGGGCAGGATTACCGCAAAGGCCAGTTACTCGCTGAAGCTTTTCGTCAGGAAAAGATTACGTATCGCCCGTATAGCAGTGTCTGGAACGTGAAGAATGACGGCGATCTTGCTTTTACTCAAAACAATAAAGCCACCATGTTCAATGCCTCTAAGGTCATTATTGCCACCGGTGCGATGGAGCGTCCAGTTCCTGTGCCGGGCTGGACGCTGCCCAATGTGATGAGCCTTGGCGCGGTGCAGACTTTGATTAAGGCATCGGCACTTGTGCCGGATAAGCCGATTGTGATCGCCGGCTCAGGGCCGTTAGTCTATCTGGTGGCAATCCAGTTGATGCGATTGGGCGCACCGTTACGTGCAATATTGAATACTGCACCTCCTGTAAGCCAGTCGCTGGGATATTTCCCTGCTCGTGTTTCAGCTGTGCGCCAATTGCTCAAAGGGCTGGGTTGGATTTATGAACTGAAACGCGGTGGCGTAAAAATTATCAATGCAGAAAAGGTTGCTGCTGAAGGTGCCTGTGCTTTGGAAACGGTCAGATATGAATGCAACGGGCGTGGAGACAGGCTCGAAGCCTCGTTCTTGTTCCTGCATGAGGGCGTTATTCCGAATACCCAGCTCACCTCTGCTTTGCGTTGCAAACACGTATTCGATGATGAAATATCTGCATGGAAACCTGTGACAGATCAGTGGGGTAAAACGTCTGTTTCTTGTATTACTGTTGCTGGTGACGGCGCAGGCATCAGTGGTGCTGCCGGTGCGCCTGCGCAAGGCAGACTAGCCGCATTAAATGCTGCGTTTGAGTTAGGGCATATTTCCGCTGAACAGCGGGATACCAGTGCGAAACCTTTGTTTCAAGAGCTTAAGCAGCAGAGAAGTTTACGCCGGTTTATCAATCATGCCTACCGGCCAACACTCAGTGTACGGCCACTTGAGGATGAGACGATTGTCTGTCGCTGTGAAGAAATCACTGCGGGAACATTGCGCGATCATCTAAACGCAGGCTTCACTAAAATTGATCAGTTAAAAGCGTTCAGCCGCTGCGGCATGGGGCAATGTCAGGGCCGTATGTGTGCAAGCACGGTAGCCAATCTGATGAGCCAAACGCTGAATACCACGCGTGAGGATATTCATTCATACCGGATACGCTTGCCTGTGAAACCTGTCTCGCTTGAACAGTGGGCTTATCTTGCAAACACAGGCATTGAGAAGCAGTCCGGCAGTTCTGAAGATCCGATCGGTCGCATCTAAAGCGTTTGTTTCGATGATGCCCATGCGCAGTGCTGTTTTGTGACAAGTACACAACGACAAGTGAATTTTCCTGCCAATCTCTGGCAATGATAAAGATGTGACGATGATGAAATATGACGTTATTATTATTGGCGCAGGAATACATGGCTGTTGTACCGGCCTGCAATTGGCCAGACGTGGTATTAAAACGCTGATCATTGAGAAAAATATTGCCGGACGTCATGCTTCCGGTGTGAATGCCGGTGGTGTGAGAACGCTGACACGTTCTGTGCATGAAATACCGCTTTCGCTAGCCGCTATGGATAAATGGTATCGGCTTGATGATCTGCTTGGTGCGGATCTGGCTGAAAATTGCCAGTTTATCGGTCATGTCGGACAGATTGCTTTGGCTGAAAATCAGGCGGAAATTGATTGGTGTGAGGGCCGCGCTGCGGAAACCCGTGCCTTAGGTTATGACTTTGAAGAGGTCATTGATGAGGCTGAAATTAAGCGCCTTATCCCGCATATAGCGGATGGAAGCGTGGTTGGTGGCTTGATCGCCAGAAAAGACGGACACGCTAATCCTTTTCGTACCAGTCAGTCGTTTCGTATCGCAGCAGAACGCGCTGGCTGCACCATCATCGAGGGGCGGCGGGTAACGGGATTTGCGCGCAAGCAAAATGGATGGATTGTTGAGACAGATGGCACACAATTTGAATGTGGCGTTGTCGTCAATACTGCCGGCGCCTGGGCGTGGAAACTTGCCGAGATGATCGGTGAAAAATTTCCCAACACTTATGAAGCCTTATCGATGATGGTAACGGCGCGTATGCAAAAATTTATTGACCCCGTTGTTTTTGGTCTGAGCAGAGCATTGTCATTTAAACAAAGCATGGACGGAACATTGGTTATCGGCGGTGGCATTCTAGGCATACCTGAACTCGATAATGATACATCAGACACGGTTGCAGAACGACTGGCGGAAAGTGCCCGTCATATTTGCGATTTTTTCCCGCTGCTGCGGCAGACAAAGATTGTGCGCACATGGTCGGGGCTTGAAGCCATTCTGCCGGATATGATTCCGGTGATTGGTGCGAGCCGTGTTGAAGATAATTTTTTCCATGCTTTTGGGTTCTGCGGGCATGGGTTTCAGTTGGGGCCTATTGTTGGCTCTGTGCTGACAGACCTGATTGTTGAGGGTAAAAGCAGTTTGCCAATCGAGTCGTTTTCTGCTCATCGCTTTGGCGAAGACGGGATGTTAAGCACGGTCTAAACGGGCGATATGATAACATCGATCATATTAATAAAGGCCAAAAAGGTCTGTGTGAAACTCTGACACAAAAGCCGGAGTGGCTTTGGTGCACGAATGTATTTTCCGGTTTAGTGATCTTATAGAATTCCGTTCTAAGGTGTTTGTTAGTTCTCAATTTGGTGCTGTCATGTCTGGATGGCGCCCGTTTGGCAATATGATTTTGGTGATGTTTTAGCTTTGCGGGTCGGGTGCAGTCATGTCTCCGGCCTGTTTATGCGGCACGATATGACCGCTGGCCCTGATGTTGTCCGCGAGAACCGATCCCTATCACATTGTCGCGCTGTTGATGCGCAAGACAACACCACGGGTTCTTCGGCTCGTGCGGTCCATTCCGCTTTGCTATCACATCATACCATCGTCACTCCGCCAACTGTGGTGCCCAGAAAGGCAAAGCTTCTTCGCTTCTGTATACCTACACTGAAATCAGCGCCCGGTGATCAGGCACAAACTCCGGCCGGAATTGTATATTCCGCGCCATGATCGCCCAGGCAATGCGCGCAATCTTGTTTGCGAGAGCGACCGCAACGAGTTTGAAGGGTTTTTTCGCCAACAGGGTTCGCGCCCACTCCGCCAATGGGGATTGGGTCTTGCCATTCTTCATCCTGTAAAGCGCAGCATG
>NZ_JAUCBM010000031.1 GCF_030362795.1 Pseudochrobactrum kiredjianiae | reverse complement strand
ATGCCCATATTGGGACGTTCATTGTTGTAAGTCCATAACCAATCTGTCGCGAAGGCTTGCGCTTCTTCAATTGTCTCAATGATATATTGGTCTAGCCATTCGTGCCTGACAGTCCGGTTATAGCGTTCAATATAGGCATTTTGCTGAGGCTGTCCTGGTTGAATATACAAGATGGTAATAGAGTGTTTTTCAGCCCACCCCAGAAGTTTACCACTGATATATTCCGGGCCATTATCAACGCGTATAGTCTCTGGCTTGCCGCGCCATTCGATGATCTGGTTCAAACTTCGAATAACCCGTTCTGTTGGCAAAGAGAAATCCACCTCAATGCCTAAGCCTTCACGGTTAAAATCATCCAGTACATTCAATAGCCGGAATGACCGGCCGTCTGCCAACTGATCTGCCATGAAATCCATCGACCAGACCAAATTAGGTTTTGTTGGAACTACCAGAGCATCAGGTTTATCCCTTTTAAGGCGTTTTCGGGGCTTAATTCGAAGGTTCAGCTCCAACTCACAATAAATACGATAAACCCTCTTGTGGTTCCAGCCATAGCCTTTGACATTACGAAGATAAAGAAAGCACAATCCAAAACCCCATGTCTTTTTAGCTGCCGTTAGTCCAATCAGAAGATCTGCAATTTCTTCATTCTCATGACGAAGAAGAGGGCTATAGCGATAACAGGTCTCGCTTACTTCAAAAGCTCGGCATGCACACGCAATACTGACATCAGGCCGTTTCGCAGCTATCACGGCCATATCTCGACGCTCCGAGCGCCCCGTTACTTTTTTCCAAGAGCTTCTTTCAGTAAGTCATTTTGCATGCTCAGGTCAGCAAACATTCTCTTTAGCCGACGGTTTTCATCCTCGATAGATTTCATCTGGCTGACCATCGAGGCATCCATGCCGCCATATTTCGAGCGCCATTTATAAAATGCTGAATTGCTCATGCCGTGTTCGCGGCAAAGCTCAGGAACAGACACACCACCCTCAGCTTGGCGTAAGATTGCAAGGATTTGTGGATCGGTAAATCTAGTCGTTTTCATAAAAATCTCCTCGTTTATTAAACAGAGAAAATTCCACTTTCAAACACCTTTAATTAAAGGGGGGATTACCACTCAATTACACGCACTGACTGTGACATAGCTCAACAGATGTGAAAACTTTGCAACACAGCCATTTGAGGTGAATACCGAACAACCCATCGGTTCAATGTTGTATAAACAACGCATACGCCACGTTCGGTAGAATTTCCTGAAGGTCACGATAGGAGACGGGGTAGCGCCCGTAAAAGAAGACCGCGTGCAAAATGACACTTTTAGGGAAATGAGTTCCCTTGAAATTGACCGTCATCCCCTTCCACCTCACTCAATTATTCACAATGACAGGCATATAACTCAGCAATTTTGAAAAATTTTCGACACACCCGATCAACCAGCTGTTACCATGGAATTAACCCGACAAGGTTTAATTGCAACATCCCTTACCCTACTGCGTAGAAATGAACAGATATCCATCCCGCAGACGAATATCTGCCTTTTAAAATACACGCGTGAGAACTTTTAGATCTCGCTGATATCTGCGAGCAAATTACTAGAAGGTATCTTAAGCAGCAGAGACAAACCATTTGGCCGCCATTCACGCGAGATAACTCCATTGAGCCCCTGTAAAGTCGCCTTCTCAAGGGTTGCACCAAACCCTTGTCGTTCTGAGGTTTTACATAACATTGTTACGCCGCTTTCCCTCCAGTGGAGCTGTAGCAATTCTTCATCACTGACAATGTTGATTGCAAGTTGACCTTCCGGCGAGGAAAGCGCACCATATTTGGCTGAATTTGTCGTGAGCTCATGGAGTAATAGGGCAAAGGAAGTAAGGGCGTTCCCTCTAAGTTGTATATCGATGCCAGTAATTTCAACCGCTGATTTTTGCCCATTTGTGTGCGGCGCAATGACTGCTTTAATCAGCGCGACGACCGATGTGGAGCGACTGGTAATAGCATTGGTGCTCAGATCAGGCAGAGTAAGTTCATGAGCACTAGCAAGGGCTTGCATCCGCGATCTGAGATCTGATACCAACTCTTCGACACTCGTTGCAGCGCGCGCGCTCAGCGATATCAATCCAGATGTCAAACTAAACAGGTTCTTGATACGATGATTGATTTCGCGCAGAAGAATGTCTTTTTGACGTGCCGCTTCTCGCAGTGCGTCGGCCTGAATTGCCAATTCATCGCGTTGTGCTGCGAGCTGTTGACGCTGCCGGTACAATTCAAAAAAAACATCTGCCTTACTGCGCAGAATATCTGGTTCGATTGGTTTCTGAATGAAATCAACGGCGCCTGCCTCATAACCTTGAAAGCGACGCTGTCCACACCCACCCGCTGTCACAAAAATTATCGGAACATGACGTGTGCGCTCGTTTCCGCGCATCAACTCAGCAAGCTGAAAGCCGTCAAGTCCTGGCATCTGCACATCAACAAGAGCCAGCGCAACTTCGTGTTGAAGGAGCAATTCGAGCGCCTGATCTCCAGAAGTTGCTTTGAGAATTTGCAGTCCCTCATGTCTAAGGAGAGCCTCCAATGCGATGAGATTTTCCTCAAGATCGTCAACGAGGAGAAATGATACAGGTTTCATGTGTTGACTTAAACCTCTCTCAAATACAGCGATATCGCTTCAAGTGTTAAAATTCTAGCACCTGGGCAACTTCGCAGAGCTGCTTCTGGCATTGTTGGAACAAAGGCCGTTTTAGGATCTTGTATGATGGTCGTTCCGCCCGCGACTTCAACACTTCGCAGCCCTTTTGCGCCGTCTTCGTTAGCACCTGTTAGAACCACAGCAATTAAGCCAGCGCCAAATATGTCCGAAGCACTTTCAAACAAAACGTCTATTGAAGGTCTTGAAAAAAGAACAGGATCGTCCTTCGATAAGGACAAGGTTCCTCCCCGTTCAACAAGCAAATGATAATCTGGTGGAGCAAAGTAGATCGTTCCGCGGACGATAGGCTCTTTATCTTCAACTTCTTCCACAGCTAACAGGCATTTCTGCCTGAAAAGCTCCGCTATGAGACTTCTTTTGTCCGGAGGTAAATGGACAACAACCATGACTGGCAAGCGAAATCCTATGGGTAAAGAGGGCAAGATTGAAGACAGCGCATCAAATGCCCCCGCAGATGCGCCTATTACGACAGCCTGCATAGTTGGCGGCATCATAGTGAGACCTTTTGGTAGATTTTTTCTGCCTGCACGAAATCAGTAAAAGTAGTTGCATGTTTTGAAAAGCGCACACTCTCTTTGGCGCCTAATCCCAAAAAGCCACGGCGAGCAAGCGAATTATTGAACAAGCCCAGCACGCGATCTTTGAGGTCTTGATCAAAGTAAATTAGCACATTGCGGCAGGAAATGAGATGCATCTCACCAAAAACTGCATCAGTTACCAAGCTGTGGTCCGAAAAAACAACATTTCGCCGAAGCGATTTATCAAAGGAAACACGACCATAAGCGGCCTGATAATAATCAGATAAGGACGTTTTCCCACCTGATTGCCGATGGTTTGTCGTGAAGGTGGGCACCCGATCAAGTGCAAAGACGCCGGCCTCTGCTGCTTGCAATGCTTCCTGATTAATGTCCGTCGCATAAAAAAGCGTTCGCTCCTCAAGACCTTCTTCGCGAAAAAGGATCACCATCGAGTAAAGCTCTTCGCCGCTGCTGCACCCTGCGATCCAGACTTTAAGTGAAGGATATGTACGCAAATGCGGCACAACATGCTCGCGAATTGCCCGGAAATAATCTGGGTCACGAAACATATCGCTGACCTGCACTGTTAGATAGCGCAATAGTTGAGGCAACATATTGGGATCGTGTAAAAGTCGATCCTGCATAGCTGAAAAACTTGCAAACTCTAATTGTTGGCGTGCCTGTCTTAAACGGCGTTTGATCGAGCTCATCGCGTAATTACGGAAATCATAATGATAACGCAAAAACAGCGCTTCCAGCAGCAATCTTATCTCAATTTCTTCGGCGGAATCCATATGTGTTATTGGTGTCATTTAGGCATCCAAACACGAACAAGCGATAGCAGTTTATCAACATCAAGCGGTTTCGCCATATAGTCATTAGCACCCGCTTCTATACAGCGCTGCTGGTCATCCGGCATAGCTTTTGCTGTGAGGGTAATTATTGGCAATTTTTTCCATTCAGGGTTCTTACGAATTTCCTGCGTTGCTGTCAGCCCATCCATGACTGGCATCATCACGTCCATCAGTACGAGATCAATTCTTTCATCTGTTTTTTGATTAGAACGTTCCAATATTTCCAATGCTTCTCGTCCATTGCGAGCGATAATCACCTGTGCCCCACGAGGTTCAAGTATATTAGTCAGCGCGTATACGTTACGAATGTCATCCTCCACAACGAGTATGCGTCGCCCCTCAAGCAGCGCATCACGATGGCGAGCCTTGCGGATCATTTTTTGCTGTTCTGCTGGCAATTCGGAAATAATCTTATGGAGAAAAAGACTGACTTCATCCAAGAGTCGTTCAGGTGACTTCGCGCCTTTGATAATGATCGATTTGGAATAACGACGCAATTTTTGCTCGCTTTCTGCAGATAGTTCCCGACCAGTATAAACGATTACCGGCGGGAACGAATATGCACTTTCAGTGCTCAGCGTTTCCAGCAAAGAAAACCCCGATGCATCCGGGAGAGAAAGGTCGAGAACCATACAATCGAAGGTCTGGTTGCGCAGAAGATCAAGGCACTCCGCAGCATTGCCAGCAGTGACCGTCTTAACTTCATTTGAGCCAAGAAGTTTGGCAATGGCCTCTCGCTGGCGCTCGTCATCTTCAACGATTAATACTGTGTGCATGCGCTGCGAAAGGCGCGCGTCGAGCTTATTGATAACAGCGACTAGCTGGTCGCGATTGGCTGGCTTAGATAGGTAGCCGATAGCGCCGAGGGAGAAAGCCGTTAGCGAATGATCACCAGCAGATATAACGTGTATCGGTATATGACGCGTGCGAACGTCGCTCTTAAGACGATCGAGAACCGACAAGCCAGACTGATCTGGCAGACCGACATCGAGCACAATCGCATTTGGCATAAACTCGCGTGAAACACGCACGGCTTCTTCAGCAGTTCTCGCTATAACCGTATGAAACCCCATTTCGCGTGACAAGTCTCGGACGATTTCCGCAAAACTATCGTCATCCTCGATCACAAGGAGAACACGTTTTTCTCCGTTAAGTGCGTCCCTGTCATCTTCAAGTTGTCGAAGGATTTGCAATGCGGGTTGACCACGGACCACTGTTTGTTTGACTTCATCATCATTGGCGACAAAAAAAGGGACCGCAGTTACATTGCTGATGTCTGACATATATTTCAGTGGCAGCGTGACCGTAAAACTGCTGCCTTGTCCAGGCTTACTTTCAACGCTGATCTTACCTCCGAGCAGACGTACAAGTTGACGTGAGATAGAGAGGCCAAGACCTGTTCCACCGTATCTGCGGCTTATTGTGCTATCGGCTTGGTGGAAAGCTTCGAAAATGCTTTTGAATTGATCTGTGGATATACCGATTCCTGTATCAGTCACTGAAAACACGATGTTTTCGTTTGCTGCTGGCCGAATAGACAGCGAAACCTTTCCGCGATCTGTAAACTTAATAGCGTTGGAAATCAAATTTTTGAGGACTTGCTCCAATCTCTGAGGATCTGTCTCAAACGCTTTCGGCAACCCATCTGCAACATTGATGTCAAAATCGATATTTTTTTGATCCGCAAGCGGAAGGAAAAGCTGTTTAAGTCGACCCGAAAGACGTCCGATGGGCGTCACTTCAGGGTGAATTTCTACATGACCGGCTTCTATTTTTGATAGATCAAGAATATCATTGATTAGGTTAAGAAGGTCATTACCTGCTGATTGAATTGTACGCGCAAACTTGACCTGTTCTTGAGTTAGATTTTCATCTGGGTTATCAGCCAGGAGCTTTGCCAAAATGAGCGAAGAATTAAGAGGCGTACGCAGCTCGTGCGACATGTTTGCCAAAAAATCAGATTTGTACTTGCTTGAACGCTCCAACTCTTGGGCTTTAAACTCCACCGCAGCATGGGCCTTCTCCAAGTCCGCACGCTGAATTTCGAGTTTGTTTGCCTGCTCTTCCAGCTGGCTGTTAGTTTGCTCTAACTCGACCTGCTGTTGTTCAAGACGCGACTGAGATTCTCTCAGCACCCGACTTTGTTCTTCCAATTCCTCATTGGAAACACGCAGTTCTTCACCCTGAGCCTGCAATTCCTCAGATTGCTGCTGTGTTTCCTCCAAAAGGTTCTGTAATTCCGCACGATATGTCACCGCCTGCACAGTAAGCGCAATTGCTTCCGCAGCACGCTTTAGTAGCGCAACCGCTTTTTCGTCTACCCGGCGCAAATATCCAAGCTCAATAACCGAGTTGACGGAGCCATCTATCGAACATGGGAGAATAATAAGGTGCTTAGGCTTGTCCCGCCCAAGTGCTGAACCAAATGAGAGATAGCCATCAGGAACGTCATCGAGAATTACGAGACTGCCTTTGGCTGTTGCCTGTCCAAGCAGTCCCTCCCGATTGGAAAATTCAGTTGGTACTGATTTTTGATCAGGTATGCCGTACGCCGCCGACCGACGATAGTAATCGCGTGAACCGCTAAAAAAGGCACCCGCAACCGCCCCAGTATATTCCGACAGATAATCAAGAATACCTTCACCAAGCTCACCAATGCGCTGATCACCGATCATCGCGGAAGCTAGGCCAATTTCTCCCGTTTGCAGCCATTCATCGCGCGTCCTTCTCAATGCATTTTTGCGGACCAGATATCCAATTACTAAAGTAAATATCACACCCAAAGCCGCAGCAAGAATAGTGCTTATGAGTGCTTGTTTTTGAGCCTGCTCCATTTCAGATAAACGAACGACTCGTATTTCGTTTTCGACCTGTGCCATTGTGTTAATGCTGTCACGGATCGCATCCATTTCCAATTTGCCCCTATCAGAGCGAACAAGATCTACAGCGGCATTAACTCCATGGCTGTTTCGCAATTCAATTGTCTCTGCCATTTCGTCAAGCTTAGCATCAACATGCTGTTTTAATTGCGCGAGCCGATCGCTTTGGCCAGTGTTGTCTTTGATTCTCTCATCGACTTTGAGAATTTCATTTTTAATCGCCCCTTTAGCAGATCGATAAGGTGCGAGATAACTATCTTCGCCTGTTAACAAATACCCGCGTTGCCCGGTTTCGGCATCCTGAAGCTGTGAAAGAAGCCTATCCAGCGCGACAATAGCCTGATGGGTTGCAACCACCTTCTGATTGGCGACCCGTATTCCCTGAAAGTTGACATAGCTTACTAAGCTGCTGATCAAGAAAAAAATCAACGCCACAGCCAGTCCTACTAATACACTCGGTTCAAGACCGAAGAGATTTCGACTACCACTGGAATGGTTGATTGTTTTCATGAACATACCTTTATGATGTGATGCTGCAGACAATGACAAGGGCATTGAGAATGCTTAAATGCCTATAACTCGTTTATCTCAAGAATGTGTGAAAAGGTTTGACTCTTCGATGAAACGAACAGAATGGATTAAATAGCCCCGACTTTATTAGACCCTCTTGGGCATTAAATTATTTTTTCGCTCAAAGTCTAGCGGTGACACCATACTTTTCTAACATGCTTGCGTTGCGGAGTATAAACCTTCAATATAGTCGAACACGTTGTGCCTTGCTTCTGTTCGGGTTCTGTATGCTTTGCGACGAGTTCGTCCCCACCTCCACAGATAAAAAAGCTCTCTGGGACAGCGCTATCCTGACAATTTAAACGATGGCTCATATATGCTCAAGGTTGTGATTTTGCAGGAGCGTTGTAGCGCTTCCTCCATCTATAAAGTGAATGTTGTGCTATACCCATGGGACGTGAAACATCTGTTACGGAATAGCCACGCTCATTGATCTTTTTAATCGTATCGAGTTTTAAGTCGTTAGTGAAATTACCCTAACCCATCGTAAGCTCCTTGCCTCTTTTTTAGGGAACAAGAGTGTGGACAAATCAGGGGGGCTACTCGCTACGTTATGTACCACATATCAAAAACAACAATGGAATTCTTTCATTATTAATCTTTCCGATACATATATTTCAGTGAACTAGTATTTTATGTAAAAAACAGATTCCCTGGTGGTAGTTTTACTCGGAAAATTTGGCGAGCTGCGGGTAAAAAAAGCGATCTTTGTACCATAAAGCTTTGTGGATCGGCCTTTGTCCTGTATCTTTATTACGAAATCCTTCTATTAAAGTGCCCTTTCTGAGCGAAGTGGCGATTCCAACTAAGAAGATATAAAACCACCTTCGGGCTGTAGCGGCACTACCCCTATTTTTACCCGTCATGCCTCTCCATGTGAGGCCGTTTTTAGTTTGCCTCGGTATTCTCTAGCAATTGTCTCGGTAATCCCCCCTTTAATTAAAGGTGTTTGAAAGTGGAATTTTCTCTGTTTAATAAACGAGGAGATTTTTATGAAAACGACTAGATTTACCGATCCACAAATCCTTGCAATCTTACGCCAAGCTGAGGGTGGTGTGTCTGTTCCTGAGCTTTGCCGCGAACACGGCATGAGCAATTCAGCATTTTATAAATGGCGCTCGAAATATGGCGGCATGGATGCCTCGATGGTCAGCCAGATGAAATCTATCGAGGATGAAAACCGTCGGCTAAAGAGAATGTTTGCTGACCTGAGCATGCAAAATGACTTACTGAAAGAAGCTCTTGGAAAAAAGTAACGGGGCGCTCGGAGCGTCGAGATATGGCCGTGATAGCTGCGAAACGGCCTGATGTCAGTATTGCGTGTGCATGCCGAGCTTTTGAAGTAAGCGAGACCTGTTATCGCTATAGCCCTCTTCTTCGTCATGAGAATGAAGAAATTGCAGATCTTCTGATTGGACTAACGGCAGCTAAAAAGACATGGGGTTTTGGATTGTGCTTTCTTTATCTTCGTAATGTCAAAGGCTATGGCTGGAACCACAAGAGGGTTTATCGTATTTATTGTGAGTTGGAGCTGAACCTTCGAATTAAGCCCCGAAAACGCCTTAAAAGGGATAAACCTGATGCTCTGGTAGTTCCAACAAAACCTAATTTGGTCTGGTCGATGGATTTCATGGCAGATCAGTTGGCAGACGGCCGGTCATTCCGGCTATTGAATGTACTGGATGATTTTAACCGTGAAGGCTTAGGCATTGAGGTGGATTTCTCTTTGCCAACAGAACGGGTTATTCGAAGTTTGAACCAGATCATCGAATGGCGCGGCAAGCCAGAGACTATACGCGTTGATAATGGCCCGGAATATATCAGTGGTAAACTTCTGGGGTGGGCTGAAAAACACTCTATTACCATCTTGTATATTCAACCAGGACAGCCTCAGCAAAATGCCTATATTGAACGCTATAACCGGACTGTCAGGCACGAATGGCTAGACCAATATATCATTGAGACAATTGAAGAAGCGCAAGCCTTCGCGACAGATTGGTTATGGACTTACAACAATGAACGTCCCAATATGGGCAT
>NZ_JAUCBM010000030.1 GCF_030362795.1 Pseudochrobactrum kiredjianiae | reverse complement strand
ATGCCCATATTGGGACGTTCATTGTTGTAAGTCCATAACCAATCTGTCGCGAAGGCTTGCGCTTCTTCAATTGTCTCAATGATATATTGGTCTAGCCATTCGTGCCTGACAGTCCGGTTATAGCGTTCAATATAGGCATTTTGCTGAGGCTGTCCTGGTTGAATATACAAGATGGTAATAGAGTGTTTTTCAGCCCACCCCAGAAGTTTACCACTGATATATTCCGGGCCATTATCAACGCGTATAGTCTCTGGCTTGCCGCGCCATTCGATGATCTGGTTCAAACTTCGAATAACCCGTTCTGTTGGCAAAGAGAAATCCACCTCAATGCCTAAGCCTTCACGGTTAAAATCATCCAGTACATTCAATAGCCGGAATGACCGGCCGTCTGCCAACTGATCTGCCATGAAATCCATCGACCAGACCAAATTAGGTTTTGTTGGAACTACCAGAGCATCAGGTTTATCCCTTTTAAGGCGTTTTCGGGGCTTAATTCGAAGGTTCAGCTCCAACTCACAATAAATACGATAAACCCTCTTGTGGTTCCAGCCATAGCCTTTGACATTACGAAGATAAAGAAAGCACAATCCAAAACCCCATGTCTTTTTAGCTGCCGTTAGTCCAATCAGAAGATCTGCAATTTCTTCATTCTCATGACGAAGAAGAGGGCTATAGCGATAACAGGTCTCGCTTACTTCAAAAGCTCGGCATGCACACGCAATACTGACATCAGGCCGTTTCGCAGCTATCACGGCCATATCTCGACGCTCCGAGCGCCCCGTTACTTTTTTCCAAGAGCTTCTTTCAGTAAGTCATTTTGCATGCTCAGGTCAGCAAACATTCTCTTTAGCCGACGGTTTTCATCCTCGATAGATTTCATCTGGCTGACCATCGAGGCATCCATGCCGCCATATTTCGAGCGCCATTTATAAAATGCTGAATTGCTCATGCCGTGTTCGCGGCAAAGCTCAGGAACAGACACACCACCCTCAGCTTGGCGTAAGATTGCAAGGATTTGTGGATCGGTAAATCTAGTCGTTTTCATAAAAATCTCCTCGTTTATTAAACAGAGAAAATTCCACTTTCAAACACCTTTAATTAAAGGGGGGATTACCGGATGCTGTAGCCATTACTACTCATCATTTCCTCCTTAATATGCTTGATAATTATATATAGTTTAGCACAAATTTATCTTGAATTCCGAGCATTACCTATTTTCACCTGAAGTAATATAATTTTCTTTCCTATTATTTATTGTCAACTTTGGAACAAATTAATCCTTCAAACATTCCTTTTATGAGTGATAGCTGTGCCAACCGAACATGATGGTAATGGAAAACACTTGGATTTTTTCGGTTTCTCTAAGTGGCCAACGAAATGGCAGACGAGTTTCTACCCCATCCGGCTATTCCTCACTTAATCTTTTGAAAAGGATAGCGCAGTGCCACAGAAGATAAAATCGAATGCGAAAGAGACAGCAAAAAGATAACGCAAGCTGCAGGTGGAGAATGCTCCTGACGAAACTAAAATTTCTCATTCTGCACAAACGGGCGCTCGCAAATATCCAGTTCCCCCATTTCCAAAACAGCATATTACTAAACCCGGCAAAGAGGCTCTCCTCACTCCGGAACCTATGTATGACGCTCCATATTATAAAGGCTCCCAAAAACTAGAAGAGAAAGTCGCCATTATTACGGGTGGAGATTCTGGCATAGGTCGTTCTGTGGCAGTTTTGTTTGCACGAGAAGGTGCTGACATTGCTATTATTTATTTGGAAGAGACCTCCGATGCTAAATTAACAAAGAGGCTCATTGAAGAAGAGGGCCGTAAGTGTTTGTTAATTAAAGGAGATGTCCGAAATCTAAAATTTTGTAATAATGCAGTTTCCAAGACAATTAAGGCTTTTGGCAAAATTGACATACTGATTAATAATGCAGCTTTTCAGTTACATGTTTCGGATTTTCGTAAACTATCACCAGAGAACTTCGATGAAACTGTAAAAACTAACCTCTATGGGTATTATCATATGACTTCGGCTACATTGCCTTGTCTGAAAAGTGGTGCTGCAATTATAAATACCGGCTCAGTCACGGGTCTACGGGGCAGTAAGAACCTAGTTGATTATTCGATGACAAAGGGAGGTATACACGCTTTTACAAGAGCATTGGCGGCAAATTTATTACCTGATGGTATACGTGTTAATGCCGTTGCCCCTGGCCCCGTTTGGACCTCATTAAATCCAGCAGATAAAGAGGCTTCAGACGTAGCTGAATTTGGAGCTGACACACCTATGAAGCGACCAGCACAGCCCGAAGAACTTGCACCTGTGTATGTTTTTTTAGCTTCCGAACAATGTTCGAGTTATATAACCGGTGAGATAATACCGGTTATAGGAGGGTATTAAAATTAATGAAAGACGCTTCATCACCTCTATAAGGGAGTGAAACTCCTTAATTAGCAGGGGCGGTTTGCAATGAGTGAGGCGCTTCTTGGGTTCCTGGGGTATTCTGGCTCATAGGATTAAAAACTCATATTATAATCGCCAACACTACTAAGGCTATAATAAAATACAAATATTTCATTTTATGGTTCCTCGTGGGGCTTAATGATAGTTAGAAATAGCTCGGCGTAATTTACGCCAAGCTATTAAAAGTTCGTGATTGCGTTTAATTCGACTGCGCTGGAGTCTCTGGAGTGGCAGCGGGTGGCGGCTGAGTTTGTTGTGTCGCAGGTGCGGTGGAGTTCGGCGCTGAGGTGTTCTGATTATCCTGTTTGGTTGCTGCAGTAGGATCTGCTACACCGTCATCAAAAAAGAGTGCCCGATCAAATGTTGGGGCTGCAGTGAGCTCTTCTTTTGTTGCTTTTATAACCAACCATTTTTTACCATCGCTACGCTTAGCTAACTGAAGTTGATCTGGGCTAACCGCTACATCCTTTTCACCCACACCCAAGAAGCCGCCGACACCAATAACGGCCGCTTCGATTTTTCCCTCAGAGCTTGTAATTAAGTCATTCAATTTACCTACTGACTTTGCATCGTTGGCGTCACTTTCATAAACAGTTTGACCAATAAATGATGATACTAAGAGTTGCCCGGTTTTGGGTTCAATAAAACCAATTTTGTTAGCATCTGTGGCGGTATCGGTCGGAGGGTTACCAAACATGTTTTGGGTTGAAATTGCTGCTTGCGGAGGCTGCACCGTGGTGGCACTGGGAGCTGTAGTGGTATCGCTTGTCTGAGCAAATGCCGCACTACCAATAAATAAGGCACACGACGTCGTCAGAAGTGTAGTTCTAAACATGACTATCTCCTTTGTTACGTATGTTACGTATACAAACATATAAGATGACAGTTAGTTCCAATAAAATGAATATTCATAGTATTAATCTGATTGTTGTGCAGATTCTTGCTCAATTTTATTACGTATTTTTTTCAGCTCAGATAAAGGAAGATGCTCTACGCCAATTGCATTGTCACGACCATCTTCCAAAATGGAGATAAGCTCATCTAGTTTTGTATGCAAAGCACAGGAGTCACGATTTTGAGCATTTTGAATAAGAAAAACCATGAGAAAGGTAACGATAGTTGTAGATGTATTTACAATGAGTTGCCATGTGTCCGAAAAATTGAATAATGGACCCGATATCGCCCAAATAATAATAAATAAAATTGCTGCAATAAAGGCAAGATAGTGACCTGCTGCATTTGAAACAGCTTCGCTAAATTTTGTGAAAAATGCACCCATATTCATCTCTCCATTTTTGATACAATGTTCAAAATGAAAATTTGTTCAAAAATTATAGGAATGCGTGCGCATTTTATATGGGTTTTGGGGCACTTAATTGTATGACAGATCCGCAGACGCTTCCAATTAGAATTAAGCTATCACACCTATTTATACTCAACTCTTCATATGGAACCACTTATCCTATTTATTCGTTAAAGGACTAAGTTAGTAAAATTTTTCTTTGAGAAATGCGCTCTATTGTGGAGGATGCTATGCCCCGTGGAGAAAAGACAAAATATACAGATAAGCAAAAACGTAAAGCTGAGCACATAGCGGAAGGTTACGAGAAAAAAGGGATCTCAGAGAAAGAGGCTGAAGGTCGTGCTTGGGCCACCGTGAATAAAGATGATGGTGGAGGGAAAAAGCCGGGTGGATCTGGACGCGGCAAGGCAAGTGGACATCCAGCCTCGCATGAGGGCGGTAAAAAAGGTGGAGCTTCTTCGGCTTCTCGTACTCCTGAACAGCGTTCGGAATCCGCCAAAAAAGCTGCAGCAACACGCAAACGTAATAAGGAGAAAGCAAATGGCTAGTGGCGATCCTTTAAAGGCATGGAGAAGTGGCTCGGTTTGTTTGGACAGGTTTTTACGCTTTGTAAGTGGACTTCTGCCGTTGATTACGCCGCTTCGGGCAGCGCTATTTTATTGAAGTAGACCTCATCCGGGGTCTTGTCGTCAAGACTGGAATGTGGCCGCTTGTGATTGTAGAAGTCGATATATTTTCCGATTGATGCTCTGGCTCCTGCTACACTGTCGTAGGCTTTGAGATAGACTTCCTCGTATTTCACCGATCTCCAGAGCCGCTCGATAAAGACGTTGTCGCGCCACGCCCCTTTGCCATCCATGCTGATCTGGATTTTATGATCAAGCAGCACCTTGGTAAAGTCGTGACTGGTGAACTGACTGCCCTGATCCGAGTTGAAGATTTCTGGTTTGCCATAGCGGCTTAACGCCTCCTCAAGCACCTCAACACAAGGGGCTGCATCCATGGTGATCGACAGCTTCCAGCTTAAAACCTTGCGCGTGAACCAATCAATGATCGCAATCAGATAACAGAACCCGCGGGCCATCGGTATATAGGTCAGATCCGTTGCCCAGACCTGATTGACCCGTGTTACTGTCAGGTCTCTCAGCAAATACGGATAAATCTTGTGCCCATCTCCCGGCTTTGTCGTGCGTGGTTTACGATACAGCGCCGTTAAACCCATGCGTTTCATCAAGGTTCGCACGTGCAAACGCCCAATCTCAAAGCCTTCACGTTTCAAAAACTTTTGCAGCATACGGCTACCCGCAAACGGGTAATCAAGATGCAATTCGTCCATTCGGCGCATCAGTTTCAAATCTTCCACTGAGACAGGTTGTGGCAGATAGTAGGACGCTGCTGCGGCTGATCCCCAGTTCAACGGCCTGTTTCCCAATCGACAGATCATGTTTGGGGTTAATCATCGTTTTGCGCTCCCCGACCAGCCGACCTTGCCGAGCGCCGATCCTAAAAAATCGTTAGCCAGCGTCAATTCTCCGATCTTGGCATGGAGCGCGGTTATATCAACCGGCGGCTCTGATTTTTCCGTTGCACCAAACACATGGGCAGCACCCTCCAGAAGATGTTTCTTCCAATCCGTGATTTGGTTCGGATGAACATCATATTGCTGGGATAGTTCCGAAAGCGTTTTCTCGCCTTTGATTGCCGCAAGGGCAACCTTCGCCTTGAAGCTCGCAGCGTGGTTCCGGCGAATACGTCGTGTCATGGTAACTCCTGCTCAATAGCCAGTAGTCTGGCAAAGTTCAGGCAGAAAAGCCACTTATCAGTCTGTCCAATTTAGCCGAGCCACCTCTTGGAGTATTGCTGAAGCTTCACGTGTATGTTTTTTTTGGCTGGAACGGAAAACAAGTCCCTATGGCTCCTATCGTTAGAAAAGAAGAGGGCGCTATCTATTTTTTAACTGACAGTCGTTCGGAGAAGGTAGGGGATATCAAGGGCGAGGTGATTGTACATCTAACCTTTTCTGATCATGCAGCAAATGATTATCTTTTTATAGAAGGAGATGCTCAGGTTTTTAATGATCGAAAGAAGATACATGATTTGTGGACTCCCTTTTCAAAAGCTTTTTGGGATTCTGCTGATGATCCAAACATCCGTTTGATTGTTGTATCTCCTAACCGCGCTGAATTCTGGGATGGCCCTAATTCATTAACCGTCGCAGTAAAAATGATGTTTGCATCAGTTACGGGAATTAAACCTGATTTGGGCGACCATCGCGAGACAGGTATGTAAATAAGAATGATAATTTTTAGAGCAACTACAATATAAAACCTACACGTCTCGTTTGTGGGTCTATTTAAGACCTATGATTATTTAGCAATATAATTCCCTGCGGCATTTATACGGAGGAGGGATATCATGAAAATTACCCGATCTTGTTAGCTTGAATCTTGTACCACATCGCAACTGAGAAAAGGCTTTATTACCATAAAAGGAACCCCGAATTTCCGGGGCTCCTTACTTTAGGAAATTAATAAATTACGTTTTATTAATTGATGAAATCGCCAAATTTGTAAGCTTATTATTGGTGGCTTTTTCTTGATCAAGAATTCCACTTAAGAGTGTATGAGCTTCGTCATGTCCAAGTTCTTTCGCCCATTCACGTAGCGAGCCATATCGGGCAATTTCATAGTGTTCGACAGCTTGGCACGCGGCCAACAAACCAGCATCCAGTGCTGTGCCTGAGGCCTCTTCAATTAACCCGTCAGTTTCTTTGATGAGCCCTTCTATTGCATCACACTTTTCGCCTTCGGCCTTCAGACCAATAGACTTAAATACCTGCTTAAGCACTTCAATTTGATCTTTTGTTTCCGCAAGATGATCATTTGCCGCTTGTTTCAATTTAGCATCTTTTGCTGCCTTAGCAACATTTGGGAGTGCTTTTGTAATAGCATTCTCAGCGTAATATACATCTTTAAGAGTATGCACAAAAATATCTGCTAATGTTTTCATTTCATTCCTCCTGTTGTCTTAGATAACGCTTGAATGGCGACTATGGTTGCGATTACGCAAAATAAGTTCATTTATTAGTAAACTGTTCTAGCTCCTCAATTATTTTAGAAACGAATGATGGAAGATCGTCGGGGTTTCTTGAGGTGATTATTGCAGTGTCACAGACCACACTATCATCTACCCAAATGCCGCCAGCGTTTTTAATATCAGTTTTGATGGACTTATATGAGGTCACACAAAGGCCATTTATTATCTGTGCTTCAACAAGAAGCCAAGGTGCATGACATATTGCAGCTATGATTTTACAGTGCTTATGAAACTCCTGAATAAGTGTAATTACCGTTTTTTCTGTTCGCAAAAGATCAGGATTAATTTGCCCGCCAGGAAGGATGAGACAATCAAAATCCTGCACATTTATCTCTTTTATTAAATAGTCTACGGTGATTTGGTCTCCCCAATCGCCATTATCCCAGCTTTTAATCGGATCACTCGACAATGATGCAATTTTTACGTCTGCGCCAAATTTCTTAAGCTCTTCGAAAGGAACACGCAGTTCAGAACGTTCGTACCCATGCGTGGCAACGATGAGAACCTTATAATCGTTAGGGTTTAAAGGCATTAATTTTCTCCTTTAGGTGCGTATTACAAAACCAACTTTTAAAGCATCGAAAAGCTCCCAAAAAAATAGCGCATGAAAACTATAAGGATTCATGCGCTATTATCTTAAGTGTTAAGGTCAGTCGGTGTGCTATTTACGGTAGGCTAGACCACTCCAAATGCGTCCTTCATCACGATGGCGACCGCCATGGATTGCGCCGATATAAGCTGCTGCTGCAGCCACTAACGCTGCTGCTGCGAGAAGAAAAGCGCTTAGAATAGAAGCTACGCGGGCTTTTTCGGCCACTTCAATCGCTTTTTCCTTGGCATCTGCAACGGTTTTCTCAGCACTAGCCTTCAACTCGTCAAATTGCTTTTGGGCTTCTTCGACTTTTTTCTGTGCCTCTGCGCGCAGCTCTCCCACACGTGCTATAGATTGATCTACGCGTGTTTGGGCTTCTGTCTGGGTTAAGTTCGTCTGAGCCGCAACTTCTGAAACTAACCAGGTTCGATCGGCATCAGAAATCTCACCTGTTCGCAAAAGGCTCCCCAGAATTCCAGTTACCTGTCGTGTTGCTCTATCCACATTCCCAATCTGGGAGTCTGCTGTTTCTGGGGTTGCTGCGCTTTTACGCAACAAGCTATCGGTTATATAATCAAACGGATTATTTTTAAGGCTCTGAGGAAGCATTTCATCAAAGGTAGGCGCTACTGCTTGTCCAGCTCCTTGAGCCGCGCCTGCTAGTGCATTTCCTGCCCCGGATATCAGACCTCCACCCAGTTGACCAATGCCTTGAGCTGTACCACCGATGGCCGAACCTGTGGCTTCAAGTGTTGACTGAGCGACATTGCTAACAGCTTTTACCCCACCAGTGATAGCACTTGCAGCGAAAAAACCGGAGATTAGTATGCCGATACCCCATACAGCCAAACCATTGAGTCCATCACGAATAGTCGTTTCATCACGGGTTGCATTTCCAACTGGACGTCTCATTCTACCGGTTATGTAACCACCGAGCATATAAGATGCGACCATAGAAATAACGGCGAAAAGCGCGGTTATTATCAACCACGTCGTGCTGATATCGCCACCGTCCTCTGCCGTTATTGAACCAAGACCTAATCCGGCTGCAAATGTGGTGAACACCACTACAATACCAGCCGAAATCACTGAACCAGCTAGGATTGCGGCCCAATCGACATAACTGCGATCTGATTCAACTTTAATATTATTTTGCTCTACCATTATCGTAATCCCAACATTGAAAGGATAAACAAGACAATCACAACAAGACCAACAAGATAAATAATGGAATTCATAGAGCTACCCTCCTATACGGATTTGCACCGTGGAATTAATAATAGTAATTTTTATAGAACTATTAGTACGTTCAGCTTTTATAACGTCGCTGAGTAAAATAAGTTGCACGCATATAATTGGATAAGCCTTCCCATACTAATTTTAATTCAGAGAGAGGGTTTTTCGTAAAATGCACTAATTTAAGTAAAATCTCATATTTATTGCACTGAATAATATTATTTTAAGTTTTTAAGTATTTTTTATTGTAATTATCTAATTACAAAATATAGATTCAGTATTTTAGTTAACTGCAAATTTTATGGAACCTACATTATGTTTTTGCGTTGAATATTTATCGGATTTTCGTGAATATTCTATGGGACTTAAAACATGTGTGGCATATGTGGTGAAATCAATTTCAAGGGCGAGCCTAGTATTGTAAATGTAGAAAAAATGATGCGCAATTTGCAATCGCGGGGTCCAGATGCAGCAGGCCTGCTCAAGCAAGGAAACGTCGCCTTTGGACACCGGCGTCTTAGTATCATTGACAAGTCAAACTCATCGCAGCAGCCAATGTTTGACCCGCAATTAGGGCTAGCGATTGTATTTAATGGATGTATTTACAATTACGTCGAGCTAAGAACAGAATTGAAATCAAAGGGCTATCAATTTTTTTCTACGGGCGACACGGAAGTCATTCTCAAGGCATATCATGCATGGGGTATGGACTGTTTAAACAAGCTTCTCGGAATGTTTGCTTTTGCAATTTGGGAACAAGATAGTGGGCGTACGATAGTGGTGCGCGACCGCCTTGGTATTAAACCTCTATATTATAATGAGAATACCGAGTATTTTCGCTTTGCTTCAACACTTCCCGCATTATTAGAATGTGGCGATGTCGACACGTCCATTGATAGCGTTGCTCTACATTACTATATGAGCTTTCATGCGGCGGTGCCTGCGCCTTTCACTATATTAAAAGGCATTCGCAAGTTACCTCCTGCGACTTACATGGTGATTGACCGAACGGGCAAACGTGAAGAGCATCGCTATTGGTCGTTGAATTATGAATCACGTTCTGCCGATACCCAGTATTCAAAACAGGATTGGCAAGAGATGGTATTCGATGCCGTTGAGCTAGCCGTCATGCGACGTCAGATTGCGGATGTTCCAACCGGCGTCCTGTTGTCAGGCGGACTGGATGGTTGTGTCGCAAATTTTGCAGTAAGTTAAGTGCGGCCTTATCTGTGGGCACAATTATGCTGCGAGCTCCGCGAACACTACGAATGGCGATTGATTGTCGTTGGCGAATTGATTCTTGCGGATCATG
>NZ_JAUCBM010000029.1 GCF_030362795.1 Pseudochrobactrum kiredjianiae | reverse complement strand
GGTTTTGTCGCAAACTTTTTATGTCGGACCATATATGCGATGAGTGGCGTCGGTTACAGATTGATGAGAGGCATTGAACATGGTCGATTTCAAGGGAACGCATTTCCCCAAAAGTGTCATCCTGTATGCCGTTTTCTTCTATGTTCGTTATTCAGTTTCGTATCGTGATCTTCAGGAAATAATGGCCGAACGAGGCGTAGAGATTGACCATGCAACACTGAACCGATGGGTTGTTAAATACTCGCCGCAGATTGCAACTCATGCTCAGAAGCGTAAACGCGCAACACTAGGCTCATGGCGTGTTGACGAGACCTATATAAAGGTCAAAGGGAAATGGACCTATCTATATCGGGCCGTTGATCGTGACGGCCAAACCCTTGATTTCATGCTCTCTGAGCGCCGCAACCTCAGCGCTGCGCGGCGTTTCCTTAAAAAGGCTATCGCAAGCAATAGTGTTCCGAACAAGATTGTTATTGATAAAAGCGGAGCTAATTTGGCTGGTGCGCAGGCTATAAATAATATCCTTAAGATCACCGATACGGACAAGCTGATTGAGATTCTTCAGGTCAAATACCTGAACAACATTCTTGAACAGGATCATCGTTTCATCAAGCGGGTCACCAAGCACATGTTGGGCTTCAAAGCATTCCATTCCGCTTCAGCCACCATTGCAGGGATCGAAGTGGCTCACATGATCCGCAAGAATCAATTCGCCAACGACAATCAATCGCCATTCGTAGTGTTCGCGGAGCTCGCAGCATAATTGTGCCCACAGATAAGGCCGCACTTAACTTACTGCAAAATTTGCGACACAACCCAAGTCCACAGCCAAGCATTGAGAGGTCTTCCTTGTTGCGCAGCCCAAGGGCCGGGCCGCATTTAATTTCTCTGACCAATTGGTTGCGCAGGTAGCGGGTCCAGTAAGGATGAGGCTCGGCACCAAGCCAGCGCTACCCGCGGTAACCACTGCGCGGCATGATTGTTAAAAATCATCCTGCTGGCTTTCAGGACAATGCCGCCACCAGATCGCGAACCCGACGAAGACCATGATGAAGCCGAAGCCTGCGGTAACCCAAATGACTTTTGCAGTTACGGTCGTTTGGGCCTCCATTGTTATGGCTGCCGCTAGACCAATGGCAGCAATTCCGCATGCTGCCCATTTTGCAGCCAACAATGTGTTGTCCGCCCTCTTGGCCGGTACCCTCGTGTCTCGCTGAACCATGACGCTTGCCTCAGTGTCCGCTCGACTTCGACAACAAATTCATCACCATCACACCAGAGACAATGAGGGCGATCCCGACGTAAGCCCATGCATCGAGCGGGTGGCGAAACACCACGACACTGACGATTGCAGTCAACACGATGCCAAGTCCGCCCCAGACCGCGTAGGCGATCCCGAGCGGCATAGCCTTCAGCGCAATGGATAGAAAATAGAAGGAGGCGACGTAGAACAACGCCATTGTTGCGGTCGGGACCAGCCGCGTGAACTGCTCCGACTTCTGAAGAAATGTCGATCCGGTAACCTCGCAAATAATCGCTACGGCGAGTGCGCCATAAGAAATAAGAATCGGATTCATGATGTGATTTTCCTTTGCCTTTTATTGTCTTTAACGATTTCAAGTAGCCCGGCTCTTGGCGGCTCCTTAAGACCCGGTCCGAGCGAGCAATCGTTCTCCCAGTGGACTGAGCGCTCGGCTTCCAAGTGGTTGACTGGAAATCCGTTTTGCCAGCGCCTTCAACATGTCGGATGACTGCGCAAATGCGTTGTGGCCAAGAGGGTCCGATTGCTTATAGTCCGAGGCGTCGATGACGGACACGCCATCGGATGCCAGCAGATCCTTCTCCCTTTCGAGATTGCCGCCCCCCACCCTGTCGACGTCGCCCGCGATCCACTTGGACATGGCGAGCGCCAGGTCATTTCGAGAGGTTATGACAGTGAATGCCGGACGCTTCTTGCCCATTTCCACCAACTGCCGACGAAAAACATCGATGTCTATGTCGGGTGAGGCGAGAACGACGTTTGTGATCTTCGGAGAGAGTTTACGATCGCGTATGGCTATTTCCCTCAGAGCCTCCATCGTCAGCCAGGTTCCCATGGAGTGCGACAGGATAGTGATATCATCGACATCGCCGCTCTTGATGGCCTCGTCGAGAACCTGAACCAGTCCAAAGCGCGAATAAATCGTACTCTCGCGATCGTAGACATAATCGAGAACGTTGTTGCGAGACGGCCAGGTGAACAGCACCGGTGCTGCATCGACCTTGATATCATGAGAGATCTGCGCAAAACGGAACACGGCCTCGGCATAGGACGTGTTGAACCCGTGCACGAAGATCAGCGCGCGACGCTTCGGGCCGCTCCGACGTTTGAACCAGTCGAAGGCTTGACTTTCCGACATGCCGGCCGCCTTCACCGTCACGAATGACTTTAGTGGGTCCGGCCGCGCGTTTCCGGGCCAGGCGATCTCACCGGTTTTTCGGTTTGCCTCCGGCGGAATGGACACCACGACATTGTTGATGCTGACGTAATTTCCCCGCTCCCCGGTGAAGAGAAGTGCCGGATCCGGCGAGGCCATTCGGGTCGTCGCAACGACAAGATCGACCCGGCTGGTTCCAGCTGCGGCGACAGCGACAGGTTTCATAACGTCTGCCCTGTGTCCGCAGGCCGTGAGAAGGCCGAGTGCCAAGACCACCAAAACCATCGGAAGCAAGGAAGTTGCCGATACGCTTCGTGCACGAGTTTCTGTACGGGTTGCCCAGAAAGCATCTGGCTTAAGCTCCATCGGGAACCGTCCCGCCGGAAGGATCGGAGCTCGCGTCTTCGGCACGCGCCTTTTTCCGGCCTTCGGCAGTCAGCAGCCACAGCATCAGGCAGGGAAGCAGAGTGAGGGTAAGAATTGTTGCTGCAGCAAGGCCACCGATAATCGCATAGGCCATGGGTCCCCAGAAAATCTGGTGCGCAATCGGGATCATCCCGAATATCGCCGCGAAAGCTGTCAGAACGATCGGGCGCGCACGGTGGACGGAGGCGTTCGTTATGGCTTCAAGCGCATCCTGGCCACGAGCGATATTTTCATCGACCTCCTGAATCAGGATAACGGCATTGCGAATGATCATTCCAGCGAGTGCGATGACGCCGAGCTGCGCCACAAAGCCCATTGGCGTCCCTGTCGGAAGCATGGCGCCGACCACGCCGATAAGACCAAACGGCGCCATCAGCATTGCAAGGCCCATCCGCGAGAAGCTCTGGAGCTGCACCATCAACAGCGCGACAATGACAAGCAGCATGACCGGAACGACGGCAAACACGGACGCATTGCCCTTTTCCGCCTCTTCGGTCACGCCGCCAGCAGCGATAGAGTATCCTAAAGGCAGTTCAGAGCGGAGGCCCTCGAGTTTGCTATCTACATCAATTGAGACCGTTGATGGCTGTAGACCCTTTGCGACGTCGGCCTGAACGATGATCATCGCCTTGCCTTCACGTCGCCAGATGATCGGCTCTTCCATCCCATAACCGATTGCGGCGACCTGACGTAGCGGCACGGTTTTTCCTTCACCGTTGCGAAGCTGAAGATTGCCGATCGTCGCAATCGAGGTGCGATCCGCATCGATCCCCTTGACGACCACATCAACCAGCCTGTCACCATCTCGGACGGTAGTGACCTGGGAGCCGGAAAACACTGAGGCGATTTCGCTGGCAATGGATTCAGAGCTCATACCGAGCGCCCTTGCCTCGATCTGGTTGACCATCACGTTAATGCTGCGCTGCGGTTCCCCGGCGGTCAGGTTCACATCGCGTGTATCCGGATGTGCGCCGATGATTGACGCCGCCTTGGCGGCGATACCACGAACAGTATCGTAATCGGGACCTGAAACTCGGAACTTCATTGGCCATCCCACAGGTGGCCCAAGCTCAAGCGGTGACGCACGTGTGGTGATATCGGCAAAGTCCTTGGCGAACGCTGCCGCGAGACGCGCGCGCACGGCGTCGCGATGTTCGACACTCTTGGTGACGACGACAGTTTCGGAGACATTATCATTGTCAAGCAACAGATCCATTGGCAGATAGAAGCGGATTGATCCCGAACCGACATAGGTGGTGAAGTGGTCCACATCGGGATCAGCCTTCAAAATCGCTTCCAGTTGTCTCGCACGCCTGTCCGTCGCATCACGGGATGCGTTTTCCGGGAGTGTCAGGCTCACAAGCAGTTCCGGACGATCAGATGCGGGGAAAAATTGTTCTTCCAGCTTTGTTGCGCCGAATAAAGAAACCGCGAAAGTTGCGAGTGCCAATGTGAGAGTGAGCCAGCGATGTCTGAGGCTCCAGCCCAACGTCTTTCTATAGGCCGACACGACCCTACCCTCATGATGACCGCCATGAAGATTCCGGGGCAGCAGCCATGTGCCGAGGATTGGTGAAAACAGCACCGCCACGATCCAGGAACTGACCAGCGAAATCAACACGACCATGAACAGCGAGAACGTATACTCGCCAGCAGTTGAGGCGGCAAAGCCCACCGGGATGAATCCGGCGATCGTTACAAGGGTACCGGTGAGCATCGGAAAGGCCACTGTCTCGTAGGCATAACTGGCTGCCAATGACCGGGTCTTTCCCTTTTCGAGGCACGACACCATGCTTTCGACCGTGATCATAGCGTCATCGACCAACAGGCCGAGTGCAATGATCAGCGCGCCTAGAGAAATGCGTTGCAGCCCGATGCCGGCAAGCTCCATACCGAAGAACGTCATTGCCAAGACCAGAGGAATGGAGACGGTCACGACGAGCCCGGCGCGCAAACCCAAAGAGACGAAGGACACACCGAGAACGATGACCACGGCTTCAACCAGCACCTTTAGGAAGCCGCCTACAGCATCCTTGACGATGGTGGATTGATCGGCGACGAGAACGACATCAATGCCGTGCGGCAGTTGAGCCGAAATCTCGGCCATTTTGGCTTTCAGCAACCGTCCGAATTCCAGGAGGTTCCCGCCAGCCGACATTGAGACGGCCAGCCCTATCGCATCCTGCCCGTTGACGCGGACGGACGCTGCCGGAGGATCGACCAGCGTTCTGGAGATTGTGCCAATCTCGTCGAGCCTGATGTAGCGTCCACCAATGTTGAGTGTCAGATCACGAAGGGTCTGTTCGGAGGTCAGCGCGCCGCTGACGCGAATAGAGACCTTGTCGTCCTGGGTTTTCAAAATTCCGGCCGGGGTAACCGCATTTTGAGCGCGGACTGCATCAAAAGCAGATTGCGGGCTGATACCGAGGCTGGCCAGCTTCATCGCCGAAAATTCTATGACAATCTGTTCTTCCTGGACTCCGAGAAGATTTACCTTGCCGACGTCCGGCAGAGACAGAAGCTCTGATCTGACTGCATCGACCCGGTCCCGCAGCTCGCGCTGCGAGAAGCCTTCCGCCTGGAACGCGTAGATCGTCCCATAAGTATCGCCGAATTCGTCATCGAAGAATGGACCTTGTACGCCTGCGGGCAAGTTGGGCACGATATCAGTGATTTTTTTGCGCACCTGATACCATACGTTGGCCACCTCTGCTGGCGGCATGTCATCACGCAGATTGACAAAAATCACCGACTGGCCGGGACGCGTATAGCTCTGCGTATAATCGAGATGTGGTGTTTCGGAGAGCTTCTTTTCCAGCCTGTCGGTCAGCAGATTGACCGTATCGCGGGTCGTTGCACCGGGCCACAGGGCCGAGACCACCATCGTCTTGATGGTGAACGGCGGATCTTCGTTGCGTGACAGGCGCTGATAGCTGAATGCGCCACCGATGATGGTCGCAATCATAAGGAAAATCACCAGTGACTGATGTTTGAGTGTCCAGGCCGAAAGATTAAAGCCGCTGTGCGATGAACCGGTATCGCTCATTTCCCGGCTCCTTCGTCAAGCTTAACCAGCTCTCCATCGCGAAGTTTACTCACGCCGGCAGTCGCCACGATGTCGCCTTTATTGAGGCCGGTTGAGATGTAAAGAGTGCTTTCGTCAAAACGCGCGACCTTGACATCTCTTGACTTCAAGGTTTTGGAGGATGGATCGAAGACGAATACCGCGCTCGCGCCGTCCTTGTTAACAAGCGACGACGCCGGAATACGGACGAGCGGCTCGGGAGAAACCGTAATTTTTCCAACGACAGCCGCTCCGAAAGGCATTTTTTCGATCGGTCCGGACAATGTGACTTTTACCTTATAGGTTCTGGTGGTGGGATCGGCAGAAGGCGTCACTTCACGAACGCGACCAGTGGCTGTGACTGACGGATCTGAAACAAGCGAAACGGATACCTCCGGATCTGTCAGCTTGGCTGAGAAGACCTGCTCGGGGATATCGAAAACCGCATCTCGCTCGTTGTCGGAGATGAGCGTCACAACCATCTGGCCCGCAGCAACGACCTGCCCTTGGTTCGCGCCGACCGCCGAGATGATGCCATCTCTTTCCGCCTTGAGCTCAGTGTAGGAAAGGGCCAGCTTTGTGTTAGCAAGCGCCGTCGTTGCAGCGTCGAACTGAGCTTTTGCCGTTTGCAGATTGGCATCCGCCTGCTGGGTTTGCGCCTGCGACACGACACTTTTGGCAAACAGCTCCCAATTGCGTTTGGCATTCAGTTCGGCGATATCGACCGCCACTCTCGCAGAGTTCAGGTTTGCGACCGCTGTTGCCACATTGTTTTCGGAAGGCGTTTTGTCGACCGAGGCCACGACGTCGCCGGTCTTTACGATCGTCCCTGCATCCACGCGAAAATCCATGAGCCCGTCCAGCCGAAAGCTCATAGCTGTCTCATATCGGGGCCGAATCTCTCCCGTTTGCGAGATCGTTTCACCGATCCTTTCCTCCTGTACGGAGACATATTTTATGGATCGGATTGGCTTATCCGCTGATTTCTCCTCGGAGCATGCGGTCAGAAAAATCGCCGCTGCCAAGGCGGCAAATCGGGCCAGTTGTTTTTGGCGCATAGAAGTCTCCGCGCGTCGTGGCGCCCTAGAAAAGATTGGTGGCCAAAATCGGCCGCGAAGTACGATTGTCCAACGTTATGTCCGAGAACCGTCCTTGCGTTTGCTTTAACCGAGGCTTTCGCGCGCACGTAGATTGCTTTTCGGTCAGGATGGGGTCATATTCGGCCAGCCCAAAGCTTCGCGACAATCGCGGCGTGTGAGGTGCTTCGGCGTGAGTTTTAGGGGTGTATTGTTCCGGTGCGGCTAAAGGGTCTGAAGCGCTATGTCTCGAAGAAGCAAAACAGCGGTAGGCCTTAATTTTCCGTCGGGATACATTTTCCCGCTGACCCCAAGAGGTCTGGTCCTCACGCTTTCGGCACTTAACATCGAAACGACGCACCTAACGGATGGTCTTGGCTTTACGATAAGTGATCTCCCCGACCCAAATTGCAAACTGACTGCAAAACAGTCCCTCGAAATGATCCGACGTTGCCTCCGAGTGACCCAAGGTCTTCCTCTAGGCTTGGAAACAGGATCGCGGGAATCGTTCACAGCGATGGGACCGATTGGTTTCGCTTTAATAACATCTCCTACCGTTGGAGAGGCCATCACGCTCGGGCTGTCTTTGCAACGCGACGCCGGAAGATTTATTGATTACGAAGTGATATTGAATGCTGAGGAAATGGCTATCGTTACCGGAAATCAGGGATACGAGCCGGATCTCTACCGTTTTTTTGTCGAGGAATCGTTTGCAAGTTTTCTTCAAGTTGCGAGAAACTTGGTTGGCGAAAAGTTCAGGGTAAAGCGCATCGAGATTAGCTATTCTGACCCGACCTATTCTGCTGCATATCGAAAGATGTTCGGATGTGAGGTCGCATTCAACCAAGCGCGTGATGCGTTTGTTTTTAGCTCGGCCTGGGCGACAGAGACCTTGAAGACGGCGGACCGCCCAAGTCATGTTCAGGCCTTGCGTGCGATCGACGCGCTCAAAGGTGACCTCGAACGGTGCGTCGAGATCGTAGAGGCCGCGGGACATCTTCTGAAACAGAACCTTCAGCAAGTTGAAAACGCTCCTGAAATCGCCAGAAAGCTCGGCATCAGTGAGAGAACACTGAGACGTCGGTTGGCCGAGAAAGGCCTTACATTCCAGGCATTGCAAGATGGTCTCCGCAAGGAGCATGCCTTGGAACTTCTCAATACATCTGTTCTTTCGATTGAGGCTATCGGACGCTTGGTCGGATATGACGATCCTCACAATTTCCGTCGGGCATTCAAACGTTGGACCGGAGTTACGCCCACACATGTCCGCGGTAAGAAAAGAAGCGGGTAATAGTGCCTTTAAACAAGCTACCGAGTATATCTCGGAATAGTCTCGCGCCAGGTCCCACTACGATGTTCCACGAACGCGACAACATGGCCGGTTGCTTCGAGTTTACGGCTGGAACTATCAAGCGCTGCCAACCGACGCAAATCATCAATCGATTTAATCGGAACGCCACTGCGTCTAAAGCGCTCGAGTAGGTCACCTCTTCGGGGGTTCACAGCCACGCCTGCTTCTGTCACAACAACGTCGACATCGTCGCCAGGCGTTACCCGGCAGAGTACGTTTTCGACCATTTTAGGATGACCTCCCGCTGTGAGCCTCGTCGTCACGATGGTAAGCTTTGCGCCAGCTGCTGTGTCCGGGTGGCCACCCGGTCCTCCAATTATTGAACCGTTGCCACCGGTAGCAACGTTCACGTTGAAGTGCCGATCGACTTCCGCTGCGCCGAGTACAACGACATCAAGGTGTGACACTACCGGATCGGGATCGATGGGAGAGGCATAGCGTGACGCTGACATTGCTTCATGGCGGGCATTACGTTCGTATGAGCGAACTGCCTCGAGATCGAAACATTGTACGTCATATATCCGGTCGAAAAGCCCCGCCTCCAGAAGCGCGACGTGACCGGCAGCGATACCGCCGGAAATAAATCCTCCCCTCACCCTCTTTTCCGCCATCAGGGTACCGAGTTTGCTTGCCACCCCCAGTGAAATGCCACCTGCACCGGTCTGGAACGAAAATCCATCCGACAGCAGGCCACTCGAGTCTATCACGTGCAAGGTGAGATCGACGATAGCGCGGCTCACTGGGTCTTCCGCGATCGCTGTTGCCCCCGACAGTATCCTGCTGTTGTCGCCGATCGTTGGAACAACAACCAAAAAGTCGGATTTCCCTGCTCCGATCTCGTGCTTCCCAGCAATTTCATCGGACAGGCCCTCGCTGATCAGGACAACGTTATCAGCGTAGTCTGCGTCGACCATCGCATAGCCAAGCGGGCCACACGAGGCGCGTCCAGCTGAGCCGGTTGCTGCACCGAATCTATCAACGTGCGGGGCTGCGATAAATGCCGCATCAATCTTCAATTGCCCACTCGAAATCGAGCGGGCACGACCGCCATGGGTTTGAAGAAGCGCAGGCTCTGGCAAGAGCCCGGACCCTATGGCGCTGGCCACCGGCCCCTTCACGTAGTCGCAAATAATGCGGGAGACAACGCCGCTAGCTATATGGTTGGTCAAAGGGGCGTGGACTGGAAATATGGAGCTCGCGGCGATCGTCAGATCGCGCAGACCGATTGCCGCCGCTTCCGAGAGAACCTGGTTCAGTACCGCGTCACCGTCACGAAGATGGTGGTGAAAGGACAATGTGGCGCCGTCGCGCAAACCACATGCCTCGATGGCATTCTTGACGCTAAGGACTGTCTGGGGCCTTTGATTCCTCAGCTCGCGCGCGGGCAGCATCTCTCTTGCGGCCAGCTCGTGCGGTCGATCACTATTCGTGCCTAAGACATCAGGTTGCGGATCCTTCCCTAAGCCGTCCCTGGGAAACTCCATCGCTTTGCTCCTTGTCTGCCGTTATAGAGCTGACGATGCGGGGTTTAAGTTGCGGGAGCAACCAAGCGAAGTTTCTATGTGCAATTGCTGTAATCAATCACAAGGCCATTGCTCTATCCTCTAGCTATTAATAGGTCTTTTCATTGGTATCGCGGCGGCGAAAAGCTAGTGTGTTAGTGAATACCGTCGCGACATCCGGAACCGAACATGACGATCATTCAAGAGTGCGATATCATAGACGGCATCGCGGAAGCGTTGCAGTTCATTTCGTATTACCACCCGCCAGATTTTATCAGACACATGAAGTCTGCCCTCGAGCGTGAAGAAAGCTCTTCAGCCAGGGATGCCATCACGCAGATATTGGTTAACTCGCGAATGGCGGCAATCGGCAGACGTCCGATCTGTCAGGACACCGGAACGGTGAATGTTTTCATCAAGCTCGGTATGAAAGTCTCGATTGCCTCCGACCGCACCTTGCAAGAGATGGTGGACGATGCGATCCGCCGAGCCTACCTGAACGACGATAATCCCTTACGCGCCTCGATCGTCCTGGACCCGATTTCGAAACGGACCAACAGTGGCGATAACACGCCGGGAATGGTCCATGTCGACCTTGTCTCCGGCGACAAGATGGAAATCGCTGTCTCGGCAAAGGGTGGCGGCTCGGAGAATAAGGCACGGTTCACTGTACTCGAGCCGTCGGACTCCGTCAGTGACTGGGTTGTCAAAAACGTTGCGGGTCTCGGCGCGGGCTGGTGTCCTCCAGGTATTCTGGGGATCGGGATTGGAGGCAGCGCTGACAAGGCGATGCTCATGGCGAAGGAGGCGATGAACGAAGAGATGGACATGCTTGAGCTCGTACAGCGCGGACCAAGCAACCTTCTTGAAGAACTCCGCTTGGAGATATTTGAACGAGTAAACGCCTTAGGGATTGGAGCACAGGGCCTGGGTGGCAAGATCACCTTGCTCGATGTTAAAATCAAAACATTTCCTACGCACGCCGCCTCGCTTCCATTGGCGGTGATACCAAACTGCGCGGCCACCCGTCATATGCATTTCGAGTTGGACGGAACCGGCCCGGCGCACTTTACGCCCCCGGATCTTTCGGACTGGCCGGAACTGGTTTTGGACAGGACCGCAAGTCAGTACAAGCATGTCAATCTTGACCAGTTGACCGAAACCGAAATCGCGGCTTGGCATTGTGGCGATACCCTTCTCCTATCCGGCACACTCTACACCGGTCGGGATGCGGCCCATAAGAGAATGGTCGAGGCGTTACGCGCCGGCGATCCCGTACCGGTCGATCTCAAGGGTAAGGCGATCTACTATGTCGGTCCTGTCGATGCCGTCGGTTCGGAAATCATCGGGCCTGCAGGACCTACAACAGCCACTCGCATGGATCGGTTTACGGACGAGGTTCTCGGCGGAACCGGGTTGAAAGTGATGATCGGCAAAGCAGAGCGTGGCAAGGAGGCCATTGAGTCCATAGCACGCCACAAGGCTGCATATCTTATCGCTGTCGGAGGTGCTGCATATCTCGTTTCGAAAGCCGTCAAAAGCGCGAAGCGGGTCGCCTACAATGATCTCGGCATGGAGGCAATTTACGAGTTGCGGGTCGAAGAGATGCCCGTAACCGTCGCCGTCGACTGTCGAGGGGAATCCATTCACACACTAGGTCCGGCCAAGTGGCGGAAATTGGATGCGTAGTTTCCGCTTTCACTCGACTTGAACGCACTTGGCACCCGGTTGCGCGTTGATACGCCAGTACATTGAACTTCCGGTCGATTGTTGACCAAAGCCAGCGCGCAAGAGTTTATGGATGATCGGTTGGTGACAGGAAAGTAGCCAAAAGATGCCTTCGGCAGGAATTACGCCTCCCGAAAGCTACAGGAGTGTCTTTCATTTCGTGAACAACGTCTTCTCGCTACAAAGAAGATTTACTGTCGAAATGGATAATTTCGGCGCTTCTTCTGGCGCTTGCTGTCTCCCGAGATTGAACTGACGACCTCAGCGTAAAGCGATCGACCAGGCCTCTGAGTGAAAGCGCCAGATCGGAGACGGATCTCCCCAGGGCGGTTGTCTCGCCCACCATCGCGGCGTTCTGTTGCGTAATCTGGTCCATATGGCCGATTGCCGCATTCACTTCCGATACAGATGCGGCTTGTGTCCGGCTTGAGGCGGCAATCGATTGGATCTCCTCGCTGACCGAGACGATTTGAGAACCTATGGATTTTAGCACTGCATTCATGTCGCGAACCATTCGTGAGCCAACCTGAACTTCGTTTGCGGAGCGACTGATCAATGTCTTGACCTCCTCTGCTGCAGCGCCCGACCGCTGTGCAAGTTCGCGTACCTCCTGTGCCACGACCGCAAATCCCTTTCCAGACTCACCAGCTCGGGCGGCTTCAACTCCTGCGTTGAGCGCCAAAAGATTGGTCTGGAAGGATATCTCATCGATTACGCTGATGATCTGCTCGATTTGCTTAGAAGCGTCCTCTATCCTGACCATCGCGTCGAGAGCATCGGAAGCGACTTTCGCGGAGTCGTCAGCCACCTTTTTCGTGCTGCCGACCGCAATGTTCACGCGCTCAGCTTGCTCAGCAGTTGAACGAACAATGTTCGCAATCTGTTCCATCGCTGCTGCCGTCTGCTCCAGAGAAGCGGCCTGCGCCTCGGAGCGACGCGATAGCTCGTGGGCCGATTCACCCAGTAGATCGCCATTATTCTGAAGCTGTGCGGTCTCGTCACGGATCTCGTAGAGGGTGTCATGCAAACGGGTGGCTGCGCTGTTGAAGTCATTCCGGACCTTTTCCAACGGTCCATCGAACATTGTTGCGATCTGTGCCGCAAGATTTCCCTTGGCAAGCTGCTCAAGTCCGCCAGCAAGATGGGAGACAGCAGTTTCGATCTGCTGGTTAGCCGCCTGTCTTTCAGATTCGTTGCGAGCCCTTTCCTTCTCACCCTCCTGCCGTTGCAGAGCGCTCTCGGCTTCGACCCGCAACTTCGCCTGTGCATTATCCCGAAACACGGTTAGCGCGCGCGCCATATCGCCAATTTCGTCCAGACGTTTGGTATCGGTTTCTATCGGTGGATCCTTCCCGGACGCCAGTTGGAGCATGACAGCCGTTATTCTCTGAATGGGAGTTTTCAGCGTAACGATAAGCAGCCAGATGAATAGCCCCTAGATTTGTAGACACCTTGTGACTTAAAAAAGAGACAAGGAGCTTACGATGGGTAAAGCTAATTTCACCGACGAATTCAAACTTGACGCTATTAAACAGATTACTGAGCGTGGCTATTCAGTAGCTGATGTTTCACGTCGCTTGGGCGTGAGCACACATTCACTTTATAGCTGGAGGAAGCGCTATAATGCTCCTGAGAAAGCAGCTGTGCAGGATGATCAATTGTCAGAGATCAGGCGCTTGAAGCAAGAGCTTGCTCGCGTCACGGAGGAGCGTGACATATTAAAAAAAGCCACCGCGTACTTCGCCAAGGATGCAAAATGAAGTACGCGTTTATCAAGGCGCATCGTGTTCGGTTCAATGTGCGTGCCATGTGCCGCATGCTTTGTGTCCATCCAAGCGGATTTTATGCATGGATGAAGCAGCCTTTAAGTCACCGTGCAAATGAAGATATCCGGCAGATAGCACTGATCAAGGATGCTTGGCATGACAGCGGCAAGGTCTACGGATACCGCAAATTACACGATGATCTGCGAGATCAGGGGGAGACCTGCTGTCCAAACCGTGTGGCGAGACTGTCCAGACTGGCAGGGATCAAGGCTCAGATTGGTTATAAGCGCCGTTCCGGTAAATATGGTGGCAAACCCTCTATCGTCATAGACAACACCCTGGATCGCCAGTTCGATGTGAACACACCTGATAAGGTTTGGGTCACAGATATTACTTATATCAAGACATATGAAGGGTTTTCCTACCTGGCTGTTGTCATCGACCTGTTTTCTCGACGCGTTGTCGGGTGGTCAATGCAATCGCGCCAAACCACAGACCTGGTCTTACAGGGTTTATTGATGGCCGTGTGGCGACGAAAGCCTAAAGAGCGGGTACTGATACATTCAGACCAAGGCTCCCAGTTTACAAGTATGGACTGGGCATCATTCCTGAAACAACATAATCTTGAGCACAGCATGAGCCGCCGCGGGAATTGTCACGATAATGCTGTAGCTGAGAGCTTTTTTAACCTGCTGAAGCGAGAGCGCGTTCGACGTAAAACATACAGAACTCGAGCTGAAGCAAGGCAAGACGTATTTGATTACATTGAGATGTTTTATAACCCGCAACGCAAACACGTTAGAAATGGTATGCTGTCACCAGCACACTTTGAACAGAACCACAAACTGAAGACGAAGAGTGTCTAATAAACTCGGGGCTATTCAA
>NZ_JAUCBM010000028.1 GCF_030362795.1 Pseudochrobactrum kiredjianiae | reverse complement strand
TCAATCCGATAACCCACTTTGGCATCGGCACACCACGCCGAGCTTGCTTGAGAATAGATGTTGCGCCGACAATCAGCAGTGTCCGTAACTGCTTATTCCCCTGTTTCGATATTCGGCCGAGCCGCTCCTTGCCACCACTGGAGTTTGATCGGGGCGTAATACCTATCCAGGCGGAGGGATCTCGACCATTTTTGAATGCCGCAGGATCATGAATGGTCGCTTGAACCGTCGCAGCGATGATGGGTCCAACTCCGGGAATACTGGTCAGACGTCGGGCAGCCTCATCTGCTTTCACTGTCGCGACGATCTTTCTATCGAGCTTTTCGATGCGCGTGGTCAGCATTTCTATTTGTTCAGCTATTTCCAAAAGAGCCATCCTTGCCACTTCTGGAATTCTGTCTTCATCGTCGTTGCGCAGCATGCAAATGAGCTTGGCGATACTTGTCATGCCGCTACACGCAATAATTCCCATCTCCGCCATGTGAGCCCGCATGGCATTTGCAGACTGGCTGCGCTGCCGAACCAGTAACTCCCGTGTTTTGAGTATCATGCCTGCAGCTTGCTGCTCTGATGACTTGATCGGCACAAAGCGCATCGTTGGACGTGTTACCGCTTCGCAGATTGCCTCCGCATCAGCAGCATCAGTCTTATTGCGTTTCACATAAGCTTTCACATAGACAGGCGGCATAATCCGGACTGTGTGACCTATTTGCTCAATGGCATTGGCCCAATAATGCGCACTCCCGCATGCTTCTAGCCCGATAAGGCATGGTTCAATCGTAAGCGGTCAGCCGATGGCGTTCGCCTTGAAGTTCCAAGGCATAAGGCCTTCGATTTCGGTTACAGGCCAGCCTTGAGCGATGCGGCTTAGTGTTTGTGATAGCCAGTCGAGCGGATCGACGCTGTTCATTTTGCATGTTTGGAGAAGCGTCGCCAATGTGGCCCAAGTCCGTCCACCGCCCTCGCTTCCGGCAAACAGACTGTTTTTCCTCGTAATTGTCTGTGGCCTGATCGCACGCTCGACAATGTTGCTATCGATTTCGACCCGGCCATCCGTGAGGAAGCGCTCTAGGGCCTCGCGCAGGGTGAGCACGTAGCGAATTGCTTCAGCAGTTTTGGATTTACCGGAGACCTTGCCCAGCTCTTTTTTCCACATATCAAAAAGGCGCGTGACAATGGCTGTGGACTGATCTTGACGCAAAGCACTGCGGATGTCGGCGCTTTTGCCGCGTGCTTCATCCTCGATCCTCCACAATTGGGCCATTGCGACAACAGTATTTGTTGCGGTCTGCGAGATACCGCTCATGTGCAGATCGTAAAATTTGCGGCGTAAATGCGCCCAGCAACCTGCGAGCTTTATCTGTTCATTGCGCCCAGCTTTGGCCTATGCCTTGATCATACTCGTATAGGCAGCGTATCCGTCGACCTGCAGGATGCCGTTAAAGCCGGCAAGATGCCGCGCCACGCACTCTGCACCTCGGCTGTTTTCGAAGCGGTAAGCCACCATTGGCGGACCGCTCCGACCATAAGGGCGATCATCGCGCGCATAAGCCCAAAGCCATGCCTTGGTGGCCTTGCCCGATCCTGGAGCCAGAGTGGGCAAGGTCGTCTCGTCAGCGAAGATCCTTTCACTTTCTTTGATCCGCTCAAGGATATAATCAGCGCATATCTGAAGCTCATAGCCCAGATGCCCCATCCATTGCGCCATAAACTCCGGCTCATCGTAACACCATCGCGCAAATAAATTGCTTCCTGACGATAAAGTGGAAGACCATCGGCATATTTGGAAACGGCGATATAGGCGAGTAAACGCTCTGTCGGCAAACCACTTTCGATGATATGGGCAGGGGCAAGCGCCTGAACCACACCATCATGGTTGCGTAATGCATATTTCGGCCGACGCGTTACGATACCTCGGAACTTCGGCGGCACAACATCCAGTCGCTCCGAACGATCCTCGCCGATCAGGACCTTTTCCAGTCCTTCGTAACCAGCAGGGATTTCCGGTTCGATAATCTCCTCAATGCGTTCAAGGTGAGCGGCAAAAACCTTGCGCGGACGTGATGCACGTTTCGGCTTTCCCAAATCCCCAACATCAAGTTCGCTCCGGATCGCAGAAAGACCGGTTTCCACCTCTTCGAAAGCAAATGAGACCTGTTCATCGTTAATACCAAGGCGCAGTTGTTCAGAGCGGCGACCATATTGGGTGCGCTGCAATACCTTCATGATGGATGTCAGGTTCGCAATCCGCTCATTGGCACTCTTTTCTACGCCCTCCAGCCAGACAATCTCTGCTTCAGCAGCCTTCAGCTGCGCTTCTTTCGCGGCCTGCTCACAAGCCATTGCCAGCACCATTGCTTTCAGTGCGTCAACGTCATCCGGCAGAGCGTGAAGAGGTAAATCCATGACGCTGAGTAGAGCATAAAAGCAGCCGTTTTCCCAATCATTACAGCATCATGAATCAACTTGCCGCACGCGCTGTCACCCCGTCAGCAAAGGGCGTCTTATCTTGTTCGGGCGGATCTTTTTCCAGTCCATTCCGGCCAACAAAACCATGAGCTTGGAATGGTCCAGACGTATCCTCGCCGCCGATAGGCCTGGCCAGCAAAAGCCACGATCTTCAAGTGTTTTCGAATAAAGGCAAACGGCACTTCCATCCCATCACACAATCCCGATCCGGTCAGCACGTTTTGACCGGAAGACGTAAAGCGCGCCGTTGAATGGGTCGAGACCGCCATCACGAACAACTGCCATCAGGGAAGCGGCTCCCTTGCGGAAGTCGACTGGCTGACAGGACACATAAACCACCATGCCGCTGGAGATCATGCCTTGCGAACCGCTCTTAGCACGTTCACCAGATGGTCCGGATCGAAGGCGGAGCCGACGCGCACCACCATATCGCCAACAACAACATCGATTAGACCGCCACTTGCTATTTCAACACGTGCAAATCTGGCCGGACTGTGCGCTCCTGCTGTTACTGGCGAAACAACACCGGACGCAAGCGCCTTACGACGCCATCCGTAAAGCTGAGAGGGATCCAGACCTTCAGATCTGGCTACCGCCGAGACGTTGGCCCCGGGCTGTAATGACGCAGCCACAATCCGCGCCTTCTCGTCTTGCGTCCCATCTCGCGGCCTGCGTCGGTTTCACACGGGTTCCGCTGTCAAAATTCAAATGTCCGGCTCTGATTCATACTGTCGTTCATAGGATTCTCCACATGATTTATGCAGAAAATCGCCCATTAACAGACGAAAGATACGTGGGATAACCTTACCGCTTACGTTCAATCCGTTGAAAGAAATCCACGACCTGAGATCGTCGTAAGGTGCGTCGAACAAGCACGCGGCCATCTGCAGCGATTGCATGCACCTGGAAAACGGTTTTGGCCAAATCCAGCCCGATTGTGGTAATCTTATCCACGGAACGGTCCTTCCTCTGTGGCGTGTTGCAACGACCACGTTAGGCACTTTCGATGCCGGTTTGAAGGGCCGTTCCACCCCATCAAATTTTCAGTAGGTTAAATGCTGCCTTAACTGGGGACATAATTATGCTGCGATCTCCGCGAACACTACGAATGGCAGTGTAACATTAACATTAGAGCAGACGCGTTTGGATATTGTAACCGATATTTACGCGGACTTGAGGCCTGCGATTTTGCGCCACATATTTGTTGCGGCTTCACGCAGTTGACGGTGATCGTATGAAGTGAGCTAGTTGCGGGGAAAAAGGTGAAAATTGTAAATCTGATCGTGGGTGGAGCAAAAGCTTTGCAGGTATGGCGCTGATTTGAAGCGGTGTTGTCACTTTAATCGGATTACGCATGCCTGGCTTGTAGCATGGTCTCAGTTTTCGGCTATGAGACATCAGATATGGTGATCCCGCATAATCGAGGTCGAAATTTTCTGCTTACCTTTTTTTAACAAATAACAGCGCATTTAAAAAAGCAAATATCATTGCCACAGCCATAGTTCGCAATGGATAGTCTACAGTTGAATGTACCAGAATTGTAATAATTGATAACATCGCTAGTAGCTGTAGCGGGAGATTGATTATTCGGTAGGCTTGACGCACAAATATCAGAATGTATGCACTCAGAAATAATAGGGCGATAATGCCCCCTTCAAAAACTATTTCTAGATAATCATTGTGAGCATGGTTGACAAAATACGCATTGAGTGAATCCAGGGTCTCATAATGAGGAAATATTATATCAAAGGCCCCAAAGCCTATGCCTAGAACCCAGTTCTCACTTATTCCGTCCAAAGTTGTGTAAGCGAAGTAACGTCGTCCATACTCTGAATCAATATCCTGAGCACCAACATGAGCAATTGTACCATAGAGATAAAGCATCGCCCCTAACATTAAGGGTATAATGAGCAAGTTATTAACACGATTGCGCCAGATCAACATTGTGAAAGACGCCGCGGTAATTGCTAAACCAATAAGGATACCTGCTCGTGATCCGGCGGTAAGAAGCACAATAAGAATTAATAATAATATTAGGACTGCTAAAGCACGACTACCCATGAAAATAATCAGGTAGATTACGAGTGGAATACTCGAAAACATAATTGTCGAGAAATGATTTACATTTGCAAACATTCCCACCATTACCTGATAACCAAGTAGGTCATTTAATTGGGCACCGGTAGTCATTGAATATTGAATTATAGCAGCAATCAGATTGCATATAATACCAATCATGTAATAAGGAATGAGACCGATCAGATCACTTTGAGACAATTTGCTCAATGCAATAAAATAATAAATTGGCACTAGTACGAATACTATACTTTGTAAAGTTCTTGATGCAGAAAGGCTGACTGTCGCTGTCGTGCTTGGTAAATTAAGGCCCGGTACATAAGGTATAAATACGTCCGGACGAAAAGCAGATAAAAAACTAATTGGTAAGGGTAAAAGCTGAAAAATACCTAAAATGACTACAGCGATAAATAATGTAACGCCTTCTTTAGATAGCGAGCTGCTTTCTTTGATACGAACAATTGCATAAGTTGAACAAATAATAACAAATATTTGTAAAGCTGTATCAATGGCAAGTGATCGTGCTGTCCCGCCACCCAGTAGAAGACAAGCGATCAGTGCTAAACCGAGGGCATATTTTGAATCTCTTGTCCGCAGAGTTATCATAAATCGCTCGCAATTATACTTATATTGTCAAACATTACGTATCCGCTGTATCGATTATTCCAATTTTCTCCTATAGCTTTTGTGATCAATTGTAATGATTGTAGTTGGCATTTATCTTTCGGAACCGTAAATGTTACTATTTTAGTAGTTAGCAGGTAAGTTCCAGGGCCAATATTTACCTCTGCCAATTTTTTTTTGTTTTCAAAGCAACTGATTTGCCATAGGAGTCCTTTCGGCAACTTAGATTGCTGAGAGGACACTTCGAAACTCAACTGAAACATACCAGGTGGAAGTGCCATGTACTGACCAAAGGAAAGTCTGCGTACTGGTGTATTACTGAATGTTAATTGTGCACCGTGATTTAACCCACTGTTTTGTTGCGATGCAAAATGGATCTTAATACCAGTGTGACTAGCGACCTGCCAGTCAAAAAAACGACCACTCAGCGGTCGTATAAACCGGCTATTGTGTATGTAGCCGTTTACTTCTTTGTCAGCACTATTAAGCGTAAACAGAAATGTCTGATACGCTAAACTATATTGTTTGTTGCGTATAAGTTGCGCAATTATTGTTGATATTTCATTATTGCTTGGTAATGCTTCACCTTTAGCAAGATCTTGAATAAGATGCGCGGCTAAAAACAATGTTTCAGGTGAACGAGACAGCACATTAATGAGAGACCGGCGCCACGGAGGATTTGTATTCAGTTTTTGCAAAAACTTTTCGTAATGATCCTCCTGTGTGAATACTTCAGCAACTAAAGGAACAAGCGGTGTGATACGTGCTGGCCAGCGTCGAAAAAGAACGTCTATCCGCTCTAGCGCATCAAGCACTTTTCCTTCATCAATCAAACGCCATATAGTCCATTGCAATGCGGTGACTTCGGTTTTAGAAATTTGCAACGCGCGGTCAAAGGCACTGTATGACTGATCCTGCTCACCATAAAGACGCTTGATCTCGCCAAGGAGGCTATACAGTCTTGCATCCCCGGCGTGCGTCGGTAGAAAAGCAATTATTTTCTCTTCTAAACTTTTTAATTCCGCCGTACTATGTTGATGTACAATATTTTTGTAGACTTTATTAAAAGCAGCATCGAAATTGAGAGGATAAAACTTTAAAGAAAGATCAGACTGATCTTCCTCAAGATTTCGACTTAATCCGATTGATGAGATAATCAAAATAGCGACGAATGCCATTAAGGTAAGCAACCACGAACCAGTTTTTCTCATTATCGTTCATCTCGTTGGCTGCAGCTACAGTTGTTATTTTTGGTATTTCGTTACCTTCAGTGTAATAATCGTAGCTTAAATAACGATAGTTATAATTCTCATCAAATTTTCCAACAGTGAACAGTGTCATTACAACACCAATTACATTGGACCCTGCAGCATGTAGGCGTTTCAAAGCCATTTTTGCCGATTTACGGGTAGCTTTATTGGCTGAAACTATCATAAGCGTTGCTTCTGTCAACCGGCTAAGGATTGGCGCATCCGAAAGACCGATGACAGGTGGACCATCAAGTATAACAAGATCATAGCGACTACTCAGTTGAGAAATCATTAGTCCCATACGTGCGGATGACAATAAATCCGCAGGATTTGGAGGTATTGTGCCGGCGGTAATGATGGAAATATTTTTATGAGTGCCCTTCTTTATAACGCGTGACATATCTTCTTTGCGGATCGTACTCGTTAAAAGATTGCTAAGCCCCAGAGCATTGTCGATATTAAAAAGACGATGAATATTTGGCTTACGCATATCACAATCAATGATCAGAACCCTGGCACCAAGTGTGGCAAAATCTTCTGCCAGCTTCACGGCTGTTGTTGATTTCCCTTCACCTGGTTCGGAGCTTGTAATCAACATTGTTTTAGGGTGGCCATCAACCCCAGAAAATTGCAATGAGGTGCGAAGCGATCTATAGGATTCCGATAGACTCGACTTGGGATCTGCAAGCATAGTAACTAATTCCTTGGGATCTATCGCCGGTATAATACCCAAGATTGAGAGGCCGAGTTCTTTCTCAACCTGTTCAGGATTGCTGAAAGTATTGTTTATAATTTCTAATATATAGATAACTACACCAGCCAACCCTAAAAGTGCAATCAGACCAATCGCAATATTAATTGAAAGTCGTGGTGAATAGGGCGATCGTGGTACTGTTGCTAGATCGATAATAGCAGCATTCTGTGTTCGCAATTCCGATCCGACCGCAACTTCATTTAACTTTGAAATAAGGCTGTCATACTGTGTACGGTTGGAATCGACTTCACGCTTCAGCATAGTATACTGAATTTTTTTATCTTGATAGACAGCTTGTTCACCCTCAAGCTCATTGATTTTCTTTCGTAAATCACTAACTTTTTCTAATGTTTCATCATGCTTTAATTTAATAGAGTCAGTAATTACTTTTGTTCCAAGATTAAGTTGGTTCTGTAATTCATTTATTTGAGATTGCATTTGCTGCATTTCCGGGAAGCCGGGCTTAAAAAGAGTCAACTTTTGTTGGTATTCACTTTTCAATTGTGACAGAGTTGTTCGTAATTTATTTAGACCTTCGCTTGATAATACCTGTTCAATACTTGGTCCACTGCCTGCATTAATTTGCTTTACAGTACGCCCATAATCCAAACTCTCTTGCACAGCTTCAGACAAAGCTTTATTAATTTCCGATAGACTGGCACCAATCAAAGACTGTTCATCGCCTGTCACCGTGATGCCTGCAAATTTTGCATAATCTACAAGAGCTTGTTCCGAATTTTGTAGCTTTTCCTTAATCAGCAGAACCTGTTCTTGAATGAAGTCACGTGCTTGTACAGATGTTTGGCTACCTTGATCTACTCTTTGATCAATAAAGCTTTGTGCGAACTGATTAGCTATATTTCTGGCGTATTCGGGATTTTGATCATGGTAAGTGATTTTGAGGATGCTCGTATTGGCAACTAACTGAACGCTAACATTAGACCTTGTACGGGAAACAGCGATGTTATTTCGATCTTCTGCTGATAGCCCCTCCGCATTGTTATTTCCTGAGATGTTAAATGCTTTATAAAATAAATTGAAAGGTGAAAAATCAGGACGAGGAAAAAGGAAATCTTCTTTTTCTGATAATTGCAGAGCAAATACCACGCGTTCAGCTGTTATACGGCTCAGTATTTTTTCGCGTGCTGTAAGAAAAGCACGCATATCGCCAGTCTCTGATGTCACTTCAATATCTTGAAACACTTTAACAGACGGCGTTAAAACTTCTAATTGTGAAGTAGCCTGATATTTTGGTGTTTGCATCATGGTTATGATTACAGCTGCAACAATACCAATCGCTGCAAAAATGCATATAAGCCACCTGTACTGCAGAATACGGAAAATAACCCCCAGCAGATCAATGCCATTAGCGGGTTCATTATGTTCAAAACCATACCCGTATGGTGTAGAAGAAACCGCTTTATGCGGGTTCCAATGCGTTGGTTGTGCAGCCTGTGACTGACCAGATAAGTATTGATTATTTTGTTCAACCACGGCTGAATCTACTTTCGTTACCTCTTCAACAGAGGAGGTCAATATTACGGTAAAACAGCCAAGCGTGTAGCGTTTGACGCAATCCCCAAAGCTTCCTTCAGGTTATTGAGCGCTACGCGATTTTGGCTTGTGAAGACAAAAACGACATCACCACCATAAATTTTTGGATTAGATAAGCGGCCGCTTCGAATGTCGGCAACATTATAATTAGATACAAATTTTTGACTGCCGACATTCCGAAAAACATACACTTTCTTTTGGTCAGCAACCTCTTTAAAGCCGCCTGCTTGTGCAAGTATATCCAACAGGGTTGCCGCAGACGTTACGGGGTATAAGCCTGCTTTAGCAACTTCACCATCCACAGTCACACGCTGACCAACCGATTCTTTTAAGAAAACGGTGACATCTGGGTTCTGAAGGTAAGACCGTCCATAGGCAGCTTTAATTTCCTGTTCAAGTGTACGCACCGTTTTTCCTGCGGCGACTAATGTACCTACCAGCGGAAGAGATATTCTTCCTGCAGAATCGATCTGCACTGTTCGATTCAGTGTGTTTGTCTGGAAGACTTCGATTTGCAATACGTCATTTGCTGCTAAAGGTTGTTCTGTACCTTGATTGCTATTTTCCGGTGGCGGAAGCGTGTCTACTAGTCTCAAAGCACTTGGCGAAGCGGATCTGTTGTTAACGGACGAGAGTACATCTGCGGGTGTGGAGCCAGAGTTTGAGCTACTGCAACCCGCTAGTGAGATTAGCACTGCAGATGTGCAGATTAATTGATTTACTAAACGCGATGCAATCATATCAATACCTCACCCAGAAGCGATGCAATAAGCTTCGGTTCTTTTTTAGCAAATTTTTCCCTTTTACAGGATTATTAATAACGGCATTCCTATTATCAACTATTTCATCCGCAATAATCTTAGCAGGATTGTTTACAAATAACTCTTCAGCCATATCATTTCCATATTTATTGCATATAAATTTTCTGGCCTTCGATAGTAATGGTTTACGCCATGTAGAACTATGGCCATCGCTTGCAAAGAGCGATACCATACCATCTTCAATCATTTTCTCTGAATAAAACCGGGCATCTGCACCAAACCCATCCGTTATCGACTGAGCCGTTAGTTGCATTAGGCAACCCATTTCATAGAGTCTGACAATGACGTCGTATTTTTTTTTGATCCAGGCCAGTCTTTCAGGGTGTGTGATAATTGGCACAAAACCGACTTCAAGAAGGCGCTCGACCAACTGATCCAGTTTTGGTGGTAAGATGAGATGAGGAGGTTCTAACAGAAAATAACGTGACCCGTTTAACGTAGGTATCTGTTTAGCTAATAATTTTTCAGGCAGATTCCATGCCACATGGATATCTGCACCAGAAAGCAATTTTAGAGAAATATTATTTTTATTGATTAGAGCTTGAAGATTGTCAATTGCTGGAAAAATAGTTGCGGAAGTATTGGGGTATTTCCCCTCAACTATATGAGGGGTGCATGCGACATGCGTTACACCATCCGAAGCAGCTTGCCGTGCCATCTCCAGTGAAATTAAACTTGTCGCTGCGCCATCATCAACATTAGGTAAAATATGGCAATGCAGATCTATCATATAAAATCACAAATCTGTTATTTCCTAAAAAGATATAAGCAACGTATCACAACCTGCTTATAGTGCATTTTACAATAAATAACGCATTACTATCAAGCGAGATTAGCGACTGACAGGCTTCCCATCGTCAGCGATGGCAATAATAGCACCGCCAGCTATAATTCCGCCAAAAATAGCGGCAGGTACCCAGCTAGGAGAAGCAGATGCAACCCCTGCACCAGCATATGTTTCCTCAACACGCAAACACAACTGATTATTTACGTTCATCAGAGAGACTGTAGACGCTTTATTCAAATTCACTGCACAACCTGGAAGGTTTAGAGTGGCCTCCGAAGCTTGCCCTACAATAATACGCGAACCTTCAGAAAACTGTGAGATCCTTGTAGCGCTTTGAAAGCCGGCCTGCTGAGAAACTAATACATCGCCTTTAACTTGTGAAACAGTTCCTGTAGAACCGATCGGAAGATTACATTGACAGGTAATATCTTGTGCGAGCACTGGATTTACAGCCAAGATGTTAACAAGACTACAAAGGGATAACGCCATAAAGATCTGAAAGCCATTATTGGATATTTTATTCACTAACTCGATCCTTGTGTTACAAAATTAGCATTATTAGTAAACGAGTAAATATTTTTTGTCCAGCTTAATTATTTTATCGTTTTATGGCGCCTTGAACATCATTGAAGAGGACTATTGTTTATCATGCTAATCAGCCAGCATATTCTGTGCTTCACAGCACTTCCTTCAGCCACCGCTTCAATTGCTGATATTGAAGTGGCACATCTGCTCCGCAAAAAAACATTTGGCAAATGAAAACTGTTCAGCATTCGAAGTGTGTGCGGACCCCCGCTCCATAATTGTTCCAGATGCAATGGCATTTTATCGGAAGAAAATTTGCAACACTACCGTTTAAACTATTAACTATTATTAGAATAAATTTCCATATTTTTTACGGTGTAAATATAAAGCGTAGAAGCCAAACAAACTGCTCAATCGTAAGTTGTGATCGAATAATAAGTACTAAACATTCATTTATATAATAAAGGGAAGTACAGTTTTAACTATGGTCAAAGTATCATGATGACTTTTGTATATATATGTAAAAAGTGTCGTATGACTGGAAGTGCGAAAATTAATAGAAAATAATAATCAGCCAAACTCCTGACTTACATTACATTGCTTTTAATCCTTTACTTACACTTTTACCTACAGCAGCACCAACCGGCTATGGTTTAACAGACAAAACATATCACATATTAGCTTTTTTAGCGCTTGCGTTGCCAGTAGCAACGGTGCAACTTAGGGTCAGAACCTATTAAAGGACTTGTGCAGACATTTCTTTTTTTATTTGCTGAGTGTCCCAGGAGGCTCTGCCATGAGTGATTTGATTTGGTTGTCGGAGGCGCAGATGTGTCGGATTCAGCCATATTTTCCTTTATCGCATGGGATACTAAGAGTAGATGACCGCAGGATACTCATTGGTATCGTTTTTGTGTTTAAAAATGGCCTGCGGTGACGTGATACACCTGCGGAGTATGAACCACCTAAAACGATCTTTAATCGCTTTATCCGTTGGAGCCGTCTCGGCGTGTTCAACAAGATATTTTCTGCCCTAAAAGCAAAAGGCGGCAAACTAGACCAATTAATGATCGACGCTACCCATCTTAAAGCACATTGAACAGCTGCCGGGCTGCTTAAAAAGGGGATGTTCCACGACGTATCGGGCGCACTAATTTCGGATTGAATTCCAAATTGCACACGGTCTGCGATGGTAAGGGACGACTGCTTATAATGCTACTCAGTTAAGGGCAGATTAGTGACTACAAGGGAGAAGCCCTGATGTTCCAGGCATTCCCCAAGGCTAAGAGCCCAATCGAAAATTATAATTGAGTAACTTCAGCCAGATATGATTCACTGTTATTTGCAATGACGACGGAGGATCAGATGTTTTGGATTATAATCACTCGGGTTCATTATGATCGCATGCCGCTACGTTATGCAAGTGACAGCACAGATGCAGAATGGCTTTTGATTGAACCGTTTATGCCCGCCCCTAATTTGGTTGGTCGCCCACGGAAATGGTCTATGCGCACGATATATGGTATGCGATCTAATATATCGCAACGTCAGGCTGTCAGTGGGGAATGGTGCCTAAAGATTTTCTGTTTTATCGCAAATTTTTCATGTCTGCAGATCTGTGCGATGAACTTTGGTGATTTGTTGAGAGGTGAGGTGACGGGTATGGTTGATTTCTAGGAACGCATTTCACCAAAAGTGTCATCCTGTTTGCTTCTGTTTCCGGTATTCAGTTTCGTATCGTGATCTTCAGGAAATAATGGCTGAACGAGGCTTAGAGATTGACCATGCAACATTGAACCGGTGGGCTGTGAAATACTCGCCGCAGATTGCAACTCAGGCACTCAGACGTAAATGACCAACACTTGGCTCATGGCGTGTTGATGAGACCTATATACAGGTCAAAGGGAATTGGCCTACCTATATCGGGCTGTTGATCGTGACGGCCAAACCCTAGATTTCCTGCTCTCTGAGCGCCGAAACCTTGGCGCTGCAAGACGTTCTTTAAAAAACCTATCGCAAGCACTGGCATTCCGAGCAAGACTGTCATTGATAAAAGCGCGGCTAATTTGGCTGGTGCACAGGCTATAAACAACATCCTGAAGATCACAGGCACGGACAAGCTGATTGAAATCCTACAGGTCACATACCTGAACAACATCCTTGAACAGGACCATCGTTTTATCAAGCGGATCACTAAACATATGTTGGGCTTCAAAGCGTTTCATTCAGCCTCTGCTACAATCGCTGGCATCGAAGTCGCTCATATGATCCGCAAGAAGCAATTCGAAAATGACAACCGTTCCGCTTTCGAAGTCTTTACGGAGCTCGCAGCATAATCACGTCTAGAGATAAGCCCGCTTTTACCTAACGAAAAAATTTGATGGGGTGGAACGGCCCTTCAAACCGGCATCGAAAGTGCCTAACGTGGTCGTTGCAACACGCCACAGAGGAAGGACCGTTCCATGGATAAGATTACCACAATCGGGCTGGATTTGGCCAAAACCGTTTTCCAGGTGCATGCAATCGCTGCAGATGGCCGCGTGCTTGTTCGACGCACCTTACGACGATCTCAGGTCGTGGATTTCTTTCAACGGATTGAACGTAAGCGGTAAGGTTATCCCACGTATCTTTCGTCTGTTAATGGGCGATTTTCTGCATAAATCATGTGGAGAATCCTATGAACGACAGTATGAATCAGAGCCGGACATTTGAATTTTGACAGCGGAACCCGTGTGAAACCGACGCAGGCCGCGAGATGGGACGCAAGACGAGAAGGCGCGGATTGTGGCTGCGTCATTACAGCCCGGGGCCAACGTCTCGGCGGTAGCCAGATCTGAAGGTCTGGATCCCTCTCAGCTTTACGGATGGCGTCGTAAGGCGCTTGCGTCCGGTGTTGTTTCGCCAGTAACAGCAGGAGCGCACAGTCCGGCCAGATTTGCACGTGTTGAAATAGCAAGTGGCGGTCTAATCGATGTTGTTGTTGGCGATATGGTGGTGCGCGTCGGCTCCGCCTTCGATCCGGACCATCTGGTGAACGTGCTAAGAGCGGTTCGCAAGGCATGATCTCCAGCGGCATGGTGGTTTATGTGTCCTGTCAGCCAGTCGACTTCCGCAAGGGAGCCGCTTCCCTGATGGCAGTTGTTCGTGATGGCGGTCTCGACCCATTCAACGGCGCGCTTTACGTCTTCCGGTCAAAACGTGCTGACCGGATCGGGATTGTGTGATGGGATGGAAGTGCCGTTTGCCTTTATTCGAAAACACTTGAAGATCGTGGCTTTTGCTGGCCAGGCCTATCGGCGGCGAGGATACGTCTGGACCATTCCAAGCTCATGGTTTTGTTGGCCGGAATGGACTGGAAAAAGATCCGCCCGAACAAGATAAGACGCCCTTTGCTGACGGGGTGACAGCGCGTGCGGCAAGTTGATTCATGATGCTGTAATGATTGGGAAAACGGCTGCTTTTATGCTCTACTCAGCGTCATGGATTTACCTCTTCACGCTCTGCCGGATGACGTTGACGCACTGAAAGCAATGGTGCTGGCAATGGCTTGTGAGCAGGCCGCGAAAGAAGCGCAGCTGAAGGCTGCTGAAGCAGAGATTGTCTGGCTGGAGGGCGTAGAAAAGAGTGCCAATGAGCGGATTGCGAACCTGACATCCATCATGAAGGTATTGCAGCGCACCCAATATGGTCGCCGCTCTGAACAACTGCGCCTTGGTATTAACGATGAACAGGTCTCATTTGCTTTCGAAGAGGTGGAAACCGGTCTTTCTGCGATCCGGAGCGAACTTGATGTTGGGGATTTGGGAAAGCCGAAACGTGCATCACGTCCGCGCAAGGTTTTTGCCGCTCACCTTGAACGCATTGAGGAGATTATCGAACCGGAAATCCCTGCTGGTTACGAAGGACTGGAAAAGGTCCTGATCGGCGAGGATCGTTCGGAGCGACTGGATGTTGTGCCGCCGAAGTTCCGAGGTATCGTAACGCGTCGGCCGAAATATGCATTACGCAACCATGATGGTGTGGTTCAGGCGCTTGCCCCTGCCCATATCATCGAAAGTGGTTTGCCGACAGAGCGTTTACTCGCCTATATCGCCGTTTCCAAATATGCCGATGGTCTTCCACTTTATCGTCAGGAAGCAATTTATTTGCGCGATGGTGTTACGATGAGCCGGAGTTTATGGCGCAATGGATGGGGCATCTGGGCTATGAGCTTCAGATATGCGCTGATTATATCCTTGAGCGGATCAAAGAAAGTGAAAGGATCTTCGCTGACGAGACGACCTTGCCCACTCTGGCTCCAGGATCGGGCAAGGCCACCAAGGCATGGCTTTGGGCTTATGCGCGCGATGATCGCCCTTATGGTCGGAGCGGTCCGCCAATGGTGGCTTACCGCTTCGAAAACAGCCGAGGTGCAGAGTGCGTGGCGCGGCATCTTGCCGGCTTTAACGGCATCCTGCAGGTCGACGGATACGCTGCCTATACGAGTATGATCAAGGCATAGGCCAAAGCTGGGCGCAATGAACAGATAAAGCTCGCAGGTTGCTGGGCGCATTTACGCCGCAAATTTTACGATCTGCACATGAGCGGTATCTCGCAGACCGCAACAAATACTGTTGTCGCAATGGCCCAATTGTGGAGGATCGAGGATGAAGCACGCGGCAAAAGCGCCGACATCCGCAGTGCTTTGCGTCAAGATCAGTCCACAGCCATTGTCACGCGCCTTTTTGATATGTGGAAAAAAGAGCTGGGCAAGGTCTCCGGTAAATCCAAAACTGCTGAAGCAATTCGCTACGTGCTCACCCTGCGCGAGGCCCTAGAGCGCTTCCTCACGGATGGCCGGGTCGAAATCGATAGCAACATTGTCGAGCGTGCGATCAGGCCACAGACAATTACGAGGAAAAACAGTCTGTTTGCCGGAAGCGAGGGCGGTGGACGGACTTGGGCCACATTGGCGACGCTTCTCCAAACATGCAAAATGAACAGCGTCGATCCGCTCGACTGGCTATCACAAACACTAAGCCGCATCGCTCAAGGCTGGCCTGTAACCGAAATCGAAGGCCTTATGCCTTGGAACTTCAAGGCGAACGCCATCGGCTGACCGCTTACGATTGAACCATGCCTTATCGGGCTAGAAGCATGCGGGAGTGCGCATTATTGGGCCAATGCCATTGAGCAAATAGGTCACACAGTCCGGATTATGCCGCCTGTCTATGTGAAAGCTTATGTGAAACGCAATAAGACTGATGCTGCTGATGCGGAGGCAATCTGCGAAGCGGTAACACGTCCAACGATGCGCTTTGTGCCGATCAAGTCATCAGAGCAGCAAGCTGCAGGCATGATACTCAAAACACGGGAGTTACTGGTTCGGCAGCGCAGCCAGTCTGCAAATGCCATGCGGGCTCACATGGCGGAGATGGGAATTATTGCGTGTAGCGGCATGACAAGTATCGCCAAGCTCATTTGCATGCTGCGCAACGACGATGAAGACAGAATTCCAGAAGTGGCAAGGATGGCTCTTTTGGAAATAGCTGAACAAATAGAAATGCTGACCACGCGCATCGAAAAGCTCGATAGAAAGATCGTCGCGACAGTGAAAGCAGATGAGGCTGCCCGACGTCTGACCAGTATTCCCGGAGTTGGACCCATCATCGCTGCGACGGTTCAAGCGACCATTCATGATCCTGCGGCATTCAAAAATGGTCGAGATCCCTCCGCCTGGATAGGTATTACGCCCCGATCAAACTCCAGTGGTGGCAAGGAGCGGCTCGGCCGAATATCGAAACAGGGGAATAAGCAGTTACGGACACTGCTGATTGTCGGCGCAACATCTATTCTCAAGCAAGCTCGGCGTGGTGTGCCGATGCCAAAGTGG
>NZ_JAUCBM010000027.1 GCF_030362795.1 Pseudochrobactrum kiredjianiae | reverse complement strand
TGACCTGCCACTGAACTTTCATCCAACGGCGATTAGAGCCTCGGCGGTTTTGACTACGCCAATTGGCGTGTTGGTAGCAACCGGCGGAAACGCCAAGCTTTCATCTTGCGCAGCGTTGGAGCCGGTTGCGGCGATGGATCCAGCATAGTCTGCCGGGGTTTGGTATCCCAGCGACGAGTGTGGCCGGAAATTGTTGTAATCGTCGGCCCATTGGGCGATGGCGCTGCGGGCGTGATCGAGGCCAAAGAACAGGCTTTCGTTGAGCAATTCGTCGCGCATCCGACCGTTGAAGGATTCAACATAGCCGTTCTGCATAGGCTTTCCTGGCGCGATATAGTGCCACTCAACCTTGTGATCCTTCGACCAGGCCAGGATGGCATTCGAGGTGAGTTCCGTGCCGTTATCGGAGACAATCATTCCGGGCTTGCCGCGTCGTTCGATCAGCGTCGTCAGTTCTCGGGCGACACGGCGGCCGGAGATTGAGGTGTCCGGGATTGCTGCCAGGCATTCCCGTGTCACATCATCAACGATATTGAGGATCCGGAACCGTCTCCCGCATGCAAACTGGTCGTGCACGAAATCGAGAGACCAACGGGCATTTGCTTTCGCCTCGACCAGGATCGGCGCACGCGTGCCGACGGCCCTTCGTCGAGCCTTCCGCTTGCGAACCGAAAGCCCTTCCTCGCGATACAGCCGATAGATGCGGTTGACGCCGGATGGCTCTCCGTCCCGCCTGAGCAGGACGAACAGCCGTCGGTAGCCGAAGCGCCGTCGCTCGTTGGCGAGATCGCGCAACTTTGCTCGCAATTCGACCTCCGGCGGTCGGCAGGACCGATAGCGGATCATCTTGCGATCAGCCGAAACAATCTGGCAGGCCCGCCGCTCCGAAAGACCCATTATGTCCTTCAGATGTGCAACGGCGTCACGCTTGGCGGCAGGCCCTACCATTTTTTTGCGAGAAGCTCGCGGAGTGCGGCGGCATCGAGCATCTGCTCGGCCAACAGCTTCTTAAGCTTGGCGTTCTCTTCTTCGAGTGCCTTCAGGCGCTTCGCCTCGGACACCTCCATACCGCCGTATTTGGCTTTCCAGTTATAAAATGTTGCGTCCGAAATCCCATACTTGCGGCACAGGTCGGCCACCTTCATGCCTGCCTCCTGCTCCTTCAGCACCGCAATAATCTGCTCTTCCGTAAATCGCTGCTTCTTCATTCGTCCGTCCTTTATCGGGCCGGACTCTAATCCATTCTGGAGGAAATTCTCAGTGGCAGGTCAACGTCCATCCCACGCTCGAGAAGCATTTCCTCAACTTCACGCAGGCTCAGGTTGAACCGCAGGTAAAGCCAAACGGCGTGCGCAATGATCTGCGGTGCAAAACGGTGGCGTTTGAAATTGATAACTGGTGTTTGCATCACCGAAATTTACGACCAACCTGGCACGCAGGCAACCGCAAACCGCTTAACGTGACAACACCGTATAAATACACAGTGACATATGTGCTGATGCAGTCATTAAAAAAATTTCCTGCATCAGCATTAAAAAATTTAATATATAAGACTAACGGTTAAATTGCCATCTAAAATATCATTTCTTAAATCAAGTTTTCTGGATACATAATTTGCATCAGTAATACCATCAACGGCAATTACTTTCTTATTGAGCATCGCCGTACGTTGGAATGCATTATCAATACCTTTAAAGACAAATTTCCCCTTAGTGCCACTTTTTAAATTAAATACACCCTCATCAATAAAATCTGTTTGAATAAAATCGATCACAGGAAAATCTGGTGACTTGCCATTAAACTGCACAGTAGGAGTACCTTCGCCAAGTGTAATCCTCGGCGCAAGAGCAAGACTAGGCATGAAGGCCTCCAAATGGGCATAAAATTTATTTGCGTAAAAATTTACTATAGCATTATCTTCAACATTTATGTGACCCGAAGGCATAAAAATATAATCCGCGTCAACATCAAACAATGCATTACCACTGATCGAAACTTTAGGTTGGTCAGCAAAATCTATCTTAAGCGATGAAAAATAAACGAATTGCGCTTCAATAACAAAATGACCATCATCCTCGACAGCCAGCTTCATAAGCCTCGGGTAGAAAGGATCATTCATCGCACCACAGTTGAACTGTGCCATGCCTTGAGCCTTTAAAATGCCGCGGCGCACATAAATAGTGGGATACGTACCCTGCCCTAAATCACTTTCCGGACTTGGCCAGCATGTTAGTCCGGTTTGGGTATCTTGGTTGGCTTGTAAAACCAGCTCACAGCCATCCGCATCCATGATAAAGTATCTGTTATCATGCTTGTTGAAATCAGATGCCCGCCCGGTCTGAACTTGCGAACCATATCTTTCCGTATAAACCTGATCAGCATCAGACTTCCATTCAAATATCTCTGCCATAAAAATCTCCGATAAAAACGCCTTCATTACAAATGAACTCATTATATCCGAGATATACGAAACGGGCTTTCAAGAAACCGTGCTGATGGATAAGTGCGAACTGCAGTTTCGTGGCTCTGTCGCAAATTTTTCATTTGGTTAGATGCGTGCTTATCTCTGGGCACAAATATGCTGCGAGCTCGGTAAAGACTTGAAATGGTGAGCGGTTGTCATTGGTGAACTGGTTCTTGCGGATCATACGGGCTACTTCGATGCCTGCGAGGGTCGCTGAGGCTGAATGAAATGCCTTGAAGCCCAACATGTGTTTGGTAATCCGCTTGATAATCCGGTGATCCAGCTCAAAGATGTTGTTGAGGTATTTAATCTGCAGGATTTCAATCTTCTTGCTGTTTCCCGTGATTTTAGGATTGTGTTTACAGCTTGTACTCCGGCCAGATTGACTCTGCTTTTATCAATGACAATTTTGTCTGGAATACGGTTGCTGGCGATGGCTTTATGAAAGAAACGACGTGCAGCACAGAGATTTCGGCGTCCTAAGAGCATTAAATCAAGAGTTTGTCCGTCACGATCAACCGCCCGATACAAATAGATCCATTTGCCTTTGACCTTAATGTAGGCTCGTCAACACGCCAGGAACTGCCCGTGGGGCGTTTGCGCAGCTGAGCCTACGCGGCGATCTGAGGAGAGTAACGAACAACCCATCGGTTCAAGACGGCATGATCAACAGATATGCTGCGCTCGGCCAGGATCTCCTGAAGGTCACGATAGGAGACGGGGTAGTGTACATAAAAGAGGACGGCATACAGGATGACACTTTTGGGGAAATGAGCCCCTTTGAAATCAACCGTCATCCGCTTCAGCCTTCCTCAATGACATACACTGACTGGGACATAGTTTAGCAGGAGTAAAAAATTTGTGACAGAACCCTGACCCGACCTACTCTGCACAATCATCAAGGAATAGACACTTGCCAGACGGGCGCCATCCAGACATACAGTGCCTAAACCTGCTTCGATGCCGTTATTCAGTTGAGTGTTCCATAATATATTTCGCTTGACCAGTCTTCGCTTATTTTTGTTTCAACGCCACATTTGCGATCATAATTAAAAGCTTCAGCTTGGCCTAAACTGGGATAACCATGCCTCCATGCTATTTTTTTGGTTATGAATTTTGCTTGCAACTCTGAGAAATTATCTAGGAAAATTATTTGGCCGCATGTTTGCGCATCATAAGTCTCGTATACGGCCTCGTCAAAACTCTTATAATTGCTGGTGGGTAGTTCAACATTCAGACTTTGCGATCCTGTTTCGACGCCGTTTCTCAGTACGGAGATGGTTATACGCCATTTTTTCACGGTCTGAGGGTCGGTCCCAAAGGGTATGTCCCGCGTAAGGGTCCCTTTTATGATGTCACCGGGTTGAACCTTTGTATTGACACTTTTGCAATATCCATTCGTGCATAAATTGGGACCGACAGCCCAACTGGCAATAGACCATTGAGGTCCCTCTGCTCCTGCCTGATTAAAGCCTAAGACAGGCTGAATTATAATGCTATCATTAGTCTGAATTGAATTGAATAAAAACAGAGTTTGGCGCCCAACTGACCGTGGATTATGTGGAACACTCCACTCTCCGATAATTGTGTGGACACCATTGTCACGCTGTAATTGATGGCTTATCGATGCCTCCCATCCCCCGATTTCTCGATTGTCGACATCAATTTCAGAGTCGATGGAGCCAATCTCCTTTCCGTATTTCGTATATTTTATATGATCACAGTCCGCGATACTTCTTTCTGACCCGTCTGCTCTTATAATCGTTCCATTGCTTTTTATCGTTTCATTGTCTTCGACGGTTACGATACATTTCGGATGGACGTATCCGCCTGGCGTTGCGAAATAGTTTTCAGGTACATTGGACGGCCGCCCTTCGAGTTTTGTTGTCGAGGGGACAGAGTTGCCAAAAGCTTCGCCTCCGACGAACAATAAAAGTAAGACGCATAAAAATTTTTTTGTAAAAAACATCATTTTAACCTTAATATAAAAATTTAATCATACGTCACGACTTGGAAAGATTATACTGTAACTATTTTCATGTTTCTCAGGCCGTGTAACGTTAACCGTAGCGTGAACGTGCTTCGGTCCATGACATTGATAGGTTGTGTCGCACAATTTTTACTTCTGTTGAGTTATGCCACCCTTGATGTGCGTAGCTGATTGAGGTGAGAAGAGATGGCGGTTGATTTCAAAGGGGCTCATTTCCCCAAAAGTGTCATCTTGTATGCCGTCCTCTTTTATGTACACTACCCCGTCTCCTATCGTGACCTTCAGGAGATCCTGGCCGAGCGCAGCATATCTGTTGATCATGCCGTCTTGAACCGATGGGTTGTTCGTTACTCTCCTCAGATCGCCGCGTAGGCTCAGCTGCGCAAACGCCCCACGGGCAGTTCCTGGCGTGTTGACGAGCCTACATTAAGGTCAAAGGCAAATGGACCTATTTGTAGCGGGCGGTTGATCGTGACGGACAAACTCTTGATTTAATGCTCTTAGAACGCCGAAATCTCTGTGCTGCACGTCGTTTCTTTCATAAAGCCATCGCCAGTAATCATATTCCAGACAAAATTGTCATTGATAAAAGCGGAGTCAATCTGGCCGGAGTACAAGCTGTAAAAACAATCCTAAAATCACGGTACACAGCAAGAAGATTGAAATCCTGCAGATTAAATACCTCAACAACATCTTTGAGCTGGATCACCGGATTATCAAGCGGATTACCAAACACATGTTGGGCTTCAAGGCATTTCATTCAGCCTCAGCGACTCTCGCAGGCATCGAAGTAGCCCGTATGATCCGCAAGAACCAGTTCGCCAATGACAACCGCTCACCATTTCAAGTCTTTGCCGAACTCGCAGCATAATTGTGTCCAGAGATAAGCACGCATCTAACTAAATGAAAAATTTGCGACAGAGCTCAACAGAAACAAAAACCGATGAAGCGAACTCAAAACCGAATAAACTTTGGGGCAACGTCAATCCGAGAGATTTTTGTATGAACATTGACAGTAAACGTGTCTTCTCGTAACTTTACATACCGTTTTATGAAACGCTTACAATTCTAACGGTTCAATTAAGTTATTTAATTTGGCTATAAGCTATTAAAAAATATAGTCAGTGCTACTTGACTTGCATTATTTTGATCTTCATAGCGACTTATATCCGCTCTATGAGCAGCATTCCAGCCATTCATGGTTTGCATCATAGGCTCAATACCAACGATATTCTGCTCTCTTACATTAGTTATAAAATCCTCATTAGCAAGAATGTGATCATTTAATCTCGTTATGGCATCATTCCGATCCCCCATGTCCCTCCACAATCGTTCTGCTTGTTCGAACGTTCTTGGTACCCGTATGCCTTCACCGGGATGGTTTTCTAATTCAACAGCTTGATGATCTCCGTCATCTACATCCCGATAATCACGTTGGCGAGGGGTATTATCCGTTCCTTGTAAATTTTGATGTTCCAATTTTGGTTCTTGGGGTTCTTCAGGCGGCGCAGATGGTTCTATTTCTTCAGGCGGCGCAGAGGGTGTTATTTCTTCGGGAGGTGCTGATGGGGTTATTTCCTCAGGCGGCGCAGAGGGTTTTGGATGGGGTGAGGATGCATCCTCAGCGCCTTTGGCGATCTTTTTATCAGTCACTTCAGCGGTTTCTTTTGTAGTCAGGCTTTCCCCTTCCTCTACAAAAGCGTCTCCGATCCCATCAGTGGCGGCGTCCAGGGTCACAGCAATTGCAACAACGACGAGGGTGCGAATTGGATGCTCCACGGCATTCGCGACAGTTTTCTCGATAGTTTTGACCGTTTTTTTAACGTGTTTTTCGATCCTCTTGATTTCGTGTTTTACGACCTTCCTCAGGAAGTGATGTCCGGTCGGGTCGGTGTTGTTGATTGGATCGCCAGCGCAATAGACATAGGGGTTGATCCCGCCTTTGCCAAAGGGGCTCATATTGTCGGGTGAGGTAAAGCGTCGTAAAGCGGGACTAAAGAGCCTATAACCGTTGCCTAAATGATAGCCGTCAAGCACATTGCTTTTGCGCTCACCATTATAGCCCAGAATGCTGTTATTTGAGGTTGCTTTGTCCTGTTCACCATAGGGGCCATAGGTTAACGTCTGTTGGGTTCCATTGCTTTCCATGCTGAGGATTGAGCCAGCCGCATCGGCACCAGATAGCCAGACACCAGCACCTGTCCCTTCACGCACTTGCGCCAAATTGCCTTGCGGACCGGGGACGAAACGTGTTTTGTTGTTGAGGCGATCAATCTGATTGACCAGCTTTGCTCCACGATAATAGAGGGACGTGTCACCTTCCTGAATAAGCCGATTCAAAGGGTCGTAGATGAAAGCTGTCGTCGTATCATTTGCAGTGACAGAACGCAGATATCCGGGTGCAAGGCCTGTATCATAAGTGAAAGTTCTGCCTGTTCCATCATCAATAAGGCAGCCAGCAGCGTCATAGGAATAATCTGTCTGCGCCGGATAGGCCTTATGTGTATGTGTGACGGTTTTAAGCTGGCAGATGTCCTCAGTGCTATATAAGCAAGTTATCGTATCGGTTGAGCCATCTTGATACTGGATGGCGATACTTTTGATATTGTTATAAGCATCGTAAGCAAAACTCTGTTTGATAAGAGGCAAGCCTTTACTATCCTTAACCAGTTCGCTGCCACCGCATGCATAAATGGTAAGGCGATTACGGGCGTCATATTGATAGCTCTCCTCACGAACAGATGAGAAGCTCTTTTGATCCGCTCCGGTCACTCCACGTTTGAGGCTTTTGCTTTTTAGATGATGGTTCTTGTAATAGCTATATTCCTGACACCATGCTTTGCCCTCGCTGCTTGCGACAGTGCGCCGGCTTTCCCGGTCGAGTGTATCCCATTCAATGGTCGTGGTTAGAGTGACTTGCGGCATAACAGTCAAGTCGGTCGCTTTCCACTGGTAAAGGCGCCCCAAAATATCATAGCTCAGATCAAGCTGGACATCCCTTTCCGTGACTCGCGTTGGTCGGCCCAATAGATCGCGTGTTGTGACTTTCTGTTCAATGCCAGTCACGTCGGTGTAACTCCAAAGTTTCCCGGCGGTCGTGTAACTATATTTTGTTGCTCCACCACCTTGCGAGAACGTTTCAGAGGAAAGTCGGCCTGTGGGCTCATAGCTCTTTTGAAGAGAGGTCGTCACCCGACCTTTGACATAATGTTTCGCTGATGTGAGGGCTGCAGTTACAGGGTCACGATCGTAGCAGTTCATGTTTAAATCGGTTGAGCCGGGTATGGGTACCAGCTCAGTTCGTATCAACTTGCCACCTAGTTCTGGTTGATAATAACAGTTCACTGTTGTTCTGTAAGCGGAAGTGATACTGGCCGGGGCCGTTAGGCTGCCGCTTATTGGCGTGTAGGTCGCGTAAAGCGTACGACCACCAGAGGTTTGACGGGTGATCCGCCCCAGACCATCAACAACCCGTGTCCCCATAGAAACTGTATTGACTTGGATATCGGTCAATGTAGTAGCAGGTGTATCACTGCTGTAGGTTCGCGCTACGATCGTATTTCCTTCTCCAACGACCGCAGGCAAGGTCGTTTTTACAGTACGGCCAAAGGCATCATAAACAAACGTGGTTGTATGCCCAACGGCATCAGTGCTGCTACGCAGGCGATTTAAACCATCATAGTGTGATGTGGTGAGATAATCGGGATTGTCGTCAGACGGATTATCGCGAGCAAAAAATTGCACTACGATCTGTCGGTGAGCGACATCGTATTTTGTGATGGTTTTGCTGGTTTTCAGGGGCTGTCCAGTTGCCGGATCCTGCGTGCTACTCTCACTGTAGGAAGTTTGTGTTAACGTGATGGGATCAATGGATTTGAAGTATTTAACCCCGTTAGGTGTCACGCGACAGTAAACGCGTCCCCAGTCGTCATAGGATTGTGTCGTCGTCAATGAAGCATAGAAGTCATCTTCGGCTGTATCATATGCTTCAAAATCCTGATTGGTCGCGCTCGCAAGACGTCCGGCATTATCATACGTCCGGGTCTGCAAGGTCTGCCAGTTCTGTTTGTGACTAACTTTGATCTCACCCTTGATTGCGCTACCCACAGCATCAAGGCTGACCCGAGCCTGGTTGCTAAGTGCATCAGTGGCAGTGATAATGTAAGGCATCGTCGCGAGACTACCGATTGCATAGTCAAAGGTACGCTTGTTGGCGAATACGGTGTCGGCAGCCTTGGTTTGAGAGATAACACGGCCTAACGGATCGTATTCCGCTTGTGTCTTTACCCCCATCGCATCAACCGTCTCTATCGTTTTGCCGGTAAAGCGTGAGGCAGTTGATGCATTTGTGGTTGTTATCCCATCATGGGTAGTAACTGTTGTACTGCGTACCATCTGGTCGTTGACAATTGTCGTAGTCATTGTCGTGGTTGCTGCAAAGCCATCTGTTGGCTTCCCATGATCCACGGCCGGGTAATGCGTATTAATCGAGGAATTCAACCTTCCAAACTCACTGCCAGCATCAGCATAGCCAGAGTCTATTTTAGCAAGCAGTTGCGCGCTCAATAAATGCCGTTCTTCAACATTGAAAAGTGTATAGCTGTCATTCACCGCTTTAGTTTGAGTGGGAAAATCATATTTTGCAAAACGATATGTAGTAATGCTGTTGCTGGTATCTGCATAATCGGACTGGCCTGGCATCGTCGTAACGCGCCTCAGGTGACAAGGAATATCATTGTTGACATTAAAAAGATTAGGATCTGATGGGCATCCTGTTCCATTATCCAAGTCGTCCGTCTCACCCGCTGCGGGATAATATTCGCGCGTAGTCTTGCCCTGCGACACGAAGTTGTCGGTGTCATCTTCTATAAACATTTCCTGTGACAACAGATTGCCGAAGTCATCATAGTTTGTTGCCACCTTTTGAGCGCGAGATAGGGTAACCGGCTGGTCGTTCTTCTGCGTGGTCAGGCTCCAAGTTGTCGTTTGCAATTGAGGACTTTGAAACTGGGGAACCTGTGCCTTAAAACCTGTGCCAGGCGTGGCATAGTACACCGTCTCCACACTAACCACGTGACCGCGTCTGGCAGTTTCCTTTTTAACAAGGAGATGGAAACAGTTATAAGTTCTCGTGACAGTGGTTTGAACTCCATCCTCATCGCTATGTGTTTCAACAGAGGAATACTGATAGTCAAACGTGCAATTATAGAGCGGATCCGATGTCGTTTGAGGCATCACGCCAGAGGCATAACCAAGAAAATTATTATCGCTATAACTATAAGTCGTCAACATTTTTGCCTGACCGCCGCCGGGCGTTGTCGTAAAAGACGTCACATAAGGCATGCGTGTGTTTTGCATGCCTGTGAAGGATGACGGAAACTGATGTCCGGCGCTATCCTGCACATAAATGGCCTCTTCTGTCAGGCCGCCTGGAGCAACAAGTTTTGTCGCCCATTTATTCCATGTACCCGGTGCACGCATATCGCTATACTCAATAATCCATATCAGCGAATTATCCGTTGTACCAAGTGCATCACATTGCAGTTGCTGCAAATAGCCGTCATCAATGGTCAGAAAGATATTATAGCCTTCCGTCTGACCGGGCAGAATAGAAAACTCTGTGTTGAGATTTTGACTATTGGGGTAATTGATCGCCAGCAACGATGTCCCCGCTTCGTCAACAATAGCTGTTAGCCGATCAGCACTATCCCACTGAAAGCGAACAAAATGGCCATCTGGTGAAACGATACTCTGCGTCAGCTTTAAAGAGCCGGCCATGTCCGGCCCGGTCAGAACTTCGACCGTACCATCACGATAAGTCACCCGGTAACAATCAACAGCCTTCTCAATCGAAACCGATTTAAGCTTGTTCTCGGTTATTTCCAGTGATGATCCCGATTGATCAACATAATATTGCTCGCCATTTGAGAGGTTGAGCAACCCGGAACTCCGGTCAAACTGCGTAAGCCCAAACGAAAAACCAATCCCAAAACCAAGATTATCGGTCATCGTTGGTGAATAGCTGAGTTCCAGCGGCAATGAAGGACCCAACTGATTATTCGCAACCAACTTAGCAAGGTTTAAATTGATGTTATACTGTCCCGTACGGGGGTCGACACCACCAGAAACTGCACTCGAAAAATTATAAGCCTGCGAAAAAAAAGAAGGCTGCGCACTCATAATGACCTCGAATAAAGTGTTGCTTAAAATACCCAACCTCGCTGGGTAGTCATTCACAAGCTCAACATGGAGCAGCGAAAAAACCACTCGGCGCCTGCGACTATGCAGAAAAATAAACAATCAGAGCGAGAGCCCAGGTTCAGACTGAGTACGACACATACTGGATCAGTCAAAAAACAATCAAAAAAACGCTAGGAAACGAACCTGTACTTGTACACAAAATATACTCAGACTTCTTACAGAAAATCAGGAAACATCAGAAATAAACCAGACCATTGTTCCATTTTGAGCATCAATCCCGGCATCAGAATATGGTCCAAGATAAACATTATAATAGCTTCCCGATGCATCCGAAGCTGTGGTTGTATCTACCGATAAATAGAGTCCGTTAGCTTCATTTAAAATTGCAAAAGATTGAGACAACCAGACTGGTCTAAATATATAACGTAGTTCTGCACGATGATCATAGTGCATATCTGTTTCAATACATGTTACCTTGTTACCTAATGCTCCATTATTCGAATAGGATTCAGATGTTTCTTTTATAAATTCCAAAGTGCTAATGTTTTGTATGTATTGATGAGGCCCATCCCAAACAACATCAAGAGCTGGAAGGCTCCATTGATATATCAAATTATTCGAATAAATAAATTTTCTAACGATACAATTTTCTGTCGGATGCGTTCCATTCATTTGAGCACATAAATAGAGACCTGATGGTGCCTTTATCAACATAGGACGAACGGTAGGGCGCTGCTTACTGGTACCGGAAGCACTCGAAGGCTGTGTGACTGGTGACCACGGAGGACTGTTCGAGGAAGAAGTGGTTAGTTTGGTGTAGCTTGGTAGGCTTGTCGACGGAGAGAATGTGCCAGAATTTCCATCTTTATCGTAAACTGTAACGATATAATTCAGAGCTTCATCACTAAGATAATTGTCCCAATGACCGTTCAGACTGGGGTAAAATAGCAATGTATATCTTATCGAGTAGTTCTCTTCACGGCCAATATCAATATCCAGTCCATTCCAATAGCTAGGGATCTCGACCATCTGAGTTACCTTGGCGTCGTGTGGCCAGATATAGGCGGCAGTCTTGTAGCCGCTGATAGTCGTATAGGCATAAGGTGCTAATCCATCTGGATAGCCTCCACCTAAATAATCTTTCTTAAGGTCCGGATGAACACGGTAATAAATCCTATCAGTATATCCATTTAAAGTAATATTAAAGTTATATTGACGCCAGATATCTCCTCGAGAAAGTGGCCTTATAGGAGAAAAGTCATCACTATCGTCAGGGTGGCGAACGAGCTGGCAGGCTGATGCGAAAGAGGTTGATAGATAAGTGATCGGTGCCGTGGCTTGCGCGGTAACAACTGCATTGTGACCATCCTGACTATCTTCGTCATCGGTGACGGTGGGGCCATGTGTCGGAGTTATGCTAAATCCTATTTTGATCTGCTTTGTATTGTGTGTCTTGCACAAAACATAGAGATTAACATGTTGTATGTCCGGATTAGCAGCATTTTCTTCGGGGCTGAATCCTAAATCGGGAGTGGTGAGGAATTCATTGGGTGTTTCTGTATAGGCCCAACCCGAAAATGTAGGTAGAGTATCAATTGTTGGTGCAATATCAAGTTTTTGTAACTGAGAACCATTAGAATTATAATTCAGCAAAGTTACGGATTTATACAGCGCCTCACGAGAAACTGATATTGATTGACCATTAGATGTTGGAATGAACGACAGCCTTAGCTGAAACATATTCAATCCATTACCGTAAATAACTATGGGCTGTGAAGGAAGCAAATAATTGCCCTCAAGCTTTACCCCATCCCACAGGGGGTCATTAATTGAATGTGATTCATCAATCATGAAATGCTATCTCTTTATTGTAATGAATATTTTTATTGATCCGAATTTAAATTTATATGGCTAATGATAGTATTTTATACTGTTATATTTATCAGCAATGACACAGACGCAGTTAACTGGGCTGTGAAGGGGATCTGACGGCATCGTTACCTTAACCGAAGCGTAAACATCAGTAGTGATAAGGGGTGACGACCGAAGCTCACGCCTCCCTTTACCGTCGGGTTCTGTCGCAAATTTTTATTCGGTTAGGTGCGTGCATATCTCTGGACACAATTATGCTGCGAGCTCCGCAAAGACTTGAAATGGTTAGCGGTTGTTATTTGTGAACTGGATGGCTTGAAGAGGATGCTATCCGGTGGTGTTTTGCTGTTACACCTGATCAGCTTGCTCGACGAAAAACATCGCTGATCATCACTACAAATTTATATTTCGGAGAATGGGGTCAGTTATTTGGTGGTGCCAAAATGACAACGGCCTTGCTGGATCGTGTCGCTCACCACTGTCATATTCTGAAAACCAGTAACGATACATACCGCTTCAAATACAGAAAAACATAGCCAATCTGGGCACAAAAACTGGAAAATATTCAACGCTTTTTGAACCAAATCAAGCGTCATCTGCTGGGTTAAAACTACATTCCACAACGGCAGTTTCACCTGTCTATCAATGCGTGTGAATGGCGTTTTAATCGCCGTCCTGTTGCTAACCTTATCAAAGCTCTGCAACAATGGTAGATCAAGTAACCGCAGACACGCTATCTATGTCATTCCTAAATTTTTAAATTAGTATAAATATTGTTATAAACTTATATTGATGCAGTATTGATATTACAGAGAAATTTTTATATTATAGAGACTGAAATATAAAATTTTAATAATACAATTAATATAATTATCTTTTAACTATATTTATGGGGGCTGTATTGCCTGATAGCACTTTGAAAGTCAGTTTTTGCAATGCGGCTGATAAATTGCATTCTCACAATTTCAGACGTTCTATGTCGCCCGTCGCGTTGGTAGCCAATTACAAGACGCTCCAACCCAACGTGCACGCGATGACGATATCATAACTACATTAGCGGATGGCACGACAGCAATAGTCTCATAAGTGCGGTTGAATAAGCCCCCTTCTTAAACTGTACGACTGTGACCACCTAATATTCCGTTTTGCTGAACTAACTGGCTCACAATGACAGGTAGTGATTATTGCGTTGCAAATACCAGATATTTTTAAATTTATATTTTGCGAGGAAATTGAATTGTCCGAATTTAAAAAATTTTCGAATACGCGTTCTTTTATCTTCATTGATACTATGGTCGTTCTAGCGCATTCAGTCTCTCCTGCAGCACTTAAGAAAGCCATCCAACCGGCTGCTATGTTGGCTATATGGGGTGCTACTGGTGTTGCGACTTTGGCCTTCGGCCAGATCGGGTATGTTTGGGCCGCAAATATAGAAAGTAGCGGCGGGGATGGCGGAAAATCTTCTAATGGGACGAATGGTACTGGCGGTGCAACGGGTACAAATGGCGTTGGGGGCAACGGCGGTGATGGCGGTGCCGGTGCCGGCACAACGACTGGTGCAGGGGTGGGCGGAACGGGCGGCGGCTTAGGGGCTTCAACTGCGGATCCGGCTTCTTCTACGCCGATTACCGGTGGCGATGGCAGCGCTGGGGCGAATGGCACTCTATCGCAAAATCAAAATGCTGGTGGTGGTGGCGGGGGTGGCAGCGGCGGTACCGGTGTTGTTTCCACTGATACTGCATTTGAGAGCAAGACTGTAATCAATGGCGGCAATGGTGGCAAAGGTGGCAGCGGTATCATCGCAAATGCTCCAGATGATACCAGCGGCAGCAGTGCTGGCAGTGGTGGTGACGGGGGGGTAGGCGTTTATTACGGGAGTGCTACGACTGCCACAAATTCTGGCACAATCCACGGTGGTGATGGCGGTAACGGGGGAAAGGGGACAGATGGGAAGGATATTACTTCCGCGGCATTTGAGATGACACGCAATGGCGGCTCAGGCGGGAATGGCGGCGGGGGAGGAACAGCAGCAATATTTAGCGACGGAATAGTTATAACTAATACAAACACTGGTTCAATCAGCGGTGGTACTGGTGGTGCTGGTAGCGATGCTGGTGCCGGGGGCACCGCCAATGGCCAGCTTGGGAGTGTTTCCAGCAGTGGAGGGCAGGGCGCTGCTGGCGGTAAAGGTCGTGATGGGGGTGATGGTGTCAGTGTTTCAGGTGGCGGTACATTGAATAATGATGGCACGATCAACGGTGGTATCGGTGGGCAGGGTGGCAAGGGTGGTGATGGCGGTAGTGGCATGACCTCCGGCGGTGCTGGCGGTGTTGGCGGTGTTGGCGGGAATGGTGGCGTAGCAGTTAACTTTTCCGCAACCGCAACCATAACTAATACAGGACACTTATCAGGAGGAAATGGTGCGGCTGGCGCTGATGGTGGTGGTAGCGGTACAACCCAATCAATAGCTATCGGTGGGCTAACCTCGGGAAATGGCGGTGCTGGTGGTAATGGTGGTGTTGCCGTGCAGTTATCCGGTATGAATAACAGCGTAATTAATAATGGCGGAACAATTACGGGTGGGGATGGTAAAAATGGTGGTAAAGGTGGAGATCCCTTCGCGGCTGTTAGATACTCCAATCGTGGTGCTTTTGGCGATAGTGGCGATGGCGGCAATGGTGCTGCCGCATTGGTGCTTGGTGATACAAGTACCGTAACTAATACAAGCGGCACCATTCAGGGTGGCAATGGTGGTAATGGCGGCCAGCAGCCAGGTACAGATGCGAGTAGCCCTCCGCCAGGCATTGGTGGTTTGGGCGGAAATGGCATAACAGCCAATCAAGGTAGCACTATTACCAATGGGGGGGCTGTCACAGGTGGCCGTGGAGGCAATGGTGGTGCGTCCGGTAGCACTTTCGGCACAGCAGGTTTAGGTGGCTATGGTATTTTGCTGTCTGGTAGCGATGGCAAAGTTATTAATTCCGGCACTCTAAGCGGTGGCCAGTCAGGCGATGGTGTTACTCGTGCATTTGCAATCAGTTTTACGGGAGGCGCCAGCACGCTTGAACTCCACGCTGGCTCAAACATTATTGGTGATGCCGTTGCGCAAGGAACCGGCAATACTTTTATTCTTGGTGGTGATGATAATGATACATTTGCTGGTCAGGTAACATCCGTAACCACAGGCACGGCGCAATATCGCGGATTTCAAAGCAATGTGAAAGATGGAGCGAGTATCTGGACGCTGACAGGAACCACTGCGAGTTGGACAATCAAACAAGGTGTTCTCCAAATTGGGGATGGCGGGACAAATGGCAATGTAACCGGTGATGTCATTACGGGCACAGATGACGCGACGAAAGGCACACTTGCCTTCAACCGCTCGAATGATTTTGTTTTTCAAGGTAAGATTTCCGGCACAGGTGGTATTGAGCAGAAGGGCGCAAATACCATTACTCTTACTGCTGACAATACCTATTCCGGTGGCACTGTGATTTCTGCGGGTACTTTGCGTCTGGGCAATACCGCAACGACCGGCAGCATTACCGGAGATGTGACCAATAACGGAACATTGGCTTTTAACCGCTCCGATAGCCTGACTTTTGACGGGCTTATTTCCGGTAGCGGCTCTGTCTCGCAGATCGGTCTTGGCACCACGATTTTAACGGCTGACAGCACTTATGCTGGCGGCACCACAGTTTCAGCGGGTGTTTTGCAGATTGGCGATGGCCATGTGACAGGCAGCTTTAAAGGCAATGCGGCGATTGATGTGAATGCCACACTTGCCTTTAACCATTCTGACAGGCTGAATTTTGACGGCGTTGTGAGTGGTTCAGGCCTGTTGAAGCAGATAGGCGCGGGAGCGTTTTCATTGAATGGTGATAGTTCCGGCTTTGCCGGCAAAACATCGGTAAGCAGTGGTACGCTTTTGGTGCATGGTAAACTTGGCGGCATTGTGGAAGTGATGGCCAATGCCAGTCTTGGCGGTGATGGTACCATTACGGGTGATTCCACGCTGGATGCAGGCGGAGCCAATCTGGTTGGTCAGGAAGGTCAGGTGTTGACCTTTGAGAAGGACCTGACCATGGCGGCAGGAAACAATGTCAATGTCGCGCTTGGAGCGCCTTCAACCAATGGTCTGTTTCATGTCAAAGGTCATCTGACACTTGATGGCACTCTGAATGTGACAGATCAGGGCGGTTTCGGCCCCGGTCTGTACCGTATCTTTGATTATGATGGCAAGCTCACGAATAACGGTTTCGTGCTTGGCACAGTGCCGGGTGGGGATATATCGCAAATGATTCTGCAGACGAATATCGCCAATCAGATCAATCTGGTAAGTACCTCAGGCGTTTCCCTTCGCTTCTGGAATGGTGGTGACGCAAGCAAGCACGGCAATGGCACAATCAATGGCGGCAACGGCGTCTGGAATAACGCAGATCCCAACTGGACCGAAATCACTGGTATCATCAGCGGTGTTTGGAGAGACGATGATTTTGCTATTTTTACAGGGTCTCCTGGTATCGTAACGATAAACAATAGCGGCGGTGCGATCCGTGCAAATGGTATGCAGTTCTCCACTGATGGCTATCGTCTTGAAGGGGATGCACTGACGCTTGCAGATGATGTCGCACCGATCATCCGTGTGGATAAGGATGTTACGGCAACGATCGAAGTTGAGTTGCAAGGCACTCAAGGCGTCAACAAGACTGATTTCGGCACGCTTATCCTGACGGGTGAGAACCATTATACCGGCGGTACTACAGTCAGCGAAGGCATTTTACAGCTTGGCGATGGTGGTAATAGCGGGAGTATCGACGGCGATGTGGTGCTGGCTCGCACAGCCTATGATTATGGCACCCTGGCTTTCAACCGTTCAGATGCAGTGATTTTTGTGGGGGCTATCAGCGGTGAGGGGGAAGTACTGCAACAAGGAACAGGCACGACGACCTTCACCGGCAATAACAGCTATTCCGGTGGTCTGACGATTGAGAAAGGCACCGCGCAGGCCGGGATTGCAGATACTGCCTTCGGCTCGGGTCGCTTGACAGTCAATGCCGGTGCAACGGCTGATCTGAATGATTTTAATACCACGGTAGCAGGTCTGCTCGACGGCAAAGATGGTGGTGGTGCGGTGACGCTTGGAACCGGTACGCTGACGCTTCGTCAGGATTTCGACAGTACGTTCTCTGGTGCAATCTCGGGTGATGGTGGCCTGACTAAAAACAGTGCCGGCATGCTCACACTCTCTGGTGCCAATACCTATAGTGGTGCAACCATGCTCAACGGTGGAACCCTCAAACAGGGCGCGCAGGGTGGCCTGAGCAGCGCGTCTGCCTATACAATCGGCACAGATGCTACATTGATGCTCAATGGTTTTAATACCGCGATGACCTCGCTTGCCAATAGTGGCGTGACAGACTTTGGCGGAGCAGGTGGAACAACCTTAAGTGTGACCGGCAATTATATCGGTGGCGGCACGCTCATGTTGAACACTGTGCTTGGTGATGACAATTCCAAAACCGATCTTTTGAAGGTTGGTGGTGATACATCCGGCACGACAACGGTGAAAGTGAATAATTACGGTGGTCTTGGTGCACAGACCAATGAAGGTATCAGGATCATCACCATTGCCGGTCAGTCGAACGGCCAGTTCAACTTGTCAGGCGCACCAACCAAAGACGGCCGGCAAGCGGTTGTTGCCGGTGCCTATGCCTATACTTTGCACCAAGGCGGCGTCAGCACACCGGATGATGGTAACTGGTATCTGCGCAGTGAGCGCACAGATGGCGACGGGCCGGATTATAATCCCGGCACGCCAGTCTATGAAGGCTATGGGCAGACCATGCAGGCGCTCAACAAGCTGCCAACCCTGCAGCAACGTGTCGGCAATCGCTACTGGAGCGGAGCGTCCAATCCGGTGATTGAGCAAGGTGCTGATGCAATAGGTACACCGCTTGTGCCTGCCGATGCGACTATTGATACCCGTGGCATCTGGGGGCGGATTGAAGGGGCACATAACCGCTTTGAAGCCAGTCGTTCCACCACGGCCATGAAGCAAGATGTCGATACCTTTATCA
>NZ_JAUCBM010000026.1 GCF_030362795.1 Pseudochrobactrum kiredjianiae | reverse complement strand
TGGCCTGCCGTGGCGGGCCAGTGCCTTGCGTATAAAGCGTTTAGCAGCTGTCAGATCACGATGTTTGCTGAAATAGAACTCAACCGTATCGCCATTGCTATCGATGGCACGATATAAGTACAGCCACGCGCCTTTGACCTTAATATAGGTTTCATCAAGGTTCCATTTGCGCGTGACCTGACGCTTCGTTCAAGCAGTTTTGGACTAAAGCAGATGACCCAACGATGGACGGTTGAATGATCGAGATCGATGCCACGTTCCGCCATCATTTCCTTCAGATTGCGCAGGCTCAAATTGTAAGCCAGGTACCACCGGACACACAGCAGAATGACGGATTTATCAAAATGGCGACCTTTAAACATCTAAAATACTCAGCTGATTAAAAGCCAAGATACTATCAGGTTATCCATTGACGAAAAATTTGCAACACAACCATAGTTTTGTGGCATTGCCTCAGGTAATGCGAGGCCTTTAAATACTCATGGAATATGTGATATCTTTGAACGGTATTTATATTTAATGATATTTTGAAAGGTACAATAATGAGATTTTTTGGTATTTTTTTTGGGGCAATGATAGCTGTAATTTCTTCGGCACCCAGCTTTGCATCATCAACGCAAAAATGCGTAGCAGTTAATAAAGCGGAAATTGCACAGTTATTTGATAGATGGAATCGCTCACTAAAGACAGGGAGTTCTGCGAAAGTTGCTGAGAACTATGCCTCAGATGCTGTCTTGTTACCAACGCTGTCTAACCGCATCCGCCGAACAGACAATGAGCGGCAAGAATATTTCAAAGAGTTTTTGAAGAAAAAACCGGTAGGAAAAACTGATAGCCGGACAGTCCGACTTGGTTGTAATGTAGCTATAGATACTGGTACTTACACATTTACGTTTAAAGATGGGAAAAAAGCCCCAGCTCGCTATACATTTACATATGTATGGAATGGCAAAAAATGGTTGATTTCTTCTCATCATTCTTCTGCTGTTCCTAAAGGCTAAACTTTAAATCTATCCACCATGTCGCCCCGTCAGCAATGGCGGGGTTTTTTATTGTTCAAACATGGAGAGAGAGTGAATGCGTTTCACTATTTAGTTGGGATGTTGGATAGCTCCGTTCCTTACGGTTCGGCGCGGGTGCCTACCTTGATCTCTTTGTGTGAATGGATGGATATAAGGGGATCAAGCTTTCTCAGGGCATATTTCGTATGGATTAGGTTATCATCAGCATAGGACAGGCTGAGCATGAGAGATGTTCCTGATGAGGAATTCCAGTGATTGATACCGATGCTTGTGGACATGGTAAGCCTTGTGCCTCGCCAATCTAAGGGAGTTGAAGCTATGGCTTTAGTTATTTGCTCTACAATCACAAGAGCTTCTGGCATCTCAATGGCTGGCATTAAAATGCAAAACTCATCACCGCCCATACGTGCAAAGAAATCATTATCTCGCAAATTACGTTTAATAACGCCAGAGAAATGTATGAGCGCTGCATCCCCAGTAGAGTGACCGTAATTGTCATTGATAGTTTTAAATTTATCAAAGTCGATCATTAATGTTGCAACATGCAAATGGGAATGTTTTGCCTTTTTCTCGATATCTTTAATTTTCTTCATTAAGGCGCGTCGATTAGGCAGACCAGTGAGTTCATCCCGTATTGCAAGAACATAAAGTTCATTGCGCATTTGGTCGACGGTCATCAAAAGAAATCCCAAGTTGGAAATGCTTACTCCGAGGATAGCTAATACTAAAAACCAAGATGCATAATCATAATACGCCTCTGTACTCATAACGTCGGCTAACCGCAGCGTATTGGTTATGGCTTCCAAAGTTTGCCCGATTATTAGAAGGCTACATGATCCTGCGGCCACCCATGTTCCGGTCTGTCGAGATCCAGTGGTAATTAACGTAAATAATGCCACTCCCATTGGGACTATCTGTCCAAGGGCAAAAATTACATTGTTGGTTGGTTGGCTTGAACCGAGGAATGCCATTGCTAGAATGCTGGCTGACACTAGTAGGGTGAGCCAACCCCAGAGAGGTGGCTGTTTTAGAAAAACGCGGATGCCTTGCCATATGAGCCCAAGTCCAAAAATAACCAGCACGTTACCGGTGTAGTTAAGCCACTGGGATTGTTCTCCAAAAATCAGAAATGGGCCACTCAAAAAAGTCATCATAAGAGCCGCAAACCAATATCGTGCCGCCAGCATCGAGCGGTAGGAAACGGAGATGATGGCCCAAATAATAGCAAAGCCAATGGAATTGAGTAAGATGATGGTAAATAGAGTTGTGAAGTCGAGTTTCATGGAAGCTCAAAGCCCCGCTGAGCGTTATAGAATTGATTATATTTCAGCGCTGTCATGCCAGTGCTGAGTATAAATGGTCTTAACGTTACTCACGTCCGAGGTAATTATTATGGTTATTCTCAATAAAGTGATGGTAATAAACTGTGAATCTGCCCCACAGGCGAAAGCGCTTGCGCTATCCGGAGAAAGGATAACTCATGACTGATGTAGCACGTTAAATTCTGATTGGATAAACCCTATTCAGTGCGACCAGTATCATCGCGGTTTTGAACATAATGCTTCATGTTGGAAAATGCCGGTAACCAGGTTTCCCGTCTTCTTTTATGTGCACTACCCCGTCTCCTATCATGACCTTCAGTAGATCCTGGCCGAGCGCAGCATATCTGTTGATCATGCTACCTTGAACCGATGGGTTGTTCGCTACTCTCCTCAGATCGCCGCGCAGGCTCAGATACGTAAACGCCACACAGCCAGTTTGTGGGGTGTTGACGAGACCTATATTAAGGTCAAAGGCAACTGGTCCTATTTGTATCGGGCCGTTGATCGTGACGGAAAACTCTTGATTTCATGCTCTCAGAACGCCGAAATCTCGGTGCTGCGCGTCGTTTCTTCAAGAAAGCCATCGCCAGCAACGGTGTTCCAGACAAAATTGTCATTGATAAAAGCTGAGCCAATCTGGCCGGAGCACAAGCTGTAAACAAAAATACTGAAAATAACGGGGCATAGCAAGATGATTGAAACCCTGCAGATTAAGTATCTCAACAACATCCTTGAGCATGATCACCGGTTTATCAAACGGATTACCAAACACATGTTGGGCTTCAAGGCATTTCATTCAGCCTCAGCGACAATCACGGGCATCGAAGTAGCGCACATGATCCGCAAGAACCAGTTCGCCAATGACAACCGCTCACCATTAGAAATAAGTTCGCTTCTAACCTACTCAAAAATTTGCGACAGAACCCACCCGCTAGTGGGGTCAATATTCCACACCGAAACACAACTAGAAGTTCAGCAGCACCGTTAAAACAAGAGTTAGAGATTAAATTGGCTCGTTGTTCCAGTCTTCATATCCGTGGCGTATTCTGATTACCAAAATTGCCCCACTCTCTTCAATGCTATAAATAATCAGGTTATCCATTGAAGAAAAGTTTGCAACACAACCACCTTGATCGCAGCAAATACGGTTTAGTTGAGCTTCCTGTCGTTGAATATGGCGGCTTGGTATGGATCAGCGCAACCTCTGACAAACCTATTGATATTCAGCATTATCTCGGCGCTGTTGGCGACAACTTGGTTCATTTCGGGGTCGCAGACCACCTCTCATTTCGTAAAAGCACAATCGTTAAACATACAAACTGGAAGTTGCTCATAAAGACATATTTAGAGGGGTATCATGTCCCTTTCCTGCATAAAAATACGCTTGCAAATGCATTCCGCAAAGGCGTTATTGCCCACACAGAATGCGGCTCTCATATCAGGCTGGCAGCAGCACGGACGAATATTCTTGATGTTCTATCCGTTGAACGTGAGAAATGGCGTATCTTGGATTATGCTTCTGTGTATTATTCTATCTTCCCGAATACATTTTTCATTATGCATCCCGACTATGTATCTTTGAATATTTTTCATCCAGAGGCACCGAATAGAACCGTCTGGACACATGAAATGTTTTATAAACCGGAACATTTTGAAGGAGATAAAGGGCAAGAAGCCCTTGCCAGACGATTTGAATACACAAATGACGTGGTGTTCAACGATGAGGATTTCGCCATTGCAGAACGTGTTCAAGAAGGACTGCGGTATGGTAGCAATAAACATCACACTCTTGGACTAGAAGAAGGACTTATCGGAATATTTCAACGCAATATTGATGATGCATTATGCGACAAAACTGTTGTGCCTCTAAAGTCCGTGTGTCCTCAATAATTTAATCATCTCAACGAATGGAGCAGAACACCTATGCAAGACATGACAGAGTTTGCCCATCAAATATTCAACGACCAACCCTTTAGTCGCTTCATTGGAGCAACCCTTACGAAGGTCGGAACGGATAGTGCTGAAATATGCTTGAATATCGCGGATCATCTGAAACAGCAGCATTGCTTTGTTCATGGTGGTGTCCTGAGCTACTTAGCTGATAATGCAATCACCTTTGCTGGTGGCCTTGCACTCGGCGGCAACGCCCTCACTCTTGAATTTAAAATTAATTATCTCCGGCCAGCTATTGGGACAAAATTAAATGCTCGCGCCGTGACAAGAAGTAAGGGAAAACGGCAGGCCGTGTGCCAATGTGAACTGTTTATTCTAAATGACGACAAAGAAACATTATGCGCGGTTGCGCAAGGCACAGTTGTTCCGGCGCAATAAGTGCCGTTTCAGATGATGGTAAAAACGGTGTAAAACTGGGCAGCGTAACGCTAATTTTGGAGCAATCTTGACAGGTGATAATGAACTATGACCGCATCTCACGGCTCGCTTTATCACTGATCGAGCTTACGTCAAAGTTAAGGTTACGGTGCCTCCGTGCTTAGTTGGGAACCGCTACAAGAGTCCTTATCAAAACGATTTGGTCTTAATTGTCAGTATCACCAAATGTAATATCAATTGGCATAATCATATTTTCGTGTAAATTAGAAATACAGTAAAGTGTATCTTTAGTTTCGCCTACATGAATAGTAAACCCAAAAAATCCATTGTTATCTCCTGGAACGGTAGTTGAGTATATATCAGTATAATCCAATGTATCTGTATTTATTGGTGCTACATATAAGTCCCCACCCCAACTGGACGTTAGAGCAAAAAGAACTCCCCTGACAGGGTCAAGGGTGAGATATATATAATCGTCGAACACATCACTGAAGGTAATGAATTTAATCGTCTGGTTGCTGACTGTATCGATAACCAGCACACCATACTGAGTATCATTCGGATTGTCGTCAGCACTATCAGCTATTATTGGTACAAATATTTTATATTTTTCAACATCGTGAATAATTCTGTTACCAAAAAACTTACCGTTATAAGGAAAGACGATTTGATTAATTTTTGGCTGTCCTTGGCCAGATACAGAAAAATACTTAAGTATACTGTCTCCACCAAACCCATTGTTAAAATATAATGTTTCAGTTTTTTCATCCAAAACCATTGATGCAACGTCATCATGTATGGGATCTCCAAGATCAATGCTGTACATATAGTTCTTACCCCTATTGTAATATACGTTAATGCGAGGGGTTGGATTTTGCTCAACAACATATAATCGCTTTCTTTTAGAATCATAAATCACTGGCCCAGAGGTCGTTTCTCCACTAGGAGGTGTGATTCTACTCATAAGCGGAATTCCAGAATCGACTTTCTTTCTGAGGTTTGTGCAAAAGACAAAAGACCCGAACTGATCTTCTAAATTTATGAATAATTCATTATTTTCATAATCACATGCAAAAGGTTTAGGGGAAATCGGCTTACGTTCACTATTCGTAAAAAAAACACCTGGATAGCAGGCCATGTTTTTGGGTTGATCTAAATCAATTTTTAGTAATCCGTTTATAGGACCGTCACTCGAGAGTGCATAAAGCACAGAATATTTGTCATCACAGAACAGTTCTAACACGTTATTAAAATTTGTTATGATGGGTTCTAATGGTTGTAATTTTATACTTGTTATATTATTCATAGTATGACCTCTATTATAAGTGGCTGGTTGAATGCTTTGGTTTAATATTACTTCAAGTAGTTGTATTGCCGTAATAAAATGTGGTTACAGAGAGTATTAATTCGCAACGTATCACACCACCTGTCATTACATTTTATTAATGTTCACAAATATTTTGATAAAGCAGAGGCTGACGAACTTAGCACCAGTAATGCTTTCAATCAGTAGAATATGTATTTCTCAATTGACCCTGATCCCGAATATGACCTAGACATAATCAGGAATAACCGGCTTCATGTTGGTTGCGTATTCTAGCAACCGACAGATTTTTAAATGCATAAATCTATAATGTTTAATAGTATAATTATTTTAACATAAATTAAAATAATTATACTAAGAAATAAAAATAAATGTTACTGTTAAACTCTACAGGTAATCCTCCCTTAAATTGGCACCGTAACTTTAACCTTTGCGAGGGCGCAACTCGGTCCATACCATTGATATTACGCGGATTTCAGGCATGCGATTTCGCGGGACCGTTACCTTAACCTCCGCGTAAGCATATGCGGTGATAACAGGCTATGACCGAACCTCGCGCCTCGCTTTACCACCGTCATCGTTTTCCAGCCGAGATCATTGCCGAAGCGGTATGGCTGTATTATCGGTTTCTACTGAGTTTTCGCATGGTTGAGGATATGCTGGCTTATCACGGCATTATCGTCACGCATAAGAAGGTATACGAATGGGCAGAGAAATTCGGTCGCACCTACGCCAACACAATTCGCCGCCGTAGCCCACGGTTTGGTGATAAATGGCATCTGGATGAATGCGTCATCTCGATCAAAGGTGAGCACCACATCCTCTGGCGTGCGGTTGATCAGGATGGCTTTGTCTTGGATGTTCTTATCCAGACACGCCGCAATACCAAGGCTGCCAAGCGTTTTATGCGTCAGCTTCTATCCGGTCAGGGATATTCAGCACGTGTTATGGTCACAGACAAACTGGGTTCTTATGGTGCTGCCAACAAAGAGCTTGGCCTCACATCCTGTGATCATCGCCAGCATAAAGGCTTGAAGAATCGGGCCGAGAATTCACATCAACCGATCCGGCGACGAGAGCGGGTTATGAAGCGCTTCAAGTCAGCGCGACATATACAGGTTGTGTCGCAAAGTTTTGAGACGTGTAGAAACGTCCCTATTTTTGGACACTGTTATGCTGCGAGTTCTGCAAAGATCTGAAATGGCGAGCGGTTGTCGTTGGTGAATTGGTTCTTACGGATCATATGAGCCACTTCGATCCCTGCGATGGTGGCTGATGCGGAATGGAATGCTTTAAAGCCCATCATCGGTTTGGTGATCCGTTTAATAAAGCGGTGATCCTGCTCAAGGATATTATTGAGATATTTGTTTTGCCGAATTTCAATGATGTCGCCCGTTCTGTTGAACTTCAGGATCGTGTTAACAGCCTGCAGGCCAGACAGATTAGCGCCACTCTTGTCAATGACCACCTTCTGCGGAACCCCGTTGCTTGTAATAGTCTTTTTAAAGAACCGGCGTGCTGCAGCCAGATTCCGGCGTTCAGACAACATGAAATCAAGTGTTTGTCCGTCGCGATCAACCGCTCGATACAAATAGGTCCATTTGGCTTTGACCTTAATGTAGGTCTCATCGACCTGCCAGGAACTGGCTGTATGGCGTTTACGTATCTGAGCCTGCGTCGCAATCTGCAGTGAGTAACGAACGACCCATCGGTTCAAGGTGGCGTGGTCGACGGATACGCCGCGTTCAACCAGAATTTCCTGAAGGTCACGGTAGGAAACCGGATAACGGACATAAAAGAAAACAGCATACAGGATGACACTTTTGGGGAAATGAGCTCCCTTGAAATCGACCGCCATCGCTTCTCACCTCAATCAGTTACGCCCATCAAGGGTGACATAGCTCAACAGAAGTGAAAATTTTGCGACACAACCCTTATATCGTGCCATCGATAGCAATGGCGATACGGCTGAGTTCTATTTCAGCAAACATCATGATCTGACAGCTGCTAAACGCTTTATACGCAAGGCACTGGCCCGCCACGGCAGGCCAGTGCGCATTACCATCGATGGAAGCGAGACCAACAGGATTGCTATTCTACAATGTGATGGAGAGAGCCGGCTCAGACAGGCTGGCAAACCTATTGCCATTCGTTCCAGCAAATATATGAACAATACCATTGAGCAGGATCATCGTCGCATCAAACGACGCACACGCTCCATGCTTGGTTTCAAATCAGAGAGTACAGCTAATATCACGCTCGCCGGTATTGAACTCATTCACATGATGCGCAAACAACAAGGCATCTTTTCAGCGGCAAATGCACTCTCTATCAAACAACAATTCCAAGCACTCGCTGCATAACTACGTCCAAAGTTAAGCCGTGCTCTGTTCAAATCAAATTTTTGCAACGGAACCCATTAACCCCCCTCAATATAATATACATGAAGGTGAGGGATTTTATTCCTCCAGCAATAATGTACTGGTCTGTAATTTTCACCTTGAAGAAGTCCATTTCAAAAAGCATATCAATTTGATGCTAATCGGAGCTAAGATCAAAACTTGCAATGCGTTTATAAGCTGACCTGTATCGTTGATAAGCTTCTTCATACGCGATCGAAAGTTGCGAGACTGGCTCGACGATCCGAGCGATTTTGGGTGGCGTGCAAATGGCAACCGGGTCGAGATTATGAGCCGCAATCATGCCAAGACGTGCGGCACCAAAAGCCGCGCCGTAGTCGCCGTCTTGCGGCACTTCAAGCGGAATATCTAAAATTGTGGCGATCGAAGACAACCAATATATCGATCGCGATCCGCCACCAATCGCGATTGCTTGTGTAATCTCAGTGCCAGCAGCCCGCAGAGCTTCAAGATTATCACGCACCGCAAAGGCTACGCCCTCAAGGATAGCCTGCGTGAGTGCGGAGCGGTCACTTTCATGTGCCAAACCAATGAAACTACCACGAACGGTTGCATCATTATGGGGAGTGCGTTCGCCGGACAAATAGGGAAGGAAACTTACCCCGCCCGGCGTTTTTAGCGTTTCTCCCAGTTCTGAGATTAATTCAGGCGGTGTCTGACCGCTGATTTTTGCAAACCAGTTTAATGAATCCGTTGCTGATAGAATAACCCCCATTTGATGCCATGTGTTGGGTAATGCATGGCAAAAGCTATGAACGGCGCTCTCAGCATTCGGACTATATTGCTGATTGGCAACAAAAACGACGCCGGATGTTCCAAGCGAAATAAAAGCACGTTTCGGAGCGACGGTTCCAACCCCGCAGGCAGAGGCAGCATTATCACCACCGCCACCGGCAACGATCGTACCAAGTGGCAGACCGAATTTTGATGCAATCTCAAGACGCAAACGCCCTGCTTGCTCAGTGCCTTCCACCAAATCCGGCATCTGGGCAATATCCATATCACTGGCAGAGAGCAGTTCCGCCGACCATCGGCGTTGTGCAGTATTCAGCCATGCTGTACCGGATGAATCCGACAGTTCAGACAGGTATTCCCCCGTCAGCCAGAGCCGCAGATAGTCTTTAGGCAGCAGCACTTTGTGGATTTCGCCAAAAATTTCCGGTTCATTTTCTTTAACCCAGACCAGCTTGGGAGCAGTAAAGCCGGGGAAAACTATATTGCCGGAAATAGCACGAAACTGCGGATCGGCATCGAGCCGTGCCGCCTGAATATGGCTGCGTGAATCATTCCACAAAATTGCGGGGCGTAGAACTTGCGCATGTTTATCCAGCAGGACTGCACCATGCATCTGACCCGAAAGTCCAATGCCTTTGACAGCAGCCATTTCCTCCGGATGGGAGGCTTTGAGTGCCAGCAAGGCTTTTTCGGCGGCCTCACACCAATCCTGAGGGTTCTGCTCAGACCAGCCTTTGTGGGGACGCTGAACAGTAAGATCTGCATGGGCAGTCGCAACAATCCTCTGATCAGCGTTGATGAGCAGCGCTTTAAGACCTGAGGTGCCAAGATCAAGACCGAGATACATATCAAGCTTCTTTCCATGCTTTATGAAAAAACTCCCGCCAATGGCGGGAGTTTTCAAACAATCGGATCAATAAGGTGAGTCAGGGAAGTAGAATTCTTTTGCATTTTCCTTCGTCACCAAAGTGGCATCAAGAATATAGCTGCCGCGAATTGGTACTTGATCGTAGAAATTGGCAACGGTTAGTTCCATCGCTGTTGCAATCATTGCCGGCGGATAGAGCACATCTACAGGGATCAAAGCATCACCATCAGCAACTTTTTTGATCATTTCTTTCATACCTGCGCCACCGATAACCATCTTGATATCCGAGCGGTTTGCTTGCTGGATTGCCTCAAGAGCACCAACGCTCATATCGTCATCCTGCGTCCAGACGGCATCAATTTTTGGATATTTGACCAGATAATCCTGCATGACTTTAAATGCGTCATCGCGCGACCAGTTACCAAACTGCTTGTCGAGAACTTTGATGTCGCTACCGGCAACGGCAGAGTCAAAGCCTTTTTGACGCTCTTCGTCGATAACAATTGGCAAACCACGGATGACAACAACTTCACCGGAGCCAAGCGTGTCTTTGATATATTGTCCGGCAACGCGCCCGAGCTCTGCATTGTTTCCGGCCACATAAAGATCCTGAATGGACGGATCAGACAATGCACGGTCAACAACCGTTACAAAGATACCTTTGCCTTTGACCTGACGGATCGGATCAGTCAGCTCATCGGAATTATGCGGCAATGTTACCAGAGCATCCATGCCCTGCGTTGTCAGATCTTCCAGCGCATTGGCCTGAGACGCACCATCCGGCGATGTTTTAACGATAATTTTCAGACCCGGATGGGCTTTTTCCAACACGGCTTTGGCACGTTCTGCGTGATAGACCACGCCACCTGTCCAGCCATGATCGGCGGCCGGAATGGAAACGGCAATCGTCACTTTTTTATCTTGGGCAAAGGCAGCCCCTGCCAGCAACGCCACGCCGCAGACAGCACTTAAAAGTATTTTCTTCATTTTCGTCTCCCTCATTTTAAGGCCTGACACCACGGCGGTCCGGCCTCCCTCCGCCGTTTCTAATGCCGATATGGATATTATCCTTATCGGTATGTGAACTGTGCTTATTGGCGCCGCGATAATGAACGCTGCACCAGCATGGCGATAATAATGATGGCTCCCTGCACCGCGCCGATTAGATATTCGCTGACCAGATCAGACAGAACCATGATATTGCCGACGACCTCGAGAATAAGCGCGCCGCAGACTGTTCCCCAGATGCGGCCAACACCACCACGCAGAGCTGTGCCGCCAATAACAACGGCCGTAATCGCCTGAAGCTCCCACATCAGACCAGTCGTTGGTGTTGCTGCGCCTAAGCGCGGAACATAGACCAGTACAGCAATGGCAACGCAGATACCCTGAATAACAAAAGCCAACGTTCGCACACGCCGTACCGGAATGCCGGAATATCGTGCGACATCCTGATTGGAGCCAACAGCAATTACATGGCGGCCGAAGGCCGTGCGATAAAGCAGAAAAGCAGCAATGAGCGCGACGACAATAATCACCACAATGGGGATTGGGATGCCTAGAATATTGCCGAAATAAACCGGCCGATAGGCAGCGCGCAGTTCCTGCGATTTCATCGCAATTGAGCCGCCTTCTGCCAGATAAATGGTCAGTGCACGAAAAATTCCCATTGTACCAAGCGTAACAATAAAGGGTTCGATACGCCCCATTGTTGTTATCAACCCATTTGCCAGCCCGCAGGTAGCCCCGACGGCAATAGCAAGCGACATGGCCAGAATTAACATCGGTATATTACCGCTGACGATTCCGGAATTCATGAACAGGATGGTGACAGCCGCCACAAAGGCAGACATGGAACCGACAGAGAGATCGAGCCCGCCTGATGCGATAACAAAAGTTGCACCGATGGCAATGATTGCAATAAAGGCACTGCGGGTTGCGATATTTAGCAAGTTGTCGACCCCGATAAAATTGGGATTGACCAAAGTGCCGAAGACCAACAAAACTGCTAAAGCAACAAAGGGTGCTACAGCGCGCAAGTCCATATCCTGCCAGAAGCTTTTACTGGTTGGGGTATTCTGATTATTTCCTGTCATATCGCTCATACTATTTCCGCCACGATGGCAGCCTCCTGTGCTGTAACGCCGGTGGCATGCACGACAATCTCGTTTTCTGTCATCTGGTCCCCGCTCACTTCTGCTACAATCTGGCCATTGCGCATGATGAGAATACGTTCGCATAAGCCGATCAGTTCAGGCATTTCCGAAGAAATGACGATAACGGCTTTGCCTGCTGCTGCGAGGTTGGCAATGAATTTGTAAATCTGCTCTTTGGTGCCGATATCAATCCCGCGGGTAGGCTCATCAATGATGATAATCTCCGGCTCCAGCAGCATCATTTTGGCGAGGAGCAGTTTTTGCTGATTACCACCGGAAAGTTGTCCGGCAAGCAGATTAGGATCACGGGTGCGGATATCAAATTCGCTGATTGCCTGATCGAGCGCCGCTTGTTCTTTGCCCGCACTAATTAAAAAATGCTCGGTAAATTTATCCAGAGATGCCAGGGTCAGATTGGTGCGTAAATCCTGTTCCAGCAACAGACCTTTGCCTTTGCGGTCTTCGCTTAAATAAACAATACCTGCATCCATACTTTCACGGGCTGAGGGAAACTGAACCGGCTTGCCATGCAGATGAATTTTACCATGCGCTGTGCGCAAACCGACGATACCCTCCAGCAGTTCAGTACGACCTGCACCGATTAAACCTGCAAAGCCGAGAATTTCCCCTTTGTGCAGTGTAAAATTACAATTTTTGGCATAACCGGGCACATGGAAATCAGAGACTTGCAGAACAGCAGTCTGGACTGAAGGCCTGTGATAATCAGGATAAAGCTGCGACATATCCCGTCCGACCATCAGACGTGCCATATCCAATGGCTGTAACTCTTCAGCATCATGCGAAGAAACCAATTGTCCGTCACGCAACACAGTAATGCGGTCAGAAATGGTTTTTACTTCTGGCAAGCGATGCGAAATATAAAGCACTGCCGCGCCGCGATCACGAATACCGGCAATCACTTTCAGCAGTGCTTCGGTTTCAATCGGGGTTAAGGAAGCCGTCGGTTCGTCAAAGATAACCAGCCGATGCGGCACCAGCAGTGCGCGGGCAATTTGCACTAATTGACGCTGGGCAATGGATAATTGTTCGACACGCATTTTCGGATCAATGGCTGCGCCCAGACTTTCAATGGCCGCTTTTGCCTCTTCATTCATTTTGCGGTCATTGAGCGTCAGACCACGCCTGATTTCACGTCCCAGAAAAATATTCTGCGCAACCGTCATATCAGGCGCGAGCAAAATTTCCTGATGGACAAGCACAACGCCACGCTGCTCCGCATCAACCGGCCCCGAAAGAGTGACCGGCACAGCATCAAAAGAAATCGTGCCGCGGCTTGGTTGCAAATGACCGGATAGCAACTTCATCAGGGTTGATTTACCCGCGCCATTTTCACCAATAACAGCGTGGATTTCACCCTGCCTGATCTCAAGCGCAATCTCCCGTAGCACTTCGATAGCGCCAAAGGATTTTGACAAGCCTGTCACTTGCATAAATGGCGTTGAGGGGGCGGGTATTTTCCCCTTATCTCCTGCGGGGTGTGCGCTCGATAATGCTGTCATTTCAAGCGCGTCCACTGATTACCAGCCTGACTGGAAGCGACTGAGGCTGCGATAAAGCGCATACCATCCAAACCATCGTAGACAGTTGGGTACATCACTTGCGCATCAGGTTTTTCACCGGAGCGAGCAGCACGGATTGCATGGGCTGCTTCCGTATAAATCGTTGCAAAGCCCTCCAGATAACCCTCGGGATGTCCGCCAGGGATGCGTGTAACACGGTTGGCAGCAACATTGGCTCCGGCACCGCCACGGGTGATCAGTTGTTTTGGTTCACCAAAACGCGTGAACCACAGATAATTCGGGTCGGCTTGCGTCCATTCCAGACCGCCTTTACTGCCATAAATCCGCAGTTTCAGACCATTCTCGTTGCCGACAGCCACCTGACTTGCCCAGAGTGAACCGCGCGCACCGCCTTTGTAGCGCAGCATAATCTGTACATCATCATCAAGGCTGCGCCCTTCAACAAAGGAGGTTAACTGTGCCAACACCTGTTCTGTCTCAAGTCCGGAAACAAAACCAGCCAGATGATAGGCGTGCGTGCCAATATCACCGATCGCTCCGCCCGCGCCGGAACGTGCCGGATCGGTACGCCATTCTGCCTGCTTATTACCGCTTAGCTCCGAGCGTTCTGTCAACCAGTCTTGCGGATATTCCACCTGAATGACCCGAATATCACCAAGCTCACCATTGGCAACCATGCTGCGAGCCTGCCGTATCATCGGATAGCCGCTGTAATTATGGGTCAGTACAAATAATTTTCCGGATTTTTCTACCAGCTCAACCAGATCTTCCGCTTCTTCCACCGATGTCGTCAACGGCTTATCGCAGATGACATGAATACCGGCATTCAAAAACGCCTGTGCGATCGGTGCATGCAGATGATTGGGTGTAACGATTGAAACCGCTTCGATCCCGTCAGGACGTGCAGCTTCTGCAAGCGCCATTTCCTCATAAGACGCATAGCTGCGATCTGCGGCAATGCCGAGCTCCCGCGCAGATGCATCAGCCCGCTCAGGATTGGAGGAGAGCGCTCCGGCCACCAGTTCATACTGATCGTCTATACGTGCAGCAATGCGGTGAACTGCACCGATAAATGCACCTTGTCCGCCGCCGACCATTCCCAGTCTGATACGATGCTGCTGGTGTTCAGTTGCCATGGCATGTTCCTTTCAGAAAGGGGCTAAATCAAAGGCCAAGCATTTTGCGGTTGGCGGCTTCATCGGTACCGGCATTGGCAAAGTCATCGAAGGCATGTTCAGTCACCCGAATGATATGGTGCTTGATGAAATCCGCGCCCTCACGCGCACCGTCTTCAGGATGTTTGAGCGCACATTCCCATTCCAGAACAGCCCAGCTATCGAAGTCATAGGCGGTTAGTTTGGAAAAAATGCTGCCGAAATCGACCTGACCGTCACCGAGCGAACGGAAGCGTCCGGCACGATTAACCCAGCTTTGAAAACCGCCATAAACGCCCTGCCGTCCGGTCGGATTAAATTCTGCATCCTTAACGTGAAAGGCCTTGATGCGCTGATGGTAAATGTCGATGAAATCCAGATAGTTGAGCTGCTGAAGCACGAAGTGCGATGGATCATAAAGCAGATTGGCACGTGGATGATTATTTACACGCTCAAGGAACATTTCATAGGAGATACCGTCATGCAGGTCTTCGCCCGGATGAATCTCATAACAAATGTCCACGCCATTCTCATCCGCGTAATCAAGCAGCGGTGTCCAGCGTTTTGCCAGTTCATCAAACGCAGTTTCTACCAAACCGGCAGGTCTTTGCGGCCACGGGTAAACATATGGCCAGGCCAGTGCCCCTGAGAAAGATGCCATTGCATTAAGGCCTAAGCGCTTGGATGCCCGCAAGGCGCGGCGAACCTGATCATTCGCCCATTCGGTTCGCGCTTGCGGATTGCCACGAACGCTTTCAGCGGCAAATCCGTCAAATGCAGTATCATAGGCCGGATGAACGGCAACCAGCTGCCCCTGAAGATGCGTTGATAGTTCGGTAATTTCCAAACCATGCGATGCCGCAATTCCTTTGATTTCATCGCAATAGGTTTGTGAATCTGAAGCTTTTTCCAAATCAAACAGACGCTTGTCCCAAGTGGGAATCTGCACGCCTTTATAGCCAAGTGATGCAGCCCATTTGCAGATAGCATCGAAAGAATGAAACGGAGCGTTGTCGCCTGCGAACTGCGCCAGAAATATCGCTGGCCCTTTAATTGTTTTCATTATCCCACTCCCCTTTTTGCCGCCTTAGAGCCTCAGAAAAACGATCTGTCAGACGTAGCGGTTCACGATATTTTCCAAGAGTTCCTGCCGACCGGAAACCGGTTGCGGCTCAATTTTGCTGGCGACAACAGTAGCGGCAATCTCTTCCAGCGATAGTTCGCCTTTGAGCATGGCTTGTGCCTGCGGCTTGTTCCATCCGGCATAACGGTCTTGCAAAGGTGCTGAGAGAGCCTGATCCTCAATCATTTTGGCGGCAGCTTTCAAGCCCCGCGCACAGCAATCCATGGCACCGATATGGCCGATCAGCAAATCTTGCGGATCAAGCGACTGGCGCCGTAATTTTGCATCGAAATTGGTGCCGCCTGTAGTGAAGCCGCCACCCTGCAATATCTGATAATAGGCCAAGGCCATTTCCGGTACATTGTTCGGAAACTGGTCCGTGTCCCAACCGGATTGATAATCATTACGGTTCATATCAATCGAACCGAAAATGCCGAGTGCATTGGCAAGCGCCAGTTCATGCTCGAACGAATGTCCCGCCAGAATGGCGTGTCCCTGCTCAATATTGACTTTAACCTCGTTCTCAAGGCCGTAGCGTTTCAAAAAGCCATAAACCGTTGCCACATCATAATCATATTGATGTTTGGTCGGCTCTTGCGGCTTCGGCTCCAGCAGGATTGTGCCTTTAAAACCGGTTTTATGCTTGTAATCCACAACAAGCGACAGGAAGCGCCCCATCTGATCAAGTTCACGACCAAGATCAGTATTGAGCAATGTCTCATAGCCTTCGCGGCCGCCCCACAGAACATAGTTCTCGCCATTCAGGCGCTTGGTGACGTCCATACAATGTTTGACAGTTGCAACTGCATAGGCAAAAATTTCAGGATCAGGATTTGTCGCAGCCCCTGCCATATAGCGGCGATGCGAAAACAGATTGGCCGTACCCCACAACAGCTTAACGCCGGTTTTAGCCATTTTTTCCTGCAAATAATCAGCCATATGATCGAGATTGGCCGAGGTCTCAGCGAATGTTTGCCCTTCGGGACGGATATCGGCGTCGTGAAAGCAATAATAAGGTGCGCGCAAAAGAGTGCAGAGTTCAAATGCAACATCAGCTTTTAGTTTTGCATGAGTAAGAATTTCACCGAACCACGGGCGTTCAAATGTTTGTCCGCCAAACGGATCGCCGCCCGGCCAAGCCAGACTGTGCCAATACGCAACAGCAAAACGCAGATGATCTTCCATGCGCTTGCCCAGCACGATTTCGTCCGGATTATAAAACCGGTAGGCTAACGGATTGGTGCTATCCGGGCCTTCATACTGAACAGGTGTAATCGCATTAAAAAATCCCGTGCTCATGCCAATATTCCTCTGAGTTGCGACAGGTCAGATGTGCTCTTTTTGGATCGTTTACTGCGCTGCGCATCGACCTGTATTAGTGATGTGATGGCACACCCTTGTAGAATGAGTGGTTGCTCAGACGGATAACAGTGGATTGACAAATCCTCAGGAGAGTTCAGCCCGTTTTGGGGGCCAGCCAGCACACCGTTTTCACTGCCGCCGCTGATGGTTTTACGCAGATCATCTTCAATGAGATCAAATGCATGAACACCAGGGCCAACAAAAGCCAGCGGAACCGGATCAATTAATGAGAATATGCTGCGTAGTGCAAAGCCAAGCGCTTTGCCAGCACGCTGGAACGCTTGCCGTTCAATTCCGTCTGCTGCGCGCGCACGGGCTGTCAGTTTCGAAAAATCAACGTCGGAAATCATTGTCGATGGTGGTGTACTCTCGTCAGTAAGATTGGCAAACCGCCAGATACCATAATCACTGGCATATGCTTCGAGACAGCCGTGACGGCCGCAACGGCACAATGCGCCGTCAGGAATATGGACAATATGGCCAAATTCCGCTGCCGAAGATCGCGCCCCTGAGAAGGGTTTTCCTTTTAAAAACAACCCCATACCGATGCCGGAAGAAAACAAAATCGCTGCGAAATTGTCCCCGAAAATATCCGGGCCAAACCAGCGCAATGCTTCTGCTATCATCAGACAGTCATTAGAAACCTTAACCGGTACCTGAAATTGCATTTCCAGATGTGTAGCGATCGGAGCATTGGTTGCACCGATGGTCGGCGACCAGATCAGACTTAGCTGACCGGCATCTGTCATGCCTTGAACACCCACAGAAATGTGAGCTAGCTTTTTGGCAGGGAGTGAATGTTTTACCAGAAGCGCATTGATATGTTTTTTTAAAGCATCCAACAGGTCATTATTGCTAATTTGCAAAGTGGGGATTGTATTTTCCACATGATCAATCGTCTCACCGGCATAGTTCACCAGTTCTATAGTGATCACGTTGAGTGCAATATTAACAGCAATGACACTGGCGAATTCCGGATTAAGCGCTAACAGAACTTGCGGCCGTCCGCGGCGATTTTCTGCATCAAATACCGGTGCATCATTCAACGGCAATTCGATCAAAACACCATCAGCTAATAATGCATTGGTAATAGCGGAAACGGTTGAATGACTCATTCCGGTCGCGCCTGCGATATCGGTGCGTGACAAATGTCCTGATTGTCGCAACAGCATCAGAATACGGCGACGGTTCTCCCATCGCAGCCCTTCTGAGCGCGAAACATGTACTGTCACCCGCTGACCTCCCCATAAGTTCAGCGTGGTTCTTAATGACCTTAGTGCTGAACTTTAAATCTCCTGACTATGAGAATTGCACGGAAAAAACCTTTTGTCACTCTTTTTTCGAGTGTCGAAAAATATGATTACAGGGGAAGATTTGATGGTTCCGTTGCAAAAATTTGATTTGAACAGAGCACGGCTTAACTCTGGATGTAGTTATGCAGCGAGTGCTTGGAATTGTTGTTTGATAGAGAGTGCATTTGCCGCTGAAAAGATGCCTTGTTGTTTGCGCATCATGTGAATGAGTTCAATACCGGCGAGCGTGATATTAGCTGTACTCTCTGATTTGAAACCAAGCATGGAGCGTGTGCGTCGTTTGATGCGACGATGATCCTGCTCAATGGTATTGTTCATATATTTGCTGGAACGAATGGCAATAGGTTTGCCAGCCTGTCTGAGCCGGCTCTCTCCATCACATTGTAGAATAGCAATCCTGTTGGTCTCGCTTCCATCGATGGTAATGCGCACTGGCCTGCCGTGGCGGGCCAGTGCCTTGCGTATAAAGCGTTTAGCAGCTGTCAGATCA
>NZ_JAUCBM010000025.1 GCF_030362795.1 Pseudochrobactrum kiredjianiae | reverse complement strand
ACCTAAGTCAGGGGCCCACAAAGAGGCCGAGCCCACGAAGTGGGACACAAAAACTCAAATCCTGACCACGTAACCAAAATCCCAAAAAATACACAAACACCCTGCCAGATATGCAAAGCCCTCTTCGACGTTCAATCAATAAAAGCAAATCAAATAACTGAGGAGGGGAGTGGAAAATAATATCCACTTTTCCACATGATCAGTACCTCTACGATGATGAGTAGTCTGATTGATTTTTATTGATAAAATGATGCTTGTAATGGGCTGCAAACACGAGGAGTGCGAAATTGATTAGAATATTGAGTGCTGCTGTTTTTGTAAGTCTCATATTGCCGGTAGACCTAGCTTCAGCGCAGACCTTCAGCGTTTGCCACGGTTATGATTGCTATTATCGAACCAAAGTTACGCTCAACTCAAAAGATGAAATCCGTATCCGTAATCTGTTACAAAAAGCCAGTCGAAGTGCAGCTGACGAAAGAAACGCATTACGGGCAGCTATTGCAATATTCGAAGAGCGTAGCACTGCATTTATCGGTGTGCGCGACAAGCCAAAGATGCAATTCGGTAAGGCTCGTATTAAAGGGCAGATGGACTGCGTTGATGAATCGAAAAATACGGATAGTTTCCTGCGCTACTTGCAATCACGTGGCTGGCTAAAATACCATTCGCCAGCCCGACGAATGACGCGCGGTTCGTTCATCGATGGTCGCTATCCGCATTGGACTGCCGTGATTAAAGATAACGCGGGGCAAAGTTGGGCTGTTGATTCCTGGTATGAAGCAGGTGGCGGATTGCCGGATATTATGCCCCTTCAAGATTGGAAACGTCGTGGATATGGCGGTGAGCGATAACCAGAAAAGTACATTAAATCCCAAAAAGCAGTATGCCCCTCGAGCGTAAATTGATCCGTTTGCCCATCACGGTATTGACCATGATGTTGATAGAAGAACGGCGCATAAGCGCGACGCAGACACAGGGTCATATGTTGTATAAATAAGCAATATTATATTTATTTAGCATCTATTCGGCCTGTCGAAAATTTACTTGATAATCAGAGACGTTTCCTCATGTTTTTGACTAAACAATAAACTTTACTATTTTTATTTCTTGTCCCTATATGAGCGTACTGCCTATCACTTAGGCTGGAACACAATGCCATGCGCAGCTCGAAAAGCTGTGCTTATCGATACGATAATGACTTAAAATTTAATTCTGAATATCAAGTATCGTAGAAATCTTCATGACAAATAGCTAAAGAAAATCAGCATTTATGAAGGGGACAAGATGGCCTATTTTCCTAACTGGCGTTTGACGGATAATATTACTGTATTGCCGGATGAACGCTTACCGACTGCCGCAGCTGTGCCGATGGGGATTCAGCATCTGCTGGCAATGTCCGGTTCAACAATTGTTGCACCGCTGATCATGGGGTTTGATCCCAATGTCGCGGTTTTCTTTTCCGGTATTGGTACGCTGCTATTCTTCCTGATCACTGGCGGTCGCGTCCCGAGTTATCTTGGTTCGTCTTTTGCATTCATCGCTGTGGTTATTGCTGCAACCGGCTATAGCGGTAGTGGTCCGAATGCGAATATCGCACTTGCATTAGGCGGGATTATTGCTTGTGGTGCGCTGTATGCCATCATTGGTCTGATTGTTATGGGCGTTGGCACCGGCTGGGTTGAAAAGCTTATGCCACCTGCGGTGACTGGCGCTATCGGTGTTGCTATCGGCTTGAATCTGGCCCCAGTTGCAGTTGGTCAGCTCAAAGGGACACATGCGCATATTATTATCGCATTGATGACGGTTCTGTGTATGGCTGTTATTTCTGCCTATGGCCCGAGAGCAACACGGCGCGTTGCTGTTTTGTTGGCTCTGGTTTTTGGCTATGTGCTGGTACTGATTTTCGGCAATGGCATGGGTATGGTTCCGGGCATTAATTTTGAGGCAGTTAGCTCAGCAGCATGGTTTGGCTTGCCGCATTTTGTGAAGCCGGAATTTACCTGGCCTGCGATTACGCTGATCGCACCTGTCGCCATTGTGCTGGTTGCTGAAAACCTTGGCCATATTAAAGCACTTGGTTCTATTACCGGTCAGAGTATGGATCGATATATTGGTCGCGGTTTCTTTGCTGATGGCTTGGCTACAATGATCTCTGGTTCCGGTGGTGGTACTGGTGTGACAACCTATGCTGAAAATATCGGCGTGATGGCGACGACAAAAGTTTACTCGACACTCGTCTTTGTTATCGCAGCCTTCATTGCGCTGGCATTGAGCATGTCACCAAAATTCGGAGCCATTTTGCAGACGATTCCGGCTCCCGTGCTGGCTGGTCTGGCCATTTCCGTTTTTGGTTTGATTGCTTCGGCAATGGCGCGGATCTGGGTAGTCAATAAAGTTGATTTTTCTGACCCGCGTAATCTTTTCACTGTTGGTATCGCGCTGATTTTTGGTGCCGGTGATTTCACAGTGACCATTGGTGATTTTGCTTTGGGTGGTATCGGTACTTCGACACTGGCAGCACTGGTTCTTTATCAGCTGCTTGGTATCGGACGCCGTGAAACGACCGGCAGTTAAGCATTCAATAGTCGAACCGGCGGGAGTAAGTTCCTGCCGGTTTGAGCCGCTTATATCTATGATTGTAATAAACTATCTGCACGGGGCATAGTCTTGTCAAACACGGACATATGCATAAATTCACCGTCATATTCGGCAAGAGCAATCAATGCCTTACGATTCAAAAAATCCACTCTGCTATTTTTAAACATTAACAAGCCGTCCTCCCTCAACTCACGCACCATACGGTTCAGGTGAATTGGGGTTAGTCCGAGTGCATCGGCAAGCTGGTATTGCGTAATCGGGCAGTCGAACCCGTTTTCATCTCCCATACCGCAGGCTTTTGCTCTGTCGCCAAGTTCCAATAATAAATGTGCGGTTCTGACCAGAGCGCTTCTGCAGCCGACATTGGTGAGATGCTCAATCAGTAGTGAGCGTTGGCGGGCAAACAATTCGATCAGGATGAAACTCAGTTTTGGTGCATGTTGGATCGCATTGGCCAGAGAGCAAAGCGGTACTTCAAAAACGCTCATTGGCGTAATCGCAGCAACCGTATTATAACTGCGCCCCGCCGCGGTTCTTAATCCGACAAAATCACTCCGCATAGGAAAATCGAGAACCTGTCTCTCTCCATTCGACAGATCACGATAAACACACCCCCAGCCGCTTTGCACCAGATGAATACTGCGGATGCGTTCGCCCTGATTGATAATAGTGCCATCGGCCTGTATGCGGCGTTCATCAACTTGCAGACCGGCAAGTGCTTTCAGTTCAATATTTTCAAAATCAGCTAAAATTGGCGGTGCTTTGAGCAGCTCAATCAGAGCGCTGACTGTAATATTTATACTATGCAGTTCATTATGCATCTTCTGCCCCCTTACAACAGAGCATTTCGCAGATAAATGCCGCGAAAATGCATCAGGTTCATGACATAAGAGCGCGGTGCAAAAATGAACAAGGGCCGTACGCTCTAAAGCATGTCGCAGCTAAATGTATTCATTTGAGCTACCGCGAACATGCGATAATTAAAAGAATCTAGAGCGAGCGCAGTGGGTACGATTAAACGCAACACGCTTTAGAGCATTCCACAGTCAAATGGTATCAATTGACGTCGTGATAATGCGACCAAACAAAAAACGAGAGCGAGCGTCAGGATCCAATCTGGACGTAAATCGCTCTAGATCAAAAGATGTAGTATTTTCTTCCTGTTATGCAGATAAAGTCCGATTTTTATATTTCTAAAGGCTGTTTTGTTAACTTAGATTAAGGACAAGCCTATCCTATATAGCAATAATTCAGTTTATCAGCATTCTTTTTGTTTAAGCAATCCTGATCCTGCTATGCAGTGTGAAGCATATATTATGATTTAAAATGTCATAAATAGTAAAAAATCAATATAAAGCGTGGGGAGGAACGGGAGATGCAATACAGAGCAGCTTCCGAAGGCGTTGGGGAGTGTCAGATGATGATTGCAGACCAAAATCTGGAACAACGCCTTGTACTTATCTGCAAAAGCAATCTGGATCGCGAGTGTTTACGCCATAGTTTGCTCAATACAGGACTCAGAATACCGGTTGTTTGTTTCGAAACAACTGAAGTCAGCGACATGGATGCTGCGGATATAAATGCAGCAGTTCTTTTATTGCATATCGGTGCGAGAAAAGTGACGGACCCGGATGTCAGCGCTGAAATTAAAACGCTCAAGGCTGATTGGGATCCTGTGCCTGTTATTTTACTATCGGAAAGTGAAGACTGGGAGCAGATTGTCTGTGCAATCGAGCTTGGAGTTCGCGGATTTATACCAACATCTGTTGGTGTGAAAATCTGCGTTGAAGCTGTGCATCTGGCTATGGCGGGCGGTATATTTATTCCTGCAACGTGCATTACCGGAAGATCTCAGCCGCAAAAGACCAGTCATCATGATTTAAGCGGATTATTTACCGCGCGCGAAATTCAAGTCATTCATTTATTGCGTCAGGGTAAGGCCAATAAAACAATCGCCTATGAACTGAATATGAGTGAATCCACGGTGAAGGTTCATATGCATAATATTATGAAAAAATTTGGTGCGACGAACCGTACTGAAGTCGCCTATAAATTGAACAATATTTATCAAAATCTGTTCTGAACGATTTTCCCGCAAGAATTGTGTAGGAGTGGATGTTCTCCACTCCTACAGAATGAGAGCGGGTATCCTATTGAATCGGACTCTCATTCTTTTCGAAACGGAAGAAATAGAAACTTCCTGTTATTTTTTGTTTTAGCGGGGATGCGTAGGTTTCCGGATGCCTGCGATTGCTGTTGCTGCCGGTATCAAGAAAATACACGATCCACTGATAGTCAGGGTTTGATACTGACAAAGCCGGAAGAGGAGCCCATTGCGCCACCGGCTGCACTCGCGGCAGACGAGCCGCCGAGAAACCCGGTGTTTGAATTCGCCAGCGCTCCAGACTGACCGGAAATACCCGAACTATAGAGTGAACCGGAAGCACCGACACCAAAGCCCGGAACGACAACACCGCCGCCGATACCTGTTGTGGTGGCCCATCCGTTTGTTGTGCCAAAACCCTGAGCTGTAGAGCCGGCACCAAGGAACCCGCCACCGCTGACAGCAGAATTACCCATAGACTGGCCGACGAACCCGCCGCCCCATTCTACGGTTTGTGCGGATGCAGGCAGTGCGCCTGCGAGCGCCAGTGCGGCGACGGCTGAAAAAGTAAAAACGCGTTTCATTATTCAATCCTCCAACTGTTATGGCAAATCTCCCGTTTGCCAGATATATCCGGTGATATACCCCGCTACCCATGAACAGGCAGAGTGCGTGTCATGGGCAGAAGGCTAGATCCGCGAAGGGGTAGCTTGTTGTCATGTGTTTGATTTTCATAATCAAAGTGTTCGCTCACATCACCGGACGCGGGCAGAACCAGGCGCGGCCCTTTTGGGAGTCATTGCGCAGAGTGCAACCTTTAGCTTCTAAATCCTTACTGCTGAGACCGAGAGCCTTTGCTGAGTAAGTCCGCTTATTGCCTGCTGGTGCACGGGCAGGTTGCGCGCGTGGTGCCGGAGCAGCCATAGCAACCGCTGCAACTTGCGGTGTTGTACGATAGAAAACCTGACGGGCAGCTATTCCTTGTGACGGGCAGACAATGCCGGTCGCATTGAGTGAGGCGCGTACTTCTTTGTTCAGGCACACCAGATCAAGAGCGGCACTACGATGACCGAGACCTGCTAAGGCAGAGGCATAGGCGCGGCGGTTACATTCTCTCATTTCATAGGTGGAGCCGATGCCAAACCCCCAGCCTGTTGCGCCGATACCGGCACTTGCCGACCCGGCGCAGGAATGAACGCCTGCCGCAACCAGTCCCGGTGAAATCGCAGGAACCGTAGTTCTGATCCGGTCTGGTGAGGTGTTGGAACTACCGATCGCAATCGCTGTTGCGCCGGAGGTTGAGTTGGAATTGGCATTATTGTCCATAGTAAAAGACTGTGCCAATGCACTGCCGCCGCTGATGCTGATGATACCGGCGCACAATAGGATACCCAGTTTAGCCATAGCTAACTCCTTTCCGGGGCGTAAAACGCCCGGCTTTGTGTGGCTTTGATTGTTTCTTTGATGAAATATGCTGACAAAGCATGATCTGCTTTGCTGCGATTTATTGTATTGATGTTGCGGTATTTGAAATGTTGGAAAATGGATTAAGCAGAATAAGAATATTGGCTGGTATTTTTGACCGGTCTGTAAATGAAATAGCCCTATTGTTTATGCCGGTTCTAAACCTGCTGTCTGTTTTGTGCGCACTAAAACATAAGGTGTAAGTCCGTTTATGCATTCTATGTGGTTTGAAATCTGTTTGTTCAGAAGGTTGCCATTAAAATTGGAGGTGAGCCTGTGGCTGTTCCGCAAACGAAAGATCAGCTTCTCACAGCGATTCAGGTGAGTTTTGAAAAGCTGCGGCATGCTTTGATGACAATCCCTGCTGATCTGGCCGCAGAGAAAAACCTTTCCGGACATGCGAAGAACACGCAGATGAGCGTCAAAGATCTGGTTGCTTATCTCACCGGCTGGAATGAGCTTGTGCTTAAATGGCTGGTAAAGGACGCTGCCGGAGAGCCGGTGGATTTTCCTGAAACAGGTTTCAAATGGAATGAGCTGGGAAAATTAGCACAAAAATTTTACGCGGATTATGATGCGCTGTCCTATGATACCCTGTTATCCCGTTTGCAGTTCGCCAAAGAAGAGATCATTCAGCAGATTTCACAACGCACCGATGACGAGCTTTATGGCACGCTTTGGTATACAAAGTGGACTATGGGACGGATGATACAATTCAATACATCATCACCCTATACCAATGCTTATGGACGTTTACGGAAATGGCAGAAGGCTGCTTAGAGCGCCGTGCGCCCTGTTGCGCGCATAAAAACGCTCTAACACTCTATATTTACAGCATAATTTTATCTTAATCTGACTCAGGTTTATGGTAAGATCATGCTGTAGCGGGCAAAATGCCGCCACTGTAATAGTTGTCTAACCCGCTTATGATCACTATATACGCTCAGTGCAGGACGACCTGCCAAGTATCATTCGGGGACGGCCCCTCTATCCGGTTCAGGGCTTATTGGCTTTGACCATTTGAGTAATGTGCATCTTTATTGAAACAGTATTGTTTCGTGATGCGCTGAATTGATGGAGAGTAAGGGTCTGATGATACACGCATCTGAAAATAAAGTTATGCCAGCGCCTAGTGAAACAGCATCTCTGCGCTCGCTTTTCCCGAAACTGACACTGATCCGTTTGTTGATTGCATGGTCTGTGGTTATTGTCTTTGCCATTTGGGGCAAGCAATGGCTGGCTGAACCATTTGATAATACCCTTGCAATGATTTGTTTTGCGGTGTTGTTTGCTACGATTATCATGGCATCTTTTGGTGTTGTGGGAGAGGCAGACCATCTTGCCCATCAGTTGGGCGAGCCTTACGGCACACTCATTCTGACACTCTCGATTGTGTCGATTGAGGTTATTCTGATCGCTTCTGTTTTGCTTGGCCCCGGCGAATTTCCGACCATTGGCCGTGATGCTATTTTCTCTGTGATGATGATCATTCTCAATTTGGTGACTGGTCTTTGTTTGCTTTTGGGAGGGCTGCGTTACCGTGAGCAGGAATATAATGCGCAGGGCTCAATCAGCTATCTTTCCTTGATTACAATGCTGACCGGACTTGCTCTGGTCTTACCGAATTATGTGTCCGGCGCCGGTGAGTTTAATTTTGTGCAGGCCATTGCATTTTCAGCGATCACGATTGTGGTCTATGCTGTGTTTCTCTGGATGCAGATCGGTAATTACAGCCGTTTATTTGTGCAGCCGGTTGCCGGTTGTATGACGGTTCAGGTTGACGGCGCAACAGAGACAGTGCAGCAGGATGATGCTCCGTCCGTGCTGGACAAGCGCGCAATTATCATTCGCTCTGTACTCTTGATCGCGATGATCCTGCCGATTGTTCTGCTTGCACATGATCTGGCTATTTTGATTGATTACGGTATTGAAACGGTCAACGCACCGATTGCTCTTGGCGGTGTGCTGATTGCGATTATTGTCTTTACACCGGAATCTATTACAGCCGTTAAGGCAGCGCTGAATAATGAAATGCAGCGCGCGATCAACCTGTGTCTCGGTGCATTTGTTTCGACTGTCGGGCTGACAGTTCCGGCTGTGCTGATTATCGGATTGGTGATGAATAAAACCGTGACGATGGGTATTTCCGGTGTTGAGACAATCTTGTTTCTGCTGACTGTCGCACTGACAGCTTTTAGTTTTATCGGACAAAAAACATCGCCAATTCAGGGTGTTCTGCATCTGGCGCTGTTTGCGGTGTTTAGTGTGCTGTTGTTCAGCGCATAAAGGATGTGGCATCTCTTTTGAGTGAAGGATTTCTGAAATGAAACTTAAATCTATGGTCGGCGCTGGCGTTTTTGCATTGATGATAACCGGCATGGTTTCAGCTGCTTCGGCACAGCAGAGCAAAATTGTTGAGCTGTATAAATCACCTTATTGCGGTTGTTGCGGTGCGTGGGGCGATCATATGAAGGCTGCCGGTTTCCAGATCAAAGAGTATAATATTGAGGATCTGGCGCCGGTTAAAGCCAAATATGGCGTGGCGGATGATCTACAGTCTTGCCACACAGCGATTATTGACGGCCATGTTATTGAAGGTCATGTGCCAGCACAGGATATCAAAAAACTGCTGGCTGAAGGCGGTGAGAAATCAGGTCTGGCCGTACCGGGCATGCCTGTTGGTTCACCGGGAATGGAACAGGGCGGTGTGAGCGAGCCTTATCAGGTTATCCGTTTCTCTAAAACCGATCGCTCTGTATTCGCGCAGCATTGATTATTTTGCACCTATAACGGCAGCATATTAGCTGCCGTTATGCTCTGGTTTTAAAGGGTCAGGGCGAGTCTTGTGCGCCAATTCTGGCACAGGGCGTTCTAATCATCGGCGGTGATTTTTTCTTTGCTGAGCAAAGTTCGTTTGCGCTCCACACCCCAGCGATAGCCGGACAGACCACCGTCATTCCTCACCACGCGGTGGCATGGTACAACGACTGCTACCGGATTGGCCGCACAGGCACCGGCAACCGCTCTTGCCGCTTTAGGCATGCCCGCAAGGCGGGCAAGTTCCGCATAGCTCACAGTTTCACCCGGTGGAATCTGGCGCAATATCTGCCAGATTTTTTGCTGGAAAATAGTACCGTGAATATCCAGCGGCAAATCGAAATGCGGTTGCGGCTGCTCGATAAATGCAACGCAGGTCTGGAGCATGCCTGTAAACTCTTCCCCGCTCTCTGCAATCGCAGCCTTCGGGAAGCGCTTTTTTAAATCATCCCGCAACGCATTTTCATCATCACCGAGCAAAATAGAGCTGATGCCTTTGGAGGTTGCGGCCACCAGCACTTTGCCTAAAGAGCAAGGAGCGATCGCGTAATGCAGCACGATATCGGTGCCGCCTTTTTTGTGTGCTGATGCTGTCATACCTGAAAGCCTGTTTCTGGAAGCATAAAAATTACTGCTTTCATTATAGCCTGAATTGTAAATTGCCTCTGTCACGGAGGTTTTGTTATTTGTCAGTTCCTGTTCCAGTTTTTCAAGGCGCAGAGACTGGGCATATTTTTTCGGGGTAATTCCCGTCACCTGTTTAAACAGCTTATGGAAATGAGACATGCTGAAACCGGCATGCTCTGCCAGCTTGCTCAGATCCGGTGCGGTTTCATTATCACGGATCAGGCGGCAGGCTTCTTCAACAAGACGGGACTGCTGTTGTTGTAATGTTTCAACCCTCTGGGGGACACAACGCAGGCAAGCACGAAATCCTGCTTTTTCAGCCTGATGCGGTTGATCGAAAATTTTTGTGTGCTCAGGCTTTGGCCGGCGTGAAGGGCAAGTCGGGCGGCAATAAATACCGGTAGTGCTGATGGCATAAACGAACTGACCGTCAGCTTCCGGATCGCGTTCCAGCACAGCCTGCCAGCGCGGGTCGTCAAGGAGTTTGTCTATGCGGGCGTGCTTGTTCACGGCTTTACCTTTCTTTGAATGGATCACAGGCTATCGCGTGAATTTAGTTCCTGCACTGCAAATCTTGTTTTCAAATCAGGCGGCTTTTCTGAAGGTCAGATTGATGCGGGTTCGGCCAAGAAGCGGGTGTTCACCATCTTTCAGTGGTGGTATCCCGTGATAATAGAGACGCGACGGTCCGCCCCAAACCACCACATCGCCATGATGTAAAGCATATTTGAGAACCGCATCGGTGCGTTTCAAGCCACCAAACTGAAATGTAGCTGGCAGTCCGAGTGAGACTGAGACAATCGGATGTTCCGGACTTTTCTCATCTTTATCCTGATGCAATGAGAGCTTGTTCTTCGGCTCATAGCGGTTGATGAGGCAGGCATCGGGTATGAAATTCTGATAACCGGCTTTGGTTGCTGCATCTTGTGCCAGCTTTAAAAAACATTCCGGCATTACCGGCCAGTTTTGTCCGGTCAGTGGATCAACCGGACTATAGCGGTAGCCGCTGCGGTCACTGACCCAGCCAAGCGGCCCGCAATTGCTCATAGCAACGGACATCGTAAAACCGCCGGGCGTTACCATGTTTCGGAATGCTGCCTGTGCAGTTATCTCGGACAGTGCGGCAAGCAAGTCTGTTTCAACGCTCAGAGCTTCCCCGCGTAGTAAAACTGCACCTTCGGCGAGCGTTTCCCGTTCAGGCAGAGCGGGGATCAGGTTCGAGAAAAGATCTTGCATTGTCATAACCGCATGTTTGAGACCGTGGCCGCTGATTATAAACCACGGCGTGTTTAATGGAAAACAGGCAATGCGGCTGTTCGTTTGACCGGTGATACCTGTTCCGACTTCCTGACGCTGGCAAATTTTTGAATGTCGAGAACGGCATTCTGAATTTTCTCATGTTGCATAACGGCCTTGTGTCCGGAAGCAATGGCCAGATCAACCTGTTGTTTCGGTAACTTGAAACGGGTTGGAATCTTGTTGAGATTATTTTGGGTCGGGCCATCCAGATCGCGAAAGCTCACGGCTTCAACAATCAGCGACAGATCCTTGCAATTCCAGCCCTGCAAAGTACCGCGATATTCTTTGACCTTGGTCAGCGGTAAAGAACAACGATAATCAATGAGTTCTTTTTGCCATACATTCGTGGCCAATTTCAGCGCGTCAAAACCATCGCGCACCGAAGCGGAGATTGCAGTATAGGCGGTTGCGGCAGCCACTTCCGGCAAGATCGGGCCGTGAACAGTTTTAACCCACGGTTCCTCACCTTCCGTACCGGCATCGGCGACAATGAAAATCAGCTTGCGCAGCTTCACAGCTTCTGCCGGTGACAAGGGGCCGTGCGGGTTTCTGGCTGCCGCGCGCGCCAAAGCAAAGGGCGTAACACCGATATTATCGGTCAGCGCACCATCGAGTAGTTTGATGTAATGCTGCTTCGGATCATTGCGATAGGCATAGAGACTGCGTGCATAAGCATTCAACCGCAATGAGACATCAGGATTGGTCAGCGTCTCTTTCAGCCATAGTGGTGGTTGATAATTGCATTGTTTCTGATTGGCAGACACCACAACCGGTGCAAAGGCTACAGGCACAGCAGCCGAGGCACTGACGGCATCGGCAAGACGGACTTTGTCCAGATCGCTGCACAAAGCATCGAAAGTGTCATGGGTAAAATGAAACGGAGTGCGGTTATAAATATCGGAAGCGGTGATCCAGACGGTCGGTGCATCACTGCGTCTGAGCGAGGCGAAGGTTTTGCCATGAAACAGATTTGTATCCAGCCATTGGGAGAGCCCGTTACGGTCATTCAAGCCGCCATTGAACGCCCGCACAACATTCTCCGGCTGTAACAGCGAGGTGCGCAGCCCCGCTTCGGCATTGCGATAGAGAAACTTCTCACGAAAATCGCGGTAATGATCGGGACCGGTCATACCGTAATAAGCGGCGGCAACCGCACCGCCGGAGGCACCGGAGACGAGTCTTACATTTTCAATTAACCGGCGCTTGTATGGATATTCATCAATGACAATGTCATCCAGTGCCTGCAACACACCATAGGCAAAAGCCGCAGACCGGGTGCCGCCACCGGAAAAAGCCAGTGCCACAATTGTGGAGCCGTCATTGCCGTGATCGGCAATATAATCCGTTCTCTTGCTGAGGATCGTGGTTTCATGACTGTTGATCGGGCCGACATCCTTGGATGCGCAGGCCGATAGGGTCAGAAGAGCTGCAGACATCAGGCTGATAGGAAAACGCACATTCTGCTCCGGTGACAACAAATTTCGTAAAAAGCCTTGTCTGCAAGTGTGCGGATTTTATCCGTCTTACTGCAGCGTTTAATCTTTATGAGAGGTCAGCAGTTGCAGCAAGTGCAAAGCGAAAGCCCTGTAATATAAAATCAAACGAAAACTTTTTATAAAAGAGCTTTGCTCCGGCATGACATCGTTTTACAACAGTTGAGAGTCGTGGAAACTTGCCTGAGCTAAGAGGAGGCACATTCTTTTAGCGGCTGTTTATTGAGCAGGGATACGGCTCTGTGCGGGACAATGACTGACAGATAATGGATGCGCGTATCGGCTTGAGCGTGCATTTCGGGAGTGAGAGAATGAGCAAGTTTGACTTCAGCAGTTTTCTGCCGGAGCTGATTAATATCCGTCACCAGCTGCATAGCATGCCGGAAATCGGATTGTCTGAATTCAAGACATCAGAGTTTATCGCACAGCATTTGCAGAAATGGGGATTTGAGGTCACGCGCGGTCTGGCGCAAACCGGTATTGTCGGCACGCTGCGGCGCGGCGACAGCAATCGTTCCATCGGCTTTCGTGCTGATTTTGATGCGCTGCCGATTTTGGAAGAAACCGGCCTGCCATATGCCAGTCAGCACAAAGGCGTGATGCATGCCTGCGGTCATGATGGCCATACGGCGATGCTGTTGGGCGCGGCCTATGCCTTGTCACAGGATGCCGATTTTAACGGTGCGGTACATCTGATTTTCCAGCCGGCTGAAGAGAATTACGGTGGCGGAAAAATGATGGTTGATGAAGGCCTGTTCGACCGCTTTCCTTGTGAGCAGGTTTTTGCCATTCACAATATGCCGGGTCTGGCGACAGGCATGTTCTCTGCCAAGCCGGGTGCGATGGCGGCTTCGATTGATGTGCTGACACTGACGGTCAAAGGCAGCGGTGGTCACGGTGCCATGCCGGAACTGACCGTTGATCCGGTGGTTGTGGCCTCCAGTATTGTGATGGCATTGCAGACGCTGGTTTCTCGCAATATTTCACCGCATCAGCCTGCCGTACTCACGGTTGGTTCATTCCAATCCGGCTCTGCCAATAATATTATTCCCGATACTGCTGTACTTGAATTGTCCATGCGGGCAACTGATCCGTCTGTGCGGGTGGCTTTACGTGAGAGGGTGGAAGAGATCGCCCGTTTTCAGGCCAAGAGCTATCAGGGAGACGTGCAGCTTGACTGGTCTGTCGGCTATCCGGCGACGATCAATAATAAGCAGGCCTATGAACTGGCGCGGGATGTGGCGATTGCCGGTTTTGGCGCAGACTCTTTTGAAGAACTGGATGTACCGATGATGGGCAGCGAGGATTTCTCCTTCCTGCTGGAAGCGGTGCCCGGTGCCTATATTTTCCTTGGCAATGGCGACAGTAGCGGACTGCATACCAGCCGTTATGATTTCAACGATGAGATTTTGGAACGCGGTGCTTCCTTCTTCCATCAACTGGCAAAATCCGGTCTCGTCTAAGTTTTTTTACGAATCTGCCCGCGGATAAGCGGGCAGATATCCTGTAAAATCCATCGAAATAATGCATAGGGCCATGAGGCTTATGCATAGGGATGTGTTTGAAAAATAAAAATCGGCGAATTGCAGCTTTATTGCGCAAAGTGACGTAAAAATAACGTTTAATTTTAACAAATGCGCAGCTTGCTTTTCATTTCGTATAATGAAAGGCTCTCGTCAACGATTGAAAAAGTGCCGGAGTATTCCATTCTGCTAAAGAATGCAATGTGAACCGGCATACGGGAAATGACGATAATACTGCATGGCATTGCACGCCGGAGAGACTGTGCAATTGACCTGCAGCAGCATGAAAGGGGAGGGCACATCATGGCCGCGAGCGGGATGATTATTGCCGACAAAATTTTACACAACGGTACCATTTGGTGCGGTTATGAAGAGGGCACTGTTGAGGCTCTGGCCATCTGGCAAGGCAAAGTGCTGGCCGCTGGTAAAGCAGAGGATATTCTGCAGCTTCAGGGCGAGACAACAGAGCTTGTTGATCTCAAAGGCGCATTCGCCACTCCCGGCCTGAACGATGCGCATTTGCATTTAATTTCCACCGGCCTGTCATTGAAACGGATTGATGCAACGCCTGCCGCACTGCCAACATTGGCTGATTTGCAGGCGGCCATCCGCGCCAAAGCGGCAACCTTGCCAAAAGGCGAATGGATTTTGGCACGTGGCTACGACCAGACCAAACTCGATATTGGTCGTCATCCGCATAAATCCGAGTTGGATCAGGCGGCACCAGATCATCCGGTTTATCTGACCCGCGCTTGCGGCCATGTGGCGATTGCCAATTCTTATGCGCTGAAGCTTGCTGGTGTTGATGAAACAACTGCGGTGCCGGAAGGCGGGTTGATTGAGCAAAAAAATGGTGCGCTGACCGGTATGTTGGCTGAAAATGCGCAGGATTTGGTGCGCGCTGTCATTCCTGAGCCAAGCGAAGAGCAGATTATCGAGGCCATTGAAGATGGCGGTAATATGCTGCTGTCCTATGGGATTACCTCCTGCATGGATGCGGCGGTCGGTCAGATCGCCGGTTATAAGGAAATCCGCGCCTATAATATTGCCAAGCGTGATAACCGCCTGCCGGTGCGCACATGGCTGGTTCTGCTCGGCGATCCGGGTAAATCCGTGGTGCCGCAATGCTATGAGAGCGGCCTGGTTTCCGGTGTCGGCGACGACATGCTGACCATTGGCACGGTGAAACTGTTCCTTGACGGTTCCGCAGGCGGCAAAACCGCATGGATGTCAGAACCATATCATGGTGACGATGTTGATAATATCGGTGTGCAGATTCTCAGTGATGAAGATTTGCAGGCAATGGTGCTGGATGCGCATGCCAAAGGCTATCAACTTGCCTGTCATGCGATCGGCGATATGGCGATTGAACAGCTGATTACGGCTTATGAAAAAGCGCTGGTTGCCTATCCTGATCCGGATCGTCGCCACCGTATTGAACATTGCGGTTTTTCCAGCGATGCCCAGCATCAGCGCATGTTGAAGGCGGGTATTTATCCGTGCCCGCAACAGGTTTTCATCTATGATTTTGGCGATGCCTATATTTCTGTGCTGGGCGATGAACGTGCCCGCCCGAGCTATCCGCTGAAAACATGGCGTGATCTTGGTTTTAAACCGGCGACCGGTAGCGACAGCCCTGTCTGCCATCCGAACCCGTTCCCAAATATCTATACGATGCTGACCCGCAAGACATGGAAAGGCACTGTAATGGATGAAAATCAGCGCGTTTCCATTGAGGAAGCTTTGCAGGTCTATACGGAATATGGCGCCTTCTCGCAGAAGATGGAGACTGTGAAAGGTAAGCTGGTTGCGGGGCAGGTTGCTGATATTGCTGTGTTCTCGCGCAATATGCTGGAAGCAGCACCGGAAGAAATTCTCAGCGACACGCAATGCATTATGACATTGCGCGGCGGTGAGGTTGTATTTGCACGCTGAGACAGCGGCAAATCAGAGAGACAGGGCTGCGGACAGGAGACCGCAGTTTCTATGAAATAATTTCTGAGGAGGGGATATTCTCAATGATTAAACGCATAGCTTTAATCTCAACAATGGCGGCATCTTTGCTGGCCGGCGTTGTCATGAATGCGTCAGCGGAAGAACCACGCAAAGGCGGCACGATTAATTTCGTTGCGCCTTACGGTTCGAGCTTCGGTACGCTGGACAATCAGGCAACAACTGCAACGCAGGACGAATTTCCGACCAAAGCGCTGCATCGCCGTCTCTATGCATGGGATGGCACAGCCAACAAGCCGCAGCTTGATCTGGCAACGGATGTCAGCGCTTCGGAAGACGGCCTGACTTATACTTTCAAACTGCGTCAGGATGCATTTTTCCATAATGACAAGCAGATGACTGCAGATGATATCATCTACAGCTATAAGCGCGCGATGACACCGGGCAAAGCCTATCCGGCCGCTCGTTATATCAGCAATATTAAAGGCGCTGATGCCTATTCCGAGGGCAAGTCGCAGGAAATCGAAGGTCTGAAAAAGGTTGATGATTTCACGCTCGAAATCACGCTGAATGAAGCGCTGGCGCCTGGCTTTATTTTTATGCAGCCAAGCACTGTGATTTATCCGGATGGCGAAGCGGACAAAGACAGCTTCAAGAGCAATCCTATTGGTCTTGGGCCTTATAAGTTCTCGGAATATGTGCCGGGCTCACGTCTGACCGTAGTGAAGTGGGATAAATTCTATCTCAAAGACAAGCCTTATGCTGACAAGATCAACATTATGCTGATGGGTGAAGCCGCAGCCCGTGACGTTGCTTTCCGTAATAAGGAAGTGGATGTTTCGGTTCTCGGACCTGCACAATATGTGACCTATAAAGCTGATCCGGAACTGTCGAAGAACATTCTGGAAGTTGCGGAAGTTTATACCCGCGCTATGGGTTTCAATGCCGATGTAAAGCCGCTTCAGGATAAGCGTGTCCGTCAGGCGATCAATTACGCGATTGACTCTGATCTGATCATCAAGCGTCTTGCCAAAGACAAAGCCTATCGTGCTGTAAGCTGGCTGCCGCTGTCTTCACCGGCTTTCGACAAAGCTGCACAGCCATATCCTTATGATCCTGAAAAAGCGAAAGCTTTGCTTGCTGAAGCCGGATATCCGGATGGTTTTGAATTTGAAGTCACCGCAACACAGAATGAGAGCTATGGTCTGACCATTGCAGAAGCAATCATTCCGATGCTGGCAAAAGTCGGTATCAAGCTGAAGACAAAGCCGGTTGAAGCAGCCGTTCTGTCTGAAGTGGTGCCGGGCGGCGACTTCCAGTCCTTCCTGTGGTCGCTGGAAAGCGGTCCGGATCCTCTGACTGCGCTGCAGTGCTTCTATTCCAAGACACCACAGTCTTCCTGCAACTATACCAAGTTCAACAATGCTGAATTTGACAAGTTGTACGAGGCTGCCCAGCAGACCAAGTCTGAGGATGAGCGCAACGAACTGCTGCGCAAAGCCAATAATATCCTGCAGGATGAAGCACCATATTGGTTCTTCAACTACAACAAGGCGGTTATTGCTTATCAGCCATGGCTGCACGGCTTACAGCCAAACTCAGCTGAACTTGCAATTCAGTCTTATGAAGAGCTTTGGGTTGACGACAGCGTACCAACTGGCCGCTAAGCGCAATCAGGTCTGATTATGAGACGTGCCGGAGAGCGGTTATCCGTTCTCCGGCTCCGTTGCAGTCTTTAAAGCATGTTCGCCGGAAAACCGGTTTCGTTTTCCGTGCATGATCTGAAGTTTAGTTTTGTCGCATATCGGTATCATCCTGAAGCAGAGCAAAATCAGTCTGTATGATTGAGGGCTCGCTGAGATGGTTCCCGTTTTCCCGATATGCCGGAGGAAGGAGCACACAGGTTGCTTCGATTTGTTATCAGGCGGGTTTTGCAGATGATACCGACCATTTTGGCGGTGTCTCTGATTATCTTCGTCATTTTCAGTGTTATTCCGGGCAGTTTTACGTCCAGTCAGATTGCTGACGGCAAGGGGCGTAATGACCCTAAAGTCGTTGAGCAGATGAACAAGGAATTTGGTCTCGACAGACCTGTTTATGAGCGGTTCGGTTCTTATATCGTCAATTTGGTGCAGTTTGATTTAGGTAAATCATTTCGTACCCGTCAGCCGGTAACGCAGGTGCTGATGGAGCGCATGTGGCCGACCATGAAACTGGCAATTGCAGCAATGACGCTTGCAGTTCTGATCGGTGTGCCGCTCGGCTTTATCGCAGCGCTCAGACCCGGCAGCATATTGGATACGGTGACGATGATCGGCGCGGTTTCCGGCCTGTCATTGCCGCAGTTCTGGCTTGGTCTGTTGCTGATGTATTTCTTCGCGCTGACTTTGGGCTGGTTGCCGAGTTTCGGCTATGGGGATGGCGGTATCCGCAATCTTATTCTGCCCGCGGTAACCTTGAGCGTTGCACCTCTGGCTTTGCTGGCGCGAACAACACGTGCTGCAGTGCTGGAAGTGATGGGGGCAGATTTTATCCGTACTGCCCGCTCAAAAGGGATGAATGCCTATCGTCTGGTGACATGGCATCTGGTTCGCAATGCGCTGGTTCTGATTATCACCACAGTCGGTTTGCAATTCGGTTCGCTGATGGGCGCTGCCGTTGTGATCGAAAAGCTGTTTTCATGGCCGGGGCTTGGTTCTCTGCTGGTGGACAGCGTGTCGATGCGTGATATTCCGGTGGTGCAGGGCGCTATTCTTATGATCGTTTTGTGGTTCCTGATCATCAATACGATTGTCGATATTCTTTATGCGGTCATCGATCCGCGCATCAGCCACGAGTAGCGCCATGAGATTACGTTTCAATCTGTTATTCGGCGGAGTGCTCTGTGTGGTTATTTTGGCCGCCGGTATTCTTGCCCCTTTATTAGCGCATTATGATCCGGTTCTGGATGCTGATCTGATCAATGCGGAACTGCCGCCGGATGGCGACTTCTGGTTCGGCACTGATGCACAGGGACGCGATGTGTTCAGCCGTGTGCTCTATGGTGCGCGGATTTCACTGACTGTTGGTATTGTCTCGCAGATCATCAATACGCTGATCGGCCTGACAATGGGCATTTCTGCCGGTTATTTCGGCGGGCGGTGGGACGATTTCGTCTGCGGTTTGACCAATGTTATGCTGTCGATCCCGTCACTGATCTTTGCGCTGGCGATTATGGCGATCCTCGGCCCTGGCCTTGGCAGTCTCTTGATTGCGCTGGGACTGACCAACTGGTCATGGACCTGTCGTATTGCCCGCTCCTCTGCCTTATCGCTCAAAAAACAGGGCTATGTGCAGGCAGCGAAGACGCTGGGTTATAGCGATATCCGCATTATGATTACCCAGATTTTGCCGAATATGATCGGGCCTATTCTGGTGATCGGCACGCTCGGCATGGGTGATGCTATTCTGGCAGAAGCAGCCCTTTCTTATCTGGGTTTAGGTATTCGTCCGCCATTCCCGAGCTGGGGCAGCATGCTGACAGACGCACGTGAACTGATTGCGATTGCACCATGGGCAGCTATTTTCCCGGGGCTTGCAATTTTCTTTACAGTTCTGGGGCTTAATCTGTTTGGTGACGGCCTGCGCGATGTGCTGGATCCGCATATGAGGAGCCGCAAATCATGAGCGATGCACCACTCTTAGACGTTAAAAACCTCCATATTGATATGGTATCCGGTGAAACCCGCTTTAACGTGGTTGAGAATGTTTCATTCTCAATCGGCGCGGGTGAAACTTTCGGTCTGGTCGGGGAGTCCGGTTGCGGTAAATCCATTACCTCACTTTCGATTATGGGCTTGCTGAACCGCCCGCTGGAGGTCAGCTCCGGTGAAATCCTGTTTAAAGGACAGGATTTGCGGAAATTAAGCAGTCGCGACATGCGTAAATTGCGCGGTAGTCGCATTGCGATGATTTTTCAGGAGCCGATGACAGCGCTTAATCCGCTGGCAACAGTGGGACGGCAGATTGCGGAAATGTTTGTGCTTCATCAGGGTGCGACATGGCATGAAGCAGAAAAGAAAGCTGTTGCAGCCTTAGGTCAGGTTCATGTGCCCGCACCGGAAAGTCGGGTCAAAAACTTTCCGCATCAGATGTCCGGTGGTATGCGCCAGCGTGTGATGATTGCGATTGCACTGGCCTGTAATCCTGATCTGCTGATTGCCGATGAGCCGACAACAGCACTTGATGTGACGGTTCAGGCAGAAATCCTCAAATTGATGCAGGAATTGTGCTCATCGCGCGGAACTTCCGTATTGATGATCAGCCATGATCTTGGTGTAATCGCTAAAATGTGTAAGCGTGTCGGGGTCATGTATGCCGGTCATATGGTGGAAGAGCAGAATGTAGCGGATTTGTTCGGCCATCCGGCACATCCCTATACGCATGGGCTTCTGAGTTCGTTACCGGTTCTGGGACAACGCAAGCCGGAAGAACGTAAACGGCTTCAGGAAATTGACGGTGTCGTGCCATCTATTTCGGCCTTTCCGAAAGGCTGCCGGTTTCAGCCGCGTTGTGAGCGGGCAACAGATATCTGCCTGAGTAAGGTGCCACCGCAGACAGCGCTTGAGAATAGCATTGTCAATAAGAGTGTGGATGCTGAAACAAAACGCGGATTCGTGAGGTGCTATCATCATGAGTGATCAGAACACGCCGCTGTTGCGTATTGATAATCTCAATGTCCATTTTCCGGTGACGGCTGGTCTGTTTCGTGCATCGACACAGGCTGTACGCGCGGTCAATAATTTCAGCCTTGATCTGCATAAAGGTGAGTGTCTTTCTATTGTGGGAGAATCCGGCTGCGGTAAATCCACATTGGCATTGGCAATTTTGGGGCTACAAAAACCGACTTCGGGCACAATCTATTTTGAAGGTAAGCCGATTACCGGAGAAAAAGGGCCAAGCCGTCTTGAGCGGGCACAAATGGCGCAGATGGTTTTTCAGGACCCTTATGCATCGCTCAATCCGCGCCAGACGATTTACACATCGCTAGCCGCACCGCTGCGCTTGCAAGGTGTAACGACAAAATCAGAACTCAATGACCGTGTTGAGAATACGATGAAGCTTGTCGGTCTGAAACCAGAGCAGGCCAAACGCTTGCCGCATGAATTTTCCGGCGGTCAGCGGCAGCGTATCGGTATTGCCCGTGCGCTGGTTCTCAATCCGAAAGTGGTTGTGCTGGATGAGCCGGTTTCGGCACTCGATGTGTCGATCCGTGCTCAGATCATCAATCTGTTGCTGGAACTGAAGGACGAATTGCAACTGTCTTACATTATGATCAGTCACGATCTGAGTGTGGTTGAGCATATGAGTGATCGTGTTGCGGTGATGTATTTCGGGCAGGTCGTTGAACAAGGGCCGTGGCAGGACGTTTTTGCCAATCCGACACATCCTTACACGCGGCGCCTGATGGGCGCTATTCCGGATCCGTTTGCGATTGTGCGTGGTGAAGAACGCAATGGGATGGATGACGCACCGCCGCCGCCAGCCGGCTATGACTATTACCCGCGCGAATTTGGCAAACATGATGTTTACACCATGCCGCCGGGCACAGAACTTCTGCCTGTAGCCGATAGCCATAAAGTCCGGTTTATCGCTCAGTGATGAGATTTAAATTCGGCGCTTAATATAGAGAGTGAAAAGGCCATGATCCGGCATGCGGCTCGTGGCCTTTTAGAGCGCCGTGCGCCCTCTTTGGCGCACAAAGGTCGCTCTAACGCTTTATATTTACGCATAATAAGAGTGATATCGTGACTGAAATGAAAACTGAGGGCACTGAATTGTCGGCACGTCAAAGACTGGATGCAATTTTAAAACGTCTTGAAGATCGCAAAGCCACGGAGGCGGTTTATGTGAAGCTTTATCCGGATACAGCACGCGCTGAGGCTGATGCCGCAGATCGGCGGGCAGAGCGCGGCGAAAGTCTCGGGTCATTAGATGGCAAGATTGTTTCGATTAAAGATTTGTTTGATGTGGCGGGGGAACCAAATCTTGCAGGCTCTATCATTCGTAAAACGGCTGAACCTGCGGGCAAAGATGCGGTAATTGTTGAGCGCTTGCGCAAAGCCGGTGCGATTATCATCGGCAAAACCCATATGACGGAGTTTGCATTTACTGCTGTCGGGCTTAATCCGCATTATCCTGTGCCGGGCAATGCCTATGATGCGCGCCTTGTTGCCGGCGGTTCGTCTTCCGGCGCTGCAATTAGCGCAGGTGAGGGAACATGTGATATTGCCATCGGCTCTGATACCGGCGGTTCTGTTCGTATTCCGGCAGCTTTGAATGGTGTCGTCGGCTTTAAACCGACCCATGGCCGTGTTTCGCTGGAAGGTGCTTTTCCTCTGTCGCCAATGCTCGATTCCGTCGGGCCTCTGGCGAAGACCGTAGCGGCCTGCGCGGATGCCGATGCGATTATGTCCGGTGAAGCGCCGCTGCCGTTGGAGAGGATTGACCTCGCAGGTCTTAAAGTCGGTATCGCACAGGGGCTTGTACTGCAGGATATGGAAGAAGATGTCGCTGCTGCTTATCAATCTGCGCTGAAAAAGCTTGAAGCAGCTGGTGCTGAACTCATCGAATGCAGCTTTGATACTTTGGTATCTGCATTACGCACAGGGCCGAATAAAGGATCACTCACTGGCATTGAAGCAGCTCATATCCATAAAGACTGGCTGAATGATCATTCTATGCCGGTTGATGAGCGAGTAAGTGTACCTTTGCGTGAGCGTTTGAAAATTGCGGATGCTGATTATCAGACTTTGCTGGCATTCCGCGGAGAGCTGGTAAAGCAGGCCGATGCTATGATGGCGACATTCGACGTTGTGTTGATGCCGACAACACCAATCAAAGCTGTTCCTATTGCACAGGTTGATGAAGATGTGCCGGAATATGATCGGGTTGAAACACTCTATTTGCGCAATACGCAGATTATGAACCAGTTCGCGTTGACAGCACTATCGCTTCCGATGCCAATGCCTGAACGACCGGCTGGTTTGATGCTGGTTGGCCGCAATGGTTCGGATCGGAAGATTTTGGCAATTGGTTCTGCCGTGGAAGCTTTATTAAAAGCGTAAAATGTTTCACGGGAATCATTATTGAATACCAAACCCCGTCTGTTTCGCAGGCGGGGTTTTGTTTTTTTGCCAAATTTGGTGCCGATTCTTGAAAAATGGCTCTCCGATTCTGAATTTCCGAGTCGGAACAAGGTGTTGGGGTGTTATTTTGATATATGTGACGTGGGTTTTGAGGTGTTTTGGTTGTAATTGTGGGGTTGGGTGTATGCTGCTTGGTGTAAATTTGGGTGTTTGGCTGTGAATTTGTGTTTTTTGTTATAAAAATTCCATAAAAGGTGTTTTGTCGTGTTGACAGTTTTGGTTAGTGGGGTCTATATGAGGCCAACAACGAGGGCGGCGGCGCTGCTAGCGGCAGAGAGCTTCGCCCCTGAGATTGGTTGATTGAGAGATTGGCTAATCGGTAAGG
>NZ_JAUCBM010000024.1 GCF_030362795.1 Pseudochrobactrum kiredjianiae | reverse complement strand
TGACCTGCCACTGAACTTTCATCCAACGGCGATTAGAGCCTCGGCGGTTTTGACTACGCCAATTGGCGTGTTGGTAGCAACCGGCGGAAACGCCAAGCTTTCATCTTGCGCAGCGTTGGAGCCGGTTGCGGCGATGGATCCAGCATAGTCTGCCGGGGTTTGGTATCCCAGCGACGAGTGTGGCCGGAAATTGTTGTAATCGTCGGCCCATTGGGCGATGGCGCTGCGGGCGTGATCGAGGCCAAAGAACAGGCTTTCGTTGAGCAATTCGTCGCGCATCCGACCGTTGAAGGATTCAACATAGCCGTTCTGCATAGGCTTTCCTGGCGCGATATAGTGCCACTCAACCTTGTGATCCTTCGACCAGGCCAGGATGGCATTCGAGGTGAGTTCCGTGCCGTTATCGGAGACAATCATTCCGGGCTTGCCGCGTCGTTCGATCAGCGTCGTCAGTTCTCGGGCGACACGGCGGCCGGAGATTGAGGTGTCCGGGATTGCTGCCAGGCATTCCCGTGTCACATCATCAACGATATTGAGGATCCGGAACCGTCTCCCGCATGCAAACTGGTCGTGCACGAAATCGAGAGACCAACGGGCATTTGCTTTCGCCTCGACCAGGATCGGCGCACGCGTGCCGACGGCCCTTCGTCGAGCCTTCCGCTTGCGAACCGAAAGCCCTTCCTCGCGATACAGCCGATAGATGCGGTTGACGCCGGATGGCTCTCCGTCCCGCCTGAGCAGGACGAACAGCCGTCGGTAGCCGAAGCGCCGTCGCTCGTTGGCGAGATCGCGCAACTTTGCTCGCAATTCGACCTCCGGCGGTCGGCAGGACCGATAGCGGATCATCTTGCGATCAGCCGAAACAATCTGGCAGGCCCGCCGCTCCGAAAGACCCATTATGTCCTTCAGATGTGCAACGGCGTCACGCTTGGCGGCAGGCCCTACCATTTTTTTGCGAGAAGCTCGCGGAGTGCGGCGGCATCGAGCATCTGCTCGGCCAACAGCTTCTTAAGCTTGGCGTTCTCTTCTTCGAGTGCCTTCAGGCGCTTCGCCTCGGACACCTCCATACCGCCGTATTTGGCTTTCCAGTTATAAAATGTTGCGTCCGAAATCCCATACTTGCGGCACAGGTCGGCCACCTTCATGCCTGCCTCCTGCTCCTTCAGCACCGCAATAATCTGCTCTTCCGTAAATCGCTGCTTCTTCATTCGTCCGTCCTTTATCGGGCCGGACTCTAATCCATTCTGGAGGAAATTCTCAGTGGCAGGTCAATGTCAACTTAAACATCGGAAGCTCGGATTATCCGCAAAATGTAGCTATTACATCCAACGTTGATAATGCGAATTCTGTTAATAACACTGTAGCTATATCTGGAAACCATAAAATAGGTGGCAATGATACCGCTATTTATGGTGGCTATCTAAGCTATAGCACAATCAACGAAAAAACATACAAACCTAAAAAATATGATGTTTTTACAGGTAATATTTTAGATTATGGCAATATGACGCCGATCACTATTGGTACAATCGGTAATTTCCAGACTTATAATTTTACACTTAATCCTGAGTTTGCCAATTCTCAGACAGCACTTATTACGGCTGATCAGATTATTCTTGGGACAAATAGTGAGAATACCAGCAGTAAAAATGATATAAAATCTGACGTTTTTGTAACGGGAATTCATTCCGGTAAGGTTTTGCCTGCTGGTACTGAGTTTATCCTGATGCAAGGGAGCATAGACGGGGAAGGACAGGGGCATACCACGAAAGATGTTAAGCAGATTCAGCAAGGTATATCGCTTCTCTACGATGTAGAAACGAAAGTGGATAAGGATAATGGTCGTGTGACGGCTGTTATTTTGGAGGGGCATAATCCGGAAAAACCAGATCCAGAAAAACCGGATCCGGAAAAACCGGAGCCTGAAAAACCAGGGCCTGTAGTCAATCCTCAGCTCAAATCATTGTTAGTGGGTAATTTATCGGGATTAATGCTGTTAACCAGACAGGCAGATAATATTGCTGATAATACCTTCAGTGTTATTACGGAACAAAACAGACATAAAGGCTTGGTGCCATTTATTCAGGCTTCCGGTCATACAAGTCGCTACAAAACCGGCTCCCATATTGACGCTGACGGGGTGTTAGTGACTGCGGGCTTGATTTATCAGGCTGATCAGCTTACTGCAGCGGGTTTTTTTGAATATGGCACCGCTGATTATGACAGCTATAATGCATTCCCCAAAGCGGCGAGCGTTCGTGGTAATGGCGACAACCGTTATTATGGCGCAGGCCTATACGGTCAGTACGACCTCACCAATAATATCTATATGGATGCTTCATTCCGCGGCGGTCGCTTGCGCACGAACTATTCAACCGCTGATATTCGTAATGCGGCAACAGGTGAAGCAGCGCAATATACTTTAAACGGAAACTACTTGAGTGCTCATTTTGGTGCTGGTTATAAATTGGATTTGAATGATGCTAATCAACTCAATACGTCTTTGAAGTACCTATGGACGCAGACTGATAGTCATAACTTAATGATCGCTGGTGATCCTATCCATTTTGACGGGCTGAAATCTAATCGCATTCGCTTCAATGCAGAAAATCAGTATAAGTTCAGTCAGAGCTGGCTATTATTAGCAGGTATGGGATTGGAATATGAATTTGATGCCAAAGCGAGCGGAACAACCTATAATCACTTTGATATAGATGCGCCAAGTGTCCGTGGGTTCACTACGCTCGGCACACTAGGTATTCGATATCAGCCCACAATGAACGACCGTATAAGCGTCGATTTTAAAGGCAACGCTTATCTTGGAAAGCGTGAGGGTGGCAATCTATCAGTTAAATTGCAATATGCATTTTAGCAGTCGTTATCTGCTTTCCAAATGTAATATTGTTATTTTTCGCTTCAAAATTTAATATTGAGTTTAATAAAAACAAGTGATGCGATAGTAAAAAATAGTGCTGTCGCATCACAATCGACTTGAAAAGTTCTTTTCAAGAGTTTTACAGCAATCAATACTGTAAATATTTTATCTTAACGTTATATTTCATCATATTTATTAAAAACCACTTTTCCTGATGTCCTTCAGAGTGGTTGATCAGCATGCATAATCGCCTGCTGCTATGTTTGGTGCGCATCTTCTCTTTCGCGTCTTTACGTTTATTTCCCCTTCAGGTGCTCTGTTCGGGCTGCAGGCGCTTTGTGCAATTCTTTCGTGTGATGATTTCGGCATGAATGTTGTGAACATAGGTGTTGACTTGGATACAAATGTTCATTACTCGTTAGGGCAAGCTGATAAAATCAGAAAGAGCGGCTGAATAAGCGAATGCGCTCGCAGGAGGATTTCATGACGACAAATGTTGCTCTGACCGGGCTTGCCCGTGATATGAAGGCGCGCGCCGACACCGGCAGACCAATCCGCATTGGTTTGATTGGTTCCGGTGAAATGGGAACAGATATTGTGACCCGTGTTGCGCATATGCCGGGTATCGAGATCGGTGCTATTTCCGAATTGCGTGTGCCAAATGCTCTGAAAGCTGTTGATATTGCCTTTCAGGAAAGTGGTCATGGTCGTGAAGCCAATACGGCTTCTGCGCTGACTGCCGCGATGGAAGCACATAAGGTTGCTGTTACTGACAATGCCAATCTGATCCTCGAAAATGACCTGATTGATGTTGTGATCGATGCGACCGGCGTTCCGGCAGTTGGTGCAGAAATCGGTCTGCGCGCCATGGAACACGGCAAGCATCTGGTGATGATGAATGTTGAAGCAGACGTCACCATCGGTGCCTACCTGAAAAGTGAAGCTGACCGCCTTGGCGTGACCTATTCGCTTGGTGCCGGTGACGAGCCATCATCTTGTATGGAGCTGATTGAATTCGTTTCCGCTATGGGACATCCGATTGTTGCTGCTGGTAAAGGCAAGAACAATCCGCTCAATATTGATGCCGTGCCGGATGCCTATATGGAAGAAGCCATCCGCCGTAACATGAATGTGCGTATGCTGGTGGAGTTCGTCGACGGTTCAAAAACCATGGTGGAAATGGCTGCAATCGCCAATGCCACCGGTCTGGTGCCTGATAAGGCCGGTATGCATGGTCCTGCGGCAACGCTTGACCAGCTTTCTTCTACCTTGATCCCTGAGAAAGACGGTGGCGTGCTGTCAAAGGTCGGCGTGGTTGATTACACCATCGGCAAGGGGGTTGCTCCGGGCGTTTTCGTTGTCGCTGATATGTCTCATCCGCGTATTTCCGAGCGTATGGAAGACCTTAAAATGGGCAAAGGTCCTTACTTTACCTTCCATCGTCCGTATCATCTGACTTCGCTTGAAGTGCCGCTGACCTGCGCGCGCGTTGTGCTTTATGGTAAGCCGGACATGGTGCCGCTGGATAAGCCGGTAGCAGAAGTTGCAGCTGTTGCTAAGAAAGACATGGCGATTGGTGAGAGCCTCGATGCGATAGGTGAATATTGCTACCGCGCATGGATCATGACAGCCGGTGAGGCGCGTGCTGCCAAAGCTATTCCTTGTGGTCTGCTGCAGGGCGGAACCGTTACAGCGCCGATCAAAAAGGGTGAGCTGATCACCTATGCTAATGCGGCCGTGGCACCAAATTCCAAGATTGCTGAATTGCGTGCCCGTCAGGATAAGCTCGTTTACGGTGCCTGATTAATCTGAATTTTGAAAATATGGCGCATGCAGAGCATTCATCTCGCATGTGTCTTTTGGAGTAAACTTTGATGGCTCAGGTCAAAAAAGCTCAGACGGAAGATGGTGTGAAGAGAGAATTACGCAATCTGCCTTTCGCTTTCCGTGAATATTCACCGGAAAAGCTCAAAGAAGCATTACATAAAATGTATCTGATCCGCCGCTTTGAAGAAGGCGCGGAAGAAAGTTACACCCGCGGGCTTATTCACGGCACGATGCATTTGTCGATTGGTCAGGAAGCCAGCGCGATGGGTGTTTGTCTGCCGCTGGAAGACAATGATATGATCGGTTCGACCCATCGTGGTCATGGCCATTGTATTGCTAAAGGTGCGGATATTGGACGCATGTTTGCAGAGTTTTTCGGCAAGGAAACCGGCTATTGCAAAGGTCGTGGCGGCTCTATGCATATTGCTGACGTATCCAAGGGCAATCTTGGTGCCAATGGCATTGTTGGCGGCGGTATTCCGATTGCCGTTGGTGCTGCGCTTTCTGCCAAGAAGCAGAAAAACGGCAAAGTCGTAATTTCCTTCTTCGGTGATGGTGCCAATAATGAAGGCGCCTTCCACGAAGCGCTCAATATGGCTTCTGTCTGGAAATTGCCGGTGGTGTTTGTTTGTGAAAACAACGGCTATGGCATGTCGACATCGACCAAGCGCTCGACGGCAGTTGAAAATATTGCTGACCGCGCTGTTGCTTATAATATGCCGGGTGTGATCGTGGACGGCAACAATCTCTCCGATGTTGCCGAAGCCACGCATGAAGCCGTTGAACGTGCCCGTCGCGGCGAGGGGCCAACCCTGATCGAGAACAAAACCTATCGTCTGCGCGGCCATTCTAAGAGCGATCGTAACCGCTACCGCACCAAGGAAGAGATCGAGGATTGGGCGACCAACCGTGATCCGATTGCCCGTTTCGAGGCTGATCTGAAGGAATACGGCTTCATCAATGATGCCGAAATTGAAACAATCCGCACCAATGTCGAAAAAGAGATCGCAGACGCTATTGAGTTCGCCAAGAACAGCCCCGCGCCTGACCTTCATAATCTGACACGCGACGTATACACGGACTGATAAATATGAGCACGACAACCCGTGAGTTAAGCTATTCACAGGCTATTCAGGAAGCTATGGCAATTGCTATGGAGCGCGATGACCGCGTTTTCCTGATGGGCGAAGATATCGGTGTGTATGGCGGTGCCTTTCAGGTTACCGGCGATCTGGTTCACCGTTTTGGTGAAGATCGCGTCATGGATACGCCGATTTCAGAACTTGGCGGTGCCGGTGTGGCCGTTGGTGCTGCTTTAACCGGTATGCGCCCGATCTTCGAATTCCAGTTTTCTGATTTTGCGGCGCTGGCGCTGGAGCAGATTGTTAATCAGGCAGCGAAAATCCGCTATATGCTGGGCGGTGCGGTTTCCGTGCCACTGGTGATGCGTTTTCCTGCCGGCTCCGGCACCGGTGCTGCGGCGCAGCACAGCCAGAGTATTGAGGCGTGGCTTGGTCATGTGCCGGGTCTGAAAGTCATTCAGCCTGCAACGCCTTATGACATGAAAGGCATGTTGCTGGCAGCGGTTGAAGACCCTGATCCGGTGATGATTTTCGAACACAAGCTGCTTTATAAAATGAAGGGCGAAGTGCCGGAAGGATATTACACGGTTCCGCTCAACAAGGCGAAAGTGGTGCGTGAAGGGACAGACCTCACCATCGTTGCCTCCGCGATCATGGTGCACAAGGCACTGGATGCAGCGACAGAGCTCGCCAAAGAAGGCATCAATGTTGAAGTGATTGATCTGCGCTCGGTGCGCCCGATCGACCGTGACACCATCATTGCCAGTGTTAAAAAAACCTCGAAACTGATGTGCGTTTACGAAGCTGTGAAAACGCTGGGTATTGGCGCGGAAATCAGCGCGATTGTCGCTGAAAGCGATGCTTTTGATTGTCTGGACGCACCGATAGTGCGTCTCGGTGGTGCGGAAACGCCAATTCCGTATAATCCGGATCTGGAACGTGCAACCGTGCCGCAGGTGCCTGATATTTTGAAAAGTGCGCGTGAACTTGTGAAGGGAGCTCGCTAGTCATGGCTGTCGAAGTCATCCTGCCTAAAGTTGATATGGATATGGAGACCGGCCAGATTTCGCGTTGGTACGCCAAGGATGGCGATACGGTCACCAAAGGGCAATTGCTGTTTGAAATCGAGACTGACAAGGCGGCCATGGAAGTGGACGCTCCGGCTTCCGGTATCCTCGGCGATATTTCTGCCGCAGAAGGTGCTGTGGTTCCTGTTGGTCAGGCCGTGGCGTGGATTTATGCGGAAGGTGAAGAGCGCAAGGGCGGGAATGCCACTGCCGTTGAGCCTGTTATTGTCGCAGAAGCGTCTGTCCCTGCACCTGTAAATCCTGTTGCTCAGCCGGTGGCCACCCCCGTGCCAGCTGTGCAAGCAGAGGTTTCCGGTGTACGGGCAACGCCTTTGGCGCGTCGTCTGGCGCGGGAGGCTGGTCTTGATCTGAATGGAGTCGCGGGTTCCGGCCCTAAAGGCCGTGTCCAGAAAAAAGATGTCGAAGAATGTCTGGCAACAGTTGCGCCCGTCGCAGTTGTTCCACAACGTGTTGCCACACCTGCGCCACGTCCGGTCACTCTATCGCAGGCAGAAGGTGCATTGAATGCCGTATGGTTGCGGCAGGGTGAGGCCGGATATTTGCCAATTGTGTTGATCCACGGCTTTGCGTCCGATCTCAATAGCTGGCGTATGCTGTTGGCCGGTAGCAATCTGAAAAATCCGGTGCTGGCACTTGATCTGCCTGCGCATGGCCAGTCGCCGCGTTATGTGCCGGATAGTATCGACATGATTGCTGCAGCGGTTGAAGCGACTTTAACTGCGCATAATGTGGGATCATGCATTCTCGTTGGTCATTCGATGGGCGGCGCGGTTGCAACACTGACGGCAGCACGTGGCTTTACCGATGTGCGCTCTCTGGTGCTGATCTCCTCTGCCGGTCTTGGGCCTCAGATCAATGGTGCGTTCCTTGAAGGACTGATACGGGCTAAATCCGAAGCCAGTGTGACGCCTTGGCTCAAAGAACTGTTTGCCGATGAAGCACTGCTATCAAAAGCCTTCATCAATGCAACGGTTGCACAAGCGAATGATGCTGAACTGCGTCATGCGCAGGCAGGCATGGCAGCACAGCTTTGTACGGATGGTACACAGACTTTTGAAATCCGCTCGAGCCTTGCACAGCTGAATATTCCGGTTCGCCTGATCTTTGGTGCGCAGGATCGGATTATTCCGGTTGCTCATGCGTCCGGCTTGCCGGGTGAAATCGGCGTGCACGTGTTCTCAAAATGTGGACATATGCCTCAGATTGAACAGCGTGATGCTTTGCTGCGTATCATCAGCGAGTGTAGCAAAGTAGTGCAATAAACCTGCAGATAGCAGACTGGCACCGTTCCCTCTGTCCGGTCTGTATTCTGATCACACTCCGGATAATTGTGATATTATTTCATGATTATCCGGAGTGCTTTTTAGCGTGTTTAGTTTTGTGAAGGTTCTGTGAGCGCAGATGCGGGATGATCCGCTCCAAGTGCGCGTTGCACAGCCGCGCGGGCGGAAGCAAAATCAGGCATTACCCAGTTCGGTTCCTGACCCAGAAACTTGTCAAGAAATGCAATGGCAAAGCCCGGCATTTCCGAGGCATTCTCACGATAAGTCCACCATGTCCGTAAATCGCTGGCGCTCTGGTCAATATCGGGGCTGGTGCCGAATTCCTGCTCCTGCACTGCGGCAATCGCGCAGATACAGTAGTTGGTATAAAGGAACCCCTCCGGCCAGAAGCGAATGATATCACTTAAATTTGCCAGATCATCGCTCAGGTTGCTATCCGGTGCGCTCACGGCTTTTGCAGGAGCCAGACGGATCAGTTCCTTCAGAACCAGACCGGCGGCAAAAATGATAAAATCTTTGCGATCAACGGCGGCATAGTGCTTGTTCTGATTGACCAGCTCAATCCAGTTCAAAAAGGCTTCGGTCAGACGTTTTTCGTCAATGTCATAACGCACACCGGTCATCTCGGTAATGAGATTGGCATGTTTGCGTAAAGTCGCCCGAAACCAGCGTAACTGGCGCAGCCTGTGCCGTAAATCAGGCACATTTGCCATCTGGTTTTTGAACAGCAGATCCATCATGAGCTCTTTCTTGTATGCTGACTTTTATGCGGGCACTTCATTGACAGCAATCATAAGCGATGACAGGAGAAATGTCATTGCTATTCGCTGTGACTATCACTGCGAACTGCCGACTTTAAATTATACATATTGACATATGAAAAAACAAATGTTCTCTAATCCATTCAGGAGAGTGCTCTGAAAAGGGTGTAGGGGCAACGGGAGAGGATAACGTATGGCGATATGGCAATGGGCATTATTGGCTTTGGCATTGCTTTGGGGATTCCAGTCGCTGGGTGTCTGGTTTCAGATGCGCCACTACACCGATGTCATGAAGGGCATCAGCAATAAATACAAGGACGGATATGTCGGCGCAGGCCATGTGCGCGGGCGTTTTGGTAAAGGCGTTATTGTACTGATTGTGGTGGATCAGGAGTTGGTTGTCCGCAGATTTTTGGAGATGAGCGGACGTACGGTCTTCGCAAAATTTACACGTCAGGATGCGCTTGAAGGGCTGACACTGGCACAGCTTCGCGCGCAACTTGAGCAGAATAGATTTCAGCCTGCAATTGCGCATGCGGTGCGATCCGCTATTGAGCAGGCAGAAAGACTGGCAGGTCAATCGGATGGCAGGGAAGGTCTGTCCGGTCTGAAGCCAGTGGAAGTGTAGCTGATTGAGGTTTTAGGGGAGGCCGCATCAAAAATGCGGTAATCAGGGAGGTAATATGTCTATTACAGCAATGTTGGCACAAAATGCCGACGTCACTATGCAATCCCTGCATCATGCGGGCGGGCTGGTGTCCGATGCAGTCTTAAACGGCGGACTGCACGGAAAAATGACAGCGCAAAACAGTATCAATGATTTTGTCGTGTTGGCGCAGGCCACAACTGATGCTGGCACAGCAGCAGCCAGCGACAATATCACCGTTGATCAGTTTCGCGAGCGCCTGCAAAATGTGCAGCAGGAAGAACAACTTGGCTGGCTCACGGCAGCCGGTAAACACTTTATCGGTGTTTTCCAAAAGGGCGGCGAAGTACTGACCGGTTTTGTCACCGGCATTATTCCAACCCTCATCGTGTTGATGACGGCTTTTTATGCCATCACTGAACTGGTGGGAGAAAAGCGCGTGCATGGTCTGGCACGCGGCGCGGGTCGTATCGCACTGACGCGCTATACGGTGCTGCCGCTTTTGTCGGTGTTTTTTCTGACCAATCCAATGGCCTATACATTCGGCTCGTTTCTGGAAGAAAAGCATAAGCCTGCTTTCTATGATGCGGCGGTGTCTTATGTGCATCCGCCGCTTGGCCTGTTTCCGCATATTAATCCGGGCGAATATTTTGTCTGGGGTGGCATTCTTGTGGCGCTGCTGGAACTGGAAAAGAAAGGCGTGGTACCGGGCGGATATCACATTACTGTGGCGATCTGGTACGCATTGGTCGGCCTCGTTGTGATCCTGCTCAAAGGCATGCTGACAGAACGCATTACAGCCATTATGGCGCGCCGTCAGGGCATTGAGCTCTGAGAAGGGCGGGAGGGGAAAAATGGCAAAATCCTATAAATCCGTGACAATTCAGGCAGGTTCCGGCGGCTGGGGCGGCCCGCTGACAATTCAGCCAACGGAACAACGCAATAAAGTGGTATCGGTCACCGGTGGCGGGATTCATCCCATTGCACGTCAGATCGCTGAACTGACCGGTGCGGAAGCGGTAGACGGCTTCAAAGCGCCGCCAATTGAAAGCGAAATGGCTGTCGTAGTCGTGGATTGCGGTGGCACAGCACGCTGTGGCGTTTATCCGCGTAAACGTATTCCGACTGTCAATGTGATGCCTGTCGGCCAGTCTGGCCCGCTCGCGCAATATATTACCGAAGATATTTATGTGTCGGGTGTTAAGTCTGACAATATTACTCTGGCAGACGGTTCCGCACCGGCTGCTGCTGCGCAGACGATGAATGATGCAGCCACTGTTGCACCGGTTGAACAGCCGTCTGAGGGCGGAATTATTGGTCTGATCAGCAGTGTTGGTCGTGTGATGGGCGGTATTGTCGGTGTGTTCTTCAACGCCGGTCGCCGCACCATTGATCAGGTTATCCGTAATGTATTGCCTTTTATGGCCTTCGTTACCATGCTGATCGGTTTCATTCTCTATACCGGTATCGGTGATATTCTTGCACAGCCACTTGGGCCTCTTGCCAATAATATTATTGGCTTGCTGATCCTGTCCGCTATTTGTGGCTTGCCGTTTCTGTCGCCGGTGCTTGGGCCCGGTGCGGTCATCGCACAGGTGGTTGGTGTGGCAATTATCGGTCCGCAGATCGCCAATGGTACGATTGCACCGGCAATGGCTCTGCCAGCCCTGTTTGCCTATAACACGCAGGTTGGCTGTGACTTCGTGCCGGTAGGTTTGGCATTGGGTGAAGCCAAACCGAAAACCATTGAAATCGGTGTACCTGCTGTTCTGATCAGCCGTCAGATCATGGGACCTGTTTCTGTGCTGATTGCATGGGTTGTCAGCCTGCTGGTTCTTTAAACCCGAGCGCATTCCGAAAAGTGTGAAGCGGTTTTCGGAGTAAAATGCGCGTAAAAACAGAAAGATAGAGCGGTTTGGTCGCTAATGACCGGCCGCTCTTCAACAAAGACTTGAAATATTGACTGAAAGGTACCGCTATTATGACAATTTCTTTGAATACGCGGGTGACTGCTGTAGGGCCTGAAGTAGCGGATCTGGCCGAGGGCGGCGTTGTTATTCTGTTTGCCGACGGTTCCCCGTCAGAACTGGCTGAAGTTTCCGTTTTGCATGCAATTACAGCAGAACCATCGGCTGAAGCGCCGGTCACCGGTGCAACAATCAGCATTGGTTCACTCGAAGCAAAAATCACTTCTGTCGGCGATAGTGCATGGCAAAAGGTACTTGATATCGGCCATGTGGTGATTTCGTTTAACGGCGCTGATAATGCCGAGCGTCCGGGTGAAATCTGCGCTTCTGAAGTGGATACAGAATTGCTGGTTGCGCAGTTGCAGACCGGCGCGAGCATTATCATTCGCGCATAATATCGAAAAGCATTAAGACAGGTATAGCATCATGGAACGCTCGACAATCGTACGGGTGCATGAAGGATTGCATGCACGACCGGCTACCCGCTTTGTAAAGCTTGCCAAAGGCTTTGAATCGGACATTGAGATTACGAAAGCGGGTAAGAGCGTCAGTGCGAAAAGCTCTGTAAAATTAATGCTGCTCGGTGTGAAAGAAAATGACACTGTGACCGTGCGTGCTGACGGCGCTGATGCTATCGAAGCGCTGGAGGCGCTGATTGGCTATCTGAAAAATCCGCTGTCAGGACTGGAAGATCATGCTGACGCACCGGTTGTATCTGCTGAGGCTATATCTGTTGAAAGCAAAACACCGGTGATGCCGGCAACTGAGCAAGAGAATGCCGGTTTCATCACTGGCATTGCTGCCAGTGAAGGTGTTGCAATTGGTGTTGCCTATCCGTTTTTTCCGCCGGAGATTGCGGCCGATAACCGGATGCTGAAACCGGAAGAAATACCTGCAGAACTGCAACGGTTCCATGAGGCCGTTACCCATGTTCAGCAGCGTATGGAAGCGGAGTTGAAAACGGATAATCTGGCTGAGAGTGATCGCGGAATTATCGCAGCATTAAAAGATATTGCAGCGGACGAAACTTTGCTGGACGAGGCAACAGGTCTGATCCGTGGCGGGCTGGACGCGCTTTCTGCCATGCTTGGTGCAAGTGCTGCGGTTGCGCGTCAGTTTTCAGAGATTGATGATCCTTATCTCAATGCCCGTGCGGATGATGTGCAGGCCGTTGGTCGTCAGATTTGTCTGGCACTTTTGGGGCAGCAGGATATCAATCTTGAAGCGCTGCCGGATGGTGCAATCCTGATCGCTGAGGATATCGGCGCATGGGATTTTGCCCGCGCACCGTTGAAAAAGATCGGCGCGATTGTCTGTGGTCATGGCGGGGCAACGTCCCATGTGGCCATCATTGCCCGTACGCATGGTATTCCGGCAGTACTAGGGCTGGGCAAGGCCGTGCAGCAACTTAAAGACGTTAAGAAAATTGCCGTGGATGGCAGTAAAGGCCGAGTTGCACCTGAGCCGGATGAGGCAATCAGTGCTGACTTTCATCAGCGTATTGAAGAGGCTAAGGCTGAAAAACAGGCTTTGGAAGCCTATCGCACTATGATCCCGCAGCGTGCCGATGGCACGGTGATTGAGGTTGCTGCCAATCTCGGTGCGCTGGAAGAGATTGAAGTGGCGCAGGCTGCAGGTGCAATGGGCGTTGGCCTTTTTCGCACTGAACTTTTGTTTATGAAACATATGCATCTGCCGTCTGAGGATATGCAAACGGAAACCTATGCGGCTTTGCTGAAAGCCTTTGCGCCTTATCCGGTGATTGTCCGCACGCTGGATATCGGTGGAGATAAACCGGTTGCCGGTATCGAATTTCCGCAGGAAGATAATCCGTTTCTCGGCTGGCGCGGCATTCGTATGTGTCTTGATCGTCCTGATATTTTCAAACCGCAATTGCGTGCCTTATTGCGTGCTGCGGTTCACGGTAAACTCAAAGTCATGCTGCCGATGATTTCGGATGCGGGAGAAGTTCGTGCAACAAAAGAATTGATTGAGGTTTGCAGGCAAGAACTGATCGGTGAGGGAAAAGCTTGCGGGGAATTTGAACTGGGTGTGATGATTGAAACACCGGCAGCCGTTTTTGCTGCCCGCCAGCTGGCTCAGGAAGCGGCGTTCTTCTCAATCGGCACCAATGATCTGACCCAATATGTTATGGCCGCAGACCGGCTGAACCCGACTGTCGCTAAACTGAATGATGTATCGCATCCGGCCGTGATGGCCGCTATTGAGATGACAGCTAAAGCCGCAACTGAAGCGGGTATTATGGTGGGGATGTGTGGTGAAGCCGCTGCAAGGCCGGATTTGATCGCGGAATTTATCCACATGGGACTGACAGAGCTGAGCATGAGTCCTGCTTCAATCCCGCGTGCAAAAAAGCTGATTTCCGAATTGAAATAATAAAAACCGCCGCCGCATAAATTCACTCATGCGGCGGTGCTTTACATTTATGGCAGGTGAAAAATCAGCGTAGCGAAGAGTTTTTGCAACGCTGCACTATCATTCTGACTGACGCTTTCGATAATACGATCTTCACGCGCTTCAACGGCAAGCAATGCACTTTCCAGATTATCGATATTTTCCATATCGACAGGTTTTGCCGTTGCTAATGCACAGGCCAATGCAATGGCCGCAAAGCCGCTGATCATAGCGGATTTTGACAGGCTGCCCGACTGGCGTACCGGTTGTTGTCGCAACATTTCCTGAAACAGAGTGGTACAAAATCCGGCACTTTGCTGGATAATGTCGGTTGTCGGATTTTGCAGGTTGCTAAGTTCTGCACCATGCAGTTGTTTGATACGCGCATAGATCGTCTTGAAAACAGCTTCCTGAATGAGCAGGTTTTCAGCTTTGTTGCGGTGCAGTACAGCTTTTGTCAGATAATACATATCACGGTGAAATGCCCGCTGCCCTTCCGAACTGCCGTTGAAGTAAAAGCTTAGACTCTGGACATCTGGTGCGGTCTCATGAATGGACGGATTATCCGAGACCAGTGATATGGAAATAGTTTCCGCTGTGCTGAAAGCCTTATCCATAACGGTGGCTGCTATATGAGCTGCACGATTCAGAACAACTTCAGGTAGGACGGCAGGTTTTTCAGCTTCATTCCGGCCATGGCGTGTGTGCCGCAGGGCATAGCGCAAACCGCGCAACTTATCTTTGATGCTAACGGCGATGTCGTTGGGAATGTCCTGATGCATGGTTGTTCATCCTGCGCGCATGATGCGGGTATAACCCGAAATGATGACGGGATTATTGTTTCTTCATGACATAAAAAGCAATAAGCTGCATGCAGAAAAGCCTGCATATCTGCGCCTTATGCAACGGGCGTGATAAAGTTACGCAAATAATCGGGGAATTGGGTTGAAAAGCACGAAACGTAAGTCGGGAACACCTCAGGAAGCAATTGAACTTATCGTCGGATCAGAAAGCGTTGCCAGTGAGAATAAGACGAACCGGCTACGTACCCGTGCAGCCTGGATGTATTACGTCGAGCAAATGACTCAGAACGATATTGCCGATGTGCTGGGCGTTGGCCGTGTGACGATTGTGCGCTTATTGGCCGAGGCACGCGCGCGCAATGAAGTGAAAATTACTATTGAAGGTAAACTGGCCGGTCTGACAGCACTAGAACGTATGCTGGAGCAGACATTCGGGCTTGAACGTGCGATTGTAGCGCCTTTATCGACAGCGGATACTGATCCGGTTGCGCCGATTGCGGCGGCGACGGGGGCTTATCTTTCGGAGAAAGTGCAGCATGGTATGCGTATTGGCGTTGGCTGGGGGCGGACATTATCCGGCACCTTGCAACATATCGGTGCGCGTAATCTCAATGATCTTAAAGTCATTTCACTGCTTGGCGGGATCGCGCAACCGCGACGTTTCAACCCGCCGGAATTTGCCTGGCAATTTGCGCAAATCTTTCAGGGGGAGGGCTATCTGATCCCGGCACCCGCTCTGGTCGATAGCAAGGAGACCCGTGAAGCTTTGATTGAGCGTTGCGGGCTGAAAGATGTTTTCGAAATGGCTGATGATCTGGATATGGTTCTGCTCAGCATTGGCGGCATTGAGACCGCCAGCAGCACATCCTATCGTGTTGGTCTGATTGATGATGTGCAGAAGCGCTCATTGCTCGAAAATGGTGCGGTTGGTGATATGCTGTTTCATTTCTACGATTGCAACGGTGAGATAGTTTCCGACCCTGTGCATGAGCGGGTGATGTCGGTCAGTATGGACAAGTTGCAAAAAGCGCCTGTGCGTATTCTCACCTCCGGCGGGCCGGAAAAAGTTGCAGCTCTGCTCGGTGCAATGAAACTGCTGAAGCCGACAGTCTTTATTACCGACGAGGTGAGCGCGGCGGCAATGCTGACCAGAATACAGGCGGAAAATGCCGGATAAAGCCTGACGTCAGATCAGGCTTTTCAAGCTCAGCAACTCCTGCGCCGTTGCCTCATCGGTAATCAGGACTTGTGCTTTGGTGGTCAGGATGCTGGCACGGATGGCCTGTGCCTTGCGCACACCACCGGCAGAGATGATCACTTTGGGCACTTTGCGCAGTTCTGTCGGATTAATCGCCATAGCGCGCTTATTGACGGGGTGATCGACAATCTCACCCGCTTCATTGACAAATTGACACAAAACATCGCCGACAGCGCCTGCTGCCTGCAGACTTTCGGCGTCTTCAGCTGTCAATAATCCGCGGCGGAAAATGGACGCTTGTTTGCTGACATCCGCGACGCTCAGGATTGCAAGATCAATCTCTGATACTTTCTTTTTCAGTGCTTTAAGATCCTGAATTTCCCATAATTCCTGTGCCAGCCTTTCATGTGGCACAAACACCGGAGCGGTAATCTGAAACAATTCTGTTTTGTAAAACTCAGCCAGCCGCCATGCTACCGCAGACGGGTTATAGGCCATCGAATGTGTCAGTCCGCCCAGCAGAGAGATAACAGAAAGATCACTGATTTCACGCCACTTCAGATTGCTCATGCAGGCTTGTAGCGTCGCACCCCAGCCAACGCCAATGGTCAGGCCGTCCTGTAAACGATCGGAGAGATAGCGCCCTGTGGCATGGCCGATGACCGCAGACAGGCTTGCTTCAGACTGATCTGAGGATGGCACGACAATTGCCTCGAACAATCCGAGATGTTTTTCCAATGCCCGCTGTAATTTAATCAGCGGCTCCGCATGGGAATTGAGCGAGATTTGCACAATGCCTTCTTCGCGGGTTGCGGCCAGCAAGCGGAAAGCTTTGATACGGCTGATATCCAGATTTTGCGCAACCTGTTCCTGTGTCAGTCCTTCAATATAATAAAGCCATGCGGCGCGCAGTTTTAATTCGTCCTGATCGGCCTGAAATTTGGTTTTCGGCTTGCTGCTGCGGGCCATTCTTCTACCTTTTATGTCTTTTTCTCACAAAGCATAATCTGTCATCTGTCTGTGATAATGGCGTGATATCAGTGCAAAGGTCAAGATTTCTCTAAAAACATTTTTGAACAAAATTATTTAATTTGCAAACAATGTACAAATAAATCATATATTCCATCATAATTTCCGAGACTCTCCTGTGATGGAGAGGTGTTATTAAGAGGTGGAATATGCGAATTCTGATTTCAAACGACGACGGTATTGATGCATCCGGCATTGCGGTGCTTGAAAAGGCTGCGCGTCTTTTGACTGATGATGTTTGGATCATTGCGCCGGACGGCAACCGAAGCGCTAACGGCCATTGCGTGTCGCTAACCGCCGGATTTTCTGTGAATAAAGTTGCTGATAAGCGCTATGCCTGCACCGGAACGCCGGTTGATTGTGTGATTGCCGCTGTTCACTGGGTTTTCCGCGATCAGAAATTGCCGGATTTGGTTCTTTCCGGCATTAATGCAGGACGCAATGTTGCGGAGGATGTGTCTTATTCCGGCACTATGGCGGTGGCGCGTGAGGGCGCATTGAACGGTATTGCTTCAGTTGCTTTTTCTGCGCCGCGCGATTTTGAACCGGCAGATACAGATGCACTGGAATGGCTTGCCAGTCATATCCGTAATTTCTGGGAGACCAGAGGTGACTGGGCGCATGACGGCCACTGGCTCAATGTTAATCTGCCGCGCAAACTGCCTGCCGCTTTGGAAATGGCTGAAATCGGCCGCGATAAGAATTTGAAATATGTGAACATTCTGGAAGAAACGGAAACTTCTGTGCGCATCCAGCCGCTTGCGGATCGTGATTATACGACCAATGGTAAGGATGAAAATGCTCTGATTGATGCCGGTAAAGCCAGCGTCACCAATCCGAACTGGTTCGGCCATTCACAAGTGCCGGCATCAGTGACAGCCCATAAGCCTGCATGAGTACTGACAAAAGACGCAGTAAAAATAACCCCGCTCTGGACTGCAAAGCGGGGTTATTTTGTATGGAAAGCCGAAAACCGGCTTATTTTTAGCCGCCGATCAGCGGGTAAACAATTTTGATCACGTCTTCGAGGTGATTATTGGCGAAGCCTTCATGCTTCAAAACTTTGCTTTTGACGCTGCCGTCATCAGAAAAATGATGTTCCATATAGCCGACCTCGCGCGTGCCGCCCATTTCCGGCACCAGTTCATCCGTCGTGGTAAAGGCGATTGAAGAGCACCATTCCAGATGCACATTGCCGCGTTTAGCGGAGCGCTGCTGATGCAGATGACCGCTGGCAATCAGGCGCAGTTGCTGGTGATTAATCAGGGTTTCAAGGCGTCCCCAGCCTTTCGGATCTACTGTCCAGTAGGTCAGTTCTGTGCTGTCGGTATTGTCGATGTAGATCGGCTGATGGGAGAAAACAGCCAGATAGCGCTGCCCAAGCGATGCGATTTGCGCGTCGATCCAATCATATTGCTCAGCTTCCTGTGGCAGGCCGGAGCCGATCAGCATCGAGCTGATACCAATGATCCGCCAGTTACCCTGATCGATTACCCAGCGGTCCGCGCCGAAATAATCGGCAAACTTAGCGTAGCGTGCAGCATTAATCGCGCTGCCGTTTTCACTTTCCGGTTTGGAGAGGTTCGGATTGTCGCCGATATCATGATTGCCGGCAAGAAAATGAATGGTCTTTCCTGATTCCTTAAAAAAGTCGCGGCATAGCGCATAGTCTTCATCATAGCGGATTCCGTCCAACGTGATGTCGCCGGTATGGATGATGAAATCATGATCTGATTCCGCCAGCGGCTTGGCCAGCAGGCGATTATTTCCACGAAAATGCTCCGTACGCGGAGAAAGATGCGTATCTGAGATTTGTAATATGCTGAATTTAGACATGTTTTGCTCCCGTCAGTGAATGAGTTTGGTTCAAATCAACTCATTCTGTACAAAAGTATTGACTGTGAATAAAAAGTTCAATAATTTTTTTGAAAAGTGATGCCGGTTTCTGTAGTTTTAATAAAAAGGTTCCGGTGAAATGCTGTCATATAAAACGGGATATGTTTTGCATGGCGGTCGTAAGCCTCGGGGAGGGGAAGCGGATGTCCGGTATTGAGATCGTCAATCTCAACAAGAAGTGGACGACATTCCACGCAGTCAACGATGTGAATTTTACCGTAGAGCCCGGAACTCTGACCGTGCTGCTGGGGCCTTCCGGTTGTGGTAAATCAACCTCGCTGCGTCTTATCGCAGGGCTCGACTCTGTAACCTCCGGCCAGATTATTATCGGCGGTAAAGATGTAACCAATGCTGCACCGGCAAAACGCGGTCTGGCAATGGTGTTTCAGTCCTATGCGCTGTTTCCGCACCTGACTGTTGCTGAGAATATTATCTTTGGTCTGCGTGTGCGTAAAGTCTCTGCCGGTGAGCGCGATCAGCGCCTGAAACGGGCTGCTGATATTCTCGGCCTGTCGCATCTGCTGGATCGGCGTCCTTCACAACTGTCCGGCGGGCAGCAACAACGTGTGGCATTGGGGCGTGCCATTGTGGCCGAAGCCTCTGTCTGCCTGATGGACGAGCCGCTCTCCAATCTTGATGCGCAGTTGCGCCATGAAATGCGTAAGGAAATCCGCAATCTGCAACAGCAGCTCGGCATGACCATGGTCTATGTGACCCATGATCAGATTGAGGCAATGAGCCTTGCAGATCAGGTTATTCTGATGAAGGGCGGTAAAATTGAACAGAAGGCGAAACCCGCAGAACTCTATCTGAAACCTGCCACCACTTTTGTTGCCCGTTTTATCGGTACACCGCCGATGAATGTCATTCGTATGGGTGATTATGATGGCAAAGCCACGATCAGCGGTGCTACGGACGCTCCGGCCATTATTGAGGGCTCAGCAAACGGCCTTGTTCTGGGGTTGCGACCCGAGGAAATCCGCATTGCAGATGAGGGGCGTGCCAAAGCCCGTATTGAGGCAATCGAATATCATGGTGCAGACAGTATTCTGGACTGCCGCATCGGTGATCAGAGCTTACAAGTTCGTATTGAAGGTGTTCGTCAGTTCCATGTCGGTGACATGGTTGGTCTGACTTGGGCACCATCCGCTGTACATGTTTTTGATGAGACTGCAGGGCATCGGGTCGAACGTTCCGCTCTGCCGGTTTAACCGCAATACCCGGAAAATTACCATCCATCTGGAGATAATGACAATGACTATGCAGGCAAAACGATCTGTGAAAACGCTCTTTGCAACATCTGCAATGTTGGCGGTGCTGGGCGGTTGGGGAACAGCCCATGCTGAACCGGTTGAAATCAGTTTTTATTATCCGGTGGCGATTGGCGGGCCGGTAACAAAAATCGTGGATGATCTGATCACCCGTTTTGAGGGGCAAAACCCGGATATCAAAGTCAAGCCGATTTACTCCGGCACCTATCCTGAAACGCTGAGTAAATCGCTCACAGCATTCAAATCCGGTCAAGCGCCGGAAGTCGCGGTAATGCTCTCGACAGATATGTTTACGCTGATCGAGGAAGACGCCATTCTTCCTTATGAGGATTTAGCAAAAACTGACGATGATAAGGCATGGCTTGCGGGTTTCACGCCGGTATTCATGGTCAACAGCAAGAGCGAAGATAAGACATGGGGCGTGCCTTTCCAGCGGGGCACTACAGTTTTCTTCTGGAACAAAGATGCTTTCAAGGAAGTCGGTCTTGATCCGGAAAAAGGCCCGCAGGACTGGTCAGAGGTGGTTGATTTTGCAACCAAACTGACCAAGCGTTCAAGCGGCGGTAATGTGGAACGCTGGGGCATGCAGGTGCCGTCATCGCTGACATCCTATTGGCTGTTGCAGGGTTATGTTGCGCAAAATGGCGGCAAAATTGCTGAACCGGACGGTAAAAAAACCTATTTCAATGCACCTGAAGTTGTTGAGGCCATGCAATATTGGGTCGATCTGGCACAGAAGCACAAAGTGATGAAGCCGGGTGTGATCGAATGGGCGACCAATCCGAAAGATTTCTTTGAGAGTCGCGCAGCGATGATTACCACCACCAGCGGTAATCTGACTAATGTGAAAAACAATGCACCATTCCCGTTTGGTGTACAGATTTTGCCGAAGAACAAGGCCTATGGCGCGCCGACCAGCGGCGGCAATGCCTATATCTTCAATGTTGAAGATGAAGCAAAGCAGCAGGCTGCCTTTAAATTTGTGAAGTGGTTGTCTTCGGCCGATCAGGCTGCGGAGTGGAGCATCAAAACCGGTTATATTGCTGCGCGCGATGATGCATGGGAAACCGAAGCGATGAAGAAATATGTCGCAGAATTCCCGGGCGCAAAAGTTCCGCACGACCAGATTCAATATATGGTGCCGGAACTCTCCACCTATGAAAATCAGCGGGTTGCCCGTGTGATCGATGATGCGATTGAAGCGGCACTGACCGGCAATAAGAGCGTTGAAAAAGCGCTGGAAGATGCCCAGACCGAAGCCGAGCGTATTCTCAAGCCTTATCAGTAAGACTTAAAGCAAGACAGATGTGCATGACGGGAGGTCATGCACATCTCATTCCATAAATGAAATAATGCAGTGCAGAGCGAACCCGTTGCAAGCGCACTGTTATAAAGGCTGGAGGGGCTCGCGTGACTCAGGCGAAAAACCAGATAACACCTTGGCTGTTGCTTTTGCCGGCCACAGTTTTGCTGGCAGTGTTTACGCATATTCCGGCGGTGATGACTTTCATCAACAGTTTCTATCAGACGCCGCGTGGTAAGCGTCCGCCGCAATTTGTCGGTGCAGATCATTATGCAGCAATGATCAATGATCCGGTGTTTTGGGCGGCACTGAAAAATAATGCGATTTATGCTCTGGGCACAGTGCCTGCCTCAATCGCGCTGGCAATGCTGATGGCGATTATTGTTAATTCGTCTATTCGCGGCCGCTCGCTGATGCGCATGTCTTTCTTCTTGCCAACCGTATTGCCGATGATTGCAGTCGCCAATATCTGGCTGTTTTTCTACACGCCCGGTTATGGCCTGATTGACCAGTTTCTCGGGCTGTTCGGCTTTCATGAAACTAACTGGCTCGGCAATCCTGATACTGTTCTTGGCAGCCTGATGGCACTGGCAATCTGGAAAGAAGCCGGTTTCTTTATGATTTTCTATCTGGCTGCCTTACAGCAGATCAGTCCCAGCTTGTCGGAAGCCGCAGCACTGGAAGGCACGGGGCGTTGGTACTTCTTTCGTCGTGTGACATTCCCGTTGCTGATGCCGACAACACTGTTCGTGCTGATCAATGCAGTGATTAATGCTTTCCGCCTGATTGACCATGTGATTGTGATGACGCGTGGCGGGCCGGATAATGCCAGCACGTTGCTACTCTATTACGTTTACAATGTTGCATTCCGTTTCTGGGATACGGCTTATGCATCAGCTTTGACTGTTGTGCTGTTGCTGGCGCTGGCTCTCATTGCTTTCGTCCAGTTCGGAATTCTTGATCGCAAGGTGCATTACAAATGAGTGTTATGACATTACCGCATCAGCCGCGTGAGTTTTCTTTCTGGCGTGCTATTGAGACCTTCGGCTGTTATCTGCTCGGCTTTTTATGGATCTTGCCATTGCTCTATGCCGTGTGGATGGCTTTTCATCCACCGGAATATGAAGCGCGTTTTGAGCTGTTTGCCCCGCTGACATTGGAAAATTTCAGCAATGCGTGGAATGCCGCTCCTTTCGGACGCTACTTTTTCAATACATTCCTGCTTATCAGCACAATTCTGATCAGCCAGTTTATCATCTGCACGCTGGCAGCCTTTGCTTTTGCCCGTTATGAGTTTCGTGGCAAGACTATTGTTTTCATGCTGGTACTGGTGCAATTGATGATCATGCCGGAAGTGCTGCTGGTTGAAAATTACCGCACAATTGCCAAGCTTGGTCTGGTTGATACAGTTGTGGCGATGGGCTTGCCTTATATGGCATCGGCTTTCGGTATTTTTCTGCTGCGACAGACATTCCTGACAGTGCCTAAAGAACTGGACGATGCAGCGCGTGTGGAAGGCGCGGGGGCGCTCACCACATTGCTCAAAGTCTATGTACCCTTGGCGAAGCCGATCTATGTGGCATACGGGCTGGTATCTGTGAGCTACCATTGGAACAATCTGCTCTGGCCGTTGGTGATTACCAACTCAGTGTCAACCCGTCCGCTGACAGTTGGTCTGCAGGTATTCTCCTCACCGGATCAGGGCGTGCAATGGAGCATTATCTCTGCGGCAGCACTGATGACCTCGGCGCCATTGTTGATTGGCTTTCTGTTATTCCAGCGTCAGTTTGTGCAAAGCTTTATGCGGGCAGGTATTAAGTAAGACAGTCTTTAGAAGACGGCGGCTTTACAGCCGTCGTCTTCTATTGAATGCGAGCTGCCAGCCTGTTAGCAGCACCGGTATTATCAAAGCTGCCCAAGCGAATTTATAGCCGAAGTTTCCTGCGATAAGACCGAAGATATATGGCCCTAACGCCATCACACCGAGGCAAAGAGTGGAGGCAAATGCGACGGTCGATGCAATCGAGCTTTTAGGTGCAGCTTCGGCAATTTCCAGCAAATAAAGCGGGAACCATCCGATCCCGAAGAATCCTAATAGTGATAAAACACCGAGTACGATTGGTAAGGACGTATGAGCGGGTAGAATTGCCAACAGCATTGCTGCTGCTGCGGCTATCAAAGAAACGATCCCCAAAGTGTGCATTCGATGCGATGGCCGGTAATAATCACTAAGCCACGGTAATAAGACCCGTCCTGGAATACCTGCAAGCTGTGTTGCCGCGAAAACAGAGGCCGCAACGACGATACTAAGTCCGAAATGATCAACTAAGTAGCTGATAACATGGGCAGTAAAGGTAAATTGAAAAGCGGACATAGCAATGCCTAGCCGTAAGACAGGCCAGAAATTTGCTTCTTTTCCGACGGTATGTATCAGGATTTTGAGCGGAAGAGGGGCAGCGGATTTTGATGCAACTTTATCTCCCTCCCGATACAAGCCCCAAAAAAGAACCGCTCCGAATAAGGAAACACCGGCGCCGATCCATGCCGCCATGTGCCAGCCATACTGAACCGCGAAAAACGGCAGAACTGCCGCAGCAATCATAGTACCGAAAGGCACCGCTGCTTGCCGGAAACCTGTTGCAATGCCACGCCGGTTCGGTGGAAACCAACGCATAATCGCTCGTGTTCCTCCCGGCTGTACGGCTGAATATGTTCCCCCTAACAAAGCCATGCAGATCAGCAGGGTCATCAGATTATTAGCGAACAAGGCAGCACCAGCCATTGAGAGAGCCATACCAAGCATGGCAAGCCCGACGACTTTACGCTCGCCATAAGTGTCTATTGCCCGTCCGAAACTATACATGGTGACAATCTGCACACCATTCATCACAGTGACTGCAAGGGATGCGGATGCAAGCGTAATCCCAAAGGCCTCGCGCCAGAACGGCACAAGAATATAAATGCCCTGCGAGACAATTGAGCCTGCTGCCTGCGTTCCGACGGCAATTGCAAGAATGCTCCATATAGCGGGTTCGGTGGATATGGCTGATGGTTGGGTTTTTGCTTCAAGCTGAGACATGAGAAAACATTTCCTGTTGTTCTCACAGTTAGCCTTGGAGTGACCTGCCACTGAACTTTCATCCAACGGCGATTAGAGCCTCGGCGGTTTTGACTACGCCAATTGGCGTGTTGGTAGCAACCGGCGGAAACGCCAAGCTTTCATCTTGCGCAGCGTTGGAGCCGGTTGCGGCGATGGATCCAGCATAGTCTGCCGGGGTTTGGTATCCCAGCGACGAGTGTGGCCGGAAATTGTTGTAATCGTCGGCCCATTGGGCGATGGCGCTGCGGGCGTGATCGAGGCCAAAGAACAGGCTTTCGTTGAGCAATTCGTCGCGCATCCGACCGTTGAAGGATTCAACATAGCCGTTCTGCATAGGCTTTCCTGGCGCGATATAGTGCCACTCAACCTTGTGATCCTTCGACCAGGCCAGGATGGCATTCGAGGTGAGTTCCGTGCCGTTATCGGAGACAATCATTCCGGGCTTGCCGCGTCGTTCGATCAGCGTCGTCAGTTCTCGGGCGACACGGCGGCCGGAGATTGAGGTGTCCGGGATTGCTGCCAGGCATTCCCGTGTCACATCATCAACGATATTGAGGATCCGGAACCGTCTCCCGCATGCAAACTGGTCGTGCACGAAATCGAGAGACCAACGGGCATTTGCTTTCGCCTCGACCAGGATCGGCGCACGCGTGCCGACGGCCCTTCGTCGAGCCTTCCGCTTGCGAACCGAAAGCCCTTCCTCGCGATACAGCCGATAGATGCGGTTGACGCCGGATGGCTCTCCGTCCCGCCTGAGCAGGACGAACAGCCGTCGGTAGCCGAAGCGCCGTCGCTCGTTGGCGAGATCGCGCAACTTTGCTCGCAATTCGACCTCCGGCGGTCGGCAGGACCGATAGCGGATCATCTTGCGATCAGCCGAAACAATCTGGCAGGCCCGCCGCTCCGAAAGACCCATTATGTCCTTCAGATGTGCAACGGCGTCACGCTTGGCGGCAGGCCCTACCATTTTTTTGCGAGAAGCTCGCGGAGTGCGGCGGCATCGAGCATCTGCTCGGCCAACAGCTTCTTAAGCTTGGCGTTCTCTTCTTCGAGTGCCTTCAGGCGCTTCGCCTCGGACACCTCCATACCGCCGTATTTGGCTTTCCAGTTATAAAATGTTGCGTCCGAAATCCCATACTTGCGGCACAGGTCGGCCACCTTCATGCCTGCCTCCTGCTCCTTCAGCACCGCAATAATCTGCTCTTCCGTAAATCGCTGCTTCTTCATTCGTCCGTCCTTTATCGGGCCGGACTCTAATCCATTCTGGAGGAAATTCTCAGTGGCAGGTCA
>NZ_JAUCBM010000023.1 GCF_030362795.1 Pseudochrobactrum kiredjianiae | reverse complement strand
GCTAGGGCATAGACTCATAAACTTTGACACCAAATTCTTGTTGCGATGATTTTTACTGCAGCGATATAGTTCTCTGGGCACTTGTCGTAGCGCGTTGCGATGCCTCGAAACTGCTTGATTTTGTTGAAGAACCGTTCGACGAGGTTACGCTGCTTGTAAACCCAGCTTGAAAAAGCAAAGGAACCCTTACGGTTTGCTTTGGGTGGAATATTGGCCCATGCTTTGCATCTGGCGGCCTTGGCCCGCCGTCAGTATCATAGCCCTTATCTGCTAGCAGCGTATCACCGTCGCTAAGGCCGTCTGTCAGTGCATCAGCTTGTGTGCAATCAGCTACTTGCCCACCTGTCAGACGCAGCGTTACCGGTCGGCCTTCGGCGTCGACAAACGCATGGATTTTACTCGTAAGCCACCGCGGGAACGTCCCATGCTACCATCATTTCCATCCTCTTTTTTCCCGTGGCTCCATGCTGGTGAACACGGGCACAGGTGGTGTCAATCATGATGATGTCCCCATCGTAAGCCTCTGAGACGGCGTGAAAAAGCCGATCCCATACCCCAGCCTTACGCCAGCGGACAAAGCGATTATAGCAGGTGGTCGGAGGACCATACCGCTCCGGAATTTCCGCCCATGTTGAACCAGTTCGAAAACGCCAAAGAATTCCATTTAATACTAGACGATCATCAACGCGGGCAACACCGCGTGGCTTATTGGGCAATAAAGGGGATATGATTGACCATTCATGGTCCGTAAGTTCGTAACGACGGCGTGTCATCTAAGGCTCCATAATTCAACGAAAGTGAACCATAAGCGCCTCAATTTTCAAAATTATTTTATGAGTTTACGTCCTAGAGTAAGGGCTGCAAACGCGGGCTGGCTGAGGGAGGCTTTCTTCTCACCAACGCGCGATCAGAAAAAATTGAGCTGTTTAATCAGAAGGACTCTGCTAGGGCTTTCTACGATAGATAACAGCATGGAATATTCACAAAATGGATTGGGTTCCTATAGTCTTCGGTATTTTCAAGCTTGGCGTATTAGGTGTAGCCATGTTCTTCGCCATCAAGTGGCATCGCGATAAAGATAGGGAGGAAGAGCAGAGGAAAAGAGAAGAGGCGAAGATGAGCAGTGAGGCAGGCGGGTTGTAAGTACAAGCCTTATCGCGCTAAACGTGCCAGACACAGAACAGCAAAAAGCCCGCTCGAAGCGGGCTGATGAGGGCATGTTTCAGAGGTTAGTGTGCGTTATGCTTGAAGATCAACGTATCACCTTGAGATGTGATAAGTAATAGTTCAGGAATATCCTGAATAGCTTGATTGTGATCTTCTGATGTGAGGCCTTTTACAATAATGTGGGTGCAATCAGGGTGATGCAGCAGTACAGTTGGGAGCATCATGACTATGTTCGTAGCGGCATTGTCCGTTGTCGAATGATTTGAGACTTTTCGGTTTTCGGACGATTGGAGTTTCCGGCTCTGTTTTCGTGTTGATTTAAGCCGCTTTGGCTTGGTGGTTCAAGCGGCGTTTTTTGATGGTATCTCGTTTGATCCTTTCGCGTTCGAGCAGGATTGTCTGCCCGCGTCCGAAGTAGACATCAGTCGGGGTGAGATTGTCGAGGCTCTCGTGGTATCGGCAATGATTGTAATGCTCAATGAAAGCGGTGATCTGAGCCTCGAGATCCTCCTTGAAGAACTAGTTTTCGAGCAGGATGCGGTTCTTGAGCGTCTGGTGCCAGCGTTCGATTCTCCCTTGCGTCTGCGGATGGCTAGGAGCGCCATGGACTTGGCTGATCTTATATTTCTGTCACCCTTCACCAAGGTCGGAAGCGACGTAACACGAACCGTTATCCGACAGCAGGCGGGGACGATGCTCGACCTTAACCGTGTCACAGCCTGAGGCGGTTAGTGCCAGGTCCAGCGTATCGGTGACGTCCATCGGCACGCATGTTTGTGCTTAGCTTCCACGCGATGGTCTAGTGGCTGTCATTCTCGATCTGTTTTCTCGACGCGTTGTCGAGGAGTCAATGCTATTGCGCCAAAATACAAATCTGGTTTTACAAGCTTTGTTGATGGTCGTGTAGCGACGAAAGCTAAAAGAGCGGGTAATGATACATTCCGACCAAGGTTCCCAGTTTACAAATATAGACTGGGCTACATTCCTAAACAGCACACTTTGAGTAGAACCACAAACTGAAGACGAAGGGGAGCTAACAAACTAGGGGCTATTCAATACATGCTATGGTGGGTAGGTGTAGCTGTTCGATCTCTTTGAAGCTAATCACAGGTCAAGCGCATAAAAGACATTCAGTTTTCTATGTATTGCGCACATTTTGCAAAGGTTAATTTCTTTGCTGATCATGCTTATGAGAGCGGTGCAATTTATCAAAAATGACGTCCAGATACTACAAACAAGATGCAGATTTCTTTGCATCAATTCATATGACAGAATATGTATCTGGGCAAAAATCGGTCCATGCCTTTAGTATCAGTGTTGACTAAGCGATCGTAGCTTTAATCATTACTTCAGGTTATCGGGTGCCGGACTTTTTTTGCATTGGTAATCTATCGGTTCGGCACTATCGTATCATAACATGGAAACACAACCGGAAGAATAAAGCTCAATAAGAACGCTGTCTCCGGTGTAATTTATCTATCAATTCCATACATTGTGACGATTGGTGTGGAAGAGGGGGAGAGCCGTTGAGTGCAGTTCAGCCGGTTATGGCATCAGGAATGGCAAACGCTTCTGCCGCTACAGAAAAACTCATACGCCTTGAAAAATTAAGCAAACATTTTGGTTCTCACAAGGTCCTTGAAGATATTGATCTTGAGGTCGAGCAGGGGGAAGTGCTTGCGATTATCGGGCCGAGCGGATCAGGTAAAAGTACATTGCTGCGCTGTATCAACTATCTGGAGAAACCGGACGGCGGATTGCTGACTGTCGGCAAACTTCAGCTCGATGCAACAAAGCCGCCACAGCGTGCGCAGCTGAAAGAACTGCGCAGTGGTGTGGGTATGGTGTTTCAGTCCTTTAATCTGTTTCCGCATTTAAGTGTGTTGCGCAATGTCAGCCTGCCGCAAGAGCGTGTGCTGAAATGCAGCCGCAAACAAGCCGAAGAGCGGGCCATGCAACTGCTTGACCGTGTCGGACTTGCGGACAAAGCCCATCAATATCCTGGCCGGTGCTCTGGCGGGCAACAGCAGCGTATCGCAATTGCGCGCTCCTTGGCGCTCAATCCGCAGGTGATGCTGTTTGATGAACCGACTTCCGCGCTTGATCCTGAACTGGGGCTGGAAGTACTGGCAGTTATGCGTGAGCTTGCCGAAAGCGGCATGACAATGCTGGTCGTCACTCATGAAATGGGCTTTGCCGAAAATGTTTCCGATACAGTTATGATTATGGCTGACGGAAAAATTATCGAGAAAGGCCCATCAAAAGATATTATGCGCAATCCGCAGGAAGAGCGCACCAAACGGTTTTTGCGGGCGGTGCATGACCGATGACAGTTGATAATGTTCTGCTTATTCTTAGTGGTCTGCCTTGGACGATTGTTCTGACATTCGGTGCCTTTGCGATCGGTTGTTTGCTGGGAGTGCCATTGGTTGCAGCCAGAAAATCCACCTTTGCACCTTTTCGCTGGACTGCCGCAATTTTCATTCAGATCGTGCGGGCGCTGCCGCCAATATTGTGGCTGTTTATTATATTTTTCGGCGTGGGCATGAGCATAATGCCGATTAATCCGCTCTTTGCAGCTCTGATCGGTCTTGGTGTGATCGCCGGTGCCAATATGGCTGAGATTTATCGCGGTGCGCTTGCATCTTTGCACCATGGTCAATGGGAAGCGACAACGGCGCTTAATTTCAGCAGACGCCATACATTGATCGATGTGGTGATACCGCAGGCATTTCGTGTCGCTCTGCCGTCTTCCGCGAGTTATCTGATTGGCTTGATGAAGGAAACGGCTGTGGCATCGACAATCGGGGTTACCGATCTTGCATTTCGCGGAAACCAGTTGTCGCAGCTGACTTTCAAGGGGATAGAGGTCTTTGCTTTGGTTGGCTTGTTTTATATTTTTATGAGCCTGCCGATTGCCTGGCTGTCCCGTTCTGCTGATCGTTATTTACGAGCGAAGGTGGCACGCTGATGTTTCCGACACTTGAAGAATTTCATGAATGGATGCCGGCCTTGCTCGGCGGATTAAAGATCAGCCTGCAAGTGGCAACATGTAGTTTGATTATTGGTGTGCCGCTGGGGCTTTTACTGGCGCTTGGCGTTGAAGCCAAAACACGTACATGGCGCATCCTGAGCCTGTTTCTGGTTGAAGTTGGGCGCGGCGCGCCGGCACTTGTTCTGTTGCAATTTATGTATTTTGGCCTGCCTTCCACCGGATTGACCATGAGTTCATTCGGTGCTGCGGTTGTGGCATTGGCATGGAATACCGGCGCTTATACCAGTGAGATTATTCGCGCCAGCCTGCATGCCATCCCCGCCGGACAGAAAGAAGCTGCCGAGGCCATGGGGTTCAGTGCTTTGGACGAATTACGCTTTGTCCTGTTGCCGCAAGCTCTGCGTGTCGCACTTCCGGCACTCTTGGCCTTTGCTATCCTGATTTTTCAGGGGACTTCGCTTTGTTTCACGATTGCTCTGCCTGAACTGGTCAGCAATGCTTATGAGATCGGGTCGAATACATTCCGCTATATGCCTGCGCTTCTGCTCGCAGGGCTGCTTTATGCCAGTATTTGTGTACCGGCAGCGTGTATTGTTTCCTATGTGGAAAGACGTTCATCCGCTTATACCATCCGATAAAGTAAAGACAAAAAAGGGGAATAAAGATGATCAACGCAATTTGGAAAAAGACACTTACGGGAGCCGCAACTGCGCTGCTGCTGACATCTGTTGCACAGGCGCAGGACTGTAAGCCAAAACATGAGTTTAAAACCATAACACCCGGCGTTCTGACGATCGCTGTTACCAATTATGCGCCACATTCTTTTATTGATGAGGGCGGTGCTATGCGCGGTCTCGATGGTGATATCGCCACAGAATTTGCAAAACGCGAATGTCTGACAGTCAAGCCGATTGCTGTCGATCCGGCGGCGGCTATTCAGTATGTTTTATCTGGACAGGCCGACATTACGACAGGGGACTGGTATCGTACGGCGGAGCGCGCCAAAGTGATGAACCTGTCCTATCCGCTTTATAAAGATCAGATGGGTCTTTATTCGAAAGACGGGGTGAAAACCGTTGAAGATCTGGTTGGCAAGAAGGTCGGCACCGTTCAGGGTTATCTCTGGGTCACGGATGCCAAGAAAATGCTGGGGGCTGACCTGCGACTATATCCGAATTCGGTGAACATGCATCAGGATCTTCAGTCGGGACGCATTGATATCGGGATCGACGGCTATTCAAACGGTGCATATGCCGCGAAAAACGGCTCCCTTAAAGATGTGAAAATTGAGATTGCACAGCCGGACGATCGCATTCGTGCAACCAAAGAAGCTGCACAGGCAAGTCTTCCTTACGCCAAAAGTGCAACAGATTTTGGCACGGCACTGGATGCCAATATTCAGGACATGCATAAAGACGGGACGATTGCAGCAATCTTGAAATCCTATGGTCTCGATGAAAAAGCAGGCGATACCGGCGAGCCGATGCTGATCGAATAGACGTGTTTATAGAGGCGGAGCAGCAGTTGTACTCCTTTTGCTTATTACACAAAGGACAGCCATTGTTGCTCCGTTTCTTTCGATGAAGAATGACAGACAGTCCGTTTCATAAGGTGCTTATCATGACGCTCGACAGTTACTATTTGCTTGGCCGGTCGGGGTTACGCGTCAGTCGCCTTGCACTGGGCACAATGACCTTTGGCAATGCCGGTATTCGGGGCATTGGTGGCTCTTGGGGAACGGATGAAAATAATGCCCGTACTATTTTTCATCACTATATCGATAAAGGTGGTAACTTTGTCGATACGGCCAACTCCTATGGCGCGGGCTTAAGCGAAAGTCTGATCGGCCGGTTTATTGAAGATGCCGGACTGCGCGATCATGTTGTGCTTACAACAAAATATTCCAATAACCTGCAGCCCGGAAATCCGAATTCCGGTGGTAATGGCCGGAAGAATATGATGCAGGCGGTGGATGCATCATTAAAGCGACTGAAAACCGATTATATTGATCTCTATATGCTGCATACCTGGGATGGTATGACACCGGTTGAAGATGTTGTGCGCACTTTTGATGATTTAATCCGTGCGGGTAAAATCCGTTATTATGGCCTGTCTGATGTGCCCGCATGGTATGCTGCCCGCGCAATGACATGGGCTGAAGCCCATGCGCTTGCACAACCGATTAATCTGCAGCTACCTTATTCCCTGGTCGAGCGCAATATTGAACAGGAATTTGTGCCGCTGGGGCAGGCCTTAGGCATGGGCATTACCGCATGGAGCCCGCTGGCCATGGGGCTGCTTTCCGGAAAATACCGGTCTGGAGGACAAGGACGCCTGAGCAATGATGATGCGAATGGACTGGGATTGTTTACAGAGCGCAATATGCGCATCGTGGCAGCACTCGCAGATGTTTCCGACAGGATGGGAAAATCTATGGTGCAGGTTGCACTGAACTGGGTGGCAACCCAACCCGGCATCGCCGCTGCAATCATTGGCGCCAGTAAAATAACACAGATTGATGATAATCTGTCGGCGCTTGATTTTACAATTCCGCCGGAACTGCGCACTCTGCTAGATGATGCCAGCGCTGTGCAGCCTGCTTATCCTTATTCACTGTTTTCGGCAGAATATCAGGCCGGAATATTAAATACCGGCGTGACCGTCGGTGATAAACCAGGAGGTTATTGCCGGACAAAATTCGTGCCAAAGATTGAGAGCTATGCATTTGGTCAATCTGATGAGACAAGCTGAAACGCGGCTTTTAATCACGCACGGATAGTGCCTCACTCATTCAAAATCGTCCATCCGCCCGAGCGGGGACGCCGCAATATCATGCACGGTCTCGGCAGAACTGAGATCAGCATCGGCGCCCTGCATTAACAGCCAGTCACGGAAAATTTCAGCACCACGTTTTGCGGGTCTTTGCGCTGGCATAACCAGATGCACCGCATCACCGGAGCGATGGCAGACATCAATCGCAGGTACTAGTCTGCCCGCAGTAATATGATCATGCACAAGATGTTTCCAGCCAAGCGCGATGCCTTGCCCGTGAACGGCTGCCTTGATCGAGCTAAGCGCGTCCGTAAACACAAAATCCTGCTCGATCTGCGGAGCCATGACCCCATTATGTTCCAGCCATTCACGCCAGCCCAGACGGGAGCGATGGCGCTCTTCGAAATGCAGTAATGTATGTTGCAGTAAATCCTGTGGCGTCAGCGGCAAATTATGCTCTTTGAGATAAGCAGGGCTGCAAACCGGCCAGACTTCTTCGGTTACAAAATGCCAGGCGTTGATGCCGGGCCATTTGCCTTTACCCAGTCGTGCCGAGATATCGATATCTTCCTCAAGCATATCCTGATTATCACGGCTGCTTTCTTCAATGCGCAGTGCCACATCAGGATGCAGCTGCTTGAAACCTTTGAGGCGGGGCAGCAGCCAGAGCTGCACAAAGGAAGTCGAGAACGAAACACGGATAATATCCCGTGAGTGTTTCTTACGCATGGATGAGATCACCATATGCAGATGATCAAAGGTTTCCTGTGTTTCTTTATAGAGCCGCTCACCCTCAGCGGTCAGCTCTAAACGACTGCGCTCTCTGCGAAACAGTTTCAGCCCAGTTGCTTCTTCCAGCAGCTTGATGGTCTTGCTGACGGCCGGTTGGCTGACATTCAGTTCCTCAGCCGCAGCCGTGAAATTCAGCCGGCGTGCAGCGGCTTCAAAGACGAACAGATAATTGGCCGATGGGATAAGCGAACGGAGTCTGTGCATAATCTGAAGTTATACCTTTCGCAATATTTTATCAAGCTCACAGATGGAGGAAGCTTCTGTAATGTAACACTTAAAAGGGCTCAGAATAGTGCCGTACGGCCTGTTTAAAGCTTAAATAATATTTTGAAGGGAACCTGAAATGCAAACTCATGCACGTGCGGTCGTTATTGGTGGCGGTTGTGTCGGCGCTTCCATTCTTTATGGTTTGGCGAAGCGCGGCTGGTCAGATGTTGTGTTGCTGGAGCGTACACAATTAACAGCCGGATCAACATGGCATGCCGCAGGTCTGATCCCTTCTTATGCGCGCAGCATTAATATCGGCCGGATGATTGCAAAATCCATTGAAATCTATGAAGGGCTTGAAGCCGAGACCGGCCAGCATGTCGGCTGGCATAAATGCGGACAGTTGCGTATCGCCAACACGCGTGATCGTATGGATGAGTACAAAAGCTATATGAGTGTGGCTGAAGTACAGGGTATCCGCGCGGAACTGGTTTCACCGGCGCGTGCCCGAGAAATCTGGCCTTTGTTGGAAAATAACCACGATATGCTGGGCGCACTTTATCATCCGGATGATGGTCACATTGCACCTGCTGACGTGACGATGGCGCTTGCCAAAGGTGCGCGCGATCACGGCGCGAAAATCCATCTGAATACTGAAGTGCGCAGTATTGAACGTCTGCCGAATGGCGAATGGAAAATCTCAACCAATCAGGGCGACATTGTTTGTGAGCATGCCATTTCCGCTACCGGAAATTATGCGCGCCAGACCGGTGCGATGCTGGGGCTGGATATACCGGCTATTCCGATTATCCACCAATACTGGATTACAGATGCTGTGCCGGAAGTGATGGAGCGTAAACGTCAGGGGCTGCCGGAGATGCCGATCCTTCGTGATGAAGGATTTGAAGGCTATCTGCGTGAAGAGGGCGACGGCCTGATGTTCGGCCCTTATGAGAAAACCGAGCATTTGCAGTTATTTGCTGAAAACGGTGTTCCTGAATGGTTTGGTGCTGATCTTCTGGAGGAAGACTTCGATTCCGTTTCATGGAACTGGGAACGGGCGATTGATATGGTGCCGTCACTGGGGCGGATTGGTATCAAGGCGAATGTGCGCGGCCCGTTCCAGATGACAGCAGATGAGCTGCCTTTGGTTGGTCCCGCATGGGGATTAAACAATGTCTGGCTGGCCGAGGGCGTGCCGGGCGGCATCCTGTGGGGTGGTGCAATCGGCTACTACCTGTCCGAGCGTATCGTGGAGGGTGGCAACAGTCTGGATACCAGCGAGCTCGACCCGCGCCGTTTTGGTGATTATGCCAATAAAAACTGGACACGGGAAAAAGTGCGTGAAGCGTGGGGAACACATGCCGAGCAGCACTATCCGGGGCAGGATATGCCTGCGGCAAGACCACAGAAAACCGCGCCGTCCTATGATCGTCTGAACGAGCTTGGTGCCGTATGGGGCGTGCTGAACGGCTGGGAAATTCCGAACTGGTATGCACCTGAAGGCGTGGAAGCCAAAGACCAGTATAGCTGGCGCTGGACAGAAAAAGGCAAATATGTCGGCGAAGAAGTTGCTGCTGTACGTAACGCTGTCGGTCTGGTGGAAATGACACCAATGACCAAGTTTGAAGTTAGCGGCACAGGGGCAGAGGCCTGGCTGGATGGTATTCTCGCTAACCGTTTGCCGAAAACCGGTCGTGTCAATCTGACCCATCATTTGACCTCCAAAGGCACTGTTCAGGCGGAATATGTTGTCGCACGGATGAGTGAAGACAGTTTTTATATGATCTCGACACCGCGTGCTGAGCGCTGGAACTTTGATGATTTGTCCAAGCTTTTGCCTTCGGATGGCAGTGTTACATTACGCAATGTCACGAATGACCGTGGTTGCTTCACGCTCGTGGGGCCCAAAGCACGCGAAGTTCTGCAATCTCTGACAGAAATTGATCTGTCGAACGAGGCTTTCCCGTGGTTTGGCATAAAAACCGGCACTGTTGGCCTTGCCAGTGATGTTCGCTTGCTTCGCGTTAATTATGAAGGTGAACTGGGATGGGAGCTTTATCATCCTTTGGCTTATCAGCGGCAGTTACTGGAGGCCTTGCTCGCTGCCGGTAAAGAGCATGGCCTGCGACTGGTTGGTCTCCATGCGTTAGAATCTCTGCGTTTGGATAAGTCCTATCGTGCGATGTATCGGGATATGAATCCGGAACTCAGTGCATGGGAAAGCGGGCTCGACCGGTTTATCCGTCTGGATAAAGGTGATTTCATCGGACGTCAGGCTTTGCTGGAAGAAAAGGAACGCGGCGTTCAACAGCGTATTGTAACGCTGGCGATTGAAGCGGATGGCTTTAGCGTGCTGAGTAATGAGGGGCTTTACCATCAGGGTGAACTTGTCGGGCGCGTCACTTCAGGCAGCTATTCCTACACATTCGGTCACGATATTGCGCTGGGGCTGTTGCCTGTAGAACTGGCCGTGCCGGGGGCTGAGTTTGATGTGCCGGTGTTGGGAGAAATGCGTAAAGCACGGGTGATTGATGAGTCACCTTATGATCCGGAAGCAAAGCGCGCACGGCTTTAAAAAATACAGGTCGGGCAAGGTAATCTTGATTAAGGTGGTCGGTTTCCATGAGGCGGACTGAATTTAATGTGAGTACATACTTGGCCTGACCGCCCCTGTCAGAGTTGAAGTCGGGCCATTTTGTTGATGCCACAGGATGGCTTCAGGGACTGGTGGCTTGTAGTTCAGTGATGAATGCGAGCACCAGTGTTGTAGTGCCGTTGCCAGTTTTCGATGATGATCTTTGCCTCCTTGAACGTATAAAAGATTTCTCCGTCGAGCAATTCATCACAGAGTGTGGAAGCTTCGTAATAGCCGTGTCTCAGGTCCCTATAGTGGTTTTGTCCAAAACCAGATACAAGAAAGACCAGCCATGACCAATGCCATTATCTTACAGACCGTGCCGATTTTGGTGGCAATTGATCTTACTAGGACACGTCATAAGGTTCTCATTGATGTGCCGGAGAAGAAGTGTCGTCGACATCTGACAATCTTAAATCAGCGAGATGACTTCAGACGATTAATCGCAACAGTATTGGAATACACCCTGCAAGACCGCTTGAAGCATACATAACAGCTGGGATAAAATAACCCTAGGATGCGGAGGTTATGGATGGCAGAGCAAGTGGCTATTGTGCAGCGTGTAAACAGCTTCAGGGATAAGTTCGAGCTGCATCGTCAAAGATCGCAATAATACGCATTTGCGCCAAAAAGCGTATACCGCAATCGCTGCTAAGATGGCCCGCACTATCCATGCTATTATCAAAGGTTGCGACCATATCGTCCCTTCTTTGAGGGAGTGGATTACGCTTGTAGGTGCCAAGATGGCTTACATCATACCCGGCAGTCCATGGGAGAAGGAAGGGCTGTTGCGACAGCTTCAACTCCTGCAGGGGTGGCCAGGCTGAGTATGCACTAACATTGAACCCGTGGGGACAGATCACTCAGTTCAGGTCGCTAGGCATTAAACATTCATAGCGTCATATATCGAGCGTCATTTGTATAACGACCCATCTTTGGTGCTGTATGTCGGCGCAGTTCAATAGCTGACATCCCAACTCGACGCTCTTTCAAAATCCCAATGATCTGTAATTTGCCGAAGCGTCATTGTTGTATCTTCTGTCACCGTTTATGGGGAGCAGACTAATCAAGTTACGGGATATTTTAGGAAACCAGATCAAGCTGTCATTTTGATTATTCATTAATGTGAGAGGTTGCAGCTCTGTCACTGAGAAGATGATTGATCCGCGAAGAGTTTATTCGCCATGAAATCCACGAAAACGCGGATTTTCGGCGCAAGATAACGGCTCGTTGGCCAGAGAATTCTAAAAGCACCAGTGCCAGTTAAATGACTATCTAACAATGATACGAGTTTGCCCTGCGCAAGTTCATTTGTGACTGCAAAAGGCGGGAGACACGTGATGCCAAAAGATCGTTCTGCCAGGTAAATCAACGGCTCGAGCGTACTGGCTATAGTTGTGACAGGCAGATCCAGTTTCAGTGGCGTTCCATCGCGAACCAATGGCCATGGTTCCAGTTTTCCTGAGTTGGCATAGCGATGATGGAGACAGCGATGGTGCAACAGATCTTCCGGTTTTTCTGGTCGTCCATAGGTGTGCAGATAATCTGGTGCGGCAACAATCACATGCCTGAAATTGCCAAGTTTACGGCTCATCAACCGGCTGTCACGCACTTCACCGGTTCGGATCACAGCGTCAAAACCTTCCTCAATAACGTCCACCAACCGGTCGTTGAAATCGAGCTCTAAATTGATTTCAGGATAGGCTTTCATGAATTCTGAAATGGTTGGCATGAGTAGCATGCCTGCCATAGGAAGGCTCACGCGAAGTTGCCCGCGTGGGGTGTTTTGCGATTTTGATAATTGTGTACGGGCATTCTCAAACTCTGTTTGAATCCGGCGACAGGTTTCGAGAAAAAGGCTGCCTTCTTGTGTCAGCGCCATGCTGCGTGTGGAGCGATGGAAAAGCCGCACACCCATTTCATCCTCAAGTCGTGCCACAGCTTTGCCGACTGCTGAACCCGATAGACCAAGGCGATTGCCTGCCGCGGCAAAGCTGCCAGCTTCTGCAGCATTTACAAAAATATTGATGCTTCCGAGTTTATCCATATTGCACCTATTACGGAATTTATTTCCGCATTGTGAGGATTACGAGCGTATTTATTCAATATTACGATGAAGATATCCAGAGGCATCAGCGGTTTTACAGACCACAATTTCTCTAAATTTCTCAGGAAGTCTCATATGGATAAGCAACTTATAGCTGGTTTCGCAGCATCGCCTGCCACCACTTTCATCGTAAATGTCATACATGCTCATGAGGGCAAACAGGATGAAGCCTTCGCTATTATCCAAGACGTTGTTCACTACGTTTCCGAGCGCAAAGCAGGATTTCTCTGGAGTACGCTTTCAAAAAGCACGGATGGCCTGACCGTTGTGAATATCGAAGCTATTCAGGGAGCCGGAAATGTGGATGAATTTTTCACCGATCCGGTTTTTGTCGAGAAATTCAGAAAGCTCGATACTGTCTCGACGAGCGAATTTCACACTTATTCTGTTGATGATCTCGTGCTGCCTAAGCTTGGGCAAGCGGAGTGAGCGGGATGTCAGACATATATGTTGCTGGTCGCGCTGTTGATGCGCGCAATACCGGCGAAAAAAGCTTTCCTTTCTTGTCCTTATTGGCGCTTGCTGCTGTCGGTTTCATCACGATTTTGACGGAGGTGCTGCCCGCAGGACTTCTCACGCAAATTGCGGATAATCTCTCGGTTTCCGAAGCGTATGTCGGGCAGATGGTTAGTATTTATGCCCTAGGCTCGCTGATAGCTGCCATTCCTCTCACAAAGATGACCCAATCGATCAGGCGCAGACCGCTTTTGATTTCTGCACTCTTTGGTTTCCTAATCGCCAATTTGCTTACAGCCGTGTCACCATATTACTGGCTCATCATGATAGGGCGATTTATTGCCGGTGTTTCCGCAGGATTAAGCTGGGCGCTGCTTGCGGGCTATGCAGCGCGCATGGTGCCGGAAGAACAAAAAGGGAGAGCCATCACAATCGCCATGGTTGGCACGCCAATCGCTCTGTCGATCGGCGTGCCGGCGACAACATTCCTCGGTACGCTTATCGGGTGGAGGCTGTGTTTCGCCTTGTTAAGTCTGCTCGCGATCTTGCTGATAGTCTGGATCGCTACCAAAGTTCCGGATTTCCCCGGGCAGGAAGCATCTAAGCAACAATCGCTGCGTTCAGTCATTACAATGCCGGGCATTCGCTCAATTCTGTTTGTAACGCTGACATTCGTTCTGGCACATAATATTCTCTATACTTATGTTGTGCCGCTTCTTGCCAATGCTGGACTGGAAGAACGAGCCGATGTTATGCTGATGTTGTTTGGGATGGCGTCACTGGTCAGTATTTGGATCACCGGCGTGTATATTGACGGGAAACTTCGTCAGCTTTCCTTATTGTCAAGTTTGCTCTTCATCTGCGTTGCCGTTGCCATAGGGTTCTTTCCGCAACAAGCCTTAGTCATATGTGCAGTAGTTGTCGTATGGGGCTTTGCATTCGGCGGGGTAGCGACCTTGTTTCAAACCGCTCTTGCCCGTGCAGCTGGTGATGCAACTGATGTTGCCCAATCGATGCTTGTAACTATCTGGAACACGGCCATTGCTGGTGGCGGGGTGCTTGGAGGATTACTGTTGGAAAAGATCGGGATCAATGCCTTTTCACCAGCATTGCTTGGATTGCTTATACCGGCATTTGTAGCAACTTGGATCGCGCAGCGTCACGGGTTTCGTAATCACTAAAAACGGGCTGCGTGCTGTCGTTTTCACGAAAGGCGCGCAGCCTATTATTGGCTGAACACTTGGCCGCTTCCTTGCCCAAACGGGAAGTCTATTGGCATACCGTCAGATGCGAAGACTTCATACATTGTGCCTATATGAGGAAGAGCGCTTACTCATAAATGTGATTTGCTAATGTATTGCCGGAATATTCTGATCGCAACAGGCCAATCTCACTCAAACGTGGCATCAGTTCATCCAATGCCAGATTCATTGAGCCGGAAGAGCCGCCGGGTGCTGTAATAAAGCCGTCAATTGCACCGGCCTCCTGCCAATGCTTGACGCTTTCAACGGCATCGTCAACGGTACCGATAACCTGCCAGTGCCCTGCGCTGATCACTTCCGGTCTGTGGAGTAAGTCGCGCAGAACAGGCTCCTCACGTTCAATCAGCCTGCGCAGCAGACCGGCATGGGTTTTGCTACGCAATACGACTGGTACAGGTGGCAGGTCTGCGGCTTTGACCGGCTGGTCGTCTGCCCAGTTCGTGAGATCAAGACCGGTCATGTCACGAATCGAGGCAATTTTGCGGGCGCGGCTGGTTCGCGCATGTGTATAGATGAACAGTTCTTCTGCCTCTTTACGTGTCGGGGCGAGATAGAGGCTTAAACCGGGTAATAGGCGAACATCATCCGCCTTGCGCCCGTGACTTTCCGCGAGGCTACGCAAATCTTTTCGCAGATCTATGGCGGCGTCCAAATCGGGCGTGGCTGAGAAAATTGCATCAGCGACAGAGGCGGCAAAGCTCCGGCCTGCAGGTGAAGCACCGGCCTGAAACAGAGGAATGGCCACATCGCGATAGGACGGCAGGTTGAGCGGGCCCTTGACCTTAAAATGTGCACCTTCGTGGTGAACCGGCTGGATAAGACTGGTATCAGCAAATTGTCCACTCTGCCGGTCACGCTTCAAAGCAGCATCAGGAAAGCTCTCCCATAGGCTGCGCACAACTTCAGTAAATTCTGCAGCTCTCGCATAACGCTCATCCGAGGACGGCATGGTTTCAAGGCCAAAATTCTCGTTACCATCCAAGGCGGTTACGATATTCCAGCCTGCACGGCCATTGCTGATCTGGTGCAGCGACATGATCTGCCGCGCCACGACATAAGGCGGCATGAAGGTGGTGGAGACGGTTGAAAGCAAACCGATTTTGGACGTTTCCCGCGCCAGTGCGGCCATCAGTACGGTTGAATCGAGACTGCCGAAACCGGGGCTGGTTTCCATGATCGGCGCATTAAGGAAAAGGCTGTCCGGTCTGAAGATAAAATCAAGCTTTGCAGCTTCAGCGCGGCGCGCAATATCAACAAAAAAATCTGTACCGAATGTATGTTCGATATTGCTGCCTTCATGGCGCCAGCCGTCACCGCTGAGCCATGTGGGAGCCAGCGACATGCCGATATGAAGTTGTTTATGAGCCATCGCGCTTTCCCGTCATGTCTTCAGAGTGTCTGTCATTCATAAAAATCGCAGCCCTTAAACGGGCTGCGGAAGAGTGCTGCGATCAGAAGCTGCCTTTAATGCCAACGCCAAACATACGCGGCAGTGTCATGCTGGCTTCAACGCCGCCAATCCCGCGATTGGTCTGCATATAAGTTGGGGCGCGTTCATTGAAGATATTCTTGACGAAACCATAGAGTTCAACCTCTTCAGTGAAGGCATAGCTCATCCGCGCATCTGCCACTGTATAAGGCTTCATCCAGAACGTCGGTGTATTAGCAATATCGGAGAAATAACCGTCGACATGGCGTACCTGACCGGACACATTGAATTTATCCGTGACATCCCAGCTTGCGCCGATGCTGAACATATAACCCGGGGATTTGGCAAATTCGTTGCCTTCGTAAGCGACATTGTTTGAGATGGTATCAATTTTGGTACGCAATATACCGGCACTTGATTTCACTGTCAGATTATCGAGAAGCTGATAATCAAGACCGAGTTCCATACCGTAGCTATGTGTCTTTTCGGCATTGATGGTATAGGACTGGAAGACACCCGTAGAGACCTCAACTGGAATATTATATTGGGTATTCTTCATATCCATATAAAACACGTTGCCGTTGACCGTCAGCCGGTCATCAAGCAGTTTCGCACGTGTAAACAGCTCGTAGTTCCACAGCGTTTCTTCTTTAAAAGACTGCCATCTGCTCGATGTTGCTGCCGGATTAATATAGAGCGAAACTCCGCCCGGATTATAACCGCGATTGATCAACCCGCCGAAAGTCAGATCAGGCGTCACATCATAGGCAAGCGAGAGTTTTGGCAATACAGCCGAAAAAATCTCATCATAATTGACCGGTTCTGCTGCCATAACCGAAGTGCCGTTACGACGGATTTTATCTTGCTGATAGCGCAGGCCACCGGTTGCCGTCCATTGATCGGTCAGCTTGTAGCTGACTTCTGTAAAGACACCGATATTGTCTTTTTTATCATCAAAGGCAGAGATACCGCGCAAATACAGCGTTTCGTCAGATTTGGTATGGGCATAGAAAATACCCGCAACACCACTGATAGTGTCGTCCTGACTGCCAAAATTCACGCGGCTTTCATTGGAAATGTTGGTCTGGTTAATATCGGCATCACCGTTATTGACAAGGCCGGTAATGCGGTTGACGCCGGATGCCGAATATTGTGTTTGATTGAAAAGTCTGATCCCGTTATCCAGCTCATAGCTAAGATCAAGAATGCCAGTATTGGTATGTTGTTTCCATGACGGCATAGTGGTGGTTGCATGTTCCAGCTCGTTGAACGGTGCAGAGGCGGCTTCCTGAGATGGGCGGTTTGTAGCATTATGCGAATAGGTTAGCTTGGCCTCAAAGCCGGAGAGTTCTGCCGGCTGCCAAAGCATTTTAAAGCGTGCATTGAGCGCGCGGAAATTCTGATTGGTGTCTCCGTGCTGGAAGGCCGGACTGATATAATCAATGAATGTATCGCGCCCGGAATAATCAACAGCCAGACGCGCCGCAAGCTCGTCCTTATAAAGCGGGCCTGAGAGCATAAAGGATGTGCGCTTGGCGTTATAATTGCCGATTTCAGCCTGATAGGCTGCTTCAGGCGTAAATGTCGGGTCTTTGGTGTTGACGACTATTGCACCGGCAATTGCATTCGCCCCCTGTGATGTCGTCTGCGGGCCGCGGAATACCTCAATATTATCAAGATCCCAAACGGATGTCGCACCAAAGAAATATTCATTATAGTTCAGATAGTGGCCGTCGAGATTGATGGTGGCGCGCGGTACCGTGCCGCCCCAGAAAACATTCTGTCCGTTATTAGGGCCTTGCGTATCCTGTCCGCGAATGATCGGCGCACTGACTGTGTCGCTGTACATGACATTGGGGATTTCTTTAATAACCTCGGAGACGGATGTGTCTCCGGTTTTTTCTTTAGCAATGGTCGTACCGCTAATGATGGTGACCGATGTCGCTGTTTTCTGTAGGTCACGTTCCAGTTTCTCGCCGGTGATGACAATCGGCGCGAGAACCAGAGGCTTACTGCCTGTTGCTGTCGTGTCGTCCGCATGAGCACTGTGAGCCATCAGAGCGGTGAGTGTTACAGTGCTGACACTGTAGAAAAACCTGCGATTAAAACAGCGGGACATGGGATGACCTTAAATATGAGTAAGATATTCATATTCATTAGACGATGAGTGTAAGATTCCACAATAAGGAATGCATACCGCAAGGCGGTAATTTCTTTGGATAATGTTGGATGTTGCATTTTGGCAACGTGACTATGAGACCGGCAGATTGCCGCAGATGAGGATCAGCCTTGTGAAATAGCCATAATCATGAATGACTTCATGTGTTTACAAGGTTAGACTAGCACTGCTTCGCCGGTTTACCTGTGGCAGGCGTTGTTATGGGAGGAGAAACCAGTTTGACGGCACCAGTAGACGAAACAGAAAATTCAATGGAAGCTTTCCCTGAAAAGCGTTCTGGAACTATTCAGTCTGTTTCGATTGCCACGCGCTTTCTCCATATCCTTGCCAATGCCCAAAGTGAGTTGGCACTTGGTGAGGTTGCCCGCCGTGCGGGTACCGGCGGTTCAACGGCGCATCGTTATTTACAGAGCCTTGTCAAAGAAGGTCTGGCCAAGCAGGATCCGGCCAGCGGATTATATGATCTGGGACCTGCGGCACTCAGCATCGGCGTGAGTGCGTTACGACGCATTGATGCGGTGGAAGTTGCGGCAAAACACATGAAAGCGCTGACGCACCGCCATGCCATCAGCGGTGGTATTGCGATCTGGACAGACAGAGGGCCGACACTGGTACGTTGGTACCGAAGTGCGTATTTCTCAGTAAATCCGCTGGCACTTGGTGATATTCTGCCCGTTGATAATACGGCTTGCGGCCTGATTTTTCAGGCTTTTTTGCCCAAAGCCAATATTGATGCCGCGCGCAAATTACAGCCTGCGCATTTTCGCGGCACCCCGACGAATAAAGCGGTGCTTGATAAGGTGCGTTCAGAGCAATGGTCAGAAATGACCAGTCACTTACTTTCTAATGTAACAGGACAGGCCGCGCCTGTCTTTGATGCACAGCAGGAGATTGTGTGTGTTATGACCACAGTAACGGATCTCGGGCAGTTGCAGAGTGAAGAAGAGCGTATGGCACTGTTCCATGAAGCAAAACTGGTCAATCAGGCAACGGGCGGATTGCAGCCCGAATAAATTTAGTCGCGTGCCTTATACTGTCCCAAGGGAACGATAAGCGGGGTGCCGGAAACAGGATCTGCAATGATCATGGATTTCAGCCCGAAAACAGTGTCAATCAATTGTTCACTGACGATTTCTTCAGGTCTTCCCTCCGCTGCAACGGCTCCGTCACGCATGGCAATCATATGCGATGCATACCGGCAGGCATGGTTCAGATCATGCAAAACGGCGACAATCGTACGCCCCTGACGATTGAGGTCTGCAAGCAGATCCAGCAATTCAATCTGATGGGCGATGTCCAGAAAGGTTGTCGGCTCGTCCAACAACAGGATCGGAGTTTCCTGCGCCAGAACCAGCGCAATCCACACACGCTGACGCTGACCACCGGATAATTCACTGACCTGCCGGTTGGCGAGCGCTGATATTTGCGTGGCTTCCATTGCTTGCATCACAGCCTGCTCATCATCCGCTGACCATTGTCGCAAAAACGACTGATGCGGATAGCGGCCACGGGCAACGAGGTCGGCGACGGTAATACCGTCCGGCGCAACCGAGCTTTGTGGCAGCAATCCCAAACGCCGAGCGGTTTCTCTTGGCGGCAGGGTTGCGATTGACTGGCCGTCGAGAATGACCTGTCCTTTTGCGGGTTTCAGCAGACGGGATAGTGCCCGTAATAATGTAGATTTTCCGCAGGCATTGGGTCCGACAATGACCGTGAAAGATGCATCCGGTATGGCTATGGTCAGACCCTGCGAGATCGTTCTTTCATCATAACGCAGTGTTACGTCATCAGCATGCAGGCGATGCGTCATCAGGTTTTCCACTCATCAGCAATTTTTGCATGTGTATTGCATTGTAGAACGCATTCTGCAATATGGAGTCTGTTGCTCAAGTATTTATTGCTGCCGTTATGTGGCTGAAAATCAGCAGAAAAAGAATCCGTTATGATATTTGCAAAACGTTTTTTCGTCCTGTTTGCAGCGATGTCTGCTTTGCTGTTTTCTGTGCCTATTGCCTTGGCAAAAAATGCGGACTGGCCGCGGACTATCAAGTATGATGCCGGTGAAGTGACATTAAAAGCGAAACCATTACGGATTGTTTCCACTACGCCGAGTGTGACCGGAATTTTGCTGGCGATCAAGGCGCCGGTCGTTGCAACTGCGGCAACCACCCCAAGCGCCTTGACCGATGATAAAGGCTTTTTCACGCAATGGGCGGGGATTGCTGATGAGCGCGGTGTTGAAATTCTTTATGCAAATCTTGATTTTGACCTTGAGAGCGTTATCGGCTGGGAACCGGATTTGCTGATTGCATCTGCAACCGGTGCTGACAGTGTTATTCAGCATTATGCTGAGCTGGAAGCGCAGAATATACCAACACTTGTTGTGAATTATTCCAACCAGAGTTGGCAGACGATTGCAACACAACTGGGCAAGGCGACAGGGCTTGAGACAGAAGCAAAACAGGCTATTGCCCGCTTTAACAGCCTTGCCACAGAGGCAGCAGGCAAAATCCAGCGCCCTGCAGAACCGGTAAGTATTGTTGGGTATAGTATCGGCGGCAGCTATTCCATTGCCAAACCAGCCAGCCCGCAGGCACAACTGCTGACAGCACTCGGGTTTGAGGTGGCCGGACTTCCGGCAGAGCTGGAGGCGGATGTCAGCCGTAGTACGGATTTTGCTTTTATTTCACATGAGAATTTGTCGGCGGCCATTGCAGGAAAATCTGTTTTTCTGATGCGCGGCACGGAAGCGGACGTGCAGGCATTTTTGACTGATCCGGTTTTACGCAATCTTGATGCTGTTTCCGCTAAACGGGTTTATCCGCTCGGTATGACATCCTTCCGGATTGATTATTATTCAGGCCTGCAAATGCTTGAAACCATTGTCAGGCAATTGCCGCGGTTATGAGTGTTTGTTCTGAAAAGCGCACACCATGCCGCAACACAAGCCATGCATTGTTGCGCAAACGGCGTGCTTATGGCCTGATTACGGGCGTTGTTTTGCTGTTTCTACTTGTGCTGGCCAGTCTGGCGCTGGGTTCCAGAACCATTGCTTTGCGTGAAACCTTCAATGCCCTGCAAAATTATGACCCGCAGAATGATCTGCATCTGATTGTCAGGGAGTTACGCATTCCCCGTACTCTTGTTGCTGTGCTTGCAGGCCTGGCGCTTGGTGTTGCCGGTGCAATTATGCAGGCCATTACCCGTAATCCGTTAGCGGAACCCGGACTTTTAGGGGTTAATGCCGGTGCGGCTGTAGCTGTTGTGACCGGTATGACGCTGTTCGGGTTGACCACCATGCAGCACTATGTCTGGTTTGCATTTGCCGGTGCCGGACTGGCGGGGATCACAGTGTTTTTTCTCGGGCAAGCACATTTATCAGGCACAAATCCTGTGCGTCTTGTGCTGGCTGGTGCTGGTTTGTCGATCGTTCTTGCATCGGTGACCGGCATTATTATCGTCAATTCCCCGCTGACAGTACTGGATCAGGTGCGGCACTGGTCTGCAGGCTCTGTTGAGGGCAGGGGCTATGATGTGGTCGCTATTCTTGCAATTGCAGTTTTGATCGGGGTGATTACTGCTGCTGCTCTTGCCGGAAATCTCAATGCAATCGTGCTGGGCAGGGATATGGGCGAGGCTTTGGGTGTCAATATTCGGCTGACATGGATTATTGCCTGTTGTGCAGTGATGTTGCTGGCCGGTGCTGCAACTGCCGCTGCAGGACCTGTTGGTTTTGCCGGACTGGTTGCGCCGCATATTGCCAGAATGATGACGGGTCCCAATTATCGCTGGGTTTTGCCTTACTCCGCACTGTTCTCGGCAATATTGCTGTTGGGAGCTGATGTGACCGGGCGTATCATTGTACCGCCGTCTGAAATTGCTGCCGGTATAATTATCACGTTGATTGGCGGGCCGTTTTTCATCTTCGTTGTCCGTAAATACAGGTTGAATAAGCTATGATAAAAACCGATGGTACGATTATTCTGCGAACAAACAGTTTTTCCGTTCAGTGGCAGAAGCGTGTCATAGCAGTCTGCTGCATTTTGGTGTTCGGCATCATTGCGCTAAGCCTGTTGCATATCGGAAGAGGTACGCTGAATTTTACGCCGTCTCAGATCATGGAAAGCTTGTTTGGCACCAGTGATAATCCGACGGCTGACCGTGTGATCTGGCGTATTCGTTTGCCGCGTCTCGTTACCGCGATTTTTGTCGGGGCATCACTGGGCATGGCGGGGTCCGTTTTTCAGTCAATATCACGCAATGCGCTTGGCTCTCCGGATATTATAGGCTTCACAACCGGTGCGGCGACGGGGGCAATTATTCAGATTATCTTGTTCAATGCGGGGCCTTTGGAAACATCCCTTGCAGCCGTGCTTTCAGGCATTGGTGCTGCGATTTTAGTCTTTGTGCTGTCATTGAAAAAAGGGTCTACGGGTGGTTATCGGCTGATCCTGACCGGCATCGGCGTTGGTGCCATTCTTTCCGGTATCAATACTGTTTTATTGGTCGTGGGTGATCTTGATCAAGCTGCATCTGCACAGTTGTGGCTGGCGGGTTCACTAAATACGCGGACATGGGCGCATGCTGTGCCGGCGGTGCTCGGTTTTGTACTGATCGTTCCTCTGATGATCTTTTATACCCGACGCATGAATTTTCTGGAAATGGGAGATGATGCAGCAAGGCAACTGGGCATTGCGACAGAGAAAACCCGTCTGATGATGGTGATTGCAGCCGTTGGACTGACGGCAATCGCAACGGCTGCGGCGGGACCTATTGCATTCATCGCGCTTGCGGCACCACAATTGGTACGTCGTTTGACGCGTTCGTCCGATGTGCCGGTTATTTCCGGTGCATTGATGGGTGCGGTTTTACTGCTTGGAGCTGACCTTCTCAGCCAGAACTCACCGCTCAATCTTAAAATGCCTGTTGGTCTTACGACAGGCTTGCTGGGTGGGATTTATCTTTTATGGTTATTAGGTCGTGAGAGAAGGATATAAAGGCGGCTTTTTTGAGTAGGCTCTGCTCTTGTGCGCGGTTTTAGCAATATCGACAACTATCTCCCGTCCTTTGATGGCAGCTGCGCAGGGAGAGAGCCATCCGACCATGAAAATTGCTCAAGTGATACCAGAATGATTATGACGCATGAATAGTTATAGACTATCATGCTGTACTACTATCGGGATAAGCGGTAATATCTCCAATAAACATGCGCTCATCACGCCGCTAAGCAATTTATCTATACCGATTTATTGTAATTTATTTGCATTTTATAAATAGAGCTCTTTTGCACTTTAAATATATTTTGTATATCGCAATATGATAATTTGTAAGACCATCATAAACCCACTGTGAAGGTCATTGCATAAGGGGAGATTCGTCATTTTCTAGACGAATGACCCATGAAAATTGGCATAAAAAACGAAACCTTAGCCGCATAACAAATTGCGTTATTGCTTTCGCTGTTTCAGATGGCAAAAACACTGCCATCGGACAACTCTAATTGACGCAGACGATCTCTAACATCGTTGAGTTTAGGACATAGAAGAACGCAGTGAACGGGGAGGAGTTTATGGCTGGGCAGTCAACGCTATCTGATTGCAGAATTGATGCCATGCTGAATACTGGTTTTTGTTACTGGCAATGATGGACGCGATGTGCGGAAGCTCCGGCATGTGAATGAGCGACGAAGGATGCAATGTCAGCTGTTCAATTTCGGCTAGCATAACGTCCCATTCCATCAAAGAAGCTTGGCCTTCCTGCGTTTCTGCATGCCATAGTTACTGCCAACGAAAGAAAGAATATCAGTCGTATGCGCTCAAAACAGACTAGTGAACTGTATCCAAAATTCTTGGTGCAGACTTACGTCTGTCTTGCACTTACTGGTGCAGGTATCATTCCGGTGCAAGCGGCCTGCAGCTAGGCGGGAACTACAGTAATCTGCTCGGGCAATCCTACCCCGCTAGCATCACATTTTTCTAGCGATCTGAACAATGTTAGCGCGACCGTCAATCCGGGCGCGAGTCTTGGCGTATAGTTTGGCGTTGGTGGTGCGGCGATGCAGTTTACAGGCAATAATGTCACGCTGACGAATAACGGTACGATTGACCCGTCAAGGCTTGGCTTTGGACTTGGCGTTGTGTCGAGTGGCGGTGTGGTTGGCGCTGCCGCAGCGAGCAACGCCTTCGTTACCAATAACGGTACGATGAAAGGCTCTACCGGAGTGGCAATCAATGGCGTAACGGGGATGGCATTATCAGTGCAAAATGGCACTGGCGGTACATCGCATATCACGAACACCGGCTCGATAGGCTCGACTCCGCTAACCGGAGACAATGGTCGGAGTAGATGCACCTGTCGTCGTCGCTTACGGGGCGGTGCGGTTAATATGACGAATAGTGGTACAATCAACGGCAGTGTGTCGATGGGTGCAAGCGACTCCAACACATTTAATGCGGCAACGGGTTCGTCGGTTAATAAGGCTGGTGGTACTGGTACTGCGTTCAATATTGTTTTTAACGGACACACACTCAACATCGCCGCACAGGCTTGATCGATGGTGGTGCAGGCGGGGACAACACACTCAATTTGCAACAGGGGGCTTCGGCGAGCGGCATGATCGCGGTCAACACTTACATCAACTTCAATCACCTAAATGTCCAGAGCGGTAACTGGACTATCAACGGTGTGTCGACAGCGCAGGATGCAACATTGTCCGGTGCTGTGGCGATCTTCAACAACAGCGCTTCGCTCGGCACAGGTACCACCAGTAGTTATGGCGGCAGTTTACAAGCGGGCGCGGCGGGGCTCGATATTTCCAACAATGTGATGCTCTACACTGGTGGGTTGGCTTTACAAGGTACAACCGGCCTTAAAATATCGGGTGTGATATCTGGCGATGGCGCGCTCGTGAAGCACGATGGCGGCACGAACCTCAACGGCGACAGCTTGGTGGCAGCAACGCGCTCACATTGAAGGGCGTAGTCTCTGGTGCGGGCGGCCTAGGACGTAAACTCATAAAATAATTTTGAAAATTGAGGCGCTTATGGTTCACTTTCGTTGAATTATGGAGCCTTAGATGACACGCCGTCGTTACGAACTTACGGACCATGAATGGTCAATCATATCCCCTTTATTGCCCAATAAGCCACGCGGTGTTGCCCGCGTTGATGATCGTCTAGTATTAAATGGAATTCTTTGGCGTTTTCGAACTGGTTCAACATGGGCGGAAATTCCGGAGCGGTATGGTCCTCCGACCACCTGCTATAATCGCTTTGTCCGCTGGCGTAAGGCTGGGGTATGGGATCGGCTTTTTCACGCCGTCTCAGAGGCTTACGATGGGGACATCATCATGATTGACACCACCTGTGCCCGTGTTCACCAGCATGGAGCCACGGGAAAAAAGAGGATGGAAATGATGGTAGCATGGGACGTTCCCGCGGTGGCTTACGAGTAAAATCCATGCGTTTGTCGACGCCGAAGGCCGACCGGTAACGCTGCGTCTGACAGGTGGGCAAGTAGCTGATTGCACACAAGCTGATGCACTGACAGACGGCCTTAGCGACGGTGATACGCTGCTAGCAGATAAGGGCTATGATACTGACGGCGGGCCAAGGCCGCCAGATGCAAAGCATGGGCCAATATTCCACCCAAAGCAAACCGTAAGGGTTCCTTTGCTTTTTCAAGCTGGGTTTACAAGCAGCGTAACCTCGTCGAACGGTTCTTCAACAAAATCAAGCAGTTTCGAGGCATCGCAACGCGCTACGACAAGTGCCCAGAGAACTATATCGCTGCAGTAAAAATCATCGCAACAAGAATTTGGTGTCAAAGTTTATGAGTCTATGCCCTAGC
>NZ_JAUCBM010000022.1 GCF_030362795.1 Pseudochrobactrum kiredjianiae | reverse complement strand
ATGCCCATATTGGGACGTTCATTGTTGTAAGTCCATAACCAATCTGTCGCGAAGGCTTGCGCTTCTTCAATTGTCTCAATGATATATTGGTCTAGCCATTCGTGCCTGACAGTCCGGTTATAGCGTTCAATATAGGCATTTTGCTGAGGCTGTCCTGGTTGAATATACAAGATGGTAATAGAGTGTTTTTCAGCCCACCCCAGAAGTTTACCACTGATATATTCCGGGCCATTATCAACGCGTATAGTCTCTGGCTTGCCGCGCCATTCGATGATCTGGTTCAAACTTCGAATAACCCGTTCTGTTGGCAAAGAGAAATCCACCTCAATGCCTAAGCCTTCACGGTTAAAATCATCCAGTACATTCAATAGCCGGAATGACCGGCCGTCTGCCAACTGATCTGCCATGAAATCCATCGACCAGACCAAATTAGGTTTTGTTGGAACTACCAGAGCATCAGGTTTATCCCTTTTAAGGCGTTTTCGGGGCTTAATTCGAAGGTTCAGCTCCAACTCACAATAAATACGATAAACCCTCTTGTGGTTCCAGCCATAGCCTTTGACATTACGAAGATAAAGAAAGCACAATCCAAAACCCCATGTCTTTTTAGCTGCCGTTAGTCCAATCAGAAGATCTGCAATTTCTTCATTCTCATGACGAAGAAGAGGGCTATAGCGATAACAGGTCTCGCTTACTTCAAAAGCTCGGCATGCACACGCAATACTGACATCAGGCCGTTTCGCAGCTATCACGGCCATATCTCGACGCTCCGAGCGCCCCGTTACTTTTTTCCAAGAGCTTCTTTCAGTAAGTCATTTTGCATGCTCAGGTCAGCAAACATTCTCTTTAGCCGACGGTTTTCATCCTCGATAGATTTCATCTGGCTGACCATCGAGGCATCCATGCCGCCATATTTCGAGCGCCATTTATAAAATGCTGAATTGCTCATGCCGTGTTCGCGGCAAAGCTCAGGAACAGACACACCACCCTCAGCTTGGCGTAAGATTGCAAGGATTTGTGGATCGGTAAATCTAGTCGTTTTCATAAAAATCTCCTCGTTTATTAAACAGAGAAAATTCCACTTTCAAACACCTTTAATTAAAGGGGGGATTACCCAACCAGGTGACCGCGTGGCGGCCATGCTACCGAATATGCCACAAACGATTGTTGCTATGCTGGCATGTACTTCAATTGGTGCGGTCTGGTCATCTTGTTCACCGGACTTTGGTCCGCAAGGTGTATTAGATCGTTTTGGTCAAATTGAACCGAAACTTTTCCTAAGCTGTGATGCATATTGGTATAATGGTAAAAAACAAAAGCTTGATGAAAAACTTCAACAGATCGTTCAACAGCTACCATCTGTCCAATCTGTTTTGATCGTTGACTATCTGGGGAGTGCTGAAAGCCTGTCTGAAAAACTACAGGCTGTCACAAGGGCGCATTGCACTCCTTTTGAAAGGTCAATTGCAGCATTTAAGCCAGCGGATCTCATATTTATTCAACTACCATTTGCGCATCCACTGTGCATTTTATACTCATCCGGCACTACCGGCATACCTAAATGTATTATCCACTCCGCAGGTGGAACCTTGTTACAACATGTAAAAGAGCACCGGCTACATGCGAATATTAAACAAGGAGACCGGCTGTTTTACTTCAGCACTTGTGGCTGGATGATGTGGAACTGGCTTGTTTCAGGACTTGCTTCGGGAGCGACCTTATTACTCTATGACGGTTCACCGTTTTATCCCGATGGCAATATATTATTTGATTATGCCCAAGCCGAGAAAATGACCCATTTTGGCACCTCTGCAAAATATATTGATGCCTTACGCAAAGCTGGTCTGCATCCCACAAACAGTCATGATTTATCTGCCTTACGTGCATTGTTTTCAACCGGATCCCCGCTATCACCGGAGGGGTTTGCATATGTGTATCAGTCAATTAAACAGGATATTCATCTCGCATCCATATCTGGCGGCACCGATATTGTCTCTTGTTTCGTTCTCGGCGTTCCAACTCTGCCGGTCTGGAGCGGCGAAATTCAGGGGGCAGGCCTCGGCATGGCAGTTGATGTGTGGGACGATAAAGGCATGTCGTTGAAAAGCGGCAAAGGAGAGTTGGTATGTACAAAACCGTTTCCCTGCCAACCAATAGGCTTTTGGAATGACCCGGGAAATCGAAAATATTCGGCAGCTTATTTTGAACGCTTTGAAAATATCTGGTGCCATGGTGATTTCGCCGAACGAACAGATCATGACGGCATCATTATTCACGGTCGCTCCGATGCAACACTCAATCCGGGTGGTGTACGGATAGGAACCGCTGAAATTTACAATCAAGTTGAGCAATTACCAGAAATCATTGAGGCAATTTGCATTGGTCAAGATTTTGCAGGTGATGTGCGCATTATACTTTTTGTAAGGTTAAAAGCAGGGCTTACTCTCACGGATAATATGCGCGAGCGGATCAAACAACATATACGATCAGGTGCTTCTCCACGCCATGTTCCGGCAAAAATCATCGCGGTTCATGATATTCCGCGAACGAAATCTGGTAAAATTTCTGAACTCGCAGTCCGCGATATTGTTCATGGCCGGATCATTAACAATAAAGAAGCGCTCGCCAATCCGGACGCTCTTGAGCTTTATAAAAACCTACCCGAGCTTCAAGATTAAAGCATTGAAACCCGGATAACCATCGAGCAAAATTTACTCAGCCCCTTCACCCCTTCGCCAGTATGAAACAACCAGATGTTCATGTTTTTTAAGCCCGCATTCTGTGCGTAAGTAGCTACGGATTGTGCGGAAGGTTTCATACTCGCATCCTGCCCAGACATAAATAGCCAAACCATCATCCGGCAAGGCAATGTTGCGAACCGCATTACCAAGCTTAGAAGTGGTGCCTGCAGCTTGTCCGTCACGCAGCAGCCAGCGTATTTCAACGGATGAGTAGGTTGTCAGCGGTTGTATTTCATGCTGATCCGCCACTTCAATCACAGCAATACCGCGCGCTGTTTCCGGTAAATGTTCCAGCATTCTTCCGATAGCAGGCAAAGCGGTTTCATCACCTGCAAAAAGATACCAGTCAGCTTCAGCAAGACCACCACCTCCCGGCCCCATCACGCCGACCTGATCCCCGACCTTGATCTCCTCAGCCAGAGCGGAGCCCGGCCCTGCATCATCATGGAGGACAAAATCAATTTCCATAATGCCCGTATGGATGTCGAGCGAGCGCACCGTATATTTACGAAAGACCGGCCGTGTCTGTGGCTCTTCCCAGTGTACAAGTCCGTTAGAACCGACTGTAGGCCATTGCGGCTCTGTCCGGTCTGGATGTTGAACCAAAATATTGAGATGCAGCGCGTCCATCGACGTGAAACGTGCAATATTTTCCGTTTTAAATGCAATGCGGCGCATATGCGGGGTTATATTCCGGCATCCCACGACCTCTAAGATCTGAAAATTCGGCGGGCGAACAATTGTCTCACCATCGCCAGTCCATTCAAATAACGGAATTTTATGTTCTGAAAATTCAAGAATATGCGATGTCAGCGCCATACGGGTAAAATATATACCCTCAATAGTTTTTGACCTGACATCAATCAGCACTTCATTTCCCTCACAGGTCAAATCTGCCTGCGTGTCCAGAAATCGCAAAATCCGTGTTTCACCGCGCATTTCCACTTCCGCATCATGCTCAATCATATGTGCGCAAACCAGCGTCAAAACATGCTCGGCATCCAATAGCTCAAATCGGGTCTGTGCGATAAATTCCTTCATCATCCCCTCCTGTTATTTTTATGATTGTCTGGAACGTCAGGATTGCTCTGAGAAGATATTGCCGGTGCAATACCATCCACCATGATGCGCAGTTGCCCCTGCGTGCAGCGTTCAACCCGTGCCTCAATATGATAAACGTCAGCCAGCATCTGCGGCGTGATAATATTTTCAGGCTTACCGGAGCTGTACAAACCGCCTTGTGCCAACACGACAATCTGATCTGCCCATTGTGCCGCCAGTGCCAGATCATGCATCACAACCACAACGATCCGGCCTTTACGGGCATAATCTTGGACATGCTTCATAATCAAAAACTGACGTGCCAAATCCAAAGCGCTCGTCGGCTCATCCAGCAGCAGCAAGGCCGGCTGACTGGCAATAGACTGTGCAAGGCTCACCACCTGCCGCTGTCCGCCGGATAACCTGTTCAGCGGCTGTGATGCCAGATCCGCTGCGCCAAGTTGCAGCAGAACATCATATGCCTGTTCTTCAATATGCCTTGTACTGTCCATGCCGCCGACCTTCAGAGTAGCGATAACGGTTTCAAGCACGCTCAGTGACACATTTTCCGGCAGACTCTGCGGCATAAACCCGATTGTTGCTGCACGTAAAGCCGATTTCATACGCAATACATCGACACCATCCAGCTTGACATCCCCACGAGCGGAAATCAGGTGTGCCAATGCGCGTAATAATGTGGACTTCCCCGCGCCATTCGGCCCGACCAGCGCCACAACACCCGACTGCACACGCGGCAGAGTAAAATCTTTGATGACAAGGCTGTTGCTATAGCCTGCGTTTAAATTACGGATTGTCAGAACGGGAGATGATTGCGGCTTCATCGGCCAGCCCCGCTTTGTCGCAGGATCAGCATAAAAAATACCGGCAACCCTACAAGTGCCGTTACAATACCGATCGGTAGCAATGTGCCCGGTACAAGCATTTTGGATGTAACCGAGGCCAGCAACATAACAACCGCGCCCACACTCATACTTGCAGGCAAGAGATAGCGGTGATCGTCCCCCACCAGCATTCGTGCGATATGCGGACCAACAAGCCCGACAAAACCGACAATGCCGACAAAAGCCACGGCAGTTGCCGAAAGCAGGCTGATCCGCAACAATGACATCAGCCGCAGACGTTTAAGGTTTACCCCGAGGCTTTTTGCCCGTTCCTCACCCAAATGCAATATCGTAAAGCGCCATGAGGCCGCAAAAGAAAACGGCACACAGAGCATAACGACAACAGCCAAAATCAGCACATTATTTTTATCTGCGCGCGCGAGACTGCCCATACTCCAGAAAACCAACTGCTGCAGCGCATCCGCAGACGCTATAAATTGCAACAAGGAAAGCAGCGCCCCTGCCGTAAAGCCCAGTGCGATACCAAACAGGATCAGTACCTGACGGTTCACGCCGCGCAATCCAGCCAGCAGGTTGACTGCAACCAGCGACAAGGCGGCAAACAGAAAAGCGTTGGCAGAAATTGTCCAGCTGACCGGAACAAACGGCAGCGACACGCCCAGAACAATAGCCACTGCCGCGCCCAGTGCCGCACAGGATGAAATGCCGAGTGTAAATGGCTCTGCCAGCGGATTGGATAACAAAGTCTGCATCTCAGTACCGGCCAATGCCAGAGCCGCGCCCACCAGAACTGCCATCAAAGAGGTAGGCACACGCACTTGCCAGATAATAACCTCTGTACGACGGGAAACATCACCGGTGCCGAGAAACGCATTCAGTGTTTCTTGAAAACCAAGTCCCGCAGGTCCCACCATTAAATCAATAAAAAAAGCAAAAATACCGGCCAGCACAATGGCTGAAATTAGCAGAATGCGTCGCTGCCTTGCGCGGTGATACTGATTCAAAGCATCCGGTAATTTCACAGACCCCTGTTCAGATTTATTCATCACGGTGTGGCTGTCTTCTGTGTTTCATTCAAACTAACCCAGAATGTACCGGTTATCGGAACCGCCATAAAACGACGGTTGATTTCGGCCAACGTATCTGCTGGCTCAAGATCTTCGAATAAGGCCGGATGGATCCATTTTGCAAAACACTCAAAAACCAGCACACTGAGCGCAGAGTTAGAAAACTGATGTGAAACCGCAAAAGCACGCCCGTCACGTATAGACGTTAGGTCACCGCGAATACTGCGCTGAGTAACAGCACGCAAAGAGGCACGGGCAGCCTGCTTGTCCATATCGCCGCCGATAACCAGTCCGCCCTGCCCTGCAAGATGCGGACCACCGGTTGCAATATACACGTCAGGATCAATGCTCAGCACATATTCAGGGCTGAGCTGGCCGTCATAACCCGCAATCACATCCGAGCCGATATTATTACCGCCTGCAAGTGTCAGATATTGCGTGATACGATTATCCAATCCGGGAGAGGCACAGCAGACATCAACGGCATGGGCATCAATCAGCACTTTCGGCGTATTTTCCTGTTTAGTACTGATATTTTTCAGCCGCTCTGCGACAAAAGCATAACGGACTTTGACAAAATCCGCGAAACTACTTGCCTGCTCATCACGGCCAATCGCTTTTCCAAGCAGTGTCATCGAAAACGCGGTAGCGTCAGCGGGGCCGCGCGCGGCATTTTCGGGCCCATCGAGATAGATCACTGGCACGCCTGCCGCCTCAATGCGTTCCGCAATATTTTCCCAGCCCGGCTGCCAAAGACTAATCAAAAATAAATCCGGCTGCACACTTAGCAGTGCTTCAACAGAACTATTGGCGGGCATGACACCGCCAACCACCGGAATGGTATCAATCTGAGGAAAACGTTGTTTAAAGTCCTGATACATACCTTTGTCAAAACGCTGCGGGGCAGCCCATCCGGCAAGCCGCGCCACCGGCTCCGGATCGAGGAGAGCGAGTGACAGCAATAACAGGCTTTCATTGGTGACAATACGGCTGGCAGGCGCCTCCAACCGCACCTTGCGGCCTGCGGCATCCTCAAGCAAAATCTCAGCTTTTGCTATGCCAGCTACAAAAAGGGCAAGCCCCCAGAATACGGCAAGAGAATACAGCAAGGCCGCCGGTAAAGCGGCGCCCTTTTTGCGATTAAAAACCTGTAAAACCATTACCACTCATATTTCAAATTTGCGGTGATGGCGCGCCCTGCACCATAATTACAGCTACCGCCGGTTTTATTCAGACAATGAGAAACATATTCTTTATCAAACAGATTGGTCACGTTAACACGCAGTTTCGTGCCTTCGAATTCATTTTTCAAAGCACCGAAATCATATTCCATTCCGATATCAACCAGTGTGCGGGACGGAATTCGCAACTCATCAAAATAAGTGCTGTCTGTCTGATAAGATGATTGCGCACGCATACCTGCACTAAGAGACAAGCCCTGCACGGCATAAGGTGTGTAATGAACCCAGACACTTCCCTGATGTTCCGGCAGACGCAGCATCTCACGTCCCAGAGCATCTGGATTATTAGAACTCAGCACCTTGGAATTCGAATAAGCATAAGCAGCCATTATGCTGATTTCCGGCGTCAGCTCATATTTACCGTCGATTTCAATGCCGCGTACCCGTTGCTTACCATCCTGTTCGAACAATGTAGGTCTGACCGGATTGGGATCTTTTGAATAAGGGGTCAGCACATTATCCTGTGTCAGCTGAAACAAGGATAATGACACCATCCCGCGACCACCTGCAGGTTCATATTTTACGCCAAGTTCAATCTGACGGGCAGTCTGCGCTTCATACGGATCGTTTTTATAGTCAGTACCCATCAGAGGCAGGAATGAAGTGGAATAGCTGATATATGGAGCCAAACCATTATCAAACAGATAGGTCAGCCCTGCCCGTCCGGAAACTGCATTATCATTGGTAGAGACGACCGGACTATCCGGTTTCATGCGGTTTGTCGTATCAATATCAGACCTGTCGTAACGCAAACCAAATGTTCCGACCCAGCGGTCATAACGGATTTGATCCTGTACATAGAGACCAATCTGGTTTTGCTTCTGTAATCCTGATGTTGTCACAGCAGCCAGCGGATATTTAAGCCCGTAAACCGGATTATTATAATCAATCCCCGGCACTGTAACGCTTCTGTCCGAATTACCGAAATTTGTGGATGAAACACCGCGCACATAATCCACACCAAACAGCACAGTATGATCCAGTGTACCGGTCTCAAATTTGGTCTCGGCCTGCGTATCAACGGCAAAAGTTGACGTCCAGTCATCCGATACTGCCGTTACCCTCTCAAGATGAGAGGAAGGGGCACCGAAATAAGCAAAAGCCGGATTGACCAGCAGGAGGTTCATATCCTGACTGGATCGGCCGTAACGCATATTCTGGCGAATGGTCCAGTTCTCATTGAATTCATGTTCGAACTCATAGCCCAGATGGTAATAATCGCGGTTGAAACCACCCCAATTCGGGTCGCCGAGAAAAACCTCACGCGGAATCTGTCCGGCAGGATTAGGCAGCAAAGTGCCTATTGCAGGATAAAAACGCGGATTAAACACTGGCCGATCGCGCTGATAATAACCGTACATTGTCAGCGACGTATCTTTGGTCGGCGCCCATGTCAGGCTCGGCGCAATCATAAACTGCTTGTCACGCTCATGATCAATCTGCGTATGCATATTCCGCCCCTGCCCTAGCAGGCGATAGCTCCACTCACCATCTTGCGTGACAGGGCCTGTAAAATCAAAAGAGCTTTGAATACCGCCGAAAGCAGAGGTGCCGATATTGATTTCCCGATGTGGAGTAGTTTCAGGTCGTTTACTGATCTGATTGACAAGACCGCCCGGCACAGTGCGTCCGTAAAGCACAGAAGCTGGCCCCTTAATGACCTCAATCCGCTCAAGTGAATAAGGATTTATGCTTGGCGTGGAATAATTGCTCGGATCACCGGCAATGGCCAGTCCGTCGAGCCACATCGTTCCATAGGAGTTGAAGCCGCGAATATACAACCAGTCATAACGCACATCATAGCCATTCGGATCAGACATGACGCCCGGTGTATAACGCAGAGCTTCCGCGACTGTATTTGCGCCCTGCACATCCATTTGCTTGCGGGTCACAACATTGACGACCTGAGGCGTTTCAAGAAGCGGCGTATCGGTTTTGGCAGCTGCAACACTGCGCTTTGCAACAATACTGTCAGCGGCCTCGCCGGTGCCTTCACCCTCAATTGTAATCGTCTTGAGTTTGATGTTTTCCTGCGCAAAGGCCGGAGCAGCACTCAGACCACAGAGCATGGTTGAAGCCAACAATACGGATCGCGCCTTGTTGAGTTTCACCAATGAACTCATTTTTGAAAATGTCTGATTACTCACGAATGCCCCCAAGCCAGTCAAGTGATGACTCTTCAAAACTTGACTTTATGTGTCATATTAATTTAATTATCTATGACACCAGAGCATGTCTGACAATCTGCTGGCCTTTGCAGAACAATCAGAAACCTTTGCAATCCGCTAAATTTTTGTGAAACTGTCAAAGTTTCAACTTTGTAAGCATAAAGACCCGATAATTCATTCAGCTAAAACGGCCATAATCAGATGACCGCTTAAAAACTGGAAAGGCTTCGCAGGTGAGATCCTCTTCAGGCCATATATCCGCCAGCGTTTCGGCAGATAAACATCTGCGCGTTAAAGACTTTCTGCGTAACGAGCATGTTGTCCTCGATAGTCCTGAGGATGATCTTGGCATGGACGACACGCTGCTGAAAGGCTCCTTTCTGCATCAGGAATTACGCAGCGGTTTAACGCTTCATGTCAGCGATGTTACAGAAGAACGGGCTTTCACCGCAACTTCACTGATCCATGAGGGCTTGTCCTGCATTTTCTTTCTCGACGGCCAGATTGACCTGAGCATCGGTGACCGAAAATTCGGCTTTCGCAGCGACAAAAAAAGCGCAATTACCGGCGCTGCAATCATGTGTACCAGTGATGAAAGCTTCCGCAGAGCATCACAAGGGCATCAGCATCTCTGCCATCTGGTTGTATCCGCCACGCCGGAATGGCTGCATCTTGATGCTATGGAAGATCTGAGCAATCAGCAAAGCGCTAAACGTCTGTTTAAAGATAATCTGACCGATCATCGCTGGGTTCTGACACCACGCATGATCGAACTGATCAAACAAATACTCGCCCCGTCCTCTCTCCGGCCAGAACTGCGTAATCTGTATCTGGAAGGTCGCGCAGTCGAGATTGTAACCGAAACGATCAGCGCAGTTATGCAGGCCGGACAAAATATTGCAAACAGCACAATACCCAGCCGCTATGACACGCTACGGCTGCAAAGAGCCAAAGACCTGATAGAATCGCATCTTACAGAACCGCTGAGTGTGGAGCGCATTGCCCGTGAAGCAGGCATGAGTGCAAGCGGATTACAGCGTCTGTTTCGCATAACTGAAGGTCACAGTGTTTTCGAATATGTGCGCGGTTTACGCCTTGAACGCGCTTTTTCCATGCTGAAGTCCGGTGAGGCTGGCATACAAGAAGCTTGTATAATTGCCGGTTATACGAACCCTGCCAATTTCGCCACTGCCTTCCGCAGGCAGTTTGGCATCACACCGCGCGACGCGTGTAACAGGCAGTACTTTAATAAGCAAAACCATTAATACATAAAAACAGCTCTCCAGTATCATGCTGCGACATCCTGATAGGCGAGGCTGTCACTGAATTGATTACACAAATTGCGACCAGCCTCACGGGCAATCGTTGCCACAAGCGTAATCAATCGCGTGGCTGAAACTTCCAGATACATCGCGCTGTAACTGGTGGCAGGGAAAATAGCATTCGTATTGAGCACTTTCAGCTCTCCCTGTCGCAGTTCTTTTTGAATCACCACCGGTGGGATAACCGAAATCCCAACCCCTGCCGAGATCATATTGATGGTCGTTGTGAGGGAATTAGAATAATGCACAGTCGCATCTTTAATATGATCTTCTGAAAAATAATTGATGATCTGCTGATAATTATGCGAGCCACTTTCATAAGAAATAATCGGATGGTTCAGCAAATCTTCCCGTGAGAATAAATCCTCCGGGCCGATAGGAATATCAGGAGTCCGGCTGATCCAGAACATGCCGAATGTGCAGATATTGACACTACGCAATGTTGTTGACGGATCAGGCCGGATTGCAAAAACAATATCCAGCTCACGCTGCTCCAGTTGCTGCGTCAACACTTTTGAGGAATCTGTGGTAATCGAAATTCTGATTTTAGGATAACGCTGACGTAAAATATCAAGCACACCGGGTAAAATTGTCATCGCAAGGCTTGGGACAATACCGAGCTTGAGTTGCCCCTCTACAGAGTTTTTCGGGCTGACACTATCAACGAGGTCTTTATAACGGCGCACAATATCCCGCGCGCCCTCAACGAAAATCTCACCTTCCGTCGTCAGGCTAACATCGCGGGCATCACGCTCGAACAGGCGAAAGCCGAGTTCCTGTTCTATTGCGCCAATACGATTGGAGATCGCCGCCGGTGTCATATTCATACGCGCTGCCGTGATCCGAAAATTGCGCAATTCCGAAAGCCAGATCACCGTCTCAAGAAACCGGATATTCATTGATATGCAGTCTCCCCTCCGCATATTATGTGACTGAATGCTTATGTCTTATTTTTTGATATGATCCTACTGAGAATTCACCGGAGCGGAAAAACAATCCTGTTTGCAACAGCGCTCATTCTTCCGCTCCGGTTTTAATCTTTATACCGCCATCCGTGCTTTGACTTTGTCTGATGCGCCGGAGACTTCACCCAGTTTCAGCCCGGTCTTGACCGATGCTTCCCGCTCTTTCCCGCGTTCCTGAATGGCTAAGGCTTTGGTTGCAACCTCGTTGACTTCACCGCGCGGCAGCACCAGCACGCCGCTTTCATCGGCAAGAATGGCATCGCCCGGATTGACAACCACGCCGCCACAAGAAACCGGAATATTGATCCCGCCGCCCAGATCATAAAGACGGGTAGTGATTGGTGAAATACCGCGCGCCCACATCGGGAAGTCGGAATCCTCAATCTCGGTCAAATCGGTGCAAGGGCCATCTACAATGCCAGCCACTGCACCGGCAGCTTTAGCGGCAATTGTTACACCTCCACCCCAACAGGCATAACGATCATCGCCCATACGATCGACCACCAGCACATCGCCCGGACGCAGCATACCGGTGATATGATGCAACAAAGTTGAATCCGGCCCCGGAATGGCAATGGTTACGGCAGTACCGACTATCCGGCGCTTTGGCAGCAGCGGTTGAATTGAATGATTCATAAAGCCAAAGAAACGCCAGTGGCCGACAGTTGCCGTTTCCACACCGGACAACAAATCCAGATCAGCCTGTTCCACCTGTTCAGGCATTGCATTAATAACATACATGATGAAAGTTCCTTACACTGCACAGGCTTCGTGACGTTTGCCTAATCGGCGGTGCTGCACCATTGGAATTAAGGCGCGCACGCGGTTGATCTGCTCACGGTCAATTCTGGCGGTGACAAAACCCACGCCGTCTGATGCACGGGCGACGACATGCCCCCAAGGATCACAGACCAGAGAATGTCCGTAAGTGTGACGCTTCTCGCCGCCGCTCACCACGGCGCCGGTCTGTCCGCAGGCCACGAAATAGGTCTGGGTTTCAATCGCGCGAGCGCGTGCCAGTACTTCCCAATGGTCTTTACCTGTCTGCAAGGTGAATGCGGCAGGCAGAATGATGATATCAACACCGGCCTTTTCCAGTTCGAGATACAGTTCAGCAAACCGAATATCGTAGCAAATGGCACAACCGACTTTGAAACCGTCGAGATCATAGACCACAACATCTTCACCCGGTTTCACCGTTGCGGATTCTTTATAAGCTGTGCCATCCGGTGCAACGATATCGAACATATGAATTTTGCGATAATGGGCAACTTCTTTGCCCGAACGGTCAAAGACAAAAGTCGAATTATAAATCCGTGCTTCGCCTTCAACTTTCTCCATAATCGTACCTGCATGCACGAAAACTTTATGTTCACGGGCAAAATCCTGCGCCATTTTATAGGCAGCACCATTTGGTGCGGTTTCTGCCTCGTTCAGCTTGCCCTCAGGACTGCCACCGTAATATTCAAAATACTCCGGCAGAACAATCAGATCCGGCGCATCTGTACGCACTGCATCTTCCATCAGTTTGCGGGTTGTGGCCAGATTGGCTGCTTTATCAGCCTGCGGATTGGTCTGGATCAAACTTACTTTCATCATGCTCCTCCAAGCTTATTTAATAAAAATAAAATCAGGCAATAAGCGCTTCTTTTTTAAGCGCATTCACTGTGGTCATCATGCCCTGACGCAGGGTCATATTCTGTGTGGCAACGACCAGCATTGATGCGCCCTCATCCAATGCAAAGCGGCGCTCGGCTTCTGTCCATGCGGGCATAATCCATGCCTTACCGGCATCACGGGCGGCTTTGGCGCAACGGCGCAGATCAGCTTTGTCAGCATCATTGAATTCATAAGCACCACGGCCACGGGCAAGTGCCAAATCGGAAGGCCCCGGAAACAAACCGTCTACCGTCTCCAGCGCGATAATCTTTTCGACATCAGCCAGACTTTCAGCCGTTTCGATCATGGCGTAGCATTTGGTTCGCTTATTCTCTTTTTCGAACGCATCTGATGCCGGACGGCTATAGCCAAACACGCGGCCACCGGCATAAGAACGCGTACCGGTTAGCGGATATTTCGCCGCTTTTGTGACTTCTCTGGCATGCTCCACACCTAGAATATGCGGAACAATCACACCATCTGTGCCGAAATCGAGCACCTGCTGAATGGCTTCTGTGGTCGGCGCCAGTACTTTGGTCAGTGTCGGCAGACCTTGTGCTTTGGTGAAGGCCAGAAACTGATCAAGTGTGCCCAAATCAAATGTGCCATGCTCCAGTTCCAGCACGAAGGATGTGAAACCGCAGGTCTTGGCAATCTCAAGATATCCGAAATGCGGCTGTGACATCCAAAGGGCGATATTTTCCATTTTCGAGACCTCCTCGTCTCTTCATTTATGCAATGCGAGTACGTTTATTTGGTATTTTCAGAAGATTTACCGATGGTGCGGGACAAGCCGAGTGTGCGTTCAATCAGGAAAATGATCAGCAAAGTTGCGATAATCAGCACCACGGAAATCGCGGCAGTCATCGGATCTGTACGACTTTCCACATAGTTGAAAATCTCGACCGGCAAGGTGGTCAGACGCGGCCCTGTGATGAATAGCGAAATCACAACCTCATCAAAAGACAACAGGAATGACAGTGCGGCACTGGCCACCAGACCCGGCATCATCAGCGGCAAAGTAATGCGGCGGAACACGGTGAATGGTGTCGCGCCAAGCATCGTCGCAGCCTCTTCCACCGATGGCGGCAGTGTCGAGAAAGCGGTAATCATAATGCGGATCACATAAGGTGTGGTCACGATCAGATGTGCTATAACAAGTCCCGTAAATGTGCCGAGCAACTGCATCCGCACAAACACCAGCAGGATAGCCAAACCCAGTACAATTGAAGGCAACAGCAATGGCGCAGTGAAAATATTGAGCAAGAATTCCCGTCCACGAAATTCATAGCGACGGATCGCATAGGCTGCCGGAATACCGGCAATCAGCGACAGAACAGTCACAACGCTTGCGACACCAAGGCTGATCCACAAGGCATTAATGAGCGCCTCGTGATGCAGCATTTCACCATACCAGCGCACACCCCAGCTTTGCGGCGGAAAGGTCAGATAATTATCATTGCTGAAGGACAGCGGGATAACCACCAGAATGGGTGCAAGCAAAAACAGGTAGAGTGCTGCAACCAGAACTTTAAACGGCAGTTTCATAGTACCAATCATGATTTGTCTCCTGCCGGTTAATCTATGCGGCGGGCAATGCGTGAATACACGACCAGAGCCAGTCCGAAGATGATGAGAACGATGACCGATGTCGCTGCTGCGCGCGGCCATTCAAGCTGGATAACCGCCTGATCATAAATCTCGGTTGCGAGCATGAAGACGCGACCACCGCCAAGCAATTTCGGTGTGATGAAAGAGCTGATAGCCAGCACAAAGCACAGCAGACAACCCAGTGCCACCCCGGGCAAAGTCAGCGGAAAGATCACACGGCGAAAACGGGTGAAACTATTGGCTCCGAGTGAAGCTGCCGCTTCTTCCAATGTCACATTCAAACGGCCAAAACCGGCAATCAAGGACAGCGCCATATACGGGATAAGGATTTCCACCATACCGATGAAAACGCCAAGTGTATTATTGACCAGACGAAATGGTTCTGAAATTAGGCCGGAGCTCATCAGCATACCATTGATAAGGCCCTGATCCCCGAGCAGCACCATCCAGCCGTAGGTTCGCACCACGCTGCTCACCAGCAGCGGAGAAACAGTGATAACAAACAATAAGTTACGCCATACCGGTGATACGCGATGCAAAAACAGGGCAATCGGATAAGCACAGATCAGCGTCATCACCGTGATTAAAGTGCTGATCCACAGAGAGTTGAAAATCAGCTCCCAGTTGAAACTGTCGGTGAAGAAATTGAGATAATTCTCCAGCGTATAATTGTCGGTCAAAACCCCGCCACTGCGGCTTTCCAGAAAGGAAATCTGCGCAAGATTGGCTACCGGCACAATGAATGCGATCAGATTAATCAAAGCCATCGGCAGTAAAAGCCCGACGGCAATCAGAGGAAACCAGCCACGCTTCGGCTTCGCAAGGCTATGGGATGCAGAGGCAAGTGCAGTCATTGCTTACCTCCGAAAACCAGCATGTCTTCCGGTTTCCACTCGCACAGAAGCTTATCGCCCAGCTGGAAACCATGGCCGCCACTGGTAGTCGGCACTTCGACCTTCAGGTAACCGCCATTAATCTCGATTTCATATTGAACGATGTCGCCGATATAGGTGATCCGCGCGACCTTGCCACGAGCGCTGTTGGTGGTCACACTTATCAAAGACTGGTCACGGTTAGGCGTCAGACTGATGCGATGCGGACGGATAGCAATCTGCCCCTCACCGGAAGCAGCACCATGGGTATTACAGCGATAGACATTGTCTCCCAGACGGCAGGTATTCTCTGCAATAATCTGGCAAATATGCACATTGGCGCGCCCGACAAATTCCGCAACAAACAATGAAGACGGACGCTCATAAATTTCTTCCGGCGTGCCGAGCTGTGCCAGTTTACCATTATGCATCACACCAACCACATCACACATAGTCAGAGCTTCGACCTGATCATGGGTCACAAAAACTGTTGTGATATTCATGCGTTGCTGGATTTCGCGGATTTCAATGCGCATATCATCACGCAATTTCGCATCAAGATTTGAGAGTGGTTCATCAAGCAGCAGGATGCGTGGCCGGATGACCAAAGCGCGGGCAAGTGCCACACGTTGTTGCTGGCCGCCGGACATATCTTTCGGCTTGCGTGGTCCGTAGCCGGGCAAGCGCACCATCTCCAGCGCCTCTTCAACCCGTGCCTGCGCTTCATGTTTTGGCACACGGCGCATATCCAGACCAAAAGCCACATTCTCAGCCACTGTCATATGCGGGAACAGCGCATAGTTCTGGAACACCAGTCCAATGTCGCGCTGATGCGGCGGTTTGCGTGAGATATCCTCGCCATTGATATAAATATTGCCGTCCGTAATCGGCAACAATCCGGCGATCATCCGCAATGTTGTAGTTTTACCGCAACCGGAAGGCCCGAGCAGTCCGAGAAGTTTGCCTTTGGGTAAATCGAGATGAAGATCATCCACGGCCTTATAATTGACGCCATAGAGTTTTGAGACGGCTTTGAGTTGCAGAAATGTATTATCTGTCGTCATGTCAGAACCCGAATTATTCTGTGCCGTTCCGCCTGATAAAGATCAGGCAGAGCAGTTTTGCAGTCATAAAGATGGAAAACAGAGAGAGCTGAAAATCAGCGGCCTGCCGGTATGATCTGACGGCGCCACGGATCCAGAATCTTGCCGCGAATATCACCGATCGTCATCCAGTCCACAGGGATAAGCTTGTCACGCTGTTCAGGATTCATCATCGGGATGCGGGCACGTGTGGCCTCATCGACTTCAGCCTTGGAACTGGTGGGGGCGTAGAACATCATCTTGGCAAAACGTGCCTGTGCCTCAGGGCTGAGTGCATAATTGATGAAAGTTTTAGTCGCGTCCTGATTTTTACCATTCGCTATCGCGCTGATCACATTGATCTGGGTCGCGGTACCCTCAGAAGGGCCAACTGAGCGTAATTTACCGCCGGTCTGGTCATAATAGAACTGTGCACGGGCATTATAGCCAATCGACACATTCGCAGTACCATTGGCGACCAGTGTATAGGCATCCGGTTTTGGCTCCCATGTCTGTACCAATGGCGCCAGCTCAATGAGTTTTGCCACAGCAGGTTTGATTGTCTTTACATAATCATTCTCACCGGCCAGCCGGTTGGTAATAATCGTCAATAAAATCGCCTGAATATCGCCACCGCCCTGCGCGGCGATAATGACTTTACCATTCTGTTTTTTATCCCACAGCGCTTCCCAGCTGGTTGGACCTTGCGGAAAAGCATCATGATTATAGATCAGTGACAATGTATCGAATGTAATCGGAATGGCTTTACCGCCAAGCTCCCTGCCGATATCTGTCAGATCGGCGTAATTGCTCAGAGTAGCAGTATCAAGGTCTTCGACAAGACCCTCATCACTGGCGATTTTAGCAACGGAAAGATCATAAATAACCGCATCAGTTTGCGGCGAAGATTTTTGTGCCCGCATATTACCAAGTGATGTCGCAGCATTCTGAACACCGTAATACGTCACTTTAATATCAGGAAATTCTTTCTGGAAAGGCTCGATAACGGCCTGAATATAATTATCCTGAAATGCACCGCGATACCCCATAACAGTAATATCTGCAGCCATTGCCGGTAGCGCCACGCCCGTCAGAGCGGTAGCAGCAGCTAAAACCAATATACGGGATGCCTGATGTTGAGATTGCTTCATGTTCTTCCCCTTTGTTTTTTCAAAGGTGCAAAACATCAGGCGCATCGTCCAACGACTTATTCTTACCGGCTGTTCGATTTTCGTTTATGCGCAGCGACAAGTATGCCTGCTGCGAACAACAATAATGATTTATACAAATGCACTAACGGCGGATAATCTTTCACTCATGAACCGGATAAAATGATCCGAGACAGTCGATTTAACCGGCATCCGCTGGCGTATCAGCCAGATATTAAAAGTAATATCCGGCTCAAACGGTTTGACAATAAGTTCACCCTCTTTGCAGCCCGCTGCGCTGATCGGATCAACCACAGAAACACCTGCCCCCAAAGCGACAAACGAACAAGCTGTTTCTGACTGACCGGTTTCAATTTGCATTTTGCGCGACACCTGCAAATCATCGAAGATCTTATCAATCAGCATACGTGACTGATCTTGCGGCCCCAGAGAGACAAAGGGCTCTCCGGCAAGGTCTTGCGCTTGTACCACCTGCCTTTCAGACAAAGGATGTCCGACAGGCAGAATACAAACCGCTTTTAATGTTTGCAGCGGAATACTCTCAATTTCATCTCTGTCACCCGGGATAAAACTAACCGCAAAATCCAATTGATGACTGGCTACGGCATCAATCAGACTACGCGAACGCATGCTCTGCAGGTGAAAAACGACATTCGACCGCTCAGAAGCGTAATCCGCAACAATTTTTGGCAAAACACGCCGCGCGATTGCAGGAAACGCACCAATGGTTAAAGCACCCCATTTTTGCTCTCTTAGTGCCGCGGCTACGCGCACAACCCGATTTACGCCGGTAAACATAGCTTCGACTTCAACCAGCAGTGCCTCAGCCTCTCTGGTATGGTGAAGACGCTTGCCTTTGCGTTCAAAAAGCGGAAATCCGCAATAGAGTTCCAGCTGATTAATGAGCTGGCTGACCGCAGGTTGTGAAATGCAAAGCAGCTCCGCTGCACGACTGACACTTCCCATCGACATTACGGCTTTAAAAGCCTCAAGCTGCCTAATATACATTTTACGCCCGCATATAATATTTTCTTATGTTTAATCAAGAAAATAGTATTATTAATTATATAAAAATGTCTATAGGTTTTTTTAAAAGCATTTCACTGCACTCAAAATTTCATATGAGGGTCAGCGACAATGTACAAAATTAAAAGGGGAAATTTCTATGCTCGCCAAATCATGTTTCAAGCTTTCACTTGCAACAATTCTTTCCTGCCTGACATTGAGCGCGGTCGCCCAAGCCGACCAGCTTGATGAAGTCAAAGCCCGAGGCAAGCTGATTGTCGGCATTAAAAATGACTACGTCCCTTTCGGATTTCTGACCAAAGGTGATGAGCTCAAAGGCTTTGAAATCGACCTTGCAAAATACGTAGCAGGCAAAATTGTCGGCTCTGAAACTGAAATCGAACTTGTTCCTGTCGTCGCGTCCAATCGTATTGAATTGCTCAATGCAGGTCGCATTGACCTCATTTTGGCGACCCTCGGTGTGAATGCAGAACGTGCAAAAGTCATCGACTTCACCGAAGAATATTACAATATGGCAGGCATTGTACTGCTCGCCCCAAAAGATACCACAATAACCAAGTGGGAAGATGTACGCGGCCAGAAACTCTGCGGCATGCAGGGCAATCTTTATAACCGCACGCTCACAGGCACTTATGGCGCTGAGACCGTTCTGCTCACCGGTACCGCCGATATGTTCAAAGCGTTCCAGAATGGTCGTTGCAGCGCTGTCGCTTTTGACGGCCCTATTCTTCAGCAAAAATTGTCTGATCCTGAATGGGGCGAAAAGTATAAAATCGCGCTTGATACCTTCAACTATATCCCGATTGCAGGTGGTGTGCGTAAAGGCGAGCCACGCTTTCTTGAAGAAGTGAACAAGGCCATTCTCTCGGCCGAAGCTTCCGGCCTGCTGGTCAACGCTGAAAAAGCCTACAATATGGGAACCAGCGAATATGTGACCAAGCGTGCAGCAGACGCCAAAGCTGCCGGCCACTAAAAACACAGCAATGCCGGTTATCCATTGCGAGCGCAGACCAGCGACTTTCGATAATAACCGGCACATTACCGGACATAAAACATGATATTCGGTCTCGATTTTGAATGGCTTGCAGACCCGCTCTATCAGAGCTGGTTGCTGGAAGGCTTAAAAACGACCCTCGCAATCACCGGCGTTGGCACAATACTGATGCTGTTAATCGGTATTGCCGGTGCAGCTATTATCCATTTCAACATCCCTGTCGCCAAATCTTTGACGATTATTATGATTGATCTGTTCAGAAACACACCGCCACTGGTGCAGTTGTTTTTTCTGTATTTCATGCTGTCTGATTTAGGCCTGACCTATACGGATGCGGCAACGGGTGAGCGGGTGCCGTTACTTTCCGGCTTTGCCTGCGTCGTCATTTCGCTGGCTTTGTATAATGGTTCAATCGCGATTGAGATCATCCGTTCCGGCATTAATTCCGTACCAAGACAAACGGTCGAAGGCGGACAAAGCATGGGCTACAGCCGTTTGCAGATTTTCCGGTTTATTGAACTGCCTATTGCTTTGCGTATGACTATTCCGAACATGACCAGCAACGTCGTCAGCCTGATTAAAACATCGGCACAGGCTGCCCTTGTCGCCGTCACCGACATTATGTTTTTTGCCACCCAAATTACTCTGGAAACATTTCTCAATCTCGAAGTGATGATTGTGCTGTGGCTGATCTATCTGATCATTACCACGCTGGTTGTTCTGCTCGCGAAACAAATCGCAAAAGCTTTCGCAATTCCGGGGTTTGGTGCAGGAGCGATGCAATGAACAGAGACATAACTTCAGCTGTTCTTGGGTTCTTCGGCGTCATCGCTACTTTGCTGGCAATCCTCTTTGTCACCTACGGGCAAGATAGTACTGCCGCCATTAAAGTGCTGCTCGACCGTTCATCACAATTGCTCACCGGCAGCTCAGGCTTTTCAGGACTTGGTGGCGGATTTTCAGCCAATATCATTATCAGCATATGCTCGATGGTGATTGCACTGGTAGCCGGATTTTTTCTTGGTGGCGCCATGGTCTCGCCGAATAAAATCATCCGAACCATAGCCGTCCTGATCATGAACTTATTGCGCTCTTCGCCATGGCTGGTTGTGCTTTATGCCATGCTCTATTTGCTGCCATTCCGTATGACTATTTTGGGCACCAGCATCTTTGTATCGCCGTTTCTCAAAGCCGTTATCGGCCTGTCTTTACCGGTTACTGCTTATATTGCGGAAGGTTTCCGCAACGGCATTCGCGCTGTACCGGATGGGCAATGGGAATCCGCACGTGCGCTCGGTTATCGCCGCGGACAGATTTTACGCTCCATCATATTGCCTCAGGCATTGCCTATGATGCTGCCCAATCTCATGACCACCTATGCAATGCTGTTTATCGGCACCAGCCTTGTGGTGGTTACCGGCACATCAGATGTTCTTTCCATCGGCAAAACAGTCATTGCCAGCGATGGCGATGAATATGCGACGGCAATTTATCTCTACATTCTCCTGCTGTTTTTTCTTTTCGCCTATCCGTTGGCGACCTGGACGCGTGCCCTTGAGCGCCGCCTGATTAAAGGCAAATGACATGACCAAATCATTCCCACCCATTATCGAAGTCGCCGATATCTACAAAAACTATGGCTCCGTTGCAGTGCTCAAAGGCATTTCAATGAATATCCGGCAGGGAGAGGTTGCCTGCATCATCGGTCCTTCCGGCTCAGGCAAGTCTACCTTACTACGCTGCCTGAACGGCCTTGTGCCGATTGACCGCGGCAGTATTCGTGTCAGCGATTTTCAGGTTGAACAGCTACGTTCAGAAAAGCAGCTGGTGCCTCTTCGCCATAAAGTTTCGATGGTCTTTCAGCAATATAACCTGTTTCCGCATAAGACTGTGCTGCAGAATATTATGATGGCACCCGTTCAGGTGCTGAAACACAACCCGCAGGACGTGCGTGAGCGCGCAATCAAACTGCTCGCCAAAGTGCAGTTATCAGGCAAAGAAAATGCTTATCCGGGAGAGCTTTCCGGCGGGCAGCAACAGCGTGTGGCGATTGCGCGTGCGCTGGCAATGCAGCCTGAAATTATTCTGTTCGACGAAGTGACCGCCGCGCTTGATCCGGAAATGGTGCAGGAAGTGCTGAATGTTATCCGTGATCTTGCCGGAGAAGGCATGACCTGTGTGCTGGTCACGCATGAAATGCGTTTCGCGCAGGAGGTTGCCGATCAGGTCTTTTTCACGGATGGCGGCATCATGGTTGAACACGGCGATCCTGAGAAGTTTTTCGGCAATCCAAGCGACCCACGGCTCAAATCATTCTTATCCAAAGTTCTCTGATTTATTCTCGGGAGGAATATATGCAGACCTACAAAATTCTGGTGCCGGATGCGCATCTGCGGGATCTTGCTATTGAAAGTGCCGTTTCCGGCGATCAGTTTGAATATCTGATTTATGACGAGACTGATCCGTCGGCTATACCGGAACAGCAGTGGCGGGAATGTGACGGGATTCTGGTCTGGCATCGTATGCGCATTGCCCCGCAAACAGTTGCTCTGCTGGACAATTGTAAACTCATCGTCCGCGTTGGCGTGGGCTTTGACAATGTTGATGTTGATGCCTGCCGCAAAGCCGGTATTGCCGTATCGAATGTACCAAATTACGGTACAACTGAAGTGGCAGATCATGCCATAGCCATGATGCTTTATCTGACACGCGGCCTTGGCACCTATGAAAAACGCCTCAAAGCTGATCCGGTTAAAGGTTTTGTTGCGGAAGGGGCACCTGTTGTGCGCCGTCTTCGCGGCCTGACATTCGGCGCCATCGGACTTGGCCGTATCGGTACTGCGGTTGCGCGACGTGCCGCAGCTTTTGATATGAAAATCACCTATTACGACCCCTATCTGCCTGAAGGGCATGAACTGGGCATCGGCTTTGAGCGCAAACAGACACTGGAAGAGTTACTTGCAGTCTCCGACATTGTGAGCCTGCATGTGCCGCTCTCGTCTGAAACCCGTGCGATGATCAATGACGCTTTGCTGGCACAGTTTCGTGACAATAGTATTTTCATCAATATTGCACGTGGCGGTCTGGTCGATATTGATGCGCTGTACCGCGCATTACAGAGCGGAAAACTGGCGGCTGCCGGACTGGATGTTTTGCCGGTTGAACCACCATCCCCTTCTCCCGCTTTGCTTGAAGCATGGCGCAATGAAGAAGACTGGCTCGCAGGACGCTTCATTGTTTCACCCCATGCGGCTTTTTATTCTGAAGCCGGCTATGTGGATATGCGCACATTCTCAGCGGAAATCATGCTGGATTTTCTCCTGCGCAACAAAATCCGTAACAATGTGAATCCCGGCTGGGAACAAAACAGCCACTGAAATTCAGTGCGTGAAGGAGTATGCCACGATGGCATTTCAAAAATTAAACGCCCCGTTTCTTAAACTATCCGCTGCCGTTCTTGATGAATGGCGCGCCATTCCTCCCGCTGTTGCTTCAGACTGCCTGAACCGCACTCAAGCGATGAGTGCTGTCATCAAACCTGTTTCAACCGGCATCACGCTGTGCGGGCAGGCACGCACCGTAACGGCAATGGCCGGTGATTGCGGCAGTATCTGTGAATTGATTGGTGAAGCACAGGCCGGAGAAATCATTGTCGTTGATGCGGGCGGCGTTGATGATACCGCCGTATGGGGCGGTATCATGACCGCAGAGGCAGCCCATCGAAAATTAGGCGGCGCAGTTGTTTTCGGTGCCATCCGTGATGTCGAAGAAGTGCGCCAGCTACAATTCAACATGTTTTGCAAGGCCGTTGTTCCCCGTGGTCCTCATCATGGTTTTGGCGGCATCATTGACGGCGCTATTTCTATGGCCGGCGCCGTTGTGCGTCCCGGAGATATTGTACTTGGCAATGATGATGGCGTGGTGATCGTGCCTTTAGAGCGGGCAGAGGAAACGCTCGCAGCGGCTCAGGCGCATATCGCCAAAGAAAAGGCATGGCTCGATGGCATACGCAGCGGGCAAACCATTCAACAAATGTTCAACATGCAAACTTCAGCGCATAAATAACCGGCATTGAAATTACCCAAATGACCAAAGTAAATATAATTGATGCACAGCAAGCCGCTCATGCACTGCCGTATGGCGCTCTCATTGACGCGCTTGCCAAAGGTTTTTCTACAGGCTGCGTTTGTCCGGAGCGCCACCACCACACGATTGAAAATCGCGAGGCACCGGACTCCACATTATTGCTGATGCCTGCATGGGATAACGCTGAGGAAAACAACCGTTATCTGGGCATCAAACTTGTTACAGTATGCCCCGGCAACGCGACCCATAACCTGCCGGGACTTACCTCAACTTATATTCTGTGCAATGCCGATACCGGCGAGCAGCTGGCATTCATTGACGGCAATACCATCACGGCCAGACGTACGGTTGCCACGTCAGCCTTAGGCGCACGGTTCCTCTCCCGTGAAAATTCAAGAAAATTATTGCTGATCGGTTCCGGTAAAGTTGCAAGCCTCATACCTGATGCCTACAGAGCTATCCGTCCGATTGAGGAAGTTGCCGTATGGGATATCAACAGTGCTTCTTCTGAACAATTGGTGCGTGTCCTTAATGACAACGGCTATAAAGCTCATGTTGTTAATGACCTTGAGCGTGAAGCAGGGACTGCAGACATCATCAGTGCTGCCACGCTCGCCTCAGATCCGATTATTCACGGCGAATGGCTATCTGAAGGCACACATGTTGATCTGATCGGAGGTTTCACGCCCTTGATGCGTGAGGCTGATGATATGGTCATGCAGCGGGGTGTTATCTATATCGATACGCCCGAGGCGCTCAAAGAAGCTGGCGACCTGACCCAACCTTTGCGTAATGGGACGATTAATCAGACGCATATTGTTGGCATGTTGCAAAATTTATGCCGGAAAGAATGTGAAGGCAGAACATCTGATAAGCAAATTACCGTTTTCAAAGCTGTCGGATCGGCACTTGCGGATCTTGTTGCTGCACGTTTGGCCTATAGTCAAATGTAGTATTTCGATAAAACAGCGTTTTTATACCAAGGCGGTTTAAGATGCTGACGCATCACGCCTTGAAAAAGTTCAATCGCCACTCGGGCTTAACCAAAACCCTATGAGTCATACTCATAGGGTTTTGGTATTAAATTTCATTTTAAAAGCGCTCATTCCGCAGTAATTTTACTTCACCAATATCTTTATTGAGAAAGATAATTGATAAAGAGCTGAAACAGTTCCGTCTGACTGGTGATTGACAGACGTTTATAAATATTTGAACGATGTAATTTGGCGGTTCCCTCGGTGATACCCAGAATATTTGCAATTGAGACATTGCTATGTCCACGCAAAATCATACGTGCAACATTACGCTGTGTGCTGGTCAGCTGATCGGTAAATATACTCAGAAATAAAGTTTCAATATCATTATCTTCAGAAACAATCGGGACAAAACCTGCCGGTTTCATCTGTTTCCAGTGCGCTTGAATTGTTGCCTCTATTAATGGTTTAACAGCCTCCAGTTGCAATAGCTCACTATCACGAAAAGCGGACTTTCCCTGATTGCGCATCAGAGAATAAGTCGCCTTCACCCCCTCTTCCAATGGCACTACAAAGCCGATCTCTTCTATCAGCACTCCCGCCTCGGATGAGACGCAGGGATGAATATCGTGCGATATGACAAATTCGGAACTAAAGAAACTATCCGGCGCCAGTTCATCCATCCGCCAGAGACCCACCTCATGATCGCTGATACAGGCAACGTAGAACGGATCAAGCAAATAACCCCCGCGCATGTAGGAACTCAGTGCTTTGCGGGAAACGGTTGTACTATAACCGTCATGGATCAGTTGCGGCTCGCCGTTAAAGCGGAAAGCAAAAATACAACTCATATCAAAATCAACAATACCCGCAATCAGGCGATTAAGCTGCTTGCCAAAATGACTGTCGCCAAAGGTATGAATGATGGCTGCAATGTCAGCAACATCCTGTTTGTTCATCACAGCTCCCCCACTGCTTCTGAATTTGTCAGCAATTCCGTCCGCATATAACTTTTAGTATATCGACGGCAAAAGCTATTGCATTTAGCCTCTTTCCTCAATGCATCAGCCCATAAAAAACAACGGGAACGTTAAAAACAAGGGGCAGCAGTGATCGTTTTCATACGAAAAATTAAAGGCAAATCGCATGATTTTGTCTGACGGGAGAGTGTATCTATGACAGGACGATTAGCCGGTAAAACGGCACTGATTACCGGAGGGGCTGGCGGGTGCGGACTAGCCGCCTCGCATCTCTTTGCACGCGAAGGTGCAAAGGTCGGAATACTCGACCTGCCTTCCAGCGATGGCACCAAAGTCGCAGAAGAAATTAACAGCAATGGTGGCATCGCATATTTTATGCCCTGTGATGTCTCCGATAGCCCACAGGTGCATAATGCAGTTCAGGCTGTCACGAATGAGCTTGGCACAATTACAGTTCTGATGAACCATGCGGGCATTCTTTCTGTCGGGCCGTTTCTTGAAACGAGTGAAACAGAATGGGATCGCATCATGGCGGTCAATGTAAAAAGTATGTTCCTCGTGACCAAAGCCGTTTTGCCCGGCATGATTGCGGCAGGTCAAGGCAGCATCGTCTCAACCTCCTCTATCTCCGGCGTGGTCGGCACACCTATGGAAGTGCTTTATTGCACCAGCAAAGGTGCCTGCCATATGTTTGCGCGCGCTATTGCTGTTGAATTTCGTGACCGGAATATCCGCTCCAATGCAATATGTCCCGGTTTTATCGCCACAGCGCACGGACAGCGCGAGATCAGAGATTTAAGTAAATTCGGCGTTGATGTTTCTGAGGATGCCATCAAATCGGCTCAAGGCCGCCTCTGCTCACCAGAAGAAGTCGCTTCTGCGGCTCTGTTTCTCGCCAGTGATGATGCCAGTTTTGTTAACGGCACGCATTTATTCACCGATAACGCCTACACAGCCATATAACAATAATCGAAAAATAAGCTTCCGTGTACCGGCATAAAAAACAACGGCCGGAAGCAAAAAATGGGAACTCAGGCATGCCAAACACCAAACACGCGATGAATCCGCCGGTACAATTTTCTGAAGGCGGTCACTGGAGAAACTGGGTTGGAAACCAGTCCTGCATCACACGTTATAGCGGTGCACCCACCAGCGACGATCAGCTTTCCGAGATGGTTCGCTCAGCCACTTCAGAAGGGTTGAATGTACGATGTGCAGGCTCCGGCCACTCCTTTACCCCTGTTGTCGGCACCAGCGGTCTTTTGCTCTCGCTCGCTCAGATGAAGGGCATCAAAAACATTGACCGCGATAAAAAGCGGGTCACGGCAGCGGCGGGCACCACAATTAATGAGTTGGGAAAAACCCTGAAAGAAAACGGCCTTTCCATGGTCAATCAGGGGGATATTGACAGTCAGGCATTGGCTGGTGCTTTGACCACCGGAACCCATGGCACAGGTGCCATGCTCGGCAATCTTGCTTCTTCCATCGTTGGCATGAAAATGGTGCAACCAGATGGCTCTATTTTAAATGTAGATGAAACTACACCCGATCTGCTGCACGCTTCCCGCGTTTCCATTGGCACGCTCGGGGTTATTTCAGAGATAACTCTGCAACTTATGGACAGCTATAATCTGCACGAAAAATTGTGGCGTGAAGATTTTGATGCATGCATGGAAATGCATGACGATTTGGCTGCTAAACACCGTCATTTCAGCTTTTTCTGGTGTCCGACTGAACGCAGCCGTCATTGCTACTGTCTGCCTGATACCGCTGCAACTTCCAAATCAGGCCGCACAACAGATGTCTGTGAAATGAAAATCATGGATATTACTGACGACACCCCAATGGAAAGCGAATTTGAGAAAATCGCCTATAGTTCGGAAATCTATCCAATTGAATATGTTCCGAACTTCCATGAGTTGGAATATGCCGTACCAGTTGCCTATGCCAAAGAAGCAGTGAGAGAAGTCCGCCGCCTTATGCTGGAAAAGCACCCTGATGCGATCTACCCGATTGAATATCGCTTCACGGCCGGTGACGGCGCATGGATGAGTCCATTTTTTGAACAGGACAGCGTTACCATTTCGGTTTCCGGTGAGCCGGGCAAGGACTATTGGCAATATTTACGTGATGTAGATGCGATCTTACGGTGCTACAAATCGCGTCCACATTGGGGGAAGCTGCACTTTCTCAACGGGGATGATGTGACAGCACTTTATCCGAAAGCTGAAGAATTCCGTGCTTTGCGACGTAAGCTCGATCCTGAAGGCTATTTCCTCAACGATCATCTGACGCAATTATTTAAGTAGTTCAAAGAAGTTTCAGGAGACTGGAAACTCTATTACTTGAAACCTCATAAAACAAAACTGACCAATCAATGATAACCATAAGCGGGAACGAAAAATGGCACATATTGGTACAATCGTTATTTATATTATTATGGCGTGTGCAATTGCCGGAGCCATCGCCTCCATTCGTGATAATGAAAAAGGATTGGGGAAAGAATTTATTGAAGGTCTGCATAGTATCGGCCCCATTTTTATTCCCGTTGCAGGCATCATGGCCTCTATTCCGTTTCTCTCGTCTTTTATCGGCACAATGGTTGGGCCATTGTTTAATGCGCTCGGAGCAGATCCGGCACTCGCAGCAACGACGATTATCGCAGCTGATATGGGCGGGTATCAACTGGCAAAAGCATTGGCGCAGTCACCGGACGGCTGGATAATGGCCACCGTTACCGGTTTTATGGCTGGCGCAACCATAATTTTCTCTATTCCGGTCGGCCTCGCCATGCTGGAAAAGAATGATCATAAATATATGGCACTGGGCATTATGTCCGGCATATTGAGTATACCAGTTGGTGTGTTTATAGCCGCCGTCAGCATTATGATATTTGATGTCAGCATTCGTCCCGATGTGGCAGCCACAGGCGATGCTGTGCAACAAACAACATTGTCCTTAACTCTTATTTTGCAGAATATGTCGCCACTCATCATCTTCTGTCTGGCAATCGCCGCAGGGTTGAAGTTCTTTCCTAATCAGATGATTACCGGGTTTTTGTGGTTCGGACGTATTATGTATGCGGCCATCACTTTGGTGCTCGTCTTTTCAATTGTTGAATATTTCACATCCATATTCACCACACTTTTCGGCACATGGTCTTTCGCGCCAATTATTGCCGATGAGGAAGACCAGTTTCGCGCATTGGAAATTGCCGGCTATATCGGCATCATGCTTAGCGGCGCTTTTCCGATGGTCTACCTGATTAATAAATTTTTGGCTGTGCCAATGGAAAAAATTGGCAACAGGATTGGCCTCTCACCAGCCGGAGCCGCCGGTTTACTTGCTGCTTCAGCGAATATTCTGGCGATGTTCAGGCTGATACGGGACATGCGCCCAAAAGACAAAGTTCTGGTCATTGCTTTTGCTGTATGTGCTGCTTTTATGTTTGGAGACCATTTGGCTTTTGCTGCCAATTTTCAACCAAGCATCATTCTTCCATTATTGCTTGGTAAAGTTGGCGGCGGGATTTTCGGTTTCATCATTGCATTATGGCTGTCTGTACCGAAAGCGGAGGAGCTGGCAAAAAACTCAATGGAGGGCTCTTTGCAAACCAAAAGCGTTTATGCAGTATGAAGAAATGAAGTCTTGGGGGCAGCGATATTGTGCATAGTCGCTGCTCTTTCAATCACAAACACTCGAACCAATCCCAAAATTCAGTGCTAGTTGATGTTAGCGATTATAAATAAACATATCGAACGCAATCACGTTTTTCATACACAAATGTAATCTGCGACAACCTGAATTCGATGCCGGATTGAGACGTCATGACAGGGATTTCTTATACAAAATTTCCCGCTGTTAAACTTGAGTTATTTTGTATAGTATTATTTCAGTTCCTGAATCGCATAACAGAACGCACGATGACCATTCGATCTACAGACAGCCCTGAAGAGTTGGTGTCCGTTTATTTGCGGCATCTAAAATATCTGCGCGATATATTGAAAAAGCGCACCAGTTCTCATGAGCTTGCAGAGGACGCTTTGCAGGAAACTTGGTTACGTTTGTCGAAGATCGAAACGCGCTCTTATGAAGTGCGCGATCACCGTGCTTTTCTTTTGCGGATTGCCAATAATATTGCGATTGATCTGCTGCGTAAAGAACAGCGTCATCATAAAGTATGCCTGAGTGACGAAGCAATCCTGAACGCCGTCGCCGATACGGCACCAAGCCCCGAGACCTATGCAATTGACCGCGACCAGTTGCGACAGCTAGTTTATGCACTCTTGCAATTGCCGCCAAAACCCAGAGCCGCCCTGTTATTAGCGCGGTGTGATTTGCTTACCCATCATGAAATTGCCCTGCGATTAGATGTGTCTGAGAGCATGGTTGCCCGTTATCTGGCACAGGCTTTACGTCATTGCCGCGATCATTTCCGCACGATCAGCTGAACAGCATGATTAAGAACAGTCAAAATTATGCCGATATCAGCCTGAGTGATGAAGCAATCGACCGGATTGTACATTTAAGCTCTGGCCGCGCGACAGAACACGATTATGCGCAGTTTACTAACTGGCGCCGTCAAAGTCCTCAACACGAAATGGCGGCACGAGAGGCTGAAGTACTTTGGCAAGGCATAGGTACTGCCGGAAAGAGCATTCGCAAATCTGCTAAACAGCGCCATATCACAAGGCGGACCGTTTTGGGTCTCGCCGCTTTTGTGACAGGCGGAGTGGCCCTGCACCAGACAGGTTTTCTCGGAGCCCGCTTCAATGCCGATTACACAACCGGCACCGGTGAACAACGGAGCATTATGCTCGCTGACGGCTCGACCGTCTTGCTTAATGCCGGTAGCGCCCTTTCCGTTCATATAACAGATAAAGACCGCAGGCTCACCCTACATGAAGGGCAAGCCTTGTTCACCGTTACAAAAGACAGAACACGGCCATTTATTGTGGAAGCACAAAATGGCCAGACCCGCGCATTAGGCACTGTATTTGATATTGATATCAGACCGCATCTGGTTGCAGTCACAGTCATTGAAGGAACCGTCGGCGTTGCGCCTGATGTGACACTGCATCCCGAAAATAGCAATATGGTCGTCGTACAGGCTAATTCCCGCATTCACTATCAGGAGAACGGCTTCGTTTCCGCATTGGAAGATGTGAATTCCGATATGGAAACAGCGTGGCGCAGAGGTAAACTGATTTTCAATGCCAAACCGCTTGGCGATGTGGTTGCAGAACTTGAGCGCTATCGTTCAGGCACAATCATAATTGCCAACCGAAGATTGCATGCATTGCAAGTCACCGGCGTATTCGACCTGACACAACCGGAAGAAATTCTGCAGGCCATTGAAAGCACCTTGCAGGTGACTGTTACGAGGCTGCCCTTCGTCACAATATTACGCTGAAAACAAGTTTTCTATATTTATGATAAAAATATCCAGTTTTATGATTTTTACAGTGCAAGATCATCCTCTTCGTTTCGTCTTTGAATTATGAGCCCGAAAAATCCGCCTTTTGCGGAGACCGGAATTGATAATATTGGCAAGGCGGACAAATTTATGCAGGGTACAAGAAAAGCGAAACAGCTCTCATTATCTCAAAAATCAAAGAAAACAGGACTGCTGGCTTCTGTCGCCCTGATCGCCGTTTTGCAATCCGGTTTCGGCAACATGGCCATGGCACAGACGGCTACGCCTCAGACCATCAATTTCAATATCCGCTCGCAAAATCTTGGCTCTGCTCTGACCGCTTTTGCAGACCGTGCCGGTCTTAAATTGCTGATGCAATCCAACCTAGTCTCCGGCAAGCGCAGCCCTGCTTTACAAGGTACCTTGACCAGAGAACAGGCACTCGGCCAATTGTTGTCAGGTTCAGGACTAAACTACTCGATACAGGGCAGCACGCTCACAATCCGTGAGCCAGCCAACAATGTCAGTGCAGCCGGTACACCGGAAGGTGGCATTATTCTCAACACAATCACCATTAGCAATGGCGGCGCTATTGCAGCGGCTGAGGCACCCTATCATACGGTAGCGCCAACAGCATATATCTCAGAACAAACCATCGAGCGTTTCAGAGGCGCCAGCCCGGCTGATATTTTCCGCGGCACGCCGGGCGTCATGTCCGGTGAAGCACGCAATGGTGCGGGCGCTGTGGATGTGAATATCCGTGGTATGCAGGGTATGGGGCGTGTTGCCACGACCATTGATGGCGCAGAAAATGCCATTAATGTCTATCAAGGCTATCAGGGTATTTCGAACCGCACCTTCGTTGATCCGGACTTTCTCGGCGGTATTGATATTCAGAAAGGCTCTGATGCGGCATCCAGCGGCATTGCCGGTACCGTTGCTATGCGCACCCTTGAGGCAGGTGATATTGTCAAGGAAGGCAACCGCTTTGGTCTGCGTTTGAAAGGCGGCTTCGGCACCAATTCCAGCAAGCCAGAAGAAGGTGATGTTGCTGGCTACAAAATTGAAAACAAAGGATATCCTCTCCCTCAGCAGCCAGAAATTGACTATGTCAACCACTCCAAAGTTTCCGCCTCTGATAACACGATGAACCGTCCGGCTTTTCTGAAGCCGACCAATGGTTCCGGCAGCATTGTTGCAGCCATGCAAGATGAAAGCATCGAACTGCTGGCAGGCTATGCTTATCGTAAGCGAGGCAATTATCACGCCGGTAAAAACGGACCTGCAGCTGACATTGAAAATCGCGGCGGCATGATAGCGTGTCTAAATTATTGTAATGTTCCGTCCAATTACCAATGGTTTCCGAACTTCATTGAGAACACCGGCATTGCCAATTATCGACCGGGTGAGCAGGTTCTCAACACTCAGCTGGAAACAGAATCCCTGCTGCTAAAAGGCAAGGTGATGTTTGGCGACGGGCATAGCATTCAGCTTGGTTATACCGGCTTTGAAAGTAAGGCAGGAACCTTTAAGGCCAATGCTTTGAATTCGCTGGCACTACAAGCCGTACAACAACGTCTGACAACCGATGTGGAAGCACACACCGGAACTTTTAAATATCGCTGGGATCCAGCCGATAATGATCTGATTAATCTGAAAGCAAATCTCTGGGGCACGAAACTCAAGCAACGCAATGCAGCCGATTGGTTGGCGGACGGTGCCCCTAAGGATTTTAAATCCGGACCGAATTTGTGGACATGGGGTGCCGATATCAGCAACCGCTCACAGTTTAGCACCGCATATGGTGATATTGATATGACCTATGGTGCATCCTACAAAAAGGAAGAAACCAAGCCGTCCGAAGCGACAAGGAAATGGGATACATTTCTTGATTTGCGTGATGGAACCCGCGAAGAAGCTGCGGCCTATGTCAAAACAGCTTACAAACCGGTTGATTGGCTAACGGTCAATGGCGGCATGCGCTACACGCATATGTGGTCACGCGATCGTAGCCGTACGAAAATGGTTCACCCAGATATGGTCTACGGAAAAGCACGCCTTACACAAGATGGCTTTAGCCCGTCATTGGGTGTGACCATTGAGCCGTTTGACGGCATGCAGTTCTATACCAATTATTCCAGCACTCTGCGTGCGCCAAGCATCATGGAAGCGGTTTCGGCCTTCAACATGACGGTGAATGAAGACACCAAAGCTGAGCGTGCAAACAATTGGGAAATAGGCGCTAACTTCATTGAGACGGATTTGATCGCAGATACTGATCAGGCTATGCTCAAGCTTGGATATTTCAACTGGGATATCAAAGATTATATCGCCCGCGAGTTTCACAAATATGCGAACTCTCAGAATGTACGCATTTTCAATATTTACCGTGCCCGTTTCTCCGGTCTTGAGCTCTCTGCCAATTATGAGCTTGGCGGCTTTGAGGCAACATTGGCGGCCAACTATTATCTGAATGTCGAGTTCTGCCGAACAGCGGAAACTTGCGAGAATAAATCACTCTACGCAGATTATGCCACCAATCAGGTGCCGCCAAAATATGGCATCGACCTGACCCTGACGCAGAAACTTCTTGAAGATGCGCTCACCATCGGAAGCCGCATTTCCTATACTTCATCACGCGCGAGCGGTCATGGTGATGTTACAGGACAAGGCATGTCGCAGTTTATCACCATGATCAATTGGCAGCCTTACATGCTGGTTGATGTATTTGCTGAATATAAAATCAATGACAATTACACTGCCAGTTTTCGTGTGGAGAACCTGACAGACAGGTTCTATGTTGATCCGTTGAGCCTTGCACAGCAACCGGGACCGGGACGCACATTCTATGCATCTCTGACAGCTAATTTTTAAAATTGGCATTGGATAGCGGATGCAATGTAAACTATTCTATCGATAATGTTTGATATCGAACTAGATTTCTAAGACCGGCAGGAGACAAAGCCAGTGACAGGCTCCTGCTGGTTAGCATGGTCGTTTTCGAAGAGAACTTCCCAAGCTAACAAAAATTTGTTTTCACCTCACCTAGAACTGAGGCTCTATGAAACTTGGACTTGCCCTACAAAAGTGGAGAGCTTCTGTTAGTGTTATCTGACAAGAGATCAGAGATTGAAGCAGCGTACATTTACAAAAGAATTCGAACGGGAAGCGGTCCATATTTTAACCACGAGCGGTCGCAGCATATTTTGGGTTGCTACGGATTTGGGGATTGGAAAGTCTACACTTGACCGGTGGCGGCGCGAATTTGCTGAACAGGATTTGCTTTTTGGTCCACATGAAGATCTTAATCTCGACCTTGCCCGATTGCATAAAGAAAATGAATTGTTGCGGCAGGAGCGTGAGCTATTAAAAAAGCGGCGGCCTTCTTCTCTCGAGTTGAGGCGGATAAGAAAAACAGTCCAGTGAACTGTTTTCCCGCCGAACAGTCGATGAAATTTGCTTTCATTGATGCGCAGAAGGCCACCATGTCTCTATCACGCCTGTGTGCTTTTACAGACGTCAGTCTGAGTGGTTATTATATTTGGAAACATCGTGCTCCCAGTCGTCATCAGCTTGATGATATGATTATTCTGGCTCACATCCGTAATCACTTTGCCTTGTCGCGTGAAACCTATGGTAGTCCACGCATGCATATTGAATTGTGTGAAGAAGGGATTGTGGTCGGGCGGCATAGAACAGCCCGTCTGATGTGCGAAAACGGCTTGAAAGCAAGGCAAAAGACGCTTTCAAGCGCACAACAGACAGTAATCATCGTGAACCTGTCGCCCCAAATCTTCTGGATCAGGATTTCTCGTGTGAAGCACCAAATCAGAAATGGGGCATTGATATCAGTTATATATGGACGACAGAAGGCTGGCTTTATCTGGCCATTGTTGTTGACATTTATTCACGCCGAATTATCGGCTGGGAAGCACGTAACCGGATGAAACAAGATTTGGCAATCAGTGCATTGCAAAAAGCCATTGCAATCCGACAGCCCAAGCCTGGCCTCATTCAACATTCAGACAGAAGAAGCCAATACGCTGCTCCGGGAGTTTTTCTTGATTGAGCAGAACTATTAGATTTGCGGATGTTTTTGAGAATTTGTTTGGTTGCGGGGGCAGGATTTGAACCTGCGGCCTTCAGGTTATGAGCCTGACGAGCTACCGGGCTGCTCCACCCCGCGCCAAGCAATGAGCTTTTTGCTCTTTGCTTTTTACACTGAAGATCATTA
>NZ_JAUCBM010000021.1 GCF_030362795.1 Pseudochrobactrum kiredjianiae | reverse complement strand
ATGCCCATATTGGGACGTTCATTGTTGTAAGTCCATAACCAATCTGTCGCGAAGGCTTGCGCTTCTTCAATTGTCTCAATGATATATTGGTCTAGCCATTCGTGCCTGACAGTCCGGTTATAGCGTTCAATATAGGCATTTTGCTGAGGCTGTCCTGGTTGAATATACAAGATGGTAATAGAGTGTTTTTCAGCCCACCCCAGAAGTTTACCACTGATATATTCCGGGCCATTATCAACGCGTATAGTCTCTGGCTTGCCGCGCCATTCGATGATCTGGTTCAAACTTCGAATAACCCGTTCTGTTGGCAAAGAGAAATCCACCTCAATGCCTAAGCCTTCACGGTTAAAATCATCCAGTACATTCAATAGCCGGAATGACCGGCCGTCTGCCAACTGATCTGCCATGAAATCCATCGACCAGACCAAATTAGGTTTTGTTGGAACTACCAGAGCATCAGGTTTATCCCTTTTAAGGCGTTTTCGGGGCTTAATTCGAAGGTTCAGCTCCAACTCACAATAAATACGATAAACCCTCTTGTGGTTCCAGCCATAGCCTTTGACATTACGAAGATAAAGAAAGCACAATCCAAAACCCCATGTCTTTTTAGCTGCCGTTAGTCCAATCAGAAGATCTGCAATTTCTTCATTCTCATGACGAAGAAGAGGGCTATAGCGATAACAGGTCTCGCTTACTTCAAAAGCTCGGCATGCACACGCAATACTGACATCAGGCCGTTTCGCAGCTATCACGGCCATATCTCGACGCTCCGAGCGCCCCGTTACTTTTTTCCAAGAGCTTCTTTCAGTAAGTCATTTTGCATGCTCAGGTCAGCAAACATTCTCTTTAGCCGACGGTTTTCATCCTCGATAGATTTCATCTGGCTGACCATCGAGGCATCCATGCCGCCATATTTCGAGCGCCATTTATAAAATGCTGAATTGCTCATGCCGTGTTCGCGGCAAAGCTCAGGAACAGACACACCACCCTCAGCTTGGCGTAAGATTGCAAGGATTTGTGGATCGGTAAATCTAGTCGTTTTCATAAAAATCTCCTCGTTTATTAAACAGAGAAAATTCCACTTTCAAACACCTTTAATTAAAGGGGGGATTACCAACTGGATAGAGCACCGCCTTGCCAACTTTGACGAACGAAGGACCATGACGCATGGCGCGCCAATTTCGGAGGGTCCCAACGGAGATGCCACCGCGGTAGCGCTCCGCCACCTCTTCCGGAGTAAGGAATTTGCTTTCTGCCATTTCTGCCTCCGTCCGCCGCAACGACTGAGGTCGTGTCGCCGATTCTAGGTTGACGATCGCGTGTAGGCGATGAGGCCGAAGGCCGTCCCTCCGGATCACCACTTTCATCACCCAGGCCCGGGCGCTCACGCTTCTGCACCGACATCAATGCTGTGCAATTTTCTTCCGCAAAAGCGCTTTCAGGTGAGTGTCGGGAAAATGGATACAGGCGACGCCACATCGGCGGGGTTGCGCTCTCTGCCAGGTGACCGCGGCAGCGGTCAGGTGCGGCATAGGTGTCGCTACGTCGACGAATGAGGCGTTTTTCGAGGTCACTGCGGGGCGGTTGCAGGCGGGGGGGGGGAAGACGCGACTCCCTTCAAAATCCGGTTCCGAAAGGAGTGTCGGTTCGATTCCGACCACCCGCACCATTCTTAAATCAGGTCAAAACTCAGCAGGCTAGCGCGGCGGACCGGCGGCGGCGGGTCGTCCGCGTTCGACGGAGACCTGCCGGGTATCAATCGTGCGATATGAGCCCCGCGAGAAGCGGCGCGTACGCGGCGAGCCTGCGGGAAACGAACTCCGTGAAGAGCCGCACGCGCTTCGTCTTGCGTGTCTCCCCCTGCGTGAGAAACCAGAGCGTCCCATGCATGGGCAGGTCGGTGCCCGGCACCCTCACCAACAGAGGGTCGGCATCTCCGACGAAGCACGGCAGTTTCGTCATCCCGATCCCTTGCTGCGCCGCTACGATCTGCGTCTCGGCGTCCGGGGTCCTGAACGGAACTCCCGTGGTGTGAACCTCTCCCTCGCGCGCCCAGACCGGGAGTCCATGATTGTCTATGACGATGCACCGCATGGGATCAGGCGCGCCCGCACGCCACGCGGCCAGTCGATCGCGAGACATGTAGACGCCACTGAACAGCTCCGGTCCCTTCAGGCCGTGAAGATTGAGCGGCAGGGTCTTGCGGTCGGAGACGATGCGGATAGCGACGTCGGCCTCGCGGTTGGTCAGGTTTGCCACCTCGCCCGATGACGAGATTTCCATCTCGATGTCGGGATGCAGACGCGCGAAGTCGGCGAGATCCGGCATGAGCAGGTGTGTGGCGAGGAACGGTGGAAGTGTCACCCGCAGAAGCCCGCGCGCGCTCTGGTCACGACCGAAGACGCGCGTCTCCAGCCGGTTCGACGACGCTTCCATCTGCTCCGCGAGTTCGAGGACCTCCTCGCCCGCTTCCGTCAGCCGGTAGCCCGAAGGCAGCTTTTCGAACATCTGCGCCCCCAGGCGTCCCTCAAGCTGGGCGATGCGTCGCAACACCGTCGCGTGGTTCACCCCCAGGTGCTTGGCGGCGGCCCGCACTGAGCCTTCGCGCGCGGCGGCAAGAAAGTAGCGAACGTCATCCCAGTCGATCATGGTGCATTTCCGCGCCGCGTGGTGCGGCTTCCGAAGTTCATTCTAACACAGCAAGCTAGCGGGCGCGCGATCGTCGTGGCGCTTTATGGGCTAACCGGATCGTTTTCGCACCACCGATGTGCGCGATTCCGCACTCATCGCCTGCCTCCGGCGAACCCATGTTGTGGGTCTCGGGGAACCTCCCCGCGCAGTCATAGACGCGACACGGCGAAACGAAGGATGCATGACATGAACAGATTGAATGGAAAGACCGCCGTGATAACCGGGGGCGCGACCGGCATCGGCCGCGCCGCAGCAAAGCGCTTCATCGACGAGGGCGCGTTCGTCTTCATCTTCGGTCGCCGGCAGGAAGCGCTCGACGCGGCAGTGGCCGAGCTCGGGCCCAATGCCCGCGCAGTGATGGGCTCGGTCTCCGATGAGGCCGACCTCGACCGGCTCTACGCGGCGGTGAAGGCCGAGCGCGGAACCCTCGACATCGTCTTCGCCAATGCCGGGGTGGGCAGCCAGCTTAAGCTCGGCGAGATCACCGCCAAGCACATTGACGAAACCTTCGACGTCAATGTGAAGGGTACGATCTTCACGGTCCAGAAGGCGTTGCCGCTGATGGGCGAGGGCGGTTCAATCATCCTGACCGGATCGAGCGCCGGCACCACGGGCGCCCCGGCGTTCACCGCCTACAGCGCAAGCAAGGCGGCCGTGCGCAACCTGGCCCGGACCTGGGCGGAGGATCTGAAGGGCACCGGCATCCGGGTAAACGTCTTGTCGCCCGGGGCCATCGCGACTGAACTCGCGACCGAAGCGCTCGGCGAGGACGGCCTGAAGGCCTACGGCTCGATGACTGCGTTTCAGCGCATGGGCGCTCCGGCAGAACTCGGGGCGGCGGCAGCCTTCCTCGCATCGTCGGACAGCAGCTTCATGACCGCCAGTGAGGTCGCCGTCGACGGCGGCCTGGCCCAGCTCTGAGGAGAAAAATAAAATGACACAATCACTAAAGGGCAAAACAGCTCTCGTTACCGGGGCATCACGGGGCATTGGCCGCGCCATCGCCGAACGTCTTGCAAAGGACGGTGCGACGGTCGGGCTGACCTACAACGCCAGCAAGTCCGGCGCAGACGAGGCGATCGTGGCTATCGAGAAAGCTGGAGGGACTGCGTTCGCGATCCAGGCGGACCTCGTTGAACCGGCGACTGTCCCGGCCTTGTTCGAGAGACTCGACGACGAGTTCACCAAGCGGAACGGAAGCAAGGCCCTCGACATTCTGGTCAACAACGCTGGCAATGCCGGCTGGGTCGGCTTCAAAGACGCGACGCCGGATAGTTGGGACACCCTGATGGCGGTCTACGCCCGGGCGCCCTTCTTCATCGTTCAGGCCGCCCTGAGTCGTCTCGCCGATGGCGGACGCATCATCAACATCTCTTCCGCCGCCGCCACGAAGCCCGTGACAGCCGCGCCGATCTACTCGATGGCCAAAGCGGCCATCAACAACCTGACCCATGCACTCGCGTCCGAGCTGGGGCCGCGCGGAATTACCGCGAACGCCGTCGCGCCGGGATTCACGCGAACCGACGCGAACGCGGCCTTCCGGGAGAATCCCGAACTCGTAAAGGCAATCGAGGCCCAAATCGCGCTGGGACGCTTCGGCGAGCCTTCGGAAATCGCCGCGGTCGTGGCGTTCCTGGCTTCCGACAACGGTCACTGGGTGACCGGACAAACGATCGAGGCGAGTGGCGGCTACAGGCTCTGACTGCCCCAAACAACCCAAGGAAAATGACATGAGCTACGCAATCATCGGCTTCGGCGAGATCGGCCAGACCCTCGCCAGGGCGTTTGCCCGGAAGGGCATCGCCGTATCCGTCGCCACCACGCGCGACCCCGAAAGCTTCGCATCCGAAGCGGCGGCGATCGGACCCGGGATTACCCCCACGACGCTGGCGGAAGCGGCCAAGGCGGACATCATCTTTCTGGCAGTCCGTTTCCAGTCGCACCCGGATGTCGCGAAGGCGCTCCCCTCCTGGCAGGGGAAGATCATCGTCGACGTGACCAATGCCTACGGCGTGCCAGATGAGAATCTCGGCGGACAGCCGTCCGCAACGGTCGTCGCGCGGGCCTTCAGCGGCGCAAGAGTGGTCAAGGGCTTCAACCATTTGGCTGCGGCCGTCCTCGACCAGTCCCCGGCCGTACATGGTGGCAGGAGGGTCGTGTTCCTGGCGAGCGACGATGACGATGCCGCAACGCAGATCGGCGCGCTCGCGGAAAATCTCGGCTTCGCGCCGATCAAGCTGGGCGGGCTTTCGGAAGGTGGGCTGCTCGTTCAGGCGCACGGAAATAGCTGGGGCTGGCTGATCTTCAAGGACCTAGTCAAGTTCGATTGATGAGCACGACGTCCCCACCGGCGGGGACACGGCGCGTACGATCGGATCGAGCGCGATCCGATCTGGGGAAATGGAGAAATTCCCATGAGTATTGAGAAGAACATCCAGACCGTGAAGGACTTCTTCGCCGCCATCGGCCGCGGCGACAGGGAGGCTCTGCTGGCGCTGGTCGCCGAAGACATCGAGTGGATCATCCCCGGCAAAGACTGGCCGCTGGCCGGTACGCACCGCGGTCACGCGGGGCTAACGGATTTGCTTGAGACGGCATCCAAGTCGATAGAAACGTCCACCGAACCCCGGGAATTCGTGGCGCAGGGGGACCGGGTCCTGGTCCTCGGCTTCGCCAGCGGGAAGATCAAAGCCACGAACAAGATGTTCGAGGACGACTGGATCTTCGCCATTACGGTCCGGGACGGCAGGCTGACCAACATCCGGGAATACGTCGATACGCAGGCACTGGCGCGGGCCTCGCAGATGGACGCGTCCGGATCGGCCTAGCGCTGGCCGTCTGCGGCCATCGGGTCAGATAGACCGTGGATTAGCCGTGGATCGCTCCCTCGCACGCCGCGTGCTCGTCGACTGTTCAAACGTAAAGGAGATCCCGATGTACGACCAATCCAAGCTAACCGAATTGATCCGGTTTGCACGCGTCGATGCGGGCTCCACCGTCATCGACGTTTACCCAGGCGACGGCGACTGGACCCGTCTCTTCTCCGACGTCGTGGGACCCGAAGGACGGGTCTACAGCTTCGTGCCGGGCGAAGTCGCCGATTTCAAGAACGAACCGGTCGGCCGCATGCAGAAGCTTGCGAAGGAACCCGGCCGAGAGAACGTCGAAGCCGTCTCGGCTGACCTCGTCGCGATGCCCGAGGCCACGCAACCGGCGGATGTCGTGTGGCTGCACCTATTCTACCACGATCTCCACACCGCCCTGATCCAGAAGAAGGGTGCGACGGCGGCCGACTTCAATCGGGCCGTCTACGAGCGGCTGAAACCCGGTGGCTCCTACGTCATCGTCGACCACGCGGCCGCTGCTGGCACGGGCTTGAGCGACACCCAGTCGCTGCATCGGATCGACCCCGCCTCCGTTCGCGAAGAGGTGGAAGCGGCCGGCTTCGTGCTGGAGGCGGAAAGCACCGTCCTCGCGAACAAGGACGATTTGCACTCGATCAAGGTGTTCGATCCCTCGATCAAGGGCAAAACCGATCGCTTCGCCTATCGGTTCGTGAAGCCCTGACAGGCCCCGGCTCCGACTTCATGTCGATCTCCCCGACAGTCGGTTTCGCTTCAGGGAGCGCCAGTTCCGAAAAGTGCCGTCGTATATGATCCAGCTTGGGATCGATGTAGCGGCGGCAGAAGGGCCTGCTCGGGTCGGTTCGATAGTAGTTCTGGTAACGCTCGTCCGACGCCCTGAAACCTTTAAACGGGAGGACCAGGGTGTGCACCGCCTTGGCAGACGCGCCGGCGAAGCGGACGATCGCCTGTTCGGCCTCCGGCCGCTGGCTCTCTTCAAAGATGTAGATCGCGCTGCGGTACTTGCTGCGAGGCGAGCGGGCCCTGGCAGCGGAATGCGTTCTGAGATGCACCTCGGACAGCGTCGCCAACGGAATAACCGATGGATCGAAGGTGACGATCACCCCTTCTGACCAGGTATCTGCCGGCGCGTCCGACCGGACAAAGCCCTGGTCGACCTGGGCGACGCCGCGCAACGCCTGGAACACTCCCTCTGTGCACCAATGGCATCCCCCTCCAAAGCCGGCCTTCGCCATCATCACCTCCCACGCCGAGGCGTGATTCCTGACGTAGGTTTGCCCGGCAAAGCGCTAGCGGCTGATTTCGAAGAGGAACCACGCACGGCGCTCAGCCTCGTCCGTCCAGGCATCGATCAGGCCGGACGTCGCATTATCCTTCGCCTTGTCCGCGACGTCCTTTGCGCGGCGAAACGACTCGACCATGTGGAGATTGTCGGCGCGGAGCTCGCCCAGCATGTCCTGCGGTGTCACGAACTCAGCATCATTGTCCTTGATCGTCTGGTGGCGCGCGATATCGCCGATCGATCGAATGGTGGTGTTGCCCGTCTTTCGGGCGCGCTCGGCGATCGCATCGGTGACGGCGAGGATCTCTGCGGCCTGCTCATCAAGAAGCAGGTGATAGTCCCTGAAGTAGGGTCCGGAGACGTGCCAGTGGAAATTTTTTGTCTTCAGGTAAATCGCGTAGCTGTTCGCCAGAATGATCTTCAGAGCGTCGGCGACAGTCATCGCCGCGCATTCGTCAAGATCAGAAGGTGTCGGAAGGGCGGAGGCATTGTTGTTCGTCATCGCTTAGACTTTCTCAATCTGGCTACACGGGATCCAGCACCGATTCCCCCACGGATGGCGATGTATAGAAGATGAATTCATTGCCAGACGAAGTCCAATGGCCGGTGGCTATAGTTTTGATACCTTTGAGCGACATGCGCAGTCTTGGGGGGCCGGGCGTCGCAGGCGGACCGGTCGGCCGGGACCTCCACCTGCCCGTCAGGGGGCCGGTCGGAAATCCAGCACGAACGCGACGACCTTTTCGGCGGACATCTCGCACGGCTTCAGCAATGTTCTATCTGATGTAACGCGATAGAGGTTGAAGCTGACAATGTCGGTCCCGGCCAACTCCCTGGCGAACAGGCTGTTGCGACGTCCGTCACCGGATCGCCGGACAGTCACGCCGAAACGCCGGCCTTCGTAGGCGCCTTCGCTGTATCCCTCGGGAAGCTGCGCGAAGGCGGCATCGAACTCGGCATGCTCCATCTCAATCCAGTCGTCTTGATTCGACAGAAGCCCAAGGGTCCGAGGCCCTCGGCGCCAGTCCGCGGAGAAGGTCCGGGGCGGAGCCCTGTAGCCGACGCGGCCTGGGATGGGCGGAAAAGCCGTCCCGCGGGCGCTTGCACATGGCGCTGAGGCCGCCACCTGTCCGCCTGCTACGCAACCTCCACGCCTTTCCAGAAGGCGATATGATCCCGGATGCCCTCGGCGCCTGGCGTCGGATCTGGATAGGTCCAGGCTGCGTTCACGTTGAGCGCGTCTCCCACACGCACATGGAAGTAGCGCGCGGTGCCCTTGATCGGGCAGACGGACGTGTGCGGGCTCATCTCAAGCAGGCCAAAATCGACTGCCGACGGTGGGAAGTAGTGGTTTCCCTCGACGACGACCGTCTCGTTGCTTGTGGCGATGGTGGCGTCATTCCAGATAGCTGAGACCAACGGACTCTCCTTTCGTATTCATCAACCGGCACGGGGCTTGCGGGCTGTCTGCCCCAAGGCCGCACCCCCTCAGATGGCGGGCGGCGTGCGCCCCAGGAGTTTGTCGAGTTCGCCTCTGACATCGAGCGCGAAAAGCTCGTCGGAGCCACCGACATGCGTGCCGTTGATGAAGATCTGCGGCACGGTGTTTCGACCCGACGCTTCCGTCATGGCCTGCCGGTGAACCGGATCCGCCTCGATATCGAGTTCCTTCCATTGCACGCCCTTCTCCTCGAGGAGCATCTTCGCCCGGCGGCAGAACGGGCATCAGTTCGTGATGTACAGCAGCACATCAGTTGTCATATCGCGTCTCCGACAGTTGGAAGCGGATCGCTGTCATGGCGTTGATCTACCGTCAGCCGCGTTCGAGGAGGGCGACTGTGCCTTGACCGCCGTCGGCGCAGATGCTGACGATTGCGCGCGATCCGGGCGGCATGGCCCAAAGTTCCTTTACCGCCTGGCTGAGGTCGCGCGCGCCTGTAGCGCCGAACGGATGACCCAGGGCGACCGAGCCTCCATTGGGATTGACGCGGTCCCAGTCAAAATCGCCCATAGCCGCCTGGACACCGGCTGTCGCGCGCACCCACTCCCGATCGGTGATGGCCGCGACGTTCGCCAGGACCTGGGCTGCAAAGGCTTCGTGGATTTCCCAGAGTGCGATGTCGGAGAAGCTGAGTTGATGCCGCGCGAGCAGGCGCGGAATGCCATAGGAGGGCGCCATCAGCAGGCCCTCGGTGTGGAGATCGACGGCAGAGATCTCGTAGTCGACGAGCCGCGCGTAGGGGGTGCCCGCCGGGAGTCTCGCCACACCGGCTTCGGTAGCGACCCAACACCCGGCGGCTCCATCCGTAATCGGTGAGCTGTTGCCGGCGGTCAGGGTTCCCCTCCCGCTGTCGCGATCGAAGGCGGGCTTGAGTGCGGCCAGCCGTTCGGGCGACGTATCGGCGCGCGGGTTCGCATCGCGCGCCAGCTCAGGCAGTGAAATCACGAGATCGTCGAAGAAGCCACGTTCCCAACCAGCGACTGCCCGCTGGTGGCTCTTGAGCGCCCAATCATCCTGCGCGACGCGCGAGACCCGCCAAGCCTTGGCGGTCTCCTCCATATGATCACCCATCGTCCTTCCGGTGATCCGGTTTGCCCAGCCCTTTGTGGGGAGCACGTAGTCTCGTGGAGTCAGAGACTGGAGGGCGGCAAGCGCGGCGGTCGCATCCTGCGCAAAGAGGTCGGTGAGCCGCTTCGATGCATCGGCCGTCAGGGCGATTGACGGCCGGCTCATGACTTCGGACCCGCCGACCATGGTGAGGTCGGTTCCTCCGCCCAGCATCCCTGCCGCAGCGAAGGTCGCCGTCATGCTGGTCGAGCATGCCAGGACGACGGAGAACGCCGGAACAGTCGGATTGAGCTTGGCATCAAGCCAGGTTTCGCGAGCAATATTGCTCCAGCCCAAATTCGGGATCACGGTTCCCCAGACGAGGAGATCAGGCTCCGCCTGCGCCGCCATCGCCTGCACGACAGGCACGGACAGAGAGATGGCATCGTAGGCAGCCAACGCGCCTCCGCCGCGGCCGAAAGGCGTCCGAAGGCCAGCGGCAATGAAGACGGGTTCGGCAAAGCGGCTCATGATGATCTCCAAAATTAATCCGTGGGCTGCACGTCCACGATCGGCGGGACGCGAAGTAGCTTGCGCCGCTAGCCGCCGTAGCGCTCGGTTTTGACAATGGAGGGGTCCAGGCCGGCCAGCAGCGCGCCCTCGGTCGCGATGTTGACGAAACCGTTGGACCCGCAAACGAATACTTGTGTGGGCTTTCGGTGAAGCCGGGCCAGAACTTCTTGGACCATCACGCCGTCGATCCGTCGCGCAAAGTCCGATGCGCGGATCGGGTTCTCGCGCGTAATTGCCAGCGCCAAGGCGAATGCCGGATCGCTGCATTCGATGGAATGAAGCTCTTTTGAGAAGAGAACGTCTTCAGCGGTTCGTGCGGACAGGAGCAGCGCTGTCGGCACGACCTGGGCTAGTGCGCGGCGCTGCCGGATCATCGCCATCAACGGCACGAGGCCGGAGCCTGCCCCGATCAACAGCACTGGGTCTATGGCAGGTTCAGGCCATAGGAAATGGCCGCCGAGCGGACCACGAAGCTCGATTTCGTCTCCGATCGCCGCGACATCGTGGAAGAACGGCGAAACTTCGCCATCCGGCAGGCGCTCGATAGCGAGCTCGACCGTCGGGAACGAGATTGCCGAAGACGCAATCGAGTAACTCCGCATCGCACTGTAGCCACCGGGCGCGGTCAGCCGGACATCGACGTGCTGCCCTGCGATGTGCGCGAACGGTTTGCTCAACCGAAGGAAGAAGCTCTTGATACTCGGGGTTTGCTGGACGATTTCGTCGATCACGCATGACTGCCACGCGATTTGCGCGCCGTTTTCAGTCATTGGTGTATCGCTGCTCGCGCCACGGATCGCCATAGATGTGATAGCCGCGCAGCTCCCAGAAGCCCGCCTCGTCACGCGTTGTGAATTGCAGCGCGTTCACCCATTTGGCGGACTTCCAGAAGTAAAGGTGCGGAACCAGAAGACGCGCCGGCCCTCCATGATCGCGGGGAAGCGGCTTGCCCGCATAGTTGAGGGCGACCATCGCTTTCCCGGAGAGCAGATCCGCCAGCGGGACGTTTGTCGAGTAATTATCGTAGCAGTGCGCCAAGACGAAATCGGTGGGCCGATCGAGCCCTGCATCTGCAAGGATGTCTTCGATGAGTACGCCCTCCCAGGCGGTATCCAGCTTGGACCAGGACGTGACGCAGTGAATGTCTCGGGTCATCTTGGTCTTCGGTAGGGCGTTGAACTCGCTCCAGTTCCACACTTTGACGGGCTTCGGACCGATCTTGACGGTGAATTTCCAATCGGAGGGCTCCACGCTCGGCGTTGGCCCGGCCGTCAGAACAGGGAAATTCTCCACGAGATGCTGACCCGGCGGTATCCGATCGGACTGGTCGCCGCCTGGACCGCGGCCTGTGAAACCTCTGGTGACCATAGCGAAACCCCCTTGCTTGTCACGACAGACCAGAACCTGATTCAGTTCAGAATTCTGTAAAAGATCTTTGCGCGCACAACCGCCGAACGAGCCAATTCACTGAAAATCAGAATACCGGATTCTCTATTAGCGTAGAGAAAAGTGTTGGACCATTTTGAGTCGTGGTTATGCGTGAAGACTATAGCGTCAGTCCAGTATGATTTCCCAATACCCTGTAGCTATAGTTTCGATAGCTTCGAATCGGCATTGCAGGCGTATCCCCGTCAGCGGATTTCGAGCGGACGCCGTCGCTTGCCAACGTTGGTGTGAGACCGGCGGGCGAGATCGCCCCTGCCAACGCGACCGCTGAGAGGTCGACTCCTCAACCGCTTGGGCGCTTATCGCCTCCATCCGGATGCTCACCCGCCGAACAGCAATAAACCGCTATTTTCGATAAACTTCTGAATCCGGCTCCGAGGTATGGAAACTATGTCGTACCGCTATTGGATATGTTGCGCGCATACCTTCATAGTCTGACACGCGAAATCTTTAAATCCTGAGTATAGTTCGGAAGAAATTTCGATCTGATCGATAAGACTTCAGGATACAGCAAGCTGGAGACACCGATGAAAGCCGTTGGTTACAAGGTTCCGGGACCCATCGCCGAGGACGCCTCTCTGGTCGACATTGATCTGCCTCGGCCTGTCGCTGAAGGAGGCGATATCCTGGTTGAGGTGAAGGCTGTCTCGGTCAACCCGGTCGACTACAAAATCCGCAGCAGCACGCCGCCCGCTGATGGCGATTGGAAAGTGCTGGGATGGGATGCGGCCGGGATCGTGCAAGAGGTCGGCCCCGACGTGACGCAGTTCGCGGTAGGCGACGAGGTCTATTATGCCGGATCGCTCATAAGGCCTGGCACCAATGCGGAGTTCCATCTCGTCGACGCCCGGATCGTCGGTCGTAAACCCGCGTCGCTCGACTGGGCGGAAGCGGCGGCGCTGCCACTCACGACGTTGACGGCCTGGGAAGCCATGTTCGATCGCCTGGACGTGACGAAGCCCGTTCCCGGGGCGGCGGCGATCCTCATCATCGGTGGTGCGGGTGGGGTCGGGTCGATCGCCATCCAGATCGCTCGACAGCGCACGGATCTCATCGTCATCTCCACCGCCTCTCGGCCGGAAACCCAGGAGTGGGTTAAAGGGCTTGGGGCTCATCATGTCATCGACCACTCTCGGCCGCTCGCGCCACAGATTGCCGAGCTCAACATCGGCGCTCCCGCTTTCGTGTTCTCGACCACGCATACCGAGCAGCATGCATCCGACATCGCCGAACTGATCGCCCCGCAAGGACGGTTCGGATTCATCGACGATCCCAAGGCGCTCGACGTCATGCTGTTCAAGCGCAAGGCAGTGTCGATCCACCACGAGCTGATGTTCACACGGTCGCTCTACGGCACGCCCGACATGGATGAGCAGGGCAAGATCCTCAATTCGCTGGCGGTGCTGGTGGACGACGGCAAAATTCGCACGACGCTAACCGAAAAATTGTCGCCAATTAATGCCGCCAATCTGAAGACGGTGCACGCACTGATCGAAAGTGGCGCGGCAAGAGGCAAGATTGTCCTCGAAGGCTTCTGATGACTGCCACCGCCGAACGTCTTTTCTAACCTCAAGAACGCCGGACGGATTACGCCACGGCGAAGGAAATTTCATGACGAAATCCATTGCCACCGCCTCGATCAACCGCGAAACCGCCGTCGCCCTCATCGACGCGGCGATCGCCGCGGCACGTACAATCGGCATCCCGGCTGCGGTCGCCGTCGTCGACGCCACCGGTAACCTGCGCGCGTTCGAGCGCACTGATGACGCGCCGTTTCTCACCGTCGATGTTGCCATCGACAAGGCTTGGAGTTCCGCCTCGTTTGGGTACCCCACCCATGTCTGGAACGACTATGTTTCGAACGATCCAAAAGTGGCGCCGCTGGCCTATCGCCCCCGGATGGTCGCTGTCGGCGGAGGCTATCCGATCCTGGAAGACGGGAAGTTGATCGGCGGGATCGGCATCTCCGGAGGCAACTATCAGCAGGATCAGGATGCGTGCGTCGAGGCACTCACGAAAATCGGGTTCGAGCTGCCAGCCTGACGACTTTAAGGCCATCGCCAGCGGCGGTGGCCTGCAGATGCGACCTTATGAAAGACTTTAAGATGGAAGCGTTCGTCGTCTTCACCCGCGAAGAAACCACCGATCCGGAAGAACTCGCAACCTATTCTGCAGGCGTCGGCCCATCGTTCGATGGCCACGACGTAACCTTTCTCGCCGCTTATGGCGCGATGGAGCATTTGGAGGGGCCGCCCGTCGAAGGGGCCGTAATTTTGCGGTTCCCGACGATGCAGGCCGCCCGTGATTGGTATCATAGCCCCGCCTACCAAACCATCGCTGCGCACCGTTTTGCCGGTTCCCGCTATCGCGCCTTTGTCATTGAGGGGCGGCGGTGACACACCGACGGAAGAACGGCGGGGCTGGCCACGAGGTATCGGTCGGCGAACTCGCATCCTACAACCTGTAGGGGATCAAGGCGGTGAGGTTCGCGTGCCATCGCCACACGCGACCACTCATCGGACTTCTGCATCGGAATTGGAGGATCAGATGAGCGTCGACGAACGACAAGCCCCCGAGCTGCGGGTGCAGAGATGGATTGGCGCGGATGGAGAAAGCATCGCGCCGCTCAAGCTGTCGGATCTCGGCACCGGCCCGAAAGTCCTCTTCGCCTTCCAGCACTGGTGCCGTGGCTGCCATTTGCATGGATTTCCGACGCTACAAAGGTTGCATGGTGCATTGAGCGCCAAGGGCGTGGGCTTCGCGGTGATCCAGACCGTCTTCGAAGGAGCGGATGAGAACACCTTCGAGAAGCTGCGCGTGAACCAGCTCAAGTATGCGCTTCCTGTCGCGTTCGGTCAGGACGAGCCACCTGCCGGCGCGACGCTTCCCACCTTCATGGAGGACTACCGCACGCGGGGAACGCCCTGGTTCTCCGTGATGGACGCTGGCGGCCGCATCGTATTCTCGGACTTCCATCTCGACGCCGATCAGCTCGTGAAGGGACTGGAGCTGGTGTAACCGATGCGGCGCTGGGTCATCCTGATTGCCACCCATCTCGCGATGCTCGCCATGGGCTTCGCGGGCGGTGTCTACACGCTGCCGATCCTGACCGCCCCCCAGGCCCCGGACGCGGCGGCCTTGCGGACCATCTCAGCCGAGACGCTCTACGCAGGGCGTCTGGCCCGCGATCTCAAAGGCAGCGACCTGCTTCACTGGGGGGAAGGCGAGATCCGGGTCTCGCGCGACCGTATCGCCCATATCGGGCGCCTCGCCCCTGGTCCCGACTACAAGCTCTACCTCGCACCACGTTTCGTCGACACGAAGGAGGCCTTTCTCCTAATCAAGGACAGATCAGTCCGCGTGGGCGATGTGAAGACGTTCAACGGCTTCATCGTCGAGGTGCCTGCCGGCATCGATGTCCGTGACTACAACACGGTCGTCATCTGGTGCGAAGCATTCGACCAGTTCATCAGTGCGGCAGAGTATCAACCCTCAAGTCAGGCCCGAGAACGAGCCCGGCGATGGATACCATGAGGTCGGCGGGCAAGCGCGGCCTCGTTCTCGCGCCGGTGGCGGCGCTGCTGCTGAGCGTCGCCGCTCTGCTGCTGGGCAATGGCCTGCTGAGCACGCTCCTGATCGTGAGAGCCGGCCATAAGGGGTTCTCGACCGGCGCGATCAGCGCGATGATGTCCTTCTATTTCGCGGGTTTCACGATCGGCGCGCTCGTGTTGCCACCGATCATCGTCTCCGTGGGACATGTCAGAACCTTCGCCGGCTTCGCGGCCATTGCCTCGATGACCGCCCTTCTCCATGTGGCGTTCGTGGAGCCGATCGCCTGGATGCCGCTTCGCCTGATTACCGGCTTCGCCTACGCGGGCATGATCCTCGCAACGGAGAGTTGGCTCAACGCCCACGCATTGCCATCCACACGCGGGCAGCTCCTGTCGATATTCGGAGTTGTCTCTATGGGCTCATGGGCAATCGGGCAGGCGTTACTCAACATCGCACCGCCCGCCGACGTGACATTGTTCCTCATCGTGTCGCTGCTGATATCAGCGGCGGTGGTTCCGATCACCTTGCTGCCCAGTCATCCGCCGGCCCAGGTGGAACAGGAATGGGTCGCGTTCAGGGACCTCGTCCTCGTATCACCTCTCGCTGCGGCTGGCGCTTTCCTGGCCGGCCTGGCTATCGGTGGTTTCTGGGGCATGGGCGCGAACTTCGCCCAGAGCATCGGCCTCGATGTGGGCGGTATCTCCGCCTTCATGGCTGCGGTTCTTGGTGGAACGCTCGCCTTCCATTGGCCACTCGGTTGGCTTTCGGATCGAGTGCCCCGGAATCTTGTCATCGCCGGTGCGGCGCTGGCGTCCGCAGCGTCTGCCATCGGCGTAGCGTTGGCGGTGGAAGCGCCTCTGCCGCTGCTCCTTGCGGCAGGTGCGCTGTTCGGCGGCTTTGGCATCCCGATTTATTCGTTGTGTCTCGCCGTCGCAAACGACGATCTTCCGGCCGGTCGGCTACTCGGCACCGCGCGCGGGCTTCTGTTGCTCAACGGGATCGGGACAGCCGCTGGCCCCCTAATAGGAGCAGCTGCAATGAATATCGTCGGCCCTGGCGGCCTGTTCCTTTATGCGGCGGCGTTGCTCACGCTCCTGGCAGTGCTGGCCATCGCCCGCAGGCAGCCGAGGCGCGCCAACCAGGCCAAGGCGGCCCCCCGTTCTCCGAGCACGCCGATGATAACCGGATCTCTCGATACGATGATATGCATGGAGAAGCGGGCGCAGGGCGTGCGGGATTAGCGCGGCACGGCGCCTGCACGAACCGCGGGGTCAGGCGATGATAGCTGTTACGCGAATTTCGATACGCATGGTTGGAAGCCCCAGCGCTTCGATTCCCAACTGCGTCCAGATTGGAGCGCGGTCGGGCATGTAGTGGCGATACAGCTTGGCCATTGTTTCGTTGATCACGGGAGGGAATCCACCGACGTGATAGGAATTGACGTGGACCACATGCGGCCAGCGTGCTCCGGCGGTCGCGAGCGTCCGTTCCACGTTCTTGAACGCCTGCTCGATCTCTTCCTCAATCGACTCCGGAATGACGAGATCGTCGTTCCATCCGCCCTGTCCGGAGATCTCCACGCGGTCACCAATGCGCATTGCCTGAGAATAATGAAGCGCGTCATGCAGGCGCGTCCCGTATCCGGGGGTGATGAAGAATGAAGGTGTTGTCATGAGTTTGCCTTTGATGAGCCAGGTCAACGCGGCTGCAAGTGACCGTATGCATGCAGAAAGAGATGCAGGGCGTTCGGCACTAGCGCGCCGGCTGCGGTGGAGGGCTTTATTCCACGTCTTCTACGGTGAGGTCCCGGCCGTTGAACTGCACGGTCTCCCCGGCTCGGGCACCCTCGATCGCTTCGAAGATCGGCGCCATCGTGGAAATGCCCATGAGCTCACGCCCCTGACAGGTAAACTTGCTCGTTGACACCGCGATCACAAAGTGGCGGCCGGACAGCTTGACGACAGCGCCTTCGTTGACGGCCAACTTGGGGCCGAAATCGATCGTCCTGAGCTTTTCGAGTTTATTGGCGTAGTCATGGAGCGTGTCATCGAGCGCTTCAGCGAAGTCGCTCGCGACCTCGGCCTGAGCTAGTTCGTCGTTTTCGATCGGTTCGCTCCGATCGAGCCGAGCGGTAGAGACATAGTCCAGGTAGTTTTCGCGAGCGCTGTGCAACGCTGCTGTCTCCAGCAAGAGCATAGTTTCTCGTATGTGGTCCTTGTTCCAGTCCATAATCACCTCCTAATTTTCGATGTTCTTAAAGTTCAGCCTGCAGATGTGTGGGCCAGGAAGGCCAGCCTTTCCGGCTAAGCGACACCGCTATTCGTCGCTGATGACGTCTTCGCCCTGGTATGGAACCCTGATCAGCCGAGGATCTCGAATGATGCTCGTGACGAGCCAGACATATTCCTGCTCGGCGGTATCGAAGCCGAGGATGCTGAAGGATTGGCCGAAAGGGCATGGCGGGAAGTCTGGAAAGCCCTCGCGCAGAACGTAACGCTCGGGATCGCTGTGAAACTCGCTCTTGTAGACTTTCCGTAGTCCGTGCTTGCTCGGCGCGTCCTGGTCACCTGCCGGTGCTGTTTCCCGATGCGCCACAAGGCGCTCGGACAAGTCGCGGGGGCAGATTTCGTGAAACACGTCGAAGGCGTCGATCAACAAGCCCTTATGCGCGGTCGCTGGATCGGTGATTGCGTAGATGTTGGAGGCGTCTTCGCCGTCATCCCCGCTCTCGAGGCGTAATGCCGCATCGACGCGAATGGTGCACGCGTCGAGGATCGATCCAAGTTCGAGATCAACGAGATTGCCGTCCTTGACGCGGTATTCGCGGTCATAGCCCTTGGCGATGAACGACTGGACTGCTTCTAGAACGTCGGTCACTTCGGATGTCATGCGCGCACTTTCATATCGAGTTGGATTGGACGCGCTTCCGCACAAGTCGTGCTTTGGTCCATCAGATGACGGAGAAGAGCGCGGAGTGCGGAGTTCATAGCCACTTGGACTTCTTGAAGCGCACGAACAGGATGAGGCTGGACACCGCGATCAGCCCGAGCACGACGAAGTAGCCATAGGTCGTGTTCAGTTCCGGCATGTTCTTGAAGTTCATGCCGTATATTCCGGCGATCGCCGTCGGGACTGCGAGTATCGCCGCCCAGGCAGCGAGCTGGCGGGTGACCACCCCGATCCTTTGCGCTTCCAGAAGGCTGCTGGCCTCAAAGACCGTGGACAGGACAAGCAGGAGGCCGTCGACCATGGACTGCACGCGGTGGACATGGTCCGCGACGTCGTGGAAATATGGTGTCATTTCGGCGCTGATGCAGGGAAAGTGGCCGCGAACGAGCTTTTGCACCAGCTCGGCCATAGCCCCGAGCGTGCGCTGGAACCGCGTGAGTTCGGACCTTAGTTCGAAGATTCGCGCCACCTCTTCTGGCCCGAGGAAGTCGTGCAGCGACCGTCGTTCCATGGCCAGGACGTCGTCCTCGATCATTTCGAAGATGGGCAGATACTGGTCGACCACGCGGTGCAGGATCGCATGCAGCACATAGTCGACACCCTTGCCGAACTGCGTCGGCGATGCCTCGAGTTGCGCCCGAAGTTTGCCCAGCGCTCCGGCGTTGCCGTGCCGCACGGTGATGAGGTGATTGTGACCGGTGAAGATCGCCATCTTGCCGTAGCTGATCCGGTCGCCGACCAGTTCGGCGGTCTGCGCGACGATGTATAGCTCGCCGTTGTAGACGTCGAGCCTGGGCGGGCACAGCGGGTGCATCGCGTTATCGATTGCCAACGGATGGAGGTGATACGTCGCCTGAAGCGCGTGAAGTTCGTCGGCGGTGGGATCCAGAAGAGCGATCCAGCAGAAACCCGAGCGACCCTTGTCGAGTTGGACGCGCTCGTCGATCGCGATTTCCCGGATTCGCTTGCCTTCGTTGTAATAGTAGGCGGCGATGACGCTCATGCCGACCTCGCAGGGATTTGCAGGCCACGCTGCACTGCCGGTCGAGCCAAGCCACGGCCGAGCCATTTCTGGATGTTCGAATAGTCGCTGAGGCTAAGGATGTCGCCAGCAGCGTAGAGTTCAACCAGCGCATTCACCCAGCCGAGCGTCGCGATGTCCGCAATCGAATAGTCGTCGACGAGCCAATCACGGCCTTCCAGTTGGCGATCCAGGATGCCGAGGAGACGCTTGGATTCATCGACAAAGCGCTGCCGAGGCCGTTTGTCCTCATAGTCCTTACCGCCCCACCGCAGGAAAAAGCCAAGCTGACCGAAGATCGGCCCGATGGCCGACACCTGGAAGAATACCCAGGCCAAGGTTTCGTAACGTTGGGCGGGTGAACTCGGAATGAACTGGCCCGTCTTGTCGGCCAGGTAGATAAGGATCGCACCGGATTCCCAAACGGCAATGGGGTTGCCGTCCGGGCCCGCCGGATCGATGATCGCCGGTATGCGGCCGTTCGGGTTTAACGAGACGAACGCTGGGTCCTTCGACTCGTTGTTCGAGATGTCGATCAGGTGGGGCTCGTACGGCAGGCCAGTCTCCTCCAGCATGATCGAGGCTTTGACGCCATTGGGCGTTGGCGCGGCGTACAATTGCAGGCGGTCGGTATGAGAGGCCGGCCAGCGCTGCGTGACCGGAAATGATGAGAGGTCTGGCATAATTCTGCGATCCTGTTGCTACGACGGCGGCTGACTCAAATGACCACCTCATCAATGCGGGGTCCGATGACCGCGTCGTTTGACGACACGGTCAAGAAGAGTGCGAACCCGAGCGGCGCAGCGGCAACGTCAGTGAAGACTATTCCGCTGCGGTGTCGGCCGCAGGCTGCACATCGCCAGCCTCACGCCGCTTCGGAAGAACCCAGTCGGGACGGGGGAAGTGGCATGTGTAGCCACCCGGCCGTTTCTCCAGATAATCTTGGTGGTCGGGCTCGGCCTCCCAGAAATCTCCGACCGGGACGACTTCAGTGACCACTATGCCTTTCCACAGCCCGGAGGCATCCACGTCGGCGATCGTGTCCTCGGCGACGCGCTTCTGCTCCTCGTCGACGTAATAGATGCCCGACCGGTAGGAGAGCCCAATATCACCGCCCTGGCGGTTCTTGGTCGTCGGATCGTGGATCTGGAAGAAATATTCCAGGATGTTCCGGTAGCTCGTCACCGCCGGGTCGAAAACGATCTCGATCGCCTCGGCATGCGTGCCGTGATTGCGATAAGTGGCGTTCGGAACATCGCCGCCAGTGTAACCTACACGAGTCGAGACGATGCCGGGCCGCTTGCGGATCAGATCCTGCATGCCCCAGAAACATCCGCCTGCGAGAATAGCGCGCTGATGCATGTTAAGCCTCCTCTACCTGATCGAGATATTCACCGTATCCCTCGGCCTCCATTTCGTCGCGCGGGATGAAGCGAAGGGACGCTGAGTTGATGCAGTAGCGCAGACCGCCGCGGTCGGAAGGACCATCTGGGAACACGTGGCCGAGATGGCTGTCGGCATGTACCGACCTGACCTCCGTCCGGACCATGCCGTGTGCGCTGTCCCGCACCTCGTTCACGTTTGCCGGAACGATCGGCTTGGTGAAGCTGGGCCAGCCAGTACCCGAATCGAACTTGTCCGTTGAAGCGAACAGCGGCTCGCCCGACACTATGTCGACGTAGATGCCAGGCTCCTTGTTGTCGTTGTGCTCGCCCGTGAAGGGCCTTTCGGTCCCCGACTCCTGGGTAATCCGGCGTTGCTCGGGGGTCAGGCGGTCAACTGCTGTCTGTGACTTTTCAAACTTCATGATAGTCTCCAATAATTAATCTAGAGAGCTAGACACACTGTCATTTATCTTGGCAGTCATCGCGTCGACTATCGCAGTACGCCTCAGATTTGTCCAATACGCTGCGCGTATAGTTTCCATAGCGCCGAAGCTCTTCAAGTCGTAATTCAGTTCCACTCGTACCGGGCTGCCAGTTGCGCGATCTTCCGTATCTCGACCGTTGCCGTGGAGCCGGATACCGTCGCGATCACGACTTCGCGCTCCAAGTCAAATCCGTCGATCGGCCGAGTAACGAGGCCTTGCACGGTGGCCGATCGTTCCGGAAGAATGCATATGGCGTGGCCGTCAGCGACGACCCGTTGCACCCAGTCCTCGCGATCTGATCGAAAGCGGGGTTGCATGAGCAAGTCCCGCGGCGCGAAGTGATCGAGGATCTGATCGCGAAACTCGCATTTCAGGCGATCAACGAAAGGAAATTCGAGTAGGTCCTCGCCGCTAACGATCTCACTGGCTGCTAAGGGATGGTTTGCAGAGCAGCCGAGCACGAAGCGCTCCCGAAATAGAGGATGCACATCCAGCTTGCGTTCCGGTCTTGTTTCACGCGGCATGATGCACGCGTGGTATTTTCCTGAAAGCACCTCCGATGTGTCCTCGTTCGACTGGAGCGAGTGCAGCTTGATTTCGATGGATGGCATCTCCGCCAATGCGCTCTCGAAGAATGCCGTAAATTCCTTTGGTCCGACGGTGGGCGCGACGGCAACATCCAGCACGCGGTGCCCCCCCATCGCCCAGTGCTCCGAGTGATTGCGAACGCTCTTCATCGCGACCACCATGCGCCGGAATTCTGCCTCGACGTCATGGCCAAGGCCAGTCAGGCGGCTATTCTTCCCGTCGCGATAGATCAGCGGCCCGCCAAGCTCATCTTCCAAGCGGCGGATCGCGCGGGTCAGACTTGGCTGTGACACACCGCTCAAGCGAGCGGCCGCTGTGAAATTCAGCGTCTCGGCCAAGTTGATGAAATAGCTGACTTGATTGAGTTCCATAGTCCTTTGGCCCATGCGCCTGACTGATGCCTCTTCCGTGAGACCGCCTTCGGAGAGCAGGCCGCAGAAGTATGCTTGGCGCATATAATCACGATCTAGGGGCTTGTCTATATGCGCGAGGCATATAAATGATACCCTGAGATGACGATTATTCGTTTGGCGGCGCGCTCCGCTCAGTTCCGTCGAAGGTTCTGGGAGCGGAACGGCCAAGCCAATTGCTGGAGGTTCGATGGACATGGCAGAAAAAACATTCACGTTTGCTATTGGGGCTGGCTCTCAGCTTTCCGGGCACCTCGAACCGCCGGAAGGGACGCCGCGGGGCTGGGCGATCTTCGCCCACTGCTTCACCTGCGGGAAAGATAGTCGCGCCGCCGTTTACATCTCGCGCGCGCTGTCGCGTGCGGGCATCGGGGTCTTGAGGTTCGATTTCGCCGGGACCGGGATCGGTGGTGGGACGGGAGAACCTGTGAACTTTGCGTCGGACGTCGAGGACCTACGGGCAGCCGCAAAGGCTATGGCGGCGGCGGGCATGTCACCGTCCCTCCTCGTCGGGCACAGCCTGGGTGGCACCGCTGCGATCGTAGCCGCCGCCGACTTGCCTGATATTGCGGCGGTCGCGACGATTGGTGCGCCGGCCGACCTTCAGCATATCTTGCGCCTCTTCGGACCGAATGATCTGGACACCATCGCGAGCGAGGGCGAGGCTTCGGTGGAGATCGCCGGTAGGCCCTTCCTCATTCGCCGCGGGTTCCTTGAGGCGGTTGAGGGGATCGACGTCGAGAAGTCCATTGCCTCTCTGCGACGTCCGGTGCTCGTGATGCATTCTCCGCTGGATCAGGTGGTCGGGATCGACCACGCGTCGCGCATCTTCGTCGCCTCCAGGCATCCAAAAAGCTTCATCTCTCTCGACAACGCGGATCACCTTCTCACCGATGTTTCAGACGCCAACTACGCCGCGGCTATGGTGGCGGCTTGGGCAAGCCGCTTTCTCCCACCACTCACCACGGATCTTCCGCAGGTCGAGGTCGCCGAGGGCGTCGTCGCCACCGAAACTCTTGAGGGGACGTTCCAGCTCAAGGTCCGCAGTGGCGAGCACACTCTGTTCGCCGATGAGCCAGCGACGGTCGGTGGTCTCGGAACCGGCCTATCTCCTTACGAACTGGTATCCGCCGGCCTCGCAGCCTGTACGGTGATGACGATGCGTCTCTATGCAAACCGCAAGGGCTTTCCGCTCGAACGGGCGAGCACGACCGTGCAGCACGAGAAGGTGCCGGACATGATGCCGCCCGACCGATTCACCCGCACCATCGCCCTCGATGGGCCGCTGAGTGATGATCAGCGCGCTCGAATTCTCGCGATCGCTGATCGGTGTCCGGTTGATTTAACTCTTGTCCGGGGTTCCGACGTACAGACCGAGTTCTCGAGCACCAATCAGGCTGCGGATCCCACGAGGCTGGCTTGACCTTGGCGCTTGCAGAGAAAGGCGAACGGACTGTGAGCCAATCAGCTACCGGTAATGAGGCGGTCGCAACAGAGCGAGCGGTTCTCGCAGGCGGCTGCTTCTGGGGCATGGAGGATTTGCTGCGCCGAGCGAAGGGAGTCGTATCGACGCGTGTCGGTTACATAGGCGGAGAAATGCCTGATCCGACCTATGCGAGACATCACGGTCATGCGGAAGCAGTGGAAGTGACCTTTGACCCTTCCGTTCTCAGTTATCGCTCTCTCTTGGAGCTCTTCTTCCAGGTCCACGACCCCACAACCTACGAGCAACAGGGCAGCGATGTCGGTCCGAGCTATCGATCGGCAATTTTCTATACCACCGAGATGCAGAAGGAAGTCGCCCTGGCGACCATCGCCGAGATCGAGGCATCAGGTCGCTGGCCTGGCCCGGTCGTGTCGGAAATCAATCCGGAAGAACCCTTTTGGGAGGCGGAGCCAGAGCACCAAAGATACCTGGTACGCTATCCTGGGGCTATAGTTGCCACTTCGCGCGTCCGACCTGGCGTTTGGATAGATCAGCTCAATGAGCAAGTCGGAGATACTGTCTTAATACCTGGAGAATGGAGTCGAAAGCGCGACGCGTCGCTACAGGCCGAGATTGCGAGCCTTCTACGCGTCGTCGCTCTTCTCACGGTCTACACCTCGTTCATACAATTCGGCATCAATGGGGCAGTTCGTGCAACCCTCGTAGCAGCACAGCCGGCAGATGCGGTATGACTGCTCCAGGTTTTCCAAGCGATTGCGAAGAACGCGTTCAGCGATGTCCGATAAGATTTTCAGTTCGTCTGGATTAAGGATCGATAGCCCTTCGGCAATCACTTGATCGCGCGAGGCTAGGACCTCGTCGCTCGCGACCTTGCCAACTGTAGTAAGATAGAGAGATCGCGCGCGCCCGTCTGTCGAATGCTCCCTACGCTCGATCAATCCCTCGGTGGCCAATCGATCCACTAGGCGAACGGTCCCCGCATGTGAAAGGCCCACCCCGACCGCAAGCATACGGATCGAGAGCCCGGGCTTGTGCGCGAGCAACGCCAGCGCTGAGGCGGCGGGTCCAGCTTCCGGCGCCCGCGATGAACTAGCGCGAACGATGTCGTCGCTGATCATGAGTGCGAACGCCCCAAAAATGTTTCGATCTCGAGGTCCATCCATTGCCACATCTATATGTGCGCGGAGCATAGACAGCAAGTCATACCGTGGTCTTCTTCCTCCGGGAGGCTTATGGAAAAGGTCTTGTTTTAAAAGGGTTTCGGAGGATTTCGACTGATCAAGCGCGCCGAAGAAAGCGGGTCCGGCCCGTCAAGGCCGCGGAACCGTTGATACCTGGCGGCTATAGGGCGAGCCTCTCCGCTCGGAATCGCCATAGTGTTGATTGTCACTGAGAACTGACCCAGTGGGGGTGCGGACAAAAACTTGGACTGGTTTTACGTCACAATGCCAAGACTGTTTCGATATTCGATTGGGCTTCGAGCGCCAAGCGCTATCTTGATCCGTTTCTCGTTGTACCACCGAATGTAGCCATCAACTTCATTGATAAACTGCTCGAGTGTGGTGTTCTTCCAATCGCTGGGATAAAAGAACTCTGTTTTCAGCCTTCCGAAGAAGCCTTCGCACGCAGCGTTATCTGGGGAGCACGCCTTGCGGGACATTGAACGCACCAGCTTCGCATGACTAATCCTCGATAGCCAACCCGGCCAGCGATAGTGTGCACCACGATCAGAATGCAATATTGGCCGCTCATCTCTACCTGTGAGAGTTTCTATGGCGGTATCGAGCATCATATTGACCAATTCCGCATCGGGTTTCGTTCCGATAGACCAGCTGATAACCAAACCATCGAAACAGTCGATGATGGGTGAGAGATACACTTTGCCAGCCGGGATATGGAATTCAGTGATATCGGTCAGCCATTTCTCGTTTGGGGCTGAGGCCTGGAAGTCGCGATTAATAAGGTTCTCGGGTGCCGGACTGATTTCTCCAAGATAAGAGCGGTATCGACGCCGCTTTGGCGTGGCAACGATCAAGTTCTCCTGCTTCATCAAGCGCTGCACAACCTTCTCTGAGATTGTAACGCATTGTTTGGCCAATGACGCCTGTAGCCTGCGGTAGCCATAGCATCGACGGTTGGCTTCGAAGATTTCGGTGATGTTCTGACGTATAGTGAGGTACTTGTCGGTCACCCTCATACGGGCTCGATGATAAAAATATGAACTGCGCGCCAGTCGCAACTGAGCAAGCAGATCGGAGAGTTGATAAAGATCTTTTAGGGCGTCAACCAACAGCGTTTTCTCCCGATTACTCAGGAGTTGCAGATCGACGCCCAGGTCTTTTTTTAGAATTTCATTCGCTTTCTTCAAAAGGTCGTGCTCAAGCTGCAGTTTCTGTATATCGTGCTGCAGTGTTTCGAGCTGACGCTCTAATTCTTCTCGCTCTGGCACTGGCGGCGAGTTGTTCTTACGTTTCATGATTGCAGGAGCCTCCGGACCAAGTAACTGGTTTTTCCAGTTATACAGTGTCGGTCTGCATACGCCGAGCTTTTCAGCCAGGGACTGCGCACTTTCTTGCCGATTATAAAGCCCCACGACGCCAGTCTTCTTCAATGTCTCCGGATATCGTGGAGGAGCAGCCCTACCAACTGTAGATTCTTGAGCTTCAGGGAACGCCTCCCGAACCCATGCGGTCAACATTGCACGACCAGGATAGCCCAAGGCGCGCATCGTTGCAGAAACACAACGACCATGCGTGCGGTAGTGCGCAACAGCCGCTTCCTTCTGGGCTTGTGTAAACTTCGGGGCTCGAGGTGCAAATCCTAAACGCAGTTCAAGATGTTGCTCATATTCCAGGTACCAGCCCTTCAAAGCGTTCTTGCTTGGATAGCCCAACTGGCGAATAGTCGCTTTCGGGCGCTTGCCCAGCTTGATGTAAAGCGCAACTGCTCGTATCCGGTCTTCGTAGGAATACATGAACTACCTCCATGATAGTCCAAGTTTTTGTCCGCACCCCCACCGGGTCAGTTCTTAGCGGCAATCAACACGCCAGGTCGCTCCAAGGGCCGTGCGCTTGACGCTCGCGCGATGCCGGAGGTTCGATTTGCGCGCTCTCGGCCTTCATGCAGTGACAACACCACGTAGAACACCGACCGGCATTGGATGGATTTCTTGGTCAATGACAACGCTTGTGGCGCCGAGCGGACCAAGGTCGATATCGAAACGCCGGCCTCCCTCCGTCGCGGTGCTAACCAAGCGCCGGCACAGCAGATCGGCCAGCGCAGGGTCCTCGACGGCGCAGATGATCTGGCGCCCATCCAAGCGGAGAGCGGCGAGCACTTCGACCAAGTGAAGCGCCCGGAAATCATCGATATGTTGAACGGGATCGTCGAGGAGGAGAGACCTGAGTGGCGTCCAAGCGCGCGCAAGATGGACTGAGAGAAGGAAGGCCAAACCTGCTGCGCGGCGCTGGCCGCTGCTGAAGACAAATTGCGGGTTCAGGCCGTCTCCGACCTTGAGGCTGAGAAATCGACGGACGTCGCCGCGGATGCTGTAATCGATCGTCCGCCAGTCGGCATGCGGTCGCAGGCGCTGATAAAGTTCGTTGAGTAGCGGACTGATCTGAGCGAGCCGTTCATCAATGATTTCCGCGCTCACGCGCCTAACCGAGCGTTCGATCTCACGAGCTGCTGTGACGGCGTTCTGCGACTGGCTTACCGCTCCGGCCAGTTTCTCTATTTCAGCTCGCAGAGCCGAGATGTTGCTTTCGATCGACGACATCCGCGAGACCGCTTGAGACGCTTCCAGGACCAGAAGCGCGCGCTCAAGATCAATGAAACGGTCGCGTTCGACAGAGATGGCCTGCTCCAGCCCGTCAGGATCTTGGATGAAGCGGTGATCGAGCCCCCACTGCGTGTAGAAACCGACATGCGCGGCTTCCTGGTCGCGCAACTGGCGCAACTCGTCTGCATGACCTTCGACTACAGCGGCCGCTGCCTTGAAGGCCAAGCTGGGTTGCTGTGCGTTCTCCTTCGCGGCCGCGAGAGCATCGCGGGCTCCCTGAACGCCCGACGCCAGCGAAATAATGCGGGACCGGGCTGCGGCTAGACCTGCTGCGAACTCATCCAACGTCCGGTGGGCCGCACAAAGTGGGCAATGATCGTCGTGCAATCCGAGGCGCTCACCGTGCTCTACGAGAATGCTCAGAGAGGCCGCGATCGCGTCAACCTCTTCCTCACGGCCGAGGCGCTGTTCGGCATCCGAAACGGTGTTCTGGGCGGACTCGTGGTCGCGCTGGGCAGTCTCATGCGCAACCGATGCGGCCTCGCGTTCGGCAAGCGCCTCCGGTGCGTTAAAGGCGGCCTGTGTCGCTGCGACTTCACGACCGAGTTGAAGCGCTTCCCCCATCCGGGCCAACCGGGCGCGTGCGTTCGCCAACGCATTTCGACCTGCGATCAGGCGAGCACTCAGCTCGGGGGGCGCATCTGGGGCCGCTGTGGCGATCACCTGAATTGCGGCGGAGACATCACCTGACCGGCTCAGTGCGGCTTGCGTCTCCGACTGCTGCGTAAGCCTGTCGGCCAGCCGCGTGCGAGCATTGTCATAGGCGGCTTCATCCTTGGCGTGGGCAGCTTCGGCGGCCGCCACGACTTCCTTTGCTCTGCTGCCCGCTTCGGAGCCTTCCACTGCGCCGAGTGCCGATCGGACGAGATCGAACCTCTCCGTTTCGGTAAGGTCCAGGCTGAGCGCCGCGATCCATTCGTCGCGGATGATCGACGTCCGGGTGAGCTGACGAAGCGCGTCGTCCGGCGCAGGACCGCGGCAAAGCGCAGCTTTGATCTCCTCTGGCGAACGATCGGAGCCGGACTCCCGAGTCCGCTTGATAGTGAATGGTTTCCCGTCATCGTCGATAAACGAAGCCGTAACATAATGGGCTTTGGGCACACCTTCGCCACGCCACCAGAGATAATCGCTGAGGCTCTCTTTCGCGGCTTTCTCGACGGCGTATTTGTCGATGGAGCCGGTGATCGCAAATTCGACTGCATCGCATAGCGTGCTCTTGCCCACGCCGTTGCGGCCGGTGATGACGGTGAAGCCACGACCGAAGTTGATTCGGACGAGATCCCTAAATCCGCGAAAACCGCATATTTCGATGAAATCGAGCCTCACGAAGTCGCTCCCAATATGCGAGCGACCTCTGCGGACGACGTGTCATTGAGGAACGCCGTGACGGCGTCCGCCGGAATATCTTTGAGCCGGGTGCGAAGTCTCGTCTCGAAGTTAGACGCGCCGAGCAGTGGCTTCGAGCGGATCGAGAGCAACGGCAGCAGCGCCTTTTCGACGTCTTCCGTTGTCGTGATCGAGGCTCTAGCGATCTTTCGCGTGAGAGAAAAATCCTCTTCGATTCGCTCGATCTCTCGTCCGCGGCGCGGATCCTGATCGGGGGTCAGCAAGACCGAATAGACGTTCCAGGCCTTTGCTCCGGCGCCGCGCAACGAAGCGGCATGGCGTGCAAGAGCAACCTGTTGATTTGCTTTCCAGCCACCGAGGAGCGCGTCCGCGGTGTCGAAGACATGGACAAATCCCATCAGCGCCGCGTTCTCGAAGCAGGTTACGGGACCTGCGGAGCCGGCCCATGTCCATGTCTCGTACTGGGCGTCGCGTAGGACGATTTCGGCTTGTATAAAGATGTCCATTAGATGCCCAGCGCGCCTCTTGCCCCTTGGAGGTCGAACCATTCGCCCGCCGCGTCAGGGCGAATGACGTCGCCTGCGCGCCCGCTGCGAACCACGTTGTCCGGGACGCCCAAGTCGGTCGCACCGACCGCAACAACAATGTCCGACTGCATCGCAGCGGGCGGTTCAACAAACTTTCCCCGCAGCGTCCCGAGGATGGACTGCGTCCCGTTGATGACGCGAATGCTTCGACCGTTTAGCTCATAGCCATCGGCGCGTTGTACGGCTCCAGCCTGGCGCAGCAGCAGATGAAAAAAGCCCAGCGCCTCGGGACTGCCGGGGCGCAGCAGCTTCGCCGGCTCCGCCGCCGGAACGCCTTCCGCATCTCGCCTGAGGCCATACAGCGCCTCGCTGTCGAAATCCCCGATTTCAAGCCATGCCGGATCGCAATCGACGCCGGTCGCTTGCTCGAAGGCCGCCCGTCCAGCGTCGAGGACTTGGCGCAGATAGTTTGATGAGAACGCGCGGCGAAGCTCGTCCAAGGCCACGGCTCCCGACTCCTGGACATGCTCAAAGGTCACGTTTTGCGCGTGCGCTATCTGCCAAAGCTGCGGCGCCTTCTGCTCGAGCGCGTTTGTCGCCGAGAGATCGATGACCGTTACAGACAGAGGCTGCACGTCTATCAGGGCTTCGCCGATTACGGCGTTAAGATATTCCCAATCCGACCAGAACCCGACGACGAGAAGATCCTTATGCCGAAGGTTCGCTGCCATCCACACCTTGCTTCGGGCAATGCGGGCGGAAATCGTCGGATCGTCGAGCTGCGACGTCGCCCAGACGGTGGATGGCCTGTCGCGGTGGGAGCAACCATGGAATTTCAGCAAGGGTGCCTGACGAATGGCGTCGCCAATGGCCTCGTCGCCGTCGAGCGAGCCGCGAAAGTCAGCGCCATAGTCCCATGCGCGACGTTCGATCAAAGTGTCGTAATTGCTCGATATGCCGGCGACGGCGGCGCGGGTGATAAGGAAGTCCGCTATCGCGGCGTGCCCTGTGTTGGAAGGGCGCACGAAAGCAGGCCAAGGCACCAGATGTTCGATGAAGACCGACTGCAGGGTGCTCAGGCCGGCAAAGTGCTCAGCGAGAGCCTCAAGATTATCCCGAAGAACAAGGTCGCAGGTCGGGTCCGATTCAAGACGGTATTTGTCGAAACAGCGCTCGGCGACCGCGCGCGCTGACGGCAGGCTGCTCGGTGGCGCCATTGACAGCCCAGCACCGCAGACAACCAGCAGGCGGCCCGCATTCATGGAAGCTAGAAGCCGAGCGATCGTCTGAGGAGTCAAGCAATCCTCCGTCGAGGCCCAGCCCTGCGACCAGACGCTTTCGTGGTCGGCTGAGCGAGATCGCCTAAATGTTCGATCCGCACCGGAGGCCGGGCCGGTAGCTTCACCGTTAGTTCGAGCTTCCCGCCAATAGCCTCGACGTAGCTACGCAGCGTCGAGAGATACATATCCGCCTGGTTCTCGATCTTGGAAACGGAAGGTTGTTTGATGTTGAGGGCCGTTGCGACATCTTCCTGGGCCTTGCCGGCGATCTGCCGCAATTCGCGGAGTCCTTCGACCTCCTGCCGAAGCTCGTCATAGCGCGCTTCAATCTGCTCCTGCTGGTCGCGGGGCAGGGAAGCAATGACCTCATCGAGGCTCCGTCCCATAGGATCATCCTTTCTTCGCAGATTTCAGGTTTCCCAAATGATCGGAAAACCGGCTGTCCGCCTTTGCGATAAGCTGCTTGTAGAAGCGCTTCTGGCTGCCGCCCGATTTGTCTCCCGCGACGAGAAGAATAGCCTTCCGTTCGGGATCGAAGGCGAAGGCAGCACGCCATTCGCCATCGGCAGCCGAGAAACGCATCTCCTTCATGTTAGCGTGTTTCGAGCCTTTGAGCGTGTCGGCATAGGGCCGACCGAGCTGCGGGCCGTATTCGCCCAGCAGCTTCGCGACCGCCAGCAATTCGGTCTGGACCTCGCGCTCGAAAGCCAGAAACTCCGCCTCGAAGGCATTATGGAGTCTGACGTTCCAAGTCATATAGCCTCCAAGCTATATCGAGTCAATGGTGAGATGGATCGCATCAGTTGCCGCCCTCGGCTACGCCGGCCTGACGCAGCAGGTCGCCAAGACTGGCTCCGCTGATCCGGCAGCGCGCGATAACGCGGTCAAAGGACCGGACACGGCCGCCGTGCCCGTGCTCGGATGCGCATATGACTTCGCGCTGTAGGGCCAGGCGTTCGAGCGCCGCCTTGGCCGCAGGACCGCCGGGAGTGTGTAGTTCCGGGGCATTGAAATCGGCGAGGCGGACTTCAATCCACTCATTGGGGTCCGCCGTTCGCCCGACACAGAGGCCGTCGCCATCTCCCACATATCGGACGATGCCGGAGAACTGGACGCCTGCCCGCGTGGGGAGAGTGCCTTCGCACGGATCTGCGTGGGCCGGGGCGGCGTAGCCGAGCGTGGCGGCGGCGGCCAGCACGAGAAGCCGACCGCTCACGCTGCCTTCTTCAAGGCGCCGTCGCCTTTCTTCTTTGCCAGCATCGCGCGGACGAATTTGTCCCACTTCGCCATGCCGGCCCGCTTCTCGGGCATGTAGTTCCAGCGGTCGTAGTTCTTGGAGCTGACGTCCTGAAGCGCGTGGTTCTGGAGACGGTCGCGGATTTCCTTCGAGACGCCCGCCTTGCCCGCCAAGGTCTTGAAGGTGCGGCGGAGATCGCGGTTCGTCACATAGGGGATGACGCCGCGATCGCGCTGGCGCCACATGAACGAGTAAAGCGTGCCATGGCTGACCGGCTTCGACGGATCCGTCGCGGATGGGAAGAACCAGCCATATTCGTTCACGTTGATGGCTTCGAGCAACTCGGCGGCGAGCGACGGCACTGGGACGGCATGCGGCTGAAGGTTCTTGGTCTTTGACCAGTCGATGATCCGCTCCTTGGCATCCCATTGGTCGATGTGGAGGCGAGCGATTTCCTGGACCCGCTGGCCGGTCAGCATGAGAATGCGAACGGCGCGGGTGTAGGGCGGGTGGATGGGCGTGTCGGGGCTTTCCAGCCAGCGATAGAGACGGACGAACTCGTCCTCGTCGAGCCAGCGCGTGCCCTGGACCTTGGGTTCGGTCGGAATGCCTGTGGCCGGATTGAAGGGAATTCGGAAACGGCGTGGCGAAGTGTTCCGATAGTCGTTGTCGGACTTCATGCCCCAGCCAAAGGCTGCGTGAATATAGCCGCGGACGTGGTCGGCCATCGCCCGTGCCCCACGGTCGTAGATTGGTCGGATCACCTCGACGATCTCATCGGGCTCGATCTCGCGAGCGAGACGGTTGCGGCCAAGCGTGTCGGCGATCTTGTTCAGGCCTTTTTCCGTTTCCTTCCACGACGGCTTGCCTGCGCTCTTGAGCGAGGCGACATAGCCCTCGAACAGGTCGGCGACAGTTCCGGGCCGCGTATCGGTCGCGATCCTGATGCTCCGGCCCTTCTGGATGACGTCGGCATAGTCGCGCTTGAAGATCGCGCGCGCTTCGACGAGGGGCATGGATGGATAGGCGCCGATCTTCTTTTTGGCGCGCTTGCCGTCGCGCCATTGCTGCGCCATCCAGTCGGCGGTCACGCGCTTGGGCATGGGCTTCAGGACGAGGACGAGCCGTCCGGTCCCGCGCCCTTCGCCGTCGGCGAGGTTTTCTTGCTTCTGGCTCGCTTCGACCCGCTTCAACGCATGTCGGATCGCGGTATCGGTCAGGCTTGGCATCACGTTTCTCCTGTCCCGCAACTGGGATCGGTCAAGGAGAAACGGGGATCGTTTGCTGGGGGCGGAATGCCGTTTCTTACCCCTTAAACCGCCCCCAATTTGCCAAAACCGCCCCCACTACGCAAGACCAAAAATACGCGAATTTCCTAGTGATTCAGCGTGCTTGTGCGTGATCCAACGTGATCGATTTGAGCGAGTGGGATGGTTATGAGCAAGCCTTAAACGCTGCTGGAACTGATCCTTATGGAACAGTTGTTTCAACCAAGGCTGCAAAAGAAATCGCAACGCAAATAGCGAATGAAAAAGCTGCCGCTGATAAAGTAGCCAAAACAAAATCCGTACCAAGCCCAAAACCTAAAGCTGTAGTCCGGTCAGCACCGGCCGCAGAAAAGAAAAGTGTTGAAGTCACTAAACCTAACTCAACACGCGGTCTTTATTAAGGTGTGAAAATGCGAAATTTCTTTAAAACTATCTGCATCGTCTCGGTATTAATATCAGGCTCTGCATTAGCTGCAGACCCTGTAATTCTCGACCAAGTGCCTACACCACCTGAGAGTGACGGTATCGGAATTTGGGGCGCTATTGCTTATTCACAAGTTGATCAAAAGCGCGGTATTTTTTGGGGTGCAGATACACGCCAAGAAGCTGAAGATACAGCTATGGGCTCTGTTGCAAATATTCCGGTTGGTTGGAGAGGTCCTGTTTTCTCCGCGGTCACACGTGCTGACCTTCGAGATTCTGCGCGAGCAGCGCCACCGCCTCTGTGAGTGCACTCGGTCCAATGCCGAAAGCTCGTTCAACAATCCGGGCTTCTCCACGAATGTCGCCGGTGAGATTAAAAATGGCAGCTTGTCCTTTGCGTAACGCCCGCATGACCTCAAAACCCTTGATCGTCGCATAGGCTGATTTCAAGGTCTTGAACCCTCGCACCGGCTTGATCAGTTGTTTCAGCTTGCCATGATCCGCCTCGACAACGTTGTTCAGATACTTGACCTGCCGGTGGACGAGCTCATTTGGGCATTTGCCTTCGGCCTTGAGTTGGGCAATCGCGATGCCGTAGGCCGGCGCCTTGTCGGTGTTGATAACGGTTGGTTTTTCCCAATCCTTCAAGCCATTCAGCGCCTTGCCCAGAAATCGCTTGGCCGCCTTGGCATTGCGGGTCGACGACAGATAGAAATCGATCGTGTTACCGAACTTGTCAACCGCCCGATACAAATAAGTCCATTGTCCACGGACCTTCACATAAGTTTCATCCACACGCCAGCTCGTAGATTGTGGCCGGCGCCAGTGCCAACGCAGCCGCTTTTCGATCTCCGGCGCGTATTTCTGCACCCAGCGATAAATCGTGGAATGATCAACTCCCACGCCTCGTTCGCCCATCATCTGCTCAAGATCACGGTAACTGACACCGTAGCGACAATACCACCGCACTGCCCAAAGGATAATCTCACCCTGAAAATGGCGCCACTTGAAATCAGACATTTCCTGCTCCTGTCACTCAGAACAGGCTATTATCTGTCAAGCAATGTGGTTTTTGCAACAGAGCCCGTATGAACTGGAATACCCTTTTCTTTGACAGTTCGAATTCTTTTGTGGAGTTGGGTGCTGGACTGGACATTGTGCGAAGTAGAGGGCTGGAAGCTAAACTTTATAATTTTCCACTTTGCACTGTGCCGGAAGCTTACAGAGAATTAGCACCAGCAACAATTTCGGACTGGAAAAAGACTTATCTTGAAGAATGCAACGGATGCGCTATTAAAGAACACTGTGGTGGTTTTTTTGAGTGGCACCCGAAAAATCACGGCTATAAGCGCTGAGGATGTTATGAAAAAGAAAGTATTTGCTATTCCATCGCTGTTCGCTGCTGGATTTTTACCGGTTGAAGCCATGGCTATGCCGCCACGACTATCCATCGATGATAGTGGAGAAACGAAGTCATTGTTTGATGTGTTTAAAATGGACCATGATTTCACCCTGGCCGGGCATAGAAGTCACAGTTCGCACCGTAGCCATAGTAGCCACCGTTCTTCGACCGGGGGATATTCTTATCGTAGTCCATCTTATAGTGCACCTTCACCAAGCTATGCTGCGCCTCTATATAATCCTCCTGTGCGCACCGCTCCTGCTCCGAATAAATATCCATCCGCGCCGTCTAAAACCGGCTCCGCGGAGACAGCTACACCTTTAAGGGTGCTTCCAGGGAATGCTGACAAATTTAAGGATATTGTGAAGCAAGTTCAGCTCGCTATGTTTGCATTTGGATATTACACGGGCAATATTGATGGAGTGCTTGGTGAAAGTATGAAGGCTGGACTGCAAAGATTGCAGGGAGACTACGGCTTAAAAGTAACTGGTACCATCACCCCAGAAACTTTGGATGCACTTCGTATATCGGCGAAATAGAATGGCATCACTCATGGCAAAATAGTGTTTTTGCCATATGTTCCAGTTCTCTGGCGGAAATCCCTTGCTGCTATATACGACTGGCTGCTTTGCGCGTAATTCCGGCCGTTCGGCCGGGGCACGCGCTTGTCCGAAAGCGGACATCACCTCACCGCTTGGCCAGCGACCAGATTTGGGGTGGAAAGCGGTTTGTCCGCTCTGAGGAAGCCGAAAGCGATAGCTGCCTTTGATACCAGTCAAATTCCTTGGTACCAAGTCTTATAACACCCATCTAACCGAGGAATCACTTTTTGACGAATCTTTATATGGTTACACCCTTTGAAGCCCGCCCCCGTATCAAAGTTTTTCGAGAAAGTCTTATCAAGTCGATCCCGTGGGTAATACCCCCATTTTTAACGGGGTTCTGGCGTGGAATTTATGCTGCCATTTTCAGTTTCTGCGCGGGTGTTATTCCGCCTATGCCCATATTGGGACGTTCATTGTTGTAAGTCCATAACCAATCTGTCGCGAAGGCTTGCGCTTCTTCAATTGTCTCAATGATATATTGGTCTAGCCATTCGTGCCTGACAGTCCGGTTATAGCGTTCAATATAGGCATTTTGCTGAGGCTGTCCTGGTTGAATATACAAGATGGTAATAGAGTGTTTTTCAGCCCACCCCAGAAGTTTACCACTGATATATTCCGGGCCATTATCAACGCGTATAGTCTCTGGCTTGCCGCGCCATTCGATGATCTGGTTCAAACTTCGAATAACCCGTTCTGTTGGCAAAGAGAAATCCACCTCAATGCCTAAGCCTTCACGGTTAAAATCATCCAGTACATTCAATAGCCGGAATGACCGGCCGTCTGCCAACTGATCTGCCATGAAATCCATCGACCAGACCAAATTAGGTTTTGTTGGAACTACCAGAGCATCAGGTTTATCCCTTTTAAGGCGTTTTCGGGGCTTAATTCGAAGGTTCAGCTCCAACTCACAATAAATACGATAAACCCTCTTGTGGTTCCAGCCATAGCCTTTGACATTACGAAGATAAAGAAAGCACAATCCAAAACCCCATGTCTTTTTAGCTGCCGTTAGTCCAATCAGAAGATCTGCAATTTCTTCATTCTCATGACGAAGAAGAGGGCTATAGCGATAACAGGTCTCGCTTACTTCAAAAGCTCGGCATGCACACGCAATACTGACATCAGGCCGTTTCGCAGCTATCACGGCCATATCTCGACGCTCCGAGCGCCCCGTTACTTTTTTCCAAGAGCTTCTTTCAGTAAGTCATTTTGCATGCTCAGGTCAGCAAACATTCTCTTTAGCCGACGGTTTTCATCCTCGATAGATTTCATCTGGCTGACCATCGAGGCATCCATGCCGCCATATTTCGAGCGCCATTTATAAAATGCTGAATTGCTCATGCCGTGTTCGCGGCAAAGCTCAGGAACAGACACACCACCCTCAGCTTGGCGTAAGATTGCAAGGATTTGTGGATCGGTAAATCTAGTCGTTTTCATAAAAATCTCCTCGTTTATTAAACAGAGAAAATTCCACTTTCAAACACCTTTAATTAAAGGG
>NZ_JAUCBM010000020.1 GCF_030362795.1 Pseudochrobactrum kiredjianiae | reverse complement strand
TGATAAAGGTATCGACATCTTGCTTCATGGCCGTGGTGGAACGACTGGCTTCAAAGCGGTTATGTGCCCCTTCAATCCGCCCCCAGATGCCACGGGTATCAATAGTCGCATCGGCAGGCACAAGCGGCGTGCCCAATGCATCAGCGCCTTGCTCAATCACCGGATTGGCAGCCCCGCTCCAGTAGCGGTTGCCGACACGTTGCTGCAGGGTTGGCAGCTTGTTGAGCGCCTGCATGGTCTGCCCATAGCCTTCATAGACTGGCGTGCCGGGATTATAACGTGGCGGGGTAACGGGTGGCGTTACTGGTGGATTAATGGGTGGCGTGACTGGCGGCATAACCGAGCGCAGATACCATGCACCATCCTGTGGACTGGCAATGCCGTTCTTCTCTAGTGTATAGGAATAAGCGCCCTGAACAACAGCCTGCTGGCCATCTTTAGTCACCGCATTGCCCTGCAAGGTGAATGTGGCATCAGAGCTACCACCGACACTGATAATCCTGATCCCTTCTGTTGTATAAGAACCAAGCCCGTCACGATTGGTGACATGGACATTACCGGTGCCGGATGTGCTGCCGGTAATAGCCAAGCGGCTGGTTTGAGAATTGTCATTACCCAATACGGTCGCAATCTCAACCGTGCCACCTTTACCGATATAATCACCTTTGATGGTCAGGGTTTCAAAACCGCCATTGCCCGGCATGATGGTCGCGCCTGCCTCGTGGGTGGTAGAGCCGACCGTGCCGATCCCCTGTAAACGTCCGGCAACAACATCCATCGTGCCGCCGAGTGTGCCGTCGACTGCCAAAATACCGGAGCGCACAAAGCTGCTGCCGGCAAAGCCACTGCTATCACCGCCAAGCACGGCTTTGCCAGCTCCCACCTGCTCGAAGACACCGTCTCCGCTGATCTTGCCGACATAGTTCAAATCATTGGAGCGATTGAAGATGAAACTGCCGGCATTGGCCACATCACTGGTGATGCTCCCCGTCTCACCACCATTACCGAGCTGCAAGGTGGAGCCAGCGGCAATTGTGGTCGCGCCGGTATAGGTGCTATCACCGGTCAGGATGGTTTTACCACTAATCTGGTTGACCGTGCCCTTGCCGGACATGGCGGCACCGAAAAGATAACCGCTGCTCGTATGATTGAAATTGATGGTGCCGTCCCCCTGCCCGAAGGCGACGGAAGAAACCGCAAAAGCACCGGGGTTAGTGGCAGCATCGGCGGGGGCAGCGCCGATATTAAGAATACCGGTTGAACCGGCATCGCGTGCGATTGTCACAGCATTGTCCGAACTGAAACTTGCGGTGCCGCCGAGCGTCACCACGCCCTTATCCGTGCCGCCGACAATCAGATGTTTGACGGAGGAGCCACCGGCCACTGTCCAGATGGAATCTCCGCTCACCTCAACAGTATCACCCAGCGTGATATTGCCATTCATCGACGTGCTTTTTTGCAGGGCAATATTCATGCTGCTGTCTGCATCGGCAACCATATCACCGGTCAGCGTCACCGTGTCAGCATTGAACTGGATCTGCCCCTGATTGACCACATCCAGCAACCGGTTATTGACGCCTTTTAAGGTCGTGCCTGCATCACGAACGGTAACCGTGGCGTCTGTACGCCCTGCTTCACCGTTAATCAGGGAGCCATCAACAAGAATGGCGGCACCACCTTTGCCCTCCACAGATGTTCCTTGTTCGAAAATTATTTGTGCCCCTGTGGTGGCTTGAAATATGGCGCCTTGAATGAACACACCATTAGCATCACCGGTAATCTTTGTAGCATTGGTGAACCGCGCCTGCCCGCTAGCCAATATCACTACCCCCATTCCAGGAGGCGGAAAGGGGCCAGGCGCACCGGCAAGGCCGACAATAGTTGTGCCAGATATCACAGCATTGATTATGTTTACGCTATCGGCGATTCGCAAACCAGTCCCGCCGGTTAATGACCCTCCCGTCATTGAAAACGCCGCGGGCACCGAACCTTGGATTGCGTCCAACCTTAGTCCAATACCATTGGCGTCAACGGTCACATCCGTATTGGTAATATTTAATACAAAATGTAAACCGCGATCTATCAATGCCGTAATACCATTCGCAACGCCATTGATCGTGCTATCAATCAGATCTAGCTGCACGGTCGAGCCAGCGACGACGGAAGGGGCATATTGACCAATATAAATTCCTTGCTGACCGCCGGTTGTAATGCCGGTAATGAGAGAATTCTCAATCCGCATTGTTCCGCCTGTGACAAAAACTGTCGTGTATCGAAAAGCAGCGTCGTTATAAACAAATTGCAGATCCTGCTTGCTATCCATAGTCGCGTTTTTAACGATCACAGTGCCCGATGATTTTATTCGCCCCAGCAGAGGTCGATCAAGATTCTGATTGTCATGATCGACGGTTAAGGTCGAACCCGCACCGATCAGTGCCGCACCAAGAAATCCGCCTGAGCTCACATTAACATTACCGATCCCGCCGCGCGGGCTGGCGTTTTGAAGAGCGTTTCCCCCAGCGAGATTGACACTTTCACCGGCTTCCGCATAACCGAACACTTGTCCGCCAGCCGAAATATTCACAGTGCCACTGTTTTCCAGAATGATATTACCCAACACGCCAGCGCCTGTGACAATAATCAGGGCTGCAGCACCAGTGGCCTCCCAGACCGCACACTCATCAACTGATGGCGCGTTTTGTGTACCGGTAAAGGTCTGATCGGGTGTCGATATTCGGGAAATCACGTCCAATTGTTTCACGCCGCTATTGCAAGCCGGTGCTGCTGCAAAAGCCTGCGTACCCGCCAGCAGACCGATAGTGGCACATGTGGCACAAAGGAGGCTGCGATATGCTGATTTGGAGCGGCTTCGATGCTTCAAGCCGCTACGAACAATATGCTGTGGGGAGTGCTTCATCTATTTTTATCCTCAACGAATTAGTGAGGATGATGCTTCAATCTCCGCAGCTTTGACATATTGCGAAAAATAATCTTAAAAAATGAGTGCCTATAGCAGCAATATAGCAACTATATATTATAAATTATGCTAGTTAATTTCAATTATTGATTCTAATTTTTGTTTTTTACTATCAATACTGATAAAAATATCAGTGTTACTGGTGTTTCGCAAATTTTCATCTCTATTCCGATGTGTCAGCGTGTATGATGAACGAAAAAACGGCGATGGGTCTATTTGTATCGAGCGGTTGACGGCGACGGCCAAACTTTTAATTTTCTGATGTCAGGGCGCCGTGATCGACGGCTGCACGGCGATTTTTTCAAAAAAGCCGTTACAATCGATGGTGTTCCACAGAGAGTTGTCATTGATAAGAGCGGAGCCAATTTCGCCGGACTGCGGGCCGTAAACACGATCCTGAAACTCACAGGTACAGGCTCCATCGTTTCATCAAGCGGATTACCAAGCAAATGTTGGGATACAAGGCGTCCTATTCAGCTGCAGCCACAATCGCCGATATCGAAGTGCTCATATGATCCGCAAGAAGCAGTTCGGCATTTCAAATCTTTGCAAAACTCGCAGCATAACTGCGCCCAGAGTTATGGTCGCTCCTATACGACTCAAAACTTTGCGACACTAGCTCATATACTGTATCAGCGCAGCGCTTCAACTGTATCAATATTTGCAAGCTTCTGCATTTTTTGCAGTAAGGCCTGCGCAATTGCCTCGTAGTTTCCGTCAAAATGATGCCCGCCGCTGAGTTTCATAACATCAGCACCTTTTAAAGCATCCGCGGTGCAAGCCGTATCGTCCTCGTCCTCTCCATAAACACAAACGACACGATCCTGCGGAATGGTAAGAATAGCCGGAAGCGTTTGCAGATCCCCATCCGCACCAAACCAGCCCTCCACTGAAATCTGAAAAGATGTTGTCGTTGAACTGCCTAAAAGACCTATCATTCTGATGCGTTTTTGTAGTTCAGCATCAAAATATTTCCATGCGAATGGAAATGTATCCGCCCCGAATGAATAGCCGAGCACTGCGACAGGCAATTTTCCGCCCGGATCTGCTTTTTTGATCAATGCCGCAGTATCACGGGCGATCTCTTCCGGTTTGCGCTCATTCCAGAAATAACGCAGGGAATCCACACCGATGACATGGACGCCTTGTGTTTGCAGCCATTCACCGATTGATTTATCAATATCGCGCCAGCCACCATCGCCGGAATAGAAGATCGCCACATAACTGGCCTTGCCGCCATGTACCGGCAGATCAATAACCGGCAAAGTGGCGTTTTGTGCGTCCTGAGCGGCCATAGACAACACTTCATCAGCCGCCACACGCAGACGCGCATTCAAATCAGGCACATTTTGCAACATGGCAATATTCTGCTGGCGCGCTGTGTCCGGTTGATTGGCCTGCAGGCCATCGGCAGCAACAAGCAAAGCAGACACGGGCAATGTCTTGCCGTATTCATAGGTGAAGCCGCCTCCCGCTGCTTTGACTGCCTGTGCCTGTTCGGTACAGGATGGCAGGCGGATGCGGGCGGGTGCAGGATCAATTCCGACAGCCCCCGCAATTGTCGCATCCGGTGAATCCGACGCTGCGGCATAGGCAATCGTTGCCCCCTCTCCGATACCGGTCACAACCGGATGGAAATAAACATCAAGATCCAGCGCACGCAAAGCCTCTTTAGTGATCGCCTCAAAATCGGAATCCAGATAATTACATTCGCCATCTTCTTTATCGAGCGCTGCTCGCCATATTCTAAGGTCAACCGGCAGAACAATCAGGTTCCGTGCCAGCAATGCATCGGTGAACCGCCGTTCACGCTCCCCGATCCCGCCCTGATCGCTGATGACAATCACAAGACCCGCCGGATCGTTCTTTGGCATATAAACCGGAATATCCGACAGGCGTTCGGCACTGACCTGTGTTACAGGTTTTTCCGGTGCGGTCAGACTTGCCCAGAAACGGGTTACTTTGCCCGGATGCAGGACGAGATAAGCGCCCGCGACAATCACAAACAATCCAAAGATACCCAAAAGCAGTTTTGTCTTCATTTGCGTATGAACTCCAGCGGGCTGCCGTTAATCAGACTTGTGATATCCAGAAGTGCGCGCGGCGTTTCAAACCCGCCGGGACAAACCATGTAATGCGGCGTCCAGACAGGATCAAATTTTTCTTTAAACGCCTTTAGTCCGTCAAAATGGTAGAGATCCGCACCGCGCCTGTAGATGAAGGAACCAAAGCGGTTCCAGCGGGAGGCAAGCCTGCTGCCGCTTAAACCTGACAGGGGCGCGGCACCCAGATTGAACCATTGATAGCCTTGCTCCTTGCTATACATGAGCAATTTTGCGAACAGCGCATCCATCAGCAGTTTATGCACATTCGGCATATAGCGCATCAGATCAACGGTGATTTCATATCTCTCACCACCGCGCCACAGATTGGCGAAAGCAACAATTTCACCTTCCTTACGCAACACAGCAAGATCAAACCGTTTGAGATAATCCTCGTCAAAGTAACCGAGTGAGAAACCCTTTTCACTGCCGGACTTAAAGTCGAGCCATGCGTCAGAAATCTCCCGCAAACGCGGTAATAAAGGCGGCACGTCGGCTGCCGGAATGATTTCAAAGTCAAGCCCGTCTTTCGTAACCTTACGATCCGCATAGCGGAAAGGCTGGCGGCTTGGCCCTTCCAGCGAAAAATCTGTCAGTTCAACCCGCGCGACCTCCCCGAGTTTGAGTGCCACCAGCCCCATATCAAGAAAAAGCGGTAGGCTTTGCGGCCCTACGCCATAAAACACTGTGCGCAATGCCAGCTTGTCTGCCAGAGCATGAAATGACCATGCCAGTTCTTTTGCTGTCGCGGCACCACCAATCGGTTCGCCCAGCGCAATCAGGCTGCCCCCCGATTGCGCATACATGATGAAAGCACTGTCGTCCGGTGCGACCAGAAACTGTTTGTCACCCACCATAGCCAGTGCTGCATCTGTATGAGGACAAGCAGCGACCAATGCCGGCACCGCAGCGGGAATAGAGTAATCAATATTACGTTTACGCTGGCTATGATTGTTAATCAGCATATGCAATCCGACGGCTGCAACAGCCACAAAAACTAAAACCGTGGCACGTAGAAAACGCGGGGCATTACCGTTCCATGCAAAATCCCACCACAGATCGCCGGAATATTCAACATGGCGGTAAACGAAAAAACCAAGCCATGTGGATACCAAAATTGTTGTACCAACAGTCAGCAGCCAGTTCCAGTTGAGTTCGAAATTCCCTGAGATCGGACGACGGTAGAATGAACCGCGAAAGCCTGAGAGTAGAATAGCAAAAAGGCTTAGAATAACAGCTTCTTCCCAATCCAACCCTTTAGCGAGGGAAAAGATGGCCCCGCTCAGCAACAGGATCATCGCCGCTAACCATGCGCGCTCCAGCCGTTTTGCCAGCCCGCGTGCCACAACCAGCAGGGTAACGCCTACAAGGCTTGCTGCCAGATGGGACATTTCAACCAGAAATTCCGGAACAATGTCAGACAGCAACTCGACACGATAGCGTTTATCCGGCGTCGCTCCGGAAACCAGCAGAATAATCCCGCCCAGAAAAATAATACTGGCCGTCAAAGCCGGAATGAGCGGTTCAACCAGACGTTTGGCAACGCGCGCCTGTTTACCGAGCATCTGGCGCCGACGCATGATTTCCCAGAACAGAAGTCCTGTAGCGGCCGTGACCAGTGGTAAAATCGTATAAATCACTCGATAAGCAAGCAATCCGGCAATCGCCTGCGGATTGCCGCCAAGGCCAAGACCGGCAATGATCGTTGCTTCGAAAGCTCCGATCCCGCCCGGCGCATGACTGGCAATACCCAGCACCACTGCAATCACATAAACAATGGCAAAAATCGCAAAACTCGGCACAGCACTGTCCGGCATCAGCACATAGAGTGTGGCAGCAGCAGCACCGACATCAACCAGACCGGCAAAAATCTGCAGCAATGCCCCTTTGGAATCCGGCAAGCGCAAACTGAAAGAACCAATCCGGATATGGCGCTCATTATGCGAGAGCCAGTAGATCAACCAGCTGATACCACCAAGAACGACAACACCGACCAGAATATCAATGCGGCGGTCAACAGAAGACAGCCACGGCACGTCCTGCGGATCGATCAGCATTGCCGCACTGAGCATGATGATCAAAGCAAACCAGATAGCAAACCATGATGTGCCGACAATCTTGCCGATATCAGCAAGGCTTATGCCTTCAGCCGCGTATATACGGTAGCGAAGCGCGCCGCCGGTGAGCAGTGAAAATCCAAGAGCATTAGAAATTGCATAACCGGCGGCACCGGCAACTGCGGCCAGTTTCTTGGGTATCTGATTGGGAGCAATCGTCTCTACGGCAACCACATCATAAAGTGCGACCGCCGCATAGCTCAGCATTGTAAAAAATATCGCAAGCCCGATCGTCTGCCACGAAATCGCATGGAACGCCGCCATTGTCTGCGAACGGGACGTATTCTGCAGCATCGTTTCCAGCACATAAATTGCCAGCAGAACGATAGCAAAGCCCGCCAGAGGCAATAAGAAATGCTGATATTTTTTTATTCGACCGAAAGAATACTTCGCACCATCCGTAGCATCATTTGCCTGCGCCATATCGTACTGAGAGAGCTGCTTTTTATCATTCAGAGGCATTATTTATCGCTGTCTGTACCGTGAAAATCGGAAAATATTACACCGCAGATTGTGATTAATCTGTGGTGCTATTACGTCATTTTGACATGAAAATTGCGATTATTGCGGAAGCCATATGGCTGTATTTCCGCTTTCCATTAAGCTTTTCTACGGTTGAAAACATGCTGACTTACAGAATAAGCATCTGTCACACATAAAATTAATAGTACCAAAAAGACATACGTAATAAGATAGTAGTACAAATTTGCAAAACGTTGAGCTTTTGAACGCGATATCTAAAGCTTTTAAAGCGTGAACTGCGCTTGTCGGCACCAAAATGGTGTATATTCTACCCATCAGGACATGGGGGCAGAGAATATTGTGTTTGTCCCAGCTCCAAAACTCGAGTTGCAGACAAGTAAAAATCCGCATTGTGCTCATTAATTCATTTGCATCACAAAATGGCCGGGGGTGATTTCCGCATAATGGCGCTCGGGAACCATATATCCGACAGGACGAATAGGGCTGCGTAATTCTTCAGCTTGCAATTGACGTTTCATGTGCCGTCTCGCAGGATCAAGAACCGGCACTGCTGCCATGAGTTTGCGCGTATAAGGATGCTGTGGGTTTTCAAAGACAGCCTGACGCGAACCAATCTCGACAATCTCACCAAGATACATCACAGCAACACGGTGGCTGACACGCTCGACGACTGCCATGTCATGACTGATGAACAGATAAGACAGACCAAGGCTTTCCTGCAAATCCATCATCAGGTTACAGACTTGCGCTTTGATAGACACATCAAGGGCAGAGACAGCCTCATCGGCAACAATGACCTTCGGATCAAGTGCCAAAGCACGGGCAATGGCAATGCGCTGACGTTGCCCGCCGGAAAATTCATGCGGGTAGCGTTTCATTATATCAGCCGACAAGCCAACGCGTTCCAGTAGCGCAGTTGCCTTCTCACGAGCCGCCGTTTTGCTAAGTAGACCATGCTGAATAAGTGGCTCTGCAATTGCATTACCAACGCTCATACGCGGATTGAGCGAGGCAAACGGGTCCTGAAAAATCATCTGCACATTACGGCGTGCCAACCGGAGTTTTTCAGCGGGCAAACGCAGCAGGTCTTCATCTTTAAGCAGGATTTCGCCGGATGTGGCATTGGCAAGCCGCATAATCGTGCGGCCGATTGAAGATTTGCCGCAACCGGATTCACCGACCAAAGCCAATGTCTCTCCTGCAAAAAGCTGGAAAGAAACATTTTCTACCGCATGAACCGCACCGGTAGTTTTACCCAACAACCCGCCAGTGATATGATAGCGCGTGGTGAGGCTGCGGATATCCAGAACAGGCTTTTGCATATCCACCGGCCTGCTGACCGGTATCGGATCGTGCTTTTCACCGGTTGCCATATCAATCACAGGAAATGGTAATGGTTCTGCAATGCCATTCATGGAGCCCAGATGCGGCACAGCCGAAAGTAAAGCGCGCGTGTAAGGATGAGCGGCTTGGCGGAACAAGTCTGCTGTTGCACCATTCTCAACCATTTCCCCGCGATACATCACCACTGTACGGTCGGCGGTTTCAGCAACCACGCCCATATCATGGGTAATGAAGAGAACGGACGTCCCTTCCTCTTCTTGTAAGGTCTTAATAAGATCAAGAATTTGCGCCTGAATTGTTACATCCAGCGCTGTTGTAGGCTCATCGGCAATGAGCAGTTTCGGGCGGCTGGCGAGCGCCATAGCGATCATTACACGCTGGCGCATACCGCCGGAAAATTGATGCGGATAATCAGAAAAACGCGAGGCTGCATTCGGAATACGCACTTTATCCAGCAGACGCAGTGTCTCAGCTTTTGCAGCCTTGGCACTAATATCGCCGTGGCATGTCAAAGCCTCAGAAATTTGGCGACCAATGGTGAAAACCGGATTGAGCGAAGTCATAGGCTCCTGAAAAATCATAGCCATTTCACGCCCGCGCAAATTGCGCAGCTGGTTTTCTTTAAGCGACAAAAGATTTTGTCCGTTGAGAAATATTTCACCGGAGATGCGCGTAGCTTTACTGTTTAGCAGCCCCATGATCGACAGGGAGGTCACGCTTTTTCCGGAACCGGATTCACCAACAATAGCAACGGTTTCACCGGCGTTGACGTCGAAAGAAACATTTTTGACAACCGGATTCCAAATCCCGCCATTATTAAAGGCTGTTGTCAGATTGCGGACGGACAGAACCGGCGATGTGGCTTGCTTCTGATCTGGCAGGGACATGACCGGCGCCTCCTCAAGCGGATATGTTTTGAATATTAAGCAAACGCACCTGCTTTCCTCTAAGCAAGTGTGCTTTGATTACAGAGCTTAAGTCGCCGCAGGATTGCGAGCTGATCCGATAGCTACAGGCTCGAAAGTGAAATCACGATCAAACGGAAATGTCGGATGAGTTTTACGCAAGCGCGGCAGGCGCTCAACAAACTGATCAACAACGCCTTGCGACAAGGCCATTAGGTTGGGATTAGCAATCGGTGCTAGTTCCGGTGACAAATAACCGGATTTAACCACCACGATCTGCGCCTTTGAAGGATCAAGCCCCAGCAAAGTGAAATCTGCAATATTATGATACGGGCGGCGCTTGGCACATAAAACCAGATCAATACCGCCGATGCGCACAACAGCCTGACGATCCGCCGGTTTATCCGCATTTTGCAGGCGGATAATTGTGCCCTCTGCAATGACCGGCTGGCTGCCTGCTGTGTCCAGTGTCGCGCCGATGGTTAGTTCATGTGCTACACCTTCACCTGCTGCAAAGCATTTTTCCAGTGCCGGCGCATCGGTAATACCGGCAAAAATCACACCTTGCGCCTGTTGATTAATCAGTTCAGCCAGAACATCAGCGCGATCACCAACGCCGCCTCCAGTCGGGTTGTCGCCAGATTCCGCGAGAATAACAGGCGCTGTTGTGCTGGCAATTGCACGGCTGACACAATCAGCAATGGTGCCGGTTTCGCAACCGAAAACAAAATCTTCACGGGCATCCCAATAGGCCTGTGCCAATTTTTTGGCTTCGCGTTCAAGAACTGCACGATCTGTGCCGGTAAGAATAGCGGCAGCAGTGGCGCGTGGTTCATCCGCCCAGACATAGCCCACCATCAAGGATGCATCCCAGATACCATCGATTGCATCAATATCCGGCAAGCGCGCATAAAGACCTTTGGCTGGCTCATCTTCGGTTGAAGTACGCTCCCCCGGCAAAACAACCGGCACCGGTGCCCAGATCATACTAGGCTGCACGCCTGTTTCAAGGCTTTTCACCAGCATCGTGACCGAGCGGCGCATGGTTTCTTCCACATCAATATGCGGTGCTGTGCGATAGGTGGAAAACATATTCAGCGCATCAATAATGCGCTGGCTGACATTGCCGTGCAGATCATAGCTGGCAGAGATCGGGCAATCATCACCGACAATCATGCGGGCATTGCTAATCCAGTCGCCTTCCGCATCTTCCATGCCTTCAACAAACATGGCGCCATGCATAGCCAGATACAGGCCATCAATCGGCAGAGCAGCTTTCAAGCGTTCAGAAAACTCTGCTTTAAAGGCCTTATAGGTAGCGCGCGACACCGGACCACCTGGAATAGCACGGGCATGTAAGGTTGGTGCAAATTCCGCATCATAATCTTTGAGAAAAGCAAATCGCGGGGCTTCAAGCAAGGCATCGCCGCGCAATACATCAAAATCCTTCTCTTGTGCGAGCACAGGATTATAGGTGCTGCATTCAGTATGAATTCCGCCTACGGCAATACGCATGAATAACCTCAATCAGATCGGGTCGGCGCGGGTCAATAGGGCCCTGCGGGATTAACAAGAAAACGATGAGCGGCAATGGCTGCGGCACCGCGTGCCCAGACATTATGATCAACACGCAAAGTGCGGATATTGGTTTGCACCGCCTGTTGCGGCAGCACATTGGCTTCAATGGCTTGACGCATCACAGTGCCAAAAAGCCCGTCAAAAGTATGTTCATCATGGGTTACAAGAATCTGACCCGGATCATTCAGCTGAACAATATGGGCAATAGCCAGCCCCAGAGCTGAACCAGCTCGGTGCAGGATGCGGATAGCTGTGGTATTGCCGGTTGCAGCCAGAACTTCAATGTCATCAAGTTGCTCGCAGACCATGCCTTCTGCACGAGCCGCTTCGCGAATTGCATGCATAGACGACACGGTGTCCAAGCAACCGCGCTTACCGCAGCGGCACGGTAAACCACCCGGTTCAATCGTCAGATGGGCGATTTCACCGGCACCGCCGTGATTGCCGCGATAAAGCTGACCGCCAATAAAATGCGCGCAACCAATACCATCACCAAAGGTTACAAGGCTGAAATTAGTAATCTCACGGGTTTCGCCAAACAGCTTCTCACTGACAGCAACGGCTTTGGCATCATTCTCAATATACACCGGCACTTCAACATGAGCCGCCACCATTTCCGCTAAAGGAACATTCTGCCAGCCCAGCAATGTGGACTGAATGCAATGACTTTGCGTTTCGTCAACAAAGCCGGAAAGCGCAATGCCGATCCCTGCCAGTCGTTCTTTTGCATCAGGATTGCTGGCCAGCAATTGTGCTACAGCTTCGGCAATGCTGGTGGCAATGGTTGCAGGATCGCGAGACAAAGGAATTGTTGCCTGTGCAATAATCGTTCCGCCAAGATCGGTCAGCACGACAGGTGCAGGGTCTTGCATCAGGGATACACCCAGCGTTAAGGCGCAATTCGGATGAATATCCAGCAACAGCGACGGACGGCCGGAGCCGTAAACCGGCACAGTTTCCTGCAGAATGCCGCGATCAATCAAATCACGCACCAAGCCGCTCATCGCCCCCTTGCTGACGCCGAGTATAGACATCAGTGCGCTGCGGCTGAGAGGGCCGGATTCGCTGATGGCTCGGAGTATCTGACGTTGGGACGAAGAAAACATTGGTTCAACACGAAATGAGGAAAGACTTCTTGCTTGACACTAAGTTCAATTAGTGAACTAATCAATAGGGAATTAGTGCAAAATCGATCCAATTAAAAAAACATTAGCGTGTTAAATAAGTAATAAGGGGTTACGCATGATGATGGGGCGAACATTCAATAACCTGCGCCAAAGTGCTGTAGGTGCCCGTAAATTTGTTATGGCCGGTGTGCTGCTCGCAAGCGCATCTTTACTGTCATTTCAGAGCTATGCAGCGACACTGACCGTGATGCAGACCGAAGCGCCGCGCTCGATGGATCCGGGTGATCAGACCGCGACCTATACCGCAGCGGTACTCGATCCGATTTATGAAGGCCTGTTGCGCCGCAGTGATACAGAGCCATATGCAGCAGCACTTGCAACCGAATGGTCAGGTGATGAAACAGGGCTGATCTGGACATTTAAACTGCGTGAAGGCGTTAAATTCCATGACGGGACGGCTTTTAATGCTGATGCTGTGGTGAAGAATTTCTCCCGTCATCTCGATACCAAGCGCGGCCTTGCAGCCAGCGGCCGCCTGCGTCTTATCCTCGATAAAGTTGAAGCTGTTGATGACAACACTGTCAAAATCACGCTTAAAAAACGCTATCCTGCATTCCTGTCACTGCTGACAACCGCCTCCTGCTGGATGGTTAGTCCAACAGCTGATGAGGCTGGTACGATCGGCGCCAAAGCGGTCGGGACAGGACCATACCGTTTTGCAGAATATAAATCCGGCGAATATGTGCTGCAGGAAAAGAACCCTGATTATTGGGGTGGTAAAACCGATACTGTTGATCAGATCAAATGGACATGGACATCCGAACCGTCGGTCATGAGCATGGCTGTTCAGACCGGTGATGCGGATATTGTCAGCCCTCTGCCACCGGTTTTTGCTGCACAGCTTGGCAGCAGTGACGAGATTAAAGTTGAAAGCTCTGACGGCGCAGCCGTTTTCTGGGTATCCCTGAACACAAAAATAAAGCCACTGGATGATGTCCGTGTGCGTCAGGCACTGAACCTTGCAACAGATCGTGATGGTTTGGTGCGGGCGATTATGCAGGGCTATGCAACACCGGCAAATTCACCATTGCCACCGGTTTTTGCCAATTACAACAAGTCTCTGCCAGCAGCAGCTTTTGACATTGATCGTGCGAAGAAGTTATTGGCGGAAGCTGGTTATCCGGATGGTTTCAGCATGTCGACCGCCGTTCAGGAACCCGAAGCCCGTATCGGTGAGCTGTTACAGGCGATGTGGGCGAAAATCGGTGTAAAACTTGATGTTCGCCGCATGGAAAGCGGCGTGTGGAGCAAGGCCGCCTTTGCTGATGCTGCCGACAAAGAAGCGGACGGCATTGGCTCTGTGATTGCCTCATGGTCAACACTGATGAATGGCAATGACCAGCAATTGCGTCCGCTCTATTATTCCGCAAGTGCGGCACCGGCCGGTGCCAATCTCGGCTTCTTCAGCGATGCCAAACTCGACAAATTGCTGGATGACGCCATTGATGTGCAGGATGAGGGCGAGCGCAGCAAGCTCTATAATGAAGCGCAAAAAGAGATTATCGATCAGGCACCGCATGTGCTGCTTTACACAACCAAAGATATCTATGCCCTGCGCAAAGGTATTGATCATGTCAGCGTCATTCCGGGCGGGCAGATCGTTGTGAAAAACGCCGTCAAGAACTGATGACTTCATGAGGCTCATGATGTGTTTTGCACATCATGAGCGCTCTGTGATTTTCTTTATGCCATCTGGAACGGGATATGTATGAAAACCTATATTATCCGTAAGCTTATCGGCCTGCCGCTGATCCTGATCGGCGTGTCTCTGCTGATCTTTCTGGCACTGCGCGCATTGCCGGGAGATCCGGCGCGCCTGATGGCGGGACCGGAAGCGACACAGGAAGCCGTTGATAATATGCGTTCCCGTCTCGGGCTTGATCGCAGCCTGCCGGAACAATATGCGCAGTTTGCTTATGGTGCAGTGCAGGGCGATCTCGGCACGTCTATCCGCTCAAAATTACCGGTGACCAGTGAAATATCCGAGCGTTTGCCATATACACTGGCTTTGACCCTGACAGCCTATTTGCTGGCAATGGCTATCGGTGTGCCAGCGGGTATGCTCGGAGCAATTTACCGCCATGGCTGGCCGGATCAGATGGTGATGTTTCTGGCCATTATGGGTGCTTCCATCGCCAATTTTTGGCTGGCTTTGATGGCGATGAATACGTTTTCGGTTAAGCTCGGCTGGCTGCCATTGCTCGGCGCCTCAAGCTGGAAAAGCTTCATCCTGCCATCTGTGACATTGGCTGTTCTGCCTGCTGCGCTCATTGCCCGTATGACGCGTTCAAGCATGATTGAAGTGCTAGGGCAGGATTTTATTCGTACAGCACGAGCCAAAGGTGTCTCTGTTGCCGCTATTTATTGGCGGCATGCTCTGCGCAATGCCTTGATCCCTATCATCACCATTGTCGGATTGAACTTTGGCGCTCTGATTGGCGGAGCAGTCGTGACAGAATCCGTTTTCAACTGGCCGGGCATTGGCCGCCTGCTGGTGGATGCCGTGCGCTATCGTGATTATCCAGTCATTCAGGGTGTTACGCTTGTCGCGGTAACCGGTGTTGTCATGGCGAATTTCATTGCTGAGTTGCTGATTGCAACGCTCAATCCGCGCATAAGGTTTAACTGATGTCCAATGCTCATCTTATCGCCCGATCACCACGCCGCAGCACATTCATGCGCTGCATGCATTGGTTAGGGCAACATCCCAGCATTACCATTGGCGGCTTTCTGGTTTCGCTGATTGTATTATGCGCAATTTTTGCGCCACTTCTGACCAGTGCCGATCCTTATGAGCAGGACTTGCTGAGTACAATGCTGCCGCCGTCATGGGAGCATCCGTTCGGGACAGATGACAGCGGACGTGATATTTTTGCCCGCGTGGTTTATGGTGCGCGTATCTCGCTGCTCGAAGTCACACTCGGCGTTGGTCTTGCCATTATCAGCGGTGTTCCGCTTGGTATCTTGTCAGGTATGGCGGGCAAGCGCGTTGATGCCGTGATTATGTGGTGCATGGACGTGCTGTTTGCCTTTCCGGGTATCGTGCTGGCCATTCTGCTGGTTTCCATTCTCGGCAGCAGTCTGGTCAACTTACTGGTGGCAATTGCGATTTTCTCCATCCCTGTCTATGCCCGCCTTGCCCGCAACCTGACCTTGGGGCTGCGCTCGATGGATTATGTGGAAGCAGCGATTTCTCTCGGACTGCGACGCTGGCGGGTGATGACCCATTATATTCTGCCAAATGCTATCGGACCGATTATCGTACAGTCCACCCTGACAGCAGGTACGGTGATTTTGTCCGCGGCCAGCCTTTCTTTCCTAGGCCTTGGTGCACAGCCGCCTTTGCCGGAATGGGGAGCAATGATGTCGAGCGGACGCAATTATCTCGGTGTAAATATCTATATGTCGCTGTTTCCGGGTATCGCGGTCATGATAACCGTTCTTGGTTTTAACATTCTTGGTGACGGCCTACGCGATCTTCTGGATCCGCGCCGTTGAGGCACGCATCGATGCAGTATTCAGAAACTTCAAACATAAATCCGGTTTTCGCAGCGGATGTGGGCGGTTCGTTCATCCGTCTGGCATTCTCGCCGAAAGCGGGGGAGCTTGTGTCTCTTGATAAGGTGACAACGCCGGTCGATGACTGGTCAGGTTTTGTACAGGCGCTCAAAACATTGCTGAATAAGCATGGCAGGGATCATCAGGCACCGCTTGCGCTGTCGATTGCGGGGCTGATTGATCCGGCAGACGGGCGGGCATTCTCAGCTAATATTCCCTGCATCAACGGGCATCAGCTTGATAAAGAGCTTGAACAACATCTCGGACGTCGGGTTGTTGCAGTCAATGATGCCGACAGTCTGGCACTGGCAGAAGCCGGTGAAGGCGCAGGTAGAGGGCATCGTGTTGTATTTTGCGCTGTGCTTGGCACCGGTGTTGGTGGCGGACTTGTTACTGACGGGCGTCTTGTGCGTGGTGCTGGCGGTATCGCCGGAGAATGGGGACACGGACCGATCCTTAATACGATGCTGGAGCTGGAGGGTGAGACGACCCCGCTTTATATACCGCGCTTTTCCTGCGGTTGCGGGCAAAAAGGTTGCGTTGATACTATTGGCGGCGCACGTGGCATCGAGCGGCTGCACAGTTTTCTTCATGGTGAGGAACGCGATAGCCGCACAATCGTGACGGGCTGGGAGCGAGATGCTGAAAAGCCAAAACGTACGATCGAAGTTTACCTGCATTTAATGGCTGATCCGCTGGCAGCCGTGATCAATATTACCGGTGCATCCATCGTGCCGGTGGGCGGTGGTCTGGCCACCGCAGAGACATTAATTCACGCGCTTGATACGGCCGTTCGCAGTCGCATATTGCGACGGACAGATCAGCGGGTTGTAGTATCCGGCCGTTTCCGCAATGAAGGCGGATTGATCGGCGCAGCTATATCCGCACGGCAATTATCATAGGGGCATGACATGAAAAAGATGCTGGAAATTTGTGTTGATGATCCGGAAGGTCTGGCAGCAGCCCTTGAGGGTGGCGCAGACAGAATTGAACTCTGCTCCAGTCTCGATAGCGGCGGACTAACACCGACAGCCGGCTTGATAGCGCAGGCCGCTTTGGCACCGGTTCCGATCTATGCGATGATCCGTCCGCGCGCCGGTAATTTCTGCTTCACACCGCTTGAAACTGACGCCATGCTGCATGAGATTGAGACTATGCGAAAAGCTGGTCTTGCAGGCGTAGTACTTGGAGCGTCAATGCCTGACGGGTCGCTTGATACCGTTTTACTGCGCCGTTTTGTACAACAGGCAGAGGGGATGGGACTAACGCTGCATCGGGCTTTTGATTTAGTGCCCGATCCGTTTGAGGCACTGGAACAGGCAATTGATCTGGGCTTTGAACGTATTCTGACATCCGGCCAGCAATTGAAGGCAATTGACGGGACTGATCTTTTACAGCAACTCGTTCAGCATGCGGGCAACCGGATTTCAATTATGCCAGGCAGTGGCGTGAAAGCTGAGAATGCACAAAAGATTTTGCAGGCAACCGGTGTGCATGAAATTCACAGTTCAGGACGTGTGAGCCAGCCTAATCCAGATGTGAAAAGTGTTGAATTTGGCTTCGCCTTGCCGCTCTCTTCACAAACCTCTGCAGAAAACATCAGGAAGATAAAGAACATCGCTGCTCAAGATTTAACGTAGGATGAGCATCATCAATATCCGATACGTCCTGCGCTTACAAATCATCGCGGCTGGAACGGGAAATATGGCGGCGCAGCAATGCAGCCGCAAAGTTGATATCGCCGTCTTGTATCGCCCGTAAAATCGCCATGTGATCGTGGCAGGCATCATGCAGCCGTTTTTCACTCAGCTTGCCAAAATCCGCATATTCGGTCATCCGTCGCAAGCTGTTCTGCCAGCGCACAGATTGCGTGAAAAACCGGTTATTCGCCCATGAAACAATGGCTTCGTGAAAAGTCGCATTGGCATGGAACCATGCATCTTTGGAAAGCTGACCAACCGGCAGATCAAGAATAGCCTGCTGCTGACGCAGCAATGCCTGAAGCTGGTCTTCCTGCGGGGCATAGTCGGGTTGCATCAGAGCTCCGCATTCCACCACAAGACGGAACGTATAGCTCTCCTGCACCGCGCGTTCATTGTCCAGCGACTCTGTAAAACGCCAGCCATGCCCCGGCAGCCGCTCTGCCAGCCCTTCAGCAGAAAAGCGCATCAAGGCACGGCGCACAGCACCTCGCGTTGCTTTAAACTGCTCCACCAGCTCTGTTTCGGAAACTTCCGTACCAATAACGCCCATGGCACGCGCCGTCATCAGATCATTATAAAGATTGGTATTTTCTGATTCCGGTATCAGCTGATCAATCAGTTCACCTTCCGCAGGCATTCTTGTGAGGTGATACCCCTTGCCTGCCACATGCGCGATAAGACCATATTCAGTCAGCAGATTCAGCACATAGCGCACCGGCGAGCGGGAAACATTCAGCTCACGCGACAGTGCTGCATCCGAAATACGCTCTTGCAATTGCCATTTACCGGAACCGATCAGCGCGAGAACCTTGCGCGCCACATCTGCTTGCAAACCGCTTAGTTCCCAATCGAAACCGGCAGATTCAGCTGTATTTTCCTGTACTTCCCGCTGTGAAACCATGAGCCATTTCTGTTTTTTGTTTATACATAATCCAGACACTGTAGCAGATACAGCTATGCACGAGTGCTGCCCTTACTGCAAGAGACAACTTGTCCATCCATATGCCGCGCAAAAAACAGTGATTTTCAAATTTGTATAATTTCATTCAAAATTCTGTTGACTTCCTTAAATAGACATAGGATGTGTATTACATAAATACAAAATACAATACAGGACACCCAATGACGATTGAGCCATTTCCTTTTGTAGCCCTGACCGGAGAAGCCTATGAGCGTGGTCGTCAATACGGGGTCTTGCTGAAATCACGTATTGCACGCAGTGCAGAACTCTATACCGGCACATTGACCGGCTTCGGTCTTTCATCTGCACAAAAAAGCAAGCTGATTGATGATTGCGCGGCCAAGATTACCGAATTTGAACCACTCTATCTGGAAGAAATGCGCGGCATCAGCGATGGCTCGGGTGTTGCATTTGAAGATATCGTGATGATCAATGCCCGTACCGAAGTTGTGGCGATGGCACGCACCCTGACCGGCGCGCCGGAAGATGATGATCTGGATGACGGCTGCACCGGCGCTCTGATTATGCCGGAACGCAGCAAAACCGGCAATCTGGTGCATGGTCAGAACTGGGACTGGCGTGCAGAATGTGCTGAAACCGGTGTTGTGCTGCGCGTTCAGCGCGAAGACGGACCGGATTATGTCACCTTTGTTGAGGCTGGCGGTCTGGCACGTAGCGGCTTCAATGAGGCAGGTATTACCATTACTGCCAATTATCTGGAATGCGACCGCGACTATAAAAAGCTCGGTGTACCGCTAGGTCTGCTGCGCCGTAAAGTGTTGGAGCAGGAACATTTTGCCAAAGCAATCAAGACCGTAGCAACCACACCAAAGTCCTGCTCTAACAATATTATGATTGCGAGTGCTGCCGGTTTCGGCATTGATTTTGAATGTGCGCCGGATGAAGCCTTCCCGCTTTATCCTGAAAACGACCTGATCGTGCATGCCAATCACTGGGTCAGCCCTGTCGCATTGTCCAAACTGATGGATACCGGCCGCCCTTATGTAGCGGAAAGCTTCTATCGTGACTGGCGCGTGCGTAAAATTCTTGAACAGCAGGGTGAGAAGCTCGACCGTCAGGCGCTGAAAACCGCCCTGTTTGATGATTTCCTTACGCCATTTGCTGTTTGCCGCCCGCCACGACCGAGCGACACCAGCAATCTCACCGCAACCGTTGCCATGGTTATCATGGAAGCCGCATTGAATTTCATGGAAATTGCTCCTTTGCCGGCGCTCAACCGTACCTTCACCAGCTATACACTGCGCAATGACACGCCGGTACCTGCGGATGCCGGAAAACCTGCGCAGGCTGTATCGATAAAAGGCTAAGGCCATGCTCCGTTTTGCACTGACACGGATAGTCATGGCTATCCCTACGCTGCTCATAGTGGCGGTGGCGGTTTTCGTCATCGTCCGCATGATCCCGGGCGATCCGGCAGCGATGATGCTCGGCGATGCGGCAGATGCCGCAGCGCTGGAAGCCCTGCGTGAAAGACTGGGGCTAAACCAAAGTATTGCCACGCAGTTTTTTATCTGGGCAGGTAATATTCTGCAGGGTGATTTTGGCGTTTCTATCGCCAATAAAGAACAGGTTTTAGGGCTGATCCTTGACCGCTTTTCCACCAGTGCCACGATTGTATTTACTGCTGTGGTACTGGCAACTCTGGTTGCTGTGCCGCTGGGCATGATCGCGGCATGGAAGCAAAACAGCCTCACAGATTTTACTGTTGTCAGCTGCGCTACATTACTGCTCTCTATCCCGACATTCTGGATGGGGCTGCTGCTGATCCTCGGCTTCGGCATGAAGCTCGGCTGGCTGCCGGTTGTCGGTTATGTCAGTTTTTCAGAAAGCCCGAAGGCCGCACTGATCTATCTGATCTTGCCGGTGATGACGCTGTTTCTCCATGAGATCGGCGTTATCATGCGTATGGCGCGCGCTTCGACACTGGAAGTGCTGAACCTTGAATATATTATGCATGCCCGTGCCAAAGGTCTGTCTGAAGGCACTGTGATGTGGCGCCATGCTTTCCGTAATGCATTTGGCCCGACATGGACATTGCTGGGTCTGATCCTCGGCAACCTTCTGGCCGGTGTTGCGGTTGTTGAAACGGTTTTCACCATTCCGGGTCTTGGCCGTCTGCTGGTCAATGCGATTTTTGCCCGCGACTATCCGGTTATTCAGGGCTGCTTGTTATTCATCGCAGGTATCTACGTGGTGGTGAATCTGATTGTTGATCTCGTCTATCCGTATTTTGATCCGAAGGTGACGGCACAATGAAACTTCTGCCTTTAAACCTTCTCATCGGCGGCATCCTTGTCGGCAGTATCGGCTGTGTTATGCTGGTCGGTGCCTTCTGGACACCTTATGACCCGCTGGCACTCAATTTTGCTGCCAAGCTTGCGGCACCCAGCCTTGCCCATCCGTTCGGCACCGATGAATATGGCCGCGATGTTCTCAGCCGCCTGATGCGCGGTGCGGCCGCTTCCGCACGCATCAGCCTGTTAACCGTATTGCTGGCGACAATATTTGGTGTCTTTCTTGGTGCCTTGACCGGCTTCTTACGTGGTTGGTTCGACCGCATTCTGATGGCCGTCAACGACGCATTGATGGCCTTTCCCGGTATGTTGCTGGCACTGGGTCTGCTTGCTGTTTTTGGTGCCAATGAAAAAGGTATCATTCTCGCACTGGCGCTGGCCTATATGTCGTCGGTCATCCGTATTGTACGCGGTACGGTACTGTCCATCCGTGAGCTTGAATATATTCAGGCCTCGCGTCTGATGGGCAATTCCGAGTTCTTCACCATGCTGCGCCATGTTCTGCCCAATTGCCTGGCACCGATCACAGTTATGGCGACCTCCATGCTGGGCTGGGTTTTGCTGGCAGAAAGTTCTTTGAGTTTCCTTGGCCTTGGTGTTGCTCCTCCCGCACCAACCTGGGGCAATATGCTGGCCGGTAGCCGCGCTCATATTGAGCAGGCCATGTGGCTCGGTATTTTCCCCGGCCTTGCTATTTCGCTCACCCTGCTTGGCGTCAATCTGCTTGGCGATGCCCTGCGCGATCTGCTCGATCCACGACTAAGGAAACGCTCATGAACCCGCTACTTGAAATCGACAGCCTGACATTGCGTGTCGGCCAGAGCGGCCCGCAGGTGGTAAAACAGGTCAGCTTTCACGTCGGTTCTGGCGAAATTGTCGGCGTGGTTGGTGAATCCGGTTCAGGCAAGACCATGGTGGCACGCGCCGTCATGAAATTGCTGCCGAAAACCATTCAGCCGATCAACGGAACCATCCGCTTCGACGGCGAAGATGTGTTTGCCATGAATGGTACAGCCATTCGCTCTATTCGCGGCAAGCGCATTGCCATGATTTTTCAGGAGCCGATGACCTCGCTCAATCCGTCTTTGACAATTGGCCGACAGCTGGAAGAAGGGCTGGAACTACACTATCCGCAGGAAAACAAAAAAGAGCGCCGGCTCAAAATCATTAACATGCTGGAAAAGGTCGGCATCAAGGATGGTGAAAAAGCACTGAGCGCCCATCCGCACCAGTTCTCCGGCGGCATGCGTCAGCGTATTATGATTGCTTCGGCCATGTTGCTGCAGCCGGATTTGTTAATTGCGGACGAACCGACAACTGCGCTCGACGCCGTTGTCCAGCGTGAAATCATGGAACTGCTGCTCAAACTGACCCGTGAGAACAACACCTCCGTTTTGCTGATCAGCCATGATCTGCCGATGGTGGCGCGCTATTGTGACCGCATTGTTGTGATGCGCTACGGTGATCTGGTTGAGGAAGGCCTGACTGAGCAGGTTCTGAGCAATCCGCAACATGATTATACCCGCAAACTACTCTCCACATTGCCACGCCGCATCCCTGCCCGCGCACCTGCAAGCGGTGAAGCTCTGATGCAGGCAGACAATATCATTGTCGATTTTATCGGTAATAAAAGCCTGTTTCAAAAAGCGCCGGTTAAAACCGCTCTGGATGATGTGAGCGTTACAATTTTCCCGAAAGAAGTCGTGGCGATTGTCGGCGGCTCCGGCTCCGGAAAAACGACGCTGGCGCGGGTTATCGCCGGTCTTGTGCAGCCTAAATCCGGTACACTCAGCTATAAAGGCCAACAGGTCAGCCGCAAAAACAATCATTTCAATGATTACCGGTTCAATTGCCAGCTTGTGTTTCAGGATCCCTATTCATCGCTCGATCCGCGGATGAAAATCGGGCAACTCGTGGCAGAGCCGCTGCGTTTATCCAAGGGTTTAAGCGCAGCAGAAAAAAGCGCTCTGGTGAAAAGCACGCTGGAGGATGTCGGCCTTGGTGGTGATTTTGCAGAACGCTTTCCGCATGAGCTTTCCGGTGGTCAGCGCCAGCGTATTGCCATTGCCCGCGCTCTTGTACGCCGCCCTGCTTTTCTGATTGCCGATGAAGCCGTATCCGCTCTGGATGTGACTGTACGTGCACAAGTGCTGGATCTGCTGGCGGAATTGCAGGAGCGCTATGGCTTTGCCTGTCTGTTTATCAGTCATGATCTCGGAGTGGTGGAACAGATCGCAGACCGCGTAGTGGTAATGAAAGACGGTAAGATTATCGAGCAAGGCACACGGGACGCGATCTTTGACCATCCGCAGACGGATTATACACGTCAGCTGCTCTCGGCTATCCCGATTTTAGAAACGACCGGTACCGGCGGCGTACGCCTGAAATGGCGCAACGAAGCCGCATAATGAACCCATCTGGGGAGGAAAATATGTCATCAACTGTTAAACGCGAAGGCCACGGCATCAAGCTCAGCTTTTATGATTTCGGTGCCACGCCGTTTTTTGCCAGTCAGCAGGATCAACGCTTCAGCTACTGCCTTTATGTGCCTGAATCCTATAGCGAAACAGATACAAAGACCTATAATCTGGCCGTGATTATGCATGGTACAGGGCGTACGGCATCGCAATATCGCGACCGTTTTGCTGACTTCGCCGAGAAAAACGACTGCATTATTCTGGCTCCGTTGTTTCCGGTCGGCATTATCCAGAAAGATGAGCTGTCCAATTACAAGCGCATCAAATTTCACGACATTCGCTATGATGAAATTCTGCTATCGATGGTCGATGAGGTAGCTGGCAAATACCGTCTCAAAGATAATCGTTTTATGCTGTATGGCTACTCTGGCGGTGGTCAGTTCAGCCAGCGGTTTTTCATGCTGCATCCGGAACGTCTGACCGCTGTGTCTATCGGCGCACCGGGCGTCGTGACCCTGCTCAACTCCGATTATGACTGGTGGGTCGGCACCCGCAATATCGAAGCTCTGTTTGGCAAGAAAATCAACCTCGATGCCATGCGCGATGTGAAAGTGCAGACCCTGATCGGCACGGAAGACAATCTCACATGGGAAATCGCCATTCCGCGTGACAGCGCCTTCTGGATGGATGGTGCCGATCTGATGGGTGAAAACCGGCTGGACCGCATTGAAGCTTTGGCCAAATCTTTTGAAACACAGGGCTTTCGGGTGCGCCGCGATACTGTGGCCGGTGTCGCCCATGAGCCTTTCCGCGTGATTGAGCCCGCAGAGGCCTTCTTCACGGATGTTGTGCAAGGTCGTTACTAAAAATTATAAAAACAGGGGAATAACATGATCTTTAAAAACAGTTTGAAAGTGCTGGGATTCAGCGTCTTGGCAAGCACCCTCTCCTTTGCTGCCTCAGCGCAGGAAGGGCAGACCCTGCGGTTGGCTCTACACTCCGATATCGGCAGTAAAAATCCGGGAGTGAACCGTGATGGTCCGTCAGATATGGTTCTGGCGCATGTGGTTGAAGGTCTAGTTGCCTATGGTGAAGACCTGACCATTAAGCCGATGCTGGCCGAGAGCTGGAGCAGCAATCCGGAAGCAACAGAATATGTGTTTCATTTGCGCAAAGGCGTAAAATTTCACAATGGCAGTGAAATGAAGGCTGAAGATGTTGTCTGGAATTTCAAACGCTATCTAAACGCAGAAACCGACTTTCAATGTGCCGGCCGGTATAATGGTACAATCGGCGCAGCGATTGAAGATGTGAGTGCTGCGGATGATTATACTGTTACAGTGAAATTCAACGCACCGGCACCAAATTTTCTGATGACGCTGGCGACAATTCAGTGCACGCCATGGATACTCCACCCCTCTTCTGTTACTGCAGACGGCAAATTTGACAAGCCTGTCGGCACCGGCCCTTATCTATTTAGCGACTGGCAGACCGGCCGTTATGTTGAGCTGAAAAAATTCGATGATTACAGCGCTCTTACCGGCGACAAAGACGGCTATGCCGGTAACAAACAAGCACTTATTCCGACCCTGCGCTTCATGACGGTGCCGGATGCCAGCACCCGCAGCAATGGCCTTGTTGCCGGTGACATTGATATGATCGACGAGGTCGACCCGACACTGATCGACACGCTGACCGCAAAATCCATGAATGTCGACATTCAGCAAACACCGTCATGGATGACCCTGCATCTGCAAACCAATGCTCCGCGTCTCAAAGATGTACGCATGCGTCAGGCTATTGCACATGCCATTGACCTGACACAGCTTGTCGGTGCCGTTGGTGAAGGGCGCTATGTTGCCAACCCGTCAATCATCCCATCGGAAAGCCCGTATCGTGATGAAAGCACCGCCACATGGCCTGCTTATGATGTGGAGAAAGCGCGTGCCCTGCTGGCTGAAGCCGGTTATAATGGCGAGCCGATCAGTCTGCTGGTTTCCAACCGCGATGACCGCGTGCAGGTCGCAACTATTGTACAGGCCATGCTCAACATGGCCGGCATCAATGCCCAGCTGGAAGTGCGTGACTGGGCAACCCAGCTCGACCGTTATCGCCGCGGCGATTATGAGATGGAAATCTTCGCTTATTCCGCACGCCTCGATCCGCTGCTGATGTACCAGTCGCTGATCGGTGACAAAGCACAGGAACCTGCGCATCAGTGGGATGACAAGGAAGCCATTGCTTTGCGCACCAAGGCTGCGAATACGCAGGACTTTGAAGAACGCAAGAAAATCTACAATGAGCTGCATCAGCTGGCGGCAAAGCAAGTGCCGATTATCGGGCTGTTCAACCTGCCGACAATCACAGCGCTTAATCCTAAAGTCGCGGATTACAAAGGCTGGCCGGCCGGTACCCATCGCCTCTGGGGCGTGAGCAAAAAAGACTAAAGCTAATGCGCGATGCCGGATATTCCGGCATCACTCTCCCTTTATGACTTTATGAACAGGACCCCTTATGGCCGCGCCTGAATTTAATTATACTGACAGCGATGCAACAGGTCTGGCGAAAGCCATTAAGGACAAAGTGCTTTCTCCGCGTGAAGCGGTTGATGAAGCCTTTGCAGCTATTGCCCGTGTTAATCCGCAACTGAATGCCGTTATCTGCGAAATGCGCGATGCCGCAGACGAACAATTGCAACACCTTGCCGCTCAATCCCCGCAGGATCAGGGAGCGCTGTTTGGTGTACCAACCTTGCTGAAAGACGACTGCCCGTCTTATGCTGGCGCTCCAATGTTCTATGGCTGCCGCGCTGCGGATGGAAATGTGTCTGAGCGGGATCATGAACTGGTGACCCGTTATCGCGCTGCCGGTCTGGTTATCATCGGCAAAACCAATTTGCCGGAATTCTCTTGCAACATTGCCACCGAGCCTAGCCTGCATGGCGTAACGCTTAATCCTTGGGATGTCAGCAAAAGTATTGGCGGCTCCTCCGGCGGTGCAGCGGCTGCTGTTGCCGCGCGCATGGTGCCGCTGGCCTATGGCAATGACGGTGCCGGTTCTATCCGTATCCCTGCCGCCTGCTCCGGTCTGTTTGGCCTGCGTCCGTCCCGCGGACGCGTTCCTTGCGGCCCTGTTTCTACGGAAAACTGGGGCGGACTGGTGAGCCATCACGTCCTCACCCGCTCAGTGCGTGATAGCGCTTTGATGCTCGACCTGACAGACGCACCAGAGCAAGGGGCGCTTTACAGTGCGCCGGCCAAAACCGGCACATTCATGCAGGCGGTCAATCAGGCGCCGCGTAAATTGCGCATCGGTCTGTGGCAAAAAACCGGTTTAGAAACACCGGTCGAGCAGGCTGTGCTGGAAGCTTTACATAAAACCGCAGAAATGTGCGCAGCTCTCGGACATGAGATTGTTGAGATCACACCGGATTATGATGCGCAGGTTTTAAGCGACGCTTTTACCAGACTGGTTGCCACCTATACGGCGATGGAAGTGGATGATCTGGCGCGTGATTTCGACAAGCCAATCAACAGCGATTTCTTTGAGCCTAGCAATCTCGGCCTTGCCGAATATGGTCGCTCGCTCAGCGGTCTGGATATTCTGCGCGCCCGCAATCAGGTCAACTCGATTGCTCGCAGTTTCGGACGTATGTTCAGCACCGTGGATGTAGTTCTCTCTCCTGTGCTGCCATGTCTGCCTTTCGATAAAGGCACATTGAATGTCCGCTCAAATGACTGGAAGCATTTTGCCCGTCAGTTCATGGAACTGACCATGTTCACCCATCCGGTCAATGCCGCCGGTGCGCCTGCCATGAGTGTTCCGCTGCTGCAAATAATGGAAGACACACCGCTCGGCATGCAGTTCATTGCGGCAAATGGCAAGGAAGAAACCCTGCTGACATTGGCCGCCCAGCTTGAGCGTGATTATCCGTGGGATAGCCGCCGCCCTGCGATTTGCGCCTGAGGACATCAAACACATGCTTTATACTAAAGACTATTTTCAGCCACATAATGACGATGAGATTTTTGATCTTATTGACCGCACTGTGCTGGGCACATTAATCACCCCACATGAGAATGGTGTGGCGATCTCCCATCCGATCTTTATGATTGACCGGCAGAACCGTCGTCTGATTTCGCACATTGCGATGAATAATGATCACGGACAATATTTGCGTTCCGGCCTGCCCTCTGTGGCTATTCTGATGGATCAGGGCAGCTATATTTCCTCCTCGTGGTATCCGAATTATCCGCAGCGCGACAGTGCTCCGACATGGAGCTTTATGGTCGCGCATATTCACGGCAAGCCGGAGATTATGAGCGATGCCGAGACTGTTCAGCATTTGCAGGATCTGGTGACCCATATGGAGCGAGGCCGCGACAAGCCGTGGCAGATGAAAGAGCTTGGTCCCGGTGGCATGGGACGCCGCCTACCGAATATTCTCGGTTACACCATGCCTATCGACAAGATGGAAGTGAAATTCAAGCTCGGGCAGGATGAGCGCAGCGGCGATATGCAAGCCGCAACCGAACAGTTGGATAAAGATGGCCAGCAAACACTCGCTGACCGGATGCGGGATTATTGCAAACTCTGACACTTTATAATCAGAGCATAATTTTAGCTTAAACTGAGCCGCGCACAGAAACTGACCTGCTGCGCGGCTCTCTCTGTTTTAAATATCCGGACGAATATCTTGACAGTGCCAAATTCTTAACTCATATAACCCGTGGTTCGAGGCACCTGCCGCCCGCGGATAATTCCAAGGTGAAGTCCTCGCTGTTAAAGTCACAGCCCTTCAAGGCATGCTGGCTAGCGGTAATGCGGGCACCGTATTCAAGCGTAATCGCGTGCCTTAGAAAAGGCTAATCCTATGTCGGCACAATATCCGCCCATAGATGAATTAAAACTGCAAGCACGGCGTTTACGTCAAGCCATGAACGACCATGGGGACGCCATCAGTCATAGCACCGCGCTGGAACTCGTTGCCAAACAATATGGCATACGCGACTGGAACACACTCTCAGCACTTGTAGTAAAAATGAACAATGATACCAAACTCCCGCTCGTGATTGGTGCAACCATCAGCGGACGCTATCTCAATCAGGCTTTTACTGGCAAAATCCTCACAATCACTGAGCGCTCAGACGGATTATACGAAATATCAATCCATTTCGATAAACCCGTGGATGTCGTTACTTTTGAGAGCTTTTCCGCTTTTCGCCAGCGTATTACCGCACTCATCGATCATACCGGCGTCTCACCACGCAAAACATCAAACGGGTTGTCACAGTTAATACTGGACATTTGATATGATGCTGCCCTGCCCTCAACGAAGCAGGGCAGCATCATTGTTTGCCCGTTCATCCACATCAAAACCACCTCGCATCCAACAAATTATTAGAACAAATCTCCCAAAAGCCGGACGATTTCTGCTATGGAACCAAACAAGGCTTTGGTTCAAATTCGAAGTCATTCTGTCTCAGGAGTTTCAAATGTATTCTGATATCGAAATCTCGCGCGCGGCACATAAGCGTCCGATTACTGAAATTGCTGCAAAGCTGGGTCTCGATCTGAATGACTTGCTGCCTTATGGCCATGATAAAGCAAAACTCACCCATGCAACGGTAGACCGGTTAAAAGACAAGCCGAAAGGCAAGCTTATTCTGGTGACCTCGATCAATCCGACACCTGCCGGTGAAGGCAAAACCACGACCTCGGTAGGTCTTGGTGATGCGCTCAACAGAATAGGCAAAAAAACGGTTATCTGCCTGCGCGAACCAAGTCTCGGACCAAATTTTGGTATGAAGGGCGGTGCCGCAGGCGGCGGTTATTCTCAAGTCGTACCGATGGAGGACATTAACCTACATTTCACCGGTGATTTTCATGCCATCAGCAGTGCCCATAATTTGCTTTCTGCGATGATTGATAATCATATTTATTGGGGCAATGCTTTAAGGTTCGACACACGCCGTGTTACCTGGCGCCGTGTTGTCGATATGAATGATCGCGCATTGCGTAATATCAATGTTGCGCTTGGCGGCCCTGCGAACGGTTATCCGCGCGAAGCCGGTTTTGATATTTCCGTTGCCTCTGAGGTTATGGCAATTCTTTGTCTTGCCAATGATCTTGCCGATCTTCAGTCACGCTTAGCGCGTATCATTGTTGGCTATAATCTCGATAAACAGCCGATTACTGCGGCCGATTTGAACGCTGATGGTGCTATGACCGTATTGCTCAAAGATGCTTTGCAGCCCAATCTGGTGCAAACAATCGAGAACAATCCTGTTCTCATCCATGGCGGGCCATTCGCCAATATTGCACATGGCTGTAACAGCGTCATCGCTACCAGAACCGGTCTGGCGCTTGCCGATTATGTCGTGACCGAAGCCGGTTTTGGTGCGGATCTTGGCGCCGAAAAGTTCTTCAACATTAAATGTCGCAAAGCGGGCCTCAGCCCTGATGCGGTGGTCGTTGTTGCTACAATCCGCGCGCTTAAAATGAATGGCGGCGTTGCGAAAAGCGATCTGGGGATCGGCAATGCGGTTGCGCTGAAAGCAGGCAGCGTCAATCTTGTTCGCCACATTCAGAACGTGCAGAAATTTGGCCTGCCGGTTGTCGTCGCGATCAACCATTTTGTAACCGATACCGATGAGGAAATCGCTGTCCTGAATGAAGTTTGCAACGGGCTGGGCGTTAAAGCCATTCTCTGCAAACATTGGTCTGAAGGCGGTGCAGGGGCAGAAGAACTTGCTCATGCCGTAGCAAAACTCGCCGATACCAATACAGCTCAGTTGCAATTGCTCTATGCAGATAACATTCCTCTGCTGGAGAAAATTCAAACAGTTGCTCAGGAAATCTATGGCGCAGCGCAGGTCAGCATTGAGCCTGAGGCATTGAAACAACTTGAACAATGGGAAAAAGCCGGTTTTGATCATTTCCCCGTTTGCATGGCAAAAACACAATATAGTTTTTCCGCCGATCCAACATCTTTAGGTGCGCCAACAGGACATACTATTCCTGTTCGTGAAGTCAGATTGTCTGCCGGTGCCGGTTTCATCATTGCGATCTGCGGCAGTATTATGACAATGCCGGGTCTGCCACGCGTGCCTTCAGCGGAAAAAATCAACTTGAATGAACGCGGGGAAGTTCAGGGGCTTTCTTAATTCAGAGAAGAGCATGTAAGTCTATTGCTTTGAAAGGTTGGAGGGGTCTGTATTGCAAGCACACTAAGCCTCTCCAACTCAAAAAATATTCTTTATCGAATTGTCTCGTTGCAGATCTTAATTGTTGTATCAGGGCCTGTGATAGCCGCTGATTTAACTATTGCTTCCGGTGATACGGGCAACGGTCAGGCATTGCTGCGTAAGCAACTGAATGATTTTGAAACAGCAACCGGCAATAAAGTCACGATTGTCGATATGCCATCCAATTCGTCCGATCAGTTTGCTCAGTATCGCTTATGGCTGGCTGCAGGCAATACGGACATAGACCTCTGTACCGCACAGATATTGTCTGGGCGCCGCAATTGGCGCAGCAATTTCTTGATCTGAGTAACGCGACCAAAGACATTGTATCGGAGCATTTTCCATCAGCTATTCAAAGCCAAACAGTTGATTGCAAATTAGGGGCTTGTCGCAAGGTTTTTCGCAGGTTGTGTTTCTGAGTAAATGCGAATGATGTTCATGTTATCTTAACCCTTTGAATTCCGAAACACTGAGCAATCAACTCATTCTGGCTGAGAACATTGCAGTCTCCTGAAAACCCAAAGCCTTTGCGAAGCCATAGCATAGCTTCAAAACCCATTATCGTTCTGCGAACCGTATTGAATGATTGGAAACACCCACTCTTGGGCATGTTCTTTTTGAGCCTTAAATGATCGCTTTCAATACCCTGTTGTAAATGTTTGGTAATATAGTGCAGTGGATCTTTTGGAAGGGGTAAGTCTTGTGAGGCTGCGTTGATGGCTGGTGGAAACGTTCCGGCTCCATCCGTTCCTATACGATCCGAGGCAAGCAAAGGCTCACTTTTCAGCATCTTCCTGAAGAAACGTTTGGCCGCAGGTAAGTCCCGTTTGGCAATCAACAGAAAATCAATCGAATTGCCGGTTTTATCTATCGCCCGATACAAATAACGCCATTGGCCTCGAATTTTGAGATAGGTCTCATCAATACGAATAGAGCCACAATGAGGACGTTAAAATTGTCTTAGACGTTTCTCTAGCAACGGCGCATAGGCTAAAACCCAGCGATTGATAGTTGAGTGGTCGACTTCAAAACCACGCCCAAGAAACATTTCTTCTACATCTCGGTAGCTTAGAGGATAACGTAAATACCAGCTCACCGCTTGAATAATCACACAGGCCTCAAACTGACGGCCTTTCAAGTCATTTCTGGATTGGTGTTTGAGTTTCTCAACGATAGCATTTAACAGCATGGAGATCTCCTGTATCGGGAGATCAGCATCCAATATTGTGATTAAGCTATCACTAATTTAAAAGCTTTGCGACAAGCTCCTCCTCGACACCCTGCTCAACACCATAGCCCTCAGCAAGAAGCTATTTGTCATAGTCGCGGGCATAACCTGCAATCAAATCAGCCTTATCCATCAGATTGACAATGCGCCGAGCATGGCGGAAATCAGATTTTGCAGTGTGATGTAATCGGAAAGCTTCTAGCTTCCATATATTCAAACATAGGAGTTGCTTTATTTCACGACGCAGGGTTAAGTCTGCTAGTATAAGCTACTGAAAAGATTTTATATGATTTCACAGCCACCCATTTCACTTCTTCCAAAGTGTGTTGCGAGCAATGTTTATGACTTTTGCTCCATCACCAACCTTGATAACAGGTCAATCTGTTGCTGTTGTTTTTCGATCAACGCACTCAGGTCAGTTGGGACTATCTTGTCGAACTTATCATGCAAAGCTAATATTTCAATTTCAGCCTTTAAATTAATCTCATAATCATGGCCTGCGTCCATACGATCTTTTGCAGCTTGTCTGTTTTGGCTCATCATAATCACAGGCGCCTGAACCGCAGCCAGCATGGATAGGATGAGGTTCAAAAAGATATAAGGGTAAGGATCAAATGCCTTACTCGCAGCAAGTGAATTTAAGCCCACCCATAAAACAAGCAATACAGCAAAAATAAGTATGAACGTCCATGAACCACCAAACTTAGCAACTTTATCGGCGAGCCGCTGCCCGATTGTTAATTTATCATCAAATGCAATATTCACGTTACGTGCAATAGTCTGACGATCAACCAATCGCTTAAAAATCCGCATCTCTCTTTCAGTAAGTGCCTCTAAAGGCTTCCCGAGATAATGGATCGCCTGTTCAGAAAAATGATACTCTTTCTCTGTCACTGACTTTACGTTTTGAGGCATACTTATCTCCGCTGAACTTTTGGGTTCTATGTTTCAGTAAACAAATATCGTTCGCAACATTACAATTTAGCAACTGATTTTCGCGATCAAGGAGGTCGCGGTTATTAAATTCAATAAGCGATCTGCATATCTTATACTGCTGACAACACGCCTGAATAAATAAGAATACTCAACTCGGGGAAAAACCATAATGACAGATAAGAGTTTAAAAGCTGTTGTCACGTTAAGTTTGGATGACGAGCTTGGTGCAGGGTTCTGAATTTTCAGACAAGACAAGCTGCAATTCTCCATACCTCGAATACTTCGAGACGAAGGTAGCGAATTGTTTGTGCGCGAGGATGATGGAATGGAACTGAAAAGCAATTGCGGGTTGCGGAATGCATCGATACAAACCGTTGCAACGCTCCCGGTGATCTGTGCCCCAGCATGGTTCGTTCCCGTTTTCGAAACGGCAGGTGGCTATTCTCAGCCCTGTTGTTGAGGCCCTTGTGCGACCAATGATCGAGGCTGGGAGCTACATCCGCCTTTGCCGCACCATAAGAGCGCAGTTTATCGGTGACAATGCGTTTCGGAACAAAACCATTGCGCTTAATCAATGCTGCCAGCAGACGCTTAGCAGCCTTCTTGTCGCTGTAGGTTACGAGCAATCTGAGGTCCAAACTTTGCGATCCAACGTCGGACAGTCTCATAGGAAACGTCCATCCCACGCTCGAGAAGCATTTCCTCAACTTCACGCAGGCTCAGGTTGAACCGCAGGTAAAGCCAAACGGCGTGAGCAATGATCTGCGGTGCAAAAAGGTGGCGCTTGAAATTGACAATTGGTGTTTGCATCGCCGAAATTTACGACCAAGCTGGCACGCAGGCAACCGTGAACTGCTTAACGCGACAACACCCCTTTGGTATTACGTCGAAGTTAAGGTTTGGATGCCCTTAATCCGTCCCCCTTTATGAATACAAATGGGGAACGGAAAAATGTTAGAATAAGTAATACAATTCAAACCCCGAACATACTTAATTCATTAATGAATCAAGTCGAGCATTTATTCTTTCTATGGCATTTACAACCGCTTTCAGCTGACTTCCATTCACTGCGTCAGTAGAAGTTTCAGTTACTCTACCCGCAGCCATATTAGTTATTGCTCTATATATCGGATCTTGACCGTTTCCGATACTGAGCGTAGCCTTTGCTACGGCACCAGAAAAGTAATACGCTGTATTACCAATCGTTATACCTGTCGTTGAAACGGCTGGAGAAGTGTAACTCATTGAACCGATAGCAACAGCGAAATCGTTTGAGGCCTTGCTGTTCTGACCGAGCGCGACACTATTTGATGCCGAGCTCAAACTATCTTGACCCAAAGATATACTGCTATCACCCGATGCGGTGCTATCATAGCCCAGCGCTGTACTGTAATGACCCGAGGATACAGAGACATTGCCTATAGCAATACTAAGGTCACCAGTAGCAAGGGCTGCTTGCCCCATCGCGATGGCGTCTTCTTTTGCAGCGCCACTGTGTTGACCGATCGCAATGCTAAAATCACCAACGGCATTGCTCCTTTCTCCCATTGCAGTTGCATTGTGGCCCGAGGCTATACTCGAGGAGCCTATTGCAGTGTTGAAATCGTATAAGGCTTCACTTCCGCGACCAATAGATGTACTATTCCATCCTGTAGCTGAACTACCTTGACCTAATGCTGTACTACCATTCCCCATAGCTACACTAGCATAACCGACGGCGGTACTATCAAATCCTGTAGCTGAACTACCTTGACCTATTGCTGTACTATTATTCCCCGTAGCTACACTAGTATGACCGGCGGCGGTACTATTATTTGTGGCCTTGGCAAAGTAACCGAGTGCAGTGCTATTGGCGCCGTTGCCCGTACTGCCACTACCAAACGCAGTACTGTAGTCACCTGAAGTATTGCCGCCAACTGTAGTGCTAGAGACACCCGAGGAAAACCCCTGGATCGCAATACTTCTCGCATTGGTGGCAAAGGTAAAGCTGCCTACAGCCAAGCTGGATTCGCCTGTCGCCTGCGCCCAGATACCCATAGCTGTGCTATTTAAGCCAGTAGCTGTAGCACCTGAGCCAACCGCCACACTTTGTTGTGTTGCTGTGCTAGATTCACCCAGAGCTACACAGGAGTCACTCGACGTACTATGGGAGCCATATGCGGTACTTAACGCCCCAGACGCCACGCTACCATAGCCATATGCAGTGTTAGATTCTTCATCTGATATATTTTCTTTTCTTTTTTCCTTTAGTACTTTATTCTTCATACTTAAATATGTTTCATTCATTGCAAAATCCTTTTGATTAAAATAACAGTTCGGCCTAAATACAGTATATATAAATTTAATAAAGCTTAACTATTGCAATCATGTACTTAAGTAAATTATCAGTGACAATTATATCACCGATAATTATTATTAAATTAGACTTTAATCAATCAAACAATAAATCTTAATATAACATATATTGATATTTATTGCAGTAATAATTATATCCATATTTATAATATATATAGTTTCATTATTTCATATTATTACAATGATTTGTTGAATTTATTTAGCCAGATAATACCTTAAGCCACAGTATTAATATTACCCTTCAACCAGTTTACCGGGCGTCCATATTTCTTTGGGTCAGTTTCATTGGCAGGGATCACTTCATAATCAATATCATAGCGCCCTGCTGTGTTTGAGATATTTGCACCAAACCCTTCTAGATTTGCCGCAGGAATCTGTACACTAACAGTGTCGGGACACGAAGCTTTAACTGTGAAATCATTTAAATCGAACACAGTGACGTTTGAGAGAATGGAACCCGCAAAGAAACCGTTTACATACATTGTGAATTTAATCTTATCATTAAGATTGTATGTATAGCCACCGCCTGGCTCTACAGCCCTATCGATAGAAACATAAAGATTGGAATAATTACTTGGCGTTATTGAAGTCTGCCCTGTATTTAAATAGGGGCGAGAGGTAAGGTTGCGCGGTAGGTTGACGGGATCGATCTTTGGATGATTGTACGGTGTTCCTTCTGCAAGGAACTCTAATGTAGGAGAGGAGAAAACCACGGCCGATACATCATTTTCGATGAAGTTAGCGAGTTGATTTTTGTCTTGAGTTGAGAGCCAGGCTGATGGAATGCTCATGCCTGTAGATTCCAATGCATCCTGGTAAGGTATTTTCTTAAAATATTTGTTATTAACTATTGCGACACAGCTATTACCCTGAGTGGTATCTATAGCATCAGCCTGAATTAATGCAACGTAAAAATAAGGATCGGTTTGCGATATCTCTAATACTGACTGATCATTTAAGTCTACTGATGGCGAAGGAATGCTAGTATCAGCGTGTGAGTAATCCCCAAAGAAGACAACGTACTCTACTGCAGGCGATTTCCCGTCTGCCTGCACGTAAGCTGATACGTTCTGGTAACCATTGTTAATTGATGCAAAATAAACGATGACTTGACCGCTGCCATCAGTGGTGAATAAGAATTTACCCTCCCCTAAGTCATCGTCATTTACCGCAACTGATCCATCTTTATTAAATATAGTTACATCCGCAGAAGGTGGATTAATCTGCATTATTACTTTTGTATTTGCTGCAGCAACGCTATCTACGAGTGTAACAACAGCAATCGTAGCCTTAATTTTGTCAGCCGTCCCATATTTAATAGGGGAAGAGCTCGTTGTAACGCCAGTCTTATCAAATTTAATTGATACTCCATAAACATAATCAACATCTTGATCATTAATGGTCTTAGTGTTATTATTTTCCATTTAATATTCCTTTTATATTTAATTATTTATATTTGTTAATATTTGCTTATATTCGTTTGCGCCATATTATTCAGTAAACAAACTATTCTTAAAACAATTACTATTACTTGAAAGCGTATATTTATTTGTTAAATTAACTTAGTATTGGATGCCGTCAAACGGTTACTATGTTTCCTTTCAACCAATTCACTGGACGATACAGCGTGGGAATATCTGTTTCGTTTGAGCGCTTTACGACATAATCCAACTCATATCTACCGGGTGAGTTATGTGTATTGGATCCAAACCCTGAGATTTTATCGCTAGATATTGTTACATTTATCTTTGCTGGTCTATCTTCTTTTACTTCAATCACGGGGAGGTCAAAGACATCTACTTTTTTTACATCGCTGCCTTTAAAGTAACCATTGATATAGACCGTGAATATTATTTTATCTCCTACTTCGAATGTGTGCCTGCCATCGCTTTCTACTTTATTTTCTACGAAAACCTTTAGATTACTAGCATTATTAGGGGTGATTGAAGTTTGCCCGTCGTTTAGATAGGGTCGTGCCTGCAAAGTACGGGAGCCATCTGCAGATTGCACCGGATGGGTATAGGGCGTGCCTACGGCTTTAAAGGTCACTTTAGGTGAGGTTACGGTTGTACCATCTGAGTTATTTTGAATAAAATAGGCAATTTCGTTATTATTTTCAGTATCAAGATATGCGGATGGTATCTTCACCCCCTCCTCTAAGGCCGAGGCGTAACTCTGTTTCGTAAAGTGCTTTGTATTTGTTATTACAACACAATTTAGACCTGTGTTTACAATAGCCGGCGTCTGTGAGGGGATCGTGATCTGAAAATAGGGCGATTCAGTCGGTATTTCCAATTGATCATTACCATTAAGATCAAGGACCGGAGGTGGGATACGGGCCGGCGCGGCCGCATAATCCCCAAAAAATATTATATGCTGCTTAGATAATGATGAGGCGTTCCGCTCGGCTATTAATTGTATTGATTCATATATATTACCAGTGCTTGCGAAATATATAACGGCTTTACCATCTGCACCTGTTTTTAAACGGTATCGGCCTTCCTGATAACTTCTGATAAACGCATGATCTTCATCATAAACCGTGACAATACTGGCTGGTGGATTAATCTGAAGTATAATATTTACATTTTGTGCTGGTAGCCCACCATCAACATAAAAAGATGATACTGTCGCCTTTATTTTATTCGAGTTCGCAAAATCACTTGAAGGTGGACTTAATTCTGCACTTATGTTTGATAGTGATAATGTTAAATCATATATATATGTTAGATCATCAACCGATGAATTATTGCTATCTGCAACAGGCATTGCTCTTTTCCTTTGTAGCTCACGATATAATCCATATTATATTGTTATAATTTTTTATCTATCTTTAGTAATTAACAGGTCATTACGGGCTTGTTGTAAGGGTCTTCGCAGTGTTGTCACATTGATTATTCGTCAACGTCATGGTTCTATTTCGGGAACATGAAACAGCAGGTCCCGACGTATAAAAACCATCGCTTCCAAATCTCAATCGTAACGCATGCAATCTGGCTTTATTTCCGCTTTAATCTCAGTCTGCGTGAAATTGAAGAAATGATGCTTGAGCGTGGCGTTGAGGTTTCTTACGAAACGATCCGTCGATGGCGCTGCTTGCATGGCTCTTTGCTTACTGCAACGATTGCATCGCAAGTCACCTTCACCCACTGATGTCTGGCATCTTGATGAAGATACGCCACGAAGGCGCAAGGGAGGAGTGGACTTGCCCTGCAAACCTGGAGAGCTTCTGTTAGTGTTATCTGATAGGAGAACAACGATTGAAGCAGCGCGAATTTGCAGAAAAGGTTCTGCTTTCTGACCCTCACGAAGATATCAATCTCGAACTTGCCCGACTACGTAAAGAAAATGAATTGTTGCGGCAGGAGCATGAGCTATTAAAAAAGCGGCGGCCTTCTTCGCTCGAGTTGAGACGGATAAGAAAACAGTCGATGAAATTTGCTTTCATTGATGCGCAGGAGGCCACCATGTCTCTATCACGCCTGTGTGCTTTTGCAGACATCAGTTTGAGTGGTTATTATATTTGGAAACATCGTGCTCCCAGTCGTCATCAGCTTGATGATATGATTATTCTGGCTCACATCCGTAATCACTTTGCCTTGTCGCGTGAAACCTATGGTAGTCCACGCATGCATATTGAATTGTGTGAAGAAGGGATTGTGGTCGGGCGGCATAGAACAGCCCGTCTGATGTGCGAAAACGGCTTGAAAGCAAGGCAAAAGACGCTTTCAAGCGCACAACAGACAGTAATCATCGTGAACCTGTCGCCCCAAATCTTCTGGATCAGGATTTCTCGTGTGAAGCACCAAATCAGAAATGGGGCATTGATATCAGTTATATATGGACGACAGAAGGCTGGCTTTATCTGGCCATTGTTGTTGACCTTTATTCACGCCGTATTATCGGCTGGGAAGCACGTGACCGGATGAAACAAGATCTGGCCATCAGTGCATTGCAAAAAGTCATTGCAATCCGACAGAGGAAGCCTGGTCTTATTCAGCATTCCGACAGAGAAAGCCAATATGCCGCGTACGATTATCGAGAGCTCCTCAATACTCACGCCATCCTTGCATCCATGAGCGGAAAAGGAAATTGCTATGATAATGCTATAGTCGAGACCGTATTTAAAACCATCAAATCGGAACCGATATGGCGCACTGTTTTCCCAACCCGAAAAGAAACCGTAAGGGCTATTGGCGAATATATTGACGGCTTTTATAATCGGGTTCGCAGACATTCAGCCCTTGGCTATAAATCACCAATCGCATACGCAGCGATGACAAAAAAAATCACACGCGGAGGCTCTCCACTAATTCCGGGCAAGTCCACCCCAAATGGAGAGCCACGTCGTTCAAACTTGCCTAAAAGTCAACCGACGGCTTCAATACGACTGTACGTCAAACTATGTGCTATCACCCACATTATTGTCGAAACGTTTGCAACAGATCCACGTCGATTGCTACCATCTAACCCTGAACCCGACAGTGCCTTTGACGGCATAGCTACCAGCAAAATTGCTGAGGCTGGTGTTAAGCGAGCCCTCACCATAGAGCGCATATTTATCATCCGCCCATGCGTAAGTACCGCCAGCACCGATCCCACCCCATGTCGTATCATTCTCATTTCTGAAATCCATGTCAGCAACCGTGACTTTGTTGCCACTCATGAACTCCTGATAAAGATTAACAATGCCATAGAGATGGGAGCGCGCGATCATGCCGCTGCTCGCTGCCCAAGCATTTCGGTAATCCGCAGAGAGACCAAGCCGGGCATTGAGACTATCACCATTACGATTGGAGACAGATGCCCCCCATGCATCATTGAATGTGTCGAACTTTACTGATGACCACACCATCTGTGCCTGTGGTGTCAACGACCAGTTGGCATCCAAATCGACTTGTTTGCCAGCTTCAAGGCTCAGACCATAGCCGAAGCCCTTATTGTCGTTGATCAGCGATTGATTGGCGGTGGTTGAGTTGAGATCACTGTCATACCACATAGCTTGCG
>NZ_JAUCBM010000019.1 GCF_030362795.1 Pseudochrobactrum kiredjianiae | reverse complement strand
CCAGCATACACCCAACCCCACAATTACAACCAAAACACCTCAAAACCCACGTCACATATATCAAAATAACACCCCAACACCTTGTTCCGACTCGGAAATTCAGAATCGGAGCGCTGTTTCTGAAGAATCGCAGAGTATGCTGAGCTATTCAGTGCAACGGATTTGCGATAATCACTCTCCCAATACCTGTTCACCTATATATGTGCCGCATGTGCGCTCAGATAAAGAGTATCAATGACCGTCTGCCCGATTGTTCCTTACCCCGATCAACGCCTGCGTGAGATTGCTGAAACTGTCACGATTTTCGATGAGGATTTACGCAAGCTCACAAATGATATGCTGGATACGATGCGTGCTGCTCCCGGTATCGGCATCACTGCTTCGCATATCGGTATTGGGAAACGTGTCGTTGTTCTGGAACTATCCGTAGAAGACGGCGGGAAAATCTATATCAATCCGGAGATTATCTGGGCCTCGGATGAGACAATCAAACATTCGGAAGGCAGCGTTTCAATGCCCGGTGTTGTGGAAGAAGTTGAGCGCCACGCCCGTATCCGTATTCGCTATCAGGATTTGAACGGTGCGGAACATATAGAAGAGTCCGACGGACTGCTTGCTGTCTGCCATCAGCATGAAATTGACCAACTGAATGGCATCTTCTGGATTCAGCGTCTCTCCCGCTTAAAACGAGATCGCCTGATCAAACGCTACGAGAAATTACAGCGCCGCTAAACGCACTACTTATAAAGAAGCCTCCCGAAAGCATTTTCGGGAGGCTTTATCACTTTAACCATGTAAACCCGGTGCTTCCTGCCCCGTGCTCTCTACATATTCTGTATAACCGCCGCCATATTTGTGAATACCGTCCGGTGTCAGTTCAAGAACACGGTTTGAAAGCGCGGACAGAAAATGTCTATCATGCGAAACGAACAGCATTGTTCCTTCATAAGCTGAGAGCGCTTTAATCAGCATTTCTTTGGTATCGAGATCAAGATGGTTGGTAGGCTCGTCCAGCACAAGGAAGTTCGGCGGATCAAACAACATAGCCGCCATGACCAGACGCGCCTTTTCACCACCGGAAAGAACCCGGCATTTCTTTTCAATATCGTCACCAGAAAAACCAAAACAGCCGGCCAATGCGCGTAAAGGTGCCTGCCCCGCTTTTGGAAAGCGCTGTTCCAACCATTCGAGAATAGTGCTGTCGCCTTCAAGGATATCCATCGCATGCTGGGCGAAATAGCCAAGCTTGACGCTGGCACCAAGCGTTACAATGCCATTATCGGCCTCAGTTGTGCCCGTAACCAGCTTGAGCAAAGTCGATTTGCCCGCCCCATTAATACCCATAATGCACCAACGCTCACGCCGACGCACCATGAAATCTAAACCGTCATAGATTGTACGGCTACCATAGGCTTTGCTGACGCCCTTCAAGTTGACCACATCTTCACCGGAGCGCGGTGGCGCGGCAAATTCAAAAGCAACAGTCTGGCGGCGGCGCGGCGGCTCTACCCGATCAATCTTTTCTAGTTTTTTCACACGGCTTTGCACCTGTGAAGCGTGGGAAGCACGCGCCTTGAAACGCTCGATAAATTTAATCTCTTTGGCTAGCATTGCCTGCTGGCGCTCAAACTGTGCCTGCTGATGCTTTTCATTCAGCGCACGCTGGCCTTCATAAAACGCATAATCGCCGGAATAGGTTGTAAGATTACCACCATCGATTTCGATAATCTTAGAGACAATCCGGTTCATAAATTCGCGGTCATGCGACGTCATCAGCAATGCGCCGTCATAGGTCTTGAGGAAACTTTCCAGCCAGATCAGACTTTCAAGATCAAGATGGTTGGAAGGTTCATCGAGCAGCATTACATCAGGACGCATCAGCAAAATACGGGCAAGTGCCACACGCATTTTCCAGCCGCCGGACAGTTTGCCGACATCGCCGTCCATCATTTCCTGCGTGAAACTCAGTCCTGCCAGCACTTCCCGCGCACGACCATCCAGTCCGTAGCCGTCCAGTTCTTCATAGCGCGCCTGAACTTCACCGTAACGCTCAATGATCGCATCCATCTCATTCATACGATCCGGATCGCACATGGCAGCTTCAAGCTCACGCAATTCCGCAGCAACAATACTGACAGGGCCTGCACCATCCATGACTTCCGCAACGGCGGTACGTCCACCCATTTCGCCGACATTCTGATCGAAATAGCCAACAGTTACGCCCTTCTCGACCGTAACCTGCCCCTCATCCGGCTGTTCCTCACCGGTAACCATACGAAACAGAGTGGTCTTACCGGCACCATTCGGCCCGACGAGACCGATTTTTTCACCACGATTCAAAGCGGCGGACGCTTCGATAAACAAAATACGGTGGCTGTTGGATTTGCTGATATTGTCGATACGGATCATGAATGAAGAGGCCTTTTGATTAGTCAGGCTCCTATGCCATGCCTTAGGCGCGCTGTCACCTCATACAAGTACAAAGTGCGGGGTTGTTTTACCGGATCGTCCGCAGAGCTTTTTGCAAAAGAAAAAGAGTAGCCAGCAGGGCCGGCACCAAAACAACGGCAAACCAGCCACCAATTTCCAACGCCCAGAACCAGAGCTGATGACCTTCAATATGGGTGAGAGTGCCGTCATCGTCAAAATACGGATCGAGAGAGAGCATCCATAAAGCGAGCACATAAGCAAAAATCTGCCCGAACAGCACTATGAGAATAACCGGCCGTATTTTCAAAACAGACCGGAAACGCATTGCATCAGCAAGTCCGCAAAGACATGCCGCCAATAATGTCACCGGAAATATGAAAAGCATAATCATTCGAGAATTCCGCGTGAATGCAAGATAGTGCCGGGTAACTCCGTCATGTCATGCATTATCCTCCGGCACAAGACCAGAGCGTGTCGCGTTTAACCTCGCCCATGACGCTCGCTCTAGATTCTTCTAATTGTCGCATGCTCGCGGACGCACCATGATCCCATTTTGCTGCGACATGCCCTAGAGCATAATTCCTTAAACTTGGATCAGTTTAAGGTAAAATTATGCTCTAATTTTAAAGTGTTAGAGCGACCTTTGTGTGCCAAGTCTGGCACACGGCGCTCTAGTCATTCCCACCTAAAATACAAAACCGCCCGCTTGTTTCGACAAGCGGGCGGTTTTGTTCTTTAAAGTCATGTCAGATCAGAATTTGATACCCAGCTTGGCGTTGACAGAATTGCTCTGGAAACCTGAGCCAAACTGGCCGCGATAGCTGATACCGAATGTTGCTGTTTCACTGGCTTTAATATCGAAACCGGCTTGCACCAATGCCGTGTCCTTAGCAACAGGAACACCGGAAATATCAAAGGCAGAGCCATTGCTAAAAGATGCACGAGTGACAGAGTCCACATCATTAAAGGCATGTTGCCAGCCCAGCGTACCGTTCAGCTCGGTCTTAACATTACCGAACATCATTTCTGTAGCCCCGCGAATACCCAAAGTCGTGAAAACCGTGCTCATTCTGTCCCTGTCGATTGTCAGAGCAGCCTGACCACCGGTTTCAGTAAAGCCATCCGTCTTCAGCGATACATAAGCCAGATTGGCAAATGGTTCAAAAACAGCATTGCTAGTTTTCAACTTATGGCTCAACTCACCAAAGGCCTGAACTGTGCCTGCATTATAATCAGCAGTCAGCTTTTCAGAGAAATCAGGGAAGAAAACCGAACGGCTGGTATCAACCGAATGCCAGCTATAGGCAATACCACCGCTCAGCGCTGTATTACCCCAGTGAGATCCGCCATAAAGACCCAGATGATAATTGTCGCTCTCACCCGATGAAGCACGATCATCAACATCAAAGCTGGTGCGGCTATAACCGGCAAGAGCACCAAGACGCAGATTTTCTGCTACCTCGGCATCATAACCGGCAAAAATACCACCTGTTGTCTGGCTGAGTTTTGCAGCATTCCCGTTTGAGGAGTTCTCAGTCCAAGTACCAAAACTCTGCACCCAAAGAGCAGCCGGCGCATCGTTTGCCGAGACAACCTGTGCGCCCTTTTGCGCATTGATATCACCAAAGGCAGAGCGAAGACGATCCTGTGCGGCATTACGCAGATCACTGCTTGTGTTGATCAGAGCGGTTTTTGAAGACGCATGTACTTCACCTGACAGCATATCAAATGCTACACGGGCATTTGCATCACTATCCTGTCCGGCAATAGCATCATAAACGGCATTACCGATGCCAAGCCCTTCAGCAGCACTGGCGACAGCCTGCTGGTTTTCGGTCTGTGCAACAGAGGCAAAACTTGTGCTGTTACGCAAAGCATCCAGATAAACCGTTTTCGGATCATAAACGAGATTCAGATCAATAAACGGCTTGTTCTGGCTCATATCTGCAAAAGTACCGGTAATCCCGCCATCTGCAGTCAGAATTGTATAACGGGTATTGGCTTTGTAGCTGCCGGTTGCTTTTTCCACATGGACATTGGCACCATCAATTATGGCCGCAGCACCAACCTGAATGAGATCCGAAGTACCGTCCGGATTAATCTCTGCCTCATACAAAGAGCCCGCTTCCATCACCAGATCACCGGAGGCTTTAAGCGTTCCGATTGAGTTGCCCGGAGCCAAAACGCTACCCGCAGCAACATGAATACCGCCCAGCATACCTGAACCGGCAAGGAAGGCGCCATTACTGACTTTGATAATACCGCTTACTGATGCATCCCTATGATCTGCATCACCAACGATCAAACCACCGCCATTGACTGTGGTCGTGCCTTGATAGCTGTTTTTGCCATTCAGCACCAAAATACCGGTGCCGTTCTTCGTCAGATCACCCTGACCATCGATCGTTCCGTCAAAGCGGGTATTCAGTGTCTGATTGATTTCCAGCGCAGCAGAATTCAAATCCAGACTGCCGCCTTTACCGGACAGGGAAGATGCCTTCAGGTCATGACCATTGAGATCAAGCTTACCGCCATTCACAACAAGCGTTGTGTTATCAACCAGAGCACCGGCAACATCTGCTCTTAAAATGCCCTTTTCTACAAATGTACCGCCCTGATGGCTGTTTGCCTGCCCCAGAACAAGCGTACCCTCACCCTGTTTAACCAAACCACCGCTGCCGCTGATCTCCTGCTTAACCAGTAGTTCATTCTGTGCATCAGCAACATCAATGCGCCCAGTACCATTCAGAATAAGTTTGCGGTCCAGTGCATTCATTGCCTGTCCGGCAATCTTCAACCCGCCATCAGCCAGATAAAGATCGGCTTTTGCAGTGCCTAAAGCGGCATCTTCATCAACGATAATCGTACCGCCATCTGTCACCAGCGTCTGGCCGATAAACTCGTGATTATCAATACAATAATCCTTCACAGCCTGCGCAAAACGATCATCCGTTGTTTTGCAGTCGAGCAGTGTCTGTTTTTCTTCCTGCGTCAGATCTTTCAGGATCGGATTGCCGTTCTCATCCGCAATCTGCCCGAGATAGGTATCATTGCGATTATTGTTACGGGTCAGATAGAATTCTTTGCCCTTGGCTTCAAAACCGGAAGCATCCGCGCCCCAGACAATGCGGGTCTTTTCCACATCACCGTCTTTATAAGTCTCCAGCTTTGGCCCGATCCAGCGCAAATCCTGCGCAATAGGATCATGATCAGACAGTGAATTGCCATTTGGCAACAGCGCAGGCTTGGAAAGCGTGCCTGACCATTTGCCGTTATCAACAATCTCAATCCATTTAGCAAACGGGCGAGACACCAGAATATGATCAATATTCACACGATCCCAACTTGCCCAAGTATTGGTGGATTCTTCGCCATCACTGGTCCATGTCGCGCGTTCATCGCCGACCTGACTTGGGTTAAATTGCTCGCGGTTGCGGTCTAACTGAATCAACTGATGCTGCTGCTTCAGAATATTCATCGTCACCGGCAGATTGTTTTTTACCGGATATGTCTCATCAACAAGACCAATATCTTTGCCTGCTTTGTAAGCTTTTTCCAGTGCAGTACCCCATTGGTTCCAGGAAAGCGTATCAATATTTACCCCCTTATGCGCGTCCTGAATGATCGCGCGCCATTTGGTTTTATCTGCAAGTTCAAGATATTCCGCAGACAAGTCGCTATATAGTTTATTGCCTGTAGCCTGCTTCATCAGACGCAATTGCGCGTCCACGCTCAGCAACCCACGCTCGGAAACATCTCCGGCATTAAGATCACCGACAAGGATAGTCGGAATGGCCGTTGATTGCGCAAGCGTATTGGCTTCTTTGGCCTGTTTGATACGATTGGTGGGCTCGTCATAATAATTGAAATGACGCCCGGTGATGACTGTATCCGGAAATCCGTTGCCCGGCTTCATACGAATTGTATTTGCGCCGAGATAGTCAGACTGACCGGCAGATATCACCATGCCGCTGCCTTCGCGGTCATCATTATCTTTGATTTTCTCGTAATTGCCGAGCTTGTCAGGATTAGCATTCAACAAATCCAGCGTGTTTTGCACATGAGCGTCAACAACGCTCTTATCGCCCAGCTTTTTGCCGCTGTTGTTATATAGTTCCGGTAAGACCAGCACATCAGGCGCAACACCGAGCAACAGGTCCTTCATCGTCTGATTATAAATCAGCTGGCCATTTTTTTTCGCCTCGGCATCCCACATTTTGGAATTAACGTTGTTATTCCAGATATTGAAGCCCATCACGGTCAGTGAGAAACTCTTATCTTTTGCCTCTTCCGCCTGTGCATGGGTGCCCAGAGCCGCGAGCAACAATGCGCCTGCCACCCCTGCTCCCAAATTACGTTTCTGTCCTGCGCCTGACCGCTGCTTTTTCATAACATCATCCTGATAGTAAGAGCTGAGACAACAAATGTCACTTTTCGTACATTAGACGAGGTATATGTCAGTTTTTATACAAAGCCTGTGAGTGTATCAAATCATTCACTTGACGCTTAAATTTTTTTATTTGAAATAATATGTGAACAGAGGGCGCGCTATGCGATTTGACGACGTAATATCAACTGGCGGCAATAAAAAAGACAATCGTCAGGCGTTTCTGCTGCAATATCTCGAACAAAATCACTATATTTCTCTTGAAGAAATCGCCCATCTTTGCTCTGTCACCATGCAGACTGCACGGCGGGATATTATGGCGCTCGAAACCACCGGCAAAGTCCGTCGTATTCACGGTGGCGCAACCATTGCCGCGCCGATGGATGTCGGCACGTATCGCCAGCGCCGCCTCGATCAGGCGGTAGAAAAACAAGCCATCGCGGCTTTTGTGGCAGAGACAATTCCGGATAACACGACAATCTTTATTGATACCGGCACGACTTGCGAGGCGATTGCAGCCGCACTGCTCAAGAACCGTCAAGGCTTGCGAATAGTCACCTATAGTCTGCGCGTGGCATCGCTGATCAGCGAAAATTCGGACTTCGCACTGGCTATTCCGGGTGGCTTTGTACGCGCCGTCGATGGTGGTATTTTTCAGGAAGATACACCGGACTTCATCAGCCGGTTTAAATTCGACTACGCCGTAATTTCGGTTAGTGGCGTTGATGATGACGGTGACCTTTGTGATGATGACCGCACCGAAGTGGCGGCAGTTTCCAAAGCACTCGATCAGTCCAGACACAAATTACTGGCCGTTGATAGCAGCAAATTCGGCAAACGTGCTTTGGTAAAGCTCGGCGGACTGGATAGTGTTGATGCTATCATTACCGACAAAGCACCTGCATCACATATTCTAGATAAAATACAGGCACTGAACCTGCAATTGCATCTATGCGAGACAGATGACCGGCACGGTTCCTGAGAACAGCCGGTCACCATACTTCACTTATGAATCGCCTGTGACACCAATTTGCTGTTCGTGGAAAACGGTGCTGAAAATCTCATTGCGACCCGCGCGTTTGCTCAAATAAAGCTGGCGGTCTGCATGGGCAATCCATTGAGACGGTGACATATCCGGCAGGCAACAGGCTGAAGCCACACCAATACTAACGGTCACGCAAGGCCCCACAGCCGATTCAGGATGCGGGATTCTGAGTGAACTGACTTGTTCCTGAATTTCCTTGGCAACCAGAGCGGCGGCTTCATGGTCACGCCCCGGAAGTACGCAGACAAACTCCTCACCGCCATAACGCGCAGTCAGATCGGTGGCCAGATGCACGGCTCTGGTCAGCGCTGCGGCAACCATAGCCAGACACCGGTCACCCGCCGGATGGCCGAATGTGTCATTAAACAGCTTGAAGAAATCGATATCGACCATAATCACCGAAAGCCATTCACCTGTACGGGAAAGCTTTGCGGTTTCTGTCGCCAGTGTCTGCTCCAGATGGCGGCGATTGCTTAAACCCGTGAGTGCATCCGTGACCGCCATCTGCGCCAGCTGATCGCGCAAGCGCTTCAGCTCCACATGATTGGCAACCCGTGCCAGCAGAATAACCGGCTGAATTGGCTTGGTCACATAATCAATCGCACCGGCAGACAGGCCGCGCACTTCCGCGTCCTGATCGTTCAGACCCGTGGTGAAGATCACCGGAATATCCGCAAGCATCCGGTCTTTCTTGAGACGTTGGCACACTTCATAACCGTCAATTCCGGGCATCAGCACATCCAGCAGAATGAGATCCGGCAATACGGTTTGCGCAATCTTCAGAGCTTCCTCACCGGATGTCGCAAAACATACCTCATAATCATCCTCAAGAACTGCACTCATAATCTCGATATTTGAGATTTCATCATCAACAATAAGGATGACTGCCCGGTTTGCCATAATCATTCTCCGATGCGCACATTATTGGTTGAAGACTGCGGGTTGTCCGCAAATTCTTCATCCAGCAATGTCAGCGCACGATTGTAGTCAAGACTATCAAGAGCGAGTTTCACCGGATGATCCTGCATAGCGGCAGGTGTCAAACCGATTGTCGTCGCCAATTTTTCAAAACTGCTGCGTGCCTTCAGGCTGCGGCGCTCTAAGAGCCCGCGAAAAGCAGAAATCTCTGCCTGAACATCAACCGGATCAGCAGATGCTGCCGGTGCGGCGGTATTAGCAGTTTCTGGCGTAGTTACAAGGCTCTGTGCAGCCTGAATCGCAGGTTTTAGCAGTTGCTCCAACTCAGCAATCAGACTATTCGCGGCAACGACATCGCCCTGTGACAAAGCCGCTTCCGTTTTGGCCGCATGAGCATAAATCTCTGCAAGTTCCAGAGAACCGGCAACACCTTTCAGCGTATGTGCATTGCGTCGTGCATCTTCCAATGCGCCACGGCTCATCAGCTCGTGCAACTCCTCGGTCGCGCCCGCAAATCTCTGTCCAAAATCTATAATCAGCTTACGCAGTAATGCAGTTTTTCCGTTCATGCGCGGCAGGGCTTTTGCCAGATCAAACGGCGGCAGGCTGTTAGGCAAATCAGGTTTTGGCTCTGCCGCTGGCACTTCACTTAATACGGCCTGAACCTCGACAATTTTCTGACGGGGTTTGAGCCAGCGGTTCAGTGTGCGCACCAACAGGAATGGATCAACCGGCTTGGCAATATGATCGTCCATACCGGCAGCAAAACATTTCTGCCGTTCTTCTTCATAAGCATGAGCTGTCATCGCAATAATCGGCAATTGCTCGGAAGACCATGTTTGCCGGATCAGGCGTGTGGCCTCAATGCCGTCCATTTCCGGCATCTGAATATCCATCAGCACGCCGTCATAGATAAGAGGCTTGGCCAGTGCCAGATCACAGGCGATCCGGCCATTCTCGGCAACATCAACCTTCAGACCCGCATCCTGCAACAATTCAACAGCGATTTCACGGTTGATCATGCTGTCCTCAGCGAGAAGCAGTGTCAGGCCACGCAAATGCTCTGCAACCATCGGAATAGCCTGCCCGATCTCCGCATGCGGTGCATCCGGCGCAACATCTTGCGAGAACAATTCTGTCACTGTGTCGAACAAAACATCCGGCATAATCGGCTTAGTCAGGAAGGCTGCAATACCCGCACGCTCAGATTCTGAACGGAACTCGTCATTACCATAAGCCGTCACCATCACGACATAAGGCAGCGATGTCAGCTTCTCGTGACGATGCATGCGTTGCACGGTCTCCAGACCATCCATGCCCGGCATTTTCCAGTCCAGCACCACCAGATCATAAGGTTTCTCAGCAAGACAGGCACTTTCAAGCGCGCCGAGAACTTCCTCGCCGGAAGCAACCAGATCAATGGTTACGCCCCAAGAGCTGAAAACATCCTGCAAAATTTCACGAGAGGCCGGATTATCATCCGCCGCCAGAACCCGCAGGCCAGCGATTTTTTCTGATGCAATGCGTACCGGTTCCTGCTGCATTTCACCTACAGCCATATTGACCGTGAAAGTGAACAAGCTGCCTTCGCCTTGCGTGCTCTCTACAGCGATCGTGCCGCCCATCTGCTCAACAATCTGCTTGCTGATGACCAGTCCAAGACCAGTACCGCCGAAACGGCGCGTCATAGAGCTATCGGCCTGCGTAAAGGAGTTGAACAACAGCGCCTGCTGTTCCGGTGCCATACCAATACCACGATCGCGCACAGAAATGCGCAGGGCAATATCATCATCTCGTCTCTCAATCGTATCGACAGATACGGTGACAGTGCCTTTTTCGCTGAATTTGACGGCATTGCTAACAAGATTGAGCAAAATCTGATTGAGACGCAGTTCATCCCCGACCAGCACCGGCGGAACATCTTCATGAATAACCGTCTCGATAGTCACGCCTTTATTCTCGGCGTTAATCGCTGCGAGATTAAGCTGGCTCTGCAAAGATGAGCGCAGATTAAACGGGCGCGCCTCAAGGGAGAGCTTGCCTGCTTCATTCTTGGAGAAATCAAGAATGTCATTAATCAGACGCAACAGAGCTGTACTCGCATTGCTGATTTTCGAGACATATTCTTTTTGGCGCAAATCGAGATCTGTACGCAGCACCAGATGACAAAAGCCCAGAATGGCATTCATCGGCGTGCGAATTTCATGACTCATATTAGCAAGGAACATGCTCTTGGATTTACTTGCCCCTTCCGCTTCCAATGTGCGCAGTTCAAGTGTTTCATTTTTGGCAATAATCTCATCGCGCATGGCGCTAATACGGTTGAAACATTCAACCAGCATATCGCCAAACCACACCAGAACAGCAGCCTGAAAGGCAACAATTCCTGCATGGAGCAAAACGCGCAGCAGATCGCCGCCTTCCGGAAACACAGCGGCAGGCATCAGGTAATCCAGCGTCAGGTGATGCGCGGCCACAGCGGCAGCGGCAAACAAGACGGCACGGCGATCACACCACGCGACTGTCAGCGCCAGCATGGCAAAGAAATACATATGCATATCCATCTGCCACTGACGCCCGCTCATCAGAAAAAGCAGCAAAGCAGGCTGCCCCATCAGAGCAACACCAGAAATATAGCGGGTAACCGGCGCAATGCCTGAACGCAGCCATGACAAATGATAGCATCCCGCCAATGCGACACCAGCCAGAGCCGCCCAGAGAGGCGAATGGCCTGTGCCATAGGCAACAATTGCCAGCAGCGGGACATGCAGCCAGAATAAAATCAGCAAAAACCGGCTGAACCGGCTGCGGAGGTCGTCGAGTTCTAGGATCATGCTGCTGTTGTCCGCTCCTGAATGCCATAACAGCCGCCCGGCAGCAGCGGTTCAAAAACCAGCCATACTCCGGCACTGTAAAGCTTGCTTGGGAATTCTTTATTCTCGGAATAAACGGTAATCACATTATTGGATGCGTTGATGGAGACAATCGCGCCTTCAGCAGCCTGAATGGAACTGACCACAGAGCTGAGACTGCGCCATGGTGTAACCATAACAATATACTGATCATCTTTGCCGGTCGGCCGCAACACGGCCACCGCAATGCTGCCAAGCAACAGCGCCAGCAATAATATCGCCGGCATCAGATCGCGGAGCTGAAACCGCTGATCTTCGCTCAGAGCCTTCATGTTATGGTATCCTGCCGTAAATATCCCTTTATCGGTAAATTTATAATATATGTAAGTAAATACGGCCTTAAATATTTTATAATCGTTCAGGCATACATTTCGACCAGTCCTGGCATGTTAATACATGTCTATGAGCGTTTCAGAACCCTTCCCCCACGCCGACCTGTTGGTTTGCCTTCTGCAACAACCGCCTGCCCGTTGACAAAAACATAGCTGATACCGGACGGCATCTGCGTGGAGTTTTCAAATGTGGCATGATCCGCGATTGCATCTTCAAATAACACCAGATCGGCAGCCATTGCGGGACGTAACAGGCCTCGATCATGCAGCGAGAAACGCTGCGCAGCAACTGAGGTCATCCGGCGCACTGCATCCTCAAGCGGGAACCATTTTTTATCACGTCGCAAATGGCCGGCAATCCGCGGGAAGGTACCAAAGGCACGCGGATGCGGCTTGGAACCCGGACGCGGCAACCCATCAGACCCTGCCATAAACAACCGGTTGCAACAGGCCGCATGGAGATCGCTTTCATCAAGCTGAAACAGGATAATCCCCGTCTGCCCGTCATCCTCTTCGACAAAGCGTACCAACAGGTCGAAAGGCGTTGTGCCAAGCGCAAACGCTGCCTCACGCATAGACTGCCCTTCCAGATGTTTCAGCATTTCAATACCGATTGCTGAAAGCCGTACATTCTCCCAGCCAATCAGAAAAATCTTGCTCTGGCCATGATAATCATCGCCGCCGTGCTCCACCCAATGCGCCAGTTTCTGTCGCCATGCTGTATCCTGTAAGCGCGCTTTCAAAGCCGGCAAACCACCATCCATCACCGCTGCCGGCAACAGCTGTAATATCCATGTACTGCCTGCCGGATAGGGATACATATCAAAGCTGATATCCACACCATCAGACCGCAGGCTTTCCAGATAATCGATCACCGCCGGTACATTGCCCCAGTTCGGCCGTCCCGCCGATTGCAAATGCGATAATAATCCGGCTGCACCAGACAGGCGCACGGCCTCACCGAACTCTTCAGTCGCCTGCATCAGCCCTGCTTCATAGGAGCGGATATGAGCAGCCAGCACACCGCCAAAACCGGCGACAACTCTTCCCAAAGCCACCAGTTCTTCAATTTCAGCAAAAGCGCTTGGCGGATAAACCAACCCCAGAGACAGACCTGCCGCGCCTTGTGCCATTTGCACTTCAAGTAACCGGCACATTGCTGCAAGCTCGTTCTCTGTTGCGGGTCGTCTGTCATGCCCCATCACTGCCAGCCGCAAAGCCGCATGACCAACAAGCGATACGAGATTGAGTGCGATCCCCTCACCTTCCAATGCCTGATGATAGCCGGAGAAATCATCAAAAATTTCATCAGATCGCGTTTCACCGAGAAGGCCGGAGAAATGCTGTCGCAGATATTCGCGGGATTGATCGATTGCGGGATAGAGCGAAAATGAGCAATTGCCGACCACAATACTGGTCACGCCTTGCATGGCTTTTTCGGGTCTGTCCCGCTCACGCAAAAAAATCAGGTCATCATGACAATGGGCATCTATAAAACCGGGACTTAAGTAGCGCTCATCCGCATCAATAATCTGCATATCGCCGTCTGCTTTCAGCCCCCTGCCGATCTGCTGGATCAGCCCGTTCCCTAAAAGCACATCACCGCGATACCAAGGCGCGCCGGTGCCATCAATGATACGGGCATTGCGAATGAGCGTTTGTGTCATATCCGGCTCCGGCTATTTATTGAATATTAAAGAGCAGCAACGGCTGTCATTTCAACCCGCAGATCAGGATCAGCAAGTCGGGCTTCCACACAGGCACGCGCTGGCGGATTTTCCGTATCAATCCATGCATCATAGACCAAATTCATCGCATCAAAATCAACAATTGCCGGAAGAAACACATTCACAGCCAGCAATTTTGAACGATCCGTACCGGCCTGTTTTAAGAGCTGATCTATCTTCCCCAAAACATCACGGGTTTGTTCTTCAATCGACGCTTTGCGATTTTCAGCCACCTGACCAGCAATATGCACCATGCCGCCATAACTTACGGCCTGACTCATCCGGCTGCCTTTTTCATAACGCATAATCATAATCATATTTCCTTCTGCAATCATAATTTCCGGTTTTAAACTTCTGCTTGCCTGCCAAAAATAATCCAATATAACAGACATAGAAACATTATAGCGAGCATTTGAGACGCCATGTCAGATAAGCCAGCAATCACTCCGGTCACGCCTAAAGAAGACGGCGTCAGCAAACGTGCGCGCGGGCTTGATCGGGCGTTTGAGATTTTGGACTTTTTGCGCAACAAACGTGAACCGCTGAAACCCAACGAAATTGCAGCGCAGATCGGCGCTCCGCGTTCCTCGGTTTATGAATTGGTCAATCTGTTGCTGCGCAATGGTATTCTCGAATTTACCGGCGGTGACGGCCGCGTCTTTCTCGGGCGCAAACTTTATTTTCTCGGCGCCGCTTACGAAGATCATTTTGACTTCATGCGCGCCTGCGATGCAGCGCTGGAACGTATTGCCGAACAAACTCGCGAAACCGCACAATATTGTGTTCTGGACGGCAATAAATATACCGTTGCCCGCATGAAAGAAGGCGTGCGCCCGTTCCGTATTTCCTCGGATGTCGGCCATTCCGTGCCTATTCCGTGGACAGCCTCCGGACGCCTGTTGGTTGCTCATCTCAGCGATCAAGACATAACCAGTTTTATTCCTGCCGCAGATTTTCAGATGCCCAATGGCAGCTGGCTGGATCCGGCAGAGTTTATCGCGCAGGTGCGTGAGGCCGATAAAACCGGCCAATTTACCTTCAATAGCACGGTCGACAATTTCACCCATTGTTTTGCCGTGCCGATGCGCGATGCACAGGGCATTGCCACCGCAACGCTGTGCCTTGTTGCCCCGCGCGATGACGGGCTGAAGAACCATGCTTTTTATCTGCAATGCCTCAAGGATGCGGCGCAGGCACTCAGCGGCAAACAATAACGGATATCCGGTACGACCACTGAGCGCCTCCCCCGCCCCAAAGCAGAATGATAGTTGTTTCATCAAACAGGTCATTGGAATATGAAATGCCCTTTTGAAACTTCACGCATTTGCCGCTCGACCGGCACATAATCCGGCGCACGAACAGGGCTGTGCAGTTCATCAGCGATCTGACCGCGGCGCATGCCGCGCCGTGCAGGGTCAGGCACCGGCACTGCGGCCATCAGTTTTTTCGTATAAGGATGCTGCGGATTTTCAAACACTGCAGCACGTGGGCCGATCTCAACAATCTCACCCAGATACATCACTGCAACGCGGTGACTAAGCCGCTCCACCACTGCCATATCATGCGAGATAAATAGAAAAGCCAGATTAAGACTGGATTGCAAATCGAGCAGCAGATTAATCACCTGTGCCTTGATCGAAACATCGAGAGCAGACACAGATTCATCAGCTACAATCAATTTCGGATCGAGTGCTAAAGCGCGTGCAATACAAACGCGCTGACGCTGTCCGCCGGAAAATTCATGCGGAAAACGCGAAGCCATATCCGCTTTTAACCCCACCCGCTCCAGAAGGTCAGCCACACGGTCGCGCGCCTGCTGTTTCGTGCCGAGGCCATGTTCCAGAAACGGCTCCGCGATAGAAGCACCCACCCGCATACGCGGATTGAGGCTGGCATAGGGATCCTGAAAAACCATCTGCATGGTACGGCGCAAACCTTGCAACTCATGTCCGGCCATGGCCATCACATTCTGCCCGTTGACCATAACTGAACCGCTTTGCGGCTCGATCAGCCGCATGATCGAGCGGCCTGTCGTCGACTTACCGCAACCGGATTCCCCTACCAGTGACAGTGTTTCTCCCGGTTGCAGGGAGAACGAGACATTCTCCACTGCATGAACACGCCCTGCCAGTTTCCCGAATAATCCGCTATGAATAGTAAAGCGCGTTGTGAGTCCTTTTACATCCAGAACCGGCGGTGCATCCTGCGCAACAGTATCAGCAGCTTCAACCGGCGGCAGAGCCGTGCCGGTACGGATATCAACAACCGGAAAACGTAATGGACGCACGCGCCCTGTCATCGATCCAAGTGCGGGGACTGACGACAATAAAGCGCGTGTGTAGGGATGCTTCGCCTGATGAAAAATCTCGGCCGTATCACCGGTTTCCACCGCATCACCATGATACATCACCACTGTACGGTCAGCCACTTCTGCAACCACCCCCATATCATGGGTAATGAACAGCACCGAAGTGCCTTCCTCCTCCTGCAAAGTTTTGATGAGGTCGAGGATCTGCCCCTGAATAGTCACATCCAGTGCTGTGGTCGGCTCATCGGCAATCAACAGTTTAGGGCGGGTGACCAGTGCCATAGCAATCATCACACGCTGGCGCATACCACCGGAAAAACGATGCGGATATTCATTGAACCGGCTTGCCGCCGAAGGAATACGCACTTTATCCATCAGGCGCAGAGCTTCAATCTTCGCTTCCGCCTTGCTCATATTGCGGTGGCACAGCAGCGCTTCGCAAATCTGATCGCCCACAGTATAGAGCGGGTTCAGCGAGGTCATCGGTTCCTGAAAAATCATCGCGACATCATTGCCGCGCAATTTCTGCATTTCCCGCTCGGAAAGCTTCAGGATATCTTTGCCCGCAAGCAGAATATTGCCTTCAATCCGGCTTGTGTCCGGCTGCAACAATCGCATCACCGATAGAGACGTTACGCTTTTTCCCGAACCGGATTCCCCGACCAGCGCCACTGTTTCTCCTGCGCCAACATCAAAAGAGATATTTTTAACAACCGGTCGCCAACCGCCATCCCCCAGAAAAGAGGTTGTGAGATTTTGCACACGGAGCACAGGCTGTTTGTCTGATAAATGGCTCATCATGCCCTCACATATCTTTCCGCAAACGCGGATCGAGTAAATCACGCAACCCGTCACCAACCATCTGTAACGACAGAACGGCGAGAATGATGGCAAAACCCGGAAACAGTGTCATCCAGTCTGCCTGCCCGACATATTGACGACCAGAAGCAATCATCGTGCCCCATGTCGGAATTTCAGGGCTGACACCAAGCCCCAGAAAGGACAAACCGGCCTCAGCAAGCATGGCTTGCGCAAACAGAAACGTACCCTGCACCAGAATAGGCGACAGCAGATTACGCAACACATGGCGGGTCATAATATGCGGCGTGGAAATGCCCAGCGCACGCGACGCCTCGATATAAGGCAGTTCGCGGATAACAAGTGTTGAAGCGCGCACCACGCGCGCCAGTCTCGGTGCATAGACAATCGACAGCGCCACAATCACTGTTGTCAGCGAGGGGCCGAGTGCAGCAACCAGCGCAATCGCCAGCAGAATATCCGGAAAGGCCATCATCGCATCAATCAGACGCGCAATCGGCGTATCCAACCGCTGGAAAAAACCGGCCATCAGGCCAAGTGTAATGCCAATTACAGAGGCCAGCACCACCACGGCAGCCCCCACCGCCAGAGACAATTGCCCCGCATAGAGTGTGCGGGAAAACACATCACGACCAAACTCATCTGTGCCGAACAACCATGTGCCGTTCGGCGCGGTCAGACGGTTACTGATCGATAATTTTCCCGGGGCATAGGGAGCAATCAGTGGCGCTAAAACGGCCAGCAGCACGAAAACCGTCAGAACGAACAGGCCGAATGCAACGGTACGCCGGCGCAACAGGCGGCGGATAAACAACCATGTTTCAGAGGATTTTATAACGGAACCGGTCATCAGTAGCGCACCCTCGGATCGACAGCCAGATAAAGCATATCAATGGCAAAATTGATCAGAACATAGAGCGCTGCAATCACCAGCAATGCTCCCTGAATAACCGGATAGTCACGGCGCATCACAGCCGACACCACCAGATTGCCAATACCCGGAAGACCAAACACAGTCTCTGTCACCACCGCGCCGGAAATCAGCACAGCGGCGGTTAGTCCGATGACGGTCAGAATCGGGATCAGCGCATTTTTAAATGCATGTTTCATCACCACGCGGCTACCGTTCAGCCCTTTCGCCTTAGCAGTGCGCACATAATCATCCCCCAGTACATCCAGCATAGAGGCGCGTGTAAAACGCATAATCAAAGCTGAGGAGACAATACCTAGTGCGAAGGACGGCAGCACCAGATGCATCATCCGCTCACCGAAACTGGTATCGGGGCCACCATAACCGGAGACCGGAAACAACCCGTAACGCACGGCAAAAACCTGCATCAGCAGCAGGCCAAGCCAGAAACTGGGAATACTTGCGGCAAACATCGCCAAAGCTGTTGCTGTCTGGTCGAAAAACGAACCACGCTTAACCGCAGCATAAATTCCGACCGGCAAAGCAATGGCACTGGCAATCAGAATGGAAAACAGTGTGAGAAAGAATGTCGGCTCTGCCCGCTCGGCCAAAGCATGAGCAACCGGCTGACCAAGGAAGATTGACTGTCCCAGATCACCGCGCAGCAATTGCAGTAGGTAATAGCCATATTGGACCGGCAATGAGCGGTCGAGACCGAGCTTTACGCGCAGTCCTTCAATATCAGCCTGTGTCGCCTCCGGCCCCAACATGACGGCAGCAGGATCACCCGGTGTAACGCGGACAATCACAAAAACAATCGTCACAACCAGAAACATGACCACGATCATGCCGATCAAACGCTGTATAATATAGCGTAGCATTCAGTCTCCACCCCATTCGGGACATGCCCAAATCCTTGAAGCCGCGCCTCTCCTCCTCCGGAGAAAACGCGGCCGGTCTTATTTATTTTTCAACGGATGCATTCCAGAAATAAGGCCATGGTGCCGGTGTCACACCATCCAGTTTCTTGGATTTGGCAGAGAGATTGTTGAAATTACCGATCTTGATGAACGGCACTTCGTCGAACACAACTTTCTGCACATCTGCCCAGAGTGCCGCACGCTTCTGCGGATCAGCCTCCGCATTAAACGCATCCATCACCTTGGCACGGGCAGGCGTATCCCATTTACCCGGCGCACTGACAGAGAGCGGGTCAATCAGCGCCGGTTCCGGCAAAAATGGGCTATGGGTAATATAAATATCCCAGAGTGCAGGATCAGCACGACGTTGGGTCAGCGTTGCCCAATCAACCACCTGCATATCAACCTTGAAACCGGCCAGTTTCAGATATTCAGCGGCAACCTGTGCCATTTTATAATGGAATTCATACTGCCGGCTGGTGAGAATACGCAGCGGCTCGCCATTATAATTGGCTGTCTTCAGCAGGGCTTTTGCCGCTTCTGCATCGCCAACATTATAGCTGCCTTCTGAACCGGCATCGGTATTCCAGATGAACTGAGACGGATAGAGTGACGGCTCAACACTGAAGAAATCCTTGCTGCCATAGGCAGCAGTCAGCATATCCTCATTATTCAGCGCCACCTGCACGGCTTTACGCAGATCACGGTTCGCGGCAATGCCTTTGGAAGTATTCATAATGAACACCGGCCAGCCGAATGGCTTGAGCATCACGGCATCCGAAGACGCTGATCCGGACACACGGTCAAAAGCCTCAACCGGCAACGCATCCACATAACCATATTGGCCAGAAACTGCTGCCTCTACACGGGTATTGGCATCCGGCACCGGCACGAACCGGATTTCATCAAGATTTTGCTGACGGCTGCCTGCATAACCGCTTGGCTCGCCTTCCTGCGATTTATAACCGTCATAACGCACCAGCTGAATATATTGATCCGGCTTGCGTTCTTTAAACTGGTAAGGGCCGGTGCCGACAAATTCAGTCATCGGTTCGGCCTGTTTTTCAGATGGCAGAACAATAGCCGCGGAATTGTTGAAAGCCAGCAGAGATGTCAGCGGCGCATAAGGCTGTTTCAGCGTGATTTTAATGCTGTAATCGTCAACCGGCTCAATGGCTTCAATCAGCGTTGCCGCCTGTTTGCCGCGCGAGGCTAAGCTTGTCCAGCGCTTGAGCGATGCCACAACATCTTCCGATGTCATGTCTGTACCATCGTGGAATTTAACACCCTCACGCAGCTTAATCAGATAGGTTTTACCATCGGCAGAGATTTCCGGAAGGCTGGCAGCCAGAAGCGGCGCCGGTTTCCAATCCTTGTCAAAGGTATAAAGCGTTTCAAACATATGCTGACTGACAATACCAACGAGATCAGCGGTCGAGACCATCGGATCCAGTGTCGGCGGCTCACCAATTGTCGCCACATCCAGCACGCCGCCTTTTTGCTGCGCGAATGCGGATGGTATCAATGCGATTGTCGCAGCACTTATCAACAGCGCCAGTTTCATTGCCTGCATTTTATGAACCCCCAATTGTTATGTCCGCACCCCAGATGCGGCTCCTCCTCGGTGTGACTTTTGATTTTGTCCAAAATAATGGACATTCGTCTATTTTACCGGATTGACGTATCTCAATACAGTATGCATAACTTGTCAAGGGGGCGGCCAGCCTGACCGGCACGTTTTTTGACGTCTGAAAGGGTAATAAACAAGGTCGCTGAATATGTGAGGAAAAATGGAACCAAAACTTGCAGACCAATTGAACACACCGGCAATTGTTGTTGATCTGGATATCGCAGAGCGCAATATCCATAACTTTCAATCTTATGCGGACAAAAATGGTTTCAGAGTACGCCCTCATATCAAGACGCATAAACTACCTGTGCTTGCGCATGCCCAGCTTGCAGCCGGTGCAGGCGGCATCACCTGCCAAAAAATCTCTGAAGCGGAAGCCATGCTTGATGGTTTGCAAAAAAATTATGACTGCTCGCCTGACCTGCTGATTACCTATAATATTTTAGGCCATGAAAAACTTGATCGCCTCAAAGCATTGGCTCACCGCACAAAACTAACTGTAGTAGCAGATAATATGACCGTGATTAACGGTCTGTCACAGGCTTTTGCCAATGAAGAACAGCCACTAACCGTGTTGGTAGAATGCAATACCGGCGCAGACCGCTGCGGCGTTGCATCGCCTGAAGCGGCCGCAGAACTTGCACGAGCCATTCACGATGCTGCGGGGCTGCAATTTGGTGGGCTGATGACCTATCCTCCAGCGAATGCCCATGCAGCGGTTGAAAACTTCATGGCACAGGCAAAACAACAGATCGAAGCATCCGGCATTGCTGTGCCGCTCATCACCTCCGGCGGCACACCTTCAATGATGAGTGCAGCAGAGGCACCGGTCGTCACGGAATATCGCCCCGGCACTTATATTTATAACGATCGCTCGCTCGTTGAGCGCGGTGCCTGCACCTATGATGATTGTGCATTTTTTGTATTGGCAACCGTTGTGTCCGTACCGTCAGAAAACAGAGCCATTATTGATGCTGGCAGCAAAACACTGACGTCCGATCTGCTGGGACTGACCGGCTATGGCCATGTGCTTGGCCGCGATGATATCCGCATAGATCAATTGTCGGAAGAGCATGGTCGTCTGGTCAGCGACCAGCCGATAAATCTCAAAGTCGGCGATAAACTGCGGATCATTCCCAACCATGTCTGCGTCGTTACCAATATGTTCGACAGCGTCTATATCCAGCGCAACGGCATCGTCACGGAAAGCTGGCCGATTGCCGCCCGTGGCAAGCTGGTCTGAGGTCGATGATGAGCGGACAGTTTCTCGCCATTGGTGAGGCTATGGTCGAGCTGGCACCTGATGGCAACGGCGCCTTACGGCAGGGCTTTGCCGGTGACACCTTAAATGCCGCCTATTATGCCCGCGCTGCGCTGCCTGCCGCATGGCAGGTCAGCTATTTCACCCAGCTCGGGCTGGATGCGATGTCCGATGCCATGCTGGCTTTCATGGCACAAAAACAGATAGGAACCGACTATATAGGCCGCCATGCATCACGCATGCCCGGCCTCTATATGGTGCATCTCAACCATGGTGAGCGCAGTTTTTCCTATTGGCGTTCTCATTCTGCAGCACGCTTACTTGCAGAGGATAAAGCAGCGCTCCGGCAGGCAATCGAAGCGTCAAAAATCATCATTTTCTCCGGTATCACGCTGGCAATTCTCGAAAGTGATGGTGCCGACAATCTGCTCTCTGTACTGGAAGAAACGCGCAATACCGATAAGATCATTGCTTTTGACCCCAATATCCGTCCCCGCCTCTGGGCGGATCAGGATCATATGCGCGCACAATTGATCCGCGGCGCCAAAGTCAGCAATCTTGTTCTGCCAAGCTTTGATGATGAAGCCAGCCACTTCGGTGATCTGACTATTGCAGATACAATTGATCGCTATCGCAGCTACGGTCTGAACCGGATTATCGTCAAAAATGGTGCGGACGACATTGAGGGATATTTTGATGGCCAGCCATTGACCGTCAAAGCCACAACAGTCCCACAGATTATCGATACAACTGGCGCAGGTGACAGCTTCAATGGCTCATTCTTAGGGCATTTCGCCCATACGGGTGATGCCGTTACATCGGCAAAATTTGCCTCTCAGATCGCGGCAAAAACCATTCAGCATTATGGTGCACTGGTGGACTAAACACAAAAAACCCGCCGGAAATTCCGACGGGCTTTCCTTTCATTAAACGTAATAATCAGCGATAAACAATACCACCGTCAGTCAGAACAGCCTGACCGGTAATGTAATCGGAATCCGGCCCTGCAAAGAACGAGACCAGCGCTGCCACATCATCCGGTGTCTGCGCACGGCCAAGGGCAATACCTTCAACAAATTTCTTATAGGTTTCGCCTTTTGGCGCGCCAGTCAGTTCAGAGAAGCGCTCGTCGATTTCCACCCACATATCCGTGCCGACAATGCCCGGGCAATAGGCGTTTACGGTAATTCCTGCGCTTGCATATTCCTTTGCTGCTGCCTGTGTCAGCGCTCGCACCGCAAATTTGGTTGCGGAATAAACGCCAAGCATAGCGAAGCCATCATGACCGGCAATCGACGAAGCGTTGATGATCTTGCCCTTTTGTCCGCGCTGTTTGAATTTTGCCGCAGCAGCCTGAATACCCCAAAGCACGCCATCCACATTGATGCGGAAAATCCGGTCAACTTCTTCAGGCATGACTTCAGCCAATGGCTTCACCTGCGCAATACCGGCATTGTTGACGATCACGTCAAAGCCACCGAGTTCTTTCTCGGTATAATCAATCGCCGCGTAAATATCCTCACGCTTGCTGACATCCGCAGCAAAAGTAGTCACTCTGCGCCCCAAAGCCGAAATCTCTTTGGCGACCTCTTCAAGCTTATCTTCTTTCAGATCAACCAAGGTCAGATCAAAACCATCCTTGGCCAAACGCAAAGCAATGCCACGGCCAATACCCTGAGCAGCACCAGTAACTAACGCAACCTTATTGGTAACAGACATACCCATATCCTTTTCGTTTGAAACACAAAAACTCCGGCGAAAGATGGCTGCCATACACGACTTTAATATGGCATCTTCTGTCCATCAATCTACCGTACATAATCATACAGCTTAGAATATCATCTCACTAATGCATTGATTAAAATCAATTTTATTTGTATTTATTTCATCTAAAATAAAAATTTTCCTTATGGGCGCCTATCCTGCCGCTCTTCTATATAGTCTTTCAGAACCTGCGCATGGTTATGCGCCGTATCTCTGGCCGAGTAGAGCAAGGTTATCGGATGTTCTGCACAATGGCTTTGCAACACTTCTACTGCCTGCCCATTGCTTTGTAATTCATCATGATAGCGCTGTTTAAAAACCTGCCAGACTTCTGCACTAACTGTCTGATGATGCAACCATTGCCGCAGTTCTGTCGTCGGTGCGATATCTTTCAACCAGAGATCAAGAGCCGCTTCCTGCTTGCTCACCCCGCGCGGCCAGATGCGGTCGACAAGAATGCGAAAACCATCATTCGGCGATGGCGCATCATAAATCCTTTTGACTGCAATCTTCAACACTGTCCCGTCTCACTTTTTAATGGCTGCAACGAATATTCTTGATACAGGATGATAAGGCTCAGGTTTTTATAGTACAACTCAGGAAGCAGTGTTATAGCAATAGCACAACCAGAACGGACAGAGCAGACAGTGCATTCAAATATAACGCCTGAACAGACTGAAAACCGAAAAATAGCCCTGCAAGTGTCAAATGTCAGCCGACATTTTGACGACACGACCGCATTGCAAGACATTTCGCTTTCTGTCGCCTCGGGTGAAATCATTTGTCTTGTCGGCCATTCCGGCTGCGGTAAAACCACTTTGCTCAAAATGATTTCCGGTATTGATACGCCGGATAGTGGGTCGGTTTTCATCAACGGTCAGCCTATTGTCAACGGCACCCATTTTATTGAACCCGAGCAACGCCGCGTCGGCGTGGTGTTTCAAAATTATGCGCTATTCCCGCATCTGACTGTTAAACAGAATATCTTATTCGGCCTGCGTAAAACGCCACGCGCCACCGCCTCAGCACGTGCTGATGAATTGCTGGAGCTGGTTGGCCTGTCCCATATGGCAGCGCGTTATCCGCATATGCTGTCAGGTGGCGAGCAACAACGCGTAGCACTGGCACGTGCCCTTGCGCCAACGCCGGATATCCTGCTGATGGACGAACCTTTTTCCAATCTGGATCAGGGATTACGCCAAAAAGTCCGCAGTGAAACAATCGCATTGCTGCGCAAATTAGGCACGACAGTTATTATCGTCACCCATGATGCGGAAGAGGCTTTATCTGCCGGTGACCGCATCGTGCTGATGCGCTCAGGGCGTATTATTCAGCAGGGCACGGCGCATGAAATTTATGACCAGCCCAATGGTCGTTATACGGCAGATTTTTTCTGTAATTTCAATGCGCTTTCCGGCACGATCCGTGACGGCCGGATTGAAACCGCTCTTGGTAGTTTTGAGCTCACAGACCAGCAGAATACAAATGGTGCCGTGCATATGTATTTACGCCCGAGCCATATTTATCCGGTGAGCGATGATGGCGACCTGCACAATACCATCAAGGGGGCTGTCACAGAGCGGCACTTCTTAGGTGAATCCGAGGAACTGGTGGTTCATACCGATGACCAATCAGCTCCTTTACGTGTCCGCACAACTTTACGTCTGCCTGCGGAAATTCGTGCAATACGTCTGCGTCTTGATACTGATAAGGCCTTTTTCTTTCGTGACTGATCCTACGATAGAGCATTTCACATTTAAGGTGAAACACTCGAAATGCTCTATCTTTTTGTGTCTACGCATGTCTTTGCCCCAAAACCGGTGTCCACTTTTGGGAGACATGCCATAGTCTGATCACAAAGACTTGACCGCACACAGATTTTTCGCCAATAGTTGACTTCGTTAATCATGTTTTCTGCCCCTGCAACTTTCACTCAGGAAAGATCTACGATGACCAGAACCCGTACCATGCAAGCTGGCCTCGCCTTAGCTTTCGGAACCATGCTCGCCGGCGCTGCCAGTGCTGAAGAAGTCAACATCTACACAACGCGCGAACCGGGTCTGATCCAGCCTTTGCTTGATGCGTTCAAGGCTTCCAGCGGTATTACGGTGAATACTGTATTCCTGAAAGATGGTTTGGCTGAACGTGTTGCAACTGAGGGCGAAAACTCTCCGGCCGATATTCTGATGACCGTTGATGCGGGTAATCTGATCGACCTGACAGAAAAGGGCCTGACCCAGCCTGTCTCTTCCAAAGTTCTGGAAGATGCTATTCCGGCACAGCTGCGTGATGCCAAGGGCGAATGGTTTGCTCTTTCAATGCGCGCCCGCGTTGTTTATGCAGCCAAAGATCTCGATGTTTCTTCGCTGAATTATGAAGATCTGTCCGATCCGAAATGGAAAGGCAAAATCTGTATCCGTGCCGGTCAGCATCCGTATAATACAGCACTGATCGCTGATTATATTGCCCATTACGGTGCGGAAAAAACTGAAGAATGGCTCAAAGGCGTTAAAGACAATCTGGCGCGTAAAGCTGCCGGCGGTGACCGTGACGGCGCCAAAGACATTGCAGGCGGCATTTGCGATATCGCTGTAGCCAATTCCTACTATGTCGGTTTGATGCGCTCCGGTAAGGGCGGCGAAGAACAGGTTAAATGGGCGGAAAGCATCAAAGTGATCCTCCCGACCTTCAAAGAAGGCGGCACACAGGTCAATATCAGCGGCGCTTCGCTTGCCAAGCATGCCAAGAATAAAGACGCTGCTGTGAAACTGCTCGAATATCTGGTGTCCGACGAAGCTCAGAAGATCTATGCGGAAGCCAATTTCGAATATCCGGTAAAGCCGGGTGCGCCACTTGATCCGATCGTCAAATCCTTTGGTGAGCTGACCATCGACAAGACACCGCTCACAGAAATCGTAAGCCATCGCAAACAGGCCAGCGAGTTGGTCGACAAAGTCGGCTTCGACAACTAACAAACAAACGCCGCTTTTCATTCAGGATGAAGAGCGGCGTTTTTTGTACTAAAGCAGATATTCCATCGATTCGATGCGCTGCTTGATAAAAACGACTGAGCGGTCTTCGTTTCATTCTGTCAGAACCGCTCCGGATAATGGCGAGCCTTACCATGCCAGCATATTCTAAAGGCCGGTTGTTCCGTGCCGGATCTTTATGGCTCTGCCTTTCAGCTATCAGTGCAATTCTGGTCTTGCTGCCCGTATTGGCACTCGCTTTACAAGCCGCACAAGGTTCTGAAGGTCTCTGGTCACACCTGTTGGCCACCACATTACCCGTTGCTTTTGTTGATACGATCATCCTCCTGACCGGCGCTGGCATCATTGTTGCACTCGTCGGCACATCCGCTGCATGGCTAGTAACAGCCTATGATTTTCGCGGACGCAGGCTGCTGGAATGGGCGCTTTTACTGCCGCTCGCAGTGCCAACCTATATTATTGCTTATGCCTATCTGGATATTCTGCATCCTATCGGCCCCGTGCAAAGCGCATTAAGAGATTTGCTAGGCTATACAAGCCCGCGCGAGTTCCGCCTGCCGGATATCCGCTCCATGACCGGCTGTATTCTGCTGCTCGGCTTTGTGCTTTATCCCTATGTTTACATCCCCACACGGGCGATGTTTCTGACACAATCCTCGTCATTGATCGACGCCGCGCGCACTTTGGGCGTTACGCGCAATGCAATTTTCTGGCGTGTGGCGCTACCTATGGCACGCCCCGCCATTGCAGTCGGTATCAGCCTCGCATTGATGGAAACACTGAATGATATCGGTGCGGCAGAATTTCTTGGCATCCGTACACTGACCGTTTCCATCTATACAACATGGATTACGCGCTCTGATCTTCCCGGCGCAGCACAGATTGCATTAGCGTTGCTGCTGATTGTTGTTTGTCTGGTCTCGCTGGAGCGCTGGGCACGGCGCAAACAGCGTTTTTCATCCAGTGCCAAGCGCAGTCAGCAATTCACACCGCACAAAGTCAGTGCTGCACGCGGCGGCATTCTGTTTTTGCTCGGGCTCACACCAATTCTGCTTGGCTTCGTTTTCCCTGCCATTTATCTGGCAACGGAAGCATGGAAACGCGTACGCTTTGCCGGTATCTCGCCACGCCTTTACGATGAAATCATCAATACGGTGATGCTGGCTTCCATCGCGACCATCGTCACGCTCACCATCGGCCTGATCGTTGCCTATGCCATCCGGTTGCGTCCGGGCAATGCCTCGCAATGGTTCTTCCGTTTCTCCACCATGGGCTATGCAGCCCCCGGAACGGTGATCGCGATTGGTGTGCTCATTGTAACCGGCGCAGCGGATCGCTTTATCAGCCAGATCGCCATGTCATGGTTTAATGTATCGGTCAGCCTGTTCCTGCTTGGCTCCGGCGCTGCGCTGATCTATGCCTATCTGGTACGCTTCTTAGCCATCTCTGCAGGTAGTATTGATGCAGGTTTCAACCGTATTCCTGTGACCTATGATCAGGCATCTCGAACATTAGGTGAAACAGCAACCGGAACCTTCCGTCACATCCATTTGCCTTTGTCCAAAACGGCACTCAGCGCTGCGGCTCTGCTGGTCTTTGTCGATTGCGTCAAAGAACTGCCCGCCACACTATTGCTGCGCTCGCTCAATATTGAAACGCTCGCAACCCACCTTTACGGTGAGGCCGCGCGCGGCACTTATGAGGAAGCCTCTCTCGCCGCACTGGCAATTGTGGCAATCGGCATTTTACCGGTGATTGTGCTATCCCGCGTCGGGAGTAAGCTCTAGCTCACGCCTCACTCGTCCTTGCTTCCTGATGCAGCCATTCAATAAACAATTTGAGTGCAGGCTTTTGCGTATTCTCCGGCAGAGTCAGAATATAATAAGCAAATTGGGTCGGCCATGGCCGGTCAATCGCCAAGGTCAGACGTCCGGCAGCGATCTCCGGTTGGGCATAAATATCCCGTATCAGCGCAATACCCTGTCCGGCTTCTGCCGCTTTCAGCAATAGAAAATCCTCGTCAAAAGCCGTGCCGCGTTCCACTTCCGGCGTGGCTTCAATACCGCATGCTGTCAGCCATAACCGCCAGTCAGCACGGTCAGAATCCTGCAACAACGGATAGGCAAGACAATCAGACGGTTGCTCAATGACAGGCCCTGACGCCAATAAAGCAGGGCTTATCACCGGCACCAGTGCCGGTGCCATTAATGGCTGCACCTCATAATCCGGATAATTACCAAGACCGTGCCGCAGAGCAATATCAACCCGCCCGCCATGCAAATTGGTCAGGCCGGATGAAGCCTCAACCCGCACTTCGATCTCCGGATTTTGCGCCATGAACCGTCCCAGTCTCGGCACCAGCCATGAGGCAGCAAAGGACGGCAATGTACTGACAGTCAAAGTCTGGCGCTGACTGCTCGCTTCCAGAGTGGTCAGGCTTGCCTCGATCTGCGCGAAAGCCCGCAGCAAAGCCGGATATACATTGGTTCCCTCTTCAGTCAGCTCCACCCCGTAACGGGTACGCCGGAACAAATTCACCCCCGTCCGCTCTTCCAGCAAGCGGATTTGCTGGCTGACAGCACCGGAGGTAACCCCCATCACTTCCGCAGCACTCTTAATGCTGCCGGTGCGTCCTGTTTCGATAAAAGCCCGCAAAGCCAAAAGCGGCAACACTTTTCCCATAGTTTAGATTTCCTAAATTCAAAATCAGAATGAATGATTTTTGAAAGCAATAATAACAAGATATTTATGGATTTAATCACGCATCATCAATTTAGAATTTCTTCTTCAATATCACAAGGCAAAAATGATTGATCTCTACACAGACTCTTCACCAAATGGCTTCAAAGCAACCATCGTGCTTGAAGAAACCGGCTTGGACTACACCTTGCATCATATTCAGATTGAGCAGGGTGAACACCGGCAGCCGGCATTCCTGAAACTCAATCCGCATGGCCGTATTCCGGTCATAACCGATAGTGAAACCGGCGTAACATTATTCGAATCCGCAGCAATCCTGCTCTATATCGCAGAAAAATCCGGTCAGCTTTTACCGCAATCACTCCTAGAGCGCTGGCAGGCACTGCAATGGCTGCAATTCCATGCGTCCAGCATGGGACCGGTTTTTGGACAGCGTGTGCATTTTGAAATCTTTGCCGAAAACAAACTGCCGGAAGCGATTGCCCGTTACCAAAAGCTGACAGACGATATTTATCGGGTACTCGATCAGCGCTTGCGTGAAGCAGACTATTTTGCTGGGTCGGATTATTCCATTGCTGATATCGCGGCATTTGGCTGGACACATATCGCGCAGATTTGCGGGTTCAGTTTTGATCAATACTCGCATCTGACCGCATGGCACCAGCGGATCGCTGCCCGTCCGTCCGTGCAGCGCGGCATCGCATTGCCAGCGCCTGCAACCGGCCCCTGAATCCTCTCCCTGTTCTGCCTGCCCAATCCTCCCCTTATTGAAAGACAAGCTATGACTATTCACCAAGCTGCTTCAGAAATCACTCTGGGCGCATCTTCAGATGCATTTGCCCATCATCCGGGTTATCGCCGAATGTTTGCAGAAAACCAGCTGACAATCGGCATTTTCCTGCCGCTGCGTTTTTATCAGGGGGACATGCGTGTTCTCGAAGGACAAACCGCGCTTGTTAAAGATATTGATGAACGCGGATTTGCCTCCGTCTGGGTGCGGGATGTTCCCCTATACGACCCTTCTTTTGGTGATGCAGGGCAAGTCTTTGATCCGTTTACTTATCTTGCTTATCTCGCAGCCCACACCAACCGAACTTCACTGGCTACCGGCAGTGCGATTTTCTCGCTGCGTCATCCGATTGATCTGGCAAAAGCTGCCACAACAATTGACCAGCTATCGGGAGGTCGTCTTGTGCTCGGCATAGCATCCGGCGACAGACCGGTGGAGTTTCCCGCTTATGGTCTCGATCTGGACAACAGAGGCGAACGCTTTGCGGAATCTGTGCATTATTTCCGTCAGCTGCTGGCAGAGAAAACACCTGCTATCCGCTCTCCTTTAGGAGAAATAACGCAGGCTGAATTTTTGCCCAAAGCGCCTTTCGGACGTGTCCCTTTATTGGTCACCGGTTCCAGCCGCCAAACGCCGGAATGGGTTGCACGCTACGCCGATGGCTGGCTGACTTATCCGCAAGCGACGCATCATTCAGAAGGCCCTAAACGCCTTGCACAGAATATAAAGCGCTGGCGTGATGCTTTGCCCGATGGTGGCTTTCGCCCGCATGTTACCAATGAATGGATTGAACTGACGGAAGATCCAGATTTTCCGCGCACACCGCTCAATGGCGGCTTTACACTAAAAACCGGACGTAAAGGGCTGATTGATCTGCTCGGAGAATGGCAACAGGCTGGCGTCAATCACGCAGCACTCGGCATGCAATTTGCGACCCGTCCGTCGGCAGAGATTATACAAGAACTTGCGGAAGAAGTTCTGCCGCTGTTCCCCTCTCTGGAAGGCCCTGCACCTTCTGCCATAAAATGGTAAAATACAGATGATATAGGAATTTAACAAAAAGAGCCAAGCATAGCATGACAGATCGGTACTACTCAGGAAATATCGAAACCCCGATCGGAACTATGATCGCAATCGTCAACGATCACGGGGCTGTCATGCGGCTTGATTTTGATAATGATCGTCGGGTGCATCCGCCGCAAACACAAATACCGGTTACGCGACACGACGATCAGGCCGTGTTGCATGTTGCCGAGCAGTTGCACCAATATTTTGCCCGCGAAAGGCGCGTTTTTGATCTGCCACTGGCACCAATTGGCACACCGTTTTTGAAAGCCGCATGGCTGGAACTGGCCAAAGTGCCCTACGGCACGGTTACAACCTATGGCGAACTGGCAAAGCGTACGGATCATAAAAGCTCCGCACGCGCCTATGGCCGTGTGAACGCCATCAATCCGATTTCCATCATTGTGCCATGCCATCGGGTGATCGGAGCCAATGGTAAACTCACCGGCTATAGCGGCGGCCTCGATAAAAAAGAAGCATTGCTACAGCTCGAAGGCTACAGTTTTCAGGCACGTTTGTTCTGACGCCTCTTCATCTGATGTGCGGTTTTCAGCATTGCAATTTCTGCTTCGGCTCGTGCCACCGGAGCAAAACTGTCTACTCACTTGATAAAAACTCCGGACCACGTCCAATGATAGACTGGTCTTCTGAACCAATTGCAGCCAGGTCCCGCCCCTCATAAGGCAAAGTCAGCAAGATCCGGCGGATTGCTGCCAGACGGGCACGTCTTTTATCGTTAGCGCGAATGATCGTCCACGGGGCATAACCGGTGTCTGTGCGCTCAAGCATAACGTGAAGTGCTGCTGAGTAATCATCCCAACGCGAAATACCCTCCACATCCATAGGTGAAAATTTCCAGTGCTTGAGCGGGCTGTGACGACGCTCGTGGAAGCGTTTCAATTGCATTTCCTGTCCGATATCGAGCCAGAATTTGAACAGATGAATGCCATCCGTCACAATCATACGCTCGAAATCCGGTGTCTCGACCAAAAACGTTTCAAGCTGAGCGGGTGTACAAAAACCCATAACCGTTTCCACACCCGCACGGTTATACCAAGAACGGTCAAAGGTTACGAATTCACCGGCAGTCGGAAAATGTGCAACATACCGCTGAAAATACCACTGGCCTCTTTCCGTTTCGGTCGGCTTAGTTAAGGCCACATTCCGTGCGGTACGCGGGTTCATAAATTCACGCAGAGTAAAAATAGTCCCGCCTTTTCCGGCAGCGTCGCGTCCTTCAAACACAGATACAACTCGGCCGCCAGTAGCCTGAAGCCAGCTTTGCAGCTTTACCAGCTCAATTTGTAAACGGGTCAGCGTTTCCTGATATTCTCCCGATTTCATTTTTGTCGGATAAGGATAACCACCTGATTGCAACGCCTGCTCTTCAATCCAGTCAGGCAGCTTCGGATCATTTATGTCGAACTTCTTTTTATTATCACTTTTTGAATGAGCGCACATAACAAGATCCTCTCTCTGATCTGCCGATAGTACTTATCCTTCAGGCATCAGGTAAAGCGAGAAATTGCCATATACTTCAAAGAGCATCAATAAATGTGCTTATTCTAACTCTTGCAGTGCATCCTGCAAGACAGGCATTTTAATTTAGAAAACATGCACATATGCTGCACTGATCAGGCAGCACAGCATATCTGATTTATTCAACACCATCCCTATTGCCTTCGCTTCAGTTTTGCTGCTCAGGCAAGACTACACGAACCGTGTCGTTTTTATCGTTCTCAATCGCCCCTTGGATCATTTCATCTGTCACACGCAATTCTGCACCAATAGGTGAATAAGGTGTGGCGGGCGCAAAAGGCGCTGTCGGGGTTGATTCCGGACGCGCACCGCGCCTCCAAACGAAGAAACCCACCATCAGAATATTGAGAATGCTGAGCGCCCAGAAAAGCCCGACAGGGCCCATAGCGGCCATAACCGGAGAGATAATAAGCGGACTAATTGCAGATCCCAAAGAATTAATCAGCAGCAGCCCCTGTATCATACGCACGAGCGCATCAGCTGATGTGCTGTCCGCCGCAAAGCTCACTGCCACAGGATAGATCGCAAAAATAGCGCCGCCCAGCAAAAAGAACACAAAAATCAGCAAAGGTGACGATGGCGGTATCACAATAATCAATGCGGATAATACCACGCAGGCAATACTGATTGTGATCAACACAATGCGGCGATCCTGCCGGTCAGACCATCGCCCGACCGGATATTGCAGCACCATAGCCCCCAGAATAACACTGGCCATCATTGTACCGATTTCGCCGACATCACGTCCGGTGCGCTGCAAATAAAGTGGTAACAGCGCGTATATTGCCGCGATAGCGATCCCCGAACCGAAACAACCGATAACACCGCTCGGGGTCATGCGTAACAAATCCAAAGGATTAAGCGCTTCAACACGCTCAACAACCGGCGTGACCCTTGGCAAAATCACGATCGGAAGAACAGAGAGTGATGCCAGTATGGCTGCGGCCATGAACGGCGCGACGTCTCCCCAAGCGTCAATCGTACCGAGTGCGATTTGCCCCAGCATGCCCGACCCGTATAGTGCAATCATATACAGCGCCAAAATACGTCCACGCATTTTTTGGTCGGAGGCTAATAGCAACCAGCTTTCAATAACCAGAAAAATACCAATCGCTGCCCAGCCATAGAGCAAACGCAGTGCGAACCAAAACCAGACATCGAAATACATGCCTTGCAGCAACACACTCACGGTAATGAGGCATGCAAAGCTACTATAAGCGCGGATGTGACCAATACGGGCGATCAGGCGATCATGAAAAACGGCTCCCAGTGTAAGCCCGATAAAATACGCTGAAGAAACAAGACCAACCACGGTTGCAGAAGCGCCCGCTGTGTCCAGGCGCAGGGTCGTCAATGATGACAGGAAGCCGTTGCCGATACTGACAATAAACAATCCCAAAAGCGGGGCAAGTATCATCGCTATCAGTTGCGCAGACATGGCGACCTCGAAACAGGCCTGATCCTCTTAAAACTATAGTCTGTTATCAGCACAGCCCATACGCATATTGAGAGAAATCAAGTTTCAATTTTTTAAAACTGCGGTGCTTTGCTAACAATCCGGATCTATGCGGTGCTTTAAATCGTTGCACAATAAAAATGGTTTAGAAAAGTAAGGCAGGGTTATGTTGAACCACAATATTAGGATTCGGCGTTGGCTTATAAACCCTGTGCAGTGAATTTCAAGCACTGCTTTTATAAGCGTTCAATATTCCAGGAATGTCCCGTTTGACAGCTAGGATCGAGCCTGCGTGATACAGCATCGCGATGATGTGGACCGAGAATCTGGCATGCCTGTTCTTCGGACACAGCCATATCTGCCATGACATCATTCACATCAGCACGGCGGCGAGCGAGGCTTAGAATTTTCCTCCGGCAGCGTTCGCCATCAATAATAATCATCATTATTCCATAGCAATATGATGCTCGATTTCCTGACCATGCTTTGGTTTCTGAAGCAAAAAGACAAGCGGCATAGCCAGTAACGCCATCAACATAAGTAACTTAAAGTCGTCAATATAAGAAATGACGGTCGCTTGCTCAGTTATAACACCATCTAATAGCGCACGTCCGCCAGCCTTAAAAGGATTCAAAAACTGGACGGCCGCTGAAGCATCAAAATTATGATTGAACGGTGTTACGTAAGTTGCAATATCTGCATGGTTAGCTTGAATATTTTCTGTCAGTAGCGCAGACACAATCGAAATACCGACACTCGATCCTATATTTCGTGACAGATTATATAGCCCCGTACCATCCCCGCGAAGATGTGCTGGTAAGGTTGCGAATGCAACTGTTGTCAATGGCACGAAAAGAAAACCAAGACCTGCCCCTTGAATGAAACCAACACGAACAATAGTCCATTGTGAAACATCAGGTGTCCATCCTGTCATCTCATACATAGCAATGGCTGTGAGACCTAACCCGGCTAATAAAAGGTATCGTGTATCCACCCGACCTATCAAACGGCCAACAATAAGCATGCAGACCATAGTGCCCACGCCGCGTGGCCCCATGACAATACCTGCTGTAGTAACCGGATAGCCCATTAATGTTTGCAGATAGGGTGTCATTAACGCAAGCGATGCCAGATAGGTAACACCAATAATAAAGATGAATAATATACTGACCGCGAAATTACGGTCTTTAAAGAGTTCCGGCCTGACGAATGCGTTTTTAGTTGTGAATGTATGGATCAACAGAAGATAGAATGCGGCGGCGCAAATGATTGCTTCAATTACGATCTCGCTTGAAGAAAACCAGTCCAGTTGCTCGCCTCTGTCAAGAAAAAGCTGTAGCGTGAGGATCCCCAAACTAAGCAAGCCAAAACCAATCCAATCAAGCTTTGCCGAGAAGTCGATTTTCGTTTCTGTTACAAAGATCATAATGCCTGCGAAAGCAATAACCCCGATAGGTACGTTGATATAAAAAACCCAACGCCAACTCATCTTATCGGTGAGCCATCCGCCAATAACAGGCCCGAGAACCGGCCCCACCATAACTGCAACCCCAAATAGCGCCATAGCCGGACCACGCTCTTCGGGCAAATAAATGTCAAATAAGATCGCTTGTGACAGCGGTATGAGCGCTGCACCAAAAAGCCCTTGCAACAAACGAAAGCCTACAATTTGCGGCAATGATTGTGCCAAGCCACATAAAACAGACGCAACCACAAAGCCGGCAATAGCTGTCAGCAAAACACGTTTGCGGCCAAATTTAGCGGCGAGAAATGCCGATGGTGGCGTCATGATAGCTGCAGCGACTATATAGGATGTCAGCACCCAGTTAATCTGATCGGCGCTCGCCGCGACGCTACCCTGAATATAGGGCAGAGCCACATTTGCGATTGTCGTGTCCAGTGCCTGCATGATGACCGCAAGAGTAATGCAGGCACTGATAGCGCCTCTATTCGCAATGATAAAAGGTTGGGAAACAGCAGTGTTTGACATGTCAAATACTTCAAAAAATATTGGTAATAAAAGAAGGCAAGCCCCGTGAATGGCCGGTATCGACTTCCAGATTGGCGCTCATGCCTATGCGAAGTATCGGCTTGCTATCAGTACTGTTGATGGCAACACGTATGGGAATGCGCTGTACCACTTTGATCCAGTTGCCTGATGTGTTTTGGGCAGGCAATAGTGAGAAACTTGAGCCGGAGGCAGGGCTGATGCTGCTCACAATACCTTCCCATTGTATGCCGGGATAAGTATCAACCGATATTGCAACCTTTTGACCAGGTTGGATATTCGTCAGCTCTGTTTCCTTCGGATTTGCAGCAATCCATACATTGTTGGATGAAACCAAAGAAAAAGCCTGTTGGGAGGCTTGCAGATAAGAGCCAACCTGCAAAGAGTTCACATTGGTAACGACCCCGTCAAATGGTGCGCGAACAACAGAATGATCAAGCTGACGCTGCGCTTCATCCACCTTGGTTTTGGCTTCCTGATAAAGCGGATTTTGTTCAACAGGTTGGTTCACATCGCCGCCTAGTTGCGAAAGTGCTAATTGCGCATCTGCTTTGGCGACCGAAACCATTTGGCGAGCCGCATCCATATCATGTTGTGCCTGATCAAAAATGGCGTGTGATGTCGTATGACTCGCAACGAGGTTTTGCTGACGTTTAAATATTGTTTCATAATAAGGAATGTTGATTTCAGCTTGTTTAGTCGCCGTTAGAGACTTTTGATATTCAGCCTTAAGGCTGATGATTTTATTGCGCGTGTTCTCAAGCTCTGCTTTGGCACCAGCTACAGCTATAAGGAAACTGTCTGGTCGCAAACTGAATAAAACCTGTCCTTTTCTGACCAGTTCATTTTCACGAACGCTAATTGATGTAACCAACCCCGAGACATCAGTAGAGACGCCCACCATATCGGCCTGAACATAGGCATTGTCAGTCGACATATATCGTCCGCCGGTAATGTAAAAATAACCGCCTATGAGCAGCGCAATCGGAAGCAGGGCAAAACCTGCTTTGCGGCGGATCAATCTGCGACGATCTATTTCGGTTTCACCCAAAATAGTTTCAGATACGGCATCATCGGAAACTCTGGCCGTTGTATTCGTACGGCTATCCAGCCTTGCTTCCAATATGCTCTCATCTGCTACTGCGGGATGTTTCACGATATTGTTCGTATCAGTCATGATGAGACTCTTTTTCATCTTGTGAGCCGGTTTTGTTCGTATCGGTAAAACGCTCGACGTCCTTGCCGATTGCAGAACGGCTGCTTAGTCGTGTGATTGCTGCTCCCGCATCAGCCAGACCGTAAATTCGGTCGATGCGCGGGCTTAGTCCGTCGATCGTCGTGTCAGGCCGGTTACCTTCATCCTTGCCAAGCGTCACATCTTTTAAAGATATCTCGCCACTTGCTTTGTCTGTTACGGACATCGTCGCGGCAACGGGAACAATCTCACGATCGAAAACGCTCACCACCTGTGCTTTGGCCGTGCGTTGTTGTGAGCGCAGCGTATAGGTGTCTTGTCGCTCGCGCCTGATGTCATAACGCTTGGCGACTATCTCAGCTGTTTCCAGCATCTGTATATAGACGTCCGGCACCATGCCGGGGACTGTAACCGGCAATCCGGCACGAAGAGCGGCGGTGCGGCCGATGGTTTGCTGGAAGCCTTGCGGCAACGCTGCGCCGATAATCACATCATCAATCTCTGTTGAACCAATGCCTGAACGCGCCGCCGCGCGGATTGCGTGTGCAGCAAGTGTGGGCGACGGGGTAGCATTAAAAGCACCGCGATAGGCTCGGCCAATCGGTGCGCGCGCGGTAGATACGATAACGGCATCTCTCATATCTCTCTCCTGACTGAAATGGGAAATTCCTGATGGATTTAACCGTTCATTGCATGTGCCAACGCAGTAAAGCGGTCGAGATGATGATCCTCATCGCCATACTGATGACTGATCATTGTTAACCGCTTGGCATAATGTGAGAGCGGCAATTCCCAGATCATAACGATACCACCATGTATTTGAATGGCCTCTTCGGTGACCAGTGTGCCAACACGTTCAATCGTATATTTAGCTGCCGAGACAATGCGCTCCCGTTTGCAACGATCACCGTCAAATGCAGCTAAGGCACTTCCTCAGCACAAAGCGCATATTCAAGATTGTTGAGCTGGGTGCCTTCAAAAACAAAGCTTTCATCAATCTGCGGTTGACCCGAATGGGGTGGCATAAACAAGTTCCACAGTCCTGCTACCTTCGCCTTTGGTTTCAGGTCTTCAATTGTTGTCAGAGGTGTCCAGCGTTCGCCGGTCTCAAGTTCGCGAGCATATTGAGCTAGCTGCGGGCGCACTTTGGTTGTCATGAAGCCCCGCACTTGCTCCTGAAAATACTGCTGCTTCCCGGTAAATTTGAAATCCATCATTACTTTCCTTGAGCCTTTGCCATAAATACTATATATTCAAAAATTGATTTTCTTTTGAAATGCATATGTGAAAAGTTGTTATTTGATAGCATTATGCTTAAAAACAATATTATATTTCAATTTATGTTTTACATACCTGATATTCAAAGCATAAGAATGCGTGTTCGCCAATACCAAATATTTGCCCGCCTTATTGTTTCGTGAGGAATGCAGAGCTCATGTGTAACCGTTCATCTAGAATGCCATCCGGTGCTGGCCGTGACCTCACAGAAGGGCTTGCCACAAATTACGACTGCTCCCGCTATGAGCGGCAAAAACAACGCATTCTTGACGCTGCCGTCATACTCCTCAACGAGAAGGGCATTCAGGGGATGACGTTAGCCGACGTAGGCAAGGCTCTTGATTTAAAGACGACTGCTGTGACCTATTATTTCCGGCGTAAGGAGCATCTGATAATAGCCATCTACGAGGACACGCTTGAGCGTCTAACCCTCATGGCACGGAGCGCAGGACAGGAGAATACCCCAAGAAAGCGCGTCACGCGTTATCTTGATCTCTATTCATGCGCTTTCGCAGACACTTTGCAAAATGAGGGGCGTCCAGTTGCCAATCTGTCCGAACTAAGATCTATAGATGCAACGGCACGCGCTCGGCTTTTTGAGCAATATCGAATTTTCTTCCGTGAAGTCCGGAGTTTCTTTGGCCCAGCTGCCGATGAGGATCACAGACGCCTTTTCACGGTTCGTGCACATATTTTGATAGAAGCAGTGTTCTGGCAAAATGTCTGGCTTGGCCAATTTGCAATCGGGGATTTCCCCAATGTCAGACAGCGTTTCCTTGATATACTTGATGGAGGTCTCGCATGGGAATTCCACACCTCGAACAATGCACTGTTCTTAGAACCGGATGCCATTGCGAGTTCCGTTGAGCAGGAAAGCTTTCTATGCGCCGCTACAAAACTTATCAATGATATCGGCTATCGCGGTGCTTCTGTGACAAGAATTATGGCAGAACTAAAAAGGACGAAGGGAAGCTTTTATCATCATTTGGACTCGAAAGATGATCTTATCAATGCTTGCTGGCAGATCAGCCACAGCCGCTTGACCTCTCTATATACCAAAGTTTCCGGCACTCACAATTCACCATGGAAACAACTGTCCAGTCTTCTGTCTTCGGTATTGGCAATTCAATTCAATGAGGTCTTTCCATTCCTTCGGGTGACTGCTTGTCAATCTATGCCGCCTGCTATCCGCGACGCAGCGCTTCAAAAAACCCATCAGATAACACTCTCAATAATGGGAATACTTGTTACAGGTATTCAAGAAGGATCCATCCGGCGCATAGATCCATTGATTGCCAGTCATCTGATTATATCGGCACTCAATGCAGCTTCTGAATTGCAACAATGGCGTGAGGGGCAGTCAATTGAGGAGATGATCAAAATTTATACAACAACTCTAAGCAACGGGATATTTGACCAAGAGTAAAATATAAAGTTTCTTGTTCTAGCAAGATTAGTAAGTTATTTTTTCGCTAAAAAATGAAAAATTTCGCATGCCGCCTCCGGTCGAACATTGTCGTACCAGGAAGCGGTTATGTTTTTCTTGGCCGACAATCAGAAGTGCGCTGTAATATCAACCTGAGTGTAAACGTAATTCTTCCTATAGTGTTGATATTACGTACATTTCAGGCATATTCTCGTCCGAGTTTTTCAGCCCACTCGTGCACAGTTTTATGGACAACGACGATCCTTGATAAACCAGCATATACTCAACCATGCGAGAGCTTAACGAAAGCGGAAATACAGCCACGCAGCTTCAGCCACAGTTTATTATCGCCTTTCATGCTTGTTCCAAAATTAAGGTTACGATGCCACATTGGCTATACAGCACCTGCGTCTGAGAGCCTACTTACCACTTCACCCTGAAGCCGACAGTGCCTTTGACCGCATAGCTATCAGCAAAATTGCTGAGGCTAGTGTTAAGCGAACCCTCACCATAGAGTGCATATTTATCATCCGCCCATGCGTAAGTACCGCCAGCACCGATCCCGCCCCATGTCGTGTCATTCTCATTTCTGAAATCCACGTCAGCAACCGTGACTTTGTTGCCGCTCATGAACTCCTGATAAAGATTAACAATGCCATAGAGATGGGAACGCGCGATCATGCCACTGCTCGCTGCCCAAGCGTTCCGGTAATCCGCCGAGAGACCCAGCCGTGCATTGAGACTATCACCATTGCGATTGGAGACAGATGCCTCCCATGCATCAGTGAATGTATCAAACTTCACCGACGACCAGACCAGTTGCGCCTGTGGTGTCAGCGACCAGTTATCATCGAGATCAATGCGCTTGCCCCCTTCAAGGCTCAGACCATAGCCGAAGCCCTTATTGCCGTTGATCAGCGATTGATTGGCGGTGGTTGAGTTGAGATCACTGTCATACCACATAGCTTGCGCCTGAGCGTCAGCATAGAAACCATTATCATCATACCATGTCAGCGTGCCGCCAAGACCCCAGCCATGGGTATCGATTTTACCATCACCATGATCGGAAGTGATTTTGGAATTCGCCTTGCCATATTGGCCGGTGATACCACCGATGAGTTTGCCGGTTTCGCCTTCATAAAGCTGCCCGTCAACACCGGCCTGCATGATAAAGGTATCGACATC
>NZ_JAUCBM010000018.1 GCF_030362795.1 Pseudochrobactrum kiredjianiae | reverse complement strand
CCCTTTAATTAAAGGTGTTTGAAAGTGGAATTTTCTCTGTTTAATAAACGAGGAGATTTTTATGAAAACGACTAGATTTACCGATCCACAAATCCTTGCAATCTTACGCCAAGCTGAGGGTGGTGTGTCTGTTCCTGAGCTTTGCCGCGAACACGGCATGAGCAATTCAGCATTTTATAAATGGCGCTCGAAATATGGCGGCATGGATGCCTCGATGGTCAGCCAGATGAAATCTATCGAGGATGAAAACCGTCGGCTAAAGAGAATGTTTGCTGACCTGAGCATGCAAAATGACTTACTGAAAGAAGCTCTTGGAAAAAAGTAACGGGGCGCTCGGAGCGTCGAGATATGGCCGTGATAGCTGCGAAACGGCCTGATGTCAGTATTGCGTGTGCATGCCGAGCTTTTGAAGTAAGCGAGACCTGTTATCGCTATAGCCCTCTTCTTCGTCATGAGAATGAAGAAATTGCAGATCTTCTGATTGGACTAACGGCAGCTAAAAAGACATGGGGTTTTGGATTGTGCTTTCTTTATCTTCGTAATGTCAAAGGCTATGGCTGGAACCACAAGAGGGTTTATCGTATTTATTGTGAGTTGGAGCTGAACCTTCGAATTAAGCCCCGAAAACGCCTTAAAAGGGATAAACCTGATGCTCTGGTAGTTCCAACAAAACCTAATTTGGTCTGGTCGATGGATTTCATGGCAGATCAGTTGGCAGACGGCCGGTCATTCCGGCTATTGAATGTACTGGATGATTTTAACCGTGAAGGCTTAGGCATTGAGGTGGATTTCTCTTTGCCAACAGAACGGGTTATTCGAAGTTTGAACCAGATCATCGAATGGCGCGGCAAGCCAGAGACTATACGCGTTGATAATGGCCCGGAATATATCAGTGGTAAACTTCTGGGGTGGGCTGAAAAACACTCTATTACCATCTTGTATATTCAACCAGGACAGCCTCAGCAAAATGCCTATATTGAACGCTATAACCGGACTGTCAGGCACGAATGGCTAGACCAATATATCATTGAGACAATTGAAGAAGCGCAAGCCTTCGCGACAGATTGGTTATGGACTTACAACAATGAACGTCCCAATATGGGCATAGGCGGAATAACACCCGCGCAGAAACTGAAAATGGCAGCATAAATTCCACGCCAGAACCCCGTTAAAAATGGGGGTATTACCAGTTGACGAGCTTGATGAGTGGGACGAAAAGAATAAAGTGCAGTGCCGTGCATCCAAACGACTTGTCGAACACACGGGTGATCAGGCGTGATTATCACGGTCGGGCACGAACAACCGATCCCAATGCGCGGCACCATCATCTCCAAACTTCCAGAATAATACTGCAAAATCAGCAGGTTGGAAATCTCGTTGGCGTGGTGCATAACCATCCATTTTCATGGTTATCTTAATGGCTTTTTCTTCCTCGGACGGGTTAAAGCCAAGTGCAGTGTAGGAAAAACCTATACGCGACGATTGCGTAATTGCTGACTGAACAAATCCCTCAAATGGAAAGCCGCTAATGCAAAATGTTGGAGTACAACGAAATTCGTCTTTCTCAATTGTTTTTTCCAGACCTGAAAAAGATATTCTTAATCCATCATCAGTTTTTAAAAATGAAGGCAAAACAATAATTGCTACAGGTTTTTTTTCTTTATTTTGTGCAATTCTAAATTGGACGGTATAAACGTCCTCCCCTTTTTTTTGTTCAACTGCACATATGCGCAAATTTTTTGAAGGGCGAATTTGGCAAGACATATACCAGTCACCAAAGCCCCGTTTTAATTCTATTAAATCGCCCATATCTAGTTCTTCACCAGCTTCATAAACTGTTGCAGATTGAAGATATGATAAATCCAGTCCTTTATCGTTTTCTTTGAAGGCTGCTTCAATGCGATTTTCTACAGGTGTTTGTGCCTGTGCAAATGTTGCGACTGGCATTAAACAAAATGTAGATATGAATTTAATGAGCTTGTAGTTCATTGGCTCAACTCCATGTAACTGATAACGCAAAAGGTCGCTCTGCAGCGACCTTGATTAGTGCGTTCAATTCAAAGTCCAACTCGCACCAGCATTCCACGATGTATCGTTAGACTGGAATGAATGACCAACTGCTGCATTCAACCGAAAACGTCCGTTTTCAGTTGTGTAACCAACACCAGCTGCAATGGCTTGTGCATTTTTAAAGCCACCTAATCCACCTGCAATCGAAGCCTTGCCAGGACGATCATCATATCTCAAACCAGCAGCTGCCATTGCCGAGGCAATACCGCCGCGTGCTTCTTTCTGAACGTCAGAAACATGTCCAGCCAGAGCATCCAAACGATTATCTGTGTAATCACGTAATCCCTGAATGCCACGGTTAACTTGTCCAACTGTTGCAGCATCACTTGAGGCCACACCGTCAGACAAGTTTGAAATTTTCACAGTTTCAGCCGAGTTTCCACCTTGTAATGTAATGGTGTTTGAGCGTGATCCATTTTCATTTCTATCATAAGAAACACGGTCTTTAACCTGACCGTAGTTTGCAGCATCATTATCTGCAACTCCGTCTGCAAGATTGGTAATTGATACAGGTTTACCAGTTCCATCACCGATAAGAGCAACGGTATTTGTAGGATTGCCGTTTTCGTCAGCAACGTATTGAACACCAAGTTTATTCGTTGCGATAAGTGCATCGCCTACATTGTTGTAGGTTGCACCGCCTACTGTGTATGTAGGGGCGTTTACAGTTCCATCATCATTGATGGAAGCGCCACCACCTAAGCCAGCGAGCGCACCATTAAGCTGGTCAACATTCACAGCATCTTTGGTGTCGATACCAGCTGCTACATTGCCCAACTGAACATTATTGCCGGTTCCGTCATTAAGCGTAACACCACCGGTTTTATTACCATCTTGATCACGACTATAGAAAACTGCACCATCATTGATAGCTGCAATATCTTTGTCGTGACCATCTAAACGATTATCTTGCTCAATGTCTTTGTTGCGCAAATCGGTTATGTCTTTGTCATGACCATCTAAACGACCGTCATGCTCTTTATCCTTGTCACGTAGGTCAGATATATCCTTATCATGACCGTCTAGGCGACCGTCTTGCTCTTTATCTTTGTCACGCAGGTCAGATATATCCTTATCATGACCGTCTAGGCGACCGTCTTGCTCTTTATCTTTGTCACGCAGGTCAGATATATCTTTATCATGACCGTCGAGACGACCGTCCTGATCTTTATCTTTATTGGTAATATTTGTAATATTGTCAGTAATTTTATCTATTGATCGGTTTATATCATCAATTGAGCCAGAGCCGAGTGATGCTGAAACGTAGGGATTTGGATATGGCACTGTAGTTGGAGAGCCACCACCTCCAACCAATGAATTTAGAATTTCGTGAACTGGTCGAAGTCTGCCATTTCTATCAATTCCCATAGCAATATCGCCTTCGGCGCAAACTGCATTCACGGTATATGTTGTAGTCTCACCCTCCGGCCCTGTTCTACCTGTTTTTGAGTAAGACGCCCCACCATTATAGCCGTCTTTGACAGCGCAGCTTTTATCATTAGCATGTGCATTACTGCTCATTAAACTAATAATAATAAATGCAGTGCTACACATAAGTGTAGTGATTGTTACGCGTGAAAAGTGTTTCATGCAGTCGTTCCTTTAAATAAGACGAGTCAGATTGTTTTTATTTTAGGAATAGCGGCTGAATTGCTGGAACAATTCAGCCGCACATTTCGATAGATATTGAAGCGATTTTAAAATCTCAGGTTGAAGTAAAAACGCTGCTTTACCCCTTGTTCATTCGGTATGTCATAATAATATGGGTTCTCTTTCCTTTTACGCGATTGAGATATTATATATCCCCGAATGTATTGATCATCGCTTCCACCATATTCAGGCGTAACACTGGCTTCAGGATATTCATTCGGATTTGGGCGTTTATTTACAAATCGAACGCACAGTTCGCTCGTGTCATGCTTTTCACCGATGGTTTGCGCAGCAAAGCCTGAAGGACATGGCTCATATGGCTCATATGCTGGTTTTCCAGTATTGCTATCAGGGCATATCGGCCACGAAAAACCCGGTAATTTCATTGCAGCTATCAGCTTTGTCATTGGGGGTACGCAATATGGAACGCCTTGCCAAGAAGGTGCTGAACTCGCAGCACACATCAAGACCTGACAGCCCCATTCTACATTATCAGCACTGGCATTTTGGGCGCTAATACCAAGCAAACCGAATGCTGTAACGGCTGAGGCTATGGCAATTTTTTTCATTGGCTTCATCCCACTGTTGAACATTATCTATCGGTGCGTTTTGGTTTTTGCCGCGCATCCTGAAATGGCGGTGAAATTTCGCTTTTGCGATCTGCTAGAATGTTGAAATCTGCATAAGGCTGGCGCTCAAGGGATTTATCAATTGCTCTTTGCCGCCACTCGTTCATATCGAGAACATAAGTTTCCCACATGCCGTAGCGCTTGCTCATAGCGGCATCTTGATATGAAACATAAAGCTGAGGGGCGCTTATAGGCTCAACAACACGCGCCCAACCAACACGCAACATTTCGAGCGCAACGTCTTGTTTTCCTGCATAACAGTAAGCAGTTGTAACGGCTTGCTGATCATATCCAGCAATTCGACAAGACACTTGTTGCTTGCCAATTGTTCGCTTTAGCCATGCTTTCGCCAAAGCACCGCAAGGCACTGGTTGAGGGGCTTTAACAACGCTTCTGTTTGTCCATTTCGGATTTAAAGCCCATTGTGGAAGCTCGCACGCATCAATATGTGCCAGTCTAACCGTTGCATTTGAAGATGGAAAATAGAGTGTTCTTCCATCAAGGACATTTGCATATCCCTTAAATGTAAGGGGGGCAGGTGCTATATTCGGTGTAGGCTGATATGGAGCATTTTGATTGATTATATCAGCGGCATTAACTGCTGCTGTCATACTGCACAATGCCGCTATAGTCGGAACCAATCTCATTGATTACCCCGTTTTTGTTTTGCCATTTGGCTTAATAAAATAGATGGGTGTTGAACGTCTTTGAATTTCCAAAGACCTGCCTTGTCATTGCGAGCTTGTTGCTCTGCAACGGCATATTGCGGATGCACAGGTAAACCGTCTTGATTAAGGGCTGCAAAAGCGAAGCCCGATGTAATCATGACATTTGCAAGATCGAGCCTGTTTTTTCCAACCATTGCATAGCAAAATACGTAAGTTATATTCTGGCCTTGAGCTATGGGCGCACAAATAGGTTTTGTATCTTGAATATAGGCTGCGAACATAGCTAAGGAAGCATCGCCACAGTCTTGCCTAATGCCCGATTCAACGGTGTAAAATGTCCCACGCAAACAAGATTGAACGCCATAAAGACGAAACTTTTTGCCGTTTTCATCTATCCATGTGTCACCAGTTTCAAGCGTAATTCCGGCCTTTAAATCAAAATAACCTTCAGGCGCTGCAAGCGCGGGAGTTGTTATGATTGAAGCAAAAAGAAACGTGCGTAATAGTTTCATTGGGCAACCTCACGTTCATCAGCCCAAAAACCATAAGACCCGTCTTTGCCTATTTGTTCCGCGTCGGTAAGATCAGCTCTTTCTGCTTCACCATTCTTTTTACGATTAAGACGAACGGCTCCAATGGAGAGAAGCTGCTCTTCAAGCATGTCGACGGTATCGAGCGCATTCGGATAATTATAATATCCGAAGCAAGTTGCGTTCTGACTTGCTGCATTCTTTTCTGAAATGAATGCGCGGCAATATAAAACACTCGGCGCTTTAAGCATGATTTGCAGTTGCTCTTTAGCGTAGTCATTGCATGAGCCTGCAAAATCTTCTTTACGGTTCACGAAATCGCCTTTGCAGGGTTCAATTCCCCAAAGCTTCACTGAAGTTTTAGAATTGACCTGAATGCCAAGATCATCATTGGCCGAAAAACCGGCCTCACTGGCATAACCTTTTCTCTCTGCGACTTTGCCGTCCGCTCCATAATATTCAATGACAAGAACGGATTTTCCCGGCGCTGCAAGGCTACGAATGTAGGTTTTATCAATCTGCGGTGCTGCGGATGCAGAGCCTGCAAGAATGCAGGTTAATACAGCAAGTTTTGAAATTCCCCTCATTTTACCCTCACAGCTAAAATTAGCATCTATTCATGACTTGCCTTGTGCCAAATGAGGCAATACAAAGCAAGACTATACGACTAAAAAGGTCATATAGTGGGATCAACATTATCAAATTATATGCTATTAACAACGGCACGTAATAAAATTCTGTAGGGGTGGATGCAGTTATGATGCGCACAAAGGTTAAAATGTTATTAAGTTGCGCAGCATTGTGCACTGCATTTTATGCGCCCGCATGTTCGGCTCAAAGTATTGATATTGCTGCATTTAATGATAGATCAGGCACTAAAAACGCTGATAAATTCAAGGAAAGATGGGGGGCATCAACCTCCCATGAAGATAATAGCAATACCGGAATAATTTCTGCATATGCTCCAGAAGCGTTATCAACTACTTGGCAAAATTTACCTACTTTGGAACAACAGAAAAGTGGGCAAATACGTGGCAAAAATGAGACAGATATTGCTAAAAAAAGTCATGTAATCGAACAAAGAGAAATTAATAGCGCTACATCTGCTCAACAACAAAGCATATGCGGTGACTCTCCGTTTGACGCAGAAACAATCAGAAAAATGGTTGAAAGCGCTGCACAACGACATGATGTTGACGAAAAATTTGCTGCCGCAATAGCTTGGGCTGAAAGCCGATTTGACAGATCTCGCAACTCACCGAAAGGCGCTCGCGGGGCAATGCAGCTTATGCCTCCTACAGCAGCACAATACGGGGTGAAAGATATTTGCGATCCTCAAGACAATATTGAAGCAGGCGTTCGTCACCTTCGCTCACTTCTTGACGAGTTTGAAAACCCTTTGCTTGCGGCTGCTGCCTACAATGCTGGCTCCAGTCGAATTTATGAATATCAGGGCATCCCCCCATTCAAAGAGACTGTTGGCTATGTGGCCGAGGTCGTCAATTTTATGATCGACCGGCCAATGCCAGCAAAAAAATCCAGCTCACGCAAAGCAACCAATTCAGTTGCTGCGATTGATACCCCCAAAGATACCGGCGTTGTTCAAGTTCAAAAAACTGGAAACTTCGTTGGCGGCGTTATGCACTTTTAAAGGAGACTATGATGCTAAGTGCAAAAAACACTCTTTCACGCCTGACAAATTCTAAAAAATATTTGTCATTATCCGCAGCCTTAATTTCCTCGCTTGCGTTTACAGAAAACGCATATGCTCAGACGGCTGCATTCTCGCCAATCCATAAAGCAATTCAAGCCATTGTCGATTTTATTGTCGGACCTTTTGGCGTTTCTCTTGCTGTTTTGTTCATTATGGGTCTGGGCTTTATGGCTGCTGCCGGTCGCCTCTCTTGGTTCACAGCTGGCAGTGTGATTATTGGCATTGGTATTATTTTCGGTGCACCACAGATCGCCCCTGAACTTATCGGTGCAATTGGCAAATGAACCAGTTCGAGGATGAAAAACCCACAGTAATACCTCTGGTTATCGGTTTGACACGCTCCCCAACACTTTGGGGCGTGCCTTACATGGCCGTGGTTATGGTGATTGGCGTCTCAATCATTACTTGGCTCATTTCAAAATCGTTTTGGGCAATTTTAATGGCGCCTATCAGCTACGGAATTTTGTTTGCTCTGTGTGCTAGAGACGCCCGTTTTTTGGACGTTTTACAGGTCTGCACCTCCAAAACCCCACGAACAAGAAATCGCACTTTTTGGGGCGCTAACTCTTACAGGTCATAAAAATGCTCAAAGTTGTCAGAGAAGAATTAGGCTTAGGCAAGGTCGCTCACAATGAGCGGCCAATGTCGTACCATCTACCATATATGCGGCATGTTTCGGAGCAGGTTATTGCGCTCGAAGATGGTTCGCTTATGTGCGTTATAAAGCTGAATGGTCTTTTCTTTCAAACAGTAGACCAGTCGGAATTAAATCTTCGAAATGCGGTTCAAAACACAATTATTAAAGCTTTAGGGTCAAGCGAATTTTCGGTTTGGTCAACGCTAATTAGACGTGAAATTAAAGCGCAAGTTGATGGGGAATTTGAGGACGAATTTTCTGATCGTCTGAATAAAACATACACAAAACAACTGCGTAAAAAACGCATGTTTACAAATGAATTGTTTCTAACAATTTTAAAGTCAAACATGCGTGGCGCACTTGGTATTGCCGATTACGTAAGCAACATGCTTGCTGGTAAAGGCAAGCATAATTACGAAGCTCGTCAGGAAGATATTACCGAGTTAGAAGAGCTTTTAGGCAATTTAAAAGGCCAGTTCGAAAAGTATGGTGCTCAGCCACTTGGCATTACATATCGCAATGATGAACCATATTCAGAACCATGTGAATTTTTGAACCAAATATTAGATGGTGGGCGCTTCAGAAAAATGCGCCTTCCACGCATGGGTATTTCATCATACATCGGCTCCAGCCGGTTACATTTTGGCAAGCGCACTATGCAAATTCAAGGTGCTGCACCAAATGAAGGCCACTTCGGCGCGATGATCTCCATTAAGGAATACCCGCCATTTACAGCTCCGGGTATGCTCGACAATTTATTGCAAATTAATCATGAGTTTATCCTCACTCAATCATTTACATTATCTGACAAGCCGATTGCTCAAGAAAGAATTTCAAGGCTTCAGCGTCAAATTCAAGCTTCAGATGAAGCAGGAAGCTCTGTCGAAACAGATATTGATGAAGCACTTAACAGCCTGATCAACCAAGAAGCTGTATTTGGTACACATCATCTAAGCCTGTTATGTCTCTCAAAGTCATTGAACGAATTAAATAAAACAGTCTCTGATTTAGGTTCCTGCCTGACTGAGACAAATATTAATTGGATACGTGAAGATTTAAATTTAGAAGCTTCATTTTGGGCGCAAATGCCGGGAAACCATGCCTATATAGCGCGTAAATCTATGCTATCTAGCGCCAATTTTGCTGGTCTTTCCTCCCTTCACAATTTTGCATCTGGCCGGTCTGAAAACCTCCATTGGGGTACTCCAATTTCATTATTGGAAACCACGTCTCAGACACCATTTTTCTTTAATTTTCATCAAAGAGACGTGGGACATTTTACAATAACCGGACCAACTGGTTCTGGTAAAACTGTTGTTTTAAATTTCTTACTATCTCAAGCAAGACGAGTTTCACCTACTCCTCGCGCTGCATTCTTTGACAAAGATCGCGGTGCGGAAATTTTCATTCGTGCTATCGGTGGGAACTATGAAACACTCAATGCAGGTGAAAAAACTGGCTTCAACCCGTTACACTTAGATAACAACTCCAAGAATAGAGAGTTTTTATTCCGGTTACTAAAAGTCATGCTTTCATCAGGGACGCATGATTTTGCACAGGAAGATAAAGACACTCTAGAATACGCGCTCAACAATCTCATGTCATATCCACTTGAGCAGCGGAATCTGAATAACCTTCAGGAATTATTATCTGGTCGGACAAAAGCTAACGCTAACGATTTATCCGCAAGACTGCGGCCTTGGATCGACGGTGAAAAAGCTTGGGTATTTAATTCTCAAAGAGATGTTTTAGATTTTTCTACGACAACAGTTTTTGGCTTCGACATGACGAGTATCTTAGATATTCCAGAAGTAAGAACTCCTGTCCTTATGTACTTATTCCATCGCTTTGATGAAATGCTCAATGGCGATCCTGTCATGTTTTTTATGGATGAAGGCTGGAAGCTTCTCGAAGATGAGGAATTTTCTTCGTTCATTGTCGATAAAATGAAAACCATTCGTAAATTGAATGGTCTAGTTGGTTTTGGAACGCAGTCTGCCGCTGATATTACCAAAGCCAAAGCATCGCACACGATCATCGAACAATCAGCTTTGAATATTCATTTTCCTAATCCGCGAGCTGATGAAGAAAGCTACATAAAGCGCTTTGGGCTTTCGATCAAAGAATTTCAGTACATTAAAAATACAGCACCAGAAAGCCGCTCATTCTTGATTAAGCAGGGTAATGACTCCGTTATTGCCCGATTGGATCTCTCTAAGATGCCAGATTTAATCAAGGTGCTTTCAGCAAATAAAGCCACCCTAGACGAGTGCACAGCACTTAGAGAAAAGGTCGGGAACGATCCGAAGCATTGGCTACCAATTTTCTGTGATTGGGAGAATAACAATGATTAGATTGAAGGTGTTTTCGCCAATAATCATGGCTGCAATTTTTAGCTCTATGACAGCAAGTGCACAAGTTCCGGTTATTGATAATCGGAATTTGTCAGAAAAAAATAAACGCCAAGATTCAACAGAAAAAATTAAAAAAAATGACAATGTGCGCAGAGAGCGCACAACGTGTGTGGCCGGTGCTGTTTATCGACCTTCGCGGAAAGACGACCCACAAGCAGCCATTAACAACAATCCTGAAATTGCTGGCATGGCAAAACGGATTGCTTTGCAAGAAGGTCTTGATCCCGATTTATTTCTTGCGCTGATCTATCAAGAGAGCCGCTTCAATCCCTGTGCGCGTTCGCATGTTGGCGCTTATGGCCTTACTCAGTTGATGCCAGGAACTGCTAAAGATTTGGGCGTTGATCCCAAAAACATGGAAAGTAATTTGCGTGGTGGAGCACGCTATTTAAAACAGCAGCTGAAGCGCTATAACGGAGACGTTTCCAAGGCATTAGCCGCATATAATGCGGGACCTGGGAACGTCAATAAATATGGTGGCGTACCTCCATTTAAAGAAACTCGTGGTTACGTTCATAACATTACCCAAAAATGGCTTCCAAAAATAAATGGAAAATCCGTACCTATAAATTATGGCGGCGGTTCATTTGAGGGTGGGAACGCTTACACACAAGCAATTGATACAGCAAATTCATCCGAAAAAATTAGCACTTCGATTACTGAAAGTAGCGGCAATGTAGCCTCATGGCTCAACCAGCTCGGTGGAACATACACTGATACTATTCAAGATAGTTACGATCTTAATTCAGGCGCGAGAAACGCGAACATTGAAATGTTCAACCGCGCCTTGCTGGTTGGCTCTGCCTTCGCTGACTTAATAAATTCCAAAAATAAGCTTGGTGCCGCAGCATTGTCAGGAAGTTCAAATTCTCTAAAAATTAAAAAAGAGAAAGAACCTGACGAACAAACAAAAGATAAATGCGCCAATCTCGAAGGTTCAAAATGGAATGAAGAAAGTCAAAGCTGCATTTATCCACCTTCTGATCAAAACAAACTTATGCTCAAACCAGAATAGGAACTGCTGATATGATGAAAACAACTAGCCTCATTACGACAGCAATCATTCTCATGACTGGTACAGCTTATGCTGACGTGCCGGTTATTGATAATCGGAACTATACAATCGCTAAAAAAACGGCGGAAACAACTAAAGATATTTTGGATGTGAACGGCAAAATTCTGACAAAAGTTGAAGAAACTTTGTCTGCCATGACAGGCGACCGGAAGGACTCTTCTCAAGGTTTCCAGTCTCTCGCCGTTGGAAATGGCTTCTCAGTATCTTCAATGCCTTCATTTGACAGCCTTATGTCGAGTGGTGGCTTGGATTTAAGCGGCTTTGGTACTGACCTCGGCAAAACTGTTGAAACCTTCATGAAGGGGCTACAACTTGTCGAGAAATTATCTAGTGGCCTGAAGAACCAATCAGGTGATCAAGGCTATAAACAATTAATCTCCACCGTTGCTAGTGTTTCTGCTCTTGTTCAAGGAACACAATCAGCGGTTCAGTCACGTACCGAAAGCTTAAAATCTGCTGGTGAACAAATTGGTGAAGCCAAAGATATTAAAGGCTCAATTGACCAGAACACTCAATTGCAAGTTCAAACCGGCCTTACAATCAATGAATTGATTGGGGTCATGAATGGCGCTGTTCAATCCTTACAGGTCGAGAACCAGCAAAACCTGATTTCAATCACCAATTCATCACGCGCCTTAAAATGGAAAGCTCCTGAAATTGGGAGTGTGAAGTAATGAGCAAGCGTTATGGAACAATGGCCGTTCTAATTGTCTCTGCAACAATTCTTGCTGCATGTGGAACGGTAAAAGAGAAAACTTCACCATGTAAGCGACCAACTGAACTGATGGGCTTTTATCAAGAGCCAATGAATTGCGGTTCAATGGAACTAATCAATCAAAGTGAAGCTGCACTAGCTATCCAAGATTTGATTGGTGACGAGGTTCAATATGGAAAATGATTTCATTGGAAAGTTACTTGAAAACTTAGATGCTATTGGTGGTAATTTTACTTCCAATGCATTTATGGCATTTGAACGCGATATAATGCCGTTGATCAATATTCTCGTTATTCTATATGTCATTTTCTATGGAATACGGCTCTTGATGGGCGCTACATCTATTTCTGCGGCTGAGGTTTGTATTCATGTTGTAAAGGTTGTTGGCGTTGCTACGCTTGCTACAAACTGGAGCATGTTTAATGATCTTATATATTCATGGATCATCTCTGTTCCTGACGGCATCGGACAGCTAGTTTTAAACGCGGCTGGTGGCTCAACAACCAAAACAACAAATGGCCTCTCGGCTATTGTTCAGCAAGCCACAACAATCAATCATGCCTTTAACGATGCTGCCGGTTGGACTAAATTCGGACCAATTTTGTTCGGTATTTTTGTCCTAGCAATTTCATATTTTCTTGTTGGCGTGGCGTTGATGCTTCTTATGATTTCAAAGGTAGCTCTTTGGATTTTAATAGGAACTGCACCAATTTTTATCACCTGTTATCTGTTTAATGTCTCACGCAAACTAACTGACGGCTGGCTAACGCAGGTGATGGCATATTCGCTAATGCCGATATTCACATATGGAGCCTGTGCAATCATCATTGCTACAATGAGGACTGCAATCAAAGACCAAGATTATAGTGGAATTGCGCTTGATGAGCTGGCCAGTTTAGGTGCCATTTTCATCCTTGTTTGCTTAGCTGGCCTCTACATTCTTTTCACCATTCAAACCATGACCCAAGGTGTCGTTGGTACTGTGATGATTTCTGCAGGGGACTTCGCTTCAAGAGCGCGAAGAATGTCTTATGGCGCAGCCAGTTCGACCGTCTCAACTACGGCAAGAGGCATTCGCAAAGCATACAACAGATACTCTCGCGGCGGCGGCTCAAATGGTGGGTCTGTATCAAATGCCAGTCGTGAAGCACTGGCAAGGCAAGTGCAAAATCATAGCCGTCCAAGGTAAGAGCGGAAATTAAGAAAATGTCAAAAGTACAAGCTAAAACTGATGAAAATCTCCGCTCATACTATCAAAGCGGTGAGCAGTGGGAACAACAAATATACAAGAAAGCTGAGCGTTCTAAACGCTTAGCAATATTTGTTGCTGTCATTGCTTCTGTAGTCGCTATTTTAGCAATTATCACACTGATGATGCTTGTTCCGCTCAAAACATTTGAGCCTTACATCGTGGTAGTTGATAAAAACACCGGTTACACAGAAGTAAAATCTGGTCTGACTGTTGAAGATAATATTACCGACAAACAAGCAGTTACACAGGCTAATATTGTTCGTTATATTCGTGCGCGTGAAGGATATGATCCATACGCAATTGAAGAAAATGTTAGCTTGGCCGGTCTGCTGTCTACAGGTTCAGCTGCAAATGAATTGCAACGCATTTATAGCGTTTCAAACGCGCAAAACCCTGCGCGTGTTTACGGTAAGAATAAAAGACTTACCGCAAATATCAAATCTGTAACAATGCCTAACGATAACACTGCACTGGTCAGATTTTCACTTATTGAAAAATCGGACACAGACGCAATTGAGCGTCATTATATTTCAGTGGTTCGGTATCGGTATACAGACACGCCAGCGACGAATGAATGGCGCTTTGAAAATCCCCTTGGCTTTCAGGTTTACGATTATCGCCGTGAACAAGAAACCATCACAAATGGGGACGTAAAATAAATGAAGAAGCTCTTATTATTATGCTGCTTTCTGTCAGCATCTTCAGGACTGGCATTTGGGGCGCAAGCTCCAAAGCCGGGCAATTTAGATCCTCGCGTTACTACTGTCGTGTATCAGTCAAATAATGTGCTGAAGGTAAATGCTACACATGGCATTTCTACAGCGATTATTTTTGAGAATGATGAACGGCTTGAGACAATTGCCCTTGGCGATACAGAAAGCTGGCAGGTAACGCCAAATGAACGCAAAAACATTTTATTTGTGAAGCCGGTTGCTAACAATGTTCCAACAAACATGAACATTGTTACAAACAAACGCATGTATTTTATCGAGTTGATCGATAATAAGCCTAGTGCCGGCACAAAAGTTTTTGGAGTTCGATTTATCTATCCAGAAAATGCCGTAAACAACGCTATGCGAAAAGAGGCTGAGTATCGTGCGGCCAATCCAAATATTTCTAAGATCAACAAAGAGAATGTCAACATTGACTACTCTTTCACAGGGTCGACACTGATTAAACCAACTGTTGTATTTGATGATGGGAATAAAACATTCCTAAAATTCAAAGGCAAAACACCGGCAATTTTCACAGTAAACCCCGACTACTCTGAAACCCTCGTAAACTTCCGAAAAGAGGGTGAATACATCGTAGTTGATACAACAGCCACTCAATTTACATTGCGTGATGGTGCAAATTGGACATGCGTATTTAATCTACGCAAACCGGACTTTGCCGCCCCTGATCCTAACATTATGGCACCTAAGCAAGAAACCACATCAAGCAAGCGTAGGGGGAGCGGAAACTAATGTCTCAATCTCCAGAATTAGAAGCAATCAACCGTCATGATGATGCTGCCGTTGCGGATAAAAATGACAAAAGAAAACAGAATATTCTGAAAGCTGGTTTCCTCGGCGCCGCTGTTATCGCCATAATTTTTATTTTCTCTAATAGTGGGTCGAAAACCAAAACGGCTAAAAACCTTAATGAAGAATTTCATACAACTTCATTCAAACCACCTTCATTTGTAAGGGACGGTGAGCCTGCACCCGAACCACCGGCTGAAAATCAATTGGTGATTATTCCACCACCACCGGCAGAAGAACCACCAGCTGAAACTGTAGCTGAATTTGACGTTCCTCCACCTCCCCCACCTCAAGTGATTGAGCCTGTCAGTACGATTATAGAACCTGTTGCTGAAGAAGAAGAATTTCCGGCACGGTTCCGTTCACCAATGGTCGCATTCGATCAAACCAGTGGTTCTTTAGCCACGGGTGGTTTTGGTGGTGATAGTGATGGTGCCGGTTCTCCAACAGTAGCCGGAACTGACACTCATAGTCAGTTTTTGGCTACAGCATCAGCGGTAAACAATAAAGCCACGGTTGCGAGCAAGATTCATCGGATAGACGCAACAGTCACTGAAGGTACTTTAATTCCTGGCATCCTAGAAACTGCAATTGTCAGTGACCTTCCGGGTCAGATACGTGCGGTTACTGCTGCTGACGTTTATTCTATGGATGGGCGCAGAGTGCTTATTCCATCGGGAACACGCTTAATTGGTGAATATCAATCGTCAGTAATGACTGGTCAAACTCGTGTATTTGTCGTTTGGACACGCCTCATTCGTGATGATGGGGTAAATATCCGGCTCAATTCTTTTGGATCAGATGGTCTTGGCCGTGTAGGTTTAACCGGAAATGTTGATAAAAAATTCCGTGAGCGGTTTGGCTCTGCAATTTTGTTATCAATTGTCGGTGCAGGTGCAAGTTATGCCGCCGGTTATGGAGATCGCGCAACAGGTAGCACTAACTCTAAAAGTGGTGAAGAACTTGCTCGCGATACAATTGCCAGAACATTTTCAGAAATGGCAAATGAAGCTCTTCGCGACGGTTTACAAGTTAAGCCAACAATCACTGTCCACCAAGGCGCAAACATTCATGTTTTTGTTAGGCAGGATCTAGATTTTTCCGCTTTCTATGACGATCCAGTGACAGAAGAATTGAAGGAAATTCAACGTGAGCGCCGCAGATAATATTGCACATATCCCACAAGGAAACTTCGTTCTCAATGAAAGTCTGAAACCATTATTGCACCTACTTCAGAACGATAAAATTGTTGAGATTTCTGTGAATGAGCCTTGCCAAGTTTTTTTTGAGGAACTTGGCAAGCCTCATATGGAATACATTCATGTACCTGATTTAACGGCACAACAAATTACTCATATCGGCCAACGAGTAGCGACCGCAACTAAGCAAAGTATCAACGAACAAACGCCAATTCTCAGTGCATCAATTGATCATTTTAAGGCACGTATTCAGGTTGTACTTCCACCAGCTGCACCGGCAGGTGGTGCAATATCAATTCGTCGCCAAGTTTTGAATGATTTCTCACTAGAGCAATATAATGCGCTTGGTGCGTTTGAAGCGGTAACAATGGCTGGTGATGAAGAAAGCCAGATTAATCTTGAACTTGATGGTTTACTGAAAAGTGGAGATTATTATTCGTTCATCAAAACAGCTATATCCAATAGAAAAACCATCATGATTTCAGGTGGTACATCTTCAGGAAAGACAACATTTTTAAACGCATGTCTCAAAGCTGTTAATGAAAATGAGCGTGTAATTACCATTGAAGATACACGCGAATTAATGCCTCCACAAAAAAACACTGTTCATTTAGTGGCTTCAAAAGGCGGTCAAGGGACTTCAAATGCCTCTATTCAAGACCTTCTCGAAGCAACTCTTCGTATGCGTCCAGATCGTCTTTTTGTTGGTGAAATTCGCGGCTCCGAAGCCTTCACATTTCTTCAAGCAATTAATACGGGGCATCCGGGTTCTATGTCTACGGTTCACGCGAATAGCCCACAAATGGCCTATGAACGGCTTGCTTTGATGATGATGCAGTCTGGTCTTACAAGTGGTTATGCTAAAGCTGACCTAATGGCATATATTAAAATGGTCATACCTATTGTCGTTCAGGTGAAAAATATGAACGGAAAGCGTGGTGTCTCTGAAATAGCTTTCAACCGAGGGTAATTATGAGCAAGCCGCTTTCAATCATTTATATCATATTTTGCCTCTTTATAGCTTTCATCCTATGGATGCTGTTCTATGGAATAGGGCTTGCTATTTTCTTTAAAGACGGCCGAGTTTTAAAAGCTACAATTTCAGACAATTTTTTTGCCTCATTTAAGCAAGTTTGGTTCTACTATAGTCACGCGACCGTTCAGAAGGTGGCACTTGGTGCAATTGCACCAACAGCTATTTTAACTTCTTGGGTGTGCTGGTTGGGCTTACGAAAATCATCAAATCCCCTTGGTGATGCTGAATTTCAAACATTACCATCGCTCATAAAAAACAAGTGGTTTCAAAAGAAGGGACATTTATTTGGCCGTATGGATAAGAGACTTCTACGGCGTAATGACGATAGGCATCATTTAATAATGGGACCAACTCGCTCAGGTAAGGGCATTAGTTATGTCATTCCTAATGCACTTACGCATGAGGGTTCAATGATCGTAACCGATTTGAAGGGTGAGATTTTTGAGCGTACTGCTGGTTATCGTCGCAAGAACGGTAATTCTGTATATTTTTTTGCTCCCGGAAGTGAAAATACAAACCGCTGGAATCCAATAGACTTCATTCGTGAAAGTCGAGGCGACCGGACAACTGATATTCAGAATATGGCTAACATTTTAATTCCTGAATCTCAGGGGGAAAATGCAGTCTTTCAAGGTCTCGCACAGCAGCTACTCGCCGGAATTATTAGCTATATGCTTGATAGTCCGCACTACGAAAATCATCGCAACCTTGCTGAAGTAAATTCATTTATAAATTCAGGTCTCGATTTACAAAAACAAATTTCGCTTATTCTCAAGCAAGAGCCTTATTTGTCTAGATTCACCCAAGAGAGTTTCAATAGCTATCTTGGGCTAAGTGATCGTGTGGCCGCGTCTACATTGGTTGACATTCAAAACGCGATGCGTCCGTTTAAAAATGAGCGTATTGCTTCAGCGACAACTGTCACGGATATTGATCTTAAATCAATGAAGAGAAAGCCGGTGACGGTCTATCTCGCTCCTAAAATTAATGACGTTTCACTACTAAAGCCACTACTCACATTGTTTGTGCAACAGGTTTTAGATTTGCTGACATTGGACTTTGATGAAAAATCATTACAAGTTTATTTCTTACTCGATGAATTTCGCCAGCTTAAAAAAATGTCAGAAGTAATCAACAAGCTTCCTTACGTGGCTGGCTATAATATCAAAATGGCGTTTGTCATTCAGGATCTAAAAAATCTTGATGAAATTTATGGCGAAACGTCCCGCTATTCCCTCTTAGGAAACTGTGGCTATCAAATATGCCTAGCTGCCAATGATCAGGCTACAGCGGAATATTTTTCAAAATCACTCGGCCGGAAAACAATTCGCTATCAGTCTGAATCCAGAACAATTGAATTAATTGGCGTACCACGGAGAACAAAGGTTGAGCAAATCCGCGAGCGCGATTTGATGATGCCGCAAGAGGTTCGTCAAATGCCTGCTGATAGAATGATTTTATTGCCTCAAGGTGAGGCTCCAATTTTCGGGCAAAAAATCCAGTATTTCAAAGTCGCAGAGTTTAATAAGGCGGTCGAATATTCTCAAAGTCACATGCCGGTAATTTCAGCACTGGATTATTATGTACCACTTACGCCAATAGCAAAGCGACTTCTGGCCGAGCCAAAAGCTCCCGTCGAAGAAGAAAATACAATTCAGCCAGCGATTGAAGAAACACCAGCTCAATCTGAAGCACCTGAAGCCAAAGCTCCCCCTCCTCCGGTAGCAATCAATCAAATGGAAAACAGCAAACCGGATTCCGAAACTCAAATATCCATAATTCAGGATAATGACGACGAACAAAAATCTATTGTCGATCAGGACGAGATTGAAGATCAACGACTAAAAGAGTTTATGAAGTTGAGGAAAGCCAATATCAGCGCTATCCAAGACTTTAGCCAATTAGGCACAAAGCTGGCAAAGTCAGAAAAGTCTAAAAACCGGTCTGATGCTTTATTCGCTATGCTTGATGCAGTTAAGACCGAAGTTGCTGCTGGCGCTAATACAGCTTCATAAAAAAAGCCGCTTAAAGCGGCTTTTTCTAAAATGGTAGGTAAGCAAGCAAGGCGGCATATGTATCACCGACCCAAGATGCTGCCTTATCAAACCAAGTGTAAACGATGTTCTCAAGCCACGTAATGAAAACAGCAAAAAGCATGAGAGCAACGACAACAAAGAACAACTTCACCATAGCGGTGGAATTTTCTTCATCCTTTTTGCTTACTGGAACCCGCACTTCATAGAAGGCAGGTCGATGATCTCCTAAGCTCATCTTTCATGCTCCGTATCTTTATCGTGGTTCCAACCCATATCTTCAGCACGATTGACATGTTGTGCCGGTGGATCTGTTCTGACTGTCTCAGCTTCTTTCAAAACTGTAAGTTGATCAAGATTAGCACGTTCATGATCAGAGTTCGAGCCTATATTACCTCTGCCAACTTCAGATATGGTTTTCTGTTCAATTTTCGCTTCAGGACGTTCAAGCATTTCTGCTTTCCATGCTCGACGATCAACTTCAATTGTTTCTCGTACTTTCTTTCCATCCACTTCTTTGATGATAGGTTTTTTTACACTCTCAATTCCATCTTCACGCAGATTGATTTTGTCACCTACTTTTACACCTGCCCTGTCCAAAGCATCAGGAATACCAACGCCCCAAATTGTCTTTTCACCTTCTCCTGTCTCCATGACAACATACGGTGATTTTTCATTTTTAGGGTCGTCTTTATAAGGCTTGATGCCTGTTTCTAAGAGCTTACCTTCAACCCCTTCTTTGAATGTTGGGGCTGCTGCACGAGTTGGCTCCTGACCTTTCTCAGTAACAGATCGTGTATCAATAGCTGAACCAGCATGACCAGCTTCTCGGCTTTGCACCTGTCGCGTGGACATTTCTCTATCGCTATTTGAGATTTCATTCTTCAAATATGCTTGCTCACGGCGTTCAACTTCCTGCCAGTCAAGTTCTGTTGGTTTATAGCCTTTCGCCGTGATCCCATGAGCCTGTGCCTCAACCCATGCCTCGCGTCTAAACTCGGCTGATCCTGTTACATCAATACTCGTCCAACCTCGATGCGCAGCAGTTTCAACCATAATTCGCACCGCATGAGCATCGAAAGTTTTGGCACGCATACGTTCGCCATTATCAACGAACATTTCCCGCTCGCCCTTATGGTCATAAAAAACACGGTGTTGCTCGCCGTTCTTCTCTTCACGAACGTAAAGATGTTTTTCTACTTCTTCAGGATAACCATGACGCTTTTTATTATCCTCTTCAGGATTAATCAGGCCATTTTTATTAGCTGTATGATCTTCTGTAGCTTCGGCTGGCATTTCAGGGAACGGAGCGCCTAATACCCCTTCAGCTTGAGTTAAAGTGTGCTTCTGTTCACCTAAATTTTTATCAAGTTCTTGGGCAAAAAACTCGGCAAAATCACTTTCAACACTACGCTTAATAATGTTGATTGATTGCTCTCTCTCTGCTTCTTGCTCATTGAAAATCATCAATGACCGTTCCGTATCAATGGTCTTTCTGGCAAGCGCAATGACTTCCTCATAATCAGCCCTATTGGCTTCAGGAATGATCTGCTCAACTTTGTGAATATTTTGTTCCGCAACTTTTTCATACGCTTCAAATTCTTGTCTATTCATGTTTGGCATTGATGTTGCCTCCTGAGCTAAACTTATGACCGCTGCAACACCAGCTGCTACGGAATGATTGGGATTGAATGCGATTACTTTTCCTGATTGATCGGTTTGAACTTCTAAAATTGTGTCGATTATTTTTGCGCAATATTGTGTGGCATGTGTCGCAATTTGCGTGTTGGCATTCGCCATTGCTACCTTCTGCCAATTTACAGCAGCATTGAGTGCGTAGTCTCTACTACGGGCAGACTGAGCAATCTGGCTGACATTATCGCGTTTGTTATTATACCGTGCTGCGGCACTGGCACTTACCGGCTCATGTTCTGTTCGAGCAATGTTGTCATTGTTATAAATAGGGCGAACCTGTTTTGATGAATAAGCCGGTGCGCTTGCAAATTCTCGCCGGTCATTCATTTCCATTCTGATGCCGTTATCTCTAGCCTTTTCAGCCATAACTTCACGCCACTGCCTGAATGTTTCCGGTGTGGTTTGAAGTTTTATTCCAGCTTCAGATTTCATCGTGATAATGGCATGCGCATGCACATGAGGTCGTTTGCCCCCTGCACTTGCCTCTTTGGTGTCACTCACTTCGTCATGCACTGCAAATACGTATTTATGACCACCAAATTGCTGAGATAAAAAATCGCGCACTGAGGATTGGAAAGCATTTATGTCAGTGCCAGGTCGCGCTGACATTATGACGTGCATTACATCACGTCCTTTGCGACTGTGCATATCTTGCCGCCAATTTTTTTGTACTAAATCACCGGCCTCGTCATGTGTCCGAATAATACGGCCATTCTCATTCTTAACAGCATCGCCACTATGAGCCACTAATTCACGAACTTTATAGCTGCCATATTCAACGCCATTCCCATACCCGCGAAAACGAAAAGATACACGCAGACCTTGATCAGCTGATATAGTCCTTAAACGATCTGCGACGATCATATTTGCTTTTGCATCTGCACTAAGACGCTCGCCTTGGCTATTTCGCAAAACAGCAACACCAGAAACATTGATACCGCCGTTTCTGTTGGCAGATACAGAATAGACAAAGTGACGATCACCAAGGCCAGCTTTGAGAACACTTAACGCTAATTCGTCCGTGTTATGGTTTTCAGACTGTCCTGATATTTCAATACTGAACCCTGCTACATCGCGGGATTCAGTGCGATTTGACATTAGGCTCTGCCAGTCTGAACGGATCTCGCGCAAATCTTCTTGACCAGAAACTTGCTGCCCTAAATGATTTTCCAGCTTTAAATCGCCTGAACGAGAAACATAATTAAGCATCGCACCAAGGCGGGAACCACCACCAAAGGACGCCATTTTAACAACCGCTGGCTGACTTCCTGAAGCCAGTCCCTCCATTCGGACGGTTTGCGGTCGATCAAATACAACAGGCTTTGATGGCCGCGGAAATGCTGCTTGCGATTTAAAACTGATTTTTGCCTGTTTTGGCCTGCGACTTCCAGCACTTCCCCCACCGCCACCACCACCCTTTCGGCGGCGCTCTTCTTCATCCAGTGCTATGAGAACCATCAATTGGCGCTGACGAGCGTGGGCTTCAGCAGCCTTCCGGCGCTCCCACTGCTCTGTAAATGCACCAATAAACGGCTCCAAGTCTTATTCCTTTGGCTTTAATCTGTGTCCTGTTTTCTCATAAAGACGCTTCACTTCGTGAAATATCGCTGCATGAGACTTCAAAACATTCATCTGATGAAGAGCTACTTCTTCAGGAACTGGGTATTTTTTGGAATTAATTGCCGCTGTTATCTGGTTTAGGTTCACACCAACCTTGCGCAAATCTTCCAATATCAGGGCGAAAATCACCCTGTCATCCTCTGTCAGAAAGGGCTTTATCCCTGCACCTTCAAGAACCGTTGAACGCATAAAGGCTGAGGGCGACATTCCGGCTTTAGCTGCCGCTTCATGAATAGCAGCGTGTTCGCTTGCGGAAACCCGCAATGTAACAACGTGCGCCCTCTCCTCTTTTGCCTTCATGTTTCAACCTGTTCCCACGCCTCAAATTTGAGGCAATCAATCCAATGAACAATCCAATAATCAGCACCTGTTGCTGATTGAATTAATTTTGTACTACAAAATTACGTATCCTGCCAACTAAAATAGGATTATCACTTCGCTTCGCTCGTTACAAAGGCTTTTTCGGCCTCGCTTCGCTCGCCTCCTAATTTTCTCGCTCTGCTCGATTATTTTAAAATGCGCTCACCAAGGTTCACCTACGAAAGCCGCAATCGCCTTTTTCGAACGATCTTTCGATCATGCAAGGTACGCTTCGCTTTTCAACCTTGCATTTCACTCATAGATCGTCGCTGACAGCGATTTGCGCGGCTCCGAGCTTCACCCCTTCAGATAGGCGGCAAATGCGCCTGCGGCGCGCACTGTGTCGATTTGTGGGGCATCCTAGATTTAAGATTAGGATTTGATCACACGTTGCAGCTCAATAGCGGTTATCTGCTGTGCTTTACGTATTTGCTTTACAAAACTTCTTTACAAACTACTCCGAGCTTTAAGGTACGCATGAGAGCGTCTTTACAAAATTGCTTTACATATATGCTTTACATTTAAGCGTTGCGCAGAGCTTTACGTTTTGAGCTTACAACTAGCTTTACAAATTATCTTTACATTATGTCGGTACATTCAAACTTTACGTTAGTGCTTTACATCTGTGCAATACAAATACGCTTTACGAAAATGCTTTACACTAATGATTTACGATTTAAATTTACATTAATGCTTTACGTTATGGCTATACCTAAATGCTTTACAAAGAAACTTTACATAACGGCTTTACAGCGTATCTTTACCGCCATACTTTACCAATCGTAAAGTTTTGAATGCTATACATAGGGTAAAGCAATGACTGCTTTACAGACCGTAAAGTGTCGTCGGAATTTTTTTCAAGCGAAATGCACAAGAGGCTTACAATGGCTGAAGCGAAAATTATTACTGGTGCGAATGCAAAAGGCGGGGCTGGAAAAACAGTCTCTGTAATAATGCTAAGTTCTGAGCTTGCGCACAGGGGCAAAAAAGTCCTGATCGTTGATACAGACTCTGAGAAGAATATTTCTGCTTGGTTTGATCGTTGCTCGGAAAACGAAACGCCTATCAGCAATATTACATTGGAATATGCAGGCACGGCGAACAAGCTGAAGCAAATTTTGAGTGCCAACCTAGATGATTACGATTATATTTTCATCGACACTCCGGGTCGAATGGAAAAATTTCAAGAGGACTCTTTTCTCGTTACTGATCTGACAATCATTCCAGTACAGGCGTGTCAGTCAGAAATTAAAGGAATGGTCACAACGATTTCAAATCTCCTTCAAATTGAAGAAGATCAAGGTGTGAATATCAGGAAACTTGTTTTCAATACGCGCGTAACACTCCAAGATCGCCATATTGAAGAATATAAAACAATACGCGGGTTCCTCGCCAAACTTAAAGAGTCTGATGTTGTTGTTGATCACTGCAACGTCGAGCTGATGCAGCGTAATCCATATCGCAAAGTCTATTCCGGCTATCCTTCATTATATGATCTACCGGATGCAAATAATGATTCAGTGCAAAAGGCCATTGAAGAAGCTGTAATCTTCACCGACAACGTAGTTCGGTATTTAGAAACGGGGAGTCTATAATGAGCCAAGTTAGTTCAAAAAGAGCTTTGTTAGATGGTACTCGCCGCGCGCATTTTGGTGTTTCTAAAACCACCAAAGAAAATGAAGTAGTACCTGCTGAGGCTAATCTGAGTGCACCAGAAGCCCAAGACATTGCACCGACAATTGTGCAGGATAAATCGGCTATCTCACCGGAATTAAGCGTTGAAATGCCTGCAGCACAAAATGCTGAAACTGCGGGCAGGGCGGCAAGCAGCTCATTGTTGCGCGAAATTAAGCTGCAAGACAAAAATATTGAGAAAGTTGCGGTCAATATTAGACTAGATGCGGATTTGAATAGCCGCTTTAATGCAGCGGCAGAAAGCACACGCTGCTCTAAAACTGCTATCCTTAGCATTGCATTGGATAATGCTCTAAAAGAACTAGGTTTCTAATTATGCGCTTTGGCTTCGTAATGGCTGGTTTTATCGGGTTTGTTGTAGGGGCTGTTTCAGCCCCTATGCTCTATGAGCATTTAAATGAGACAACTAACTTCCCTTTAAAAGACATTATCTATGGTGCTATACAACCTGCAGAACAAAATCAGTGGCCTAAATCTACTGATGCTCTCAATGCGCTATTTGAGCATCAAAAGTGGGAAGCAACCGCACAATCAACGGCTAATAAAGCAAATGTTGACGAATGCGTTACATTACAAAACAATACGTTTGGTTGTGATATAACTTTAAAATTGGCATGGTTAGAGAAAGAAACGCAAATTTCTGCAACATTCCAGCGCTTTGAAGATAAGTGGAAGATAATGGAAATACAAAAAAACCTTCCATAGTCTCTTGCAAAAAGCTAATCGGTTAACATAACTGTTTTAGTCACATAACCGCTAAATTGCTGGCTATAAAATGGGCTGAGATTTTGTATTATCCCGTGATTGCGGAATATGCTTAACTTTTGAAATGAATAGGGGCTGGCGTGAGTAACCAACAAGTCAAAACAACAATAGAAGAAAGAGGGCTTGTTGAAAGTTTCGATCCAGAAACCAAAAAGAATATTTTTCGAAAACCCGGCTTTGATGGTGTTGAGCAATTTGAGGATATTGACCGCCGATTAGGTGAGTACATCCGTGAAGCTCGTGTTAGCAAAAATCTCACACATGAACATTTCGTGGAACTGATCGGCCTGTCATATTATGTATATGGCCGCTACGAACGCGCACGGTCGCGTATGACTGTACGCCGCTTGGTTCATGTCTGGGAATTGCTCGGTTTTTCCATGATTGACCTTGTTTATGCGATTGCCCCACAAATGTTGGGCGATACCCCTGAAAAAGCTGAACGAATGAAAGCCCTCTATTCTTCAATTGAGGGCTTTAAAGATTTTCTGAGTGACGCAACGCCGGAGCAAGTTTCAGAGTTTCAGGACACTATGGCGGCAATGTCAAAGCTGCCTCCGGAAGCCTTGCGCACAATGAACCTGTTTTTCAAACAGATGAATCCGACAGTTGAAACAAAGCCTAAAAAACGGGCATATCCCGCAAAAAGAAAAAAGGCTGAAGCAAAGCCTGAAGAATGAAAGAGGCCGCTTATGCGGCCTTATCCAATTCTGAAGGTTGGAGACCATGAAGGTAATTAGCAGCGGCTTGCGCCTTAGATGCAGCTGTAAAAATGGCCTTTGGATCATTTTTAAGCACTTCAAGCCATGTGCTGATATAGGTCGCTGTATTCTCTTCAGGATTGATTGGCACCTGAAGATCAGAGCAAACGAAAGCCGATGTTAATTCGGCCACCAGCTCTTCCATTGCGTAAGCCTCATTGCCAAAGCGTCCCGACAAATCACGATCTAAACGGCTCTTTGCTGCTGTCCAGTGGCCGAGTTCATGCAACAGTGTGGAATATAGGTGCGTTTGATCTACGAACCGCTTTCTATCCGGCATTGTGATAGTGTCTGCACTTGGGCGGTAATAAGCTTGCGTACCGCTGAACTCAATTTTCGCACCTGTATTAGCGATGAAGTTATCTGCAATCACATGAGGCTCAATCTCATTGTCTGGCAGGTCTGGCTGAATGAATAGGTGTTCAGGCAAGCCGTCAATCTGGCGAATGTTAAAAACGCTGTAGCCTTTCAGGTACGGAATTTGACGTTCCTCATTATCGACCGGCATTTCATCTTTTGGCGTGAAGGTGCCGTATTTAACGACAAGGGTTGATTTTTCGCCTTTGCGTACCTGACCGCCTAATTCTTGTGCCTGTTTGAATGTCATCCACATTGGCTGATCGTAGCCGAAGGTTAGGGATGCAATCCAAAGGGCGAGAACATTAATGCCCTGATATGTCTGACCGTTTGCACGGAGCGGAAGTTTCATGTTTGGAGCGCCATTCCAAGGGCTAATCCAAGGCTTAACGCCATTCTCCAGCTGCTCAACGATTGTTTGGGTGATGCGTTCGTATGTGTCGTTGCTTTTCATGGTGGATCTCCTTTTTCGTTCCTGACGGCAGAAAAACGGAAATGGCCGCATAAGTGGCCGGTCAGCCGTAGGCACGAAACGGAGTGGAGTACGGCAAAGCCGTTGACCGGACACGAGGCCATTGCAGCTTGCCGTCAAGTAAGGAACGAAAGGAAGTTCCACAAAGCTCGCACCTGTAACATGCTTCACCAAAGAGGTGAGGGCGGCTATGTTGGCGCGGCCTGTTAGCTCTGTTTGCGCATCAATACACCCAAGCCGCCGTGCTAATGGCTGGCATCAACGTGCGACCGGCGCCGCTTGTGTTGCATCCTACTTCAGCAATCAAAAGGGATGATCTGGGCAATCACTGGCGGGGTTGTGCAAATGACAAAGCCCTGTCGTGACAAGCGGCATCAGCTCAAAGAAATGTTGGTGTGAGGTGAGACGGCTTCACACTGATTTAGCGGCTTCGTTCGTGCGCAGGTGGTTGCTGCATTCATTCAATCAGCCATAACGGCGCAATGCTCGGCCTCATTGGCAGATAGGCAAGTATGCGGCAGGAAATATCAAGTCGCGCTGCTGTGCTGCCCCCTAAACTAAATGACACTTGTGCCGGTCAGCGTTGTTGAACGCCTTTCAGTCTTGCCGTCATGAATAGGCCGCTGAAGCACAGCGTTTTAGATATGATCGGGTGGTCTTGGCAGGCACTGAGCGGAAAGGATGCCGGAACTACGGCTCATGCTCTATATCGTGCCTATCCTGAATATAGCGACAACTAGATTATGGTGGGTGCTATTGGTCAGAACATTACTTGCATCGAGGACGTGCATTAAATTTCATTCCAGTCAGAATGGATTAGCAAAAGAGGCGTGTCCAGGTTGCGAAGATGTTTCAACCATTCATCTGAAAAAAGAAGGCACAAAGTGCCTTCAGCTGCCTGCCATTTCTGAAAATGAAAAAGCCCCCGAAGGGGCTTTGATTTTTTTAATCCCATTCGATGATTGCCTGAAGGCTTTCATCATCTTGTTCAGGGTAGCGCCCAAGATTGGCGCGGAAGTCAATCGCTTTCAGTGTGATTGAGAAGTATTCCTTGCCCTGCTGGCTTTTGTTTTTCCAGATGCCACCGACTTGAATGTCGAAGCCTGCCGGAGATTTTGAGTAAATGCGATGGGTTGGGGTTTTATCGCTTTTTGGGTTGTTGATTGGCATGACCTTGATTGTGAGGTCGTTGGTGAGAGTGGAGATGCGGCCGGAGCCTGCGGAATTTTCAATGTTGTCGCTATCGAATTTGATGAAGTTTGTGGCGGTGTTCATTTTTAGGTTCCTTTTTGCTAGTTGCTGAGAAGTCCCAAGCATGAAGTTGACGGTGCTGCACCGGAGGCCGCAGCGAAGCGAAGGAAGCCAGAGAGAAAAAAATTTGTCCCGCGAGGAAGTCCGCAGGACGGGGAAATTTTTTGAACGCGGCTTTGCAGCAAACCGGCACGAAATGCGACGACGTAACAGAAGCAACGGCGAAAAGAACCGCTCAAAAATTGGTATATTCCGTCACATTACAAATTCACTGCCTGCGACCAAGAAAATTCAATGCGATTGTATTAACTCATAACTTCCAGCGTGATAGCAACTCAAGTCAGTGCTTTAGTCAATCGCAAAATAAAAACACCATTAAATCGCATTTCGGAAACATGGCATTAATCGTCACATAAGTAATAAGGCACGGGTAACAGCCAGCAGAACGGATCTCGGCTTAATCACAAAGTCGGCTATGGCTTGGCATATCTTGTCTAACCAGTGCGCAAGGGAATAGCTCACTGCAATTTTAGGGAATAAAAAAGCCCCTTTGGGGGCTTTATTGAAGAAATGGCAGGCAGCGCGGTTTTGGCAAGCCAAAACCATCATTCATCTTCAAAAACCTTCAGGTTTTTGGCCGCTTGCTGCGGGTTTTTCCGGCACAGTTGCTTATTCTTTTTTGAAGCATGTTCGCACTTATAAGCATAAGTGCTTAATTGATAGCTAGGTGCATCAGGAAAGGCACCGGCAGCAATATCAAGATACTCTTGAAATTCTTTTGACTGGCACCGATTGCCGCTTGCGCCGCAATTATAGGCACTGTCAGCAAAGGCAGGCATAGAAAAGAGAGAAACTAATGCAATTAGTGTAATGCTTTTCATAATGCCTGTCCTTTATCTCGCTTAGGCTTTTTCAATATCAGTCTGGCTAAAGTCATTGCCTTTGAACAATAGCGGTAAACGCAATTCTGTAGCGCTTGCAAAAGAGAAGCAATCACCAAAATTGAGTTTAGCAGGATGCCCGACAAAGCGGCCAAAGGTTTTGGCTGCATCAAGGGCGCGTTTATGTGTTGAGCCGCCTATTGCAACTTCTTTCGCACCAATTGTGCGCAGGAAATTATCAACTCGGATTTGAACCTGTTCAATCAGTTCCGGCGGGATTGGCTTTTGATCGCCGTAACGTGCGGTCGCGGCAATACGAGCCAGACTTATAACAGCTTCAAAAACTGAAACAGACGAATATGCCTTAGTCCCTGTGCAGCTTTCAATCTTACCGACGAAATAACCTGCATCTTCTTCTTCGGCCAGAATTGCAACGATAACTGAAGCATCAAGAAACATTACAAATCCCATCCTTCATCCATGAAAGCCTTATGGTCATGTGGGGTCTTATTTTCCCCGATCAGGTCTTTCATAGATGCCTGAATTTCTGCCACGCGCTCCGCAAGCGGCCTTTCGTTTGCAAAACGGTTCAGCTCATTTTGAATGGCGCGGCGAACTGCTTCCGTTTTGCTCGGCGCATTGGTAACTTTCATAAGTTTGATCGCCATTTCATTAACGGCATCATCTTTGACATATAGACCAGACATTGAATTGACTCCGGTATATCCAATTTGAAATATACGTATATACTACAAAGTATATACTAAATTTGCAATCATTTTTTGAGGAAACGGGGCAGAAAATCCGCCCCGTAAATCAAGAAATAAATGCCTTTGAAGCATTGCGGGGCTTCATGCAGCGTCTGGCATTTCGTCCGATGTGTCAAGGTTCACCGGCTTAGATACCTGCAAGAGAGGTGGTAGCCATTTCGTGCCTTTAAGAATTTTCTCGGCCAGCTTTGCAGCATCTGCCTTGCTTGATGATTGCATGACTTCGCGCTCTGCATCATTACCTTTCAAAAGGCCAACGGTGCGTTGTATTTCGTTGCGCGAAACCTGTCTGAAATAGCTATCTGCGGTCGGTGTCCACCAGTCGCGCATATCCAGATTAAGGGCTCTTGCAAGCTGGTCATTCTTATCTGGTGCGTTTATCTGATTGCGTGTTTCAATCACTTTAATAGATGGAGCCGTGGCATAGGCCAAAAGTGCCAAGAGGGTGGTTTTGTTTTGGTCGAGCAACCATTCAAAAAGATCATCGACATTCTGCGGCAGCATTTCACCCATTTCAATTTTAATGGCCTCAAATGCGTCATAAGCTTTCGAGCTTTCCGGCTGCTTCATATAAGTGGTTGTGTTAGTCGAATAGATAGCAATGTCGAGCGGTGACAGATCACAGCACTTTCCGTAATGGGTGCTGATAAGAAAGCGATGCACAACCGCTACAAGTGCGCTATTCGCGTCTTTTGCCATGAGTGCAATCATAGCAGCGTTTTTATGTGCGGTTAAATCCTCACGCAATGTTTGAGATACGCCGCCATTTGTATCTTCTGCCTGAGCGCTTGAAACTTTTTTCAAGCGTTCTGGGTCGTCCTCTGGGCGAATATATCCATGATAGAAGTGCAATTCTCCATCTGTGCGGATTGTATAGAACACGCCAGAATAGGCCATTTCTACAGGGTCAAATGAGTATTTTTTTTCCTGCAACGCTTCGTATAGTTCGGATATCCGGTCATGTTCAGCAAGGGCTGCAATATTTTCCGGCTTATCGCCTTCAATTGGGAGTGCTGCCATTTCGGCCTCCCAAGCTTCGAGCTGTGCATACTCTTTATCGCTCAAATCTCTGTTTTTTGAATAGATTCTGCGCCAGTTGTAATAATCGGAACTATCGCCCATCATTTCAGACCATGCCCAACCTTCAGCGGCGATTTTCTCTTTCACAGCTTCAAGTTTTTCATCCAACAACTTGCCGATAATTTCAGGGTTTACGATTACCCCGCCACCATCATCAGCAAACAAATCTGTAATGACTGCACCGCCAGCGGCTTTATAGGCTTCAAGCCCAACAAAGCGAACGGTTGGCGTTGATGTTGCCATTTCAAAGTTGGTCAGTGCGCTGCGTATTCTTGTTGGTGAATAATATTCAGAACGCAACAGCGACAAAACGGCCTTTTGGCGCTCATGATCGTCAGTGATTGCAAATGCCTGAAGCTGCGGCACAGAAATAACTTCCTGAAGGTGAGCGTCCAGAATTTCCGGCGCGACATTTGCCAATGCCAAGCGTTTCTGAACGGTCGGAACACTTTCGTTAAAGGTGTTAGCGATCTGTTCAACGGTTGCGCCATTTTCGGCCAGTGCCTTAAACGCTGCGAACTGGTCGAGTGGTGTCATGCTTGCCCGTGCTTCATTTTCAATGAGACTGAGGGCAACAGGGTCTGCATCGGTGCGAACGCTACAGGTAATTTTATGATCTGGCTTAATCTCGCCAGCTTCGGCCAGACGCAAAAGAGCGGCAAGGCGACGACCGCCAGCGGTAACAAAAAAATCGCCTTTGGTTTCTGCGGGTCTGACAACCAGATTTTGCAACAGTTTAAAACCAGTTGCGCGAATGCTTGCGGCCAGAATTGCAAGGTCTGCGGTATTCATACTCTTACGCACATTAAGAGGGTCTGGCAGCAGGTTTGATAATGCGATTTCACGAATAGTCATTTGTTTTTCCCTTCTTCCTTTTCCGCGAAGCGTTCTTTCTGTCCCGTAGGGCAGAAACCCCGTTTCTGCTCCTGCGGCGTCGCAAGCGAGACTGGGGGTAAGGGGTGGCAAGCTGGAAAACTGGGAGGGGGATCACCCGCCCGAAGGGTCAGCAGCGGATCTGCGAAGCAAATCCGCTGTCTGATACTGCACAAATGAACGTAAGCCGGTTGTGCCGGCTGAAGAGAATGCGGAAGTACGGGGAAACCCTGTTTTCCTGCTTGCGAGGGGAAGGGGGCAAAGCCCCCTTGTTCCCCTTTCTTTAACTGCAAAAATGGACAGCAGCGCGAAGCGCTGAAGCCGAAGCCAGAACGCGCAAATCAAATAGTGCCGTAGTGACGGCGCAGGCGGTTCATGCAGTTCTTGCGTTAGGGATTGTTACCCGAAGGGACGAAACCGCATGCGGGTTCGGTGGAGTTCGCCCTAGTCGCTGCAACGCAGTGCCAGGGCGAACGGAATAAAGCCCGTCCCGAAGGGAAACGTCATAATCTGCCAAGAAAATGGAATGATAAGTTTATTAAACTACGAGCGTAACCATAGATACATTGCCTGAAAAACAAATATTTTGTATTCTAACATTTGTTTCGATCATGGGGTTTTAGAAACAAACAGACCCAAGGAAAATATATCAATTGAATGTAGCTGCTACAATAAAAGACATTCATTGACTTTGTTTAAGTGGCACCAAAATGCATTTCAAGGGGGGAATATGATTGTAACGAGCGATGATGCAATACTTTTTCTCGTTATATATTTCTGTATGTATATTCATCAAAAATTATACCGAATGTACCATTTCATAACAGTAGACAATTACTGTTTTAGGGACGCTTATAAAGCCTCTTTTACTGAAGAAAAATCCTTTAGTGCGAAAAATAACATACTCGCATATACTGCCTTTGCATTTGCCTCTTTCGCATTGCTGGTATGTTATAAATTTTCAGTCCAAGAAATCACATATTCAAAAATTCATACGATGATTATTGTCGCTGTATGTGCCTTAATTGCATTTATGCTAATTAAATTAAGAAGGTAATGGACAGCCTTCAGCTAGAATTTAATCAGTAAATAACAGGTAAGTCTGACATTCTTGTTGTGAACCGTGGGGAACGCATATCAGCTTTGGCTTCATGGGTATTTTTAAAGCCTTGCGAAGCCAAAACTAATTTCTTTTTGCCGTATCGGTCATTAATTGCGTCCATCGCTTTCATGAGGCGAGCATCGCGGGGCTGCTCTACATCAAATAGCATTTTGGACGCGTCCTCTTCTTTCAGAAGATCATCCAGCATCACACCAGCTTTTGTATAAGCATAACCGATCGCTTCCGCTTTTGGATGCCAACCGGCATGAGCGCACCGGCTAACAGCCTGCACAAGATCAAAGGTATTATTTGTCATTGGTTTCAGCTTTATCGTGCGCGATACCGAATGTTGCGGGGCAGTTTTAGAAAACGCATTTGTGTGAAAAAATGCGGTTATCTGACCAGCAACTAGCCCGTGCATTCGCAGCTTTTCAGCTGCACGGGATGCGTGGGCGGTGAGCGCTTGCATAACAGCCTCCAGATTGCGCATTGGTTGCCCTGCAGAACGGGTAACGGCCATACCTTTTCTTTGTGGTGCCACGTCCTCAATTTCGAGACAACGAATGCCCTGTAATTCGGCAACTGTGCGCTCTAGCACAACAGTGCCGAGTTGACGGGCAAGAGTGCGGGGCATGTCGCGCAATTGTGCTGCGGTCGTTATTCCCTGTGAGGCCAGTTTAATTTGTGTCTGGCGACCAATACCCCACACTTCCCCGACCGGAATCCGGTCGAGACACCAAGCCAATACAGCCGATTTTGTGAAGTCGCAGACGCCGCCAAAAATCGGGTTTTTTTTGGCGGCAAAATTCGCAAGTTTGGCGAGGGTCTTTGTGCTGCCAATGCCAACACAATTTGGAATGCCGGTCAGCTGGCGAACTGTCGAGCGCATTTCAACGGCAATGGCCTCATACCGCTCACCAAATCCCGATAGATCAACAAAGTTTTCATCAATGGAATAGATTTCATAGTGTGGCGAAAACTGGCTAACAGCATCGACAACACGGCGGCTCATATCCCCGTAAAGCGTATAGTTTGACGATAGAACTTTAACGCCATGCTCTTTGACCAGATCGCGGATTTTAAAGAGCGGTGCGCCCATTTTGATACCAAGGGCTTTGGCTTCTTCTGAACGCGCAACGGCACAGCCGTCATTATTGGAAAGAATAATGACGGGCTTGCCGAGCAAATGCGGTTGGAAAACGCGCTCGCAAGAGACATAAAAATTATTGCCGTCAATGAGGGCGATGGGTTTATCCATCGCCGTTATTCCACCGAATAACGGCGCACAACACCAGCTATTACGCCCCAAATCTCCGTTTGGTCGTTTACTCGGATTGGCTGGAATCCATTACCTTTAGATTTTGGATCGAGCCAATATTGCCCCTCACGTTTGGCTAATTTTTTTAAGGTAATAGAGCCGTCAACAACGGCCAGAACTACGCGCCCAACACGCGCCTTTCCGGCGCGGTCAACGGCAATAATATCACCATCATAAATGCCTTCGTCTATGAGGCTATCACCTGAAACGCGCCACCAGAATGTAGCGCTTGGGTGCCGGACGATCCAAGCAATAGGGTCAATTTCATCTTCTAAGTCGTCGCTGGCTGGCGAGGGAAAGCCAGCAGGAACAACTATTGAAGATAGTTTTACGGTTTTCCCGTCAATGGGATTAGGGACTGGTGTTAAAATCATGGTGCTTACTTCAGATTGCATCAAAAGAACATATAATGAACATTCGCAATTTTCAATGAGCATAAAAAAGATTGCCCCGACAAAGCGGGGCAAGGTTAACGGGCGGGGAATGGTTCGGAAACGGGTTAGGGGTTTCCGTACAATTGAAGCCCGCTCGATGCGGGCTAAGATTGTTATGGCTTTTGTTAAGCGCGATAAACGCGCTCAACAGATTTCATTTTGATTTCACGAGGCGCGGCACGGCTTTAACGGTTACAAGACTGCGGCGCGGAACAAGGCGATTTAATGAATCGCGCTCGCGGGTATGGATAGCGATTTCATAAGTCTGTTCATGCTGGCTCAAAATTTCGAGCCGCATTTTAGTTGTTGCTCCGCATTTCTGGCCACTCTCCAACACTTCGGAAATATGGCGTTTCTCGGTTGCGGTGAGATGATAGCCTTTCAAAAGGCTGATTGCATATGCTGCCATTTTGAAGGCTCCTTAAATGAGGGCAAGCTGCTGCGCGGCAAAGGGCTGAACAGCGGCTAAAATGGCCTCGCGGTTTTGAATTTCGGCCTTGTGTTCTTCACGGTCTAAGCCGTAATCAAAATTCACAACCTCGGTTATGATTGAGGTGTCTTTCCATTGGTCTTTGAAAATAGAGCAATCAATTCCAATGCCAGCATTCATTTGCCAGCCGGTCGTTTTGCAAAACTCAACGGCGCGGCCGTCCTTTCGCCAATCAAAAAAATGCGCACCGGAATAGCGGAAATTTGCTGATTGCTGCGGCACAATAAAGGTGCCGTATTTTGCCATTTCTGCGGCTATATCAATGACGTGAAATTCAAATTCAGAACCGGAATAGCGCGGTGCTGATCCTGAGCGGCGAACTTTTGAAAAAGGGGGATTTGAAACGGCTGTCTCGAACAATTCGCCTTTCAGGTCTTTCATCCACCATTCGCGCCAATCAAAAACGTCTGCGCAAATCCAACGGGCTTCAGGCAGAATTTTCTTGCCGATTTCAACATAACGCGGATTGATTTCTACGCACGTAATTTCCACTTGTTGCGGGTTATAACGGTGGCGGTCATAGATATGATAGCTGAGAGTTCCAATCCCTGCGCACAAGTCAATAATACGGCCTGAACCGGCTTCAATTGCAAAATCACTTGCAAGGTCTGCGGGAGTAAAGAACGCACCAGACGCGCCATTTGTGAAATTTGCGCCTTCGTGCCAGTTATCCAGCACGAACAGTTTTTCATCTTCGCTCAAGCGGTCTTTTGTCAAAATCGCTTCGGCTTCGCGGTGAGCTTTCAACTGTGCTTTAGTGAGTTTTGCCATTTCTTTTTTCCCTTTTTTGCCCGTAGGGCAGAAACCCCGTTTCTGCTCCTGCGGCGTCGCAAGTGAGACTGGGGGTAAGGGGTGGCAAGTTGGAAAATGGGGAGGGGGATCACCCGCCCGAAGGGACACCAAGAGCGTTTATGCTCCTGGTGATGCTGCACAAAAGAACGAAAGCCGGTCGTGCCGGCTGAAGAGAATGCGGAAGCACGGGGAAACCCCATTTTCCTGCTTGTGAGGGGTAGGGGGCGAAGCCCCCTTGTTCCCCTACTTACATATGCGGGTTCTCAAGATTGAGGGGTTTTGAGGGTGGCGATGGTTTTGTCCAGCCATACCGCCAGCAGTTACGCAACATTTTATAAGCAATAAAGATGCATCCTGCGAAAATAGCAGGGACAATTAGAATATCCTGAATGGCAAATTTACCTGCTTGGTATGTTTGCCAAAAAGCAATGAAAGGGCTGACTAAGAACAGACCACCAATAAGAACCATGATAAGAAAACGCCAAAACATAAAGCCATAGACCGCCTTGCAATTTCGACATGTTCTATACTGCTTTTCCATTTCCGTGCCGCAATGGGCACAATTGTGCATGAGTGGAGCATATTCAGTCATGAAATATTGGCCTTTAATCTGTGAAACAGATCCATATAGGTGAGTTTGAGAGGGGATATTCCCCTTTCTTATGCCGTTATGTGCGGTCGATCCGACCATAACGGCACCGGCGATATTGATAATCCTAGCCAGTATGATCAAACATACAAGTTGCTGTATTTGTAATATTGGGGTTTTTGATTTAATCTGACGACGGATTATAATTAATAGGATTTTGTAATGGGACAGTCAGCAGCAATATCAAAATGGTTTTCAGGTTTTTTTCCAAAAAACTCTTTAGAATTTTTGGTTTTTGCCTTCTATTTGTGCGCTGGCCTTCCGTTGTTATTCTTTGAACCGAAACCGGCATTTCTATTTAGTGCAATTTTGCTTGTCATTATTGCGCCGATGGTACTCACCACCGTTGTTGATTATCAGTTTCCTAAATCTGAAGATTTCAAATTAAAATTTCATCGCCGGTTTGAACTCTTAAAGCTCTCTGTGCCAGCAGCAGCGTTGATCATTATTCTTTTGAAACTAAACTCTTAAATATATCAAAAACGCATTAAAGCCCTATACGAGCAATAGCTGTATAGGGCTTTTTTTGGGCTTAATTTTCAAAAACATTGACACATGCATAAGCGCAGCGGCTCAGGATATAGGCCGAGTAATTTATCAAGAAATATGGCCGGTAGCATAATTGCTAAAAATGCCACCCCCACAATGAGCAATACGGGATCGTAAATCTCGCGCATAAATTTTAGCATTTCATTCCCTTTCTATGCCGCCCTTGGGCAAGGCATCCTCTTTATCCGTGTAACGGCTTCAGCTGTTACCGGAGCAAAGAGGGGGGCGAAGCCCGCCGATAGTTCGGCACGAATTTCGGTCATGGCTCATTCCCGCAAAAACTGAAGGTTCAGCTGAAGGATGAAAGCCGTTTTTGCGGGAATGACGCTTGCGCTTGGCCGTTGACCGTATGAGTGGCGATGCTATGGCGGCAATAAATATAAAAAGTTGCGCAGCCGGCCGAATTATTTCCGTAAGGGATTGTAACCCGAAGGGACGAAACCGCTATGCGGGTTCGGTGTAGTTCGCCCTAGCGCCGCAAAGCGGTGCCAGGGCGAACGGAATAAAGCCCGACCCGCAGGGGTACGGCCAATTTCTTAAATTTATCGGAGATCCGGATTCAACATTTCTGGCTTACATGCAGTTTTTGCAACAGCTTTGCATTCACCAGATTTTCATATTCAGACGAATTTAAGTATGCCATTTTAACTTTATCTGAAAGAAAAATCAGATTTTCCGGCAAGCTCGCGGAAGCATTATGCAACGTCAGCTCGTGGCTTTCATTATCGTTTGCTGACTGGCTAAAAGCCTTCTCAAACGCCCAAAAATCATTAATCGCGTCGGAAAAATTAGGATAAATTTCAATAATAATTTCGCCAAGTTGGCGGTGCGTTATCGCATAAAACTCATGCTGAGAAGTCAATTCCATTCCCCCCAAGCTTCAGCGGTGCGCCCCCGCTAACATGCTCATTGATCCCTTGGTGATCGGGGAGTTAGAATACCGTACTTGACGATCCTCATAGCCTTTAGCTCGTTGAGCCTGTTGCATACGCTACAAGCTCCCCGACCATAAAAGTCAAAGAGTCTGGTGCTGTAACGGCCAACACCAACCGCAAGTAAGGGGATTCTAAGCCCCAAAGCGATGCGTTTTCGCTTCGCTGTGAAAGTTATCCTATTTCAAAATATTTGTCGCCTCGATCGGCATAATTTATTTTGGCTTTTCAAGAAATGTATGACCGCCGCAGGCGGTCATTCTTTATTTGATTTTCTTTTTCCCTTTTCCGCGCCGCTGCGCTCTAAACCGTGGCCGGTTTAGCGGTCTACGGATTTCCCTACGGCACCGGATAAATGTGCGCTCAATCCTCCGACAAAAATAATCCACCGTGCTAAAAGGCACGGCAGATTATTCATCGCGGAAAGTTTCAGGAAAAAGTGGGAACGGCTTTTGGCCGTTCCCTGCTTCAGTCCGTGAGCGGGGCTATGCTTTGGACTGAAACAAGCGGTCATTGGGATGATCGCTAACGATACAATGACCCATATTTCCGGATGAAACTAGCTTTGGCACTACAAGGTTTTTTCCGCTGTAAAATTTACGCCGCCTTTGCGCTTGCCAGCGCAAAAACCGAATTTTGCAGCCTCAATTCATCGTTTTCAGCCTTATTGAGCATACCCACGAAATACGCGCCGGGCGATTTCACGGTCTGATCAGCATATTTTTGCAGGGTGATTGCGAGCGCCGTTGCAATCAACTCGGCCGATAACAAATTGCGCGACCGAGCGAGCGCGAATTTTGAAATGCCACAAATACCGGCCATTACGCCGGTTATAGCAACAAAATCGCGCCAGCTTGCATTTTCGGGCAACATATCTTGCACAAATGGGGTCGCCTTCAGCACAAGCGATAAGTCAATTGCTAGGCTTTGCGCTGATTTTAGCTTGTCATGGCTCAAGGTTTCCGATTGGCTTTTATCCAAAGCCCATAAGCTGGCTTGTCCAGCTTCATTTAAATTTTGTTGTGAGCCGTTAGGCGAACTCCGTTCATCCTTACTAATACAGTCGGAATTATAAGGGTTTGTATTATCTATGTGCGTGACTGTTTGCGCATTCGTGCATGACTTTTTTGATTGAAAAACATATATGTTTTCGTGCTTTACGCTGAATAGGCGTTCTGTAAGTCGGTGCAGGATCGCAGCTGCGCGTTCCAGATAGTCAGTCGTAGCATATGCAGACTTTCCAATGATGCGCATTACCTTTGCACAATGGGCTTCCTGAGCCAGCAAATAAGCAGCTGGCAGATGTTGCGAACATGGCAGAGCATTCTTCCATTGGCGCAATGCAGCGCGATACGACCTAACAGCGGCTTGATGCTGTGATCGTAAAATCTGCATATCTTTGACTTGCTGCGCCAGCTCGAAATATCGAGCAACCAGCACTCTTAAATCAATGCCAAATCCGTCAATAATATTTTGCCCGACATGGCGCGTTGAATGGCGCTTATAATTTGGGCTGTCCTTCATTGTGATCAGACCGGCATCATAAAGACATGACAACATACGGCTGATTGTTTCAGGCCGTGCATATCCGAGTTCAGCGGCAAGCGTGGCATTCGATTTAAAGACAATAGGCTTTTGGCCATCTTTAAATTGGTCATGCGTGGCCGACTGAATGAGCGCTGCAAGTAATGTGGCTTCCTTAGCTCGGATAGTTCCAAGCAAGGGAAGTTTGATTGCTAAATCCAGCAGCTTAAAACGGCTGACTTGGCCGAGTTCTGCCGTTTCGGCCAATTGTATAAAATTGAGCCGATCAGCTGACAGTTTCCTGCCTGCGGTATAGTTCGGGTACATCTGCCCACCTCCAAAAAGGTGAGGCCAGACAAAGCTTCCCCGTTCACCGAAACGATGCTTTTCTTATTGACTTTTAGGGAAAGGGCAACTATGTTCTTTTTAACAACTTGAAATTATGTGCCGCTTTCGGAGTTCGCTTCGGGAGCGGTTTTCTTTTATGGCCTCATTTGATCTCCATATGAATCATGTGCGCGAGCGCAATTTGAGCAAAACATAGCTCAGTTATGGTTACTTTTGCAATATTATCGACGCTATTGAGCAAAAAATGCCAAGTGAAATATGATAGATTTGACATCTATCTATATGATTTTATTCAATAATATAAATTTCATCTGAAATTGATTATTGCGAATAGTTGGCGTTTTTTACCTATAACATTACGCAAAACACGGATTTTACGACTCAAAATCTATGCACAACATGGCATATTTAGTCATTAGCGCATACTGATTTGATTTATTCAGCATGTCAAATATATGAAGGCTAAATTTCAGAGCGCTTATTGTTAAGAAAAACACACAATAGAAAAATGTATTCATTCCCGCATAATGTCATGAAATTAAATTCGTAAAATTGCGGGCAAATTTTACCTATTAGTCTAATTAATTATATACTTGTAATAGACACAGATTTTAATAACGCTATTGTGAGTTGTGAGCGGGCTGTCTGTAGGGAACGAAAATGGGCTATGCCAAGTATATTACGTAGAATTGATACACATGCCAAAAGCCTAATCAAAAACTCGGTTTTGCAAAAACTTTCATCCCAGGAAGAAAACCCAACTCCGATTTTTGTTGATGTTGATCAGGTCGACAATTTCAACCGACAGGTTGGGGTTGTTATACGGTCTTACCGTAAGGAAGCAGAAATTAGTCAAAAGGAACTGGCCGACTCTGTGAACATACCACTCAACACACTGCGTTCCTTTGAAAATGGGGAAACGGGTGTACCGCTTTTGGTAACACTGAACATATGCCATCGGCTTCACATAGAACTGATGGATCTACTGATCTTGATTTCACCTAAATATCTAAGTGAAAATCCGGATAAAAGTTACTGTATGCGTGAAATTTTTAAGCGCTTACGAGGCAGTAGCCTTGATGTAATCAGGGGTACTAATTTGCTGCTATCGCTGCCAAAGAACAAGGCTCAATGACATATAATCCATGTGATTAAATGTTCTTGTGCCACTCATGGCAAATTTGTCATTTCCTCCAGCCGGTCTTCGTGACCGGCTTTTTTCATACCTAAACTGCTACAAGAAATGCATGACTAATATCATGGTTTTGTCGCAAACTTTTTATGTCGGACCATATATGCGATGAGTGGCGTCGGTTACAGATTGATGAGAGGCATTGAACATGGTCGATTTCAAGGGAACGCATTTCCCCAAAAGTGTCATCCTGTATGCCGTTTTCTTCTATGTTCGTTATTCAGTTTCGTATCGTGATCTTCAGGAAATAATGGCCGAACGAGGCGTAGAGATTGACCATGCAACACTGAACCGATGGGTTGTTAAATACTCGCCGCAGATTGCAACTCATGCTCAGAAGCGTAAACGCGCAACACTAGGCTCATGGCGTGTTGACGAGACCTATATAAAGGTCAAAGGGAAATGGACCTATCTATATCGGGCCGTTGATCGTGACGGCCAAACCCTTGATTTCATGCTCTCTGAGCGCCGCAACCTCAGCGCTGCGCGGCGTTTCCTTAAAAAGGCTATCGCAAGCAATAGTGTTCCGAACAAGATTGTTATTGATAAAAGCGGAGCTAATTTGGCTGGTGCGCAGGCTATAAATAATATCCTTAAGATCACCGATACGGACAAGCTGATTGAGATTCTTCAGGTCAAATACCTGAACAACATTCTTGAACAGGATCATCGTTTCATCAAGCGGGTCACCAAGCACATGTTGGGCTTCAAAGCATTCCATTCCGCTTCAGCCACCATTGCAGGGATCGAAGTGGCTCACATGATCCGCAAGAATCAATTCGCCAACGACAATCAATCGCCATTCGTAGTGTTCGCGGAGCTCGCAGCATAATTGTGCCCACAGATAAGGCCGCACTTAACTTACTGCAAAATTTGCGACACAACC
>NZ_JAUCBM010000017.1 GCF_030362795.1 Pseudochrobactrum kiredjianiae | reverse complement strand
AACGAAGGACAATGCCGCCCACGTTTCTCTTTCTTCTCTATTCAAATTTCAAAGAACAGACAGTTCATAAAACCGTCAATCACATCAACAAAATCAACAGTCGAAACCGGATCTCATCGTCGCAATCACTTAAGGCCGAAACCTTAAAATCTCGTAAACACTAAATCAATCTCTCAATCTTTTCAGTGCCTTACCGATTAGCCAATCT
>NZ_JAUCBM010000016.1 GCF_030362795.1 Pseudochrobactrum kiredjianiae | reverse complement strand
CTCAATCAACCAATCTCAGGGGCGAAGCTCTCTGCCGCTAGCAGCGCCGCCGCCCTCGTTGTTGGCCTCATATAGACCCCACTAACCAAAACTGTCAACACGACAAACTAAGAAAAATGCATAATTCTCAAATTTTCTTTCCACAGGGAAAACTTTAAATTTTAAGAAATTATTAGCCATCCGGCAGAGCCAATAAATCAAGATTCGTAAAGCCTCACTATCCCCTCCCCGCTCTCAGCATTTGATACCGGCAAGCAGCTGCGCTACATATAAAGTGCAATAACTATATAAAGCAGGGAACACCGCATACATGCTGACTAAAAAAGGGAAATACGGCCTCAAAGCCATGGTGCATCTGGCCGAAGCCCAGCAGGACAATCTGATATCCGTGGGTGAGATTGCCAAAGCCCGCAATATACCGCGTAAATTTCTGGACAATATTCTGACGGATTTACGCATTGCCGGCTTCGTACAAAGCCGAAAAGGCAAAGGCGGCGGATTTTGTTTAGCCAAACCTGCCGATCAGATATCCATCGGCAATATTATTCGCAGTCTTGATGGCCCTTTGGCCCCCCTCCCCTGCGCGAGCAAGACAGGATATAAAGCCTGCGAGGATTGCATTGAAGAAGACTGCAAAATCCGACGCATGATGCTTGAAGTGCGTGAAGCCATCGCCAATGTGTTGGATAAGCGCACACTTGCAGATGGCTACAGCGATTATTGACGGTAATTACTGCAGGCAGATCTTCAGCGATGTCGCCAGATTACGGATCAGTTGCGGATAAAGTTCAGGCCCATCCTGAAGCTCAGCGCCAAGCGGATCAAGGACACCCGTTTTGGCCTGCGTACCTTCCAGCACGGTTTTGACCAGAGCGGATTCAAACTGCGGCTCGGAGAAGACACAAGTTGCGCCCAGAGATTTCACTTTAGTCTGAATTTCACGAATACGCGCCGCCCCCGGCGCTTTTTCCGGATTCACTGTAATGGAACCCGCTGACGCGAGATCAAAACGGCGCTCGAAATACTGATAGGCATCGTGGAAGACAATATAAGGCTTGGTGCGCACCGGCTCCAGTTCCGTGGATATTTCTTTTTGCAACGCATCAATCTTATCGGCATAGGCCGTCGCATTCTTCTTATACTGCTCTGCATGTACAGGATCGGCCTTAGCCAACGCTGCCGCAATCGGCTCCAGCATCAATTTGGCATTCTGAGGATCAAGCCAGATATGCATATCATCATGGTGATGATCGTGCGCCTCCGCTTCTCCTTCATGGCTGTGACTATCTCCGTGACTGCCATGACCATGATCGTGCGCTTCAAAATTGCCGCCTTCTCGGGCAGACAAGATTTCAAGCCCCTTCACCTGATCCAGCCGAACAATTTCAGCTTTCGCGCCGAGACTTTCCAAAGGCTTCGTCAAATAGGTTTCCATTTCCGGCCCGACCCAGAAAATCACCTTTGCTTTTGCCAGCGCACCCGCATCTGAAGGCTTCAGACTATAGCCATGTTCGGAAGCTGCTCCTTTAACGATAAGCTCAGGCTCACCTGCCCCCTGCATCACCGCAGAAACCAAGGAGTGAATTGGCTTAATTGAAACGACCACATTACCTTTTTCAGCAGCCAAAACAGCCTGCGATGAAGCCGTCAATAAAGCAGATGCGAGCAAAACCCGTATTACAGACATAAAACCTCACAAATTTGAATTTTAAGCCATCGCAATTTGCAATAGCAGCACTCAGATACAATATGTTATAAAGTTACATTATTGCGTAATGCTATAACGTATGAGATAACCTGTGACAAGAGCACAAAATGCTTTTCTAAAATTCGAAAGCGAACAATGCATCATCCAACATCAGCTGCGCCAGCCGGACAAAAGCCGGACATTCTTCTGCACTTAGACAATGCAGGCATTGAGCGAAACGGCCGCTGGCTGGTTCGCAATATTACGCTTGATCTGCATCGCGGCGAGATCGTCACATTAATCGGCCCCAACGGTTCCGGCAAAAGCACCACGGCAAAGCTGGCTCTTGGCATTCACAAGCCCGATGAAGGATCGGTAAAGCACGAGAAAAGCTTACGCATTGGCTATGTTCCGCAGAAAATTACCATTGATCCAAGCCTGCCGCTCACCGTTGAGCGAATGATGCGCATGACCGCACCACTAAGCAAGCAGGCAATTGAAGAAGCACTCGACCTTGCCGGTATCCCGCATTTACTGAATGCGCAGGTAGTACATTTATCCGGCGGCGAATTTCAGCGCGTGCTGCTTGCCCGCGCCTTTGGCTGCAGGCCGGACTTGTTAGTGCTTGATGAACCACTGCAAGGCGTCGACTTTGCCGGTGAAGCAGAGCTTTACGAAACCATCGCCAAATTCCGTGACCATACCAGTTGCGGTGTCCTGATGATCTCCCATGATCTGCATATTGTTATGGCCGCAACAGACCGCGTTATCTGCCTCAACGGCCATATTTGTTGTAGCGGCACGCCGGTTGATGTGGCCGCAAGCCCTGAATATGTCAGACTGTTCGGCCTGCGCTCACCTCGCGGTGCAGAAATACCGCCGTCCCTCGCCGTTTACACACATCATCACGACCACACACATCTGGCCGACGGGCGTGTGCAACATGCAGATGGCACAGTGACCGATCATTGCCACCATGATGACGGTCACCACCACGACAGCGAATGCAGCACAGAAACCGGCGGACACAAACATGCTTGATGACTTTTTCTTCCGCGCCATGCTTGCCGGTATTGGCCTCGCCTTAATCACGGGGCCAATCGGTTGTTTTATAGTCTGGCGGCGTATGGCCTATTTTGGTGATACCATGGCACATTCCGCCCTGCTCGGTGTAGGACTTGCCATGTTGTTTGATCTGAACATCATGGTGTCAGTCTTTGTCATTGCCTTTACCATTGCCATGCTGCTGGTGGTTTTGCAGAAGCGCCATACATTATCGGCAGATTCCCTGCTCGGCATTCTCTCCCATGCCACACTGGCTTTTGGCCTTGTACTGGTTGCCTTTATGTCATGGATTCGGTTTGATCTGATGTCCCTGCTTTTCGGTGATATTCTTGCCGTGTCAGTCACTGATCTCATCGCTATTTATGCCGGTGGCGCGCTGATCTTGGCCGCCCTTATCAAACTATGGCGGCCATTGCTTGCGGCAACGATCAGTGAAGACATTGCCCGTGCAGAAGGTTTGCAACCGGAGCTGCACCGCACACTCTTTATGATTCTGCTGGCATTGCTGATTGCGATTGCCATGAAGATTGTCGGCATCCTGCTTATCACTGCCTTGCTAATCATTCCGGCAGCAACGGCACGCCGCTTTGCCATGTCACCGGAACAAATGGCAATTTATGCAGCCTTTATCGGCGCCTGTTCTGTTATTGTCGGACTATTCGGTTCGCTGAATTATGACACGCCATCAGGCCCATCCATTGTCGTGGCAACTGTGATCTTTTTTGTTATAAGCATGTTACCATGGCAAAAACTAAAAGCATCTCTGCCATCTGCACGTCATAAGGAGCCAACATCATGACCGGTCACACCCATTCCGGAACTGCATCCGCAGCAGCACGCGCTCCGAAACTGACACGTAATCAGAGCCTTGTTTTAGAATCTCTGGCAAAAGCGGAGTTTCCGCTGAGCGCCTATACAATTCTCGACCAGTTGCGTGAGGAAGGTTTCCGCGCGCCGCTGCAGGTCTATCGCGCTTTGGATAAATTGCTGGAATATGGCCTGATCCACCGGCTTGAAAGCCTGAATGCATTTATCGCCTGTGCGCATCCGCATCATCAGGAACATGGTCATCTGCATGGTATTGCAGCTTTTGCCATCTGCGATAAGTGCGGCTTAGCCTCGGAATTTACAGAACCGGAAATTGAAGATTGCGTTCAGCACTGGACACAGAAGAACCACTTCCATCCGACTAAAACAACACTGGAAATTCGCGGCCTATGCGCCAGTTGCGCGCATAATTAATTCTCATAATCCACTCCCGCGCCTCTCATGATTGGCGCGGGAGGAGTTACACTCAGCCTTGAAGATGCGATGTATCCGGCAAAGGAATAATCCCCAGTGACATTGCCACCGCAACAGCTGAAGTCCGGTTGGCACAGCCCAGTTTGATTTTAGCATTTTGCAGATAAGTCACGACTGTCCAGCGGGCAATGCTGAGGATATCAGCAATCTCACCATCAGTTTTGCCCCGCGCCGCCCATTTCAGACAATCAATCTCACGCGGTGTCAGAGCGACTAAAGACTGAACTTCTTTTTTCTGCGTTGAATGATCGCTGACAGCAGTCAAGACGGCCTCATGCACCTGACTAGCCGCTTGCGTAAAGTCTTTTTCAAGCAGACGGATCAGATCCGTCGCACTCATATCATTCTTGCCGTTCTGATCTTTCAGGCGATCGAATGCAAAAATTGTATGGGCATCGCCGTGCCCGTTCAGACGCTGCGTGACCATAATATAGGTCTGGCCGAACTGATGTTCACGCATATCATCAACAAAGCTTTGCAGTACCGGTGTATTCTGTTTTGGCGGATAAATTTCTGTAAGACTGACGCTCTGTGCTGCTGCGGGGTTAGACCATTTTTGATGAAATAACGGGTCGATATCAAAATAGCTCTTTACCGCATAATTGACGATCCAATCGGACGGATAAGTTGAAACAACAGTTCTGACATCTTCCTGCCCGGAATGTTCATCCGGGTGCTTTGGCGTAATATGGGTAATATGCCTGCAAGACAGACGCTTACGCACCGCACAATATGTCTCAAGTATTGATGAGCGATATTCTTTACCAAAGAAACTGTTTTGAAAATCAGGGAAATGGATGAGTTCAAATTCCATGGAAAAATTCCGTTCTGAGCACCTTTAAAAACCGGTGAAATGAAAACATAAAATATAAAGCGCCACAAAACCGCGCAAATATGAAAATGATTCGAAAGCGCTGAGCGCAAAAAATTGTCTTTTGAGCCACCAGTAAGTCTTAAATAAAGCAAAAATGGTATTTTCTCGTGATGACGCAAATCAGACACCAGTGATTCTAATAAGCATCGCATCCTGTCCGGATATACCCTCTCCCATAATCCGGATTTTAAAATTCGCACTCAATAAACAATTATTATAAATCAAATCGTTAACGGAGAAACCTATCGATCTCTTGTTGAAAAGATGACGCTAAGCTGCTTTAATTTATTAAAATGTTTTTGTCGCAATGCACAACCACCAAATAATTGCCCGCAATAATGTCTCATTCGCGACAAGATGTATTTTAGTGAATCAACATTTTCCGAAGCTTCAAATAGCTTTAATGACAATATGTTCAGCTAACAAAAATCAATTTATTCAACGCATTAAGTATATTGCGGCTTTTTCTGTTTTTGCCAGAGCGCAAACTGTAACATTCAATTGATTGCGGTATAAAAACATGGTTCACTTGGCGTACATAAAGATAAACGATAGCTGTCATGGTACTTTCATAAAAGCAGCATATCGAAAAAACACGAGGGTGTTCTGAAAGCAGGCACCCCGTAGATCGAAGGGGAGTATGTCAATGCTGAACAGAACAACACGCCTGTTGTCCCTGACAACTGCAATCGCTTTTACTGGCACCACATTATCTGTGGCTGCCCCGTCAGAAGATCTGATTGCTGCGGCGAAAGCAGAGGGTCAGCTGACCACAATCGCGCTGCCACATGACTGGTGCGGTTACGGTGAGATCATCAAGAGCTTTAAGGACAAATACGGTATTCAGGTTAATGAGCTGAATCCGGATGCGGGCTCCGGCGATGAAATCGAAGCCATCAAAGCCAATAAAGACAATAAAGGCCCGCAGGCGCCTGACGTGATCGATGTCGGCTTTACTTTCGGTACAACAGCCAAAGCAGCCGGCCTGCTTCAGCCTTATAAAGTATCAACATGGGATTCGATTCCTGATGATGCCAAAGATGCTGAAGGTTTCTGGTATGGCGACTATTACGGCGTGCTGGCCTTTGAAGTGAATAAAGACATTATCAAAGACGCACCGCAGGACTGGTCTGATCTGCTGAAGCCTGAATTTGCCAATGCGGTTGCCCATTCCGGCGATCCGCGCGCTTCAACACAGGCGATTCTCAGCGTCTACGCTGCCGGTCTTTCCCTTGGTGGCAAGCCAGGTGAAGAAGCAGCCCAGAAAGGTCTGGAATTCTTCCGTGATGTGAACAAGGCAGGCAATTTCGTACCGGTTATCGGTAAGGCTGCCTCATTGGCACAGGGTTCAACCCCGATCGTTATCCGCTGGGACTATAATGCTCTGGCTGACCGCGATACGCTGAACGGCAATCCGGAAGTTGAAGTGATCATTCCAAAAACCGGTGTCGTTGCCGGTGTTTATGTGCAGGGCATCAGCGCCTATGCACCACATCCAAATGCTGCCAAACTCTGGATGGAACACCTCTATTCCGATGAAGGCCAGATCGGCTACCTCAAAGGCTATTGCCATCCGATCCGCTTCAACGCCATGGCAAAAGAAGGCAAAATCCCTCAGGATCTGCTCGACAAGCTGCCACCAGCGGAAGCTTATCAGAAAGCCGTTTTCCCGACCTTGGAAGAGCTTGATAAATCTCAGGCCGCAATCACCAAAAACTGGGATAGCGTTGTCGGCGCAAACGTTCAGTAAGCTGAATAGCTGACCGCACAAAACCTGTTACGGAATGGTGTTGATCATTCCGTAACATCATCCGTTTGTAACGGACACTGTGCAGCACAATTTAGGAAAACACAGCTTTCAGGCGATCAGGAATTGACCGGTCACCCGTGTTTTCAGATTTTATCATTTTCAATCTGCGGAAGCCTTTCAGCCGCAGACTATAAAAAGCAAAAATAATATGAGCTTGTCCAGCAATGGCATAACATCTGATACGTCGCCCGCGCGTCGCCCGAAGCGCCGCCTGCCTTTAGAGTGGCTGGGTGTTGCCCCTTTTTTCGCTTTCGCAATTTTGTTCCTGCTCTGGCCGACCATGTATCTGGTGGTTGGTGCATTTCAGGATGATCAGGGTAATTTCACCCTGCAAAATATCATTGGTCTGTTTGAACCGGGTATTATGAGCGCCTATTGGGTCTCGATCAAAATCAGCTTTGCCTCCGCTTTGGGTGGCGCTGTGATCGGCTCATTCATGGCTTGGGCGATTGTGCTCGGCAAATTGCCCCGTTTTCTGCGCCCGACTGTCCTCACTTTTTCTGGTGTGGCTTCCAACTTTGCCGGTGTACCACTGGCTTTTGCCTTTCTGGCCACTTTGGGACGTACCGGTTTTGTCACCATTTTGCTGCGTGAATGGTTCGGCTTCAATCTCTATGCCACCGGTTTTAACCTGCTCAGCTTCTTCGGCCTGACACTGACCTATCTGTTTTTTCAAATCCCGCTGATGGTGTTGATCCTCACGCCCGCTCTCGATGGCCTGAAAAAAGAATGGCGCGAGGCATCATCCATTCTTGGTGCGACCACTTTCCAATATTGGCGCATGGTTGCCTTTCCGATTCTCTGGCCAAGCCTGCTCGGCACCAGCCTGTTGCTGTTTGCTAATGCTTTCGGTGCCATTGCCACAGCCTACGCGTTGACCGGTTCTTCACTGAATATCGTACCGATCCTGCTTTATGCGCAGATTCGCGGCGATGTTCTGCATAACCAGAACCTTGGTTATGCACTGGCACTGGGTATGATCCTGATTACCGGCATTTCTAATCTGCTCTATATCTGGCTGCGCATGCGTGCAGAACGGTGGCAGAAATGAAACTGAAATATTTCATTCCTAAAACCCTCGGCGCTTGGATCGCCTTTCTCATCGGCGCGATCTATTTCGTTGTGCCATTGATCGGCACTTTTGAATTCTCATTACGTATGCGTCGTGGTGAATATTCTTTTGATGCTTACCGCGTTGTGCTGACAGACCCGAACTTTCAGGCAACATTTGGCTACTCAATTCTGCTGGCAATCATGACGATTATTTTCGGCGTGCTTCTGGTGGTACCAACCGCCTATTGGGTGCGGCTGCGCATGCCATATTTGCGTCCCGTCATTGAATTCATCACACTGATGCCACTGGTCATTCCGGCGATTGTTATCGTTTTCGGCTATTTGCGAATTTATAACTCGTCCTCATGGCTGCCATTTACCGGCTCGACATGGGCGACAGATTTGCTGCTGATGTTCGGTTATGTGACACTGGCATTGCCTTATATGTATCGCTCGATCGATACAGCCATGCGCACGATTGATGTTCGAACCCTGACTGAAGCCGCTGAAAGCCTTGGCGCAAGCTGGCCGACGATCCTGTTCAAAGTGATTTTCCCGAATGTGCTTTCCGGCGTTATGAGCGGTGCTTTCATCACTTTCGCCATTGTGATCGGTGAATTTACACTGGCATCGCTGCTTAATCGTCCAGCTTTTGGTCCTTATTTGCAGCTCGTCGGTGCAAACCGTGCTTATGAACCATCAGCGCTGGCGATTATTGCATTCGGCATTACATGGCTGAGCATGATTATGCTCCAGCTTGTCACCCGATTTTCCAAATTTAAGACAGCAGGCAATTAAGTCATGGCTTTTCTCAATATTAAAAACCTCAAAAAAAGCTTCGGCGCTAATACTGTTGTCCATGATTTCAGTCTGGCCGTTGAAAAAGGCGAATTCATTTCCTTTTTGGGACCATCAGGCTGCGGTAAAACCACCGTCTTACGCATGATTGCCGGGTTCGAGGCCGCGGATCAGGGTGTGATCGAAATTAACGGTCAGGATGTTGTCGATCTCAAACCGAACAAGCGCAATATCGGCATGGTGTTTCAGGCCTATGCGCTGTTTCCGAATATGACTGTGGCGCAGAATGTCGCTTTTGGTCTGCGTGTTTCCGGTAAGCCGAAAGCTGAGATTGATGCGACCGTCAAGGAAATGCTGGAACTGATCCGCCTTGAACATCTGGCAGACCGCTTCCCTTATCAGATGTCGGGCGGTCAGCAGCAGCGTGTTGCCCTTGCCCGTGCACTGGCAACAAAACCACAGGTTTTGTTGCTTGATGAACCGCTTTCCGCATTGGATGCGAAAATCCGTATTTCGCTGCGTGAAGAAATCCGTGCGATTCAGCGTCAGCTTGGCATCACAACCGTATTTGTTACCCACGATCAGGAAGAAGCATTGTCGATATCTGATCGTATTGTAGTGATGCATGAGGGTAAAGCCGATCAGATCGGCACACCATTTGATATTTATAATCGTCCGGCATCACGTTTTGTGGCTTCTTTCGTTGGTACATTGAATGTGCTGGAAGCGCGGGTCGCTGATCCGCAGCAGAATAAAGCTGATCTTGGCGGCGCGATCATCACCGCACCGCAATCATTGGCTTCTTACAACAAAGGCGATGCAATCACTCTGGCTCTACGTCCGGAGGCCATTAGCCTTGAAGCCTCCCCTGCCCGCGACAGCAAGATTGAAGTCATTGTGCAGGATGTGCATTTCTTAGGCTCAGTTATCCGCACCCGTGTAATGCTGGGTGGTAACCAACTGTCATTCGACAGCTTCAACAATCCGACTGTGCGGCCACCACAGCATGGTGACAAGATCACTGTGCATTTCTCGGCGCAGGATCTTCTGGTACTCGGCAAATAACAACAAAGCCCCGAACTTCACGCTCGGGGCTTTTTATTTAAACCATTCTATTACAGACCATCACCCCAAGGGCCGTGGAAATCACCTTGCTGGTCGGTTCTTTTGAAACCATGCGCACCAAAAAAATCACGCTGCGCCTGAATGAGATTTGCTGAACCCCGTCTCTGTCTGAAGCCATCAAAATAGCTGATAGCTGAACTCAGTGCCGCGACAGGCACACCTGCGGTCACAGAAATGGCAACAATCTTACGCAAATCCTGAGCAGCTCCGCTCATCTGCTCAACAAAAGCTGGTGCCAGCAACAAGTTCTCAACCTCACCTGCCGCAAAAGCCTCACCGATTGCATCAAGGAATTGCGAGCGGATAATACAGCCAGCACGCCAAATACGTGCAATGGTCGCCAGCGGCAGATTCCACTCATGTTCTTTGGAAGCCGCAGCCATCACCGCAAAACCTTGCGCATAGGCAGCGATCTTTGCTGCAAGCAAGGCTTGTTCCAGTGAATCAATAAAAGCCTGATCTGCTTTAATCGCCCCTGCCTGAACAGGATCGCCGTATGTTCCAGCCAGTTTTTGCCTTAACTCAATCGCAGATGAAATCGAGCGTGCGGCAACTGCCGCTTCAAGACCTGTTGCCGGAACGCCAAGGATCTGACTTTCAATTGCCGCCCAGCGTCCGGTGCCTTTCTGCCCTGCAGCATCCAGAATAATATCCGGCACAGCTTTGCCCGTTGCCGGATCAACAGCTTTCAAAACTTTCGCGGTAATTTCAATGAGGTAAGAATTCAACGGCCCTTCATTCCATTTCGCAAAAATCGGGGCGATTTCTTCAGCTTTCAATCCGCAGGCATCATGCAGAATGCCGTATATTTCCGCGATCATCTGCATATCGGCATATTCAATGCCGTTATGGATGGTTTTGACAAAATGCCCCGCACCGTCTGGTCCCATACGGGCACTGCATGGCTCACCTTTATAACGGGCAGCTACCGCATCCAATATCGGCTCGATTCGTGCATAGGCTTCTGCTGTACCACCAACCATCATTGACGGGCCGTTCCGCGCACCTTCCGCACCACCGGAAATCCCCATACCGACAAATGTCGGATCATTTTCACCAAGGGTGTTCAAGCGGCGGATTGTATCGCGGTAATCGGAGTTGCCGGAATCGATGATTATATCGCCCTTCTCAAGAAAGGTCTTGAGTTTGGCCATTTCCGTATCGACCGGACTGCCTGCCTTAATCAGCATAATAATCGGACGCGGCTTAGCAATATTCTGGCTCAGCAGCTCCATGCTGGCGCAGGGGATAATCCGATCCTGCAGCACACCGGCATTGGCGTGGAATTTCTCCAGCACCTCTGCCTCACGGTCATAAACGGCAACCCGATACCCTTTTTCAGCAATATTGAGTGCCAGATTGGAACCCATAACGCCAAGCCCGATCAGTCCGATATCCGCCAGTTGCATGCTGTTTTCCCTAAATATGAACCATTCCGGACAAAAGCCGGATCAAAAACGCTCGTTCTATATAGGTATGTTATTCAAAAGCGGTTTCAACTGAAAGCATAAAGCGGACAGCTGAAACCGTGATATTTTCAAAAATAGTAAATTTAAACAGCAGTCGCCAGACGTTCAGACGTCAGCTTACCGGTCGCTGACAGCACACCGGATGCACCATCCAGATAGTTTTCTTCCAACTCCAGCGCCAAAAAACGATGACGTTCAACCGGCCCCGGCATTGCCAGAGCAGATGTTTTGGCAGCAACAAAACCAAACCGGTTGTAATATTCAGGATCGCCTACCAGCAAAATCGCTTTGTGGCCAAGTGCCTGCGCGTTGCGGATGGCCTGACGCATTAACCGTGAGCCAACACCGCGACCCGCATAGGCATCTTCAACTGCCAAAGGCCCCAGCAACAAAGCAGGCACGTCTTCTCCGCACGCTCTTTTACCGGCAGAAATATGCCAGAGACGAACAGTACCAATCATGGCACCATTGTCATCACGGGCAACAAGCGCCGTTCCATAAGCAGGCACACGTTTACGGCGCAGCTTCTCAGAAGATTTGCGTTTGCGTCCCTCTCCCATGACACGGTCGAGCAAAGCTTCACGCGCACTGCTATCCGCAGGCGTTTCATGAGCAATCGAAAAGGAAGCCGGATTATGAGCCAGATTATGAGTTTGTGCGGCTAACAATTCAGCCGTGGTTCCGGCCGCAACAGATGAAGCAGACATCAGCGTGAACCTTAAAGCATTTGCGAGCCAAAAGTGCGGAGCAGTTTTGCATCGGATAATGCGCTAAAACAAAACGTTAAGAGGTATTGTGTCCTCACACATATGTATGAGGATAAGCACAAAGCAAAAATTTAATGTGACAGAACCGGTGAAATCACTTCACCGGTATCATTCTCGATATATGCCTGAATAAGCGTCTCATACGAGACGCTCATTACATCAGATCACATAAGAGCGCAGCGGTTCAAAACCGTTAAAAGCAACAGCCGAATAGGTTGTTGTGTAGGCGCCTGTGCCTTCGATCAGCACTTCATCGCCAATGGTCAGCGAGACCGGCAGCGGATAAGGTGTCTTTTCATACATCACATCAGCACTGTCACAGGTCGGGCCTGCCAGAACACAAGGTTCCAGTGCATCGCCGTCACGTGGTGTCACGATCTGATAACGGATCGCTTCATCCATAGTTTCAGCAAGACCACCGAACTTACCGATATCGAGATAGACCCAACGGTTGTCATTGTCAGCTTTGCGGGAAACCAGAACCACTTCGGTTTTGATCACACCGGCATTGCCAACCATGCCACGACCCGGCTCGATAATGGTTTCCGGCAGACGATTGCCGAAATGACGGCTGAGTGCGTCAAAAATCGCTTCGCCATAGGCCTGTGCAGTCGGAATATCCTTGAGGTAACGGGTCGGGAAACCACCGCCCATATTGACCATCTTCAGATTGATGCCTTCTTTGGCCAGCAGGTCGAACACGCCTTTGGTGTCTGCCAGTGCGCGATCCCATGCAGTCAGATCCACTTGCTGTGAACCGACATGGAAGGAAACGCCATAGGCATCCAGACCAAGCTTGTGTGCGGCACGCAGCACATCAACAGCCATTTCCGGCACGCAACCGAATTTGCGGGATAGCGGCCATTCAGCGCCTTCACCATCAGCAAGAATGCGGCAGAAAACGCGGGAACCAGGAGCCGCACGGGCAACCTTTTCCACTTCTTCAACGCAATCGACAGCATAGAGGCGAATGCCATATTCATAGGCGCGTGCAATATCGCGCTCTTTCTTAATGGTGTTGCCATAAGAAATGCGATCTGCAGATGCACCGGCATTCAATGCCATTTCAATTTCTGCAACGGATGCTGTGTCGAAGTTCGAGCCCATGGAGGCGAGCAGCGACAGAATCTGCGGTGCAGGATTTGCCTTTACAGCATAGAAAATGCGCGAGGCAGGCAAAGCCTTTTCAAAATGTTCATAGTTTTCACGCACAACGTCGAGGTCAACGACAAGGCAAGGGCCTTCCGGACGTCGGGTGGCAAGAAAGTCGATAATGCGCTGAGTAGCCATCCTGATCTCCTGAACTGCATTTAAGCAGTGAAAAAGCCGCATCTTCATATCATTTGCGATGCGAAAGCCTGCCCTCGTGCGATGAGCACAAGGTTGAGCATGGTTTCAAAGGACTGATGAGCAAATACCTGCGCTTTCACGCAACATAAAGTCATCAGAGGGACAAAGTGCCTTACGGCAAATATGAATCAGCCTCGCGCGTAGCCAGCCTTTGGAGATGCGGGAAACACGGAACAAATACATATGCAGATGGATCAACGCCCTGAATTTAGCGTTTCTCCGCTTTGTCTGCCTTGGCTTGGAATGGGAAATCCCGGTTCCGCACTTAGGGCAATGAGGGTGTGCCTCTTTGAGTTTCCGACCTGTGGAGAGCCGGAAGACAGCAGAAAGGCCCGCACCGTCGTTGCTTCAAGATGTCCTCGATCCGTGGTTGGCCATCAGATCGACTGGAGCGGTTAGGTCCAGGTTACCGTACCGGGTCATTCTCCATTAAGAATACCGGCGGACACCCACAGGCACGTGCGACTTTGGGCAAGGGCGATATAAGATGATTTATGTGTCCACACAATGACAAATTTGAGCTGATTTGATTTTTTTTGGTTAATAAATCACTTCTTTATTCAAAATACGGCGCAGTGCTTTATGAAGATCATTAAAATCACGGTCACAGAACTTTAGTATGACGAATCACTTTGAAATTTCTGAGACATTTTGAATATTCAGGATCGCGATATATGGTGCAATTTCGTCGCCGATCTGAAGGGAAGAGTTCATGGACACACTGACACGGATGCGTGCTTTTATTGATGTGGTTGAAGCCGAAGGTTTCTCCGCAGCAGCACGTAAAATCGGCCGTTCAAAAGCGCTTCTCTCCAAATATGTCCGTGAGCTGGAAGATGATCTGGGCGTGCGTTTGCTGAACCGCACAACACGACAATTCTCACTCACAGAGAGCGGCCATACCTACTATCACCGTGCGACGGAAATCCTGCGCGAACTCGACGATTTGCAAGATTCCATCTCTGAAAGCAGCGGCGATGTGCGCGGTAAGATCAAACTCACCGCCCCGCGCAGCTTCGCTGACGCCTCACTGGGCATGTCGCTGATTGATTTTTGTGCCGATCATCCTGAAATCTCCCTCGACATTCATCTCGATGACCGCTTTGTGGATTTGGTTGAAGAAGGCTTTGACCTTGCTATCCGTATTACCCGTTTGCAGGATTCATCGCTGATTGCCAAAAGGCTGACTGCATTTCACACCGTTGTCTGCGCCTCGCCGGATCTGATTGCACGCCTTGGCCTGCCGGAAACACCGGAGCAGTTGCGTGACATGCCCTGCATTGTCGATACCAACAGCCGCTCGCGCAACAACTGGCAGTTCCGCAATCAGGACGGCTCGATGATGACCGTCGCCATTCGCGGCCCTTTAGAAGTGAACAGCCCGCTCACCACGATGGCGGCGACAGTCAAAGGCTTAGGGTTCAGCGTATTGCCACGTTTTGTGGCCGATCATGAGCTGGCCAAAGGCACGCTTGTACCAATGCTTCAGGATTTCATGCTCAATGACGGCGGCATTTACGCCGTTTATCCGCACCGTACCTATCTGCCAGCCAAAGTGCGCCTGCTGGTCGATTATCTTGCCAAGTGGTTCAAAGATAATCCCTGCAAAGAACTGACCGGCGGAGAGCAATAAAACACAACGGCCAGTAAACGAGTTGATTTTTAAATTTGACGTTTGAAACAACATTGATGTCGGTCGGGGTTCAAATGTCAAATTCAATCCACTAGAGCGCCGTGTGCCATACTTGGCGCACAAAACTCGCTCTAACACTTTAAAATGAGAGCATAATTTCACCTTAAACTGATCCAAGTTTAAGGAATTATGCTCTAGCCGTAGTTTCGCCTCACTACTCACTCAATTTACCGCTTTGCGCATTAAAAGATTTTCGATTCATGACGAACAGTAACAACAAGCGTTTTCTGAATGTAGCCGGACTAACCTGCATCCTTGCAGGGCTTAGCGCTGCGCCAGCTGCAGCACATCCGCATGTTTTTGCTGAAGCCCGTTTAGAGATCACCATCTCACCGGAACGCACGATTGAGAAACTGGCGCATGTCTGGCGTTTTGATGATCTGTTTTCATCGACTGTTTTGTTAGAATTTGACAAGAAAGGCACATTGAAACTCGATGCAGCAGAGCTCAATGAACTCAGCACAACCATCGACACATCAATTGCCGAGTATAAATATTTTCAGACAGTTACGCAGGATGGCAAAGATATTGCCATGAAAAAACCTGAGCATCTGATTGCTGATCTGCCGGATAATCAGTTGATCGTGCTGTTTGAAAGCAAACCGGACAAACCATTGAAGCTGGAACCGGGGCATAAACTCAGTTTCGGTGTCTATGATCCGACCTTTTACACCGCGATTGATTATCTGAAAGATGAAGATTTGATAATCAAAGGTATGCCTGCCGGTTGCAGCTCTGCGGTTGTGCGCCCTGACCCTGATGAGGCGCTTGCGCAAAATCAGGATAGTCTGACACAAGCGTTTTTTGACGAAGCCGCGGCCATGACCAATGACGTGTCCAAATTCTTCGCCACCCGCATAGAAATCACCTGTAAATAATCTCCGCGCGGCCATTTCATCGGGTCGCGTTCACATCGCATTCGTTACGTTATATCATCAGAGGTACCGCAGTATGAATTTCATCAACAGGCAGAGGCTTCATCTCTCACCGTTAAGGCATTCTGCTCTGCTCCTGACCATACTGCTTACCTGTCTTTTGCTTGTCTCCGTATCGCAGACATGGGCGCAATCTTCCTTAGGCATCGGCGCCAGTGAAGTCTCACTGCAACCCACCGGCCCCTTTGCGCATCTGATCTTATGGATTAATGCCGAGCAAAAACGCTTTTATCTGATGATGACTACAGCGCTCAAAGCCATGCGGGAAGACCCGTGGGCAGCATGGACGCTTGTCAGCCTGTCCTTTCTCTACGGCATATTACACGCCGCAGGTCCCGGTCACGGTAAAGCAGTGATTTCATCCTATATGATTGCCAATGAGACAGCTTTGCGTCGCGGCATTTTCCTGTCTTTCATTTCATCCATTTTGCAGGCAATTTCTGCCATTATTCTCGTAACCCTTGCATGGTTTGTATTACGTAGCATTGGCATTACGATGGGTGCAGCCGGACGCTACATGGAAATTGCCAGCTATGTGCTGGTGATCCTCTGCGGTATCTATATTCTCATCCGTAAATTCCGCGCCAAACCACAGGCTTCGCCGGTCATACCGGCAGAGGTTGCGGCACCGTCACCTGTCTGGCAAGGTTCACTTTCAGCGGCTGCAACACAAAAACCGACCGCGCTCAACACATCCATGCGGCTCAAATATCAGCCTGCCAATGCCAAATCAGCGACTTTCGATCATGAGTTTTCCGGCAGCGGCGCCAATTGCACCGCTTGCGGCCACAGCCATCTTGCAGACCCGTCCACGCTGGGTGGTGATTTCAACTGGAAAACCGCCTGGGCAGCCATCATCGCTGTGGGTGTGCGCCCCTGCTCCGGCGCCATTATTGTTCTGACATTCTCGATGCTCAACGGCCTGATGCTCGGCGGCATTCTTTCCACATTTGCCATGGCAATCGGCACATTTATCACTGTGGCTGCACTGGCAACTTTGGCTGTGACTGCTAAGAACACCGCTTTGCGACTGGTCAAAAACCCGCTGATGTCAACGCGCCTGCAAACGGCGATCGAGGTCGCCGCCGCATTGTTTATCATTCTCACCGGCGTGCTATTACTGACTGCCGCCCTGAGTTAAACATCGGTCAATGCTGGCGTTTTTTCTGTGCTTTTGCCCGCAGCCAAAACACTGCGAAAAACGCCATGACAAAGACAATAGCAATCAATGCGGCCAGCACATGGCTGTAAGGCCCCACTGCCAGCATAATGATTGGCATGAAGTAAAATAGCGCACCAAAAACCACCAGTATCAGTGCGGCGGCAAGTGCAGAGTTGCGTGTTTCATTGTTATTTTTTTGCGGCGCCGTCATGTGATCCTCCCCGATCCTGACTACTGCACAATTCCTTAAACCTGAATCAGTTTAAGGTAAAATTATGCTGTAAATATAAAGTGTTAGAGCGAGTTTTGTGCACCCAAGAGGGTGCACAAAGCTCTAATTGCGAAACGCTTCCAGCTTTTGAATTTGCTGCCCGCTCGCGTCAAAATTCTCAGGAGCCAACCAGTTTTGATAAGCTTGTTTCAAGGTCGGCCATTCGCTGTCGATCATAGCATACCATGCCGTATCACGGTTCTTGCCTTTAACAATCAGATGCTGGCGGAAAATACCTTCAAACTGGAAGCCGAAACGCTCTGCGGCACGTTTTGACGGCAGATTGTCATTATTACATTTCCACTCGTAGCGGCGATAGCCAAGCTCATCGAAGATATACTGCATAAACAAATATTGCGCTTCTGTTGCCGCTGGCTTGCGGGAGATCAGCGGTCCCCAATAGACATTGCCGATTTCAATACTGCCGTTTTCTGCATCAATACGCATCAGCGCCTGACGACCCGCGATTTTGCCTGTAGCCTTGTCGATAATGGCATAAAACAGCGTCGTCTGGCTCGCTGCGGATTTCTCCAGCCACGGACGCATGTCTTCCAATGTTGCGGGAACAGTATCAAATAACCATGTAAAACGGCTGTCTGCATCATCAACGCTGGAGGCCTCAAACAAGCCTTGCCCGTGCTTATCAGCATCAAGTGGCTCCAGCCGGACATAGCGCCCTTCAAGAACCTTACGTTCGGGCAACGGACGTGGTGTCCAATCAGACAAATCCCGCATAATTATTTCTCCTCATTTTGTGGGAGAAATGACCATATTTTATGACGTTTGCAAACTGATTTCATTTTGCTGCAAACGGGCAGCACTGCGATCTATCGACACTGCTTTAATGAGCGCGAAAATTTGATCGCCCTTCTGAAGATTGAGATCCTGTACAGATTTGCGTGAAATGCGCGACAGCAACTGCACATCACCCAATTGCAGATTGAGTTCCGCAAAAGGTCCGTCATCCGTTAGAATAGAATTGATCACCACGGGAAAAATATTACGGATACTAATATCAACCGGCGCATAGCGTGACAAAGACACATCACGGGAGCGGATGCGCAACCGCACCTTCATGCCTGTTTGCAAAGCGTGATCTGTAAGCTGGAAACAATGCCCGCCAATGGCGATTTCAGCCATGGCATAAGCATCATCACTGCGGGTGACTTCTCCCAGCAACAACACACTTGTTGTATCGCCTGTGCCATCAATCTGGCTGAAAATATCAAACACTGAACCGCTTTCCTTCACCCGTCCCCGCTCCAGCAACACGAGCGTATCTGCCAGCCGCGCAACCTCATCCACCTCATGGCTGACAAAGACGATTGGCAAACCACTCTCATCCCGCAGACGCTCCAGATAAGGCAAAATCTCCTGTCGCCGCGCATGATCCAGCGATGACAGCGGCTCATCCAGCAACAGCAGTCGCGGCGCTGACAGCAATGCCCGACCTATGGCAACGCGCTGTTTTTCACCGCCGGACAATTGATGCGGCTTGCGCTGCAACAATGCACCGATTCCGAGCAGTTCGGTGATTTCTTCAAGCTTGCGTTCGGGTTGGCGTTTTCCTGCCCATTGCGCATAGGTCAGATTGCGCAACACACTGAGATGCGGAAATAAACGGGCATCCTGATAGACATAGCCGATATGGCGTTGCTCAGGCTTCAAATGTATATTTTTGGCGCTGTCAAACAGCACTAAGTTGCCAATCGCAATCCGCCCTGCCTCAGGTTTCAGGGTTCCGGCAATCATCCGCAGCAAAGTGGTTTTACCCGCACCGGAGGCACCGAATAGAGCAGTCACGCCGGTTTCTGCACGGAAAGCCGCCTCAACACGAAAGCCGCCATTGCCGCCTTTGACATTCAGTTCAAGTGCATTGGAAGAAAGCTTTGGCATTACTTCCCTCCTGCCGTGAGGCGACGCTGCAACCATTCGGATAGAACTACCGCCAGAACTGACAATACCACGGAGACCAGAATAAGCTTCAGCGCAGCGGCATCACCGCTCGGGCTCTGCATCAGCGCATAAATCGCCAGCGACAGCGTTTGAGTCTCACCCGGAATATTGGAAACGAAAGTAATTGTGGCGCCGAATTCGCCCAGTGCCTTGGCAAAACCCAGCACACTGCCGGCAATAATACCGGGCATAAGCAAAGGCAGTGTCACAGTCATAAAGGCTTTGATCCGCCCTGCGCCGAGAGTGCGGGCAGCTTCTTCCAAACCCTTGTCAATATTTTCAATGGCCAACCGCATAGGGCGGATCAGCAACGGCAAAGCCATCACGCCGGCAGCGAGCGCTGCGCCGGTCCAGCGGAAAGCAAAGCTGAAACCAAACCATTCCAGCAACAAACTACCGATAGCGCCACGCGCGCCGAACAGCACCAGCAGGAAATAACCGGTAACGACCGGCGGCAAGACCAAAGGCATGGTCAGCACCGCCTGCAACAGACTTTTGCCGGGGAAATCATAGCGCGCCAATATCCACGCAAAACCAAAAGCAACCGGCATCGCCCCGAGAATAGCAATTCCTGCTATTCTCAAAGACAATGCGATGATTTCCATTTCCGGCGTAAGCATCATCAAACCAATGCTTTATTTTGCATCGGCCGCAGGCACAAAGCCTTTATCGGCAATGATTGCCTGTCCGGCATCACTGCGCAGGAACGCCAAAAAGGCTTTCGCATTTTCATCTGGCGTACCAACCAGTGCTGCCGGATACAGAATTGGCGCATGGCTGGATGCAGGGAAGCGGTAAACTTCTGTCAGTTCCGGCACCTGCGCACGGTCAGACGCATAGACAATACCGGCATTCACTTCCCCACGGGAAACATATTGCAGAGCAACACGTACATTCTCTGTAAATACTGCATTGGCAGAAACATCAGCCCAGATGCCGAGCTTTTCCAGAGCGGCCTTACCGTATTTACCGGCAGGCACATTGGAAGGATCGCCCATCGAGAAACGTCCGGCTTTCAGGATTTCAGCCGCTTCCGCAGGTTTCGCATCTTTAGCTCCGGCGATCACCAGCGCATTACCAGCAATTACAGCGCGGCTATCATTATCGATCAGCTTGCGTTCCTGCACATAATCCATCCAGTCGAGATCCGCTGAGATGAAAATACCGGCAGGCGCACCGGCTTCAATCTGTTTTGCCAGCACCGAAGAAGACGCATAGGACGCGGACACTTCCGAGCCGTTTTCAGCTTTAAATTTTTCTGCCGCCGTATCAATCACGTCTTTCATGCTGGCTGCAGCAAAGACAACAATTTTCTCTGCCGCAAAAGTCGGCAGGGCAGTACCAGCCAGCAGGCCAAGCGCAACAACAAATCTGATCATGACATCCCTCAATATTTTTCAATCATTATATTTCATCATGCATAACGTGTCCTAACCCATGCATCAAGCAATAAAAAAAGGCCCTCCGAATGGAGAGCCTTTGATAAAAATTCAACTTATGTGAAATCAATCTCCGATATGCTGCTTGGCACCGCGCTCTTTCGCCAGCAATACCTGACGCTGACGCTCGGCATAACGGGCACGGTCAGCATCACTGCGCTCATGATAGCAGCTATCGCAAGAAATACCTTCCTCATAGAACTGAGACAATTTGCTTTCCGGTGTCACCGGATTACGGCAGGCGCGGCACAGCTCCACATCACCTTCAATCAGACCATGACCAACGGAAACGCGCTCATCAAAAACGAAACACTCACCTTCCCATCGCGTGTCTTCCGCAGGCATATCTTCAAGATATTTCAGAATGCCGCCTTTAAGGTGGAAAACATCGTCAAAGCCTAAGCCTTTCACGAAAGCAGTTGCCTTTTCGCAGCGGATACCACCCGTGCAGAACATGGCAATTTTCTTGCCTTCCATCTCACCGCGATGCTCTTCAACCCACTGCGGGAACTCGCGGAATGTCTTGGTCTTCGGGTCAATCGCGCCTTTAAAAGTACCAATGGCATATTCATAATCATTACGTGTATCGATGAGAATCGTATTTTCATCATCAATCAGCGCATTCCACTGTTCCGGCTGCACATAGGTGCCGACGCTCTGCAATGGATCAATACCTTCCACACCCATGGTCACGATCTCTTTCTTGAGACGTACCTTCATGCGGTTGAACGGCATCTGGCTAGCTGTCGAATATTTCAGTTCAATATTCTGCTCGCGCAAGGCAGGAATAGCTTCAATGAAAGCAATCAGCGCGGCAATGCCGGACTGGGTTCCGGCAACGGTGCCGTTCAACCCTTCAGCAGCCAGCAGCAAAGTTCCTTTGATACCATTCTGGTCGCAAAGTTCAGTTAGCGGAGCCTGATAGGCTTCAAAATCCGGAAAACGCGCAAAACAATAAAGCGCAGCAACAGTGAAATGTGCCTCACACATAGATAAACCTCAAAAGCTGGTCGCCTCGCAAAGGCGCTGCCGTGATATTCCGCCTGACAATCACAAAATTTGTCAGACAGCCGAAAACAAACGAATTTGTCTCTTTGTGCTGTAACGCCGCTTTACGCTGATTTCAAGATCATGGCCGGATTTTGCCTGCATACTGAGGGATCTATCCCCGCCCTGAACGGCCATGGCAAATTCACAGCGGTTTTGTTTCAGGAGAAATGGCGATGTTTAATGCAGATATCAGGGATATGTTTCTAAAAGCAGGGCGCGAACACGATCTCGATCCCGCAGCATTGGCCGCTATCGCCCAAACAGAAAGCGGCGGCATTGTAACCACCCGTATCAATGGTCACGATGAGCCCTTAATCCGTTTTGAAGGTCATTATTTTGACAAGCGTCTCAGCCCTGCGGATCAGGCAAAGGCCAGAGCATTAAAACTCTCTTCTCCCAAAGCCGGAGCTATTCGCAATCCTGCCACGCAAGCTGCACGCTGGCAGCTGTTACAACAAGCCGCGCAGATTAATCGCGATGCAGCATATGAATCCACATCTTGGGGCGTCGGACAAGTTATGGGAGCCCATTGGCACTGGCTGGGTTATCCCTCTGTGATTGAAATGGCTGAGACTGTGCGCCAATCCGTACAACAGCAGATTGAGCTGATGTGCCGCTTTCTGACCTATAGCCATTTACGCGATGCACTCAATAATCACGATTGGCAGAAAATCGCTTATAACTACAACGGTCCACTTTATGCGAAAAACCAATATGACCGCAAACTGGCACAGGCCTATGCGCTTTATCAGCCTTTGTTTCCGCCCTCCCGTCCCCTCACCCCGTTAACAGCATAGACAAAACCACGCTTGCCCGTTAAATCGATTATAAAACAATCGTGAGGGTGAGATGTCGCAGAAAACTGAAAAGCTGATTCCAGTTATGACGGGTCAAACTGTCATTCCGGTACTGTTAATTGACAAAGCGCAGGACGCTGTGCCGCTTGCACGCGCTTTAGCCAAAGGTGGCCTGCCTGCCATCGAAATCACCCTACGCACTGAAGCAGCGCTTGATGCAATCCGTGCAGTTGCGGAAGAAGTACCGGAAGCAATTGTCGGCGCAGGTACAATCCTCAATGCACTTCACTATGAACAGGCTGTGCGTGCCGGTTCACAATTCATTGTCAGCCCCGGTGTGACCGATGCTATTCTGGATGCAGCAGAGCAAAGCGACATCCCGCTACTGCCAGGTTGCGCCACCGCCAGCGAAGTGATGTGCTTGCGCGAGCGCGGCTACACCCATGTGAAATTCTTCCCTGCTGAACAGGCCGGCGGTGCGCCCTATCTCAAAGCCCTGTCCTCCCCGCTCGCAGGCACATACTTCTGCCCGACCGGCGGCATCAGCCTCAGCAATGCGATGCATTACCTGAACCTGACGAATGTGCTTTGCATCGGCGGCTCGTGGATTGCACCAAAAGAACTGGTTAATGACGGCAAATGGGATGAGATTACAGCTCTTGCCGCAGCCGCAGCAGCGCTTAAAGGCTGAGTTTTATTATCATTTACAGACATAAAAAAGGGGGCTTTCGCTCCCTTTTTTATGTCCCGTTACAGAGATCAATTCATCTTTGAGAATTTAGCAATCGGAATGAAAGTCACTGCATTGCCTGTAAAGCGGTGCGCATTACCGGCAGGCAAATCTTTCTGGAAACCAGCGGTATAAACAACGGTTGGTGCCTGACGCATTGCATCATTACGCAGGACCGGATTTGAAACCGGAACAACCTTGGCGACTGGCTCACTTGAAATAACCGCATCTGTTGCCGCATCAGCAGGCTGGAGCACAGCATTGGCCGCAGCTTTTGCAGTCGTCCGGTCTGAACGACCTGCTTTTGCAGTTGTACGGACAGTCTCGGCGCTTACAGCATTATTCTGAGCGCTGGCAGCAGGATTACGTCCGGATTTACCACCGCGCATATCTTGCGGCATCACCATAGCAACCTGCTGTTCCTGAGCCTGCGGGCGTGGAGCCTGCGGCGCAGGGATAGCGGCAGTATGGTCACTATTGCTCAACAGATCAGCAATCACATCCTGACCGGCATCTGCACGCGCGACAGACGGCTCACGAACTGCCTCCGGTCGGGTTGCAGGAATTGCAGCCGATGCGAGAACTGTATTAATTGCCTGACCGGCGGCCTGCGGACGCTGTACCGGAACCGGCACATAACCGCTCAGCATAGGATTGGTATTCGTGCTTCCGGTATCTGCAGCAACCAGCGCTGCAATCTGGTCATTAGCTGGTTGTGCAGGTGCAGAAGGCGCACCCGAGGCACCGGCAAATGCCTGCGCTTCCAGTGTGTTCGGTGGCGGAGGCGCCATCGCCATCAGCACTTCCGCCTCAGTTTGCGGACGTTTGGTTGGCAAAGGCACAGCAAAGGCCATTGCAGCTTCTGCATCCGGTGTCATTTCCACGGGAGCAGCAGGGCGCGGTGCATTCATTGGCACCGGCGCATTACGGGCAGGCAGAGCCGCAATCACAGTTTCTTGTTCAGGTTCAGGTGCACGATTTGGTACGGCAGGAACCGGAGCCTGACGGGCAGGAACGGCAGCTGCAGGTGCATTGCGTGCAGGACGGGCATTTGCCACGGCACGGCTGCTACCTTCACCATTATCTTCTTCTTCGTCAGCACCACCACCAAACAGCATGCCAAACAGGGATTTGCTCTTTGGCTTGGCAGACGCCATCTGAATACTGCCACCACCGGCCTTACGAGCCTCATAGGCAGCAAGTGCCTGCTCATAACCCGGCAATGGCTTGCCGTCGGTTGGTACGTGAATTGTCTTACCATCCGGGAAAACTGCCAGCAATTCGCGGCGGCTCAGGCGCGGCCAATGGCGCACACTGCCCACATCAAGATGCACAAACGGCGAACCGGAGGTCGGGTAATACCCTACGCCACCGATCTGATAGCGCATAGCCGTATCGCGCAGCTTCTTCAGCGGCACGCCCGGAATATAGAAATCCATCGCCTTACCAAGCGTATGCTGACTGCTTTTCGCAACACCGCGTGTACGCGAGCGCAACATAGAGTTGGTGGCCGGAGAACGGTAAGCGGAAACAACTGTAATATAATCGCGGCCACCGGCAGTCTGATAAACCTGCCAGACCAGATCGAACAAGCGCGGATCCATCTTGGTCGGCTCGTTACGGCGCCAGTCACGCAGGAAGACATTCAGCTTCTTCAAGCCATCGGGCAGATATTTGCCGTTTTTCTTAAAGGTAATTTCGGCACGTTCACCGGTATGCACAAAATGCAGCTTCAACGTACGGGTTTCGGCTGCAGCCTGTGACGGTGCGAAAGCTGTAACAGCCGTGAAAACAAGAGCCAGCTGCGCGCTGAGTTTAACAACCCTGCTCGCCCAGCCTGCCAGTTTAGATGTTTTGCTGTTTTTCAATTTCGAATGCCTTACCGTTTACAGTCACGCTATTCAGATGAATATCGGATTTAATGGTTAATAGACACTTATTGAACAGACAATGAGTTTTCAGCATGACGAAAAAACCGCATTCGGGAAGCACTTTCCATCATGGTAAAGAGTTTATGAACAAGTTTTTCAATCTAAGGCTGTGCCAATTTTAAATTACACGCAATTCACCTGCAAAATCCAATCGCACCCCTAAATGTTGCATATATGCACCATCTGATTGAAAATATTCATCTTTCATAACGAATTTACAGCTTGCTCTACTTACAGCTTTGCAAAAAACACACGACGGCAATCACAAAATTTATATATTATTTCAGAGATATAACCGACTTTATACGGACAATTTCCACACCAAATCGCTCACGTTATTTCTTTTACGTAACACAATGTGATGGGATAAATGCCCTAATTCGGGGAACCAAATCGGCTTTTCACTCTCCTTAAACAGAAAATGCCCAAATCAGCGAGCAACCTGCAAGTGATTTGCTGTCACAGATTAACGCCATGAACAAACCGGCACCTGCATTTCTGCCCGCAATTTTCACGCTGATGAGACATATGAAATCTGTGCAGGAACGTCCTATATAGTCATCAGTCATGAAAAGAATCGTATGAGGTTGAACCGTTATGAATTTACACAACCACGCAGAGTTTCTCCGCATGCCAGCCGATGCACCGCAAGCACAGGCCGCAGCATCAACGGATCTGAGCAATCTGCCACGCTGGAACCTCACCGATCTTTACCCTGCGCCGGATAGTCCTGAACTCAGCCAAGACCTTAAACTCTCAGCGGAGCGCTCCGTTGCCTTTGAAACCAAATGGAAAGGCAAGCTGGAAGCGGAAGTCTCCAAGGCACAAGGCGGCAATTTCGCCGATGCGATCAAAGAATTCGAGCAGCTTGAAGAGCTGATGGGGCGCATCTACTCCTATGCAGGTCTGCTCTATGCGGATGATACATCCAGCGCGACCAATGCCAAGCTCTATGGTGACGTGCAGCAGAAGCTGACTGATGCCAGCAGCCATCTGATTTTCTTCTCGCTGGAACTTAACCGCATTGATGATGCCCTGCTTGACAAGGCAATCACTGACAATCCGGCCATTGGCCACTATAAGCCGTGGCTGGTTGATCTGCGTAAAGACAAGCCTTATCAGCTGGATGATAAGACCGAAGCGCTGTTCCATGAAAAATCCGTCACCGGTTTTGGCGCTTGGAACCGCCTGTTTGATGAAACCATGAGCGGTTTGCGCTTTACAATCGACGGTAATGAACTGCCGATTGAGCCGGTGCTGACCATGTTGCAGGATGCCGATGGCGCAACGCGCAAAAAAGCATCGGCAGCGCTTTCCAAAACCTTTGGTGAAAATCTGCGCCTCTTTACGCTGATTACCAACACGCTGGCCAAGGATAAGGAAATTTCCGATCGCTGGCGAGGTTTTGAAGATATTGCTGACAGCCGTCACCTGGCCAACCGCGTGGAACGCGAAGTTGTCGATGCACTGGCCAGAGCGGTCAATGATGCTTATCCGCGTATTTCACATCGCTATTATGCGCTGAAAGCCAAATGGCTTGGTCTTGAGCAACTCGACAACTGGGATCGCAACGCACCGCTGCCGGAAAGCTCACAGGCGACAATCGGCTGGGATGAGGCAAAAGCGACTGTGCTTGATGCCTATGCAGGCTTTGCGCCGGAAATGGCCGATATTGCCCGCGACTTTTTTGACAAGAACTGGATTGACGCCCCAAGCCGCCTCGGCAAAGCACCGGGGGCTTTTGCGCATCCGACCGTGCCTTCCGCACATCCTTATGTGCTGCTCAACTATCTCGGTAAGCCGCGCGATGTGATGACCCTTGCCCATGAGCTGGGTCACGGTGTGCATCAGGTGCTGGCTGCGAAGCAGGGCGCATTGATGGCATCCACCCCGCTGACTTTGGCAGAAACCGCATCGGTTTTCGGGGAAATGCTCACCTTCCAGTCCCTGCTCGCAAAAGCCAAGGACAAGCGTGAGCGTAAAGCTATGCTCGCGCAAAAAACCGAAGACATGATCAATACTGTTGTGCGCCAGATCGCCTTCTATGAGTTTGAACGCAAAGTGCATACCGAGCGCAAAAACGGCGAACTGACCGCTGAACAGATCGGTGAAATCTGGATGGAAGTGCAGCGCTCAAGCTTAGGTCCGGCAATTCGCCTCAACCCGGGCTATGAGAGCTTCTGGACATACATTCCGCACTTCATCCATTCGCCATTTTATGTCTATGCCTATGCATTCGGTGATTGCCTCGTGAACTCGCTCTATGCGGTTTATCAGAACAATCCTGAAGGCTTTCAGGACAAATATTTCGACATGCTGAAGGCTGGCGGCACCCGCCATCATTCAGAACTGCTGGCACCATTTGGTCTCGATGCATCTGATCCGGCGTTCTGGCAGCAGGGTCTGTCGGTCATTGAAGGCATGATCGATGAGCTGGAAGCGATGGAAGACTGATCGCTGTGATCCCGCATTCTTCTGAAGCCACTATCCTGTTTCGTGATGATGTTGAACAGCAGTCCATGCTGTTCAACAATCCTGAGCAATTGATCATCATCGAGCAGGCTTCGGATTTTGAGGCGGGTTTTGCTGCACTGGAAGCGGCACGCCGTCAAGGAAAATGGCTGGCTGGCTATTTCAGCTATGAAGCAGGCTTTTTGCTGGAGCCGAAGCTGGCACCATTATTGCCGGAAAACCGCCGCGTGCCACTGATGTGCTTTGGCGTTTTCAATGAACCACCCGCGACTATATCTGACGACACGCCGCCAGAAGACACCAATGCCGGTCTCTCAAACTTCCACGCCGGTTGGTCACAGAGCGATTATCAGCGGTGCTTTGATCGTCTGCACCGTCATTTGCGGGAAGGTGATTGCTATCAGGGCAACCTGACCTTTCCGATCACGGCACAGTATCATGGCGCGCCGGAAGCCCTGTTTAACGAACTGAGCAAACGCCAGCCGGTGCGCTACAGTGCATTTATCAACCTGATGCCGCAAGACAAGGCACCGCTTATCCTGTCTCGCTCACCGGAGCTTTTCTTTGAGGTTGATAAAGACGGCTGGATTGAAACCCATCCGATGAAGGGCACTACGCCGCGGGGACAAACCCCGCATGAGGACGATGCCTTTCGTGATTTTCTGATCCACGACGAGAAAAGTCAGGCCGAAAACCGCATGATCGTGGATTTACTGCGTAATGATATCTCGCTTATTAGCGAAGTCGGTAGTCTTTCGGTACCCAAACTGTTCCATGTCGAGCGCTATCCGACTGTGCATCAAATGGTCAGCCATGTACGGGCTAAACTTCTGCCCGATCTCACAATCCGACAGGTTTTTGCAGCACTGTTCCCCTGCGGCTCAATTACCGGCGCGCCTAAAATCAGCGCCATGACAATTCTTCATGCGCTGGAGCAACAGGCTCGCGACATGTATTGCGGCTCTATCGGCTGGATCGCCCCATCAGGCGAAATGCGTTTCAACGTCGCCATCCGTACGCTGTCACTTTATTCTGACGGAGAAGCCGTTCTCAATGTCGGCGGCGGTGTGGTCTATGATTCAACCGCAGAGGCCGAATATGCCGAATGTCTGCTGAAAGCCCGTTATGCAACCGGTGACAGCCATGTCTCCGGCACATGAGGTGCCAAAATGCAAAAACCTGATTTTGGTCTGATCGAAACTTTGCGCTTTGAGCCTGCCAATGGTTTTCTGCGATTAGAGCAACATTTGCAGCGCCTGCAATCTTCAGCAAAAGAACTCGGCTTTGTCTTTGATGAGGCTATTATCCGCGCAGAGCTACAATCACATGGCAAAGGCGATCAGGCTTTGCGTGTCCGGCTTTGTTTAATGCCTGACGGCAGGACTGATATCATCACCGCGCCGTTCCAGCCCCTGAGCACAGATACGCACTGGGTTTTGGCGGTTGCTGAAACACGCCTCAACAGCACTGACCCGTTGCTACGTCACAAAACCACCCGCCGAGAAATTTACGAGACCGCACGGGCAGAGTTCACGCCAATGCAAGCGGATGAAGTCCTGCTACTCAATGAAAAAGATGAATTATGCGAAGGCACGATTACTTCTCTTTTCATTGATATGGGCGATGACCTGTTGATGACGCCGCCTTTGGAATGCGGCTTGCTCAGTGGTGTATTCCGGCAGGAATTACTGCAAAGCGGCAAAGCCAAAACCGCAATCCTCACCATGCAGGATTTGCAAAATGCCAAAGCAATTTTTGTCGGAAATTCATTGCGCGGTATGATTGCAGCGCGGCTTGCAGTGAAAGCCTGACAAAACCGGCCTCAAAATGCCATGCTTACATTCTAGAGCGGTTTACATCCAGCTTAGATCATGGCGCTGGCTCTAGATTCTTTAGTTTGACGCATTCTCATGCCATTCAAGTAACCCAACTTGAATGTGAAATGCTCTAACTTTCCCACCACAAAAACAAACCCAAAATGCTACGAACACCAAGATGTGAGGTAAAAAAGCAACAGATACAAGGCTCTTGATGGTTAAGAAACCTATAATGCTCTTGTATTTAGCAGCAATTCCATACATCAAATTACTATAAAAATTTTGCAGAATCCCGGGAGAGCTCGCTTATGAAAACATTCCGCACGGCCGCATCCCTTTGTTTGGCTGCCACACTTGCTGCCTGTACAACCTATGGCCCGATCAATGATGGCGGTGGCAACAATGTTCCTACCCGTCCGGCCAATGCCGGTCTTGACGGTGGCTGGGTTGATGCCAACGGCATTACATCCAATTTCAACGGCGGTATTTTTGAAACCCGTACAACAGACACCAATGAAAAGCTGGCAGAAGGTAATTACCGTTATCTGTCTCCGCGTCTGGTGGAAATTGATATGCGTTCAATCGTTCGCGGCACCACATCCAAGGTCAATTGCGCACAGGTAACCCAGTCACAGCTCAATTGCACCACATCGACAGGTTCGCAGTTCTCGCTGACACGTAAAGCCTGAACCACTGCGCTTTGAAATTCAGAAACGCCCGTAGCAAGCTGCGGGCGTTTTTGCGTTCTGGCATCCCAAAATAGGGAGATGCAAAGAGCATTCGTCATATTATCATGCTATTTTGAATAATCTGTCAGCGGAGAGAACCATGTCCCGACTGTTTAAAATCCTGATCTGCAGTGCAAGCCTTACAGCCCTGTCACTGCCTGCCTATGCTGATTATGCTCTGACCATCCTCCACACCAATGATACGCATTCCCGTATTGAGGAGGTCAACAAATATGATGCAACCTGCTCAGCCAAGGAAAGTGCTGAGCAACAATGTTTCGGCGGTATGGCACGGCTGAAGGCGGCCATTGATGCAGAGCGCGCCAAGACAGACAATGTGCTGGTTCTGGATGCCGGTGATCAGTTTCAGGGTTCGCTGTTTTTCACCACCTATAAGGGCGTGGATAATGCCGAGTTCATGAATGCCATCGGCTATGATGCCATGGCACTCGGTAATCATGAATTTGACCTTGGCCAAGACGGGCTGGCACCTTTCTTAAATGCAATCCGGCTACCGGTTCTCTCAGCCAATATTGAAAGTGCTGACACCTCCCCCATTCACGGCAAGTTCGCACCTTATCTTGTTAAAACTGTTGGCGGTGAAAAGATCGGCATTATCGGCCTGACCACACCGGATACGGTAGCGATTGCGCGGCCTGGTAAAGACCTGCGCTTTCTCGATGCTAAAGAAACACTGCAGCGCCTGATCCCCGAGCTGAAACAACAGGGCGTTACCAAGATCATCGCTCTCACCCATCTGGGTTATGATGAAGATCAAAAACTGGCGGCAGAATTGGATGATCTGGACGCCATTGTCGGCGGACACAGCCACACACTGCTCGGTGACAATGCGCGCGCTTCCGGCCCCTATCCTACTCTGGTTAAAAATCCGTCAGGCAAAATGGTGCCGGTGGTAACCGCTTCTGCCTATACGCAATATCTGGGTAAGCTGGTGCTGGATTTTGATGATGCCGGCAATCTCAAATCCGCCTCTGGCGCCCCTATCCGGCTGGATGCCTCCATTAAACCGGATGAACAACTGGCAAAGCGTATAGCAGAAATGGCCAAGCCGATTGAAGCGCTGAAAACCCGCCGCGTTGCCGAGGCAACCAAGCTGATCGACGGTTCTGCCGTTAGCTGTCGTACACAGCAATGCCCGATGGGCGATCTGGTGACCAGTGCCATGCTTGATCGTGTCCGCGATCAGGGGATTACAGCAGCACTCATTAACGGCGGCGCTTTACGCGCTTCCATTAAAGCAGGTGAAGTCACGATGGGCGATGTGCTGGTCGTACTGCCATTCCAGAATACGGTTGCAACCTTCCAGATCAAAGGCAGCGACTTACGTGCGGCGCTGGAAAACGGCGTCAGCCAGATCGAAAAAGGAGCAGGCCGCTATCCGCAGGTCGCGGGCATCAGGTTCACAATGGATATTGCCAAACCTGCCGGACAACGTATCGGCACAGTCGAAATGCAAGACACAAATAAAAACTGGCAACCACTGGATGATAATAAGCTCTATGGCATTGCTGCAACGGACTATCTGCGCACTGGCGGCGATGGCTATACGATGATCGCTGAGAAAGCTGAGAAGGCCTATGATTATGGACCGTCTCTGGATCAGGTCACGGCTGAATATTTGCAGACACACTCGCCCTATTCCGGCGACACCCAGCAAGCGGCAAAAGCACCTGAGCCAGCTACGCCACAAGCCTATACAATCCAAAAAGGTGATAGCTATTGGACTATCGCCGAAGCTCTTTATGGCAATGGGATGAAATGGAAAGAGCTGTTTCAGCAGAACCGGCATTATAAGCCTCGCCATCTGCCGGTTGGTGCAAGTTTGAAAACCGGTGCTCCTGCTTCACCTTGACAATTATAGTTTGAGTTCTGCCCTCATATTATAGTTATATTCTGGCTATGCTGGCCAGAATACTGTTATGATAGGTAAAATTTATTCGGCAGCTTTTGTTGATCCGGAATTTTGCCAGTCTCGGCCACTCTCGGCCAGCCTCTGGCCAAGTCTGGCACCGGCACAACAGGAAGTTGCCTCATCAGGATAGAGACAAAACCATGCATGATGATGTGATGAGCCAATCGACATTCGCCCAGCCGGTACAAGCAAAACCTGTGCTTGAAAAAACAGGGGTTATGCTGATTAATCTGGGCACACCTGATGGCACTGACCGCACATCTATGCGCCGCTATTTGCGTGAATTTCTGATGGATTCCCGCGTGATCGAATGGCCGAAAGCATTGTGGTATCCAATCCTGTTCGGGATCGTACTCAATACACGTCCTAAAAAATCCGGCGCACTCTACGATCGCATCTGGAACCGTGAGCGCGATGAATCACCTTTGCGTACCTATACGCGCTCACAGAGCGACCAGCTCGGCGCCCGCCTGTCCGATCTCGGCAATGTCGTGGTTGATTGGGCCATGCGCTATGGCCAGCCTTCCATTGAAGATGTGCTGACCCGCCTGCGCGAACAGGGTTGCACCCGTATTGTCGCCTTCCCGCTCTATCCGCAATATTCTTCTTCAACCACCGGCAGCGTAATTGAGAAACTCAATGATGCGCTGAACAAGCTCCGTTTCATGCCAGCAGTACGCACTGTGCCATCCTATCAGCATGAGCCGGTCTATATTGATGCGCTGGCACGCTCAATTGAAGAACACATCGCCAAACTTGATTTCGAGCCGCAGGTGGTGGTTGCCTCTTATCACGGTATCCCGCAGAGCTATGCACGCCGCGGCGATCCTTATCCGCAGCAGTGTCTTGAAACTACCCGCCTGCTACGCGCGCGCCTCGGCTGGGATGAGAACACACTCATCAGCACCTTCCAGTCGCGTTTCGGCCCTGAGGAATGGCTCCAGCCTTATACGGATAAAACCATCGAAGACATGCCGAAAAACGGCATTAAATCTGTGGCCGTGTTCAATCCGGGCTTTGTCTCCGACTGTCTTGAAACCGTGGATGAAATCGGCAATGAAGCCGCCGAAGCTTTCCATGAAAATGGCGGTGAAAATTTCAGCCATATTCCGTGCCTCAATGATACCGACCTTGGCATGCGCGTGATTGAAGATCTCGTGCGCCGTGAATTGCAAGGCTGGGTCTAAGACATTTAGAATAACACCATTATATTTTCCGGCCGATTAAAAAGGAACCAGAATGGAATTCGGAGCAAATCTTGCCCTGCTGATTTTAGCCGCAGTGGTTATTTTTACACTGTATGCCGGTATTAAAATTGTACCTCAGGGCTCCAATTTTACCGTTGAGCGTTTTGGCCGTTATACCCGCACTTTGTCGCCGGGTCTGAACATGATCGTCCCTTTTTTTGATCGCGTCGGCGCACGCCTCAATATGATGGAACAGGTGCTTGATGTTCCGACACAAGAAGTGATTACCCGCGATAACGCCACCACATCGGTGGATGCGGTGGCGTTCTTTCAGGTATTGAATGCAGCACAGGCTGCCTATCAGGTCTCCGACCTGCAATATGCAATCCTCAACCTGACCATGACCAATATCCGTACCGTTATGGGCTCGATGGATCTGGACGAACTGCTCTCAAACCGCGACACGATCAATGATCGCCTGTTGCGTGTGCTGGATCAGGCTGCGCATCCGTGGGGTATCAAAATCACCCGCGTTGAAATCAAAGACATCAACCCGCCGAAAGATCTGATCGATTCTATGGCGCGCCAGATGAAAGCCGAACGCGATAAACGTGCGCAGGTTCTGGAAGCAGAAGGTGACCGTAACGCGCAAATTCTGCGTGCCGAAGGTCTGAAACAGTCGCAAATTCTTGAAGCGGAAGGTAAGCGTGAGGCCGCCTACCGTGAAGCGGAAGCCCGTGAGCGTTTGGCTGAGGCGGAGGCCAAAGCGACAACTATGGTGTCTGAAGCGATTGCGCAGGGTGACGTGCAGGCGCTGAACTATTTTATTGCACAAAAATATACGACCGCACTCTCTGAAATGGCATCTGCCAAAAATCATAAGATCATTATGATGCCGCTTGAAGCCACCTCACTGATCGGCTCGCTGGGCGGCATCGGCGCGATTGCCAAAGAGGTTTTCGGTAATTCCGGTGCAGGCGACGAGCAAAATTCACCATCCGCGACACCGCGCAAAGCACCGGCCAAAGCGGCTCCTGCCCGTAATGATGGTACAACACGCAGCGGTTCTGCCGATTACGTCTCGGTTCCGAACCATATTATCGGCAATCGCGTACCGCCGACAGGGTCACGCTAATGCCGGATATGCTCGCAGCATTGGGTATCTGGAACTGGGTCGTTCTCGGGCTGGTTCTGTTGTTTCTGGAACTGGTGACACCGGGTGTCTTCCTGATCTGGATCGGCTTTGCTGCTCTGGTAACCAGCCTGTTTGCATTTACCGGCCTCAGCTTCATGGCAAGCTGGCAAATGCAATTGCTGCTTTTCATGATCTTGTCAGTGATTTTTGTGCTGATCGGACGCCGCTATTTCAATCCGCGGGAACAGAATAGTGACGAGCCTTTGCTCAACCGCAGAGCCGATCAGCTGATCGGCATGCGGACGACGCTGGAGGAACCGATTGTCAACGGTCACGGACGCGCTCGTTTTGATGATACGCTGTGGCGGGTTACCGGTGCAGATTTGCCAGCAGGAACAGTTATCATTGTGCGGGAATATCTCGACGGTCTATTACAGGTTGAAGAAGTGAAATAAAAAAAGCGGCTGAAAAGCCGCTTTTTCTTTGCATATTTTAGAGCAGTTTCAGTTAGAGCATAATTCCTTAAACTTGGATCAGTTTAAGGAGAAATTATGCTCTAATTTTAAAGTGTTAGAGCGACCTTTGTGCGCCAAAGAGGGCGCACGGCGCTCTAATATTGAACCGTTGAAACCGCTCTATCTTTTTGTTTTTACGCGCATTTGAATCCGAAAACCGCTTCACACTTTTCGGAATGCGCTTTAAAGACAGTTTTATGCAACGCCAGCGCGCAGCAGATCATGGAAATGCACCAGTCCGACAGGACGGTTCTCTTCCACTACAATCACCGCGCCAATCCGCGCTTCATTCAGCAAAGCCAGAGTTGCACCAAGCAACTGGTTCGGGCTGACAGTCTTCGGGCTGCGAGTCATGATATCATCGACTTTCAGCGTCGCCATCGGACGATCGACATTGCGTGTCAGATCACCATCGGTAATGATACCGGCCAATGTGCCGTCTTCATTTTCAACGATCACACAGCCAAAATGCTTATGGGAATGAATACGCATGGCTTCCGGCATCGGTGTGCCGATTTTGACCAATGGCAGTTCCTCGCCACGATGCATCACATCTTTTACATGCGACAGGCTGGCACCCAGCGAACCACCCGGATGGAAAACGCGGAAATCCGTCGCTGTAAAGCCGCGCTTTTCCAGTAGCGCCAATGCCAGAGCATCACCAACAGCCAGTTGCATTAGCGTGGATGTGGTTGGAGCCACACCATGCGGACAGGCTTCCGCCACTTTCGGCAACAGCAACAGCACATCGGATTCGCGGCCAAGCGTAGACTCTTTACCCGAAGTCAGTGCAATCAACGGCACTTTGAAGCGGCGGGAATAGCTGACAATGCCTTTCAGCTCGGCGGTTTCACCCGACCATGACAGCGCCAGAATAACATCATTGCTGTTAATCATGCCGAGATCGCCATGATTGGCTTCTGCCGCATGCACGAAAAATGCTGGCGTACCGGTTGAGGCAAAAGTTGCTGCCAGTTTGGAGCCAATATGCCCGCTTTTGCCGATGCCGGTGACAATCACACGTCCCTTCATCGCGGCAATCGTCTCAACAGCACGATCAAACGGCTCAGCAAGTCCGTTTTGCAGCGCCCCTTCAAGCGCGCTCATGCCAGCTTTTTCAACGGCGATTGTATTCAGGGCGGAGCGGATAGCTGGGCTGTGACTGCTCAATGGACTTCTCTCACTTCATTCATCCGGCTAATATTACTCTTCTATATAGAAGCCGGAACTGCATTCTGCAAAACCAAATATGAGGTAAAACTTTACGCCTTACCTGTCCAGCCTGTCCTTACACCGAAACCCGGCACATTCATACTCAAGCAAAAGCGCACTCCGAAGAGTGTGAAGCCACACTGGGGATAAAATGCGCGTAAAATAAAAAAGCACAAGCTAAAAAGCGTAGTAATGCCAACCCATTACACTAAAAGAAACCTTGTATTAACCATAACCATTTACCTTCAGACATGAAGCCTGTTCTGTGCAGGCATTTTGCGATTCCGATTCATTTTCTGGCAGGGCAATGAAAAAAACAGTTAACACGGGTCATTTCCCCCCGATCCAACACTGCGGCCTGCATAAAGCAGCGCTGCTGGCGGGTGTTGTGCTGTTTGCAATTACCACGGGATCACAGGCGCAGACAGTAACTGCTGAACCTCTGCCGGATGTTACCAATATTACTTATGACGCCAATGGCCGAATTATTGAACAGCCAGCTGCAACAGCAACCGCCCCTGCCCTCAACACTGCAACCATTCCCTTGTCCGATGACATTGGTGGTCTGCGCACCGGCCCTGCTGACAGCGGCAGAGTGGCCCGTGAAGGCCGTGAGAATTTACCGGAAGGTTCAGTTGATGGCCGCCCGCGTGCGCCGTATGAAGCCGATCCGTTTGAGCCACAGGGCATTCGCGCCGGTAGTTTCATTTTACGCCCATCGCTGGATCAGGGTATCCGCGCCACCAGCAATGCTGACAACAGCGCCTCAGGAAGCAGCGGTGTCTTGTCTGAAACCGCATTGCGGCTGAATGCGCGTTCCGACTGGGCAAGCCATTTAGCAACATTGGATGCAACAGGCATTTTCGAGAAAAACCTGTCCGGTCAATATGTTTCCAATCCACGCGGGCAGATTGATGCCGCATTGCGACTGGACATGAGCGATGACACACGTCTGAACTTCGGCCTTGGTTATTCGATCAATCGTGAAGATGCATCTGATCCGAACGGCATCAGCGCAGCCCGTAGTCGCCCGTTAGTGCATAATCTTTCCGCACAAGCCGGTGTCGAGCGCGATATAGGCAAGATTTTTGCCCGTGCCGTCGCACGCGTCAATAATACCCGCTATGGCAATGCCAAATTGTTTAACGGCGATCAGCTGGATCAGAGCGACCGTAACAATACCTATGTCAGCATGACCCTGCGCGGTGGTTTTGAAGTCAGCGCCATTATCCGCCCGTTTGCGGAAGTGGAAGTTGGTCGCCGCATTTATCAAAACGATAATGGTCTGGATCGCAATGCCACGCAACTTGGACTGCGCACCGGCTTGCAAATCAATAGCGGCGAAAAACTGAACGGTGAATTTTCTATCGGCTATCTCACTGCCCGCAGTGAAGACGATCGCCTGCGTAATACCGGCGGCTTGTCGCTGGATGCCGCAATGAACTGGTCGCCGCAACGCGGCACTGATGTCCAGTTTGGCTTGCGCACTTATCTCGATAGCAGCCCTGATATTGGCGGTAATTCGTCACTTCTCTATCTGGCCAATATCAATGTCACCCGCATGATCCGTTCAGACCTTAGTCTCAATGCACGTATTGATGCTTCCGTGCGTGATAATCGCGACGTCAGCGGCACCGATTACGGCATGGGGGCTGAAGCCGGTGCAACTTACTGGTTCAACCGTTTCTTCGGTGTGGACGGCAAACTGCGTCATGAATTTATCAAGAGCGATGTGGCGAGCCGTGATTATCAAAGCAACAGTGTTTATCTCGGCGTAAAACTGCGTCGCTAAACAAATCAATACAAACAAAAAAGCCGGTCAAGGACCGGCTTTTTTGTTGAATCAAGACAATTTAATTGTCTTAAGCAATTCGTCAATGCTGACTTCAACCAGCGGGCGGATATCATGGCGCCAGAGGGCAAAAGCCACATTGGCCTGAATGAAGCCTTCCTTGGAACCGCAGTCGAATGTACGACCCTGATAATTGAATCCGTAGAAATCCTGCTCTTTAGCCAGTTTCAACATAGCATCTGTCAGCTGAATTTCATTCCCGGCACCTTTTTCTTGTTTGCTCAACAGGTCAAAGATTTCAGGCTGCAAAATATAGCGGCCGTTAATATAGAGATTTGACGGTGCGGTGCCTTTAGCAGGCTTTTCAACCATCTGATTGATTTCAAAGCCATTGCCGATTGCATTGCCTTTACCGACAATACCGTATTTGTGGGCTTCTTCGGGATCGCATTCCTGCACAGCAATCACATTGCCGCCGGTCTGCTCATAAAGCTCAACCATTTCTTTGAGGCAGCCTTTTTTCGACTGCATCACCATATCCGGCAGCAGCAGCGCAAATGGCTCATTACCAACCATCTCGCGCGCACACCATACGGCATGGCCAAGACCAAGCGGCACCTGCTGACGGGTAAAGCTGGTTGTGCCAGGCTGCGGCTGCAAGGTCTGCATATGGTTCAGCTCATTGAGCTTACCGCGTTCCTGCAATGTTGTATAAAGTTCAACCTGAGCATCAAAATAATCTTCGATAACTGCCTTATTACGGCCGGTCACAAAAATCAGATGCTCAATACCCGCTTCGCGAGCCTCGTCAACCACATATTGAATGACCGGCTTGTCAACGACAGTCAGCATTTCTTTTGGCACCGATTTGGTGGCTGGTAAGAAACGTGTCCCCAGTCCGGCGACAGGAAAAACTGCTTTGCGGATTTTTTTAACTGAACTCATGTCACTTCCCGTTTTATCCGAGCTCAACTGATTATCAATCAGAGACGCCGGTCGTATTTTTAAGATGGCGAACCTGTAGGATGGCCGCCGCTCAAACCCGATTTATAAAAGCCATTACAGCCAAACTATGAAAAAAGCCTGTATTATCTAAAGTTTACGGTCACATTTCATGTACTTGTATTAATAGATTTGACCGCAGTAATAGTTACCCGATTGTCTTCATGTCCGGTTCATGAGGAATGCAGTATTTCGAATAAGCAGGTATTACAGAGATATAGGTAATGCCCGTCTGATTGTCCTTCGCACAATCCGGACAGGATTTTTACCCGTTCTTAATTCTGAAATCGCATGGTAAACTAAATGCTAACTTCCGTGTGGCATAAAGAATGAACTTAGAGCGTATCCGGAAGAAATGTGAAGCGTTTTTTATTTCCGGTGTTCAGTTCACTATTGGTCGCATTCTCGTGCCCCCGACATATTTGAAGAATATTGTTTGTTTACGAAATGCCAAGGTTTTTATTCAGGGAGAAAAGCATGCTTCGAACCCATATTTTCAGTCGCCGCCTGTGGAAGACAGCTGCAACAACCGCCTCCGCTGTTGCGCTGTCATTGATGCTTTCAACAGGATATGCTTCTGCCGACGCAAAATTCCGTCAATGGGTTTCCGGTTTCCGCCCCGTCGCACTGCAGAATGGTATTGCTCCGGCTACTTTTGACCGCGCTTTTGCCGGCGTGAATGAAATTGATCCGGAAGTACTGCAAAAAGCCCGTTATCAGCCTGAATTCACCTCACCTGTCTGGGACTATATTGACAACCGCGTCAATGAACATTCCATCGGCACCGGTCAGGCTATGGCGCGCAAATGGGGCAAAGCGCTCAACGCCATTGAAAAGCAATATGGCGTCGACAAAAATGTGCTGCTGGCGATCTGGTCGATGGAAACCGGTTATGGCGAAATGATGCAGCGCCCCGATGTGATGCGCGATGCAATCCGCTCGCTGGCAACACTGGCTTATGCTGACCAGCGCCGTGCAAAATACGCCCGCAGCCAGCTGATTGCTGCGATGAAAATCCTTCAAACCGGCGATATTGACCGCAGCCATCTCAGCGGCTCATGGGCTGGCGCGATGGGACATACACAGTTTATCCCGACCAGCTATCAGGCCTATGCGGTTGATTTTGATGGCAACGGCAAACGCGACATCTGGAATTCCGTTCCTGATGCGCTGGCAACTGCCGCCAATCTCCTGCGTAAGAACGGCTGGGAGCCTGGCCGCACATGGGGCTATGAAGTGGTTCTGCCCGCTTCCGGAAAATTCCCTTCGGGCAGTCTGAGCATTGCCGACTGGCGTCGTCTGGGCATTGTACGTGCCAATGGCCGCCCTTTCCCGAGCGATGCGGAAAAAGCCACGCTCAAAGTTATGGATGGTCGCAGCGGCCCAGCCTTCCTGATGACCAAGAACTTCTTCGTTATCAAGCGTTATAACAATGCCGATAAATACGCCCTCGGTGTTGGTCTGCTGGCAGACCGCGTTGCCGGGTATCAGGGGCTGGTACAGGATTGGAATCGTCCTTTCACACCAATCAGCATGAAAGAACGTGAGGAACTGCAAGGCCACCTACGTGCGCTCGGTTATTACGACGGTAATATTGACGGTAAAATCGGCTCCAGCTCACGCAAAGCGATTGAGGCTTTCCAGCAGCGCAACGGCCTTCAGACAGACGGTCACCCGAGCAAAGAAGTGCTCAGCGTCTTACGCCGTCGTTAAACAGATTTCAGTTTTCAGGCCGGTTCATCCGGCCTGATTTTTTTACTGTACAGCGATGTAGAATGAAGACCCGATATGCGCCACCACAGCATGTCTTTACCCCAAAAGCGGGTGCCGGTTTTGGGGTAAAGACATGCGTGAAAACAAAGAGATAGAGCATTTCGAATGATTCAACTTAGATGCGAAATGCTCCAGACAATTTTACCCAGAGCTTTATCAGGTAAAACCAGCCGGATCGTTTTGGCTGTTCTATGCGCCCTGTCCGTCTTCCTTAGCATACCTGCAACAGTACAGGCACAAGAGCCTGTCATTCAGCTTGCACAGCAACAGCCTCCACAACAAAAACGGCGCACATTATTTGACATGCTGTTTGGCAATTCCCGCGAGCAGCAACCTCAGCAAAATACTGTTCGTCCGCCTGTGCAGCAACAACAACCGCGACGTACCACAGCTCCAGTTAAGAAAAAACCGGTCATCGCTAAACCAAAACCGGCCATTGTTGCACCTCCGCCGGCACCCGTTATCGCTAAGAACCCTGATGCAGCCAAAATTCTGGTCATCGGGGACTTTATTGCAGGCGGTCTAGCCGAAGGTCTGACAGAAACTTTTGCCGATGCCGCTGACTTACAGGTCATCAATCGCAGCAATGGGTCATCCGGTTTTGTCCGTCAGGATTATTATAACTGGAGTAAAGAACTGCCTGCCATTCTGGCCGAGCAGAAACCCGCTGTCATCGTCATGATGATCGGGGCAAATGATCGCCAGACCATAACGCAAAAAAGCATCAGCCTTGTTCCCGATTCAGATGAATGGAAAAAGCTCTACCAAGACCGTGTGGAAGCGTTTTTACAGGTAACAACCAAGTCCGGCGTTCCGGTGATCTGGGTCGGGCAATTGTCTTACCAATCTGCGGCACTTTCACAAACCATGCTGTCTTTGAACACAAGCTACAAGCAGGCCGTGGAACAGACCCCGACCACTGAGGGTGCGGCAAAAGCCGTTTTTGTCGATGTATGGGATGGATTTGTTGACGATAAAGGCGGCTTCACCCAGACCGGCGTGGATGTCAGTGGCCAGACTGTGCGTCTGCGCGGCAATGATGGCATTACCCTGACGGCAGCAGGTAAACTCAAACTCGCTTTTTATGCCGAGAAGCCATTGAGGCAATTGCTGAAACCATCACCAGCAGCAACACCTGCCAACGACCTCAAAAGCAATGAACCAATGGCCACACCTGTTCATAAAGAAATGACGCGTATCGGACCGATGAAACTTCGTGATCTCGACCAGGCAGGTGAGGACACATTGCTGGGGGATACAAGCACAGCTGCAAAAACATCCGCGCGACCTGGCGCTGCAGAAACTAAAGCTGCACCGCTCGGTCGAGCGGATAATTTCCAGTGGCCACGGCCTTAACTGTTTAGAGCGCTGTGCGTCCTCTTGGGCGCACAGCGCTCTAACACTTTTGCTGGAGCCAATCCTTTATGATGGGAGCAAGCTGGCGCCCATCAAACGCAGATCAATCGCTCTTGCAGCCTGTCTGCCTTCACGAATTGCCCAGACCACCAGCGACTGACCACGGCGCACATCACCCGCAGCATAGAGCTTCGGCACCGATGTGTGATAATCCATCTCATTAGCCATTACACTCTCTCCGCCACGCGCATCTTTTTTCAGTTTCAATCTGTCGCCTAATTCCGGCAGAATACCTTGCTTGGCAGGGCCACTGAAACCAAGGGCGATAAAAGCGAGGTCGGCCTGCAAAATGAACTCAGAACCGGAAATCGGTTTGCGGCGCTCATCCACTGCACTGCAAAGTACATGGGTGAGCTTGCCTTCCTCACCACCAAAACCGAGCGTTGCCACCTGAAATTCACGCACGGCGCCTTCTGCCTGTGAGGACGAAATGCGGATTTTTGTCGCCCAATAAGGCCAGATGCCAAGCTTATCTTCACGCAACGGTGGTTCAGGGCGAATATCCAACTGTGTTACCTGCACTGCGCCCTGCCGAAACGCCGTGCCCACGCAGTCGGAAGCCGTATCACCACCGCCGACAACCACAACGCGCTTGCCTGCTGCCGAGATACTATCTTCCAAAGCCCATGCGCGCGATTGTTCATCTTCGCCAGCAACACGACGATTTTGCTGCACCAGATAAGGCATGGCATCATAAACACCATGTAGCTCAGAGCCCGGCAAAGCCGGATCACGCGGCGTCTCCGCGCCCCCGCAATAGAGCACAGCATCATATTGTTTGAGCAGCTCTTTAACCGCAATATCCTTGCCGATTTCCACACCGCAATGGAAAGTGACGCCCTCGCCCTGCATTTGCGCAAGACGACGATCAATCAGTTTCTTTTCCATTTTAAAATCAGGAATACCATAGCGCAGCAAACCACCAGCGCGGCTTTCACGCTCATAGACATCCACACCGTGACCAGCCCGCGCCAGTTGTTGCGCCGCCGCCAATCCCGCAGGGCCCGAGCCGATAATCGCCACACGCTTGCCGGTCTTAACAGAGGCGATTTGCGGTTGCATCAAACCCATTTCAAACGCTTTATCGGCCAATGCCTGCTCAACAGTCTTGATCGCCACCGGCGCATCTTCCAGATTGAGCGTGCAGGATTCCTCGCAAGGTGCTGGACAAACCCGTCCGGTAAACTCCGGAAAATTATTAGTGGCATGCAGATTGGCAATCGCCTCTTCCCATACCCCCGCATAAACCAGATCATTCCAATCCGGAATCTGGTTATTCACCGGACAACCACTGTCACCGCTTTTATCACCATGGCAGAATGGCACCCCGCAATCCATGCAACGTGCAGCCTGTTTCTGTACTTCCCAGTCGCTCATCGGCAGCGTGAATTCACGAAAATGCCTGATGCGATCCGATGCCGGCTGATATTGCGCAACCTGCCGGTCGATCTCCAGAAAACCTGTAACTTTACCCATTTTAAAAACCTATATTTTCAGGAGACGCGATTACTCTGCAGCAACCGGATTACGCAGAAGTTCCATCTCTTCCAAAGCGCGGCGATATTCGACCGGCATGACTTTGACGAATTTCGGACGATACTGTTCCCAATTATCAAGGATCATCCGTGCCTGTTCCGAGCCCGTATAATGATGATGATTGGTCAAAAGCTGCACCAGCCGTTCCTCATCATGGCGGGTCATATTGCCGGAAACATCCACACGGCCTTTATGCATCAGATCACCGCCGTGATGATGCAGGCGCTCCAGAATATCATCTTCTTCAGGCACCGGCTCCAGCTCCACCATTGCCATATTACAACGCTCGGCAAAGTCACCGGCCTCATCCAGCACATAGGCCACGCCACCGGACATACCGGCCGCGAAATTGCGCCCCGTCTCGCCGATCACAACCACCACCCCGCCGGTCATATATTCGCAGCCGTGGTCGCCCACACCTTCAACAACCGCCACGGCACCGGAGTTACGCACGGCAAAACGCTCGCCCGCTTGTCCGCGAATATAACATTCACCTTCAATCGCGCCGTAGAGCACAGTATTACCGGCAATGATCGCCTCATCGGCTTTAAGCTGACTACCCGCATCCGGCCGGATAATAATCCGCCCGCCGCTTAAGCCCTTGCCAATATAATCATTGCCTTCGCCATGCAGCTCAAAGCTGATGCCATGTGCCAGAAATGCTGCGAAAGACTGGCCAGCCGTACCGTTGAAACGCACCTGTATTGTCTCTTCCGGCAAGCCCTTATGCCGGTAGCGTTTGACCAGCGCACCGGAGAGCATGGCACCGGCTGAGCGATCCGTGTTCTTAATGCTGCGAGTAAGTACAACCTTCTCACGATTTTCCAGCGCCGGTGCTGCGGCCTCAATCAACGCGCGATCCAGCACATCATCAATCGGATGTTGCTGTAATTGCGTATGGCGTAATTGTGCTTCATCACCCGCAACCGCTGCATAAGGGCGATAGAAAATGCGGCTGAAATCGAGGCCTTGCGCCTTCCAGTGATTGATTGCCGCCTGTTTTTCCAACAGGTCAGAACGCCCGATTATCTGTTCCAGTTTGGTGAAACCAAGTTCGGCCAACAGCACGCGCACCTCCTCTGCAAGGTAGAAGAAGAAGTTGATCACATGCTCCGGTGTGCCTTTAAAGCGCTGGCGCAACACAGGATCCTGCGTGGCAACACCCACAGGGCAGGTATTGAGATGGCATTTGCGCATCATGATACAACCGGCAGCGATCAGCGGCGCAGTGGAAAAGCCGAACTCATCCGCGCCGAGCAATGCGCCGATAATCACATCGCGCCCAGTACGCAAACCACCATCCACCTGAAGCGCAATACGTGAACGCAGACCATTGAGTACCAAAGTCTGATGGGTTTCCGCCAGACCTGTTTCCCAAGGCGAACCGGCATGTTTCAGCGAAGTCAGCGGTGAAGCGCCGGTACCACCATCATAGCCGGAAACAGTGATATGATCGGCACGCGCCTTGGCAACACCGGCAGCAACCGTGCCAACACCGACTTCCGACACCAGCTTGACGGAAATATCAGCTTGCGGATTGACATTTTTCAAGTCGAAAATCAGCTGCGCCAGATCTTCAATCGAATAAATATCATGATGCGGCGGCGGCGAAATCAACCCGACACGCGGTGTGGAATGACGTGTCTTGGCAATCGTCGCATCCACCTTATGACCCGGCAACTGCCCGCCTTCACCGGGCTTGGCACCCTGTGCCACCTTGATCTGGATCATATCGGCATTGACCAGATATTCTGTGGTCACGCCAAAACGCCCCGATGCCACCTGCTTGATCGCCGAGCGTTGCGGGTTTGGTGAACCGTCCCGCAGCGGATAAAGACGATCCGGCTCTTCGCCACCCTCACCGGTATTGGACTTAGCACCAATGCGGTTCATCGCAACCGCCAATGTTGTATGCGCTTCACGCGAGATTGAGCCGAACGACATCGCACCGGTCGAGAACCGTTTCACGATGTCGGCCGCAGTTTCAACCTCTGCCAATTCAACCGGCTTTTTACCGCGCTCGCCTGCACGCTTGAGATGAAACAGGCTACGGATGGTCTTAGCAGCCGCAGAACGACTGTTGAGCATCTCAGAATATTCGGCAAAGCTCTTCGGATTATCATTGCGTACTGCATGTTGCAGCTTTGCCACCGCATCCGGCGACCACATATGCGCCTCACCACGAATACGGTAGGCATATTCACCGCCGACATGCAGTGCGCCGGTGCCGCCAATTTCCTTGATAAATGCTGTATTGTGGCGCAGCACAGTTTCCTGCGCCACTTCATTTAAGCCCACGCCTTCAATCATCGAGGCCGTGCCGAAGAAAAACCGATCAACAAAATCCTGGCGAAGCCCGATGGCGTCAAAAATCTGCGCGCCGCAATAGGACTGATAGGTGGAGATGCCCATTTTTGACATCACCTTGAGCATGCCTTTGCCAAGCGATTTGATATAGCGGCTGACAATCTCACTGCTATCTACTTCCGGCGGGAAATCCCCGCGCTGATGCATATCGGTCAGCGTATCAAAAGCGAGATAGGGATTGATCGCCTCGGCACCATAACCGGCAAGGCAGCAGAAATGATGGACTTCTCGCGGCTCACCGCTCTCAACCACCAGTCCGACAGAGGTACGCAAGCCCTTGCGGATCAAATGATGATGCACAGCGGCAGTCGCCAGCAAAGCCGGAATGGCAATACGATCTGCCCCCACCTGCCGGTCGGACAGGATGATGATGTTATAGCCACCATGCACCGCCGCTTCCGCACGGTCACATAAGCGTGCCAATGTACCATCCATACCTGACGAACCTTCATTCACCGGATAAGTCATATCCAGCGTCTTGGTGTCAAAACGGTCTTCCGAATGGCCGATCGAGCGGATTTTTTCTAAGTCGGCATTGGTCAGGATTGGCTGGCGCACTTCCAGACGCTTGCGCCGTGATGTGCCAACCAGATCAAAAATATTCGGACGCGGCCCGATGAAAGACACGAGGCTCATCACCAATTCTTCACGGATCGGATCAATCGGCGGATTGGTGACTTGCGCAAAATTCTGCTTGAAATAGGTGTAAAGCAGCTTGGCCTTGTCCGAGAGTGCGGAAATCGGCGTATCCGTACCCATCGAGCCAACGGCTTCCTGACCCGTTGTCGCCATCGGCGCCATCAGCAGTTTGGTGTCTTCCTGCGTGTAGCCAAAGCTGCGTTGACGCTCAATCAGACTAACATCACGGCGCAGAGCGCGTGGCTCCACCGGCGCCAGATCCTCCAGCACCAACTGCGTATTTTTCAGCCATTGGCGATAAGGGTGAGCACTGGCGATCTGAGATTTCAGCTCATCATCACTGACAATGCGCCCTTGCTCCAAATCGATCAGCAGCATACGTCCGGGCTGTAATCGCCATTTTTTGACAATCCGGCTTTCATCAACGGGCAGCACACCGGCTTCTGATGCCAGAATAATCCGGTCATCATCCGTCACCAGATAACGTGCCGGACGCAGACCATTCCGATCAAGCGTCGCACCAATCTGGCGGCCATCGGTAAAGGCAACAGCGGCAGGGCCGTCCCACGGCTCCATCAAGGCTGCGTGATATTCGTAAAACGCTTTGCGTTCATCAGCCATCAGCTTGTTATTGCCCCAAGCTTCGGGGATCAGCATCATCATGGCATGGCTCAGGGAATAGCCCCCCTGCACCAGAAATTCGAGCGCATTGTCAAAACAAGCCGTATCCGATTGCCCTTCATAGGAAATCGGCCAGAGTTTGGAGATATCATTGCCGAACAGCTCGCTATCAACCGAAGCCTGACGCGCTGCCATCCAGTTGACATTGCCACGCAGCGTGTTGATCTCGCCATTATGTGCAACCATGCGATACGGATGTGCCAGCTTCCATGACGGGAATGTATTGGTTGAAAAGCGCTGATGCACCAGCGCAATGGCACTCTCAAAACGCGGATCACTCAAATCCTGATAATAAGAACCGACCTGATAGGCAAGGAACATGCCTTTATAAATCACAGTACGGGCCGACATTGAGACAATATAAAAACCGTTATCACGGCCTTCTGTCTCATGGAAAATCCGGTTGGAAATCACCTTGCGCAACACAAACAGGCGGCGCTCGAAATCGTCATCATTCGTAATATTCGGATTGCGCCCGATAAAGACCTGACGATGCACCGGCTCGGTTGCGGCAATATCCTCAGCTTTGGACAAAGAACTATTATCAACCGGCACATTGCGGAAACCGATCAGGCTCTGGCCTTCTGCCGCTATTACTTCCGTAATCACGCGCTCCAGATGGGCACGCAATTTTACATCCTGCGGCATGAAAATCTGACCGACGGCGTAATGTCCGGCATCCGGCAAAGCTATGCCATTTTTTGCCATTTCATCACGGAAGAAGCGGTCAGGAATTTGCACCAGAATACCCGCGCCATCGCCCATCAAAGGGTCTGCGCCAACCGCGCCACGATGCGTCAGGTTTTCAAGCATCTGCAAACCGTCCAGCACAATCTGGTGCGACGGAATGTTTTTCATTTGTGCAATAAAGCCGACACCACAGGCATCATGCTCACGCTTTGGGTCATAGAGCCCCTGACGCACAGGCAAGTCGCGATTTTGCAACGTCGGAATATCGGGAGTTCGGTTTTGAGGTTTGGTGGTTTTAGTCGATGTTGTGGTTTTGCCGCCTATTTCTGTATGCATATGAGCCTGAATTGCCCCAACAGAATGCGACTTGATCAACATCGAAACCTCCTTAGACCCGGTACAGGGCCATTTGCCGGTTCAGGCGTGCGGCAGCAACCCGTCCTCCAGACGGGATAAATACCAGCGCTAAAACGACAGAATTGTTAAATGAATTTGTGAATATGCCTGCCCGTAAAACACAGCAAAGGAAGCAGGCAGCATTCTGCAACAGATATGTCATGGATCAGCCTCCTTGATGCAAAGCGCACGATTGTCGTGCTTGTTGTCAGGGGATGCTTTCACCGCTCAACACAACAGCAGATTTATCTGCCACGACGCAAACCGGAAAAGCAGTGCATGAATTATAGCAAAATTCGTCTGATCTGTGTTGTGACGAATATCACTTAATAGGTCAGCATTGCTGCCCTATCATTTTATTGCAGAATATTTTCCACTCTACAAGCACGAAATATGCAATTTTAAATCGGTTATTTGTAATTTTATTGCGCGATCCGTTGTGACTTATGAAAAAACAAAGATTTAGCTATGTGATATTTACAACGACAGAGCCAAACTGCGTCAATGTGACCACACGCGGAATTGATGACAGGTTTCATTCGTGTGCGACAAAAAATTCGCTATAACACCTGCAACATTCAAGCATACGGAGCCTGTTGATGTTTTTCGCTTCCGATAACTGGGCAGGTGCCCATCCTAACATTACCGCCAATATCGCTGCCAATGCCGGCGGTTTCGCCGCCTCCTATGGCGCCAGCGAAATCGACAAAAAAGTCGAACAGCGTTTCAATGAATTGTTTGAACGTGAAGTCGCGGTTTATTTTGTCGGCACAGGCACAGCCGCCAATTCTCTGGCACTGGCCAGTGTCAACCGTCCGGGCGGTGTCTCGCTTTGCCATCGTGAAGCCCATGTGATCGAAGATGAATGTGGCGCACCTGAATATTTCACCGGCGGCGCACGTCTGCATCCGGTTGATGGTGCACTTGGCAAAATGGATCCGGCAAATCTGCGCAAAGAATTGAAACGCTTCAATCCGGGCTTCATTCATGCCGGTCAGCCAATGGCCGTCACCATTACGCAAGCCACTGAAATCGGTACGCTTTATACACTTGAAGAAATTGCGACAATTTCGGCAATCTGCCGTGAAAAGAATTTGCCATTGCATCTCGATGGTGCGCGCTTCGCCAATGCTCTGGTCACGCTCGATGTGACACCGGCAGAAATGACATGGAAGCAGGGCGTGGATATCGTCTCTTTTGGTGGCACCAAAAACGGCTGCTGGTGTGCAGAAGCACTGGTGTTCATGAACCCGGATCAGGCCAAAGATCTGCCATTTATCCGCAAACGCGCGGCACAACTGTTCTCTAAAACCCGTTTCATTGCTGCCCAGTTCGATGCTTATCTCAAAGATGATCTCTGGCTCAACCTTGCCCGCCATGCCAACGCAATGACCAGCAAACTGGCACAGGCGATCAATGGTTCAGACAAAGTGAAACTGGCTTGGCAGCCACAGGCCAATGAACTGTTTGCGATTTTGAAAAAATCCGACAGCGAAAAACTACAGGCTCAGGGCGCAGTGTTCTACGACTGGAACCCGCCGCATAGCGCGGATCCGATTGCCGAGGATGAAACCTTTGTCCGCCTCGTTACCAGCTTCGCCACCACGGAAGCTGAGATTGATCAGTTCGCGGCTCTGATCAAAGCGCTTTAAACAAAAAGGGCAGGAAATTTCCTGCCCTTTCTTCATTCAGACTATAGGCAGCTTAGTTGCTGCTGATTGCTTTCGCATCAACTGTTTTGGCATCAATGCTCTGTGCAGTATCGCCGGAAACAGCGGTGACATTAATCTTGCGCGGCTTCAGCTCTTCCGGAATTTCGCGTTTAAGATCAATATGCAACAGGCCATTTTTCAGGCTCGCACCGGCAACCTCAACATGGTCGGCCAGATGGAAACGGCGCTCGAAAGCACGTGAGGCAATGCCGCGATAAAGAAACTCTTTTTCAGCATCAGTTTCCTCAGTAATCTTGGTGCCTTTAATGGTCAGCTGATTGCGATGGGCTTCGATTTCAATTTCATTCTGGTCGAAACCGGCCACAGCCATGGTAATACGGTATGAGCTTTCACCGGTGCGCTCGATATTATAAGGCGGATAAGCCTGCGCACTTTCCGGCTGACCAAGGCTGTCCAGCATGGTGAACAGACGGTCGAAACCAACGGTTGAACGGTAAAGCGGAGAAAAATCAAAATGACGCATAATATGCCCTCCTTCAGAGCGACGTTGCGTTAAAGTACAGACTGAAAAACTCCCAGTTTCGGCGAGCCTTTCTTGTTCATGCAGCCCCTTATCAGGCGGCTACACCAATGATCTGGTATTAAAGAAAACACATTTCAAGGGGGCAATATCAGCATTTACAATTTGTTTTCTGCCCGTCATCTTCCTGCTATAGTTGATTGTAACTTCTGGAATAATATATTTTCAGAACCGGCTTCATGAGTAATCGCGCAATGACACAAATCTATTTTGAAACCGAAAATAACCCTGCACCAGCAGGCTTACAGGCAGGCTATTTCAAATCTGCCGATGGTTTTCAGCTGCGCTATGCCGTGAGCAAAAATACAGCAGAGACATCCCGCCAAGGCACTGTCATTCTGCTGCATGGTCGCAATGAAGCCTTTGAAAAATACTTTGAAACGATTAGCGATCTGAACAAACGCGGCTTCTGCGTGGCGACCATGGACTGGCGCGGTCAGGGCGGATCTTTCCGCATGCTCAAAGATGCGGAGCGCGGTTATGTCCGCAATTTTGCCGATTATCGGAGCGATTTTGAAACCTTTCTCAAAACGATTGTGATGCCGGACTGCCCGCCGCCTTTTTATATTCTCGCACATTCTACCGGCGCGTTGATAGCCTTGCAGTCGCACGAAATGCTGCAATCCCGCATCCAGCGTATGGTCTTGATCTCCCCGTTTTTAGGTTTAGCGCGCAGCATTTTTTCAGACCGGCAGTTGCGGCCGCTGGCGACCCTACTGGCCTATGCCGGTTTTGGCAGCCGCTATGCGGGGAAAGTTCCGTTACAATTGCCGCCGGAGAGCTTTGCCCGCAATCCGCTAACCCATGATCAGACACGCTATATCCGCAATGCCACTATTACGCGTGACCAGCCGCAGCTCGGCATTGCAGGGCCAACAATTCAATGGCTGGCACAAACATTGCGTGCCATTCACAGCATCAATACAACCAAATTTTATGAGAGCTTCACGATCCCGACCCTGTTTCTGGTTCCGGGTGCAGATCGGGTTGTCGACAGCAAGGCAGCAACGCGCTTTGCAGGCAATCTGCGCACAGCATCATTGATTACCATTGATGGTGCCTACCACGAATTATTGCAGGAGAGCGACTTTTACCGCGAGCAGGTCTGGGCAGCTTTTGATGCTTTTATCCCGGGATCAGCCGCACCGGAACAGCTCACTGAACCGGCGCTGACTAGAGCGCCGTGTGCCAGACTTGGCACACAAAGGTCGCTCTAACACTTTAAAACTAGAGCATAATTTTATCTTGAACTGATCCAAGTTTATGGAATTATGCTCTAGACTTTAAACCGGTCAGGAATTCAGTAGTTTCAAAGCCTGTTCATGCAAAGCCGGTGTTGCGGCAGCAACAATATAGCCGCCCTTCTCAGCAGGGCCGCCATCAGCCTGTGTGATAACGCCACCAGCCTGTTCAATCACCGGAATAAGCCCCATCACATCATAAGGCTGCAAGCCGCTTTCGATCACCAGATCGGCAAAGCCGGAAGCCAGCATCGCATAGGCATAGCAATCCACGCCATAGCGCGACAAACGCACCTGCGCTTCCAGACGATCAAATGCCTCACGCTGTCCGTCTTTGAACAGTGAAGGCGATGTGGTGAAGACAGTCGCTTCAGACAAATCTGTGGTCTGACGGGTCTTCAGCTGCACTTGTCCGCCATTACCGGCATATTCAGGCCCGCTCCAGAAAGCACCCTCGCCCAGCGTATAGAATAGCTCATTGGTGAATGGCTGAGACATCATGCCGATGCGCGCATCGCCGTCAATCATCAGACCAACCAGCGTTCCCCACACCGGCAGACCGGAGATGAAAGCGCGCGTTCCGTCAATCGGATCAATCACCCAGATATGGCTGCTATCGAGCTTTTCGCCGCCGAATTCCTCACCCAGAATACCATGTTCAGGAAAATGCTCATTGATAACTTTGCGGATAGCAACTTCAGCCTCACGGTCAGCTTCCGTAACCGGATCAAAACCGACAGTATATTTGTTATCGATTGCAATTTTCTGCCGGAATCGCGGCAAGGTTTGTTCGGATGCTGCCAAGGCAACTTTTCTCAAAAACGACGAATCCACCACAGAAATTCACTCCATTTCACAGCTACAAATGAGCATTTCGACGAAATTTCGGCAATATTTCGCGTCGAAATGTTTTATCCTGATTATCAGGATAAAACATTTTGAGCAAAAATATCAAATAGTTATAATGATTGTAATTTCAGACAATTCAGAATTTTCATTAATTAGTCTTATTTAGCCAGATTCCGAATTGACCGCGCCCCGCCTACAAAATAAAATGGTTAACGGACAATATGTCTGTTTTCGCCCGCAAGGGCGTTTCCTCCCTAGATTTTGGACCGCACTTTTGTGCGGTCTTTTTTTATGCAGATTTTACTCTGCCGCCTGCGGATGACGTAAGAATACATAGTCCGGCAGCGCTGTCAGATCAGCCATAAACTGTGCCAGATCACGATACAGCATGGCAAAAGAGGCCAGACGCTCCAGACTGGTTTCATTCACATAAAGAGCACGGTTAATTTCGATCTGCAAAGCATGGAAGTCGCGATGCGGCCGCCCGTAATGTTCGGTAATATAGCCCCCCGCATAGGGCTTATTATGCGCAACATGATAACCCATATTTTGCAGCAATTCGATTGCCGCCCAGGATAAGGCATCTGAACAGGAGCGTCCGAAACGATCGCCGATAATAAAATCCGGTCGAGCCGGTTGATTGGTCAGACTATTCGGATCGCCCCATTCCACACCACTGGGCATTGAGTGACAATCTATCAGTACTGCATAGCCAAATTGTGCCCGCGTATCGCTCAGCAATTGCCCGAGCTGATGGTGATAGGGCTTGTAAATTGTCTCAATCCTGTCCATCGCCTCATGCAGCGGCAGGCGGGATTTGTAGATATCCTGCCCCTCGCCGACAATTTTAGCGACCGTACCCAAGCCCCCAGCAACCCGTGCCGAGCGGATATTGGCATAGGACGGCACCGGCTGGTCAAACATTTTGGGATCAAGTTCGTATGGCTCGCGGTTCACATCCAGATAGGCACGCGGAAAATGCGCCCGCAGCAAGGGTGCCCCTAATGGCACCGCTGAGGCGAATAATTCATCCACATAGCAATCCTCAGACTGACGGATATCATGCGCATCAAGCCGTGATTGCTGCAAAAATTCTGGCGGATAGTAATGGCCACTATGGGGCGAATTGAAAACAAACGGAATGCGCTGCTGCGCCGGAGCGCAAACTTCAAAGGGAACCACCGTCTGAAAATCCCGTTGCAGGCTCATTATCCGTCTTTTATCCGCTTCCTGTTGTGCAGCCTTAAGCCCTGCTGCATGTATCAGGCAAGCCTAGCTGATAATCAGGAAAAGCAAAGCCGGAATTGTCATATTTCTTCATAAAATCATAGTGAACAGCGTTTCCGTTATCATAACTCAATAATTTTCAATGCACCCCCATGACAATTTCATGAAGCGCTCTATATGGGATTTTTTAAAGCACTGTGCTCCGCAAAGCCTGCAGATCTGAGACATGCTCAGTCTGTCCTGTCCGCACAATAAGGCGGGACAGATAATTATGAATGATTCATCCGATATTTACCAAAGCAGCGTCTTATAGGATCAGATTGAATCGCTTTTATCGTCATTTTATCACCGTAATATCGTGCTGGGGATAAAAATATATCGTATATAAGAGCGTACAGATATTCGGACGGACCAATGAAAAGAATTCTGCTTGCTGAAGATGATAATGATATGCGCCGTTTTCTGGTGAAAGCACTGGAAAAAGCGGGCTATCATGTCACCCACTTTGACAATGGGGCCAGCGCATATGAACGCCTGCGTGAAGAGCCATTCTCTTTGCTGCTGACAGATATTGTGATGCCGGAAATGGACGGTATTGAACTGGCGCGCCGTGCAACCGAGATTGATCCTGATCTGAAGGTCATGTTCATCACCGGTTTTGCTGCCGTGGCTCTCAATCCTGATTCACATGCACCGCGTGAAGCTAAGGTTCTGTCCAAGCCGTTTCATCTGCGTGATCTCGTCAACGAGATCGAAAAAATGCTGTTGGCTGCCTGATCTCAAGCCAAACCGCCCAACCTGTTAAAAAACAACAGGTAAAACAAAGATTTTTCTCTTTATTCTTCAAAAGGGCATTGACGCGCACGAACCAATATGGTGTATGCGCGTCATCGGATGGGCGTATAGCTCAGCGGGAGAGCACTACATTGACATTGTAGGGGTCACAGGTTCAATCCCTGTTACGCCCACCATCCAGATCCAGCCTTAAAATTTGAAAATTATTATCGTTACCAAGTTCATTGGTGATGTGCCGAATTTATACTGCCTCAAAATAATGATTGCAGATACCGGCTAAAGCATAATTTTAAAGTGTTCGAGCGACCTTTGTGTGCCAAGTCTGGCACACGGCGCTCTAGTAAAACAGCTTACTTATAGTCTTTGCAATATTGCGGCGCTGCGGCTCCGCTCTGCTCGCATCCGTTTTTAATTTCATCCATCATCATACGGCAGCTATTTTCAGCATTGCATGGCGGGTGGCTGCTACCGGACATTTCCAGACAGCGGTCAACGAGCACTTTCGCCTTTGCCGCACCAATCGCTTGTGTGCAGGTCCCCTTATCCAGATTGCCACTCAGTTTCTGCGTTGCAGTTTTTTGGGCTGTGGCCGGCTGAGATGGCTTTACGGCTTTATCAGCGTCAGCCTGTTTATGCGGCACACAGGACAAATCCCCCTCCTCGCAATTCAACTGTACCCGCAGGTCAAGAATGCGCTGACTGGTGAGTGCTGTAACGCAAGCAGCGATCAAAGACGGAGCAACAGAGCCATCCTGATAAGGTGCTGTTCTGAATGCGCATTCTTTGTCACGATAAACAATCCACGCACGCTGAGCGTCACGCAAATTGGTTTTATCCTTCGCGCCTAGCTGTTTCATCAGAGTTTGATAATTCTTGTTCAAAAGCGCATCTGCGTTTTTGGCATCGTTGCCCAAACAGGCGGTCATTTCAGATTGAGTTCGCGAAGTGCTGCAATCTGCACCACTCGCAGCCGCCTGAGCGACATCTCTGTCAGCTGTCAAAAAAAATGTACTGATAGCGAGACCAGCGATAAAAAAAACACGCTGTAAACAGGCTTGAAACATCTTAATTCCCCCGATCAAAACTACCGGACGCAATGAAAATGTAAAATTACCCCGCCATAATCTGTCTCAGCGGAGCCTGTTTTACAGTCCGGAACAGATATATTATTATACTGATCTGCATACTTCACAAGAGTATCAGTAAAACAGACGCAAAACGCAGTTAATGATCAGAACAATGGAATTGATATCAGATGAATGCTGACACACTGATCCCGCAGACGCACGAAATCTTCGTCCATATTCGCATTATCATCGGCATGATTTTAGGATTAAGTGTAGCGCGGCTGGTCAGCGGATCAACACGCTTCATTCAGCATCCGGGCAAAGACAAAATCTATCTGATACATTTTGCCTGGGTCATCTGTATTTTTCTGTTTATTCTTCATTTCTGGTGGTTCGAGTTTGCGCTTTCCCAGATCAAAATCTGGACATTTACACTCTATTTCCTGCTGATATCTTATTCCATCATCTTTGTGATGCTGGCGGCCATGCTGTTTCCGGATCAGCTGACAGAATATCAGGGGTTCAAAGACTATTTTCAGAAGCGAAAAACAGGATTTTATATTCTTCTGCTGGCGCTGTTCACGATCGATAGTCTGGATACTTTCATCAAAGGAAAGCAATATTACGAACATTACGGAATTTTATATCCGATACGTCAAGCTTTCCTGATTGCCGGTGCTGCAGGTGGCCTACTGTTTCGCTCGGAGCGCTATGACCTGATCTATGTTATTGCCGCACTTGCATCACAAGTCGTCTGGATCATGGTGCTTTTCAATCTGCCGGGCTAAAAACAATAAGCCTATATTTGCGCACCGGTCAGGCGGCTGCGCAACACACCAAGTGCTTGTGCCTTTCTTATAATGGCTGCGCGATAGCGATATTCGATATCAATCTTGGTGTTGATTGCACCATAAATTGCAGCATCCGAATTCAGGAGATCTGTCAGGGAACGCTTACCAAGCTGATACTGCTCAAAGAACAGGTCGCGCGAGTCAATCGCCCGTTTGATTTGCTGCTCAACAACACGTCGCTGAGAAGCAGCGCCCGTACCCTCTTCCACAGAAGCATCAAACATTGTTGTATTGGTCAGGCGGATTGAATCCACGCGATAGCGGGCTGCACGTTCATTATCATTCGCCGCCGTTACGCGCGCGCGCGTGGCACCACCCTGATAAATATTACCCTTTATCGACAGCATCACATTCGAGCTGGTGTCCCCTTTTCCCGGATCATAGGAATAAGAACCAGCAACACTCACACTCGGATAGTAAGACGCTTTTTCAGCATTCAGCTGATATTTTGTTGCTTCTACTTCCTGTAATGCAGCCACGATGCTTGGATGTTTATCGATCATGCTGCGTTTCAGCGACCGGTCAATACTCTCAAGCAGCGGATCAACCACTTTCAATCCCTGATAACTACCACCAATCAGACTGATAAGATTTGAACGTGCGGCCTGTTCAGAGGCAGTAGCGCCAATCAGGTCCGATTCTGCACCATCAACACGCACATTCGCTAATACAAGATCGGCCTGATCTGACACGCCGCTATCAGAGCGAAGTTTAATAATATCTCTCATACGCTGCAACGAAGCCAGACTATCCTCTGCGGATTCTTTCAGCATCTGCGCACGCTGAGCTGTGATAAACGCCGTTGCCACTTCCGCAGCAACGCGCTCACTGGTTACATCAATCTCTGCTCTGGCGCGTACCTCGTTGCTTTTGGCAGCTCTGATGATATTTTTTGAGCGCCCGAAATCATAAACAAGCTGCTCCGCATTCAAGCCGACAGAATGTGAAATGTTACCACTGGCTTTATCATTTTTAAAACTGCTCCCGACACCACTGCCAAAAGAGACCTGCGGATATTGTGTAGATTGGGCAACCAAAACATTGGCCTTTTCACGCCCTTCAAGGGACTGCGCCGTGACGATATCCGGATGACGACCAATGGCTTTCTGGATAGCAGTTCCCACAGCCAGTGCTTTGTTTGACTGGATAACATGTCGCGGCATCAACGGCAGCAATGTGGCCTTATCTGAAGCAGTCTTATCATCAGCACTTGCTTCCAATACGGTTTTATCCTGCGCCTCTTTCGTTGTTTTATCTGTCAGTTTTGTATCCGCGTTATTCTTGTCTGCAGGCTTTGTTTCAGCAGCTTTTACATCGGCTTCCGGCAGCATAGCCAGCGTTGTGCTACGGGATGGCAACTGAAAGCTGCTTGTCTCTGATGCGGATGCGAGCGCTGATTTTTGAAATGACTGCCACGGCTTGGCAACGACCTGCCGGATGGCGGGATCAGACTTGTAGTTCTCGCTGAGCATGCCCCTCAGCACCCAGTCCTGATAGGCAGCCACATCTGTCGCGCGGCTCTCAGTCAAGAAAGTTCCCGATATAAGCGTGAACGCTATCACACCAAAGGCTGAGACAGGGATTTGCACAAGTCATTCCAATCAAACGTCATTGTTTAGAATTCCGACATTTGATTGTTATGGTTAATCTTTCGATAATATACGCTTATGCGAATACAATGATGATAACCAAAAGTACGCCTATAAAAATAACAGGCAAAATATAATAAAATATACTTACAAAACAAAACGGCCTGAAGTGTTTTTCAGGCCGTTTATAGGATCAATTATCTTTCACGGAGTGCTTCACCCATCTTGTTCAGCGGCTTAACCAGATATTGCAGAACTGTCTTTGTGCCGGTTCTGAATTCCACTGATGCCACCATCCCTGGAATAATCGGATGCTCCACCCCATCGGGTGTTTTCAGGGATGAATTATCCGTTTTGACGTAAACACGGTAATAGATAATACGCTTATCAATCTCATCCACGAGTGTATCCGGCGATATGCGCTCTACCTTGCCCCACAAGCCGCCATAGATCGAATAATCATAGGCCGTGAGTTTAACGGCGGCCACCATGCCCGGCCGGATAAACGCAATATCACGCGGGTTTACACGGGCTTCCACCACCAGCTGTTCTTCAATCGGCACGATTTCCATAATTGTACCGCCGGGCGCAATAACGCCACCGACTGTGGTCACATCAATATCTTTAACAATACCGCGCACCGGTGCTGTAATAATCGTGCGGGCAAGCTGATCCATGCGCCCGACATTCAGCTTCACCTGTGAATCCAGCTCCGCCATCGTTTTGGAATAGCTTTCACGCGCAGTAACCTGAAACTGGTTTTCCAGCTCTTTCATCTTGCGGTCAAGCTCAACCATCTGCTGGCGTAGACGAATGACTTCCACCTCACTCGCTGCTCCTTTAGCGACCAACGGTTCCGTTAGTTTCAGTTCGCGGGACGTCAATGCAAAAGATTCCTTCAGGCTTGAGAGATTGGCATTCAGCGTATCACGCTGGCTGTCAAACAACCGCTGCTCGCGGTCCATCAGGTCTTTTTCACCTTTCACACTCTCCGGAAAAATCAGCTCTCCGCCATTCATCTGTGAGCGCAGCCGCGCAGCAGCAGCTTCAAGCGACAGAATTTTGGAATCCAGTTCACCATAGGAAGCACGAAAACGCGTATCATCCAGCACGGCCAGCCTTTGCCCTTTTTCGACAATATCGCCTTCCTGCACTTGCAATTCGGACAGGATACCGCCTTCCAGAGACTGGATCATCTGCGCGCGCGAAGATGGAATGATCTTGCCATTACCGGCAGCAATTTCTTCCAGTGGCGCAAAATATGCCCAGAGCAGCAAAGCGCCGACTGCGACAAAGCTCATCCAGACCACGATGGAAGGACGACGGCTTTCCGGCAGCAGACTAGGTTGATGATAAAGATCGGAGCCTTCAACTGTTTGCGACATTTAAAATTACTCCGCTGACTTCAGTTGTACAATTTGCGCTGTTTTCTGCGGCATGTCTGCCACAGCTGCACCTTGCAACCGCGCCAGCACAACGTCTTTCTTGTCATCAATAATAACCCGACCACGCTCCATCACGATAATTCTGTCCACCAGCTCAAGAATTGCCGGACGATGGGTGGCGATCACCACTGTGCGTTCTTCCATCCATGGCTTGATCTCTTTGATAAACTGCTTTTCTGATGCTTCATCCATTGCGGATGTCGGTTCATCAAGCAGCACAATCGACGGATCACGCAACAAAGTTCTGGCCAGCATAATCGCTTGTTTCTGCCCACCGGACAGCCCCGATCCGCCTTCCATCACCGTTGTTTCCAGACCTTTGGACAGGGTGCGGACAATCTGTCCGGCGCCACTAATGGACAGCGCCTCATCGAATTGCGCACGCGTTGCCAGAGGGGACCCGATCTGGATATTTTCCTGAATGGAGCCGTGGAACAGACGGCTTTCCTGTGTCAGCAAGCTCACTTTATTACGCACATCATTGGTATCGATATGCTGAATATTGGCCTTATCCAGCACGATAGCGCCCTTTTGCGCAGGCAAAGCAGCACCAAGCAGCTTCAGCAGAGTGGTTTTTCCGGCACCATTACGACCAACCAGAGCCACACGTTCACCCGCCTTGATACGGATATTGCCAATACGCAGATTGGCAGCGGCTTCAGGATCATAACCAAATTCAACGCCGGTCAGTTCATATTCACCGGCAATATGTGCGCGGCGCATACGCTCTGCGCCGGTCGGGTGATCAATTGGTTTTTCCAAAAGATCATCAAGACCTTTTTTCGCGGTTTTAGCCGACTGCCAGCGTGTGAAAATCTGAGCAAGCTGTGCAAATGGCGACAAGGCACGACCAGTCAGCATACTACAGCCAATCACACCACCGGTGGTCATATCACCGGCAAGAACCATGTAAACACCAGCCACAATCACCATAACATAGGCCAGCTGCTGAACTGACTGGATCCAGTAGACATACATTGAGATAAGTTGCTTTTGCTTGGTTGCTGTTACCGATGAGGCCTGCGAATAACGATCCCACAAACGGTGAAAACGACGCTCAGCCTGCAAAGCTTTGATATCTTCAATCCCTTCAATGGACTCCACAAGGATCGCATGGCGCAACGCGCTTTCCTGCGCGGTTACATTGGACAATTTTGCCAGCGGGATTTGCAGCAGCAAGCCCGGAATGATGATCAGCGGCAGAGCAAGCGCCACCATAAGGATCAGCGGGCCGCCGATCATCCAGATCACAAACAGGAAGACAATAGCGAATGGCATATCAATCGCCGCCGTCAGTGTGCTGGAGCCGAGAGACTCACGGATTGTTTCTGTTTCACGCAACTGTGCGATGAAAGAGCCGGTCGATTTCGGTCGCGCATCATTGCGGATATCCAGCGCGCGCGCAAAGAACATACTCGAAATCGTTAAGTCGACTTTTTTACCGATCATATCGGCAAGCTTCATGCGCGAAATTTTCAACGCATACTCAAGCAAAACCGCCATGATAACGCCGGATGCCAGTACCCAGAGCGTCGGCACGGATTGCGCCGGAACCACACGATCCCAGACCTGCATCCCGAACAAGGCGCTACCAAGCGCCAGCAGATTTGCAATAAACGAAGCAACAGCGATTTCAAAATGCCGGCGCTTATCAGCCAGAAGCATCGACCAGAACCACGAGCCTTTATAATTGGACAAATGCCGCGCAAGACGCGCATCTTTGACCGCCTTTTTCGCGGAAACCAGCAGGAAAGTTCCGGTTAAATACTTATCCGCATCCTCGCGGGCGATTTTCCATTCAATCGCCTCAGCCTGATCGACATTAACGCATGTAATTTCTTCTTCACCGACAGCAGCAATAATTGTTGCGCCGCCTTCTTTAAGACCGGCAACGATAGGAAATGCAAAGACCGGCAGAGCATACAGATTGGTCTTGCTGAAAACCGCAGTCAGCCCGAGCCTTTTGGCCGCCTGAACCACATTGTCTTCAAAAGTTTTAGCCGCGGACCAAACGAAGGCGCGGCTTATCATATCGTTCGACACGGGCATTCCGTGATGGTTAGCAATCACACCAAGTGCTGCCGCCCAAGCGGACGGGTTCTTTTCCTGAGCCATACACATCATCTTTCGGAACTAAAGCATGCAGCCAAAAATGGATCCGGTTTGGTCAACATGCGGAAAAACACAAAGGCCGGAACGGGCGCAATACGTGCACTGTACTGCGATACGATCCGGATACGCTTACACAACAAAATGAGGCGCCTCCGCAAAGAGGCGCCTCAAAAGCTTAAATGTGAACAGAGGTCTGTTGTAGCAAACGCTCCAGATCGAGATCGCCGTTATTCAACGGTAGAGGAACTGCCAGCGGTTCCGGCTGGGTTTCAACCGCAGGTGCGGCTGCTCCGGTATCCGGCGCCTGTTCTTCCGGCAAGGCCGAGAGATCAATGCTTTCCTGCGGCGCAGGTTCTGTGAGCGCATCCTGAATAAGCTGCGTCACATCTGTCTCTTCTGCCGGTTTCTCAGCCTGTCCGGAAGTATCCGAACTTGCCTGTGCCAGATCAATCAGACCAGCTAGTACGGACTGACCATCATAAGCATCGACACCATAACCGCCCTCACCGTAGTGCTGGCCATCCTGCACATCGAGTTCTGCAAGCAGAGCAGATGTATCAAGCGACATCGGAGCGGCATGAGCCTGCGGCTCATTCCAGTCGTCAGCCTGCGGATCGTGATCAACCGATCTGGCCGAGAAGCTGTGCATATCGCCATTATCCGGCATATCTGCACTGAAGCCCTGCGGTTCGCCACCAGCCGGACGGATGATGGTGATCTTCCACGGGTCAGAGGCCACGCTCACGTTACCGGCGGCATCAGCAACCGTTACTGTGATCGTCTGCGCTTCAACTGTCATGGCAGCGCTTGGCTTGAAGCTCCAGGTACCATCTGCCTCAACTATGGTTGTGCCCAGCAGCTTGCCATTGGCCATAATGGAAACTGTGCCGCCGGCTTCGCCTTTACCCTTGAAGGTCGGGCGGGAGTCATCGGTTGTACCATTATTGCTGACCGGACCGGTTTCAGTACCAACGGCATCGATAACCTGAGTAAGCTCTGGTTTAGCAGGTGCTGTCAGATCCACTTTCACCGTAAAGCTGGCTGCTGTGGTGCTGAGATTACCTGCCGCATCCATGGCCTTGAAGGTAATCACATGCGTGCCTTCTGTCAGTGCCTTGTCGGCTGCCGGTGTAAAGTTCCAGTTGCCGGAGGCATCTGCTTTCGCCGTTCCGATTTCAACACCACCAACATAGACCCTCACTGTGCTGTTGGCTTCAGCCGTACCGTAGAAGGTCGGCCTTGTATCATTGGTAGAACTACCATCAACAAGATCGTCCAGCTTCGTCGCAACATCATCCACGACGCGGGTAATCTTCGGCGCATCCGGTGCAGTTGTATCAACGGTAATATTAAAGACCGCAGATTTCGGACCGATATTACCGGCCTTATCAATCGCCTCGGCCGTAAAGCTGTGCTTGCCTTCAGCAAGATCTGTCGGAATCTGGAACGTCCACTTACCGGTTGTGGCATCTGTCACCGCGGTTCCGATGATTGTCTTACCATCGGTTCCGTAGATCCGCACGGTGCTGCCATATTCCGCAGTCCCTTGCAGCATCGGCTTAGTATCATCGGTAACACCGTCACTCTTCACGCTACCCGTAACCGAACCAACATCATCGAGAGCATCATTGATCGCTGGTGCAGCAGGCGGCTGCGTATCAACCGTTACAACATAACCAGGCTTACTAAGATCCAGCTGTCCAATATTTCCAGCTCGGTCAATACCAAGGGTGCGGAAGGTATGTGTACCATCACTCAATGCATTGGTTGTATAAACCCAGTTACCATTGGCATCTGCTTTGACTTCCCCAATTTGAGAAGAGCCATCATAGATGCGTACTGTCGCCAAAGGTTCCGTTGTACCTTTAATTATTACAGTCTTATCATTAGTGACACCGCCACTATCCACTTTACCTGCATAGAGTCCTTCATCAGCGATAATTTCTACAATTACCGGAATATCTGGAGGCGTCAAATCAACAACGACTTCGAACGCTTCTGACAAAACACTCGTTGTTCCAGCGATCGTATAAGTTGCTGTGAATTTATGTGCACCCTCAGAGAGGTTATTGACAGTAACAACCCATTTTCCATTACCGCTACCTGCAATCGCAGAGCCAACCTCAACACCATCTTTATAAAGTGTAATCCTACCACCGGTAGCACCAGCACCATTTTTAACGTAGCCGTAAACGGTAATAGATGTGGCATCCGTAGGACTATCATCATAGATAAATGACTTAACCGTACCAATAACATCACCATAGAAAGTAATAACTGGCGGCGGCGCCACCTCATCAGAGTTATTAATGAAGAAATAAGGCTTTTTATCATCAGCATGATAAATATTACCCATAACAGCGTTATATTGATAATCAAATAAACTGTTCTGAAAATACGCGATATTACCAGCCTCATCCATGATGGCGAATTGATAAGTATTCCATCCTTTATTCTCAGAAAAAGGAACTTTTAGGTTAAACTTACCCGTTCCTGTATCAACATCGGCCGTAGCAACAACCTTACCATCCAATATAGCTACTGCTTTAACCCCAAACTGACCCAAAGTAACAGTACGACTAAATTCAAAATAGCTCTTACTTGTATCATAATAAGAATCTAAATTTGCAAGTTGATCACTACTATTACGCCCAAAAGATGGGGCAACTGTATCAACCGAAATTGACCAAGAGTTGGACGTTGCACTCGGATTACCGGCCTGATCTTCAGCTTTGGCGGTCAACAGTACAGTTCCCTCACCTAACCTGCTTGTTGTCAAACTCCATTTATTATCTGCACCAACAATAACCGTACCTACAGCATTGCCATTGGCATATACCGTCACTTTCGTACCGGCAATACCCGTACCAGAAACCGTTGGCGTATTATCATTAGTCAACTTTCCTTGCTCAACAGGACCAACATACAGATCAACATCGTCCCAGACCTGCAGGATGACTGGTGCTGGCGGAGCCAACAAATCAACAGTGATTTTCCATGGCTCTGACAGCGGACTTTCTTGTCCGGCACGGTCAATTTGTTTAACCGTGTAGACATGATCGCCTTCCGAGATGTTCTGGCTCGGCGTCCAGTTCCAGCTGGTCGTATTACCCAATGTATAACGGGCAACTTCCACGCCATTGTCATAGATGATGACCGTTGAATACGCCTCCGCCGTCACATAAATCGTTGGTGTCGCATCATTGGTATAACCGTCTTTCGGTACATCACCCGTAATCGGAGCAACATTGTCGTAAATCCGGTCAATGGTAGCTGCAACCGGCGGAACCGTATCCACATTCATGGTGAATGTAGACGTGCTGCCACTGGTATTACCGGCCGCATCCGTGGCCTTGAAGTTAAAGCTGTTCGAACCGTCTTTCAGATCAGTTGTTGGCTTCCAGGTCCATTTACCGTCAGGCCCAACCAGCACGGTACCCACTTCAACATTGTTGTGAATAATCGTTAGGGTCGAACCAGCCTCAGCCGTACCCTGGAAGGTTGGCTTCGTCTCATTTGTCCAGCCATTACTGCTGATATTACCAACCACCGGCTGCGTACTATCATAGACAGAAGTAACGACAGGCGTTGATGGCGCCGAAGAATCCACCGTTACGACATACGGAGCCTTCGAATAGGTCTCGTTTCCGGCAGCATCCACCGACTTAACAACGAACTTGTGTTCACCATTACTGAGATACGATGTTTTATACGTCCAGACACCACTGGCTGGAACAACCAATGTGCCTAAAGTTGTGGTACCATTTGGCCCGCCATAGAAGGTCAATGTTGTACCGGCTTCAGCCTTACCAGACAGTGTCGGATACGTATCATTAGTCAGACCGTTACTTGGGATATTGCCGACAATACCACCGGCAACCGCATCAATAACCTGCTCAATAACCGGTGCCACAGGGGGCACTGTATCAATGACCAGCTTAAAGCCTGTACCCATCGCCGGACCGGTATTACCGGCCAGATCCGTTGCACGCGCTTTAAAGTTATAGACACCATCCGGCAATTCTTTCCCAAGTGCCGGTGTAAACGACCAGCCACCCGAGCCATTTGCCGTTGTCGTACCGATTACACCGTAAACATCATCAAAAATCTCAACGATGCTATAGGCTTCAGCCGTACCACGCAGGGTCGGTGTAGTATCCTTTGTAAAGGTGCCGCTGCTCATGGTTCGGCCAAGTTCACTGTCATAGGCATCATCAATACGCGGTGCCGTTGGCGCTACAGTGTCAATAATGATTTCCAGCGTATTGGACGCACCTGTGGTATTACCGGCAGGGTCTGTCGCCGTAGATGTAAACTTATGCGTACCATCACCCAACACGCGGGTTACCTGATAGCTCCAGTTACCATCTGCATCGACAGTCGTTGTGCCCAGATAGTTACCATTGTCATAGACAGCAATCGTGGTGCCTTTTTCACCCTTACCAACAATGAGTGGCAGATTATCATTGGTGGTCTGGCGGTTGCCGATATTACCGGTATGTCCCGGAACATCATCAACCACATGGGTAATTTGCGGCACATCCGGTGCTCTCGTATCAACGACGATCGTGTAGCCAGCTGATGCAGGGCCTGTATTACCGGCAGCATCTGTTGCTGTTGCAGTAATCACATAGCTGCCATCCGGCAAACCTTCCGGCAGTTTCATAGACCATGCACCGCTCGAGTTGGCCTTAACGGTACCAACCAACAAGCTGCCTGCATAGATATGGATCGTGGCATTCCCCTCGCTCGTACCTTCAACACGCGGTGCCGGATCGTTGGTCAAACCACCTTCTGTAATCGTACCGGTATGATCCGGAACGTTATCCACGATACGGGTAATCTTCGGCGCATCCGGTGCAATTGCATCCACCGTCAGCTTGAAGATACCGGAATTGTTAATGCTGGTATTACCCGCAGGATCAGTCGCCGTTGCATAGAAATTATGCGTCTTGCTGTCGAGCGGTTCTGTCAGCTGGATTTGCCAGTTACCACTACCATCAGCAGTGGCCTGTCCAACCAGAATACCACCATCACGGTAAAGCTTGATCACATGATACGCATCCGTTGTTCCGCGGAACGATGGCAAGGTATCATCGGTCAGAGAGCCATTCGGCATCGCCGGATTGATAATACTACCCACATCGTCAGCCGCACTGACAATAACCGGCGAAGCTGGTGGCGTGATGTCGATCGTCACGATGCGTGGGAACGATTGCGAACCTTCAAAACCAAGTTCATTCACAGCTGCTGCGGTCAGGCTGTGATAGCCTTCACTCAGCTTGACATTGGCGGTTTTGAAATTGAACGACCACTTACCGTCAGCATCAGCCGTTGTGGAACCAAGCAATGCACCATTGTCATAAATACGAATGACAAGGTTTGGCTGCGCAGTACCCGTGAGCAGAGGATCCTGATCGTTTGTCACGCCGTTATTGGCCACCTGAATCAGTTCCGAGCCGTTATTATTAGCCAGGTTCTCAATTTTCGGCACTTCCGGCGGGATAGTCGAAATCACCACAGACCAACTGTTAGAGGTGGCAGACACATTGCCTGCCTCATCCACAGAGGTGACCGTAAATGTATGCGAGCCATCTGCCAGCAATGGCGCTGTATAAGCCCATGTTCCGTCTGCACGAACCGTGGTTTCTCCAAGTAACACTGTACCGTCATAGACACGGATTGTTGTACCGGCATCACCCTTACCGGCCAAAGTCGGTGTTGGGTCGTTCGTCGGCGTACCGTTCGGAACATTCCCAATGCCCGGCGCCACATCGTCAAAGACGGCTGTGATTTCCGGTTTAGCCGGTGGCGTCAGATCAACAGTTACAACCCATGCAATGGATTCACCGCTCTCGTTACCGGCCTGATCGGTTGCCGTAACAGTAAAGCTATGTGCACCCTCTTTCAGATCAGTGGTTGGTGTGAACGCCCATGTACCGTTCGGATTGGCAATAGTCTGACCAATCAGCGTACCATTGTCGTAAATCTTGACAACAGAACCGCTTTCCGCACCCGAACCGGAGAGACGTGGCTTGGTATCATCGGTCGTTTTGCCATTGGCAACTGTACCCTGAACCGCACCGACATCGTCCAATACGTTGGTGATGGATGGGGACGCTGGCGCAAGTGTGTCAACCGTAATCTTGAACTCGTCAGACTTGACAGACACGTTGCCTGCCGCATCCACACTCACAACCGTGAATGTATGAGGACCATTGCTCAGCGGATTGACCGGTGTATAGCTCCACCCACCCGATGCATCGGCCGTTACTTCACCAATCAGCGTTGTGCCGTCATAAATGCGGACAAGACCATTGGCTTCAGCGCCGGTACCTTTCAGAGTTGGTGTCGTGTCATTGGTAAAGCCGTCTTTTGCAATGTTTCCGACGATCGGTTCTTGATCATCCGTAATGAACGCAATAACCGGCTTGTTCGGTGCAACTGTATCCACTGTGACTTTAAAGCCATCAGAAGCAGCACTCACATTACCTGCGGCATCCGTTGTTTTAGCCGTAAATGTATAAGTACCGTCAGCAATTGCATCAGTCGCCTTCCAGCTCCACTGACCGCCCGCATCCGCACGAACAGTCGCCACCAGAGTACTACCCTGATAGATACTGACCATCGCATTCGGCTCAGCACCGGCACCCGACAGTTTCGGACGATTATCATTGATAATCGCACCATCACCGAATTCACCGATAACCGGACCAACACCGTCATAACCAACCGTAAAGCGCGGGGCATCCGGTGCGGTTGTGTCGATTACGATATTATACGGGAACGAAGGCTGGCCTTCCACACCTGCACCATCAACCATTTTGGCTGTGAGTGCATGGTTACCTTCCGTCAGATCGGTCGTTGGTGTGAACTTCCAGTTACCGTCGGCATCAGCTGTCGCCTTCCCGATGAATGAACCGTTATCGTAGATGTTGATTGTCGCATTCGCGTCAGCAGTACCCTTGATTTCAGGTCGCACATCGTCGGTTGGCTTACCATTGCCGACAATACCCGTGACACTCCCAACATCATCACTGACTTCGGTGATGGACGGTGTGCCAGGCACAGCGGTCGAGACCACAATGGTGAATGGTTCAGACAGCGCACTTTCCGTACCAACCGCATTCACAGACTGAACTGTGAAGGTGTGGGTACCGTCAGACACAAAGCCTGTATATGTCCAGGTGCCGGCTGCAGTCGCAACCGTCTCACCAAGCAAAGTCCCGTTGACGAAGATCTTGACCACAGTGCCCGCAGCAGCCGTACCGGACAGCGTCGGGGTGGTATCATTGGTGGTCTCACCCTTGCCCACAGGGCCGATACCAGGATTGGTATCATCCCAGATCTGATCGATCGTCGGTGTTTTTGGTACAGACAGGTCAATATGGATCGTCCAGCCCGCAGACGGAACGCTCTCATTGCCAGCCTTATCCGTCGAGGTCACAGTGAACACATGCGAACCGGTTGCAAGATCAGTGCCCGGTGTGAACGACCAGGTCCCGTTGCTGTTGGCAATCGTCTCACCCAACAACACACCCTTGTCATAGATCTTAACCGTGGAACCGGCTTCCGCACTGCCGCCAGACAGTGTCGGGCGAAGATCATCCGTCGACTTACCATCGGCAACATTGCCCTGAACCGCATTCACATCATCATAGACAGTCGTGATCGACGGGGCATTTGGTGCAGCCGTATCAATCGTCACAGACCAGGTCGGGGAATATGGCCCCTCATTGCCCGCCGCATCAACCGCTTTAATACGGAAGTTGTGAACACCATTCGACAGATCGCTCTCGGACTTGAAGGTCCAGGCACCATCTGTCACCGCAACCTCACCAAGCAGTGTCGTGCCGTCATAGATGCGAACAAGCGTCACACCTTCTTTGGCTGTACCAGTCACAGTCGGGCGCGCATCATTGGTCAGACCGCCGGAGACGATATTACCCTCATGCGGTGCAACGGCATCCACAACCTGCGTAATCTCGGCATCACTCGCTGTCGGCGCTGTCGTATCAACGCTCAACGAGAAGGCTGAAGACGATGCTCCCTCATTACCAGCCGCATCAACAGTGGTGGCGATGAACGAATGTTTGCCTTCCGACAAGGTCGGAACATCAAACGTCCAGTTGCCCGAAGCATCCGCCTGAACCGTGCCAAGCAGTTTGCCGTCGCTATAGATACGGATCAGACCATTGGCCTCCGCACCCTTACCATTGAGGCGCGGCGTTGTATCATTGGTGAACTCGCCATTCTGGATCAGACCAGTATTTGGCAGAACATCATCGCTCGCATTCAAGATCTCAGGCTTGAACTTCGCATCAGGGCCTGTCACGTCAACTTCAATGCTCCAAGGCATCGAGGCTGTACCTTCATTGCCCGCCTTATCGGTCGAAGTCGCCGTGAAGGTGTGAACACCCTCACTCAGATCTGTGCCCGGTGTGAAGCTCCATGTCCCGTTGGCCGCAGCGGTGGTCTCACCCAGCAACACGCCATTGTCATAGATCTTAACCGTGGAACCACCCTCAGCACCGGAACCAGAGATCGTCGGCTTGGTATCATCCGTGGTCTTGCCATTGGCCACTGCACCCTGCACAGAACCAACATCATCGAGAA
>NZ_JAUCBM010000015.1 GCF_030362795.1 Pseudochrobactrum kiredjianiae | reverse complement strand
CCCGCAACCAAAAAATAAACCTGCTTTCAAGCGGGTATTTTTTTGTCATGGGTCATAGAGAAGAACCTAAGTCAGGGGCCCACAAAGAGGCCGAGCCCACGAAGTGGGACACAAAAACTCAAATCCTCACCACGCAACCTAAATCCCAAAAAATACACAAGCGCACAACCACCCTGCCAGATATGCAAAGCCCTCTTCGGCGTTCAATCAATAAAAACAAATCAAATAACTGAGGAGGGGAGGGTCTTCGGCCCGTGCGAACACGCGCAGACGAAGTATCTATCCTGAAACGGCAGCAAAGATGTACAGGCTGGCTTCAAACACATTACAATAAAGCTGAAAGCCGCCGAGTGAGTTCATCAGTTAAATAGACTGCCTGAGACCCTCGATCAGTCCAATCATCAAGAACCTCTCCCCAATATGCCAAGCGTGCATAAGATAATAAATCTGCATCAGCTTTAGACAATAACGATTTAGCCCACGCCGCAGCCTGATCTTTACTCGTAAACCGACCTGTCGTTGCTGTGTAAAGCATCCGTGCCAAGGTCAGTAAAACATTGCGCTCATCTCCATCAAGACCTTCAACTAAAGAAGGCAGCAGAATACGCATCGCATCTTTGATATGTTCTGATGAGATTTGCGTCAGAAGTGTCTGTGCTACCGGACCATAGAGAGAGAATGCCTATCCTTAAAGTGCAGTGATCATACAGATTTTTCAATTCCCACCTTGCCATTGATTAAGACACTTATATTCTATGTCTAAGTGAGTGACTCATGAGGAATGAAATGACGCCGGAAGAAATTTTTGTATCGCCGCAATGGGTGAAAGATCGTCAGAAATCTGCTGGTCTGAAGATCGTTGATGGTTCGTGGTATATGCCTGCGACGAAGCGTAATTGTGCTGAGGAATTCGAACAGGTTCATATTCCAGGTGCCGTGTTTTTCGATCAGGACAAAATCGTCGACCCGAGTTCTTCATTCCCGCATACTGTTCCGTCACCGGTCGTCTTTGCTGACGCCGCAGGCAAGCTCGGCATCAGTACTGACGATGAGATTGTGATTTATGAAACTGGTGATCTTTTTGCCGCTCCACGCGTTTGGTGGCTGTTTCATATTATGGGCGTTCAAAAGCTACACATTTTGCGCGGTGGTATTGCTGCATGGCAGGCTGAACGCTTTGAAACAGAAGCCGGTAAAGCTGCGCCGTTAGCGGTTGAATTCAAGCCTTATTATGCTGCTGATAAGGTGGTCTTTATCGAGGAAATGGTGCTGATCGCCAAACATGCGAAAGCGCATATTGTTGATGCACGTTCTGCGGAGCGCTTTACCGGTGCCGTGCCTGAACCGCGAGCCAATGTACGTTCTGGCTCAATTCCGAGTTCAAAGAATATGCCTTTCGGTTCCCTAGTTGAGAATGGCGGCTTTAAGTCACTGGAAACTATGAAACTGCTGTTTGAATCGCAGGGCGTGAAAAAAGACAAGCCGGTGGTGACAACCTGCGGTTCTGGCGTGACTGCAGCCGTGTTGTTTCTTGCTTTGAATATGCTGAATTATGAAAATGTTCGTCTCTATGACGGCTCATGGACAGAGTGGGGTACAGTCACTTGATATGTGACTATAAAATACCAGTTTTTGAGTATAATTTTCTTTGAATTTGCGCTCATAAAAACTAACATTCTTCTATTTCTTGTGTTTTAGAACATAAATATCGTGAATGGCGATAAACATTGATCTGAATCAATGAGAAAGACTCCTGACAATCTCACATTGAAATAAAGAGACGACTCAGGAGTTCAACATGAAGCTTGTTAAAACGCTGGCCCTTTGCGGTCTGGGCTTGTTTGGCGCAAGCTATGCAATTGCGGTTACATCGCATCATTGGTATGCGCCAAAGCAGGAAGCTACAGTTAATATTCAGGATCCGGTACTGATTAAGCAAGGTGAATATCTTGCCCGTGCCGGTGACTGTATTGCGTGTCATACTGCACCGGGCGGCAAGGAATTTGCCGGCGGTCTGGGTATGCAGACACCGCTTGGCACCATTTATTCAACAAATATCACACCGGACAAGAAAACCGGTATTGGTAATTACAGCTACGGTGATTTTGAGCGCGCTGTCCGTCGTGGTGTACGCCCCGACGGTGTGGCGCTCTATCCGGCTATGCCTTATGTTTCCTATGTGGTCGTGAAAGATGACGACATTAAAGCGCTCTATGCTTATTTCATGTCGCGCGTGGAAAATGTCGAGCAGGAAAATCAAGCTTCTACTTTGCCATGGCCGATGAATATGCGCTGGCCGCTGGCCTATTGGCAGCTGGCTTTTGCGCAGCCGCGTGAATTCACATCGGCAATTGGCATGGATGCCATGGTTGATCGCGGTGCCTATTTGGTTGAAGGTCTGGCGCATTGCGGCGCTTGCCATACACCACGTGGTATCGGCTATCAGGAAACAGCCCTCAGTGACGATAAGAAGGGCAATTATCTGTCCGGCTCGGTTCTCGAAGGCTGGTATGCGAAGAACCTGCGTGATGAAGGCACCGGCCTTTCCACATGGGCTGAAACAGAAATTACTGACTTCCTGAAAACCGGACGTAACGATCGTACAGCTGCTTTTGGTGGTATGTCTGATGTGGTTGCCCATAGTACGCAATATCTGACAGAGGATGATCTGACATCGATCGCCCGCTATCTGAAGAGCCTGCCTGCGCGTGCCAGCCATCCGCAGCAATGGACACCAAAGGAAGATGTAACAACGGCGGCACTGCGTGCTGGTGACTTCTCCGCTCCGGGTGCTGTTGGCTATGTGGATAATTGTGCTGCCTGTCACCGTCTGGACGGTCGTGGCGCAGCCCGTATTTTCCCTGCGCTTGCCGGAAACTCGATTGTCTTTGCTGAAGATCCGAGTTCGCTGATCCAGCTGACACTGGATGGTGCTGCAATGGCAGATACGCCGCATGATCCGATGGTCTTCAAGATGCCGGGCTTTGCTCAGCTGACCAACAAGGAAATCGCGGAAATCTTGAACTTTATCCGTAATGGTTGGGGCAATCACGGCTCGCATATCAAAGACAGTGACATTGCACGCATGCGGCATCTGATTGAGCACAAACCAGTGCATTATGTTCCGGAGGCAAAATAATGAATAAACAATTCTGGATCGGAACGGCTGCGGCTCTGGTAGTAACAATTGCGGCGGCAGGGGCAGGCTGGACATTCATCGTCAAGCCGTCCCGCGTGGATGCACCGCCGCTGCCAACTTATGATGTGGTTGATGCGGATGGTAAGGTCGTCGGAAAATACACGATCCCGAGCGATGATCTGATCGCCAAGGAACCTGATGCCGAAGCCATTATGTATGGTAAGCGCCTGCTCAATGAAACGGCTCGTCTGATGCCGGATAATGTTGGTGCAGGTCTGAACTGTAACTCCTGCCATCTGGCACAGGGTAAGCTGGATAATGGTGCGCCTTATATTAATGCCTATAATTTCTATCCACGGGTGATGCCGCGCGCGGGTAAGGAAGTTAATCTGGTTATGCGCATCAATGGTTGTTTCCAGCGTTCAATGAACGGTAAGTCGGTTGATCCGAAGTCCAAAGAAATGGGCGCTATGATCGCTTATATGAAATGGCTTGGTCAGGGCTTGCCGAAAGAGCACATGGTGAAAGTTGCCGGTGCGGGGCCGATTGATGAAACACTGGTGCCGGATCCGGTTAAAGGTAAGGGCATTTATGCGACCCAATGTGCGGTCTGTCATGGCAATGACGGTGAAGGCAAAAAAGACCAGTTTGGCGATTATATCTTCCCGCCGCTCTGGGGTGATGACAGCTTCAACATTGGTGCGGGTATGGCGCGTACCTATAAAGCAGCGGCCTTCGTCAAATATAATATGCCTGTCAGTGTGAACCTGAATACACCGGTTGGGCAAGGCGATATGCTGACGGATCAGGAAGCAGTGGATGTCTCTGAATATTTCACCCATATGCCGCGTCCGGACTTTGCCGGTAAGGTCAATGACTGGCCGAATAGCAAGAAGCCGAAAGATGCCCGCTATTAAAATTGGCTATTAAGATCGAGTGAAGATCAAACGAAAAAGCCGGTAGCAGAAATTGCTACCGGCTTTTTGCTGTTGATACACAGTCATTTCACTGTCAAAAAGCGCATGTGAATTTGTATGTTTTGTCTCGGGCAGAGCAAAGATAAAATAAAGGACTGAAGCCTCGTGAAAAAGCTGCTGCGGATAATATTGATTGTTGTGATTGCTGCTGTCGCCCTGATTGGCCAGCGTTGGTATAGCTATGTGACCAATATGACTGATCCGTTCGATGAGGTTGGTATCAATCTGCAATCTTATATGCCGGCACCATTGCGTCATTGGGGCTGTATGCAGCTGAAACAAAATTTCGGCAATAAAACCCTGCCGCCCTATGGTTGTCAGTCGCCGGATAGCGGCACCAAATGGGTTGATTAAGAGCTGTTTTGAGATTGTATAAAAAGGCGCGGATAACATGGGTTATCCGCGCCTTTTTCTATTCGTAGCTCTGTAATCAGCGCCAGCTGAGGAAATAGTACTCAATACGGCCGATGAGCCAGCTGGTAATCAGCCCCATCACGGAAAGAATGGTAACACCGGCAAACAGGCGTTCGAGATCGTAAAGCGAACCGGCTTCGAGAATATAGGCGCCAACACCATATTCCGCGCCGAGCATTTCTGCGGCAACCAGCAGAATAATCGCAATTGCAATAGAAACACGTAAGCCCGACAGGATGCCAGGCAGCGCGCCCCGCAAGACGATCTTGCGAATAATCGACCACCAGTTCAGATTAAAGCTCTGTCCCATGCGGATCAGGCTACGATCCACATTATCAACCGCGCCATAGGTTGCGACCACTGTCGGTGTGAAAGTACCAAACGCGATCAGCGCATATTTCGACATTTCATCAATGCCAAACCAGATCACAAACAACGGCAGCAGGGCGATTTTCGGGATCGGGAAAATGGCTGCAACGAGCGGTACCAAACCGGCACGGACATAGGAAAACAAGCCGATCATAGTGCCGAGTAAGATGCCGGCAGCAATCCCCATAGATGCGCCGACAAACAGGCGCTGTAGCGATGGCAGCAAATGCTTCCAGAGCAGACCAGTATCATAGAGCTGATAGAAGGTGTTGAAGACTGCCGAAGGGCGCGGCAAAGTAAGATTGGAAATAAACCCTGTGCGGGTGCCAAGTTCAGCCAGCGCGATCAGCACAATAAACAGGATTGGCGCAATGAAACGCACTTTAACCGGCGCGAAACCGCCACCGCGAAATGGTACAGGACGGGTAATGACTGTCGGGTTCTCGTGTGATTTTGTCATTACAGCAGCTCCTGATCCGCAGCCATCGCTTCATCGCGCATGAGAGCCCATAGTTCCTGCTGTTTGGCATCGAGCACCGGATCGGCGAGATGGCGCTGATCGAGTGGTGTGTCGATGGTGACAACCTGATTGATCCGTCCCGGACGGCGCGACAGCACCACAATTTTATGGCCAAGGCGCACAGCTTCAGCCAGATTATGGGTGACATAAACGGCTGTGAAAGGCTGGCGTGTCCAGAGTGATACCAGATCATCCATTAGCAATTCGCGGGTCTGGCTGTCGAGCGCGGAAAGCGGCTCATCCATCAGCATGACATCAGGTCGCACGGCCAGTGCGCGGGCAATGGCCACGCGTTGCTTCATGCCGCCGGAAAGCTGCTTGGGATAGGCGTTGGCAAAGTCAGACAGGCGGGTGCGTGCCAGCACATCAGAGATGATGGCATCCATTTCTGATGTGGATAATTTGTGATCTTCCAGTACCAGCCGGATATTGCCGGCAACAGTGCGCCAAGGCAGCAATGCGAAATGCTGGAAAACATAAGTCAGCGGATTGAGCGAGGAGGGCGAAGGTTCCCCGACCTGCAAAACCTGACCTGAAGTTGGTTGCTCAAGGCCGCCGATAAATCGGAGCAATGTGGATTTGCCGCAACCGGAGGGGCCGATCAGACAGACAATCTGCCCCTGATTGATCTCTAGCGTGATATCACGCAAAACTTCGACCTTACCATAATGGTGGCCGACATTTTTTAACAGCAAATCCATGCAGTTTGTACTTCTTCTCGTCAGGGCGGCAGGGTTAAAGTGTATCCTGAAAAGTGTGAAGCGGTTTTCAGATAAGATACACGAAATAACAAACAGAGAGAGCATTTCTTAGGAATTAAAACAAACTGGAAATGCTCTATCGCTACGGGCCCTGATCATTCGCGGGAAACAGCCGGCAGGATAAACCGTACCGGCTGAAAAGACTTCAGATCAGATGGTTTTGACGTAGCTGGTGTCAAACAGCATTTCAGGTGTAATGGTGTCTTTTACCATTTTCTCGTCTTTAAACCAGTTCAGCTGTTCGGTTACAGAACCGAGCGACAGTGCAAGACCTTTATTGATACGCATGGCACCATTGACCAGATTGGCTTTGGCCTGTTCAAACGGCAGATCCATTTCCACATATTTATGGACGAATTTTGCAATCGCATCGACTTCCTCAGCAGAGGCGGTTTTGTCAACCAGTGCCGCATTATAGTCATCAATGGCTTTGGAATAAGCGCGGATAAAGGCTTCTGTTTTCGCGCGTTCTTCCGCAGCATTTTTGGTCGATGTGAAAACGGTTGTCACCTGATAATCAGGCGCAACATCAGACACCAGACCGATTTGCTTGGCCGCACCTTCTGCAATCATCTTTTTGGCAATGCTTGGCTGGATAGCCCATGCATCAATCTGGCCGGAGGTCAGAGCGCCAACAACAGCGCCGACTTTCTGCAACGGGCGCAAAGTGATTTCAGACAATGGAATATTATTTGCCTTGGCAATTTTATAGGCCATGAAATGGAAGGACGAACCGGCGGTGGTGATGCCGAAGCTCTTACCTGCCAGATGTTTAGGCTCGGTGAGACCGGCTTCATAGGCTTTGTTCGAGGCAAGAATAATCTGGCCTGCGAGGCCTTTTTCTTCCTGCAGGGAACCGCCGATAACTTTCACTGCATTTTTCTCGGCCAGATTGATCAGGCCGCCGCTCATGGCAGTTACACCGAAATCAACATCCCCACCGGCAATGGCAACAGCCATCGGCTGGGCGGCTTCAAAATATTTGAATTCCATATCGAGGTTTTCGGCTTTGAAATAGCCGCGTTCCATTGCGATGAAGCTCGGTGCCTGACTGGCAAGGCGAATAATGCCCAGTACAGCCTTGATCTCAGCGTCTTGCGCTCTGGCACTTAAGGTAAAAGGAGCGCCGAATACAGTCATAGCACCGGCTGCACTGAGCCCTGCGAGAGTCTGGCGACGGGAGAGCTGGAATTTCTGCATCTGTTTTTCCTTACCAAAAGCGGGAGGAGGCAGCCGTTGCAGTGCAACTTATACCTCTTTGACCACTGTCCAAACCTTGTCACTTTCTTGCGAAAAGGTATGGATTTTTTTGCAATGATTTCGTGTGCCTTTTAAAGCAAACTTCGTTTGATTTGAAGCTAAAAGGCACTTCATGCCGGTCTGTCCCGCGCAATTGTGATGGAAAAGCATGTTTTATTTGGATTTAAGTGGTTTGCGGACAAGTGTGAGACACAGCACACCGCTGATAATCAGTATTGTGGCCGCGAGTTCTGTGAGCGATGGCATCTCTTGCAGAAAGATGATGCCTAAGATCATGGTGACCACGGGTATCAGCGATGACAATGCAGATCCTGCCGCCGCACCAAGGCCTGCAACCGCACGATTAAAGGCCACCAGCCCGATGATTGTGGTGAATATGCCCTGATAGACAGCCTGTGTAATGATATCGTTTAACGGGGCAGTGGTGATGTTCTTGTCGAAAAAGACGAGATAAAGCGGCAGATAGAAAATGGCAGAAATAACCGCCGCGAGAGCCGTGGCATGGAGAGCAGAAATGCCGCTGCGCCGCACAGAAATCACATAGGCAGCCCAGAGAATTGCTGCGGTAAAGAATGCCAGATGCCCGTAGGATTGGCCGCTTTCAAAAGACTGGCTTGCAACCGCAAATGCACCGGAAAGGATCAGCACTATGCCGAGCCATCCGCGTTTGGGCAGTATTTCCTTGAGCAAAAATATGCCAAATAAAGCGACTAAAACAGTCATCAGGCCTGGGGTGAGGGCGGCAGCTTGCGAAGCAGGCGCAAAGCGCAGGCCGATCGCTGTGAGCAAGGCATAGGGCGCACCGGCACCGCAGACCAGCAGAATAAAGCCGCTGCGGCCCAGCCGGTCGAGACCTAAGCCTGTCTTGAACAAGACCGGCAATAACAGCAATCCGCCGGTGCTGAACCGTAACGCAATAATATCATAGGCCGTGAGGCTGGATTTGACCCCGAAACGGGTGAGAACGAAAGAGCCGGACCAGATGCATAAGCCGAGTAGTCCCCATAAAAGCGCCGTGAAGCGTGAGGGCGCGGCCTGTTGTGGCAAGGGAATTTGATCGGGATGTGTTGTGCCGGCTGACATGGTGATCTCCTGTTATGAAGACCTGCCTGTGGCATGATTAGCATGCTGACCGGTCATTAAAACCGATCAGATTGCACATAAGTATAGCTTATGACTGGTCGATGCCGGTCATGATTAGTGTGGAAAGGGCTGCATAAATCTCCGGCTGCGTCATGTCCTTTTGAGCTATCAGCTGCAATGTCCGATAAAGAGCAGGTTCCAGCGAGCGCAGCCGCAGATCGTGAAAATCGGCTTGCGGAAATGTCTCTCTGGCGAGAATAGTGATGCCAAGTCCCTGACGAACCATATTCAGCGCAGTCGGCACATCTTGTGTAAGGATGGTCAGCGGTTCAGGCAGATTGGCTTCCTGAAACAGTGGCAGCATAATATGCTCGGAGCCTGCCGCCATAATGATGGTTTGCAGCGCCGCATTCTCTAATGTCAGTGCGGGTTGATGCATGAGCGGCGCATCGCGGCGAATGACGGCCAGCAGTTCCTCTTGTTTCAGAACTTGGTACATAAGATTATCGGTCAGGTGCTGCGCTAAAGCTGTAATGCCGCTATCGGTAATCCCTTGCTTTACCCAGTCACTCACTTCCAGATGCGTGCCCTGATAGAGCGAGATTTCAAGCTTTGGAAATAGGCGTTGCAATTGTTTGCTCCATTGCGGCAGCCATGTTTCTGCAATGCTTGGGATCGCGGCAATGCTGAAGCGATGAGGCTGATGCCGCTGCTGGTTTTCTGCGGTCTCTGCTGTTTTTAAAATCCGCAGTGCCGCATCAACCGCGTTGCGGGCATCCGGCAGAATGTTTTGTGCAAAAGCTGTCGGTGTAACGCCAGATGCGGTTCTGGTAAAAAGCGGTGAGCCGAGTATCTTTTCGAGCGAGGCAAGGGATTGGCTGGCAGCAGATTGTGTGAGATGCAGCTGACGCGCCGCTTGGCCGATGGAACCACAGGCGGTAATAGTGAGCAGCAATTCCAGCTGGGATAAAGTTAGTTTTCGCTGCATGACAGCCTGTCTGTATGAATGCGGCAATATAAGATGATGCCCGTTAACTCTGCGCGGATATACTTGTTTGCGCGTGACCGTTTGTAAAAATCTTATTTGGCGATACGCCGGACTCTGCGCTACAAGATTATGTCAGGCGGTGTTTTTCTGGCAAGCGCGGATTGTATTTTCTTTGGCTTGCTTCCGCCGTCTATAGTGGATGAGGGCGTTGCTGTGTGCGGATTAGCGGGTTATGTCGGGCAGATAACAGATCAGGCGCCGGAAGTTTTGTTGCGCCGGATGGCTGATGCTGTTGCCCATCGCGGGCCTGATGAGCAGGGCGCGGTGGTGTTGCAAGGTGCAGGACTTGCCCATAAACGCCTTTCCATCGTGGGTATCAGCGACGGTCAGCAGCCGATGCACAGCCATGACCGCCAGCATAGTCTGGTTTTCAACGGCCAGATTTTTAATCATGCAGAATTGCGACGTGATCTCGAAGCGCAGGGCGCACGGTTTCGAACCCATAGTGATACAGAGATCATCCTGCAACTTTATGCGCGTTATGGCACGGATTGCCTGCGCCATATGAATGGTGATTTTGCTTTCGCTTTATGGGATGCACAGCAGCAGCGGATGTTTATTGCGCGTGATCGCCTTGGGGTGCGTCCGCTGTTTTATACGCATGTTGACGGTATTCTGTATTTTTCCTCGGAAATCAAAGCGCTGTTGCGTGTTCCGGGCGTGCAGGCCGAGCTTGATCCACTGGCGCTGGATCAGATTTTCACGCTTTGGGCGCCGGTTGCACCGCGCACGGCATTTCGCAATATTTCTGAACTTGAACCCGCACATATGATGATCTGCGATGCCAATGGCATCAGGATTAACCGTTATTGGGAACTGGATTATCCTGATCGTCATGATGCGATGATCACCGATGCTGATGCGGCTGCGGAAGAGCTTGAAGCTTTGTTGCAGGATGCAACAGGCTTGCGGCTTCAGGCGGATGTGCCGGTCGGCACTTATCTCTCCGGCGGGTTGGATTCATCACTGATTGCGGCTTTTGCGCAGCCACTTGCAAAGGGTGCATTGCATAGTTTTTCCGTAGGCTTTGAGCACGCGGACTATGATGAAAGCCGCTATCAGCACATGGTGGCGCAGGCGCTGCACACGCATCATCATTCCATCTCGATTGCGGGGGATGATATTGCTACGATTTTTCCCGATGTTGTTGCTGCTGCGGAAGTGCCTTTGGTGCGCACCGCACCGGCACCGCTTTACCGGCTGGCGCAACTGGTGCGTGACAGCGGAATGAAAGCGGTGCTGACCGGTGAGGGCGCGGATGAGGTTTTTGCCGGTTATGATATTTTCCGCGAGGCCAAAGTCCGGCGATTTTGCGCAAGGCAGCCGCAGTCACAGATCAGGCCACACTTGTTTCGCAGGCTCTATCCCTATTTGCCGGGGTTACAGGCACAGCCACCGGAAACGCTGGCAGCATTTTTTGGTGTTCACGGGGCTGATCTGGCTGATCCGCTCTATTCGCACCGGCCGCGCATGAAGGCGACGGGTGCGGCTAAATTGTTTTTCTCAGCCGATCTGAAGCGTGAAATCGGGGGGTATGATGCAGGCGAAGAACTGGCCGCGAAATTGCCGGAACGCTTTGGCCAGTGGCATGAATTGCATCAGGCGCAATATCTGGAATGCCGGTTTTTGTTGCCGTCCTATATTCTCTCGAGTCAGGGAGACCGCATGGCGATGGCGCATGGTGTGGAAACGCGCTTTCCGTTTTTGGATTACCGTCTGTCGGAATTTGCTGCTAAACTCCATCCGTCACTGAAACTACATGGTCTGACCGAGAAATATTTGTTGCGTCGCGTAGCGCGGGAGCGGGTTCCGGCAGAGGTGCTGCAACGCCAAAAACAGCCTTATCGTGCACCGGATAGCCAGTCTTTTACCGGCAAAGGTGAGAAAGATTATGTTCGTGACTTGATGAGTGAAAACCGTATTCAGGAGAGCGGATATTTCAACGCTAAAGCTGTATCTAAATTATATGAGAAGAATAAAGGGCAAGGGTTAAGCGGTTTCCGCGACAATACAGCCTATGTTGGTATTCTATCCACGCAGCTGTGGTTGCAAAAATTTACTAATTTCTTCAATTAATGCAGACAATGTTAAGTTTAATGGTCTCTTTGTTAAACAAATAGGCTAAGAGAGACGGCAGAGAATTATATTTTAAAGACTTACTTGAGAGAACTCTCAGGCTGTTGCTTAGAGCGTATCCCGAAAAATGTGAAACGGTTTTCGGAAAAGATGCGCGTTAAAACAAATGATTAGAGTACCGTTCTGATCCAATCAGATCGAAACGCGCTCTAATGCGAAGCTTGCGCGTGATTGAAACAGGATATGACTATGAGTGACACAATTAAAATCCGTCTGCGTGATTTCATCGTTGAGAATTTTCTTTTTGGCGATACGGATTATGCGCTGGAAGATGATGCTTCGTTGATTGATAATGATATTATGGACTCCACCGGCGTGCTGGAGTTGATTGCTTTTATCGATGAGGCATTCGGTGTAAAAATGGCGGATGCTGACATCGTTCCGGCCAATCTCGACAGCGTGGCAAAGATCGTCAATTTTGTGTCTGCCCGTCAAGCTGCCTGATAAAAAGGCACTCCCGATGCGTATTGAGAGCTACCTTAGAGCGCATGCACAAAATACCGGTGAGAAAACGGCGCTGGTCACAGGACAAGTGCGCCTTTCTTATCGCGAATTTGACGCGAAGGCTGAGGCGCTGGCACAATGCTTGCAGGCACAGAATGTGCAACGCGGTGATCGCGTTGTCATTTTTATGGATAATTGCTGGCAGGCCGCGGTTTCTGTTTTTGCTATTCTCAAGGCCGGTGCGGTTTTCACATTAGTGAATCCGTCAACCAAAGCAGATAAGCTTGGCTATATTCTCAATGATTGCACACCATCGCTTCTGCTGACACAGGCGAAATTATTGCCGGTGATTGATGAGGCTGAGGCTTTTTCAAAGATTCCGGTAGTGATCGCAGTGCAGGGGCCAAGCCGTTCAAAGCGTGCCTGCCTGTCGTTTGAGGAAGCTGTTGTGCCTCAGCCTGATAGCGCACCGGTGGTGAATGGCAGTATCGATATTGATCTCGCTATGCTGATTTATACATCCGGCTCAACCGGTCGCCCTAAGGGCGTGATGATGACACATCGCAACATTGAAGCGGCGGCGACATCTCTGACCGGCCTTTTAAAAAATACGCAGGATGATATTATTCTCTCCGTGTTGCCGCTGTCGTTCAATTACGGGCTTTATCAATTGCTGATGGCAATCAAGCTTGGCGCGACGCTGATCTTGGAAAAGTCCTTTGCCTTTCCGCAGGCAGTCTTTGATCTGATGCGGACGGAGAAGGTAACGGGTTTTCCGATTGTGCCCACTATGTCCGCAATCATGATGCAAATGAAAGATCTGGCTGCGGGTTTTTTGCCTGATCTGCGTTATATTACCAATACGGCGGCGCAATTGCCGGTGCCGCATATTGCGTTTTTGCAACGGGTTATCCCAGATGCGGAAATTTACTCCATGTACGGCATGACCGAGTGTAAGCGTTGCACATGGTTGCCACCGCATATGATTAGCCAAAAACCGGAATCCGTCGGTATCGCACTGCCGAATAGCGAAGTCTATTTGGTGGATGAGCAGGGCGGAGAAGTGCCGGTTGGTGAAGCAGGTGAAATGGTAGTGCGCGGCCCTAATGTGATGCAGGGCTATTGGAGCAATCCTGAAGCCAGCGCTGAAGTGCTGCGTACAGGGCGTAATACGTGGGAAAAGGTACTGCATACCGGTGACCTGCTACGCATGGATGCAGACGGGTATTATTATTTTGTCGGTCGCAAGGATGATATTATCAAATCGCGCGGCGAAAAAGTACCACCCAAAGAGGTTGAAACGGTACTCTACAGCCACCCCGCTATTCTTGAGGCTGTGGTAGCCGGTGTGCCGGATGCAATGCTGGGGCAGGCAATCACGGCGCTGGTCACAATCAATGATGCGGCGCTGAATGATAAGGATATTATCCGCTTCTGCCGCCAGCATCTCGAAGATTATATGGTGCCGGGTTTTGTTCAGATAACAGATGAACTGCCGCGCACGGATACGGGTAAAGTCAGTCGTCGTCTTGCGGCGGAAATATTGGCCAAACAATACAGGCAGTTTCAGGATGAGTAAGATGCAAGAATTTTCACCGCAGACAATGGTGATTGATGCGGAAGCAGAAGTGGCAAAAATCACTGCGGCTTTACGTAGTCAGTTGCGCGGCTTGCGCCGTCGCGGTCTGGTTGTCGGGATTTCCGGCGGTATTGACTCCAGCGTCAGCACGGCATTGGCGGTGCGGGCTGTAGGTGCGGATAAGGTGTTCGGTATTTTTATGCCGGAAAATGACTCCGATCCGCTGTCATTGGCACTCGGGCAGAAGCTGGCTGCGACTTACGACGTGCAGACTGTGATTGAGGATATCGGACCCGCATTGGCTGCGATGGGCTGCTATCGTCGCCGCGATGATTTTATTCGTTCTGTGGTGCCTGCCTATGGTGAGGACTGGGCATCGAAACTGGTGATTAATAATGCTGCCGAGAATGGCGGCTATAATATTTCGTCACTGGTGGTGCAATCGCCGGATGGTCAGCAGGAGAAAATTCGTCTGACACCGGAAGCTTACTTAGGCATTGTTGCTGCAACTAATATGAAACAGCGCACCCGCAAACAGTTTGAATATTACCATGCCGACCGCCTGAACTTTGCGGTTGTGGGTACGCCAAACCGTCTTGAATATGATCAGGGCTTTTTCGTTAAAAACGGTGATGGTGCGGCAGATGTGAAACCGATTGCCCATCTTTACAAGACACAGGTCTATCAGCTGGCGGAATATCTCGGCGTGCCGGAAGATATTCGCAAGCGCCCGCCGACGACGGACACTTTCTCGCTGGCGCAGACGCAGGAGGAGTTCTATTTCTCCCTGCCTTATTATCTGATGGATTTGTGCCTCTATGCGCTGAACCATAATATTGGCGTCGCAGAAACCGCTAAAGCCACCAATCTGAATGAAGCACAGGTGCAGCATGTCTGGGCGGATATTACTGCCAAGCGCAAAACCACCAAGGCGTTGCACGAACCGCCGCTGCTGGTTGAACCGGTGACAGATTTTCTAAAATAATAAAAAACCGCCTTTAAGGCGGTTTTTTATATTGTTTTTTACGCATTATCCTGCGTAAAACCGCTTCACGCTTTTACTGGAAATGCTTTAAAGCGGATGACCGCTGAGGCAGCTCCAATGCTCTCCGGCAATGCCGTTGAGCTGTGCGCGACCTGTTTCGAAATTTGCCAGCATAGCAGGATCTTTCGCCCAGACCATGGTAGACGCGAGATGGGTGAAGGCAATGCGCTTGCCGAGCATGGCTTCCATCATCAGCGGTTGGGTGCGTCCGCGAATGGCCACAGCCCCGTTTTGTGCCGCATGATGGATCAGCGCATCAATGGTTTGGCTGGCAGCCTTCGGATGACTGAGAAGCTCCAATACCCGTGCTGTGCCGCCATTCCGCAAGTGATAGAGAAACAGCCCGACAGTCTTGCCGGTTTTGGTTGCTGCTTTCACCATAAAAGGCTGGCCGTAATCCGGCTTTTGCAAAGCATCCTGTAATCGTGCAGTGAATTGCTGTTCCTGCCATTGCGGGCGGCTGGCAAAATCTGCACTGAACTGATGATAAAGCGCAGTGAATTCTGCCATATCAATTTGCTGACACTGCAACGTCTGACCGGCAGTCCAGTTTTGCGGTGTGCCAGACCACCGCAAACTATTATGCGGCATGGCATTGCGCTTGCGCTGGTCAATAAAACCCGCGACAGGGAGAAAGAGTTTCAGCAGTCCCAGTTTTGAACCGGCTGTCTCAACTGCAAATTTAAGCGGGCTGATAATCCGTAACCAGTCGAGACTGTAATTGGTGAACTGAACAGCATTGAGTTTTTTCCACATAGCGGCAGTGGTTTCGCTCGCCGTTTCGGTAAGGATCAGATCATAATTATCATCCAGCAGGCTGCGCATCAGTTTTGCACCACCCAGCGGGTCCTGCTCATGATTGTCGACCATCAGTGAGCCGACCATTGCTGCTTTGAGTAATTGTGTTCCGTGCAAATAGTCAAAATAATGAACGCCGATAAACCCGCAAATTGCTCCTTGCTCATTTAGCAGAACCTTGGAGGCAGGGGCTGTCTCACCGGCAAGGCCGATATAGAGGTGCTGCAGATAGGCTTTGAGGGCGGGAGAGGGCTGCTTACTGCTCTTTTGAAAAATCTTTTGAAACAGACGGATCACATCCGGCATGTCCGCATTTGTCAAAAACCTGATTTTACTCATGCAAAATAGTCCCCGCTTTTGCTGAAATATGTTCAGTTCTGTTAACTCAAAATCGTGATCAACTAAAACTTGATTCTTTTTATCAAGTTTAATATTGCCAGATATAAGAGTGAAACTCTTTCGTTAAATTTCTGTCTATCAAAACTTGTCATGAATGTCATGGCAGGACGGATGCTGTCCGCCTGCCAAAGGGGGTATTATGTCTGTTGTCAGGCGCTGTCTGCAAGCATCTCTCGCCGGTACAATATTAAGTCTTTCCGGTTTTTCCTTGATTACGCTTGCTCAGGCGCAAGAGCAAAAAGCGGTTAAAGATAAAACTGCCGCGCAAACCGAAGCTGCCACACAATTACAGACCATTACGATCAGTGGTGGATTGAATGGTGCTTTTGCACAAGGTGACGGGGTTTACCGCACACCTGCACCGGTCAGTTCTGTGAGTGGGGATGCATTGCAGGAGCGATTTGGCGGAGACGCACAGGCTGCACTGCGCTCGACACCGGGGGTATTTACCCGTCAGCAAAGTAGCCAGCCCGGTATTGAGGTGAATATTCGCGGAATGAGCGGTTTTGGCCGCGTTAACGCGATGATTGATGGTGTGCCGCAGACATTCCGCAACGTGGCAGGGCATGCTTCGTCAGGCGGAACATTGCTTTATGTGCAGCCGGAATTGCTCGGCGGTATTGATGTGCGTAAAGGGGCCGTCGGTGGCGCTGCCGGTATGGGCACACTAAGCGGTGCCGCAAATTTCCGCACGCTTGACTTTGACGATATTGTTTTGCCCGGCCATGATGTCGGCGTGCTGACACGCTGGAAAGCCGGAACCAATGGTTTTGGCGGCTCCGGTATGCTGGCGGGAGCGGTGCGCGCTAATCTCAATAGCGATCCGTCCAGTAATGTCAGTATGCTTGGTGCCTTTGCCCGCACATCCTACGGCACATTTAAAAACGGCGATGGTGTTTATGTGGATGGCGGGCGCGATGCCACCAATCGTCCGGGTGGCGGATTGCTCAAACTGGAATTTGCGCCATCCTCTGAGCATAATCTTAAACTTGGTGCCCGCTGGTATGAAAACCGCTTCGTCTATGCGAATTACGAGCAGGATCTGAAAAATGCATCCTATACGGCCAATTATGCCTATACGCCGGACGATAATGACTGGATCGATCTGAAGGTGAATGCCTATTACAACCGCACCAATATGGACTATGCGGCAACCGGCGGGAGCTATCGCGGCCGTAAGACAGATGATCGCGGCTATGGTTTTGATATTTCCAATACCAGCAAAACCATGCTGGCCGAGGATGTACAGCTCAGCCTGTTTTATGGCGGCTCCCTGAGCAGTGACGAATATCTGATCAATAATTATCGCGGCGCTAATCCTCCCGGAACATTAAAGAAAACCAGTGGCTTCACCGATGCGACCCTGTCGTGGAACATGTTCACATTCACAGGTGGTTTGCGCTACGACCATTGGAATGTTGAAGGTTTCCAACCAGCCTATGCGGCGGGTACGGGTGATTGCCCTGCAGGCGGGCCTGTCTGCGGTAACAAGGATATCGAGCGCAGCAGCGGTAAATGGCTGCCGAAAGTGTCTGTGACGGCGCAACCTTATCAGGGCATGGAGCTTTATGCGACCTATGCCCATACTTTCCGTCCGCCGACTGTGCAGGAAATGTTCTTCTCACTGATCCCGATTGGTGCAGGATTGGGCAGCGGCATTGCCAATAATCTCAATCTTGAACCGGAATATAGCAAAGGCTGGGATGTCGGGGTGAACCTGACTGAAGACGGCTTGTTACGCAGCGGCGATAAATTCCGTCTGAAGACTGGCTTCTTCCACAATAACATCGAAAACTTTGTCGTTAATGACTTTGTGGATGTGCCGAACCGTGGCCCGACTGCGATGTGGATCAACCGACAGGGCAAGACCAAAATGTATGGCTGGGAAATTGAGGGCAGTTACGATCTCGGCTTCTTCTACACCAATGTTTCTTATACCCGTGCCAAAACAGATCAGCCGATCGGCGAAGGCGCCGGTGCAGGCAACGGCGATGCTTTCATGATACCCGATCAGTATGGCACGCTTGATACAGGTATTCGTTTGTTTGATGAGACGCTCACCTTGGGCGCGCAGGCACGCTATTTCGGCAAAAGCAGCTATGCCTATTTTGGTACGGATTTTGGTCAGAAATTCGAATTGCCGAGCTATATACTCTACGATCTTTACGGTTCTTATAAGCTGAAAGAAAATGCAGAACTGTTTTTCTCGGTTGAGAATGTAGCGAATAAAAATTACCGCGTGGCTGTTTCAGGGCCGTTGGGCGAAAATGAATATTCAGGCAAAGGCCGCAGCTTTATTTTTGGTGCAAGCGCTAAATTCTGAAGATTGTTGACCTCTGTTTGAAGCTCAAACCTGCCGGAGCAATCCGGCAGTTTTTTATTATTACAAAGAAAAAAATTGCGGTTGCGTCAAAATAACCAGTACGCCTTTTTTCAATGTTGCCTATGTTAGACAGTGAGGGGATGTTTGCGGCTTGCACATTGATTTTACAGGCTGTTTAAATTTTTCAATGAAGTTATACCGAACCATGCATGATGGAGCTTCTGCTTCGGATAGGAAATACTGCGGTGTCGCAAAGTGTATCGCCTTTAGCCCCGTTTAAACATAAAGCTTTTCGTTCTTTATGGACCGCAACGCTTGCATCTAACTTGGGCGGGCTGATCCAGACGGTGGGCGCAGGCTGGATGATGACCACCATTGCGCAATCCTCCAATATGGTGGCGCTGGTGCAGGCTTCCACCACTTTGCCGGTGATGTTCTTTTCTCTGTTTGCCGGTGCGCTGGCCGATAATTTTGATCGCCGCCGTATCATGCTGATTGCACAGTTCATGATGCTGCTGGTATCACTGATGCTGGCGATTTTCGGCTATATGGGCTGGCTCACACCATGGCTGTTGCTGAGCTTCACCTTTCTGATCGGTTGTGGCGGCGCTCTGCACAACCCGTCATGGCAAGCCTCGATGGGCGATATTGTACCGCGCTCCGATTTGCCGGGGGCGGTGGCACTCAACAGCATGAGCTTCAATGCCATGCGCAGTATCGGCCCCGCCATTGGTGGTTTTATCGTGGCTGTTGCCGGTGCGGCTTTTGCGTTTATTATCAATGCTGTCAGCTATATTCCGCTGATTATTGCATTGCTGCGCTGGAAGCCGCAGGTTGTAAAATCTACACTACCGCGTGAGACATTCGGTCGTGCCGTTTCTGCCGGATTGCGCTATGTTTCAATGTCGCCAAACCTGATTAAGGTGATGTTTCGCGGCTTCCTGTTCGGTCTGTCGGCGATAGTTGTGCTGGCACTGCTGCCGCTGGTCGCCCGTGATTTGGTGCAGGGGACTGCGCTGACCTATGGTATTATGCTTGGCGCTTTTGGCCTTGGTGCGATTGCCGGTGCTTTCACTTCCGGTGAGCTGCGCGAGAAATTTGCCAATGAAACGATCGTCCGTGGTGCATTTATTGCCTTTGGTATCAGTGTTTATCTGCTGTCCTATAGCCACTCGGTTATTTTAAGCTGCTTGTTGCTGTTGCCTGCCGGTGCTTCATGGGTGCTGGCCTTGTCGCTGTTCAATGTTACCGTGCAATTGTCCACGCCGCGTTGGGTGGTGGGACGCGCATTGGCACTTTATCAGACCGCTACATTTGGTGGCATGGCGGCTGGCAGCTGGCTATGGGGCACCGTGGCAGATGGCTATGGCCCTGAAACAGCACTGAGTGTTGCAGCTTTCACGCTGGTTGGCGGTGCGCTGGTCGGGCTGGTCTTTAAGCTACCGGAATTTGACAAGCTCAATCTTGATCCGCTCAACTCATTTGCCGAGCCGGAGCTGCGTCTGGACATTCGTCCGCGCAGTGGCCCGATTATGGTGATGGTGGATTATCATATTGAGCAGCCGAATGTGCATGCCTTTCTGGAAGCAATGGCTGCCCGTCGGCGCATCCGCATCCGCGATGGTGCAAAACAATGGGCATTGCTGCGCGATCTGGAAAATCCCGATATCTGGACAGAAACCTATCATGTGCCGACATGGGTGGAATATGTGCGCCATAATCAGCGCCGCACCTATGCGGATGCTGCCGTATCAGAGAAATTGCTGTCACTGCATAAAGGGCCGGAAAAGCCGCGTGTCCATCGCATGATCGAGCGCCAGACCGTACCCTTGCATGATGATATGCCATTGAAACCGCATATTGAAATCACCTGATTTTCTTTTCATAGAAAATCTTTAAACGCTGGTCTGTTTGATGCAGACCGACGTTTTGTATTTCAGGCGCATTTATGTGGCCGGAATGAAATATTCTATGGCCTCATGACAGAATGACGCCAGCATGTTAAAACTGTACAAAATAACTCATGTTTTAGCGCCAATCACAGGCGTATAATTTATGAGGCAGAGTATGCAGATTGATATTCAGGATTTTCCGCTGGTGCGGATGGATTATTCTGGTGAAGGCAATCAGACAATTGAAGAGACATTGCAGATTTTTGAGCAATGTTTGCAGCGCAAACAAGCATTTGTGTTTCTCGCAGGTGGTGCGGATTTCGACAAGGATCCGGGTGATAGCGTTGCCGACCGTCGCGTTGTCTCTTTGTGGATGAAGCAGCACAAAGCCGATTTACGCGATTATGTGAAGGCGATGTATTATGTGGAGCCAAGCTCGGTAAAGCGGCTGGCTGCAAAAGCTTTCTCAGTGATTTACGGCAAGTTCTGGGGGCATCCGATGATTGTCATGCAGAGCAATGACGAGGCGGTTCAGCAGGCACATATGCTGCTGGAGCAGTCATCAGAGTAACGGTGGTTTCATGTTTTTTACAACGAGTTTTCCTGATTATGCATTACCGGATCAGATTAATCGTCCGGTCGTTGTGATGGGATTGTCGATGGTAGTGGATGGCTGGGAGTTCCCGCGTCACTCCCATCGTAAAGCGCAGCTTTTATTCAGTGCCAGCGGCGTGGTGACGGTTGAAACGGATAGTGGTGTCTGGGTTGTGCCGCCGCAATGTGCGGTCTGGATACCGGGTGCTCTGCCGCATAAGGCCAGAAGTACCGGAGAAGTGCGTGGTTTTGGCCTGTTTGTCGAGCCGGATATTATGAATGGTTTGCCGGATGTTTGTTGCAGTGTTTCCGTCTCGCCTTTGTTACAAAGCCTGCTGGAGAAGGCTGCTGGTTTTGATGAATATTACGATGAAGACGGTGCTGAAGGCAGACTGATCCGTGTGCTGCTGGACGAGCTGGTAGCTGCGCCACTGGAACAGTTGCACTTGCCGATACCGGCGGATAATCGTTTGCGTAAACTGACGGATATGTTGCTGGATGATCCTGCGAGCCACGCAACGCTGGAGGTGTGGGCGCATCGTATCGGCATGAGTGAACGCAGCCTGAGCCGCTTGTTCAGCCATGAGACCGGTATGAGTGTCGGGCGCTGGCGCAGACAGCTGCATGTGATTACCGGTGTGCAATTGCTCACACAGGGGCGGTCTATTCAATCAGTTGCATTTGATCTGGGTTATGAAAGCGCAGGTGCATTTGTGACAATGTTCCGTAAAGCTGTCGGCACACCGCCGGGGCGCTTTCTGGCTGAGCGCCGTGCTTCCTGGAACTTATTTCGCGGAGCGGTTTTGCAATAAAGTGAGGGCATTTCCAATAGCGTTAAATATTGGAAATGCCCTGATTTTTAATGTTATGTCCAGAAATAACGGATCAGATGAAAGAACACCGGTGCTGCAAAAACCAGACTGTCAGCACGATCCATCATGCCGCCATGGCCTTCAATCATATGCCCCCAGTCTTTAACGCCACGATCGCGCTTGATCGCGGAAGCGACCAGACCCCCGAAGAAGCCCATAATACAGGCAATGGCTGCAAGACCGCCTGCCTGTAGCGGCGAGAAGGGTGTGAGCCAAGACAGCGCTGCGCCGAGCAGAGAGGCGCTGGCCACGCCACCGATCAGACCTTCCCATGTTTTGGATGGTGAGACCTTAGGTGAGATACGGTGTTTGCCAAATAATTTTCCGAAGATGAATTGCAGCACATCGCAGCCTTGCACCACAGCTATCAGAAAAGCGATCAGCAGCATTTGTCGGCCTTCAAAACCCTCAATATGCAATGTGGCCAGCGCAGGCACATGGCTGATGCAATAGACCGAGAGCATGATGCCCCATTGCTGCTCGGAAATACGCTCGAGAAACCGGCTGGTATTACCCCAAAGCGCTGTCAGCACCGACATGGCGAGAAACACATAAACGGGAATAAAAATGGAATAGAGCCCGTACCATTCCACCCAGACCAGATAATATTGCACCGGAATGACAATCAGAAAGGCACCAAGCAGCAGCCAGTGATCGCTGCGATGCGTATGGGTGAGGGTCACATATTCCCGAAGTGCTGCGAATGAGACCACACCAAACAGAATAACCACACCGGCTTTACCAAACAGAAAAGCAATGGTGATCGCGGCGATCATGATCCACCAGGCACGGATACGCGCATTGATATTGCTGAGTGTGGAGGGAAGTGGTTTGGGACTGCGCCAGCTGATCAATGCGGCTGCAAGACTTGCCACAGATAATAATGCGATAAGCCCGATCAGGAGAAGATTGGTTTCTTCGCTCACTTCATTCTCCCTGAGGTTGCGGGCTGAGGGTTAGCAATGCGGATTGAGCGCGGTGTAAAAAAGCCTTGCGCTCTTCGTCCGGTTGCAATTGCAGCGGGGTGCCGAAAATCACACGGCATAATAATGGCACCGGCAAAAATGTACCTTTTGGTAAGACACGGGACATATTCTCAATCCAGCAAGGCACCAACTCCACATCCGGCCGCGCTTTGGCGAGATGATAAAGACCGGCGCGAAAACGCAGCAGCGGTTCTTCCGTCATGTTGCGGGTACCTTCAGGGAAAAAGATCAGCGATTGGCCGCTGTCGATTGCACGTAACATCACCAGTAACGGGTCTTCACTGCGTTCGATCCAGTTGCGTTCCACCAGCACAGTGCCGAGCAGCCGCGTGGCAATAAACCGGCGCAAAGGATTGCCGTTCCAATAATCCGCACCGGCAACGGCACGGGTTCGCGCCCGCTCGCCCATTGGCAGCGATGAGGACAGCAGAATGAAATCGCCGTGGCTGGTGTGATTGGCAAAATAAATACGCTGTTTACGTGAGGGGACAGTGCCGCTCCAAATCGGCCGGACACCGGTAATGGCACGGGAGAAAAAGGCCAGCACCATACCGGAGAAAATCTGTAATAGTGAATGTGTGTCCGGATCAGCCATGAATGATTGTCGTTTTTATTTGCTACCCAATAATTATTGCAAGTAACAGAATAAAAGCTGTTTCCGCAATCATTTCTTGGTTTGGGGACAATCCGGTATTTTACTGATGGTCTGCATAAAGGCGCACCGGTCTGCCGGTTTGACGGATCAGTTCTTCCGCTTTTTGACGATCCGTGACTTGACCGCTTTCAACCAGCCAGCGGGCAATGAGATTGGCACTGCGCTGATAGCCCAATGCGCAACAGATCAATGTCGGGCGTGGTGCATCATGAATGGCATTTGTGGCAGCGTGTAGAGTGGCAAAATCCGGCTTGGCGAGATCCATGAGAGGAAAAGCCTGCCAATGGGCTCTGCTGTTGCACGGTGCAATACATTCTGCCGTCATATCAATGATGCAAGCATAGTTCTGTGTTTCTGAGTGTTTCGGGAAACGTCCGAGATAGAGGTCTTCAGTGATCCTGACCGCAGGCGGTTCGCGCCATGTCCATACGATACGATTGAGTCTGAAAAATACACGTAGCGGTAAGAACAGCCAGAAAGACGCAAGGCTCACAGAACCGTCACGGCGTTTCTGAAAGAATTTTGTACCGCCACCGCTATAGGCCAAACCAAGTAACAGCAAAGCCAAGGCAGGCCAAAGCAGCAGCAGGATCGTCGGATGTTGTCCGTTCAATGTGAGGGCAAAGAGCAGCAAACCTGCGCCGCCGTAAATAGCGGCAAGCTGCAAGGCTTTGCGGTCGCGGGTGATACGATAATCCTGCCATGGGACAACACCTTCACGGGGAAACAGCCACAAAGCGAACAATCCGAGCAAAGCACCGGCCGGAACATCAATGAAATGATGCTGCCATGTGGTGAGAACGGACAGAGCAATCAACAAACACCAACCATGCCAGATCATGCGCCAAAACACTGGCATTCTGCCGCGCAGATGATCCCAGATGATAATTGTCAAGGCGATATGCAGGGAAGGCGCCTGATTATATGGCTGGTCGAAATTGCCGAGCATGGCGAATAACCAGCCGGAAAGGCCGGTTGTTACAGGCTTCTGCCATGTGATGGTCAGCGGAAAAGCGATGAAACAGACAAAGGCAATGCATTGCGCCGTGAGATAGCGGCCGACCAGCCGGTCTTGTGCTTGTTTGCCGGTAGCGGCCAAAACTGCGACAGCATAAAACAGATTGAGCGACCAATAGGGGATGATAGTCCAACCCCAGAACGGGATTTGCTTTTCCCAATCAAAGACAATCTCCGGCACTGCAACGCGCTGCGATGCCAGCCAGTTCGCCAGTCCGTAAGTCGCATAAAACAGCGGGGCGAGAAGCAGCAGCAAGTATATGCCCCGCCGGATCAATGCCGGATCTGTTTTATGCACTTGCGACTGAAGCTGCATTATTGCTCAATACGTTGCGCCAGAGACACGGTGAAAATGCCCCACTGGTCGATACGCTGTTCAATCTTGCGGAAACCTGCGGCCTCGACCAGCTGATCCATCTCATTTTGCGTGCGGCGGCGCATCACCCATGCCTGTCCGCCACGGTGAGACGTGAGCGCACGGGCGATCATTTCCAGCTGCGGATGCCAAGGTTGATTAGTGTAGATCAGATAGCCACCGCTCGGCACGGCTTGTGCCAGTCCTTGCAGCGATTTTGCGATTTGATCATTATCGGCAAATAATTCATACAGGCCGGAGACAATTGCCAGATTGGGCGCTGTTTCTGTATCTTTGCCGAGTGCCGCAAGTGCCTGTCCGTCGAAAGCATCACCTTCATGGAACTCGGCTTTACCTGTGAGATTACGCTCTGCGATTAACTGACGACCAGCCAGCACATTGATCGGAGAATAATCCTGCAAGCGCACTGAGGCAATTTCATCATCTTTGGTGGTGAGTGCATCCAGCACATAGCGTCCGTGACCGGCAGCAATGTCGAGAATGCGTGCCGGTTTGCCGTCATCCTGCAAACGGGTAACAGCCTGCCGGATCAGTTCTTCCAGATGAAGTTTACGTTGGCGGATGCCGCGCCAGCCAATGGCGTTGAGGAAGGTCTTGTCAGTATAGCGGCCACCGGGGCCTAAGCCCTTCACCTCATTACGGTAGACATAATCAAGAGTGGAGCCGGAATCGAAACCGGTGCGGATGCCGGTTTTCAACCCTTCCGAGAACAGCGCGCCGATACGGATAGAAGCACGGGTCATACCCCAATAGAAGCCGCGCGGACTGGTAATGGACAGAGGGGTAGCCAGACGGTCTGCCTCATCACGGGTATAGCCCTGAATATGGGCATTGAGCAGCGCGCTTTGTTGCGGTGCTTTGGCAAATTGCTGCTCAATGAAAGGCCGGATTTTTGCAAAAACCAAGGCACGGTCACGCTCGCCTAATGTGTCGTGATAGAAGCCCTTGAGCACATGACGCTCTTTAACAGGGCCTGCGAGATTTTCGTAAAAACGGTGTTGCGGTGTATCGCGCACCACCCAGTCACGACCGGAAATCAGCACCTGTGTCGGTGTGGTGATTGCACGGGCATCGCGGACAATGCGTACAGCATTCTCATAGAGTTCCAGCAGAATATTGGAAGCAATCGGGCGGGTAATCAGCGGGTCATTTTCAAAGGATTCAATCCGCTCTTTGTCATGGGTCAGAAAACGGGCTTTGACATAGGAGTTGACGAAGAATGTGCCTTTGAGCTTCTGCCAGAGCCAGATGCCTTCTTTGGCCAGCGGTACATAGAGTTTAACGTCAAAAGCCGGTGCAGCCAGTACCATGGCGCGGATCGGCGGTGCATAATCATGCACCCATGTGGCACCGATAACCGCGCCCACACTTTGTGCAATCAGCGCCATATCCTGTAAAGCGAAACCGTCTGTCTCGGTAATATGACGGGCAAAGCAATCCAGATCGCGTACAGTTGTGGCAAAGGATGGCGAATAACCGCGCTGCCCTTGGGTGAGACCATGACCGCGAGCGTCCCATGCGTAAAAGCTGTAATTATCCAGCCCCAGCTCATCAACAATATGCGCTACACGGCCGCTATGTTCGTGCCCGCGATGCAGCAGAATGATAGCGCCTTCGGGCTTTTCACTCAAAGCAGGCCAGTGACGAAAAAAGATTTCCTGCCGGTCATGGCTGATAAAATGCCGCTCAGTGCAATCGCGTTTTACCGAAGTCATAGGCCTGTCTTTCATAGAGCGTGGAATGAATATGCGTATTGTCCCGCTATTTATTGTAAGTCATTTAGACTAAACGATGTTTAAGAAAAATGATTTTGCAGTGAGAGATATCGTGTCTGTTTATCAGCTTAAGAGCCGCTTTCAGGATTTATTGCGCCCGCTGACCCGCCGGTTGGCGCAATGCGGGATCACTGCCAATCAGGTAACGGTTACAGCAATGCTGATCTCTGTACTGGTCGGTGTCTGGTTAGTGATCGCTGATAATAAAGCATGGTTTTGGCTTGTTCCCATATGGCTGTTTGTCCGCATGGCGATGAATGCCATCGACGGGATGCTGGCGCGGGAATTTAACCAGCAAAGCGCCTTGGGCGCTTATCTCAACGAGCTTGGCGATCTGGTTTCTGATACGGCACTATTTATGCCGTTTCTCTGGATTGCGCCATTTCAACCGCATTGGATGGGGCTGATTATTGTGCTGGCCTTGCTCACGGAATTTGTCGGATTGCTGGGCTTAAGTGTCGGCGCGTCAAGACGTTATGACGGGCCGATGGGCAAGAGTGACCGAGCGCTGCTGTTCGGCATTTTGGGTGGCTGGCTGGCCGTTGATGGTTTCCTGCCACAATGGATGATCTGGTTGCAGCCGCTGCTTATCGTGTTGTTATTGTGGACGATTTTCAACCGTATTCGCAGAGGCTTAGCAGAGGCCGCAAAGAGCTGAGTTTCAGCCCTGTTTCTTGCGCCAGTCTCGCAGCCGGTTAATAGCGGTCTCCAGCGTGTCGAGCTTTTTGGCGAAGCAAAAACGCACATGGCTGGTGATATTGCGCTCTGAATAGAAAGACGAAACCGGCACCGGTGTGACTCCAGCCTCGCGGGTGAGACGCTGGCTAAAGGCCAGATCATCACCATCCTTGTCGAGATCGTTGATATCAGCGACTGCGAAATATGTAGCAGGAGCGGTGGCCATGCTAAAACCGGCTTCACGCAGACCGGCATCGAGATAATCGCGGCGTTTGGTTAGTTCATCACGCAGACCGGTGAAATAATTGTCCGGCAGGTTGAGGCCAACCGCTACGGCGGCTTGCAATGCCGGTGGTGTGGTGAAGGTCATATATTGATGGACGCGGGAGATCACTTTCAACAATTGCGCATCGGCGGTGATATAGCCAACCTTCCAGCCGGTGAGTGAAAAGCTCTTACCTGCCGATCCGATCCGCACAACACGGTTGCGAATTTCCGGCAGTGAAAACAGGGAGATATGCTGATTGTCATCGAAAGTCAGATGCTCATAAACTTCATCGGCGATGATGGTGAGATTATGTTTTAGAGCCAGCTCCGCGATGAAACTCAGTTCCTCGCGGGAAAAAACCTTGCCGATCGGGTTCATCGGATTATTGACGACAATCAGGCGCGTGCGCGGGGTGATTGCATCGCTCAGTGCCTGTAAGGGTAATTCCCAATGGGGTGGTGACAGGCGCACCGGCACAACCACACCACCAGCACGGCGGATCACCGGACTGTAGGAATCATAGGCCGGTTCCAGTACAATCACTTCATCGCCGGAGTTAATCAGTGCAAAGAAACTGGCGGCCAGCGCTTCGGTCGCGCCGGAAGTGACAAGTACTTCTGTTTCCCAATCGGCCTCAATATTGAAGAACCGGCGGGCATTACCAGCCACGGCCTGACGCAGGGCGGGAAGACCGAGCATCGGCGGATATTGATGCGAACCACTATGCAGAGCATCGGTTGCAGCTGCAATCAGTTCCTGCGGTTCCAGCCCTTCGGGAAACCCCTGACCGAGATTAATGGCACCGGTTTCTGCGGCCAGTCGCGACATGATTTCAAAGACAGATATGCCGGATGATGCGAAAACCGGATTGACCATGATAATCCCCTTAGAGCATCGGACCGAAAAGTGTTTTCGTTTTTCGGACGATTCCGATGCTAATCAAAGTTAGTTTTCCGCACTATAGAGTTCTGTTTTTAAACAGGAAAGCAGACAACAGCAGGAAAAACAGAACTGTCCGGCTTTGTTTTCTCTCAGATGTGGTTTCCTGAGAATATTATTTCAACGCTGAAACGTCAGGCGCAGAGATTGCGGTTTTTGAGCTTTACCACATGCTCGTCTACGGCGCTGACGATGGATTGCACGAATTCAGCCCCCAATGCGCCGCGACGCAGATCTTCCGGTTGCCAGACATTGACATTATAGGGAATGGAATGACGGATTGGCCGGATCAGCAGGTTTTCGCCCTCAAAGGCCAATGCGCTGAGCGGATTAATCACCGAGATGCCGATGCCTGCGGCCACCAGCGAGCTGATGGAGGAGGCAGTCGTTGCCTCGATCGTCAGCTTGCGGTTGATACCAGCATTATTAAACCATTGATCAACCTGACGGCGGTAGTAATCTTCATCGGCATAATAAATGAAATTATGGCCGGAGAATTGTTCAATATCGAGCATGTCATAGTCTGCCAGCGGATGGCCCGCAGGCATAATGCATAACAGATCGCCGGTGTAGATTTCCCGTGTGGCCGAGGCACTGAGATTAATATTGCCCTCAACCATACCGACATCAAAAAACTTGCTGAGCAGGTCGCGGGTCAGCGCGCTTTCTTCCAGCGAGTGAATTTTAACGGAGGCCTGCGGATGTTGATTGAGAAACAATTTGGTAGCCTGCGGAATAATCGCATGGGCATAGGCAGGCAGACAGGCAACGGACACACGCTGTAAATTATCGCCGCGAATAGCGCGTGCGGTGCGCGCGATTTCTTCAATACTCACAAATGAGCGCTGCACAATCACATTGAGCGCTGCCGCCTGTTGTGTCGGCTTCAGGCGGCGGTTATCGCGGTGGAATAGTGTGAAACCGAGCGTCGCTTCGAGATCTTTCAGCTCACGGCTGATGGTCGGCTGGGAGGAACCGAGATGATCAGCCGTTTCGGTGACATTCAGCGTCTGCATCAGCGATTGAAAAATTTCCAGCTGGCGATGGGTCAGACGCATGAATTTTCCCCTTTTAGAATGACGGCTTATTCGCAGATATAAAGCATATCGAAAATGAATAATAAAGGAATTATTATGAATTTGACCGCAGGAAGGCGTCTGCTAGTTTGGCAATAGAGCGGTTTCAGTTAATGTTGAATCGTTGAAACCGCTCTATTTTTTGTTTTTACGCGCATTTTACCCCGAAAACCGTCCACATTTTTCGGAATGCGCTCTAGTAATGATAGAGCGGTTTGCCAGCAGGATTCCGCTTTGAATGTTTGAGGGTAGAATGACCACTGAGTTCTCACGTCCGCATGTCGCGCATTTCGGTTATAAAAATGGTGTTTTAACTGTTGAAAATGTTGCTGTTTCTGCGATTGCGGAAAAATATGGAACGCCGTTTTATGTTTATTCTGCCACTGCGGTACGTGAACGTGTGGCGCAATTGCGTGCGGCGCTGGATGGTCTGAATGTACAGGTCTGCTATGCGGTAAAAGCCAATAATAACTTGTCACTGCTGTCTCTTCTGGTTGAAGAAGGCTGCGGCATGGATATCGTGTCGGGCGGTGAAATGCACCGTGCACTGGCAGCCGGTTCGCCTGCAAATAAAATCGTGTTCTCAGGCGTTGGTAAAACCGATGAGGAAATTGCTGCGGCTTTGACAGCCGGTGTGCATCAGCTGAACATTGAATCCATTGAAGAACTGGATGCGATTTCCCGCGTTGCACTCAAGCTGAAAAAAGTAGCGACTGTTGTGCTGCGCATCAATCCTGATGTGGATGCACTGACTCATCCGAAGATCACCACCGGCACCAGCAAGAATAAATTCGGTATTGCCTATGCTGATGCGCTGAACACCTATGCAGTGGCTTCTGCGCGCAAAGAAATCAATGTGGTTGGCATTGCCGTTCATATCGGTTCGCAGATTACCGATGTTACGCCGTTCCGTCAGACTTTTGAGCGTCTGGCACAGCTGACGAAAGCAATCCGCGCCAAAGGCCTGACAATTTCCCGTCTCGATCTTGGTGGTGGTCTCGGTGTGTCCTATGACGGTTCCGCCGGTATGGATGTTGATGCCTATGCTCAGACATTGCGTGAAACGCTCGGCGATATTGATTGCGAACTGACCATGGAACCGGGTCGCTTCATCATTGCGGAAGCCGGTGCGCTGGTGACCAAAGTGCTCTATGGCAAAAATCAGGGCAATGCCAAATTCTCCATCGTTGATGCAGCGATGAATGATCTGATGCGTCCGGCACTTTATGATGCCGTGCATCCGGTCTGGCCGGTGCGCGAACCGGCAGCAGATGCAGAGACCCTGCCGGTTAATCTGGTTGGTCCTGTTTGTGAAAGCTCGGATACATTTGGTGAATTTGACCGCTTGCCAGCGCTGGAGCGTGGCGATCTGGTGATGCTCGGCGTGGCCGGTGCCTATGGTGCAACAATGTCATCCACCTACAATGCGCGTCCGCTTATTCAGGAAGTGCTGGTTCAGGGCGATACATTCAAGCTGGTACGCCGTCAGTGGACGGTTGAAGATGCATTGATGCTTGAGCGCGATCTTTGATCGCGCCAGAGAACACAGGATGTGCGTGATCTTTGATCGCGCCAGAAAGCAGATGATGTGCGTGATCTTTGATCGCGCCAGAGGAATAGCAAGCGCGCGATCTTTAAGGTCGCGCTCTTAAATCAAGGGAACGGTTGGGAGGCCGTTTCCTGAGGTTGTCATTAAGATAACCCGAAGGGAGGGGGACATATGGGGCCATATTCCGAAGCGGTGCAGGGAGATGCCGCCGGAACTTTTTTCATCAAAACCCACGGGCTGGGCAATGATTTTGTGCTGGTTGACGGACGGACGAAAGTTTTCCGGCCGCAAGCGGCATATATTACGCAAATTTGCGACCGGCACCGTGGTGTCGGCGGCGATCAGCTTCTGGTGCTGGAAGTGCCACAAAATGCCGGTGCCGATGTGCGAATGCGCATCTATAATGTAGATGGTGCTGAAGCGCAGACCTGTTTTAATGCCACGCGTTGTGCGGCTTTCCTGTGGATGCAGGAAGCGCGCAAAACTTCCGTTATTTTAGAGACACTTGGCGGGCGGATTGAAGCCCGTATGGCAGATACTGAAAATGGCACACCACGCGTCAGCCTGTATCTGGAACCTGCTGTCACTGACTGGCAGGCTATTCCTTTGGCGGGGCCGCTGAAAAGCCATGCGGGCAGTCTCAATCATGGCCTGTTATCTGAGCCTTTTGCCGTGAATATGGGCAATCCGCATCTGGTCTATTTTGTGCCGGATTATGATGCGGTGGATGTGCCTCGTGAGGCCGCTATTGTGCAAAACAGCACCTATTTGCCAGAGCAGGCGAATATTGGGGTGGCACAGCTTCTGTCAACTGACGAGAATGAAACACAGTTGAAACTGGTCGTTTATGAACGCCCGGGGATTCTCACGCAAGCCTGTGGCAGCGGTGCCTGTGCAGCAGCTGTTGCGGCTGTGCGCAGCGGGCGGACAAATCAGAAAAATTTCCGTGTGTTCATGCCGGGCGGGGCTTTACAGGTTGCATTATGTGCGGATGATAGGATCATTCTGACGGGGGATGTCGCTGTCGCATTTTACGGATTTTTGCCAGACGGAAGATAGAGCAATTTTATAAGTTTTAACGAGAACTGTCCGCAAGAGACAGCGTTAAGGTCTGATTATTACGCAGTTTCGGACGGATCGAAGCGGGATTAGAAATCAATTCGGTGAATTGATTTCCCCGCGAAGGCGGTATCCATTTTTCTTGAAACTGCTTGAGAGGGGGGGAATAATGACTTTTATATCCGTTGAGCATGTTAGCAAAACCTATCCTGCGACCGGCAATGGCAAAGCGCATCGTGCGCTCGGTGATGTGTCTTTCTCTGTAGAAAAAGGCGAGGTTCTGGTCATTATCGGCCCGTCGGGTTCCGGAAAAAGCACTTTGCTGCGGACGCTCAATGCATTGGAAGCAATTGATAGCGGAACAATCAGCGTCAATAATCTGACGATCTCTGATCCTAAAACCGATCTCAATCATGCCCGCTCTGAGATTGGCATGGTGTTTCAGCATTTCAATCTGTTTCAGCATAAAACCGCATTGGAAAATGTGGTTCTGCCGCAGACCGTGGTGCTGAAACGCTCCAAAGCGGAAGCTGTAAAAATTGCACAGGATATGCTGGCGCGTGTTGGCATTGCCGAGCGAGCAGGCCACTATCCGAGCCAGCTTTCCGGTGGCCAGCAGCAGCGTGTGGCAATTGCCCGTGCGCTGGCGATGAACCCGAAAGTCATGTTGTTTGATGAAGCAACATCAGCGCTCGATCCTGAAATGGTTGGCGGTATTCTCGATCTGATGAAAGAGCTGGCAAAATCCGGCATGACTATGGTTGTGGTAACCCATGAAATGGGTTTCGCCCGTGAAGTGGCCGACCGTGTGATTTTCATGGATGAGGGGCAGATTGTCGAGACCGGCACGCCAGATGTGTTGTTTTCAAAGCCCGAGCATCAACGCACACGGCATTTTCTCGAACAGGTTCTGTAAAAAAGAGATACAGGCATGGGGGATGCCTGTTGGAATACACCGGAAATAAATGCCTGATAAACAAGGGTAAATTCATATAATAACGAGGAGAACATTATGAAGTTTTTGAAGAAAATTGCATTATCCATCGGAATGCTGGCAGGCGTTGCAGCTTTGTCTGCGGGTACTGCAAACACTGCCAAAGCAGGCGCCATGGAAGAAATTCTGAAGCGCGGTGAGCTGCGTGTGGCTGTGCAGACACAGGGTGCGCCGGTTAGCTTTATCAATAAAGACGGCAAACAGACTGGTCTGGCTGTGGAACTTGCCCGTATGATGGGTGAAGACCTCGGCGTTAAAGTTGTGTTTCAGGATTATGACTGGAAGGGGCTTATTCCGGCATTGCTGGCAGGCAAAGTGGATATGATTGCCGCGGATATGACGCCGACCCCGCAGCGCGCAGCGCAGTTGCTGTTCTCCCGTCCGATGTTCTACGAGGAAACCGTTGCGGTGGTGAAGAATGATTCACCGCTGGCTAAATGGGAGGACCTCAATCAGGAAGGTCTGAATATCGGCTCCACACAGGCCAGTTCCTATAGTGAAGCCATCAAGAAATTTATGCCGAAAGCAACCCTGAAAGAGTTTACCGGCGGGACCGCTGCGGTTGCGCAGGCGCTCTCTGCCGGTCGTATTGATGCAACAGTTTCCGATCTTGGTAATGTCACCAATTTCGTTAATGAATTCGGCAATCTGAAAATTCTGGACGGTATTATCGTCAAGAACCCGCTGGCTTTTGCCGTGCGTCCGGACGAAGTGCATTTGAAACTCTGGCTCGACAATTATGTGGAGCTGATTACCTCTGACAAGCGTCTCGATCAGATGGTCAATTATTGGTGGAATACCACTGACTGGGAAAAAGACCATAAATAACAATGCAATATTCTCTGCCTGCTGAATTTGCAGGCGGAGAGTTTTTGTCTGAGACACGGTTTATGTTTTCAGCATGACTTGAAACTATTTTGCGGCACTGCACTGAACAGATGTGACCGCAAAATATTCGGGATCGCATAATGTCATCATTTATTCTCGACTATTTTAATTACCGCATTGTTGCGCAATATCTGGATCGTTTTGCCGAAGGTTTGGGCAATACGCTGATTGCAACGGGCGTGAGTTTTGTGCTGTCTTTTGTGCTTGGCACGATCATGGCGATTATTATGTTCACGCAGTGGAAAGTGCTGCGGAACTTGATTCAGGCCTATGTGACATTCATCCGCTCAACGCCACTGCTGGTGCAGATTTATCTGGTTTATTTCGGTCTGCCGGTCTTGCTGCCTTTCACCGCCAAATGGCCGGAGATGTGGCTTGGCATTGCGGCATTGGTGATTAACTGCACACCCTATATGTCCGAGATCATTCGTACCGGCATCGGTTCTGTTCCGCGTGGTCAAGTTGAAGCTGCCAAAGCTGTCGGGATGAGTTACGGGCAGCGTTTGATCCATATTGTGCTGCCGCAGGCTTTCGCCAATGTGATCCCGCCGGTGCTGGGACAAACGGCGGTGCTGATTAAAGATACCTCGCTGCTGTCACTGATTACTGTCTTTGAATTTACCAGTGCCGGTTTGCTGCTCAATAGCGAGCGTGTGCGCCCGAATGAGAGCTTTCTGACAATCGCTGCCGGATATCTCGCCATCTATTGTGTAATGCTGTTCCTCTCACATCATGTGAAGAAAAAGCTGGCAGGTCCTGCCTGGGCGGCGAAAGGCTAAAATGATGTTTGAATATTATTGGAAGCTTACAGTCTCGGTGATGCCGTTTCTCTGGCAGGGGTTTAAAGAGACTTTCACAGTCTCATTGGTCGCAATTATCGCGGGCTCGCTGATCGGCACGGTCATTGGTATTATCCGCAGTTATCGTATTCCCATATTGACGCAAATCTTTGGCGGTTATGTGCATATCTTGCGTGGCACTCCGTTTTTGGTGCAGCTCTATGTGTTTTACTTCGTGCTGCCGAATACCGGTATTGAATGGCTGAGCTGGGATTCCAGCACTGCCGCTTTCGTAGCGCTGTCGCTTTATACATCCTGCTATGTGTCGGAGATTGTCAGCAGCGCGATTGATGCGGTGCCGCGTGGCCAGTGGGAAGCCGCAACAGCGGTCGGCATGAGCCAGTTGCAGAAATTGTGGCATGTGATTTTGCCTCAGGCACTGAAGCTGACAATCGCGCCGATGAGCAGCGTCTACGTGATTATCATCAAAAGCACCGCCATTCTCTCGGTGATCGGTATAGCAGAACTGACCCGCCAAGGAGAGGTGTCGATGCTGCGCTTCCCGCGTGATGTATTGTTCATCTACGGGCTGATTGCACTGGTCTACTTTATCTATTGTTACCCGATCCTCAAATTTTCAAAATGGGCGGAGAACAAGATCAGCGGCTCGCAGCGCCTGTCGTTAGACTAAAAACAAAAGCGCAGCATCGGAAGATGCTGCGCTTTTAGCTTATGCATTGCGGGCTATTTGCAGGCTCGCAATGCCGTGTTTAGAAATGCGGTAAGCGCTGCCGTTAAATGAAGCAATCAGCTTTTTGGTGCGTAGTCTTTTGAAGGTCTGCAAGTCCGTACCATCAAGAAACCAGCCTTCGCGGGAGATGAAATCGACATCAATGATTTTGCCCTTGTCATCTTTCTCCGGTTCAATCCTGCCGCCTTTGGCAAGCATGTCGAGGATGCGGCGTTCAAAACGGGAAATATTCATGGCTGTCTCCGTCGTTTGAAACGGAAAAACAGCGTGTAGCAGCCACGTCTGCGTGGCAGCATGCTTTGGATAGTCATGGGAATTGTCCTGAAAAGGAGATAAATTTTGGCGCAAGCCGTTGGTGCCTGTTTTGTTACAGGCCGCTCTGCCTCAGCAGAGGATCAACGATAAAGAATGCTGCGCATAAATCTCCTTTGAACAACTCTTAAAGATATACGCATGCAATGTGGTAAAAACAAGGATGTTATCTGCTGTAAGCAGGCAAATAGTGATCGAAAAATTGCATCATCCCAGATGATAATAGCGCTTGTTTTTCAACGAGAGACCCTATTCATTCAGCCCTAATATTTATTGTTTCAGAGCAAAAGCACAGCACAATGACACAGCATAAACTCTTTCGTCCGATCATCGGTGTGACACTCGACAGTGAGGAAGGCGGTGGCTTTTCGGATTCCCCTTGGTATGCCATCCGTCAGAATTATTTGTCCTGCCTTGAAGAGGCGGGAGCTGTGCCGATTGCTCTGCCGCATCTGGCAGAATTGGCAGAGAACTATCTGAATATGATTGACGGGCTGGTTGTAACCGGCGGTGCCTTTGATGTGCCGCCTGCCATGTTTGGCGAGGAAGCCCGCACCGATACCATTCGTCTGAAACCAGCGCGGACAAAATTTGAGGCTGCTGTTCTGCGCGGTGCACTTGAGCGTGACATGCCGGTGCTGGGGATTTGCGGCGGGCATCAGCTATTGGCTGTTATCGCTGGTGGTACGCTGGTGCAACATATTCCGGATGAAGTCTTGGGTGCAATGGAACATTCGGTTTCCAAAGATACAGAGAACGCCGATGGCAAGGAACGTGCAGGACACAGTATCGCGATTGAACAAGACAGCCTGCTTGCCAAACTGGTTGGCACAACCGCTCAGCATGTGAACAGCTCGCATCACCAGTCCGTGCGCACGGTTAAAGCACCGATGCGTGTGACAGCAACGGCTGAAGACGGCGTGATCGAAGCGATTGAGCATACCGGTAAGAGCTTTGCTATCGGCGTGCAGTGGCATCCGGAATATAAGCAGATGGAAGGCGATGTGCATCTGCTAACAGCTTTCTGTGCTGCCGCCGAAGCCTATCATAATCGGTGATTATAGTTTGCTCTGTTAAAATAAACGCCCCGTATGTGTGTCATACGGGGCGTTTACTGTTTCGACGTATCTTTGCCTTTTGATGCGGGCGCTTTAACTCTTGTTTTTCAAGAGGATTGATGTGCCGCCAGCCGCTTGCACAGTGAGACTGCCGGCCTGAATACCGGCATTGAGAGCGGCTTGTGCATCTGCACCTGATAGCCATGCATTAATGAAACCGGCATTAAACGCATCACCTGCGCCTGTGGTATCAATAACCGGTACATTCTCGGCTTTGGCATGGAGGTTATGCTCTTTTGAGCGCAACCATGCACCTTCTGCGCCACCTTTCAGCACTGTGACAGGAAAGGTTTCCACGAGCTTATCGAGAGCGGTTTGCGGGTCTTCAAAGCCGGTAATGGCCAGTGCTTCTTCTTTATTGGGCAGGAAAATATCAACTCCCGCGCAAGCTTTGAGAAGTGCCGGATCATAGATCAGGGTTTCATCCCAGCTCGGATCGAGCGATACCGTCAGACCTTGTGTCTTGGCACGGCGCACAAGATCGGGAATTTCATGCAGTGTTGCATATTCCGCAATATGCAGATGGCCTGCCTGTGCCCAGTTGAGGGCCGCGTCAAGCGTGGCAGGAAGTGCTGTGCCTGCACGGCGCGACAGGAAGGCACGATCATTGCCGATCACGCTGGCAACAGTCACCTGCGGCCCCGCATCTTTTGAACGCTCGAGAAATTGCAGATCAATGCCAGTTGCTTCCAGCTCCGGTGCCAGACCTGCCGATAGTGCATCCAGCCCGAGCCGTGCAACAAGTGCCGTTGCGCGACCGGTATGCGCCAGATGCGCGGCGGTGATATAGGCACCACCACCGGCAGCCATTTTCATATCATCAGCAAAGACTTCACGTCCCGGTTCCGGCAAAGCTGCCAGACCGGTAAAAATCAGATCACAATAAATCCGCCCGATGCTGAGGACAGCCGGACGCTGAGCATCATTCAAACTCATAAACGACCCAGACTTTTCTCTGTTGTCTTGTCAAACAGATAGAGGCTGCCCGTACCTGCGCGTGCGGTTAGTGTGCTGCCGATAGCCGGTATGAATTTGCCCGATGCTGTTGCAATGACAGAAGTACCTTGCACATCAATATGCACCAGCGTTTCAGGCCCGAGCGGTTCCGCTGCGGTGACAATCCCCGTCAGTTCAACACCAGCCGCTGCGTTGTCAGAACCATTGGTGACAACAACGAGATCATGCGGACGGATGCCGACCAGAATATTGCCTTCCGCTGACAATTCGACCTTATTGCCGTTATTGTGCACAGCAATCAAATTCCCCGATACTAAATTCATCGACGGACTGCCGATAAAGCGGGCGGTGAAGACATCCACCGGCTTTTCATAAAGCTCGGTTGGCGTGCCGGTCTGCAGAATATGTCCGTCGCGCATCACTACAATACGGTCTGCCATGGTCATGGCTTCGACCTGATCGTGGGTCACATAAACGGTTGTGGTTTTAAGGCGCTGATGCAAACGTTTGATCTCAATGCGCATCTGGGCGCGTAATTGCGCGTCAAGATTGGACAGAGGCTCATCAAACAGGAATGCAGAAGGATTGCGCACCATCGCGCGGCCAATGGCAACACGCTGACGCTGACCGCCGGAAAGTGCGGCAGGGCGGCGATCCAGATATGGCTCAAGGCCGAGAATTTTTGCAGTTTCTTCAATGCGGGCATTCTTATCCGCATTGGAGGTTTTGGAGGTGTAGAGGCCGAAGCCGATATTCTGGCGCACAGTCATATGCGGATAGATTGCATAATTCTGGAACACCATTGCGATATTGCGCTGTTTCGGGTCGCGCTCATTGACGACCTCATTGCCGATTTTCAGCTCGCCGCCGGAAATATCTTCCAGACCGGCAATCATGCGTAGCGTCGTGGATTTTCCGCAGCCGGAAGGGCCGACAAATACAACGAATTCGCCATCGGCAATTTGCAGGTCAATACCGCGCACGGCTTCAACCTTGCCGTAACGTTTGACCAGCTTGTTCAGTTCGATTGTTGCCATCAGCGTTTCTCCACTAAGGCCTGAAATTTATCATTGAGCGCGCGCGCGGCTTTGGCCTCAGTTGCGGCTTGTGTGTCTGCAAGGCTTGCAAAAGCATTGGCCTGATCGCGGTAGGCTGTCAGTGCCTGTGCCATTGGCTCAGGGGCAGGGCCGCCGAAACGATCCCGCACGGCGATAAAATGCTCCGGCGAAACCAGCTCTTCAAACTTTGTGCGGTTGAAAGACGGGTCTCTGCCTGCCGCATGTTTGAAGGCTTCGAGAAACGGCTCATAGCCGTCTTGTGCCAGACCGCCACCTTTCGCGACAACAGCTTTGGCCACTGTTGCAGCGATCTCATGCGCCTGACGGAAGGACAGGTCTTCAATACGCACCAGCGAGTCCGCCAGCTCGGTAATAGTGATGCAGGAGCGGCGTATATTATCGGCAACACGTGCGGGATCAATGCGGATGGCCTGCACAAAGGCGGCCAGCAGATCAAGCACACGACCGGCAGAAGCAAAGGCCTCATAACCCATTTGTTGCGTTTCGCCTTCACTGTCATTCATATCGGTGAAAGGCGTATTATGGATCACATCCAGCACCGTGCGGGCACGACCCATAGTCTGGCTTGCCAGATGGCGCATATGCTCAATCGGCACCGGATTGCGTTTCTGCGGCATGATCGAGGAGATCTGCACAAAGGCATTCGGCACATAAATCTGACCGACCTCGAAGCTCGTCCAGAACTGAAAGTCCTGAATGAGACGGCCGAGATGGATAAACATTAGCTCAATCGCGGAATAGGTTGAGGTGATGTAATCCGATGCAGCGATACAGCTGTAAGAATTGCGTAAAGGCGCGGCAAAGCCCAACAGGTCGGCTACGCGTGCGCGGTCGATGGGAAAACCTGAGGTGGTGATGGCTGCCGCGCCCATAGGTGACAGGTTGACGATTTCACGCGCTGTTGCAAAACGCTGCATATCGCGGATCAGCACTTCAATCGCTGCGGACAGATAGTGCCCGAAAGTTGAAGGCTGTGCAGGCTGACCATGTGTATAGGCAACGATCAGCGTCGCCTGTTCGCGGTCTGCGGTTTCGATCATGGCGTTGAGCAGATGACGGGACTTGGCCAGCAGCACATCAATATGCTCTTTGAGGCCGAGTTTGAACAGCGTATGGTCGATATCGTTGCGTGAACGCGCGGTGTGCAGGCGACCGGCAATATCTGCGCCGAGGCGGGACTTCAATTCCTTCTCGATCAGGAAGAAGAAGTCCTCGACTTCACCGGTATAGGTGAGCGATGCCGGATCAATATCACGGTCGATCTGTTCCAGCGCACCGGCGATTGCGGATGCCTGTTTTTCGTCGAGAATGCCGGTTTCCGTCAGCATAACCAGATGTGCGCGGTCAATACGGCGGACGCTTTCTACATGGTGGGTTTTAGCACCGTCAAAAAGCGGTTTCAGCACGGTCTCTTTGTAGACCGGATCAGGGAAAACGCTTTTATCGGCAAGGCGCGGATCGTTTGCAGACATTATAATAATCCTTATCCCTTGGGGCTTACCCTTTAAGTCCGGCCAGCATGACGCCGCGCACGATATAGCGCTGCAACACGAGGAACACGAGCAGGGTTGGCAAGGTGGCGATAGCGGCGCCGGTCATAATCATTTCCCACTGGATCGATTGCTCGACCGCAAAACTCGATAGCCCGACAGGCAATGTGTAGAGTTCCTTGCTGGTGGTGACGATCAGCGGCCAGAAGAAGGCAGTCCAGTTGCCGAGGAAGGTGAAAATTGCCAGAGCCGACAATGCCGGAGTGACCAATGGCATAGCCACTTTCCACCAGATCTGGAATTCATTCAGACCATCGACACGGGCAGCTTCGAGGAAGTCATTTGGCACGCCTTCAAAGAATTGTTTCATCAGGAAGGTACCAAACGCTGTCATCATACCCGGGAACATGATGCCCCAATAGCTGTCGAGCCAGCCGAGTTTGCTCGACATCAAATACCATGGGATCACCAGCATTTCGGTCGGGATCATCAGGGTTGAGAGAATGGCGAGGAAGATGAAATGACGGCCACGGAACCGGAACTTTGCCAGCGTGTAGCCGACCAGACTGTCGAAAAACACATTGGATAATGTGACGACAATTGCGACGAACATCGAGTTGAAGAACCAGCGCAGGAAGCGGCCATCCGCCAGAATGGTCACATAGTTCTGTACTGTCGGTTCAGCCGGTATCAGGCGCAGATCATAGACTTGGCTGGCGGTTTTGAACGAGGTCGAGAACATATAGGCCAGCGGCGTGACCATGATGATGCCGCCGATAAACAGCAGCGTCCATGTGAGGACACGGCCTGGCCGGATATTTGCAAACGGGAGTGCCGGTGTTTTGGTTTCAGCGGTCATTTCTTTTCCCTCAAAACCCACAGTTGCAACAGTGAGACAACCAGCAGAATGGAGAACAGCACAACAGTCTGTGCGGCGGCATAGCCCATGGCATAAGACGAGAAGGCGGTTTGATAGATCATCATCACCAATGGTTTGGTGGAGCCAAGCGGGCCGCCCGGATCATAGGTGGTCATGTTATAGACCTGATCGAAAATGCGCAGGAAGCCGATAGACGAGAAGACGACCAAAAACACGGTTGTCGGTTTCAGCAATGGTATGGTGATTTTGCGTAAGATCGCCCAGTCACCCAAGCCGTCAATGCGTGCGGCTTCATAATAGGTGTTGGGAATAGCGCGCAGACCAGCCATGAAAATGATGATCTGGAAGCCAAGACCCGCCCAGATGGATGTCGCCATAATCGAATAGAGCGCCTGATCGACAGACCGCAGAAATGTCTGCTGTGGCAGGCCGAGGCTGCTGAGCATATTATTGATAACGCCGATGGGCGCGGGCTGATAGAACCAGCGCCAGACCCAACCCATTGCAGCAGCAGTCGTGAGAAACGGCAGGAAATACAATCCGCGGATCAGCCCGTGCATGAAGCGCACCCGATCGAGATAATAGGCAATCACAAAAGCCAGAAACAGGCTGACCGGTGTGCCGATTATCAGATAGGTGAAGGTGTTTTTGAAGATTTTCCAGAACTGCGGATCGGCAAAGAGCTTCTGATAATTTGCAAGGCCGATAAATTTCGGCGGCTTCATCAGATCCCAATTGGTTAGCGACAGCCAGAAGGCTTCAACCGTGGGGTAAAAGCGGATGACCGTATAAAACAGAATTGGCAGGGCAAGAAAGCTCCATATCCAGACGAGCCGCCTTGTGCGCATGGGCAGGCGGTTCCAGAAAGGTTCACCGGAGCGGGCAGCCGTCACAGTCATGGTGCGAAATACCTTATGGTACGGGAGCATATCCGGCAAAACTGATTTGCAGCTCTGTCCGGAAATATGCATCAACAAATATCAAAGGCCGTAGCCGGTTCCGGCTTTATGCGGCGGCCATCCGCAGTTTCATGACTTAGCGATGAAACAAAAATCCGCTGTACTGCTATTGAATTGTAGTACAGCGGATAATCAGATTTTACTGAGCGTCGTCGATAATGGTCTGTTCAGCCTTGGCAGCTTCAGCCAGCGACTCTTTCACAGGCTGTTTTTCCAGAATGACGCGGTTCACCATATCCATAGCTGTCTGGCGCTGGGCGGCCTCATCCACAAACATGGTGGTATGAGCATAATCCAGACCTTTCAGGAACGGGCCGTAGATCGGGTCAGACAGATTAGCTTCGGTCTGGGCAACGGCGCGGCGGGCAGGCAGTTCGCCAACTTCCTTGAGCCAGATTTCCATCGCTTCCGGCGAGGAAATATAGTTCAGGAATTTTTTGGCGGCTTCGAGCTTTTCGCCCTTAGCATTGGCGCCGATACCGTTAGCAAAGTAGCTGGCATAGTTTGAACGCACACCGTCGGCATTGGCAGGCAGTTCGGTGACGCCCCATTCAAAGTCTTTAATGGTGCGGAATGCGCCAAGACGGAATGTACCGTCCACAGTCATAGCAGCCATGCCTGCGCGGAAAGCAGCCTGACCTTCATCCATGAATTTCGGCTCGCCGACTTTCTTTTCCGTCTGCAGATCGGTGTAGAATTTCAGCGCCTTTTCACCGGCTTCGGAATCATAAGCGACTTTGCGGTCATTGTCAGTGTAAGGCACGCCACCATATTGACGGATCAGAACTTCACGCCACCAATGATGATCCTGACCGGCCATATCCATAGTGATACCAGCAATGGTCAGATTGCCGTTTGCATCGCGTTTTGCGGTTTTTTCCGCAGCAGCAACCAGTTCATCCAGTGTTTTAGGCGGGTTTTTCGGATCAAGACCGGCTTCTTCAAAGAGCTTCTTGTTGTAGAACAGTGCCAGCGAACGCACAGCGGTCGGCAGGCCATAATAATCATCGCCGCGCTTCATCGCGCTGGAGATCGGGAAGAAATCGCTCTCGATCTTATCATGCGGGAATGTATCGGTTGGCAGCGGCTGCAAAATGCCACCGGCAACGAACTTGTCGAGCCAGCCGTAGAAAAGTTGCATCACATCAGGGCTGTTGCCGGCCATTTTGGCCGCAATCACGCGGGTCTGATAGTCATCATAAGGGAATGTGGTGTGCTTGACCTTGATGTCCGGATTGGCTTTCTCGAAATTCTCGATCAGCTTATCCATCGCTTTAACGCGGGACTCAAAAACATATTGCCAATATTCAATTTCAACAGCCTGTGCGGCGTTAAACGCCATGGTGCTGAAACCTGCAACCAAACCTGCCAATATCAATTTACGCATGTGAACCTCCCCTTAAGGCCTCCGGCTTTTACCGGTGTCAGGCAAAAAACATTGATGATCCATACCTTTATCCAAAACCGGTGCCGGTTTTTTGGGGCATGCCGTTCTCCTTGGCTTTCAGAGTTTATCGTTCGTCTGAAAGCCGTTGCAGTTCCGGCTGCGTTTTCCTCCGCAGATCTGTTGTTTACGGTCACTATTTTGTGGGGTTTTGTCAATAAGATAATTTACTTGAGTTAATATATTGCGGTTATGAAAGCTCTAGCTTATCATTTTTTGAGACGGGCAGGATAAAACAGCATGGGCGAACAGCCGACACGCACAGAATCAGGCACACAACTGATTACTTTGGGCAAAAACCCCGAGCGAATCCGCGATCATAACCGTCGCGTGGTGTTGGATAGTGTGCGCCAGCATGGCTCTTTGGGGCGTATGCAACTTGCGCGTCTGACCCATCTGACCGCTCAGGCGATTGCCAATATTGTCGATGAACTGGTCTGCGAAAACCTGTTGATGGAGACCGGACGACTCAAATCCAGACGTGGTCAGCCGCCAAAACAATTCGCGGTTAATCCTGATGGTGCGGTGACGATGGGCGTCGAAATGGCATCGGATCATATGGTGACAACCGTGCTTGATCTGACGGGGCAACCCCGCTCCCGCCATACCATGCCGGTGCAGGATACCAGCCCCGCTGCGCTATCCAATTTACTGCGCATAGAGGTGGATACGGTCAAAGCAAAGTTTTCCGCACCGCTGTTGGGTGTCGGCGTGGTGATGCCGGGGCCGTTTGATATTGAGGGCATGACCTCTGTTGGCCCGACCACTTTGCCCGGCTGGTCAGATGTGGATGCGGCAGCGCTTTTAAGTGAAGCCTGCGGTGAGACCGTTACCGTTGAAAATGATGCCAATGCTGCAGCCGTTGGCGAGCGCTTGTTCGGTGCAGGCCATGCGATTTCGTCTTTCGCGATGATCTATTTTGGTGCCGGTGTTGGTCTGGGGCTGATACAGGATGGCGTGCCGTTTCGCGGTGCTTTCGGCAATGCCGGTGAAATCGGGCATATTGTAGTAGCGCCGAATGGCAAAGCCTGTGCTTGCGGACAAAGCGGTTGTCTGGAGCGCTATGCTTCCTTGCATGTTCTGCGTGAGAAGCTGGTTTTAGCCGGTGTTATGCATACGGATTTCGATGACCTTCAGATGTTGCACGATAGTCGTCATCCGGTTCTGATCGAGTGGATGGATGAGGCTGCACTCTACCTCGCGCCGATGATTGCCATGATTGAAAATATTCTCGATCCGGAAACCGTTATTCTGAGCGGCATGCTGCCCGATGCACTTATCGACGGATTAATTGCCCGTATGGGGCAATTGCCGATATCTGTCGCCAGTCGCCGCAGCCGTGCTTTGCCGCGGGTGGTGCGCGGCGCGACTGGCCAATACACAGCGGCGCTGGGCGCAGCCGCTCTGCCTTTGTTTGAGGCAATGACACCGAAACTGGATACACTGACTGATTGATCACCTGCGAAGGCAGGGGAGGAGGAACCGTGCTGACTGCCATGCTAACTGACCGTCAAAGAATAGAAAAGCAAAAATCAGCACCGGCTCTGATCCGTCTGCATCATGCATTAAGCCGGTTACGCTCGGTTGTGACAATGATGAATACCGGCGCGCATCCCGATGATGAACAAAGCGGATTACTGGCCTTCTTCCGGTTCGGTGCCGGTATGCGGGTGATTGTTGGCTGTTCTACCCGTGGCGAGGGCGGACAGAATGCTTTGGGGCCGGAGCGCGGTGGTGCACTGGGGCTGATGCGCTCGCGGGAAATGGAAGAAGCTGCACGGGAACTGGACTGCGACATTGTCTGGCTTGGTCACGGGCCTGATGATGCGGTGCATGATTTCGGCTTCTCCAAAGACGGTGACCGTACTTTTGATCGTTGGGGCGAGGAGCATATTGTCGAGCGTCTGGTGCGTGCTTATCGCAGTGAGCGGCCTGATATTGTTATTCCGACTTTTCTGGATGTTCCGGGGCAGCACGGTCATCACCGTGCGATGACGCGGGCGGCGGAACGAGCGATTACGCTGGCTGCTGATAGTCAGGCTTTTCCTGAGCATTTCGCGCAAGGGCTTAAAACTTGGCAGGTTGCAAAATATTATCTTCCTGCGTGGTCGGGGGGCGGTGATACCTATGATGATGAGGTGCCGCCGCCGGAAACAACATTGACTGTGCGGGCTGAAGGGCGTGAACCTGCAACGGGTGCGGATTATGACCGGATCGGTGAATGGTCGCGCTATTATCATGCATCTCAGGGGATGGGGTATTGGAGGGAGCAGCCAAAAACCGAATGGCCGCTGCATTTGTTACTGGCTGCACAGGCAGGCGAAGAGAATTCCATTTTTGAGAACCTGCCTGTCAATTTAAGTGATCTGGCTGCGGAAGCAGATTTGCCTGCCGCTATAGCGCAGGCTTTGCAGAATGCTCAAAAAGCTATTGATGCAGCTCTTGATGCTTACCCTGCAAGGGAAGCAATTATTACTCATTTGGTGACAGCTGCGCAAAAGATTGATGATGTTCTTGCAAGTTCAGCGGTTGAGTTTCTGGAAAGACATGCGCATCGCTTAAAGCGCAAAAAAGCAGAAATTGATTATGCTCTGATTGAAGCCGTAGCGATTTTTGACGGGGCTGAACTGATACCGCCTGTTTTATCACCGGCCAGCGAGGCCTTGCTGAAGGTTGGTTTTTCACAACAGAGTTCACACTATCAGGCAAAGGCTGAGCCGGTTTTACCGGAGCATTGTACGGCCTATATGGGTGTTCCGTCCGCCTCAGGGCAAACATTTGATGTCAAGGCAGGTGCAGATGCGGCTTTCAGTCCGCTCTACCGGCCATTTTGGTCTGCGCTCGGCGGTAATGGTGATTTTTATGTGCGTGTGACGGCACGATTCTCCGGCTATCAGGCTCAGGCAGATTTCGATCTCGCTGAACACTTTGCGCTGGTGCCTGCCCAGTCTGTGCGAATCGAACCGGAAGCGGTGGTTGTGCCGCTGGATCAGGCTGCACAAATGCAGTGGCCGGTGCATGTGACAGTGAGCGGGGATCAGCAACCTGTGCGGTTTATCAGCGATGGTGGTTGGTCAGTCGTGCAGGATGAAGGCACGGCAAAACTTCAGGCACCGGAAAAACCGGCGGCAGGGTTGTTTCAGTTGAAAGCGCAAATTGCCGGTCGCGATGCTGTGCGGCTGACCCCGATCATCTATCCGCATATCGGGCAGGTGATCTATCGCGAGCCGGAAGTGCTCAATATTCTGGCGCTGGATCTGAAGCGGCCGCGAGGCGCGCGGATTGGTTATATCGGCGGCGGGGCTGATCGTGTGGGCCTGTGGCTGAGCCGTATGGGGCTTGATGTAACTGAGCTGGAGCTGAAACATCTGGCCGGTGACTTGCAGCACTTCACCACCATTGTTGTCGGAATTTTTGCCTTCGGTTTAAGGCCAGATCTGGCAGCGGCAACAGCGCGTCTGCATGACTATGTCGAAAACGGCGGGCATCTGGTGACGCTTTATCACCGCCCGATGGATGGCTGGAAATCCGCTGCTACTCCGCCACGGCATATAAAGATTGGCTCGCCGTCTTTGCGCTGGCGGGTGACCGATCCCGCAGCGCCAGTGACTGTGCTGGAGCCGGAACATAAATTGCTCAATTGGCCGAACCGGATCACGGCTCAGGATTGGGAAGGCTGGAATAAAGAGCGCGGATTGTATTTTGCTTCCCAATGGGATGAAGCCTATCAACCGCTGTTATCCATGCATGATGCCAATGAACAGCCTTTAACAGGAGCTTTGCTTTCTGCCCGTATCGGTAAAGGACGGCACACGCATACCAGTCTTGTGTTGCATCACCAGATGGACAAGCTTGTTGCAGGCGCATTCCGCCTGATGGCCAATCTGGTGAGCGGGGAAGCTAAATAAAGCATTGGTCTGATATTTAGGACAGTCTAGTGCAAATCCGGTGACTACAATAAAACCATTCTATGATTATGTTTCTGTCAACGAAGTTGTTGTTGAGAATCTCACAACAGACAATTAACGGACAGGTGTACTCATGCAATTTGGAATTTTTACCGTCGGTGACGTAACAACTGATCCGACAACCGGCAAAACCCCGAGCGAACATCAGCGGCTGAAGTCGATGATGAAATATGCTCTGAAGGCGGAAGAAGTCGGTCTCGACGTTTTTGCTACCGGCGAACATCATAATCCGCCTTTTGTGCCGTCTTCACCGACGACCATGCTTGGCTGGATTGCTGCCAAAACCAGCAAAATTCAGCTGACAACCTCGACAACCCTGATCACCACCAATGATCCGGTGAAGATTGCTGAGGATTTTTCGATCCTGCAGCATCTGGCTGATGGTCGTGTTGATCTGATGATGGGACGTGGCAATACAGGACCGGTTTATCCGTGGTTCGGCAAGGATATCCGTGAGGGTATTCCGCTGGCGATTGAGAATTACCATCTGCTGCGCCGTTTGTGGCGTGAAAAGACCGTGGACTGGCAAGGTCAGTTCCGTACGCCTCTGCGTGGTTTTACACTGGCACCGGCACCGCTGGATGATACGCCGCCATTCGTATGGCACGGTTCCATTCGCAGTACAGAAATTGCGGAACAGGCTGCGTTCTATGGGGATGGTTTCTTCGCGAACCATATCTTCTGGAACAAGGAGCATACCCAGCAGATGATTAATCTGTATCGCTCACGCTTTGAACATTACGGTCACGGCAGTGCGGATCAGGCGATTGTCGGTCTCGGCGGACATATTTTCATGCGCAAAAACAGTCAGGATGCCATTCGTGATTTCCGGCCATATTTCAATAATGCGCCTGTATATGGTCACGGACCGTCAATGGAAGACTTTATGGAAATGACCCCGCTGACTGTTGGTTCGCCGGAGCAGGTGATCGAGAAAACACTGAGCTTTGCTGATTATGCCGGTCATTATCAGCGCCAGTTGTTCCTCGTCGATCACGCCGGTCTGCCGGAAGAGGTGGTGCTGGAGCAGATTGAATTGTTAGGCACGGAAGTGGTACCGGTGCTACGCAAAGAGTTTGAAGCGCGTCGCCCGTCGCATATTCCGAGTGATCCGCCAAGTCACGCAAACCTGCGGGCACAGGGGCCGGATGGTAAACACCGTAAGGTTATTCCGGTCGAGAGCGCAGAGCAGCCAGCCTGAATTGCGTAAAGGGCGGGGAACTCTCCGCCCTTGATCCAAGTCCGCTTGGCAAAGGAGATATTCATGACACGTCATATTCTTGTTTTGACTGCAGGTCTGTCGCAGCCATCATCAACCCGTATGCTGGCCGATCAGATTGCGCAGGCAACAGCCGCACAAATCGGTGCGCGTGGTGAAGACGCGCAGATTGAGGTAATCGAACTGCGTGAACTGGCTGTGGAACTGGCAACAACCATGGCAACCGGCGGCATTCCGACCCCGCGCCTCTCTGAGGTGAAGGAGAAGATTTCTGCTGCCGATGGGTTGATTGCCGTGACACCGGTTTTTACAGCCAGCTATAGCGGGTTGTTCAAAATGCTGTTCGATAGTCTGGACACCAATGCATTGAACGGTATGCCGGTGATTATTGCGGCAACAGCCGGAAGCGCCAGACATTCTCTGGTGCTGGACCATGCCTTAAGGCCACTGTTTTCTTACCTGCGGGCAACTGTGGTTCCAACCGGCGTTTTTGCTGCAACAGAAGATTTTGGCAGCAGTGAAGCCGGACACGATCTCACGTCACGTGTTCAGCGTGCAGCCACCGAGTTTGCAGCTCTTGTGGTGGCTGAAAAATCCGGTGTCGGTGGTTTTGTGCCGAATATCAATGATCAGCGCAAACGGGATTCCGGTGTGCAGCTCAGCCAGTCCGTTACGCCTTTCGCGCAATTGCTCAAGGGGCGTACTGGTTCTGCCGGTTGATGCACAGAGATTGCCACCTATTTAAGAATTTAAAAGTGCGGCGTGAAAGAACCTGCACTGAAAGGAGCCAGTATCATGGAACTTGGCGTTTATAGTTTCGGCGACGTACAGAAAAATACGCAGACCGGTGAGTTAGGCTCAACCGCAGATGCAACACGCAATTTGCTGGAAGCCATTCAATTGGCCGATGAAGTCGGTCTGGATTATTTCGGGATTGGTGAACACCATACGCGGGAAATGCCAGCCTCTGCTGCAACCGTTATTCTCGGTGCTGCAGCTGCCAGCACAAAAAACATCAAGCTGGGCAGTGCGGTAACAGTGTTGAGTACAGACGATCCGGTGCGTGTTTATCAGCAATTTGCAACACTTGATGCAGTGTCGAATGGTCGTGCGGAAATCACTGCCGGTCGTGGTTCATCAACAGAGTCTTTTCCGCTCTTTGGTCAAAGTCTGAATGATTACGATGAGCTTTATGCCGAGAAGCTTGACTTGCTGTTGCAGATTAATGAGAGCGAAAGCGTGACATGGCAGGGTAAATTCCGCCCATCTCTGAATGAAGCGCTGGTTGTGCCGCGTCCTGATCGTGGCTCGCTGCCAATCTGGCTGGCAACCGGCGGTAATCCGCATTCATCGTTACGCGCCGGTATTCTCGGATTGCCGATTTCCTATGCGATTATCGGCGGGCAGGCTGCGCGTTTCGCGCCTCTGGCTGAGTTGTATCGCCGTGCAGGCGCACAGGCTGAAATTACACCGGAAAAGCTGAAAGTCTCGGTCGCCGTGCCAGGCTATATTGGTGAAAATGCTAAGCAGGCCAAAGATTTCTTTTGGACGCACTGGCATGCGGTGACGGAACAGTTGGGTAAAATCCGCGGTTTCGCACCACCGCCACGTTCGCATTATGACAGTGAAGCCAGCGGAGGTGGCGCAATCTTTGCCGGTGAGCCGGAGGAAATTGCGGAGCGGATTATCACACTGCAAAAACAGCTCGGTCATATGCGCCAGTTTTTCCAGATGGATGTGGGGCAGATGCCGCATAAGGATTTTCTGCGTTCGATTGAATTGCTGGGAACCAAAGTGAAGCCTCTGGTTGATGCGGAACTTGGCGTGGATTGAGTATTTTCGGTTTGAACCGAATTGTTGAAAATACTCCATCCATTTGTTTCTGCGCGTATCTTATCCGAAAACGGGTTCCCACTTTTCGGGATACGCTTTCAAGTAGCAGGAGATTGCTGAGATGCAAATCACCGAAGTGAAAACAATTGGTATTCTGGGTGCCGGCCGTGTCGGCACCGCTATAGCCCGTCGCGCAATTGCGGCGGGTTATGCAGTAAAAATTGCGACATCCAAAGCACCGGCAGAGATAGCTCTGTTGCTTGAAATTATGGTGCCGGGTGCAATGGCTGCAAGTGCACAGGAGGTGATTGCGGAAAGTGATATCATGATCCTCGCGCTGCCTTTATCCAAATATCGCGAATTACAACCGGAACTACTGGCGAGTAAAATTGTTATTGATGCGATGAATTACTGGGCGCCGACAGACGGTACGATTGCTGAGTTTGAAACTGAAACTTCAAGCAGTGAAGTGGTGCAGAACTTCTTGTCACAGTCGCGGCTGGTGCGTAGTTTCAATCACATGGGCTATCATGAGATTGATGAAGAGGCTCGCCCGAAAGGAGATTCTGAACGACGGGCATTGGCGATTGCCGGTAATGACATGGGTGCACGGCAGAGTGTCGCGCAATTTATCGACCGGATCGGTTTTGATCCTGTGGATGCAGGGCCATTGGCATCGAGCCGGTTATTCACTACCGGAACGCCGGTCTTTGGCGCATCCTTGACCCGCGATGATATGGTTGAATTGTTTGCCCTGAAACAAGCAGTCTGATTTTTATAAGGTTACTGGTTGAGGTAAATGCATAAGGAGACATCTGAATGACTGATCTTAAAATTAGCATTGAGGAAATTGATGCCCGTCACGGGCGTTATGTTGCGCGTGCAGATGGTATCGAGGGTGAAGCGGAAATTACGTTTACGCGCCGTGCTCACGGGGTTATCAGTGCCGATCATACCGGTGTACCAGATAGCATGCGCAGCACAGGCGCGGGGCTGTCATTGGTGACCTATATGGTTGAAGATGCGCGTAAAAACGCTTTTCGTATCCTGCCGCTTTGTCCTTATGTGCGGGCGCAATATCGCCGCCATCCGGATTGGGCTGATGTTATGACCTTGGCACCGGGCGAAGAACCTGCTGTTTAAAATAATACATGATAGTTTTAATCAAGTATATTGAGCAGGCGCTTTTAAGTGCCTGCTTTTTTATTGATTTGAGATTCGAATGTCAGAAATGGCCTTATATTTTGCAAAATATAAGGTTATTTTTTTATAAAAAAATATTGAAAATCAATATGTTAATGGTTCTCATTTTCGTGATCTTGAAACTGTTCTAAAATGTGTTAGCCCTATTCTATTAGCTGAATATTGGTCGGAGTTGCGCAGATTTTACTCGTTTTCGTCGATGGTATTTTCCTGAAACGCAGAATGGATTAAGATGAATGGCAATATACCAAACCTATATCCGTAAGAAAATATGTCCCGATATTGATTTATTCTATCCGTGTCATAATTTTGGATATTATATACTGCATATTTTTGAGTAGTTTCAGTCAATTACAAACCTGATTTCGTCGTGTCTTTATAAAAGATCAGTTCGTTTGATGGCTTACTTGTAGTCAATATCAGGGCAATGTCCTGACAATCAGAATAAATGCGCATTTTAACCGGTAAATATTACCTTGTTTTTGAAATGCGCTCCGGTAACTCTGGGAGTACTCATATGACACCGACACGCAGGGACTTTCTCAAGTTTACAGCGTCCGGAATAGCGGTCACTATTCTTCCGATCCGCGCAGCACGCGCGGCATTGTTTGAAAACAAAATTCTCGACTTGCCGCTCCCGCAAGGTACAACGCAGTTGAAGCGCCGGATTGACGGCGTGGCTAAGGTAACAGGTTCCAAGGTTTTCGCCCGTGATATCCGTGCTAAGGATATGCCGGACTGGCCGAAGGAGCAGGCACATGCTTTTGTCGTCTGGTCGATGCGCGCGGATGCGCCGTTTCTGGATCTGGATTTGTCCTTGCTGGGTGAGGATTTGCAGCCGGATTATCTGGTTACAGCCGAAGATACGGTTAAAGCTGGTCTCGACTTCTATGATCCGTATACTTATGGCCAGAAAATGTTGTTGCCTAAAGGGGAAGTGCCGCTGTTTCTCGGTCACCCGCTGGCAATCCTGATTTATCGTGATTTTGCCCGTTTCTCCGTTGCCAAGCGCATTTATAAAACCAAGCGTGATGAAATCATCCGCTATGGTGAAACGACTGCGCCGGTAGAGCAGGGACCCCTCGCCAATTTCCGATTCGTGCGTGTAGAGGGTGAAGGCGGCGCGAAAGCCGAAAAAGACCTGTTTAATCCGGTCGATGATGGTTATGTTCTCGCAAGTTATGACAAGAATGATGTCAACTGGCCGAAAGCAGATGCTGCCGGTGCAGTGATGGAACGCGGCATGGCCTATGCCGAAGGCATTCGCGCAGAGCTGAATACACCGCCGGAAGACTGGCATGTGATTGAGCGCGAATATTATTCGCCGTTCATTGATGCGGCAGCGCTTGAGCCTGACAATTGCAACTGCTGGTATGATGCAAAATCTGGTAAGCTGGAAGTCATCATGGCGAGCCAGAGCCCGCATGAGGTGATGACCGGCACTGCGGCGATGCTCAAGAAAAGCACATTTGATGTGCGTGAGATGAAGGGCCATCCGGCCTATACGGTTGGCTACGGCACCAAAGAACATAGCCCGTTCCCGTATTACGGTATCGTAGCTGCACTCTTTGCGGAAGGTCGCCCTGTGCGCTTGGCGCTTGATCGTGAAGAACATTTCCAGACTGCAATCAAGCGTCACCCGATCCGTATGAAATATCGTCTCGGTATCAACCGTAAGACGCTGAAAATGCAGTCTCTGGTGGCTGATCTGGAGTTGGATGGCGGTGGCCGTCAGAATTATACTACACCAGTGACACAGGTTGCTGCCGGTGCTGCGCAGGGGATTTATTACTTCCCTAAGAATGATATTGCCGCTGTTGCGCAGTCTTCCCGCGCACCAATGTCCGGTTCTGTTCGTGGTTTCGGTTCGCTGGAAGCACAGATCGGCACGGAAATGCTGGTTGAAGAACTGGCTGAAGAGCTCGGCGTGGACGTTATGGAGCTGCGTCTGATCAATGCTCTGCAGGACGGTGAACGCAGTTCTGCCGGTGCATTCCCGCTGAGCTTGTGCCGTATGCGCGAGATGATCGAAGCTGACCGTGCGCATCCGGTCTGGGCAAACCGCACGAAGCGTAAAGCCGAGTTCGAAGCAGAAAACCCTGCGCTGAAATACGGTGTTGGCTATGCGATTGCCAAAAAAGGCTTTGGTAACTCCAATGAAGCTGTTGCAGCGGCGATTACACTGACACCGGAAGGCAAAATCCGGTTGCATCATATTGCGGTAGAAATCGGCACTGGTGCGGTCAGCACACAGGCTTTGATGTGCTCCCGTTGGTTGGGTAAACCTGCTGACGAGATTGAAAGTGCTGCCCTTAACTGGTCGCCGCTGGAAATGTTTGCCACACTCAGCCCGTTTGTGATGGATAAAGCCCATCAGGATGAGATGTCACCGGATTCACGTTGGACACCGGCAATGGCTTCGGCATCGAGTGCAACGAACAGTGCATTCTACTTTACCCATGGCACACATGAAGCCGGTCGTCTCATTTATGAACGCGGTATCATTCCTGCGGCTGCGGCTCTGTGGAATGTGAGCGTTGAAGTTGCTGCCGGTGCATCATGGAAAGACGAGAAATTTGTCCTTTCCGATGGTCGTTCACTGAGCCTCGCAGAACTGGCGGCCAAAGCGCATGAGCTTAAGGGCATTACCGGCGCAATGGTTCATGCCTTTGATCGCTGGGGCTGGGGTGAAGCCGATTACGATATTCTTGGCGAAACCACCCGTCGTCCGATTGATGGTCTGGCTATCCAAACCGGTTCTGAGCAATGGCAGCGCATTGAGCGCAGCAATGTGCATTATATGGACCCGCAGGTTGATAATGCCAGCTGGTCACGTTTTGCACCGGCATCGGCACTGATTGAAGTGAGCGTCAATCGCGGCACCGGTGAGGTGAAAATCCTGTCGCATCATTCATCGCTTGATTGCGGTCGTGTACTGGTACCGGAATTTGTGTCCGGTCAGTTGCAGGGCGGTATCGGTATGTCGATCGGTCATGCGCTGTATGAAGGCATGCCGCTTTATGAAGATGGTCCGGGCAGCGGCGACTGGAATTTCAACCGCTATCGTCTGCCACGCGGTAAAGATGTGGCTGTCTGGGAGCAGACGGCAAATATCCTGCCGGTTACAGCACAGGAAGATCATCCGAAAGGCATTGCGGAGGTCGTACAGATTCCGACCATTCCTGCGGTTGCCAATGCGGTAGCGCATGCCGTTGGCAAATATCTGCGCGAACTCCCGCTGACGGAAGAAAAGATTAAAGAGGCATTGTCATGAGTATCCCGACACGCGAAATTACATTGAACATCAACGGCCAGCAGGTAGGGCCGATGACGGTTCCTGAAGAATTGTCGATGGTGGATTTTCTGCACGAATATGCAGACCTGACCGGCAGCCGTTTTGGCTGCGGACAGGGACTTTGCCGCGCTTGTACCGTGATTATCGATGAGGCGGATGGCACCAGCCGTGAAATGCGCACCTGTATTACCGGTGCTCATTATTTCAATGGCCGCTCTATCCGTACCATTGAAGGCCACGCCACCAAAGGTGAAGACGGACAGTTAAAGCTCTCTGCCATTCAGGAAGCTTTCCTCGACCATTTCTCCTTCCAGTGCTCTTATTGCGCACCGGGTTTTGTGAATGCAGCGACTGTACTGGTCGAGCGTTTGCAGAAAGAGCCAGTGGCAAAAGAAGATGTGAAGCAGGTGATTGAAGATTCACTCAATGACCATATCTGCCGCTGCACCGGTTATGTGCGTTATTACAGTGCGGTGCATGATGTTGTCATGAATACGCCGGGGCTTGTTAAATGAAACCAGCAGTAAAATGGATTCTCAGGCTTGGTGTTTTGGGTGCTGTCGTTGCAGCTTCTGTACCGTTCTGGCCTGTTAAATCAGCCTATGATGATAAAGCATCCGCGCAGCGTCTGGCTGCGACCGGCGAGGAAAAAACCAAGCTGGTTACGCGCGGTAAATACCTCGCGGCTGTAGCCGATTGCGCGGCCTGTCACCAATCGCCGGATGGTGCGCCTTATGCGGGTGGTCTGGCGATTGATACGCCGTTTGGTGTGCTCTATGGCACCAATATTACACCGGATAAAGAAACTGGTATCGGTAATTATACATCGGCTGAATTTTATCATGCGGTAGCGGATGGTGTTCGCGCTGACGGCAAATGGCTTTATCCGGCCATGCCTTATGTGTCGTATCATACAATCCGTCCGGAAGATTCTGATGCGATTTATGCCTATTTGATGGAGCAGCAACCGGTCAAACGCGCTAATCCGGAAGTGGGGCTGCCATTCCCGTTTAATCAGCGCTGGGCATTGTCTTACTGGAATTTGGTCAATCCGAAACTGCAAATGCCTGCCAATGCATCTGCACAGGTGGCGAATGGTGCTTATCTGACGGATGTTCTCGGCCATTGTCAGGAATGTCATACGCCGCGTAATGCGATTGGCGGTTTGCAGATGGCTTCAGCCTATGAGGGCGGCATTCTCGGCAAGATCACCGCACCAAGTCTGAAGCCTGAAGCGCTGGCATCGCGTGGCTGGACGGCTGAGGATATGCGCAAATTCCTCAAGACCGGTATGTCGCCTCAGGGCACAATGACACTGGAAATGTATCCGGTGTTGCTGCATTCGTCCCAATATATGACGGATGAGGATATTGCAGCAATTCAGACCTATCTGACCGGTGATAAACTGCCGGAAGCACCACAGCAAACGCCGGTGGCGATTGATGCGGCTGTACGTCAGAGTGGCCGTGATGCCTATATGGCTGTCTGTGCTGGTTGTCATGGCGTGGATGGTGAAGGTAAGCCGCATATTGCACCGGCAATGACCACCAATACCAGTGCAATGCTGGCGGATCCGAGCAATCTGATCCATGTCATTCAGGATGGTATTGCCGAGCAGCGTCTTGCCAATGGCGAAGTGATGCAGGCGATGCCTGGCTTTAAAGGTGCGCTGACCAATGAGCAGATTGCTGATCTGGTCAATTACATGCGTGCCGAATGGGGCGGTCAGCCTGCCAATATCACAGTGAAAGATATTGAAAAAGCAGGTAGTTAATTCTGCGTGCTACCGATACCGGCGGGTGAAAATCCGCCGGTATGTTTTTGAGATAATTTGAATAAGGCACATTCCCGATGACCGATGATATCGCGCCTGAAACAGTCGATGTGCATCGCTTATTTCATACAGATCAGACACTTGATGTCCTGCGCTTTGCCCATGATACGCTCCGGCAGGGGGAGGCTTGCGCATTGGTCACGCTGGTTGAAATCAATGGCGGCTCGTCCCGTGCATTAGGCTCGATGATGGCCGTAACGGCGACAGGCGGTTATTGCGGCATGGTTTCCGGCGGCTGTGTTGAGGGTGTTGTTGCGCATGAGGCTGTGCAGGCGCTGGCAGAAAACCGCGACAGAACAGTGAAGCTCGGCAAAGGATCGTCCTATTTTGACGTGGTTTTGCCTTGTGGCGGTGGCATTGCACTGGTTGTTCATGTGCTGAAAAATGCTGATGCACTGGATGCTGCGCTTAAAGCCCATGCTCAACGCCGCACAATTGCGCTGACATATCATCCCGAAAAACAGATGCTGAGCTGTTCTGAAGCGCTGAAAACCGGCTGGCAGGCTGGTGTCTTTGCTGTCGTGCTGCCACCTGTTTTACGCATTGTGCTGCTAGGGCGGGGTTTGGAAAGTGAAGTCCTGCAACGGGCGGCTTCTGCACTGAATATCGAGACCATGCGCGATGCATTGCCTGCGGATATTGATGAGGCAACGGCTGTGGTGTTTCTTCAGCATGATCTCGATAAAGAACTGCCCTTATTGAAGCAGGCGCTGAACAGCGCTGCTTTTTATATTGGTTGCCTCGGCAGCAGACGCACGCATGAGGCGCGACGTAGCCAGCTTCTGCAAGACGGTTTCACTGAAGCACAGATTGCGCGTCTTTCAGCGCCGGTTGGCCTGTTTGGCCCTGTGCGGGATGCGCGCTCACTGGCCGTTTCTGTGCTGGCAGAGATTATGTCCTGCAAATTGAAAGCAGATACTGCGCGGAGTGCGGTTCATGCCTGATGCATCTGCCACTGCTGTTCTGGTGCTGGGCGCTGGTGCCGGTTCACGTTATGCCGATGGCGACAAACTGAGCGCCATGCTAGGCGGGAAGCCTGTTGCACATCATATTTTGCAGGTTGTGGATGGTTTTCCGTGGGCGCAACGCATTGTCACCTGCCGCGATTATGCGCCATGGACGCAAGGCTATGCGGATGCCGGTTTTACACTGGCGCTGACAGAAGATGTGGAGACCGGTATGCTCGGTTCCTTGCATAGGGGCTTGCGCGCAATCAGCCAGGAATGGGTTTTGATTTGCCTTGCGGATATGCCGTTGGTGCCGCGCTTGCATATTGAGCAATTACTGCAATCGGCTCAGTTTTGTGCCGCGCCGGTCATCGCATCTGCTTCCGGCGACTATCGCGGCCCGCCTGCCTTATGTCGTACAGAATATCTGAGGGCTTTGCCGCTTGCCGGTGAGGGCGGGGCGCGTAGCCTCCTGCCACAGGCGGATTTTGTGGAGCAGCCTGCTCCTGCCTTCGCAGATATTGATACTGTGAATGATTTTGAGACTATCCGGAAGCTTTTTAACGCGTTCTCTGCCTGATTTTGGTGCGCCTAGCCCTTCGCTACTGCTTTTTTCTTTTTAAATTCACTTAATTGTCCTGTTTTTGGAACAGAGCTTATTAAAATCCGATCTACCCGATAGCGGGAACCTGTCTTATTCTCTGGTCATAACAACAGCACAGATTCCTCCAGTCTCTTGTGTTGTTCGTATCTAACCAAAAGATAATTCTGTTGCATGCAGAAAACATCTTGATGCTGTTAAGCATACCCAGAATAGGAATTCTTCAATGAAGAAAATTATATTGCCTCTGCTCGCTTCACTTCTTTCAGCAACAGCGGTTCAGGCAGCTGATTACAAGCTTGATTCTGATCATACAAAAGCAATGTTCTATATTGACCATTTTAACACCTCTACAAATAGTGGCGGTTTCTACGGCATTAAAGGCGATATCAGCTATTCACCGGAAACGCAGACCGGTTCTGTCAAAGTCTCTATTCCTGTTGATACTCTGAATACAGGTATCGAAGGTTTTGATGCGCATTTGAAAAGCACAGATTTGCTGGATGCCGCAAAATATCCGACGATTGATTTCGCCTCAACCAAATGGAATGTGGCTGATAACAAACTCGTTTCCGTTGACGGTAACCTGACAATCAAAGGTCAGACCCATCCGGTACAGCTCAAAGCAACAAAATTCAGCTGCTATCAGAACCCGATGTTCAATGCCGAAGTGTGTGGCGGTGATTTTGAAGTCACGATCGACCGCACCCAATGGGGCGTCGATTTCCTTGTCAAAGAAGGGATGGAAAAAATGGTTACTCTGAAAATTCATGCAGAAGCTGTCAAGCAGTAAGCTGATAGCTAATCGGCGCGAAGCCGGGAGTTAGTATTATGACTAAATTTATGAGCAAAAAATCTGTAGTATCACTGAGTGCAATTGCGCTTGCTTTGTCGCTCGGTGTTGCACATGCGGCAGATTATAAAGCCAGTACCGCAGAAGGCCCCGTTAAGATCACCAATCTGAACGAGCTGGAAGGTCAGGTTAAAGCCAATATGGATAAAGGCGCTTTCGGCTATATCCGTGGCGGTGCGGAAAACGAGCAGAATCTGCGCTCCAACACCTCGGTGTTCGATAAGAAGTATATTATGCCACGCGTTATGCAGGGCATCGAACTGTCCAATATTGATTTGACGACCAGCTATCTTGGTATTGATCTGAAAACGCCGGTCATTCAGGCACCTATGGCAGCGCAGGGGCTGGCACATCAGGATGGTGAAATCGCAACCGCCAAAGGCATGGCAAAAGCAGGTTCAATCTTCTCGCTGAGCACCTATGGGAATAAAACCATTGAAGAAGTGGCTGCAGTTTCTGACGGTAATCCGTTCTTCTTCCAGCTCTATATGAGCAAGAATGAAGCGTTCAATGAGTTTACCCTGAAGCGTGCCAAAGACAGCGGCGCCAAGGCAATTATTCTGACGGTTGACTCTCCTGTCGGTGGTTATCGTGAAGATGACATCAAGAATGATTTCCAGTTTCCGTTAGGTTTTGCCAATCTGGAACTGTTTGCCAAGCAGAATGATGACGGTTCGAAAACCGGTAAGGGCGCAGGCATCAGCGAAATCTATGCGCAGGCTAAACAGGCTTTCACGCCATCTGATATTAAATACGTGAAAGATATGACCGGTCTGCCTGTGATCGTGAAGGGTATCCAGTCGCCGGAAGATGCTGATGTGGTGATTAAAGCCGGTGCGGACAGCATCTGGGTTTCCAATCACGGTGGCCGTCAGCTTGATAGTGGCCCTGCATCCTTTGATGTGTTGCCGTCAATTGCCAAGGTCGTCAACAAGCGTGTTCCGATTGTTTTTGATAGTGGTGTGCGTCGCGGCTCGCATGTCTTTAAGGTGCTGGCAAGCGGTGCGGATGTGGTCGCTGTCGGCCGCCCGATCCTCTATGGTCTTAATCTTGGCGGTGCGGAGGGTGTGAACTCTGTTATCCAGCAGCTGAATAAAGAACTGACTATCAATATGATGCTTGGTGGTGCGAAAAACATCGAAGCTGTGAAGAAAACAAAGCTCTATAGCGATAAAGATTTCGAATAATTTTTCGCTCAGGTAATGAAAGAAAACGACCGGTAGCTCCGGTCGTTTTTTAGTGGCGCATCAAGATGTACTTAGCTCCATGGCAAGTGGTTTGCCCATTGTTTGCGGATATGTTCGATAAACATCCGCACTTTCGGAGAAACATGACGCCGTGTCGGATAGACGGCGCAGATGGGCGGCTCTTCGCGGCTGTAATTTTCAAGAACGGCTGTAAGTTTGCCCTGTTTTATATCTTCACCGACAAGAAACGCTCCGAGCTGTACCAGTCCCGTACCGGCTAAGGCGGCATCGCGGATAGCTTCTGTATTCCCCAGTCTTAAACTACCCTGAACATCTATCTGACGCTCAACATCTCCGATGCAGAACTGCCAGGGAACAGGGCTGTTGGCATGTGTGAATATAATCGTCTGATGCCTGGCAAGATCATCCGGTGTTGTGGGCATGTCGTGTTGTTTCAGATAGGCAGGCGATGCGCAGGTGATGAAACGATGCGGTGCCAGAACCTGCCGGATCAGGCCGCTATCGGCCGGCCCGCCGATCCGTATTGCTATATCAATGCCATCGGCTACCAGATCGCGGTAGTGATCGGAAAAGGATACGTCGGCCTCCAGATCCGGCCATTGAGCGAGATAATTCTGTAGTAAAGGCAGGATGTGCAAGCGTCCGAAAGCGATGGGCAGATCAATACGCAAACGACCCTTAGGTGTTTGATTGCGCTGCGCTAATGCGGCTTCCGCATCATCCACCTCGCATAGAATGCGCATGGCATGATCGTAAAATAATTTACCTTCTTCGGTCAGGCGCACAGAACGGGTGGTGCGATGCACCAGACGCGTTGCCAGATTTTCCTCCAATCGCGCAATGCATTTTCCAACGGCTGAACGGGACATACCAAGCCGTTCCGCCGTTTGGGTAAAGCTTTGGCTGTCTGCGACTTTTACAAAAGCCAGCAGATCTCCGAAGTGGTTGATCATGATGATTATCCGTCACATTGAACACGATTTGTCGCCAGTGTTTCCACGGTGGCTATGTTTATCTTATTTCCAGATACAGTAAAGCATGCAACCCGCATTGCAAAATGCATTTCTGAAGAAAGGACGGGTTGTGGAACAAGCGATCAAACAATCAAAACGGATAGCTGACAGCAGGGCAGATAAGGGAAACTGGCCAGCGGTTTATGCAGTTGCGCTGTCGACATTTGCGGTTGTCACAACCGAAATGCTGCCTGTCGGACTGATGACACCGATCGCACAAGCTTATGAAATTTCGGTCGGTATCGCAGGGCTGACGATTTCCGTTCCGGCTATTCTCGCGGCTTTGTTTGCACCCATTGTCGTGCTGGCAGCGGGACGTATCGACCGGCGTATTATTCTCAGCGGCCTGATGATCTTGCTGATGTGCGCCAATGCAATATCCGCACTGGCACCCAGTTTTGAGTGGCTGTTGTTCGCCCGCGTGATTGTTGGTTTTTGTATGGGGGGTATCTGGTCGGTGGCTGGCGGGCTTGCTGGCCGATTGGTACCGGAACAATCCGTTGCACCCGCAACGGCACTTATTTTCGGCGGGGTTGCCGTTGCATCCGTTCTTGGTGTGCCGCTTGGCGCATTGGCCGGTGAATTAGCCGGATGGCGTATCGCGTTTGCCGGTATGGCATTGTTTAGTCTTATTGTTTTACTCACACAGCTGATTGCTTTGCCTGCTTTGCCGGTCGATGCCTCCGTGAGATGGCAGCAATTTACCGCACAGCTTGGCAGGCGTCCGGTACAGCTGGGTTTGGCTCTGACCCTGCTGCTCGTGGCCGGTCATTTCATGGCCTATACCTTCGTGCATCCTTTACTGCAAAACCTGTCCGGCTTTGGCTCTGAATGGATCGGGCTGTTATTGTTTGGTTACGGCATTGCAGGGATTAGCGGTAATTTTCTTGCAGGCATGGTTGCGGGACGCAAAACGACCCAAACATTGCTTGCTATAGCTGTGGGGCTGGCTGTCACCATTGCCGGTTTTGCCATCATTGGCGGCAATCAGATCAGCGGTGCAATTATGCTGGTGCTATGGGGGATTGCCTATGGTGGTGTTTCTGTTTCCTTGCAGACGTGGATGATGAAATCCGCACCGAACGCGATTGAAATCGTCACCTCGCTCTTTGTTGCTGTTTTCAACATCGGCATTGCGCTTGGTTCTTTTGCCGGAGGCCGTGTTGTTGATGGTTTCGGGCTGCATACAACCTTGCTGATTGCTTCAGTATTACCAGCAATCGCGCTCTTACTTACAGTGTTCATGAGACCCGCTCGGCATGGACAGGTGAAGCCATGACCTATGATGTTTTTGAACTCGGCGATATTCAGCTCCAGTCAAAACGCTGTATCCGGCAGGCAAGACTGGCCTATAAAACCTATGGCGCCCTCAATGCCGCGAAAGACAATGTGATCCTCTATCCGACCTCTTTTGCTGGCACACATGAGGATGCGGCATGGCTGATCGGTGCGGGAAGAGCGCTAGACCCTGAAAAATACTTCATCATCATCCCTGATGCGTTTGGTAACGGCTTGTCCAGCTCGCCAAGCAATAGTGCAGCGCCGAATAATGGCAGCCGTTTTCCGCAAGTTACACTGCATGACAATGTGCAGCAGCAATCTCGCCTGTTGACGGAAAAGTTTGGTATCGGGAAAATCCGGCTGGCCATTGGCTGGTCACTCGGCGGGGCGCAGGCGTTTGAATGGGCTGCGGCTTTTCCCAATAAAGTGGAACGCTTATTTACGTTTCAGAGTGCAGCGCGGACATCTCGTCATTTCAGCTTGTTTTTCGACAGTGTGCGGGCGGCGATTGAGCTGGATGTGGCGTTTAAACAAGGTTTTTACACGCAGCCGCCACATCAGGGTTTGCGGGTTGCAGCCCGTATCTATGCGGCATGGGGTTTCTCGCAAAGCTTTTTCAGAGAGCGTCTGGATGAAACAGCACTCGGCTATTCGTCATTAGAGGATTTTCTCATCGACTTTTGGGAAGGCTGGTTCTTAAAACGTGATGCCAATAATCTGATTGCGCAGCTTTGGACAGGACGCCATGCCGATATCAGCGCTAATGCAACATATCAGGGCGATCTGGACAAAGCACTGGCGGCCATTCAGGCAGATACGATCATTATGCCGTCTTCGACGGATCTGTACTTCACCGTAGAAGATGCTGCTGCGGAAGCGGCAAAAATTCCGCGGGCGGAATTGCGTGTACTGCAATCCCATTGGGGGCATGTGGCCGGTGAGGGGCTGAATGATGCGGATACGCAAATCATCGAGCAGGCGATTACGGAGCTGCTGGCGCGATGAGTGCGATTAGAGCGCCGTGTGCCAGACTTGGCACACAAAGGTCGCTCTAACACTTTCAAATTAGAGCATAATTCCTTAAACTGATCCAAGTTTAAGGAATTATGCTCTGTTTTCCGCTGTTGAAATGCATAAGGCGCCTCTTTTCAGAGGCGCCTTATTATTTTGCTCAAATCCGGTCAGATCAGAACTGGGCTGCGGATTGCTGGAGCAGACGTTCCAGCTCAAGATCAGCTGTGCTTGGCGGTGTGTAAACATCGCCCGCCACGGTCGGAACTTCGCTTGCCGGAGTTACATCAGCAGAGGATGCAACAGGCTCGGCAGGCGCTTCCGGTAGTGCAGAGAGATCAATCTCTTCTGCCTCTGTCTGATCCGGCTGCTCAAAGACCTCATTGGCAAGAGCAGTCATATCAAGACCGGCAAGTTCCTCAGGCATGTCATCAGACTGTTCAGCCTGAGCGGACATATCCGAACTTGCATCCGCCAGATTAATCAGGCCAGCCAAGATAGACTGGTCGTCATAATCATTGGCAGCATAATTACTATCGTCGAAGCCCTGACCATCCTGCACGTCGAGCTCTGCAAGAACACCAGACATATCCAGAGACATCGGAGCGACATGAGTTTCGGTTTCATGCTGTTCTTCTGTCTGCGGTTCATCCGTGACAGAGCGGGCTGCGAAGCTGTGCGCATCACCGGCATCTGCTCCTGCACTGAAGGCATCCATACCGTCACCGTCCGGATTAACCTCACCACCGGCTGGCCGGACAACAGTGATCTTCCATGGGTCAGAAGCCGCACTCACGTTACCGGCAGCATCAGCTACTGTGATGGTAATCGTGTGTGCCTCTGCGGTCATGGCAGCGTCTGGTCTGAAGGTCCAGGTACCATCGGCGCCGACAGTGGTTGTTCCCAGAACCTTGCCATTATCCATAATGGTCACCAGACCACCCGCTTCACCTTTACCCTTAAAGGTTGGGCGAGAGTCATCTGTTGTACCATTATTGCTGACCGGACCAGTTTCAGCACCAACAGCGTCAATGATCTGATCCAGTTCCGGCTTGGCAGGCGGTGTAACGTCTACAACCACTTTAAAGGTTGTTTCCGTTGTGCTGAGATTGCCCGCTTTATCCATCGCCTTAAAGGTCAGGTTATAGGTTCCCTCAGCAAAGGCTTTGTCTGCTGCCGGACGGAAGGTCCATGCCCCGGAAGCATTGACGTCGGCACTGCCGATTTCAACACCATTGAGATAGACCTTTACCTTGCCATTGGCTTCAGCCGTACCGGAGAAGGACGGACGGGTATCGTTCGTCGCATCACCGCTGTTGAGATCACCGACTTTCGGCGGCACAGTATCCTGCACACGGCTGATCACCGGTGCGACAGGTGGCGTTGTATCGATCTCAATGGCAAAACCGGTGGAGGCATTGCCAATGTTACCGGCACGGTCAACTGCAATGGCCGTGAAGGTATATTTACCATCCGCCAGAGCTGTCGGAAGCTTAAACGACCAGTTACCACTTGCATCGGTGGCGGCAGTACCAAGAATGGTTTTGCCATCCGGCGCCATGATTCGCACCGTGCTGAGTGGTTCTGCTTTACCGTTCAAGGTTGGCTGTTTGTCATCGGTAATACTATTATTCGGTATATCACCTTTATAAGGGCCAACCGCATCAGTAGCCGTATTGATAATAGGCGGTGCAGGTGGCGCTGTATCGACAGTCACGACATAACCCGGTTTTGTCAGATCCAGTGTTGCCATATTGCCGGCTTGGTCAATACCAAGTGTACGGAATGTATGCGTACCGTCAGGTAAGTTACCGGTTGTGTAGGTCCAGTTACCGTTTGCGTCAGCTTTGGCCTGTCCAATCTGCGTCGAACCATTGTAGATACGGACAGTCGCAAAAGGCTCAGTCGTTCCTTTCAGTTCCAATGTTTTGTCATTGGTGAAGCCATTTTTCGCGATCACACCGGCATAAATACCCTCATCAGCAACCACTTGATCAATAATTGGCGCTTCTGGCGGTGTCGTGTCAATTGTGACATTGAATGCCTCAGAAGCTGCGCTTGTTTTTCCGCCTGCAGTGAGTGTGGCAGTGAAAACGTGAGGGCCTTCTGGAATATTATTCACAACCAATTGCCATTTGCCATCAGTGCCTATTGTTGTTGTTCCAATAACAACACCATCCTGATAGATAGTGATGGTATTTACTCCCCCAGGCACAAATTTTGCAAGACCGGCTAATGTTAGTGTTTTCGCATCAGTAACGGCGTTGTTAAAATCCATTCCCTGCACTGCGCCGACACCATCAATCAGATAGGTCAATTTCGGTGCAGTTAAGCCCTTGTCCGAGTTGAAATGGAATAGTGAGTACATGTCAGTAGGGAACGATTTTGACACACCGTTCACATTGATACTGTTGTAGTAATATCTATTATAAACAGGAGCAATATTCCCGGCCTCGTTAAAGAACGAGATTTTATACTCGCTCCATCCTCCGTTAGGATCCCGAGGGATTACAATTTTATACTTACCTTCGATCTCCAAAACCTGCACAGATAACTGAACGCCATTACGGAAAACCGCAAGTTTAACCCCGAGCTGTCCTGCAGGGATGTTACCTTCAATAATCAATGAGTCTGTGGCATCATCAAAATAGGGGTTCGGGCTGAGAATTATGGATCCTGTATTTGGCGAACTGGACTCTACAGACAACTGCCATGATGCTGATGTCGGGCTGATATTACCGGCAAGGTCAGTTGCTTTCGCAGTCAGCTGAACCACTTCGCTGTAATATGAAATATCTTTTGTTGGTGTAATCGTCCACTTACCGTTTGCATCGACAACCGCGCTGCCAAGGAAGGTGTTATTGTACGACGTGTAAAGATTAATAGTTGTGCCAGGAACCCCCTCACCAGATACAACAGGCCGTTTATCATTGGTCAGGCCACCATTCGCTATCGGGCCAGTGAACATGTCAACATTGTCAACAACTTGAGTAATTTTTGGTGCCGGTGGTGGGTTGAGAATAACAGTGATATCCCATGGTTCCGAGATTTCACTCTCGAGACCGGCACGATCAACCTGCTTCACCGTATAGGTGTGTTTACCTTCCGGAATATTCGCCGATGGTGTCCATGTGGCTGTCCCGCTTGAATTGAGCGTGACTGTGCCTACCTGCAGACCATTATCATAAATGATCACAGTCGCATTCGGCTCACCGGTAATCGTCAGGCGCGCCTTCGGATCATTGGTATAGCCACCATTCGTCAGTTCTCCTGTTACCGGTGATGTACTATCATAGATCGAAGTGATCAGCGGTTTTGTTGGTGCAACAGTATCCACATTCATGGTGAAGGTTGAGCTGTTCGAGCTGGTATTGCCCGCAGCATCCGTCGCCTTGAAGGTGAAGTCGTATTTACCGTCGACCAGAGCAGTATCCGGCTTCCATGTCCATTTACCGTCAGCACCAACTGTGAGTTTGGTCACCTCCTGACCATTCATCATCACCGTCAGCGTGCTGTTGGCTTCAGCCGTGCCGGAGAAGAGCGGTTTGGTCTCATTGGTGTAGCCACCATTGGAGATATTACCAACAGCCGGTTCTGTCGCATCGTAGACGGTGGTGACTGAAGGCGCATTCGGCGCAACTGTATCCACGAGAATAACCCATGGGGTTGAGGAAGTTGCGTTGCCTGCAAGGTCTGTCGACTTGACGACCAGCTGGTTAGTGCCGTTGGACAGGGCATTTGGCACAGTCCATGTCCAGTTGCCGCTTGCTGGCACCACCATTGTGCCAAGCACGGTTGTACCGTTGCTGCCACCATAGAAGGTCAGTGTCGTACCGGCTTCCGCCGTTCCTTTCAACATCGGACGGGCGTCATTGGTCAGACCATTGCTCGGAATGGTACCGACAATACCGCCTGGTACTGCATCCGCAACATCGTCAATCGTTGGCTTGACCGGCGGAACAGTATCAACCGTGATGCGATAGCCGGAGCCCGAAGATGAGACGCTGGTATTACCGGCTTCGTCTGTGGCTTTGGCTTTGAAATTATACACACCATCCGGCAATACCGGTACGCGGAACTGCCAGTTACCGGACGTATCCGTTTTGACTGTGCCGACAACACCATAAACGGCATCTACAATCTCAATCGTGCTGTTTGGTTCAGCCTTACCTTTCAGGGTTGGGCGTGTGTCACGGGTGTAACCGCCGCTGGCCAAATCTGCGTTGGTCACATTGTCACGAGCAGTGTCAAATGTCGGCGCATTCGGCGCAACCGTATCAATGGTAACCTCGAAGACGCTGGACGCAACTGTGGTGTTACCGGCAGGGTCGGTTGCTGTTGCAGTAAATTTATGCGTACCATCGCCCAGTGTGCGGGTGACCTGGAAACTCCATTTTCCGTCATCGCCGACAACAGTCGTACCCAGATAAGTGCTTCCGTTGTAGATAGTGATTGTGGTGCCTTTTTCACCACGACCGACGAGTTCCGGCAGATTGTCGTTAATCGTTGCACGATTACCAAACTCACCAACATTGCCCGGAACATCATCAATCACACCGGTGATTGTTGGTACGTTCGGTGCAATCGTGTCGACTACAATTGTATAGCCTTCCGATGCCGGACCTGTATTACCGGCAGCATCCGTTGCTGTCGCGGTAATCGTATGGCTGCCATCCGGCAGACCTTCCGGCAGTTTCAGAGACCATGCGCCGCTGGAATTGGCTCGGACCGTACCGACCAGCAAACCACCTGCATAGATTTTGATCGTAGCATTTGCCTCGCTCGTACCTTCAACACGCGGTGCCGGATCGTTGGTCAGTCCGCCCTTGTCAATATTGCCGGTATGATCCGGAACATTGTCCACAATACGGGTGATAACCGGCGCATCCGGTGCAATCGCATCCACTGTCAGCGTAAAGATGCTCGAATTGCTGGTGCTGACGTTGCCTGCAGGGTCAGTCGCAGTCGCATAGAAATTATGCGTTTTGCTGTCGAGCGGTTCTGTCAGCTGAATTTGCCAGTTACCGCTACCATCAGCGGTGGCCTGTCCAACCAGAATACCGCCGTCACGATAAAGCTTGATGACATGATACGCGTCCGTAGTTCCACGGAACGACGGCAAGGTATCATCGGTCAGAGAGCCGCTCGGCATGGTCGGATTGATAATGGTACCCACATCGTCAGCTGCGCTGACAATGACCGGCGGAGGCGGAGGTGTGATGTCGATCGTCACGATGCGCGGGAATGATTGTGAACCTTCAAAGCCCAGTTCATTCACGGCCGCTGCCGACAGGCTGTGATAGCCTTCGCTCAGCTTGACATTGGCATCCTTGAAGTTGAACGACCACTTACCATCAGCACCCGCCGTTGTGGAGCCGACAAGCGCACCATTGTCATAAATACGAATGACAAGGTTTGGCTGTGACGTACCGGTCAGCAACGGATCCTGATCATTGGTCACACTCGTATTCGGAACGCTGACATTCTCGGAGCCATTGTTATTGAACAGGTTTTCAATTTTCGGGATTTCCGGCGGAATGGTCGAGATCACTACAGACCAGCTGTCGGAAGGCACAGACACATTGCCTGCCTCATCCACAGAGGTCACAGTGAAGACCCGCAAACCGTCTTCCTGCAACGGCGTGGTAAATGACCATGTACCATTCGCACGCACAGTGGTTTCACCGAGCAGCACTGTTCCTTCATAGATGCGGATCGTCGAACCGACTTCACCCTTACCGTTCAAAGTTGGTGTTGGGTCATTGGTCGGCGTGCCATTCGGAACATTCCCGATGCCCGGAGCCACATCGTCATAGACGGCTGTGATTTCCGGTTTAACCGGTGGTGTCAGATCAACAGTGATAGCCCATGCGATGGATTCACCGCTCTCGTTGCCGGCCTTATCTGTGGCTGTCACGGTAAAGCTATGCGCACCTTCTTTAAGATCTGTGGTCGGTGTGAACGCCCATGTGCCATTGGCATTCGCAATGGTTTCACCGATATAAGTACCATTGTCGTAGATTTTAACAATGGAACCGCTTTCCGCGCCGGAGCCGGAGAGGCGTGGCTTGGTATCATCAGTGGTTTTGCCGTTGGCAACCGTACCCAGAACTGCACCGACATCGTCCAAGACGTTGGTGATAGAAGGTGATGATGGAGCCAGTGTATCAACAGTGATCTTATAGGCTTCAGACTTGGCGGAGACGTTGCCAGCACCGTCCACACTCACAACGGTGAAGGTGTGAGGACCATTGCTCAACGGATTAACAGGCACATAACTCCAGTTACCGGACGCATCGGCATTGACCTCACCGATCATTGTCGCACCGTCATAGATACGGACAATACTGTTGGCCTCCGCACCCGAACCCTTCAGAGTTGGTGTGGTGTCATTGGTAAAGCCGTCTTTCGAGACGTTGCCGGTAATCGGTTCCTGAGCATCCGTAATGCTGTCGATCTTCGGTGCATTCGGTGCAACCGTATCCACAGTGATGGTGAAGGCTTCGGAAACCGCACTCACATTGCCTGCGATATCGGTTGTTTTTGCCGTGAATGTATAAGTACCGTCAGCAAGTGCGTCTGTAGCTTTCCAGCTCCACTGGCCACCGGCATCAGCGGTGACAGTGGCAACCAGAGTACCGTTTTGGTAGATGCCGACTTTCGTATTTGGTTCAGCACCGGCACCCGATAGCTTCGGACGATTATCATTGATAATCGCGCCGTCTCCGAATTCACCAATCACAGGGCCAACACCGTCATAGCCAATCGTAAAGCGCGGGGCATCCGGTGGGGTGGTATCAACAACGATGGTGTATGGTGCTGAAGGCTGACCCTCAACGCCTGCACCGTCAACGATCTTGGCGGTGAAGGAGTGATTACCCTCTGTCAGATCGGTCGAAGGTGTGAATTTCCAGTTGCCGTCAGCATCAGCTGTTGCCTGTCCAATGATTGTACCACTGTCATAGATATTGACCTTGGCATTGGCATCGGCCTTACCCTTGATCTCAGGACGGGTATCATCGGTTGGCTTGCCGTTGCCGACAGTTCCGGTGATGGAGCCGACATCATCAATCACTTCTGTGATTGACGGTGTGCCAGGCACAGCGGTCGAGACGATGATCGTGAACGGATCGGACATCGCACTTGATGTACCAACCTCATTGACCGACTGCACCGTGAAGGTATGGCTGCCGTCATTGACAAAGCCGGTATAGTTCCACTGACCTGTGGCCTGTACGGTGGTCTCACCAACATATTCGCCATTGACGAAGATCTTGAGGATGGTTCCCGGTGCTGCCGTACCCGACAGGGTCGGGGTGGTATCATTGGTGGTGCCGCCTTTTGGTACGGCGCCGATACCCGGCTGGGCATCATCCCAGATCTGATCGATCGTCGGTGTTTTTGGCACAGACAGATCAATGGTAACCCGCCAGCTGCCGGACTGGGCACTTTCGTTACCCGCTGTATCGGTTGCCGTCACTGTAAAGCTGTGCGCACCTGTTGCCAGATCTGCCGCTGGTGTGAAGCTCCATGTGCCATTGGCATTGGCTTTGGTCTCACCTAGCAGCACACCGTTGTCATAGACTTTGACAGTGGAACCGGCTTCTGCACCGCCACCGGAGATGGTCGGGCGCAGATCGTCTGTGGACTTGCCGTCAGCAACATTGCCCTGAACAGCGCCAACATCATCATAGACCGATGTGATCGACGGCGCGTTTGGTGCCAATGTGTCAACATTGATACGCCATGTGGTTGAATAGGCGCCTTCATTGCCGGCCGCATCCACCGCTTTAACGCGGAATGAATGGGCACCGTTGGCCAGATCGCTGTCCGGTGCGAAGGACCACTTGCCGTCTGTGACTTCAACTTCACCAAGCAGAGTTGTACCGTCATAGATACGCACCAGTTTGATGTCATCTGCGGCTGTACCGGAGATCACAGGGCGCGGATCATTGGTGATGCCGCCATTGGTCACTTCACCGACAATCGGTTCTGCTGCATCGAGAACGGATGTAATCGCCGCATCCGTGCTGCTTGGGGCTGTGGTATCAACCGTCAGTGTAAATGGTTCAGAGCTGGAGCCCTCATTACCGGCCGCATCAACGGTGGTGGCAATGAATGCGTGTTTGCCTTCCGACAGGGTCGGAACGTCAAAGGCCCAGTTGCCGGAAGCATCCGCCTGTACCTGACCCAGCAGCTTGCCGCCGGAATAGATACGGATAAAGCCGTTTGGCTCCGCACCATTCCCATTGAGGCG
>NZ_JAUCBM010000014.1 GCF_030362795.1 Pseudochrobactrum kiredjianiae | reverse complement strand
TTTGGCAAAGGCGGATGTGGCACCCAGCCTCGATCATTGGTCGCACAAAGGCCTTAATAACAGGGCTGAGAATAGCCGTTTGCCATTTCAAAAACAGGAGCGAACAATGCAAGGCCACCGATCGCCGGGAGCGTTGCAACGATTTGTGGCCATGCACTCCGCCACCCGCAATCGCTTTTCAGTTCCATCGCACCGCCGTGCTGCACAAACAATTCGCTACCATCGCCTCGAAGCGTTCGAGGCATAGAGAATTGCAGCTTGTCTCATCTGAAAATTCAGAACCCCGCAGCAGGCTCGCCATCCACACTTAACGTGACAACACCACATATGTTGCAAAACCCTCCCCTGTTATCGCGCCAGAAATAGCATAATCAGCAAGGCTCGGGAAACAGATCACCTGCAACCCAGTTGTGCAGACGCCAGATCTTGCAAGATAGGAGGAGATGGTGTGATCAATCGATCCAAGACGAGAGGCATACCAAGAAACCCATGGTTGTTCGGAACTCACGTTGCGGAAACCATCTTGGCCAGCGTTCATGTGCGAACGCATTAATAGGCCGCATATATGGGCGCAAACGATCTGATCAAGTCATCAAAAATAGCTTGCGAGAGGGGAGCCGTCCACATATGGGTTGGACCCGAGTTGGTGCGGGGGGCTCTGTACGGGAGTTTGCAGCGCGGGGGATGGTGGCGGAGATCGCCGTGCATGCGCCGAGTGATGTCGGGGATGAACGCAATCATCACGCGCATATCATGCTGACAACGCGGGAGATCGGTGCTGATGGCTTCACGGTGAAAAACCGCGACTGGAACGGGGTGGAACTGCTGGAAGGCTGGCGTGAGAGTTGGGCGCAAGAGATCGACGGTGCTATGGAGCACTATGGTGTGGGGGGGGGCGGTTCGATCATAGAACATTAGCGGCGCAGCGCGAAGAGGCTTAGGAGATGGTTGCAGGAGTCACGGAACGCGGTGACGAGCATGAGGCACAGGAAGCGGAGTGATTGCGTCTGCAGCAGTTGGAACAACTGCGTCAAGAGCGCGAGCACTTGAGCGAGGATCGCGGGTTGAGCTTGTAGGTTACATGCGATAAATGACCGTCCTGCCGATGCCGAGTGGGTCTACGATTAAGCCGAACATCCCTACAGCGCGGTCTGTTCGGCCTAATCAATTGCCAGCGCTATGTAGCGTTCGGTATAGCCTCCGGCTCTTTCTTCAGCGCCAAAAGCAGCCCTATCATAATACACGCTGCCCCTGTCCATCCGGCCATGCCGAGTTGCTCCCCGAATAGAGTGAAAGCAAGTATTGTTGCAAACAGTGGATCGCTCGTTTCAATGATTTGCACACCGCTGGCTTCGCCTGTCTGTACGGCTTTTGTCGTAAAATAGAACCCGCCAATTGTCGGTAGAAGCACCAACCCAAGGATTACAGCCATTGTTGTCATACTAGGCACAGAGAAGCCATCAATCAGCACTGGTACTAGCAAATAGAGGCTGCCGAAACCAAACAGCCAAACAAGATGGGCTAGCCCGCTTCCTATACGGAAGAGTTTAGAAGTGAAGATGAAAAGCGCGTACCCTAGCCCTCCTAGCAATGCGAGGAGAATTCCGAGAGGGCTCCCGGATACGCCAGTCTCGAATGAGTATATCAGATGCACTCCGTAAATGATCAACGCGAATGCGATCAAGCGAAATATGCCGATTTTCTCTCCAAGGAATATCGCTGAGAGGACAATTGTTATACCGCCTGCAGCGTAAGTTAGAAAAGATACCAGAGGGATGCTTGCTTCTTTAAAAGCCCATGTTTCAAAGAAGTATAAGCAAAATATTCCCAAGAATGCCAGAACAAAAAACTGAGGTGCTTTGCTCTTCAGAGATATTAATTCTCTTCTTCTTTCAAAATTTGTATTACAGAAGCCAAGTAGTATCAGAAAGGCTATGAAGCATTTCAAGAATGCAATCTCATGATGAGATGCTCCGTCCATAAAGCCTAATCTATTGAAGGGGCCGATCGTTCCGTTCAGAGCCGCCGCAGTTAACGCAAAAAGCTCGGGGCGCATGCGCAATATATTTTTCATATAGTCATCTCCGCATACGACGACATTACATGCGTATTTGCAGGCCGAAACGTGTGATAGTTAATTATGTAGTCCAGTAGGCTGATACGTGATGGATGGCCGGACGTGAAAATTCCCCCCCAAATATCGTCCCAGATTCGGAATTCTTCATGCTCTCGTAGAATCGTAGTTGCCTTTTTTAGATTCCAATGGGGTATCCCGGGCAGCAAGTGGTGTGTAAGGTGATAGTTGTCACCGTGTGTTCCTATGAAAAACGCTTCTACAGGCGAGGCGTATCTATTTCGAGAAGAATAGCTGGGATCGACAGATGAGCTTTTCATCATAGGAAAATGTTCGGAGAGTTCGCTGAACCAACCAATAATCGGGTATACGATTACGAATGGAATCCACCAGTACAGCACAAAATAACTGAGTGCATTCAGTTGGTACATCAAGATAGATAAGATAGCGTGAAAGCTCACCACAGCAATCGTCTCAACGCGATGATCTCTTATTTGAAGTGGCCCAATTAGGCGGTCTTTGAGCAAAAACCATATATATTTGATGGTTCTTGTCCCAAGAATGGGACCTAAGACGTAACGGCCTATGAAGACAGAGCGGCTTTGTTCTACGTACACACTTTCCGCTATCATATAACGAAGATCAGGATCGTCGACTTCCTCTCCGATTTTCGAATGATGATTAAGGACATGTGATTGCTTGTATGCACCAAATGATTGAAGGATCGTCCAGCCACAGATCAACCGCCCGATGCTGGTATTGAGGAAGTGTTTCTTGAACAATGTTCCGTGTGCAGCTTCATGTAGTAAGCTTGCCAATGCCCGTTGGCGAGCTCCTATTATTAAGACAGATAGCGGATATAGCCAAAACGATAACAATATTGGCAGCGTTATCGCTATAGATATCCAAATAATATCCTGCCATAAGGCGATAAAACCGTGGTAATTATCTCTTTTATATAAATTTTTTATACGCTTTTTTTGTTCAATACTTAGACTTGGCTTGAGAAAATCCTGATGCAATTCTTCCTCCAATAATTATATATAAAATATAATTATTATTGGCACAATTTATTCGTACATTCTACTCCATGATATAGGGATGGGTGGGTGTTGTCACGTTAAGTGTGGATGGCGAGCCTGCTTCGGGGTTCTGAATTTTCAGATGAGACCAGCTGCAATTCTCCATGCCTCGAACGCTTCGAGGCGATGGTAGCGAATTGTTTGTGCAGCACGGCGGTGGGATGGAACTGAAAAGCGATTGCGGGTTGCGGAATGCATGGATACAAACCGTTGCAACGCTCCCGGTGATCTGTGCCCCTGCATGGTTCGCTCCCGTTTTCGAAATGGCAGGTGGCTATTTTCAGCGCTGTTGTTGAGGCCCTTGTGCGACCAATGAACGAGGCTGGGAACTACATCCGCTTTTGCCGCACCATAGAAGCGGAGTTTATCGGTGACGATCCGTCTGGAAACAAAGCCATAGCGCTTCATCAATGCTACAAGCAGACGTTTAGCAGCCTTTTGTCCCGTCGCTTTTGCAATATTTCTTCGAGAACGGTGCCGTGCTGATCGACTGCGCGCCAAAACCAGAACTTGGTTCCAGCACATTTCACCACGACTTCGTCCAGATACCAAATATCGCCGGGGCGTGCTTGTCGCCGCCGTAGAATACGAGCAATCTGAGATCCAAACTTTGCGATCCAGCACCTGATAGTTTCATAGGAAACGTCCATCCCACGCTCGAGAAGCATTTCCTCAACTTCACGCAGGCTCAGGTTGAACCGCAGATAAAGCCAAACGGCGTGCGCAATGATCTGCCGTGCAAAACGGTGGCGCTTGAAATTGATAACTGGTGTTTGCATCACTGAAATTTACGACCAAGCTGCCACGCAGGCAACCGCAAACCGCTTAACGTGACAACACCGTTTGAACGCTCTCCGGCTGTTTATAAAATTACCGAAGCGAATCAACAACTTGCGGAGGAAGTTCAGCAAATGGAAAGCGCGGTCATTCGTATCCGCACGGATGTTTCAGCAGAAGTAAATGTTCTTGCGGAACCTATTCGCCTGACCATGCCGGAGGGTTTTTCCTCAAGTTTTTTCGTACGCAGACTAAACCATTTGCCAGCAGAACTGACCGCAGTTCGTATTGAACTGATCGCAACCCCTTCTGTTCTGAGTTTGACCAAACGTGAGGCGGATATTGCGATTATGATGGAGCGTCCGACACTCAGACCTTTGGACTCACGAAAATTGTGCGATTATGAATATGGTTTATATTGCAGCCGTAGCTATCTGCAATCGCATGATAATATCGCTGCTCCATCAGATATCGACCGCCATTTTGTCATTGGCTATATTCCCGATTATCTGCCGACACCGGCGCATGATTATTTGCGCGATTATCTGCCCCACCGTGATGCAGATTTGCAGGTTTCGAATATTCTGACGCAGGTAGATGCAGCCTGTCAGGGATTGGGTGTAGCCTTGCTGCCATGTTTTATTGCCGATAATCATCCTGAACTGGTGCGGTTGCTGACCGGAGATATTAGTTTCGTACGGTCATACTGGATCGTAACACACGAAAATCCGCGCTATCCTTCACGCACTCGCTCAATCAAAGACTTTATTGTCGGGCAGGTTGAAGCCTACCGGACAAAGTTCCGGCCATCATCATAGCATAGACTGCAAAACAAGATTTTAGCGGGCAACGAGATGCCCGCCGCCGATATCCACCAGCTGAACCCGTTCCGGCTGTTGTCCTGCTTTCCAGACGGGGCTTGGAATATCTCCGGTCAGGCGTGAGACCTCACAACGTTCGCGGCGCGGGTCAGGCACCGGCACTGCAGCGAGCAAGCGTTTGGTATAGGCATGTTGCGGATTGCTGAACAGCTGTGCGCGTGTTCCCATTTCCACAATCTGTCCCAGATACATCACAGCCACCCGGTCGGAAATATTTTCGACCACGGCCATATCGTGACTGATAAACAGATAGGTGACGCCGGTTTCTTTTTGCAGGTCACGTAGCAGTTCCAGCACTTTGGCCTGAATTGAAACATCAAGTGCAGCAACGCTTTCATCGCAGACGATCAGTTTTGGTTTGAGTGCCAGAGCACGCGCAATACAAATACGCTGGCGCTGGCCACCGGAGAACTGATGCGGATAACGGTCATAAACTGCGGCAGACAGCTCCACCCGCTCCAGCAATTCGCAGACCCGCGCTTTTTGTTCTGCAGGCGTGCCAATACCGTGAATAACCAATGGCTCACGAATGAGCTCGCCAATGGTCATACGTGCATCAAGCGCCGCCATCGGATCCTGAAACACGATCTGTAATTCACGGCGTATCGCTTTACGGCCTTTATGATCCAGATCGCTCAGTGCCTGACCGGCAACCTCAATGCGGCCGCTATGTTGCACCAGTCCGACCAGAGCTTTCGCCATAGTGGATTTACCGCAACCGGACTCACCGACCAGAGACAGAGTTTCTCCCCGATAAATATCCAGCGACACATGCTCAACGGCATGGACATTGGCAGCAACACGCCCCAGCAAGCCTTGCCGTATGGCAAATTTTACCGACACATCATCGTAGCGCACCAGTACTTCGCGATTGTCATGCAGGGGGCGCTTGGCACCGGTGCCAATGCGCGGCACGGCCGCCAGCAGGTCTTTGGTATATTGTTCCTGTGGTGCGTCGAACAGATCAACCGTTGTGGCCGTTTCTACCATCTGTCCCTTGCGCATGACAATAACACGGTCGGCCATTTCGGCGACAACGCCCATATCATGGGTAATCAGAATAACAGCAGTGCCCAGTTCCTTTTGCAAATCGCGCAACAAATCCAGCACTTCGCGCTGCACAGTCACATCAAGTGCGGTTGTCGGTTCATCGGCAATCAGCAGTGCAGGGCGCAGGGCGATGGCCATCGCAATCATCACGCGCTGACGCATGCCGCCTGACAATTCATGCGGATATTGTTCAAGCCGGCTTGAAGGCTGCGACAGACGTACAGACCGTACGGCTTCCAATGCGCGGGCGCGTGCTTGGGAGACAGAAAGCGGCTCATGCGCGCGAATTGCCTCAACCAGCTGCCGCCCGATTGTCATTACCGGATTGAGCGCAGTCATCGGCTCCTGAAAAATCATGGCGATACGGGCACCGCGTATGTCCTGCATTTTCTTCTCGGGAAGGCCGGTCAGCTCCACATCACCAAAGTGAATGGAACCGCCGGTCACCCGCACCTGAGGCAGCGGTAACAGCCCCATACAGGCAAGCGAGGTAATCGACTTGCCTGAACCGCTTTCCCCTGCAATTGCCAGTGTCTCGCCGCGACGCAAATCGAAACTGAGCCCCTGCACAAGCGGTATCAACCCGTCTTCAGAACGGGCGGAAACCTGTAAATTCCAGACGGACAGAACGACATCCGCCGGAGCATCAACAACGGGAGAAAGCAATGCAGCACTCATTCGAATACAACCCTCGGAAAGTAGAAGCTGACAACAACATTCGGCATATCCACGATTTCCGAGATACGCAGATCACCGCAGGTTGAAACCAGCATATAGGCGTCAACCGGATCCATTTTCTGTGTGGTGGCCAGAAGATCGACCATGTTTGCCACCGCATCACGTGCCGCAGCCCAAAGATCAGGGCCGATACCTGTCGTGACTTCATAGCCTTTGGCATCAAGATGACGTGTCACCGGTCCCGGTGTGGTGAAACGTGGAGTTTTCAGCGGCTGATCTTTGATGAGATCAAATGTCAGAACCACATCAAACGGACTTTCAATTGCAGTGCCGCAAACTTCACCATCACCCTGCGCAGCATGCGTATCACCGACGGAGAACAGTGCCCCGTCCACTTCAACCGGCAGATAAAGGGTAGTGCCTGCCGCGAGATCGCGGATATCTAGATTACCGCCGACGCGGCGTGGCGGAACAATCGAATGATGGCCTTTTTCCGCGAGTGCGTTGCCGATTGTACCCGCAAAAGGCTTGAGCGGCACACGACCATGCTTGCCAAACAAAGCCGGTTCCATGCTGGAGGCATCAAACTTCCAGATCTGCAAGGCAGGGTCAGGGAACTGATCTGTCAACAGGCCGAAGCCGGGAATATTCGCAGTCCAGCCAAAGCCTGCACCTTCGCGAAGCTGCGGTGTAAAGCTTTCAATGGTAACTTTCAGCACATCACCCGGTTTGGCGCCGTCTACAAAGATCGGGCCGGAAACAGGGTTGATCTTAGCAAAATCCAGCGCTTTGACATCCTCGACGGTAGAATGGGGGCCAAGCTGGCCCCCTGAACTATCAAGGCACTGGAACAGGATCGTTTCACCCGGTGCGACAGTCAATGCAGGTGCAAAGCTGTTATCCCAGCCAAAGTGATGCTGATGCGCATGGATCGTGTGATTGCAGTGCTTGCACATGCGTGCTTACTCCTTGATATAAACGTAATCGTAATTCACCGGAATAGAGACCGGATCGACATACAGGCTGTCTTCGCCGCCCATACGTGCTGACTTCAGTGTGAAGCGCTGTTCGTTAAAAACCGGTGCCCAAGGCGCGTCTTCCATGACTTTGGTGTAAACTTCTGACCATTTTGCCAGACGTTCATCGGCTTTCGCCGGATCAACAATGGAGTCTGCTTCTGCTGCCTTTTTATCAAGGTCTTCATTGCAGTATTTCGACCAGTTCCAGCCGCCTTCCACAGCGCCGCCGCAACCAAGGATTGGGCCATAGAAATTGGCCGGATCAGGGAAGTCAGCAATCCATGCCATGCCGCCGGACCAGACCATTGGTGCATTGCCTGCTCCACCAGCCTCAATCACATTGGCCTGTGCAAGAGATTTGATACCGGCTTTAATGCCGATTGCCTTCAGATCCTGCTGGATAGCCTGCGCAATACGCGGGTTCGGGTCGGTATTCATGACATAAAGTTCGGTCTCGAAACCATCTGCATAGCCTGCATCTGCCAGCAGTTTCTTGGCAGCTTCCTGATCATAGGCATAGCCTTTATAATCTTTTGTGTAGCCCGGCATGGATGGCGGTAATGGCTGGGTGGCAGGCACGGCACGACCATTGATGACCTGAATGATACGGTCTTTATTGATGGCTATATTGACAGCGCGGCGCACTTCTACCTTGTCAAAAGGCGCTTTGGTCACATTCATGGTGATATAGCCGGTATGAAGCTGGCCGCCTTCAACGACATTTTTAGCCTGCTCCGGATCTTTCATCACCTCGACAAATTTTGCCGGCGGAATACCGTCACCCGGAATATCAATCTCACCTTTCTGCGCGCGCAGCAGGGCAACAACCGGCTCCTGACCAACTTCTACGGTGAAGCTGTCGAGATAAGGCACACCGGCAATCCAGTAATCAGCGTTCTTTTCAAAAACGAGGCGCTGGCCGAGTGTCCATTCAGTCAGTTTGAAGGCACCGGTGCCGACAGGTTTTTTACCAAAATCTGCGCCTGCGGCTTCAACGGCTTCTTTCGGCACGATGAAAGAGAAATTCAGCGCCATAATGTGCAGGAAAGTTGCATCCGGACGGGCGAGCTTAATCACAACCGTATTGGCATCTGTTGCACTGACACCGGAGAGCGCTGCGGCTTTACCGGCGGCGGCATCTTCATAGCCTTCAATCATAGAGAAGAAGCCCTGTCCCGGAGACTGGGTTGCCGGATTGACAACGCGGTTCAGGGAGTAGACCACATCATCCGCGGTCAATTCGCGGCCGTTGTGGAATTTAACGCCTTTGCGCAATGTGAATGTATAGGTTTTGCCGTCTTCGGAAATGTCGTATTTCTCAGCCAGTCCCGGACGCAGTTCCGTGGTGCCCGGCTTATAATCCATCAATCCGTCAAAGACCGATTTGATCATCGACCAGTTCTGCCAGTCATAGCCGACCGCCGGATCAAGTGTTGCCACATCGTCCTTATAGGTGACGATCATATTGCCGCCTTGCTTCGGCTCCTGTGCATTGACTGGTACTGCTGCCTGCAGTGCCACTAAGCCCGTCAGAGCAGTCGCCAAAGCGGTAGAAAGGAATAGTTTCTTCATTGCCTCACTCCTGTGTAAAGTATTCAACGTAGCTTGATGCGCGGATCGATAAGCGGGGAGATCAGATCGGCGATGAGATTGCCCAGCACAATGCCGCAGGCAGAGACCAGTGTGACGCCCATGATAATCGGGATATCCACGCGCTGAATGGCCTGCCATGCAAGCTGCCCGATACCGGGCCAGCCGAAGACGCTTTCCACCACCACAATACCGGACATAAACATGCCGATATCGATACCGATCATTGCGATAATCGGCAGAATGGCATTGGGCAAAGCATGGCCGAAAATTACACGGCTGCGGCCAAGTCCTTTGGCGCGGGCAGTGCGGATGAAATCCGCGCGCAACACATCAATCATTGATGAGCGTACAATGCGCGAATACCAGCCAGACCCGAGAATACCGAGCGTTAAGGCAGGCAGAACAATGTGCGAGAAGGTACCGTAGCCGCCGATCGGGAACCAGCCGAGGGTGACTGCAAAGATAAACAACAACAACAGAGCGACCACAAATTGTGGTGCCGAAACGGTCATGAAACTGGTCAGCATCAATGCATTATCAAGTAGCTTGCCACGATTGAGCGCCGCAACAATGCCGAGCGGCAAACCAATAAGCAACTCGCAGATAATTGCCGCAACCAGCAATTGCAATGTAGCGGGCAAACGGGACAGAATAAGGTCGGTTACTTCCGTCTTCTGCAAATAAGAACGACCGAGATTGCCATTGATCAGGTTCCAGAGATAATCGCCATATTGCACGATAAACGGCTGATCCAGCCCCAGCTGCTGCCGGATACTGGCTACTGTTTCAGCCGTGGCGGAGCGTCCGGCTATTTGACGTACGGGGTCGGCAGGCAGCACATACAGCAGCACAAAGGTAATGAAGGAAACGCCGAGCAGGATCAAAGCGGACTGGATCAGGCGGCGCACAATATAGGCAAGCATCAATCACGCCCCTGTTGTGTCGGATCGAGAATATCGCGCAGCGCATCACCGACGAGGTTAAAGCCAAGCGCCAGCAACAGAATTGCTGCACCCGGAATGAACACCAGCCATGGTGCGGACTGAAAATAGGTCTGATTTTCGAAGATAATATTGCCCCAGGATGGTGTCGGCGGCTGCACGCCAACGCCTAAGTAGGACAATGTTGCCTCCAGCAACACAGTGGTAGAAATACCCAGTGTGCCCCAGACAATCAGTGTCGGGATCAGATGCGGAAGAATATGCAGAAACAAAATGCGGCCATGCCCTGCGCCCAAGGTTTTCTCGGCTGCAATATAATCACGTTCCGCCAGTGAAGAAGTCTGGGTGAAAATAACCCGTGCCGTCTGCACCCAGTTCACAAAGGCAATCACCATTGCCACAATCCATAAGGATGGTGAAAAAATCGCCGCCAGACAGATTGCCAGCAGCAATGCGGGAAATGCCATCATCAGATCGGTAAAGCGCATCAGTACGGCACCGGTGATACCACGGAAATAACCGGCAGTGACGCCAATCAGCGTGCCGATCAGCAAAGCCGCACCATTGGCGACAACGCCGATAACCAGTGATGTCTGCGCACCATAAAGCAGACGCGAAAACAGATCGCGCCCAAGTAAGTCAGTGCCGAACCAGAATTGTTCACCCGGCGGCATCGGTGCACCTTCAATCGTCAGTCCTTCAAAAAACTGTTCATTCGGATCAAAAGGTGCAAGCCACTGGGCAAAAACCGCACCGCCAACGCAGATCAGAATGATCAACAGTCCGACGACAGCAAGCTTACGCTGCAATAAACGCCGCATGATAGAAGAGCCACGCTTTGGTGCTGCAAATGGTTCAGGCGATATCGATGCGTCTGCCATTTTGGGCGCCCCTCTCTGTAGAATGATTGGCGACAATACGTTCAGCGGCAGTTTCAATAGTAACCTGCCATGCCATGGCGACCTGCCGCAGAAGATCATAGGCTTCAGCTTCGGTTTTGCCCTTCATCATGGAAATCATAACGGCCTGCACAATGGTTTGTCGGGCAGATAAGCGGCGTTCCAAATCTGCAATGAGAGCTGAAGATGCTTTGACCTGATCGAAATTACTGCGTGCCACCAGCAATGCTGCATAAACACCTTTATCGCTGACCGGCTTGAGCAGTTGCGCATGCGCGCCCATATCCATTGCCCATTTTAAACGACCCGGAACTTCTGAGCCGATCAGGGCAATCATAGGCATGGGCGAGTGTCCGGCATTCCACGGAAATTGCTCATTATGACCGGTGTCAGCATCATAAAAGATGAAATCGGCGTTCAGTGCCTCAGCGGGCAACTCAGGCCATGCTTCACGCACTTGCAAGCCAATAACACTTAGTTGGCGGGTAAGCCCCTGAATTGACGGGTGAGGGCGATGGAGAATCCATGCCGTAGCGCCACCGAGATTTTCTGTTCTGATCCGCATCAGGCGATCACCTTCAGAAAACTGCTGCTTTGTGGGCGAGGTATATAACGGGTCAAATAAGGATCTGCCCGCTGAGCCGAAAAGCGCTGAATTTCTGTAAAATGGTCGCCTTCGAGACGCGCGATGATGACAGGTTGTGCAGCATGAAGATTGGTTGGATCGAGCTTAGGCTGATAGCCGTCTTGAGAGGCAGCACGTACCAGCTCCGATAAAGACAGTTTTTCCGCTTGCGGCCGATTATGCAAAAGGTTTGCCAGTTCATGCACAGCTTGCCGCGACATTTCCAGCAATGATCCGCCTTGACCGTTTTCAGGCTCGAACCACGGGCCCGCAGAAATCAAACCTGTGGCTGCACCATTGGCAGGAGCGATTTCGCATTCCGTAAAGTTACAGGACAAAACCGCCGGACTGTTCACGGAACCAAATTCAGCTTTCAGACTGACCAACCGCTCCAGAAAAGCATAGGAACTGTCACCAACCAGAGAGTTTAGGATAAAATCCGGCTTCAATACGCGAATGTCATTGATAATATGATCGAGTTCTGTGTCGCCGATCGCCAGATAACGGTCGCCGAGAACAGCTCCGCCCGCATAGGTAATTTGCTCACGGGCAATCCGCGCCATTTCCCAGCCCCAAATATAATTCGACCCGACGAAGTAGGCTCGCTTACCCACGACAGGTAGTGCCCAGTCCAGCAATGGCAACAAATGTTGATTGGGGCATGAATGCATATAGGCCACGCGTTCCGAGGCTTCAAAACCTTCGTAAGGCAGCGGATACCACAAGACGCCGTCGAAACGCTCAAGCTCGGGAATAACCTCTTTACGGGAAGCGGAGGTTACGCAACCAAAAATATGACGGGCTTGAGAGTTTTGCAAAATGTCGCGACAGAGTGGTGCATAGCGATCTATTTTACCTTCAGGATCACGTTCAACGATATGAAAGCGGACGTCGAGGCTGGCATCTGCATTGATCTCTTCAACGCCTTGCAAAACACCGGCACGGCTCGCGCACGAAATCGCAGCATAATTGCCGCCTTTTGATTGTAATAAACCGATTTCGATGGTGCGCTTCATTTTCTCCCCCCAGAAAAATGAAAAACCCCGCTCATTCCCATTCTAAAATGAGAATTGACGGGGCTTGAATGCCATTTATGACAGAACATTATATGTCTGAGATAATTATAGCAAGATATGTAATGAAAAATATTATTTCAGGACATATTGTTGCGTCTCGGTATTTGTAAAATTCAACCCCTATCATCAATCATGATAGGGGTTGAATGGGTGGTTTAAAAAGCGTATTTCAATTTAACTGACAAATTGCCGCCTTCACGCTTGCCGAGGAAAGCGTTGCCTTTGAAATCAACGTTCAAACGGTCATTTGCGGTTGGCTGGAAACGGACGCCCAATGTCCCGATAGTTGTAAAACCACGAACACTTGGGGCATCAATATCGAAACGGCCATAAGTTTTACCAGTAGCTTTGCCGTTGAACTCATATTCCATGCCTAAACCGGCTAAAAACGACCAGTTTTGATTATAGTTATACTGATTTTCTGCATTCAGACGGATACGATTAGATGTAAGCTTGTTGAAATAAAAATTATCACCAGCTATAGTCACATCATGACTATCAGTTTGTGTCCATAGATATTTCAGTGAAGTATTGAGTTGATTGGCATCGTTCAGCTTCACTGAATAACCGGTGCCGATATGCGCACTCATATAGTTTTCGTTTAAGGTATAGCGTGCTGCTTCTCCTGTTGCAGCGTTATGAATATCCGAGGTTTCGTGTTTCGTACGCAGACGCCCACCACGGAATGATGCATCCATGTAAAAGCCGTTCAAGAAATCATAATAACCATAGAGACCTGCGCCATAGTAACGGTTGTCACCTTTACCATGAATATCTGCCGCATCCGCAAAAGAGTTATAGGTGTCATAATCCGTTGTACTATATTCAACAAAAGCGGCAGCTGTTAAGTGTTCTGCCTGATAGCTCAATCCTGCTGTGACAAGTGCACCGTTGGCATCAATATGGGAGCCGGTTATTTGTATGACCAGAAGCCTGAACGAAAGGCACTAAGCCTTTATGCTGGTTAAGAGCATTAATCCAGAAAGATTACCCTCCAGCAATGATTTGAGTTGAGGATTTACCTTGAGATCCAGATTTTTCGGGCCCACCGGATCATGTCCATTTTGAATAATAGCAATAACCTGATTTTTATCGTTCTCAATTTTTGTTTCTACATCATACAGCAGGGAAATACCTTGCTGCACTTGTTTAATGTCCTGAGATAAATGGCCTTGACCTTCTCCCTGAATGTCACCCTGCACAAGACAAATAGTTGTGTCGCAAATTTTCAGTAAGTTAAAAGTGTGCTTATCCTTGGCCGTAGTTATGCTGCGAGCTCGGCAAAGACTTGAAATGGTGAGCGGTTGTCATTGGCGAACTAGTTCTTGCGGATCATGTGGGCTACTTCGATGCCTGCGAGGGTCGCTGAGGCTGAGTGAAATGCCTTGAAGCCCAACATGTGTTTGGTAATCCGCTTGATAATCCGGTGATCCAGCTCAAGGATGTTGTTGAGATATTTAATCTGCAGGATTTCAATCATCTTGCTGTGCCCCGTGATTTTTAGGATTGTTTTTACAGCTTGTGATCCGGCCAGATTGGCTCCGCTTTTATCAATGACAATTTTGTCTGGAATATCGTTGCTGGCCATAGTTTTCTGGAAGAAACGACGTCCAGCACTGAGATTTCGGCGTTCTGAGAGAATGAAATCAAGAGTTTGTCCGTCACGATCAATGGCCCAGTACCCATAAGTCCATTGTCCTTTATATAGGTTTCGTCAACACGCCCGAAACTGCCCGTGGGGGCGCGCAGCTGAGCTTGCGCGGCGATCTGCGGTGAATAGCGAATAACGTATCGGTTCAAGGTGGCGTGATCGACGGATACGCCGCGTTCGGCCAGGATCTCCTGAAGGTCACGTTAGGAAACCGGATAACGGACATAAAAGAATACAGCATGCAGAATTACACTTTTGGGGAAATGAGCCCCTTTGAAATCAACTGTCATGCGCTTCAGCCTTACCCAATGACATAAACTGACTGGCACATAGCTTAGCAAGAGTAAAAATTTTGCGACAGAACCGGCTTGAATTGCTGATGCTTGCCGCGGCCCATTCTGGAGCGCTTAACCGCTCGCCAATTCAGATCGTTGCAGAACTTGCAAAACATCCTTTATTCCGCTTAAAGCTGTACCAGTGCTGTATAAAGCCATTGTCTTTATACAGCACTGGTAAAAGCATTTTTGTAGCGCTTGTATAAGAGAAGCAAGTACCAACATTGAGTTTGACGGGATGCCTGACAGTTCGGCCAAATGTTCTGGCAGCATCAAGGGCGCGTTTATGTGTCGGGGCCGATAATATCATCGTATAGCGGCAGAGTTAGTGTTCTCGTTTCATTGCAACCGGCGATCCACAGCGCCACGCCTTGGCCGGATAGAGAGATCTTCATCTTCCGGATCTGTCTCGAGGCGCTTCAGGATCGGGCAGTGAGGGCGGTGATCTCCCTGACAGGCATTGACCAGCATTGACAGTGTGTTGGACATATCCTGCAAGGCTTTGATTTTAACTTCGAGTTCGTCAATATGACCTTGTGCCATACGCTTTACCTCTGAACTTTGGCGTGAGTCATCTCGCCAGAGGCTGAGCAGGTCGCTGATTTCCGCAACAGAAAACCCCAGATCCCGTGCCCGCCTGATGAAGCGTAGCATATGGATATCGGTGTTGGAATAATCGCGATAACCGGAGGATGTCCGGTCAGCGACCGGTACAAGGCCGATTTGTTCATAATAGCGGATCATTTTGGCAGATACGCCGGATGCTTTTGCTGCCTGACCAATATTCATTTCGTTTTCCTTTAAACATTGTGCAGCCGGTCACTTTCACTGACCGGCTGCAATGTTATGTCAGCTGGCAATTTTGAACGAGCGCAGACGAAGCGCGTTACCCAGCACAAACACACTGGACAATGCCATGGCTCCGGCGGCAAAAACCGGTGAAAGCAATATGCCATAGGCAGGATAGAGCAGGCCTGCAGCAACCGGCACCAGCGCTGTATTATAAGCGAAGGCCCAGAACAGGTTCTGCCGGATATTGCCGATGGTTGCTTTTGACAAGGCAATCGCATTCGGCACGCCCTGTAAGCTGCCGGACATCAGCACAACGTCTGCCGCTTCAATGGCGATATCAGTTCCTGTGCCGATGGCCAGTCCCACATCCGCTTCGGCCAGTGCCGGAGCATCATTAATGCCATCACCGACGAAAGCAGTCTGACCATATTGAGCTTTGAGACGACGGATAGCTTCGACTTTGCCATCCGGCAGAACTTCAGCCACAACCTCGTCAATACCCAGACGTGCTGCAATCGCTTTGGCTGTGCGGGCATTGTCACCGGTAATCATTGCCACTTTGAGGCCGAGATTATGCATGGCTTTAATGGCCGCAGGTGTGGTTTCCTTGATCGGATCGGCAACAGCAATGATGGCTGCCAGCTTGCCGTCGATTGCCGCATAAAGCGGGGATTTACCTTCATTGCCAAGCCGTTCAGCAATTTTGGCAAAAGCAGATACATCATGGCCGAGTTCGGTCATGTAACGGTCGGCGCCAATCTCAATGCGTTTGCTATCCACTACCGCTTTGACACCGAAACCTGTTACCGATTCAAAGTCAGATACGGGTGACAATGTAAGCCCTTCATCTGCTGCCGCATCAACAATGGCACGGGCAATCGGATGTTCCGACTTGGCTTCTACTGCTGCAACAAGTGCCAGTACATTGGCACGATCGAAGCCATTTGCCAGTTCCAGATCCGTCAGAGCAGGTTTGCCTTCAGTCAGCGTGCCTGTTTTATCGAGAGCAACAACCTTGGCATCTTTGAGCAATTGCAGCGCTTCGCCTTTACGGAAGAGGACACCGAGTTCCGCACCGCGACCGGTACCGACCATGATCGAAGTTGGCGTGGCCAGACCCATAGCACACGGGCAGGCGATAATCAGAACGGCAACGGCATTCACCAGTGCGAAAGTCAGTGCCGGTGACGGACCAAGGATGAGCCATGCGGCAAATGTCAGAGCGGCAACTGCAAAGACAGCCGGTACAAACCACATGGTCACTTTATCGACCAATGCCTGAATTGGCAGTTTTGAACCTTGTGCTTCTTCAACCATACGGATGATCTGGGACAGGACAGTGTTGCCGCCGACAGCCGTGGCACGATAGGCGAAGGCACCTTTCTGGTTGACAGTACCGCCGACGATCTCACTGCCAATGGATTTTGCCACAGGGATCGGCTCGCCGGTAATCATGGATTCATCGACATAGCTGGTACCTTCGGTGACTTCACCATCAACCGGCAGACGCTCACCCGGACGGACTTCAACAATATCTCCGGACACAACATCATCAATCAGCAGATCAACAACCTGACCATTCCTGCGTACGCGTGCGGTTTTAGCCTGAAGACCGGCCAGACGCTTGATCGCCTCGGAGGTGCGTCCTTTAGCACGTGCTTCCAACAAACGGCCGAGCAGGATCAGCGTGACAATAACGGCTGCCGCTTCATAATAGACATTGATAGTACCGGCGGGCAGGAAACCGGGTGCGAAGGTCGCGACCAGCGAATAACCGTAAGCTGCCAGTGTACCAACGGCCACCAGCGAGTTCATATCCGGTGCAAAACGCATAAGCGCCGGAAGCCCTTTTTCATAAAACCGGATACCCGGAATGAAGAGTACCAAAGTTGTCAATACATACTGGATATACCAGTTCCATTGCATGCCGATGGTTGATTCAATCAGCTCGTGCACACCCGGAATAATATGCGATCCCATTTCCATAAGAAAAACAGGAAGTGTCAGAACCGCCGCTATAGTAAAATCGCGGGTCAGTTCACGTCGCTCGGTTTCTTTTCGCTCTGCCCGTGCGTCATCCTCATTGCTGCTCTGGTTAACTGAACTTGCAATTGGCTTGGCTTCATAACCGGCATCAGCAATGGCGGCGATCAGGTCTGCTGTATTCGCTGTTCCGTGAATAGTTGCGCGTTCTGTTGCCAGATTGACCACAGCATTTGTGACACCTGAGACAGCCTTCAATGCGCGCTCAACACGGCCGACACAGGATGCACAAGTCATGCCTTCTACGGAGAGTTCCACGGGGACGGTTGCCGCAGGCATTTGCGCAGGCACGGAGTAACCAGCTTTTTCGATGGCTTCGATTAATCTCACGCGTGGGACAGTTGAGTCGGTTGTGATATTCGCGCGCTCTGTTGCCAGATTGACCGACACAGTTTCAACGCCTGGCACAGCTTTCAGTGCGCGTTCAATGCTGCCGACGCAGGATGCGCAGGTCATCCCTTCAACAGGGAGAGACACAGTTTCAGATAAGTCTTTTGCTCGAACGGGGGCATTCATAGCCGCCTCCTTTGCGTTCCGAAATTTAAGTTCGGTACAAACATGAGGCTTCCAACAATTGGAAGGTCAAGAGCAAAAAAATCTTTGTTTTCGCTCTTGACCTTTCCATGGTTGGAAACCCCATCTTGATGTCATGAGAGCCAAACAAAGGAGAAATCTCATGGAACTGAAAATTGAAAATATGACCTGCGGCGGTTGCGCTAAATCTGTAACTAAAGCCATTCAGTCGGTTGATGCTAATGCAAAAATCATGACTGATCCGGCGTCTCGGCTGGTTAAAATTGACACTACAGTCAGTTCGGATGCCTTGCAGAAAGTTCTCGATGAGGCGGGTTATCCGGCAACTGTCAATTAAACAGGTGTAAGAGTATGAACAAACTGAGCCTTATTCTTATTGCAGGAGCACTTGCTGTGAGTGTCGGGTTGGTTTTTGCCCAGAACCAAATGGACATGAAGCCTGAGATGCAAGGTCATTCGATGCAAGAGATGACTATGCCGGGTCAGGCAATGCGGACAGAAGACGCGACTTCTGAACCAACACCGGTTCCGTGACAGGCTAGAGCATAATTTAAAAGTGCCAGAGCGCCGTATATAAAGAACCCGCTGAGATCATATCACAGCGGGTTTTGTTGTTTGTTTTTACTCTGCAATCGCGACTATTGGCTGAGCCTCGGGTGTGAAGAATACATCGGCATGCATATCCTCTTTTTGTAGTCCGCGGGCAAAAGTAACCGCCATTGCTGCATCCACCATTAATGGCGGCCCAGCAACATAGGCCTTCCATCCACTGAAATCAGAAATGTCCTGTGCAACCGCGTGGGTTACAAAACCGCTCCGGTAATGTTCAGAGCGCGCTTCTGATAAGACCGGTGTGAAAGACAGGTTAGGGTGTATTTCTGTCAGGCCGCGAAAATGTTCTGTGAGATACAGATCACGTTCGGAGCGTACGCCGAAATAGACATGAATCCTCTGTTTCATGCCATGGGCAAGTGCGGTTTCTACAATAGATTTGATTGGGGCAAGTCCTGAGCCTCCGGCGATACAAAGGATCGGGTCGGTATGCTGTTGCCGCAGAAAGGAAGCCCCTAAAGCGACTTCCATTTTGATAGGGTCACCGGTTTTTAAGGTCTGATGCACATAGCCGGATGTGATGCCACCGGGGACATGGCGGATATGAAATTCGAGGCAGTTTTCACCGGAGCGGTTTGCCATGGAATAGCTGCGGGAGGGTACGCCGTTAAAGCTGAGTTCAGCATATTGGCCTGCTTCGAAATTCAGCGGCAAACCATTTTCAGGCGTGACCTGAACCAGCTTGATATCATGGGTGAGATTTTCAATACGGGTAACAATGCCTCTTAAATGCTGGGCAGGTTGCAGCTCTTCATGCTCTGCACCCAGCCACGCCACAGCTATATCCGTCAGTGGCACCGAGCGGCATGCGAGAATTAATCCTTCGGCTTTTTCCTCGTCCGAGAGAGCGAAACGGGAGTGCTGAAGCATTTCTACATCTCCCTCGATGAGGCGGGTTTTGCAGGCGCCGCAGCGGCCGGATTTGCAACCGTGAGGATAGGAAATGCCTGCTGCAAGAGCTGCCTCCAGCAGGGTTTGTCCCTCAGTACAGGTCACACTGCTGCGGGTTTGGCGGATATCAATGCGTTTTGAGGTCATGGTTGTGCCTCGGATGTTTCCATCTGTGTATCTGATAAACCAAGTGCCTTCATCAGTCCGGGTTTCTGGCTCGAAAATGTGCCGTAAAAAACCTGATCGCCGACAATACTGATCGGTGCAACACGCACACCGGTACGTGTTTTGGCTTCTTCTGCGATCAGCGGATCGGTGAGATCACGTTCTTCATAAGCAATCTCTTGCTGGGCGAGCCAGCGTTTGAGCGCATAGCAATCAGGGCATGTCGGAGTTGTATAGATGAGGAGTTGCGGTGTACCGGCATTCATCATTTTGCCTTTCTCTAGTATTGGAAAAAGTTCCTCTGAAAACAGCGACTGAATTGTACTGACAGAACAACATTGCAGGCACGATACGGCTTCCAGCACTTGTAAGGTCAAGAGCTGTGTCGGGCGAAAAAAAACGGAACGTCGCAAAGCGGGGAGAGATGTTTATCGAAGCAAGACAGATTTTTTTTGTTTTGCTTTTAAGGCTCTTGACCTTTCCATCGTTGGAAACGCCACCTTCATAAAAATTGAGTGCGGTATCTCCTGAAGATGCCTTTATGAAGGTAAACTGAAATGAAAAAGAAAATCACGGCACTGTACTTGACCGGTGTCGTTATTGCAGGTGGTTTGCTGCACCACGACAAAGCAGAGCTCTATGTCAGCCGTTTCCTGATATTCCTCTCATCGGCCGCTGTCCCTTATGCTGCCGCGCAAACAGGAGAAATGCCCGCGCCGCAGGTGCCTGTTGCAGAGGTTGTAACGCGTAAGGTTGCACTGTCTACGGAGTTTACCGGCCATCTGGAGGCAAGCAAGCTGGTGGAGCTCCGCCCGCGTGTTGGTGGCGCAGTTGAAACAGTGAGTGTGCCAGAGGGAGAGCTTGTACAATCGGGGCAAATTTTGTTCCGGATTGATGCGAGACCTTTTCAGGTGATCCTTGATGCTGCCAAGGCGGAGTTACAGCAGGCAGAGGTTTTGCTGGAGCACGCGGAAACCAACTTCAAACGCACGGCAAGTCTTGCGCCAAACGGTACAGTTTCCCGTAAGGCCTTTGATGATGCACAGGCTATGCTGGGTCAACGAAAGGCACAGGTTGCTATCGCTAAAGCGGCGGTTGCCGCTGCCGAACTGGATCTGTCTTTTACCCACGTCACGGCTCCTGTTGACGGACGCGTTGACCGTGTTTTGGTGCATGAAGGCAATCTGGTAACGGGCGGCAATGCTGGCAATGCGACATTGCTCACGACCATCGTGCGTACAGATCCGCTCTATGTGTATTTCGATATTGATGAAGCGACTTATCTTGGTTTCATCGCGAAAACATGGGCGCAGGAAAGTAACAAAGCTAACGCCTCATTGCCGGTGCAGATCGCACTGATGACGGATGAGGGTTTTTCTTATCAGGGTGCGTTGAATTTTCTCAGTAATCGTATCGATAGAAGCACCGGCACCATTCGTGCGCGTGCGGTTGTTGAAAATCCTGAAGGCATACTTGCGCCGGGGCTTTTTGCACGCGTGAAACTTGCGATTTCTGAACCGATACAAACAGTTTTGATTGATGATCAGGCCATCGGTACAGATCAGGGGCGCCGATATGTGCTGGTCTTAGGTGAGGGCAATAAGGCCGAATTTCGTCCGGTGGAAATCGGGGCGATAGTCGATGGTTTGCGCGTTATTTCTTCCGGTCTGCAAGTGGGTGAAAAAATCATTGTGAAGGGGCTCGTAGGCCCGGGCATGCAGGTCACACCACAAATGATTTCAATGGTGCCGGAGCAGGTTTCTGACGGCGCTCAGGCAGAAGCTTCTCAACAGGAGGCGCGTCGATGAATATCCCGCGCTTTTTTGTCGACCGCCCGATTTTTGCGGTCGTGCTTTCTGTTCTGATGTTGATTGCAGGCGGGTTGACCCTGCTGAAACTGCCGCTGAGTGAGTATCCTCAGGTCACACCGCCGACTGTACAAGTGACGGCGAGCTATCCCGGCGCTAATCCGGAAGTGATTGCTGAAACCGTTGCCGCGCCACTGGAGCAAGCGATCAACGGTGTCGAGAATATGCTTTATATGAGCTCGCAGGCTGCGACTGACGGGCGTATGACGCTGACAATTGCGTTCCAACAGGGCACTGATCCTGATATGGCGCAAATTCAGGTGCAAAACCGTGTCGCCCGTGTGTTACCGCGCTTGCCGCAGGAAGTGCAGCGTATCGGTGTCGTGACGCAAAAAACCTCACCGGATATTCTGATGGTTGTGCATCTGGTGTCACCGGATGGGCGCTATGATCCGCTGTACTTGTCCAATTATGCGCTGTTGCAGGTGCGGGATCAGCTGGCGCGCGTGCCTGGGGTTGGTGACGTACTGGTTTGGGGCGCCGGTGAATATTCGATGCGGGTCTGGCTTGATCCGAATAAGGTTGCGGCACGTGGTTTGACTGCATCGGATGTGATTGCATCCATTCAGGAGCAGAATGTGCAAGTTGCTGCCGGTTCGGTCGGGCAGCAACCGGATGCTTCGTCAGCATTTCAGGTGACAGTCAATACACTTGGCAGGTTGTCCAATGAGGAGCAGTTCGGCGATATTGTTGTTAAAACCGGTTCTGAGGGGCAGGTAACCCGCCTGCGGGATGTTGCTCGTATTGAACTTGGTGCAGATGCTTATGCGCTGCGCAGTCTTCTTGATGGTAAGCCGGCACTGGCAATTCAGATCATCCAAAGTCCGGGCGCTAACGCGCTGGATGTGTCCGCAGCTGTTCGTGATACAATGAGCGAACTGGAAAAAGATTTTCCGGAGGGTATAGAGTCCCGCATCGCTTATGATCCGACTGTTTTCGTTAAGGCCTCTCTGGAAGCTGTGGTCGTGACATTGCTTGAAGCCATCGTACTGGTGGTTCTTGTGGTTGTGCTGTTTCTACAGACATGGCGCGCTTCGATTATTCCGCTTGTTGCCGTACCGGTATCACTGGTCGGTACATTCGCCCTGATGTATCTGTTCGGCTTCTCGCTGAATACATTGTCGTTGTTCGGGCTGGTACTTTCTATCGGTATTGTGGTCGATGACGCGATCGTGGTGGTGGAAAATGCAGAACGCCATATTGCTTTGGGAGAGACACCCAAAGAAGCTGCGCGCAAAGCTATGGATGAAGTGACAGGGCCGATTATCGCCATTACATCGGTGCTGTCGGCAGTGTTTATTCCTTCCGCTTTCCTCACGGGATTACAGGGGGAGTTCTATAGGCAATTCGCCCTGACAATTGCTATTTCAACCATTCTGTCCGCAATTAATTCTTTGACATTGTCTCCGGCATTGGCGGGTGTGTTGCTGAAGCCTCATCACGGGGAAGTCAAACGCGACCGGCTTACCATGATCATTGACCGGCTGTTCGGCTGGTTCTTCCGGCGCTTCAACCTGTTCTTTGATCGTGCTTCCAATGCCTATGTCTGGTCGGTACGCCGCGCTATCCGGTTCAGCGGATTTGTTCTGCTGTTCTATGCTGCGCTGGTCGGCACGACATGGCTTGGTTTTCAGACTGTGCCGATTGGTTTCGTACCCGCACAGGATAAATATTATCTGGTTGGTATTGCCCAATTGCCAAGTGGCGCTTCGCTTGATCGCACGGAGGCTATGGTCAAAACCATGTCCGAAATCGCATTGGCAGAGCCGGGGGTAGAAAGTGTTGTCGCATTTCCGGGGCTTTCGGTGAATGGCATGGTCAATATTCCGAATGCTGCCGTGATGTTTACAATGCTCAAGCCTTTTAACGAGCGTAAGGATCCGACTTTGTCTGCCTTTGCGATTGCAGAACGGTTGATGGGTAAATTCAGTCAGATACCGGATGGTTTCGCGGGTATTTTCCCGCCGCCGCCTGTGCCGGGGCTCGGTTCGACCGGTGGCTTTAAAATTCAGCTTGAAGATCGCGCCGGACTTGGTTTTGAGGCATTAGCAAAAACGCAAGGTGAGATCATGGCCAAGGCGATGCAAACACCGGAACTGGCAGGTATGCTGGCCAGTTTCCAAGTGAATGCACCACAGGTGCAGGTGGATATCGACCGCGTCAAAGCGAAAATACAAGGTGTGCCGCTCACGACAATATTTGAAACATTGCAGGTCTATCTTGGCTCGCTCTATGCCAATGATTTTAACCGTTTTGGCCGTACCTATCGTGTGATGGTGCAGGCCGATGCACCCTTCCGTATGCAGCCGCAGGATATCGGACGCCTGAAGGTGCGCAACGCTGCCGGTGATATGATCCCGCTATCAGCTTTGCTAACAGTTCAGAATAGTTCAGGGCCGGATCGTATCATGCATTATAACGGTTTCCCTTCAGCGGATATCAGTGGCAGCCCAGCACCCGGCTATTCTTTCGGGCAGGCAACAGCTGCGATAGAACGTATAGCTTTGGAAACAATGCCGGCCGGTATGGCTTTTGAATGGACGGAACTCGCCTATCAGGAAAAACAGGCAGGCAATGCTGCCATGTATGTTTTCCCGCTGTCGGTATTGCTCGCTTTCCTCATTCTGGCCGCACAATATAACAGCTGGTCATTGCCTTTTTCGGTGCTGCTCATTGCTCCAATGGCATTGTTGTCAGCGATTACCGGTGTCTGGCTCACAGGCGGAGACAACAATATTTTCACCCAGATCGGCTTTGTCGTTTTGGTGGGGCTTGCTGCTAAAAACGCTATTCTGATTGTGGAGTTTGCCAGAGCAAAAGAGGATGAAGGTGTTGATCCCCTCAATGCCGTTCTGGAAGCTGCAAGATTACGTTTGCGACCGATTTTGATGACATCACTTGCCTTTATTGCCGGTGTTGTCCCTCTGATGCTGGCAACAGGTGCGGGAGCAGAAATGCGTCATGTCATGGGTATTGCTGTTTTTGCCGGTATGCTGGGGGTGACGTTGTTTGGCCTTGTGCTGACACCGGTATTTTACGTGCTGGTGAGACGTATGGCGATTGCCCGTGAAAAGCCGAAAGCCGGAATAACCGATGCCTTCCCAGATAAAACGGAAGTGTATGCTAATGAGAAAAACAGCATTTTTTGATTACAGGCAGATCTTCATTTCAGTGTAAATTTAAGCGGTGATAATAGAAGATGTGTTGAAAGCACTGCCTATGCCCCTGACCAGCCCTGTTCCGAGTGGCTGATCAGGGACGAGGAAGGAGGGAGGGAAACTGTAGCTGTTAATCGCCATGCAATATTGACTCATTGGGGGGCGGACGAAAACTTGGACTGTCAAGGAGGTAGTTCATGTATTCCTACGAAGACCGGATGCGAGCAGTTGTACTTTACATCAAGCTGGGCAAGCGTGCGAAGGCGGCCATTCGCCAGTTGGGCTATCCAACCAAGAATGCACTGAAGGGCTGGTGTCGGGAATATGAGCGCCATCTTGATCTGTGTTTAGGATTTACGCCCCGAACCCCTAAATTCACACAGGCGCAGAAGGAAGCGACTGTTGAACACTACCGCACGCATGATCGTTGTGTTTCTACAACGATGCGCGCATTAGGCTATCCGGGTCGTGCGACGTTGACCGCTTGGGTTCGTGAGGCATTTCCTGAAGCTCAAAAAGCTACAGTCGGTAGAGTTGCTCCTCCACGATATCCGGAGACCTTGAAGAAGGCTGGCGTCGTCGGACTTTATAATCGGCAAGAAAGCGCGCAGGCCTTGGCCGAAAAGCTCGGCGTATGCAGATCGACACTATATAACTGGAAAAATCAGTTACTCGGTCCGGAGGCTCCCGCAATCATGAAACGCAAGAACAATTCACCGCCAGTGCAGAGCGAAAAGAATTGGAGCATCAACTCGAAACACTGCAACACGATATCCAGCAACTGCAGCTTGAGCACGATCTTTTGAAGAAGGCGACTGAACTCTTAAAAAAAGATCTGGGCGTCGATCTGCAACTCCTGAGTAATCGGGAGAAAACGCTGTTGGTTGGCGCCCTTAAAGATTTCTATCAGCTGCCAGAGCTGCTTGCTCAGCTGGGGCTGGCGCGCAGCTCATACTTTTATCATCGAGCCCGCATGAGGATGACCGACAAGTACCTCACTATTCGTCAAAACATCACTGAAATCTTCGAACTTAACCGTCGCTGCTACGGCTACCGCAGGCTACAGGCGTCATTGGCCAAACAATCCGTTACCATCTCAGAGAAGGTTGTGCAGCGGTTGATGAAACAGGAAAATCTGATCGTTGCCACGCCAAAGCGGCGGCGATATCGCTCTTATCTGGGAGAAATCAGTCCGGCGCCTGAGAATCTCATTAATCGCGACTTCCAAGCCACAGCCCCGAATGAGAAATGGTTAACTGATATCACTGAGTTCCATATCCCGGTTGGCAAAGTGTATCTCTCGCCCATCATCGACTGCTTCGATGGTTTGGTTATCAGCTGGTCTATCGGAACGAAACCAGATGCGGAACTGGTCAACACGATGCTCGATGCCGCCATAGAAACTATCACAGGTACAGATGAGCGGCCCATAGTGCATTCTGATCGCGGTGCCCACTATCGCTGGCCGGGTTGGCTTTCGAGGATCAATGAAGCGAATTTGGTGCGATCAATGTCCCGAAAAGCGTGTTCGCCAGATAATGCCGCATGTAAAGGCTTCTTTGGCAGGCTGAAAACAGAACTCTTTTACTCGCGTGATTGGAAGTCAACCACGCTCGAGCAGTTTATCAAAGAAGTTGATCGCTACATTCGATGGTACAACGAGAAGCGCATCAAGATATCACTTGGCGCGCGAAGCCCAATCGAATATCGAAACAGTCTTGGCATCGTGCGTAAAACCAGTCCAAGTTTTTATCCGCCCCCTCAAGAACATGCCCAAGAGTGGGTGTTTCCAATCATTCAATACGGCTCGCAGAACGATAATGGGTTTTGAAGCGATGCTATGGCTTCGCAAAGGCTTTGGGTTCTTCAGGAGACTGTAATGTTCTCAGTCAGAATGAGTTGATTGCTTAGTGCTTTGGAATTCAAAAGGTTAAGTGAGCGTGAGCATCATTCGCGTTTACTCAGTAACACGATCTGCGAAAAACCTTGCGACAAGCCCGGTAACTCCACCCCTGGCCAAGCCGGTGGGGTGGAGTGTCTTGAAATGGTCTGCGGTTCAGGTGGCGTCCTGCCGTGCCAGCCAGTTCAAGATCGTTTGGTTAGTTTTCTCGGGCTTTTCCTCCTGGATCCAATGGCCGCAATTGAGGCTGACGACGTCAACATTGGGCACGAAATCTGCTAGTTTTTCAAATTTAGGGATGACATCACGGTCACCATAGATCATGAGCGTCGGCTGACGAACGATGGGGTCCACTTCGCCCAACAGGTACCAGTTGCGATCTAGGTTGCGGTACCAGTTGATGCTGCCCGTGAATCCGGATTTCTCGAATGCAGAGATGTAAACGGCCAGGTCGTGTTCGCTCATTACGGGCTCGCCGAACGCTCTTTCGGCTTTTGCGAGATTGATCATGACCATGCCGGGCTCGGGCGCCCGAAAGGGTACGTTTTTCCGGTATAGGTTGCGAAGAAAACGGTCTGCATTCTTGTCCAGAATGGCGTCCGCGACGCCTGGCTGTCGATTGAAATGGACAAAGTAGTAGTCGCTGCCCAGGATTTGCTCCAAAAACTCAATCCACGGCGTTTCGCCACGCTCCTGATAGGGCAGGCTCAGATTGATCAACTTGTCGACTCGGCTTGGGTTCAGCAAAGCCAGTCCCCAGACGATCGCCGCGCCCCAATCATGACCGACAAAGCTCGCATCCTGGTATCCATAGTAATCGAGAAGCGCAACAAGATCTCCCGTAAGATGTTCAATGTCATAAGCTGTCACGTCGTCCGGACGGGACGAGTTGCCGTACCCCCGTTGGTTTGGCACGATGACATGGTAGCCGGCAGCAACAAGGGCGGGTACCTGATGACGCCAGGAATAGGCATGCTCTGGCCAGCCGTGGCAAAGCACAATGGGTTTACCCTTGTTTTTTGGAACCAGCTTCGAAAACTTCGAGTTCAACGTCGTTGACCGGAATAAGGGTGGCTTGGGCAAAATCTATTGTATTGGGCATCACTTACTCACCTTGTTGACATGTGCTGTCGTTGCCTAGAGGTAAATGGTGCCAAATTTTGACACCTTTGAATGGCAATGAGCCCAAATGAAAGTCCGCATCCGACAAGACGCCATCGTGCGTAGCCTGCGCCGCAATGGCACCTCAACTCTCGCGGACCTTGCAGAAGCCGTTGGCGCGTCCAGACGTACGGTACTGCGTGACATCAGCGCACTGCGCGATCACGGCTTCGTCATCTATTCCGAACCGGGGCGTGGGGGCGGCCTACAACTGGACCCGCAATCCGTTCAGACTACAGCCCGTCTCTCGGTTGCTGAAGTTTTTGCCCTGCTCATCAGCGTTGCATCCATGCGTGCGCTGGCAGTCTGCCCTTCTCAGGTCTGGCTGATGCCGGTCTTGCCGTGCCTTGCCTCCCGACAAGCTGCGGGATCTGCGGCGGATCTTGACCCGCTTGTATGTCGGGCAGCTGTCTCCACTGGTCGATATTTTGGATATGAGGACGATGGACACCATGCTGCTGCTGGCTTTCGAGGATGCATTTCTCCGACAGCGACAATTGCGCTTTCAATATTGCGACTCGAAAAGAACCGTGACCAGCCGAAATGTTGAGCCGCAGGCCATGCTGATCTTGCAGCCACTTTGGTATCTGGTGGCCTGGGATCCAGCGCACGAGGATTTTCGCCATTTTCGAATGGACCGGATCGGCCGGCCGCAAGTCGAAGAACGCGCAACTTTTCAACGACGCCATGTTCCATTCGAGGATCACGTTCGTCCGGTTCGTGACTTATCGCGTTAGACGTCGCGCGATCAACAAGTGACACTGAAGTTGGGACTGGTCAACAGCAGCGTTCATGAAACCGTCCTGAACCCGGGAGGGACGAAAAGGGGCCGATTCCAGCCCCCGCTTCCGCTCCAACAAACCTCGGTTTAATGTGACGCCGCGAAGATAACCGCCAACATCCCAGAAACGGCGTTTATTTTCATAAATACTCGTGCAGAAACCTATAGCCTATAAACTCTCTGCCGTTTAAGTTAATATGAAATCGGGAGTTCCAATGTTGATAGGTTACATGCGGGTTTTGACCGCCAGCGGCACGGTCTGGAGCAGGCCGGATGCGATATGATTTATGACGATGGGGTGTGTCACGCTTGATGTGCGTAACTGATTAAGGTGAGAGGAGATGGCTGTCGATATCAAAGGAACACATTTTCTCTCAGCTCATAATATGGACTGATCTAAATGGTTCCGTAAGCTGTTTTAATGCTCTCCGGAGCGTTCTTTGTGGGCAGCATGTTCTTCGATCGTTTCTTTCAACTTCTGTAGTTTTTCTAAAGGCATATGCTCAATGCCTATGAAATCTTTATCTGCATTTTTCACAACATCGATGAGCTCATCGATTTTTGTGTGTAACGCGCAGGAATCTCTGTTCTGAGAATTTTGAATAAGAAAAACCATCAAAAATGTAATAATCGTTGTGGTCGTATTAATAACCAATTGCCAAGTATCTGAAAATTGGAATAGAGGTCCGGATAAAGCCCAGATAATAATAAATAAAATGCGATGATAAATGCTGAGTAATGACCTGTTATTTCAGAAATTTTCTCGCTTAATTTTGAAAAATAAGTTCCCATGATTTTCTCCGTTCAGATACACAATGTTTTAAAGTCGTAATTGTTCGTTATCCCGGAAAATATTTGGAACAACCCAATTTCCCCTCCGTTAGTTAAGTACCAACAGGAGGAAATACGATGAAAACGAAACTCTTAACTTTGATCTCTGCGGGTATGTTCGCAACGGCAGGTGCCTATGCACAAACGAGCGCACCAGCCCAAAATCCCCCGGAAAGTACTGGTGAAACACCGATGATTGCACCGCCTGCAGCACCGAGTCCACAGGCACCGGTAGAGGGTGAAAATAGTTTCACTGAAACTCAGACCAAAGAACGAATTGAAGCTGCAGGCTATGCTGATGTTCAGGCTTTGAACCTTGGTTCTGATGGAATTTGGCAGGCTAAGGCTTAGAAAGATGGTGCGGATGTGAATGTCCGCATGGACTACCATGGTAACATTACCAGTGAATTGCAGTAATTGAAAAAGGAGATGACAATGAAAAATGTAACAGGACTTTTTGAGGTTTTGTCACGTTAAGTGTGTGACGTCGAGCCAGATGTGTGGGGCTGAATTTTCAAACGAGGCAGGTTGCAATTTTCCATTCATCAAACGCTTCGAGGCGATGATATCGAATTGTTTGTGCAGCACGGCGGTGCGATGGAACTGAAAAGCGATTGCGGGTGGCGGAGTGCATGGCCACAAATCGTTGCAACGCTCCCGGCGATCGGTGGCCTTGCATTGTTCGCTCCTGTTTTTGAAATGGCAAACGGCTATTCTCAGCCCTGTTATTAAGGCCTTTGTGCGACCAATGATCGAGGCTGGGTGCCACATCCGCCTTTGCCAAACCATAAGAGCGCAGTTTATTGGTGACGATCTGTTTGGGAATAAAGCCATAGCGCTTCATCAATGCTACCAGCAGACGCTTAGCAGCCTTCTTGTCACGCCGCTTTTGCAATATTTCTTCGAGAACGGTGCCGTGCTGATCGACTGCGCGCCAAAGCCAGAACTTGGTTCCAGCACATTTCACCACGACTTCGTCCAGATACCAAACATCGCCGGGGCGTGCTTGTCGCCACCGTAGAATACGAGCAATCTGAGGTCCAAACGCTGCGATCCAGCGCCAGATAGTTTCATAGGAAACGTCCCTCCCACGCTCGAGAAGCATTTCCTCAACTTCACGCAGGCTCATGTTGAACCGCAGGTAAAGCCAAACGGCGTACGCAATGATCTGCGGTGCAAAACGGTGGCGCTTGAAATTGATAACTGGTGTTTGCATCACTGAAATTTACGACCAAGCTGGCACGCAGGTAACCGTGAACTGCTTAACATGACAACACCCTTACGTTCGCTGTCACGCGATTTTGCGTGCTACAGTATCGTCAGTTCGGCTGTTATACTCTGAGAGATAAAGACTAAACATCGATTGAGAATAAATGTCTGTATCGGTGGTTGCGTGCCCTCGCAACCAAAAAATAAACCCGCTTTCAAGCGGGTATTTTTTGTAATGGGTCATAGAGAAGAGCCTAAGTCAGGGGCCCACAAGGAGGCCGAGCCGATGAAGTGGACACAAAAGCTCAAATCCTGCCCCCGCAATCAAACAAAGTCTCCAAAAATCTACAAATCTAATAGTTCTGCTCAATCAAGCAAAACTCCCGGAGCAGCATATTGGCTTCTTCTGTCTGAATGTTGAATGAGGCCAGGCTTGGGCTGTCGGATTGCAATGGCTTTTTGCAATGCACTGATTGCCAAATCTTGTTTCATCCGGTCACGTGCTTCCCAGCCGATAATACGGCGTGAATAAAAGTCGATGATAATAGCCCGATAAAGCCAGCCTTCTGTCGTCCATATATAACTGATATCGACGCCCCATTTCTGATTTGGCGCTTCATACGAGAAATCCTGATCCAGAAGATTTGGGGCGACAGGTTCACGATGATTGCTGTCTGTTGTGCGCTTGAAACGCGTCTTTTGCCTTGCTTTCAAGCCGTTTTGGCGCATCAAACGAGCTATTCTATGCCGTCTGGCTACAATCTCTTCTTCGCGCAATTCAATATGCACGCGTGGTCTACCATAGGTTTCGCGCGACAAGGCAAAGTGATTACGGATGTGAGCCTGAATAATCATATCATCAAGCTGATGACGACTGGGAGCACGATGTTTCCAAGCATAATAACCACTCAGACTGACGTCTGCAAAAGCACACAGGCGTGATAGAGATATGGTGGCCTTCTGCGCATCAATGAAAGCAAATTTCATCGACTGTTTTCTTATCCGCCTCAACTCGAGCGAAGAGGGCCGCCTCTTTTTTAATAGCTCACGCTCCTGCCGCAACAATTCATTTTCTTTACGCAATCGGTCAAGTTCGAGATTGGTATTTTCGTATGGACCTGAAAGCAGGTCTTTCTCTGCAAAATCACGACGCCAACGGTCAAGCGTAGACTTGCCAATACCCAAATCCGTAGCAACCAAAAATATGCAGCGACCGCTCGTGGTCAAAATGCTAAGGGCTCCTCACTTGACTTCTCCCGCAAATTCGCGCTGCTTCAATCGTTGTTCTCCTATCAGGTAACACTAACTGAAGCTCTCCACTTTTGCAGGGCAAGTCCAACGATAGGAGAGGTGATAGCGGTCATGCCGAATGCCTTTGAGGTGCTGAATGCATGAACTTTCAGCAATGAGAGCTAATGGTCAATCCTCAATATAGCTACTCGTTATTTCTGAAACCCAGAAAGCAGGTAGGCGTCCCTTACAGATCTTAGACCGGGGCTGTTCCTGAGTTCATCCAAAAAATCATGATGAGGAGCAACAGTCCGCCTACCAGGGAGATATGCTCAAGAACGAAATGAAGTTCTTGTGTTCGTCGGGGCTCGGAACATCTCCAAAACGCATGACCAAATGGAATTGTGAGCAGCGTGAATATAGAAAGGGCGCCTGCACCATACCACCCCAATTGATTGAAATCCGTGATAATCAAAAAGGAAGCAATGCCCTGAAGAACAATCGCTCCTGCTGCAACAAAACGCGGATAGGGTAGACCAACCCTTTGTACGGCACCTACAAAAGCATTGAAATTCATTAATCCGAGAAAGACCTCTGACCAAAATAATGTTGTAATCATGATCCGCACAAGAAGGAACATGAGCGGACTATCCGCAATTGAATGAGCAATGCTCGACATAGTTTTTCACCATATTATATGAATGGGCGATATCGTGTGGTGCAGTGTAAGGCGTGCGGCTCGTGTCTTGTTCTTCTTTTAGAGCCACAGTCTATATCCGTATGGCCTCTGCTGATCGAGTTTAAGAGGCCGACATCGACACAGCAGAGGCCAGTTTTAGGATTGTTTCTTGTAGAGAAATATCCGGTTTCGCGTCATCACGCATAAACATCCGTATAAAGCTGTGACGGATCGGGTAGGGGCGCGGATTTGGCGAAGGTGACAGCCTCAGCGACAATTTCCTTGATCTCGTTTTCGATCAGCTTAAGGTCATCTTCGGTCGCATATCCCTGTTCGAGAATACGAGCGCGCGAGCGATCAATGGGATCGTTCTCGTTCTTGACTTTCTGCACTTCATCACGTGAGCGATATTTTGCCGGGTCTGACATTGAATGTCCCCGATAACGGTAGGTAAGCATTTCGAGGATGAACGGCCCTTTGCCTGCTCTCGCATGTTCGACGGCGCGCAAGCCGGCGGCGCGTACGGCCCGTACATCCATAGCATCGACTTGCTCGCCGGGGATGTTGAACGATAAGCCGCGCTGTGAGAGATTCAGGTTAGCCGATGCCCGCTCAATGCTGGTGCCCATGCCATAGTGGTTATTCTCGATGATATAGACAACCGGCAAATCCCAGATTTTGGCCATGTTGAAGCTTTCATAGACCTGTCCCTGGTTGGAGGCCCCGTCACCGAAATAGGTCAGACAAACGCGATCATTGCCACGATATTTGTTGGCGAATGCGAGGCCCGTTCCGATGGAGACTTGCGCCCCGACAATGCCGTGTCCGCCGAAGAAACCTTTTTCAGGCGCGAACATATGCATGGAGCCGCCTTTACCTTTCGATATGCCATCCATGCGCCCGGTCAGTTCGGCCAGCACAGCCTTCGGGTCCATGCCCGTCATCAGTGCATGACCGTGATCGCGATAGGCGGTGATGACCTGATCACCTTCACCGATAGCCATCTGCATGCCGACAACGACAGCTTCCTGTCCTATATACAGATGGCAGAAGCCTGCGATCAGCCCTTCGCCATACATCTGACCGCAGCGCTCTTCGAAGCGACGGATCAGCAGCATGTCGCGGAAAGCTTTCAGCTCTTCGTCTTTGCTGAAGACGAATTCGGTGTCAGCATTGTGCTTGGCCATGGTGGTTCCTTTAATTTCAAATGAGCAGAGAGCACCAAGGCTCAATTACTCGTCAGTTTGAGACCGACGATCCCGCTAAGCGTGACCGAGATCCAAAAGAGGCGGGAGAAGGTTGCCGGTTCGCGGAAGACCACGATGCCGACGACGATCGAGCCAATGGCGCCGATGCCGGTCCAGACCGCATAGGCCGTGCCGAGCGGCAGCACCTGAAGCGCCTTGCCAAGAGTGTAGATGAATGTGGCGAGTAGGATGAATGACAAGATCGACCACGATAACCGGCTGTAGCCGTCTGCCATCTTCACGCATATGGCCCACGCGACATCTAGCAGGCCGGAGAGGATCAGAAGTGTCCATGCCATCGTCGTTTCCACTCTCAAATACCTTCTTTCAGCCGTTCATTTCGCCATGCCTGACAAACACGGACTGCGTTGGCTCGACACAAGGGGCGATGATAGGAACCCTCGCGCGAATTGCTCGCTGTATTTTGGCAAGCGGATTTTTCCGATCGGCAATCCCGCCGTCAGACTGGTCAGGATGTCATCCGCTCATCGTGATCCCGACGAAACAGCAGCGTAGCAGCATGCTCACGGAACTAATCAGGTTTGCAATCTGGCAAAAATTTCTTGCGTAATTGCAACGCCAGCAGGCGGGATTTGTGTCTATTGTAAAAAACCGGATGACTCTGTCCGGGTGATTTTGTGTTTTTGCTATTTCCAATTAGCAAGAGAAGATATTAAAACACGTAATGAATTTGCAGAATGGAAAGAATGTGAGCGACTGGAATGAATTCAAAATTGTTCTGGCGGTTGCGCGTGCCGGCTCGTTGGCCGGAGCGGCGAAGGATTTGGGACACGACCATTCGACGATCTTCCGGTGGTTGAACGCGCTGGAGAAACGGAAGGCAGTTCAGCTTTTCGACCGGACCTCCGGCCAGTATGTCCCCACTGATGCCGGCGCTCAGATGGTGTTGGCAGCGGAACGGATGGAAGCGGAAGCACTGGCGCTTGATCGATCAATTACGGGTCAGGATAAAAGGCTTTCGGGCAAACTCAAGGTCACCTCATCCGAGACGCTAGCTTATCGGATACTGAATGAGGTTCTGGCAAGCTTCCGTAACGAGCATGACGGCATCGAGATTGAATTGCTCGTTGATAATCGGCAACTTGATCTCCTGCGACGTGAGGCCGACATAGCGATCCGCGCTACGCGCCCGCATGAAGGTGAGCTGTTCGGGCGCAAGATTGCATCGACGCCGTGGACCTTCTACGGCAGCAGCATCTATCTGTCTGAGCATGGCAGCCCGACCGACCTCGCTTCCCTTTCGGGACATGCCGTTATCGGTTGGGACAGCGGTGCTGTCGCGGCGGCATCAGAGTGGTTGACGAAGAACATATCGCCCCACGCCTTTTCTTATCGCACCAGTAGCCTCATTAACCAGCTCATGGCGGTGAAGGCTGGTTTGGGGCTGGCGCTCCTGCCTTGCTATCTTGGCGACCAGGAATCCGATATCGAAAGAATTCTGGAGCCGCTTGATGAACTAACCAGAGAGTTGTGGCTAATTACGCATAAGGATTTGCGTAACACGGCGCGTGTGCGGGCGTTCTTTGATCATGTTGGCGGTGGGTTGCTGGCACGGCGATGGCTCCTGGAGGGAGATCTGTCGGGGGCATCCGCAGAGATGGATACTATTTGATCAGACCTTCCGCTATGAGCGTGTCCCGTACACTCTTGCGTTCCGCGATTTTCGACTGATAGTGCGCCAGATTGGGCCATACTGCCAGATCAATACCACGGCCCTTCGACCAGTTCACGATGGTAAAGCAATATGCATCGGCAATGGTGAAGCGATCGCCCACGAGATAGTCGTGGTCGGCCAGATAGTTATCGAGCAGGTAGAAACGCTCGTGAAGCCTTTGCTTCGCAACTTCGGCGGCTTGTTCGCCATATTCGGGATGAAAGAGCCAAGGGCTGAATGTTTTGTGTAATTCTGAACTGATAAAGGTCAACCATTCGTGCATCCGGTAGCGGTTAAAACTACCCTGCGGGGGCATCAATCCCGCTTCCGGTTTCTGATCGGCCAGATAGATCAGGATGGCGACACCTTCGGTCAGTACTTGGCCATTGTCGAGTTCAAGGATCGGGACAACACCCTTCGGGCTAACATCTTTGAGATGTCGGCCATCCTCGACGCGGTGTGGTTCGCTGCGAATATCGACCTTGATCAGATCGAGAGCAATGTCAGCCTCGGCTGTAGTGATGTGGGCGGCCATAGAACAGACACCCGGCGCATAATAGAGTTTCATTCCATACTCCCTGCCTTTTATCGTATAAGACACAGAATAACGTATTGTTTTACAATCATGGATTGGAAGGTGGCAAACCTATATTGCAAGATCGCAGTGCCATGATCTGCAGTAAATTTGAATGCTCGGATCACGCGCTCAATTAATTAATTGAATGGTTAATTGTTGCGTGTATAGAAAATCTATAATTCAGGATGAGATACAAAACCAGTTTTGCAGATATTGCCGAGGTTGCGCATGTTGTTGGGCTGCTACAGCACATAGCGCAGGGTGAACGTTTCGTTGAGTGCCTTGCGGAATTGTGAGAGCTGACGATCGCAAATGCCTCGCAACATTTGCAGCATTTGAAACGAGTGAATTTCGTACACGCGGAGCGATGATAATAACGTCTTTTATCGCCTCGGAAAGCCGCAGGTTTGGATATAGAGGCTAGTATCTAACATTCACGAACATGAATATGCCGGATGCAGTAACGCGCCCGCTTTGCTGGGATAAGGATATAATCAAAAAATCCTTGTTAGCGCCTGTTTGTTGGGGCATCTGGTCCGTTATAACGGTAATGCTAAAACATTTAACCATCCGCTTATAGAAGAATGGCAGCAGGAAAGGCGATTGGTTTCTGTCCTGTCCTGAGTGCAGGTTTTAGTATTCCCCGGCCGCCTGCTGAAATAGCAAGCAGAAAATCGGGGTAAGAGGTCGTGTCGGGTGATGCGGATATAGATGAGTTAACCGGCAATGATGTTACAGAAGCATTTATCAAAGGTGCAAGAATTGCAGTGAATTTGGCGCTAAGGAATGGTTGCCGCTATGCTTTCTTGACGGATGACAGCCCGTCGTGTGGAAGCCGTTTTATTTATACCGGTGATTTTACAAATCGGATGTACTCAAGTTCCGAGGTGGTGGCAGCATTATTGCGTGCAAATGGGATTGAGGTTTTTTCTGAGAACGAGATAGAGAGCTTGCAGGAAAAGCTTCGGTAAAGACAGGTCCATTTTATTCAAGAAAATGGGTTCAGCAATTGTTTGCTGCCGCAGGAAAATAAGAAATTTTCTTCCTGTACTCTGTTAATCCCATGCCGGTATGGCGCTTGAAATATTTGCTCAGATAAGACGCGTCCGTAAATTGCAGGTCATGGGCAATTTGCTGCATTGATCTTTTGGGCTGTAATAACTGTTTTTTGATTTCTAAGATCACTTGCCGATCGATCAGCGTCTTCGGCGCATCGTTGAAAAAGCGTCTGGTCAGTTGTGAAAGATAATAGGGTGTCACATTGAGCAGACTGGCATAGAAAGCAACTTCACGCTGCTGCCTGCAATGCAAAAATATCAGCTCCCAGAATTTCCAGCAGAGCGCTTCTTGTCTGCTGTAATCGTTTTTCTCCGCAATATCGAAACCAGTTGTTTTATTGGAAAGCCATAGAAACAGATTTTGAAACTGATTGACCAGAATGGCTCTCTGATATTGCAGCACTTGTTCCTGAAGGCATGCCGTCATCTGTTCCCATAGTCGCAAGAAACTGATTGTATTGCTATCAGCAGTAAAAAACGGATGGCGGCTTAAAAACAGAAACAGTTCATTTGGTAAGCCATATGCAATATCTGCGGCCATGGAACGGTCAATCAGATAATAAGAACATGCAAAATCTGCGGTTCTGTTTCTCACCATAACGATCGAGTCATCGTAAAGAACTAAAAAATCATCCTTCTGCATCTGATAGCGCCGAAAGTTAACATCAAATTCCGCAGACCCCGTCTGACAAATAACCAGCACAAGATAACTCAGCGATAAGAGCTGATTATCTGCCTCTGCGAGCGGGCCTTTCCCCATCAGGAATTCATTGTCACTGATCAGGCTGAGTGTGCTATTTATTTCTGTTTTATCCATTGATCCAGCGAATTTATGTAAAAATATATCATTTAGTTTTCATTATTACCTAATCTGTTTAATTCCTGCCATTGTCAATCTCTTCCTCCAGTTTTTAAAACAACGCATCATTATTCAAGATAAGAAGCGAGAAAAACAATGCTTAAAACAGAGCGTCTCATCATGCGGTCATGGCTGGAGAGTGATGCAGCAAGCCTTTATCAATATGCCAGTGACGACCGCGTTGGGCCGATCGCAGGCTGGCCTGCGCACCAAAGTGAAGAAGAAAGTCTGGAAATTATCCGTACTGTATTTTCACATCCTGCAATTTACGCTGTTGCGTTGAAAGAAGATAATGTTGCTATCGGCATGGCAGGTTTGTTGATTGGTAAAGACAGTAACTTTGAGATTGCGGATAATGAAGCAGAAGTAGCCTATTGGATCGGCGTGCCGTTCTGGGGGCAGGGGTTCATTCCGGAGGCCGTGAAAGAACTGATGCGCCATGCTTTTGAAGAGTTGAAAATGGATGCTCTTTGGTGTGGTTATTTCGCCGAGAATGAGCAATCTTTTAAAGCGCAGGCAAAATGCGGCTTCAAACACCATCACACGGAAGCAAAGCAGTTCAACCAGTTTATGAACGACTACCGTGTTGAACATATCAGTCGTATCGGTAAAGATGAATGGCTGGGCTTGGAGAATAAATAAGCTTGATTTTTAACTCAAGGCACGGGGCTATGTTTGCGGCAGATTCCCTGTGCAGGAAAGGGCTGATGTTGGGCAGGGTGTTTTCCATATTGGGCTCGCCACCGACGCAGACGCAGAGAATCTCTGGGTCCTGTTCACTCACGGTCAATAAGCATGCCCCATGGTTGAATTGATATAGACACTTTCTCGGGTTTTCGACCGTACCGGTGCCTATTGGTCTGTATGCAACTCAATTACACCATTGAGGACAATCAGAAATTCCTCGTCGGCATGTTTGGTCAGGGCACGAAATTCCCCCAGAGAGTGGGTACAGGCAACAGCATGGATCAGCACAATTATTATACTGATGAGGTCAGTAGCCAGATCTTGCTGAGATTATATTCTGTGACTGGGACGAATATCTGAAGAAAAGCCGTGACGAAGCGCGTGACGGTGCAGTTATTCTCGGAGCGACCAGTGATAATGGCGATCCGGATAATATGCTGAGTTTCTTCTTTGTTTGCTAGGCGATCGGTTCCAGCAATATGTCAAACTGGTGCTACAAGCCAGTGGATGATTTGCTATAAAAGGGGCGTGTCACCTCTGATCTGAGTGAACGTAGAAAGGTCTATGAAAAAGCACAGGAATATATTGATGAGCAGGCACCATGGCTGCCGATTGCCCATTCAACTGTTGTGCTGCCGATGTCGAAAAAGGTCAAAAATTATGTGATGGAGCCATTAGGTTCACATCGCTTTAAAAATGTTGATCTCGACGAGTAAGAAACCCGCAACGGCATCGCTCTTGACAGAAAACTGACAAAAACGATGCCTGTTCTTGACAGAAATCGCATAGATAATTGAGGAGCTGTTGGTGAGGGGGATTCTGTACAGGCTTATTTGATGTGGCCGGTAAAATGTTTGTAGAGTTCGGAGATTTCATTCATCCGTGTTTCCACAGATGGCCCGAGCTGGCTGACAACTTCATTAAGCAACAGGTTTCCCAATACAGCCATCATTGCGGTTGAATCCCAGAACGTGCCTGTATCTGTAGGGACGTTAAAGGTTTCTGTCGCAACACCGCGGCACCAGTGGCAGTAGGGATCAGTAAACAGCGTAACAGGAATACCTGCAGCTTTTGCACGGCGTGCGAGCAATGCAGCAAGATTGGAATATTTGCGCGCTTCAAACATTACAAGAGCGGAGTGACTGTGATCGTTTAAGAAAATCTCGGAGAAGTTGCCGTTGGTGGTATCAACAAGAAATATATCATCACGCAGATATTGCAGCTGATGTGCAAAATATTGTGCGAGGCCGCGCTCTGTCTGGAAACCGACAACAAAGACTTTTTTAGCTGTGGCAAGACGGTTAGCGGCTGATTTCCATTGCGGTTTGCGTGCCAATTCATGGATATGAACAAGCGCTGCAATTTCTTTCTCTAGGATTTTGGTAGAGGTATCACCTTTGCTGCTCTCCTGCGTAAACTCTTTCAACCGGTCGCCGACAAGCCACGGTTGATGGCCGATGGATTCACCTAACTCCGTCTTTAAGTCTTTGAAATGCTTATAGCCCAGCTTTCGACAAAAACGTCCGATTGTAACTTCGCTGACGCCGATTTTCTCAGCAAGTGTTGCTGCATTCTCAAAAGGCAGTGAGTTGAGATTGGTCAACATGTAGTTTGCAATCTGACTACCTGCAGAGGTGCTATCCTCAAGGCTTGATTTCAGGCGTTCGCGGATAGCTTCAGACATTAATTATTCCCATTAAATTGAATGTAAGTTTTCTGTCTTTTAATCCTTGATGACAGAAAAGAATCACTCTAGCATCCTCCGTAATTATAAAACGGAACTCCGTCAGGAGTAAACGTAACAGGGCAAAGCCCGGTCGGTGGAGGAACAATGAACCGTCGTGATTTTTTGCTGTCGTCAGCTGCTTTTCTTCTTACTACACAAACCCTGCTGTCAACCAGCCTTCCTGTGCAGGCATCCGGTTCGGAAGTTGTTATTGTACTTTCCAGTGATGAAACCGGTGCGCCGCATCTCGATCCGATCCGTGCCACATTGCTCAGTGTTGCGGCTGATCTGATTTATGACCGGCTGATTGCCATGTCCGATCAGCATACATTTCATCCGCATCTTGCAGAATCCTGGCAGGAAAGCGAAGACGGCATGAACTGGACATTCCGGCTGAAAAAGAATGTCCGTTTCCATGATGGTGAGCCCTTTAACGCCGACACGATTGTCTGGTGGGTTTCAAAATATGTTGACAGTGCGAACCAGCATGTCAGCGGGGCAATTGAAAAGGTTGTTATCCTTGACGAGCATACAGTTCGTTTTGAGATGAGCCGCCCTGATCCAAATCTGCTCTATAATCTGGCATCGTACTTTATGGGTATTCCATCGCCTAAAGCTTATGAAGCCGCCAATGGTAGTTTTGGTGTTACCGAGGCTGTCGGAACCGGCCCTTACAAGCTGGAAAATTTCAGCGTCGGGCAAGAAACCGTTCTGGTTGCAAACGAGGATTATGCCTGGGGTAGTGAATTATCGGAGAATAAAGGAGCACCGGCACTGGAGCGTCTGGTTCTGCGGGAAATTCAGGACGCTTCCACGGCCTTCCTTGAAATGAATACCGGTGGTGCGGATATTCTGCTGGGTGTGCCAACAGAGTTCATTCCGCAGATGAAAGCCAATAGTGAGATTGAACTGCGCAATATGCCTGCAACGGGTACTTCTTACTTGCAGTTTAACACGAAATCGGCACCTTTTTCCGATCCGCAATTTCGTCAGGCGGTGGCCTGTGCTGTTGATCAGGAGCCGATCCGACAGGCGGTTTTTGGCGGTTCCGGCACAACGGCCCACCAGTTCCTTGCCTCCTCTCTGGACGAGTCCAAAGTTCGTCCTGAAGTGCTTATTCGGTATAATGTGGAGAAAGCAAAACAGTTGCTGGATCAGGCAGGATGGAAAGCGGGTGCTGATGATATGCGGATTAAAGACGGCGTGCCGCTCAAAATCCAGCTCTGGTCCACATCTGAAACGGCGTATAAACGCATTGCGGAAATTGTTCAGGCACAATTGAGAAATATCGGTTTTGCTGTTGATGTTACCCTATTTGATAGTGCCAGCATGAAGGATGCCTTGCGAAAAGGCGATTATCAGATGGCTGTCAGCCATTATGACTGGGATAATACTGATATTTTGAGCTGGTTCTTCAGCGGGGAGAATATTCCGCATCCGAACAGCACGCGTTGGGATGATCCGCGCTCGGAGGAGCTGCGTAAGGATGCGGAAAACGCTGCACGTAACTGGCAGGAACGGGTTGCGAAATTCAAAACCTATCACGAAAATCTGCTGGAAAATTTCGTTTTTGTTCCGTTGCATGAATTTGAAAAAACCATTGCAATCAACAGCGGCCGCATCGTTTTACCGGAAAAACTGCGTACGACTGCACTTGGCAGCGTAACGCTTCTTGATGCGAAGTGGCAGTAAATTCAGTTATGACGTCATTCATTCTCAAACGCCTTCTGGCTATGATACCCGTATTTTTTGTTGTCTCGATTACGGTTTTTCTCGTTATCCATCTCGTTCCGGGCGATCCGATTGATAATCTTATGCGTGCCGGATCGTCTCCTGCTTTGCGTGAACAGATCGCGGCCAAATACGGTTTGGATAAAGGGCTTTTTGAACAATATGTCATCTGGATGGGGCGGGTCTTGACGCTGGATTTCGGTACGTCAATTATTCAGTCCCGACCAGTGAGTGCGCTCATTGCGCAGAACCTGCCGGATAGTTTGATATTAGGCGGCTTTGCTTTTTTGTTCTCGACACTTGCAGGTATCAGCGCTGGTGTCGTGGCAGCGAAATACTATGGCAGCCGTATTGATAGCGGCATTACCACCGGCATTTTGCTGGGCTCGACAATACCCAGTTTCTGGCTCGGGCTTTTGCTCATTCTGGTTTTTGCTGTCTGGCTGGGTTGGGTGCCGGTTTCCGGTGCACGCGGCTGGTCATCGCTGATCCTGCCGGTGATTGCAACAGGCCTTGGCGGTGTTGCGCTTGTTGCCCGTGTTACCAAGGTCTCAATGATTGAAATCGGCAGACAGGATTTTGTCATGCTGTTGCGGGCAAAAGGTGTATCTGAAAGCCGTATTCGCATCAGCCATGTTCTGCGCCATGCAATGATACCGGTTATTTCTATTCTTGGTTTGCGGATCGGCTGGATTTTGGGTGGTGCAATTACCGTTGAAGTGGTGTTTGCACGCCCGGGGCTGGGGTCTTTGCTGATCCGTGCGCTGAATCAGCGGGATTATCCGCTCGTACAGGGTTGCCTGCTGATGCTGGCCATGGCCGTAATTCTTGGCACTATTCTCGGTGATGTTGCGCAGGCAGCCATGGATCCGAGACAGCGTGAGGCAGCAAAATGACAGTGATTGTCTCTGATACACGGCGTTTACGACTTCCGGTTTCTGTTCCCGTTGCGATTGCCGCGCTTTTTCTGATCCTGCTGGTACTGTCGGCAATCTTTGCTACGCTGATTGTGCCTTATGCTTATGATGCGCAAAATATCACCAATATGAATCAGGCACCCGGTCTGAGGCATCTTTTTGGTACAGATGAATTTGGCCGTGATGTGTTGTCCCGTATAGTTGTGGGTGCACAGACCTCTCTTTCCGTGAGTGTAACGGCGGTTGGTTTTTCCGTTTTATTCGGTCTGATACTCGGAGCCATTTGTGGTTATTTCGGTGGTGTGATTGATCGGGTCTTGATGACTATAGTTGATCTGACCTGGTCATTTCCGGAAATCCTGATTGCACTTATGCTCGTCGCAGTCATTGGAGCGGGTTTGCATGGTGTGATTATCGCCGTTGCAATTGCTTATCTGGCGCAATTCACGCGGCTGACGCGTACACAGATCATGCAGATCAAAAAAGAAGCCTATGTCGATGCTGCAATCAATCTGGGCGCAAGTAATTTCCATATTTTATTCCGGCATCTGGTGCCGAATTCACTGGCACCTGTTCTTGTGGCTGCGATGCTGGCCACAGGCGATGCGATCATTCTCGAAGCAACATTGGGGTTCTTCGGGCTTGGCGCACAACCGCCGACACCGAGCTGGGGCGCAATGATGAGTTCAGGAACAGCGCAATTATTCGTTGCGCCGTGGGTGATTATCATTCCTGGCTGCGCCGTAGCGCTCACGGTTATTGCACTGAATGTTGTCGGTGATGCGATTATCCAGTCGCTGGATTTCCGCAGCAAAGCACGGGAGGGTTAAAATGCTGCTTTCCGTAGAAAAACTACAGATTGGCTTTGGTGCATTCTCGCCGGTGAAAGATGTTACAATCAGCGTGGATCGCGGTGAAATCCTTGGTCTGGTCGGTGAGTCCGGATCCGGTAAATCCCTGACAGCGACGGCTGTAATGGGATTACTGGGTTATGTTAACGGCCATGTTGCCGGTGGTCGCATCCTGTTTGACGGTGATGACATAACTGCTTTACCGGAAGCAGAAATGCGTCGCCTGCGCGGCAGGCGGATTGGTTTGATTACGCAAAATCCGATGACTTCGCTCGATCCGATGATCAGTGTCGGCAAGCAGATCGAGCAGGCGGTGCGTATGCATCTGGAACTGGGCGGCAAAGCAGCTTTGGATAAGGCTGTTGCCCTGATGCGTGATGTGCGGATACCCGATCCGAAGCGGATTTACAGGCTTTATCCGCACCAGCTATCCGGCGGTATGAAGCAGCGCATTGTCATTGCGATGGCTTTGGCCGGTGAACCTGATTTGCTGATCGCTGATGAGCCGACGACTGCCCTTGATGCGACAGTGCAGGCACAGATTATCCGCAATCTGATTGATCTGGTAAAACAGCGCGGGCTGGCAATGATCCTGATTACCCATGATATGGGCGTTGTCGCGCAAACCTGTGATCATGTCGCCGTAATGTATTGTGGTCGTATCGTTGAACGCTCTCCCGTTCGTGCGATATTTGCCGGTGCTTCCCATCCTTATACGAAAGCGCTGATCGGTTGTATTCCGCGCAGTACGATGACTGCAGGCTCTCTGACCGGTATTCCGGGAATGGTTCCAAGCACAGCTGCATTGCCTTCGGGATGCAGTTTTCACCCGCGTTGCAGTAAAACAGAGGCAGTCTGTCGTGAGTGTATTCCTGAGTTTCGACAATCCGGACAATATGGTGGCGTGGCCTGTCACAGATCGGGGGCATTATGAGCGATATAATCTCTGTTGCTAATCTCGGTCGTCGTTTCGTCACCAAGCGCTTCTTAAAGAAGAAAGAAATCTTCTCTGCCGTGCGTGATGTCAGTTTTAATGTGGAGCGTGGTGAGATTGTCGGCGTTGTTGGTGAATCCGGTTGTGGTAAGTCCACGCTGGCACGTTTGCTGCTCCGCCTGCTGGAGCCAAGCAAGGGCGCCATTAGCTTCGAAGGCAGAGATCTGGCGTCTTTTTCAAAGGGTGAGATGCGGCAATTGCGCCGGAAAATGCAGATGGTTTTTCAGGATCCGTATTCGTCAATTGATCCGCGTTTTACCGTACGCAATGCCGTATTGGAGCCCTATAAAGTACAAGGTGTTTCTGCCGGTGACACGGACAAGCGTGTTGCGGAACTTTTGAATATGGTGGGGCTGGATGCGTCTCTGGCAAACCGCTATCCGCATCAGCTTTCGGGTGGTCAGAAACAGCGGGTTGGTATTGCACGCGCATTGGCACTCAATCCTTCACTGATTGTGCTGGATGAACCAACGGCATCACTGGATGTGTCTGTTCAGGCGCAGATTATCAACCTGCTTGATGGTTTGCGGCGTGAACTTGGTCTGACCTATATTTTTATATCGCATGACTTGAATTTGGTTCGCTATTTTTGCGACCGGACAATTGTGATGTATGCGGGCCGGATTGTTGAAATGCTGCCTAAATATGCGGTGCCATCCCATCCCTACACAAAGATGCTGATGGGCAGTATGTTTGAACCTGATCCTGATAACCGGCGGGAAATTTCTAATTTAACCGGTGAAGCACCGAGTGGGTATAATTTACCCGCAGGTTGTGCTTTTGCGTCCCGTTGCCCTTTTGTGAAAGGCTTATGTCTGACGGAAGATCCGGCGCTGCAACAACTGCAGCCGGAACATCAGGTCGCTTGCCATTATAGCAAAGATATATCTATCGAGAGGCAAGCCGCCTAGCGAAACGACCAAAATTATCTGATTGTCATTGTTGTTTTAAAGGGGAGTGCACAATGAGCTATTGTGTCTTAACGGCGGAATTCGCCCATGAAACCAATACGTTTAATGTTGTTGCCACAGATTATCAGGCCTTTGTCAGGCAAGGGATGTATGAAGGAGAGGCAGCAATCAGCGCGCGTGGCAATGCCAATACAGAACTGGCAGGCTTTCTTGATCTTGCACGAAAATATAACTGGAATTTGGTGCATACAATCAGCACGGAAGCTGAGCCCGCAGGGCTGGTGACACGTGATGCGTTTGATCGGATTACGGGGAAGATTATCGATAAGGCAAAAGAGCTTGGTGATCATCTCGACGGTGTGTTGCTTGCTTTGCACGGTGCTATGGTCACAGATTTTTCGCAGGACGGCGAGGGCGAGTTGCTGGAGCGGTTACGTCAGGTTTTGCCGCGCGGGATCCCGATTGCTGTAACGCTTGATCCTCATGCTAATGTGACGGCAAAAATGTGCGAGCAGGCGGATATTCTGATCTCGTTTAAAACCTATCCTCATATTGATCTGCGTGAGACTGCACACCACGCTGGTGAATTATTACAGCAGACAATGACAGGAAAAATCGCACCTAAAACGCTGCTGGTACGCCGTCCGATGCTGGAGGAGGCGAATGCCGGTCGCACAGATATGGGGCCGATGGTTGAATGGATTGCAGAAGCGCGTGCTTATGAGAAAACAGAAGGTGCATTGGCGGTCAGTATAAATGGTGCTTTTCCCAATGCGGATATTGCGGAAGTCGGCCCGACAGTTCTGGTGACTTATAATGGTGATGCCGCGCCGCATAAGGCTTTTGCTGAACAGATTGCCGATAAAATGTGGGAGAACCGCGCGAATATTCTGAACAAATTCTATACGCCGGAAGAGGCGGCGCATTTGGCAAAGACATACGAGGGAGAACGGCCGCTGATTATTGCGGAATATGCAGATAATCCCGGAGCAGGTGGTTATGGTGATGCGACGGCACTGCTGAAAGCACTGTTGGATGCCAAAATTACCAATGCTTGCTTTGCGCCGATGGTTGATCCGGAGATCGCTGCATTGCTCACGCGTTCTGCGGTTGGAGATGTCGTCTCTTTGTCATTAGGTGGTAAGATGGATCCGCGTTTTGGTGGAGCACCATTGCAAATCAGCGCAAAGCTGCTGCATCTGAGTGACGGAAAACTGATAGGAACCGGTGCTCAGCTCGGAGGGCTTGAATTTAGTTTCGGGCCAACGGCTGTCATTGATGTTGACGGTATCCTCGTGCTGGTTGTGAGTGAAAGGTCACAATTGCTGGATCAGCAGCAGTTCCGTGCTTTTGGTATCGAACCGACCGCGCACAAGATTGTGGTTGTGAAGTCTATGCAGCATTTTCGTGCTGATTTTGAACAGATTGCCGGACAGATCATTGTCTGTGACAGTGGTGCGCTCTGTACTATGGATTATGCGAAAATTCCGTACCGCAATGTTCCGCGTCCGATCTATCCGCTGGATCAGATCTGATACCGTGACACTGCTCTTAACAACATACAGGCGTTCAGATGAGCCGCATGAGACAGTCCTGGACTGCATGCCCCGGAATGTCATATCCAGTGCCTGATCTGTGTACTCCGGGTTAGATCGTAGCTGATTTAAACCAGTTACGGTCTTTCATGATTTGACGCAGACTTGTTAATTTTTGAGCTCAGCCCTTGTTATGGCCATAAACGAACCGTCTTCCATAGCAACGGATTTACAGTGGCATCATAGCACGGGCGCTTATGAGCGCGGTCTGCAGCGCCTTGCAAAAATTCAACTCTGTCAGGATTAACCGCATAGACCTGCCAGACTTCTGAGACATGCCGGGGATTATTGATCAGAAAGAGTTCTGCCTCATGCAATTATTGTTTCAGCCCCTGATCACTCGCTAAGAGTTCACTCTGTTTACTCGCAATGGCGCTGATACGGGAACCGATTGGCCGATCCAGAAAATCTCCTGCGTATTCTTCCATCGAGAGCAAATTTACCGTCCTGCACGACCGATGTGGAAGATCTGCTAGCTGAGCGTGGCGTGACTATACTGCGGAAATGCCCGCTTGAAAACCACAGCCGCGAACTGCTCGAAGCTGTAATAAAACAACTTGGAAATGCCCCTTCCAGATCCTAGCGTGCCGTTGTTACATGAAGGCGAGTGAGTATTGTTTTCCACCCAGAAGTGAGCTGGCATAAAACTGGAGCAACACTGGTCTGACAACCCATCCGCTTTCATTCCCAAATGAAAAAGCGGCCCGTAGGCCGCCTTTCAAATTCATATCACAATGATAATCAGCCGATTGCCATCAAGCTGGCGTTACCGCCTGCCGCCGTGGTGTTGACCGAAGTTGAGACTTCTTCCAACAACCAGTTGAGGCAATAGGCTTCTGCGTTGGTAGCTAGCTCTTCCGAAGATGCTGCCTGTGTCAGAACCAATGGTCCCGGCAGTCCTGCGATCTTCTGATTGACCTCAACGATACGGGCACTGTCACCTTCAACGAGCGCACCGGCAAATGGTGCATCCGCCTGCCAGTCCTTCGACCAGACCACACGCGATGCAACGCTTGTTGGTAGGTCCTTCAACACTGAGCGTAGACCTGAAGTCTCATCAATGACCACGCTGTTGCCGGTAGCAAGTGCGGCGGTCAGTTGGCGATAAAGACCGGTTTCAGTCTGTGGTACCAGAAGGATGCGACCACGCGGATGCAGTGCATAGACGTTGCGTTCGCCAACAGGGCCAGCCAGTTCGAGATTGAGGCCAAGCGCCGAGGCACTGCCGGTTTCACGCGCTGCCTGTGCCAGATCGTTCATACCGCGAAGACCAAGCCACTTGGCAAATTCGGTCAAAGCTGTATCGCTATGAACGGACGAATGACGCGGCGGGATCGGTGCCGTTTCAACCAGACGACCCAGATAGAGCGGTCCGCCAGCCTTTGGACCCGTACCGGACAGGCCACGACCACCGAATGGCTGCACGCCAACCACAGCACCAATGACGTTGCGGTTGATGTAGAGATTGCCAACGCGGATACGATCCGCAACATGGGCAATCGTTTCATCAAGGCGCGTATGGAGACCAAAGGTCAGGCCATAGCCGGTCGCATTGATATCGTCGATCAGACGATCCATGTCGGGACGTTTGTAACGCACCACATGCAGAACCGGACCAAAGACTTCACGTTTGAGATCACTCAAGCTGTTGATTTCGATAATAGTCGGCGCAACGAAAGTACCGTTCTGCGCTCCATCGCCGAGCGGAAGCTGCTCGACCTTGCGACCAAGATTACGCATACCTTCAATGTGCTTTTCGATGATATCCTTGGCTTCTTCGGTGATGACTGGGCCGATATCCACTTTCAGCTTGTCGGTGCGACCAATGGAAAGCTCCTTGAGTGCACCCTTGAGCATGGTGAGAATGCGGTCGGCAACGTCTTCCTGCAAGCATAGAACACGCAGAGCCGAGCACCGCTGACCAGCACTGTCGAAGGCCGAGGCGATGACGTCGAACACAACCTGCTCAGCCAAAGCCGAGGAGTCGACGATCATAGCGTTCTGGCCGCCGGTTTCAGCGATCAGCGGGATTGGCTTACCATTTGACAGCAGGCGCGATGCAAGCTGCGCCTGAATGAGGCGTGCCACTTCGGTCGAACCGGTGAACATCACGCCACAGGTTTCCGAAGCTGCAACAAGAGCCGCACCAACACGGCCATCACCCGGAAGCAGTTGCAGCGCATCCGCAGGAATACCTGCTTCATGCAGAATGCGGATGCCCTGCGCAGCAATCAGCGGGGTTTCTTCGGCTGGTTTTGCCAGAACCGGATTGCCAGCAACGAGTGCTGCCGCTATCTGACCGGCAAAAATTGCCAGCGGGAAGTTCCAAGGGCTGATGCAGACAATCGGGCCTAGCGCTTTATGCCCAACGCCCAATGTGCGGCGGGTCTGCTCTGCATAATAACGCAGGAAGTCGATGGCTTCACGCACTTCAGCGATAGCGTTTGGCATGGACTTACCAGCTTCACGCATGATCAGACCAAGCAATGCAGGCATATCGCGCTGCATGATATCGGCGGCACGTTCAAGACAAGCGGCACGTTCAGCAGGTGACACTGCTGACCATGTTGCAGTCGCCTTGCTTGCAATCTGCATTGCCTTAGCGACATCCGTTTCCGATGCTTCAACGACTGAGCCCACAACATCATTGCGGTCGCCGGGGTTGAGAACCGGACGGCCTGCACCTGATGGCTTAAGTCCTGCAATCTTCGGCTCGGAAGTCCATGCACGCGATGCGGTTTCTTTCAGAACTTTGCTCAGTTCCGCCAGTGTCACTTCGTTGGAGAGATCGAAACCAGCCGAGTTCTGACGAGCGCCATAAAGGCCTTCCGGCAGCGCAATCTGGTCATGACGCGCACCAACAACCGCCATGGAACGCACGACTTCTGCCGGATCGGCAATCAAATCATCAACGGAAACGCTCTTATCGCCAATGCGATTGACGAAAGACGAGTTCGCGCCGTTTTCGAGCAAGCGGCGAACGAGGTATGCGAGCAGCGTTTCATGCGTACCAACGGGCGCATAAATACGAGCCGGACGGCCAAGCTTTGACGGGCCGACAACTTCGTCATAAAGCGGTTCACCCATGCCATGCAGGCATTGGAACTCATACTGGCCGGTTTTGAAATCAGTGCCTGCAAGATGATAAATGGTTGCAAGCGTCTGCGCATTATGGGTTGCGAATTGCGGGAAGATCACATCGGTCGCGGCCAGCAGTTTGCGGGCACAAGCGATGTAAGAAACATCGGTGTGAACCTTGCGCGTATAGACCGGGAAGTCTTCCAGACCATCGACCTGCGCGCGCTTAATTTCCGCATCCCAGTAAGCGCCCTTAACGAGGCGAACCATGACGCGGTGATTGTTGCGGCGGGCAAGATCGATAATGAAATCAAGCACAAACGGGCAGCGTTTGCCATAGGCCTGCACAACGAAGCCCATGCCTTCCCAGTCTGCAAGATCAGGATCTTCGCAAAGGCCCTGCAACAGGTCGAGTGACAGTTCCAGACGATCGGCTTCTTCAGCATCGATATTCAGGCCGATATTGTACTTCTTAGAAAGCGCAGCAAGCGCCTTCACCTTAGGCAGAAGCTCGTCCATAACACGCGCGCTCTGCGCACGAACATAACGTGGGTGCAGCGCGGAAAGCTTGATGGAAATGCCGGGGCCGTCATAGATTCCACGGCCTGCCGATGCACGGCCAATAGCGTGGATCGCAGTTTCGTAATCCTTGTAATAGCGTTCGGCATCGGCAGCGGTGGTCGCTGCTTCACCCAGCATATCGTAGGAATAGCGGAAGCCGCGTTCTTCAAGTGACTTGGCGCGCTTCAGCGCTTCATCAATGGTTTCGCCGGTGACGAATTGCTCGCCCATCATGCGCATGGCCATATCGACGCCGCGACGGATAACCGGTTCGCCGCAACGGGCGATCAGACGGGTCAGTGCAGCCGAAAGGCCACGATCATTGACGGTACCGGTCAACTTGCCGGTAACAACGAGACCCCATGTGGCCGCATTAACGAACAGCGAACGACCACCGCCAACATGGGACTTCCAATCGCCGTTGGAAACCTTATCGCGGATCAGCGCGTCACGCGTTGCTGTATCAGGAATACGCAACAGAGCCTCAGCAAGGCACATCAGTGCCACGCCTTCCTGGCTCGACAGCGAATATTCATGCACCAGGCCTTCAACGCCCGTGCCTTTGTGCTTGGCACGTAAGGCTTCGATCAGCTTGCGTGCGGTCGCGCGGATTTGCTTGCCCGTATCTTCAGGCAAGGTTGCCTGTTCGACCAAAGCCGTCACACATTCCTGTTCGGAACGGCGATAGGCGGCAGTGATAATCTGGCGAAGTTCGCTTTGTTCGCGTACTGGCGGTGCAAAGCTTTCAAAGACGGAAACCTTGGGGACTGAAGACATGTCGTTCATGGATATGGCTCTCAAAAGAAACTGCACCGGATCTTCTCCGAATGCGATCATTTAAATTGTGTGCACATTAACATTGGTATAAATACCATTCTGCCTTCATTTCACGAAATTTTAGGCAATATAATCTTATTATTGAACCATTTGAAGGCTATGCGTATGCAAAAAATTGAATCTTTAGACGATTTGGATCAATTTGATCGCCGTATCCTCGAAGTCCTGAGCGAAGACGGGCGAATTGCAGTTACGGAGCTGGCGAAAAAAGTCGGTCTTTCCAAGACGCCCTGCCAGGCAAGACTGAAAAGGCTCGTCTCTGAAGGCTATATTCTGGGATTTCGTGCTGCCATTGATCCCGAAAAGCTTGGCTTTGATCATATCGCTTTTACGACCGTCAAATTATCGGACACGCGCGAGGCTGCGTTGCAGGCCTTTAACATTGCTGTGCGCAAGATACGCGAAGTCGAGGAATGCCATATGATTGCAAGCTCTTTCGACTATCTCCTCAAGGTACGCACTTCCAATATACGGCGCTATCGCGAGGTATTGGGAGAGAAAATTTCCAGTCTCCCCAATGTAGCAAGTACCTCGACATTCGTGGTGATGGAATCGGTGAAAGATAATCGCCCGGTGAGAGTCTATCCGGGCGCTTTATAAGTGTGAATAATCAGCGGAAAAGTCCCCTATCTCTGATGGCAACCAAAATAGGAAAAGTGCCCTTAGCCCAGTGGGCATTGCCAAGCTGTATCAGCTTGGGGTTTTCGGTATCGATGTGACATGAAATTACCAAGTTCTTTTCCCCAGTTGAAGGGGCGCGCTTTCCACGTGAGATTGTCTCTTATGCAGTATGAGCCTATCACCGGTTTGCGCTGAGCATGGCCGATGTGGAGGTTCTGCTGACTGATTATGACTTATCACGGTGATCGTTTCAACTGTCCGCAGGTACAGAATGTCTGTGATACGCCGAGCAGGATATTGAAGACGGCGGTGTTTAGGCTCAGGAATCATTACGAGCCGAGCCAGAACATGATGGGGCATCGATCATAACGCGTAGCTATTCTGCTCCAGTCTTTCAGCCGTCCGAACATTATCTCGATACGATTGCGCAGCTTATATCGTCGTTTATTATATTTGATTGGCTTGTTACGGTTCTTGCGTCCGGGGATATATGCCCTTATCCCTTTGTCTTTCAATTACTTTCTAAACCAGTCTGCATAGTAACCTCTGTCCGCAAGATGCCAGTGCGCGTTCGGTAGAGTGTCCAACAGGACTGCCGCGCCCGTGTAGTCACTGACTTGTCCAGCAGTGAGATGAAACCGTATTGGTCGACCTTTTGTATCGCTCACAGCATGCAGTTTAATATTCATTCCACCTTTCGTCCGACCAAACAGACGTCAATCTCCCTTTTTTACTCGTAAGCTGGAAGCTGTACGATGTGCCTTCAAGTAAGTCATAACAGTCATAACAGTCTTACCAGCGGCAGATTTTGAAGATAACACTTCTATGATCCGAGCGAATACGCCCTTATGGCACTACCGTAAGCCATTGCGAATAATAAATATAATTCCGCTTATAACACGTCGGTCATTAACACGTGGACGACCATGGCTAAGCTCTCTGTTGCCGAAGTCTTTGCGTTGCTCGTCAGTGTTGCATCAATGCGCGCTGCTGGGAATTTACCTTTTGCCAGGCTCGCTGATACCGGGCTTGCTAAGATCGAGAAGGCTTTGCCTCCGGACAAGATACGCGAGTTGCGCCGATTTCTGGATTGTTTTTATGTCGGACAGCTTTCGCCTATGGTGGATATATCGGATTTAGCGGCGATGGATCACGAACTGCTGCCCGCATTCGAGACAGCTTTTCTACAACGACAAACTCTGCGTTTCCAATACCGTGGTGCAAAAGGCGTGGTAACCATCCGAAATGTCGAGCCGCAGGCCATGTTGATATTACCACCACTATGGTATTTAGTAGCTTGGGATCCTACGCGCGACGCTTTCCGAGATTTATCACGCTGAAATTCGCCAGAATAACAGCAGACCGATAGCATCTGATGACCAAAAACAGATGATTATGCTTTATGGGTGGGCATAGTGCCGTCGGATTAACGCGAATATACTTTAATTTTAAGCGATAACGACTAAATCTCGATCGAGAGTAAATGTTGGTATCGTTGGGTGCGCGCCCCCGCAACCATCAAAAACGACACTCTGATGAGATTGCTTTTTCGAGTTTTTTAGCTTTCTTAGTGTATTGCGATCCTATCACTGCAGAATGGTGGTTTATCATCCATATACTAGTAAAGCGCTGATATTGATTTATGTGCTTTATACACCGCACTGTCTGAAAGCGACGTTTTATGTATTAAGACTGTTTCGCTAAGATAGTGCTTGTAGATGAATTGCCGCTTCACGAAGCAGACATAGTCAGAATAAAACACTGGTAGTTGGAGTGGGATCAGTAAGCGCTTTTGACAGTACCCATTTCATTTCTGGCGCCGAGAAACTGACTATCAGTAATTGGCCTTATTTTTGAATTCAGCTATGATACCACATGTAAGAAGATAATTTTCCGCCTAATATATGTAGTTTCAAGTTTATGAAATGAGTGTTTTCAAGTATAGTAAATATGTGTTCTTATTTAGTTGCAGTCTAATGCTAGCTGATTTCGACAGTTTTAAAAAATTAGAAGTGAAATACCATTCCTAATATCGGGCCTTTTTGTACAACATCATAGACAAAGCCATCGTGACTGTAATCAACACCGAGCGCACGGTACCCTGCGACGACCGACAAGTTATCCTTGATTTGATAACCGAGTGTTCCGGCCACATCCCAGTCGATTTTAGCCTGACCGGCGCCGACAATACCCCAACCGCTGAAGTAGAAATCATCAGTAAAAAAGTATTTTGCTTTTAAGCCTGCCACAGCATCAACCCATGCTGCACTGTCGCGTCCGCTGTGACCACCGAATAATCCGCCGTCAAAAGCAATTTTTGTGCTCGCATACCAAACGCGTGTTCCTGCAACGGCATCAAGGCGGCTTTTATCGTCTTCAAGCAGGCTATAGCCAGCGCCGAAAAGACCTGAAAATGCCTCAGAACGAATATCAACACTGTTGCTCAATACTCCGTAAGGTGTTTCGCCTTCTGTCGATATTTTTGTATAGATAATATCGCTGAACACGCTGTAGCGATCATAATGTCCCTCAACGACACCCATGAATGAGAAGTCCAGCTCCTTTAGCAGGCTGCCAAAGTCTGATTTCATTTTCACAGGCGGCAGTCCGAACTGTCCGGCAGTTCCGCTCATGCCCGCTGCCCAGAAATAAGGGCTTGCACTAAACCGCCATTCGTCAGGTTTAATGTTTTGCTTTTCAAATTCAGCAGTGACCGGTGCTGCCGGAATATCTGCGGCAACAGCCACATATTGCTGACCCAACAGTGCAACCAGTGATAAAGCGAATAGCCTGTAGTGAAACATCTTCATTCCCCCTGAATGCACAATCAGGCCGTTCATTTGCGAAAAATTTTTAGTGCTCTGACTCTGAAAGCACTTTGTTTTCCGCAATACAGTCTTGAACCGGAGCACTCGCTGTCTCCAGCTCGTTACGAGCGCCCTGAATATCGGCAAGAAACTCAGGATTGCTGTGTAATCTGGCTACCGTAGCGGCAGCCATAATGCGGCCTGCATCAACATCGCTTTGCCAATGCGCATTACAAATCACCCGGCTTTGTCCAAATGACAGGCCACGTTTTAGCAACGCATCGGTTCGTTTTGGATTGACTTCTGCCAGTGTGAGCGCCCAAGCCCAGCCTGCTGCGGTGTGTCCTGACGGATATGATCCATCATGGCGCAACACATCTTCTTCGTCTGGCTGACAAGTGCCTTCATTATGCACAACGAAAGGGCGGGTTCTGTTATATTTGTTTTTAACGCCATAGGTTGAAAGCCCCGCATCCGTCAGAACTCTCCCCATCAGGCGGTAAATATGCGGTGTTTTCTCTTCGCTGATATCCACGCCCATCGCGCAGGAGAAATTCTTTGCTGGCTGAGGAAATTGCAAATCTGCATCTGTACGCGCGAGATCCCAACGCGCTTTACCGCGAAGCGGAATTGTTGCTTCTCTTGCGGCCTCGTCACGCGCCAGTGCGGCACTCCCGTTTGCCGGGGGAGCGCCCAGCAAAACAAGACTGTCCGGCAAATCACTTGTCTGCAAATATCCCGGTGTCAGATAGAAATGAGGGTCTGTTACCTTCGGCGCTGGCGCGGTTTCCGCCAGAGTTATATTTGGGGCAGACAAAGACATGGCCGTAAATACGACGACCTGACAGATCTTTGAAGGCATTTTATGTTCCTCGAATGGTGGGGCCGGATAGCTTCTGTGTTTGCCGGTTAAGCTTAATTAAGGGGCTTTGCTTCCGGAAGCTTCCACTCACCGCTCACCAAAACCGGATCAGGACGATACAGCCGAACTGTATAATTCCATCCGTCAACAACCGGCAGACAATTGACGATCTTACCGTCACAGCCGCCAAACTGAACCGCGACTGATCCGTCAGTACTCTTTTTTGCGGTCAGATTGTTGATCGAATAAGCATTATAGGCATTCTTCTCAAAGAAGCCTTTTGCATTGTAAACGCTGATCGACCAGAAAGCCTTCACAGGCACATCATTCGGTATCGTGAGCGTGTAGACGGTTTTGCCGTTGTTTTTCTCAGGTGTATAGCTCGGATAGAGAGCATCGTTTTCGGGAATGCCGCCCCAACCGGAAGCCGTTCCGATCAGATGATGAACCGGCTCAACCTGATCCCGCTTCCCAAAGGAACCCTGATAAGAAGTTTGGTGCTTTGCAAGGGTCAGCAATGCGTTGCGGATGTCTGTAAGGCTTTCATCGTCCCAGTTCGGGAGCTCAAGCTTACCTATGTCTTTCTGCTCGACTTTGATGGCATCCTGAAGCTTGTGAACTTCATCCAGATCTTTCGGGTCATTCGGGTCTACCAGTGTGCGGATAGCGGCAAATACATAGCGGGTGCCTACAGATTCCTGCGTCAGTATCACCGGTTCTGTGCCATAGGCGACAACCGGCAAATAATGGTCCTGATCAACAATCATCATCGACATATAGCGTTTGCCGGTATCCGGCAGGGTGAGTGTTACCGGTCCGCCGGCGAGATCAAAGACACCAAAGGAATAGAGTGTGTCCCTGTTCATGCGGATGACGGTTTGTGCATCAATGGCTACCGGCTCGCGGGAATGCTGAAATTTACCAAGACTGCCAATGAGTTTGGCATTGGCAGTGAGATAGTGATCCGTTTCTGCGCGAATGAAATTCTCAACGGTGACAGGGACTTTATCACCCGATGTTTCGGCATATGCACTGCTCGTCAACAGGGTCGCAGTCATTGCTAAACTCATTCCAAAGGAGCGAAACATGGATATACCTCTTCATTTAATTTGATTAACGAGCCGTGCTATCTGCTTAGGAAAACACGAAACATGCAAACACCGACAAGCCGGATAATGGCCAGCCGATCAGGCAGGCCGGTTGACAGGCTATATTCGGATTATTGTTAGCAGAAGTGCATGGCTAATCTTGCCATTTTACGCCAACCTTAATTAAGCGGCGCCCTGTTCTATGCTTGTACACAACAGGCGAATGACAATGAGTGCTTTGAAAATGTTCAGATGAACTACTTAATTTTGTTGTGATTGTTCACGGAACTGCCTTGGTGTGGTCCCTGCAATCCGCCGAAATGCGCGGCTAAAATGTGCAGGGTCGGAATATCCGGACGCAAAAGCAATATCAATTATTTTGGCATCTGTCTCACGTAGCAGCGCGCTTGAGCGCTCAAATTTTATGGTATCGAGTATATCCGAATACACGAAATCAACACTTGAGAGTTTGCGCTGGAAAGTGCGCGGACTGACCCCCGCCATCTCTGCTACCTGAGCGAGTGTCGGAATGCCACCATCCAGATAGGAAGGCAGCATCAGTTTCAGGGTTTCTACAATCTCATAGCCGGAAGGTTCATCTTCAGGGGTATGGCAGGGGGAGTATAGGGCGTTTGCATGATAGGGGAGGCTGAGGCAGGAATTCGGTATACTGATCCAGGAAGCATGTTGTTCTGAGAGAAATTGCACATTTGGCCAGCAGGATTGTGTCGCCACGCTCGGAGTGTAACCGGCTTCAAAAGCCATAACTGGTGGCATCCAGCCCGCTCCTGTAAACTGCCGCGCAATATAAACAGAGAAAACATTTTGCAGCCATTGCGCGTGTTTTAAATATGCATGATTGCCGGGCAAAGTAATTCTGTTGCAAACCCGTATGTGATCCTGATCATACTCGATCCACATGCTAAGCATTGAATCTTCGCGTGATGCCCAATAACAAGCATGACGCAAAGCCACGAGCAATGTTGGTGAATGGGCAACCAGAGCCTTCGTTCTTTCCCGCAAATGAGAAAAGTGTAAGCGCTGTCCTGCCAGGAAGCTAAAATCATCCAGATCCTGAGACTTTTGCGCAGCCTCTATAAAGCTGAGTGCAGGCAATAGCGGGATGTAGAAACTACTCTTTTCATTCAGATTCAGCGGAAGCCGGAATTTCTCTAAAAGTGAACCGGATGGGGCACCAATCTCATCCAGAATCCCTACAAAAGGAAGAAGAAACAAACTTCGCGTTATAGGGATGGTTGCCATTGCATCTTACCCGATCAGATGGTTGATGCCTTACCTTGCCAAAGTCTCAGGAAAATTACAACTTGTTGAAATGGCGGGACATTGTCGTGCTATGAATAGATCCGGCCGTTTATTCGGGAAACATAAATGTCAGGGTCGTGCGTAATCCCCATTTTGCACTGCCCTCAGGGCCGTCAGCATAATAACGCCCGCCTACCTGAATACTCATAGCTTGATCTTTAATTTTGAAAACCTGTGTAGCATCCAGATTAATCGGCAATGTCCATTGGCTGGCTTCCCAATTGTATGTTGAATCAAGACTGAGCGATACGGATCTTCCATGTCCCAAATTGTAGGAAACAAATGGCTGAAGCATTGTGGAACTAATATCCTGCCTGTTCGAAGAGCCTGAAACTGACCAAATATGATTACCCAGAGCCCCGACTGTCCAGTCATGTCGCTGGATTAAAGCGACAGCAGTTGGTCCTAACCCGAGTTTTCCGCCGCCCAGATAATCATCGGTTGCAGTTGGCAGAAGAAAGACAGGGCCAGCACCCCAGATTATCCCGCTGGGGGCGCTTTGTTTCGGAGACAGGAAAAAGCTGGCATTAATATCACCCAAACCTGAAACGCTTCCGTCCGGCATATAATCCCGATAGGCGATCGGAATAATCGTACGTGAAATAATGTTCCAGTTTTCGTTCAAACTGAACGGGATGACAGGTTGAATGTTAAGGCTGTAGGCAAACCCTTTCTGATCAGGGCCGGCTCTGAAGTCAAGATTGTTTTGAAAAGGAACGCTGATCAGCCTTGCCAGCGGATTGGCCAGTTGCTGTGATAAATCCTCAGCAGAAGGTTCAGACCACGCTGTATTCGCGTTTAGAGCAAGGAAGAGTGCTAATGATAAAGTGCGGATATATGGCTTTTTAAACTTATAGACCAGACTATTTGTACGCACCATTTTCAAGACCTCCCGATAAGTAACTTCATACTTATCGCTTTAGGTGCCGGTGCATTTTTAATCTTGCCATCTTACGTCAATGCAATATTCTCCATGCAAATAACACTCATGTGGGTGAAATTATAGACTTTGAAGATTTGAAAAAGGATGGTCGTTTTAAGACCTAGAAGGTATGGTATTTTAAATATTGATACTAATATGCACTATTAGGTCATGATAAGAGCGCGTTATCCAAGATGGCATTCAATATCTAAATATCATCGGTATGAAGACGAAGAGTACACATGGCAAAAGGGCAATTTTGCCATATATTTCAGTTCTTTGGCGGAAATTTATTACTGCTATAGACGAATGACTGCTTTGAGTGCAAAATCAGATGTTTGGCCATAAAATCAACGAATGCCCGCACTCTGGGCAATAATAGCCTATTCGAAGGCCACAATATCCAGAAGGTACTGGACGCACCGGCCCATTCATTTAACACCGTCACAAGTTCTCCATGATCAATGGCCGTCCTAACCGCAAAGTCCGGAAGATAGGCGATACCGTGGCCCTGGATGGCCATATGCCGCAATGTCTCAAGGTGGTTGCTCGTCATGCTTGCCGCTGGGCGCAAGTCGGCGTCCTCATCATCGCGCCGCAAGCGCCATTTTTCCAGCAGGCCGGTACTTGGGACGCGATGCATTAGACAAGCATGCCGGGCGATGTCCTCAGGCCGCTCGGGCATGCCGTATTGCTCGAAATAGCGTGGCGCGCCGACGCAAACAAAATGGCTGATACCCAGACGTTTGCTCATCAGGCGGGAGTCGCTCAACTCTCCGGTGCGTACCACCGCATCGAAACCTTCATCCACGACATCCACAAGGCGGTCGCTGAAATCCAGATCAAGTTCGATCTGCGGATAGTGACTGACAAAGGCCGACAACACCGGCCACATCAATCCGCTGACCAGTGGCAAGCTCACCCGCAATCGGCCTTGCGGACTTGCTGTGGTGCTAGCCAGTTCATGCTCGGCCGCTGCGATCTCGGCGAGGATGCGCCGGCAGCGTTCGAGGAATAATGTGCCTTCTGCTGTTAGGCTCACACTGCGGGTACTGCGCTGAAACAGGCGCACGCCTAATTTCTGTTCTAGCCGCGCCACGCCCTTGCTGACCGCCGACGCAGAGATACCTAAATGCCGTCCCGCTGCCCCGAAGCTGCGCAATTCGGCCACCTGCACAAAGATCGTCATGCCGCTGAAGCTATCCATTGTTCCCTCAATTGATGACCAATCAGTCATGTCAATAATGAAAGTTGAGCTGTTTTTCTATCAGTAGTTCATTTGTATCATCAATTATTAAATAAGGTCGTCGCGGCACCGCCGCGACAGCCATGAATTCGAGGGCATCATGCATGGCCTCGTCAACATCAAGGGATACCCGATGAGCACCACTACCGCATCTGTGTCGGACGCGAAAATTTGCAAAGTCCCGCTGATTGTGACCGGCTGCCTGACAGCCGCTGTCATTCCATTGAGCATCGCCGGTCCCGCCGTCGTCGTGCCCTCGATCAATCAGGCTCTTGGTGGCAACGCGGTCGAGCTGACCTGGGTCATCAACGCCTATATCCTGACCTATGGCAGCGCGACACTGGCAGCGGGCAGTCTGGCTGACACTTATGGGCGCAAGCGGATCTGGCTGTCGGGCATGCTGATATTCGCTTTGATAACAGCGGCTATTCCCTTCATGCCTTCCGTGTTCTGGATCGACATCCTGCGGCTCATCCAGGGGCTTGGCGCGGCGGCAGCCTTTGCAGGCGCGATGGCTGCGCTGACACAAGAGTTCGACGGACACGCCCGCACGCGCGTATTCAGTCTGATCGGTACAACTTTCGGCGCTGGCGCGGCATTCGGTCCATTGCTGGCCGGACTGCTGATTGACACTCTGGGATGGCAATGGGTGTTCTTTCTGCCGGCGCTGGTCGCCTTGCTGGCATCCGCACTCATCTCAGTTTTTGCCCGCGAGACGCGCGACCCCGACGCCACGGGACTGGACTGGCTGGGCGCTATCAGCTTTACAACAGGTCTGGCCGTGCTGACCTATGGTATTATTCTTGCCCCTGAGCGTGGCTGGAACCATGTATGGGTATTGGCTTGCCTGATGAGCGCCACCGTGTTGCTGGTAGCCTTTGTCGTCATTGAGCGCCGACAGGCTAAACCCATGCTCGACCTGTCCCTGTTCGCCAATGCCCGGTTCGTCGGCGTACAGGTGCTGGCAATTGCGCCAGCCTATGCATACATCGTGCTGCTGGTCATGCTACCAGCCCGTTTCATCGGGATCGAAGGATACAGCGCACTGGCAGCCGGACAGATGATGATTGCACTGTCCGCGCCGCTGCTGGTGGTCCCTTTTATTGCCGGCCTACTGGCACGCTGGATCAATGTCGGTGTTCTGTCTGGCATTGGCCTCGCCATTGCGGCAGCCGGACTTGCCTGGTTGGGTTTGACGCTGTCCGGCGATGCGCAAAGCACACGTTTGCTGGCGATGCTGGTGATTGGTATTGGCATCGGCCTGCCATGGGGATTGATGGATGGTTTGGCCGTCAGTGTTGTTTCCAAGGAACGGGCGGGCATGGCTGCGGGAATCTTCAATGCGGTGCGGCTAGCTGGCGACGGGATGGCCATCGCCGTCGTGGGCGCTATGATGTCCGCCAACATCCTCTCCGGACTGGTGGCTTCAGTGCCGAATGGCGCATCAGGGCAAGTCGCAAATGCAAATCTGGTCGATGCGTCGAACCGGTTAGCGATGAGCGATCTAAACAATGCTCTGGTGCATTTGCCAACGGTTGGACGATCGCTGTTGTTGCAGGCATATGAAGACGCATTTCGTTTTCAGCTTCTTGTCTTGGCAGGTGCTGCGGCAGCGACAGCGATCCTGGTGCTCGTGCTTTTGGGCAGAATAAGCCTGTCTGTCGTCGAATGATTTGAGATTTTTCGGTCTTTGGACGATTGGAGTTTCCGGCTCTGTTTGCGTATTGATTTATGCCGCTTTGGCTTGGTGGTTCAAGCGGCGTTTTTTGATGGTATCTCGTTTGTTCCTTTCGCGTTCGAGCAGGGTTGTCTGGCCGCGTCCGAAGTAGACGTCACCCGGAGTGATATCGGCTATGCTTTTAATGCTCGACGAAGGCCGCAATCTGGGCTTCGAAGTCCTCCTGGAAGAAGTAGTTTTCCAAGAGGATGCGATTTTTGAGTGTCTGGTGCCAGTGTTCGATTTTCCCTTGCGTCTGCGGATGCCCGGGAGCACCATGGGCTTGCTCGATCTTGCATTTCTCCAGTCATTCACCAAGGTCGGAAGCGACTAACACGAACCATTGTCTGACAGCAGGCGGGGATGATGCTTGACCTTCATGGTGGTGCAAAGCTTCCAGGCGATGATATAGCGGGAATAGTCGTCTAGGATGGTCGATAGATAAAACCATCCCCAGCCGATGACCTTCAAATATGTAAAGTCGGTTTGCCACATCTCGTTCGGTCGCGAGGTTTTGTCTCTGAACTCGTCATTGGCCTTGATGACGATATAGGCTGGCGACGTGATCAGATCGTGGGCTTTGAGCAGACGATAGACCGAAGCCTCTGATACAAAATAACTTTCCGTATCGGTGAACTTCACCGCCCGTTCGCGCGGCGATAGGCCGGCATGATTGAGCGCCAGTGCGATAATACGATCTCGGATGTCGTCAGGAATGCGGTTCCATACCCGCGACGGTGCGGACGTCCGGTCTTCCAGCCCTTCGGCACCGTGGGCAAGGAACCTATTATACCATCGATAGAAGGTCGGTCTTGGAATATCCAGCTTGTCGAGGGTTTGTCTGGCTGACAAATGCGACTGTTCCACAAGCCGGATGATCTCAAGCATTTCGGTGGCGGGATATCTCATTCGTCGTCGCCCCCATCTCCGATCATGCTTTTTTTTGAGCAGGCGGTTTTCCAGCGTGACGTCGGCCAATACCTCCTTCAGGTCACGGCTTTCACGACGCAGTGTCTTAACCTCGTCGCTGATCGCCGAACGGGCAATATCGCCAGTAAGGCGTTTCTTGGCTGCTTCGAGGAATTCCTTCGACCAGCTATAATAAAGGCTCTCGGCAATCCCTTCGCGGCGACAAAGTGCAGCGATGCTGTCTTCGCCGCGAAGACCGTCCAGAACAATGCGGATTTTATTCTCTGCCGAATAATGCTTGCGCGTCGCACGCCGTATATCCTTGATCGTCTTATCGGCGGAAACCTTTACGGAACGGGTTTCTGTCTCATCTTTGCAGCCTTTGATTGAGCTATGATGAACCGAAAACCCTCTCTTCTCAATTAATCCTATTTGGTCTCGTGGGCGATGATGTCAGGCGCTCGGTTTTGACAACAGGTTTCCCTCTGATCTCGCAGGTCATCGTGTAACTTGCGGTATCCGTAAACCTTGCCTCTGTCATGCCAAGCATCTTTGATCAGTATTTTTCGGCGGATATCTTCATTTTGCTTGCCTAGCGAAGTTCGCGGTGGCTTTTTTAACATGTCGCGCTCCTCGGTGGCACGTGCAAGCTCTTGTTTCAAGCGCCTTATCTCTGACAATTGATCGTCCTGCGCAGCTGCTTTCTCAGGGGCGTTGTAGCACTTCATCCAGCTATAAAGTGAATGTGTGCTGACACCCAAGCGACGCGAAAAAACTGCTACGGAATAGCCGCGCTCAATAATCTGTTTAATAGCATCAAGTTTGAATTCGTCAGTGAAATTACCCTTACCCATCGTAAGCTCTTTGCCTCTTTTTTAAGTCACAAGGTGTCTATAAATTTAGGGGCTGTTCAAGCTGACATGACGCGAGAATTATCAGAAGGCTAGTGACAAGCTACTTGTCGATTTTGTCAGTAATCCTACGCGGTTGTTCGATCCTGCTCACGCCACGGAAATTCTTGTTCTTGGCATGATTGAGGGCTGGTTTGCTGCTGATAGAAAAGGTCGGTATCAACTCGACCGGTATATTACCTTACAGCATTACGATTTTGTTGAAGCTCGCAGGATTATCAACGTTAAGGACGTTGCCGGTCATTATGCACATGGGAAAAGGTAGGGTGGTAGTAATGGCTATGGATCCAAATGCAAATCTGGCGCAGCGTTTCAATGAACTGCCAGAGGAAGCGAGGAGTTTCTTTCTCAGCTTCGTGGCGATGATATTGAGACCCTGAAGGAGGGTCTTCGACTTGTTATTGCGATGCGTACTGTCAGCAGACTCATGAAGTCGATGATTGTCGCTGTCGCCGGTACGTTAATCGGTACAGTAATGCTGTATGAAGACATCCTCAAAGTACTCAATTGAATTGATTTTTTTAAATAAAATAAATTTATTAATACTCTTTTTGTAAAAATATATAGTTATCTTTAATTATTAATTTCCGTATAGAAAAATATAATAATAACTGATGTAGTTATAAGTATCAATGTTTTTATATAAATTTACAATTATATTTAAATAAATTTTATTTTGTATATTTATTCGAGGTTTTAATGAAAAAAATTAAATATAATATTAATAATGTTTATTTTTTTAATGGAGGGATTTGCAAAAATATTGCAATTTCGTCGATGTCTTTAATGTTGATGTTTTCTTTAAGTTTTGTGTCGCCCGCTTATGCATTTGATTATACTTGGGCTGGAGCAGTTGATGAAGACTTTTCAAAAGCTGGAAATTATCGCCCATCTGTAGGGCTTGATAACCTCACGGATGGTGATCGAATAATTTTGTCTTGGGTTGATGGATCAATAACAAATCTACCGCAGATGAGTGGTGGGTTTTTTTCAACAAAGGGTCATTTGCATGTCGGATTAACTGGTCAGAGTGGTTCTCTGAGCGTAGTCAATGGCGGACAAATAGACCTTCTGACTCCTGATGTTAATCCTATTGCTTTTACTATTGGTGATGGTGCTGGTGCAAGCGGGACTGTCACGATTAATGGGGCGGGTTCTAAGCTCTCTTCATATGGACTTGAGATGGGGAAGACGGGCAGCGCAACTCTTAATGTTACTGATGGTGGTACGCTGCTCCTTAAATCTCATGAGGCGACAGCTCTCATCATCGGTGAGGATGGCAGTCCTGAAGCTGAAGTTATTGTTGATGGTGTAGGTTCTAATATTTCTGGAGATAATATAAATAACGATCTAATGGTAATTCTTCACTCTGGTCAGATTACAGTAAAAAATGGTGGGCTTATCAACAATTTATCACTCGAATTAGGTAGTGGCATTGTCAACGTTGTTGGAGCTGGTGCTCAGTGGATAGGAGATGTGGCAGCTATTGAGTCAGGAAAAGTGACTGCACATGTTGGTTTTCAGTCAGCAATAACCAGTCAGCGTGGCGCCGCAGTTGTAAATATTCTGAACGGCGGGAAAATGAATAGTTCAGTGTTGGTTATGGGGGAGATGAATGAATCAATTGTTAATATTGATGGCGATAATTCACATTGGGAAATAAAAGTAAACGTTGACGTATCGGCAAGCAACAATCAGTCTAATGTCAATCTTAGCAATGGCGGTACGATTACAAGTTCTGATCTATATATTGGTGGGGCGTACAACACTCACGTGCATAAAACAGATCAGATTGGAGAAGTGACAATTGACGGATCTGGATCTGGTTGGAGTGTGCGATCAGATTCCGGCATCCCTGATACAAATACGGGTCCATTAAATGGCATTGTTATCATTGGGAAAGATAATAATGCTCAAGGTACTCTAATATTACGAAATGGTGGGTTCCTAAGAGTTGAAGATGTAATTATTATTGCTCAAGATACTGATACAATAGGTGTTTTAAACATTGGCGCGGGGCAGGGTAATACGGCAGAGTTTTCTGGTGAACTGGTTGCAAAGGCAATCAATTTTGGTGCAGGAACCGGTGTTATTAATTTTAATCATACAGATAATAATTATATATTTGCACAATCTGTAAACGGTAATGGTGCTGTCAACCAGATCAATGGAAAAACTCTTCTGACCGGGCATAGCTCTTATACTGGTGTAACCACAATAGCCGCCGGATCTACCTTGCAGCTCGGTAATGGTGGTGAGACGGGGAGCATCACCAGTGATGTAACCAATGCCGGCAGTTTCATCTTCAATCGCTCCAATGATTTGAACTATGTCGGCAAGATCAGCGGAGACGGTGTCTTTGAGCAGATCGGCACTGGCAAAGCCGTGCTTGGCGGTGATAGCAGTGGCTTTGCCGGCAGCAGTTTTGTGCGCTCGGGTATCTTGGCGGTTGATGGGCAACTCGGTGGCACGATGGATGTTGTTGCCGGACGTTTGCAGGGGATCGGCACGGTTGGTTCCACCACCCATGAGGCTGGTGCTACAATTGCACCGGGCAATGGCGGTTTTGAAACTCTGACCATCAGCGGTGATTATATCGGCAAAGGTGGCACGGTTGAGATTGTAACCGTGTTAGGCGATGATAACTCACAAACCAGCCGCTTGGCTATTGCGGGCGGCACATCTGGCACCGGTAATGTTCATATCACGAACCGTGACGGACTTGGTACCTACACATCCGAAGGGATCCGAATTATCAGTGTCGGTGGCATCTCAGATGCCACTTTTACATTGGTTGGTAATGGCGTGACTAAAGATGGTCAGCCGGCAGTGGTTAAGGGTGCTTATTCCTATACATTAGAGAAAAACGGCATAGCCAATCCGAATGATGGTGCGTGGTATCTGCGCTCGCAATTAAAGAACAAAGAGCCGTCATGTGAGGATACAGGCACATGCCCGCCTGAGACGCCGCAGTACAATCCGGGCACACCAGTCTATGAAGGCTATGGGCAGACCATGCAGGCGCTCAACAAGCTGCCAACCCTGCAGCAACGTGTCGGCAACCGCTACTGGAGTGGAGCGTCCAATCCGGTGATTGAGCAAGGTGCTGATGCAATAGGTACACCGCTTGTGCATGCCGATGCGACTATTGATACCCGTGGCATCTGGGGGCGGATTGAAGGGGCACATAATCGCTTTGAATCCAGCCGTTCCACCACGGCCATGAAGCAGGATGTCGATACCTTTATCATGCAGGCCGGTGTTGACGGGCAGCTTTATGAAGGCGAAACCGGCAAACTCATCGGTGGTATCACCGGCCAATATGGCAAGGCGAATTCCAAAATCACTTCCGATCATGGTGATGGTAAAATCGATACCCATGGCTGGGGTCTTGGCGGCACGCTGACATGGTATGATGATAATGGTTTCTATGCTGACGCTCAGGCGCAAGCTATGTGGTATGACAGTGATCTCAACTCAACCACCGCCAATCAATCGCTGATCAACGACAATAAGGGCTTCGGCTATGGTCTGAGCCTTGAAGCTGGCAAACAAGTCGATTTGGATGCCAACTGGTCGTTGACACCACAGGCACAGATGGTGTGGTCATCAGTAAAGTTCGACACATTCAATGATGCATGGGGGGCATCTGTCTCCAATCGTAATGGTGATAGTCTCAATGCCCGGCTTGGTCTCTCTGCGGATTACCGAAATGCTTGGGCAGCGAGCCGCGGCATGATCGCGCGTTCCCATCTCTATGGCATTGTTAATCTCTATCAGGAGTTTATGAGCGGCAACAAAGTCACGGTTGCTGACGTGGATTTCAGAAATGATAATGACAAGACATGGGGCGGGATTGGGGCAGGCGGTACCTATGCATGGGCGGATGATAAATATGCACTCTATGGTGAGGGTTCGCTCAACACCAGCCTCAGCAATTTTGCTGGTAGCTATGCCGTCAAAGGCACAGTCGGCTTCAGGGTTAGATGGTAAACTGTACTCGTTAAATAGGGCCGGAAAATCGGTTCTTAAATGATAATGCAACCAGCACCGTGCGCAAATGCAAGGTGCTGGTTGATTAAAGTTCTGCCTTAAACTTGTACCTGGTGCGTTTAATATGACTGCTGTATCCAAGCTATCCCAACACTTATAATCACGCACCGCCCTTGAGGCAGTTTTTTTGTCATTCAAAGGAACCATCATGAATATGAACATTGGCGATACCCGCTTCTTGATCGATGCGGGGTGCGCGACCAGTGCGAGCAATTGCGCAGGGGCAGAAGGTCAATTTTAGGCCGGAAACAGCGGTCTATCTGGCTGGGAATGATACACAGGCTGGCAAAGGCATTGCCGGTCATAACGCCTATGGGAAAAAGGCGGGGTGCTGGTGATGAAAGATTAAGTTGTTGAATGGGCAGCAACGGCTATAGCAACAGGAGTATTGGCAAATCCCCTATGGCTACCGCATCTTGAAAAGGCTCTTTTGATTGGCTTATCCAGCTTAGGCATTGTTTGGTAAACGCTGCAGATGTTTTATACAGTTAAGAATGGAAGATAATTTTAAGTAAGCGCGTTAATCGTCCATTCCTGGGATTTACATAAGCGGAAATATAATTAGATTAAATGTTGATATGATTTTTGTATTTCATTGTATTCGAATGTGAATAGCTCAGTACATTTTTCTATTAAGCATGTAATGCGCTCGATATCGCGATTTAAGGCTGCGTTCTTGATTTCTGTATAGATATCAATTGTATATAATGATCGCAATGATGAGGATCTTAATGCTGCAAAGGAAAATTCATGCGATACGCCTTCTGGCCTCATCTTGAATAATGCTCGGCCTTGACGCCTGACATGTTCAGTCAACTGTACGTGAAATCGAAATAACCAAGGAGATTTGTGAGCGGATAGTAATGCCTCAGTAAAAGCATCATGTGCTCGTAGCCAGCTATCATAGTCATCATTTAGTGACGTAGCTTCTTTTGAAAATAAATAATGATTAGCGACTATTTGGGCTTCCCATTTTTCATCACCAAATTGTATGGATTCTTTTATTAATCGCAGTTTTATTAAATTTCTTGAACTATATACCTCTAAAAATTCATTAAGTGATGTGGAGGCTGTATAGTAACCTTTGTTAGGAAATAATACAACCAAGTAATCTTTTTCAAGACGAGACAATGCCTCTCGTATAGGTGTCGTTCCAAAGGAGTAATGTTCCTGTAGCCATCCTATTTTTAATGGATAATTCGGGGCAATTCTAACGTTTAATATATCATCTTTTAAAGTATTATATACTTTATCAACTTTAGAAATTATATCGCTTCTCAAAACTTGCCTCTTAGGAGAATGTGTACTCATTGGATTTTCTATCGCATAGTTTATTTTTTGTCAGTTGACTGTAATAAAGAACAATATTTTTATAATTTAATCAGTGTTTTAGATGATAGAAATTACTGCATTTCCTTAGCTGCCTACCATAGTGCTGAGGTTCACATATCTAGTTCTTCCAGTTCAGTCAGCATAACCGGCGTAGATTTTGGGTGGGTAAGAACAATAGCTGAATTGAATTCATTGGTTAGGAATGCAAGCAGAGTATGATTTTATTGACCATCTGATTGTTTTCTGACACCAATTCTCTCAATTATCTGACTGCGTATAAAATAGCGATTCATTTGCCAATACAGTAGTTTTTTCTTGTTTCCGGATCAAGCGCCTGCGCGTGAAGTAGCCGGAACGAGTGAACAGTTGAGTTTGGCTAAACACCCGGCATGTGAGGAGCAACTGCAACTCGGTCTCTGAGGCCGGCAGGATAATTATAAAGCACCTTATCCGGTGCCGCTTTTGCGAGGGATGATGGTGTGGAAGCATCTGTCAGAGAATTCCTGATAAAATAGGGCTTGCTTATGGGGGGGGCTTTTTCCCTCTGTCTTATATTTACGGATGATCTTAAGAAAGAAGCGGTTCGGCTTGCTGGAACAAGCGGTCGGACGCTTCCGCAGATTGCCAAAGACCTTGGTGTTGGCTTTCAAGTCTATCGCACTGGAAACAGCAATTTCATGATGCTGATCTTTTAGGCACTCCACACGAAGGTGTGAGCAAAGAATTAGCCCGCTTGCGTAAGGAGAATGAAATCCTTCGACAGGAACGCGAGATATTAAAGCACGCCGCAACTTTTTTCGCGAAAATTGAGGAGGATAAGAAAACGATCCAGGGAATCGTTTTCCCGACGAACAATCGATGAAGTTTAAGGTCTTTGACGAGGGGAAAAAAACTCCCCGTATACCGGCTCTGCTCGGTTCTTGGCGTGAGTGAAAGTGGCTATTTTGCTTGGCGTGACCGTCCCTCGACAAAACAGGGACATGATCTTATTGGCCCACATCCGCGCACAGTTCACTACATCCAATGAAAATTATGGTAGCCCGCGCATGCATGTTGAACTCAATAAAGCCAGCCTTGATGTTGGCCGCCATCGTATTGCAAGACTGATGAGGGATAACGGACTGGAAGCATTGCAAAAACGGCGATGTAAGAAAACCACAGATAGTAATCATGGCGCTCTGGTGGCCCCCAATCTTCTCGATCAGGACTTCGCCTGTGACGGTCTGGATCAGAAATGGGGTGTTGATATTAGCTATATATGGATATCGGAAGGCTGGCTCTATTTGGCTATCGTGCTGGACTTATTCTCCAGATGCATTGTTGGATGGGCGACGAGTGAGAGGCTCAAAATAGATCTAGCGTTGACAGCTTTAAGCAGGGCAATTGCTTCTTCGAAGACCACCTCCTGGTTTGAACCACCATTCGGATCGCGGCAGTCAATATTGCTCACATGACTATCAAACGTTATTAGTTAAGCACAACATCCTCATATCAATGAGCGGTAAAGGTAATAGTTATGGCAATGCCATGGTGGAAACTGTGTTTAAAACCATCAAATCTGAGATGGTATGGTGTACAGTCTTTCAAACGCGCATCAGTGCTGAAAAAGCACTTGGCCGAAACATCAATGGCTTTTATAATCCAATACGGCAACATTCCTCACTCGGATATAAATCGCCAATAGGATTTGAGACAATCCCGCCTGCATAGAGTGAAACTCTCTCCACTGAATTAGGGCAAGACCACGCAAAGTCGATAACCAAAAGGTGGAGGGCGTGCAGTCGTGTAATGCTTTCAACCGTATGCGCGCGCATACGCTCGAACTGCGTCTGCTAAACAGAGTCAACAGCATTAACAGGATATCAAATACCGGAAACGTGCTAATCTCGCCTCTATGCAGCAAAACCTTGAAGAACCCCATATCGATATCCCAAGGGGCGAGGAAAACAATAAGGCACCCGAAAAATCACTTCCGAAAGAATGCCATGGATATTAAAAACTTAAACATAACCGGTTTATATCTAACGGCGATTCATGCTGTGTCAGTTTATCGAGATAAATATGCATGCGTATTATTGTCATTTGAAAATAATTCCTCAATAACACTAATTACGAATGAATTTGATATCAATGGTGGAGAGATTTATGAAATAGTTTTAACCGAAAATTTTAATAAAAATCTATGGAAATTTAAAAAATATTTAGCCAAAATCAAAAAATACACATGCAAGGCATTATTCGCCGCGACGAGTGGTATGAAAAAATTATTGATGCTGATTGCCTTGGCGAAAACCCACGGTCTTTGAATTTTAAGAAGCCAAGTGCAGTTACAAAAAACAGCAAAAATATAAAAACTGTTAACTGTGGATATATTATAAAGACTGATGATTGTGACATATTGATCGTAACATCAGATTATCCTGGATGTTTAGAAATAACCACCGACAGAAATGAAATCGATGATTACCTTGAAACGGCTGAGGTAAATTATACTAATAATTAATTATAGTTCAACCTATGATAACGCATAGACCCGCAATAATGGGTGTATTTAATCAACTTAGCTGAGGTTGTCAGGTTCTAATTGTTCTTATTATTTGAGGCTGAGAGCAAATTTCTGAGATGAATGGGCAATGATGCACATTATATGAGTTGTATAAAGAACCTGCATCCTGATGGGTTTGGTGGAGCTGTTCGTGGCATCTTTTACCCGTGCGCCAGCCGCCATCACATTTGTTTCGAAATATGCCTTCCAGCGAAGTGAGTGTTGTGGCTTAAGCGACATTAGCCCTCATTAGGGAGATAAGGTCATGATTGATCATCGTCGTTCCCTGCTTTGTCCGCGACCATCTGAACGAGATGCTGAGATGTGCTTTCGCCTCTGAACAGATTTTTAACTGTCAACATGAGTTGGTTCTCTTCAGAAGCCGGATTACTGTGATCCCAAGTCAGGGATACGTCGCTTTCATATTTAAAATCCTGAAAAGTATAATTCCTTGAGCGTTATCACTCAGATCCATGCAAAACGAGAATAGCATGTTTGTGTCCATCGTTCAGAGGGTGTTTTGCTGTACCGGCAGCCCAGTCACGCTAGGGCATAGACTCATAAACTTTGACACCAAATTCTTGTTGCGATGATTTTTACTGCAGCGATATAGTTCTCTGGGCACTTGTCGTAGCGCGTTGCGATGCCTCGAAACTGCTTGATTTTGTTGAAGAACCGTTCGACGAGGTTACGCTGCTTGTAAACCCAGCTTGAAAAAGCAAAGGAACCCTTACGGTTTGCTTTGGGTGGAATATTGGCCCATGCTTTGCATCTGGCGGCCTTGGCCCGCCGTCAGTATCATAGCCCTTATCTGCTAGCAGCGTATCACCGTCGCTAAGGCCGTCTGTCAGTGCATCAGCTTGTGTGCAATCAGCTACTTGCCCACCTGTCAGACGCAGCGTTACCGGTCGGCCTTCGGCGTCGACAAACGCATGGATTTTACTCGTAAGCCACCGCGGGAACGTCCCATGCTACCATCATTTCCATCCTCTTTTTTCCCGTGGCTCCATGCTGGTGAACACGGGCACAGGTGGTGTCAATCATGATGATGTCCCCATCGTAAGCCTCTGAGACGGCGTGAAAAAGCCGATCCCATACCCCAGCCTTACGCCAGCGGACAAAGCGATTATAGCAGGTGGTCGGAGGACCATACCGCTCCGGAATTTCCGCCCATGTTGAACCAGTTCGAAAACGCCAAAGAATTCCATTTAATACTAGACGATCATCAACGCGGGCAACACCGCGTGGCTTATTGGGCAATAAAGGGGATATGATTGACCATTCATGGTCCGTAAGTTCGTAACGACGGCGTGTCATCTAAGGCTCCATAATTCAACGAAAGTGAACCATAAGCGCCTCAATTTTCAAAATTATTTTATGAGTTTACGTCCTAG
>NZ_JAUCBM010000013.1 GCF_030362795.1 Pseudochrobactrum kiredjianiae | reverse complement strand
TGACCTGCCACTGAACTTTCATCCAACGGCGATTAGAGCCTCGGCGGTTTTGACTACGCCAATTGGCGTGTTGGTAGCAACCGGCGGAAACGCCAAGCTTTCATCTTGCGCAGCGTTGGAGCCGGTTGCGGCGATGGATCCAGCATAGTCTGCCGGGGTTTGGTATCCCAGCGACGAGTGTGGCCGGAAATTGTTGTAATCGTCGGCCCATTGGGCGATGGCGCTGCGGGCGTGATCGAGGCCAAAGAACAGGCTTTCGTTGAGCAATTCGTCGCGCATCCGACCGTTGAAGGATTCAACATAGCCGTTCTGCATAGGCTTTCCTGGCGCGATATAGTGCCACTCAACCTTGTGATCCTTCGACCAGGCCAGGATGGCATTCGAGGTGAGTTCCGTGCCGTTATCGGAGACAATCATTCCGGGCTTGCCGCGTCGTTCGATCAGCGTCGTCAGTTCTCGGGCGACACGGCGGCCGGAGATTGAGGTGTCCGGGATTGCTGCCAGGCATTCCCGTGTCACATCATCAACGATATTGAGGATCCGGAACCGTCTCCCGCATGCAAACTGGTCGTGCACGAAATCGAGAGACCAACGGGCATTTGCTTTCGCCTCGACCAGGATCGGCGCACGCGTGCCGACGGCCCTTCGTCGAGCCTTCCGCTTGCGAACCGAAAGCCCTTCCTCGCGATACAGCCGATAGATGCGGTTGACGCCGGATGGCTCTCCGTCCCGCCTGAGCAGGACGAACAGCCGTCGGTAGCCGAAGCGCCGTCGCTCGTTGGCGAGATCGCGCAACTTTGCTCGCAATTCGACCTCCGGCGGTCGGCAGGACCGATAGCGGATCATCTTGCGATCAGCCGAAACAATCTGGCAGGCCCGCCGCTCCGAAAGACCCATTATGTCCTTCAGATGTGCAACGGCGTCACGCTTGGCGGCAGGCCCTACCATTTTTTTGCGAGAAGCTCGCGGAGTGCGGCGGCATCGAGCATCTGCTCGGCCAACAGCTTCTTAAGCTTGGCGTTCTCTTCTTCGAGTGCCTTCAGGCGCTTCGCCTCGGACACCTCCATACCGCCGTATTTGGCTTTCCAGTTATAAAATGTTGCGTCCGAAATCCCATACTTGCGGCACAGGTCGGCCACCTTCATGCCTGCCTCCTGCTCCTTCAGCACCGCAATAATCTGCTCTTCCGTAAATCGCTGCTTCTTCATTCGTCCGTCCTTTATCGGGCCGGACTCTAATCCATTCTGGAGGAAATTCTCAGTGGCAGGTCAGTTGGATGCGATGAAAAAATAGCAGCTTGATCATTGTTGAAGCCCGATATTTGTTATTGACAGGCAAAACCATATTAAACGGCGGCGTTCTGTTAATTTTATGACCGAGGATCTCGCGCCGAACTGTTTAAGTGGATTTATCAATGTGAGTATTACGAATATGTCAGCAACACATAAGGATCGGCATGTGTGTATGATAGTTACATATTTTTATTATAATTTATAAAATTATCATATTTATGCAAAATGATTAGCGCATGATTGGATTGTGTCTAGGAGTCTTCTAGATGATTAAAACACAATGGAGAGGATTTTAGTGCTTTGATAAATTTGCAAATTTTAATAAATAAAAATCTGAAAAGCATTTCATATAATTTGAATCCTGCACTCAGGCTGTGATTGACATTATGTTTAATAACAATTTTTTACATTATATTTTATAGAAGTGATTTTGCGGAGTGCATTGCAATGGGTAAGATTCAGTATGTTTCTGAAAAGCAGTTATTTTTTAACTGACTAGATATTATTTTTAGATTGTGTGTATATAATAATATAAAAATAAGAAGAGTGCTACAATGCAGGCTTATGTTATCAATTTAGATCGCTCAAAAGACCGCTATGCATTCGTAAAAAGCCAGTTTGATAAGTTCGGCATTCATCATAATCGTATTGCTGCCATTGATAAAGATAGCGCAGAAGATTATGGGCGTATGCAAACGGATTGCACCAATTGGCCGACCTTATATGATGCTGAAGTTGCGTGTTTTCTGAGCCATATTAAGTGTTGGGAGATTATTGCTCATGGCGATAGTAACTGTGGTGTTGTCTTCGAAGATGATGTTCTGATTTCGAAAGATCTACATAAAATTTTTTCTTATTCAGATTTACCAAGCGGTATAGATATATTATGTATTGAAAGCTTTAATTGCTCAGTTAAATTAAAAAAATATGGATCGATTGAATTTTCAGATAGAAAAGCTGAGGAACTTGTTGATTTTCAACCAGGATCTGCCGGTTATATTCTCACAAAATCTGCAGCTAAAAAACTGCTGAAGCTTTCATCGCATGGTATCAATTGTCCGGTAGATCATTTTTTATTTGATCCGCATTTTGATGTTATGAAATCGTTGAATGTTCGTCAATTGAATGCTGGCCTTGTTATACAGCAAGACCGTTTGTGCATTGAAAACCCGGTTTTTGTGTCTGAAGTAGGTTTGCGTTCATCCTCTAATCTAATGTTTTTGAAAAAAAATCCGCTTTCTTTTTCTATGAAGGCCAAACGTGAAGCCTTGCGGATACTGAATAAAATGTATTTAAAAATTTTTACAAAAAAATTATCACAAATAGAATTCAAATAAAATTAGAGTGTGCGAATTTCTGGCTCCTTAAGCGCGTATTGGGTAATGTAAATATGATAGTGAATACCATATGGATCGGTCGAGAATTGGGTCCAATTCACACAGCGTGTTTACGTTCATTTTTGCGCCATGGACATGATGTGGTTTTGCATGCATATGGCCGGCCGGATGATACTCCGAACGGTGTTCGTCTCTTCGATGCCAGTAAGCTAATGAAGGAAGAGGAGATTGTCCTTCATAAAGGAACTGGTAGCCTGACTTTAGCGGCTGATCGATATCGCTATCGACTGTTACGCGAAGGTATGGGGCTTTATGTCGATTGCGATATGTATTGTATGAAACCATTTCCAGAGAACGACTATACGTTTGGCTGGGAAGATGACGAAACAATCAACAATGCAGTTCTGAATGCGCCGCATGACAGTGCATTTTTGCAGCATGTATTGTCTGCGGCAGAAGATCCCTATTTCATTCCTTTATGGCGAAAAAAGCGTAAAACACTCTATGCTCGTACACGCAAGGCTATTGGTTTTCCTATCCATGTTTCGCAGCACAAGTGGGGAACTATTGGGCCGAGATTGGTTTCACATTATGTTAAAGAGCTTGGGCTTACTGAGAAAGCCAGACCAATTGATGCTTTTTATCCGGTATATTTTAAACAACTGGATCTATTGTATGAAAAAGGGTTGAAAATGAGGGATATTATAACGCCAAGAACTTATGGCGTTCATCTTTATAACTCATTATTAAAAAACAGACCTGTTATTGAGGGCAGTCCTTTGCATGAAATATTAAATGCATGATTTTAAATCACATTTAGAAATATGTGCCGGACTTGGATGTGAATATGAAATGCTATCTTATTAATCTTGATCGATCGGAAGATCGGCTTGCGAAAATGCAGGCGCAGTTTGATAGCTATAATCTTAACTTTACGCGTGTTGCAGCTGTTGATGGGAAAACATTAACAGCTGAGCAATTGTCGAAACTGGTAGATTCTGTGCAAATATGGGAAATTCCTCTGCCAGCCTCAGAGATTGGCTGCTTTTTAAGCCATAAAAAATGCCTCGAACTTATCGCGCATGGCGAAGATGAATATGCTGCAATTTTCGAGGATGATGTCACGCTTTCAAAAGAATGTACAAAATTTTTAAGCAATACTGACTGGATACCTAGAGGTGTCGATATTATTAAAATTGACACGAATGATATGTTAGTTGCTTTGAAAGACTTCATTGTAATTAAAAATACGGAATATGAGTTATCAAAGCTATGCAGTAAGCATTTATGCTGTGGAGGCTATATTGTTTCCCGGAATTCTGCTAAGCTTATTTTAAAATATATGGATAAAATATCTGTTCCGGTTGATAATTTAATTTATGATCCTAAGTATAGATTGTTTTCTCAGCTGAAGATTAATCAAATCATGCCGGCTTTGTGCATGCAGATTGATACCGTCAGTCTTATTGAAGCTGATCGTCAGCAATTGAGAATTGAGCATAAAAAAACACCATCGCTTTTGGGGTGGATTGGTCGTGAACTGATGCGCCCATATAAACGAAACGCACATATTATTAGCCCAGGTAACATTTGGGCGCGCTGGACGACTTCTACGCGTTGGATGAAGGTTCCATTTAAGCGTTAATATATTGTTTTTTAATGGATTTATTGTTATCCACGGTAAATTGATACCCGCATCACGGTGGCGTGATATTTGATTTTGCTTGCGCACAGATATTCGCTAATATTTATGCATATTGAGTAGGACTATTCATATAAATGCATGAGTCCGAGTTGCTTTGGGTGTATGAATGAAGTGCTACCTTATTAATCTGGATCGCTCAAAAGATCGCTTGGCGCAGATGGATGTCGAGTTTGGTCGTTTAGGGCTTTCATTTACACGTGTAGCAGCTGTCGATGGGCGCTTGCTTAGTCAGGGAGAGCTTGATGCAGTCACCGCACCCGTTAGACGTTGGGAAATTCCGATGCCTCCGGGGGAAATCGGTTGTTTTCTGAGCCACAAAAAATGCCTTGAAATTATTGCTCAAGGTGAGGACGACTACGCAGCTGTATTTGAAGATGATATTGTTTTGTCTGGTCAGGCACAAAAGATTTTATCCGATTCAGACTGGATACCAGCCGACGCGGATCTTATAAAAATTGAAACTTTTAATTCAGTGATTTTGCTTGGTGAATCTAAGAAAATTCAGGGTACGGACTGCAAATATGCGCGTTTGCTGAGCAAGCATCTCTGTACAGGCGGATATATCGTTTCGCGAAGTGCCGCAAAACGTATGTTGCAGTTTATGCAGCAAATTTCAGTTCCTGTAGATAATCTCATGTTTGATCCGCAATATGAGATGTTTTCCAGTTTAAATATTTACCAGATTTATCCGGCAATATGTAAGCAAATGGGTTTTGAAAGCCTGATCGAGGCTGATAGAAAAACATTACGTAAGCAGTATAAACACCGCCCATCTTTTCCTGGTCTGGTTGTTCGTGAAATTGTTCGCTCCTATAATCGTTCGTCGCATATTCTTAGCCCGACGAAATTATGGACAAGAATAACAAGCAAAAAACGCTGGTTGCGCGTGAGCTTTAAGCCTTGAACTAGCTATTTCAAAAAACCAAAACCGCTGTTTTGAAACGGTCCAGGCTATGCCGATTTCTCAGCCCTGTTTTATGGCCAGCTTCTAGCTGGCCATATTGTTTGTATTCGCTTACCACTTTAACCTGAAACCGACAGTGCCTTTATAAGCATAGCTGTCACCGAAATTTTTCAGGCTGGTATTGAGTAAGCCTTCACCATAGACCGAATATTTGTCGTCATGCCAGTTATAGGAGCCGCCAAGGCCAATGCCAGCCCAAAGGCGGTCGCTTTTGTTGGTCATTTGTATTGAAGATACATCAACACGGGTACCGTTGAGAAACTCATTATACAGATTTGCAACGCCATAGACTGAACTGCGGTTGAGGCCGCCTTGCTCATTGCGCCATGAATTTTGATAATCCGCGCTGACACCAAAACGCGCTTGTAAGCTTGCTGCTCTTTCACGCGAGACATCGGCACCAAAAACATCGGTGAAACTATCAAAATCGACGTTGGAGTAATTAAGCTGAGCTTGTGGTGTGAGCGACCAGTGGTCATTCAGCGTAAAGCGTTTGCCGATTTCTGACGAAAAGCCGTAACCGAAGCCATTATTTTTATCATCTGTCAGTGATGACTGGCCACCCTGATAACTCAGGTCGCTTCTGTACCATGTGACTTGCGCCTGATTGTCAATGTAAAAGCCATTGTCACTATACCAGGTTAGGGTGCCTCCAAAGCCATAGCCATCTGTTTTGATACGGCCGCTCCCGAGATCAGAGTCATTGCGTGACCAAATATCAGCTGTGCCATACGTATAATGAACGGTAAGGCCACCGATCAGTTTGCCTTGCTCACTCTCATGCAGCATGCCCTCCAGACCCGCCTGCATTTTGAAAGCATTATAATCATAGGTTGCATCTGATGTGGAAGTGTCTGGCTTCATCTTCGTATGTGAGCCCTCCATACGCCCCCAAACGCCATTGCTTTGGGTAAAGCCGCCTGCTTCAGTTGCCGATGCGTATGGCTCTATTGCATCCGCGCCTTGGGAGAGTGTCAGGATGCCAGCATAGCTCCAATAGCGATTACCAATGCGCTGTTGCATGGTTGGCATGGTATTCAGCCCTAGCAGGAACTGCGGATAGACCTCATAAACAGGTACGCCAGCCTGATAATTGTCATCATCGAGATCAGAGCGCAGATACCAACTGCTATCTGCTGGGTCGGAGATACTGCCTTGATAAAGCTTGTAGGTATAAGCGCCTGCAACAACAGTATTTGCGCCACGATTTCGATAGGCGCCGATAAGTGTAAAGACACCATCGGAAGGGGCACCAACCTCAATAACTTTAATGCCGTCAATCGTTTGCGCACCAACTCCGCCAGCATTACGTACTGCTAATTGATTGGTGCCGGATACCGCACCGTTGAAAATGATTGTGTCCGTTTCAGAATTATCATCACCAAGTTTGGTGTTAATGGCAAACAAGCCACCACTGCTGCTATAATCAGATTGAACGGTCAAACTTTTGAATTTTGAATTCGACGGGGAAAATGCAATGCCACCGGTATTGGCTAATGAATATATGGTTGAATTCCCAGTTATAAGCCAGGTGCTGCCGCTGTCTAATGTGAGGGAGTGTAAAACCTGATTATCTGTGCCAATTCTTGCAGCGCCAGACCACTGGGATTTATTTGTCAGATCAATATTCACTTCTCCACTATTTACGAGCACGTCACCACTTAGCTTTGATGAAGTGACATTAAGTTGGGCAATGCCAACCTCATGTTCAGTTTTATACAAGTCACTTGAAAAGAGCAGGGCGTTTGCGCCCTGATCCGCTTTTATCGTAGATCCTGTAATCGTGAGCGTATTGTTCTCGCCACCAAGAATACGGAGTGCAGCGGCATTCGCTACATCAAGTGTCGAGCCGGTAATTGTGACTTTATTAGAGTGAGATATACCGGCTCTGTCTGTATCTTCTGTATCTACAGTTTCTTGGGTTGTCGGTCTTGGAAAGAGATCCGGATCAAGAACACGCGGAGCGGGCGCAGGCGGGAGACTGCGATCTGCAAAATTATTACCAGCCATATAGATGCCAGAAGCATTTGTTCCGGTTGTAGTGATCGAGCTGTTCGTTATGTTGACTTCAGATCCAAGATTAACAGCAGCTCCGTGCGCGCCTTCACCGCTGGTTATTATCTGGCTGCCTTCACTGATATTAATACTACCAGTACCTTGACTGAAAATACCTGCCGCATTTTCACCCGTTGTGGTGATGTTGATGCCTTTGGCCTGTATGTCTGAATTGGTGGTTGCAACCAGACCATAGGCCTGACGACCATTGGTTGTGACTTGCATTTGTGCAACTGACACATGGGATGGAGCCCAACTGCTCACGCCTCCATTGCTAGCACCAATACCATGAGCACCAATGCCATATGTAAGGATTTTTCCGCCATAAATAGCAGAGCGCGTATTGATGTTATCTATGGCGGTTGCATTATTGCCATGCGTTGTCACATTGATATTATTGATTTTAGCGCGCTCTACGGAGGTGTCATCGACATCCATAGTTAAATTAATGCCGTTGCTGCCATCAGTCCACGTCTTGATATCCCCATTCGTTAAATTAAGGATATTCTTACTCTCAGCATTTATTCCGTATAAGTGTTTTTTAGAAGACAGATCGCCCGTAGCCTCATCACGCCCTGTCGTTATGCTGAAATTTTTCGCCGTGACATTGTTATCGCGGACTGAAAGGGCGCGGACATTAACGGTATGAATTTGACTGTTACTTAGATTGAGCGTGGCGTTAACCTGGTTGTAGACACCATTAGCGGAAAACGCGGTCGCGCCAATTCCACTACTGCTATCACCTGCGGCAATGACCTTTAAGCCGTCGATCGTTAATGTAGATGCCCCGTTTAAGACAATAGCTTGGCCTGAGGATGCCGTTGATATGACTGTATTGGATGCGCCATCTGCGCCTGAGATCGTGACATCACTAGCTGTTTTGATATTGATCGTCGTTTTATCGCTTTTTAAAGTAACAACAGAATTCGTAATAGAAAGTTTGCTGTTTCCAACCTTTATCGCTTCTGTTCCGGTCGCATCAATATCTATAATTTCGTTATTATAGAGGGTAGGCGTATTGTTATTAACGACGGTAATCGGCGCCGTTATCGGTTGTGCAAACATTGAATTGGAATTGAGAAGAAAGACGATCGTGGATAATGAAAGTAATTTTATATTGTTTTTTATGATGTTTTTTTTCGTTGTTATACGGGAAATCATATCCATGTCACATCCTCAAGAAATATATCCGTGATGTGAATTATTATTGTATGATGAAAGAATAATGCAAACATATTTAATTCAAATAATATAAATATATATTATTATAAAAACTTCTAATTACAATGTATCCTTATTTAAAAATTTAAATTTACTGAAATTTGTTTATGCCATATTTTCCCGCATGATGCTGAGTGAAATGCCCTCTGACCGGGCCTGTTTTAAAATGGCAATGCCAAAATTATAACAATGGCAGTGATTGTAATAATCGTAAGTATTGCCAGCGGAATATCACGCATAGTTTCCCCATAATGTTAGTTTTCTATGAGGCGGTGTCGTTTGCAAAATAACAAGCTGTGACCTCTTACTGTTCCGAAGTATTTTTAATGATTCAAAATAAACAGGAAATGCTTTAAGAATAAAAACGCATTTTTGAGGTGTTCATTGCTGAAAAATTATATTTTTTTAACCGCAGCCATCGTTGCCGAGGTGATTGCAACAACAGCGTTGGCGCGCTCGGAAAGCTTTACCAAACTGGTTCCCAGCTTGATTGTGGTTGCAGGCTATGTGGCTGCTTTCGGTCTTCTGTCGTTTCCGATGCGGGTTATGCCTGCAGGTATCGTCTATGCCATCTGGTCCGGTATGGGGATCGTACTCATCACGGCCATATCATGGATATGGTATCAGCAAAAACTGGATTTTCCTGCTTTGATTGGCTTAGGTTTTATTATTGCTGGCGTTCTGATTATCAATTTATTTTCGCGGTCCGTGAGCAGTTAAAACCGGCGCCTTGGTATTAGAGGTCGCAATTTTATTTTGTGCGTATGAAATTCTTACAGAGCAGTTTATTGCGTCTTGTCTAAATATATGAAAGCGCTAATTTGTTTATGTCTAGAGTTTAATTTAGGCATTTCATTACAATCATTAAGATAAAATTGAAGTTGAAAAATGCAGGATCAAACAGCAGAATTTATTCAAAGCACGAATGCCCTTGCCCTTCAGATATCCAATCTCGTTTTAAGTTATTCTTTATCGACCCTCGGTGCGATTATTATCTTATGCGTTGGTTGGATCATTGCCGGTACATTGCAAAAGTGGACGCGCCAATCCCTTTCTAAATTGAAAGGTTTTGATCATACGCTGATCGGCTTTTTAAGCGCATCCGTACGCTACGGTATTCTGATTGTTGTTCTGGTGATGGTGCTGGGGCAGTTTGGTATTCAGACCGCGTCAATTCTCGCCGCCTTAGGTGCGGTTGGTCTGGCGATTGGCTTGGCTCTGCAAGGGACGCTGCAAAATATCGCAGCAGGGATTATGCTGCTTGTGTTGCGTCCGTTTAAAGTCGGTGAATCAATCACAGCAGGGACTATTTCGGGAACAGTCACAGAAATCGGATTATTCTCGACGGAGCTGAAAACCTATGACGGGCTTTTCATCATGGCGCCAAATTCTTTGCTCTGGAATACGCCGGTTACCAATTTCAGCCGCCATAAAGTACGTATGCATGATTTTAAAGTTGGTATTGGCTATGAAGACGATGTGCAAAAAGCATTCGGTATCATCAAGGCAATCATCAGCGATCAAAAAGGCGTTCTGAAAACACCCGAGCCGGTTTGTTTTGTCTCTCAGCTTGCTGACAGCTCCGTTGTTATCAGTTGCCGGTACTGGATAGAATCTTCCCATTATTTCAGCGTCAGTAATACGACAACAGAACGTGTAAAAGCCGCTTTCGAGCATGGTGATATCAATATTCCGTATCCGCAGGTGACCTATCACCGCTCGCAAAGCTCGAGTTAGTTTTCACTTGTGATTGTTTATCCGGTGGTGCGTATGAAGTCCGGAATATCCGGCTGCGCATCACCGTTTATTGGACTTGTCAGCGTGCAGGTTTGGTTTCATTCTTGCCCGACCAAGTGTTGACTTGTCGGGAAGTGATGCTTATTTCTGCATTTAGCAGATGGAAAACCGCGATCTGCTAATTTTTCCCATTTATATGAGTGCCGGGGCGTGCCGGCTCGTAAGTTAGATTTGCTAGCTGAGGAGCTGACAATGTTTGTTCTTTCGCCGCTCAAGCGGCGCATTACCTATGTTACTATTTTTGAAATTATCGCTATTGTGGCTTCCACCTTATTGCTCATGATGTTGAGCGGTGGTGATGCACAGGGCTCACTGCCAATTGCTGTTGTCATCTCTCTGATCGCTGTTACATGGAACTACACCTATAATCTGATGTTTGAAAAATGGGAGGCGGGGCGACAGGTAACCGGCCGCAGTGTTGCTGTGCGTGCAGGGCATGCTTTTGGTTTCGAATTCGGCCTGTGTTTGATTATCATTCCGATTTATATGGTTTGGTATTCCGTAGGATTCTGGAAAGCCTTTCAGATGGAGGCCGTTTTGCTGCTGTTCTTTCTGATCTATACTTTTGTTTTTACCTATATTTTTGATCTGATTTTTGCCCTGCCAAATCATGTGGCTGTTGCAGCAGAATAACGGATAAAGCGGCTGTCTTCTGAAGTGAGGAGGTCAGCCGCTATAATTTCTATATGAGAAGTAACGTCGTGTGCTTTAGGGGCGCTAAGCTCTCCTCATTTTCAGACTTGGCGGCACAATTCAATCAAGAACTATATTAATGTTCCCGAACATATCAATGTCTTAATCACCATGCATTTTTAGAAAATTGATTGAAGTTTTTTGAATGTAAGGAAAGCGTGATGAGATATTCCGCGCATATTATATCTGTTATTTGTATTTCAGCTTTGTCGGCCTTTCCGGCTTCAGCCAAAAATGCCGTTATGATGACACTGCCGGATAAACGGGTGGCAGTGATTTCCGAAGGCGATCTGGAACCGGCATCTATCGGTAGCTACACGGTTGCCCTCTATAAGGATGACGGGTTGATTGACTATCTCGGCGGCGGGATTTTTCCCCGCGAGGGCTCTGTTTTTGATGATAGTGGCAAGCCGAGGATCAGTTTTGGCGATATTACCGGTGACGGTAATCCTGAAATGATCGTTTCCAAACTCACGGCCGGTTCCGGTAATTATCTGGATGTTGATGTCTTGAAACTCAATGACAGTGTGGTTGAACGTGTGCTGAATTTTACCAGTGACACCAAAAAAGATCTGCTCATTGAGGCTAAGCGTGCCTATAGTCAGGAGAATGAGCAGCTAAACAAGAGCGCACCTTAATAAAGATAAATCACCTGTGTGGTCAGACTTGCATATGCAATCTCAGAAAAAAGAAAATTATACTGATGTAAAATAAACAGTTCTCAGTTATGAAGCTCGCTTCCGGTAAAATAGCTGAGCTGTTTATTTCCTATGCCTTCACTCGATTACCATACTTTATTTATCATCCTGATTATGAATTCGGCTATCCTGGCAGTCATTTGGGGTGGGGTAGCCCTTGCATATCGTGATTTTTATGCTGCCAGACACTGGATGGCAGGATCACTGCTGACTTGTATTGGTGCGTTTCTGCTTATCCTGCAATATAGTATCGGTGGTGCATTTCCGGCCGTTGCGGGAAATTTTTTGATCATCGCAGGCTTTTGGTTGTTTTATACCGGATTGCTGGCTTTTTACGGAATTAAAATCCGCAGCATTTTGCTTCAGCTTGTTGTCATTATGTCGATCAGCTTGTTCTCGGCTCTGGCTGAATATAGCAACTGGCTGTGGCTGGCCGCGGTTCACGGACTGACCTATCTTGCAGCACTTGTTTGCATGTTTGTTTTTCTCGCAGCCCGTCGCCATAAAAGTCCCGGTGCCTATGTCTGTTTGGTTGCCGTTTTTCTGGGGGTTGGCTGTCAGATATACAATCTTTATCTAACTTTCCGTATTTCCGCTAAAGATATAGATGTTTCGTACTTCCTCACGCTTTATGCCTATAATTTTTTGGTGATGCAATTCAGTGCCGGTCTGCTGACCTTTGGCTTTTTCATCCTGACGATTGACGCTTTGCGCAAAGAAGTCGAGCGCCTTGCCGGCGTGGATGATCTGACAGGCTTGCCAACCCGCAAGCGTTTCAATGCTGTGCTAAACCTTGCGGATCAGCAATTTAAAGAGCGTGACATTCCCTATGCTCTGCTGCTGATTGATGTCGATCATTTCAAGAGTTTTAATGACGATATGGGGCATCGGGCAGGCGATGTGATTTTGCAGCATTTTGGTAAGACAGTTTCATCTTTGCTCAAAGTCCGGCAAATTATGAGCCGTCATGGCGGTGATGAATTTTGTATTCTGCTACCGGCAAGCACAAAAGAGCAGGCTGAAACCTTAGCAAAACGCATCAAAGAGAAGCTATCTGCGCTGCCTATCACGGTCGATGCCAAACCGATATTTGTAACTGTGAGTATCGGGATTGCGCTGCGCAATTCTGAAACGACTGTCTCACAGGAAGCAGATATATTCGACGAGGCTGACAAGGCTTTATATCAGGTAAAACGCAATGGCCGTGATGGGTATGAATTCTATCACGCTGCTTTTGAGCATGCTGAGTAAGCTCAGCTAGAGTATAATTTTAATGTGATAGAGCGATCTTGGGTGCCAAGTCCGGTACACGGCGCTCTAATAAAAAACCCTGCCGTAAGGGCAGGGTTCTGAATGCTTTATTATGCGTGCCGTTTACTGTGTGATTTCAAATTTCACAGTAACATTCACATTGTAGCTGTTTTCACCTGCGGAAAGCGGCACAGAGTCACTGGCAGGTTCTGCTGCCATTGCAATCATCTTGGTACGCGCCATTGGCATAGGGCGACCATTGTTGACATATTCAGTGATTTCAAGCACGCGGCCAAGTTTTGCGCCTGCTGTTTCGGTCAGGATTTTAGCCTTTTCCATCGCGTTTTCCATGGATTTCTTACGGGCATCCATCAGGACTTTTGAAGGATCATCATTCACAAAACGCAGGCCGCCGCTCTGGTTTACGCCGAGATCAATGGATTTATCCAGCAGGTCGCCAACCTTATCCAGATCGCGCACACGAACTGTCAGGCCGTTGGTCACATTGTAACCGATGATTTTAGGGGCTTTCAGGCCATTTTTATCATTCGGATAGGTGTAAGTCGGCTGAATATTAACACCGGAAGTTTGCAGATCGCGGTCTTCAATCCCGGCTTCCTTCATGGCTGCCAGCACTTTCGACATTGCTTTATTGTTGTCTGTCAAAGCTTCACGTGCAGTTTTGGCTTCACGCAGAACACTCAGATCAAGAATGGCCATATCCGGCGCAGCCTGAACTTCACCTTCACCGGTGACGACGATGAATGTCTGTTTTTCTGACACATTTTTCTCCTGAGCAAAGGCTGGCTGCGAAAGCACTCCCGCCATAGAAACCGCAATAAATGCAGAAGCGAAAAGGGCGGCTGTTTTACGATGTGTCATAGTTTCTCCTGATAATAAAATCGGTTTAACTGCTATATTTCAATGAATTACGGAAGTTTTAGGGCTAAAAGCAGGCAATCTGACTATTGTTATGCGGCAGGTATAAATTCTTTACACAGTGGCAGTAAATAATTCTCGGTTAATGGTGCCAATGGCAAGTCCACTTTTTGCAACGGATCTACCCAGACGATCTCCTCAATTTCTGCTGCTTTGGCGACTGGCTGATTGAGGGCAATACGAAATATTTCGGCCTCAACTGTGAAGCCCGGTTCATTCGCTGCGGGAGCCGAGAAGGCGCCCAGATAATGCGCCTGATCTTCCGCGATTGTCAGACCTAACTCTTCCTGTAACTCGCGTTGCAAAGCTGCGACCGGCGTTTCACCATTTTCAATTTTTCCGCCAGCCTGCATAAAAGCCGATGTACCAGCCTTGCGTACCAGCAAAATCCGGTTATCCGGCGCCATTAATATTGCTGCTGCAATATGAATGCGTTTACTCGGAGTGGCTTTTAATACGGAATGCATGGGATAAAATTCCTGACAGGCTGGATACAGAATGCGTGACTTCTATTCAGTGCCCGCTCTTTATAGCGATGACCAGATGAAGCTCAGATGAATGATTTTCTTTATTATAGTCTGATTTGAGCAAAAATCTTCAAGCAGTAGGCAACAAAATACGCATTCGCGCATTATTCAGCAAAATACCGCAGAGAATAAGCAATTCAGTAGAATGCATTTTTTTACATTTGTCGCTGAAATAAGCCAACGAGTAAAAATTTCTACAACCGATCAAAATTAGGAATTTATTTTTGCATTCTGAGTTTCCGCAGGCGCAAATATATCTGTGACGCTCTGACCAGCCATGACATCTTAATCGCAACACGGACTGCAAATCCAAACTGCACCGTTGAACAGTCAGGCACAGATAATAAGTGCTCTAACGATTATGGAAGTGGCCTTTGACATCAAAGGTCTCGTTAAAAGGACAGGTAATATGAGCTGGTTTAAGTCTATTCTTGCAGTTGGTGTGTTGCAGACAGCCGTTCTTGGTTCCGGTGTTATGACCAGCCAGTCTTTCGCGGATGCAGCGCTTGATCGTATCAAAGCCGAAGGCGTTCTGAAAATCGGAACTGAGGGCACCTATGCACCGTTCACCTATCATGACAAAGACGGCAAGCTGGTTGGTTTCGATGTGGAAATCGGTCAGGAAATCGCCAAGCGCCTGGGCGTTGAAGCCAAATTTCTCGAAGGTAAATGGGATGGTCTGATCGCCGGTCTCGATGCCAACCGTTATGATGCCGTGATCAATCAGGTCGGCATTACTCCGGAGCGCCAGAAGAAATATAATTTTTCAGAACCATATATTGCATCCAAAGCCGTATTGATTGTTAAAACCGGCAACACCGATATCAAGAAATTTGAAGATCTGAAGGGGCGTAAATCCGCGCAGTCGCTGAGCAGTAACTACGGCAGGATTGCCCGTGAATACGGCGCAGAAATCATTGCCAATGATGGTTTTGACCAGTCCATTCAGCTATTATTGAGCGGTCGTGCGGAAGCAACCGTCAATTCAAGCCTCTCTTTCCTTGATTTCAAAAAGCAGAAGCCAGATGTGAAGCTGGAAGTTGCTGCTGAACTCGAAAATGCCGATCGTTCCGGCGTTCTACTGCGCAAGGGTGAAGAAGACCTGTTGGCGGAAGTGAACAAGGCGCTTGAGCAGATCAAAAGCGACGGCACTTACGGTAAAATCTCCGAAAAATATTTCGGTGCAGACGTTTCTAAGTAATTATGTCTCCCAAGCATAATAAGGCCGGCGATTTATGATCGCCGGTTTTCCGCCGCCCGGATAGCGGGGCAGGGACCCATGTAAACCTTAGAGCGCCGTGCGCCCTCTTGGGCGCACAAAGGTCGCTCTAACGCTTTATATTTACAGCATAATTTCACCTTAAACTGATCCAAGTTTAAGGAATTATGCTGTAAGAAGACCGTATGAGGGGCAACAAACATAGCGGGGACGCATAAATGGCTGATATTCTAACTCTGATGCTTGACTCTTTAGGGCCGCTGTTATGGGCTGCTCTGATTTTTACTATTCCGTTGACATTATTGTCGTTCTTTTTCGGCACAACGCTCGGGCTTTTTGTAGCGCTCATCAGGCTGTTTGCGCCACGACCCATTGCAGCATTTGTCAATTTCTATGTCTGGCTGATCCGTGGCACACCGCTATTGGTACAGCTCTTCCTGATCTTCTATGGCCTGCCAAGCCTTGGCGTCACACTGGATGCGTTTCCGGCAGCGCTAATCGGCTTTACATTGAGTATCGGCGCTTATTCCTCTGAGATTTTCCGTGGTGTGATTGTTGCTGTGCCAAAAGGGCAGTGGGAAGCAGCCTATGCAACCGGCATGAGCTGGGGGCAGGCGATGCGCCGGACAATCCTGCCGCAGGCAGCGCCTAATGCTGTACCACCTTTGTCCAACAGCTTTATCTCTCTGGTCAAAGATACATCGCTGGCAGCAGCGATTACGGTGCCGGAAATGTTTCAGGTGGCGCAGCGTATCGTTGCTGTAACCTATGAGCCGCTGATCCTCTATGTGGAAGCAGCTCTACTATATCTGGCGCTCAGCTCTGTGCTGTCTTATCTGCAAACCCGTCTGGAAACACGGCTGAAACGCTATGGCGGCTTTCTGGAGGTCCGTTCATGATGATCGAACTGAAGAATATTGTTAAAAAATTCGGGGACAACACCGTTCTCAATGATATCTCGCTCTCTATTGCTGAGGGCAGTGTTACGGCTTTTATCGGCCCTTCCGGTGCGGGTAAGAGCACATTGCTGCGTTGCCTCAATCTGCTTGAGGTGCCGACGTCCGGTGCAATTGAAATTGCCGGTGACAGGTTGAGCTTTGAGCCGGAACGGAAAGTCAGCCAGAAGGAAATTCATCTGATCCGCCGCCATTCCGGTATGGTGTTTCAGAATTTCCAGTTGTTTCCGCATCGCACAGTTACCGAGAATATTACCGAGGGGCTGATTACGGTTCAGAAATGGCCGAAGCAAAAAGCACGTGAACGGGCAATGCAATTGCTGGAGAAGGTAGGGCTTTCCCAAAAAGCTGATGCATGGCCTGCAACACTCTCCGGTGGCCAGCAGCAGCGTGTTGCTATTGCTCGCGCTTTGGCGCCTTCGCCTAAAATTCTGCTCTGCGACGAGCCGACTTCGGCACTTGATCCGGAACTCTCCGGTGAGGTGGTCGATGTGCTGGCACAGCTGGCGAAAGAGGGCACGACAATGATTATGGTGACCCATGATCTGCGGCTGGCCTCCAGAATTGCTGAGGATGTGTTGTTTATCGATAATGGCGTGATTGTTGAACGTGGTACAGCTCAGGCAATTTTCCGCGCCCCTCAGGAAGAACGTACTCGCCGCTTCGTCAATACATTGACCCATGAAGGGCAGGGTTTTAATCAGGGAGCCGGTATCTGAGTTAGAGCGGTTTATGTCCTGATTGGATCATGGCACTCGCTCTAATTTTTTAAGTGTCGCATATTCACGAACACTAAATAAATTCATTTGTGTCAGACATTCTCTGGTTCAATGTATTAAAAATATCTTTTAAGATATTGATTTAAATAAAAATCCTGCAATCGTTTGATTGCAGGATTTGTTAATTCAACATGATATTGGGATTGTTTTTAGCGATAATTCTTAGTCAACCTGATCGCTATCAACCTCATTCTCTGCTTTGGCAAAAACATCAACGTCTTCATTTTTACCGGATTCAACGGTGAATTCACGCTGATACAAACGGTCTTTATTCTTGGCTACAGCGATATAATCACCGGCTGCCAGAACGAGAGATGCATAGGCGCTCACACTTTCAAAAACGATATCACCATTGGTATTGACGATATTCCATGATGTATCCGCCAGCGCTTCACCGCCAACATCGCGCAGCAGTTTCAGCGTAATTTCAGCGGCATCATGCTCAACTGTTGCTTCAGTCAGTTTACCGGCGCTAACCACGATTTCAGCGCGGATTGTTGCATTGACGCTGCCGTAATTCGACACCACGTGATAAGTGCCACTATTGAGGCGCACCACAGTATTCGGTTTGATATTCGGTACAATCAGCGAGCGATCATTGCCTTCGTCCTCGTTATCATAGATCGAGAAGCGCAGGAATTTATCTGAAATTTCTTTGCCATCCGGCAATTTGGCACTGAGCTTCAAACCACCGGCATCAAGGATCAGTTTTTCATGACGGCTGGCATTACGGATCGTAATGCGCTTGGTTGCACCCGCACGACCAAAACTGACATGCACGAGATAGCTGCCCTGTGGCAATGAAAAGCTGGCCGTGCCGCCTGTTGCAGTGGCAATCAGTGGCAGTTTATCTTCAGCATTGGGTTCCGGTGAGAATACACGCCATACCAGACCTTGCTGAAGGGCAGGGCCATCCGCAGTCAGTTGCGCTTCCAGCAGCAATTCATTCTGGTTTGCAAGCGGTGAATTTTGAGGCGCACGCGGATCAGCATAAGGGGTAATTCCGGCTGCCGGTGCTGCAGGAGACATAATCGCGCCGGTTGGCGGTGTGTTGCTATCCGGCTCTTCACCTTCAGGAATTGAGATTTTCGGCAGTTGCAACTTGTCAAATTGCGCACCCGGCACCACACGCATGGAGAAACCCTCCTGCGGTTGTGATAAATCCTGTGCCATTGCAGAACCGGTAAAAATCAGGCTCGTTGAAATCAATGCGGCAGCACAGAGGCTCCGGCCTGGCGCATAATATATGCGATGAGCGGATCGTTTTCTGGCATGCAGAACAGCGCTGAATTTCATAAGCCGGTACTCATTTGAATTTCGTAGTCACAGACGTTAATGTTTGACCGCAGTGTAAAGGCATTTTCAAGGCTGATGGTGTTAAAATGTCATCAGTTTGCATTAAACACACATATAACTGCATCGAACAGAATGAACAGGAAATAAAGTGTCGGATCTCATTGATTTCTTTAAAACCCGCAATTCCACCCCGATTGTTGGACTGATTGAGCCTGCACCATCCGCAGATGAACTGGCAGAGATTCTGACAATTGCCTCCCGCGTACCGGATCACGGCAAGCTTAATCCATGGCGCTTTATTATTTATCGTCGTGATGCACGCATTCAGGTCGGCGAAATGCTGGCAGACCGCGCTGCACAGCGCGCAGTGGAAAATAATGAAGAATTTTCTGACAGCCACCGTGAAAAAGAACTGAAGCGTTTCTCCCGCGCTCCGCTTGTTATTGGTGTGGTTTGCAGCCCGCGCGATACACATCGTATTCCGGAATGGGAGCAATTTCTGTCTTCGGCTGCGAGCGCCATGCAGCTTTGCAATGCCGCGAATGCGCTGGGCTATGGCAGCAACTGGATCACCAACTGGTATTCTGATGATGAAGAGGGCAAGCGCCTGCTCGGTATTGCCCCGCATGAAAAAGTGGCTGGCTTTGTGCATATTGGCACACCAAAAGCAGCAGCACCCGATCGTCCGCGCCCTGAATTGCAATCTTTGGTGAGCGAATATACGGGCCCGTATCAGGGCTGATTTTACCGGTTATATCAAAGTTCATTGAGTGAAACGCATTGAACTTTGGTTAAGCCATTGTGGCGATTGAACACTTTCAAGGCGTGATGCGTTAGCATCTTGAGCCGCCTTGGTATTAAAACGACAAGAACAGAGATTTTTAATGTTTTATGAGCCGCAAAAAGGCCATGGCCTGCCGCATAATCCTCTGAAGGCCATTGTCGCACCGCGTCCGATCGGCTGGATCGGAACACGGTCGAAAGAGGGGGCTTTGAACCTTGCCCCCTATTCGTTTTTCAATATTGTCTGCGATACGCCACCTTTGCTGATGTTCAGCTCTTCCGGCTACAAAGACAGCGTGGCCTTTATCGAAGAAACGCGGGAATTCACGGCCAATATGGTTGGTGAACATCTTGCAAAGCAGATGAATGCGACATCGGTCAATGCACCGCGCGGCGTCAGCGAGTTTGATTATGCAGGGCTGACTGCCGCTCCTTGCGAGCAAATTAAGGCATCGCGTGTGGCTGAAGCCTATGCGACGCTGGAATGTGTGGCGGTCGATATACGCCAGCTAAAGGGCAGGGATGGCGCCCTTGCCGATGCCTATATGGTAATCGGTGAGGTTGTCGGCGTGCATATTGATGAGACAATCCTTGTCGACGGATTGATTGATATCACCAAATCCAGACCGGTTACGCGCCTCGGCTATATGGACTTCGCAACGACTGATACGGTCTATCAGATGCTTCGCCCCAAATGGGGCGAATGATCTGTTTCACACTTGCAGGCCGGAAGATAGCAAGCCTTATTTTCCGGCCTGTTTGGCTTTATTCCAAAGCGCTTCCATCTCATCAAGGCTTGCAGCCTCCAGAGATTTTTCGTCACTGGTCAGCGCATCTTCAATGAAGTGAAAACGGCGTTTGAATTTTTCATTCGCCGCACGCAAGGCCATTTCCGGTTCAAGTTCCAGATGGCGACCGAGATTGACCATGGCAAACAGCAGGTCGCCATATTCTTCAGCAATATGAGCCTTGTCCTGATTTTCCATTGCTTCACGCAGTTCCTGCGTTTCTTCGGCAACCTTGTCCAGAATAGGCGCAGCCTCTGCCCAGTCAAAACCAACACGGGCAGCTTTTTGCTGATATTTCAGCGCGCTGACCAAGGCAGGTAAATAGGTCGGCACATCTTCGAGAAAGCCCTTTTTCTCTGTGGTTTCAAGACCAAGTGCAGTGCGTCGGGTAAGCCGTTCATCTTTTTCAATTTGTTTGATACGGTTCCATGAACCTTTGGCCATACCAGCAGAGCGCGCTTCTTCATCGCCAAAAACATGCGGATGACGGCGGATCATTTTGGTGGTTACAGCCTCAACAACATGGCCGAAGTTGAAGCCGCCTTTTTCTTCTGAAATACGTGAATGGAACACCACTTGCAGCAGCAGATCGCCAAGTTCCTCGCGCAAATCATCCATATCGTCACGTTCAATCGCATCAATCACCTCATAGGCTTCTTCAAGCGTGTAGGGGGCAATCGTGTTGAAATCCTGCTCAACATCCCACGGGCAACCGGTTTTCGGATCACGCAGCGCAATCATAATGTCTAAGAGAGTTTGAATATTGCGCGAAGGCTGCATAATGGAATCCTGACTAAACAGAGACCGGACAATATATCCGATTGATTATATGGCTATTTGAACCTACTGGTGCCATAAAATTCGACTTATGAAAACCGTCTGTAACCGAACAGAGAGAATCTGATGACAATTCTGGTAACCGGCGGTGCCGGCTTTATTGGTTCCCATACCTGCGTAAGTCTGCTTGAGGCCGGACATGATGTTGTTGTCGTTGATAATTTCGACAATAGTCAGCCCGGCGTTTTTCAACGTATTGAGCAGATCACCGGCAGAATGCCAAAGCGTGAAACCGGCGATATTCGTGACCGTGAATTTCTCGAAAAAGTTATGCAGACCTATCATTGCACGGCTGTCATTCATTTCGCCGGTCTTAAAGCCGTTGGTGAATCCACGCAGAAGCCGCTGTATTATTATGACTGCAACCTGCTCGGCACTTTGCGCCTGTTGCAGGCCATGCGCAGTTGCAATGTTAAGAAAATTGTCTTTTCTTCATCGGCTACAGTTTATGGTGATCCGCAGCGCTTGCCGCTCGATGAAACCCATCCGCTCTCAGCAACAAATCCTTACGGCCGCACCAAGCTGATGGTCGAAGAAATGCTGCGCGACCTTTATAATAGCGATCCCGAATGGAGCATTGCTATTCTGCGCTATTTCAATCCGGTTGGCGCACATGAAAGCGGTTTGATCGGTGAAGATCCGAAAGGCATTCCGAATAATCTGATGCCAATCATCGCGCAGGTTGCTACCGGACGTCGTGAAAAACTGAGCATCTGGGGCAATGATTACCCAACACCGGACGGCACCGGTGTGCGCGACTATATCCACGTTATGGATCTGGCCGAAGGTCATCTCAAAGCACTGGATAAGCTGAATGAGCCTAAATGCCTGACGGTTAATCTCGGCACGGGTGAGGGCTATAGCGTTCTGGATGTAATCAAGGCATTTGAGCACGTTTCCAATCAGCATATCCGCTATGAAGTTGCTCCGCGCCGCCCTGGTGATATCGCTTCGTGCTACGCCGATCCTGCACATGCAAAAGAAACGCTCGATTGGAGCGCCAAGAAAACACTGCGTGAAATGTGCGCCGATATGTGGAACTGGCAGTCAAAGAATCCAAACGGATATTCTGACTAAATTCGCAGAACACACTTGCTTTGCGTTGTTGCAACAGCGCAAAGCAAATGACAATTATCTCGAAATAAAAACCATGTCAGCATAGTCTCACCGTTGCATGCTTGAAATCCGAGTCTGAAACAGACTGTCTTTTCATCTCAGGCACCAAAGAAAATCATCCGGAAATCTTTGCATTTCAATGGCAATCGGGGCATCCGGCCATGCTTCTTTCGATTTCGGCAATGATTTGATGCAAAAAATGCGATCGGACATATGCGCTTTCTTCCCGATAAATTTATCTCCACCCTTATTCTGGCTATTGTTGTAGCGTCCTTTTTGCCTGTGCAGGGTGAAGCTGCTCACTGGTTCTCGCTGGCAACAAAAGTCGCAATCGGTTTGCTGTTTTTCCTGCATGGCGCCAGATTGTCCCGTCAGGCTGTTGTAAAAGGCATCGTCCATTGGCGCCTGCATCTCATGGTGCTGTCGATCACATTTGCGCTGTTTCCATTGATCGGGGTATCGCTCGGCTGGATCATACCGGGCTTTTCAAACTCGGTGTTTTATGCAGGCATTTTGTTCCTATGCGTTTTGCCTTCTACTGTTCAGTCATCGATTGCTTTTACGGCGATCGCTAAAGGCAATGTGTCCGCAGCGATTGTTTCTGCATCGGCATCCAATATTATCGGAATGTTTCTGACGCCATTGCTGGTTGGCCTGTTATTCGCCAGACAAAATGATGCCGGTGTCTCGCTTGATGCTCTGCTGTCGATCCTGTTGCAATTGCTGGCGCCGTTTATTGCCGGTCAGATCATGCAGCCATGGATTGGAAATTTCATTCGCAAACATAATAAAGCGCTGGGATTAGTTGATCGTGGCTCCATTGTGATGGTGGTCTATCTCGCTTTTAGTGAAGCAATGGTGCAGGGCTTATGGACAGAGGTTTCAGGCCATGACCTGTCCATTATGATTGGCGTTAACGTGGTTTTGCTGGCCTTTATCCTGTGGTTTACGGGCTTTTCAGCTAAAATGCTGGGCTTTTCACGAGAAGACCGAATTACGATTATCTTCTGCGGAACGAAAAAGAGCTTGGCCAGCGGCGCGCCTATGGCAAGCGTGATCTTTCCGGCGGCAATGGTTGGCAGTGTCGTATTACCATTGATGATTTTTCATCAGATTCAGCTGATGGCCTGTGCGGTTCTGGCAAGGCGCTACGCCGCACAAGCATCACTGATTGAAGCGGACAAAGCAGAGCAGGGACTCTGATTATAGAAATGGGAGAGGGGAGCCCCCTATTCCCTTTTTGCCTCTGTTCTCTTTCAGATTGATAAATGCATTGATTTGCGCCAAAGGAACAGCAACTTATTATTTCGTATAGTCTCACGCTAAAGCGTTATACGCTATGGTTATGAATGAGCGTATACACGTTACAGAAAGTTTTTGATTATGTCCGCAAATCCGCAATTTGATGAAGATGCGCTGGAACAGGCCTATAATGAGGCTTTGAGGCTTGAAAAATCAGGCGATTTTGATGGTGCGGCTAAAGCCTACCAAAAGGCTTTAGAAATTGATCCGGACGATCATGGCGGTGCAGCTGTACGCTTAGCGAGCATGGGGCGTGGTGAGGTGCCAAACAAAGCACCTGATGCCTATGTTGCGACTTTGTTCGACCAGCACGCAGAAATGTTCGATACGATCCTCGTTGATGAGCTTGGTTATGATGTACCGCTGCAGCTCGCGGATCATCTGGAAGACCTTAATCCCGATGCACATTATGCCCGCATGCTTGATCTGGGCTGCGGCACAGGGCTTGGCGCTGATGCGCTATTCGAAATGACAGAGCATCGCACAGGCGTTGATATCGCTGAAAACATGATCGCCATTGCTGATGAAAAAGGCGATTATAATGTGCTTTATGTAGGCGAAGTTGTGAACTTCCTTGACCAGACCACAGCGCCGGCCTGGGACATTATTATAGCGACCGATGTACTGCCATATATGGGCGATCTGGCACCGTTTTTCTCAAAACTTCCGCTGAACCTTAATCGTAACGGCATTTTTGCATTTTCGAGCGAAACATTGTCCGACAAGGATTTTGCAGGCCGTGATTATACGGTCGGGCCACATCAGCGTTTTGCACATAAACAGGACTATGTTGAGAAGCTGCTGCTGAGCCACGGTATCAAAATGCTGCGCGTGACAGATATCACAGTGCGTAGTGAACAAGGCAAACCGGTTGCCGGGCATTTATACATTGCTCAAAAGGCATAAGCCTGAATTCAAGTCTTTAAAGGCGGCAGAACATGCATCTGCCGCTTCTCTTTATATAATTTAGTTCCATAATCTATCTTATGTGATTCAGCCGTAAGATGCCGAATTCATCGCAGTTGATGTGTCATACCTGTGAGTTATTCTAAGTTTTCCTGCTCAAACTTATCCGTGACGTGAATATCTGTCATCTCTAAGCATTCAGGTCCAAGATTGATGTATTTATGCGGAATATTGGCTGGCCCGAATATGATCTGTCCCGCTGTAACTTCAAACTTCTCATCACCAACGGTGAATAAAGCGCGTCCCTGACGCACGATGAAAATTTCATCATATGGATGTTTGTGCAGTCGTGGACCATGACCGATTTGATCCGTCGTATAAAACATCACAGATGCATTGGTACCAAAGCGACGGCCCTCAAATTCGCCCTGCCAGACATCAGGCTTTTCAGCCCATACTTTACGCTCAAGAACGACAGGTTTTTTCATTTTTCCTCCCTAGGCGCGCAACATAGCCTTTCTTTACTATAAAAATTCAAAAATCATGCTTTGTTTTATCCAGATGTCCTGCAACTTAATATTGTCGATATTCCGTAAAATGATCTCAAACACGGAGACAATTGTTTAATCAACGGATGGCACATGACCGGAACACAGAAAAAATTACGCGTTGCTTTGCTTTTTGGTGGCCGTTCACCCGAGCATGATGTTTCGGTTCTGTCTGCGACCAATGTGATACAGGCGCTTAATCCTGATAAATATGAAGCCGTGCCGGTTTTTGCGACCCGCGAAGGGCAATGGCTGCTGAGTTCCTATGAGAAGGGACAATTGGCGCAGCCCTCCTCCGGTATTCAGATTTGCCTTTTATCCGGCGGTTACGGGCGTATAGTTGCTCTGGGTCAGCATCAAAAACTATACGAGTTACCAAAGATTGATGCGCTTTTTCCGGTTCTGCATGGGCTGCATGGTGAAGATGGTGCCGTACAGGGTTTAGCAGAAGTCACCTGTGTTCCTCTCGTCGGTTGCGGCATTCTTGGCTCTGCGGCAGCGCTCGATAAAGATATGACAAAGCGCCTGAGCAAAGAAGCTGCTGTGCCAGTTGCACATTCGGTGACAATTCATCAGGGCAATGTGCCGGAATTTCAAGTTTTACAGCAAAAACTCGGACTGCCCTTTTTCGTTAAACCTGCGCGCCAAGGTTCGTCTGTTGGTGTCAGTAAAGTGAGCGCTGAAACCGGCTATCAGGCTGCACTCGACGCCGGTTTCCTGCATGATAAAAAGCTGTTGGCTGAAGAGTTTATTCGCGGCCGTGAAATTGAATGTGCCGTGCTGGAGAATACAGACGGCAGTCTCTTTGTATCGCGTTGTGGTGAGATAACACCGGCAGAAAGTTATGGACTTTACAGCTATGATGCAAAATACATAGATGAGGCTGGTGCGGCGTTAAAAGTACCGGCAGACCTGCCCTCAATCGTTGAAACACAAATACATGAAATGGCCGAGAAGGCATTTCGGGCTGTCGGTTGTGATGCGATGGCGCGCGTAGATTTCTTCGTCACTGAAGATATGCGGATCATCCTCAATGAAATCAATACGATACCAGGATTTACAGATATCAGTATGTATTCCAAAGTTATGGCCGTGAGTGGTGTCAGTTACAGTCAAATTATTGACCGCTTGATAGATCATGGATTGAAACGTGGTAGCTAAAACTGCAAAAGTCCTGTAAAAACAGGGCATTACTTTTAGAAGGATATGGCGGATGAAGATGCCCCGATTACCTTTAAGCGGACAATGCCGTTGCGGAGAAGTCCGAGTTGAAGTGACTGCAGAGCCATTAATGACCGCAGCCTGTCATTGCACCGGTTGCCAATCCATGAGCAGCAGCGCCTTTTCATTAACTGCAATGATCCCTTCATCCGGCTTTAAAGTCACACAAGGTGAGCCGGTTATCGGCGGCTTGCATGGGCCTCAGCAGCATCATTATTTCTGTGCTTATTGCATGACATGGATGTTTACGCGCATTGAAGGTATGGATGCATTCATCAATGTCCGGCCGTCATTGTTTGATGAGCGCAAGTGGTTTGTGCCCTTTATCGAGACGATGACCAAGGAAAAACTGCCTTGGGCGCATACTCCGGCAACGCATAGCTATGAAGGCTTTCCGCCTTTCGAGGACTTCGAAAAGCTGATGACTGAATTTGCAACTGCGCGCTAATATTATCGGCTATGGGCATGTGTTTTGCCCATACCCAAAACTCTGCATTGCGTAGATCGTATTGAGGTCATTCAACTGGCAGGCAGGCTCTTTCGTGAGAAGCGAGGGAAGCGCTTTGAGGATTATCTCAAGACGCTTCCCTCACCGGATTAAAGCGCCTGCTCTTTCTTTGGTGCGGAAAGAATGACAAGGCAGAGTATAACCAGTAATGCGCCAAGCCAGCCTAACGGCGACAGATTTTCACCAACAATCACCACTGCGAGTAAGGCAGCAATAACCGGCTCTGTGAGTGTGACAGTGGTTGCTGTGCTAACAGATATACGCGCCAATGCATAGCCAAACAGCACATAACCGGTAAACATCGGGACGATGGCCATATAGGCACCGACAAGTGCATTGTTCCATGAGATTAGCAAGGCGCCGCCGGTGAACAGCAAAACGGGCATCAGCAATAACCCGCCTGCCCCAAAAATTGAGCCCATAGCAGCTCCGGATGAAATGCCTTTGCACATCAGCCTGTGTGCTACCCAGGCGTAAAGTGCATAGGTCAGCCCACCGACAAGACCTAACAATATGCCTGCTACGGTTGTTCCCGTTGCGGTTGTGGCAGACGCTGCTTCATGCGCGCCACCGCCGAAAAAACAAAGCAGAACAATGCCGCTCAGCCCCAGTGCTGCGCCTGCAATCCATTGCTTACTCAGGGTTTTATGATCGACAGCCCATTCAATCAATGCGGAAAATAGTGGCGCAGAGCCAAGTGTGACGACTGTGCCAATAGTGACACCGGCAAGATACATAGAAGAGTAAAAGGCCAGAGGGTAAACCGCGACAGAAACCGCACCGAAAAACACCAGCAGCCAATGCCGCTGCAATTTGAGCTTGTCACGTTTCAGCGCACGTAAAGCGAGCAGGGCTTGCAGAAGACCGCCTACTCCCATTGCAACAGCACCTATCGCTAAAGGGCCGACTTCCGGTGCAAAGGTAGCGGCAGTGCCGGTGGTGCCCCATAGGAAGGACGCAATTAAAACGCAGATGATGCCAAGACCGACACGATCTGTACGGATAACAGATGTTTCACTCATAAAGCGGCCAGAATGCTTTCTGCAAGGCGTCTTGCGCTAAGAACACGATTGCTGTTGCCTTCAAGACCCGCACGCGAGAACGATCCTTCCAGCAAAAAAGACAGATGTTCGGCGGTTAGAGCCACCCGTTCTGCTGACAAGGCTTCACCAGCCGCATTGCGCCAGTTTTCAAGGGGATCCACCAAAAGGCGCTCGACCTCTTCCTTGTGCCGGCGCACAGCCTCCCTGCCCTCGTCGCCCACAGTCAGCTCTGCGGCGGCATTGAGCAGCCCGCAACCGCGAAAGCCGTTCTCATAGTCAAATTCGGCATGATCCTGATAGGCATCAAACACAGCCAAAATACGATCCGGCACGGTATGCGCCTGTTTTAAGCGGGCCTCATACAGATCGAGCCATTCCTGATGCCGCATTTCAATAAAAGCAGCGACAAGGTCGGATTTTGATGAGAAATTATTATACAGGCTCATTTTCGCAACGCCTGCTTTGGCTGTAATCATATCAATGCCGGTTGCGTTAATCCCGTAATTATAAAACAGGATTCCTGCTGCCTCGAGCAGACGTTCCCGGGCAGAAGCTGTTTTCGGCGCTTTCAAGGTTGCTGGCATGTTTTCTCTTTTTATAATAAATTAGGTAGATCAGTCTATCTATTAAATTTTCAGACAGCAAGAGTGAGCGAAACAAAAAAAATAAGCGAGATTGTGAGAGGTTTATATAAAAACAGTATGATAATCGCAGATTTGAACTTTTATATAAAATATCAATTTAAGTATTTCATTCATTCGTCAGACATTATATTGAGGGCAATAAATGAGGCTTATCCCGGCAGATATTTAATGTAACGCTGGCAGTCTGCATTATGAAATTTTGGATAATTTTTACAGCGGTCGCGAGAATGGCAAGTACCCGTCAATATAGTACAGCAAGATTGATCACAGGGTTTTGATCTTGCTTACATTGAAACAGGTTTACTTGAAATTTAATCGGTGTTGCAGATTTTCTGCCCGAAAATTAGCGCCGCAAAGCATATGAGTGACGGAGACATAACGGTTTTGAACATTCCCCCTCTCACAGCAGAGATAGCCGGTTATGCCGCTCATCAGCCTCCTCTAATGCCTTCAGAATGGGAATGGGTTCAGCTAACCCGTGGCTTGCCTGATAATTTGGCAAAGCTGATGGCAGATTTGATTGAGGCTGATAAAGATCGTCTCGTGCGCGTATTCTACGATCGCCTGCTACAAAACCCTGATGCCAGCCCGTTCCTCTCGCAGGAGGTTGTGCATGATCGTTTACAGCATTCGATGCGTGGCTGGCTTTGCCGCTTATTCGTCGGGCGCACGATGGATGTTGAGGTTTTTGTTGCTGAGCAGCGCAAAATCGGCGAAGTGCATGCGCGTATTCAGGTGCCGATCCATGTGGTGATGCAAGGTGCACGCCTTTTGAAAAATGAAATTATTCTGAAATTGCGCAATCAGGATATTAGTCTCGGGGATTTTGCAATTCTGGCTGGCTATACCAGCAATGCGATCAATATTGCTATTGAGATCATGAGTCAGGCTTTTGTGACCAACACCAAAAGCGATGCCCAGACAGATGAAGCTTATCGTGCCTTTGCGCTCAGTCAGGATGTGACACTGGAGCGCGAAACCCAGCGCGCTGCTTTGATGGAATGGAGTCAGTCGGTACTGTTCAGCCTCTATGGCGCTCGTCAGGATACAGCGCTTCCGCCGCTTGCCAGCTCGGATTTTGGTCTGTGGTTGCATCATAAAGGTGATATGATTTTTCACGGCTCACCGGTACTGGAAAACATCCGCAGTGATATGCGCTATGTCGATAATAGCCTGCTGCCTTCCATTGCCGCTGCAACCGTAAATGCTGATCCTATTCTGACAGATCTCATTGAGAATTTTAAAAACAAGACCGGTGAAATCAAATTTCTGCTGGCTGAACTGTTTCAGGTTGCAGCAGCGATGGAAACCGGACGCGATCCGTTAACCCGCACGCTGAACCGTCGTTTCCTCCCTTCCATTCTGACGCGTGAAGTCAAAATGGCGACACAAAACCGGATGGAACTGAGCGTTATGATGGTCGATATCGACAATTTCAAACGTATCAATGATACCTATGGCCACGGCGGCGGCGATCATATTCTGCAACAAGTGGCAGAAAGCATTTTCACACAATGCCGCGCCAGCGACTTTGTGTTCCGTTATGGCGGGGAAGAGTTTCTTGTGGTGCTGATTGAGGCAAGTGCATCTACGGCCTATGAAACTGCTGAACGCCTGCGTCAGAAAATCTCCGTACAGCAATTCCTGCTGCCGGATGGCGGTGTGCAGAATATCACGTTGTCGATCGGTGTTTCCACTTTCAACGGGCATCCGGACTTCAGCTATATGATTGAAACGGCAGATCAGGCGCTTTACAAAGCCAAGCGCAATGGTCGTAACCGCACAGAAGTCGCGGTTCCTCTTGCCTAATTCAGAGGGGCGTTATCGGTATTTGACTGGTAAAGGATGCTGACAAGCTGACCTCGGAGTGGCCATGCGCAGGTGTGGCCATTTCAAACTTGTATGGAATTTCCGCTTCTTTCAGTGCGGCGATAAATAGTCGTATAATCGTCTCAATATTGGATTGCTTATAAAAATCCTGAGAAAGACTGCAAATGGCTGCTGTATAAGCTGCGCCGTATTTTACCGGCCAATGACATAGCAGGAACATCGATAAATCCGACCATTCGGATATCTTAATGATCCGCCCCTCCTCAGGTTCGGCAACTATAGAAAAGCTCCAGACTCTATTCATATGTTACCTATTGGTGTTTAAGGTAACCTGAATAGTACCTGATTTATAAAATTATAAAAGCATGTATTCGTATTTTAAAATATTATATTCAATCATATATATGATTTAATATTTTTAATTTAATTTGTATTATTATACTTTAATTATCTTTCCAAAATTCACTTCTATTTTAGTAAATTTTAGATCGTTGAACCGGTTTAATCATCCTATTTTCGCTCATTGTCACTGCGAAAAACCGCCTACAAGCTTTACCGGAAGCGCTCAAATAAACAGCTCTTTTGTTCGTTACAGCATGTTTCCTTAAACTTGAAACAGTTTAAGGTAAAAATTGCGCTATAAATATAAAGGCTCGAGCGACGTTTCTGCGCACAAGAGGGCGCGCGGCGCTCTAGAGAATCTCTCACCAAATCTTCCGGTTTTTCCTCCGTATATTGCCTTCTTTTCTTAATGCCCGCCTTGCGTGCATCGTGCTGCAACTACCAGAACAGCAGGCTTTCGGGACGTTTTTTATGCTTCGGGTGGACTTTTTTGAGGTTTTGCGATATATAATTCAAATCTAATTCGATTTATCTGCATTTTTAAGACTATTATTTTTATATGATTATAGTCGTATTTTGCAGGTTTTATGTATCTTAGAATACAAAAGGAGAATAGGTCTGCCGTCATGGCAGGGTTAACTTAATATATGGATATTTATACGAATGAAATAAGTATGGATGAGGCAAAGACAGCGAAACTATCTTTGAAAGATGTTTTTAAAGTCTTTGGCGACAGGCCGGAAAAAGCGATGACCCAACTGCGTTCCGGTAAGAGTAAAACTGAAATTCACAAAGACACAGGCTGCACAATCGGCGTTGACGGTGCCAGCTTTGAAATCATGGATGGCGAGATTTTTGTCATCATGGGTTTGTCCGGCTCCGGCAAATCTACTTTGCTCCGTCTGCTCAACCGGTTGATTGAGCCTACATCCGGCGTAATTGCCGTTGATGGTCGAGACATTACCAAAATGTCAAAACGCGAGCTGATTGATCTTCGCCGCCGCGATATGAGCATGGTGTTTCAGTCATTCGCATTGCTGCCAAACCGTACAGTTCTCAACAATGCAGCCTTCGGACTTGAAGTTGCAGGCATGGCTGAGGCCGAGCGCCATGAGCGCGCAATGAAAGCGCTCACCGCCGTCGGTCTGGAACCCTATGCCCAGAGCATGCCAGAGCAGCTTTCGGGGGGGATGAAACAGCGCGTCGGCCTTGCCCGCGCATTGGCGAATGAACCGACAATCCTGCTGATGGACGAAGCCTTCTCGGCGCTTGATCCTCTCATCCGCACAGAAATGCAGGATGAGCTGATCCGCTTGCAATCAGAAAACAGCCGCACGATCATCTTCGTCAGCCATGACCTTGATGAAGCCATGCGTATCGGCGACCGTATTTGCATTATGCAGCACGGCAAGGTTGTTCAGGTCGGCACACCGGATGAGATTGTCTCTAAACCGGCCAATGATTATGTGCGCTCTTTCTTTAAGAATGTTGATGTCTCGCATGTATTTTCTGCCGGTGATGTGGCGCGTAAAACGCTGCTGACGATTATTGACCGTCAGGGTGTTGCTGCGGCTTCCGCACTGGAGCAGATGGAAACGACCGGTCGTGACATTGCTGTTATTGTCGGCCGAGACCGCAGCTATCACGGCATGATCAGTCAGGACTCTCTGATTGAGAAAGTTAAAAACAAATCGCCGCATCCCTACAGGGAAGCATTTTTGAGCGATATCGTTCCTATCGATGCAAGCGAACCGCTTTCCAACGTGCTTGGACGCGTTGCTGAAAGCCGCTGGCCGGTTCCGGTTGTTGATGAAAAAAACCGATATGTCGGCGCGATTTCTAAGTCGGCATTGCTGGAAACGCTTGACCGCGCCGGTTGAGCTGAAACGATTGGTATAAATATGGATATGAATTTTAGTATCGGCAAAGGTGCCGATATCACAGTAAACTATATTCTCGACCACTTTACACCGGCGCTTGATATGATCGCAGCCGTGATTGGTTTTGTAACCGGTGGTATTCAGGGCGGATTGCTGGCCATTCCACCTGTGGCGGGTATTATCATTCTGGCATTGCTGTCGCTTTGGCGCGTTGGCTGGAAATTTGCGATTTTCACCGCTTTAGCATTAGCGCTTGTTCATCATATGGGGCTGTGGTCCGGTACGATGGAAAGTCTGTCACTGGTATTGGCGGCAACCTTCATTGCGATTGTAGTTGGTATTCCGATGGGTATTGCCATGGCACGCAGTGAAGTGCTGGCGACGATTATTCGTCCCGCACTCGACCTGATGCAGACCATGCCTGCCTTCGTTTATCTCATTCCGGCGGCCATGTTCTTCGGTCTGGGTGCCGTGCCCGGTACTATCGCGACTGTAATTTTTGCGATGCCGCCGGTAGTACGTCTGACCAATCTGGGTATTCGTCAGGTGCATGGTGAGTTCGTTGAGGCCGGTCTGGCTTTTGGTTGTACGTCACGGCAGTTGCTGTTCAAAGTGCAGCTGCCAAATGCTCTGCCTTCCATCATGACCGGTATTAACCAGACAATCATGCTGTCACTTTCGATGGTGGTTATTGCCTCGATGATTGGTGCCGGTGGTTTGGGTAATACAGTTCTCACAGGTATTCAGCGCCTTGATGTCGGCACCGGTTTTGAAGGTGGACTGGCCGTAGTTATTCTGGCTGTGGTTCTTGACCGCATTACCCAGAGCTTCGGCAAACCTCAACCAAGCCTGTTCAAGCGCTTTGCAGCGCTGCGTAAGCAGCCGGAAACCGGCAGCACACAAACACCATCCCTGCGTAAGCAGGAAGCATAATCTGAGAATACAAAAACCTTAAAGGAGAAGATATGTTCGGGAAACTGACACGTCTAAGCCTGGCGGCATTGCTGGCGGGAACCATGGCAACTTCAGCATTTGCTGCAAGCGATGCCAAAGTGGTGAAAATCGGTTGGGCTCCGTGGTCCGATGCTGAGTTTGTCACCAAACTCGCCGCTAAACTTATTCAGGATAATCTGGATCAAAAAGTCGAACTGGTGCAGACCGATGTTGCACCACTTTATCAGGGCGTAAGCCGCGGCGATCTTGATGCCATGCTGATGGCTTGGCTGCCTGCAACACATGCTGATTACTACAAGCGCGTTGAAGGTAAAGTTGAAAATTTGGGCCCACTCTATGAAGGTGCAAAGCTCGGCTGGGTTGTGCCTTCCAGCGTACCTGAAAGCGATATCAAGTCGATTGAAGACCTGAAGAAAGCTGAAATTCACGAGAAACTCAAAGGCCAGATTCAGGGTATCGATCCGGGTGCCGGTCTGACCCGCCTTTCAGAAGAAGCCGTGAAGAAATACGGCCTGAATTACAAGCTGCAAATCTCCAGTGAAGCAGCGATGCTCACAACCGTTGATCGCGCTACCCGCTCTGACGGCTGGTTCGTGGCAACCGCATGGAGCCCGCACTGGATGTTCGGTAAATACAAACTGCGCTATCTGGAAGATCCTGAAGGTGCGCTCGGTGCCGCAGAGCATGTGAATGCCCTCGCCCGTAAAGGCTTTAAGGAAGACAATCCGAAAGTCGCTTCGCTGCTGGAGAAGATGAATATCCCGCTGGCAGACCTCGAAAAAGCGATGTTTGAGGCTCAGGAAACGTCTTATGATAAGGCCGTTGACAAATATATTGCCGACAATCCTGATCGTATTAAAGAATGGCTGGCCGAGTAAAAACGGATAGCTTAAGATTACAACGGCGGTGTGCAAACACCGCCGTTTTTTTTAATTCTGGTCTTTAAAGCATTTCCAGCAAAAGTGCGAAGCGGTTTTGCGTCGGATAATGCGTAAAAACAAATAGTTACAGCGGTTTGAACGATTCAGCTTTAACTTAAACCGCTGTAATAATCATATTTAAAAAGCTGACAGCGCCGCGTGAGAGTGATAAAGCACTGCACAGATCATATAATTTCAAACGAATGAAAGGTGATATCATGAGCTCGATACAGTGGGTTTTCCTTGTTCAGGGAATTATCGCTTTCGGTTTGGCCGGTTGCGTAGCTTTTGCTGTTCTGACCCGTAAGCGCTGACAGCGCTATGCCTGTGACTGATACACTTCTTAGCCAGATTGCTGGTGGCACGCGAAATATCAGCGGTCAACGATTTGACGGTGCGGATTTATCCGGCAGCGATCTGTCCGATTGTGTTTTTACAGATTGCACATTTGTCGGCTGTAATCTCAAAGCTGCGGTTATTACCGATACGCAATTTATTAAATGCCGGCTCAGTGGCGTAAACCTGTCCAATAGTGAAGGCAATGCGGCGCAGTTTCAAAATTGCGATCTGTCCAATACGCTCTGGAACCGCTCCAATCTCAACAGCGCCAAATTCTCACAATCGAAACTGACCGGTGCGGATTTCACCGAGTGCAGCCTGATTGGCACTGATTTTGAAGAATGTTTGCTAGTCGCCGCTTTTCTGCCGCGCGTTTCGTTCCGCAAGAAAACTCTGATCAATATGGATTTCAGCGAGGCTGATCTCAGGGAGTGTGATTTCCGTGAGACCGTGTTTCAAGATTGCCGGATGCGCGGCGCTTCACTGCGTTTGAGCAAATTTAAAGGCGCAGACCTTCGCGGCTGTGACTTGGGTAGCCTCACTTTTCATGATGCAGCAGTGCTCAAAGGCGCGATCATTTCCAAAAGTCAGGCAACAGATATTCTCAGCGGTATCGGCCTGCTGGTGCTGTAAAGCACACACACAATCGCTCATGTAGCAAGATAGGCATAAACTCTGGTGAGCAGCCCCATGGTGCTGAGCAGAGCAAACAAAACTGCTGCCCATCTCCAGCCAGCTGCTTCAGGCGTGCTTAGGGCCTTGCGGACAACAGCCATAAATAATGCGATGTAATAGAGGCTTATCAGGCAAAACCAAACTGCCAGAACCAGACTAAAATAGGTGCTGGGTAGAAACCCTCGCGCCAAAATAAAAAATACGAATGTGACAGGCGCAATAATCAGAGCACTGCCAAGATAACCCAGCCAGAATGTGTCACCGAGAGACAAGCGGCCGGAAAACAGGTCTTTAAACCATTGCAGATGAAAATGACGGCTACGTTCAGCAATGATCGCAGCAATATCCTCTCTCGAGGCATTGTTTTCTGACTGCTGTTGAACCGGCATATTCACTATCCTTAAGGCTGTTACGCGTTGTATCAAAGCCTATTATGGCTATAATTTCCATCGTAACATGAACAGTAAAATTTATTTTACAAACTTATTAGTTTTACTTTTCAAGAACCGCGACAATTTCTGTATAGCCGCGCTTTTTAGCGTGCTGAAGTGCCGTTACGCCGTCATTATCTTTGATGGACAAATCTGCGCCAGCATCTTTCAGCAATTTCACAATTTGCACATGAGCCGGACCACCATCACTCAGGATCACAGCTTCAATTAGCGCTGTCCAGCCGAGGCGGTTGATATGATCCACATCAACACCTGCCTCAATCAGTGTGCGCACTGTCTCTACATGGCCACGCTCGGATGCAGGAATTAAAGCCGTACCGCCAAAACGGTTGGTGCTTTTCAGATCGGCCCCGTGAGACAAGGTTATTTTGAGAATTTCCAGATGACCGCGTGCACCGGCATAAAGATAAGGGCTGTCTTGTATCATATCCTTGGCATTGACATCCGCACCGGCATCAATCAGCACTTTTGCAGCTTCAATCTGATTATTATGCGTTGCCAGCAACAAAGCTGTCTGGCGATGATCATTGCGTGTATCCGCATTCACGCCGTCTTTCAGCAGTTGCTGAATAGTGGCCACATCACCGGACGCTGCCGCCTCAAGCATTTGGCGTTCTTTGCTCGTCGTTTCGGACATGGAAACTCCCGTCATTGTCACTATCAGACCGGCAATAAGCAGAGTGCTTTTCAGGATTTTACGTATTGATAAAAAACGGGACACCACGCTCTCCTTATCGGGATTTCATAATGATTGAACCGCCGTCCTGAAACAACAGAACGACGGTTGATTTATTATTTAAGCTGGTCTTTTACTTTATCCAACGCAGCCACGGCACAGGCTTCATCCAGATGACCACCCGGTGCGCCACCAACGCCGATTGCACCAATGGTTTCGTCACCGATCTTCACCGGCACACCGCCTGCCAAGACGAGAAAGCCCGGAATATTGGCCAGTTCAGCAGCAGTTGGATTTTTCTGAATATTTTCTGCCATCATGCCGGTTGGTGTGCGGGAAGATGCAGAGGTGTAAGCCTTTGCAGTTGCAGCGGCTGGTGTATGGGCGCCGGCATTGTCAGCGCGCAGCAATGTGCGCAGCACACCGGCACGGTCAACAACTGCAACAGAAGCATTGTAACCCTTTGCAGAGCAGGCAGCGATTGTTTCATTGGCAATGTTTACCGCAAGGTTCAGCGGCATGTTTTTTTCTTGCAATACCTGCGCAGATGCAGCAGAGGTCAGTACAAGTGCCGCAGCTCCGGCAAACAAAATGCGTTTCATGATCGTCTCCTGATTGTTGATGAAAGCAACCGGCTTTCTGATTATTAGAGCGCTGATCTGATTGGATCAGATCAGCGCTCTAATCATTTGTTTTAACGCGCATCTTTTCCGAAAACCGTTTCACACTTTTCGGGATGCGCTCTAATCTAGTGAAACGCATGAATGTCGGGAATCCGCGATAGTCCTGAACTTTATAGGTAGTATTACGGATGCGCCGTATCATTGCCCGATAATTGCAGCCGTACAAAATCGGCAACCGAACTGGTTTCCAGTTTTTCGGCAATATTTGCACGATGTGCATCGATTGTGCGCACAGAAATATTGAGCGCTGCGGCAATTTCCTTGCTGCCGAAGCCTTTGCATATCAAGTCAAAAATCTCCTGCTCACGGTCGGTCAGTTTAGCCAGCAGTGTTTGCGCTTCAGCCTTTTCCAGAATTTTATCCAGCTTTGCAGAGGCCAAAGCCAGCGCATCCAGCAACACTTGTTCATCGACCGGTTTGGAGAGAAAGTCCAGAATACCGGCCTTGAAAGCACGGCGACAAGCATTGATATCACCATGACCGGTAATCATAATGGCAGGCCAGTCAATACCGCGCTCAAGCAGCTTTTGTTGCAATTGCAACCCGCTTATCATCGGCATACGCAAATCCAGTATCAGACAACCGGGTTTTTGCGGATCAACATGCGCCAGAAAAGTGGCCGGATCGCGAAATGTCTCAACGCGCATATCATAGGTCTGCAAAAGCAAGGACAACGCATCCCTCACCGCTTCATCATCATCAATCAGATAGATATTGAAGTTTTTCATAATCAGACCTTTATTGATGATGTTTCTGCTACAGGCAGCGCAATCGTGAACTCAGCACCGCCCTCAGGCCGGTTGGCCGCGGTGATTTCCCCGTCAATCCGCTCAATCAATGTTGTACAAAGCGCAAGCCCCAGCCCCATACCGCCATTGCGTGTGGTGAAAAACGGCTCAAACAAGCGCGGCAACACATCATCGGCAATGCCACTGCCATTATCGGACACAGTGATCACAAGCTGCCCTTGCCCGCTGCGGGCTGTAACAGAGATCTGCTTGTCTGTTTTCTCCGTTTGAACAAGACTATCGGCGGCATTGCGGATGAGATTATAGAGAACCTGCTCCATTTCCACCGCATCACCCATAATCGCGGGTGTGTTTTTCTCTGTTTGAATAAGCAATGTAATATTGCGCTGCGCAAGGTCAGTGCGCAGCAATTCACTCACATCGCGAATGCTCTGGCTGATATCCATCGGCTTGCGCTGCGGTTCATGATTGCTCATATAGTTACGCATACGCTTTAAAATCTCACCGGCACGGGATGCCTCGCGCACATTGGCCGTCAATGCTTGTTTCAGCAGATCAGGTCGCTCACCGGAAGCCTCAAGGCGCAGTGCTGCCTGACTTTGACTGAGCAATGCCGTGAGTGGCTGCGTCAACTCATGGGCAATCCCCGATGCTAACTCACCCATGGAATTCACCCTCGCCGCATGAGCAAGGCGTGTTTCATGTTCCAGTAATTGTGCTTTTTGTTCAGCTTTTTTGGCCGCTCGCACAGACTGCCATAGTGAATAGGATACCAGTAGCGCCAAAAGCGAGACAACCGCCAGCAAAGCAGTACGCCGCGGGTCAATCATCTCCGACAGCACTATTGGACGACTTAATGTCAAAAGCAGTGGTTGGTTCTGGCTGTCAATCTGCTGCGTATAAACCACCGGCTTCAACAATGACGGTGCGTTCTGAAGAGCGGAGTGCTGCTGCAAAATTGTCTTACCATCAATAGAAAGGCTGAGATCAGCCCAGTCTGGGCGCTCATTTGGTTCAATCATCAGAGCCGGATTAATTGCCATAATAATGGCATAGCCGGGATTGGAATTGTCTGATTTCTTGCCAAGATAATAGCGGTCACCAACTTTATCAGAAAGATAAGTGCGCACCTCACCCGGTTTTTGCCCTGCGATCTGCACAGCAAAAGCACCGGCAATAGTCTCGTGTTCGCTCTCATCAACCATCAGGAACGGTTGTGCGCTTACTCTTGCGCCCTCTCGGGTCAAAAGCATCACATCAATAATGCTGATGCGCGGATAAAACCGGATAATATTGCGCGACACCTGACGCAGGGCATCAACAGGCGGCGGATTGGCTGAGAGGATCAGAGCATTCAGACTGGTCAGATGTGCATCATGTTGCGCTGCCCGCTGTGAAAGCACGCGATGCAATGCCGTGCCAGTCTGCCTTACCTCATCACGTGCCTGATTAATGCTCTGACGGGCTGAATAAGCCACGAACACCAGCATAATCAGCAACCAGATAGCTGCAATTGCCAGATAGGTTTGCCAAGACCGCTTTTTATCCGCCAAACTGCACTCCTGCTTTTACAAGGTTCTAATTAACCTGCTAATCGCTGGCATAATATTTATGTACGCGCAATGCTACTGTTATAAAACGCGATATTCTCTCAATATAGGGATTGAGTTTTCTGCGGCTTCTGCGCCATAAAATATAGCTATTACGGAGAATAAAATGATCAATTTACAGCCAGTTAGCAGAAAAGATGCACAGGAACTGATTGCGGGAAATATTGCCAGCCGCGACCATCATCATCCGTGGATGCGCAACTTCACGGATCAGGTTGGCTTTGAAGAGTGGTTTTGTAATTTGCAGAGCAGTGCATCTCAGGCGCTTGTTGCGCGGGATGCAGACAGCGGCGGGATTGTTGGTGTCTTTACCATCAGTCAAATTTTCATGAAGGCATTCCGTAGTGCCTATCTCGGCTATTACAGCATGGTGGAATTTGCAGGTCGCGGCCTCATGACTGAAGCTCTGAAGCAGACGATCACTTATGGTTTTGATGAAGTCGGGCTGCATCGCATTGAGGCCAATATCCAACCGGATAATCAGCGCTCTATCGCTCTTGTTCAGCGCGCGGGTTTCCACAAAGAGGGCTTTTCCCCGCGCTATCTCTTCATTAACGGTGACTGGCGCGACCATGAACGCTGGGCGATCATCAACGATAAATAACCGTTACTCGCAGCGAATAAATTTCAATACGCCGACATAAGGCGGTCGGTTGGCCGATTGATCATCTGCCGGATGATTAACGCCATCATTGACAATTACTTCATCAAAATCAAACGGGCTGACACCTTCAAGGCAAGCGGCATTAATGCCATATTGCTGAGGGTTGGAACGGCGCTGATGATGGGTGTAAATCCCGCAAACAGAGCAAAAATAATGTTTCGCAGCCTTGGTGTTGAACTGATATAGCGTTAGTGCTTCCTCGCCGCTGGTAATCTCCAAACCACCAACCTGGGCAGAAACCGCCACGGCACCACGCATCCGGCAATAAGAACAGGTGCAACGACGTGCTGTATTCAGCCCGTCAGATAATTTCACCCGAAACTGTACTGTTCCGCAATGACAGGCACCATTTACCACTTCATCGCTCTGATTCATAATTTTGTTCTCCAATCTGTGCTTATAAAAATACTGCAAAACTCCGTGCTGATCTACAGCCTGAGGGCATAGACAATCAGCTGTGATTTAAGTGGTTGCAATCACAATAAAAGTGCCCAGATCGCTCTGTTGCTAAAACCTATATTCTTCCTTACGAATACCATCACAAAACGTATTCAGCAGATTGATGGAATGGGAGAGACATGGCTAAAGTTGCATTTATCGGCCTCGGCGTAATGGGCTATCCGATGGCGGGGCATCTCAGGACTCGCGGTGAGCACGAAGTTACAGTCTATAACCGCACAATTGCCAAAGCACAGGCCTGGGCGCAGGAATTTAAAAGCAGTTTCGCTGCAACCCCTGCTGAAGCCGCTCAGGGACAGGATTACGTTTTCTGCTGTGTCGGTAATGATGACGACCTGCGTGAAGTAACGCTTGGTGAGCATGGTGCATTCCACACGATCAGCAAAGAGGCGATCTTCATCGATAATACAACGGCATCCGCCGAAGTTGCCCGTGAGCTGGATAAAGAGGCGCGCAAGCGCGGCTTCCATTTCATTGATGCGCCGGTTTCCGGTGGTCAGGCTGGTGCTGTGAATGGCGTTCTCACCGTGATGTGCGGTGCAGATGAAGCTGCTTTTGGCAAAGCCAAGCCGGTTATTTCTGCCTATGCCCGCTCGGTTGGTTTAATGGGCGCTGTCGGTAATGGCCAGCTTGCCAAAATGATGAACCAGATTTGCATTGCCGGTATTGTGCAGGGGTTGGCAGAAGCCATTCACTTCGGCAAATGCGCAGGTCTTGATATTCAGACGGTTATTGATGTGCTTTCCAAAGGTGCTGCTGGTTCATGGCAGATGGAAAACCGCACACCAACCATGATCAAGGGTGAATATGAGTTCGGATTTGCCGCAGACTGGATGCGCAAAGACCTGAAAATCTGCCTTGAAGAAGCCGACCGCAATGGCGCCACATTGGCTCTGACTGCTTTGGTGGACCAGTATTATAAGGATGTGCAGAAGCTTGGTGGCGGCCGCTGGGATACATCATCCCTGCTCGCTCGTCTGGAGAAATAAGCAGCTAAATACTCATTTAAAAAGGCGCTGTGATCACCACAATCACAGCGCCTTTTTTATCTGATTATCAGATCAGAAACGGTATTTTGCCGAAAGTGTCATACCACCAACAACGTCTGTGCCAAAATCCGCTTTTGAACCGGTTGGATTTGATGTGCCGTCACCGTTTTTTGTACTATCCAAAGTACCCGATGTGAGTACACCAACGGCACCAGCAAGGCGGAATTCAAGGTGCTCAGTTGCTTTATAATTAGCGCCTAATCCGAGCAACCAAACATCTGTTTGTGATGTCAGGCCAGTTGAAGTTCCACGATCCCAGGTTACAGTTGCTGCACCAGACCATTGATCATTAAACTTATGGCCAACACCACCCGTGACTGTCCAACCGTCTTTGTAATACAGATCAAGCGAGGTAACCTCAGAACCTACAGGAAATTTCCCCATCAAAAACGGATCAGTTCCCGAATTTAGAAAGCTGACTTTGGTGATGCTTTTCCAGTCCGTCCACTTGACCGAAGCCAGAGCTAACCAGTCAGGTGCAATACCAGTTTGGAATTTGAATTCAACGGACTGCGGAGTTGCCACTGAGCCGCGTACAGGTGTTGTAAAACTGATTGGAGAGCCGATAGGTGCTACATTAACTTCACCATCGAGATCATAACTGACCTTGGATTGGTAAACGAGGCTCGCACGCAGTGCTATTTCCGGAATTTCATAAGCGGCACCCAACCGCCAGCCAAAAGCACTATCATCAACATCTAACTTACTATTTGCAAAAGTCGAAGCTGAAAGTGCTGATACCTTGGTTTGCTTACCTTTTAGCTCCTGATAGCTCACACCACCAAGAATACGAAAGAAGCCTTTCTCACCTGCTGCAAAACGGTAAGAACAGTTCAAACCATAATCGTTAGAAGAAATTTTCTGCGTTATCGAACTAAACATTCGCGCATTATTGATACCAGAATCCGTATCAATTCCCCAAGGCTGACGATATTGTGCAGCACAGGCGAGGTCATCGGTCAGCTGAAATTTTGCTGAAACTTTTGGTACCCAGTAAGATTTACCTTCGTCAACTTCTGTTTCAAAAGGTTTACCGTAATTTTGATCCTGCACAGGATTTATAGGACCGAGCCCAGACCGAATATTTTTCAGCTTTCGCTGCGGTGTAACAAATGTCGCTCCTGTTTCAACCACATTACCGTCTTCAAACAGAATATCGAAATCCTGAGAACTGCGTTCCAGACCACCGGCATGTGCAGTCAATATTCCCCCAGATAATGCCAGTGAAACAGCAGAAAATTTCAATGCAGTTTTAAGCATAGTGTCCCTCGATTTTTATACTTAATTTTGACGTGAGCGTAACATGCCGAATAGGTTCTGCAAGGCCAAGAAACAGCTAGCGAACTGACGGTTCGTTTTCGCTTTCCCCAAAAAGCGAAAATTTGGCTGCGCTGCGAAGATTTTTTGTGTTTCATCGCGAAAAACACTCGATGAAATGCCAATTTTTGCCAGTTTCGCTTCCCCAAACACACCCTGTGTTAAAAATATCACGCAAAAACGACAATCGCTTATTATTGTCCTGAAATCATAATATTCGACCCCAAACACATATATCGAGCTTTGCAATAGCCTGATTTCATGACGCTTCCCATCAGCGAAATTACAGATATTTCGCTTCAAAAGCTACTGTGTTTTTAAATTAATATAAAAAATTCATATAGTTAGAGAACTCAAAAATATCATACAGAATCAATGAGATTTCAGACTTACCGATTTCATGCGGATTGCAGCCAAACTCTGACCGGAATTTGTTTCAAAAGCAGGATAAAACAATTCCGCCCTCAAACTTATCTGGTTCAAGGGCGGAACAATTATTCAGCGAAGTGCGATGGCAGGCTTACTCAGCATCTTTCAGGCGCTGCTGAGCGACAGCAATCTTGCTCTGTGCTTCCTGCAATTCTTTGAGACGGGCGCGATCAGCTTCCACCACTTCCGGCTTGGCATTGGCAACAAACTTCTCATTCGAGAGTTTCTTGTTGATTTTTTCCATTTCCGCTGCCAGCTTGCCGTTTTCTTTCTCAAGGCGCGCCATTTCAGCATCAAGATCAATCAGGCTGCCAAGCGGCATGCAATAAGTCGCCTCGCCCACAACCAGCTGTGCAGAGCCTTTTGGCGCCGCATCGGACAGGCTGATATCAGCAACACGCGACAGACGTTTGATCGCTGCATCATGATGTGCAAGACGCTCTTTCGTCAGATCATTGGCTTCCAGAACCGCAAGCGGTGCCTGCGCTGATGGCGGAACATTCATCTCGGAGCGAACGGAACGAATACCGCTCACCAACTCGATCAGCCAGTTAATGTCATCCGCTGCGGATGCATCTTCAAAGCTCAATTCCGGCCATGGTGCATGTGCAAGCAGCGTTTCACGGCTCTGGCCTTCACCGGCCGTCAGGCTCCACAGTTCTTCTGTCATGAACGGCATAAACGGATGCAGCAGCTTGTAGATTTCATCCAGACAATAAGCAGCACAAGCCTGCGCTTCACGCTTTGCATCTTCATCATCGCCCATGAAAATAGGCTTGAGAAGTTCCAGATACCAATCACAGAACTGGTTCCAGACAAAGCGATAGGCTGAACCCGCCGCATCATTATAGCGGTAAGTTGTGATACCTTCGGTAATCGCTTTTGTTGCCCGTGTCAGTTCGGTCAAAATCCAGCGATTGACGGCCAGCTTAGCATCTTCCGGTTTGAAATCCGGATTGCGCGTTACACCATTCATCTGCGCAAAGCGCGTCGCATTCCACAGCTTGGTACCAAAATTCCGGTAACCGGCAATACGTGCCGGATCAAGCTTCACGTCACGTCCCTGCGCTGCCATGATTGCCAGCGAGAAACGCAGCGCATCGGCACCATATTCATCAATCAGATCAAGCGGATTGATAACATTGCCTTTGGACTTCGACATTTTCGCGCCGTTCTTATCACGCACGAGTGCGTGAACATAAACGGTGTGGAACGGCTCTTCTTTCATGAAGTGCAGACCCATCATCATCATGCGGGCAACCCAGAAGAAGATGATGTCGAAACCGGTTACCAGAACATCAGTCTGATAATAGGTGTCGAGTTCAGGTGTTTTGTCCGGCCAGCCAAGGGTCGAGAACGGCCACAGAGCCGACGAGAACCATGTATCGAGAACGTCGCAATCACGGGTAATTTCTGTTGGCGCACCATAATGCTTCTCGGCAGCAGCAACAGCTTCAGCCTCGGACTTCTCAACGAAGATCGTGCCATCAGGGCCGTACCATGCAGGGATCTGATGTCCCCACCAAAGCTGGCGGGAAATACACCAAGGCTGAATGTTTTCCATCCAGTCATAATAGGTTTTTTCCCATGTTTTAGGCACGATCGCTGTACGGCCTTCGCGAACAGAAGCAATCGCCGGCTTAGCCATTTCAGCAGCATTTACATACCACTGGTCAGTCAGCAACGGCTCAATCGGCACGCCACCACGGTCGCCATGTGGCACCATATGTGTGTGATCTTCGATCTTTTCGAGATAGCCACCCTCATCCATCATTTCAACGATGGCTTTGCGCGCCTTAAAGCGGTCTTCATCATGGAAGCGCTCTACCAAAGCATCAAGCTCAGCGGATGCAGTCAGACCTTCCGCAAAATCTTCATTGTCTTTCAGAAGAATTTTAGCTTCCGGCGACATGATATTGATTTTACGTAAGTTATTACGCTTGCCAACTTCAGCATCATTAAAATCATGTGCAGGGGTAATCTTTACCGCACCGGAGCCGGATTCAGGATCAGCATAATCGTCGCCAACAATCGGCAGTGAACGGCCAACGAGCGGCAGAATAGCATTCTTGCCAATACGTGCCTGATAGCGAGGGTCTTCCGGATTAACCGCAATACCACTATCGCCCAGCATAGTTTCAGGGCGTGTTGTGGCAACAACGATATAAGTATCCGGGTTTTCGGCATCAAAAGCCACACCTTCCAGCGGATAGCGGAAGTGCCAGAGATTACCTTTGATCTCGCGCTGCTCAACTTCGATATCCGAAATCGCGGTCTGCAATTTAGGATCCCAGTTGACCAGACGCTTATCTTTATAGATCAGGCCTTCTTTGTAGAGCGTTACGAAAACTTCGAGAACAGCTTTCGACAGGCCTTCATCCATGGTGAAGCGCTCGCGCGACCAGTCACAGGACGCACCGAGGCGACGCAGCTGATTGAAAATCAGACCGCCGGATTCTTCTTTCCACTGCCAGATACGCTCAACGAATTTCTCACGTCCCATAACATGACGGTTCGGCTCTTGCCGTTCCATCAACTGGCGTTCAACAACCATCTGCGTTGCAATACCGGCATGATCCATACCTGGCTGCCACAGCACATTCTTGCCGCGCATGCGCTCAAAGCGCACCATGATGTCCTGAATTGTATTGTTGAGCGCGTGGCCCATATGCAGAGAACCGGTAACATTCGGCGGCGGAATCACCACCGCAAACGGATCCGCACCAGGCTTGGAACCGGCACCGGCTTTAAAAGCCTCGGCTTTTTCCCAAAGTTCAGCAATTTTTGGCTCTGTGGCCGCGGAATCGTAGGTTTTCTCTAACATAAAAACTCTGTCTCTTTATATGAAGGCAAGCAGTATGAAGCGTATGCTACGCGCCGCCTCAGGCAGGCATAATCATATATTCATAACGGACAAGACTCTTTGAGCGTTTCAAAGCAAGTTTAAAACAAAGAATCAAGACTGGCTGCATGCCTCACATTGCAAATCACGATATTTCTATAATCTATATAGGGTGACTGTTGCCATAAAAATAGCCCCGTCTACAGCGGCAGCGGGGCTAGAGCGGTTTACGTTCATGTCGGATCGCAGTGCTCGCGTCTCAATTCTTTAGAAAGCCGCATTATCCCGGACTGTCTAAGTTGATCCAACTTGACTGTGAAATGCTCTATAATTCTTTATATTGACCGCAAAGTCACATGTCTTAACCGCGACGAACAACCCGTTCGATTTCTTCACGGACAAGGCGCTCAACAAGTGGCGGCAGATTGGTATCCAGCCATTCCTGTAACATCGGGCGCAACATCGCTTCCATTTTATCATTCAGCAGACGCTTCTGCTCTTCAAGCAGAGCCTGACTAAGGCTACCAAATGACGCCGCAACATGCTGCTCTGCGGCCTGCGAAATCAATGGCTTGTCCTCTGAAGAGACAGAGAACTTGTGCGCTACAGTTTCAGTTCTGTTTTCTGACACTGGTGCTGCCTCTTCTTTTGTGGTTGGCTGGGTCATCGGAACAACCCGCTTTTCAGCCACCTGCATAAGAAGTGCCTCGGACATTTTTATGGCATCACTGTTCGGCTGCTCAGCAACAGCATTCACAACCGGTGGCACCGGCGGGTTGACTGTAGCAATCCGCACATGCGCAACATTGCGTTCATGGATTTCAGCACGCGTTGCTTCCGGCATTTGCTGCTCGCTGATACTGCCGCGTAAAACTGCATCTAATGAGAAAGATGGCGCAGCAGCCTGTGCTGTAGTCTGGATAGTTTCAACAGCCAGCGCGCGCGGAAACTGGGTGACCTCACCGCGACGTTCTTCTGTCACAGGTTCAGGCGCTTTTGGTGTAGCTGTCAGCTCCGCAGTGACCTGCTTGGAAACATCACTGTCTTCAATAATTCTGCGGATGGAAGCCAGAATTTCTTCCATGGATGGTTCACGTGTTGCGCTGGAAGTCTGTGCCATATCGTGCAGCATCCTTTGTCTGGCGCATAATTACGGGAGAACTTTTCAGCTATTGCTGTTCGCCTCACCGGCTATGCGTAAAAATTCTTCAATTTCAAAATTCAACGAATCTTATGCCTAAACTACAGAAGCATTGGTGATTTGAGAATCCCCGCAGGCGCTGTTCAGGCGTAAAACACAGATTTCTTAAGTGATTTTTAACTTTTAGACATTTCTGAAATATACCAGCCATCTCTTAATGGCAAAAAACAAAAAAAGCGACGCATTGAGCGCCGCTTTTTAAATACTATAAACCAAATGATTAACGGCCATCCGGCGTACGCAAACCAATCCATTTATCTTTCACAGCTTCATAATGCTGCTCAGGCTTATATTCTGCAACCTGCAAGCCGATTTGAGTGGCAGTTAGACGCCCGACGGATGAAAGCACCGCATAGCTTGCAACAACAACATCACGTTCAGCCTGAACCTGCTGAATCTGAATATCGACCAGATCATTCTGCGCGTTCAACACATCGAGTGTTGTACGCTGGCCGACATTGCGTTCTTCAACCACGCCGTCCAATGCTAGGCGTGCCGCTGCAATACCATCACGGAATGCAGAAAGAGAAGCCTTTGATGCTTCAAGCTGCGACCATGAAGAGGCAACGGCTGCGCGTACCTGATCTTGAATCACATCAATTTCGATGCGTGCCTGACCAAGCTGTTCCTTGGATTTACGCACAGTGGCGGAGTTTTTACCACCGGAATAAATTGGTACAGTTACGCCAACCCCGATCGAAGCAGAGTTGCCGTCACCAGCCATCGGCAGACCTGAATAAACAGTGGAATGCGAAGCGGAAGCTGTGAGCCCCACAGTTGGCAGCAATGCGCCCTCTTTCGCTTTCACGTTATGGCCGGCAGCGTCCATAGCATATTGTGTTGCCTTAATGCCCGGATGAGCGGCTTCAGCAATCGCATAGGCCTGAGCAATGCTTTTTGGCAGGGATTTACCAGCAGGCTTTGCTGTCTGTAACTTATCCGGCGATGAACCGGTAACCTGACGATAAACCGCTTCGGCAGACTTTACGTTAGCAAGAGCTGCATTGAGCTGAGCGACAGCAGATGACCGTTGTGCGTCAGCCTGTGCCACATCTGTACGTGTACCTTCACCAACATCAAGACGTGCTTTTGCAGCACGTACCTGTTCGTTCAATGCGGCAAGATTTTTCTGGCGCAGAGAAGCGATCTGGCGATTCTGGTACACATCCATATAGGCTTGCACAGCTTCGAACAGACGGTTCTGTTCATTATTGCGAAGATTTTCACGCTGGGCGAATACGTTACTTTCGGCCGCCGCCACGTTGTTTTTTGTTTGGAAACCATCAAACAAAGTCTGGTTAAGCTGAATGCCAACTTCACCTGTAGTTGAGTACAAATCTCTCGTACCATCGCGGCTGCGACCATATTTATATGTGCCGTTCAAAGTCGGACGGTAACCGGATTTGGCAATTGCAACATCTTCATCAACGGCGCGAAGACCCGCGCGGGACGAATTCAGTGCAGCATTATTATGATACGCTTTTTGCATTGCACCAAACAGCGTTTCCGCCATAACAGGTGCCGGTGCGAGTACCGTGCTCGCTAAGAGTGCAACAGCTAAAACCTGTTTGCTGAAATTGACCACGGTTTACCCCATACAATTCGAATCAAAATTCCCAAACTCATTCGGGTATTTGCTAATAACGGGTAAAAATCGGATTTTCCACCCGTCAGGCTAACTCATTAATAAACAAATTGTTATTGTTGCCAAAACAACAATTAGCGATCTGCTCTATTTTGCACAATTTTGCGCTCCGTAAGTTGCAAATCGTATTTTCAGCCTTTGAAACATATCAGTTTATCCGGAGATTTTAAGCTCAAATATCCGTAATAAACAAAAAGCCTGCCTGATAATTCTCGGGCAGGCTTTTTTTGTCAATCTGGTGCAGACTAATCAGAACACAAATTCAGCTGTGCGACGGAAGCCCGGCAGCAATTTAACGGCAGCATTAAAGACGCCACGGCGAGAAATAATACCGTCTTCTTTAACATAAATATGCGCAACGCCCATATTGCCCTGCCCTTCGATTGCAACCAGACGGCCGCCATCTTTAAGCTGTGCCTGCAATGCTTCCGGAACAAAATCCACAGCACCTTCAATGATGATAACATCAAATGGTGCTTCTTTGGCATAACCGGCAGTCAGTTCACCGGTAACGACAACAACATTATCACAGCCGAGTGTCTGGAGTTTTTCAGTCGCAATAGCAACAAAATCCGGATTGCTTTCAAGAGCGATCACGGAGCTTGCCAATTGGGAGAGAACGGCAGTCAGATAGCCTGTGCCACAACCGACATCCAGAACCACATCCTGCTTCTTCACCAAAGCAAGCTGCACCAAACGCGCAGCCGGTGAAGGTTCCATCAGATAACGTACGCCTTCAGCTGTTTCTGCCAGAACCTGATCTTCATCAATATAGGCCAGTTCACGGCGATGCGCAGGCACAAATTCTTCACGCGGAACTGCCAGAAAAGCATCCAGAACAGCAAGATCCGTCACATCCGTTGTGCGGATCTGCGTATCAACCATATTAATACGAAGCTCGCGGAAATCGGCTGTCATAGCCCTAAACCTTTCCTGTGCATCTGATGCACGTCATAATCTCAATCTCACATCGCAGCATTTGCCTGACAGGACTTACAATAGCACCGCAACATTCTGCAATAAACACAGACGCATTATACAGGGATCATCCTGCGCTTCTATGAAAATCATTTGCGCTGATTTGGCAAAAATACACCGTCCAGTCAATCAAAGACCGACATTCTTCCTGCGATCATAGTGCCGCATGGCTGAGAAGCCACTCACAATTGCGTTTATCAGCATACTGACAGGTCGTAATCCATTTCTGAAGGTTTGACCTGCAATTGCCCCGCTTTGACAATTTGCAGAGAAAATTTTAAACAGCAATCATTATGGGAAAAGTCGAATCCGCAACCCGTCAGCCGTAAATTTTATCATCTGAAGAAAATTTACGGCGTAACATTCAGAACCCTGCTCTGCCGGTTGTTTTAAACACCGTGGCGGATGATGTTCTCTATGCATGCCACATTCATGTGGATTCAACTCATGTCTTCTTACAAAAGTAAGCCTATGCAACCCGCAGAGGGAAGTCTGCCGGTGCAATGGCGCTTTACACTTAGTGCTGCTCTGTTTTTGATGGTGCCGTTTGACCTTTTGGCGTCTATGGGCATGGATATTTACCTGCCTGTTGTGCCGCATATGTCGCAAGCGCTGCAAACCAACCCCGCTATGATACAGCTCACACTCAGCCTCTATTTGTTACTGCTCGGCACAGGTCAGCTGATCTTCGGCCCTCTGTCAGACAAATTCGGACGCAGACCGGTTCTGCTCGGTGGTGCATTTGCGTTTACCGCTGCGTCTGCGGGGCTGGCGATGAGTAGCTCTGCCAATCTGTTTCTTGTCTTGCGTCTCATTCAGGCGGCAGGGGCTGCGGCTATGCTGGTGGCAACTTTTGCGACTGTGCGTGATGTTTATGCGGAGCGACCGGAAAGTGCAGTGATTTACAGTCTGTTCGGTTCAATGCTGGCATTTGTACCGGCACTGGCACCGTTGCTCGGCGCCTTGCTGGACATTCAGTTCGGCTGGCGCAGTATTTTTTGGCTGCTGGCAGCATTGGGGGCACTTGCCGGTCTCCATGCTGCATGGCGCTGGCCGGAAACGCGGATTGTAACCCGTGAAGAACAGCAAGGGAAGCTGCGCACAATCCTCTCCAATCGTCAGTTCTGGACTTATACAATGGGCTTCAGTACGGCGATGGGCGCGTTTTTTGTTTATTTTTCAACGGCACCGCGCTTGCTGATCGATAGACTTGGCCTGTCTACCGTCACATTTAGTCTGTGTTTTGCAAGCATCGCCATTGTGATGGTGATCTTCGCTCGTTTTGCCGGTAATTACACCAAATGGTGGGGACTACGCGGCACTTTAAGGCGCGGTGTCTTGCTGATTATGAGCGGTGGTATTTTGCTGTTCTTTGCAGGATGGGTCACAGAGCTGAATGTGGTGGCATTCATTCTGATTATGTGGATCGTAGCGGCAGGCATCGCATTGACTTGCTCTGTTACGGCCAATGGCGCGCTCAAAGCCTTTGGCGATTATGCCGGAATGGCTACAGCAATCTATTATTGCATTGAAAGTCTGGTGGTCAGCATTGGCGGAACCGTCGCAGTTCTGCTTCTCGGTGGTGATACAGTGCTGCCTCTTGTGGCCTATTGTGTAGTCTCTGCATTGCTAACTCTGGTACTGACAATGGGACAGAAAAACTAACACCAAACGGCACCGGTACACAGCAGCCTTACCGGTGCCGCATTGCAGCTATTGCTGATCGTGCGTAAAGCAAGCCAACAGATTTATGACTGACTGGTACCTGCAATGTTTCGCGCTTTAAAAACTTCAATCCTTATTCTTGCTCTGCTGGCACCTGTTCCAGTTCTGGCAGATGGCGATGTGAAGAATGGCGAGAAAATTTATAAGAAATGCTATTTTTGTCATACCCTGAACCAGCCAACCAACCGGATGGGGCCTCACCTGATGGATATTCAGGGACGCGAGGCTGGCTCGATAGAAGGCTTTGTCTATTCAGATGCTTTGAGGCAGGCCGGTGAAAATGGCCTGATCTGGAATGATGCAACCCTCAAAGAGTTTCTGACATCCCCAAAAACCATGGTTCCGGGAACCAGTATGCGTTTTTGGGGACTATGGGAGAGTCAGATTGATGATTTGCTGGCCTATCTCAGCAGCAAGTCTCAGGCTGCGCCAAGTGAATAATAGGGAAGGGCTTGCCCTCACTGTCTGTCTCTGAGCGGCCGGTTTGGACAAAACCATATTTCAGATAGAACCCCACCGCTAACGGGTTCTGCTCGTTCACATCCACGGCAAGACGCCCTTTCAGGCTATGTGCATGGTCTAGCAAGGCACGTCCAATGCCCTGCCCTTTAACGGCCGGATCAACAAACAGCATTTCCACTTTGTTTTCAGACAGGCCGATAAAACCGGTCAGTGCGCCTTGTGCATCTTCTGCAACCCAGACTTCAACGGCAGGCAGATATGTATCCCGTACAAGCGGCTCATAATGCTCGATATCGGCCACAGTTAGGAAATCATGGGTTGCCTCAACGGCGGCGCGCCAAATCTCGGTTAGTCTGTGGCGATCATTTGAAACAAAAGGTCTGATATGCATAAATTTTATCCGTCATTCTCGAAACTGCACGGGAATACACGAGAGCATTCTGCCGGTTCACGTTTCCCTGTCATTGCTCTGATTTTATAAGGTTTTGTCAGGTTTGCATTATTTTTTGCTACAGATCACTGTTTTTTCTATACCGGACACGTATTTCATGGAATGACTGTTGCATCGGCAGCAGGACAAATATTCGATGTACACACTATATATCGCCAATAAAAACTACTCCACATGGTCACTCCGGCCATGGCTCTTGATGACGCAGCTCAAAATCCCTTTTGAAGAAATGCTGATCCCGTTCGGCAGTGCTGACTGGAACAAAAATCCGTCACCAACCGGTCAGGTGCCTTGCCTGTCCGATCAGCAAAGTGATGGCAGTGTAATTTCAGTCTGGGATTCTCTCGCCATAACCGAATATGTAGCGGATGAGTATCCGCAGGTTTGGCCGCAGGACAAAAAAGTCAAAGCATGGGCACGCTGTGCGACAGCTGAAATGCATTCAGGCTTTCATACATTGCGTAGCATTTGTACCAATAATATCGGTTTGCGCATTGATATTAGCACGAAAATGGAGCCTGCTCTGCTCAAAGATATCAATCGTATTGAGCAGCTTTGGACTGAAGGTCTGGATAAATTTGGCGGGCCGTTTCTGGCCGGTGAAAAATTCACTGCTGTCGATGCCTTTTTTGCACCGGTAGTCTTCCGTTTCCAGTCTTATGGCATCAAACTCGGCGATAAAGCAGCAAAATATGCCGACCATCTGCGTAACCTGCCTGCTATGCAGGATTGGTATCAGGCAAGCCTTGCCGAAACATGGCGCGATGAGCCACATGAAGCCGATGCCCGCAATGCGGGACCTTGGCTTCAGGATCTCAGAGCTATTTGATTTTGCCCTGCATCATGCAGCGATCACACAGGATTGCTGCATGATGTGTCAAATTTCTCCGACATCGATTGATGCGTTGAAACCCTCAAAGCGCCAGACCACCTGTGCAATGGATTTATCGTAAGGATTATAATCCGACCGCGCCCGCAAAAAGCGCTTTTGCAATAAAACAACATTAGAAATCAGCGGCACATGAAATTGCTGCCAGCCGGTTTCATGACGATGCGATACAACCCAGCAGTTTAAAACCATATTACCATCAGGTGAATAGCCGAGCAAATACGGCTCCACCATCCAGCGAAGTGATTTATAAATAAAACGAATTTGCCTTCTCTGCCTTATAGCATCACAGAGTATTGGAAATGCCAACATGCGGTTCCCTCCCGCTAACGCGGACGCAATGGCAGAAAATGACGGTAATATCAATATAAACTACGTCAAATCAGACTATAGTTGAATTAAATATTCAATTTAAATATCAGTAATTTAAGTAATTCAAATGTCTTGATTGCGACAAAATTCAAGAAAAAACACTTAAACGTGAATAAAAGCAATAAGATTGCAATTCTTTTAATGCTCTATAGACTTTAAAGAACACCCAGTGAAACTGGTTTTAGCAAAAGGGAGCGCACCATGATTTTTAAAATGACAACGCTTATTGTGTCGCTCTTGGTGATCGGTCTTCCACTTTCAGTTGTAATTGCGGCTTATGCTGAGAGGAAATATCTGGAAAGCCAGTCCGGCGCTCAATATGCTGAAATCAAAGCCTTCGGGGTCTGGATCGTGGCATTGATCACAATTTTCAGTATCTCATTGTTTTTCATTAATATTCTGGCCTCTTACATTTAACTGACTTTCTTCGCAGGTAAGATTGCCACTCTCCGGAATAAGCTATGGCCGAAGAGTGATCTGTCGTCAGCCTAAAGCATGCGCTGTCTTTGACGAAAATAGATAGCATAGACAGCCAATCCGCCGATGACGGATATATGCTCAAGCGCAACGGTCACGTCACGGAATGCCTCTTCTCCCTGCTTCGCCCAGAACGGATGCGCGACCGGCACCGTCAGGATAGTAAAGACGGCCAAAGCACCTGTGGCGAGCCATACACCTTTGTTACAGATAATCATCAGCGATGCACCGATCTGAAGGATCAGGGTAGCGATATTATAGGCCCAACCTGGTTGCAGGCCGAAATCATCCATAATGCCTGCGCTGGCTGTAAAATCGAATAATTTACCCAGCCCGCTTGTCCAGAAAACCAGTGTCAGCAAAATGCGTGCCAAAACGTCGAACCACTGCGCATCCAGTATCCTTGTAATCATAACCGGCATTTCATCACCCTGTATGGCCTGTGAGGCGCATAGTTTTTATGATGTTGAAATGTGCAGTAGATTGAGCGGCAGCAGCAGCCGGTTTTATATCGGTTCCATATTTATTCATGTCGGCTCTCCAAAAGCGTTTAAAACGCCAAGATCCCTTCGCGATCACATGAATTCACCGGTTTTTACCCGTGCGTAAAATCATGTGACACTTCAAAAAGAATGCCTGCGACAACCACCTATTTGACAGGTTGTCACAATCACCGACATGCTTATAGAACCTCAACCAAAGCTGAGGTCAAGCAATAATTATAAAAACCTTTCTTCGTCAATTCAGAGTTTCTTAGGCACTAAACGTTGCGGTCCTGCTCCTTCCTGTCCCAGCCGGTCATCAGGATTACGCAAAGGACAATCCGCCAGTGAAAGACAGCCACAACCGATGCAAGTGGATATCTGATCCCTCAGCTGCATCAGGCTGATAATGCGCTCTTCCAGCATATCTTTCCATGTATTGGTAAATTGCCGCCAGTCACGTGCGGTCGGCACATGGTCGTGCGGCAAGTCCCTCAGCGCATCATGAATAATAGCGAGCGATATCCCTGCCCGCTGCGCAATCCGTATAATTGCAATACGACGCAGCACTGCCCGATGATAACGCCGCTGATTACCGGCTGTACGCCAACCCGCGATCAGTTCTTTAGCTTCATAAAAATGGATTGTGGAAACCGGAATACCGCTGCGGCGGGCAACATCCCCCACCGTCAGCGTATCTTTAAGTTTGCCGGAATTCATAGTCATACCTCAATTATAGCTGAGGTATGACTATATCAAAATATTTGACAAAAACAGATACTCGCGAAAATATCAGGCTGAATAGCGCTGCTCACCAGCCATCCATGTTTCACTCACTTTGATCTTACCAATATCTTGAACACCGCTGGTCGGGTCTTGTTCCAGAATAGCGAAATCCGCATATTTCCCGACTTCAACACTGCCGACCTTATCATCCATATGGCAATGCCATGCGGCATCAATCGTTACAGCGCGCAAAGCTGCATCTGCTGAAATACATTCATCGGAATAAAAAATGCCGCCGCCTTCATGCATGATACGCCTCACGGCATCCTGCATATACCGCAATGGTTCAATCGGTGTCACACTCCAGTCGGAGTGCAGAGAAATCCGCAGCCCTGCCGCCAAAGCAGAAGCGCAAGGATCATAATATTTTGCCCGCTCCGGCCCTAAAATACGATCCCGGAATGCTTTGCCCCACCACCGCACATGGCCAATCAAAAAGGATGGTGACAGACCCAGCCGCACCATTTTCTCCATCTGCTCCGGATGGAACACACTGCAATGCTCAATCCGGTGTCGCAGATCATTGGTACCCGTACCCTGCAACACGGTCTGATAGGCTTCAATCACCGTATCAATCGCCGCATCGCCATTCGCATGCACGCCAACCTGCCAGCCGCCGTTATGCGCCCGACGGATCACTTCAGTTATTTGTTCCAGACTGTAATTGAGTGTGCCGCGTGTATTTTTGCCGAGATAATTCTCGCGCTGATAGCCGGTTTCCGCCTGATTGGAGCCATCCGCCCAAGCCTTGATACCATCGATACGGAACAGATCATTGCCATGGCCGGGTTTGATGCCGAGTTTGTCCCACTCATCCATCAATGTGGAAATCAGCATGCCTCGATAGCGCACCGGTGGATTGTCAGCCATCACCGCATCAAGCAGAGCAATGTCATTCGTGCCGGACAACATGCCGATGCTGCAATCATGCAAACTGGTGCAGCCAACGGATGCGGCATGATTGAACAAGTTGCGGATACGCCTCTGAATTTCCTGCGCTGTAGGCTGTGGCATTTTTTCAATAAACGGCTCTTGCGCCGCGCTTTCTTCCAGCCTGCCACTCAGCTTACCATTGGCATCGCGCACAAATCGTGCGCCTGACGGGTCTTTTATTGCTTCTGTAACGCCGGATAGTTTCATTGCAAAACTATTCGCATAGGCAATATGACCATTACTCTCGATCATGAAAAACGGATTATTGGGCGCCAGAGCATCCAGTTCTGCCAAAGTCGGCGGCCGTGCCTCCAGCGTAATACTCGGATCAAAATTCTTTGCACGAATCCAATCTCCCGCCTTGGCTTTTGCTGCTCCCTGCCGCAACTGCGTCCAAACCTCTGCAAAACTCGGTGTTGCCATCGGGCTGACATCAATCCAGTCATCCAGCACCACAAATGTTGAATGCATATGCGGATCAATCAAACCTGGCGTCAGTGTGCGCCCCTGAAGGTCAATTATCCGCGTTTGGGCGCCACTCAGCGCCTGCATATCATCCGCCTTGCCGACACCGATAATCGTATCGCCGCGAATGGCGACTGCCTCTGCACGGGCATTATCCTTATTGACGGTGAGAATTGTACCGCCTTTAAAAATGATATCGGCGGGGCCTTCAGTCGGTGAAGCAGCCAGCGCAGAACCTCTGGTCAGAAGTGGTGCAGCAAAAACCGATGTTGCTGCCACGCCCATATATTTCAGAAAATTACGCCTTGAAGCTGCATTTTTAAGAATGGCGGTTACTGCGGGATTACAGGCTAAACACATCAGATATTCCCTTTGTAAGGACGATTGAATGCCGGATTATTCCTGATTGCAATGTAAAACTATGAGAAAGAAAAGCAGTGAAAATGCAAATTTAAAAATCAGAATAAGTTCAGAGAACGAATTTATAAAAAGCACTTCAATATACATAAACGCATTTTGACCAGAACAGCAATATTCAATTACTAGTTTTTATTGTTATTATAAGAGAATGAAAACATTATATAAACGGGCGACATATAATCACCCGTTTATAACAATTATAATAGCATTCAGCCGCCAAATCCGCGCAGAAAATGCGTAAGATTTCCGCCGAGCTGATTACAGATATACCCGCCTTCCTGCACAATCACACTCGGCAGTTTCAGGCTGGCGCATTTTTGGGCAATGCTGGTGAAGCCTTGTTCATTGACTGTAAAGCCGCCAAACGGATCATGCTCGGAAGCATCAAGCCCGAGCGCTACCACCAAAGCACCGGGACGGTAAGCGCGAATACGATCCAGCGCCACATCGAGTGCAGCAAGAAACTCCTGATTGCCTGAACCGCGTGCCAAAGGCAGATTATAGTTATAGCCAAGGCCCGCGCCCTCGCCGCGCTCAGAAGCATATCCCCAGAAGAACGGGTAGAACACGGACGGATCAACATGAATGGAAACCGTCATCACATCGGAACGGTGATAGAAAATACCCTGTGTGCCGTTGCCGTGATGCAGATCGACATCCAGAATAACCACGCGGTCGTGGCTTTCACGTAGAACTTGCGCGGCAATTGCGGAGTTGTTCAGAAAACAGAAGCCTCCTGCCATATCAGCATAGGCGTGGTGTCCGGGCGGGCGGCATAGCGCATAGGCCGCAGGCTCGCCATGTTGTACCAGCTTTGCGGCTTCAATCGCCGTCTGCGCACTCCAATAGGCAGAATTCCACGTATCGGCAGCAATCGGACAAGCCGTATCAGCCATATGATAACCAGCTCGGCCAACCGGTGATGTCGGATAGGAAAAATCGCGTCGGTTCGGATGGATATTCGGGATCACCTCATCCGAGGCACCATTGATGGTCTGCCATTGGCCGTAGATTGTTTGCAGGAACTCCAAATATTCAGGTGTATGCACTGCGCTGACATCTGCCAGGCCATGATCCCGCGCTGCAATCATGGATAGTCCGGCATCGCTCGCGCCAGCCAGAAGCCGCTGTATGCGCTCAGGGACTTCAGGGTTCGCTTTGCGGGCACCAGCCGAGAGAAACATAGCCGGATTATGTGCGCGCTGAGGCTCAGCAAAAGTAAATTTCATAAATCAGTTTCCTCCTCATAGAGCGCCGTGCGTTCTCTTAGGCGCACAAAGTTCGCTCCAACTCTTTATATTTACAGCATAATTCCTTAAGCTAATTCAAGTTTTAGGAATTATGCTGTAGGAAAATATTTTATCGGATTCCCCATATAAGCGGAACCTCTTAGATAAGGGTATTTTTACATAACCCTACGATAGTCCTTCATCAATATTAATCATCAAACCTATCAATTATTTAGATTTTAAAACACGACATGAATACACCATAAAGATTTAAACTATGAATTTCAGGTGTATTTTAGTGTCCAGCAATGAAAATCAAGCAAATACAATTTATTCAATACAGATATTACGTGCTGTAGCGGCTCTGTTTGTTGTTGCGGATCACAGCCTTATTCATATTTTAACTTTTTATAATATTCCTCAGCCTTATCATGCTATGGCGTGGAAGCTCGGCGGCATCGGCGTCATGACATTCTTCGTCATTAGCGGTTTTGTGATGGTGCTGACCAATGATAAAAAATTTGGTGAAACTGGTGAATCTCTGCGGTTTATGGTCAATCGGGTCATCCGCATTGTACCCCTTTATTGGGTCAATGACCTTCATTGCCGCCGGCTTATTCATTGCCACTGCAAGTAAAGAAATATCCGTCTTATATCTGCTGAAATCCATGTATTTTATAGTACCGATCGATCCTTCATCAGGTGTCATTACACAGCCAGTTTTAGGGCCTGGCTGGACGCTCAATTATGAGATGTTTTTCTATCTGATTTTTGCTATTTTTCTCGCATTTCCAAAACGAGCAGCTTTGAGCGGTTTTACGACTGTAATGCTGGCTCTGGTCATTTGGGGAATGAGTACCTTACCATCCTCGGAAATTAATGAGCCGAGGACACTTTTCAGCTTCTACGCTAATCCGCTCTTGCTCTTATTCGTTGCGGGGGTCTGGTTGGGTGTTCTTTACAGAAAGTTTGCATTGTTTCAGACAGCCAATGTCAGCTTGCTCTGGATGTTTATAGCCGTTCTTTGTGCGATCACATTTAACTGGTCAACAGATAAAGCAAGCTGGCCGCTTTATCTGCAACCACTTGAATATGTATTACCGTTTTTCTGTGTCGTAATGGCCTTATTGTGTCGCTTCAAACCAGCCACAATCATTGGCCGTATTGGTGTTCTGCTTGGAGAGGCCTCCTACAGTATTTACCTGAGCCATATTCTTTTTCTGGCAGTTATTCGCAAACTTGTACCGGTTGCACCGCTGTACGGAACATTCTATTTTGCAGTTGCATTTATCGGCTCTGCAATCACCGGCGTCATCATCTACAAGCTGATAGAAATGCCGCTAACCCGATTAGTGCGTAAAATCACAACTCCACAAAAAGTTGCGCTTAGTTTACCAAGATAGCCTCTGCCGGAAGTTTACGCCTTTATCTCAAACGCCAAACCATCATAGGCAGGCTCGATATTTACAGGCAAGGCTGCGCGTACGGTATCATAATCCAGCGGCACATGCATATGGGTGAGAATAGCGTGGCGCGGCTTCAGACGTGCAATCCATTCCAGTGCCTCATCAAGGCTGAAATGGCTCGGATGTGTTTTATATTGCAGAGCGTCGATCAGTAAAACATCCAGATTTTCCAATGAGGAAGCAGTTTCCGGCGGGAAAGCATTCACATCAGAGCAATATGCAACATTGCCGATACGAAAACCAAGACTGGTAATATCGCCATGCACCAACGGCATTGCCTGAAAGCGGATCGCACCACCTGGCCCGTCAATGATGAAATCCTCTGTATTACTGATTTCATGCGCTCTCAGGATTGGCGGATAGCTCGAACCGTAAGGCGTCGCAAAACAATAGCCAAAAGCCTCATAAAGCCGGTTAAGCGTAAAGCGGTTAGCATAGATCGGCATCAGCTTTTTGTTATCCAGCATGAAGCTGCGCAGATCATCAATCCCGTGAATATGATCGGCATGCGGATGGGTATAGATAACCGCATCAATATGATTGTCGGGTTTGCCTTCAAGGCCGTCAATAATCTGCGAGCGGAAATCCGGCCCCGTATCAATCACAACACGTGTTGTGCCGGTGCTGCTGACACGCTCCACCATCAGCGATGCGCGACGGCGGCGGTTCTTTGGGTTGAGCGGATTACATTTCCCCCAATCGCCGTTCGGACGCGGCACACCCGGAGATGAGCCGCAACCAAGAACTGTAAAGCGATAGAAGTCCGACATTTGTCAATTCCGCTTTTATATGCCTTTTAATATTTAAATATCAAAAGGTTGAAATGTTTTTCTGATAGTTTGAATAAGCTCTATCAGCGCGATATTTTGGTGAAGAGGCGAAGCACATTCTCTCCGGTAATCCGGCGGATATCCGCATCACTCATACCAATCACATCTGCCAGAACAGCAGCAGTATGTGCCACAAATGACGGTTCGTTGCGCTTACCGCGATGCGGCATCGGTGCCAGATAAGGTGCATCCGTCTCTACCAACAGGCGATCATGCGGTACAATTTTTGCGGTTTCACGAATTTCAGCAGAGTTCTTGAAAGTGATGATACCAGAGAAAGACACATAGCCGCCTAGTTCTACACCGGTACGTGCCAACTCAATACCCGATGAGAAGCAATGCAGAATAAACGGAAACGCGCCTTTGGCGGTTTCTTCACGCAGCAATGCTGCCATATCTTCGTCCGCGCTGCGGGCATGGATCACAAGCGGCAATTGTGTACGGCGCGATGCCTCAATATGGGTCAGCAAACCCTGACGCTGCGCTTCCGGCGTTGAATAATCATAGTGGTAATCTAAGCCAGCCTCACCGATCGCCACAACTTTTGGATGCTGCGCCAGACGCACCAGATCATCCGCGGTAACGTCCAGTTCTTCATGCGCATTATTCGGATGGGTGCCGACCGAGCAATAGACCTGATCGTAGCTTTCCGCGACTGCTAGGATTTGATCGAATTTTTTCACGCGGGTGCAGATGGTGATCATCTTTTCAACACCGGCATCAAGTGCGCGTTGAATAATCGCGTCACGTTCTTCAGCAAAATCAGCGAAATCGAGATGGCAATGGCTGTCTACAAGCATAATAAAAGTCCTGCTCGTGCTCATAAGCGCATCCCGAAAAGTGTTCGCGGTTTTCGGATAAGATGCGCGTAAAATAAAGGCATAGCGCATTTCCGTTCTGATAGGAACGTATAGAAATGCTCTACACGGGAAATGGATACGGGCGATAATTCGCCCGTATCTTATATAAGATGTTACTCTTCAGTTTCCACATAACGCGGGAAGATCGGCTCCGGTGCAGGCAGTTCAGCACCACTGACCAGCACATCGCCGAGATCAGCAAAGCTGCGCTTGTCTTCCGTTACGCCCAGAATATTCAGCAACTTGGCTGAAGATGTCGGGATATAAGCCTGTGTCATGATCGCAACGCGACGTAGCACTTCTGCGGTCGTATACAGCACTGTGCCCATGCGAACCGGATCGGTTTTACGCAGAGCCCAAGGCTCCTGAGCCGCGAAGTAACGGTTGGCTTCCGATACCACATTGAAGATTGCAGCAAGTGCCTGATGAATAGCCTGAACCTTCATCGCATTACGGGCAATTTCAATCGCTTCTTCAGCCAGCTTCAGAATAGCCGTGTCTTCCTCATGGAAATTGGCTTTTTCCGGCACTTTGCCTTCGCAGTTCTTAGCGATCATCGACAGCGAGCGCTGCGCAAGATTGCCCAGATCATTGGCCAGATCGGCATTGGTGCGGTTGACAATCGCTTCGTGATTATAGCTGCCATCCTGACCGAACGGTACTTCACGCAGGAAGAAATAACGCACCTGATCCAGACCATAACGGTCGATAAACGCAAACGGATCGATCACATTGCCGACCGATTTCGACATTTTCTCGCCGCGGTTAAACAGGAAGCCATGCGCGAAAACACGTTCCGGCAGAGGCAGACCGGCAGACATCAGGAATGCAGGCCAGTAAACAGCATGGAAGCGCACAATGTCTTTGCCGAGAATATGGGCAGATGCTGGCCAGAACTGTGCCTTCTCCGCATCCATATCCGGATAGCCGATAGCGGTGAGATAATTGGTCAGCGCATCAACCCAGACATACATGACATGCTTGTCATTGCCCGGCACCGGCACACCCCAGTCAAAGGTGGTGCGGGAAACGGACAGATCGCGTAAGCCCGATTTGATAAAGCTCAGCACTTCATTGCGGCGCTCAGATGGGCCGACAAATTGCGGATGCTTTTCGAAATATTCGATCAGTGGTTCCTGATATTTTGACAGGCGGAAGAAATAGCTTTCTTCTTCATGCCACTCTACCGGCGAACCGATTGGCTCACGACGCACACCATCTTCACCAACGGTGGTTTCGCTTTCATCGAAATAGGCTTCCTGACGAACGGAATACCAGCCAGCATAGCTATCGAGATAGATATCGCCGTTAGCGACCATACGCTCCCAGATATCCTGACAGGCTTTATAATGACGCTCTTCCGTGGTGCGGATGAACTGGTCATGGCTTGAGCCGATTTTGGCCAGCATTTCACGGAACACGGCAGAGTTTTTGTCAGCCAGTTCCAGCGGCGTAATGCCTTCCTTCTCGGCGGTCTGCTGCATTTTCAGACCATGCTCGTCTGTACCGGTCAGGAACAGCACATCTTTGCCGTCCAGACGCTGGAAACGCGCCATAGCATCGGTCGCAATCGACGTATAGGCATGGCCGATATGCGGTGTGCCATTCGGATAGAAGATCGGGGTGGTGATATAAAATTTTTCGCGGCTCATGTCGGATCCGTCTTGTCGAGATATTTTATCTCATGAAGTCAATATGATGATAACTGATAAAACCGGCATAACGCATGTCGGAGCGTAAGTCAGCCCTAAATGCATCTAAATCAGAAACTGATGCTGCTTTATGCGGTTTTTTGATCCTGAAAATGCTGGTTCCAGCATCGTTGCAGTGACCGGCCTGCTCGGCGGCATCAGCCAGTCTCAAGCCTCAGACTGGCATGCCGCTGCGCATTGCGCGATGCATCTTTTCCATCATGATGAGCGCCGCTTGTTTGCGGTCGAGATTATAGCTCTCTGTATCCATCGCTTCACGGCGCAAATCATTCCAGAATTCCGACCATTGACTGGCCTGCACAGCCTGCCCTTGCTCAGCAAGATTCAGCGCCTGACCGGCAGCCTTATCCAGCAAATATTCAAGGAATAACTGGTTCTGAACCTCAGCATCACGTCCCCCAAGCACAGAGGCAAGCGCCTGCGCCTTCGACAGATCAAAGTGAGTGTTGTTCAATACAGTATCGACAGTATCTGTAATTTCCAGACCGCCATGCGCCACCAGCAGCAGTGCCTTGCGTACAGAACCTTCAGCGCGCGCACTCAGTGCTGCAAAATACGCCTGATCCTGCACATCAATGCCGACATCCTTGCCTGCGACTTCCAGAGCGCGTCTCAGCTCGGCATCATTCAGCGGCTTAAACGCCAGTGACTGACAGCGTGAGCGGATGGTTGGCAGCAAGCGCCCGGACGAATGGGAAATCAGAATAAACAGTGCCCGTGCCGGTGGTTCTTCCAGTGTTTTCAGCAGCGCATTGGCGGCATTGCGGTTCATATCATCTGCAGGGTCAATGATAACGATACGCCATGCGCCATCACCGGAAGTACGGCTCAGAAAATGCGTAATACGACGAATTTCTTCAACCGTAATCGCCGTGCGATATTTACCCGTTTTGGTGTCATATGGCCGTGTAATATGCAAAAGCGCCGGATGCATGCCTTGTGAAATCTGACGATAAGGGGCTTTGTCAAAATCCGGAACACTCAGGTGCTGCGGAGCCGAAGAGCCATCAGAATGCTGCAACATATGACCGGCAAGATGAAAGCCGGTTGTCGCCTTGCCAATGCCCTGCAAACCTTCAAACAACAGCGCATGATGCATCCGGCCTTCATGATAAGCTTGCGCGAGAAATGTCCGCACATCCTCATGTGCTGTGAGAAAGCTGGTGGTATTCGGCGAAAGAACGCCGTCAATCGCATCATAAGTGGTGTTTGGTGCCTGCTCAGCCATGGACGGACACCTCCCGCTGTTTCAGCGCCGCATCAGCCAATGCTGCGATCTCGGCACTAATCTCAGCGACTGTGCGATCCGCATCAATGACTTTACAACGCTGTGGCTCACTGGCAGCAATAGCTAGAAATGCCTGTCGGCGTGCCTCATGCGTGGCAATGGTTTCTTTCTCAAAACGGTCGGCAGTTTCCGTCCCGCGTCGCAAACCAGCCCGTGCCAGACCTTTATCTGCCGGAATATCGAGAATGAAAGTCAGATCAGGCATAGTTCCGTCTATGGCAATGCGTTCAACCGACTGCATAAATTGCGGATCAAGATTACCGCTGATGCCCTGATAAACACGGCTTGAATCAATGAAGCGGTCACAGAGTACAATCTGTCCGGCTTCGATTGCAGGACGGATTTTCTGATCGACATGATCGCTGCGGGCTGCGGCAAACAGCAAGGCTTCCATAGCAGGGCCATAGGTTTCTGCCGCGCCGCTTAAAATCACATGACGGACAGCCTCTGCCCCTGCCGAGCCGCCAGGCTCGCGGGTAACAACAACCTCAAAGCCTTTTGCCCGCAAGTGATCAGCCAAAGCCAGAATCTGCGTGGATTTCCCCGCGCCTTCTCCGCCTTCAAATGTGATCAGCAATCCTGACAAAGCTCTGATTTTCCTAAGCAGTCGAAATGAAATTTGAATAAAGCTTATTGAGGATGGGCATGGCTTTGTCAAATAAAACCGACAAAGGCAAATAAGCGCGTTATTTCAGCAAGCGGCGTATCCAGCCTGTTGTCAGTTCATAAAGCGCATCAAGCGATTTATTGCGCAATGTCCCCTCATTGACATCCTGCGCCGCATAGACAGGACGCTCCAGCAGAACCTCCTTATCACGCATAATTTGTACGCGACCGATCTCTTGCCCCTTGGCAACAGGTGCTGCCACCGGCCCTTGATAAATAACCTGTGAACGCAGCTTAGCTTTATCCTGAACCGGCACCAGCACAGAGATGGCATCATGCACCATCAAGCCAACAGAACCCTGTGTGCCTCCGTAAAGTGAAGCCTGAGCAACTTCCGTATTAGCGCTAAAGACCGGCGACTTTACAAAGTCATTCATCGCCCAGCGGATCAGCTTTTCAGCATCTTCAGTTCTGTCCTGAACGCTTTTTGCGCCATTGAGCCCCAGATAAATCCGCCGCCCGTTTTGCTCGGCAGAAGCAATAATCGACAGGCCTGCATCTTGCGTGCCGCCCATTGCCAGTCCGTCAGCCCCCATATTGAGGCGCAGTAGCGGATTGCGGTTGCGTTGCAAAATATTATTCCAGCTAAAGCTCTCTTGGCTATAGAGCGGATAATATTGCGGATAGCTGTCGTGCAAATGCCGTGCCAGCTTCACCATATCACTCAAGGTCACTTGTTGTTTGCCATCCTGCGGCAAGCCGGTCGGATTGATAAACACCGAGTTCTTCAAGCCCAGCGCCTGCGCCCGCTCTGTCATCTTTTGAGCAAAGGCCTGCTCGCTACCACTCATGCCCTCGGCCAAAACAATAGCGCCGTCATTGGCCGATTGAACGGTAATGCCCTGTATCAGATCACTGACCGTCAGCTGCGAGTTCAGTCTGGCAAACATAGTCGCGGTGCGCGAAGGTGCGCCACCGGTACGCCACGCATGTTCACTCACGCTGAAAGCCGTCTCCGGCTGTAACTGACCTGCTTTCAACGCATTGAAAGCAATTTCAGCGGTCATCAGCTTGGCCAGTGAGGCAGGCGGAAAAGGTATGTCGGCCTTGCGGGAAAACAGAACACTGCCGGTATCGGAATCGAATAACAACACCTGCTCGGATTTTATCGCAAAAGGTGGTTCTGCGGCATATGCGAGTGAAGCACAACACTGGGCAAATATCAGCGCAGCAGCAAAACGCACCTTAGAGCCAGGTTTTGTCTTGTCATAGAGGCTCTGATACCAGTTCACCCTGTTCTCCGGTCGTCGTGTTACGCTTTATTCGACTCAAAAATAGAACACGATGATTGACGATCCATGAAGCTAAAATAAAAAAAACGTCCGGTAAAACCGGACGTTTCAATAAGAAATATGGCTATGTGGCTGCTTTATTCAGCGCGCACAACAAAAGCATCATTCGCACCGGCAGCCCAAGCGGCCTGCAACAAGGCATCATTATTGCCGGTTCGTGACTTTGCAGACAGGCTGTAAAGCGCACCATTCGCTTCAGGTGTCATTGTACGACTGACAGCGCCCAGCTTGCCAAGTGTTGTGGCAATACGGTCAGCTTCAGCCTTGCTGTTGAATGTGCCGAGATCTACAAACTCACCCTGCTCTGCATTTTCGCTCAGGAATTTCGCAGCCTGCGCATTACGCCAGTCAGCCGATGCTGCATCCGGCATCAGTACTTTGGAATAGATACCCTCATTAGCCTGCGCAATGCGATTTGCAGCATAAGCACTGACCACGATATCATTCTGAGCGGCAGCATAAAGACCGTATGGCTTATCCAGCGGCACGGGAATAATCGCCGGCAGTACTGGCATAGCACCATCAGCATAGCCGAATGGTATTTGCGGCTGCGCTGAAATCTGATCGAAAGCGCTGACAGTGCCCTGCTCAGCACGATTTGGTGCTGATGTCGGTGTCGGGCCATTCATGGCCATCATCACACCGGTTGCAGGCTGGCCAATTGCATCACCACCTGAACGATAAGAGGCCATCAGATAGGCATCGTCCTGCCCGTGCAAGGGAGCGCGTCCAACATATTCAACTTTAACGCTGGCGGTGCCGTGATGCTTGTAATCGAGCATTTCAGCCGCTTTTTCCGACATATCAATGATACGGTCATTGGAGTAAGGGCCGCGATCATTGACGCGCACAATCACTGAACTACCATTAGCCGTATTGGTCACACGGGCATAACTTGGCAACGGCATGGTCGGATGCGCGGCTGTCAGATGCGCCATGTCATAGACTTCGCCATTGGCAGTCAGACGACCGTGGAAAGCCGAGCCATACCAGGATGCGCGTCCGACCTTCACATAATTCGGGTCTTCCTTCGGCTTATACCATTTGTCTTTGACTTTATAAGGCTTACCAACCTGATTGCGGCCGCCGCCGCGCGGAATTTTTTTGCCGTTTGCCACGCGCGGGCTGGCTTTAACGCCATAAGCGGATTCTGCAAAATATTCTTTGGAACGTTTTTTCTGCTGTTTCACCTGTGGCTGCGGTGCCGCACAGGCCGTTGCCAATAAACCGACAACACTAAGATAGAGTACACGTTTCATATAAGAAGAATGCAGCATCCAGCCCCCGCTTATTTTCTTGTCTTGTGCAACAGGCGCATGCGGCTGTTTCTGAAATGACTTCATCACGCTACTCAAACCTATCACAATCAACAAAAATCAGTCTGCAACCAAACCGGCATTTTTCCTGTCTCTTATACTAGCCAGACTATGACAGCCTTAATTTCGTATAACCAAACAGTTTCAAAACCTTTATTCAAGGCCCAAAATGCACAACACGTGGCAACTGTTCGCAAGAAATTATTGATGAAATCTTAAAATTCATCTTTTCCGCTGCCCAGCAAACCTTGTCTTACGAAAATTTTGCCTAAATAAACGGTCAGTAGGGGGACAGTCATGTAAAAACATTTTACGCACTTGGGCATAAATTAAGATTTAAACGATAAAATAACTCCATGTTATCAGTATTTTATACGCGATAACTACCGTTTAGATTATAAAACCTGCCCTAACCCTCATCTTAAATGGCATTGATATTAACCAAGTTTCTATTTCACTGGGGAAAGCAGCACGCAAATTTTGCATTTCAGCACTTTCAGCTGCCGCGCATACCCTGCAAGACACGAGCCACATGAACGGAAGATAACTTTGAGTACAGAACTGAACCTCGCCGTCTGGATGCTGATTATAGCCCTTGTTCAGATTTTTCTTCCCGCCATGTTTCGTAACCGTGAAACAGGATTTGATTATAATGCAGGCCCGCGGGATGAAGCGGGGCCGCCTGTTGGGATCATTACCGCTCGTTTGCAGCGCGCACAGCGCAATCTCTTTGAGACTCTGCCGCTGTTTCTCGCCGCTATTGTTATTGCACATATCAGCGGGCGCGAAGGTAATATGACACTCATCGGCGCATGGCTCTATGTTATCGGCCGTGTACTCTATATTCCGGCCTATGGCTTTGGAATTCCCTACATTCGCAGCCTGATCTGGGGCGTATCACTGGCGGGTCTTATTATGATTATTCTGGCTCTGCTTGGATAAATGAAGCAGACGTATTTAAATCAAATCTAAAACAAGCAAGCCTTATCTACAAAGATTTTACGGATAATGCGGATTTTATTAGAATTACGAGAAATATTGTTTTATGGGATGGGCAGTATTGAGATGGTACTTATTTGAGTTTCAGACTTCGCATTCTAGAACGGCTTATATGCGCAATAGATCACAGTGATCGTTTCAAGCTTTTTACTCTATCGCATTGTCACAGTCACCGAGTTGATTCAGCTTAATTATGAAATGCTTTAACAAGCAAATATTCGGATCTTCGCCTGCGCTCAGGGATATTTAAACGAACTATGAAATCTGCCCTTTTAAAAGCCTTTGTTGTTTCTGCTGCGGCAGCGCTGCTTTGCGTTGCTCTGAGTATGATTATCAGCATTATCCGCGGCGAGCCTATCGGACTGATCGGCATAGCTTTGAGCCTGATTTTGCCGATGATTACGGCATTTCCGACCATGACGGTGGTATTCCACCGTAACTCCCAGCTTGCGAGGGCATTTACCGATCTGGAAAAAGCCCATCAGGAATTACAGGCGCGCTCCAAGATCGACTATATGACCGGCCTCTATAATCGCGAAGCCTTTTTTGAGATGATGCGCAATGTGCGTTCGCGCGTCGATGTCGGCGCTTTGCTGTTGATCGATGCCGACCATTTTAAGAATATCAATGATCAATATGGCCATACAGTTGGTGACCGTGCGCTAAAACTGATTGCTTTTGCACTACAGAATGTAACGCGCAAAGGGGATCTGGTCGGGCGTGTTGGCGGTGAAGAGTTTTGCGTTTATCTGCCCAATGCCAGCCGCAAAGCGGCAATCAGCGTTGGTGAACGCATTCGCGTCGAAATTGAAAATACGCCTTTTTATATTAGTCAAAACCATGTTGAACCGCTGACTATCAGCGCAGGCGGCGCATTAGCGCATAAAAGTGACAGTAATTCGCAGATATTCAGCCGTGCAGATCATTGCCTTTATGAGGCGAAAAATCTGGGGCGTAATTGCGTGGTTTTTGAAAAGACAGACGGGACAGAACCGCAGATTCAAAATCCGTTGCCACGCAATGCAACGATTGAGGATTTGGCCGGAGATCGCAGCATCTGAGTAAATTCCGCTCTATTTCCAAAGCGTAATCACTTCTTCTGCTGTTGATACAGGGGAAAATCCCATACGCTGATATAGTTGCAAGGCACGCGGGCTATCGAGTGTATTGGTCTCCAGCCACAGTTTTTGCGGATTATGCGACCATGCGGCTGCTAGCACTTCCGCAAAGAAGAATTTTGCTAATCCCCGCCCCTGATAATCCGGCACCAGACCGAAATAATGCATATCGACGCTCTCCGGCAGATTGAGATGCATCTCAGCAAAGCCCGCCGGACAACCATCCACATAGAGCAGAAGAATACGGGTTTCCTCCGCCTTGATAATGCTGCTGACCACTTCATCACTTTGCGTGCGGCGCAGCATCCAGTGATGTGGTTTGCCGATCACTTCATAGAGATAACGATAGAGATGTAGCGGCATATTTTCGGCCAGCATGATTGCCAGCCGTATTCCAGCTGGCACAGGCACCGCAACAGATGACGGAGAGACCATTTCCAGACGCGTTACGTGAACAGTCACTTTTTCAGCGGCTAGTGTATCGCTGTGGCCGGTCTCATTATTCGTCATCACACAATCTTCTTTGTCTAAAATTACGGGCTTCTTTGTCTCAACTTACGGGTACCGCGATATTCTGTCAGGCAATAACAGCGATATTATGCCGGAGCTTTACCAAAACGGATACGGTAACGACGGTTTTCTTTGCCTTTTTTCTCAATCTTGCCGATATGGATTTCACCGATTTCCGATGTATTGGCCACATGCGTCCCGCCGCAAGGCTGGGAGTCGACAGAGCCATTTTCACCGATAACCACAAGACAAATTCGTCCTTGTCCTACAGGCGGGCGTACATTCTTTGATTTTACAATATCAGGATTGGCAGCCAGTTCTTCATCGCTAATCCATTGTGCTGTAACCGGCAAAGCTGCGTTGACCAGCTCCATTAGCTTTTCTGTAACAGTTTCCTTAGAGAACTCGGCATCAGGCAGATCAAAATCCACGCGGCTGTCATCCACATTGACTGCGGCACCGGTAATCGGAAACGGGCAAACAACGGAGAGCAAATGACAAGCCGTATGCATCTGCATCAGCTTGAAGCGGCGTTCCCAGTCGATCTCAGCAGTCACCTCATCGCCGATCTGCGGCAGTGTCTCACCTTCAGCAGGCATATGAATAAAATCACTCTTTGTCGCACCATTGACGGCCACAGCAATCTTGATTTCAGAGCCATCTGCACGGCGCAACACGCCATTATCACCAGGCTGCCCGCCCGATGTGGCATAGAACACAGTCTGATCCAGAATGATGCCGCCATCTTCTGTCAGTCCGATCACCTTAGCCGGAGTGGTTTTGAGATAGGCATTGTCACGAAAAAGCGGATTGGTTACCAGACTCTGTGTCATCATTCCCTCTTGCAAAAATTCTTTTGCAAGAGGTTTAAAGCAGTTTCAGGAAAAGTGGAACCGGTTTTCCTGAAACTACGGTAACAACAAAGAGATAGACGATTAAACTCGTCTCTTACGCCTCAAACGGCACGGCAATATCAGAGCGGTCAAGCAACCATTGCGGCACAGGTAAACCACGCTCTGCGAGAAAGGCCGGATTATACATTTTCGACTGATAGCGATTGCCGTAATCAGCGAGAATGGTGACAATCCGCGCACCTTTGCCAAGGTCTTTTGCCATACGGATTGCACCGGCAATATTGATGGCAGAGGAGCCGCCGAGGCATAGACCTTCTTGCTGCACCAGATCAAAGGCCAGTTTCAAAGCCTCGGAATCGCCGATCTGATAGGCGTAATCCGGTTTAAAACCTTCGAGATTACCGGTAATGCGTCCCTGCCCGATCCCTTCAGTGATTGATGTTCCCTCGGATTTCAACTCGCCGGTTGTGTAATAGGAATAGAGCGCCGCGCCTTCCGGATCAGCCAGACCGATCTTGATGTCCTTGTCAAAACCTTGCAGACCTGCAGCCACGCCAGCCAACGTGCCACCAGAGCCGACAGCACAGATAAAGCCGTCAATTTTGCCCTGCATCTGCAGCCAGATTTCCGGCGCAGTGGTTTCAATATGGGACTGGCGGTTCGCCTGATTATCAAACTGGTTCGCCCAGATCGCACCGTTCGGCTCGGTCTTCGCCAGTTGCTCGGCAAGACGACCGGACAAACGCACATAATTATTCGGGTTCTTATAAGGCACAGCCGGAATTTCAATCAGTTCCGCGCCGAGAAGGCGCAATGCATCTTTCTTTTCCTGACTTTGCGTTTCAGGGATCACGATGACTGTGCGATAGCCCAGTGCTTTGGCAACCATCGTCAGGCCGATACCGGTATTACCGGCGGTGCCTTCGACAATCACGCCGCCTTTGCGCAATAGCCCGCGTTTTTCTGCATCACGAATAATGTAAAGCGCTGCACGGTCTTTGACTGATTGTCCCGGATTAGCAAACTCTGCCTTGCCGAAAATCTCGCAGCCGGTCAGTTCAGATGCTTTATTCAGACGGATCAGCGGCGTGTTGCCGATTGCCTCAATCACCGAATTTGTAACGCCTGACTGCTGCACCATGATCGCTGTCCTTTATTGCTGCTTTGCATGCCAATATTTATCTCGAACCTCTGGCTCGAACCTATTGTTGCACAACAGCTTATTCAAGGTAAGATTTTCCGGTAAAATCATTGATACAAATAAAAAACACCGCCGGAAGCGCTTCCGGCGGTGTTTTCATTTCACTATTATGTAGAAATCAGGAGCGCAGCTAAATCAGCTGTTCCAGTCTTGCCCTGCCCGTTTTTTATTACGATGGAAGGTTTTCTTATTCGCAGGTTTGCCGGTATTCGCCTGACCAGCCTTATGGCCGGCACTTTGACCACCCCGGCCGGAATGATTACGGTTTGAGCGCGCACGTTCGCCCTGCGCAGGCTTTACCTCACCCGATTTTGGCGCATCATCATAGAGTTCGCGCACATCGGAGAAACCTGTAGCCTTCTGCACCGGCTTGTCCAGATTCTTGTAAGGACGTGAAGTTTTACGCTTGCCAACCGCACGCGGATCAGGCTTTGGCCATTCGTGCTCGAAGGTTGGTTTTTCTGTGCGTTCCGGCAACGGACCAAACTGCGCAGGCAGATCTTTTTGTGTCAGCTTGTTACGGATAACACGCTCAACTGCTTTGAGTTTTGCATGTTCTGTACCGCCGTCATAGAGCGTAATCGCAGCACCGGAAGCACCATTACGACCGGTACGGCCAATACGGTGTACGTAGCTTTCCGGCTCATCCGGCAGGTCATAATTAATGACATGGCTGATACCCGGAACGTCAATACCACGCGCAGCAATATCGGTTGCAATAAGCACGCGCACGGAACGATCTTTAAAGCCGTTCAGCGCACGCTGACGGGCATTCTGCGACTTGTTGCCGTGAATGGCGGCAACGGAATAACCGTCTTTTTCCAGATTGCGCGTTACCGCATCGGCACCATGTTTGGTACGGGTAAAGACGATGACAGTTTCCAGCTTAGGATTTGTCAAAAGGCTGGAAAGCGCTTTTTTCTTATCCTTGGTCGGTACTGTATAAACGACCTGTGTGATTTCTACCGCAGTTGTACCAGCAGGCGAAACTTCAACACGAACAGGATCACGAAGCAGGCCTTCAGCCAGCGAAACGATTTCCTTAGGCATGGTCGCGGAGAACAAGGCTGTCTGGCGATCGGCGCGGGTTGCCTTGGCAATACGCTTCACATCATTGATGAAACCCATATCCAGCATACGGTCGGCTTCATCAAGCACCAGCCATTTGGTTGCAGACAGATCAATGCATTTTTCACGCACAAGATCAGTCAGACGACCCGGTGTTGCCACCAGAATATCAACACCCGGCATCATTTTGCGAACCTGAGAAGCGCGGGAAACACCACCCAGAACCAGACCTGTTGAGAGATGTGCGCCTTTGGTAAGAACGCGAATAGTTTCTTCAATCTGCACAGCCAGTTCGCGGGTTGGCGCGAGGATCAGAGCGCGACAGGTTTTAGGCTGGCGCTTATCACCGAGAGCCAAAATCTGCTCAATAATTGGCAGGGAAAACGCAGCAGTCTTGCCGGAGCCGGTCTGCGCGATACCCAAAATGTCTTTGCCTTTAAGCTGAGCAGGCAGGGATTGCTGCTGAATTGGCTTTGGCGTGGTCATACCCGCAGCAACCAGATTTTTCAGCAAAAGACCAGTCACACCTAAAGCAGCAAAACCATTGGCATTATCTTCAGTTTTAGCGGCGAAGCCGCTGGCAGCCTGTGTTTCCGCAACTGCGGACAGGTTATCTTCATTTATATTTTTCAAAACATAATCTTTCGGCATGCGGTGACGGCGGGAAAACCGGCCACACGCATCATCAAATCGCCACGCGCAAGCAGGCTGATCCAGAAACAAATTTTAAACGACGAAGCGCCGGAACGATTATGTTCTCACGCGACTTGCGCTGCCGTATCCGGCACAGAATGTCCGGATTATTTCTCTCACAATTAATAAAAGCGTAAGAGAAAATTTAAGACGCAACCAAGTCCAGCATGGAAAGCCCGCACACAACTTAATGAATGAAGCCCAAGCGCCTGAAGTGCATATGGGCGCTTTCGTTGCAAAAAGCAAATGAAATAAACAACAGGGTCCTATGCGTAAAAGCATAGGACACCATTTTAGATACTATTAAATGATGAAATCAGCCAGAACCTGATTATCGGTAATATCCTGATAGGCCCAGCCTGCTTCCTTGAACTTCTTGTCGAGGATTGCGAAGTTCTTGGCATCTTTGGTTTCAATGCCAATCAGCACAGAACCGAAATTGCGCGCTGATTTTTTCAGATATTCAAAGCGTGCAATATCATCATCCGGCCCCATGAGATCGAGGAACATGCGCAATGCGCCCGGACGCTGCGGAAAGCGGAAGATGAAATATTTCTTCAGCCCTTCATAACGCAGCGCACGTTCTTTGACATCCGGCAGACGTTCAAAGTCAAAATTGCCACCGGAAACCACCAAAACAATGGTTTTGCCCTTGAGTTCGCTTTTCTTGAAGTCTTTGAGCGCATCAATTGCCAATGCACCGGCAGGCTCCAGCACCACACCCTCAACATTCAGCATTTCAGTCATCGTGCCGCAAAGGCGGTTTTCCGGTACATTGATCACGGACGATGCCGGATAATCTTTGAGAACCTTAAAATTCTCTGCGCCCAGTTCACCAACCGCTGCACCATCAACAAAATTATCAACGGTTTGCAGTTTAATGCGCTTGCCTGCTTCAAGGCTGAGTTTCAGGCTTGGCGCACCTTCCGGCTCAACAAAACGAAATTCTGTTGGCCAGCCCAGTGCTTTCACATAAAGTGTAACACCGGCAGAAAGGCCACCACCGCCAACAGGCAGCATCATCAGATCAGGCACTTTGCCTTCCGGCAATTGCTCTGCAATTTCCTGCGCAACAGAAGCCTGTCCGGTAATAATTCCCATAGCATCAAATGGCGGTACCATCAGGCCGCCCTCAAGCTTGGCATATTCTTGCGAGGCTGCGTAGCACTGGTCGAAAATATCGCCAACCAAACGAATTTCGATGAACTCGGCACCAAAAGCACGGGTCTTGTCAATTTTCTGCTGCGGCGTTGTCACCGGCATAAACACCACGCCTTTGCGGCCAAAATGGCGACAGACATAGGCAAAGCCCTGCGCATGATTACCCGCAGATGCGCAGACAAAAACCGCATTGGCATCTGCTTTTTTAATCGCTGCCGAAATGAAGTTGAATGCGCCACGGATTTTATAGGAGCGAACCGGCGTCAGATCTTCGCGTTTCAGCCAGATATCCGCGCCATATTTACGCGACAGATAATCATTGCGCAGCAAAGGCGTTTCGCCGAACAGGGCACGCATCTGTTCTGTCGCCTTTGCAACAGATTTTATAAAATCACTCATAGGAACAAATCAACTTTCTCGAAGCACCGTACATCCACCAGCCCGATATCAGAAATACGCAATTCCGGTATCACCACAAGTGCAAGCAGGGAGTGCTGCATATAGGCGTTATTGAGTGTACAGCCCATGGCTGCCATGGCTTTCACCAGCTTGTCCGCTTTGGCGGCAACAATCTCGGCACGCTCATCAGACATCAGACCGGCGATCGGCATTTCGATACAGGCCAGTTCCCTGCCCTTGGAATAAAGCACGACACCGCCACCGATTTCACCCAGACGATTAACGGCCTTTGCCATATCGTCCTTGTTGGTGCCAACAGCGATAATGTGATGACTGTCATGAGCAACAGTCGAAGCCAAGGCGCAATCCAGCGTATAGCCAAAACCGGACACATAAGCATTGGTAATCTGACCTGTACCGCGATGGCGCTCGACCAGAGCAATCTGACAAACATCATTGCGACGATCCATCTGCACAATGCCGTCACTCACCGATAGTTCAGCTTCCAATGCACGTGTCGGCGCCTGATTTTCGATCACACCAATAACGCGCGCCGTTACATTTTTAGTTGGTTTTGGTGATTTAATATCAAAGTCTTGCGCCGAGAACTTACGAGCTAGCTTTACCGTGTTTTTGGCTTTTTCCGGATATGCATAAGGCGCGATGTCAGCAAGCAGTTTGCCCTGCTCAGCCAGCAACACACCACGACCATAAACACGTTCAATTGTGAGTGCAGAGAGATCAGATACAATCAGAAAATCCGCACGGCGCCCCGGTGTGATAGAGCCGATTTCGCGCTCCAGCCTGAAATGCTGTGCGGTATTAATTGTCGCCATCTGAATTGCTGTGACTGGTTTCAGACCCTGCGCAATCGCATGGCGCACCACACGATCCATATGTCCTTCATGCACGAGCGTGCCGGAATGGCTGTCATCAGTGCAGAGGATGAAATTGCGGGAATCCAGCCCCTGCTCGGTAATCGCTTTGACCTGACTTGCCACGTCATACCATGCCGAGCCCAGACGCAACATTGCGCGCATACCCTGACGCACACGGGCAATGGCATCTTCAGCGCGTGTGCCTTCATGGTCGTCTTCAGGGCCACCGGCCACATAGCCATGGAAAGCACGGCCAAGATCAGGCGATGCATAATGCCCGCCAACCGTTTTACCGGCATTCATCGTGGCATCTATCACGCCGCGCATGATCGGGTCATTATTGGCAACGCCCGGAAAATTCATCACTTCGCCAAGGCCAATAATATTCGGCCAGCTCATGGCTTCCAGCACTTCCGCTGCGCCAATTTCCGCGCCACCATTTTCAAGCCCTGGCGCTGAAGGCACACAGCTCGGCATCTGCACATAGACATTGACTGGCATAGCCATGGCTTCATCATGCATCAACCGCACGCCTTCAAGCCCCAGCACATTGGCGATTTCATGCGGATCAATAAACATCGACGTTGTGCCATGCGGAACAACCGCACGGGTAAATTCGGTGACTGTCACCATGCCGCTTTCGACATGCATATGCGCATCACACAGGCCCGGCACCAGATAGCGCCCTTCCGCATCCACCACTTTTGTGGTCGCGCCAATACAATGCGTTGCATCATGGCCGACATAGGCAAATCGCCCTTCGACAATGGCGATATCAATACCCGCTACAATCTCACCGGAATAAACACTGACCAAACGACCGTTGCGCACCACCAGATCGGCTGGCTTGCGCCCCATCGCGACATCAACCAGAATAGACGCGGATGCCGCCCATGATTTGATTTCAGGCTTTGATTTTTTAAGGTCGGATGATGACATAGCAATCTCCATGGCATGGCCGGAAACATTATACATCCGGCACAGGCAAAAAACAGTTTTGCCAAGTTTGACAGTAAATTACCAGTTTGTTTTGATGTTTTAAGCAATTATCTCGTCTGATTGCACAATAAAATTACAAGACCGGCTACACGAAACAATTTCATAATATTGACTACATAATATCTTTACAGCCGCTTATTTTTTATGGCAGCTTCAGAACAATTCAAAATTGGAGTGGAACATTATGAGTGATAAAGTAGCAGTGATTACAGCAGGTGGATCAGGCATGGGCGCCGCCGCTGCACGCAAACTGGCCGACAATGGTTACAAGATTGCGGTTCTTTCCTCATCAGGCAAAGGCGAAACGCTCGCCAAGACCTATGACGGCATTGGTGTGACCGGCAGCAACCAATCTAATGAGGATCTGCAAAAGCTCATAGACAGCGCCCATCAGAAATGGGGCCGCGTTGATGTGCTGGTCAATAGCGCCGGTCATGGACCGCGTGGCAGCCTGCTGGATTTCTCAGATGAGGACTGGCATCGCGGCATGGATGTTTATTTGATGAATGTGGTGCGTTCTGTCCGTCTCGTGACCCCCATCATGCAGGCACAGAAAAGCGGTTCGATCATCAACATCTCAACCTTTGCAGCCTTTGAGCCTGATCCGGCTTTTCCGGTTTCCAGTGTTTTCCGTGCAGGCCTCGCCTCCTACACCAAGCTCTTTGCTGATAAATATGCCTCAGAAAATATCCGTATGAATAACATCCTGCCGGGCTTTATCGACAGCCTGCCGGAAAAACAGGAATTCAAAGATCGAATTCCGATGCAGCGTTATGGTACTGAGCAGGAAATTGCAGAAACCATCGCATTTCTGGCTTCAGACGGCGCAGGCTACATTACCGGTCAGAATATCCGCGTAGATGGCGGCATTACTCGTTCAGTCTAAGCGTTTCAGGCATCTGGCCGGCACAACTCCGGCCAGATGTCCCTTTCACTCTCAACTAAATTACTGATTTCAATCAATATTGATTTTTACAAAATATATTACGCTTAATGTTATTCTGACAGATTTTTCGCTTCACACACAAACTGCGCCTTGACTTCCGCAAGCAAATCACAGATCAAAAGACAGGTTTCAGCCAGATTAAAGATCTTGCACTGCGGACGTGGAGAAATCGGTAAACTCAGCAGACTTAAAATCTGCCGCTCTTAGAGCTTGCGGGTTCAAGTCCCGCCGTCCGCACCACCATTCACTTAAATATTTATTGGCAACCATATTCGCATTCTATGACTGCATGGATTTAGCTCCCATCTAAATTGCTTACCCAAGCGATAATAGCAGCCACGAAACCGCATCTTACATGCGATCCAGACACCACTTTCCCTGTACCTTCCTATGAAACTACTCTATCCGTAAAGAGCACGAACGGGAGGCCTTCACTATGAATAAATGCGCGTTTTCAATCCTCGCTGAAACGGCAGATCAGGCAGACGTAGAGCACCTGATGCAGATATCAGATAATGTTGCTGCACAACTTTACCCCGGTGAATATCGCCGCCCGCTAAACTCCAAAACGCTGAATGCAGATAATATTATCGTGTTCATGGCTCGAGACCATAACGGCAAGGCAGCAGGCTGTTGTGTTCTATTTATGCATCAAGACGGGACAGGTGAACTGAAGCGAATGATTGTTGATCCGTGCTATCGTCAAAAAGGTATTGGAGCATACTTAGTTCAAGCGGTTCTAACCGCAGCAAAAAGCAAGAATATTAGCCTTATCCAATTAGAGGTTGGCATTAAGAACGTTGAGGCTCAGGCGCTATACCTCAAAATGGGCTTCAGCAAACGAGATGCTTTCGGCACTTATAAGCCCTCGCCGGTTAGTATTTTCATGGAGCGGAAACTCGATATCACAGTTAAAGAAAGCCAGTGGGAGGTCTGTAATCAATAATGGGTAACCTGTGCGTTCTCTTTGATTTAGATGGAACTTTAGTTGATAGTGAAACGCTCTGCAATCAAGCCTTTCTTGATTTATTACCACAGCTGAATTTGCCACTTGAACAAATTACAGAGCAATACAGAGGCAAAAAACTATCATATATATTGTGACCTGCCACTGAACTTTCATCCAACGGCGATTAGAGCCTCGGCGGTTTTGACTACGCCAATTGGCGTGTTGGTAGCAACCGGCGGAAACGCCAAGCTTTCATCTTGCGCAGCGTTGGAGCCGGTTGCGGCGATGGATCCAGCATAGTCTGCCGGGGTTTGGTATCCCAGCGACGAGTGTGGCCGGAAATTGTTGTAATCGTCGGCCCATTGGGCGATGGCGCTGCGGGCGTGATCGAGGCCAAAGAACAGGCTTTCGTTGAGCAATTCGTCGCGCATCCGACCGTTGAAGGATTCAACATAGCCGTTCTGCATAGGCTTTCCTGGCGCGATATAGTGCCACTCAACCTTGTGATCCTTCGACCAGGCCAGGATGGCATTCGAGGTGAGTTCCGTGCCGTTATCGGAGACAATCATTCCGGGCTTGCCGCGTCGTTCGATCAGCGTCGTCAGTTCTCGGGCGACACGGCGGCCGGAGATTGAGGTGTCCGGGATTGCTGCCAGGCATTCCCGTGTCACATCATCAACGATATTGAGGATCCGGAACCGTCTCCCGCATGCAAACTGGTCGTGCACGAAATCGAGAGACCAACGGGCATTTGCTTTCGCCTCGACCAGGATCGGCGCACGCGTGCCGACGGCCCTTCGTCGAGCCTTCCGCTTGCGAACCGAAAGCCCTTCCTCGCGATACAGCCGATAGATGCGGTTGACGCCGGATGGCTCTCCGTCCCGCCTGAGCAGGACGAACAGCCGTCGGTAGCCGAAGCGCCGTCGCTCGTTGGCGAGATCGCGCAACTTTGCTCGCAATTCGACCTCCGGCGGTCGGCAGGACCGATAGCGGATCATCTTGCGATCAGCCGAAACAATCTGGCAGGCCCGCCGCTCCGAAAGACCCATTATGTCCTTCAGATGTGCAACGGCGTCACGCTTGGCGGCAGGCCCTACCATTTTTTTGCGAGAAGCTCGCGGAGTGCGGCGGCATCGAGCATCTGCTCGGCCAACAGCTTCTTAAGCTTGGCGTTCTCTTCTTCGAGTGCCTTCAGGCGCTTCGCCTCGGACACCTCCATACCGCCGTATTTGGCTTTCCAGTTATAAAATGTTGCGTCCGAAATCCCATACTTGCGGCACAGGTCGGCCACCTTCATGCCTGCCTCCTGCTCCTTCAGCACCGCAATAATCTGCTCTTCCGTAAATCGCTGCTTCTTCATTCGTCCGTCCTTTATCGGGCCGGACTCTAATCCATTCTGGAGGAAATTCTCAGTGGCAGGTCA
>NZ_JAUCBM010000012.1 GCF_030362795.1 Pseudochrobactrum kiredjianiae | reverse complement strand
TGACCTGCCACTGAGAATTTCCTCCAGAATGGATTAGAGTCCGGCCCGATAAAGGACGGACGAATGAAGAAGCAGCGATTTACGGAAGAGCAGATTATTGCGGTGCTGAAGGAGCAGGAGGCAGGCATGAAGGTGGCCGACCTGTGCCGCAAGTATGGGATTTCGGACGCAACATTTTATAACTGGAAAGCCAAATACGGCGGTATGGAGGTGTCCGAGGCGAAGCGCCTGAAGGCACTCGAAGAAGAGAACGCCAAGCTTAAGAAGCTGTTGGCCGAGCAGATGCTCGATGCCGCCGCACTCCGCGAGCTTCTCGCAAAAAAATGGTAGGGCCTGCCGCCAAGCGTGACGCCGTTGCACATCTGAAGGACATAATGGGTCTTTCGGAGCGGCGGGCCTGCCAGATTGTTTCGGCTGATCGCAAGATGATCCGCTATCGGTCCTGCCGACCGCCGGAGGTCGAATTGCGAGCAAAGTTGCGCGATCTCGCCAACGAGCGACGGCGCTTCGGCTACCGACGGCTGTTCGTCCTGCTCAGGCGGGACGGAGAGCCATCCGGCGTCAACCGCATCTATCGGCTGTATCGCGAGGAAGGGCTTTCGGTTCGCAAGCGGAAGGCTCGACGAAGGGCCGTCGGCACGCGTGCGCCGATCCTGGTCGAGGCGAAAGCAAATGCCCGTTGGTCTCTCGATTTCGTGCACGACCAGTTTGCATGCGGGAGACGGTTCCGGATCCTCAATATCGTTGATGATGTGACACGGGAATGCCTGGCAGCAATCCCGGACACCTCAATCTCCGGCCGCCGTGTCGCCCGAGAACTGACGACGCTGATCGAACGACGCGGCAAGCCCGGAATGATTGTCTCCGATAACGGCACGGAACTCACCTCGAATGCCATCCTGGCCTGGTCGAAGGATCACAAGGTTGAGTGGCACTATATCGCGCCAGGAAAGCCTATGCAGAACGGCTATGTTGAATCCTTCAACGGTCGGATGCGCGACGAATTGCTCAACGAAAGCCTGTTCTTTGGCCTCGATCACGCCCGCAGCGCCATCGCCCAATGGGCCGACGATTACAACAATTTCCGGCCACACTCGTCGCTGGGATACCAAACCCCGGCAGACTATGCTGGATCCATCGCCGCAACCGGCTCCAACGCTGCGCAAGATGAAAGCTTGGCGTTTCCGCCGGTTGCTACCAACACGCCAATTGGCGTAGTCAAAACCGCCGAGGCTCTAATCGCCGTTGGATGAAAGTTCAGTGGCAGGTCACAAAAGACAAATTCAATTCAAGGATTCTAAAAAGCATTTTTTTGACAAACCTAACAAATAAGTGCTTATGACTGATCGCAAATAACCGCCCAACAGCCCGTAACATCAAAAATACGTCTATTTTTGAATGGAACCAATTAGAGAAAATAAGAAATTAATTATGTTTTCTAAGTCCTTATCATCGGTAGACAAAAGTCTTGTTTATCGGCTTCTCAGAGATAATTTTTCAAAACATGCTCGTTTGTATGTCGTAGCAATCATTGCGATGCTCGTCGTGGCAGCCACAACAGCTATGAGCGCATGGATTATGCGCGACATAGTCAATGAAATGGTTGTGTCGCGTGACATACAGCAAGTTATGAAAATTGCTATTGCTGTAGCTGTTATTTTTACCGTTAAAGGCTTCGCAACTTTCTTTCAGGGCATGTTTCTCAGCAGAGCTGGTAACAGCATTATCGCGGAGCAACAGCGCAAGATTTATAACCGTTTGCTGCAACAAGGCGTATCATTTTATAATAATATGCCTTCATCGGATATCTTGGTACGTGTTACACATAATGCTCAGGCAGCCCGCGCTGTAATTGACACTATTGTCACCTCCTTTGTCCGGGATATGTTTACGCTGCTGGGTCTGGTCGCTGTTATGTTTTATCAGCAACCCCTGCTCTCTTTAATATCATTTATTTTTGGCCCGCTTGCCATTTTGGGCGTACGTATTTTGATGAAAAAAGTACGTAAGATTATGGAGCTTGAACTCTCATCTCTGACAAAAATCGTAGAGATTGTTCAGGAAACCACGATCGGTATCCGCGTCATCAAAACCTTTTCGCTGGAACATATCATGCGGAAGGAAATGGATACCGCAGTTAAGGCTGTAGAGAAGCGTGCCAATAGTATTGCTGTTTTAGAGGCTGCCACCAGCCCTATCATGGAGACACTGGCCGGTCTGGCAATCGCAGGATCAATAGCAATCAGTGCTATCTGGGTTCTTGAAAAAGGTAATACTCCTGGCGAGATGATGTCGTTTATTACGGCGCTTTTGCTGGCATATGAACCTGCCAAACGTCTGGCAAGAATGCGCGTTAGCATTGAGGCCGGCATGATCGGCGTTCGTATGATGTATGAACTGATTGACAAGCCAATTACGCTTACAGAGTCTGAAACAGCAATCGACCTTCCTAAAGGCAAGGGAGAAATTCGATTTAAAAACGTGCAGTTCAGCTACACAGACAACCAGCCGATTCTGCAGGATGTAAATTTACAATTTCCAGCGGGTAAAATGACCGCTCTGGTCGGAGCGTCTGGCAGCGGCAAATCCACTATCATTAACCTGATCATGCGTATGTATGACCCGGATCATGGTTCAGTGGAGATCGACGGTCATGATATACGACATGTAACCTTCACCTCGCTGCGAGAGAAATTGGCTTATGTCGGACAGGATACTTTCCTGTTCTCCAACACCATTATGTACAATATTGGTCTGGGCCATCCTAACGCGACGGAAGAAGATATTATTGCCGCTGCAAAAGCTGCTAATGCACATGATTTTATCATGAAAATGCAAAACGGCTATCAGACCCAAGTTGGCGATAATGGCAACAAGCTCTCCGGCGGTCAAAAGCAACGTGTCGCTATTGCGCGCGCTATGCTGCGCAACAGTGAAATTCTTATTCTGGATGAAGCTACCAGTGCTCTGGATTCAGAATCGGAAGCCTTGGTTAAAGAGGCGCTACAGAGGCTTACCGAAGGAAAAACCACCATTGTTATCGCACACCGACTGACAACAATTACGAGCGCTGACAAAATTATTGTTATGGAAGATGGTAAGCTTGCGGAAGAAGGCACACAAAACGAACTTCTTGCAGCAAATGGTATCTATAGCCGCCTTTATAACTATCAGTTCAATCCTACAGATGAGCTGATATAAAAAACGTTGCCTATCAGTGCTACCGTAGCGCTGATAGGTAATTCAACGGCATAAACGTATTCATCGGCAGTCAAAATCTCATATACTGCGCTATCTTTGGCGCATATTCTGCCCCGCATCTCATCCAGAGATCATCGGTGAGAAAGTACATCACGGAAAAGCCCCTATTATTGAGCAGAAGACGATCGTTTTGGGCGCCAGTTGTTTAACATCTTACCGCTTTACAGAAGGCGAAGATGAAGCAAGCTGTGCTTTATGCACCTATGCGTCATACTGTAATGTTTGGCAGGATGAGCCTTCGGGAAACTGTTTGACGTTTCGGCATTAACCGACAAGTGCTTGAGAAGAAACCGCAGCTTTCAACAGCAAACAGATCAACAGAGAAGGCTATATTCTCGACCTAGGCTCTACCCCCATGCATTGTGCGCACAATGATTCACCCATGGAGTATAGAATGAAACGCCTGATAATAGCATTTACCTGTGTGACGACTATCGGACTTGCAAGTGCAGCAGCTGATACGCTCGCTCTGGATAAATTAGACCGTGACATAGATGGATATTTGCAAAAAATCTTATCAAATGCCGATGCTGCGTGTTTTGAGCATATTATTACTAAAATTATAGCCAAAGAAGATCGCAAAGAATATTACCTAACATTTGAGGACACAAACCAAACTTCAGCGGTAGAAATTGGCTCCTATGACTCCAGCTATCTTTATACCTGTGTTGGCGGCAAATTATTATCATGGGATACTGGAGAAAGTACCGTCTTAGAAGACTTCACTTCAGCACAATGATTGTGCCTCAAGCATCCGAAAGAACCATTGTTGTGGCCGTCATGAGTTTCTCTCGAGTTAGCATTCAGAATGTTTAACCGCGTAAACGGCGCTTTTCATTTCCTTTGTAGAGTTATGGTTTGAATTTTTCCCTTGATAGGGAGCGTAACACGCTCTCATCAGGAACTTTTCAGCATTTGCTACGTTAATCTCTATATTTGTATCTGTATGGAGGAAATATAACGTGGCAATCACCCGTAAAGAAGAAGAGCGCGCGCTGAATGCAGATGAGTTTGAACTCGTAGGAAAAACGCGCCATCCGGCACTTCAGTCACTGCCTGATGCTGATTTAACTTCTCTGGTAAAACTTCTGAGAGAACGGCGCGAAAAAGCCAAAAGCCAAGCCCACCAAAGGCGAAGAGAAATCAGAGGCAAAGCATCTCCGAAAGGCAGCGCTGCATCCAAAGCTGATGACGGCTCAAAAACTAAACTCAGCGTGCTAGCTATGGCTATGCGCCGTACAAATGCGGAAGTTGAACGCCGCAGGCAAATGGCAGCAAAGCAAAGCCTTATTGAAAACGCACAACACGCTTTGGAAATGAAAAAACAAGCAGAAACTGACAAAGTGCCTTTTAATACCCGCCATGCCCATGAGGGCATGCGTAATATTCCAAACAAACTGGCCAATAGCCTTATCAACCCTATGGAACGCGGCAGGCTGAAAAAAGCTGCGGGTGTTTCCCAAGCTAAACGAGATCAACGTCAAGCCGCTGCATCATAAATGTATTTCAGACCGGGAATACCCGGTCTGACTTACTCATACAGGCAGTCAATTCCTGACCAATCTTCATCAGTCGCTTAGACTGACGTATGAAGGCTACCTGTCTGGTACTATATTCACTATGTATCAATCTGATAAATTAGAATAAATCCCGCTCCCAGCCTGTTCACAGACTGCAATCGAATGATAAAGCCAGCTGCGCAATAAATTTAACTTTGCGGAGACGCTCCAAATCAATAAGTTGAGCGTATCGTGGATGCTTCCTCGCCCATCACAACAGACCTATACACATCAAATATTTCAGCTGTATTTTGACAGTATTTTGATATTAAAAATCAATACCAACACATATTAGAGCACTTTACGTCCATGTTGGATCGCAGCACTCGCTCTATATCCTTGAGCGGTCGCATTGTAATTTCATACAAGATGATTCAACTTGAGTGCGAAATTGTATCGCTTACAAATTTAAAACAAATAACAAATAATACTAAAGTCTAAAATTGATATTAAATAAATAAAATGAAGCTTTGCGATAATTTATTTCTTTATAAAACAATATACCGCTATTGATTTTAATTAACAAACTATTAATCAGGTGGGAATTCTGAAATTAAATAAGTGATTCTTACAAGGAATAACCACATCATGATCATGCGTTTAACTGCAATCGTATGTTTATCTTTGATTTTAGCCAGTTGTGCATCAAAATCCAAAGATATTAAAGCATCTTATGTTTCACCAACATTATACCAAAACCTGTCATGCTCACAGCTAGCCGGCGAAGCACAAAGTGTCTCATCCCGCGCAGCAACAGCAGCTGGAGTGCAGGATAAAAACGCTAGCAACGATGCTGTACGCACGACCGTTGGGGTTGTACTTTTCTGGCCTGCTGTTCTGTTTAATAATGGAGACAATGCTCATGCAGCAGAGCTTGCACGCCTAAAAGGTGAAATGCAGGCAATTGAGGATGCAGCCCGACGCAAAAACTGCAAAATTCAGTTCAAAGCGAAATAACAAAATCAAAAAATTCAATATTCTTGAAATACTATAAAATGAACACATACGCTGCCGCACACGATGTGCTGTTAGTATAGCTGATTACGTTCAATTTTGCGTACTATGCTCAGCCCATTAGGCAGCGTATTTTCTTTCAGTACCTCCGAGAGAATACGCCCCGCTCCAAGCTGTCGGCAATTATTGCTATATGACGCTCAGCTTAAGTTGATCTAACAACTCGCGCCATTCATATGAGGTGGCTTCAGTGGCAGTTTAAGCCAGACTGACATCCCAATAAGAACAAAAATCGAAGATCTTGCTTTTCCATCAAACTAGAGCACCATGTGCCAGACTTGGCTCACGACGCTCTAAAACTTTTAAAATTAAAGCTGAATTCCTTAAACTGATCCAGATTTAAGGAATTAGGCTCTAATGACGCTGCAGCTTGATTTGAAGAATTGCAACATCCGTAAGCAATCATACACCCATGGTATATGCACAAATCAAAAGTGCGATTGGCAGCAATAATCAGAGAATCTCCGAAAAAGCATTTAAAACAGTTGAAAAACAATTTGGAAATGACTGAAACAGTCATATGGCGGAGGGGGTGGACTATCTGATCATTGTTTTTATTGTGTATTTTTTGATTTTGAAACTTTTGCCATATCCATAAATTTAATCAACATTATCGGCACTGGTTTCCGATCTCTCTGGAATTACAGCGTATTAACGCAGCTCAAAGAACATTATTCCCCACAATTAACAGGTGCCGCGCTTCCAGAAGAATCACTGTTGACTATTTTTTAAAAAGAGAACATTTGTAGAACAGAATTGTAATTTAAAAATTGTGACCACCCTTTTGCGCACTCGTTTGCGCCACGGATTTGCTATGCCATGCGTATACCAGAAACCATAGAACGTCTCTACCTCGACTTTGATGGCTTTTTCGCGAGCGTAGAACAGCAATGCGATAAGCGCTTACGCGGCCGACCGGTCGGCGTAGTGCCATTTGAAGGTACAGACCGGACGGCTGTGATCGCCTGCTCTAAGGAGGCCAAAGCCTATGGCGTGAAAAACGTCATGAAGATCAAAGATGCGAAAGCATTGTGTCCGGATCTGATATTGGTACCACAAAAGCCGGATCTATACCGCCGTGCTCATAACGCCCTACTCTGCGAAATTGAATCCGTCATTGCGATTGATACCGCCAAGAGCATTGATGAGCTGACTTGTGTTCTGGACGAGCGCAACCGTCGCGATCCGGAAACGCTAGCCCATAAAATCAAAGAAACAATCAAACTGAATGTCGGAGAGTTCATCACCAGCTCTATTGGCTTTGCAGCGAACCGGCAGTTAGCCAAGATGGCCTGTAAAGCTGGCAAGGATGCCAGCAAAAAAGCCGGCCAGTATGGCAACGGCTTAGCGATCTGGCACCCACACATGATGCCGAACCCGTTATTTCAGGTGAAGCTGACAGATGTGCCAGGCGTTGGCGACAACATGAGGATGCGTCTTGCCCACAGCCAAGTGATCACCACCGAGCAGCTTTACAACCTGCAACCCAAACACATGCGTAAAATCTGGCGCAGCGTGAATGGCGAGCGTCTTTGGTACGCCCTCCATGGTTACGATATCCAAGCCATAGCGCAAAAGCGCGGTATGTTTGGCCATGGCCGTGTATTGCCACCTGAGAGCCGCAGCATCAATGGAGCCTATGAGATTGCCCGCCTTCTGCTTGTGAAAGCTGGCAGGCGCTTACGGCGCGACGAATATTATGCCGAGGCCTTATGGCTTTGGCTATCTGTCCGCGACGGCTCATGGTTTCGCATTGTGAAAATGCCAACAGTTAACGACGAGCAAGCCATTATGACAGCCCATAGAATGCTATGGGATTATGTGCGCCGTGAACTGCCGCGAAACACAACCATATTTCGCGTCGGGATAACCCTTGCCGATCTGAGCCAAGCCAACGCTCGTCAGCTGGATATTTTCAATAACGACGATGTAATCAGGCAAAAGTGGGAAAAAGCCAACGGCGCAATGGATGCGCTGAATGCCAAATACTCCAGCACGATCGTGCACATGGGAGAATGGAAGCCACCTGCAGGCGGCCATGTTGGCGGTAAGATCAGTTATGTCCGGATCCCATCGGCAGAGGACTTCTACTGATGGGCAACTGGAAAACAAAATATAAAGTCGGTGATCTGGCCGACGATCAACGAATAGAAATGATCTGCAAGAAATGCAGCAGGCTTGTCTATATCACCAAGGCAACGATCTGCACGGCTAGAGGACGTGAGCAGCTCTATCTGGATGAAATTGAGAACCGTGCCCGATGTAAAGCGCAAGGCTGCAGAGGCCGTATGCGCATGGCTATGGATAGACAAGACGAAATGTCAGGCTTTGTCGGAGGACTAGCATAACTTCGTAGTAAATGAATTAATAGGCTCTATAATTGTGAGCACTGTTAATCTTGAAGGAAAAATATATGCGTCGAGACGAATATTGGAAAAACTTCAATCTTGGCACTGAATTAGATATTTCTGGTAGATTTTTATACAATGGCCTACAAGTTTTTCACGAAATGCAAGATTTTTCCGATGAAGAAGATGCATTCGAGTTTTTATATTTTATTGCTGTAGGTGTTGAGAGACTTCTAAAAATTGCAGTAATATTAACTGAGCACGACCAATCAATTGACCAAGCTAAGTTTGAACAAGGACTTATTACTCATAATCATCAAGCATTAATTTCTCGCATCAAAAGCCGCCATAATTTAAACCTGCACACGCAACACAACGATTTAATTGCGATTCTTTCTACTTTTTATAAGTCTCACCGTTATGGTCGATACAGTTTAGAATCTGTCGCTGCACCAGCACGCGAGCGTAATGATCTCGTTGCCTTCCTAGAAAGTCACCTATCGACCAATATCGAAACTAGCGATATATTCAATATTACAAAAAATGAGAAAAAATATAAAAAATTTATTGGTAAAACATTATCAAAAATCGTGACACCAGTTTTCAAAATAATTGTATCAGAAGCCTCTCGACTTAATTTAAATACTACTGAAATTAAATATAGGTCAAAGGCTTCAAAGATATTCTATAATGAAAGTTTTGATTTTGAGTCTGAGGATTTTTTACACGCTGAGTTACTAGCTTATTTTCTTTCTTCAAGTGCAAAAGGGCCAAATTCTAATTTTATTAGAGAAACAATGAAGCCATTACCTTTTGATCCAGCTTTAGAGGGTGAATATCTACAAGCACTTAGGTTTGAACAAGCTAAAATACCTATAATTGATGAAATGGAAGAGCATTATAATTTGGTTGAAAACTTCAAAGAGCGCAAAGAAATAATTGAAACTGCGGTTAGTCTCAGCCTCCACTCCTATATCGACGATGAGGATGAGGAGTTCAACTTCGAAGATGCATCGCCTTAACGTACTGATTATCTGTCGTAATTTCATTACTTCTTCGGATTAAAGGTAAAGCATGATGTGTCATGATACCCCGCTATGAGTAAGCAAAACGGTAATAAACGAAGCGCTTTTCATCCATTGGTGCAGGCATGTTGCGTGCAAAATTATGGGGTAAGCTTTGGCTTCTATGGACGTTTTAGTGCTGGATGGTTTTGCTATGAATACAAAGTTAACGGTAAAGAGACAGCTATATAAACAATACCCACACCAATTGGAGTAAAGTTTAATTCAATAGCCTTTCGAATTTAACGTATTACATTATTGTTTCAACTACATGATTCTGGATTTTTATTGAACACATGACACCTATAGCTGAGCGCATGAAGCTGGCTCTTGAAGAAGAATGCGTGCACATGGAGAACAAATGGTTCTTCAAGTGGTACCATATCGGAAGCCACGACGGAGTAGTGATTGATGACTTTCGTGGCGGTGCGATCAGATATGCTGGTTTAGCTTACACAGGAACACCAACTATTGTCTATTGGCAAACTATCAGTCACTATCTTCAACAAAAAATTGGGCAACTTTTTAACGAGTTAGAAGTCAGCGTTCAGAAATACACTTCCATCGAAACAAGGCGTAAGGCACTTTCTGAAAGCGAGAATTTGTTATGCATATTCGCAAATAAAATAAGACAGAAAGCAGTTGAAACAGATCAGCGGTTACGTAGCAATGGTGTCAAGTTTTCAGTAGTTCAAGATCGAGGCCGATGGAGTGGAACTTCTAGCGCGGCAATTGCAAGACGGATCGTTACTCTAGTTGAAATTTACTGTGATCAGGAGGATGAGAATTTGGCATTAGGGAACTTGATGACTGACACCGTTAGTCTGGTAAAGGCTGATGGCACCATGATCAAAGAGAATATCAAAGCCCGAGTTACGAGGGATATGATCACAACATTTGACACAAAATTACCCGTTGCAGTGGGTGACCATATTCTGCGCGCATTAAACAATGGCTTGGTTGATGATTTCGTTGTGCTGGATCCTTCTTTTAATTCGGCTGCAGGTACAATCAAAGCCCATTTCCAGATTAAAGTCAGGCGGTCAGACCACCCGGCCAATTCTCCTGCTCAGACCATTCAGCAAATCACACAAAACTTCCATGGAAGCCATGTTCGCGTTTACAATGATAATGCGATAGATCAATCGCACAATGTAACGACGATCAATAATACGGGTATCGATTTATCTCAACTGCAGGCTTTCGTTGCCGAACTAAAGTTAAATCTACAATCACTTCCTGAACAACCCCGTATTCAAATAGCGGAAAGTTTGGTTCAACTTGATAGAGAGATGAGCCTTGGACTCCCTGAACCAGCCAAAGCTAGAAGCATCGTGCAGTCCATTAAAAGTATCGCTGAAAATGCAGCCGGCGGAATTATCTCAAGTGGCATAGTTAGTATGGCCGCTAGTGTACTAACAGGATTGCCGATTTAAAATATGTGGCTCAATGACAAAAATCAAAGTTTCGAGCTGATTATGTGACCTAGTCATCGAAACATGAGGATTGCGAATAAAGTGTCTAATTTTTTATACCTTGATGGTATTCCTGCTGATGTTCCAAGCCGCGCAGGTGCATCTTTTTTTGCCTTTAATCCACAAGGATCATGGCGGTTCTCTATCGATGATGGCTTAAACGCCGTCGAGGTTGCAGCAGTCAATTTGCATGAAACAATCGTAAAAGCGATTTTTAAGGAACTACCCTACGCAGAGATGCTGCAGTTCGTGCCACCATTTATAGCAACTTTAGGCCATAACTCTGAAGCAAAAGGTTCAAAATCCGATTTTGAAAAGGTGCTTAGCCTAACGAATCGCATTCCAGAGTTACACCGCTTTCTATACCTCTATGACTGCCAGCGACTTGTCAGCGCTATTCAAGAGTGCGCCAAGGAAATTATTCAACTCCAAGGAGAATTCTACCGAACCTTCAACCTTGAACCGTTCTTTTATCCAGTTCTTCAACATGAAGATGGTATACGTTATTCGACATCACCAGTCGTAACCAAGCTTTTCGCTTTTCTTAGCTTTATTTTTATAAGGATGCACAGTTTGCTGGACTACACTGTAAAGGTGGCGATGGAAGCTGAAAAACTCCAAATCAACTTTACCCGCTATCCCAAAATGGCGAGCTCCAACGCTCAATATGGGGATCGAAAACGACTGAAGCTTAACAAAAAGCGGAATACACTCTTTGAAGACTGCAGCTTTCTCGTCACAGTTGAAACATTACGTAATCATATTATTCACAACGGGCTATTGGATGATATGCCAAAGGCATATGAGGTGATTAAAGAAAATATTACCGTTGAAAAGTACATCTTGATGCCCGACATGACAGATGGATACTTCGACAAATTACGTAATCGCAATTTATTTTATAATGAGGAAGACAAAATAAACCAACGTCTCCCTAACTTAGTCAAAGAATTCATGAATCGACAGGAAGCGACACTTCACTTAATTAGTGAAGACTTACGGTCGCGTTACAATCTGTGAATGGCAGCTGTTAAAAGTAAACCTCCATATAATCACTAATCCGAAATATCATTGGTTCGATTGCGGTAAGAATACATATCTGCAAAAAATATCTAATGAATCTATTAATAAGCACAATCTAAGCACTTTACTGCGCCTAGGCTAAATCCGTTATTTCATTGATATTCTGTTAGATACGAATGCAAACAATGCATCACTGATCCACATTGCACTTACACCCACTAAGAAAGCGCTTGCATGCATGGTGACATTGCTTCCATCGTCTGGGGGCAAAGGGAAATGGATTGCCTTCAGGTAATGGACTAAGGGTTCTGTCAAATAGCCTGCTCCCAAAGCCCCGCACACAGGTGAGGCAATTGTTTCACGGAATGTATGTTGGTTTCGGGATAGCGCTCTCAGAACGCCGCCTGCAAAACCGGCAATCACGACTGATATCTTCAAACCGTAAGGATTTAAGGGGTCATCCATGTCACCAACACCCCTGCTTTGTCCCGAACCGATTATGCGCCGCAACCTGATTAGCGAATGACCGGTCTTTAGTTGTGATTTGAATGGAGGTCTCAAGGTTTGGCTGAAGCTTCTCGAAGCCCGAGCACACATTTAGAGATGTCTTTGTCTGGCAAGCCGTAATCACGGCACAAAGCATCAGCAGCGGAATGAGAGACTTGCGCATTGATAGCACCTTTTTCACACAAAGTTTTGACAGAGGAAATGGCTGCAGCATAGTTGTAGCTTGCCAGTGCATCACGACGGCCGAGGTGGTAAAGCCCACCGCCAGCCAAGGCTAAAGCGAGCAGGATCAATCCATAAATCTTCATGCCTCACCCCGCTTTCTGAGGATAGAGACCAGGCCCACTGCAATGCCTACAATAATCCCAACTGCCAGCGCCCATTGCACAGGCCCCGAGCCGGAAAACAGACTGGCAGCGGCTGTCAGCAGCGCACCAAGCGGCCCCCATGCTTCAGGCTTTTTCAATGTCTGTGTGATTGATGTGTCTATGGGGTTGGCTTTAGCAGATGCTTCTAAAACGTCCGTATCCAGCACACTTCCCTGTGTTAGTTGGCGCGCCTGCGTCTCAACATTCATCACCCGCTTTTGCCAGCCCCGACCAAAGGTGCTCCATGTTTTGAGTGATTTCATAAAGCGTAGCCGTTCAGCGGCATAAGCGCCGATCAGATCACCTTTATACCCCTTCACAGCCGCAAGCGTCTGGCCGCCGACTATACCATCAGCTACTACACCAATGACACGCTGCAGCGATTTCACAGCCTGTGCGGGACCGCTATTCACTCCATAATCGAAGGTCATAAAATCGATGCCCACCGGCAGCAGATCACCGCCGGATTGTGTCCAGTAAGAGCGCTGATAAATTACCGTTGCTTCCTGCTTGGTTAGCGCCTTAACTTCCGCAGGTGAAACACCTGATACCCCACGATGCGCAGCCAGCGTCTTATGGGTTATGCCGTATTTGGTTGAGCCACCGGGATCTTTGGGATTGTTCACATAACCGCCTTCATGACCGAACATCAGATCAAGCGCGGTTGTTAAGGTTTCACGCATGTGATTTCCTTTTCTGGATATAAAAATAGCCCCGCTGGGAGGAGGCTTGTGATGTGCAATTTCAGGGAAACGAAAAGAGCAGTTATTTTACTCATCGCTGCGTTCAGCCTAACCGCCTGCGGCGCAGGAAAGGCAGCGATGGATGCAGGGAAAAGCTTTGACCGTTACAGCTGCATGTCCCAGAACTTTAAGGGAAAAACACCGTGCCCTACCTTGTCTTCACCGGCAGATAAGCCATAAACATCGGCGCAAAAGCAGTCTATTACATCATTGATGAACGTATGCGTTTAAGGCTTGCGTAACGTGCCCGCGAAAGCCGCTATGCACGGCCAATACCAACCTGCCCTGGTAAAATATTACCAGCAGGCGGTTGTGATACCGGCTGCGGAATTTTTGGTGTTTTCGAGCTATTGTTATTCGTTTTGACAGTGCTGGCCGCATTGTCTTTCTTTGGCTTGGCTTTCGCTTTTTTCGTTTCTACCGGCTTAAGCTTGGCCTCGATCTCGGTCAGATATCCGGCCTTGTATAGTCGGTGCGTGGCACTCTCAATGATAAATTCAATGCCATCGACCTCTGGTCGCACACCGGAATAGGTAAAAGGCGCACCGGCGCGGATCGTGGGATCTCCAAATACTGTAACCGATGTCTTGATAGTTTCTGACTTTAGGCTTTCAGCCTTAGCCTTAGCCGCGCTTTTCGCCTCAGCCTCAGTGGCAAAGTTTTCTTTCAGCGTAAAATCGGCAGTGCCTTCCGCATCACTATCAGCATCAACACCGTCCGTTCGGGCCTCTGCCCTGTTACGGGCTTTGGCCTTGACCTTGCGCACCTTTTTTCGATGAGAAAAAGTGACACGGCAGGTTCCTTCAACGATCTGGGCGGGGGTAAGAATGATTTTTGTCAGAGCTTTGCCACTGGCCGACTGACCGCTGCCACGCTTTGCAAAGATCAGCTTGCCATCTTTCACGGAAAACAACGCACCATGCTTGCGGGCTAGCCGCTCCACAAAGTGCATATCACTTTCATCCTGCTGCCCGATCCATGGATATTTATGTGCGGAAACTTCCGCACTAATAATCGGGGTTAGGCTATTTTCTGAAGCAATCTGCTGCAGGATCTCTGCAACAGTCTTATCATCCCAATGGCGCGACCGGCTCTGCTTAAACTGATCACGTGTGTTTGTACCCGCACCGGAGATAGTCATGCCGTAAGGCAGACACCGTACTTCCGGCTCATCAATTGTATAGGTTCCAAACGGCAATAGCCCCGTCTCTTTATATCCAAGCGATACTTCAAGCTGATCACCTTTTTTAGGAATGGCGGCATAAGGATTGCCATCATTGAGATCAACTTCAACCGTATCGGAACCTACCCCTTCTTTATCTGTAATAGATAGAGACAACAGGCGCTCATTCAAAATAGATGCGACAGGTTTTCCGTTGACTTTTATTTCGAATACTGGAGTCTGCATTAAGAAGTTCCTTTTTATTAAAAGGAATAACTTTTCAAATTAAATAAGCGGGGCGTAAAATGAAAAAGTTATTTTGCGGAATTTTAGGCGTGGCATTGTTTGCATCAATGTCACCCGCCAATGCACAACAATACAAATTAAAAGCGCTGGGAGATGCCAGCGTCATTTTTGTTTGGAATTCAGCAGATGATCGATCTGAAGGTTATAAGCTTATTCAAGCTGGGGTACATAAAACCAGCCCTCAACTTCTGATGCCACTAATAGCATGCGTAGCGAAGCCGGGAAATAAAGTGATTGTCACTGACATGGGCTTTGTTACCCATGATATAATGGTTGTCGATGGAGAAAATGTTGGCTGCCGCGGGAACATTGCAGCGGAAGAACTAGGTCGTTAATCCCACAGTGTTATAATCGCTGGAATACTTTCTGCCCGTGTCAAAGCGGGCAGTTTGATTTTTGTGCCCGTTGGCAATCGGTGCAGGAGTGCTGCCAATCCGGGATTGGCTTCCAGCACCTGCTCAACATAGCCACTCTCCCCTCCATAAATCTTACGGCAGATTACATCGAGTGCCTCACCTTGATGTGTTGTATAAATCCGGCTCATGGCTTCACCCGAACAAAGATTGAATAACGGAAACGGGTGAGAAATTCCCACCCGTGTAGCGGCGAAGCTGGATGCGGAAAACATCCATGCGTGGTAAGCCCATTGCTGTGTGATAAGTCTGATCTTCGCTCACGCCCTCGATGACATGCAGACCATAGACATTACCAGATAGTGTTATCAGCGGCAGCACAGATCCGGCCATGGCAGCAGCGCGTAGACCTTCCAACACAGCCAAGCCACCAAACTCATGCGGAAACAACACACCTTCAATGGTAGTCAGATCATCATCACCGCCAGTCCATTGCATACGGTTCAAACCGCCGACCGTGGCAACATCTGCCCAGCGGGTAGAAAGCTCACGACCAAGGCCGTTATAGCCAAAGCGCAGAGAGTGAAACATGAATGGACCAAGGCACATAGGTATTGCCATTACATCCCCCCGTCTGAGTATGCACGATTTGAAACAGAACCAATTTTTGCACTGATTGCACGGGCAACCTGATCTGCAATTTCAGCAGCGGAAGCGCCAGTCTTTGCATGAACGACAATATGATTGACGATTGAAGGAGCTGCAGCCGGAGCGGCACGCCCGCCAGAGTTTTGATTGCCGGATCCAACTGCCTTTCGCAAAATACCGAGCGTATCAAAATTGCTACTGACAAAACCATTCTGCGGGAATGTCACCAGCTCCGGTCCTTTTTCACCGACCAGATAAGTGCCACCTTCCCTCACGGGTCCGCCGGAGGCTCTTGCACCATCAATACCGCCCGCCAGATTTTTCGGAATTGGCGCGCCACCAGTAATTGCAGGCGTGATTTCACCGCTACCGCCAAGACCAAAAGGCCATTTAATCATACCGGAGAGATCGATATTCCCAATGGCCTCTGTAATTCTACCCGGAATACCTTTGACCCATTCCATCAGCTCTCCAAACTTCTGAACCATACCATCCCAGAGCGATTGAATAATCTGCATACCTGCGGAGCCAAAATTACTCGCAGCAGCAATGATCTTGCCCGGCAACTCAATAATGTAGCGGAGAGTTTCGCCGACAAATTTACCAGCAGCAATACCGGCACGTGTCCAGCCACCGCCCATCTCATCTATGGGGCCGAGCAAATTGGATACTTTTTCCCAAAGCCATGACACCCCATCAATTACCGGCTGAATAACCGGCATGACCGGTGATAGCGCTTTCATAAAAGCCCCTTTGAAGGCTTCAAATGCAAGGGTAACACCAGTCCAATTGTTATAGATCCAGATACCAGCCGCAGCCAAACCAACAGCTATCGCACCAACACCGGTGCCAATAACCGCTAGCTTTAAAAGATGGAATGCAGCAGTCACCAAACGCAATGGATTGAGAAAGGCAAGCATGCTTGTTGCGAGTGCTTTGCCCGCAGCGCCATGCCCTGCAATTGCGGCTGCAGCGCTATAACCGATCATTGCGGATCGCAGTGCCTTGAACCCAGCTATAACCGGAGCGAAAGCAATTCTCCCCAAACTACGGGTAACACCAAGAGCCGCGATACTCAGATCAAGAAAGGCACCTTTTACGAACAGTCCGGCATATGAGGCCGCAGTGGTCGCGACCTTGAAAGCAATGAGTGCAGATGTAGCCAGCACCAAGCCACGAGTCAGCTCCGGATTGGCTTCAATCCATGCGGCCATGCTATTCATAATCGGCTCAAAAGTATCTGCCATATCAGCAAGAACAGGGATCAGTGCTGCACCAATAACAGTGTTGATCCTTTCCATAATAATGGCGAACCGCTTTGCTGCCATCTCACCGGTTTGCAGGCGGCGCTGATAATCAGCTTCCACAACACCCTGCGCGGCCATAGCCTCCGCTCGGATACGGCGGTATTCCTGAATATTCTGGATAAGGGGACGGATACCCTTTTGCACTTCACTATCTGAGAACAGATCACCAAGTTTTCCGAGGTCACCTTTCAGTGCCTTATTAGTAATTTCTGCAATAGCTTCAATAGGTGTCAGACCACGCTTTGCAGCAGCTTTTAGTTCTTTTTCAAGATCAACGCCCATTTTATCAAAGGCTTTAACCGTCTGCGGAGCACGGATTTTTTGCAGGACGTTGGCAAGATTGTTCGCTGCTGATGAGCTGTCACCCGTCCCCTTGCGAACGATCTGCAGCGCGGCTGCGAGGTCAGCAACAGATGATACGCCAGTCTGTCCCAAGCCCTGATAGGCAGCACCAAGCGACGGGAAATATTGCGCCATATCCTTCAGCTCAAAGGCACCGGCTTTACCGGCCTCCGCCATGGCATCCAGAGCCTTAGTAAACTGATCGGCTGGAACTTTAAGATTATCCAAAGCGGCATAACCGGCCTGTGCGAGATCCGTCACGCTGGCCTTATAGGCAGTCGCTGCACGGCCAATCGGCATAAGCAATGCAAGGGAGTCTTCACGGTTCGCCCCCATACCGGCCAGCACATCCATGCCCTCAGCCATTTCCATGGTTGATTGCGTGACCTGCCGTGCAATCTCACGCACTTCCTGCCCCAGCTTTGGCAAAGCTTTGACAGGAATGTCGATTTTCTGACCGATATCTTCAAGCTTGGCCTCAAACGCGGTGGCTGCATTGAGTGGCGCGGAAAGCCCCTGATATAGGGCATATCCAGCACCAACCGCATCCAGCATTTTACCGCGCATGGCGGCAAGCTTAGCTGCATTTGCCTCACTTGCAGCGGTCAGGTTCTTCATTGCAGCACTGAGGCCGCGTGACGGCGCAGTAAACTGATCAATCAGCGCCACGATCAGTTTGGAAGTTTGAACAGCCATCAGGAAGCCCCGTTACGAACACGTAATAATCGAATAGCTGCGGCGTGATAGCGCTTGGCTTTACTCACCGGCCATGCCTCGATGACATCAACCGGCGTCGACAGTTCCGAAGCAATCAGAGAGATTGCATCAATCCAGCCGCCGCTTGTTACTCCCCCATCAGGGGAGTAACTTCTGTCAGAATGCGTGTAATTTCCCGCATAGGAATATTCATCAGTACCGGCAGCGGCACACCGGCCATGCCAGACATAATTGCCAGCATCTTTTTAAACTGCCCCTCAACAAGATCCGCAGCACAGGCATCGCCTGCAGTTGCTTCACGAAAAGTGAGACTGGTAATCTCTTTGCCGTCATGCATAATCGGCTTTGATAGGGTCACGGTAATTGTATCAGTCATAGAACCAGTTCCCCTTATGCCAACAAGGCGCTGCGGATAGATTGCGTGCGCGATGTGCCGCCGATGATGACTTCAAACGGCGTCATCTCGATCAGGGTACTGCCTTCAACTTCCAGCTTGTAATAGCGCAGCGTGATCGAGAAATCGTTTTCCGCCATATCACCCGCCTTCCATGAACCATGATCATTTTTGATCAAACGGCCACGAATATAGGCGGTGGCATTCACAACGGTGCCATCCTCATGCGCCAATGCGCCGGTGACCATAAATTCTCGTTCAGCACCGATTTCCAAGCCGAACAGCACAATCACCTGCGGATCAAAACCTGAGAGTTTGAAACCGGCTTCCATTTTCTCAAAGCCCATCGGAATATCGATAGGCATGACCATACCGGCGTTGCGCAATTCTTCGACTTTTTCAGTCGGCACAGGCAGCGTGATTTCACTTGCCTGCCCGATTTTTGATACGCGATCTGCAAAGATGGTGCAGTTGCGCAAGACATAACGAGGCATGTCAGACATAAGCCCAACCCTTCATTGATGAGTGATGTTAACGAAAAATGAGAAAAGGCTGATGATCAGCCTGCAGCACCGGAAGAGATTTCCTGTGCCACTTTATTCAGCAGCAGCGTATAGCTGGCGATATTACGGTGCGCGGTAATACGGATATCAACCATCGGTGCCGGTGGTTCAAATTTAATACCAAGCTTGATAATACCCTGTGCCATGTCATTGTCCGTATTCGTATCCAGTAGCCAGACATCATGCCCAGGCAAAATGGCACCCTCAGTTTCCATCTGGCGCAAGAACGCCCGCCCGCCTTCCACCATGAATTTCAGATTGGCACGGGAGAATGGCTTATCAGAAAAGACCAGATAAGATTTTTCCATAGCCTCATTGATCGCATCCGCAGTGCGGCGAACAGAGACAAACTGCCAAAGCAGATCCGCAGCGCATGTCCAAACACCCCACAAGCGAAAACCGGTATTGTCGATATTCACAATAGTATTGATGCGGTTTTCATTGAGGTAATTTGACTGATCGCCATATTCAATCGGGCGGTTAACCCCCGCAATACCGGCAGCATCAACATTAGATCCTGCCCACCAATAGCCCTGCTCTAAATCCATCCGCGCCTGCCGCGCCGCAAAGATCGGCGAAGACGGCACCGGCACATTTGCTTCCAGCTCGGTGTCAAACTTCAACACCTTCGGATCGCAGATAAAGACACGGGCTGAATTGATGAGACCGCGATACTGCACTGCCGCCTGATCGGTCGTATCCGGTCCGTCAACATAGGCAATGGCTTTCAGCTTTTCGGCAACGACCATTAATTCGGCAACAACAGGATTCATCACAGAACCAATATTGGCGGTTGCCGTGGCACCTGATGCACCAGTCTTACCGGTGATGACGACTGTAGCGGTGCCGGTATAACCGAAACCTGCTTTACGCACGATAATGCCGGTAATAGCCCCCTCAGTAATAATCGCCTCAGCTTCAGCACCTGTACCTGTGCCAGTAATCTTAACCTTGGTTGTGTCCGCATCATAACCGGAGCCGCCGACAGTCACATTGACTGATGCAATACCGTCTGCTGCAGAGGTTTGCGTAAAGCCCGGTGCCAACAACATTTTCGGTTTATACAGCCCGTCGGATGCGGCACGGCGAAACGCATGTACACCGATGAAAGCGGTCTGATCACCGATTATCTTTGCCCATGTAGCAGCTGCGGTTTCGCCCTCTTCGACACGTACCACAATGATCGGACAACCGACCTGATCATAGATACTATCAATTGCAGCTTTCAGCGTACCAGCATCACCGAGACCTTTAGCATCCTGTACGCGCAGGATCTGCACCGGTTTATTCAAGGGAAAGCTTGCTGCATCGGCATCCGGTGCAGTACCGATCAGACCAAGCACTGCGGTACGCGCCATGCGTACAAGCATAGGGGTTTCGGCACTCTCAAATACACGCGTGCCATGGTGAAAGGACACTGATGCCATAGTGGCACTCCTTATGGTTAGACCTCAACGGGTCAGATGTTCAGGGATTTAGATGGCTGGTTGCGGCCAGGTAACGCTATCCAACACAGCACGCGCTGCAGCTTCAGTTGTGGATTCATCAATGTCGCGCTTGGCACCGAGGCGGATTGCCTCGATGGCGGCTCCAATCTGCTGCCACTGGTGATAGGCCGCAAGAACCGTATCAGCCACCTCGGCCAGTGTTGGCGCGGTAATACCAACCTCAGATGCCAGTATCGGATAATCTTCCGGATTCGGATTGGTGGCGGATTTATATGCCTGCGCCTCTGCCACTTTCTGCTGATAGGTCATCGCCTGGCCGGTACCAGGCGTGATGTATTTCAGACGTTCAGTTTCCGCTGACTGATCAATCTGCATTTTCAGAGTCAGTTTAACCACCTCAAGCGGAATGGCATTATCTATAGCCTGCAGTATCGGCTTTCCGTTTGCATCAGCGACAATGCGCAAACCCACGGCCTGCCCATTAAGCAAGGCGCTGTGTTCGGACGGGGTAATCTCCACAGCGTCATCCGGCAGAACAGCATGAACACTATTGGTGAAAAAGCCACTCTGTGAACTGGAATAATAAAATCTGTTCATGATCAATTCCCAAATACAATATAAAAACCGGAGAGAGCGGCACCTGCCTGCCGACAGGCAACGAGTGCTGTTCCACCTGCTTTATTAGATAGAATAAACCATGCTTGTTCCTGTAGCCCGTTCCCACTCACGTCCGTTCCGCAGCCCGCGACACATTGAAATAATCCATTCGGGAAAACCATCGGCCATGTAACAGCTATACTGGAACTTTCATAAACCCCACCTACATGATAGGCATTAGTTGTTCCCGAAAAACTACCCCATTGCATAATCAGACCGCCCGGTAGCTTGATCCAACCTGCGCTGCCCATGATTTGGTTAGAGCCTTCGGATTTTCCAATGGTTCGAAACCGCGTGCCATCATAGACAAGAGAGACAATTTCACCGGCGACCAAATCGCCTGCGGAAAGCGCAGTGCCTGTGCGATCGACGATACTTTTAGCACCAAGGCCGTTCACATTAATCGTTGCTGCACCGGTATTGGTGGTTGCAACCTTAATATTAATTTGCAAGCCCGGCGTGTATGCGAGGAGAGCCGGAGCAAGAACCACAATAAGCGCGTTAGAGCTTCCGGTTGCATCAGCATATGTCCATTTACCTGACTGAGTATCCAGCGCAATTTTCTCAACATAGGCACCGCTGACGCGCTCAAATACACGTCCATCAGGCAGGCTGACCCCATGTCCATCAGCAGGAGACTTGAACATCCAAGCAGCGCCTGACCACTCAGCAATTTGTCCGGCCTTGCCTGCCCATGCACCGGTCGCGCTTGTGGGAATAAGATAGAGATCACCTTCAGTTGCTGCGGGCGGTGCGGTAACCGTCATGCTTTTGACTGGTAGCCACGGCAAGCTATTAAGCTGTGTGATAGGTGCCTTGCGATTATTAACCCAGTCACGACTGGCAAGAAATTCAATATAGATACCGTTAACGCGCTCGAATACACGTCCATCTGGCAAACCGACGCCATGGCCATCAGGTGGAGTGAGTATCCCCCAACCTGCTGTCGTATATTCAGCGATTTTTCCAGCCTGCCCTGTCCACGCGCCAGTGGCACCATTAGGTATAAGATAAATATCACCTATTGCAGGTGACGTAGGCGGCACAGTCAACGACATTGAAGTTACTGGTAGCCAAGGCAATCGCGTCAATCTCTGCATCGGCACCTTAAATGTCGGATCGACAACAATCGTCACATTGGCAACATTGGAGAATGCCACTTCAAGGCGAACTGTGCCTTCTACTGTCTGGCCGCTGGATGGTATGGGCTTATTAATTGGCGGATCATACCGCGCGATAGCGATCAAATCACCGTCCTGATCAATCAGACCAGCCTCACGAATAGTGTAAGGCCCCTCTGAAGCTGCCAGAAAAATATCGAAATAGGCGACATTGGCAGCACCGCTGACAGTACCATGACCGGAAACTGTCTTGCGTACAATTTCATGATACAGAGCTGTTTCGCCGCCTGATGGCACAGTTGCACCGTCACCGATTGCAATATGTGTGATGACAACTGCGGTACCATTTGCAATGGCCGCCGCTTCTTTAGCGCGGCCTAGATTTGTCATCAATGCGAATGAATTTTGAGCCATTATGTTGAAACCTTGTAATGAGCCGTTGCAGAGGCAAAGACACATGGAGCACCGCCGACATATGCTGCGGCACGCAGAACCGGTGGACTGAAAACAAAAGGATGTGCAATTGCAGCCAGACTGCTTTGACCAATGACCCCGATGTAAAGATTGCCATACGCCTGAAGCACTGCACGCGTAGTGAAAACACGGGATTTAGGTTTAGCTGCATCGACTGACGCAATCGCCGCAGCTTGTGCTGCTATGTCAAAAACAGGACTGCCATCGCGATAGAGAATTTCAACTCGGAATGTCCCGCGTCTTGATCCGTCCTCCCACCACTCAACAATCCGCGTTTCCAAATCAAACGCAGCCAATGCACGTTCAACTGCGCCGCGCGTCCCTTTTAAGCGGTGCACCATTGGTGAAGCCGCAATAACCCGTCGTTGCTGTTCTTCCGGCCAGTCTGCTGACCACACGTCAACGGACACGCCCATTGCCAGATATGGCAAGAGAACTTTCGGGCATTTCCATGGGTTCCAGATCGTTGCAACAACTGCCGGATCTACCGTTGCAATCCGCGCTAGTTCTGCCGCAAGCAATGCATGCGTCAAAGCAGATGAGCGCGGCGGCAATATAGAGCGGGCAAGATCAGCAACAGCATCAATTGCCTCAGCTGGTGTCACTGCCATGATCCTTGTGTCTGTATTGTATGGACGATTATCTGCCCGACCTGCCCCACACCTTTCGATCCGGGTTCAAGATCGGCAACTGGCTTGGTAACTTCGACAGTCACGTTGTCATCAACGGCTGCCCGACCGCCGATTACTTCCCGCTGGACGGCCAAACCGATACGACGGCGGGAAGTGGCGTAAGCTGCTAAACGCTTTTTAGCCTCGGCAGCCATTGCAGAAACATCAACACCCGGAGCGTAGTAAAGCGTGACCTCAATATCGTAGGGAGTCACGACTGCCGGTTCTATGCGGACATTATCCCCGATAGGCCGCACGTCTTTCGGTGTCACGGCTTGAAATGTCCGATCCAATAATGATTGATTGGTAGTACCATAAGTCACCGTTGGCAGAACCACGACCAGCACTTCCGGCGCTAATACCGGATCGCCATTATTCCGGCCTGTAAAAGGGTTCGGGATCAGACCTGCAGAATAGGCATCGGCATGCAAACCTGCGGAATAAGTTGCAGCATCCTCTTCGGAATAAACCGCTACATCCGCAATATCACGTTTTCCGTCCAGCTCGAGCGCATGGAAAGTATACGCCCCTTCCGGCCCCGCAGTCGAAAACGCCTCAAATGCCAGCAAGATACGCGCACGGAAGATGTCGTCTTGTTCAACCCACTTGCCAAGCACATCATCCCATTGAGCATTGTCCGGCCTGTCATCAGCAGCATTGTCATAATGCAGACGGGAGATACCGGCATAGGTAGCGGCGATGTGATCGAGATCCCCACCGATTGCTGTTGCCAGAGACAAAGCACGGATCGCCTCATTGACCCGTTGGCGGAATTTCATTTCCTGATTGCCCCCACCTTCAGAAAAGGCAATGACCTGCGGATCTGTTTCAAGTTTGCTGACATCATAATCAATGCCGTATCGCGATAAAGCGGCGATCAAATAATCATCCCGAGATGCTTTGATCTCCTCAAAATCAACCGGCACGACAATTGGAACGTCGCCAAGATCTGCAAGATTAGGCGCAACAAATCGGCTCATGCGACCGAACCTCCGATACTGATATTCGTTCTGATCTCACCCTCAGACGTTGTGAAATCCCCCTTATGCCCGTTCGGATAATAAACCCCACGGATATCCAGATTAATCACGCCCTGCATAGTGGCATCAGCGACATTGATAGATGTGAGTGCAAAGCGGGGCTCCCAGCGGGCTATTGCCATTGCGCAGGCCGAATAAATGCCAAGTATGATGCGGTCATTCATTGGCTTATCGATCAGGCTCAAAAGCTCTGATCCGAACTCCCGCCGCATGACCCGTGTACCGACAGGCGTATTGAGGATTACTGAAATAGATTGGCGGACATGATCAAAGCCCGTCAAAAGCGAACCATTAATGTTCGAAAAGCCGAGCGATGACATAAGGTTACTCCTTCACCGCCTTTAGTGCTTTTGACCGGTCTTCAGGCTTTTCAAGCTGATGCCCGTAAGGCTGCATAAATTGCTTCGCCACCGCATCCGGCATCTCAACTGGTTTATCGTCTGCAGTATAATAAGTACCGCCGTAGAACCCGTTTTCTTTAACAATGACCTTCATTGGTCTCTCCTTAAAATTATTCACATGACCATTTCGATGCACCGGAAATCAGCATGGCACCGCAACCGGCGCTATCCCCATGACGGGCGACCGGATCACCTTCACATTTAAATTTTGTCGAGCCTGCGGTGATCGGTGTTACCCCGTGTCCGGGTATAGGGCAGGAATGCAGATCACCTTTGCGGGCGATCAGTTTTCCCTCACACATCCACTTTGATGCTGATGAGATAACGGTGCCGCCGTGACTGGATGTATCCCCAAGCCTGACGATTAACGGCATTAGGCAAGGCTCCCGCTTGCAGCAGTAAAAATAATATCCTGCGCATCAATGGTCAGAGTATCGTCGCTGAAAAACAACCGCACATTTCCCTTGGTGATAACGGCTTCCGTTCCATTGTGAGGACGCGGGTTCGCATTGGAATGCGTAGAAAAATCAATCACACCGTCAGTCAGATCACCACTTTCAGAAGTGACATCAACCTGTTGCCCGACGGTCGGAGGAATGTGGGTTGATATCCCACCCGCAGCAATTTCTTTCCATGGTAACCAGCCGGTACGATATGCTTGCTCACCATCTTCCAGCCGCACCCGTGCCAGACCGCGTGCAGGGTCGATTTCATCAACAACACCGGTTCGCTTCCGGTTTGCAGCACGCCGCTCCAATTCAAAGAGACGGCGTTGCAGATCCGCAATCACATTCGCCAAAGAGTCAGACATGGGACTGCTCAATCAGTGTTTTTGTAATATCCGGTTCTGTTGTTTCCAATGCAGGCGGTACGATATCACAAAGCGCCCTTGCCTCATCCAGTGTGATACCGAAACGACGACGCAGCTTTTCATTATCAAGCTGCGGGATGTTTAGTCCCATCAATCCTTCAAGCTTACTGAGATAAGGATGCCCGTCAGTTCGCATCTGATTGATCAGCTTTTGCCATAGTGATGTTGCTGCGATTTCATCACCATAGACAGGATCCGGTAACAAGTCGCAGATCAGACATTGTTGATGCGCTGCCATGCGTGTGCCGGTCTCAGCGTCAGCAACGCGTTTGCGTTCAATACGGGCAACATCCCGCACCAATGTTCGCCAAAGTTCTGCCCACACATTTTGCGGATCCGTTAGTGCAACCGATATTTCCCGATCAACTGTATCCAGAAATAATTCAAAGGCTGCATCTGTTGGCGGAATACCGCCGATTGTACTCGCACCAGTTTCTGTATCCGGTTCTGTCATAGAGATTGCAATACCGGTTTCCAGTAGCAGTTCAGTCAAACCGTTGCGCCAAAGCTGTCTGCCAGCACTAAGATCATCAGCCTTTGAGGTTTCTGTATAGACAGAGATAAACGGTTTTTCCTGATCCGTTTTCAACTGACCATTTGCACCAAAATCCAACGACGCAATCTGACTATCGAGAACATTATCGGATACGGATGTTCTGCCACGCAAAGCTTCAATAGTGATAATGCGCAGCGCAATTCGACCAATTGTCATCACACCACTCCAAGCTTGAGAACAATCAGATTGCTATACCGATCGGAAACTGCGGCGACCTCAAACCAAGGGGTACCATACCGGTCATTGGCTCTCACTCTGTCACCGGTCACTGGTATCGGCCCTGAATAAACCGAACGATCCAAAAATAATTCAGCTTCGCCTAAGGATAGTCGAGAGCGATAAGTCCCGGTAGGACCGGCGGAGACTGAATCATCCCCGCCTACGTGCAAAACCGCCATAATTTCAGTTATCGGACGGTCAGGATCCGGCTGTTGGTTTTTCATAAATGAAAGGCGAATTGACTCGCCAAAACTCCGACCGATCTTTTGATCAACCATTGCTTCCAGTTTTCGCCAATTCACCATGAGTTTTAAACCGAAAGACGCACGATACCGAAATCGGATGGATTAGCAGCTGCCTCTAAAACATGGCCGACAAATATATTGTCGGTATCAACAGTCGTCAGCAAACCACCTGCCGGTGCAGAATATACCTTCGCTCCAATTGTCCATGCCTGAGCCTTAACTTTAGGCAGCTCAAACACACCCGTCGTAGCGATCTCAACAGGATCACCGGAGACTGCTGCAAACTGAGCAATGCCAATAAGGCTACCAACCACAACAATGCCACCAGAAGTAACCTTGGCAGGTGCTGGTACCGTAACTGTATCGCCAGGCTGAATATAATTTTTCATGGGAGAAACCCTTCTAACTATCATAACTGAGGAAATGGCGGATCACCAAGACCCGCCGATAGTTCGATTAGGCACCGGAGTTTTTGTAGCCGAAGCGATAATCGGTAGCTCCACAACCGAAGTCATGTTCGACAGACATGCTGAAGCCCTGACGCCCAAAAGGCTCATCCATGCGAACACGTGGAGCTTCATAGCCTTCCAGATAACCCCAGCGATAATTGGATCCCGCCGTTGGGTCGGAGAACAAATGCCAGGCATTGTCTTTGATCTGGGTGGTTTCGATCAGCTCAAACCGGCCAGAGAAAATGTTGACGGAGGAGACTGTCGCAGGCGTGATTGAAGCAAGCAGCTTTTCAGCTTCTGTCAGCTTGTTTGGACCGACAAGCATGATGCGGGGCGAATTCGAAAGCAGCGGATTGCCATCCTTGCTTTCCTGTTTGCCCATTGTAGTACGACCAAGCCCCACACTATCAACCGTGATAGCCGCAGCAGCGGCTGCAAGGTTTTTGTGATCAGCATCAAATACAGGTTTACCATCAGCAAGCTTGCCGTTGAACGCACCTGCATAGAAAGTAACTTCCTCAAACAGTGCCACGGATGCACCATAGCTGGTCAGCAGTTCGGAAATCGCACCAAGGTCATCATTGATGAGCATCTGGCGGCTGATGTTCAGAGCAATCGCATAACTGAATGCCTGTACCTGCTCTTTACCTTCACCGAATGAACCATATTTGATCTCGCCATTTTCCAGCACTTTTTTCAGAAGCGGGAAATCACCAACTTTGACGGTGGTATCCGGACGGAAATCACGGAAATTGCGCTTACGGGCAAAGCGCTTGAATGTCGGTTGTGCCAGAGCATAACGCTGTTCAAGAGTACGGTTCACTGCACCTTCAAAAATCGCAGGGAAATCCGACGTTGAATGCGAGGCACGAGTGAATACATCATCAATATCACGGGCATTCATCATACGGCGGCCACGGTAATTGACGCTTTCCGCTGCCAGATCAACAAGCCCCATGCCCATAAATTGACGGGCAGCTGCAGATGGACCAGCCTGCGGTACCGGCGCACCCAGACCATAGGCCAAAGCCTCAACCTGTGCAGAACGACGGGTATCACCTTCATCACGTGTCACACTCACACGGCTATCGGTCGGTGCCTGCCGTTCATTGGTGACCATATGATCAAGCAACAGACTGCGGAAGTTTTCAACCGTAGTACCAGAACGTACATGTTCACGGCCAAGAGCAGGAAAACCGGAACGCGTGGCAAGATCTTCAATCGTATTGGAGCGTTCACGTTCCGCGCGAACGGCCTCATCTGCCACTGTCTGTACGTTGGAGTTGACGGGGGGCGTGTTACGTTGTTCCTGTTCCAAGTCGGAGATCTGAGCACGAACTCGATCGGCTTCTGCCAGAATGCCCGCATGCTCTTCTTCAAGAACCCGCACGGCATCAGCATCCATATCGTCAGTGATACGAGCGCGGATCACTTCAGCACGGTCGGTGAATTTAGTCAGCTTAGAGCGCAACCCCAACAAAGCAACATTTGCACCGATCAAACCCATGCCACTTGACTGAGTGAGCATGCCATTATCAAAAGATGCTGCATGCGATGGATCTGCTGCAAAGACCGCGAAAGCCAGACCGACGCAGAAAATTGCGGCGACGGTCGCGTAAATATGAGCACCCTTTTTCATGGTGTGCACTTCCTTCTTTATACCGGGCAAAAACCAAGCGCCGTCGCCCTGCAACCCCGGAGCTGCAGGCGGCAAACTGATAAATTGTTCTGAGTGATCAGCCGAGGCGGCGAACGGCTTCCGCCATTCTCATACGTGCTGCAGCTGCAAAATGAGCGTCAGGCTTGCCGTCGAACACCAGAGGGAATGTATTCGCATTTGAGCGAACCTGCGCTTTTGGATCTGCAGGGACTGTAACAAATGAAATTTCATTTGGCGTCCAGCGCTCAACAATAACCTTTTCAACATCGCCTTTTTTCTGGGCTTCTTCGATACGGATCTTGTCTATGGAATATCCGACCGACACATTCTTGATGATCCGGTCTGAGACAAGGCCAAACATACGATCTGATTGTTTGTCGATGCCAGCTTTTGGGAAACGGATTGTTGCCTTTCCTTCACCGCCCTCAATCCAAGCCCGCTCAACAACAGCAACCTGAGAAAATGTTGACCACGTTGAATGGCTATCAAGTACCGGTGCACCTGCATTCATCCGCGTGAGATCAATGGCTTTGTCGCTAACGATAAGCACCTCATCAAATGGCACCACTGTATCCCATCCGACGTACCGGCGGCGGCGCACGGTGGCACCAGTTGTCCATACAAGATCAATCGTCCGTGTCTCGCTATCAACATCACCTGCCAACAGCCGCACTTCCTGTATCTGCATCGGCAGACTGTCCGGAACCTTCCGTAAATGACTATGTTTCATTTTCTTTGTCCTCTTCAGGAGGTTCGTTATCGGATGAGTTCTGCATCTGACCGGCTTGAGAAATGCGACGCGGATCACTGTCCAGAATAATCTTCCGCTTATCCAACTTGGCATTGTCAGAAGCGATTTCATCTAGGACATCATCAGGGTTTTCACCTGTTTCAGCGATTGCCGAAGAGAGTGAACGGAAACCTGCACGAACTTCCCTGATACGCGCATTCACGTCTTTCAACGGATCTGCCGAATAGAAGCGAGGTGGTGACCATTCCACGGCGACATTAGGGCTGCTAATTTTTCCTGCCAGATAAGCAGCCTCACAGAACCAGTCCCACATCGGCTGCAACAACATCGGAATGATCACTTGCCATTGCAGCATGGACACCATCCGGCGAAAACCTTCTAACCCAATCTTGCTGGATGAATAGTTCACCTTATCGAGCCTGCCGGTCATCAATGCGAAGGGAACCCGCCAACCAGCAGCAACTGTGTGTAACATTGATGTTTTGTAAGGATCATAGCTGTCAGTGACAGCAGGCTGACTGAACTTCATATCCCGACCGCCAACCGCGTTATAAAACATACCCGGTTCAAATTTCTCAACCCGCTGTCCGCGTGTATTGTAGATGCCTGGTTTCTGCGCAGTACCATCATCACCAGCTACCGGCATACCGAGATTATCATCAGCATCACCACCGGTCATGATACCGACGAGACAGGCTTCCAGCCGTTTACGTACAAGCTCAGCTTTTTCATATTCGGCAAGATCAAATGTGTCGGCCATTGCAGGTGTGCCCCACGGCACCCCACGAACCTGCGTACGTTGCTTTTCAAAAACATGTGCGATGTCCGAAGCCGGGACAGGCTTGGATACGATAGTCGACTGCGGATCAAAAAAGCTATTACCGGGATGCGATCCAAACATCCAATATGCACGTTTACGCCCAAGGGCATCAAACTCAATGCCCTGAATAGTTTTTCCGCCGCCCGATAATACACCTTCCTTGGTTGTATCAATCAGGTCAGATTCCAGCACCTGCAACTGTAAAGGAACTGGCAAACCGTCTTCCAGTCTGCGACGGCGACGGCGCACGATGCCATCACCGCTTTCGAACATTTCACGTACCGCCAAAGCTACAATACCGTTAAAGTCGAGATCGCCATCAGCATCACAATGTTTGCTCCATTCGAGGAACAGCTTATTCAGCTCCTTATCTTTAGAGCGGGGAATAATACCATCGCCGATTGCATGGCTGACCAATTCCGAAACTGCTTTGGCCGCATACGGGTTATTGCGAACAAGATCCCGCATCCGGTCGCGCAATATCCGACCAGCCCGTGCAACCTCTGCATCAGCTGATGTGGATTTTACACGTCTGCCAGATTTTAGCCGGCTGGTTTCAGCTCCAGTATAACTGCGCTGCGCAATGTCCATCGCTGCGCGTTGTTGTATTCGACGCAATCCCGCCTGCGGTGAAACATAGCCAATGGCCTTATCCAGAATGTTGCTGATGCCCATTAGTCTAACGCCGCCAATATGATACGCGAACGGCCTTGCTTGCGTGATCTCAGATCAGCCAGCGCCTCTCGCATATCTTTAAGAGAATGATATTCCACCTCACGGCGGGTGCCGCCTGAATGGAAAACGACTTTCTTAGCACCCGTAAGAATTGCATCTTCGAGTGCAGCTATCTGATCATCAATAGACGCCATATCTACAGCCACTCCGATTGTGCTATTTCTGGCAGTTTCGAAACCGGTTTGGTTTCAGGTGGTGTCGACAACTCACCTTCACGATGTGCCCAATTCGCATTCACCATCTGGCGGGCAGCAAAGGCGTAAACCGTACAATCAAGCGCCTCATGTCGTCGTCCAGGTACCGGAACAAATTGCCGGACTGGTTGCCCACGTGAATACTTAACGACCAATTGTTCCCCAACCAGCTGCTCAAACCAGACATCAGGCAAGGCCTTCGAAAACCGCATTGAGTTCGCCCGTGCAAGACGTCCGAAAATATGACTTTTGATCCCGTCAACACCGACGATGAAAAGCTTGCCGCCCTTCACTGTTGATTTGGATTTCTCAATCCATGGCCGGTTACCGCCAACACCTTTGATTGCATAAATGCGTCTGCGGAAGCGTGGGAAAGCGAAACGATAGACCGTTTCCATCGTTTCACCGTCCGAACTGTCGATGCAGGTGGCTTCAACTTTAATCTTGCCGCCAAGCGGATGATCCCACTCGGTATTGAGCGTGACGTGAAGCTCTGACCACGTTGTATGATCATCGTAACGTCCCCAGATCACTGATTGTCCTAGAGCATAGGGAATACCCTCTTTATCCCAACCGATGAAGGTGACTTCTAAACGATCATCCTGAACGTCAACGCCTGCCGTAATTATGAGAACCTGAATCGGGATACCAGTCGTACCTAGATCACCATCAATACAAAGACTGAAATCCTCAGCCCGACTTGCAAGCTCGAGATCATCCAGCTCATCCGTGCTTTCCTTCCAGCCTTGGGCAAGGATTGTATTGATAAAGGTCTGTAGTTTCGAAGGATCATTCTTCGCGCCGACAAACTCCTTAGCCAAACGTCCCCATGAAGCATTTGGTAAAAGCGATATCAGGGCATTCATCCTGAAGCCCGCATGATCCTTAATTTCCGGTCGCAAGGCACGCCATCGGCCATTCGCCACCATTTCCGGCTTATGACGCTCATCAATAACGGAGCCACAATCACGGCAGATATAATGCGCTTTTTCTGGCTCACCTTCAGGCCATTGAATATCTGCCCATTGGATCTCATGAAAATGACCGCACTCAGGACAGGGTACCTCATAGATACGTTTATCTGATTGCTCATAAGCCTGCAGCACATGGCTGGTTTCTTCATAGACCGGTGTAGACCCCATGACGATCTTGCGATCTGCAAAAGACAAGGTTCGGCGTTCTGCCAGAAGGATTGGTGACCCTTCTTTTGTTGCCGTCATGCCGTCCGCTTCATCAATAAACAGGATGCGAACATTGTGACGGCGAAGGTTACGCGGTGCTTTCGCAGCAATCACCTTTAGAAAACCACCGGGAAAGCGACGGGAGAGAAGTGTATTTCTACCGCCCTCATCCGTGTCCCCCGTCAACAAACCATGCAGATCCGGTGACGCATCAAAGATCGGTTCAACATCCGAAACCATATAGTCGCGGCAGTCAGCCTCAGTCGGTAACAAAGACAAAATCGGTGACGGATCATTCGAACAGTAACTGGCCATGGCACTGGTCAGCAAAGTGGTAAAGCCGACACGCACAGGCTTGACGAGTGTTACTCGCTCCAATGCTGCATCGCCGATAGCATCCGCTATTTCCCGCTGTGGTGGCCAGAGGCGTACCTTACCTGTCAGAGATGAAACGCCTTCCGGCAAATAAACTGTCTGCTCAATCCAATCCGAGAGCTTCAGTTTCGGCGGCGGTGTCAGGCATTCCCACAGAGCCTTCCGCAATGTCGTCAGCGCTGTCATTGTCTTTTACACCCAGCCCGGTCAGTGCGGCTCTGATTTCCTTGTCGATTAAATCAACATCAAACGTAGTGAGATGCGGCAGCATCTGGCGACAACGGGATGGAACGGACATCATCTCATTGCGCAGTCGCCTGCCTATCGTCACCCATTCATTTCGAACATCTGAGATAGCCACCATCTCACGGCGCAGAACAGCATTTTTCATCGCCACATTATCGGCCTGCTCTGCAGCTAATCGCGCACGCTCCACGGTTAGAGCATCAGCATTGTCGCCGCCGCGCCCTGCTGCGATCCCGCGCAGGTGGTCACAATAGAGATGAACAGACTTTTGTAAGGAAAAGCGATTCCGACCTGTCTTCACGATGATTCCACGCTCAGCAAAATCGGAGATCGACCGCTTTGAGACACCGAACATTTCAGCGAGGTCAGAGGCTGTAATTTCTGCATCCGTAAAGGATGGTTCAGGTTCTACTGCCGGTTCCACCTCAGCTAACAGTGGTATAGCCGCCTGCTCTGAATGCTTTTTGTGCGTTTTCGCCGCGAAGCTCGGACTCACACCAAACTTTTCGGCAGCTTGCCGAACAGTATGCCCCTCATTGATGAAGGCAACAACCTGAAGGCGCAGCTCATCAGAATAGCTTTTAGCCATGTGATTCCGATTCCATTCAAAGGGCGGTGGAATCCCCTTGTAAAATTTCACACAGAGCGAAATCCCGCAGTCGCGCCTACCCGCTAAGGGCAAGGGTCTGAAGAAGGACCCAACCGAGGGGGGCATACTGCCCGCCCTTTCAAAATGGCTTCGGTCTCATGGTACCAGCTTGCGAAGCGCCGCTTCTACACGCTGCTGAAGCAAAGGGGCTGCTGTTCTCTCGAACGCTGCGGAGGTTGCACCAGAAGTCATTTCCTGAGGGATAACGACACCGGAGCGAACAACACTATATTGCCGTCCGCTTGATCTGTTGCGGAACATTACATGCCCTTCAAACTTACCGACATCCTTACGGTTAGGAAACTTGCCACCCATCATAAACGTGCCGCTAAACAGTGTCCGCTTGCCAAAAGGCTTAGCAGAAACACCTTTGCGCGTTTCCTTGGGGTCCAGATACTTCAGACGAACATTGCCGCCCCGTGTCACCATTTCATAGGATAGCTTGCCAAAACGTGCCGCAGATGGATTGCCAATTGCCTCAACAATAGTCTTACGCGGCAAACCGGTCTGTTTCGTCAGATTGCGAACAACTTGCGTTTTTGCCCTGTTGCCAACCTGATTGACGATGCGTGGTAAGACCTTCGGAAAGGTCGTCTTCAACTGATCAATCTTGGTTCCGAACTTAGTCAGATGATTATCAGCCCACTTCACAGAAATGATCGACATGAGCATCTACCCTATACAAATAGAAAGAGCGCCAAATCGGCGCTCAATGAGATTGGTAACTTCAAGACATAGCTTACGCACTGGCTCTGAATCGGTGTCTCATGTTGAGACTTTCAGAGTAAGGGTCCGACCGGCGTACCAACCTCAGAACTTACGTTCCCGCTGTCTAGGCGTTCTCAGAGGCTCACTACAGGATCATCGGATCATCCGTGAGGGCATTACGCACACAAAGGCTCAAGAATAGCAAGGGGCATGATTACAGGTGTCAGACCGCCTAAAAAATGCACTCCCACAACCGCAGTGCCTTTTCCATCACTTCCGCCTGAGATGATCTCTCCCCGAGATCCTGCAAAGATTCCATCTTTGACAACCACCTTCATACCTCTGCGATACACTGCATGAGGAACTTCATAATCAAAATGACCTTCATTGGCTTTCTCATTGAAAGATAAGACATTTCTTGCCGCCACAAGATATGGTTTCTCATATCCACCAAGTATGCCGGTCACATGATTAAAGCCCAATAAAGCCGCCATTGTATCGTTAGAAATAATACAACGTGCAAAGAGGTAACCGATAAAAACAGGCTCCTTACGAGCGGGAGTAACAAAGCGGCGGCGGCGAATTTCCTTGCCCATTTTCATCGGCACAAGAGATTCGACATCCGCTTTTTGCAGCATTTCTCCAACTTCCAACTCACGACCGGTCATCACTTTCAACACAAGCCATGGGGCATCACTCTCAGCACGTACTGAAAGCTTGGCGATTCCACTGTCACGTATCCGGCGCTGTGAAATAATCCGGTCGCTTTTTTTATAGCAGCGGGAAAGATCAATGTGCTCTGCCTGCTCAATAAGTCTCTTATCCAGCATCATCATTTGTCCAATCCTTGCCAAAGTTTCTGTATCTCATTCAGACCGGCAACACCGTTCGGTAACCAGACATGCGTTTGCTTTCCGGGCTTCGGAAACCAAGGCCAGCCCCGTTTGGCATGCTCATCCTGCAATTCATGCCAGACGTCACCACCTACCAACACAGGAACCATAGCGTTAGAAACAGGCTTCAAATCAGCCGTAACAAGCAAACCTCGAAAGGCTGTTGCACGATCAAACAGCATATTCACATTCGGAAAGCCGTATCTTGCTTCTTTGCCGAGCAAGATATGTTCAGCTGAATACCGCCCGTCATCGACAAGTTTTTGATCGTAATTATCCAATGATTGTGGTGCTGTGGCTCCAGCCCAGAGCTCCCGATAGACATTCGCAGCCCACATATTTCCAAACGCTGGAGCTTTCACCCGACCGTCTAAACCATCACCCTGAGATGATTTGAGCAGGCTCTCAGGTACGTCTTTCCAAAGCTTTTCACGGAAATAAGTCTCAGGAACAGGAACATTATCCCGTTTGTTCGTTTTGAGCAGGGCAAGCCAAGCATCCCGCTTTTCAGCAGCTTCTACACGTTCCTCCGGTGTGAGCCGCATCCAAGCTGCCAACCATTTGTCTTTCGGCATGCCCTCGATTTGAGGCCAATCCTTGACGATTTTCCAAAACGAACGCTCAAGGGATTTTCGATCTTCCTGCTTTTCTGAATTCGAATTTTCTTCGCGCACGCCTCTCTCGATTGGACTGGTTATTGGAGTGGTTATTGGACTGGTCTTATCTTGGTGGAGCTGCTCCACCACCTTTGATCCCTCAATTCCACCACCTTCGGGAACCAATTCCACCACCTTATCCATGCAAGGTGGTGGAATTGCTCCACCGCCTTCAATCTGTTCTGCTGGTGCACAGGCAGCAATCAGGTCACGCTCCGGCCAGCAGGCAGCATATTCCTGCCGCTTCCATTTCTGGCCACGATAGCCGTGCTGTGAGACAGCAATCCATCCAGCATCACGGGCAACACCCAGATGCTTCAGGACTGTTTTCTTATCCAAACCGCTATAGCGGCAAATATCCGCAACGGACGGATAACAGCCCTCACCCACCTCATTCATGAACATGCCGAGTGTATGTAAGACATGCTTTGTCGTTGCTGGCAGGCTGGCTGTTGAGAAAGCATGGCGCCATGACCATGCACGAGAGCCACCGCTCATTTCGCTGCCCTCCTTGCACGTAGAGACAGCTCACGCTCAATATACCAACGTGCCTTTTGCAAATCTTCAATCGCGTCATTCTTCTCATCTGCTCGCCAGATGTATTTCATGGCATTCCCAAGGTTAAAACCCATATGCTCAGTAATGGTGATGCACTCCACACCAGACGGATGGCTATTGTAATGCTTTGGATTGTTTACCGGATCACTCATTGCCCCGCCTTTCGCCATGCCTCATAGTCAGCCCGCAACGTGCGCCACCGCTCAGCTGCCGCACTGTCATTGTTCAATTCTTTTCTGGATGTGACGCGCAGTAGCGAGCGTAACTTCTGCGCCGCCCGGTCATCTGTTAATGGCCGCTCCAAGCCGTGCCGTTGCTCTAAAAACACCAGAAACGCAGCCTCACCGCATTTCATGGCAGCCTCTGCCGCATAATTGACGGCCTTGCCCCGCGCCTGTGCCGGTGTCTGTAGCCTGCCCTGTCGCGCCGCCGCTATCGCCCGATCAACAAGCCGCAAGAGAAACGCCACCATGTGCGGAGCATTGGCAAAAAAGTCGATTTCATCCGGTGTCGTAGCGTCATGGAAACGAGCAATTTCTGCTCGCCCCTCAGATGTACGCGCCTCGACGGAGGTAACAACACCATCAGACGATAACAGCCATTCAGCCCCGTTGAGCGCTGCCAGACGGTCTCTGGTTTTCCGTAGTTCTATGGCTTCAGTACTCATGAGACACCGTGCCGTGGGAATCACCTACAGCCCCCGCCTCATAGCCCCAGGCATCCCAACCGGAACGCGCTGAACGACAGAAGATTTCCAACTTCGGGATATCCGGATAAAATTTTTCAATATGTTCCGCGAAATATGCAGGCTTGGCTGAATGCCTACCCTTTTTCTCACAATAAACAGTCTCCGGTTGAGTTCCCATCAATGGCGCGGCCACATCGCCACGCCTGCCAATCAACAGCAGCTCATGTCGGTCGCGCCCCCAATATCCGGTACCGGCGACCTGCTTGTCCCAGATCCAGTGGTGAATATAAGTGAACCCCCATGCCTGCATGACCTGCATAGCCTGTGGCAACATTGGATTGGTTGCCCAGAGAAAAAGCACCGCATCTTGTGAAACCGGATCGCCGATTTTCTCAAACAACGCGCAAATGTCAGCCGTATCCATTGTCGGATAATGATTTTCCGCACTCTTTTCGCGTCCGGTCACCTCTGATCGCACGCCAAATTTCCAAGGCGGATCCGCGTAAATAACAGGATACTTCTGCAAAACCTTATCCGGCGCGGTTTCGCTGCCATGCCGCGCCACGGCTTCCATCTTGATAAGGCGCGCCGCATGGCGCACCCGCTGCTTATGCGTGCGGATTTCCTTTGCCTTCGCGACAATCTGTTTCTGCTCTTGACGAACAATCTTGCACTGTTCTTCGTGCTGCAGCTCAGACAGCGCCTCACCGGCATGGATCGAAACCTTGCCTGCACGAATAGCGTCAATCAACTCCGGTGCACCGTGGTCGCGCACACGCCGCGCCGCACTCACTGCCCGTTCTGAAATAGACAGCTTTGCCGCCGCTGCACGGGTCGGTAAATTTGCAGTCCCTGCAGTATTTTGATTTACACCACGTTCCCAATCGACAATGGAAGCGGCAACCATTGCCCGCTGACTTTCGGTCAGGTGCCGCCGGTGCAAATTTTTGGAAAGCACAAAGTTCAGCGGATCCGCGCCGGTATAATCAGCATAAACCGGCTTCACACCGGCATGGCGGCACGCCCACTGCCGGTTCCGACCGTCGAGTACCATGCCTTCCAACAGCAATATTGGCTCATGCTGACCATGCGCGGCAATATCATCCGCAAGCAAGATTCGTTCCGGCTCATCAATCATCGGAAACATATCAGCCAGCGGATGTGCAGGATAAAACTCCGGCTCAGCAACCACCTTTACTTTAGGCTTAGATTTCAACGCTTTTGAAGTTTTTACCGGTGCCAGCTTGCCCTTAACTGGTCTTTTCGCCTTGGCGGGCGCAGCGGAATATGGATCATTAACATGAGTCATGGCCTGCCCCTCATTCCATGCCGAGCGCGTCCATGTAGAGCTGGATCATGGCCTGCTCTTCTTGGCGCTCATGTGGTTCTTTTTTGCGTAAACGGATGATGGTGCGGACGGCCTTAGTGTCGAAACCACTGGCTTTGAGTTCCGCAAAAACCACCTTGATATCATCGGCAACCGTCTGTTTTTCTTCACTCAGACGCTCAATGCGCTCAATGAATGCGCGTAACTGCCCTACGGCGATTGTCTGCGCACTATCCCCTGAAATATCATCAGCCATGGCGCACACCTGCTGAAACAGGCAAAGCCATGCGTTGCGGGAAAGCCTTATCCAGAGCCGAGCCGATATCAGCGGTCGCAATGTCAAAGCGGCTGATATCGACACTTTCACGCCGCTTGCGCTTGGCAAATTCAGCGGCGTTATCGAGCGCGGAATAGATGTCAAAATCATCCATAAAACCGGTAAGGTCAGTGCCGTTTTTCACCAACCAAGGCCGGTCAACAACCGCTGCAAACAAAGGTTTGAGCACTTCCGTGGCATATGCAGCAGCATCTTTGCCAAACTCTGAGTTGCGCACGCCGCGCAAAGCCAAGGTGACCGAAGCCCGACGCCCTTTATCAACATGAGAGCGGATCAGAGAAATAGTGGTGATTTGTCCGGGCTTTTTGCCCTCACCTGAAACATAAGATGTCATCAACCGGCAGCCAGCATCGGAACAGGCATCCGCACAATCTACAGCCCATGCTTCACCCGCCGCCAATCCGGCGCGGAATATCTGATAAGGTGTGACTTTCGTCGCCATGCCATTAATAGCAGCGAAACTCGCTGCCTGTTGCTTGGCATCCATTTGCACGATCTGACACGGCACAGCCTCAATGCCGCAAAGCGCCGCCGCATGGGTGCGGTGCTGACCGTCGATAATCGCATATTTACCGCCAAGCGATGGCGCTACGAATACCGGCGAAAACCGCGACCAATGAAAATCCCGAGCGATTTTAATAATCGCGCTCCAATTAGCGCGGTTCAGCTCCCGCTGATACTGATCATCAATCACCAGATCGCCAATCGGCAGCCAATTCAGCATTGGCGGCGCACCAAGATCCTGCGGCGGAGTAATCTTGTCTTTCACTGTAATTGTCACTGCACGCATGTCGGTTCCTTTCAGGTTAAGTGACGGCCAGCCGTCATTCGTTGACCAGTCGCAGGCCGCCATCAGCCCGTGCCCCTGCTAAAATTTTGCGAAATTCAGATAATGACCGCTCAACATCCGCTGCTACACGGTCGAGCTGTGTTGCTTCCGCCGGAGTAATCTTGCCATCGGCAAAAGCTTGCGCACCGGCGGACATGAGTTCACCGGATTGGCGCACTGTTTCTGCATAACGAGAGAGAATGTTGCCGGTAGCCTTGCCCATATCATCTGGGTCTTGCAGCCGACGGCCATTGAGCTCAGCCATAACAGTGGTCACGAGCGGCGTGCCGCATTCAGCCTCCAACAGCAGAACTGCCGGTATAGGCATCAGTTCAGGATCTGCTGCATTGTTCCAGCGCCCTACAGTGCTTTTACCAAAGGAGGTAATATCGCCTGCCCGCTCTATGCCACCGCATTGCTTGATCAAGTCACGTTGCGCGGCTTTGAGCCGGTAGAACCATGCATCTGAAATGTCAGCCATGATCAACTCCAATAAAAAAAGACAAAATGTTTCCCGCGCTGGGAAAACCCAGCGGCGTTTCCCGTTGTGGGAAATGTTTCAATGTGAAAAATTCAGACTGTCAGAACAGCCGCACTAGGAACTAAAGGTCATGCCACAAAGCTTCGCCAAAACATCAAATACCCTCCGGATAAATGGCTGTCGGAGCGCAATGATTGTTTTCACAGCATTGCGCTCCGTTTACGTCTGTCGGGGACAATGCAGACGTAGTTGCCATATCGATGGATTCTTGACTTAATCGCATCAGAAAAGCGCGTGCTGGCCCCCTCTTGGGAACCCCACCATTTTCCCACCGCCAAACTGTTGACAAGTTTACACCTGCCATCTCAGCCAACTGAGATTGAGTGAGCCGCAGCACTTTCCGTAGTGATGGAATATCTAAAATCGTTTCGGTCATACTAAATATGTGCGTTAAGCACAATTATTTGTCAAGACGAAACGCACATTGAAAGTGTGCAATATGCAAAACATGACAGACACAAGACCGGATTTTGCCAAACGCTTAGAGCAAGCTCGAATTGCACGTGGCTTTAAAACAGCTAAAAGTGCGTGTGAGTTTTTTGGCTGGAACTACAATTCGTATGCCCAGCACGAACAAGGCAATCGTGGGATTGGGCGCGTATCTACCCAATATGCAAGGGCGTATCGAGTAAGCGAGGCTTGGTTGTTGACAGGCGAAGGAAACCCGCCAACCACCAGTACCGACAGTGAAAACAATGAGTTAGATTTAGAGTTTAATCGGCTTGTTGCTGAAGCAACCGAAGAAGACAAACTTGCAATGCTCCCGCTTTTGAAGGCTTTGATTGCTGCCAGAAAGCGATAAATATTTTCTTTTCCCGTTTTGTTAATCTATTCCATTCTACGATTAACTCAGTAGATATATCCATTTCGCTCCCCGTAATAACTACGTTTGCGTCTAACGCCCTATTGGACGCACTGCAGATTATCGGCAGGCAGGTAATAATCTCTTGCCCATTCCCCATTTGAGTTACTGTTTGATTCGATAGTACCAGTCGATATTACGCACATTAATGAAGCACGAAAATCAATAAATGCGCATTACGCACATTTGCTATTGACACAAATGTGCGTAATGCGCATTTTATCTCCATGTCGTATGGAGATGTAATCATGCTCAAACTGGTAAATAGTCACAGACGTTTGTTTCCGAGCTGGCAGAAACTGTCAGTAGATGAAATGGCCGCGACCATGCAGCGCATGGATGCGGCAGGCGTGCGAACGACGCAAGAAAACCTGCAATAACGCGGGTATTCAAAAGATGATATTAGTCGTTTCGGGCTTAGCGCTGCTCGCCTTGCCCGTCAGCGCAATGCGATAAGTGGGGCGTTGTGATGTTAGCTAAACAACCATTTCGCAACCCAATACAAGCCCAGCAGTATAGCGATAAGCTCAACGGCACTCCAAAACCCGAATTTCTTCTTGGTAGTGGATGCATCTGCCTGCCATCCACTCTGTTGATAGGTGCTTTGCTCAACACTCCGACCGCTATTCAGTTTATTACTAATAGGTTTGGTTTGCAGCTTGAACAAACCGTTACTGCCCAATTGATTAGCAACAAACTTATAAATTTCAGAGTGAGTACCATCACCTTGCAACGAGGTTCCATCGGGAGCCTCAAATATACCGAACCAACGGAAATGCACGCTGGAACTGGTGATCGCTCTCTTCAACGAGGCTACGAGCTTGGCATCCGCAGCAATAAGCGCACCAATCGCAGAAAATCGCATATCCAAAGGATCGCTAACGGCATCACTTTGATCGCGGTCGCAACCACTTCTATAGACACGGTAAGCATACCAGGCACCAAGCCTCTGCATGTCACCTTGCTGTGTCAAGTCAATGAAAATGCTGTAAAAAAGTCTTTTCTTATTTGTGTATTGATTGACATCAACACGCATCTTTCTAGCTACTTCAAAATCTTTCGGCTCAGCAACACTCCGCCTTTCGAAGAAGTTATCCAGCAAGCTAGAAGCTTCGTCTTTGGTTACGCCCGCCGGAATATGGAGCATTTTCGCTCGCATAAGTCCCAACTGCGCCTCAGAGGCAGGCTCATCGGGAATTGTTTCTACATCAAGTGGAACAAGGCCATCTTTAGCGAGCAATTCAACCAATTGCTCCTCATCAAACGCCTTTATAATTCGTTTGATCTTACGACCGCTATTCGGATTTATGATGCGAAACTCAAATGTTGGCATACCGCCCCCTATACACCACTGAGAAATCTAAGCTTCAAAGATCGCTGCCAAGCCCCTGAACTTCATAGCTCCGCCCTTACCTTTAAGAATTGCCCGCGAAGATTCCCGCAGATCATACGCATGACTGCCAGAAGAGCCGACAATTCATTCTATGTAAAGGCGGTGCGAGCATGACCCAAGAATCCAAACTTGAATGGACAGAATACAAGAGCCGTTTTCGCGCTATCACCGCCTATGGCACATATTGGGTAGATACGGCTGCATGCAGCGCAGGCTATCAATTAATCTGTGGCACTAACCCATGCTGTGTGGCGTTCCATAGCCCACAGGAAGCCAAAGACTACGCCCAGACGATCCATGATAGACCAACCAGACGCGATTATTGGTTCAATCTGTCAGATGTTGAGCAGGCACCGTATCATGCGCCGCTCGACCTCTCTGAGTTGCTGCGGACTTATGAAACGCTGCTTGCCGGTGACAACCTGTCGGAACGCATTGCAGTGCAGACTGTGGATCTACGGGCTTTGCTGATTGCCGCCAATCTCCACAGCCAGATGCTTTCAAACGCAGCAGATGCTGACACATCATTTACAACCGCTGTACGCGCAGCTGGCACCGCTTTAATCGAACTGACCAGTATCGTCGAATGGGAAAAGCATAATCATTACTCACAAGTCATCATGAATCTTGCGATAGCTTTAGATTTGTTTGGTGCACCTACTCTGTCTGACCATTGGCATGACATTTCATTACTTGGCGAGCGTGAGCTTGGTCGTCTGATCGTCATCGGTGCTTTTGACGGTAAAGGTAGATGGTGCGCGACGGTTCGGAGAGCACAGCGATTTATTGACCACCATAATGAAAACGCCGGTTCATTAAAAAAAGCCATGCGTCTCAAATGGGAGCCAACCCACTTTATGGAAGTATCTGCACCACACGGCTTAATTTTAGCCGCAGCCCCAGCGCAAAATAACCAGCCACCTGTTTGCTGCACACATTGCAACAGCACGAAGGAAATTCAGCGCCCAGACAGTGAGTTCCTGTCGCCATGCCCTGAGTGCGCCCCCACATTGGAAGCAGGCCAATGATTGCACCTCTTATCGTTGATTCATTTGCTGGCGGTGGCGGTGCTTCGACCGGCATTGAGATGGCTCTCGGTCGGTCACCGGACATTGCGATCAATCATAGTGCTGCAGCGCTTGCGCTTCACGAGGTCAATCATCCTGAAACTCTGCACTTGTCTGAAAACATCTACAAAGTGGATCCGCTCGATTATGTAGCAGGCAAGCATGTCGGGTTGGCATGGTTTTCACCTGACTGCAAACACTTCAGCAAGGCCAAAGGTGGCAAGCCGGTTGAGCGCAATATTCGTGATCTCGCATGGGTAGTTGTGCTCTGGGCAGTACGCGCAAAACCAGATGTTATCATTCTGGAAAACGTGGAAGAGTTTCGCGACTGGGGTCCTCTTGTGGAAACAGATCGTGGTTTAATGCCCTGCCCAAACAGTAAAGGTCATACGTTTGAAAAGTGGTGTAAAGCACTGCGTAAACTCGGCTATAAACTGCAATGGCGCGAGCTGCGCGCCTGCGATTATGGTGCACCGACAATCCGGAAACGGTTCTTTTTGATTGCACGTCGTGATGGCAAGCCGATTACATGGCCTATGCCTACGCACGGCAAACCAACAGAGAAAGACGTGCTCAGTGGCAAAAAACTTCCATGGCGCACAGCTGCGGAGATAATTGACTGGTCACAACCATGCCCTTCAATTTTCGAAACATCCGTTGAAATTCATCAACAGCATAATATCCGCGCCATTAGACCACTGGCAACCAACACATTGGCTAGAATTGCCCGTGGCATGCAGCGTTTCGTGCTGGATGCTCAACGTCCATTTTTAGTCAACCTTACACATGGCGGAAGGATAGAGGTCGCAGATCAGCCACTCAACACCATTACCGGCGCAAACCGAGGCGAGAAGGCCGTTATCTGTCCAATAATGACAGCTGCGCAACACGGTGGCTCATTACGCAGTATTGCGGAACCAGTTCATACCATCACTGCCAGCCGGAAAGACCAGAACTCTGTGGTTGTGCCAACTTTGATACAGATGGGTTATGGCGAAAGAGAAAGCCAAGCACCTCGAGTGCTAGATCTGTCCAAGCCTATCGGAACGGTTACAGCTGGCGGCGGTAAATTCGGCTTAGCTACAGCATTCATATCTCGCCAGTTTGGAACATCAACTGGCCATGAACTTGAACGTCCAGCAGCCACTGTAATGCCTGAGGGACAAGGCAAGTCAGCTTTAGTCACTGCATTCATGGCTCAGCACAACACAATGCCAAATGGAGCCACACACGCAGGTCGAGCATTGAGTGAGCCTCTTTCAACAATCACAGCAAAAGGCACCCAGCAGAACCTTGTTGCACCGTACCTGATGAAATTTTACGGCACCGGTGAAGGCACAACTATGCAGGAACCGTGTCATACCATCACGACCAAAGATCGGTTTGCAGATGTTGAGTGTGATTTAAACACGCAGCCACTATCAGCCGGCCAAATAAAACGCGCCAAACAAGTCGCAGATTTCTTACGCGAACATGGCGCGTGGGATGAGCGTGAAATTGTGACCATTTCAATTGGTGGAGATCTTTACACCATCATTGATATCGGCATGCGCATGCTTACACCGAGAGAACTATTCAACGCACAAGGCTTTCCACCCAGCTATCGGCTGGACTTAGATATCTCAGGCAAACCAATCTCCAAAACCACGCTTGTATCTTGCTGCGGTAATTCCGTCTCTCCAGTAGTTGCAGAGGCATTAGTCGCCGCCAATTGCCAGCATCTTATACATTGGAGGGAGGCTGCGGAATGAGCAATATCTATAATGAATTTGCAGGGCAAGTTGCACATCAAGCCGTAAAGCTTCCAGATCAGGCATTGGCTGCTTCGGCGTTAGTTGGTGCTGCCATGCCACTATTAGGGGCTAAGTTTGGAGCCGTGGCCGCCGCTTCCATCATCACAACCATGATGGAAGAAACCATTAAACGAGGTGATCTATGACACCTTGGAGCTGGTATGCCGGACAGGTTGATGAATTTGCTTATGATCTGGCTTGTGATGAACCGTCACGAGAGGCCGCAATAAGCACCGCAGTTGCACAACTGGAGGTTGGTGATCAATTTCAAATAATTGAAGCTAGATCCAGTGAGGCAAAAAGGCACGAAGATGACGACCGCATAATTCCGTTCCTACGGACGCGCAACCACGAGTTGGTCACGGTGACCACAGCATTGAAATCTCAGACAGGAGGTAAATAATGCAAGGAAATATTGATAACCGCCCGCGCCTCATGTCGCCAAAGGAAGCCTCGGAAGCCACCACCATGTCCAGAGTGCTACTGATGATGATGGCAAAGGAAGGCCAATTCCCCGCTCCGGTAAAAATTGGTGTAAAAAGAATAGCCTACGTGCGTGCCGAAGTAGACAACTGGATTAATGAAAGAATTGCCAATCGCAGTAATTAATCCCGCGACCGGTATAAATAGGTTTCCCATTCATCCATCATCGCGCGGCGCTTAGCTAAAGCAGTGCCGCGCCGGTATGCTGCCTCAGTCTTATCTTTAACTGTATGGGCTAAAGCAGCTTCCGCAACATCACGTGGATAATCCGTTTCATCACCAGCCCAATCACGCAATGACGAACGCAGCCCATGGAGAGTTGCATCACCGGCACCTGCCGCTCGAAATACTTTTACCATTGCAGTATCCGAAATTGGCCTGCCTACGCGCTCACCTTCAAAGACCAGATCACTCGTTCTGACTGCTTCTTGATCCTTTAAAATTTGGATAGCTCGATCCGTCAGTGGAACCTCATGAGCCTTGCCAGCCTTCATTCGTTCAGCAGGTATGGTCCATAGCTTTTCTGTAAAGTCTATTTCCATCCATGTCATTGACCGCGCTTCATTAGATCTTGCTGCAGTTAATGCGATGAATTCAACAGCGCGTGCTGAAACTGCCAGTGACTGCTGCAACTTCACCAAAACTCCAGGAAGCTCTTTATAACTAACAGCAGCGTGATGGCCTCTGGTCAATTTACTACGCGCAGGCAATAGTTCTTTTAATCCACCACGCCAATCAGCTGGGTTGTCGCCTGTATAGAGACCTCTAGCCTTGGCGTGATCAATAACAGCAGCAATGCGTTGACGCGTCCTATCTGCAGTCTCTGGTATTTTTGTCCAGATTGGTTTCAATACTTCGACAACATGATCACGGGTAATATCAGCTATAGGTACCTTATGCAGAGCCGCTGCATACTTTGTCAGTGTCATGACCCACTGGTCTTTGTGCTTATCGTTACGAAAACTTGCCTTTTTAACGTCCAGCACATCATCCATGATATCAGCAAATGTTTTCCGCCGATGTAACTTTTCACCACGCGATAAGCGCTGCCTGATTTCCTCAGCCTTTTCTCTAGCAAGCAACAGTGGCACCGGAGCAGTACCCTGCCCGTATCCACCGAGGCCAATTTCCGTGCGCTGACCATTGCGCTTAAATATGAAAAACCATTGTTTTGATCCACCAGAACGAACGCGCAAAAACAAACCATCGCCATCCGAATATATGCCAGCCTTAGCAAGCGACCGAATTCGTGTTTCTGATAGTTTATTCCGTGCCATTCCGTGCCCTTTTGCCATAACCTCAGTGTTGAAAGTATGGGAAAACAGGCAAAAATCAAGCTGGATGCATAAACAATTTCAATAGCTTAGATTTTATGGCGGAGGGGGTGGGATTCGAACCCACGGTACGGTCTCCCGCACGCCGGTTTTCAAGACCGGTGCCTTAAACCACTCGGCCACCCCTCCTTGCAGGCAAATCAGCCCGAAGCGCGCTATGATGGCGAATGAAGGCTACATACATTCACTCCCCGCGCTTCGTCAATCACTTTGACGTAAATTATTGTGCTTGTTTACAAATAATTGTTGAGAGCCCTCACCTTTCTGTACCATCATGCCATTTCATCCATGTTTTGAAGGCTCGGCCTTTGTAATGGCGTGTCTTAAATGGTGCAGAAATACAGGAAATCCCATGAGTCTAGAAACCGTAAAAGCATTCTTTGCTGAGAAAGCCCCTGACGTGCAGGTTATTGAGCTGGAAACCAGCACTGCGACTGTTATAGAGGCAGCTACAGCACATAATGTAGAGCCTGCACAGATTGCGAAGACACTTTCTCTCAAGCTTGGCGATGATGTGATCCTGCTTGTTGCCCGTGGTGACGCGCGTCTCGATAATCGCAAATTCAAAGACCAATTTCAGAACAAACCAAGGATGCTGGATTTTGATTCTGTATTAGAGGCAACAGGCCACCCTGTTGGTGGTGTCTGTCCGTTTGGTGTTGCTGATGACCTCAAAATTTATTGCGATATATCATTACAAGCCTTTGATGAAGTGCTGCCAGCGGCCGGCGCTACGAATAGTGCCGTACGCATTAACCCACATCGTTTGGCTGAACTAACCAATGCAATTTGGGTCGATGTCTGCCAATAAGGCACTGATTAATCTTGATTTACAGGCGACAAAGAATAGTCGGGATGAACACCTTATTCTGTTTTTTAGCCCTCTCTCAATAAAGGGGCTGGGCAAAATCACTAAAACATGATTAATTTTAGTTACTTTTATGCAAATCAGGACTTCATATTTATTCAGAATAGTTCTAAACTGCACTCATGTTTTTAGCAGTGCTTCGTCGCCTGCGGGAAAGGACCTGAAATGCGTCTTACCAGACAGACCAATTATGCTATTCGTATGCTGATGTATTGTGCAGCAAATGAAGGCAATCTCAGCCGTATTGCTGAAATCGCCAAGGCCTATACGGTCTCAGAATTGTTTTTGTTTAAAATTCTGCAGCCGCTTGTCGAAAATAATATTGTGACGACAGTACGCGGACGCAATGGCGGCGTAAAGCTCGCTCGTCCCGCAGCAGAAATTTCTCTCTTTGACGTGGTTCGCGTCACAGAAGATAATTTTGCGATGGCAGAATGTTTCGATAGCGATAGCGAATGCCCGTTGATCGACAGCTGTGCATTGAATTCTGCACTGCGTGAAGCGCTCAATGCGTTCTTCGCTGTGCTTGGAAAATACAGCATTCAGGATCTGATTGATGCGCGTCCGAATGTACGTATGCTGCTGGGTATTGATGAATTAGCGCCGCGCGCTGTTGCAGCAGCTCATTAATTAAAGCTTCTATTGAAAAAGCCCTAAAACAACTGTTTCAGGGCTTTTTTCATTTTCAATCAAAATACCGAATGCGGCAATATAAATGGCTGTCCTGCAGGAGGTGTAACGCCCACCTGAAGCGGACATTCATAAACCCGCAGCAGGCGTTCATTCGTCAAAGTTTCTGCTATCGTGCCGCTGGCATCAATGCCGCCATTATGCACCATAATAATATGATCAGCGTAAAGGGCTGTCAGATTGAGATCGTGCAGAATGGTGATCACGCCGCCACCTTTTGCAGCAAAATTACGCGCAATGTCCATAACGATAATCTGATGGCGGATATCCAGACTGGAAACAGGTTCATCCAGCAACAGATAGCGCGGCTTACCATCCAGCACCGGCTTCCAGACCTGACACAACACACGGGCTAATTGCGCACGCTGTTGTTCGCCGCCTGACAGCTCCTGATAATAACGGCCACCGAAACCTGTGAGATCAACAAGCTCAAGCGCCTGATCCGGCAAATGCTTTTCTTGCTCTGCGGTTAGTCCTGACCGACCGCCCGTCAGTCCGAGATTAACGATCTCACGGACAGTAAACGGAAAAGACAGAGCGCTGGCTTGCGGCAAGACAGCTCTGCGCTCGGCCATCTGCCAAGGCTTGTAGCTTTCAAAACGCGCACCATCGAGCAGTGCCTGCCCTGTATAAGGCAGATCGCCAGAAAGTGCGCGGATCAGTGTCGTTTTACCGGAGCCGTTCGGCCCGACAATCGCTGTCACCTCACCTGGTTTGGCGGTGATATTGACGTTTTCAAGAATGGTTTTACCGCTAAGCTGAACGGCCAGATTTTTAGTTTCAATCATAATTACAAATCCAGCAAGCCACGGCGGCGCAGCAATATCCAGAGGAAGAACGGTGCGCCGACAAATGCGGTGACAATACCGATCGGAATTTCTGCCGGTGCAACCACTGTGCGGCTCACAGCATCGGCAAGCAGCAACATACTGGCACCTAAAAGTGCCGAAGCCGGCAACAGATAACGATGATCGGGCCCGATAGACAGGCGTAACAAATGCGGCACGACAATGCCGACAAAGCCGATGCCGCCACTCACGGCGACAGATGCACCGGTTGCCGCAGCAACAAGCACAATCGCCGTATTTTTAATCCGCTGAATAGGCAACCCCAAATGATTGGCTGTAGATTCGCCCAGTGCCAGCGCATTGAGCCCGCGTGCCAAAAATGGGGCTGCAACCAATGTTAGCGCAATGATAGGACCTGCTGTGAGAATCTTGATCCATGTGGCGCCAGCCAGCGAGCCCATGCCCCAGAAAGTCAGATCGCGCAACTGTCGGTCATCTGCAATATAAACCAGCACACCACTGAAAGCGCCGGACATGGCACCAAGTGCAATACCCGCCAACAACATGGTCGCAATCGATGTACGACCTCTGCGGGTTGCAACACGGTAGAGGATCAGCGTGGTAGCAAGACCGCCGATGAATGCTGCTAATGGTAGCGTATACATACCAAGCACACTGAGTACCGGCGCGAGAAAGGTACCGCCCAGAACAATAATCATAATCGCACCGAGGCTCGCGCCGGATGAAACACCAACCAGTCCCGGATCAGCCAGCGGATTGCGAAACAAACCCTGCATCACTGCACCGGAAACGGCCAGTGATGCCCCGATCAGGATGCCGAGTACAATACGTGGCAGACGAATATCGAAGATAATGATGTGATCGCGTTGTGCGGCAAGATCGTTCGGATCGACTTGAGAAGAAAATAGCGATTTCAGAACCGACCAACTCGATGCCTGTGAAGCACCTGCTGTCAGACTGAACAGTGCAACAACCACAAGCAGAACAGCCAGCATGGCAATCAGAAATCGAGCCTGTCGGGAACGGTCACCTTGCAGAACGGTTGAGCCGTTTTTGCCATCAGTCACAACAAGCGTCTCTGTTGATCCGTTGCGTTTAGCAAAGTGAGACACAGGCATATCGCCAACAGTATCAGTCAATGTATTTGCTTTCCGTAGCGCGCCGTCACGCCTTACATTTTTTCTACAAGCGTAACTTCAATATTCAAAAAGAAGTCACCGGAACATGCCGCTCCGATGACATATCAGCGATATACAGATTTACTGAGGTGCTTTACCGTAAAGGCTCTCGGAGAGTTCACGTGCAGCCTCAGCTGAACGCGGACCAAAGCCCAGCAGGTAAAGACCATCCATCGTTACAATTGATTTGTTGCGGCCTGCAGGTGTGGCTGCCAAAGCCGGATTGCTTAAAAGCTCCGAATGATCATCCAGCGCTTTATCAACGCCGGTATCCATCAGCAGGATCAAATCCGGTGCAGCTTTATCCAATGCCTCATCGGTGAGTTGTTTATAGCCCTGAAATTCGCCGATCGCATTCACGCCGCCAGCCATCTTGATCATGCCATCTGCGGCAGTGCCCTGCCCGGAAGCCATGATGCGCCCGCCCTGAAGCGAGAGAATAAACAGAATCCGCTTTTTCTCTTTGATTGTGCTTGTTTTGGTTTCAACAGCCTTCAAATCTGCTTCAACCTTTGCGGCCAGCGCAGTCGCTTTTTCCTGTGCGCCAAGCGCTTCACCAACAGCTATAATTTTATCGGCAATGCCTTTCGCTGTAAAAACTTCCGGCACAACGATCATCGGAACAGAGGCGCGTTTCAGCACATCCATTGTTTCAACCGGCCCGCTGCCTTCAATAACCAGCATCGCGGTCGGCGTAACAGACAACACGCCTTCAGCGGATAGCTGGCGCATATAGCCGATATCCGGAAGTTTGGTCACAGATTTTGGATAAACACTGGTGCGATCACGGGCAATGAGCTTACTGTCTTCACCCAAAGCGTAAACGATTTCGGTTAGCGCACCACCAACAGAAACCAGACGCGAGCTGTCTTTGAATGTTTTCAGCTCTTCGGCCTGCGCTACAGCAACAATACCAGATACCGGCGCAAGACTTGCAGTTGCCGCCAACAGGCCACCGGCAAAAGCAGCAGCCAGACGATAAGATTTAATTCGTGATGAAAGATGGTTGCTACGGGCAAAAGACATTCGATTAATCCGAGGCTGTTTCAGCCATCGAAAATCACTGATGACCGTCATTCATGAGTTCAATGCCGTCTCAATCGCAAAGCATTTTATTTTACGACCAGAAAACCGGCGTTTAAAATAGCAATGCAGAGCGGCAAAACCGCTCTGCATTATAATCATATAAATCAGGCAGCTGCTGAACGTGCCAGACGTGGTAATGCTTCAACCAGCTCACGCCAGTCGGTGCGTTCAACTTCACCTTCATGACGCTCACCAAAGAACTGAGCGATCATTTCGCCCTGTGCGTCGTAAGCTTCAAGCGATGTCACATGGCCGTCTTTGGTAGGCTTACGAACAGCCCAAACGCTGTGAATGTGATCGGTGCGCAGATGCATATGGAATGTCGGATCCATCACATTGAGCCAAGGTCCCATCATCTTGATCTCTTTAACAGGACCAGTGTGAATCTGAATGCAGCCATTATTACCGACAAAAACCATGATCGGCTGACCGGTTTCAGAAGCTGTATTCATCATGCTTTCAACCGTACCGGCTTCCAGCTCCCAGGCAAATTCTTCACCGGCGAGTTCTACAGCCTGTTTGCGGCTGACTGCGAAATCACGCAAGAGCATAACGAACTGATGCACATCAGTCAGATTTGTCCAACGGTCACGGAAACCGTCTACATCAACAGTCGCGATATCTGTTGGCTCGCTCTGCTTGGCAGGCTTGGTTTCAACAGTTTGGGTCTGCTCTTCCGAACGCAGCTGAGCGACAAGCGCTTCATAGGCAGCCAGATCAGAATTATCACGCAGGTGGATTTTATGAACGGCATCGCCCTGTCGGTTAAAGAACTGCAGAGAACGGCGAATATTGCCTTCGCTGTCGGTCTTTTCTACTGCAAAGCCGTAAGCCCATGCTTTCGGGAAAATCCGCAGATCAATCTGTTTACCGAGCACGATAGAAGCATGCGGGCCAACGGAAACCTTTTCATAAGGTCCGATTTTTTCATGCACAACGCTTTCATTGCGGGTCAGCGCCATTACTTCGCCGAGTGTTTCTGCGCCATTCAGAATAGCAGCAATATCCACATTCAGGCGAATAGCTGTCGTGCCGACATGCGCAGCAATATAATCTGCTTCAGTAATGCCGTTGGCCTGAGCAAAATCCCGCTCACGCGATTTCGGGTTTTCACTGCGCAGGCGCAGAATGTCTTGCGGTGTCAAAGACGAGGAAACAGTGTGCGTTGCAGTCATTATTATATGCCTATACCGACCGCGCCTTTGGGTGCGATCTATTAGTGCTATGGTCAAATCTGACCAGCCCCCATGGCCGTCAAATCAGCTTATCGGTGCCTTGCGGCGGGTGTTGCATCGAAGCAACCTCCTGTTTATTTTCAGGAAGCTTTCTTGACACAAAATATCATATTAATTATTGGAAGCAATAGTGGACACGCGATGTCATATTAAAAAAATCGTGAATGTCCATAATGTTGTGTGGAAAACAGAATTGCTCTGATGACCGCATCGACCAGAGTTGAGCCAGCAGAAACCTGATCTGGAACGCGCATATCGGCATAGAAATCATGTTGATTATTGCTGCGTTCTATCGTCCGGAGACTTGAGCGTGGTTTCAGAGTGCAAATTTTAATGCTTGCTTGCCCTGCGGCAACGATGCGGAGATGATAAATGCAGCAGTCTTCTAATCTTTCCAGATTTCTCAAAATCGGCCTTGGCAGCACAGCAATCAGCCTCATCGTGATGGCAGGCGCAGCACAGGCTCAGCAAGCTCAGACAACCAAACCGGCAACTGAAAATGCAGCCGGTGAAGTGCAGCTCAATACAATCAATATCAAGTCGGTTAACCCGCAGGAAATTACCTCGCGCCCTGCTCCTGTCAGCACCATTTCCAAAACGGAAATCAAACTGAACGGCCGCGAAAAGCTGGATACCGTTTTGCGTTCCACACCGGGTGTATTCACCTCGATCAACGGCTCCAATCCAGGCGTAGCTGTCAATATTCGTGGTTTTGAAGGTTCCGGCCGCGTCAATATGATGATTGACGGTGCGCCGCAAAACTTCCGTACCACTGCGCATGATGCACAGGGTTACAGCTATATCGACCCCAACCTGTTGTCTTCGGTTGATATTACGCGTGGTGCGATTACGACCGAAGGCGGCAGCGGTCTTGCCGGTAGCGTGAATTTCAAAACACTTGGCGTCGATGACGTCATTATGGACGGTAAGGACAAAGGTGTTCTCGGCCGTGTATCATGGGGCAGCAATGGCGTCGGCTTCTCTGAAATGCTCGCCGGTGCTGCACGTATCAATGAAATCGGTATCGTTGCAGCTCTCAGCCGCCGCGACTCCAATGATTATAAAAATGGCTATGGCGATATCGTTGAAAAGACCGGTCAGGAACTGACGTCAGGCCTGTTCAAGACTGAATTCGGCTTTGCTGAAGATCATAAGCTGACACTTGGCGGCGTGATTTATAACAATAAATACGGCACATGGCAGCCAGGTTATTCCGGCGGCGCCACTGTTTATGATCTGCTTATGCAGAACCGCACCTTTACTGCTAATTATAAATATAATCCTACCGAAAACGATCTGGTCGATCTCGCTGTAAATACTTACTTTAACAGCACAAAACTCAGCTATACAGATGGTAACGGTTCGTTTGTTGGACGCGAGATCAAAACTGAATCTGTTGGCCTCAGTGTATCCAATACATCGCGTTTCTCTGTAAATGATCTATATATCGACTGGAAATACGGCGCTGAATATAATCATGATAATACAGGCGGCGTGAATGTCGGTGTGAATCCGATTGACTCAACATCTGACCGTAGTGCTGTCTTTACCGAAGTTGAGTGGGCTTATAACAACCTGCAGGTACTGACCGGCGTGCGTTATGATTATTACAACCTCGAAAATGATGCCGACAACGTAAAAAACAGTGACGGTCGCCTCAATCCGAAAGTGACTGTTGCGTATAATGTAACTGACTGGCTCCAGCCTTATGTTACCTACGCCCACTCCATGCGCGCACCTACCCTGCAGGAAACACTGCTCGGCGGTATTGCTCATGCCGGTGGCGGACGTATGAAGGGCAATCCAAATCTCGTGCCTGAAAAGCAGCGAGGCTGGGAATTCGGCCTGAACATTGCACAGGATGGCATTCTGAATGCGGAAGATAAACTCCGTATTAAGGCGAATTACTTCACTATGCGCGTTGAGGATTATATCACCGCAGCATTTACGCAGAACCAGTTCGTGAATGTTGAAGGTACATCTGAAGTCCGTGGCTTTGAAGTTGACGCTCGCTATGATGCAGGTTTTGCCTATGGCGGCATTGGCTACACACACAGCAAATCAGATCTTCCGGCACAGCAGGCAGGTCTCGGTTCCGGTCAGTATCTGCCGGAAGATATTGTTTCACTGTCAGCAGGCGCACGTTTTCTGGATCGCAAACTTGAAACCGGCATCCTGTACCAGCACGTCTCATCAGGTCAGGGTGTAGATTATGCAGGAACATACAAATCCCCATCCTATGATCTCGTCGACATTTTCGCGACCTATAAATTCAATGAAAATGTTGATCTGTCCTTCAAAGTGACCAACCTGTTCGACGAGAAATACACTCCTGCCCTGAGTACTTATGGCTCTGGTCAAGGACGGACCTTTGTTGTTGCAACACAGTTCCAGTTCTAAGTTCGTATAACTTCAAAAATCCGGCAGCGCGTCCCACAAGACGCGCTGCTTTTTTATAAAAACCTGTTGAAATCACTCCATAGAACGATATGCGGCAACATGCCGCACAGGTATTATCTTACCATTATCATTGCTTTTAGAAGCACCTTCACGATGAATAGCTCAATTAATATGGATATTTAACTCAAGTTTAAAATCATTCTAAATAGTTGATTTTTAGAACTGTTTTAATCTGCAGTGTTTGACAATTTTCTGAGCATGAAGCATTAGAAAATCAACCAGTTACAGTGCAACTTTAAATGTTTGGCCTTGACCCATCCATTTGGAGGAATAATGAATCAGTATAATTTTTCGATTGTGTCCAAGAATGCGATCACAATAGGCGATTTAGCAGAAAATCATAATATGATTTTCAGTTCCATCGCATCTAATTCAAATAAATTTATCGTAAATTACGGATTTTTAGCCGTTTCAAACATGCATGGTGCAGAATGTTAGTCTGCCATTGCAATATTATTACTGCCAAAGAAATCGAAAATACTATTATTCAGATGCTGGATGAAGATTGCTGGCAATTAATTGTTCCTGCCAAGGTCTACCATGCCATGAAAAAGCGTGGGCGTTGCTGCGGCTGCTTCCCAAATGTCGTTGAAACGATCATAAGAGTCACCGAAGAATATCATCTTCGGCGCGAGCACAATGATTCTGAATTCATTGTCTATATTGATCGCGTTCGGGCGTTACGTGAACAATTCGGGAGTAAATGGAATGAAGGGCGACAAAAAGGTCATCGAGCGGCTTAATGAGGCACTTTTCCTCGAACTCGGTGCTGTAAACCAATATTGGCTGCACTACCGCCTTCTGTCTGACTGGGGCTTTACTCGTCTGGCGAAAAAAGAACGCGAAGAATCCATCGAAGAAATGCAGCATGCAGATCGCATCATTGACCGCATTATCTTCCTTGAAGGTCACCCGAACCTGCAGACTGTTGCACCGCTGCGTATTGGCCAGACAGTAAAGGAAGTTCTGGAAGCTGATCTGGCCGGTGAATATGATGCCCGTGCATCCTATAAGAAATCCCGTGAAATTTGCGATGAAGCCGGTGACTATGTAAGCCGCCAGCTTTTTGATGAATTGCTGAAAGATGAGGAAGGTCACATCGACTTCCTCGAAACCCAGCTTGAACTTCTCGGTAAGATTGGTGAAGAGCGTTATGGCATGCTCAATGCCGCACCTGCCGACGCTGCGGAATAACAGCACTTCTATCTATGATTTAAGGCTCCGCATGCGGAGCCTTTTTTTATTGAAGTAGCTCGCGATTATTCATCTGAAATTAGTTTGAAAATCAGAATTGCAGTGTTTCAGATGTGCTCGTGCGTTTTAGTGCTCCTGTAATTTACAGGAGACTATCAATGGATTTTCGCATTACCGGACTTTCACCAGAACCGTTCCGTCATCTGTTCGGCCAGCCCGATCATGAACTGGCAAAGCATCGTGCAATTCGCGTGATTGCTGATGATGTAAACTATCCTGACCGTATCGGCATGCGTGAGGTCGCAATTGGTGACAGCCTGCTGCTGCTCAATCACGTCTGTCAGCCGGTTGAATCTCCTTATTATGCAACGCATGCAATTTATGTGCATGAGCATGCCTCAGAGGTCTATGACCGGATCAATGAAGTGCCGTCCGTTATGCGCTCCAGATTGCTGTCGCTACGTGCCTACAATGAAAAAGGCACGATTATCGGTGCAGAGGTTGTGCAGGGCACAGAAGTCGAAGGCGCGATTGAACGCCTCTTCAGCAATGAGAGCGCAGTCTATATTCACGCTCATAATGCTGCACGTGGCTGTTACTCCGGCCGTATCGACAGAGTATAAAGAAAAGGCTCCGCATGCGGAGCCTTTTCTTTATCACTTCGACAAACTGCTTATTGCGGCAATTGATCGTCAATGCCCTGAACGTAGAAGTTCATGCCGATGATGGTTGCATCATCCGCAGTTTCACCTTCCTTGAGCCATTCAGAACCATCCTGCTTTTTCAGCGGGCCGGTAAACGGCTTCAGTTCGCCGGAAGCGAGCTTCTTGATGGTTTCTTCGGCCATGGCTTTCACATCGTCAGGCATGTTGGTCATTGGTGCCATTGTCACCAGACCGGTATTCATACCGTCAAATGAGTTTTTCTCTTTCCATGTGCCATCCAGAACAGCCTTGGTGCGCTCGATATAATAAGGCGACCAGTTATAAACTGTAGCTGTCAGCTGAGTTTCAGGGCCAAACTTGATCATATCCGAAGCCTGACCAAATGCCTTGATCCCGCGCTCTGCTGCAACCTGTACAGGTGCAGTGGAGTTGGTGTGCTGCGCCAGAACATCAACGCCTTGATCGATCAGCGCCTTAGCCGCATCGGCTTCACGACCCGGATCAAACCATGCATTCGCCCAGATCACTTTGATCTTGAAATCCGGATTAACCGACTGTGCGCCGAGCATGAATGAGTTGATTGCCTGAACAACTTCCGGCACCGGAACAGAACCGATGAAACCGGCTGTACCATTTTTGGAAATCTTCGCAGCGATCTGTCCCTGCACATAACGGCCTTCATAGAAGCGCGCATTATAGGCGGAAACATTTTCAGCAGTTTTATAGCCGGTTGCGTGCTCAAATTTCACGTCCGGATATTTCTTCGCCACTTTGATTGTCGGATCCATATAGCCGAAAGACGTTGTGAAAATCAGCTTATTACCGGCGCGGGCAAGACGTTCAATCGAACGCTCGGCATCGGCACCTTCCGGCACGCTTTCAAGATAAGTGGTGGTGATCTTATCGCCAAACTCTTTTTCCATCGCCTTACGGGCTTCATCATGCTGGTAAGTCCAGCCGAAATCGCCCGGAGGTCCGATATAGATAAATCCGACTTTGAGCGGCTCTTGTGCAAAGGCGCTGCCCGCCATTGTGATACTTGCTGCTGTAGCAAGGATCGTAAGCGCTTTTTTCATGGTGCCCGTTCTCCTGTTAACGTCCGATGCCGGTATAAGGGGATCGCAAAATTTGTGTCAGCGATCCGGTACAAAAGATTTGCCGAGTGAAGCCGGCGTATTCATCATGGTGAGGCGGCGGTTGCGGGAAATAACAACCAGAACCACAATTGTCGCCAGATAAGGCAGTGCCGACATAAATTGTGACGGCAGGCCGATACCAAAGGCCTGTGCATGCAGCTGGCCAATGGTGACCGCGCCAAACAAATAGGCCCCAATCAACACACGCCATGGCCGCCACGAGGCGAACACCACCAGAGCCAGCGCAATCCAGCCGCGCCCTGCACTCATATTCTCAACCCATTGCGGCACGTAAACAAGCGACAGCTGTGCACCGGCAAGACCGGCACAGGCACCACCAAATACCACGGCCAGATAACGCGTGCGCACGACATTAATGCCAAGCGCATGGGCAGAGCTATGATTATCGCCGATGGAGCGCAGTTGAAGCCCTGCCCTTGTGCGGAACAGGAACCAGCTGACACTGATAACCAGCACCATTGCGATATAGAAAATCACGTCTTGTCCGAACAGTAGTTTACCGATCAGCGGCAGATCACTGAGATAAGGAATATTCAGCGACGGCAGTTTGACACCAGGCAAGCCAACAAAGCTCTCACCGATCACCGCCGATGCGCCAAGACCAAGAATAGTCAGCGCCAGTCCGGTCGCCACCTGATTGGCAACCAATGTCAGCGTCAGGAATGCAAACAGCAAAGCCAGCGCTGCCCCTGCAAGAATTGCAGCGAACATGCCAAGCCATGCATTGCCGGTTGTATAGGCAATGGCAAAGCCGGTGACAGCGCCCATGACCATCATGCCTTCAACACCGAGATTGAGAACGCCGGAGCGCTCTGCAACCAGTTCTCCAAGCGCTGCAATCAGCAGAGGTGTTGCCGCAGTGGCAATGGTCAGCAGAATAGCCTGTGTCATATCCATGGCTCAGGCCTCCCCGCGCAGATCATGCTGACTGCGGCTGACAAAACGAATGCGATAATGAATGAAACTGTCGCAGGCGAGAACAAAGAACAGGATCATACCCTGAAACACCCGCGCTGCTTTCTCGGAGATACCGATAGAAAGCTGAGCGGCCTCACCACCAAGATAGGAAAGCGCCAGAACAAGACCCGCAGCAATAATGCCAAGCGGATTAAGGCGGCCAAGAAATGCAATAATAATTGCTGTAAAGCCGTAGCCCGGCGTGATGGTTGTGCGCAGCTGGCCGATGGCGCCGGAAACTTCGCTGATACCGGCCAGCCCTGCCAATGCGCCGGAGAGCAGAAAGGCAAAAAACGTGATCTTACCGGCACTGAAACCGGCAAAACGGGCAGCACGCGGGCTTTGTCCGACAACTTTAATCTGAAATCCTTGGAGTGTGTTGCGCAACATGAACCACAGAGCAAAAGCCGCAATAATGGCAAATACAAAGCCCCAATGCGCGCGACCTGATGCAGACCAAATTTCCGGCAGAATGGCATAATCATGAAACTGTCGGCTTTCAGGGAAATTCATCCCCGCAGGATTGCGCCACGGGCCGCGCACCAGCCAGTCCAGAAAGAACTGCGCCACATAGACCAACATCAGGCTGGTCAAAATTGTATTGGCGTTAAAACGTACTTTGAGCAGTGCCGGAATAGCCGCATAAAGCGCACCACCAGCCATCCCCATCAGCAGCATAAGCGGCAGAACATACCACCCCTGCACATCAGGAAACACAATCGGCATCATCGAACCGGCAATCGCGCCCATGGTCAGCTGACCTTCGGCACCGATATTCCAGTTATTCGACAAATAACAAACCGACAAACCGACTGCGATCAGGATCAGCGGCGCGGCCTTCACCAGCAATTCGTGGATCGACCAGATATCCAGTAGCGGCTCAATAAAGAATGCATGCAATGCCGCAAAAGGATCTTTACCCATCAGCGCAAACAAAATGGCGCCGCAAATCATTGCAAGCGCCAAGGCGATCAGTGGTGAAAGAGCACTAAACCAACGGGAGGGTTGCGGTCTTTTAATCAGTTCAATACGCATCAGATTGCCCCGCCCATCATCAGGCCGATTTTCTCGGCGGTTACAATATCGCGCGGCAATGCTTCAGACAGTTGCCCATGATGCATCACAGCGATGCGGTCACAGATTTCAAACAATTCATCAAGATCCTGACTGATAACGAGAACGGCTGAACCCTGCCGTGACAAATCCACCAAAGCCTGACGAATACGCATCGCAGCACCGGCATCCACGCCCCATGTCGGCTGATTGACAACCAGCACTGACGGATTGCGATCCAGTTCCCGTCCGATAATGAATTTCTGCAAATTACCGCCGGATAATGCACCCGCCACAGGGTTCTCTGCATTTTTGCGCACATCCATCATCGTATTAATGCGCTTGGCTGCCGATGAGAGTGCTGAACGTGCGATGATTTTCAGAAAGCCGCCTTTAAGAAAGACCTTGGCATCGGTGCGATAACGCGACAAAAACAGGTTATCAGTCAGGGGCAGTTCCGGTACTGCGCCATGTCCGAGACGTTCTTCCGGTACAAAGCCCGCTCCCAGCAGACGGCGGCGGGTAATGCCGGAAAGACCGGCCTCCTGCCCGCGAATACGGATGGCTGCGGCTTTGTCCTGACGCACTTCACCGGAGACGGCTTCAAAAAACTCACTCTGCCCGTTACCGGCGACACCGGCAATGCCGACAACCTCACCGGCGCATACAGACAGGGAAATATCGCGTAATGCCGTTGAGAAAGGCCCGCGCGGTGCCTGAGAAAGCCCGTTAATCTCGAGCAGATTATCATGACCTTGCGGCTGAGCAGCCAGCTTCGGGCGCTCAACAAGGGCAACATCCTCGCCTACCATCATGCGCGCAAGGGATGCGGTTGTTTCCTGAGAAGGTGTGCAATGGGACACGACCTTACCGTGACGCAGCACAGTGGCGCGGTCACAAATCTGCTTCACTTCTTCCAGCCGGTGGCTGATATAGAGAATGGATTTGCCTTCGCTTTTAAGCCTGTTCAGCGTAACAAACAGCTTATCTGCTTCCTGAGGCGTGAGGACGGCTGTCGGCTCGTCCAGAATAATCAGTTCAGGCTCCTGCAACAGGCATCGGATAATCTCAATCCGCTGACGCTCACCAACCGACAGATCACCGACCAAGGCATCTGTATCAACCGGAAGACCATAGGTCTCACCGATTTTTGATGCTTTTTTGGCAACCTCTGCGAGTGACAGGCCAGCATCCAGCGATAGCGCGATATTCTCCGCAGCCGTGAGACTGTCAAATAATGAGAAATGCTGGAACACCATGCCAATGCCGAGCTTACGGGCAAAGGCCGGACTGGTCATACGAACCTTGCGAGCTTTCCAGAAAATCTCGCCTTCAAGCGGCTGTAATGAGCCGAACAGCATTTTGACAAGCGTGGATTTTCCAGCACCATTCTCTCCCAACAGCGCGTGAATTTCACCGCGCTCAATGGTCAGATCAATCTGATCGCAGGCTTTCAGCGCGCCAAACTGCTTTGTCAGGCGCTGTACATCCAGCAATTGTAGAGATGATGCGGAAGGTTCTGTCATGTTTCCCCGAGACATTGCTTCCGCCCACCTTATGCCACAGTAAAAAAAATAGGGAAGACGAAATGTAATTTATAACAATTCTATGAACAATTTTTAGAAGAAAAACAAAACCGCCTCCGGTGAAACTGCTCTTCACCGGAGTTCAACAGGGTTTTAAACGGCAGAGAATGCCGGTTTTACGGAATCAACACTGTTGTTCCGGTGGTCTTGCGGTCTTCGAGATCGCGATGCGCCTGTGCGGCATCACGAAGATCATAGGTTTGATTGAGGTTGATTTTGACAGCACCGCTGGCAACCACATCAAACAGTGCCGCTGCTGCACGCTCAAGTTCTTCCCGCGTTGCAATATAAGCGCCAAGCGACGGACGTGTCATGTATATCGAGCCATATTGATTAAGCAGTGCCAGTTCGAATGGCGGCACCGGCCCCGAGGCATTGCCATAGCTCACAAACAAACCGCGTGGTTGCAGAACCTGCAGCGATGCAGGGAAAGTATCTTTGCCGACACTGTCATAAACCACCGGCAAACCTTTTCCGCCGGTAAATTCCTTCACCTTCTCGACGAAATTATCTTCACGGTAATTGATCACGTGATCATAGCCGAGTGACAGCGCAAGATCGATTTTCTCTTGCGAGCCCGCAGTGCCGATAACTGTCGCACCAAGATGTTTCGCCCACTGACCAGCAATCTGTCCTACGCCGCCGGCAGCCGCATGGATCAGAACTGTATCGCCCTTCTGGATTTTATATGTCAGATTGGTCAGATAATAAGCGGTCATGCCTTTGAGCATCATCGATGCGGCAAGGCGCAGATCCATATTATCCGGCACTTTTACCAGACGATCAGCAGCAATCAGACGCTCATCAGCATAAGCGCCCATAGCACCAGTATAGGCAACGCGATCACCGGTTTTGACATTAGTTACACCCTCGCCGACAGCCACAACAGTTCCCGCACCTTCCTGCCCCGGAATGAAAGGCATTTGCGGTGCTTTATAGAGACCGGTACGGAAATAGACATCGATGAAGTTCAGACCAACCGCTTCATGGCGGATGCGGGCTTCACCGGCTATTGGCTGACCAATTTCAACCTGTTCATATTTCAGAACATCAGCACCACCGGTTTCGCGGATCAGAATGGCATTCGTCATAGTCTGTATTCCCTGTTATTTCGCAGCTGTTTTAAGACCAAGATTAGGCAGGAACTGCATCACAATACCGATGCAGTAGAGATAAATACCGGTTACGGTGATGCCGATACGCACCCAGAGTGGCGCATCCATATGGTAGTAAATACCGGCCACACCGAACACACACCATGCCAGAAAGATGGTGAGGTTGAGCGGACGCAAACGGGCAACGCGCACCGGATGCAAGAAGTTCAGCGGCATGAAAGACAGGATTGCGGAGACGACAACGATACCGAAAGCTGTCCACTCGCCGGGTCCGACGATAAACAGCGTGAATACCACCATGTTCCAGACCACAGGGAAGCCTTTAAAGAAGTTCTCTTTGGTCTTCATACCCGTATCGGCATAGTAGATCGCGCTGCTGATAACGATGATCGCGCCTGAGAGGAACGACAGGCCATGCCCCATAAAGCCGCTCTGATAGAGTGCAAAAGCGGGGATCAGCACATAAGTCACATAATCAATAATATTATCGAGCAACTCGCCCGACCAGTTTGGCAGTACATATTTCACTTCAAGCTTGCGGGCGATTGGCCCGTCAATACCATCGACGAACAGCGCCAGCCCCAGCCAGAGAAACATTGCCGTCCAGTTTTCTTCACTGGCAGCAACCAGTGACAGGAACGCCAGAAACGAACCGGAAGCCGTTAACAGGTGAACAGAAAAAGCCCGAACCTGAGGTACGGTGACTTTTTTTGCTTTCAGTTTTTCTGTCAGTTTCACTTTCAAGGTCTTCGCCGATTCTATTACAAAAAATTAATGAATTACCAGTCCGTACAGCTTTTGTCGAAAATCACTAAAAGTGCAAGAAAAGGAGAGTTGAAAAACAGACAAAATGTCGCTCATCCAAAGAAGTTACCCGCTTGTCGCCACTATCTCCAGTTTAATTATATGTTTTTGGTGTTGAAACGGCTAGTTATGGCCTATTAGATTGAGCTGGCTAATTTGATTATGGCTTTTTAGGATTGAAAGTCTGACTAAAAGCCGGAAAATAAGAGGTGCATCATGTCTGATTCAGATCATCATTCTGATTTCAACGCAACCATACAATCGGCTCGAATTCTTGTCAGCGGCAGCGGCCCTGCAGGGATGATTGCTGCATTGGCAATGGCGCAGGCAGGCTATGATGTTTTGCTGGCAGGCCCTGTCAGTAATCAGGATGACCGCCGCACTACGGCGCTGATGATGCCTGCAATTGAATATCTGGATAGTCTCGGCATATGGCAGACCATCCGTCCTGATACGGCAGCACTCGCCTCAATGCGTATTGTTGACGGCACCCGCAGACTGATCCGCAGTCCTGCAGTGACATTCCGCGCCTCGGAAATTGGCACGGAAGCCTTTGGCTATAATATTCCCAATCTGGTGCTGAACCGCGCACTGCATGAAGCAGTTACAGCGCATCCACGTATTGCCCGTAATTTCAGCAATGCGACAGCCTATCAGCATAGCACAGACAGTATCAGTGTGACTTTCAGCGACGGACAGGTTGTGACCACACCGCTGGTCGTGGCTGCTGATGGCCGCAACAGCTTTGCGCGTGATGCTGCGGGTATTAATACACGCCGCTGGCACTATCCGCAGACCGCTGTGGTGTGCTCTTTCAGCCATAAAGTCCCACATCAGAATATTTCGACTGAATTCCACACTGAAGATGGTCCTTTTACGCAGGTACCGCTGCCCGGAAACCGCTCCAGTCTCGTCTGGGTTGCCAATCCGTTGCGTGCCAAAAATCTGATGGCACTGGATACAGAACAGCTCGCCCGTGAGATTGAAACCAAAATGCAGTCCATGCTGGGTGAAATCACGGTTGATACCAAACAGCAGGCATGGCCGCTCTCCGGTCTTGTACCGCTGAAATTTGCAGTCAAGCGCACAATCCTGATCGGTGAAGCGGCTCATGTGTTCCCGCCGATTGGTGCGCAAGGTCTCAATCTCGGCACCCGTGATGTGGAAACACTGATCTCTGCATTAAGCAAAGACAAGCAGGATGCCGGTTCCGATCGCGTTATCCGCGCCTATGACAGTGGTCGCCGCCCTGATATTCTGGCACGTACCGGCTCTGTCGATGTGCTGAACCGCACACTATTGTCGGATTTCCTCCCTGCGCAGATTATTCGTGGCACAGGTCTGGAAATTCTGCGCGTTGTACCGCCGCTGCGTGCTTTCTTCATGCGTGAGGGCCTGCGTCCAGGTGGTGGCTTCAAAGCTCTGCTGCCATCTTTCTCTGCCGCCAATAAAAAAGTAACAACTCCGGCTGCAATGCCACACCAAGACGGATCAAAATGAGTGCCTTTGAAGTAAAATATGCACGTTTCCAGATCGGACAGGTGGTGCGTCACCGCCTGTTGCCGTTCCGCGGTATCATTTTTGATGTAGATCTGGAATTTGCCAATACAGAAGAATGGTACATGTCCATTCCTGAAGCCTCACGCCCGAAACGTGAGCAGCCGTTCTATCATGTGCTGGCAGAGAATGAAGAAACTGATTACGTGGCCTATGTCTCAGAGCAAAATCTGGAAGAAGATGAAAGCGACGAACCCCTGCGTCATCCGCAACTTGGCGACTATTTCGACATCGACAGTCAGGGTGAATATCGCTTTAAAGCCGCACCTCTGAATTAAATCACAAGCCACTTAAAAGCGGAGAACGCCATTGTTCAAATTGGTGTTTGATGTGATCAAGCTGATTTGCACCTGATAAGATGACATCCATTCCGCCGTCATATGCATAAAAGAGCTGTGCTTTTTGATTTACAAACAGGATGCCTGATATTTTCTCATGGATAGTGAGAGAAAATAAATCATTAAATGCGCCGCTTTTCCAATGATCCTGTTTATAGAAAAAACGGGATTTGCATTTATCTCCGTCAGCATCAGTATAAGATTTTACACCAGTGCTTTTAAAATCCATCGCTAGTAATTTTAAAACATGACGCGTTTCAGATCTATGAACACCAGTGTTAGCAACCAGCCACACAGGTTCATTGTCATCAAAAACAAATCCCGCAACGCTGTTGTAGCGTTTTAAAATCTCTTCCTCTTCGCGTTCATCGAAAGGATAGCGTTTTCCTTCAGGCAGAGAATAAAACCTTACCCATTGGTCTCGTTTTTCTTCGCGTAAAAGATACATCAAAGGCAGCGAGCCTGAGAATCTACTATTCCAAAATTGTGAGAATGAGGTGCTGCGCATTGGTACCTAAATATTGAAGTAAACAAAAAGGCCGGATTGCTCCGGCCTTTTCTTATTTCAGTTATGCGCGGCGAAGATCCGGCGGTGTTGCCTCTTCGCGCAATGAGCTCAGCGCTTCATCCAGCGACATAGGTGTCTGGTCACGGGAGCCGAGGCGGCGAATATTCACTGTGCGCTCCTCTGCTTCACGCTTACCAAGCACCAGAATGGCCGGCACTTTCTGCAGCGAATGCTCACGCACCTTGTAGTTGATCTTCTCGTTGCGGAAGTCGGTTGTAACCTGCAAGCCAGCTTTTTTGAGCAGGCTGGCAACTTCACGACCATAATCATCCGCTTCCGAAGTGATCGTTGCGACCACAACCTGAATTGGTGCGAACCACAGCGGCATATGACCGGCAAAGTTCTCGATCAGAATACCGAGGAAACGCTCCATCGAACCACAGATCGCGCGGTGGATCATTACCGGCTGCTGCTTCTCGGAGTTGTTGTCGATATAGAATGCACCGAAGCGTTCCGGCAGGTTGAAGTCAACCTGCGTTGTACCGCACTGCCATTCACGACCGATTGCATCTTTCAGCGTATATTCGAACTTAGGTCCGTAGAACGCACCCTCACCTGGCAGAATGCCGGTTTTGATACGGCCGCCGGAATTAGCTTCAATTGTCTTGAGCACTTCGCCCATGACGCTTTCCGCACGATCCCAAAGCGCATCATCACCCACGCGCTTTTCAGGACGTGTGGAGAGCTTGACAGTGATCTGATCGAAGCCGAAATCGGCATAAGTCGAGAGAATCAGGTCGTTAATGCGCAGGCATTCATCGGCCATCTGTTCATCTGTACAGAAGATATGCGCATCATCCTGCGTAAAGCCGCGAACGCGCATCAGACCATGCAGCGCACCTGATGGCTCATAACGATGTACATTACCGAATTCCGCCATTTTGATCGGCAGATCGCGGTAGGATTTCAAACCATGTTTGAAAATCTGTACGTGACCCGGGCAGTTCATCGGCTTCAGCGCGAAAACGCGGTCATCTTCAGTGTCATCACCGGCAGTGGTGACCTTGAACATGTTGTCTTTATACCAGCCCCAATGACCGGATGTTTCCCAAAGGGATTTATCCAGCACCTGCGGTGCGTTGACTTCCTGATAGCCATGATCGTCGAGACGACGACGCATGTAGCTGACAAGGCTCTGGAACATGCGCCAGCCCTTAGCATGCCAGAACACAACCCCCGGACCTTCTTCCTGAAAATGGAACAGATCCATTTCACGGCCGAGACGGCGATGGTCGCGCTTTTCAGCTTCTTCCAGCATTGTCAGATATTGCTGCAGATCAGCATCATTCGCGAAAGCTGTACCGTAAATACGTGTCAGCATCGGATTGTTGCTGTCACCGCGCCAATAAGCACCGGCAACTTTCATCAGTTTGAACGCATTGCCGATCTGACCTGTGGACGCCATATGCGGACCGCGGCAAAGATCAAACCAGTCGCCCTGATAATAGATCTTCAGATCCTGACCTGCAGGGATCGCGTCAATCAGCTCAACCTTATAGGATTCACCCTTATCGGAGAAAACCTGTTTGGCTTTTTCGCGTGTCCAGACTTCGCGTGTGAACGACTTGTTGCGAGCAATGATTTCACGCATTTTCTTTTCGATAACCGGCAGGTCATCGGGTGTGAAAGGCTCATTGCGGGCAAAGTCATAATAAAAACCGTTTTCAATAACCGGTCCGATTGTGACCTGCGTGCCAGGGAAAAGCTCCTGCACAGCTTCAGCCAGAACGTGGGCGCAGTCGTGGCGGATCAACTCCAGCGCACGCGGATCTTCACGGGTGAGAATCTCGACTTTGCCTGACGCGCCAAGTGGCTCGGACAAATCACGCACGGTGCCGTCAACCGCATAGGCGACAGACTTCTTAGCCAGTGATTTGGAGATGGATTCGGCAAGCGCCAGACCAGTCATGGCCGGATCATATTCGCGCTGTGAGCCGTCAGGAAATTCGAGAGTAATAAGATTAGACATTGTCATCCTCATCCAGTCCCGCCAACGATTGCGGGTGGGTGTTTAGAGTAAATCCGAGCATTTCCAATCCAATTTGAAACACAGGAAATGCTCTGTTTTGTTTTCGCGTATCTTATCCGAAAACCGGTTCCCACTTTTCGGGATACGCTTCATGCTTCCGGCTCCTGCAAAACGAAGTGCAGATGCATCCGGCAATCTCTCTATAATCAATGTAGCGAGGGAAATAAACCTTGCGCGAAGAAAAGCTTAGTCATTATTGGGTTTTGCAGCCGAAATGTGCCAATAACGCCACGGAAAATACCATTTATAGCGTGGCTCCAGCACTTCCGGCACGCGATCAATGCCGCAGGTGCCAAACGGCCCGCAACGCATAATACGAAACAACCCCATCCAGCCGCCCGTCCACAAACCATAACGGGCGAGAGCCTCATAGGCATATTCAGAACAGGTCGGCATATGCCGGCAGGAATTACCGATAAAGCCCGATAGCGTCAGCTGATAAAGCCGTATAAGTCCGATTCCCAGCAGGCGATCCGGCGTTTTGCGCCATGCACCCTGATAATTACGGCTATAGCGCTTACGCGCTTTCTGCTCGGACTGCGGCGGGCACATATTATTGGGCTACAGCTTTGGCTGCAATTTGATCGAGGCAATCAACAACCGCATCAAAGGTCAGCAAAGTGGAAGCATGACGGGCTTTATAATCGCGCACCGGCTCGAAAAAACGTAAATCCTCAAAGCGCCCTTCCGGAGGTGCGCCGTTTTCTTTCAGCATAGCAGTCATTTGCGCCTGCAAAGCACGTAATTCCGCTTCTGTGGAGCCAATAATATGGCGTGCCATCACCGAAGATGTCGCCTGCCCTAAAGCGCAAGCCTTCACCTCATGGGCAAAATCCGTCACCACGCCGTCTTTCAACTTCAAATCAACTAAGACTGTCGAGCCGCAGAGTTTGGAATGCGCTTTTGCAGTAGCGTCGGGCACCTCAAGGCGGCCAATATGCGGAATATTACCGGCAAATTCCAGAATCCGGGCATTATACATATCATTAATCATCTGGATTCTCCTTGTTCGACACTCAAAATGCTTATTTTGAATACGCTCTATAAATGGCGATATAAATATTTCATTTCAAGCTGCTAAACCCAATACCACAACCTGAATACGACATAAATCGGCACTCTTTGCCCTTTTAATATCTTCTGCTTACTCTATATAGAGCGGGCATTTACTATTCCGGCATATGCGGAACAGCTGATAAAGACAGGCAGATCAGGCTTTTGGCTATAATCTGCAAATGCCGATAATTACCCTGACATAACTGCCAAGCCTTCAGCGGTACAGATTATTTTACTGCCTGAGCAAGCTTCGTAACAGTGTCCGTTTAACTCGTCTCTCCGCTGAGGGAGACTACGGGAGCTCGATATGAACAAGCACATTGCCGACACAAAAAACAATGATGTGATCCGTCCGACGCAGGCTGAAGCCGAAGCTGCGGTTAAAACACTCCTGCTCTGGCTGGGTGAAGATACATCCCGCGAAGGCCTGATTGAAACGCCAAAACGCGTTGCCAAAGCCTATAAAGAACTGTTTTCAGGCTATGGACAATCACCGGAAGAAGAACTGGGCACCGTCTTTGAAGAGGTTGCCGGCTATAAAGACATGGTGCTGATCAAAGATATCAGCTTCTTCTCCCATTGTGAGCATCATATGGTGCCGATTATTGGTAAAGCGCATGTCGGTTATCTGCCAAATGGCTCGGTTGTCGGCCTGTCGAAAATTGCCCGCGTCGTTGATATGTTTGCACATCGCCTGCAAACGCAGGAAAGCATGACGGCACAGATCGCACACAGCATTCAGAACATTCTCAAGCCGCTCGGTGTTGCTGTTTTGATTGAAGCGGAACATATGTGCATGGCCATGCGTGGTATTCGCAAACAAGGCTCAACCACACTAACCACAACCTTTACCGGCGCGTTTGAAACAGATATCGCCAATCAGGTACGGTTCATGACAATGCTACGGAGTGGTTCATGACACATCTCCCGCCAGAATTTCCTGCGCAGACAGACAAGCACAGCACCGAAGAAGGTGCTGTTTTTGCGCCGCGCTTTGACAATGCCGGTCTGATAACAGCTGTTGTCTGCAATGCGGATGATAATGAGCTGCTGATGGTCGCGCATATGAATGCGGAAGCGCTGCGCCTGACACTGGAAACCAGCATCACCCACTACTGGTCACGCTCACGCAAATCGCTTTGGAAAAAAGGCGAAACATCCGGCAATCTGCAAACTGTTGTCGAAATGCGCACAGACTGCGATCAAGATGCGCTTTGGCTTAAAGTCAAAGTTGCTGGCAATGGCCCGACTTGCCATACCGACCGTCATTCCTGCTTTTACCGCGTCGTAAATGTCGACGGCAATCATGTTGTTTTACATAAATAAAACAATACACTAAGTACTTTATTTAATTTTTAATGCACAAACCAGAAAAGCCCTGCGTAATATAAAATTACGCAGGGCTTTTTGTCTGGAGAACCGCTCTTTCGCCTTCACTGAAGGCGGAAGAGCTTATTTCATAAGAGGCGTCCTTCACCTCTCAGCAGATGATTAGAACTTGTAGTTCACACCAACGCGTACAGTGTGGAAGTTTGTTTTAACTTTAGAAACATCAGCTTCGTCACGGAATTTAACTTTGCCGAGGTCTGTGTAAAGGTATTCTGTCTTCAGAGTAACGTTGTCTGTGAAGGCATGCTCAATACCAGCACCGGCAGTCCAGCCAGCGCGGGTCTTGGATGCGCTTTCGTGCAGGCCGAGATCTGCATCGTAGCCTTCAATTTTAACCTTACCATAGGCAAGACCGGCTGTACCATAAAGCATTGTACGCTCAGCAATGTCTGCACCCAGACGACCACGAACAGTACCGAACCACTGGATTTTAGCTTTTACATCGCCTTCGTAAACGCCGAGTTCATCATAGAAAGTCACAGACTTCTTCATGGTAGAACCCTGGAAGTCAGCTTCGATACCAGCAACGATCTGGTCGAACTGCCAGTTGTAACCAGCCTGGATACCACCAACGAAGCCGCGTGGCTTAACGCTTACGCCGTCTTCTTTCATTTTACCGAAGCCGTAGCCAGCATTCACACCGGCATATGCGCCTTCCCAGCTGAATGTGTTTGCAACTGCAACTGGTGCTGGTTCGTTGTAAACGATAGCATCAGCAGCCATTGCTGTACCGGAGAAGAGAACTGCTGCGGAAGCGGCGAGAGCAATTTTGTTAAACATGTCAATCAGACCTTTTAGAAAGAAACTCGTTGACCTTGTTTTACACCACCCAGTCAAAAATGCTGTAACAATATTGCAACACGATACGGAGGAAACATTTATGGTTACTAATATGTAAATTACAGCAAGCCAAGAAATACAAATGCCGATATCTTTATAAAAGTGGCACTCAACTTTGGCAAAACGCATAAATTTAACTAATTAACTGTTTTATATGAAATATTTTGAAAATTCATCGATAATTACGGCAAATTTACTTGCAAAAAAACCTATGAAAGCCATAGTCTGAATATATCAAAAAAACTGCATATTATTCATTTTTACGAGTATATTCAGGAGATATTGCATGCTGCCATGGGTAACCCGCCGCAAAACACCACTTAATAATGCAGCATCAATTCCTGCTGAGATTGCTTCGCCAGCCATTTTAAAGACACCACAACCAATCGCACTTGCCCTTGGCGGCGGATCTGCGCGAGGCTGGGCGCATATTGGTGTGCTTCGCGCACTCAATGAAGCTAATATTAAAATCTCGATGATTGCCGGTACATCTATTGGCGCTTTAGTCGGTGGCAGCTATCTGGCCGGTAAACTTGATGAGCTGGAAGAATTTGCACGCTCTTTAACACGCAGACGTATGTTCAGCCTTATGGATATAACCTTTCGCGGGAGCGGGTTATTCGGCGGCATGAAGCTCGATCGAAAGCTCCACCAGCATCTGGACGGCTTAAATATCGATGATCTGCCCTGCCCCTATGTTGCTGTTGCTACTGAACTACGGACAGGTCACGAGATCTGGCTCTCTACCGGCTCTCTTATAATGGCGATGCGCGCCTCTTATGCATTGCCCGGTGTTTTCGAGCCGATCCGCTACGATCACCGTCTGCTTGTTGACGGCGCTCTGGTTAATCCCGTTCCGGTTTCAGTATGCCGCGCCTATGAGCAACCGCTCGTGCTTGCAGTGAACCTGAACTATGACCAATTCGGTCGTGCAGCCGTGGTTAAATATACCAGCCCTGCCCGTGCCGGACATGAAGACACCATCAACCCCGCACATGCAGGAACAATTGGCCATGAATCACGTCTTGGTATTACCGGCGTTATGATGGATGCTTTTAATATTATACAGGACAGAATCTCACGCGCCCGTATGGCCGGCGATCCGCCGGATATCGCACTCATGCCAAGTATCGGCCATATTGGCCTAACCGAATTTCACAGAGCGGCAGAAACCATTGATATCGGCTATCAGGAAACCCGCAAACAGCTGGAAAACATTGAAAGACTGCAGCATGTTGTCTTTTAATTGCAGTCTTATTGCTTCGCGTCTCCGTTGCGAACGCGCCCAAACAGCTGTTTCATCCCATTGATGACATTGTAAAATCACTGATTTTCACGAAAATAATAGCCTTCTGTGAATTACTTTTAAAAAAATGCAATGAAACGAATAAACCGGCTTGTCACCCCAATAGTGATTTGCTACATCGCCTTCACCGAAGCAATTCGGTTTCTACCACACAGTGCGGTCGTGGCGGAATTGGTAGACGCGCAGCGTTGAGGTCGCTGTGGGGCAACCCGTGGAAGTTCGAGTCTTCTCGACCGCACCATTCTCTCCGCAGTCAGTTGCGCTTATTCCCAATACATTTAATGCTTTCACTCACAGTTATGTTCATCATAAATATGCTGAAACAGCATGCTTGTTCGCATTTGGATGACTTATAGCGTTACAACATAATCCCAACGAAAACTGTTTTCGCGCTCACTTTTAAAACGCCGGTATCCAAACGGATTGCTGATAATGCGGGTTTTGCCGATTTGAATATCGGTTGACTGATGCGTATGTCCGCAAATCCATAGATGCGGCGCATCAGATGAATGCATTAAATTTTCAAATGCCGATGCACCGGATGCATATAGATAGTTAGACGCACTTGTCTGATAGACGTCGGCAGAGGCCGCTTCATGCGGAATGTGATGCGAAATGACGACCTTACGCTTGTCAATGAAGCGCTGACAGGTTTCATGAATAAAATGGCTGGCTATTCTGTGTTGTTGCAACATAAGTGACGGTGAGAAATTTTCACCATCATTCATTTTGATCGCTGTAAAATCACGGATCAAAGACTCCGCCTCTTTCACGCGCCAAGGTAGCTCCGCAAGATCGCTTAACTGATAAAGAAAATCAGTCCAAAGGGTGCTGCCTACGAAAACGATGTCCTGATAAAGCAAAAACTCATTATCCAGAACATGAACACGCTGATTCCAATGCAAGCTCTTCTCAACAATAGAAGCCATAACATGCCGCGATGCCTCAAAAGATAAATCGCACTGGTATTCGTGATTTCCGGCCACAAAAATAATAGGCAAATTGTATCTTTGAATAGCGCTCCGCATCTGATCTTCAAGCTTGTCAGCCGTTGTCCAGTCGCCTGCGCATAAAATGACATCTGCCTGAGCAGGTGCAGCAAGCGGAAACTCAACATATTGCTGCTCCAAATGAAGATCTGACCAAATCCATATATTCAAAAATAGTACCCTGCTTCGCGAATTCGTGGCTCTGTAGAAGATGAATCTTACTGAATATTCCGAATAGCATGAGCACTATGCGTTAAAACAGATTTTATTCCGGATATTCCAATAACCGGGCGTTAAGATCGCGCTTTCGACGGGAAGAACACCACCAAGGCGATATAAGCAGCCCCCCCCCCCTCAATGCATAGCCACTTCGCTGTTCGCATTAACGGTGATCAATTATTTAATATGAGCATCTTGCTCATATTTTATGTTTAATGCTAAATCACCACAAATTGGCATTGTCTGCGGGGTCTGTTTCGATTGTGCAGTCTGAATTCATAAAAAACAGAAAGCTAAGCCGCATTGAGCTGGGATATTCAAAACCTGTTTCGGAGTCACGCAAGGGGTATTGCCAATTCCCTGTGCCGACGTGGATTGAATAATGAAACAGCCGCTGATCTGACACAGGACACATTCGTACGTGTTCTGACAACGCCGCCACCCGCTGCCACCGGAAATTTCAACCCAAAAGCCTATCTGTATAAAATCTCACGCAATCTCGGTACGAATTATCAAAAGCGTGATGCGCTACTGAAAACAGTCCCGATAGATGATGACAGTGTGCCTGAGATCGCCGACCAAGCCCCTTCTCCGGAAGATATTGTGCATTCACGGCAATGTCTGAAGCAGACCTATAATGCGCTGGCTGAATTACCGGAGCGCACCCGTCAGGCCTTTGAGATGCATCGCTTAGGCGAAAGAACAATTGCTGAAATCGGCGAAGAGCTTGGTATATCCACCTCAAGAGCATGGGCACTCATTCGTGATGCCTATAAACACATCCTGTCCCGTGTAGACGCGTTCTGAAACACGGCATAAACAGGATTCACTGAAAACTCGTGCGTTGCCTTCAAAAAATATTGATACGAAATGGACCGGAATGAGCGAACCGCATACAGATCAGAACCAGCTGCTTGATGAGGCGATTGATCTGGTTATCCGGCTCCAGAATGATCCGGATAATACAGTATCCGGCGACATGATCCGGACATGGCGTGCAAGAAGCCCGATCCATGAAAAAATCTGGCTCCGTATTGAGAAGGCTCATGGTGCATCGGGCGCAATTTTGTCTCATCAGCGTCGTGAAGAACGCCGGAAAAATATCGGTCTGTCACGCCGTCAGTTTATGATCGGCGGTCCGGCTTTGCTGGCGGCAGGCGGACTTTCTTATTCCTTTGGTAAAGAGCTGTTGTTACGCGCACAGGCTGATTATATCACTGCCACAGGTGAGATAACCCAGATCACACTTCCGGACGGCAGTCTCGTAACATTAGGGCCGGACAGCGCCCTTCAGCTTGCTTATGGCTCTGATCGCCGCGACATTAAATTATTACGGGGAATGGGCTTTTTTGAAGTCAGCCCTGATAAAAGCAAGCCATTTTCAGTCTTCTCCGACACTGTTCGTGTAACGGCACTCGGCACTGCTTTTGACGTCTCGAATGATGCAGGTGTGATCGCTGTATCTGTGGATCATGGCGTCGTTGAAATGCAATCGCCTGATGCTGTACTGGCGGCAGGCAAACGCCTTGAGCAAGGCCAGTGGATCAGTTTTGATCCATCGACGCAGACCCTCGATCAGGGTGCGCGGGAGGTTGAACAAATCGCGGCATGGCGGGACAAGCTGATTATTGCGGAGAGAGAAACGGTTTCGGCGCTGGTTGACCGTATCGGTCGCTGGATGCCCGGACGCATTATCATGGCCAGCCCGAATACCGGCGCGCAACGGGTCAGCGGCGTATATGATCTGACCGATCCGCTTCGCGCATTGGAGGCCGTGGTGCATCCGACTGGTGCGCAGGTGCGGCAACTATCGTCTTTTGTCACTATTATTACACCGCTTTAAAAAATATGAGTAAAAAAGTAAAAATATCGCAACCCCGATTGTATTACATTCAGGGTCGCATTTCTTCATCGACAGAAAGCACGATCCTTCAGGAAATTTGCCAAGAAATTTGCATTGACGGAGAGTGCGCCGATGGGGCTCGGAACTTACAAAAATATTTTTAAAGACTGCACACGCAGGATGCTGTCTACGACATTCATTCTGACTGCGGGTGTCAGTTTAGCAGGCATCAGCCCGAACGCATTTGCACAAACACAGGCACAAACCAATTTCTCTGTCCCTGCCGGTTCACTCACACAAGCTCTGACCGTTTTTGGCAGACAGTCCGGTTTACAGATCACCTATCTGGCTTCGGTCGCTGCGGGTAAAACATCCAAAGGCGTTTCCGGAAATGTCAGCCGCGAGCAGGCTTTATCCAGTATTTTGCAAGGCTCCGGCCTGACCTTTTCTTTCCCGAATGCGACCACTGTTGCAATCACTCAGCCTAATGAAGCCAGCAGTGGTGCAGCTGCCGCAGATGGCTCGCTGGTGCTCAACACAATCACCATTAGCAGCGGCGGTGTTATTGGCAGCCATGACGATACCTATACCACAGCGGGCTCAGTCAGTTACGTTTCGGCGGAGGAAATTGAACAACGCCGCGGCACATCGGCAGGCGACTTTATTGCAGGCATACCAGGCGTTCTAAACGGCGATACCCGCAACTCCGGTGCTATTGATGTCAATATTCGCGGTTTGCAGGGGCAAGGCCGCGTCCCGGTAGTTATTGACGGCGCCACACAAGAGCAGACAGTCTATCGCGGTTATAATGGTGCACGTTCCGGCAGCTATATTGATCCGGATTTCATCGGTGAAGTCTCTGTAGAAAAAGGTCCGAGTGCTGGCGCAGACGGTTCCGGTGCGATTGGTGGTGTTGTGCGCATGCGTACATTGAATGCCAGCGATATTCTTCTGCCGGATCGCCAATTCGGTGTGCGCATACGCGGTGGTTTCAATACAAACAGCACTACACCACCGGATGTGTTGACACCAGGCGGCATGGCCGGTGGCTCCTATCAGGCCGGAAAACAACCGACCACCCGCGACGGCGGTAATATGGATCGTCCGGGTTTTCTTGATCCGACAGGCGGCAACGGCAGTATCGCTGCAGCTTTCACGACAGACTATATTGATGTCGTGGGTGCTTATGCGAAGCGTAAAAACGGCAACTATTTTGCGGGTAAAAAAGGTGACGGACAGCCCTATTTTGTTGACCGCACCACCGATCCTGATTTCCCGAACATCGGCTATGAAGGACTTTCGCCTTGGAAGGGCGGAGAAGAAGTTCTCAATACGTCGATGGAAAATGAGTCCGTTCTTCTGAAAAGCAATATACGATTTGGCGATGATCACGCGCTTGAACTCAGCTATATGAGCTATAGCAGTGAGTTCGGTGAAATTATGCCAACCCGACTGGGCACACATACCAGTGCTATTGGCGGATTTCAGTCAGAGCCGGATACGCTTGATCTTAAAACCTACAATGCCCGCTATAAATGGACGCCGGATAACGATCTCATCAACCTGAAAGTTAATGCATTTCGTACGGATATGGATCACCGTGCCACAAATCTGCTGACACTGTTTGGTACAACCACGACATCGGTGCATTATGCGCAGACAATTCGTGATGGCATTACCGTATCGAATGAAAGCAAGCTTGATTTTATTCCCGGTGAGTTCCGTTTGGAATATGGTGGCGGCTGGCAGCGTGAAACTGTGGGACTGCCCAAGAATCTGGATGACGAGAAGTGGGTGATTGATCATTTAGAGTTTCCGCCACGATCCGGTAAACGGACGGAGAAAAATCTGTTCGTCAACGGAACATGGGAAATTACACCGGAATGGACCGCAACAGCGGGTCTGCGCTATTCGGATTTCCGCACCTCGGATGATAATTACAGCCTTCGCGCGACGGGCAACTGGCCGAATTTCTCCTATGATCTGATACCAGGGCAAGTGAGCCATGTGACGGGTAATGGCTGGTCAAAAAATGCTTCATTGAGCTGGGAGCCGATCACAGATCTGCAGCTTTACGGTCGTTATTCCAATACGATGCGCATGCCGAGTATTTTTGAAACACTGAAGGGGTTCTCAACGGCCTATCTGCCATTGGATATCAAACCGGAACAGGCACGCACTTTCGAAATCGGTGCCAACAAAACCTTCGAAGATATCACCGGTAATGATGATCGTCTGCGGTTGCACGCAGCTTATTACAACAATCACATTGATGATTATCTGACCCGCTCCAACATCATTTATAAAAATCCGGTTTTCGGTAATGTTTGGGGTCTGGGAATGATCAATCTGGATTATGCCAAGATGACCGGTTTTGAGCTGAGTGCCGACTATCAGATCGGAAACCTCACCGCCAAGCTAGGCTGGAACCATGCTATCACATCGCTGTTCTGCGCTAATCCGGGCTCACTGTGGAAACAGGATGACCTTTGCAGCGAGGGTGGTTTTACCAATAGCTATGCCCTTCAGCATGTGCCGCCTAAAGATACAGTCTCAGCGGAATTCGCCTATAAAATGCTGGAAGACCGCCTGACTTTGGGCACCCGTATTTCCTATTACTCTCATCGCTTTGCCGAAAGCAAAGCCGAGACAACATCGGAAATTCAACCGGGTAAGTGGCGCCCGTATACGCTGGTGGATGTCTATGGCAGCTATGCATTCAATGAGGCAACACGGCTTGATTTTGCAATCGATAACCTGACGGATCAATATTATATGGATGCTCTGAATGCCTCGCTGATGCCGGCACCCGGCCGCACTTTCCGTATGAATATGACGGCAAAGTTCTAAGTAAAAAACAAAGAAGCGAGGTGTATTATCACCACCTCGTTTCAATTTTAAAATATATAAAATAAAACAATCATTCTAAATTGTAAAAAATTTCATAAATTTTTCGCTAATTTAAATAAAAATCTTATATATCAAATCTTAAAAGCTATAAACATCAATAAACATGACGGTAAAAATTTGGTGATAAATTTAAATCAAACTATTTTTCTATCTAAATATAATATATTATTAAAGGTTATGTTTTAAATATTAGAGAAGTGACATGCTTGATTTTAAGAACAAAAATAAAGATTCTGTAACAATCAATTCCATGAAACTTGTCGCAGAAGGGCAGTCGCGTAAGGTCTACACTTCATTTGAACATAAAAACTTACTGATCAAAGTTCAGAAAAATGACTTCTCAGCACGGCGGTTTTTCCAAAAATGGAAAATCCTTGTTAAGCTGCGCACTTTTTATAAGCAGACTGTGCCGTTGCAGCGCGAAATTCGCGAATATACGAAAATCAAATCTGAAGGTCAGTTAACGTCCCAATATTTACAGCGTTTTGTCGGACTCATTCCGACACCGCAAGGCAATGGACTTTTGGTCGAAGCCGCACGCAGAAAAAACGGCCATCTGGCACTAACGCTGAAAGAAGTTGTTGCTGAAGGTCATTTTGATGACAAACTTCACTCGGAACTGCGCAATTTCTTACGCTGGTTTGTAGCAAGCAAGATCGTTGCGACCGATGTTCATCTCGATAATATTGTCTTTGATGAAATCAACAACAGGCTAATACTGATCGACGGCATTGGCGATAAAACACTTATTCCATTGCGCGCGTGGTTTCCGGCGCTCAATCAGATGAATAAAAAACGCATTGCCAAAAATATTTATTCGCAGGTTGCGATAAACTTCATGTCTTCCACCATGAAGAAGAAAGCTTTGATGCTTCTCTGCTTCATTTCATGTGTGGCTTTAGGGATCGATCTGCAGGATGGTGTCCTGTTCAACTGGGTATAAATTGCCCCGCCAAACATAAAACATCTCATGAAGAGCGCTCTTAAAGACGCTCTTCATCGGGAAACTTCGGACATGAACAAATCTTACGCTTAGAGCTGACGCTTCTTAGCGTGTCAGCTTGGTTTGCTTGATGGTTTTGCCATCATAGTCATAGCGAATTTGCTGCGTATCTGAATCCCCGTCATCCATGATAAAGGCCGGAAAACCGTCTGTTTTCTTCAGCTCACCGCCTTCCTGACAGGTTCCGAATTCCTTGCTGGCGTGCAATTCCTTGCCGTCATAGGTCAGCCAGGCATAAGTTGCCGGACAAGCATTGCCGCCCATCGCCAGTTGCAACAGAACACTATTTTCATAGGTTGTCATAACCTCCGGCATATATGCGCTTTCCATCAGCAGCTCTTTATCTCCGCCCGCATGGATAACCAGCCCCTCACCTTCAACCTGATTAATCGCAATTATAACCTCACCATGCGGCAAATCCAGCCTAAGCTCCTCATCATTATCCAGCGCCATGGCTGAAACCGGTAACAGGAAAAAGGCTGATGCAATTAAGAAACGGCGGCGCATGGTGGTCTCCATTTGAAGATCAGAAATATCAGAGGTTACTCTACATTTATCAGTTGCATATTCCGCTGAAAAGCCGATTATTCCAAACGATTATCGTCAAAACTCACAAAAATATACGACCAGCCCCGCCTTCTGCCTGCTTATAAGCAACGCAAATCGAGCCATATGAATTACTCATTGGAAAGCTGATTTTTAAATTCATAACGTCTCTCCCAACATCAGAAATAAAGGGGAAGTCATTATGAATATGCATGTCACGAACACATTAAATGAATTGGCGCGTCTGCAAAAAATGCACAACGGCGATAAGGTCACGCCAACTTTCACCACCGCTGAAATGAACCGCCGCCATGATGGTTTACGCAAGATACTGCAGGAAACCGGCCTCGATGCCGCCCTGCTCACATCCTATCATAATATCTGCTATTTCGCTGATTTCGTTTATTGTTCCTTTGCCAGACGCTATGCCTTCGTTGTGACAGACACGAAAGCTGTTTCAATATCTGCAGGGGTTGATGCCGGTCAGCCGTGGCGCCGGACCTATGGTGATAATATCACCTATACCGACTGGAACCGTGATAATTATTTCTATGCCCTTCAGCAGACATTGCCTAAGGCCAAGCGTGTCGGCATTGAGTTTGACCATATTGATCTGCATTTTCGGGCACTACTGGATGAAGCGTTTCCGGATGTAGAATTTATCGATATCAGCCAGCACATTATGTGGTTCAGAACGGTCAAATCTGAAGAAGAAATCGCACTAATCAAAACAGGCACAGCAACAGCTGATGCTGGTGGTGCAGCGATTTTCAATAGCATTCATGAAAACGTGCCGGAATATGAAGTTGCAATGGCCGGAACACAGGCGATGATCCGCTTTATCGCCGAGCAGCTACCTCATGCCGAGCTGATGGACAGCTGGTCGTGGTTTCAATCGGGCATCAATACCGATGGTGCGCATAATCCGGTGACCAGCCGCCGTGTTCAAAAAGGCGATATCCTGTCGATGAACTGCTTTCCTATGATTGCAGGTTATTACACCGCGCTGGAACGTACCATGTTCTTAGATCATGCCGATGATGCCAGCCTGAAAATCTGGGAGATTAATTGTGCCGTCCATCGTCGCGGATTAGAGCTATTGCAGCCCGGTACCTGCTGTGGCGACATTGCCAAAGAGCTCAATGAAATTTACCGCAGCCACAATCTGCTGGGTTACAGATCCTTCGGATACGGTCATTCCTTTGGTGTGATGTGCCATTACTATGGTCGTGAAGGCGGCGTGGAACTGCGCGAAGATGTCAAAACAGTTCTTCAACCCGGCATGGTCGTTTCAATGGAGCCGATGCTTTCCATTCCGCAAGGTCTGCCCGGTGCAGGCGGTTATCGCGAACACGATATCATGGTGATTGGCGAAAACAGCTCAACCAATATCACCGGATTTCCATTCGGCCCTGAGCATAATATTATCAGCGTAAAGTAACGAAAAGCACCGGTCATCAAGGCCGGTGCTTTTTCATAAAAACATAAGAAAACTATCGGGAACAAGAGAGTAGATGCTGCAATGCAGCACTGCCCAAGGAGGAATTATGTCAGCAGCTTTAAGCCCCGACAGGGGTGACAATGCGATTAAACAATCAGTAACATTCAGCGGCACCGAAAGCGCAGTATCGCAGAAAACACTGAGAAAGGTTTTGATCGCAAGCTCACTCGGCAATTTTGTTGAATGGTTTGACTACGCATCATACGGCTATCTCGCAACGATTATCGCCGTTGTGTTTTTTCCGGATATCGCCCCTTCTGCTGCTTTGATGGCAACATTTGCGGTGTTCGCAATTTCTTTCATTATCCGGCCGATCGGCGGTATCATCTGGGGCAGTATTGGTGACCGGATCGGACGACGTACAGCCCTGTCCTTTTCCATCCTGATCATGTCCGGCGCAACAACATTGATTGCATTCCTGCCCTCCTATACCCAAATTGGCATGATGGCGCCTGCACTATTATTACTATTGCGTATGGTGCAGGGTTTTTCTGCCTCCGGTGAATATGCCGGTGCAACATCCTTTATTGCCGAATATTCTCCGCCTGCAAAACGCGGCCTTTACACCAGCCTTGTGCCTGCCAGCACCGCAGCAGGCCTGCTTGCAGGTTCATTGATGGCAGCTGGCTTGTTTGCATTCCTGACACCTGAAGAAATGCAGTCATACGGCTGGAGGCTACCATTCCTGCTCGCTTTACCTCTCGGTGCCATCGGTATCTATATCCGGCTGAAAATTGAAGACACACCGAAATTCAGAGAATTAGAAAACCAGCATCGTGTTACTGCCACACCTGCCAAAGAAATTTTCACCACCTATCGTCGTGAAGTGCTCATTTCGATTGGTGTGACCAGCCTGAATGCCGTCGGTTTCTATTTGATCCTGAGCTATATGCCGACCTATCTGATTACCGAGCTGAATGTCGGCGAAACAGAAGCCTTTTTAACCGTCAGTATTTCATTGGCGATCTATGTCTTGTCCATTTTTGTTATGGGCGCAATCTCCGACAAAATAGGCCGTAAAGTCGCTCTGATACTCGCGTCCATCCTGTTTATCGCTTTAACCGTTCCGCTATTTGCAATGCTGGATGGCGCAACATTAACGGGTATCATTCTTATTCAGATTGCTTTCGGTATTTTACTGACAGTCAATGACGGTACTTTGCCGTGTTTTCTTACGGAGATTTTCCCGACACGTGTGCGCTATAGCGGCTTCGCTTTTAGCTTCAACACGGCTCAGGCATTTCTCGGTGGCACAGCACCGCTGATCGCTACATTCCTGATTAATATTACCGGCAGCAAACTAGCGCCTGCCTGGTATCTGGTGGCCATCGCCATGGTTTCACTTCTTGCAATGTGCTTTGCACGGGAAACCGCGGGCAAACCACTCGCGGACTAAAGCCGGCCAAACGATGACCTATATGGCACGACATGAGGCACTCTCATGTCGTGCCGGTCTGTTCAGGTCGGGCAAGATTTATCAGCAAACACAAATTCAATACTATAGAGTTTTGCGAGGGGGCGCTGGCATGGATTCTTGCTGGCAAAATTTCAGGTGGGACTGAGATGCGCAATATTCCGACAGATCTGCTCAGGACATTTGTCACTATTATAGACTTGAGAGGCTATGGACGGGCGGGTGAACAACTGGGGCGAACGCAGCCAGCAATCAGCCTGCAAATGAAGCGCTTGCAGGAACTGCTCGGCACTTCACTATTTTCAAAAGACGGCGGTGCCCAGCTCACTGAATATGGCGAGACCGTTGCCAGCTATGCACGACAAATACTGGCTCTCAACGATGAAATGATGCTGAAGCTCTCAAAACGCGAGACGATCGGCAGACTTCGGCTTGGGATACCAAATGATTATGCCGATCATTTTTTACCACAACTGATGGGCAGCCAAAACAGCACAACAGCCAATATGACTTTTGATATCACCTGTGATCTGTCCTACAATCTGTTACGGGGTTTACGCGCAGGGTTGCTGGATATTGTCGTCGCCATGACTGCTGATGGCCCCGCAGAAGGCGTATTCATGACATGGAAAGAAACGCTTTCGTGGGTGGGCGGCAATAGTGATCTCCCCGCTTATATGGACGACAAAGCCAGCAACGATCTGCGTATTGTCTGTTATCCTGAAGGCTGCCTGTACCGCCGCAATATGCTGACCGCTTTGCAGCGCGAAGGAAAAAGCTTCGAAATTGTTTATACCAGCCCCAGCCTGACCGGTATTACGGCTGCATTGCAGGGTGGCTTCGGGATTACTGCCTTAGCAGATCGCGTTATTCCGCCGACGCTGCGGGCAATTACAGCGAATCCCAATCTCCCGCAATTGGGAGATGCCGTTGTCGGAATTTATGTCAGCACCGACAAAAACCGCTCAACAATCGCTAAAAGCTTTGCCGCAACTTTGGCCGATATGTTTGCCACAAAACCTTAAATTACGCTCATTTTGCGTTGGATTTTGCCCTGCACTGAAAGTGGCGCTGCCCCTTTGAAGGTTGACAAAAAGCGGTTGCCAATGGTCAAAGCTATGCTTGACTTGTCCATACGTCACTCAATCAGTTGCCGTTCATTGTGCTTTATCTGCTGACATTCACCAAGCACAATCATGGCGTATCGATATCCGGCAAAGAATGAAATACGGGAGAAAACCAATGCGTTTAAAGGCTATAACACTGTGTCTTATGGCAGGATTTTGCACCTCAGCCAATGCACAGGACAGCACCCAAAAGCTGGAGCTGGCCTTGAAACAGATGCCGCAAGCATTACTCTCTTCCCCGCAAGCGATGCAGGTGTTTTTTCTGGATGTTCAGGCTTGGAAAGGCTTGGAGAAATCAACCCCATCGGTTGAAGCAATGCGCAGGCTTGTTCTGTCTCAGTCACTCCGCCCGCTTGAATCAATAGGCTACGGCGTAGCGGAATGGTCGGATAAAGCGAAAGTCTCGCTTGATGAACTTTCTTATTTTGCAGGATTTGGCCAGTCACCTGCGACTGTAACTTATTGGGGGCTACCAAATGAGCAAGCAGTGCAGTCGCTAACTACTGCACTAAAACAAACTGATTTTGTACCGGTTGAGGGTGGAATTTCAGGGCTGCTCGCGAATGGTGAAGCCAATAAAATCGACTTTACAAAAAGAGATCCACAAAGCCCGTGGCGCGGTGGTACCGGTGCAACGAGTTTCATTTTACCAGTCAATGACGTTGTCATTCAGGCGTCTTCAGACAGCGCGGCCATAGCATCCTCTCAGTCTCAGCCGTCAATTGCTGACAGTGAAGTCATCAGGGCTGCTCTCAGCGGTTTAAAAGACGCTATCCCTTCAAAGGACGGAAACATTATTCAGGCCGCGATTATATCGCCGGTTATGGGGCTCAATGACATTGATCCAATGAAAATCCTGCCTTCTTCACCATCAGATATTGAAACGGCGAAACAAAATTTCAAAGCGAATATAGAAGCAGGAAGACAAGGCATTGCGCCGTATTTTGGCGGTGTGATTGCTGACGTGCAAATGAACAACGCACCGGCAATGGTGATCTCACTATCTTATGCTGATTGTGCAACAGCCAAACAGGCTGCCGAAGGTATCACCGCTGCCTGGCAGAAATCTATGGCTGAAACGGTTGAAGGCAAAACCTCCTATAACACCGTGCAATCAGGAGCGCTTTGCGCTGCCACTTTCAGCATTACTGCTCCGTCAACAGAAAGCTCCGCAAATCCAATCCTGTCGCAGATGATGAACCTCTATCTGCAGCGTAATTTTACAGTGTTGCAGATAGGCTCACCAAACTAAATGCATTTATCCTTATGCCATTACAGTCGCTTAGATAGAACTCAACGGCTGTGATGGCATGATATGCCAGTTAAAATAAACGTACAGATTGGCTCAAAACCTGCTTGTAAAGGATGAAAATGCATCAGTTGTGCGCGTTCATCAAAAAATTACAAGCATATTGATATTATTGATGAATAATTTGGCTTGTCACTGCGATAGTGATTTGCTACATCGCGTTCACCGAAGCAATTCGGTTTCTACCACACAGTGCGGTCGTGGCGGAATTGGTAGACGCGCAGCGTTGAGGTCGCTGTGGGGCAACCCGTGGAAGTTCGAGTCTTCTCGACCGCACCATTTGGCTTTTATTGCCCTTATATTTCAATGAAATAACAGTTTCAGCACTTCTCAGATACACATTTGAGTACACAATGGATTTGTCGCTGAAATACGCAATCCTGACCAATGCTGGCACTTGGCATTATCGCCGTAGGGTTTCTAAGGCAGCTCGGACCACCTTCACTAAAAATGAATTTAAAAGACTATTTGGCGACACTCGACGTGAGGCTCTGCGTAACTGGCCGCATGTCCATGCTGAGTTTGAACCTCTAACCATCAGGCGCAGACGCCCTGCTAAAGAATCACTCATAAAAGAGCAGCATTCAAGCCATGACACCGCGCCATTAGAGCAACGCATTACTCCACCTACACAAGATCCCGCTCACTCAAAAGCATTGAAATAGAGGGTTACGAGCCGACATTAGCAGATGCCTCACCTGCTGCCTGTTTTCGGGCACAAGGTTAAGCTAATCCCACCTTGGCTTCAAAGTCATTGGGACTGAGATAGCCCAGTGTCGAGTGGTGCGCTTAGAATTGTAGAAGCGCTCAATATAATTGAACAGATCCGCTTTTGTATTATTTCTCGTTCGATATATCTTCCGTGCGGTTCTTTCCGTTTTCAACGATTGACCTGCCACTGAGAATTTCCTCCAGAATGGATTAGAGTCCGGCCCGATAAAGGACGGACGAATGAAGAAGCAGCGATTTACGGAAGAGCAGATTATTGCGGTGCTGAAGGAGCAGGAGGCAGGCATGAAGGTGGCCGACCTGTGCCGCAAGTATGGGATTTCGGACGCAACATTTTATAACTGGAAAGCCAAATACGGCGGTATGGAGGTGTCCGAGGCGAAGCGCCTGAAGGCACTCGAAGAAGAGAACGCCAAGCTTAAGAAGCTGTTGGCCGAGCAGATGCTCGATGCCGCCGCACTCCGCGAGCTTCTCGCAAAAAAATGGTAGGGCCTGCCGCCAAGCGTGACGCCGTTGCACATCTGAAGGACATAATGGGTCTTTCGGAGCGGCGGGCCTGCCAGATTGTTTCGGCTGATCGCAAGATGATCCGCTATCGGTCCTGCCGACCGCCGGAGGTCGAATTGCGAGCAAAGTTGCGCGATCTCGCCAACGAGCGACGGCGCTTCGGCTACCGACGGCTGTTCGTCCTGCTCAGGCGGGACGGAGAGCCATCCGGCGTCAACCGCATCTATCGGCTGTATCGCGAGGAAGGGCTTTCGGTTCGCAAGCGGAAGGCTCGACGAAGGGCCGTCGGCACGCGTGCGCCGATCCTGGTCGAGGCGAAAGCAAATGCCCGTTGGTCTCTCGATTTCGTGCACGACCAGTTTGCATGCGGGAGACGGTTCCGGATCCTCAATATCGTTGATGATGTGACACGGGAATGCCTGGCAGCAATCCCGGACACCTCAATCTCCGGCCGCCGTGTCGCCCGAGAACTGACGACGCTGATCGAACGACGCGGCAAGCCCGGAATGATTGTCTCCGATAACGGCACGGAACTCACCTCGAATGCCATCCTGGCCTGGTCGAAGGATCACAAGGTTGAGTGGCACTATATCGCGCCAGGAAAGCCTATGCAGAACGGCTATGTTGAATCCTTCAACGGTCGGATGCGCGACGAATTGCTCAACGAAAGCCTGTTCTTTGGCCTCGATCACGCCCGCAGCGCCATCGCCCAATGGGCCGACGATTACAACAATTTCCGGCCACACTCGTCGCTGGGATACCAAACCCCGGCAGACTATGCTGGATCCATCGCCGCAACCGGCTCCAACGCTGCGCAAGATGAAAGCTTGGCGTTTCCGCCGGTTGCTACCAACACGCCAATTGGCGTAGTCAAAACCGCCGAGGCTCTAATCGCCGTTGGATGAAAGTTCAGTGGCAGGTCA
>NZ_JAUCBM010000011.1 GCF_030362795.1 Pseudochrobactrum kiredjianiae | reverse complement strand
TGATCTGACAGCTGCTAAACGCTTTATACGCAAGGCACTGGCCCGCCACGGCAGGCCAGTGCGCATTACCATCGATGGAAGCGAGACCAACAGGATTGCTATTCTACAATGTGATGGAGAGAGCCGGCTCAGACAGGCTGGCAAACCTATTGCCATTCGTTCCAGCAAATATATGAACAATACCATTGAGCAGGATCATCGTCGCATCAAACGACGCACACGCTCCATGCTTGGTTTCAAATCAGAGAGTACAGCTAATATCACGCTCGCCGGTATTGAACTCATTCACATGATGCGCAAACAACAAGGCATCTTTTCAGCGGCAAATGCACTCTCTATCAAACAACAATTCCAAGCACTCGCTGCATAACTACATCCAGAGTTAAGCCGTGCTCTGTTCAAATCAAATTTTTGCAACAGAACCGCACGATATCAGGACAGCCGGAACATTGAACGCGGAAATGAAGTGAAAACATTTCGCTTCTGATCTGCGGTCTCATACTCAAAACGATACATCAGGGGCTGCTTGCAGCCCCTGATGCTGTCAGTCATGACGCAGCCGTTGTTTCATGCAGGTGCCGCCAGAGCGGTTTGCCATTCGGGTCTTTGCTGACAATGACGGTTGAGAAACGTCGGTGAGGAGGTTTTTGTGGCTGCTCCTGCGTTTCCTGATAGGTGATAACTGCGCTGTCATTGTTTTCATATATGGTTGTCATATTATGCAATGTGATTTTCAGTGCGGGTTTTGCACCGGATTGCGCTTTAAAGAAGCTGCACAGATTGGCATAATCCAGCTCTTTGCCGCCTAAAGTGATCATCGTGAAATCCGGTGAAAAATCGGCAATGAGTTGTTCGTAAATGGTGTTGGCGGTATCGGATCCGCTAAACCAGTTTTCGATCAGATCATGCGTGTGTTTAATCAGATCAAAGTAGATATTGGTATTTGGCATCGTATTTGTCCTGTATGGTTAGGTGCGGTTTTTTAAAGTTTGTAAAATCTGCTTATTCGGCAGGCGCAGGCATAAAATGAGCGGTATCAGGGCCGATACTGCGACAAACATAAAGCAAAGACGAAACGCGTGAATAATGGCGCTGTGTTGAGCAGAATTGTTCACATTATCCACGCCTTGCCATGACAAGATCATGTTCAGGAACAGCGACAGAAAAGCGACGCCAAATCCGAAGGCCAGTTGACGATTGATGTTCCAGATAGCGCTGGCATCTGCCAGATGATCGTGTGGTGTTTGGATAAAGGCCGTGCTTTGTGCTGTGCTGCTGCATAGACTTCCGCCCATTCCCATAAAAGCAAAAGCTGCAAGGAGTAACGGGTAGGTCGTTGCATCGGCCTGTGTGAGCAGGGCAATACCTGTCCCTTGCATAATACACCCAATGATAAAGAGCGGGCGGGGACCGCAGCGATTATATAATTTCCCTGTTAGCGTGATCGCCAGAAATGAAGCCAGTGACCAAGGCAGCATGAGAAAGCCGGTATCTGATGCACGCATGCCAAGGACAGATTGCAGGTAGAGCATGGTGATCATACTCACACCGATGAAAACACCGGGGATCAGCAAATAGACCAGCATGGAAATGCGCATCAACGGGTCACGTATTAATTTCAGATTTAAAACCGGCTGTGCGTTTTTCAGACTGAGGCGGGTGAAAATGATGAGCGCTGCGAGACCGGCAATCGTAAACAGCGCTCCGGAAGATAGTGTTGTGCTACTCCCCAATCGCCCTAGTCCCAGCAGCAGTAAGATCAGTCCGGCAGATCCTGTAATAAAACCATACAAGTCGAAAGGTGCAGAGGGAGCTGCCGGTTTTTCATCGGCCTTCAGCCAGCACAGTGCAAACACGAGTGTCAGTAATGCCAGTGGCAGATTAATAAAGAAAATCCAGCGCCAGCCGAGATAATCAACAATAATACCGCCAACAGCCGGTGAGAGCGCCGGAGCAAGCAGGGCGACCAGCAGAATAAGCGAGGTTAATCCTGCACGCTCATCCGGCCGGTATTGCTGATAGGTTAAAGTCTGACCGACAGGAATGAGCAGTCCCCCGCCGAGTCCTTGCAAAACGCGCCATGCAATCAAGACATAAACAGAACCAGCAGTGCCTGCACCTGCAGTCGCCACCGTGAACAGAGACAAGGACAGGATAAGGATAGTCTTTGCCCCCAGTCGCTTTGATAGCCAGCTGCTGAGGGGGATAATAAGGGTAAGTCCGAGTATATAGCCGGTACCCACCCATGCCAGTTCATTCACATCGGCGCCCAAGTCTTTACCGATCACGGGATAGGCAACATTGGCGACGAATAAATTGATCAGATCAAGAAAGAAACCCAGCAGATAAACTGTGGCTGTTTTAACGCGGTATGACATAGGATCTCCTGACAACGGATCCGGCCTATACGCTGCAATATCCTTCTGATAAATCTGACAATAGCAAAATAACTGGCAAAATAATTTTGACAATCAGTAGGGTTGTTTGAGGGTAATATGCTCAATCTGCAACGGATCAGCATCTTTGTAACAGTTGTTGACAGTGGTTCTTTTACCGCTGCTGCTGATCTGTTGGGGCAAACACGGGCTGTTATCAGTTTTAACATCAAGCAGCTTGAGGCTGATCTCGGCGTGTCACTGCTGACACGTACAACCCGCCGGCTCATGCTGACGGAAGCGGGGCAGCGTTTCTATAGTCATGGGCAAAAACTGTTGCAGGATGCAGAACTGGCAGAAGAAGATGTGCGGAGCGGGCATCAAGGACTGAACGGCACCTTGCGGATAACCACAACGCCTGAATACGGAATTTATAAAATTATACCGGCTTTAGCCGCTTTCTCTCAATTGCATCCGCAACTGAAAATACAGCACAGTGCGTCTTCTCATCATGCTAATCTGGTGGCAGAACGGTTTGATGTTGCTATTCGGCTGGGGCAGATTGCCGATTCAGGATATCGCGCTGCACTGATTGAGAGCTTCGATATTTTTCCGGTTGCATCGCCGGATTATCTGCGGAATGGCCGGTTTGATGAGCCTGCTATTTTGTCGGACCTCCGGTCAATGGCATGGATAGCGCATAGCCGTTTGGATGCTCCTCTGATCTGGCGTGTGGAGACGCCGCACAATACAACGGAAATCCTTGATGTTCATGAGCAGGCAACCATGTCGTCGGACAGTTCTTCCGCGTTGCGGGGATTTGCTCTGCATGGTGCAGGTGTGGCCTTGCTGCCCGAATGGCTGGTCAAAGATGATATTGTGAATGGTTCTTTAAAACATTTATTACCAGCTTACCGGTTTCCGCAGCAGGGTATTTATGCCGTCTATCCCGGTACGCGCCATGTGCCTGCCAAGGTGCGTGCATTCATAGATTTTCTTAAAAGCAGAAGTACTTAGGAAATATAAGCAGTGCGCTAATATTAGTGTCCGACAAGCAAAATTAAATGAAACTGTTGAATAGTTTAACGTCTCTTGACGAATGTGACGGTAATATGACAAAAGAACTCAAATATAAATTTGAGTGGAATTGTCATGAAAAAATCGCGGGCGTTACTTTTCTCAACAGCAGCAATGGTTGGTTGTTTCTCGATGAGTTCTGCTGTTGCGCAGCAAGCGAATGAAGTTCTGCAACTCAAAGAAATTGTGATTAAAGATCTGGTGCGTGGTTCTGTTGTCAATGCACTTGATGCCCGCGCACAAGCGCCGAATGCTATGACTGTTATTGAAGGTGAGCAGCTTAATCAGTTTAATGATCTGAGTGCGGGTGATGCCATTCGCCGTCTGCCTGGCGTGACATTCCCCGGTGTGAACCGCTCGCGTGAAATCAAGTTGCGCGGTATTGGCCGTGAATACACGCAGGTTCTGATTGATGGTCGTCCGCTGATTGACGGTGATTCAAGCCGTAATTTTGAAGTGGATCGCCTGCCGTCGGCGATGATTGAGCGCATTGAGATTATCCGCAGCCCGTTGTCGAATATGGCATCACTGGGTGCGGCAGGCACCGTGAATATCATCACCAAACGCCAGTTTGAAAGAAACGGTGCCGGTTTGTCGCTTGGCGGTGGCTATCTGACCGATAATGGTCCGACAGGCGATATTACCGGCTGGGCATCGGGGTCTGAAGGCGGTTTCCGTTACTTCCTTGGCGGTGATTATCAGCGTCGTCGCGTTAATGAAAGTTCTTCAGAGTATAGTTTCGGTAAAGGCGGCACAAAGCCAGACGGTGGTTCCACCGAGCAGCAGGAGCGTAGTTTTGATGATACGCTTTTAACCGGCCGTTTTGAGTTTGATCTGACGGAGAAGGATACACTCACCTTCACGCCGACTTATTCGCGCTCACATGAGAAGCGTGATCAGACATCTTATAAATTCGACACGGATCAGGTCACGCTCAAAGAGCAAAATGATGAGCTGCGTAAACGCACCCGCGAGACCTATGCCGGTTATCTGGAATGGGCGCATGATTTCAGTGAAGAAACCCGCTCTCGCCTGTTTATTGATCTGCAAAAAGGCAGCGAAGATACAACGCGCGAGGGCATGAAATATGACCTCTCGAAAACACCGGCAAAGACTGAGGCCGATCGCAGGGAAGCCGATATCTCTCTCCAGCGCGTTGCCCCTGGCTTCGTCTGGAACAGCCAGCTTGGCGGTCATGCGGTTGAAGGCGGCTTTGGTGTTTCTTTCAGCAAGCGCGATGAAGAAGAAACCCGCTTCCGCAAAGGCAAGGTTGAGCCTAATCTGGTACGTATCTATAATGTCAAGGAAGACATTTATTATGCCTATCTGAGCGATCAGTTCTCGGTTTTCGGGCCTGATGAGCTGACTGCGGGCCTGCGTATCGAGCACAGCCGTACGGGAACGACAGATGCGGACGGCAATGATTATGATGTCAATGCAACCGATTACAATCCGTCCCTGCAGTATAAATATAGCCTGAGCGAAGATCTGGACTGGCGTCTTGGCGTTGCCAGAACACTGCGCAGACCGGATTTGCGTGATCTGACACCATCGCTGACCAGCAAAGACGGTACTTTGGCCAAGCCGGATACGCGCGGTAATCCTTATACTTCGCCGGAAAAAATCTGGGGTGTGGATACGGGTGCGGATTGGTACATTCTGGATCGTCAAGGCATTGTTTCCGCGAACTTCTATGCACGTAAATTTGAAGATAAAATTGAAAATTCTCTGTCGCGGGATGCATCCAATAATCGCTGGGTCAGCACACCGGAAAATGTCGGGAATGGTCATCTTTATGGTCTTGAGCTTGAAGCACGCGCACCGCTGGATTTCCTGAACCTTGAGAACCTGACAGTTTTTGCCAATGGCACAGCAATGAAAAGTCGCCTGACTGATGATCGCACCGGTCAAAAGCGCCGCTTCAGCGAGACACCGGATTTTGTTTCCAATATCGGGATGGATTACTATCTGCCGGATTTGAAAACCACATTGGGTATCAATCTTAATACCACTTATGCCTATACGCAGAACATTCTGGAAGTGAATAAAGACGATGGCTTATCCAATGTCCGCACGCATTTCTCGGCTTTGAACCGGCTCGATCTGAGTGCGCGTACTGATATTACAGAAAATTTCTCTGTATCCTTCAGTGCCCTGAATGTGTTGCGCACAAAAGACAAACGTGAACGCACAACCTTTGATGATACTGGCGCTGTAACTGGACTGACGGATACCAAAGAGCCTTCCTATAGCTCCTATTATGTGCGTGGGAGTTATAAATGGTAACACGCCTGTCATTGTTGTTCTGTTTGCTGGCCGCGCTTTTGAGCGCGGCTTCAGTGCCTGTTGCTGCGCAAGCACAGGATGAACAGCGAGCGGTAACAGAACAGACAGATGATAATCGTGTTCAAATCATCAGCCGTAATGCGGCAACACAGATCGTGCAGCATCTGGCGGGGCAAAGTGAAGTGTGCCTGCGTCCCGCACGGATTGTAACGCTTCATAATAGCTATACCGAAGCACTGATAGCGCTGGGAATAGTGCCGGTCGGTGCGGTGGAGCGTCCTCAGGGCGTAGCAGCACAGCTTAAAGATGCTTTGCGCGCAACACCGTCTGTCGGTGATCAAAGCAGCCCGGATTATGAAGCAATATTAGCGCTTCAACCCGATCTCATTCTCTCTGTCGGCGAGGTGCACGGGCAGAATTATGAGCTGCTGAGCGCTATTGCGCCAACGATTGTGTTGCGCGAGCCGGATAAAGACTGGCGGGACTGGCTGAAAGCACTCGCGGTCGTGCTCGATCGTGAAACGCAGGCTGATACACGCATTGCTGCCTATGAGCAGCGTGTCACGAAGCTACGCCAAATACTTCAGACACAGCATTCTGATGAGACTGTTCTGTTGTTGCGTGTCCGGCAGAAAGATATCCGGATTTACGGAGCCGGTCGTCGTTCGGGGCCGGTTCTTTATGAGCAATTAGCACTCACGCCGCACCGGCTTGTTCCGCTGAATAAGAATTATGAGGCCATTTCTAACGAACTGATCGGACAGATGGATGCTGACCGGATTTTTCTGATGGTTGAAGATACAGGGCGGCTAGGATCAATAGAAAAAAGCCAGTTATGGAAAAACCTTCCGGCTGTGAAGTCCGGCCGTGTTTATAAAGTGAATATCGAACCGTGGAACCAGTCCAGCGGCCCCCTCAGCTCTGGCATTATTATTGATGATATTGCCTCGGCATTTGGTATCCGTGAGTGATGGTCAGACGCTTTACTATAGTTTTGAGCGGGATGTTTTTGCTGCTGGCAGGGCTGTTGCTATCGGTCAGTTACGGTGCCGCCGACATTTCCTATTCGACGATTGTAAAAGCTGTTTTTGCCTTTGATGGTCTGGATAATGATCATCTCATCCTTCGGGAGTTTCGTATTCCTAGTGCCTTGGCTGCGGCGCTCGTTGGTGCTGCTTTAGGTGCAGCGGGGGCTTTGATGCAGGGAATTACCCGTAATCCTTTGGCCAGTCCGTCTCTGATGGGGCTGAATGCCGGTGCCGGTCTCATGCTGGTGCTGGGCTTGGCACTTAGCCCGACGCTTGCCTTTACGGTTCTGATCGGGCTTTCGTTTGCCGGTGCCGCGATGGGCGTTGCCGTTGTTTTTCTCGTGGGTTCAGCGCAGCGCGGTGGGTTAACGCCGGTCAGACTGACGCTTGCCGGTGCCGCAGTCTCAGTGTTTTTCGGTGCATTCACCAGCTTCATCATTGTCTATTATAAAATCGGGCAGGATGTATTGTTCTACACTGCGGGCGGCGTGCAAGGTGTTCAGGAAGAGCAATTGTTGTTTGTAGCGCCGTGGATCGGCGGGGGGCTGATTGTTGCCTTGTTGCTGTCACGCAGTGTTTCACTGCTTAGTCTGGGGCAGGACGTGGCAACAGGGCTGGGCTTGAATATTGTGCATGTCCGTATTCTTGCAGGTCTGGCTATTCTCATTCTGGCAGGCAGCAGTGTTGCCCTTGCCGGCGGTATTGGATTTGTCGGGCTGGTTGTTCCTCATGTCAGCCGGTTTTTGACTGGTCTTGATTATCGCTGGATTGTGCCGGTTTCTGCCATTCTGGGTGCTTGCCTGCTGGTCTTTGCAGATCTCGCTGCCCGTATGATCAATCCGCCATATGAAATACCGGTCGGCTTGATGACTGCACTGATTGGCGTGCCGTTTTTTCTGATGCTGGCATGGCGTGATGAGCGTGGTATCTGATGAAAGTGATAATGCGCACCCCGACAGCCTTGTTTGCTTTAGCCGGATTGTTGTTGCTGACTATCTTGATTAGTTTGCAATTGGGCTCTTATCCGTTACGGCTTTATGATCTCTATGCTGTGCTATCACAGCAAGGCACCCCACAACAGGAATTAGTGCTGTTCTCTATCCGGTTGCCGAGATTGTTGCTGGCCATTTTGACCGGCTGCGGACTGGCTGTATCAGGCGCAATATTACAGGCGGTGTTTCGCAATGATCTGGCTGATCCGGGATTGTTGGGTTTAAGTGCGGGCGCAGGGCTGATGATAATCCTGCTGCTCTCAATCCAGCAACATGGGCAGCAAAACACCTTGATGCTTGCAGGGGTATGGCGACCTGTGGCGGCGTTTTGTGGTGCGGCTCTGTCTGCCGGTCTTATCTATATGCTTGCACGTAAAAAAGGAGTTGCCAGTCCTGCACGCATTTTGCTCACCGGTATTGCGATCAATGCCGGTCTGAGCGCGGTGACACTGGTTTTGGCGATGAGCCTCGACCGCAGCCTCTATGATCAGGCGCTTGTCTGGTTGTCCGGCAGTCTTTCTGGCAAAACCTACAAAGAGATTATCCTGTTGCTGCCATGGTTTATCTGCTTGCTGCCACTGCTGATGCTGCGCGTGAAAGTGCTGGATATTCTGGCGCTTGGGGATGAGGCAGCAACGGCTCTCGGGCTTCATGTCGGTAGACAACGATTGCTGATGATCGTGATTGCTGTTGCTTTAACCGGTGCAAGTGTAGCCGTTGCGGGTGGTATCGGGTTTGTCGGTCTGCTGGCCCCACATATGTGCCGTCGTCTGGTTGGCGCAAGGCATATCTTGCTGTTGCCTGCATGCGCTCTTTGCGGTGCACTCCTCGTGCTGGTTGCCGATAATCTGGGGCGCACAGTTTTAGCACCAGTGGAAATACCGGCGGGTATTTTCTGCGCCATGATCGGCGCGCCGTATTTTTTATATCTGCTGATGAAAACGTCACGATGAGATGGTTAAGGGTCGTATGATGGGACTGGAAGCCAAAAATATCAGTTTTTCCTATGGCGAAAAGCCGGTGTTCAGCGGGTTGAATTTGCAGCTATTGCAAGGGAAAATCACCGCTTTAGTGGGGGCAAACGGTTCCGGAAAAAGCACGATCCTGAAAAATCTTGCCCGTATTTTACAGCCTTCCGATGGCACGATTATGCTCGATGGACAGGAAATTCAGAACTTTTCGGCAAAATATATCGCACGGAAAATGGCGGTCTTGTCGCAAATGCCGGAGGCACCGGCGGGGTTGCGTGTCCGTGATCTGGTCGCTTACGGACGCTATCCGTGGCAAAAAGGCTTTGGTCTGCTCAGCGATGAGGATAAAGAAAAAATCCGTCATGCTCTGGAGCTGACCAGCCTGACAGAACTGGCGGAGCGTGATCTTGGTTCGCTTTCCGGCGGGCAAAGACAGCGGGTATGGATCGCGATGGCACTGGCACAGGATAGTGAGATTATTCTGTTGGATGAGCCAACAACATTTCTGGATATGGCGCATCAGCTGGATGTGATGCAGCTGTTAAGTAAGCTCAATACGGATCATCAGAAAACGATAATTATGGTGCTGCATGATCTTAATCAGGCCGCACGTTTTGCTGATTATATTATTGCGATCCGGCAAGGCAAAATCATCCGGCAAGGCACTGCCAATGAGATTATGTGTGCAGAGGTTATGCGGGATGTTTTTGGTGTTGAGGCTGATTTTTTTGAAGACCCGCGCACCGGAAAACCAATCTGTATGCCCTATGCGACGTGTGTGGCGTAAGAAGATACGTCTTTTAAAGCCTTTGAAGTGTGGAAATTATTTCTGCCAATGAGTGGTGGTGTTATGAGTCTGACGGATAAATACCTTCCGGAATATAGTTTCTAAGAAGTGCATTCCTGTGAGGTGATGGCGAAACCGTCTGTTGTGCTTCAGGCCGCTGCAGCATACCAGCCTGATGATGATCCGTTTTTTCGTAAAATGATTGGTCTTCGGGAACTTCCAATGCGTATTGGTGCGCGGATGCGGGGGAAACATGCGGAGGTTGCACCACCGTTCGGATTGCACAATTTTGTAGCTTTAGAACAGCAGGACGATGCGTTGGCCTATGGGCTGATCGGACGGTTTTGGCGGCCGGATTTCGGGCTTATATCCGTCAGTGACGGGGCTGCATATCGCGATTTTAATATGGCGGGTGTGGCCAAGCTTGCTTTGGTGTTCTCGGTGAAACCTCAAACGGATAAAATTACCAAGCTTGAAACGGAAACGCGGGTTTTCTGTCCTGATCTTGCAAGCCGCCTTAAATTTACACCTTACTGGTATCTGATCCGTCCGGTGAGCGGGCTGATAAGAGGAAGAATCCTCAACTCAATCAAGCGCGAGAGTGAAAATTCTCGCAACTGACGCTGGGTGATCTGTGGTGGAGAAGCTCTGCTCCTTGAAAAATCGCTGTCATGTGAGATTGTTATGATACGCGGCGAAGGATGCGATCGTGCTGAGTAAGCCGATTGCCGCGAGAATGAAATACTGCCGCGACATGATTGGTTTTTTGCTTATCAAGCCGCTGATCAGCATTACCAATGACCATAGGCAAGTGAAGATCAGCAGAAGCAGCGTATAGACAGGTTTGGACAGATCATATCCGCCGCCGCCAATGGAGGGATAGAGTGGCGGTGCAGGATTCAGCAACCAGTTCAAACTGCCAGCAACGACGATAAAAATTGCCAGAAATATAAAGAAAGTCCGGTATTTCAATTCTTCATCCTTTAGCGGATTGCTTGGCACAGTAGGCTTTTCTCTCAAAACGAGAAACAATCTTATTGGTTCGTAAATATCCCGTCTGCATCATAAACCGGTTTCCCTTGCAGAAGGGTTGCTTTGACAGCGACATCACCTATTTCATTGACGGGCATATCAAAAATATCACGCTCTAAAACGACGAGATCGGCATATTTACCGGGTTCGAGACTACCTGTGCGATCGTCCTGATTGAGAAGGCGTGCCGGATTGATCGTCATCCATTTGACTGCCGTTTGTATATCCGTAGCCCCTTCGGTTGGTCGCTCCAGTGCGGCCTGAATTTTTACAAGCGGTGACAGTTCATCGGCATCGAAATCACTGCTCATGACCACCAATGCGCCGCTTTTTTCAAGACTAGCAGCGGGCATCATATGGTTGGCGCGTTCACCGATAAATTCCTTGCTGGAGGCAATATATTCCGGGTCAAGGGAGCTTGGTGCCAGTTGAAAATCTGCAGTCGTTCCGGTTTTGCGAAAACGCGGATAATCTGCCTGATCCAACAGGTAGAGATGTGTGAGACGATGAGGACTAGCTTTTTTGTCAGCTTGTTCAATGGCATCAAGAGCAAGGCGGGCGCCACGGTCGCCTGTGACATGAAAATGCAATTTGTAACCGATTTTAGTAAGTGCAATTGCATATTTTGTCAGCACATCCGGCTCGAAATACAGAAAACCTGAGTCAAAGCCGTGATCAATACCCTTGCCTTTCAGGTAGGGTTGTAAAACAGCACCGGTACGTTGCTCAAGGATACCGTCAACATAAATTTTAGCTTGATTGAACTTCAAAAGCCGCGTGGGATCATTGCTGTAGAGACTGCTCAGTTTTTGCAGTTGTGTGTCAAAGGGCATATCCGGATAAACATAAAGTCCGTTGAAGGCACGCACGGTCAGCGTGCCGTTTTTCTCAGCCGTTTGCCAAGCTTTCAAATGTCCCTGTGGCCAGAAACCTCCGGCATCGCTGACTGTCGTAATGCCATTTTCAGCAAAGATTTTTAATGTGGGCAGCATGCTTTTATAAGCAAAATTCTCATTTTCCGGCGTGTCAGGAAAAGCAAGATTGCGCAATTTTTGTTGCGCATTTTCGAGAACAATTCCATTAGGCAGTCCGGTTTTTGCATTGCGCAGAATGATGCCGCCTGCCGGATTACCTTTGATCTTATCATAGCCTGCCAATTGCAGTGCTTTACTATTTGCCCATGCACCGTGGCCAATATCATCGAGGATCAGGATTGGTCTGTCCGGCTCGATTTTATCCAGAAAAGCAACAGGATTATCGCTCTCATCAAGAAGATGCGGCATATTTATACCCGAGCCGAGTATCCACTCTCCGGTACTCTCCTCAGCACAAGCTCTCACAGCTTCTTGTATCTCTCTGAGGTCTGCAAATTGGTCAAACGCACAAAGAATTTCATTTATACCTGCTTCGATCAAATGCACATGACTATCCTGAAAGCCGGGCAAAACTGTCTGCCCGCCGAGGTCAACAATGCGTGCCGCAGAACCGGCTTTAGCTAATACATCAGTGTCTTTGCCGACAGCAATAATAATCCCCTTGGCATCTATAGCTAAAGCATCCGCTTTCTGCTCATGTTCCGCAATTGTATGGATAACAGCATTGCGAATAACGGTTGTCTGGTCTGCTGCATAAACTGGCGTTCCGCTAAATATTGTCATGACTGCGATTGTAATCGCACGCACATCGGCCGTTTTCTTCATTGGAGTTTTCATGCGGTTCTCCTCGCTGCGCTGATGCCGTTTCGACCAGAGTTTATCGTAAGCTAATATATTCGACAATATTTCGATTGATGCAGGACATGCGCTATTCTGCAAATGTTTCCGTTACGCTGACGTTTTCCTCCTTCAACTGGGCAACCACATAGGCCGGATCAAGCAGGGCTTCCCCAAGATAGCTTCCGGCAATTGGCGCAGCGGGACTGAGAAGATTTTCAATTTGTAAAACGGCACCCAAAGCGGTCAGGTGTGTCTGCCCTGACGGATCGTTAATCTCCAGTATCTTTGTCACAGGTTTGCCCGTTGCATCCTGTCCTTTGACTGTAATTTTAATACGATGTTCGGCTCCGTTTCCGGGATTGAATAATATGGCTTTACGCACATTATCGAACATCGGTCGTGACAAGAGCGACCATATTCCGCTGCGTACAAGAAGATGCAGCAAAACAGTTGCTTTGCGGTCATCAAAGCCGATACGGGCATCAACTGTTTTAGCACCGGTGATGAGCGGCAGGCTTGATTGGTCAGGTGTATCAAAACGATAAGTTTTATGGTTTCCGGCATTTTCAAAACTGACCAGATGACCATCCAGCATACCGAGGCGGCGAGTCCATTGACCATTGTGCAATGTATAAAAGGGCTCAGAAAGCCGATCCATATAGGCTGCTGAATTGGGGCCGGCCTGATCCGAGACGGCAAATAGAATATCCAATGTAACCGTATCAATAACAGGTAAGTCGCGGGATGCGTACCGCACCATTAAACCGGCAAGTGATGCCATCCATGCGGAGGCAAAAACTGCGGGTGCCTGTAAATCTCCATGCCCTGCTGCAGTGACAAGTCCTTGTTTTAAACGCTCGGTCCAGCGTGTAATATCCACATATGGCATGCCTCGCACGAGTGCGAGTTTCAAAAGGTGGTCAGAGGGATCATTTGTTAGTCCGGCGATAAGACTGCCATCCAGCGTGTCCGGTAAAACAGGCGCATTAACATCTATACGCAGAGCGGTGCCACCGACAGCAAATGCAACCGCCTGAGCTGTTTCAATGTTTCGACCTGCGATTATCAGATCACTTTGCGGCATCCGTCGTTTGAGCATTTGGGCAACTTGTGTCCCCACTATACCGCTGCCACCTGCCAGCACGATTTTTCGTTGTGTCATTCTAAAACTCCAAATTTGGTCGTTTGACCTATATTGAAACTTGGTCATTTGAACAAGAGTAATATTCTGCTAGGAAATGGCAGAACAGGAGAGGCAAATGGTTCCCAGAGGTGACGATCGGCGTAGCGCAATCATACAGGCTGCTTTAAGGGTGTTGATCCGTGAAGGTGCGCACGGTTTCCGTATGCGTGCGATAGCAACAGAGGCCGGTATCGGGCTTAGCCATGTTCAGTATTATTTCAAAACGATTGATCTGATGCTGGCAGCGGTCGTTGAGACGCATCTTCAGGAATGGGATATTGTGATGCAGGACGCACCGGCCGATCTGTGCGGTGCTGTGGATTTTCTATTGCGCAAGCAGATTGAGCGTGATGAATGCCAGTTGCTTTGGGAGCTGTGGGCATTGTCAGGCCGTGATGTCGCCGCGAATGATGCTTTGGTTGCCTTCTATCAAGGCTATATTGATCGTGTTTGTATGCTGATCGATCCGCTTGTGCCGCACGACCAGTGTGATCTGTGTCTTCGGCCACGCGCTGCACTTATCGTGGCATTGCTTGAAGGAGCTTCGATTTTGCGCGGAAACGGGCGGGAGCAAAGGTTGAGTATCAATATCGCCGATCATCTTGCCGCAGCTGTCAGGGCTATTGCCATTTCGCCAGCCTGAATAATGCATTTGCGCAGGTTTTTATCAAGGAAAGGTGCAATATGTCGTCAATCACATCCAGTAATGCTGAGCAATATAGCGACAGTCAGAAACTCGCTGCACGTGCCCGTTTGCATAACAAATATACCATTGCTGAGCATGACTGGTTTTCGTGGGTTATCGGACAGTTGCCCTTTAAAGCTGAAGACAGCATTCTTGATATTGGTTGCGGGCCTGCCTGGTTTTGGGCGAAAGCGATCGAGGTTTTACCGCAAGATCTGCACCTGACGCTTGCAGATCTTTCACAAGGAATGATGCAGGAAGCAGCAGAGCGCTGCCGAACATTACCATTAGCGTCCGTCACCGGACAACAAGCCGATGCGGGTAATCTACCTTTTGACGATGCGTCGTTTGACGCTGTTATCGCAATGCACATGCTATATCATCTGCCTGATCCACAGGCGGCACTTGCAGAAATGTATCGGGTATTAAAGCCGGGTGGTTTTGTTGGGGTAACAACCAACGGGGTCAACAATATGCGCGAGCTTTATGCGCTGGCAACTGTTTTTGGCAGTGCGCCTTACGATCCGGCAGGCGCTGCCTTCGGATATGATGTTGCCCAAAAGATGCTACAGGATCAGTTCGGCAATGTGACGATGACGCAATATCCGGCGTACTTGGTTGTGACTGATCCGGAAGATGTCTTTCTGGCGCTCACATCTTACTCTCCGGGAGATATGGCCGATCGTATTCAGCTTGATACGTTACGCAAAGCGATTGGCAATACCTTTCAAGCGGGAAATGGTGCCTTAAAGATTGAAAAAGAAAGCGGCCTGTTCATCAGTCAGAAAAGCATCTGAAGAACAGGTCGCGTTTACGTGTCATTACCACTTTACGCGGAGACCAATGGTGCCTTTATATGCGTAGCTGTCTCCGAAGTTTTTCAGGCTGGAATTGACTGACCCTTCACCATAGAGCGAGTATTTATCGTCGTTCCAGTTATAGGAACCACCAAGCCCGATACCTGCCCAGAGGCGCTCGCTTTTGTTGTAGAAACTGACATTGCTGACATCAACTTTGGTGCCGTCCAGAAACTCATTGTAGAGATTGGCAATGCCGTAAACATAAGAACGGTTCATCATGCCTTGTGCATTCTGCCATGAGTTTTGGTAATCCAGACTGACACCAACACGTCCGCGAAGGCTTGCGGCTCTCTCTCGGCTCACAGAAGCGCCAAACACATCCGTGAAGCTGTTAAAATCAGCCACAGTGTAATTCAGTTGTGCTTGCGGGGTTAAAGACCAATGGTCATTCAGTGAAAAGCGCTTACCCAGTTCCGTTGAGAGAGCATAGACAAAGGCATGATTACCCTCTTTGAGGACAGAGTCTCCGCCCTGATAGCTGAGATCGCTTTTATGCCATGTGGCTTGCGCCTGATTATCCAGATACAGACCGTCATCGCCGTACCAGGTCAGCGTACCGCCAAAACCGTAGCCGTCTGAACTGATGCGTCCGCGACCAAGATCGGAATCGTAAGGCGACCAGACGCTGGCAACACCATGGGTATAATGCACGGTAATGCCACCGATCAGCTTGCCTGTTTTACCTTCATGCAACATGCCGTCAATGCCGGCCTGCATTTTATAGGCGCTGTAGTCATAGGTGGCATCGGACGTCGATGTGCGCGGCTGCATCTTGGTATAGGAGCCTTCAACCCGCCCCCAAATACCAGAGGTTTCAATATAGCTGCCAGCCTCGCTGTTTGGTGCATAAGGCTCGATTGTATCTGCGCCTTGTGAGAGCATCAGATTGCCGGCATGGCTCCAATAGCGATTGCCCACACGCTGTTGAAGCGTTGGCAAAGTGTTCAACCCCAGCAGGAATTGCGGATAGATTTCATAGACCGGTGCGCCCGGCTGATAATGCGGCTTCTTTTCTTTCAGTTCAGAGCGCAGATACCAGTTACCATCGGCACTATTGTCTCCTAAGCCATTGTGAAACAGCCGGTACGCATAAGCACCGCCGACAACAGCCTGATCGCCTTTGTGAATATAGTCGCCCTTCAGCTTGAATGCGCCATCAGACGCACCAGTGACTTCAATAATTCGGATGCCGTTGACTGTCTGGGCTCCAGTGCCGCCGATATTTTTTACCCGCACAAAGGTGTTTCCGGTCGTATCACCGTCGATGATCAGCTTGTCTGTTGCTGCGCTATCATCATTTAGAATGGTATTCAGGATCAGAAAGCCGTCTGCACCGGTATATTTGCCTTTAATCGTCAGAGCATCGCCAACCAAATCTGTCGCGCCTGTAAGGTCAATATTGCCGCCTTTGTTCAGCACTTCACCGGTTAGCGTACGGTTGGTCAGATTGCCGCTGTTATCATAAGGGGTAAGGGTAGCGCCACCGGATAATGTGAGACGGGTGAGGTTGGAGTCCGCATCCATATTCCATTGGCTGCCCGCACCGTCAATATTCAGAAGAATATTGGAAGCCTGTGTTATTTCCGGATGGGCATTGGTCGAGCCTAAAAACTGACTGCCTGCAGACATATTCAGTGCAATCGTGCCGCCATCAATTGCATCCATGATGCCAATAACGTCAAAAACGCCGGATGTGTCGTGGGTTGCGGTTTTATCCAGTCCCTGAATACGATCATTACGCTCGTGAGTATCCGCGATAACCGGAGTGTCGATCACCTTATTGGCAATGATTGAGCCTTCACCGCTTGCACGTATAACAATCGGGCTGTTTTCGGCGCGCAATGTAGCGCCGCCGCCTAGGTAAATATACCCTTGCCGTACATTGTCTGTATGGCTGCCCTGCTGTTCGCGCGATGCGTATAAGGCATAGGCATTGTTGCCGGTCGTGCTGACTTTTGCGCCGTCGCCAAGCTGAACAAGGCCACCTTTATTGGCGTAAACAGCGTGTCCGTTGGTCATTGAACTGGCAATATCAGCATTCGCACCAATAAAAACATAGGCATTACCGAGTGTATTATTGTTTTTACCTAAAAGAATATCCAGACGGCCAAGGCCATTGGTATCCCGGTCACGGTTGCCGGCATAAACGGCATAGCCGTTTCCTTCACTCCAGTTGGTTGCTGTGCCGGTACCGGTCTGCCGGACACGTGTGCCGTCAGGCAAAATTATCACGGTATTGGCATTCGCATTTTGAAAATTATTTGCACGCACACCGATGCCGCTGTTGACTTCAATATCAGCAAAATTTTTCACATAGGCGAGGGTGTCACCATCAATATTACCATTTGAAGAGAGGTTAATACCATCAGCGGTTTTGCCAGAGGTTTTAATTGTCAGGCGGCTAGCCCGAAACATGCTGTTTTCGGCGTTGGTGCGAATAGCGTCCGAAGTATTGCCGGAGGTGATGATTGTAATATCGTTTAGTTTGGCAGTTGAATTATTTAAATAAACACCAAACCCTTGCAGCGGAGCATAGCCTGCAGTTTCTGTGGTGGTGACGGTAATGACATCATCTGGACCGTAACTGCAAAAATACAATGTTGTTGTGCATGTAACGTCTGCTGCGGAAGCATTTTCAGAAGCCATAAACAGACTGGCAACTGCGATTATACCATTCACAAAAATAAAACGGGTCATACGATGTCCAATGCCAAATAAACAATAAATATCATTGATGATAATATTTTTTAAATATGGTTAATTAATTGTCAAATTAATTAGCAATTGACGTTTATAATAAAATATGACCTTATATAATATTTTTATATTACTTTTAAATGTGATGTTTATAATGATTGTTTGATAATGTTTTATTTAAATCAGATGTTGTTAGTATATCAAACAGTTGGGCCTGTTTATGTGAATGTGCACAGACATTTTCGTAAGATTACAGGATGTGCAATTTTTGTATAATTGGTCAGCCGCGCGTTTTTCTCTATAAAAATAAATCATCCGGTGCTGTGCCAATTGTGGAAGTCACGATGTCAGGACGGCGTTCGGCCACTGCTGTGACAATGGCATCGGCCAGTGCAAAGATTGCTGCGGGAGAATTTGGCAGCAAGCGATTACGCGCCGGTGCGAAGAAAATGACGTCCGCAACAGGCACAAGCGGGGATGTCGGGCTGTCGGTAATGGCCAGAATCACAGCGCCTTTTTGCTTGGCCGCTTTAGAGAGCTGTACGGTATTATTGGAATAACGCGGCATGGAAATAGCGATCACGACATCGCCCTCATCGACAGAGCGCACGAAATTATTGGCATATTGAGACGCGCCTCTGGAGAGGACATTGATGACATTTTTCTCGGTATAAAGTGCCAGCCCTTCCTCCAGCAGCGTTGCTGCATAATGGCTTGCACCGGTGCCAAGAATGATAATGCGGCGGGCATTGATCAGCGCTTCAATAAAGGCTGCCGATGAGGCTGCATCAATATTGGCAATCGCATCTCTGATATTGTCGGAACTGTCTGACAAAGCTGTATGTAAAAACGATTTTTTTAACCCGCTTTCATGGTTTTCAGGGCTATTTTTGTTGTTTTCTGAGGCTTCAAATTGAAAATCAGAGACGATTTTTTCTCGAAATTCCCCATAGCCGCTATAGCCGGCTGCGCGTACAAAACGCGTAATTGTCGCGGTTGAACTGCCACTGGATTGTGCCAGTCCTTCAATCGACATTGCAACGACGTCAAGCGGTCTTGCCAGCACGAAATCGGCAATACGACGATAGGATTTGCTGAAGGACGGATATGCCGCTGACATGCGGTTGGCAAAATCGGACTTGGGATTCAAAGTTTGTGACATTTGTGTTTCCGGTGTTGACGGCATAAAATTTTCATATACGTTATTTATGAAAATAACTATGTCAAATTAAACAATCATAGCAAATACGACATTCGTTGGGGAACGGAGACTTTAATGGTTAAAAAAATGCTCGTGGCGAGTCTGCTTGGAACAACTTTGCTCAGTTCCGCTCTGTTGAGCGGTGCAGCATCTGCGGAGACGCTGCGTATTGCTCTTGGCTCGGAGCCGACTGCAATTGATCCGCATTATCATGATCTTACGCCAAACAATGCTTTGGCAGCGCATATTTTTGAAGGTCTGACCCGTCAGGATGAAAAGCAAAATGTACATCCCGCTTTGGCGACTTCATGGGAAAATGACGGTAAGAATACCTGGACATTCAAGTTGCGCGAAGGTGTAATCTTCTCCGATGGTTCGCCGTTTACCGCAGATGATGTGGTTTTCACATTCTGCCGTACACTCAAAAACGAGACTGCAATTGCCGGTTCATTCGCGGATATTACTGCGAATTTTGCATCTGTTGAAGCACCGGATGCGCAGACATTGGTCATCAAAACCAAAGAGCCTGAGCCGTTGCTGCCGACATTTGTCGGAACTGTGGGTATTCTCAGCTCATCCATCGTCAAGCATGACAAGATCAGTTTTGCGCCTGAGCAGAACTGCGGTGTTTCGGGTGCATGGCCGGTGGTTGGTGATTTTAACGACGGCAAACTGGCAATCGGTACCGGCCCTTATAAGCTGAAAAGCTATGTGCGTGGCTCTGCCATTGATCTCGATCGCAATGATAAATATTGGGGCGATGCTGAGCCTTGGGAAAGCGTTCGTTTCCTGCCGGTTCCGAATGCAGGTCCGCGTCTGGCCGGTCTTCTTGCCGGTGATTATGATATTATTGAAAATCCGGCTGCACGCGATCTGTCCCGTATCAAGGATGACAAGCGTTTTGGTTACACGGTTACACCTTCAACACGCGTCATCTACTATCAGCTTGATGTTGCCCGCGATGAAAGCCCGTATGTAAAGGCTGCTGATGGCAAGAACCCGCTGAAAGATGTGCGTGTTCGCGAAGCGATGTCGCTGGCGATTGACCGTAATGCGATTGTTGCGCGTCTGATGGACGGCGCTGCGGAACCTGCCTATCAGTTCCTGCCAACAGGTATGTTTGGTACACTGCCTAATCCGCCGGAACTGCGTTATGATCCTGCCGCAGCCAAGAAACTTTTGGCCGAGGCCGGTTATCCGGATGGTTTCCAGCTCACACTTTCCACAACCAATGACCGTTATATCAATGACAGTCAGATCACACAGGCCGTAGCGCAGTATCTGACACAGGTCGGTATCAAGTCGGATGTGGATGCAATGACCCGCGCGATTTATTTCCCGCGTCGTTCTAAGAAAGAGCTGAGTGTCGCGATCGGTGGTTGGGGTTCAACCAGTGGCGAGGCTTCGTCCTTCCTGCGTCAGTGGCCGGCAAAGCCGAATGAAGCTGGCACCTTAGGTGGTTCTAACTACGGTGGCTATTCCAACCCTGCTTTTGACAAGCTGATCTATGAAGCTGTGGCAACAATGGACGATAATAAGCGTTCAGAACTGTTGCAGCAGGCGCAAACTGAAGTCATGAAAGACTATGCTTTCATTCCGCTGCATTTTGAAGCTGGCATCTGGGCACATAAGGCTAATGTGACTTATACAGGTCGTTCAGATCAGTTTACGATGGCTATGTCTGCAAAGCCTGCCAAATAACTGAAGGCTAACCCAGAGCGGTTTACATTCCTGTTGGAATAATGTGACCGCTCCGGGTTCTTTCGTGGCTGTAAGGCACAGTGCAATCAATTTTCACTGTGCCATGTTTCAGCCTTCCTGACAGATAGCCTGAGAAAAATGTCATGACAGCTTATATTCTTCAGCGACTTATCCAGAGCGCATTGGTTCTGCTTGCCGTGTCGGTCGCTGTTTTCTTTGCCGTATATGGCATTGGTGATCCGATTGAACTCCTTGTGCCGCCGCAGGTCAGTGCCGTTGAAAGACTGGCATTAATCAAGCGTCTCGGTCTGGATTTGCCGGTTTGGCAGCAATATTTCACGTTTTTGGGCAATGCGCTGCAGGGCGACCTTGGCACATCTTTCGTGCATGGTGTGCCCGTAGTTTCCCTCATCCTCGCCCGTCTGCCAGCCACATTTGAACTGGTGCTGCTGTCGATGACAGTTGCGGCTGTTGTCGGAATTCCGCTCGGACTGCTGGCTGGGCTTAATCCGGACAGCCGCCCGTCGCGCTTCATTATGGCGGGAACAGTAATTGGTTTTTCGCTGCCGAGTTTCTGGAAAGGCATGATGCTGGTTTTGCTGTTTAGCGTGCTGCTTGGCTGGTTACCGACAGCAGGGCGAGGTGAAACCGTGTCCGTGCTGGGTATTCAGACCAGTCTGTTTACCGCCAATGGTCTGCGCCATCTGATCCTGCCTGCGTTGAACCTTGCTATTCCGAATATGGCTTTGATGATCCGCCTCGTTGCTGCGGGTACTACAGAAGCGATGACACAAGATTATGTGAAGTTTGCCCGCGCCAAAGGCGTGCGCCGCAAACGCATCGTCAATCGCCATGTGCTGCGTAATATTTTGATACCGGTTGTCACCGTTGTTGGCATTGAGTTCGGCAGTCTTGTCGCCTTTTCCACGATTACTGAAACCGTGTTCTCATGGCCCGGTATGGGCAAGTTGCTGATCGATAGTATTTACCAACTCGACCGGCCTGTGGTGGTTGCCTATGTGCTGCTGGCCACACTGCTATTTGTCGCCGTAAACTTCATCGTTGATGTGCTTTACGCTGTGCTTGACCCGCGGGTTAAACTTTCCGGAGATATGGTATGAATAAGCCGATTATTCCGGATTATGCCAATACACCGCTGCGTCAGAAAATTTTGCGCAGTATTCGCAATAAACCGACAACACGCGGCGCAGGTATCCTGCTTGGGCTTTTGGTTCTGCTTGCAGTGCTTGCACCATTCATTGCACCGCAAGATCCTTATGATCTGGCCTCTCTGAGCGTGATGGATAACCGCCTTGCACCGGGTTCAGCCAGTATGTCCGGTTCTGTCTATTGGCTCGGCACCGATGCGCAAGGTCGCGATATGGTCAGTGCCATTCTTTACGGATTACGCACCAGCCTGCTGGTTGGCTTGCTTTCGACACTCGGCGCAATGACTATTGGCGTGAGTGCAGGGTTGTTAGCTGCACAGCTTGGCGGCGTTGCCGATGCGATTATCATGCGCGTGGTAGATTTTATGCTCGGCTTTCCGTCAATGTTGGTGGCACTGGTGCTGCTGGCCTCTGTTGGGCGCGGCGTTGATAAAGTGGTTCTGGCGATTATTCTTGTGCAATGGGCGCAATATGCGCGCCTGATGCGTGCCTCCGCTTTGGTTGAACGACGCAAGGAATATATTGAGGCGGCTGTGAATTTTGGTCTGCCAACCTATTACATCATGCTCCGGCACTTGCTGCCGAATTCCATCGGTTCGGTGCTGGTGATCTCCACCATCAGCATTGCCAGTGCGATTACGCTTGAAGCGACATTGTCATTTCTCGGTGTCGGTGTGCCGGTTACACAGCCGTCTCTCGGTTTGCTAATCGCCAATGGATTTGATTACCTGCTGTCGGGCGAATACTGGATTGCAGTGTTTCCGGGCATTGCATTGGTGCTGCTGATTATCTCGCTCAATTTCGTCGGCGATCGTCTGCGTCGCAGCTTTAATGTGAGGAGCGCGTGATGACAGCTTTACTTGAAGTCAAAGGACTGAGAACTGTTTTTCATCTGCTCGGCGGCGCATGGTCTGCGGTAGACGGGATTGATCTGAATATTGCGCGTGGCGAAGTGCTTTGCCTCGTAGGGGAATCCGGCTCCGGCAAATCTGTCACCGGTTTCTCGCTGGTGCAACTGATTGATCCGCCGGGGGAAATTGTTGAAGGCGAAATCCTGTTCAACGGTGAAAATTTGCGTGAGGCATCCGATGAACGGTTACGCAATTTGCGCGGCGACCGCATTGCGATGATTTTTCAGGACCCGCTCTCCACACTCAATCCGGTGCTGACTATTGGCGAGCAGATGTGCGAGGCCATTCTTGAACATCGTGCTTGCGGCAAAGCACAAGCGATGAAAGAGGCCGCCAGTGCTTTGGGGCGCGTGGGCATTTCCTCAGCAGAAGTGCGGCTGAAGCAATATCCGCATGAGTTCTCCGGGGGTATGCGCCAGCGTGTAGCGATTGCAACGGCGCTGCTCAATAATCCCGATCTGATTATCGCGGATGAGCCGACGACAGCGTTGGATGTGACCATTCAAAGCCAGATCCTTTATGAAGTGCAAAAGCTGGCACGAGAAACCGGCACGGCAGTACTGTGGATTACCCATGATCTGGCTGTTGTCGCCGAACTCGCTGACCGCGTGGCGGTGATGTATGCAGGCCAGATTGTCGAAACCGGTGCGGTGGATGATGTGCTGGACAGGCCATTGCATCCTTATACGCAAGGCTTGCTAAATTCATCCTCCGGCATGGTAAAGCCCGGTGAAAGACTGCATCAGATTGACGGCAATGCACCACGTATTGATGACCGGCCAAGTGGTTGTCCGTTTCGCACGCGATGCGAGCGTGTCAAACCGGTTTGTGCAGAAATTTATCCCGAACCGCAGGTGATCGACGGGCGTATTTTCCGTTGTCACAATCCGGTGTCGCCAGTTTTGGCGGAACGATCAACTGTGAATGCGGCCTCTGTTCAGGAGACCAGACTATGAGCGATGCTTTCTTTGAAATGCGTGGTGTTAAAAAGCATTTTCGCTCCAAATCCACCATTGCAGACCGGATTCTGCGTGCGACAGGGCAGGCTGCACCAGCACGTGTGTTACGCGCGGTCGACGGCGTTGATCTGAGTATCAAGCGTGGTGAAGTGCTGGGTTTGGTTGGGGAATCCGGTTGCGGTAAATCCACGCTGTCACGCATGGCAACGGGCATATATCAGCCGACCGAAGGCAATGTGCTTTATGACGGCCGTGCCGTTGAAAAGCTCAAAGGACGAGAAAAGCTCGACTTTCTATTGAAAGTACAGATGATTTTTCAAGATCCTTATGCCTCGCTTGATCCACGGATGAAGGTCAATCAGATTATCGGGGAGGCATTGAAAGTACATCGCCTGATACCCAAAGCAGAGATTACTGGTGCGGTGAACAAGGCGCTTGAGGAGGTTGGTCTTGATCTGGCCTATCGTGATCGCTATCCGCATCAGTTTTCCGGCGGTCAACGTCAGCGTATCGGTATTGCCCGCGCCTTGGCGGTGAAACCTGATTTTCTGGTGTGCGACGAACCTGTATCGGCACTGGATGTGTCCATTCAAGCGCAGGTGATCAATCTGTTTATGGATTTGCGTGCCCGTTACGGGCTGACCTATCTGTTTGTCAGCCATGATCTTGGGGTTGTGCAACATATCAGCGACCGGATTGCGATTATGTATCTCGGGCGTATTGTCGAGATCGGCTCGGCATCGGCGATTTTTAGCAAGCCTGCACATCCCTATAGCGCGGCACTGATTAATGCCAGCCCGTCTGTCAGCCGGAGAAAACGTGATTTCCAGCCGCTGACCGGTGATCTGCCGTCACCACTTAATCCGCCTTCCGGCTGTCCGTTCCATCCGCGCTGCGCCCATGCCATGCCGGTTTGCCGCGAGCGCCGCCCCGAACTTGAAAATGTGACAGCAGACCAGAGCGCTGCCTGTCATTTGCATAATCCGGAGACATAATGACTACCACCATTCTTCGTCCAGAAACCGGACGCAGCACGCTGCCGTTTGTTGATCAGTATCATCCGGACAGACCGCTGGAAGTGAATTTCTATCGCCCTGAAAATCATCGCCCTGAAGATCCGGTGATTATCGTGCAGCATGGTATGCTGCGGAATGGTGATGAATATCGCGACTTCTGGATTCCGGCGGCTGAAAAACACCGGCTGCTGATTGTTGCACCAACTTTCCCTGATACACAGTTCCCGATGGCTGAAAGCTATAATAACGGGTTGATCCTTGATGAAAGTGCAGGCCTTGTGCGTGCGCAACAAGACTGGCTCTATGGTGTGCCTGCCCGTATCTTTGCAGCGCTTCAACTGGCTGGTGTAACCACGCTTAAACAGGCTCGTTTATATGGTCATTCAGCTGGCGGGCAGTTCTCGCACCGTCTGTTGGCCACGCAAGATCATTCTATCTTTTCTGATGTGGTCGCGGCTAATCCGGGCTGGTACACCTTGCCTGATCTGACACGTAAGTTTCCGGAAGGTATGGGCGGCATTGGACTTGATGAGGTGCAGCTTGCCCGTTGGTTCGCCTATCCGATGCATATTTTTGCCGGTGATCAGGACATTGATGAGGCTGACCCAAATCTGCCGGATCAGCCGGAAGCATTCGCGCAGGGACCTTCTCGCTATAAACGGGCACATTTCGTCTATGATTTTGCGCAGAAGCAGGCGCAAGGTTTAGGCATGCCGTTCAACTGGAAGCTGATTGATGTAGCCGGTGTCGGCCATGACGGTGCGGCTATGTCGCGGGCTGCTGCGGCTTACTGGTTTGAGGGACGTATCCCGCCCGCATCCGAACTGGTCTTCGAAGAAGCAACGAATTTATAAAATCTCAATTCAGGAATGATCCAATGAGCATGAATGACCGTCAGGACTTGTGGCAGAAGGTTGAGGACGAAAAGCAGCGTCTCATCGAAATGAGCGACCGCGTTTGGGGGATGCCGGAGGTTTGCTATACCGAAGAGCGCTCTATGGCTGAACATAAGGCCGAGCTGCTGCATCATGGTTTTCGCGTAACTGAAGGCATTGCCGGTATTCCGACCTCTGTAATCGGTGAAGCTGGTGAAGGTGGACCGGTTATCGCTTTTATGGGCGAATATGATGCGCTGCCGGGCTTAAGTCAGGAAGCGGGAGCATCTGAACATACGCCGATAGAGGCTGGTGGTCATGGCCATGGCTGTGGTCATAATCTGCTGGGCGCAGGCGCATTGCTTGCGGCAGTGGCATTGAAAAACTATCTGGCTGAAAACGGACTTCCGGGTCGTGTACGCTATTATGGCTGTCCAGCGGAAGAGGGCGGTGCCGCCAAAGCTTTCATGGTGCGTGCCGGTGCTTTTGATGATGCCGATGTGGCTATCTCGTGGCATCCTTACAGCTTCTGGGAAGTGGCTCCGGCTTTGTCACTGGCTAATACCCGTGCGGATTTTATCTTTATCGGTCGTGCTTCGCATGCGGCGGCGGCCCCGCATCTTGGGCGCAGTGCGCTTGATGCGGTTGAACTGATGAATGTCGGCGTCAATTACATGCGTGAGCATATGCCGTCTGATGCGCGTATCCATTATGCTTTGCTGGATGCCGGCGGCATTGCGCCAAATGTGGTGCAGGCCCATGCGCGGGTGCGTTATTCCATTCGTGCGATGGATTTGCAGACCATGCTGTCACTGGTCAACCGTGTTAATAAAATTGCGCAAGGCGCGGCCATGATGACCGAAACCCGCATGGAGATGAAGATCGTCAGCGCAGTTTCCAATACGTTAGGCAATAAACCTTTGGAGCAGGCGCTGTATCGCACTATGCAGGAACTAGGCGCACCGGAATTTGACGAACAGGATCGCGATTACGCCCGTAAAATCCGCGCAACACTGTCGCCGGAAGAAATCTCCTCGGTTTATAATGTGATTGGTATGCCGGAGACGGATGCGCCACTGGCAGAGTTTTTGGTGCCGCTGGATCAGCCGCATAAAACACAGATCGGCTCGACGGATATTGGTGATGTCAGTTGGGTGGTGCCGACAGTGCAGGTTCATGCGCCAACCGTTGCAATCGGCACGCCTTTCCACACATGGCAGGTGGTGGCGCAGGGCAAATCTGCGGCAGCGCATAAAGCGATGGTGCATGTGGCAAAAGCGATGGCAGCAACTGGTCTTGCTGTGCTGAGTGATCCGGTGTTGATGGCGGATGCTAAGGCAGCGCTGGCATCACAGACTGCCCGCAAACCTTATGTCAGCCCGCTGAGCGAAGGTGTTGAACCACCGTTGACTATGTCTAAAGGCTGAGCATTAACCACGGTTTTAAATATAGAAAATCGCGCCTGATCAATTCAGGCGCGATCTTTTTGTCTGTACGAAGAGCTATAATTTTAAAGAGTTTCTCGGGATAAAGTTACAGTCTCGAGGAAATCATAGTCCGGCGTGACACCAATACCTGCACCGTTTGACGGAACAGGCATAATGCCATTTTCGGTTTCCAGCTTCTCACACACAATATCCCGTTCAAAGTAACGCGAGGAAGAAGATGTATCACCCGGACGCTTGAACTGCTCCAGTGTCGAGAGGTGAATATTGTGGGCGCGTCCGATACCGGATTCCAGCATGCCGCCACACCAGACCGGCACATCATGTGCCTGACAAATATCGTGAATCTGGCGTGCATTGGCATGGCCGCCGACACGACCGACTTTAATATTAATCACGCGGCCGGCATCAATCGCCAATGCTTTACGGCAGAGTTCCGGTGTGCGGATACATTCGTCCAGACAAATAGCCGTGCGCATCATGGATTGCAGTTTTGCATGATCCTGCAGGTCATCCCAAGCCAGCGGCTGTTCGATATAATCCAGATCGAAATCGTCGAACTGGCGCAGCAAAGCGAGATCAGCCAGCGTATAAGCACAGTTAGCGTCTACCGTCAGGTGAATGTCAGGGAAACGGTTACGCACTTTTTCCAACAGTTTCAGGTCATGTCCCGGCATGACTTTAAGCTTAATGCGGCGATAGCCTTGCTGAACGTGACGCTCAACATCTAAGAGCGTATCCGGAATTTCTTTGATGCCCAATGAGACGCCGACTTCAACATCTTTGCGCGTACCACCAAGCGCATGGGACAATGACAGGCCAAGCGTCTTTGCCCATAAATCCCAATAGGCCATTTCAACGCAGGCTTTGGCCATTTGATGATCGCGCCAATGGCGCATCATCTGGCTCAGCTCGTAGGGTGTTGAGAATTCCTTGCCGATAATTTGTGGCAGGAAAACATCCCGCATCATCATCATGGATGAAACTGTGGTTTCCGGCAGATAGTCGGGCAGAGTATCACATACACCTTCCGCATAGCCCTCAATATTACCACTGCGCAAGATCAGAAGCGGGAAAGTTTTTTTCGTTGCCACACCGGTCGAGATACGAAACGGGTTGAGCAGTTTCAGCTCTACAAGGCGTAGCTCTGCGCTATCAATGCGGATTTTCGGACGCAGTTGTGACGGGGGCTGGAGTAACATGATTGATCTCTGTAATTTTGTATGCGGGGAAACGGAAAGTGCCGGTGAGATCGCAGCACAGGCTGCGGCCTTTTAAGGCTTAGTTCCAGCTCATGTCGTAGAAGCGCACGAACTCATCCGGCGTTGGGGTGAAGTTCAGATCTTTGGCCAGCACATAATTGGTTGTGTAGGACCACAACGGTACCCAATAGGCCTGATCTGCGATCTGGCGCAGAGCTTTGCTGTAAAGCTCTTTTCGCTTTTCGGGATCTGTGGTGGTATCTGCCTGTTTGAGCATTGCGCTCAGATCAGCATTTTTGACATCATCAATGTCAGAACCGTCAAAAAATTTTGAGGTTGATGCAGATGCGTCAGCCACCGAGCCCGATCCCCATGTGACAAAACCCATTGGAACCTGTCCCTTGAGCTGCTTATCTGCGAGGGCTGCATATTTCAGCATTTGCAGGTCAACTTTTACGCCGACATTGCCCAGCATTTGCGCCATAGCTTCGGTCGCAGCTTTATCACGATAGAAATACATCGTGGTGGTGAAGCCGTTCTCGTAACCTGCTTCTTTCAGCAGTTGTTTGGCTTTTGCAGGATCAAAATCATAAGAAGTCACATCCTGCTCGCAACCAAATTGCAGCGGACTGCAAATGGAATTGATAAGCTGTGAAGACGGTGCAAAGAACGCATCACGCACGGCTTTGCGATCAATTGCATGATTGATTGCCTGACGTATACGCACATCTTTGAGCGGCGTATCAGCACTTGAACGGCCGGACACATCCATGGAAATGTATCCGAAGCGTAAAGTCTCACCCTGAACAACATTGAAGCTGTCACGTGTTTTGATTTTCTGCGTCAGGTCTTCAGGAACCTGCCAGATAAAATCAACCGAACCGGAAAGCATTTCAGCGACTTGCGTGTTGGTATCCGGAATACTGCGAACTTCAACATTTTTGATTTGTGGTTTCTGGCGCGGGCCACCATCATGATAATCAGGGAAGGCTTTCAGCGTATACCCGCTACCTGGTTCAATCTTATCCACCATATAGGGGCCGGTGCCGATTGGTTTTTTGGAAAAACCTTCATCACCGACTTCCTGATAATATTTCGCCGGATAAATCTGGATGGCACTTTCAAGGAAATCAAGCGCGGCAGGGAACGGAGCTTTCAGATGAACCAGAACCGTCTGATCATCAACCTTCTCAGCATTTTTGATCCATGCAACAGTGTTCGGCATCGCAACCGGTGTTTTTGGATCGGAAAAATGGTTCAGCGTGAACATGACATCATCCGCACTGAAGATATCGCCGTTATGGAATTTCACACCCTGACGCAATTTGAATTCAAGGGTGACATCATCAACCCATTTGAAGCTTTCAGCCAGATTGCCAACCCATTCGCGGGTTTTTGGGTCACGCTCAACCAGTGTGTCCCAGACAGCATAGCCAAAAATCGTGCTTTCACGGGCTGAGCTGAAATAGGTGTTCGGATTATCCAGTTCTTTAGCAAATGCGATATTGACCGTATCATCGGACTTTCCGGCCAAAGCAGCACCGGAAACACTCAGGCACAAACCGGCAGTGACGGTTGCCAAAATTGCAAATTTTGTATGAAAGCTCATGTGTCGCTCCACTTCGACGCAAGGTTAAAACGTAAGGCTGTTTGTTGTTATTTATCGGATTGTTGGCTGCGGGCTTTTGCCCTCAGCAATATCGGTAAAAATCCCTGCCATGCAGCGCAGGGCATCGCGGCAGGTTGATTTCAACACATGCTCATTCGGGGCATGTTGTGAGCAGGCACGGTAGGAATGCGGCACCCAGACCGTTGGCAAGCCAAGCGTTTCTGAAAAACATTCATTCGGCAGCGAACCGCCGAGATTGGGCAGAATATGTGGCGGTTTGCCGGAGGTTTTATGCAGAGATTGCGTAACAAAACGTGCCCACGGATGATCAGGATCGAGACGGGTCGCGGTAAAATCATCATCCTCGCGTTGGGTGATCCGGATATCCGCAAAGCCATGCTTATCCAGATGACGTCGTAGTGCGGGTATAATGTCGCCCGCATCAGTACCGACCACATAACGCAATTGACAGGTTGCGCGGGCTTTGCCGGATATTGCATTAACCGGTGCCTCAGGCACGCCGGATGTCATGGCAAGTATGGAAAAACTGTTCCAGCCATAAACCCGCTCGGCAGGTGTCAGACCGGTTTCGCCCCAGTCTTTATCAACACTCGGGCCGGCTTCCATATCAACTGGCAGATCGTGCAATGCGGCGCGGATAGTGTCGGTCAGGCTGGTCGGGCGCCATTCCGGAATACGGATTTGGCCGCGTTCATCAGTGATTGTTGCAAGCGCCTTAACGAGGATCATTGCCGGATCGGCGAGCAATCCGCCCCAATTGCCGGAATGATGCGCGCCTTCGCGCTTTTCAACACTCAGATCGACAGTGACTGCGCCGCGTGCACCCATGAAAACCGTGGCTCTGTCCGGTTGTAACCGCGGGCCGTCTGAGGCAATCAGCACATCAGCAGCGAGTTCCTGCTGGTGTGCGGCACAAAATGCCTGAAGTCCCGGAGAGCCGTTTTCTTCGGCCATTTCCAGAAGAATAGTGGCGTTGAAGCCAAGTCGTCCGTTTACGGCAAGCAGGGATTCAAGTGCTGCAATATTAATGAGATGTTGTACTTTATTATCCGCAATGCCGCGCCCGTACCAACGATCACCTTCTTCAGTCAAAACAAATGGTGATAGTCCTTCACGCCATTGGCTGGTCTGAGCATGAATAACATCGCCGTGACCATAGATCAGCACTGTCGGTAGCGCAGCATCTTCCGTGCGGCGGGCGATCATCAAAGGCCCGCCCTCGGTCGCTGGGTTTTCATAGATTTTGATCTCAAATCCTGCTGCTTTCAGCCGTGGGGTAATAGCCGAGTTCAGATAGTCCTCCAGCACCGGTTTTCTCTCCGGTACCTGACTTTCTGTCGGATAGCTCACCAATGCGGCCAGTTCGGATTTCATCGCGCCGCTGTCGAAATAGGCTTCGATCCGGCTGATAACAGTCTCACGCAAAGTCATGGCTGTCCTCCTCGGTCACTGCATCACCCCATGGCGACATAATCTCGGTGCAACCAGAATTCAGATCACCTTCGCGCATCACACCGGCCGGACAAGCAAAGGCAAAAGGCCAGACCGTGCGGCGGGTGGTGACCGTTTTGGCGACTTTATTCAGCTCCGTAATCGTATTCGCAGGCAGGCTATCATCGGCGATGATGACATCGGCGGCAGACATATCGAGACGCGGTTGATGGAAGGCACCTTCAATATCCATGCCGGAGTCGACAATAAAGGAAGAGAGCTGAGCAACAGCTGAAACAATCTTACGTCCGCCCGATGCACCAATGGCGAAACGGCGATCGCCTTGTTCACCAAGAACTGGACAGATATTCATCAGGCACTGGCGTCCCGATTGCAGGGAATTCGGTTTTCCCTGCACAGGGTCGAACCACATAATGCCATTATTGAGCAAAAAGCCGGTTGAAGGCGAGACGACTTTTGAGCCAAAAAGTGACAGCAAAGTCTGTGTCATCGTGACCATATTACCGTGGCGATCCACTACGGAAAAATGCGTTGTGCAGCCTGGTGCTTTTGGTACTTCGCCGTCATCACCCATATTCTCCAGCCGCTGCTGATAGGCATGGCGCAGCGCTTTGGCGTAACCGGTATAGGCATCAGCGTCCGGCTGACCTTTGCCGATTTCCGGCAGGGCTTCAAAGGCTTGTCTCATGGTCGGACCGGCGGTCAGATGCGGTGTGACATAGAATGTCGCATCGCCGCGCTTAAAGCTGAGCGGATCGGCAATGGTCGCACGGTAATCACGCAGATCCTGCATGGATAATGAGCCGCCTTTTGCGCGGACATCCTTGACCAATGCCTGCGCCAGATCGCCTTCATAGAATGTGCGATAACCCTGTTCCGCCAGTTCTGTCAGGGAAGGTGCATAACCGGACATATCAACGCGCTTGTCAGACAGGCTTGTCCAGCCATTGATCATCGGCCACTGGCCGTCTTCCAAAAACAGTGCTGCCGCATCCGGATCTTTAGCCAGTTCGCGGGTTGCCCCTGCAATAACAAGAGCTGCATACCAGTCAACCGGCAGGCCTTCTTTTGCGAGTTTAATCGCCGGAGCCAGCAGTTCTGCCCAAGGCATAGTGCCCCAGCGTGCATGTGCCTGACCGATGCCGTCTACCACGCCCGGTACTGCGACGGCGGTTGCACCCATGATGTTGCGGTCATCAACCACAGCTTCCCACGGGAAAAGATCAGAGTTTTTACCGGCACCGGAAAGCGGATAATCGGCAGGGTTCAGTTCCACCGGTGCGCGCATGGCATAGGTCACGGCATGAGCTTTACTTGAGGCGGTATCCCAAACCATCATGGCACCACCACCGGCTGGCCCCGACATCCACGGCTCAAGCACACCAATGGCGAAAGAGACAGCCGTTGCGGCGTCCATTGCATTACCACCGGCCGCGAGCACTGCCGCGCCGATTTGTGCTGCACGGCTGTTTTGTGCCGCCACGACACCGCCTTTGGTACGGATGACATTCTTGCGGGTGATTTGCGTACGGGAAAGACTGGTTTGCATTTCAGTTCCTTAATCAGTTCAGGCAGGCAGTGCAGTGGCATTGGTATAAAGGTGGCAGGCGACACAACCGCTGTCGTTTTCACGCAAAACAGGACGGGTTTGATCGCAGAGGGTAAAGCGGTCAGGGCAGCGCGGATGAAAGGCGCAACCTGCAGGCGGATTGATCGGATTGGGATATTCGGTGCCGAGTTGTGTATCCGGCACACCGAGTTCCGGTTCCGGTGTCAGAACGGAATCCAGCAACGCCCGTGAATAAGGGTGACGGGCATTGCGGAAAATGTCTTCAGTTTCGCGCTCTTCAACAATGCGCCCGAGATACATGACCGCGACCCGTGTCGCGAGATATTCAACAACCGCGAGATTGTGGCTGATGAACAGATAGGTCAGGCCGAGTTCACGCTGCAGATCGCCTAGCAGATTGAGGATTTGGCTCTGCACGGAAACATCGAGTGCGGATGTCGGTTCATCGCAGATAACGATTTCCGGTTTCATAATCAGAGCACGGGCAATGGCGACGCGCTGGCGCTGGCCACCGGACATCTGGTTCGGATAGGCATTGAGCATACGCGAAGGCAGCCCGACCACATCCATAATCTCCTTCACCTGTTTTTCACGCGATGCCTGATCCCCGACACTATGCACCACAAGCGGTGCCATAATAATCTGCCGGATAGTTTTGCGCGGGTTGAGTGAGGAGTAGGGATCCTGAAAAATTGGCTGGATGCGACGTGACAAAGCAAAACGGTTTTGCTGCGTTATATCTTCGCCGTTAATCTCAACGCGACCGCTGCTCGGCTTTTCCAATCCGAGAAGGATTTTTGCCAGTGTGGATTTTCCGCAACCGGATTCACCGACAAGGCCAAGAACCGAACCGCGCTCGACCGACAGGGAAACATCGCTGACCGCTGCCAGCGGTTTTTTGCCGGAGAAAAATCCCTGCCGTACCTGATAGATTTTGGAGACATTGTGAAGCTGTAAAACTGGCTGGCTCATAAAAAAGCCTCCGCAGGCTGACGCATGCCGTTTTCATGGATGCATTGTAAAGAATGATGCGCGGAAAGATCGCGTTGCGGGATAGTTCCAGTACAAGCCTCGATAGCTTCAGGGCAACGATCACGGAAAATACATCCGGTATGACGACCGACGAGGTTGGGAACAATGCCCGGTATGGTGCCGAGCCGCTCGCCGCGCTTAATCCGCCCCGGTATCGGAATACACTCCAGCAACCCGCGTGTGTAAGGATGTGCGGGATTACGGAAAATTTCGCTCACAGAACCGGCCTCAACCAGCTCACCGGCGTACATAACGGCAACTTTATCAGCAATGCGTGCGACCACACCAAGATCATGAGTGATCAGGATCATTGCCATGCCCATTTTAGTCTGCAGGTCTTTCAGCAAGCGCAGGATTTGAGCCTGAATAGTTACGTCCAGAGCTGTTGTCGGCTCATCAGCGATCAATAGTTCCGGCTCGCACATCAGCGCCATTGCAATCATGATACGCTGGCGCAAGCCGCCGGAAAGCTGATGCGGATACTGATTGAGGCGGCTTTCTGCAGCGGCAATCCCGACCATACGCAGAAGCTTTGCGGCACGCTTGAGCGCTTCAGTTTTACTGACGGATTTGTGCAGACGCAGTGCTTCGGCCAGCTGACTGCCAATTGTATAGGCAGGGTTCAGGCTCGTCATCGGTTCCTGAAAAATCATCGCCATACGATTACCGCGCAGCGCGCGCATTTCTCTCGCTGACGCTTTTTGCAGGTCAATACCGTCAAAGCTCATCTCATTTGCGTTGCGCTGGATGCCCGGAGATAACAGTCCCATAACCGCAAGAGATGTGAGCGATTTTCCGGAGCCGCTTTCACCGACGATACAAAGCGTCTCGCCCGCTTTGACCTCAAGATTGATATTGCGCACTGCATGTAGTGTGCCTGCCGCTGTCGGGATGTCCAATGTCAGATTTTGAACTTTGAGAATAGCATCAGTCATGTATTTACCCTCAATTCCGACCGCCCGGCGCAGTAATATCGCGCAGGCCGTCTCCCATGAGATTGATTGCCAGCACCAGTACAAACAGCGCGACACCGGGGATCATCACAAGCCAGGGTTCAAACAACATCATGTCTTTGCCCTCAGAAATCATCAGACCCCAGCTGGCTGTCGGCGGCTGTACACCAAGTCCGAGAAAGGACAGGGCTGCCTCCAGCAAAATGGCATGTGCCATTTCCAGCGTGGCAACAACGATTAGATTGTTCATCAGATTAGGCAGAATTTCAGAAAACAGGATTCTCGGTGCCGATGTTCCGATGGCATAGGAGGCTGCAACATATTCACGCCGTGCGATCTGCAAAGTTGAAGCGCGCATCACCACCGCATAGCGATCCCATAGCAGCAGGCCGAGAATGGTTGCCACGACGGTTAACGAACCACCGAACAATGCAACAACGGCCAGTGCGACCAGAACAACCGGCATAGCGAGGCGCACATTGATCAAAAATGTCACCACGGCATCAACGCGCCCGCCGAAGTAACCGGCTGCAACGCCCATAGCCGTGCCGATTATACCGGAGATCAGAGCAGCAGAGAGGCCGATAAATAGTGATACGCGCGCACCGTGAAGCAAGCGGGCGAGATAGTCGCGACCGAGCTGGTCTGTTCCGAAAAAATGATCGGATTTTCCGCCTAAAAATTCAGGTGCAACCATCCGGTTCAGCAGGTCTTGCGTGTAGGGATCATATTTGGTGATCAGTGGCGCGAAGATTGCGATCAGTGCCATACTTGCCAGCACAAGGCTGCCGATCATGAAGCCGCTATGTCCGAAAATACGTCGGCGTAAAATGGCGGACGGTGATGGTTCCAGAATTTGCTCTGCGGTCGGAACGGAAGAAAAAGTGGTCATGAGGTCCTCATACGTGGATCAAGCCAGGCATTCATGATGTCGGCGAGCAGCGTAAAGACGATATAAAACATGGAAAACAGCAGGATCAGTGCCTGAACTGTTGGCAGGTCATTACGTGTGATCGACTCCCATGCGAGCAGTCCTGCACCCGGCATAGCGAAGACGGATTCAACAACAATGGAACCACCGAGCATGAAGCCCATCTGCACAGCGGATAGCGACACAACCGGGATGATGGCATTGCGCAGGGCATGAGTGAACAGCACCCGCCATTCGGACGAGCCTTTGGCGCGAGCGGTGCGGATATAATCTGACGACAAAACCTCAAGCATACCGGCGCGTGTCAGCCGCATAATTGCGGGCATGGCATAATAGCCGAGGACAATAGTTGGCAGGATGAAGTGCTGCCAAGTCTTGGAACCTGAAGCAGGCAACCAGCCGAGATCAATGGAGAAAACAGAGATCAAGACAAGAGCAAACCAGAAGCTTGGCATTGCCTGTCCGGCGACAGAGACAAACAGAGCCAGCTTGTCTGTCAGCGAGTTCGGGCGTTTGGCAGCAAGTACACCAAGCGGCACGGCGACAAGTAGTGCAAAAACAATGGCTGTCAGGCCAAGGCGCATTGTTACGCCCAGACGGCTTGAAATGAGATCAGCGACCGGAAGTTTGAAATAATAGCTCTGGCCAAAATTGAAATGGGCGGCACTCCAAAGCCAGTCCGCATATTGAATCATCATAGGCCGATCAAAGCCATAAAATTCACGGATTGTCTGAATGTCCTGCGCACTCGCGCCTTCGCCAGCGATAGCAGTTGCCGGATCGCCGCTGAGATAAAGCAAACAGAAGCTGATGAAAGATACAGTCAGCGCGACCAGAAAGGCGAGGCTGAGCCGCTTGAGGATGAAACCAAGCAAGTTTTGCTCCGTCGAAATCGTTTCAGGATATGAAATTATGGCTGGTGCCGGCAGGACAAAGCATGATTGGGCGTTTTGTCCGTGCTTTATCGGTTCGTATTAGCCCGATTAAAGCGTTCGCCCTGTCCGTCAATTGTTGCTGTCTGAGCGGATAATGCTATGCGCAATACGGTATTTCAGCAGCAATAATATTCAGCCAGTCATGCCAATGCTGAATTAATAAATGTCTGCGGCCAGCATATTTTTGATGCCAAAACGCTCAGCGAAGATTTTTTGTATTTTCATTGATTTCCCCATTTGTATCGTATTGCAATACTTGTGATCGCATGTTAATAACGAAGCATAGTTTTCTCTTCTGCGTCAAGAGTTTTTTGTCATTGGAGTGCCACATTGAGCGAAAGCGAAAGAAACCCTTTAATTATCAGTTCTTTAGTGAAAGCCGTCACTCTGTTGAAAGCTTTCGATGAGGAGAATGCTGTTTTGGGAATCTCTGATCTTGTGCGCAAAACGGGGATTGAAAAAAGCAGTATTCAGCGAATTTTAGCGACCCTATATTCGGAAGGGATGCTTAATCGTGATAGCCGTAGCAGGCGTTACCGCTTGTCTAATCAATGGCTCCATATGGCCTATGCCCATTACATTGCTGAGCCATTGACATCGCAGGTAATGCCGCGTCTTTTTGCGCTTCAGCAACAAATCGGGCAGTCCTTCAACCTTGCGGAAATTTGCGATACATCAATTATTTATTCCGTGCGTTTACCGGTGCAGCGGACGAATTTTGAGGGCACATTGGTTGGCCGTACGCATCCTGCATTGAATACATCGGGCGGGCGTGCAATTCTCTCAACTTGGGATGTGGAAGCACGGCAAAACGCTGTACAGAACTGGCCTGTGGCAGAATATACGCCGCGTACAACGACAGATCGTGGTGAAATTGCTGAGCTGGTTGAACAGGCACGACAGGACGGATTTGCTTTGTCGTTTCAGGAAATATTGCTCAATGAAATCGGTATAGCCGCGCCGATTAAAGCATCAAACGGTAAGGCGCGTGCAGCCATTCACTGTTCAGTTTCTATGGCGGATTGGTCTGTAGAGCGGGTGCGCAAAGAAATCGCGCCCTTACTAGTCGATGCGGCGCGAACCTTTTTCGATCCGGGGGAGGATGATTAAGGCGCATCGCATTTTCTGACATGGTGAAGGCTTGCTATCTTGGGTAGCTTGCAAGAAATGCTGCATGAGCAACATTTTCTACCTGATGATCCTGTAACGTGCTGGTTGCAATGCGCACGGCAGGCAGTGGCCGGACTGAGAATTTGGAACCCGGTGCGACAGCAATATTGCGTGCTGCCAATGTGATCAGCGCGAATTGCTCGGATTCCACCGGCATAAAACAGCATAGGCCGTGGTTATCCGGTATTTTTTTGCCATGAGCGGCCAGTGCCTGCTGAAAATTGCGTGCGCGTTGCTGGTAAATCTGCCGCGCCTGTTCCAGACTGCTTTGTGTTGCGTCATCTTTGAGCAGCCATGCCACCGCAGATTGCAGGATGCGACTTGTCCAGCCCGAACTGAAACTTCGATAAGACTGAATTTGCTCCACAAGGCTGGCAGAGCCGGAAAGCACAGCCAGACGTAAATCCGGCCCCAATGTCTTGGAATAAGAAAGAATATGCACCACGCGGTCAGGGAAACGTGCGCCGAGTGTCTGGCGAGGGGATGCGGCGATATCGGCAACGCCGTCATCTTCGATAATCAATGTGTCGTGGCCTTCAAGCACATCGCCCAGCGCCATCAGGCGTTCTTTGCTCATGCAATGGCTGGTCACGGAATGCACGCGCGGCTGGAACAAAAAGGCTGCCGGTTTCTTTTCAAGGGCTGCCGCAAGGGAAGAGGGCAGAGGCCCCTGATCGTCACAGTGTACAGGGATGATCTTCGCGCCAAAATCCTCAATAATATCAAGGAGACGCATGGCTGTCGGATCTTCAATCGCAATTGATGCGCCAGGCGTTAAGAGGGCGTGGATCAGCGTGTAAGTGGCATTATAGCCGCCATTGGTCGCGAGAAAAGCTTCAGGTTCATAAGGCCAGTCGCGGCGTACAGCCTCTTCAAGTTCCGGTAATATGCGAACGCGCTGATAGCTATTGAGGCCTTCCGCCTGTGCGCCATGGCGGAGTGCCAGTTCCAGAGATGGCAGTAATGCCGTATCCGGAATCGCCATCGAGAGATCCAGTACATCGTCACCGTAATTGCCGAAGCTCATCAAACGTGCAGGTTTAGCCGCAAAATGATCGCCGCTGACCCAAGTGCCGTTTCGTCCTTTGCCATTAATAATTTTGAGTTTGCGTAATTCGCTCAGCGCTTCAGAGATCGTGGCAGGGCTGATCCCCAGCACATAGGCCAGATCACGGATTGGCGGTAATTTGGTGCCGACAGGCAATGTGCCGCGTCTGATAAGGCCGGCCATATCGCGGGCAATACCACGCATTGTGCGGTCTTCGAGGTGGTTGGCAAACCACGCGCTGGAAAAATCAGGCACCATAGCTCATTATCCGATTTAATGTTCAGTAACATAATAACATTTGATCAGTTTAATTTGAACATTTAACCTCATTTGTACAGAGGAAATTTTGAGGGACTGTTTATGACGGTTAAACTGCGTATCGCTGTACGTGACTGGGATTATCTGACACCGCTGGCACTTGGCGATATTCGTTCGGAAAAGCTTGATGTGATTGTTGATCGTGTCGGCACACTGGTTTCCGATCCGGGTGAGGATGAAGCGCATGAAGCTTCGGAAATGTCGTTCAGCCGCTATGTTTCATTGCGTGATGAAGGCGATACCAGCATTGTCGGAATTCCGAATTTCATCATGCGCGGCTTTCGTCATCGCTGTGTCATTACCAGTAACGACAGTGGTATCACCAGTTTTGAGCAACTGGCTGGCAAGAAAATCGGTGTAACCGGCTGGCGTGATTCCGGTAATACATGGACAAGAGCTGCGCTGCGCCGTCATGGTGTTGGTGTTGAAGATGCCTATTGGTATGCAGGACGTTTGACCGCCGCGCATCCGATCACCGATCGTCTGGATGGTTTTGGCCGTGAAGGCCGGATTGAAGCCATGCCGGGTGAGCAGCCAATGATGGAGGCCTTGCGTGAAGGTGTGTTGGATGCCGTGTTCACGCCTTTTATGCCGGATGGTTATTTTGGCAAGAATGCAGGTTTTCGACAGGTTCTGCCTGATTTTCGCAGTGCAGAGCTGAATTATTTCAATGATGTCGGATATGTGCCGGGCATGCATCTGATGGGTATCAAGCCGGAAATTCTGGCAGAACATCCGTGGGTTGCACAGGAACTGAGCGATCTGCTGGATGAGAGCCAGCGTATGTGGACGGCCAAGCGCCGCAAATATGCTGAAACCACACCATGGATGATCGATGAATTGCTGAAATGTGCGCAGGATCTGCCGGAAGACTGGAATGTCAGTGGTATTGCGGCCAATGAGGCGATGATCAATGATTTTGCAGAAGAACTGCACCTGCAAGGCATCTTGCAACGCAAGCTGAGCGTTGAAGACCTGTTTCCGTTTTATGCGAACAAGGCGTGAAAACGCTTACCAGAGCGTATCCCGAAAAGTGTAAGCGGTTTTCGGATAAGATACGCGCCAAAACAAACAGATAGAGCATTTCCTATCATTGAAGACAAACTGGAAGTGCTCTGAACTATTGGGAGAATGAGAATGAAGAAGACCATGCTGGCTGCTGCTGTGTTTGGCAGCGTTTTTGCGCAACAGGCTTTGGCTGAAACTGTGAAGATTCCGGAACAGACATTGAATGAGGCGCTGCGCGCTCGTCTGCCGGAAGACGTCATCAAAGCCGGTGTTATTAATGATGCGAATTCGGGTTCTTTCCCGCCATACCAGATTATCAATGGTAAGGAAGTCAACGGTGCAGCGGCTGATATGACCGATGCACTGGGACAGCTGATGGGAATTAAGATCACCCATTCCACAGTCAGTGGTCTTCCATCTGTTCTCAGCGGTATTTCCGCCGGACGTTACCAGCTCGGCTTTGGCCCCAACGGTGATTTTCCGTCGCGCCAAGGTGCCAATGATTTTGTTGACTGGGTTCGCGAATATGTGGTTTTCGCGGTTAAAAACGGCAATCCGGAAGGCATCACTTCGCTGGATACAGCTTGTGGCAAACGCGTTGCAGTGATGGCCGGTGGCTCCGCTGAAAAAGTAATCAAAGAGCAGAACGAGAAATGCACTGCCGACGGTAAGCCGATCGAAGTGCAGTCCTATAATGATCAGCCTAGCTCTATTCTGGCTGTACGTTCCAACCGTGCTGATGCGTTCTTCTCTTCGCAGGCACCGCTGACCTATTTTGTTCAGCAGTCCAATGGCCAGCTGGAACTTGCGGCAACCGGACAGAAAAACGGTTTTGACGACCTGTATCAGGGTGCCGTTTTGCCGAAAGATTCTCCGCTGAGTGAAGTCTTCCGCGATGGTATTCAGCTTCTGATCGATAATGGTACCTATGCCACCATCATGAAGAAGTGGGGTCTTGAAAAAAATATGATTGATAAAGCAGGCATTAATCTGGCCGGAAAGACCGCGCAATGAGCGCGTCTGTTCCCAGTGCAGCTGCGGGTGACGTCGAGCGTTTCGACGTTGCTAGAGCGCGCCCGCCTTTTCCGCTGCGACGGGTGATCCTGTGGGTCGTCATTCTCGGCGTCGCACTCGATTTCGGTATTATTGTCGCCAATAATCCGAATTTCGGCTGGCCGGTTGTCGCGGCTTACTTCTTTGATCCGACAGTGATGGAAGGGCTGACAATTACGCTCGGCCTGACTGTTATTGCGATGATTATTGGTGTCGCGCTCGGTCTTATTCTGGCGATTGCCCGTATGTCGCAGGACAGGCTCGCAAGCTCGCTTTCTAACCTGTTCATCTGGTTCTTCCGTGGCACCCCTTTGCTGGTGCAGCTGATCTTCTGGTACAATCTTTCGACATTGTTCCCGAAAATCTCTCTGGCCATTCCTTTTGGTCCGACACTAATCAGCTGGAACACCAATGACATTATTACACCGCTGACGGCGGCGATTGTTGGTCTGGCTTTGAACGAAGCCGCCTATATGGCGGAGATTATTCGTGGCGGTCTGTTGTCTGTCGATAAAGGACAGGGCGAAACCGCTGCAGCCTTTGGTATGACACGGGCACGCGCTTTGCGTCGTGTGATTATTCCGCAGGCAATGCGGTCGATAGTGCCGCCAACAGGTAACCAGTTGATCAGCATGATCAAAGCGACATCGCTTGTCAGTGTGATCGCGATGGCTGATCTGCTCTATTCCGTCCAGTCGATCTATAACCGCACATTCGAAGTTATTCCGATGCTGATGGTTGCAGTTATCTGGTATTTGCTGATCACAACAGTGCTGAATATCGGGCAAAGTGCGATTGAACGCCACTATAATCGTGGTGAGCGCGGTGATGCTACCAAGGATGAAGCCCCTGCCGTACCGGCACAGGAGAATGCATGATGGATAAGACAACCAATATGCAAAAACCTCTGGTTCGTGCCAATAATGTGCATAAAGCTTTTCATGGTATTGAAGTGCTGCGCGGCATTGATCTGGAAGTACGTTCCGGTGAGGTTGTGGTTATTCTCGGGCCTTCCGGCTCGGGTAAATCGACCTTCCTGCGCTGTATCAACCGGCTTGAAACCATCGACAAAGGGTCGATCTTTGTCGATGAACAGCAAATCGGTTATCGGTATAAAAATGATCGGCTACTGCCATTGTCAGACCGCGCTATCGCCAAACAGCGTAGCCAGATTGGCATGGTGTTTCAGCAGTTCAATCTCTATCCGCATATGACGGTTTTGCAGAATGTGATTGAAGCGCCGGTCGGCGTTCATGGTCATAGCAAAAGTGAGGCTATTGCAACGGCAAAGGAACTGCTGGCTAAAGTCGGTATGTCGCATAAGATCAATGCTTATCCGCGCCAGCTTTCCGGTGGTCAGCAGCAGCGTGTGGCGATTGCCCGTGCACTGGCTGTGAAGCCGAAACTGATCCTGTTTGATGAACCGACCTCGGCACTCGATCCGGAACTGGTGGGTGAAGTGCTGACCACGATGCGCAGCCTTGCCGATCAGGGGCAGACGATGATCGTGGTCACGCACGAGATTGGCTTTGCCCGTGAAGCGGCTGACCGTGTGGTCTTTATGGATGGCGGCAAAGTGGTTGAAGAGGGAACACCGCAAGAGGTGATCGAAAATCCTCAGCATCCGCGCACCCGCAGTTTCCTCAGCCGCTTTATTTGATAATTTACAACACGCCGGAGACAAAACCGGCGTGTTTTGCATATAGTGCAGTAGTTTGAGTCTCTGACCGCAATGCAGCATGCCTGCCGATAACCATTACAGGAGATCCCGTTCTTATAACGGGAGCAGACCATGACACAGTCCGATAATTTCGCCCGTCTCGCCGATCTTGAACCACGCCGTGAAGCGCTGGAAGAAATTCGCCATCATCTCCATGCTAATCCGGAGCTTTCTTTTGAAGAAGAAAAAACCGCTGCTTTTGTTGCAGATAAACTGGAAAGTTGGGGCTATGACGTCACGCGCAATGTTGGTGGTCATGGCGTTGTCGCTTGCCTGACCGTTGGCACCGGCGGGCGCAGCGTTGCGATCCGTGCGGATATGGATGCCCTGCCGATCTTAGAAAAAACCGGCCTGCCTTATGCAAGCACGGTGGCCGGTAAAATGCATGCCTGCGGCCATGATGGTCACACAACCATGCTGCTGGGTGCTGCGGAATATCTGGCGCGTACCAAAAACTTCAACGGCACTGTAACACTGGTCTTCCAGCCAGCTGAAGAAGCCGGTGAAATCAGCGGGGCGCAGGCGATGATCGCCGATGGTCTGTTCGAGCGTTTCCCGTGCGATGCGATTTTTGGCTTGCACAATCATCCGGGTGCACCGGAAGGCACAGTTCTCACCCGCTCAGGCCCGATCATGGCAGCGGCTGACACAGCCTATATTAAAGTTATTGGTAAAGGCGGTCATGCCTCCCGTCCGCATTTGACCGTTGATCCGGTGATGGTTGCCTGCAGTCTGGTGATGGCTTTGCAGACTGTTGTTGCCCGTAATATTGATCCGACAGAAACCGCGGTTATCACTGTCGGTGCTATCCATGGCGGCGAAGCATCCAATGTTATTCCGGATGATGTTGATCTGGCCGTGAGCATCCGCTCTTTCTCGCCTGTCGTGCGCGATCTGTTGCAAAAGCGTGTTTGCGAACTCACGGAGCAGCACGTGGCGGCCTATGGTGCGACTGCTGAGATCAAATATGAGCTGGGCTATCCGGTCGTAGTCAATTCTGATGCGGAAACCACTTTCGCGACAGAAGTTGTGCGCGAGCTGATCGGTGATGACAAGGTTTCAACCTGTCCGCTTATTCCGGGCAGTGAAGACTTCGCTTATTTCCTGCAGCATAAGCCAGGCAGCTTCCTGCGCCTTGGTAATGGCGTGGATTCAGCCGTGTTGCACAATCCGAAATACAACTTCAATGATGCGAACCTGCCTGTTGGCGCAGCGTTGTGGGCGCGTCTGGCCGAACGCTATCTGGCTGCCGGTGGCAATAGCTAAAACGACCGCGATAATACGTGAAAGATAGAAGGTGGTTCGCCACCTTTTATCTGTAATTTCATGCTCTTAGCATTGAGTGTAAAGCAGAATTGCTACACATCATTGTTTATCTTTCCGGCTATAACGGGTCGGGGATGTGCCGAAAAACTTGCGAAACATTGCGATAAACGCACTGACGCTTTCATAGCCGAGCCGAAAGGCAATATCAGTTACACTATGTCCGCTATCCAGCAAGGACAGTGCTTCCATCAGCCGGATTTGCTGCTTCCATGTGGTCAGGCTCATGCCGGTTTGCTCACGAAACATGCGTGTGAAAGTTCGCCGTCCCATTGCCGCATAAGACGCCCATGCATCCAGATCGCGCGGATCGGACGGTTCTTCGCTAATAGCCTTACAGACCCGCAATAAACGCGGATCAGACGGCATTGAAACACTGTAGGGCGCGGCAGGCATGGCTTTAAGCTCTGAGATCAGTAGTTCCGCAATCTTCATATCGCGCTCACCCGCAGGTTTGCTGCGGTCAAAGGATACGACTTCGACAATTAACGCACGTAGAAACTCTGATATTTCCATCAGGATACAACCGTCCGGCAATTCCGCGCTGTTCTCAAAGTAAAGTGTGCGCAGAGCAACACTGTCACGGCACGAGACCTCATGTCCCATTCCCGCCGGTATCAGTAATGCCCGTTGCGGCGGCACCGTATATTGCGCGGCAGTGGTGGAAACAGACATCACACCGGTAATGGCATAAAGCAGTTGCGCGCGCTCATGGCTGTGCCATGCATCGGTAAAACCGGCGCTATATTCATCAGACAGGCCGATGACCGGACAACCATTATTTTTTAAATCGCTCGAATGCTTCATTTGTGACACATATCCGCCAGACAGAGTGCCAAATAAGCACAAATCCGGCCTAAAAACGAGCGCTTTGCCCGAGATACATATTTTTTGGCCCTTTTTCGATAGAAGCAAAACAATCGATTGCCGATGATTATCCCATAATGATTTTATAATGAATGGGAAATTGGTATGCTGGCCAATAATCAATCGGGTGACGGCACGGATATTGATCCGGATATTCGGGAGTTCATTCGCATTACCTCGCAGGACTACATGCGTTTTGCCGGTGACGATCCTGCCAGTATTGCGCAGCGCCGTCTTACTGCCGAAAAAGTGCGCGAACCTTGGGTTCAGGGTGGCCCTGTGATGCACAGCACGCAGGATCTGAGACTGGACACAATCGGTGTGCGAATCCGTATTCATAAAAATTGTGCAGAGCGGGCAAAGGGGACGCTGCTTTATATTCATGGTGGCGGCTGGGTTATTTTCAGCATGGATACCCATGACCGTCTGATGCGCGAATATGCAGCACGCAGTGGTCTGGACGTCGTTGGTATCGATTACAGCCTGTCACCGGAAAACCGTTATCCGACAGCGCTGAACGAGATTTCTGCCACTATCGACTGGCTTAAAACCCATGGCGAGCAATATGGCCTGAATGTTGATCGCCTTGCCATCGGCGGGGATTCCGTCGGTGCAAATATGTCTTTAGCTACAAGCATAGCTATGCGTGATCGCGGCACGCCTTTAGATGCGATGATCCTGAGCTATGGTGCTTATGATACCGAACATCGGTCTTCTTATGACCGGTTTGACGGGGTGAATTATATGCTCACATCTCAGGAAATGGTCGGTTTCTGGCAGGACTATCTCGGCAGCCAGCCGATAGAAACAGCACCGCTTGCGCGACCAATCCATGCTGATCTGGCCGGTCTGCCGCCTGCATTTTTATGTATTGCGCCTTGTGATGTGCTGGCAGATGAAAACTACGCACTGGCCGATAAATTGAAGGCTGCGGGTGTTGATACCACCAGTGTGGTCTATACCGGCGCGACCCATAGTTTTCTGGAAGCCGTGTCCATTTCCTGCCTTGCAGATCAGGCGCTGAGTGATGCCTCAGGCTGGTTGAAACACCTCTTCAATAAAGTATAAAAAACAGAGTAACCGACTTATGGCCGATCTTTTTTCAAAATGGACTTATGCCGATATCCGCGATCTGATTACGGATTACCCAATGGCGTCCATTATCAGTGCTGGTGTTACAGACAGCGCTGATATCTCTGTCAGTGAAATGCCGATGTTGCTGGATATAGATGCTGACGGCCTGCCGGTTAGCTTGCTCGGGCATTTCCCATTAAGGAACCCGCATTATGCGGTGTTGAAAGAGCAACCGCGCGCGGTTTTCAACTTTCACGGGCCGAATGATTATGTGTCACCAGCCTATGCCGGTAAAAGCGATTGGGCGCCGACATGGAATTTTGCGACAGTGCGGATTGTTGCGGACGTGTATTTTGATGATGCTCTGACTGATGAGGCTCTAGAGCGTGTTGTTGCGCATATGGAGCGCAATCAGCAAGAACCGTGGAACCTGTCGGCTCTCGGTGCGCGTTATGAAAAATTACGCAGCGGTGTCATGGGCTTCCGCGCACAAATCCGCTCTGTTTCCGGTCGTTTCAAACTCGGGCAGGATGAAAATGACACCGTGTTTGAAAGCATCCTGAACCAGCACAGTAATGATCCCCTGTGCCAATGGATGATCCGTATGCGAGGTCGTCAATGAATTTATTGACTGGGCGGTTACTCGTATCAACGGATTTATGCGGGTCCCAAAAACAAATGGGTTTCGGTTTTGGCTATCCCTTCCATTGCACGCACCGTGGTCACCAGACGATGAAACTCGTTCATGTTGGGAACTTCGATTTCAGCGATGAGGTCCCAGCTGCCGTTGGTGATATTCAGTGCAGCAAAACCAGGGTTTTTACGCAAGCTCGCAATTGCATTTTTAATGTTTCGTCCAGTCAGCTCGACCATCATAATCCCTTTGATCATATCGGTGGGGCCATGATCTTTAAGGCGAACGGTGAAACCGGCAATCATACCGGAGGCGATCAATCGCTCCATCCGGCTTTGCACTGTTCCGCGCGCGACACCGAGAATACTGGCGAGGGTCGGAATGGACGCACGGGCATTGATACGCAATTCAGAGATAAGGCGTTGATCCAGATCGTCCATAATACCTGCTAATTGACTATTTAAACAATTTGCTGACTATAACCGCAAAATAATGCGTTATTCTATACATAATTGACGTTTTCGCTGATCGTATGGTTCGATAGCGTGGTGTTAACAAGAAAACCGGATAAGCTTCTGACTTATAAACGGTCAAGGGAATATTCGGATATGATATCGGGCTGTCAGCAAAATTTATCAGGTTAAGGCAAGCCTGTTTATCGCAACTTTGCCGATTTATTAAAAATGGGGAATTTATGAAAACGTTTTTATCTTCTGTTATCGCTGCCGGTATCGGTGCATTTCTGGCTTTGACACCAGCCGCACAGGCTGATGATCTGGATGCTATCAAGAAAAGCGGTGAACTACGTGTCGCTATGAGTGGTGTATTCGCGCCGTTCAGCTTTGTTGATGAGAAAAATGAAGTTGTCGGCTTCGACGTCGATATCAGCAATGAACTTGCCAAACGTCTTGGCGTAAAGCCGGTTATCATTACCACTGCTTTTGACGGTATTATTGCAGGTCTTCGCGCAGGCAAATTTGACACTGTGATCGGCAGCATGAGCATTACGCCGGAGCGCGAAAAAGCCGTTGATTTTGCCGGCCCTTATTATCGTGGCGGACGCGGCGTGTTTGTGGCTGAATCTTCGCCAATCAAGACACTGGAAGAATTGCAGACAAAAACGCTCGGTATCATTCTTGGTGAAACCAGCGATAAATGGGCACGCGAAAAAGGCGGCTGGACCATTCGTACCTATAAAGGCATTCCTGAATTGCTGCTTGAACTGCGCGCAGGTCGTGTCGATGGTATTGCGACCGATGATATTCCTGTGCTGATCGCGATCAAAAATGGCAATGAAAAGGTTCGCCAGCTCGATACGCCGGAACTTCAGGGTTCGGACAATGTTGGTATTGCGATCCGCAAAAACAATCCTGAACTCAAGGCTGCACTTAATAAAGCACTTGATGATATGAAAGCCGATGGCACCTACGAGAAAATCTCGACGAAATGGGTTGGTCGCGACATTCGTTAATCGCACAATTCAAGCCGGAGACCAGTTTTGAACTCCGGCTTTTGTTTTGAAAATATTGACTTTTCATATGTGTATGGCCGGTTTTGAAACAGATTTTCATAAGTGTCGTTGTGCCGTACCATTTTTATGATGCGCGATTAAAGAGATTGGGGGATCGATGGATTTCTCGTTAATGGCGGAAGTGTTCCCGTTTTTCGTGAATGCCGCTATTGTCACTATTCATATTTCAGCATGGGCTTTTGTCATTGGCATTACAGTCGGTGCGATTGTAACCGCTGCCAAACTGTCCCGTTTCTGGCCGGTGCGTTATCTCGGCATTGCCTATGTCAGTGTGTTTCGCGGCACACCATGCCTGCTGCAATTATTCGTCTTGTATTTTGGCGGACCACAGATCGGGTTGAATTTCGACCCGTTTGTTGCCGGTGCGATCGGCCTCGGGCTTAATATTGCCGCCTATATGGCTGAAGCCATGCGCGGTGCAATTCTGACTGTTGATGGCGGGCAGGCCGAGGCTGCACGGTCCATCGGTTTCAGCCGCGGACAGGCGATGTTCTATATTGTGCTGCCACAGGCCGGACGGTTGATGATCCGTTCTATCGGTGTGAACACGATTATGCTGGTCAAAGGTTCTGCCCTTGTTTCTGCTATTTCCGTGGTTGAGCTGACCTATACTGCACAGCGCTTTATTGGCTCGACCTATCGTCCGTTTGAAATTTTCGGTGTTGCTGCCGCAATCTACATGGTGCTGATTTATGTCATCTCGCGCTTTGTCGATTACGCTGAAGCCCGCTTTGCGCTTAAATAAAGGGTGATTTCATGGAACTCGATTTCTCCATCGTCCCGCCCTATACGGAATTGTTGCTGACCGGATTTTACTGGACACTGATCATTGCTGTATCGGCAGGGATTGTCAGCTTTATCGGCGGCATTCTTTTTGCTCTGCTGGTGCTTTATGCGCCTGCGGTGGTTCGCTATCCGCTGCGTTTCTTCATGTGGCTGTTCATGGGCACGCCTCTGCTGTTACAGTTGTTTTTGCTCTATTACGGGCTGTCGCAAGTCGGCATCAATATCCCCGCATTATGGACAGGTATTATTGGTCTCGGACTGCACTTTGCTGTTTATAATGCCGATATTTTCCGTACCTCTATTCTGACTGTCGATGTTGGTCAGACAGAAGGTGCGCGCTCCATCGGCTTCAGCAATGTGCAGACATTGCGCTATGTGATCGTGCCGCAAGCCGTGCGTAATGCTCTTCCGCAAGCGGGTAATAATCTGATTGCACTGCTCAAAGATACGGCGATTGTTTCTGTTCTGGGTATTACGGAACTCGTGCATGCATCCCAGCAGGCGATCAGCGAAACCTACAGCCCGTTTGAATTCTACATCACCGCAGCTGTGATGTTCTACATCCTTAATCTCATCCTCGAAGCCGGCCTGCATTGGATGGAAAAGAAAGTGGAGGCCTATCGATGAGCGATAGCAAACCAATGGTTGAAGTGCGCAATGTCCATAAGGCCTATGGCGCACTGGAAGTTCTCAAAGGTATTGATCTCTCGGTTGAGCGTGGCCAGATCATCGCGATTATCGGTCCCAGCGGTTCCGGGAAAAGCACGCTACTGCGTTCCATCAATCATCTTGAAACCGTAAATTCCGGTGAAATTCTGCTGGACGGTGTACAGGTCAATCAACCGCTGAGTGGCCGCGCTTTTGAAAACCATATCAATTTTGTACGCCAGCAAATGGGTATGGTGTTTCAGCATTTCAATCTGTTTCCGCATCTTAACGTGATGGATAATATCACGCTCGGACCGATTAAGCTGAAGGGCAAATCCAAGCGTGAGGCACAGGAACTGGCAGTCTCATTGCTTGAGAAAGTCGGACTGGCGGACAAAGCAGAAATGTATCCGTCGCGCCTGTCCGGCGGGCAGAAACAGCGCGTGGCTATTGCCCGTGCCTTGGCGATGCAGCCTAAAGTGATGCTGTTTGACGAGGCCACTTCCGCACTAGATCCCGAATTGGTGGAGGAAGTGAACTTGGTGATGAAACAACTGGCACAAGAGCATATGACAATGCTGATTGTGACCCATGAAATGCGTTTTGCCAGTGAAGTCGCCGACAAGGTTCTGTTTATGGATAAAGGTGTTGTTGTCGAACAGGGCAAACCTGAGGATATTTTCACCAATCCGCAGAATGAGCGCACCAGAACATTCCTGAGAAAACATCTTAATCAGTAAGTGAAATCAGACCGGTCACAATAGTTTCGATTGAAGCTGTTGTGACTGCCCCCTTAACGCATCTCCTGACCAACCTGTTTTTGATGAAGAACGGGAACGGGGAAATTATAAGTTGAGAAAAATCGTGACAGCATTCAACACAACTGAACTCAATGCATGGCAGCCTGCAGAGCGCGTTCGAGAACTGTCTTACCAAATGGTGCGATGGCCGAGCGAAACCGGAACTGCAGGTGAGGCTGAATTCGCACCGAAATTGGTCGAGCTGCTGCGTAAAATTCCTTATTTTCAGGCCAATCCTGATGATATTGCAGTGATCGACAGCCACGGCTCTCCGATGACGCAAAATGTCGTTGCAGTGGTGCGCGGCCACGGCCGTAAAGCACTGGCTTTTGCCGGTCATTATGACGTTGTTGAAACCGGTAATTACCGCGATCTCAAACATCTGGCATTTGAGCCGGATGCCTTACTGGAAGCCTTGCTGGCCGATCTGACCAGCAGACCGCTTGCGCCAAATGAAGCGAAGGCGCTGAGCGATTTCCAAACCGGTGATTTTATTCCGGGACGCGGCATGCTGGATATGAAAAGTGGTGTTGCAGCGGGCATTGCGGTGCTGGAACATTTCTCCTCTAAACAGGATCGCGAAGGCAATCTGCTGCTATTTGTAACACCTGATGAGGAACGTGGCTCGCGCGGTATGCGCAGCCTGCGTGACGCTTTACCTGCTCTTATGCAGCGCTGGAATTTGGATATTGCCGCAGGCGTCAACCTTGATGCCACAAGCGATCAGGGTAACGGTTCAGAAGGCCGTGCAATTTATCGCGGGACAATCGGTAAACAATTGCCGTTTGCCTTTGTTGTCGGCAAGCCATCCCATGCGGGCTATCCGTTTGAAGGGATCAGCGCGCATCTGATCGCCTCGGAAATTATGCGTGCGGTGGAAGCCAATGCGGACTTGAGTGACACTGAGGGCAATGAAGTTTCACCACCGCCGATCTGTCTGGAAGCACGCGATTTCCGTGGTGGATATGAGGTAACAACACCTGAGCGCACCTGGATTGCGTTTAACTGGCTGGCACATTCCCGCTCGCCGGAAGCTTTATTCCAGCATTTCCAAACTATCGTCGGTGATGCACTGAACCGTGCAATCGGTCATTTTAACGGTCATGCACAGGCCTACGCTAAGCTGTTGGGAACAGAGCAATCGGCAAGCGATCATGAAGGCCGTGTGATGACAGTTGCCGAGTTGCGTGCAGAGGTGATCCGTATCGGTGGTGATGCGGCTCTCAAGCGCATTGAGGAACTGGAGCAGAAACTGTCAGTCCATGACAATCCGCTGCTTTTGACCCGCGAACTCGTTGACCGGATGGTTGTTGAAGCACGCATTACCGGCCCGACAGTGATTATCGGCTTTGGCAGTCTCGTTTATCCGCATGTGCATATGGGCAATGAAACTGCGCTGGAGCGTGATTTCAGTACGGCGCTGGATGCTGCACGCCAGACGATTGAGCAGAGGTTTTCTACGACCATCAAATATCGCGATACTTTTGCCGGTATCTCGGATATGAGCTTCTTCGGCTACAAACCGGATGCTGCTGATAGTCAGGTCGTTTCTGAGAACACACCGGCAGTGCAGTTTATTGATCAGGTGCCGGCTGATGCGCTGACTTATCCGGTCGTCAATATCGGTCCTTGGGGGCGCGAATATCATCAGCGGCTGGAACGTGTTTATGCGCCTTATGCCTTTGATACTTTGCCAAAATTCCTTGATGAAATCGCAATGCACGTTCTTTCATCCGGTAAGTAGTATAAATGAAAGACTGCCTTCTAAATTAGAAGGCAGTCAGTTGCTGCTATATCCTATGCCGATCCCGATTGTATTTATTTAGCTGCTTGTAGCCGCTTTCTGAACATGCTCGGTGTTTCATTGGTCGCATTGTGAAATGCTCGGGAAAAACTTTTCTCGCTTCTGAAGCCTGCAATAAAAGCCACTCTTTTGATCGGTTGTGTTGTCCGCGTAAGGGCTTCTTTTGCCTGTTCCATCTGAACTTGTTTTTTAAGCTGTCGTAAGGATGCTCCCTCAACTGTAAGGCGGCGGTGCAAGGTGCGTATGGAGAGATTAAACAAAGCTGCCACATCTTCTGCAGATGGCAGTTCTGTTTTTGCCATGCGTAATAAACGCCTCACCTGACTGGTTAGCCTGTGTTCATTTTTATAGGGCAGAACGGTGAGGGGTAATGCGCGCTTCAACATAAGGTTGATCGCGGCCTCGTCGCGTTGCAGTGGCTGCTCCAGATAATGTTTGCTGAAGTGAATCCGTGCATGTGACGCTGAAAAATGCAGATTTGGTGAAAATAGCTTACTGTAAACATCAGAGTAGGCTGGAGGAGCGCAGGGAAACTCGGCTGAAACCAAAGGGATTTTTTCATCAATTGCCCAGCAGGCAAAACCAAGAATATAGCGCAGCAGCGTGAGAAGGCAGAATGCTCGAAAATCTCCTAGATCACGCGTTTCAGTGATTTCTATCGAAGCAGTTTCATCTGTGACATTCAGGGTCAGAAAAATATCGTCGGTAAGCAGGCGGTGATGCCGTGTCCAGCGATGCAGGGCTATGCCAAGTGTGGGTGCACCAAGCGATGCACGGCATAGCATGCCATAAGTTCCCCACGGTAATTTGCGTGAAAACCAACCCAGAGCCTCATCATCAAGCTCTTGCATGGCCTCCCAGTTAAAATCTTCAAATTGTTCGGTGGTTACACGGGCATCTGTTTTTTGAACGGAATCTGGCCGGATTTGCGCCTTTGACAATGCTCGTGCCGGATCCATGCCATATTTGGCATAAGCCAGCAAAATGCAGCGTACAAAGTCCATTGGTACGACTTGAGGCGCAAAGGAGGGCGCAACCGGAGCCACGGCCGGAAGTGTGTTTCCGGTGGAGCAAGGAACCGAAGAAACAGATGTCATAATTTATTCTGTGCCTTTATGGCCGATTTTGCAACCTCTCTGGCAAGACAGGCACCGGCTTTTGCATCACACTCATCTCACAAAAGGTGGAATACACAACTGCAGCTTGGGAGGGCCGTTCTTGATAATTCCGAGCCTCGATTTTCATTTTGACGATGAGATTACGCAACTACGCGATAGCGTGCGTGCATTTGCGCAGACAGAAATTGCCCCTCATGCGGCATTGATCGACCGGAACAATATGTTCCCCGCTAATTTGTGGAAAAAACTCGGAGCAATGGGGCTGCTCGGCATCACCGTCCCGGAGGACTACGGCGGTGCGTGTATGGGCTATCTTGCGCATATCGTGGCAATGGAGGAAATCTCCCGTGCCTCTGCCTCTGTCGGACTTTCTTACAGCGCTCATTCAAACCTCTGTGTCAATCAAATCCGCCGTCATGGCACTGCGGCGCAGAAGGCCAAATATCTGCCGAAATTAATATCAGGAGATTATATCGGTGCTTTGGCTATGTCGGAGCCGGATGCAGGGTCCGATGTCGTGTCAATGAAACTGCAAGCGCAGAAGCGTGGCGATCATTACATTCTGAATGGTTCGAAAATGTGGATCACCAATGGTGGTGATGCAGATATTCTCGTGGTTTATGCGAAAACCGACCCGCAAGCCGGACAAAAGGGCATCACCGCTTTTCTCGTTGAAAAAGGTGTCAGCGGTTTCAGTCACGGAGCGCATCTGGACAAGCTCGGGATGCGTGGTTCCAATACATTTCCGCTCTATTTCGATCAGTGTGAAATCGCAGAAGAGAATGTTCTTGGTGGTGTTGGTCAAGGCGTTCAGGTTCTGATGTCTGGCCTTGATTATGAGCGAGCGGTCTTAAGTGGCGGGCCGCTTGGTATCATGGCAGCCTGCATGGACCTGACGCTGCCTTATATGCATGAGCGCAAACAATTTGGGCAGCCAATTGGTGATTTTCAGCTGATGCAAGGTAAGCTGGCCGATATGTATGCGGGCTGGCAGGCAACACGCGCGTATATTTATGCTGTTGGTGCGGTTTGTGATCGTAAGGATCATGCACGCAGTCTGCGTAAAGATGCGGCAAGTGCCATTCTTTATGCGGCCGAAAAAGCAACCTGGATGGCGGGGGAAACGATACAGGCTCTGGGCGGTTACGGCTATACCAGTGACTGTGCCGCCGGAAGGCTTTGGCGCGATGCTAAGCTGTATGAAATAGGCGCAGGCACATCAGAAATCCGCCGTATGCTGATCGGGCGGGAACTCATGACCGAAACCAGATAGCCGGAGTTCATGATGAGTATCCTTAAAACCAACATCAATATGCGCAGTGAAGACTTCATCAGCAATCGTGATGCTATGCAGGCACAAGTTGAGGAGCTACGCGCGCGCAGCGCGATTATCTGCACTGGCGGCGGCGTTGCGGCGGCGGCACGGCACAAAGCAAGGGGCAAGTTACTGGCGCGGGAGCGCATAGACCAACTGCTTGACCCCGGCGCCGCTTTTCTGGAAATCGGGCAATTGGCGGCCAATGGTCTTTATGACGATGACGCACCGAGTGCAGGCATTATCGCTGGCATCGGCATGGTCTCAGGTGTGCAATGTGTCATCATTGCCAATGATGCGACAGTTAAAGGCGGCACCTATTATCCGCTGACAGTGAAAAAACATCTGCGTGCGCAGGAAATCGCCGAACAAAACCATCTGCCATGTATTTATCTGGTAGATTCCGGTGGCGCATATTTGCCAAAACAGGATGAGGTTTTTGCCGATCGGGATCATTTTGGCCGAATTTTTTACAATCAGGCGAATATGTCAGCCAAAGCTATTCCGCAAATAGCCGTTGTCATGGGGTCATGTACGGCTGGTGGTGCTTATGTGCCTGCAATGTCGGATGAAACAATCATCGTGCGTAATCAGGGCACAATATTTCTTGGTGGGCCGCCTTTGGTAAAAGCGGCGACTGGAGAGGTGGTAACAGCGGAAGATCTTGGCGGTGCGGATGTGCATACCCGACTTTCCGGTGTTGCCGATCATTTGGCCGAAAATGACGCGCATGCTCTTGGCATTGCCAGACGTGTGGTCGCAAATCTCAATCTCAGTAATAAGCCCGATCTTTTCAAAGAGAGTGAAACGCCGCTTTATGATGCGCAAGATTTATACGGGATTGTTTCGGCTAACTTGCGTCACCCTTATGATGTCCGCGAGATTATTGCACGATTGGTTGATGGCTCACGGTTTGACGAATTTAAAGCCCGTTACGGCACAACGCTTGTGACGGGTTTTGCGCAGATTTACGGAACAACTGTTGGTCTGGTCGCAAATAACGGCATTTTGTTTGGAGAATCCGCCCTGAAAGGCGCGCATTTTATCGAGCTATGCGCACAGCGGCATATTCCGTTGGTTTTTTTGCAAAATATTACCGGCTTCATGGTTGGCCGGAAATATGAAAACAGCGGAATTGCCAAAGATGGTGCCAAGATGGTCACGGCTGTCGCAACGGCTCAGGTTCCTAAAATTACTATGCTGATCGGCGGTTCTTTCGGTGCCGGTAATTACGGTATGTGCGGAAGAGCCTATTCGCCGCGTTTTCTGTGGTCGTGGCCCAATAGCCGCATTTCGGTGATGGGCGGCGAGCAGGCAGCCAGTGTGCTTGCCCGCGTGCAACGTGATGCTTTGGAGGCGCGTGGTGAAAGCTGGAGCCAACAGGAGGAGGATGTGTTTCAGGCGGCAATCCGTGCGCAATATGAAACGCAGGGTAATCCTTATTATGCGACTGCCCGCATGTGGGATGACGGTATTATTGATCCTGCACAGAGCCGACGTGTTCTCGGGCTTTCTTTAGCGGCAGCAATGAATGCGCCGGTCAAAGAAACCAAGTTTGGTATTTTCAGAATGTGAGCCAGTCATGTATGAATTTCTCGAAATCACCCGTGCGGGTTCTGTCGTTACACTCTGGATGAACCGCCCGCAGCAGCATAATGCTTTTAATGCTGTGATGATTGCAGAGCTGACAGATGCTTTCACGTGTTTGAGTGCTGATGACAGCGCGCGGATCGTGATTTTAGCCGGGCGCGGTAAAAGCTTTTCGGCAGGTGCTGATCTTGATTGGATGAAGGCCGCAGGTGAGGCTGGTTTTGACGATAATCTTGCCGATGCGCATAAATTGGCACAAATGTTTCGTATCTTAGCGGAAATGCCTAAGCCAACAGTGGCGCGGGTGCATGGTGCAGCGTTTGGCGGTGGTATGGGGCTGGTTGCAGCATGCGATATCTGCATCGCGTCCACGGATGCAAGATTTGCCACATCTGAAGTGAAATTCGGCATTATTCCGGCTGTTATCAGCCCCTATGTGATACGGGCAATCGGCTCGCGTCAGGCTTCACGGTATTTTCTTTCAGCAGAGACGATAAGCGCCGCAACCGCACAGCACATTGGCCTTGTTCATGAAGTGGTACAATCATCTGCGCTTGATACCAGTATTGATGAGCTGGTTCGTAGTCTGATGAGCGGCGGGCCGCGCGCGCAAGCCGCTGCAAAAATGCTGATACGTGACGTTGCCGAAAAAGCCATGAGTGATGCACTGATGCAGGAAACGGCACAGCGTATTGCCTCGTTGCGTATGGATGCAGAAGCGCGTGAAGGGCTTCGTGCCTTTCTCGATAAACGATCCCCTGACTGGATGCACGAGGCGCAATGAGATGATGTTTGACAAGATTCTAATCGCAAATCGCGGCGAGATTGCGTGCCGTATTATCAAAACTGCCCGCCTTATGGGCATCAGAACTGTTGCCGTATTCTCGGATGAAGACGCTCAGACACGCCATGTCCGCCTTGCCGATGAAGCTGTTTATATCGGTGCTGCAACTGCCAAGGAATCTTATCTTGATGGCGGGAAAATTATCACAGCTGCATTATCGACCGGAGCGCAAGCTATCCATCCGGGTTACGGATTTCTCTCGGAAAATGAAGCTTTTTGTGTGGCCTGTGCGCGTGCCGAATTGGTATTCATCGGCCCCTCTGCCTCAGCCATGCGCATTATGGGAGCAAAATCAGAAGCAAAAAAGCAAATGGGAGGTGCAGGCGTTCCCCTGACCCCCGGCTATCATGGCGATGAGCAGAGTGTTGAACGATTACGCAGCGAAGCAGATGCAATTGGGTATCCGGTTTTGATAAAGGCATCTGCCGGTGGTGGTGGCAAGGGTATGCGTCTGGTTGAGCGACGCGAGAATTTTGCTGAAAATCTATCCGCCTGCCAGCGGGAAGCCCAAGCTGGATTTGGTGATGATCATATCCTGATTGAACGCTATATCACGCCCGCTCGGCATATAGAAATTCAGATATTCGGTGATACGCACGGTAATTATATCTCGCTGTTTGAGCGCGATTGTTCGGTACAACGCAGACATCAGAAAGTTGTCGAGGAAGCGCCTGCGCCCCATCTTGCCCCCGAGCAGCGCCGCCTCATGGGGGAGGCTGCTGTCAATGCCGCGCGGGCGATACAGTACACCGGAGCGGGTACCGTTGAGTTTATCGTGGCGCCCGATGGTCAGTTCTATTTCATGGAGATGAATACCCGTCTTCAGGTGGAACATCCGGTGACGGAGATGATAACGGGGCTTGATCTTGTGGAATGGCAATTGCGTGTAGCGGCAGGAGAAACATTGCCGCTCGGCCAAGAGGCATTATCCTTGCGCGGTCATGCGATTGAGGCACGGATTTACGCGGAAGATCCTTCTCACGATTTTATGCCGTCGGCTGGCCGACTGGTGCATTTCTCTTTGCCGGAAGAAAGCGCTCATGTGCGTATCGACAGGGGCTTTGAGGAGGGCGACAGTATCAGCCGGTTCTATGATCCGATGATTGCTAAACTGATTGTCTGGGATGAAACACGCGATAAAGCGCTGGCACGTATGCAGCGGGCGCTAGCGGATGTTCAAATTGCGGGCATAGCCAATAATATTGATTTCCTCTCACGTCTTGTCCGTTGCCCTTCTTTTGTGCAGGCGCAGCTTGATACAAGCCTGATAGAGCGAGAAAGCGCGTTTCTGTTGGCTGACAAGCAATCACCGCCTGCCGAAGTGTTTTTATTCACGGCCTTGGCGCGGCTTATGAGCGAAGCAGGGCAAACTTGCACCTCACCATTGTTCGGATTAAAAGATGGCTTTCGGTTGAATACTGAAGCCAAATGTAATTTGAGCTTCCGTTGTAACGGTATTTCTGAAACTGTTATTGTTACTTATCGCGATAGCGGGTTTCGGTTACAGACCGGTGAGCTTGACGTTATCGCACAGGCTACCTTGGATCAAAATAACCGCATCATTGCTATGATCGACGGATGGCGAAAAACATTTAATTTTGCTAATATAAATAATACATTTCATATTTTTACGCAGCATCAAAGCTGGAAGCTGGAATGGCTTGATCCGCTTGATGTTCTGGTTGAAAGCGCAGCACCAAATGAGGGGCTGCTTGCACCAATGCCGGGAACTGTCACTGCCTTGCTTGTTGATGAGGGGCAGCACATTGAAAAAGGCACACCGGTACTGATTGTTGAAGCGATGAAGATGGAACTTAAGCTCTTTGCGCCAGCCGCCGGATATGTGCGGGCTTACCGCTGTGCCGTGGGAGATCAGGTGAGTGAAGGCATTGAGCTGGTGGATTTTGAGGCTGATGAAACAAGTGCGTCGATAAAAGAAAGTACAGAACGATAAAGATGCTGCGCTCTAAAAACAGAAGGAGCGGAAGTGGGCGAAAAACTGAGCATTGTAAAAGGAACGACGGGCAGACCGCTGATAGAAACCACAATTGGCCGGTTTTTCGACGACGCCTGTTTGCGGTATGCTGCAATTGATGCTCTTATTTCTGTGCATCAAAATATACGCCTGACTTATGCCGAGCTGCGGCAAAAAACCGACGCACTGGCATGTGGCTTTTTACGCCTTGGTCTGAGGTGCGGAGATCGGATTGCGATCATTTCACATAACAATGCGGAATGGGTTCTGACGCAATTTGCTGCCGCTAAAGCGGGCTTGATCCTCGTCAATATTAACCCTGCTTATCGCTTAGCAGAGCTGGATTTTGCGATTGGTAAAGCTGGTTGCAAAGCGATTATTCTGTCGCCTTGTTTCAAAAGCAGCGACTACCTTACAATGATCACCACACTGGTGCCGGAAATTCCAAATGCGGACCCGCTTAATCTGCATTCAGAACACTTTCCCTTTCTGAAAAAGGTTATTCGTTTAGGCGAAGAAAAAACGTCAGGGATGATCAATTTCGCGGATTTGTTTATACCGCCGCAAGCTACGGAGCTCGAAGCTCTGCAAGTGATCGGTGCTGGTCTTAACGCCACAGATCATGCCAATATTCAATTTACATCCGGCACAACCGGCTCTCCAAAAGGTGCGACCCTCACACATCGCAATATACTCAACAATGCACAGTTTGTGGGCGATGCAATCGGTCTTACTGCCGGAGAGCGGCTTTGTATTCCCGTTCCTTTGTATCATTGTTTTGGCATGGTGATGGGAAACCTCGCATGTCTGACACATGGCGCGACAATGATCTATCCTGCGGCTTCCTTTGAGCCGGAGGCTGTGTTGCAAACCGTGCAGAATGAGCACTGTAGCGCACTTTACGGTGTTCCCACGATGTTCATCAGTGTGCTGAACCACCCCGAATTTGCAACATATGATGTCTCAAGTCTACGCACCGGTATTATGGCAGGTAGTCCGTGTCCTGTCGAAGTGATGAAGCGTGTCATTGAAAACCTGCATATGAAGCAGGTCACGATTGCCTATGGTATGACGGAAACATCGCCCGTATCCTTTCAGAGCAGCATTGACGATACGGTTGAGTGCCGTGTTACAACTGTCGGACGGGTGCAGCCACATTGTGAAGTTAAAATTATTGATGGTGAAGGCAAGATTGTACCGCGTGGTGTATCTGGAGAATTATGCACGCGGGGCTATCTCGTGATGTACGGATATTGGGACGATCCCGAGCAGACCGCAGCGGTTATAGACCGTGATGGCTGGATGCATACTGGTGATCTTGCGGTCATTGATGGTGAGGGTTACTGCAATATTGTCGGGCGTATTAAGGATGTTATTATCCGCGGCGGGGAGAATATTTATCCCCGTGAGGTAGAGGAGTTTCTGTTTCGCCATCCTGTAATCAAGGATGTTCAGATTGTGGGTGTGCCTGATAAAAAATACGGTGAAGTCGTATGTGCCTGGATTATTCTCCATGATGGCGCGGCTTTAACGCCTGATGATCTTCAGGCCTTTTGTGAGGGGCAGATCGCCCATTATAAGATTCCGCATTATGTGAAATTTGTTGATAGTTTTCCGATGACTGTAACCGGAAAAATTCAAAAATTTATCATTCGCAGGCTTATGATGCAGGAGCTTGGCCTTGAGGAACAGCATACGGCTTAAAAAATAAGGTGTCATCAAGATGCGGGATAGAGTCAGGATTGTTGAGGTTGGGCCGCGGGACGGTTTGCAGAATGAGAAGCAGATTATCCCGACAGCTATCAAACTTGAACTCATTGAGCGTTTGATTGGCTGCGGTATACAAAATATTGAGGCTACCGCTTTTGTGTCACCCAAATGGGTGCCGCAAATGGCAGATCATTCAGCCGTGATGCGTGGTTTGAAAAAGCATGATGGCGTTTGTTATTCAGTGCTTACACCTAATTTACAAGGGTTTGAAGCTGCGGCAGAGGCAGGCGCAAAAGAGGTCGCAATTTTTGCAGCTGCGTCTGAAACCTTTAGCCATAAGAATATTAATGCCGGAATTGCACAATCTCTGGAACGCTTTGCACCAGTCATCGAGGCAGCGCGCAAAACCGGAGTTAAGATACGCGGTTATGTTTCATGCGTATTGGGTTGTCCTTATGAGGGCGATATTGCCCCTCAAACTGTCGCGCATGTCGCCAAAGATTTATATGATATGGGGTGTTATGAAATCAGTCTTGGCGATACGATCGGTGTCGGCGTGCCGGACAATGTGCGCAGACTGATTGAAGCAGTTGCGAGCGAAGTTCCAGTTCCTGCGCTGGCCGGACATTTTCATGACACTTATGGAATGGCTGTGGCGAATATTGTGGCTGCACATACCATGGGTCTTCGTGTGTTTGATAGCTCGGTTTCCGGATTAGGCGGCTGTCCCTATGCTGCGGGGGCTTCTGGCAATGTCGCTACGGAAGATGTTGTCTGGTTGTTTGATCGTATGGGTATTGAGACCGGTATTGAATTGGATAAGCTCGTGGACTGCGCGGTCTGGATCAGTAGTAGGCTTGATCGTCAGCCTGCGTCTCGCGTTGCCCAAGCGATTATCGCAACAAGAAAACGAAATTAGAGCATGTCTCCCAAAAGTGGACACCGGGTTTGGGGCAAAGACATGCGTAAAAACAAGAAGATAGCCCATCCCGAAAAGCGCTTCAAACTTTTCGGGATGCGCTCTACCTCTCATGCAAGCTTTGGAATGGCGTTCAACAGCATTTTTGTATAGGGCTGCTGCGGGGCTTCAAAGATCGTTTCGGCCAGTCCTTCTTCAACAATCTTGCCGTGATGCATCACAATGATACGGTCACAGAGATGGCGAACCACGGACAGATCATGGCTGATGAACAGCAATGTCAGGTTTAGTTCTTTACGCAGTCGCAGAAGCAGATTGAGAATTTGCGCCTGAATGGACACATCAAGCGACGCCACCGGTTCATCGCAGACAATCACCTCCGGCTGCATTGCCAAAGCGCGGGCAATGGCAATACGCTGGCGCTGACCACCAGAAAACTGATGCGGATAACGGTCTGCAAAGGCCGGATCAAGGCTTACGGCTTTCAACCATTGTGCCACATAGGCACGGGCTTCGCTTTTGCTGGTCAGCCCATGGGCAATCGGCCCCTCGGCAATCGACTGACCAATCGTGCGGCGCGGGTCAAGTGACGCGAATGGATCCTGAAAAATCATTTGGATTTTGGTCGTCAGTTTACTCCCATGTACGCTGTCAGACATCACAGGTTGGCCGGATAAACGGATTTTCCCTTCTGTTGGCTGATATATGCCGCAGACCATACGCCCGAGGGTCGATTTACCAGAGCCGGATTCCCCGACCAGTCCAAGAGCTTCACCTCTGGCGATCGTCAGGTTCACATGGTTCACAGCAATAACCGGTTTTCTCGGTTTAAGAAGGCCGATTTTCTGGCCGAACCTGCTCCAGACATCGCTTTTCCACTCAAACCGTTTGACGGCATTGTTTACTGTCACAAAATCGGGGACAGCTTTGCTCGCAGACGCTGTGGTCGTGATCTGCACAGCCTCTTCCTGCGCGGATGTTCCGAGCATCTGCCCCGGCTTGGATCGTGAGGGCAGGGCATCCAGCAGACCTTGCGTATAAGGATGGCTGGGCGCTTTCAGCACTTCTGAAGCCAGACCGGTTTCCACGATTTTACCGGATTTCATCACCGCAATGCGTTTTGAAATCGAGGCAACAGTCGCCAGATCATGGCTGATCCAGATCATCGAAATGCCAAGTTCGGCAACAAGTGCCTTCACTTCGGTCAGGATTTCCGCCTGTACTGATACGTCGAGTGCAGTTGTCGGCTCATCAGCAATAACAACTTTCGGCTTGTGCAGCAGTGCAATGGCAATCGCCACACGCTGACGCATACCACCGGAAAACTGATGCGGATAAAAATCAACTTTGTGCTCGGGGTCAACAATACGTACCTGACGCAAAGCTTCCACACAGCGTGTCCGTGCATCGCTGTCCGACAATGTTGCATGGGCGCGTAATGCCATCGTCATTTGATCGAGAACTGTCAGCACCGGATTAAGCGTCATCATCGGGTCCTGAAAGACCATCGAGATTTCACGTCCGCGCAATTTGCGAAGCTCTGTTTCATTCAGACCGACAAGCTCACGCCCTTCCAGCTTGATCGAGCCTTGCGTGATCCTCCCCGGCTTATCGATCAGCCCGATCAGTGAAAATCCGGTGATGGATTTTCCCGAGCCGGACTCTCCGACCAAGCCGAGAATTTCACCGCGATCGAGATGAAAGGATACGCCGTCTACAGATTTTACTGTGCCTGTGCGGGTTTCAAAATACGTGTGCAGATCGTTAACTTCAAGAAGATGCGCTGTCATTTGTTCAGCCTCGGATTGAGCTGGTCGCGGATTTGATCGCCAACAAGATTAATCGCCATAATGAGTATGATCAGCGCAATGCCCGGATAGATCGAAATCCAGTAGCGGCCTGACAGCAAATATTGGAAGCCGTTTGAAATGAGCATGCCAAGCGATGGTTCTGTCGGCGGCAGACCAACACCGAGAAAAGACAATGTTGCCTCAAGGGAGATCGCAGAGGCAACTTGCACGGTTGCAACGACGATAAGCGGTGGCAGAGCATTAGGCAAAATATGGCGGGTAACAATGAACCAGCCGCTCATAGGAACAGACAATGCAGCTTCTACATAGTCCTTATTGCGCTCTGCTGCCGCCGCGCCATGTGCTGTGCGGACAAAATACGCATATTGAGAAAAAACCAGAGCGATAATCAGCTGGCTTTTGCCCTGACCGAGTAAAGCTGCGACCACAAAGGCCAGCAGAATGGCCGGAAAGGATAATTGCAGATCGATGACACGCATCACAAAGGCTTCCAGCCGTCCGCCAACATAAGCCGCTGTAGAGCCAACAAGTGCACCGATGGTAAAAGCGATTGCACCGGCCAGCAGACCCATTTCCAGAGAAATACGCAAGCCGTAGAGGATGGCAGAGAAGAGGTCGCGGCCCTGACCATCAGTTCCCAGAAGATGAGTGTAACCGCCTTGCCCAACATAGCCGGGTGCGCGTCGTCCGTCACGTAACACAAGGCTTGAAAGGTCATAGGGATCTTGCGGGGCAATCAGCGGAGCGAAAACTGCCAGCAGGATGATTGTAAGAACAACCAGTGCAGCGATGACAGGCACCGGATGGCGCTTAAACTCTGACCAGAATTGTAGAGATCTGTTGTTGAGTAGTGCCATTATTTGCCACCTCCCTGACGCATGCGCGGATCAAGCACGGCGTAGGACAGATCCACAATCAGATTAATCGTGATGAACAGCAGGGAAACCAGCATGAGATAGGCCACCATCACCGGTCGGTCGAGGGATGTAATACTGTCAATAATCAGCTTTCCGAGCCCCGGCCACGAATAAATAGTCTCGGTAACAACGGCGAAAGCGACTGTAGAACCAAGCTCAAGCCCAAACACGGTGACAAGCGGAATGGAAATCAACCGCAGCACATGACGGCGCAGGATTGTGCGCTCGTTAATACCGGCAGCACGGGCAAATTTAATCGTGTCGGTCAGCATAATTTCACGCGTGCCTGACGCTGCAAGCCGTATCATCAACGAGAGTTTAAACAGAGACAGATTGATGGCCGGTAATGCCAGATGATGCAGGCCATCCAGCGTGAGGAAGCTTAAAGGAACGCCGAAAATCGAAACGGTTGCGCCCCGGCCACCCGCCGGCATAATGCCGAGTTGCACGGCAAAAACCATAATCAGCATCAGCCCGATCCAGAATGTCGGTACGGAAAAGCCGAGAATAGACAGCGCCATAATAATTTTGGATGCCCAGCTATCTGATTTGTAACCGGCATAAATCCCTAACGGAATACCGATAAGACTTGCCATGAATACTGCAGTCAGCGCCAGTTCGGCAGTCGCAGGCAGACGGGATGCAATCAGCTCTGATACCGGCATATTATAGACGAATGAACGTCCCAGATCGCCATGCAGCAGATTGGTCATGAATTGCAGATATTGCTGCCATACCGGCAGGTCGAGGCCGTATTGGGCAATAACTCTGTCACGGATTTCTTGTGTCGCATCGGGTGAGATCAGCACATCGACAGGATTGCCGATCACAAAAACCCCCATAAACACCAGTAGCGACATAACAAGCATGACCAATGCTGCCTGCCATAAGCGTCTGACAATAAATGCAATCATCAGCTATGCTCCCCCAAAAGCGGATAACGGACAGTTTCCTCCCGCCGTATCCGCTTAACTATTTCTAATGCCGGACGGGATTTCTCCTGTCCGGAAATTTGTGATTATCAGTGCCAGCCGTTTTCGAGTTCAAAGCGGGTCTCGCGCACAGCCACATCCCAGATCGTATGCATATCGGCATCAGGGCGTTCAAAAAGACCGTGATAATTGCCTTCGCAGCTTTCCAGCAGCGCACGTTTGCGACCGGCGTCAACGCGTGCCATAGCGCCGAAATCAATGCGCTCTACCGCATGTTCCGGTTGCTGAACACCAGCAAGACGTGTCCAGGGGAAATTTTCCATCCATGAGGCATGGGAAGCGCAGCTGTCGATTTCCAGTACTTTGCCCATGGTTTGTGGTGCGCGCCACCAGTCGTGCATTTTGACACTGGCATCGCGGTTGCGGTTCAGCCACTCAGACACAACAGTACCGGCAGGCGCATTGCCGCCATGGCCGTTGACGATCAGAATACGGCGGAAGCCCGAATGGTAAATGCTGTCGAGAATATCTTCAATAACGCCGATATAGGTGCGCAGGCTTAGTGATACAGTGCCCGGAAAATCCGCAAAGCTCGACGCCAGTCCATAAGGTAATACAGGAAAGACCGGCACGCCGAGAGGCTCTGCCGCATCCATTGATACCTTCTCCGCCAGAATCATATCTGTACCAAGGCTGATACGGGCATGTTGTTCAACGCTTCCGATCGGCAGAATGCAGCGGTCGTCCTGTTTGACACGTTCTTCAACCTGTCGCCAGTTCATAGCGTTAATATGCATTGGGAGTCCTCTCATTATCTGATGATCCCGAGTCTTTGCTCATGGGTTTCTAAAACTATTATTCATGAAATTAATTCGTATACAAGTTCCAATTGGAACAATAATTACGTTTGACATCCTAGAAACAAGCGATATTTTGTTCTAAATGGAACTTAATTGCTGAAAGTGCACTTGGAGGGGCGATGGAGGATCGTGTAGCAATCGCTCTGTTGGAGGGGCGTGCGGGGCGCAGTGAGGCTGCGGACAGCCGTCTAAGCGAAAGCGATATTCTGCATACAAAATTATGGGAAAATCCGTGCTGGTTATCCTTTCGGATCAACTATCTGGCGCTGCATTATAATAATCCGATCTACGGATTGATTGGTGCGGATCATGATCTGCTGCGACCGGAATTTGTTGTGCTGTATTCGCTGTTTCTGCGTGACCGCACAACCTTGTCTGAGGTGGTTGCCGGTTCAGGCTTTCCGAAAAATACACTAAGCCGTGCAACCAAAAAACTGACTCGACTTAAGCTTGTTCAGCGGGAAGGCGACAGTGATGACCTGCGTCGCGTTGTGCTGTGTCTGACGGATGCGGGGCATGCAATCGTTGAAACCAAAATGACGCCGATGATTGAGCGTGAGCGGCTTATGCTGGAAACGCTCAGCCCTGCGGAGCGCATGATGCTCTCGGAAATTCTGACCAAGCTTGTCATTGCATCACGCGAATGGCCGGAAACGATCACCTCTGACATGCCTGAGTGTGACGAATAATTCTGAATAATATCAATAAAGGGAACTGGAATTATAAAATGAAACATACGCTGCGCGCACTCATGCTTGGCACGACTTTGCTTTTCAGCGCCGGACAGCTTTTCGCTGCTGATCTGGTTATGGCAATTAAAGCCGGCCCTGCCTCAATGGACCCGCATTTCACAGCAACAGCTGCGAATGCTGAAGCAACAAAACACATTTTCGATACGCTAATCCGTTCCGGCAATAATCTTGAACTTGAGCCATCTCTGGCCGTGAGCTGGCAGGCGCTCAATGATACGACATGGGAATTCAAACTGCGCGAAGGCGTAAAATTCCATGATGGTTCTGATTTTACTGCCGAAGATGTAAAATTCTCTATCGAGCGTATTCCGCATGTAACAGGGCCAAATCCGGCAACGATTTTTGTGCGCCGTGTGAAATCGGTAGAAGTTGTCGATCCGCTGACAGTGCGCGTAACGACAAACTCCGCAGCGCCGACATTGCCGAATGATTTTATTCGTCTGTTCATTACATCGCATAAAGCGGCGGCTAATTATTCAACACAGGAAACCGCGGCTGAAGGTTTTAATAGCGGTAAGGCAACTATTGGTACCGGTCCTTATAAATTCGTATCATGGGCACCGACACAGGATCTCGTGTTAGAGCGTTTCGACGATTATTGGGGTGGCGCACAGCCTTGGGATCGCGTTATCCGTAAGGAAATTCCAAATGATGCCGCGCGTGTTGCACAGTTGAAAGCCGGACAGGTCGACGTGATTTCCAAGGTTCCGGCCTCGGATGTGCCTGTGTTGGAGCAGGATTCCTCTCTGACTGTCGTTAAAAATGAGAGCATCTATATCAGCTATCTGGAGTTCGATTTCCGCAAAAAAAGCCCGATGGTTTTTGCTAAAGATGGCAGTAAGCTGGACAAAAATCCGCTGCTTGATCCGCGCGTGCGAGAAGCATTCGATTTGGCAATTGATCGTGAAACCATTGTTGAATTTGCGCTTGAAGGCATGGCCGCTGTGCCAACCCAATTGGTGACCTCCAATATTTTTGGCTATGACAAGAACCTGAAAGCACCTGAGTTCAATATTAATCGCGCTAAAGAGCTGCTTACTGAGGCTGGCTATCCAGATGGTTTCAAAATCACATTGAGCTATTCGAACGACCGTATGCCAAATGAGCTGGGGCCGACACTGGCGCAGATGCTGGCAGCAATCGGGATTACCGCAGATGTAAATGGTGTTCCTGCTGCTGTGTTCAACCCTGCGAAAACACGTGGTGAATATTCGCTCTATATGGCGAGCTGGGGTACGCTGACCGGTGAAGCAAATTATATGCTTTCATCTTTGATGCATTCCAATGAACCGGCTAAATCGCTGGGTGCATTTAACGTACGTGGCTATGCTAATCCGGAAATGGACAAGCTGATTGAAGATGCCGCCGCCGCCATGGATGCAGATGAGCGTCGCACATTGCTTGAAAAAGCAAATGATCTTGTTGCAAAAGACCGTCCTGATCTGCCGCTTGCCATCCAGCTCAGCGCATGGGCTGTGAAGAAGGACAAGGTAGAACTGACGCCGCGTGCTGATGAAGATACATTGGCGATGAATATCAAGCCGGTTCAATAAAACTGCGAATGGCCCGGGTCTTCCGGGCCATTTATTTTTATATTGTTGATTTCCTTAAGAGTAAGGTGATTTAATCAATCAGAATTTCTTATTAAATATTTATTTTTACTTACAAATTGAAGATCTGTCAGTCTAAGGCTGCTGTCTGAGCGAATGATTTTTTGTTGAGGCAGATTCATCTTTGAGTGGTATGCAAATACATTTTACGAAATTTGAAGTATTGTAATTCAGTTTTGTATCAGAAACAGTTGGATTTTTAGTGTCTTTTTCTCTATATTTTTGATGTAGCTAACCCTTTCATTCTCTTGTCATAATCTATAAGGTGAAGAGAACGCGCTGAAGCGGTCAAGCTTTTTGTTTGACGTTAAAAAATTTAAATCTTATTTATAAATTAAATATGGAAAGGGCATAAATCTTGAATAAAGAAGATCAGAAAAAACTCAGAGTACGACTGATTAATCTCTCTAATATAATCCGTGCTGAACAAAAAACGCTTCTTATAGAGGCTGCCAATTTCGAAACGCTTCCAAATAAAAATTTATTACGCCAGATTGCTGAACTCGAATTAAACATCACAGCAATTGATAACACTATTGCGGAATTTGAAGAGTGAAGTAACTATAATTATTTTGATGTACGTTGATTAAAATTATAATTTTAATTTTTTTATTTTGAATAAAAATACAGTACTTCATCATTTTATTTTTTGATGTATTTTTGTATTTTTAATTATATTGAACCTGCTTTTTATTCTATGCCCCTTTTTCATATGCAGAGCCTGTGGCCTTCAGCATTTAGCGCCTTCTGTGGAGGCGAGCGGCTGAAAGGCCAATTCTCAGTCTGTCGGGAACTGAATTAATAACGTGCATTCCAGACCATGGGCAATCAAACGGATGCCAGATGGCAACGCACTTGAGTGGACAGATTATTATCGGTTTTGCGAGGGGATATCTCATGTAAAGTTTGTGGTATTGCACAAGCCGAAACGGCTTTGCCGCAACGTTCACGATAATAACAACCGGCAGGCAGGATACGGTTGTTAGGCAGTTCGCCAATCTTAACCTCAGAGAGCTCCGGTAATGGATTTTCCAAACTTGGCGCTGCAGCGAGCAGCGTTTGAGTGTAAGGGTGTTTCGGAGAGTTCAATACATCGCTTGCGGGGCCTGCCTCAACGATTTGTCCCAGATACATTACAGCAACATCATCACAGAAGTGGCGCACAAGTGCTACATCATGGGATATCAGCAAATAAGACAGGCCGAGATCGCGCTGCAATTTCAGCAGCAAATTGATGATCTGTGCTTGTACAGACACATCGAGTGCTGAAGTCGGCTCATCCAAAACCAGCAAATCGGGGTCGGTGCTGATCGCACGGGCAATGGCAATGCGCTGGCGCTGCCCGCCTGAGAACTCATGCGGCAGACGATCAAGATGCTCCGGTCGCAAGCCTACAGCTGTTGCCAGTTCTGCAGCTTTCGCCCGCAATTGGGCCTTGCTGTAGCCGCCGCGGATATGCAGCGGCTCACTGATCAGCCGCCAAACAGGCAAACGCCTGTCGAGGGAGGATTGCGGGTCCTGAAATACAATTTGCATTTTTTGCCGGATATCGCGTTTCGCTTTTCCTTGGGCACTGTGAAAATCCTGTCCGTCAATCGCAACACTACCATTGTTATAATCGACAAGTCCGATGATAGCTTGCGCGAGCGTGCTTTTTCCGCAGCCGGATTCCCCCACAATCCCTACGCTTTTTCCGGCTCGTACCTGTAAATCAACACCATTAACAGCATGTACAAATGAGGTTGGACGGCCAAGCCAGTTGCGGGAGACAGCAAACCGAACGGAAAGATTGGCAATATCAAGAACGGGAAGAGTTTGTGTCATTGCAGTTCCCCTTTATGACATGCTGATGTAAAAACTTCGCGTTGCCAGCATGCAACCTGCTGTGTTTCAACACCAGCCAAGGCGGGGGATTGAACTTTGCATTGCTCAGTCGCTTCTTTGCAGCGCGGCTCGAAAAAACAACCCGCTGGCGGATGTAATAAATTAGGCACAGTACCCGGAATGGCCTCCAGTTCCTGTTTGGGATTTACCCGCTCCGGCAGACAGCGCAACAGTGCTTGCGTATAAGGATGTTGCGGTGATTCAAGAACCTGGCGTGTTATACCCTTCTCGACAATTCTGCCTGCATACATCACGTAAAGCCGGTCGCAGAGTTGTGAAACCACGGCAATATTATGTGAAATAAAGACGACCGAAGTGCCGGTACGCCGCGCACGGTTCTGGATAAGGCGCAAGATCACGGCTTGTACCGTCACATCAAGTGCGGTTGTCGGTTCATCTGCGATAATCAGACTAGGATTGCAGGAAAAAGCCATCGCAATCAGCACACGCTGACGCATACCGCCTGACAATTCAAACGGATAGGCTTTCATTACCCGTTCCGGTTCGCCGATGAGCATGTCAGCCAGAATATCCCGCGCAACGCGTGTGGCTTCTGTTGTGCTGACTTTTTCATGGCGCTGGATAATATCGATCAGCTGCTTACCGATGCGGATGGTGGGATTAAGCGCATTCATAGGCTCCTGAAAAATAGTTGAAACCAGTTTACCGCGGACATCCTGTAATTCTTTTTCTTCCATCGCCAATGTATCACGACCAAACAGCCGCACGGAGCCACTGGTGATCTTGTAGCGTCCTTCCGGCAGTAATCGTGTTGCTGCCATTGTCGTGACAGACTTGCCGCAGCCGGATTCTCCGACAATGCCAATAATTTCGGCCTGCCTGACATCAATAGAGATATTATCGAGGGCTTTAACTGCACCACTATATGTTGGAAATTCCAGCGATAGACCATGAATGGCCAATACAGGCTCAGTTGATTTCGTCAATGTTGCTGTCATCATCTGGTCCTCAGGCGCGGATCAAGCATATCACGGATACCGTCACCCAGCAGGTTGCAGCCCATAGCGGTGATTAGAATTGCCAGACCAGGAAATGTTGCATACCACCATTGATCGAGCATAAAACTGCGACCGCTGCTCACCAAAGCGCCCCATTCGGCTGTTGGCGGTTGTGCGCCAAGACCAATGAAACTTAATGCGGCTGCAATGAGAACAACCCCACCCAGATCAAGTGTGGCTTGTACGATAATCGGTGACATAGCATTCGGCAGAATATGCCAGCGGAGAATATAGAAAGGGGAGGCGCCATAAGTGCGTGAAGCTTTCACATAAACCTGCTCGCGTAAGGACAGTGTTTGCCCGCGCGCAAGGCGCACATAAGCAGGAATGCGAACGATCGCTACTGCAAGCATTGAGTTGAAAAGGCTTGGCCCCAGAGCCGCAGCCAATGCCATGGCCAGTACCAGTGCCGGCAATGCCATCACCACATCCATCAGGCGCATAATGCCGGTATCGATCCGTCCGCCAAGTACACCGGACAGACACCCGATCATTACGCCGATGCTCATAGAAATCAGCACAATCATAAATGCTGCGCCGCAAGAAGCGCGCGCACCATAAACAACACGGGAAAACAGATCGCGTCCGACCTCATCCGTTCCGAACCAGTGGGCAGCACTTGGTGGCGCTAATCGTGCAGTCAGGGATATCTTGTCCGGATTATAAGGGGCAATCCATGGTGCAAATATAATCATAATCAGCACAAGCGTAATGATACCAGCACCAAGCAAGGTGAGGGGACTACGACGGCTGAGATACCAGAGAAAATGCAGCCGGTCATATATGGTTTTGGTTTTTGGTAATGCGGCGGCTGTAGCTTGTTCTGTTGGCAGTGTTACCGACATACTCAAACCTCCCTGATCTGCGGATCGGCGAGCATATAAGCCAGATCAACCATCAGATTGATCAGCACATAACCGATGGAAGCAACGATGGTGAAACCCATAATGGCTGGGAAATCGAGCGTTTGAATCGAGGTCACGACATAGGTGCCCATGCCTGGCCATGCAAAAATCGTTTCGGTCAGTACCGCACCATAAAGCAGGTCACCCAGCGCCAGCCCGAGCAAAGTGATGGACGGGATCAAAGCATTTCTCAGGGCATAGTTGAAAATAATGATGCGTCTGCGCAGCCCGCTTGCCTTTGCGGTACGGATATAATCCTCTTGCAAGACATCCAGCATTGAGGCACGGATTTGGCGGGTAATCACGCCCATATTGGCGAATGCCAGCACAAAACCGGGTAGAATAATGTGATAAAGAGCACTGCGGAAAGCATCAAAACGCCCCTGAAGCAGTGAGTCAATCAGCAGAAATCCGGTTATGCGTTCTGGTGCAACAATGCCCATTGCGAGACGCCCGCTGCCGGGTAAGATCTGAAACTTGGCATAAAAGAGATAAATGAGAACCAGCCCGAACCAAAATACTGGCATAGAGATACCGCACACCGATACAGTTCGTGCCACCTGATCAATAGGTCCGTCTTTATAGACCGCTGATAATACACCGAGCGGCACGCCGATGAGAATAGAAATCAGCAAAGCGACTGTGCCAAGCTCAAGTGTTGCGGGTAAAAATGTGCGTATGTCAGCGGCAACAGGACGATTAGTGCGTAGGGACGTTCCGAGATCGCCTTGCAGAAGATTGCCGATATAGATGGTAAATTGCTCGACGACAGGCCGGTCAAGACCAAGATTACGCCTGATATTTTCAAGCGTTTCGGCGCTGGCGCGATCCCCTGCAATCATACGCGCCGGATCACCCGGAATAAGATGCGAAATCGTAAATGTGATAACGGCGACGCCGAAAACCACAAAAAACAACAAGATAAGACGCGGAATAATAATTCGGGTGATTGCCATCAGTGGAAACCCTTTTGAACAGAACGTAATTTGACAGTCTTGGCGCTGTCAATTCTGATGCTGCCGCAGATAGGAAGGGATGAGACCGGCAGACAGAACACCAGTTCAGGTGCATAGTCTGCCGGTTGATGCCTGAGGTTGAGTTATCACGGCGGTTCATGATTTTACCCGCCGTGATGTGCAGAGTTCCGCTATTCTGATTTCGACATTGTTGCGAAATTATAGACCTGAATGAGCATCGGGTTATAGACGTAACCCTTCACCACTGCACGTCGGGCAAAGATGTCGTTCTTTTCCATAATATAGAGATATGGCGCATCCTGCGTAGAGATTTTCTGTGCTTCGATATAAAGCGCTTTGCGCTTATCTTCATCTACAATACTGGCAGCTTCTTTGACCAGTTTGCCAACTTCCGGATTGTTGTAGAATGAACGGTTGCCGGGCCCGCCCATGCGATCCGGATCAAACCAGTAATTCATAAACATATAGGGATCAGCAAAATCCGGTGTCCATGCCCCGGGAGACATGTCGTATTTTCCGGTGGCTGCAAGTTCGCGTTTGGTCGTATCCGCTACGGATTTCAGCTCAAGTTTAATGCCGATTTCTGCGAGATAGGCTTGCAGTGCAAGGCCAAACGGCTCCCATGCGGGATCAGCCTGCGAAAACGTATAGGTGAGGCTGATATTCTTCTCGCCGGATTCTGCGAGCAAAGCTTTCGCTTTTTCAACATCGTAAGTGTATTGGAAACCGTCAGGATCATGCCCCCACATACCGCTTGGCACAGGGCCGCGCATCTGCTTGGCCTGACCAAGCATAATGCCGTCAATAATGCCCTGATAATCAATAGCATAGGATATGGCCTGACGAACTTTTACATTATCAAGCGGTGCCTGCTTATTGTTCATATAGATGTAATTAACATACATGCTGGGGTTGCTCTCAACCACAACCGATGGATCTTTTGCCAGTGCCTCAGCCTGATCGAGCGGAATTTGCTCAATAATATCTGCATCACCGCTGACCAGCTTCAGGCGGCGCCCTGAAACATCGCCGACAATCTGCATGACGACCTGTTTTAACGCAGGTTCAGCGCCATTATAGTGCTCATTGCGTTCAAGCACGATGCTTTGGTTGCGCTCCCAACTGGCGATACGGTAGGCACCGCTGCCAGCGGAATGTTCGGCAAGCCAGCCTTTAGCCATGTCGCCGTCTTTTTCATGCTCCATTACTTTAGGATTAATAATGGCAGCACCGGAAACGGCGAGTGTGGAAATAAAAGGTGCAAACTGGGCATTCAGAATGAATTTAACAGTCTGAGGGTCAACAACCTCAACCTCTTTTAGAACTGGAAACGCATCGGACGGACCGGCTTTCAGCTTCATCAAACGGTCAAAGCTGAATTTAATTGCTGCAGCGTCTACGGGCGATCCATCGTCAAATTTATGACCGCTGGCGATTTTGAAAGTCCAGACAAGACCTGCATCATCCGATGTCCAACTCTCTGCGAGCTGGGGCCCAACCTCAGTTGTCTCGCCTTTATAGGCTACAAGTCTCTCATAGGTAGCATAGGTCAGTGTGTAGCCGCTATTGCTGATCTCAATACCCGGATCGGCCGTTGGCGGATCTTCCGCCCGCGCAAGAATAAGCACATCCTGCGCGGCGAGTGCTCCTGAAAGAGCGGTTGAAGTTAATAAAAAAGCAAGACAGACGGATTTCCACTTTGAAATTATCATTTTTAATCCCCTCCGAAGTTCGGCGGTGACGAACAGTGCCTTTTTGGCAATTTTACCGCAGCTCCAGAGTAGGTAACGATTTTACGAAGCGCAACTATTTTTCTTATCGTACGCTAATTTTATGCAAAAGGAGATCAGTCGCGAATATTTGTCTCTTTGTGTATGGAGGCAGCCAGTTCGCTTTCTGACGTGGAGCAGACACACAGGATGTGTGCCGGCTCTTCACTCAGACTGAGATATGCGTGGCCGGTTGTGGCATCAAAATAAGCGGAATCGCCTTTTTTGAGACGTAAGGGCGCATAATGCTCTGTATGCAGCTCCAGTTCGCCTTCAAGGACATAGAAATATTCTTCACCGGTGTGGCGAATAAGCGGGCCGAATTCCTCCAGCGTGCGCGCATGTGCAACAGCAAAGATCGGTACCATCGATTTTTTGGAAATCTCGGTGCAGAGATAGAGATAATCATAATTCTGAGTTTTAATTGAGCGGCCATGCCCTACAAGGGTGAACGTGCGTCGACCAAGCAGGTTGGGCGTATCATTCTCTGAAGATGTGCCAAAAAGCTCAACGATATCAATTTTCAAGCCTTGAGCGAGTTGTACCAGACGATCATAGGTCAGGGACATTTGATTGTTTTCAACCTTCGATAAGGTCGAGACCGCAAGACCGGTCATGGTGCTTACCTGTGATAATGTCCAATGATTGCGAAGACGAATATCTTTGAGATAATCACCAAGAACGGCTTTTTGATCGCTCATTTTATTTTTACACCTTGCGTTTCAGTTATGCCTGAATACTTCGTTTTAATTTCATTGACGATAATGAAAATTGATAGATATGATAAGAAAATTTTTTCCGATCTTGTCATCTGATATTTATAACGAATGCGAATGAGAAAGAGCATCCATGACCTTCAATCTTGAGCCACTAAAAGCGATTGTAGTGGATGATACGTCGAAAGCTATCCCATCCGGTGTAAAACTCGGATTGGGTGAAATTGGCAAGCAGGGCTGGAACGTGCTGGCAGGAGATGTGCCTTTGCCTGTTGCTGTCATACGTGCGCAAGCACTTCAGCACAATTCCCGCTGGATGCAGAAATTCGTGGCAGAGCGCGGCGCCTTGATTGCTCCGCATGTTAAAACCACGATGTGTCCGCAGATTATGGCTCAGCAGCTTGCTGATGGGGCATGGGCTCTGACCGTCGCTACAATCCAGCAATTGCAGGTTTGCGTTGCCTTTGGTGCGACCCGTATTATTCTTGCTAATCAAGCAGTTGGTCGTGCTGAACTGGATGCGATTGCAGGCATTGTCAAAGCTGGCAAGATTGAATTTATGATGCTGATTGACAGTGAAGCAGGCATTGTGGCAGCATCGGCTGCTATGCGTCGTCATCAGGTGGGTACGCCGTTGCAAGTCTTGGTGGAACGTGGATTTGAAGGCGGGCGCACGGGCTGCCGCACCAATCAGGCCGCTTTGGAACTGGCCAGAAAAATCAGTGCTGCGCCAGAGCTGTCTCTGGTTGGCGTAGAGGCTTTTGAAGGGCTGATTAAAGCACCGGCAGAACATAAAGAACAGGTTGTTGCGGCCTTTATGGATGATATTGCAGTGCTTTATCAAGCCTGTAAGGATGAAGGTCTGTTCGGCTGTGAAAATCCGCTCGTGACCGCTGGCGGCTCTTCTTATTATGATATTGTTCTGGAAAGACTGGCAGGATGCAGCGCACGCGTGGTTACGCGCAGCGGTTGTTATGTCACGCATGACTCAGCCTTGTATCATGCACAACATCAGCGACTGGCTGCCCATACGGGTGAAACTGATGGTTTGCGCCGAGCTTTGGAAGTCTGGGCTTATGTGCAGTCAATTCCGGAAAAAGGCTTGGCACTGGTTTCGGCAGGACGGCGCGATTGTGGTACGGATGCTGGTTTTCCGATACCGCATCTGGTGTCCAAACAGGGTGGCAAGCCACGGGATTTGCCTGAGGCGTGTGAGATCATTGATATGAATGATCAGCACGGTTTTATGCGTTTTCCCGAAGATCTTGAGCTGTCGGTCGGAGATATGATCGGTATGGGAATTTCACACCCATGCACAACATTTGATAAATGGGATATCCTCTCTCTGGTGGATGAGGATTACAACATTACGGATGCATTGAAGACCTATTTTTAAGAGTGGTTCCCTTCCGGTGTTTTGAACAGCCGGAAGGGCGTTTTTTTTAAATGGGGAAAGGGTTATCCACCCGTGGCCAGTAAGTTTTTTTCAATTTGGTGAAAGGCACTTTATCGAAGTGCGGTTGCAGAGCACCGGGTGCCTCAACATAGTGAATCTCACGGGCAATCGGCTCAAAACCGGCACGAAAGTGATTGCTTGATTTCACAATAACAATTTTTTTCTTGGTTGGGTCAAGTCCCAGCGCACTCATGCATTCCGGATGAAAAGTCTGTGTGCGTGCGCTATTCAAAACAATATCCACGCTGCCTGCACTAACCCATACGGCATCGCCGATAGAGAGCGGCACGATGCCAAAGCGCTGGGTAATGCCAGCGCTGATACGCCGTACAGTCACAACTAGATCGAGCGGGTCGCCTGATGCCTCACCAATTTTACCGCCAATACGTAAGGGAAGCGTCGCACCTTCTCCGGCTTCTTTGCACATACGGACTGCAATCGGATCCCAGTAAAGACAGCTGGCAACATCTTCAATACCGCGCTCGATAATGCGTCGCAGAATAAAGGTGGAATCCCCCGGTGCACCGCCACCGGCATTGTCGGAGACATCAGCCAGAATAATCGGGCCCTGAGTTGCAGCAACTGCATGGTCAAGTGCTTCATCAATGGTCAGGTAGTCGCCTAGAAGGGTATCACGGGCATTGAAGATTTCTTCGCCAAACTCCTGAGCAATTCTGGCTGCCTGCGCCTTGTCATTATCTGTAACCACCAGCATTTTTGCGCCGACATCTTCAACATCACCCCACGGAAAACCGTGTCCGAAAGAGAGCGACAAGATACCATTATGGCCTTCCATGGCTTTCATTCTGTCCACAATCCCGCGTAATGGTGCCTGATGGACCCGAAAGGTGCTGATCATTCTGCAATCATACAGCGCCATAACCGGTTGCACTTCGCCAGCCAGAGTCTTCACCATCACAGCAAAAAGCTGAGCCGCAACTTCCTCAATATCCGTATGTGGGTATTCTTTGTACGTCGCAATTATGGTGGCGTTGTCGACCATACGATCAGTGAGGTGACAATGCAGATCGAGTTCAACTGCAATGGCAATGTCGGGGCCAACAATCTGGCGCACATGCTCAATCAGGTCGCCTTCAACATCATCGTAGCCATCCGCAACACAAGCACCATGCAATGCGAGCATAACCCCGTTAACAGGCATCGCAGCTTTAAGATCATTCAGGATTGTTGCTCTAAAACTTTCATAAACAGCACGGGTGGTTTTGCCGCCGGGTTCAGCCACGGCGCACAGGCTTTCAACAATGTCCCAGCCTTTGGCTTCTGCTGCTTTGCGCCAGACAAACAGCTGAGAAGAACAGCAATTCAAAGGTTTACTGGTCGCATCTCCATATGCAATCTGGTTCTCACTGAAGGCTTCATGTCCGGTTTGCATCGGAGAAAATGTATTCGTCTCGGTGTCCAGTCCTGCGATGAACAGCTTCATTTGTTATTCCCCATATTAAGAAACATATTTTCTAATAATGAAAATATGTTTACCATTCGAAAGTCAAACACAATTCCGCGTCGGGAGCGCGGCAAAGGGGAAACAAATGCGTCTGTATATTTCTGCTGATATTGAAGGCATTGTTGGTGTTGTTAGTCGTGATCATCTGGGGCCGGAAGGCTTTGAATATGAAAATGCCAGAAGATGGATGACTGATACTGTTGTACATGCTTGCGAAGCTGCCCGTGAAGAAGGTGTGGATGAGATTATTCTCAGTGACTCTCACGGCAATGGAGAGAGCATTCTGATTGATCGTCTGCCGGAATATGTACAGATTGTGCGTAGCTGGCCACGCCCGTTGATGATGATGCAAGGGGTTGAAATTGGCACTTATACGGGCGCGATGCTGCTTGGTTATCATGCCGGTGCAAGTCATATGGGTGGGGTGCTCTCTCATACGATTGGCGGCACAGCTTTTGCTGAGGTTAGGATTAATGGTGTTATCATGCCGGAGGCAGGCATTAATGCTGCTATTGCCGGACATTATGATGTACCGGTTATCTTAGCTTCAGGCGACGATGTGGCTCTGGCCGAAATCAATGAAAAGATTGGCGATATTGTTCAAGTTGAAGTAAAAAAGACCTACAGCACACAATCTGCACTGACTCTCACTCCAGCTGTTGCTCATAAGAAATTACGTGAAGGTGTGAAATCAGCTTTCGCTAATATCGGAAACGCCAAGCCGTTTAAGCTTGAAAGTCCGGTACTGGAGATTGTATTCCGCAATCGTTTGCCCGCAGAATACTTATCTTACCTTAAATGTGTGGAACGCACCGATGGTTATACAATCCGTTATTATGCTGACGACATTGTTGATTTGTCACGCTTCATCCAATTTGTGGTCGGTTACAATTCACGCCTGACATTCTAAATTTTCACCGGAAAAGCGTGAGATTTAAATTGTAAATTACAGGTTTATTTTAAGGCCTCACACTTGGGCTTAGTTTTTGTATTCGGTGGTCGTAATGAACAAGCTTCCACCGAATACTGTATTTCGAGATTTTTTTCATTATAGTCATATTACAATTTTGCTTTTGGCCATTTTCGGCCGCTTATACATCCGCAGGTTAAATGAAAATCAATCGTGCTTACACTCTGGCTATTATAGCGATGCTGGGATTTAGCCTGATGCTGGGTTACGCCTTCTACCAATTGTTGAGGGTGGAGCGTAGTCTGGCAAATTATGTCGGCGAAAATATGCTATGGGCAATCAATCAGGCTGATCGGGAGACGCGTCGTTTTAGTGATACGCTGCTGCTGGATAGTGCTGACAAAGACATGATTTTACTTCGTCTGGACATATTGAAAAGCCGTGTTGATCTTTTGAGTGAAGGCCCCCAGCTTGAATATTTTAAAACTATTGGTGCTGAAACACAGCTAAAAAATATCATCGAGACAGTAGAGCGCGTTGAAACGCATTATGGTACCGGCGATAATTTTGCCATGCATGATGTTTTGTCACTTTATCGCGAAATTCAGCCAATTTTTAGCGATTTTGGCCGGATAGCCAACCTTTCAATGCTCTATGAAAGGAACGCTGGCGGTGCGAACCGCGATAGGCAACTGCAAATTATTTATCTGGTTACAGCAGCTGTTCTTGGTTTGATGACAGTGGGCGGTCTTTTGTTTCTGCTGCTAATTGTGAATATTAAGTCTGCTAATCGCGCCAATCAGGAGTTGCGGCGCTATCAGGAAGAACTTGAAGCAATTGTTGAACAGCGCACTAAAGCACTAAGTGTGGCGTTGAAAAATGAAAAAAAGGCCAATGAAATCTACAAAGGCTTTCTCACGACCGTGTCGCATCAATTTAAAACGCCGGTGGCGATTATTGATCTGATCGCTCAGCGTTTTATACGGCATCCGCAAGATATCAATAATGCCAATGTTATTGAAGCTGCGGGTAGAATTCGTGAAACTCTCGGTCGGTTGACCCGCGTTATTGAGAGTACCATCAGTGGCGATATTGTTGCCCATGAAGGTGTGAAACTGAATATCTCAGAGTTTGATTTGGTGGAGATGGTTGGTCAGACCATTGCCTATCATAAAGAAATTTATGCCGGCCGTATTGTTGACTTTGACCCGCAGGTAAAAGCATTTTGTTATCGTGGTGACAAAACGCTGCTTGAGCAAATTATCATCAATCTCCTTGCCAATGCTGATAAATACTCGCCTGACGACAAGCCGATCCATGTAACGGTCATGCGTGACGGTGACGCTTTTTCATGTCGGATAAAAGATTTTGGCGCAGGTATTCCGGCAGGTGAGGCGGATATGATTTTCAGTCGTTTTTATCGTGCCAGTAATGTCGCGCATTTGTCCGGTAGCGGTCTTGGGTTGAGTTTTTCACGACAAATTGCTGAAATGCATGGGGGGCAGCTCATCTTGTTGAACTCTGCTATGGGTTCCACAGAGTTTGAGTTAAGACTGACGCGGCAGGAGAATAGTGAATGAGTGATCGTGTAAAAAGAACCGATGGCCGTGCATTGGTTATGTGCGTTGAGGATGAAAAATATATCCGTGAGGAGCTGGTTCGTGAATTAAAGCGATCGGGTCATGATGTTATTGAAGCAAATGACGGCGCTTCTGCCTTGGTGCAACTTAAAAAACAAACCCCTGATTTGATTGTTTCTGATATTCTGATGCCGGAGATGGACGGACTTGCTCTGTTGCATCAGGTGCGAACAGGCGGAGCGGAGCTGAGTACAATTCCGTTTCTTTTCTTGTCGGCTCTTGCAGATCGGGATCGTATTCTTGAGGCCTATCGGGCGGGTGTTGACGACTATCTGGTGAAGCCGGTTGATATGGGCGTTTTCCTCTCGCAGGTTAATGCCAAGTTGCGGCTCGTGCAGAGAATTGAAAGCAGAAAGCAGACAGCGTCTCCGGGCATTAATGCCAAAAAACTATCCCCGCGTGAGATTAATGTACTGGTTCATCTGGTTGATGGTAAAAAGACCGCTGATATTGCCACGGCTTTGCAACTCTCCGATCATACCGTGAATGATTACATCAAAAGTATATTCAAAAAACTAAATGTACATTCAAGAGCTGAGGCAGTCAAAGAAGCGGTGAAGAACAAAATTATTGAACCATAATGAAATGGTTTCAATAAAATGCATAATATTGAATGTCACGATCTGAACGATGGATGAGGCCAGACAGAGCTATCGTTCCGCCGTTCAGACGTAGCTGATATCAACTCTCAACACTAACGGTTGGCGCCTGACTTTGTCGTTTAACGGCTGTGGCGGTGAAATGTACAATCACCAAACCACATATTTTTCCATTCCAGTGTTTCACTGTCTGCAGACAGAACAAGCATAGGAATTTTATCCTCTATACCCCACCATCGTTCCGGTGCTTCCAGAGAGCGTAATGGAAACGCACCGGAACTATCGGCCTGCATAAGGCAATATTGATAGTCGGGTAATAAATCCAATGAAGTCACGAGCTGACCGTCACCTGCTTTAACGTGCAACGTGCCCATTGGGCCACCATCATAGGTACCAGCAATGACGGAGTTGACCGGAGCCGTCTTTAATCCATGCCAAATGCACTTGCGATAGTGAGACTGTTTTTCTTGTAATGTTTCAGCCGCCTGATCGCATAGTTTTTGCGCATCATCTGCGTCACCATGTGCAAGTTCAACTGCGAGATTGACTGCTGCATTGCGGAAATCTTCAACTTCTGTTCCGCTGGCATTGATGGAGATGAAAATTCCGAACTCAGCGTCCGGCACTAATCTGGTGATGGAAAGAACGCCGCTGATCGCGCCTGTATGGTCAATAATTCTTATGTCATTGCCATTTCCAATCCGCCAGCCGAGGCCATAACCGAGAAAATTATTGTCGGCAGTTGTGCGGGCGTGAATGCGCTTCAACTCTGCAAGTTTGTTGGCAGGCAGAACGTTTTCACTGTTCGGCAATGCGCCCAGATTGAATAACAACCATTGTGCTGCATCATTCGGGCTTTGCGACATTGAACCTGCGCCAATGAGGTTGGAGAGATTATCAAGTCCAATCCTGCGCATCGTGTCACCGCTACGAACATGAGGAAGCGCAAATCGCGGATCGCTTTCCAGTTCCGGTCGGTCTGCCGATGCTGTTTTCATTTGCAACGGAGCAAAAATATATTTAGCTATAGCTTCTGCAAAATTCATATTATTTGAGCGGTTGCAGACTTCTGCCGCGACGGTGAAATGCAAATTGCAGTATGAATAACGATCACGGAATGGCGCGATTGAAGGAACGTCACCGGCGCCATTGACGACCTCATCAAAGGATAGGACAGAGCCGTATTCGAGCGCAGTTGCCTGACCGATACCGGTGCGGTTAGAGCACAGGTCACGGAGTGTCACTTGTTTGGAAATATCCGCTGAGCCGAATGCAAAGTTCGGCCAGATTTCATGAATTGGGCGATCCCAATCCAGTTTCCCTTGTTCCGCCAGAATAGCGCATAAAGTGGTGGTAAAAGCTTTTGAACAGGATGCAATAGCGAACAAGCTGTCTGCTGTCACGGGCCTGTCTGTTCCGGTTTCTAAGACCCCTATGCCGCCGGTGTAGAGAATTTTCCCCTGCCGGACAATGGAAAGCCCGATGCCGGGGATTTGCAGCGGCGCACTTTGTTCGCGCAGAAAAGTGATCAGTCGCTCGACAAGAATATCATCAGCTATTCGGTTCATTTTTATCCATCCGTTGTAATGCTCAGCGAATTTTATTGTCACCTGAGCGACTTACACAGCACATAGTTTCATCATTTAAGGAAAGCAGAGAAGTCATTGTCTGAATTAGATTAAACGGCCATTTGTGTCTCGCTGATTTGCAGACCCGGGAAATGACAGGCCGCACGATGCCCGCCATGACTGTTGAGAGCAGGTTCCGTGCTACGACATATATCCTGCACATAGGGACAACGTGTATGGAAGCGGCATCCGTTTGGCAGATTCATCGGGCTAGGTATATCGCCTTTTAAGAGAGGGCGAACACGATTGCGCTGATGCGGATCAGCACGCGGAACTGCTGAGATCAGGAATTGCGTATAGGGATGCAGAGGATTGGTAAAAATTTCTTCAGTGGTGCCGACTTCCACCAATCGCCCGAGAAACATGACACCAACCCGGTCTGCAAATTGCCGCACGACGCTGAGGTCGTGCGTAATGAACAAATAAGTGAGTTGAAGTTGTTCTTGCAAGTCTTTGAGCAGGTTCAGAACCTGCGCCTGAATGGAAACATCCAGCGCAGAGACAGCTTCATCGCAGACGATAAATTCCGGGTTATTTGCCAATGCGCGCGCAATACCAATACGCTGACGCTGACCACCACTGAACTGATGGGGGTAATGATTGATGAGATGCGGTCGCAACCCCACCATATCCAGAAGTTCTTTGCAGCGGGCTTCAATTTGCTGGGTGGTGCCGAAATTATGTGCGCGTAATGGCTCAGCTAAGATATCTTTCACACGCATACGCGGATTGAGTGATGCGTAAGGGTCCTGAAAGATGATCTGGATATCTTTACGCAATGCGCGCATTTTTGCTTCATCAAGCGCGTAAATATCCTGCCCTTTAAATTTCACTGATCCGCTGCTACGCTCCAGCAATCGTAGCATAATGCGTCCAAGCGTTGACTTTCCGCAACCGGACTCACCGACCAGAGCAAAAGTCTCACGCTCATAAATCTCGAGCGATACATCATCGACCGCTCGAACCACTTTTTCGTTGAAGGAGAACAGGCTTTTACCAAAACGAAAATGCTTGCTCAAATTTTCTGTAGAGATGAGAACTTTGCTCATAGGGTGGCTCCAGTCTCGTCATGCAGCCAGCAGCGTGCTTTATGGTCGTTTTCCAGTTGCACCAAATCCGGTGATTTCACACTGCAAACCGGCATGACATCGCCACAACGCGGATTGAAACGGCATCCTGCAGGCAATCTAAACAAGTTAGGTACAACACCGTTGATGCTTTTGAGGCGCTTGCCATCCGGCTTTTCGTTTGCCTTTGGGATCGATGCCAACAGGCCGCGCGTGTACGGGTGTGATGCATGGTCAAACAGATCGTAGACATTTGCCTGTTCAACGATCTGACCGGCATACATCACATTCACTTCGTCACACATTTCGGCAATGATGCCGAGGTCGTGGGTAATGATGATAATTGCTGTGCCGACGCGATCACGCAGTTCCATCAGCAGGCGCAATATCTGCGCCTGTGTTGTCACGTCCAAAGCTGTTGTCGGCTCATCGGCGATGAGTAATTTGGGCTCGCATATCAAACCCATAGCAATCATGGCACGTTGACGTAAGCCACCGGATAGTTCGTGCGGATAGGCATCAAGGCGTGCTTTCGCCTCCGGAATACCCACTGTTTCGAACATTTTCCAGACTTTGTCGCGTATATCCCGCTTGGAGAGATGACGGTGGATTTGAAGCGGTTCCCCGACCTGTTGAACCATTGTCTTTACAGGGTTGAGCGAAGTCATGGGTTCCTGAAACACCATCGACATATCCCGACCGCGTTTCTGACGTAACTGATCTTTGGTCAGGGCGGTCAATTCAACGCCGTCAAGCATGATACTATCGGCAGTTACCGTTGCGGACGGCGGTGTCAAGCCCATCAGGGATAGAGCTGACATGCTTTTTCCGGAACCGGATTCTCCGACAAGGCCGACTATACGGCCGGGGTCGACACTAAAGGACACATTGTCGAGAATACGGACTGCGCCGCGGTGTGAGTTGAACTCTGTACGCATATTGCGCACTTCCAACAGAGGCTTTTGATGGGTCATATCAGCCCCCTTAATCTTTCATATAAGGATCAAGAGCGTCACGCACTCCGTCACCAATAAAGTTGAATGCCAGCACGGTAATCAGGATCGCGACCCCGGGCATAATGGCAACGAGCGGTGCGGCGAACAGATATTCTTTGCCCTTGGCAACCAGCAGCCCCCAGCTTGCTTCAGGCGGCTGAACCCCAACACCAAGGAAACTGAGGCTGGATTCCCACATAATTGCTTCCGGAATGCTCAGGGAAAACAGAACAATCAGCGTCGGCACAACATTGGGAAACAGGTGCCGGAACATAATCGTTCCGTTTTTGGAGCCATTGGCACGTGCTGCTTCAATAAATTCCTTTTCCTTCAGTGCCAGTGTCTGAGAGCGTACAACACGCGCAACACCTGCCCAGCCAACCAGACTGAGAGCAATGAAAATATTGAACAAATTGGCGCCTAATGTGTACATCACCACCATCGCCAGCAGAAGTGACGGGAAGGCGATCATCATGTCGGCAAGGCGCATAATAGCGAAATCAATACGGCCGCCGAAATAGCCGCTGATGATCCCCATAATTGTACCGATAACCAGCGAAATGAAACTTGGCACAATACCAACGACGAGTGAAATGCGCGCACCGTAAAGGATGCGCGTTAGGACATCCCGGCCAAAATTATCTGTACCAAGCCAATGTGTAAGAGAGGGAGGGAGAAACTGCTCGTCCATCACAACACGATAAGGATCATGCGGGCTGATAAATGGCGCAAATATTGCTGCGAAAACCAGAATACCAACGATGACCAAACCTATCATCGCCATGGTATTACTTCTGAAGACACGAATGGTATCACTCAAAAAGCTCGCGCTTTGCTGTTCTTCAACATAAGTGTCTTTTGCCTGAGCAAGTTCAGTCATTTTGAACCTCCCTTCATCTGATGGCGAATACGAGGGTCAAGGACAGAATAAAGCACATCCGCAATGAGATTGCCGATCAGCACCAACACTGTTGCGAATAAAACGGAACCTTGCAGCAGCGGCATGTCACGCGCTTGAATAGCGTTCACAGAGATACGCCCAATACCGGGAATACCAAAAATTGCTTCGGTGATAACGGCGCCTGATAAGAGACCGGCAACCTGAATTGCCATGATCGTCACAACAGGAATTAGTGCATTTTTGAGCGCGTGACGGAGGATAACCAGAATTTCACGCAGGCCTTTTGCGCGCGCAGTTCTGATGTAATCGTTCCGCATAACTTCGAGCAAACTCGAACGCACAAGGCGGGCAATAACACCTGCAGAGCTCCAGCCGAGAACAATGGCTGGCAGGATGGCATATTTAAAGCCGTAAAACCCTGAAACCGGCAGCCACTTCAATTGCATTGCGAAAATATATTGCAACAACAATGCTGACCAGAACACCGGCATGGAAACGCCGAGCAATGAAAACCCCATGAAGAAGTGATCAACCGCTGAATCGCGTTTGACGGCCGAGAGAATACCGACCGGAATTCCGATTGCCCAGGATACAACCGCAGCGCATGCTGCGAGATAAAGCGTATTAGGAAATGCCTGCAGGATCAGCTGTGTCACATCGCGGTTGAGCTTGATGGAGACACCTAAGTCGCCTTGCATTGCTGCGAACAGAAAGCGGAAGTAACGGGTAATCAAGGGGTCATCGAGATGCATCTGCGCACGAACGCGCTCAATGACCTCAGCGCTGGCATGCTCTTTCATCAAAAGAGCAACCGGATCGCCCGGAATGACGTTCATCATGATGAAGAGCAATACAGTTACCCCGATCAGAACCGGAATAAAAACTGCTATACGCTTAATCAAAAAGGTCAGCATTGTATGGAAGCTTTCATTTATTCAGGCGAAACAAAGCGGCCAGCGACATTGCTATAGTCAGCAAACATCATTTGGCGGGGCGGTCTCGTCCCAAACCTATGTTTTATGGAGATTTACGACAAATTATCCGGAGAGTGCCGCACACTCTCCGGACAGAGTTGTGTTATTCTTCAACTTCCATTTTGTAATAGCTCATGCTTGTCCAGCCGTTCCACGGAACGACGAAGTTCTTGACGCGTGGCTGTACAATAAACAGATGGTTGAGGCTAAACAGCGGTACCCATGCTGCATCGGTTTGAACAATCCGCTCTGCAAGCTGTTCATAAAGCTTACAACGCTCATCAGGATCGGTCATGCTGCGTGCTTTTTCGATGCCGTCGAAAACTTCCTGATCCTCATTATTGAAACCACGCACTGACGTGCCCGATTTGCTGAAGAATGTGTAGAAGAAGTTGTCGGGATCGTTGAAATCGGCAGACCAGACCTGCGGGTAATTGTTGATCGTGCCACCTTTACGCATGTCGAAATAGGCGGACTCGTCAACAACCTTGATTTCAGTGTTAAAGCCGGATTCTTTCAGCTGCGCCTGAACGATCTGATTGAGATCAACCCATTTTGATGACCAGCTGCTGACTTGCGAAAAGGCAATATCAACGCCATTCGGATAACCGGCTTCAACCAGCAGTTCTTTGGCTTTTTTCGGGTTATACTCAATTGGCGTGGCTGGTTTGTAGCAAGCTACACCACTTGGCAGAATGCCGTTTTCAAGCTGTCCTTCGCCATAAAACATCTTGTCGAGAATTTCCTGACGATTGATGCCCATCTGGAAGGCTTTTCTGACCCGAACATCATCAAAAGGCTTAATTTTCTGATTGATGTTGTAATAATTCAGCCCCGCAACCGGGCCTTTACGGATCTGATCCTTCCATTTTTCACTTTTTGTGAAATATGGGATCTGTGTGATGGCGGAATCCGTGTCAAAAACGTCAAGTTCATCGGATTCAAACAGCATCCGCATCGTTTCGGCATCTGGCACAACACGAATAAGAACGCTGTCCAGCTTGGAGCGACCTTTGAAATATTTGTCGTTGGCTTCCATCCGCTGACTGTCATTCAGACTGTATTCGGTCAAAATAAACGGGCCGGTTCCGTTAACAGTTTCCGGAGACAGGCCATATTTATTGCCGAGCGGCTCAGTGAATTTACGATTATAAATCGAGGCCTGCGGGCTGGCGAGCAGCGCGATGAAGGCAGCATAAGGCTGCGTAAGAGCAATTTTAACAGTGTATTGGTCAACAGCTTGCAGACCTGAAACGGATTGAGCTGTTCCGTCCAGACGGGCTTTTGCGCCTTCAACAAAATCCAGAATGTCGGTGTTGAGTGCCTTGGTCGCCGGATTGAGCATACGGTCATAGGTAAAGACGACATCGTCGGCTGTCAGCTCTTCGCCATTATGAAACAGCACGCCTTTGCGTAAATGCAAAGTATAGGTCTTACCATCTTCAGAAATATCCCAGCTTTCAGCGAGGGATGGGAGGATTTTAGACTGACCGGGAGCGATTGTTTCAGCTTCAACCAGTCGGTCATAGACGTTCAAAGGAATGGTATAATCATTGGTCGTCATCTGGACGTCGATGGTGCGGGGATCGTCAGTGCTCGCCAGACGAAGCATCTGATCGGCAAGTGCCGGAGATAGCAAAACAAGATTCACTAATCCTGTTGCCAGTAATAATTTGGTTTTATTAATCATATTTTCCCCTCGTTTATAAACCGAAATTTTTGTATTTTTTTGTTCAGTCTTTCATTTGATGTCAAACGTGCAATTGTGTTTCAAGCTAAACTACAACCAAAACAAACCATCGATTAAATTTGTTTTATTTTCGCTATTAAGGAAATATCAATTTAACATTGATCGCAGATTGTTATTTAAGGCTTATTATTGTTACTGGCGTTTTCTCATCGTAAATCGTTCTGTAAATACGTGATTTACAGTTTTGTATCTCCTCATTTTATTCCAGTGTGAGAATTAAACTCCCACTATTCTTCCCGTTTTATTATTTATTTTTTCAAGCATGACGCATTCAAAATTAAATGTAAAATTCTATTTGGCAATGAGTTTCATTCAAAATTGATATGATAGACACTCTTAAATTAGGGGAATACATGCGTCGATTCAGGCCAGAATTGCAGACATTTGCCTGCTAACACGACAGAGGAATGTGAAGATCGGCATGGCATAGAGTGCATAATTTCCACAGTATTTGTCGTAAATTGCTCGCCGATAAATGTATTTATCAGGTAAACAGCAAGCAATCTGAATATTTATTGAAGGAGCCGGAAATGGATATTTCTAATTCCAGTCGCGGGCAGGTCTCTGTTACATTATCCGGTGACCGAACTTACACTTTGGAAATTACGGGGAAAGCAATCGCTGAGATTGTTGCTACCCGGCATGTGATCCCAAAGGGCACGCAAATCAATATTGCTTTTCTGGGCAATGAAAGTCACGAGCAACGTATCAATGCCGCCAAGGTCATTCGGGACAGCGGTTTTGAACCTGTTCCTATTATTTCATCCCGCCGGTTGCGCTCAGAGCATGATCGGGATTTGCTTCTTTCTGCTTTGGTTGCGGAAGCTGCCCCGCAGCGCTTTATTCTGGTTGGGGGTGATCCGTCAGAAGCTGCCGGGCCGTATAATGATTCAATTGACCTGCTTAAAAGCAATATATTAGAGAAATATTCTATACGAAATGTAGGCATTGCTGGCTATCCTGAAGGGCATCCTAAAATTGACGAGCCAGCACTTTGGCGCGCACTGAAATGGAAATTCGAATTTTTGCAAAAAGCCGGTTGTTCGGTTGAGATTACAACGCAATTCGGTTTTGATGCTCAGGCCACCATCCGATGGATCAGACAATTACGCGACGAGGGAATAGGTGCACCTGTGCGTATCGGGTTGCCCGGCCCTGCAGATGCAGGAAAATTACTGCGTTATGCAAAACAATTCGGCGTCGTGACCTCTGCTGCCATCATACGCCGCTATGGATTGTCATTAGCAAACCTGATGCGGAAGTCTGTTGCTGATCGTTATTGGGCTGATTTAAACGCCATGCTTTCAGATCATGACTTAGGTGCGGTACATTTCCATCTTTATCCGTTCGGCGGTATGCTGGAGAGCGCCGTATGGATTAATGATCAGCTGTATAATAAGAGGAAAACACCAGATTGAATGGACTATGGTGTTCTTTAGGCCGATATCTGATTAAAAGCACTGTTTGATAACTCGGTCTTAACGGTAAATCACGGTTGCATTCCTTATGAAAGCCGCTTACTCAGCCATTTCAAAACCTATGGAATAGATATGGCTTCGAACGGCTTACAATCAGATCATCTTGAGACTTTGGATCGTGACCTTGGACGGTTCTCCACCCTTGAACGCGCGACAAATTATATGGCGCGCCCAATGGTTGGCCCGAGTATCGGCTTTATCTTCATCCTTTTTGCAGGATTAATTGCGGCGCTCTCTTTTGGTCAAGCGAATAACACGCTGATCATTATTATCGTTGCTGTATTTGGCGCCTATATGGCGCTGAATATTGGCGCCAATGATGTGGCCAATAATATGGGCCCCGCTGTTGGTGCGAATGCTCTGACTATGGGCGGCGCAATCGCCATTGCCGCAGTCTTTGAAAGTGCCGGCGCTTTTATTGCAGGTGCGGATGTCGTTTCGACCGTGGCTACCGGTATTATCGCGCCTGAATCTATGGGGGATTCTGCTACTTTTGTGTGGGTAATGATGGCAGCTCTGGTTGCAGCCGCATTATGGGTGAATTTGGCGACCTGGATTGGCGCACCGGTATCGACGACGCATGCGGTTATTGGTGGCGTTATGGGTTCCGGCATTGCCGGTGCGGGTTTCATGGCGGTCAATTGGGAAATGATGGTCGCGATTGCTGCAAGCTGGGTTATTTCACCGATTATGGGTGGTGTGGTTGCTGCGGCGTTTTTGTGGTTTATCAAGGCTCGGATTATTTATCAAAATGACAAGTTAAGTGCTGCGCGCACATGGGTTCCGGTTTTGGTGGGGATCATGGCAGGCACTTTCGTTGCCTATCTGGCGCTTAAAGGTCTTAGCCATGTGATTGAGATTTCGTTGAATCTTGCCTTGTTGATTGGTCTGGCGTTCGGCATGGCGACTTGGCTAATCATGATACCGGTTATCCGTCGTCAATCGGCAGGACTGGAAAACCGTAATAAGTCTTTGAAAGTGCTATTCGGTGCGCCGCTTGTGCTTTCGGCAGCTCTGCTAAGCTTTGCACATGGTGCCAATGATGTGGCGAATGCGGTCGGCCCGTTGGCAGCGATTGTGCAGGTCGCAAAGTCGGGATCTATCGCTCAGGATGTCAGTATCCCTTTTTGGGTTATGTGTATTGGTGCATTAGGCATTTCTTTTGGACTGTTTCTGTTCGGGCCAAAACTCATCCGCGTTGTGGGGAGCCAAATTACCAAGCTGAATCCGATGCGGGCATATTGCGTTGCATTGTCGGCGGCCATTACAGTTATTCTGGCAAGCTGGCTTGGATTGCCGGTGAGTTCTACACATATCGCTGTCGGTGCTATCTTTGGTGTTGGTTTTTTCCGCGAGTGGGATACAGAGCGTCGGCTGAAACTGGCACATCAGTCAGAAGCAAGTCCACGCTTAGCACCAGAAGAGCGCCGTCGTCGCAAGCTGGTCAGGCGCTCGCATGTTCTGACAATTGGTGCCGCTTGGGTATTTACTGTGCCTGCAGCTGCTATCTTGTCGATTATCTTGTTTTTCGCAATTTCCGGCGTTGCAGGAAGTATTTAAAATTAAAATGAAAATATATAAACAACGTCAGCGTCTTTATTGTTGAGCGCGCTGACGTTGTTTGATGTTTATTGTATATCCAGCAGTGGCAATAAACATTATTCTCTATGATACACCCCGCACTGATGTGGCGGTTTGCTGGTCGAACGGTGCTATCCAAGGTTCCATTCTGTAACGTACTTCATGCGCGTAACTACCACCTGGCTATGATATGGGAGCCATGCGCTTTTATAATTTAACGCAAGAGTAAATAATTTTTAGATAAAATCATATTTCTAGCGAATTTGTAGTAATTTTACAAATTTGTAATTTAAAATATTATTATGTACCCGTTAATTGAAATTGATGGGAAGTGACAATGAACCATATCAGTAAGAACATATTAAAGAGCAAAATTGACTTAATTAATGTGGACTTAATGAGAGGGAAAAGTGCTGATAAAGTGTGTGCTGATGGCGGTGCGAAAAAAGAACTTAAAAACAGTTATTTAACGCATAAGATATATTCCATCCGCATTTTTAGAGACGCACTATTAGCCAGTAGTTTTTTGTTGTTTGCATTTAACGGGACCACTGTTGCGCAGCAAATCTATGATGGCAATGCTGGTCTGCTAACACTCAGTGATAGTATTACCGGAAATTTGCAAAATATAATTGGCGGTAATTTAGTGCAGGGTTTCATTGCGCGTGATGACAATGGTGAGCCAATTTTAAGTGGTGCTAATGCGGTTATCGATTTCAGTAACGGAAACATTCCGGGATTTGTTGTCATAGGTTACTCCGGTTTGTATGGCACAACAGAAAAAATCTCGGCAACGAATGGCAATACTTTAACACTTACAAATGGCTCTGTAGACGGAGACATCTTTGTTGGTCTGACGCATTTTACAGAAGAAATCGCAACCAAGGAATGCTTAAGTCTTGGAAAATGCGACATAAAAAGTCAGTTGAGTGAATTTGACCTGCAGGCAAATAATAATAAAATTCAGTTTAATTTGAATAACTCAACCATGAAGAACAGTCGCTTAAATGCCGGCGTTGTAACGGTGCGACAAATTTTGGGGGACGTTAAGGGCGGAGCAAGCAGTTCACATTTTGTGCAGGCCTATACTGAGTTGAAGAAAAGCAATTTAACCAGTGAAGGAAATACCATCGTCATTAATGGCGAGAAAAACAATATAAATGGTCACATAAATGCAGGCGAAGCCAGTGTTTATCACTATGTTGCCAGTGTTCAGGCCGGTACAGCGGCAAGTGCTACCGGCAAGATGGCTTCAGATGTTTTGAATAATAATTTTACCAGCAATAAAAACGCGATGTCCATTCTTGGTAACGAGAATAAAATAGTTGGAAATCTGAATGCAGGAACTGCAAGTGTTTTGCAGGACCTTAATAATTTTCAAGGCGGTGACGACAGTGGTGCTGATGTAAGATCTCTCTCTAATGCGAAAAACAACAATTTAACTGCTGATAGTAATATTATTAATATAAATAGTTTTGGTAATAATCTTACTGGCGATACCAATACTGGTACGGCCAGCATCATTGTAAAATATGGCGATATACGTCCAGGGGCAAATGGTTTCGGCAAGGTCCAAATCGATCACTATGTCTATGATAATGAGCTGACCAGTAATTCCAACCTGACCACCATAGCCGGTTCTGGAAACGTATTCAAAGGGGATGTGAATACAGGATCATCTGTTATCATTAATGAGCATGGTAATGCTGAAGCTTATGAAAAAGGCAATGCAGTAACATTCAGTCCACATACAAGAAATAATAAGATGTACAGCAATGAGAATACTATTCGTATTCTTGGTGATCGCGCTGATATCAGCGGCAGCCTTAATGCCGGTAATGCATTAATTGCTCAAAATTTTGGCATACTGCAAGGAACAGGTGGGATTTATGCGAATGCGCATTTTGACTCAAATGACTTAACCAGTAATGGCAACAAAATTGAAATACTTGGAAATAATAACAGCATTTCTGGTGACTTGAATGCAGGTTCAGCGCAACTTAAACAACGCTTCGGAGCTATTAATGATGATGCCGAAGGAAGTATATATTTAAACAACACAAAATTTAATAGTAATAATAATAGTATTGATATTTCAGGAAGCGGAAATGTCATTAAAGGGAATTTAATTGCCGGTAAAGCCGGATTTGATTTCTCCATAGATAATCCAAAAGGCATGAACGCCTTAAAAATCAACGTCGGTAACGTCAAAATGGAGGCCAGTGATAACAGTATCAATTTAACTGGCAATACGGAGGTCGGTGGCAATATTTACGGCGGTTATGTTGACCTGCCACTGAACTTTCATCCAACGGCGATTAGAGCCTCGGCGGTTTTGACTACGCCAATTGGCGTGTTGGTAGCAACCGGCGGAAACGCCAAGCTTTCATCTTGCGCAGCGTTGGAGCCGGTTGCGGCGATGGATCCAGCATAGTCTGCCGGGGTTTGGTATCCCAGCGACGAGTGTGGCCGGAAATTGTTGTAATCGTCGGCCCATTGGGCGATGGCGCTGCGGGCGTGATCGAGGCCAAAGAACAGGCTTTCGTTGAGCAATTCGTCGCGCATCCGACCGTTGAAGGATTCAACATAGCCGTTCTGCATAGGCTTTCCTGGCGCGATATAGTGCCACTCAACCTTGTGATCCTTCGACCAGGCCAGGATGGCATTCGAGGTGAGTTCCGTGCCGTTATCGGAGACAATCATTCCGGGCTTGCCGCGTCGTTCGATCAGCGTCGTCAGTTCTCGGGCGACACGGCGGCCGGAGATTGAGGTGTCCGGGATTGCTGCCAGGCATTCCCGTGTCACATCATCAACGATATTGAGGATCCGGAACCGTCTCCCGCATGCAAACTGGTCGTGCACGAAATCGAGAGACCAACGGGCATTTGCTTTCGCCTCGACCAGGATCGGCGCACGCGTGCCGACGGCCCTTCGTCGAGCCTTCCGCTTGCGAACCGAAAGCCCTTCCTCGCGATACAGCCGATAGATGCGGTTGACGCCGGATGGCTCTCCGTCCCGCCTGAGCAGGACGAACAGCCGTCGGTAGCCGAAGCGCCGTCGCTCGTTGGCGAGATCGCGCAACTTTGCTCGCAATTCGACCTCCGGCGGTCGGCAGGACCGATAGCGGATCATCTTGCGATCAGCCGAAACAATCTGGCAGGCCCGCCGCTCCGAAAGACCCATTATGTCCTTCAGATGTGCAACGGCGTCACGCTTGGCGGCAGGCCCTACCATTTTTTTGCGAGAAGCTCGCGGAGTGCGGCGGCATCGAGCATCTGCTCGGCCAACAGCTTCTTAAGCTTGGCGTTCTCTTCTTCGAGTGCCTTCAGGCGCTTCGCCTCGGACACCTCCATACCGCCGTATTTGGCTTTCCAGTTATAAAATGTTGCGTCCGAAATCCCATACTTGCGGCACAGGTCGGCCACCTTCATGCCTGCCTCCTGCTCCTTCAGCACCGCAATAATCTGCTCTTCCGTAAATCGCTGCTTCTTCATTCGTCCGTCCTTTATCGGGCCGGACTCTAATCCATTCTGGAGGAAATTCTCAGTGGCAGGTCA
>NZ_JAUCBM010000010.1 GCF_030362795.1 Pseudochrobactrum kiredjianiae | reverse complement strand
CGCGGATATCATCATGGCCAGCGGGAATAAAGCCGCATTAACAGGCCGAACATATGACTGCACCGTCCCATGGGCCATCAATGCAGAAAAACCTTGCTATCAGGGCCGTTCCACATATGCGACACAACCCCCGTTATGATCCACCGGATCAGCGTGACTGGAACCGTAATGCTATCGCAGTATCTAGCCGGGTAGGTTGGCAAGCCATTACCGGTTATTGCCAACGCGCCAGGGCAGAGTCATTGATGGGGCATTACAAATCTAACATGGTCAAACCGCTGCATACACGTAAGTTTGCAATTCAGTAAACAAAAGTTGGCCTTGGTTGGAGCGCACTCAATCGTACGCTGGGCTGAGTACGTCGAAATCCGCCGACAAGTGCATCCATATACAACGCTCCGTTTTGGGGGCGCGTCCACCCCCAAAACACTATACTATAGACACAGTCTTATTATGTTTTAATAATTTTTTCAGATTTGTAACCACGTTTGCCAAACGCGTTACGGGTATCCAAAATCAGCTTGGAATGTCTTTGTAACAAATCGTAGTCGACGTTATCATGATCGGTGGCAATTATGACTGCATCGTAAGTTTCAACGAGCTCTGGTGTAAGCTTAATAGAATGCTGGCCTGCAAGTGCGGCATGATCACGCGTGATCGGTACCTTTGGTACATATGGATCGAAGTACCCAATACTTGTACCACGTTGATCCATCAACTTTAGTAACGCTAACGATGGACTTTCCCGGATATCTGATACGTTTTTTTTGTAGGCGAGACCTACGATTAGAACCTTCGCGGAGCCCAGTGATTTTGACAAATGTTCGTCGAGTGCACGTTCCAAACTGGCGATAACATATTGCGGCATCGCCAGGTTAATTTCACCTGCAAGTTCTATAAAGCGAGTTGAGAGCCCGTATTCCCTTGATTTCCAAGTGAGATAAAACGGATCAATGGGAATGCAATGCCCCCCAAGACCAGGTCCAGGATAAAATGGCATGTAGCCGAACGGTTTCGAAGCCGCCGCATCAATAACCTCCCAAACATCAATACCCATCGCATCGTAGATCACCTTAAGCTCATTAACCAAGGCGATATTGACGGCTCGAAAGATGTTCTCTGTAATTTTTACAGCCTCTGCAGTTGATGGCGAAGAGACCATCACCACACGCTCGACCACCGCTCCATAGAAGGCCTCGGCGAGAGCTGAAGCGTTGGGGCCATCTCCCGCGACAACCTTGGGTATCGTCGTGGTGCCAAAATGTGCGTTTCCTGGGTCTTCGCGCTCTGGTGAGAACGCAAGATAGAAGTCGCTGCCACTAAGAAGCCCTCCTTCTTCCAATATAGGTTTTACCACCTCTTCGGTTGTACCGGGATAAGTAGTCGATTCTAGCACGATCAGTTGTCCCTCGCGCAAATATTTGGCAATCATTCGCGCCGTTAGCACAATGTAGCTAAGGTCAGGTTCGCGTTGTTTTGACAAAGGGGTCGGTACGCAGATAATAATAACATCACAATCGGCTAGTTCGGCGGAGTCACAGGTAGCGCGGAACAAGTTCTTCCTTATATAATCAGAAAGCTGTTCAGATGTGACTGCATCAATATATGATTCCGCCTTGTTGAGGCGAGACACCTTGTCAGCGTCAATATCGAAGCCAATTGTTCGGAATCCGCTACGCGCCATAGCTGCAGCAAGTGGCAGACCGACATAGCCAAGCCCGATGACACCGGCGACAGCTTCTAGGTTTCTAATTTTTTCGGCTACCTTGTGAAAAAGGCCGGTTGAATTTCTGTCATGATTTTTCATTTTTTTCTCGTTCGTCCTTGTTTACACAGCGCCTTGTAGTCTTGATGAGATGAAGCATTCGATTTGCCAAATGCTGGCGGTCATATTTGCGCGCAGCCGCCAGCCCGTTCCGTCCCAGTCTTGATGCCAATTCCCGATTATCGTCAAATTTAATAAGCAAACTGGCTAGTTCCACAGCGTTTTCAGGTTCGTAAGTTAGTCCTGCGTCCTCGTTCTGGACGATCTGTGCCGACTCCCCTTGGACACCATGCAAAACTGGGATTCCCATTGCCATGCCCTCGAACAGTTTTGAGGGAATAACAGTCTTAAATAGATCCGTCTTGCGCAGATGGATAATCGATACGTCAAGCAATGACCAATACCGAACGACATCTGCTTTAGGTACCGAATCGACAAAGGTCACGTTTCTGATGCCCTGTTCTTTTACACGTGCCATCAGAGCTTTCTTGGATGCACCACCCCCAAGAAAAAGAAGATGGATATCATCGCGACCTTCTTCTTGAAGCTGGCGAGCGGCCTCTATCAGTGTTTCTAGGCCATGTGCTAATCCATGCGTACCGATATAACCAGCAACAAACTTACCTTGCAGACCCAGCGTCTCAACCAGGCCGCTGTCTTTTTGCAAAGGTTGGAAGCGGGAAAGATCGGCACCGTTAGTAACAACATGAATCTTTTTTGCCTCAATACCGCGCGCCACAAGATTTGCTTTGAAAGAATTAGTAACCACAATGATTAATGTAGCCCTTCGGTAGAGAAAGAGCTCCAATTTTTCGAGCCAATCTAGGATGAAAGACTGTTTCATCGCTCCCACCGCCCGGATAGATTCTGGCCACAGGTCGCGTAATTCCAGAACAAAGGGTATGCGACGTAATTTGCTAACTACATATCCCGCGCAGATAGTAAAGAACTGCGGCGACGTTGCAACCACCACATCAGGCTTCTTAACTCGCAAACTAGCAGGAATGGCCGCAACCATGAAACTCAGATAGTCCAGCGTACGGCGCAGAAAACCTTCATTCGCTGTTATGTAACTCCAGACTCGGATCACCTCTATTCCATCCATAGTTTCTCGCGCGAAGAGCCTGTTGCGGTAACCCTCGAAAAGTACACCGGTGGGGAAGTTAGGAGCACAGGTGATTACTGTGACCTGATCAACTGCCTTAACCCACTCACGACAATGCTCGTAGGTTCGGCTGGCAGGAGCATTCACTTCTGGCGGGAAATTGTCGGTCAGGAAAAGGATTTTCATTGAGAGAGCGTGTTCCGAGTTAGAGTATTTCATCGTCAGATTGTTGCAACTTGACGGTTATGAAAATGCGAAAAAAATCTTGAGCGGATACTGCGATGCAGCCAGGAAGCAAACCATCATGTGTTAGGCCAGAAGAATTCGATAATACTTTCAGTATTGCAGAGTTCGATAACCAGCCGTTGTGACGGATGGCAAATACCAAATTCAGGATGCCAAGTCGAGCGCTCTAACCTTGCTGTTCCCTTGTGAATTCTCCAGCGTAGTAAAACATTATCATCCATAGCCAAATTCCCCGAACAACCATCTTCTAATAGTGAGAGAGACAAATCTGGATGGAAGTGGAACATCGCTTCAGCATGGCTATCACTGCCCTCAATTCTATCTGACACGATTAGGCTGCCAACTTTGAATTTCCAAGCGCGGTGATGTACTGGCTTTCCTACAAGCCGACGATATCCGTCATGTGCACAGGAGACGTCCCAACCTTGTTCATTCATTTCTATTAACGGTGGTTTGGGTCGAGCGCGGCGCGCAACACGGAAAGCTGACCAGACCTCGGATGAGTTCTCTGCGTCAACTACCACGGTATTATGCGCGGCCGTGCCCCGCTGGCGTAAGCGTTCCGGGCCATCTCCATATACAGAAGTGCCTGAATTGACGATGGTTCGCTGCCCAGCAACCGATAGTTCGAATGATAATGTGTCAGCATGGGCATGGCCTGGCAAGTAGTCTGGCCCAATTTTTGCAACATCAAGCAGGGCAACGACACATCCTTGCTGGATACGAATATAGCCACTATCACTTTGCCATGTGCATCCTGTAGGTAGTGCGGCTTTTGGCGCAAGGCCTAGCCTAATTGCATAATGTTCCAGTTCATCGGGTGAAGGTGCAATACCCATAGCCGCATCATTGAAAAACGCAATCTCGCCATCCGGATGGCACATGCTATCAAGCCAATCGCGCATGGTGACGAGCTTTTCGCCCCACAACTTCGGTATTGGAAGCCCTGTACTGCGTATGACATTCACGAGGTCAAGCATGTCTTCAAGCGCCAGCGCATGATACATTGGTGAAAGTTCAAAATGACCACCATCTGTCAAGATTTGTTCGGGAACTTCACGTGCCAATATGCGCATGCCTTGATGCAGCCATGCTGCCGCTTCAGGGCCTTCAAAAAAACAACCCGCGAAGACAAGCGCCTTGGCGTTTGTGAAGAGATGATTGCCCAGCAAGTGATATTCCAGCCGCTGCGTTAACCATCGTACCTGTATAGCCAGACTGTGAACCATATCAGGCGTGAGCGAATTCCCCACTAACGCCCATTTTATCCAGTTAACGATCCTGAGCGAGGTTGGATAAGGCTCCCAGCCTGATCCTTTCGTAGGAGAGTTTTCCACGATCCAGCGCGCAATCAGTGCTTTATGCCATTCCACGCGAGCCGTTGAGCCTTTGGCATTCAGGTCGTCAAAATAATGAAGGTTGTAACGCCACAGTTTTGCCAGTGCTGGATCATCCCAACTATGTTGCGATAACGAATGTACCTCGTTCAAAAGAAAAAATTCGTCTGGTCCTGTCAGGCTCTGCTCTCTATGTGCAGGTTTCACCCAACTCCCTTTGTGTTTCCGTTGGGCTGGCGCTGGGCGCGAGTCAGCTTTTGGGTTAGCGATCCGGAACCATATCCGACCATAGAACTGGACTGGCCGCAGATGACGCAGAGTTTCCCAATAGAGGCGTACAGACGTTGGAGTCATGAGAGAAGCAGACTTTCCAGAGCAGTCACAATACGTTGGCCTGTCTGTCCATCCCATTTTTCAGGAATGTTGCCCTTTTTCCAGTGGCCATCAAAGAGCTGTTCGAATGCAGGCGCAAGAGCTGCCGGGTTGGTTCCGAGCAACTCATTAGTCCCGATGGTAACGGTTTCTGGTCGTTCCGTATTTTCGCGCAAGGTCATGCAAGGAACACCCAACACTGTTGTCTCTTCAGTGATGCCACCTGAATCGGTTAACACAGCTTTCGCGTTACGCACTAGATAATTGAACTCGAGATAGGGCTGAGGTTCTACGAATTTTATTGTCAATGGCAGCCCGGGGATTGTCTCTAATGTCCGCGCCGTACGCGGATGTACGGGAAAAATTACCGGCAATCCACGAGCACCTTCGCCAATCGCCATGAGCAATCGTTCAAAGGAAGCACCAGCGTCCACATTGGATGGTCGGTGCATCGTGACAACGAAATACTCCCCCGAACAAAGACCCAGTTCATTCCAGAACAACGGTGGACGCAACCGGTCGAGATTTGCCAGCAGCGTGTCGATCATTGTATTCCCAACAAAAAAAATACGTTCAGATGTGACACCACCTGCACGCAAGTTTTTGCCAGCTTCCTCACTCGTCGTAAAAAACCAATTGGTGATGGAATCCGTCACCATGCGGTTGATTTCTTCCGGCATGCTCCAATCGCCTGAACGAATACCGGCTTCCACATGAGCAACCGGAACTCTCAGCTTTTGCGCAGCTATGGCGCAGGCCATCGTGGAGGTAACATCGCCAACGACGAGGCAAAGCTTGCTGGGCGCTTCGAGCAGCAGCTTTTCATAACGTACCATAATTGCTGCCGTCTGCTCTGCTTGAGTACCCGATCCAGCCTCCAGATTGACATCGGGTGCCGGGATGCTCAATTGGCTAAAGAAATCTCCTGACATGCGGGTGTCGTAATGTTGCCCTGTATGGATAAGCCGATAGCGCAAAGACCCGCCTTCAGCTTTATGCTTTTCCAGCGCGTGGATGATCGGCGCAATTTTCATAAAATTTGGTCGTGCACCGGCAATGATGTCGATACTGGGGTTCAAGTTCTCGCCCACGCTTACGCTTTCTCTGCTATCTTGATGGTCAAATTGCTAACCTCGAGCAGCTCTTCAAAAGGGATCGGCGCGGGGCCGCCCTTTTCTACTGCCACTACAAAGGCTGCGGCACAAGCTTTCTGGCCCTTGTCCTGTCGCCACAAATTCATTTTATTGAAGCCCGGCCAACCAAACCCACGCAAGCGACGGAAATTATCAAGTTGGAGAATGCGGCCGTTTGAAAACACCTCAAGCCGTTCCTTGGGAAAGCTCTTCGAACCATTGGCAAAATAATGAACCGTACCAATCGAGCCATCCACAAAGGTTAGCGTTATCGTTGCCGTGTCGCCCATATTCGCCTCCATGATCCGAATATCATGCGAGGCAAACGGCACCCCGGCCAAATAGCGAAGCAGATCAATGAAATGACAGGCTTCGCCGATAATGCGGCCCCCGCCAACGAGACGATCCTGAGACCAATGTTCAGCAGGGATACTCCCCGCATTAACGGTCATCACAAACGCTTTAGGTCCGGATGCGCCTTCAAGTAGGATTTTTATTTTTTGGATTTGTGGTGCAAACCGGCGATTGAAGCCAACCATAACAAGCGGCGTTCTGCCGGTTTCTGCGCTGACAGCATCCCTCACTGTGTCGATCTCGGTAAGCTCTTCATATGTCAGCGCGAGTGGTTTCTCGACGAAAACATGTTTACGGGCTTGCAAGGCACGACAGACGAGTCCGGAATGGGTGTCATGCCGCGTCGCTATCACGACCGCATTAATATCGGGGTCTGCGAGCACATCAGCAACGTCAGTGGTTGTTTTTTCGAAGCCGAATTTCCGCCCGACATGCAGCCCGCTGACGCCGGCATTAGATGCTACACTTACCAGCCGCGCACCAGCTTTGTTGAATGCTGGAATCAACACTGCGCCCGCATAATTCCCTGATCCGATCACCCCCAAAGCAACCTTGCCCGCCGTAGTGGGCACAACCGCTGTAAGCTGTACTGTACGGCGCATCAGCGTTTCAGCCGATTTTACATCCTTTTCTGAGTAATCGAGCAGAATGCCGAGCGAAGGTTCAGAACCGCTTACAATATCATAGGCTTTTGGTGCATCGGCCAGATTGAAACGGTGCGAGATCAGCGGTTTTACATCGATCCGTCCGCTTGCCATCATATCAAGCACAGCTTCAAAGTTGCGTTGCTCGGTCCAGCGAACAAAACCGATTGGATAGTCCTGACCCTTTTCTTCATAATTAGGATCGTAACGACCAGGACCGTAGGAGCAGGAAACCTGAAAACTCAGTTCTTTCTCGTAAAAATCTGCCCGCGATAGCTCAAGACCTGTCACGCCAACCAGCACAATGCGACCACGTTTGCGGCTCATTAATGCAGCCTGATGCACAGGTTCGCTGCTCTTGGTGGAGGCCGTGATAATAACGGCATCAACTCCGTGCCCACGCGAAAACGCCTGCGCGGCCACCATAGGATCGGCTCCCTTCGAGAGATCGACGGTTTCAGCCCCAAATCCTTCCGCAATCCGCAGTTTGGCCGGATCGTAATCCAAACCAAGCACGCGACAGCCCTGCGCGCGTAGCAATTGTACGGTCATCAGGCCGATTAAGCCGAGACCCGTCACGACTACGGCTTCACCAAGGGTGGGCTGCACCAGCCTTATGCCCTGCAAGGCGATTGCCCCCAGCACGGTGAAGGCTGCCTCATCGTCCGAGACTGCATCGGGAACAGCAGCGCACAGGTTAACCGGCACAGAAACCGCTTCGGCATGCTTGCCATTGGAAACGACCCGATCGCCGACTGTAAAACCCGAAACGTTAGCCCCTATTGCCAACACATTCCCGACATTACAATAGCCAAGCGGTAGCGGCTGATCTAGCTTGTTGAGCACAGTTTCAAGCGTCGGTACCAGCCCGTCGGTGCGGATCTTGTCCAGAACCTGACGAACCTTATCAGGTTGCTGGCGCGCCTTACCGATTAATCCTGCTTTACCGAAATCAACCAGCATGCGCTCGGTGCCGGCTGAAACCAGTGTACAAGAAGTACGCACTAGCACCTGCCGATGCCCTAGCGCCGGACAAGGCACCTCAGCAACTTCCGTGAAGCCCGTTTTAAGAGATTGGAGAATTTGTTTCATGAGGGCCTCAAAATTGTTGGACGCGAGGATGCGGCTGCCCAGCCGGTGAGGCGGGTATGCTCAATTCTCTGCCGTTCAAACGCATTTCAAACAGCTTTCGTGCTCGCATTCTGTAGACATCAGATCTCATCCGCGACCAGGTCAAACCAACGCGTCCCGCTCGCCAAGACCCCTGCCATAAATAAGAATACAAAAAGACAATGAGCGAACGAAATGGCATGTGCATGAGTTTCGACTTTACCCACATCCTGCGTTCAAGTTGGTTGCCAAAGAGTCGAGGCGAAAACGCGAGTCTACTGCCCCGATAGGTACTAAGAGCTTCCGCCGATGAATACCGGTTTTGTTTCTCAAACCAATGATGTAAATCAGGACTGTCATGGTGTTCTAAGAAGCCCACAGTATTAGTTGCATGTTCTTCCACCAAGGGATGCTCGTTCACAAGCACGTCACTAAAGTGACACGTACCTGTTTTCCATCCTCGCAAAATGACCTGTATCACATGAAGTGGTTGGTTCATAAACCAAAGCCGTCGACGCAGCGTAAAAGCGTTGGCTCCGTTTTTTTCAATAATCCCGCGAATACTTTTTTTGAGCTCGTCTGTCAGCCGTTCATCCGGATCAAGCTTCATCGTCCACGGTGCGGTAATCGGCAGTTCGCTCATGGCAAAGTTCCATTGGTCGCCGAAACCACGAAATTTGCGCTGTACAACATGAACCCCGTGCGCAAGCGCGATATCCACCGTCTCATCGCTGCTATAGCTATCGACAAGGAAAACCTCGGCAGCAAAACCTTTAATGTTTTCCAGCACTGCAGTCATGTTATGGCCCTCGTTAAGACTGATCATAACGATTGCGATAGGAACCACGCCGCTTGCCCATTGAGGTGATTGACCTGCGACACGTACCATCTCCGATGTTTCAGAATTTTCAGTCATTGCGTATCCATGTTGGAGGGGTTCCACCCTCTCGCACCCAGCGATAGGACTCGATCATCTGCGCCGCAATTTGCTTCCATGCAAAATCACGTTCCATCCAGGCGCGGCCACGTGCGCCCATTTCTGTAAGTTCACTCGGATATTTCGACATTGCTTCGTGCAAAGCACGCTTAAGTGGATCAACACCAATATCAATCCACCAACCCGCTCGTTGTATTGGCAGTCCCGACCATGGTGCGCCTTTGGTTGTCACAACAGGACAACCTGCAGCAAGCGCTTCCGCTATTGCTATCCCGAAATTCTCTGAATGCGTCGGTAAAACAAAGAGGTCCGCAGACTGATAGGCTTGTGTCTTTTCTTCACCATAAAGTGGGCCCGTAAATACTACCCGTTCCGCAGCAATGGAATTGGCAAGCGCCTGCATTTCAGCAACATAGCCAACATTTCCTGGGCCAACTATGCGTAGGTGCCACTCTGGAAAAGCAGTCTGCAGTTCAGCCCATGCGCTTAAAAGCACATCTAATCCTTTGACCGGATGTATCCGCCCAAGGAAAAGAAGCGTTTTCTTGCTTTTATCAGAAGGTGCTTTCGCCTGCGGCATATCAATTCCGTTCGGAATTATCGCCACCGGCTGTCGATATCCCATGCGCCGAATGTCCTCGTATTCGTTTTCAGCGGTGGCATGAAATAGCGCTGTATGTGCAAGGCTACGTTTTTGTAGAGCGTGCCAGAATAAAAATTTGACAACTCGCGATCGGTTCATCGCCCACTTTGAAAATGTTCCGCGCGGGGAAACAATAAGCGGAATGTTACGGCCTCTCGTTACCCAACCTGTATACACGTTTGGCATCATCCAGATGCTATGGTTATGGATAACATCAACCGTACCTGAAGCGACTTCAGTACTTAGCCACCGTATCATTTCGGGAGAGTGACCTAGTCGCCTCAAAAACTTATGGCGCTGAAATGTCCTCAACGTATAGTCTGAACTTCCCAACTCTTTATAATTATCCGTAGTAACCGCAAGCTGGGAAGCCATGCCCAACTCATTCGTCATATTGTTCAAGGCGGTTGTTGTATAAGCAGGCCCACTAGCCTCTTCGCCTATATATGGAACGACGTGAATAATTCGCATCATTTGGCTTCCTGTTCACGGAAGACATGCGCCCATGGTACGGTCGGATGGACTGTTATTGTCATGTCTTGCGCATGGGTGAATACCGCTTCCAGATAGCGCGCGCCAGTTTCAGCATTGAGGCAACGTGCCCATGCCGCGAGATCTTTACGCTGTTCTGCCATCTGTCTCCCTGCTGTCAAGGCACCTTTTAAGATATCACCCAACGCCTGTGTATCATAAGCAGGAAATACAGCGCCCCCACCTGCCTGTACAACACCCGCCGCACCGCAGGAATCTGAACAGATAGCTGGGGTGCCTGCCATTAGCGCCTCAGATAGTACCGCGCCCCAACCGTCATGACGACTTGGCAGCACGATGCAGTCTGCTCCAGCCATAAGTGACGGGATTTCCCCAATGGGTTTTTTACCTAGCCACTTCACTCGACCGGGGAGCTTATTATCAGCAATATCCCGTAGTTTAGTTTCCATTGGTCCAGAACCAATCAATGCCACTTCAAACTCCACCTCCATAAACTTTGCAAGTGCATCAAGTAGAAAATCTACGCGTTTACGTTCAATAAACTGACCTACATAAAGAAAACGAAACGGAGCAGCAGGATCAAAGTTAGGCATATTTTGTACATGGCTCTCAGGCAGGAAATATGCAAACGGAAAAATGCGTTCGGGGGGTATGCCGCAGGCCGCAAGCCAATGTGGTGTAGTGTGACCGATAGCTAACACCCCTTCTAGTTTAGAACGCCATTGCCGAATTACGCGCCTATATTCCATGCGCTTAAGCACCCCGCGCCACCCGGAATCATCTATAGTTTCCATAATGGACCATTGCCGAAGACCGCGTTCAGCGAGCGCCTTCTGCGCGATGCCGATCAAACCATTGCCACGTAGCCCTTGACAAACGTGGATACTCGTTTCAGGTGCATCGCTTACAGCAGCGCGGACAGCATTTACTGTCGGCGCAAAACGCAAATTCGCTTCGCCAAGGTCTGGTGCGTGCCAGCCTTGAGCCGCCCGATCCGCCGACATCTCCTGTTCGGCAACATAGGTAACTTTACGCCCCTGAGCGGCGAGCGCAGCAGCAAGCACAGCCATATGCGGTGAGACAATACGCTGCCAAAACCAGACTGGATCAGCCATGCGGCAACCTCCCGCTTGGACTTCCATTTGCATAGGCCCAACCCAGCAATATCATTGGTAAAAGACCTAGCCCCCCAGGAGAAAAAAGCGTAGATTCACCCAAATTGAGCACTAGAACTGTCAGGCAAACAGCGAGTGGGGCGATACCACCGCGCGCTCCAGTACGTAGAAGTCGAAATACCCATAGAAACACAAGAAAAGCTCCCAATATCCCGAGTTCCTCCAATATGGCAACTGGCACCACACCCTTTTCAATCGCTGCACCGATAGGGAGACCAAGAACTGGATCACGCGTGACATCCATAGTTTCCAGCTCAGATGCAATTCCAAATCCGATTCCGGTGAGTGGATGTTCGGCGATGTTAGTGAACATTTTATCCATCAATCCGCCACGCGAGCGTTCATAAGCTTGCAGAAGGCCGCCAACTTGGGCACCGTTCACCTGCGCACGGCCGGACTTGGAAATATAATTCTGAAAATTGCTAGCAATGATTGGCGCCATAGCAACGCTGGCGATCGAAACAACTAAAAGTACAATCCAAATGCGAGCGCTTCGCAGACCCGGCAGCACTTGCCTAATTGAGCGTCCAGCTAGTCTCGGCCCAATCAATACTGCAACCCCTACCGCAAGCACCATACTCAATCCGGCAGTGCGCGCTTCGGACATGACAATGCAAGCAAGCGACGCTGCAGCCACCCCTAGCAACCATAAAGGTGGTCGCGTGCCAGCGCCAAGTAAACGCGAGATTGCCCAAGCACCTAACAATGCCATCGTTGGCCCGAAAGCTTGCGGATGGTTCATTATACCTTGGAAACCCGACCCATTGCGCAAATAGCCGAGCGATGTCCCGGCTAGGGGTAAACTAACAAGAAGCATAATAACCAGTCCCCAAAAGATCTGCTCAGAGACTTCTTCTCTCTCCCGAGCTGAAAGTCCACACCAGACGGAAATCGACGTCGCCATTACGAGTGACCACGAAATCCCTTTCAGTACGGACACATCCACTATCGGGCTGAACATCATTGAATGAAGGATGATGAACAGGCCAAGCAAGATTGTGGCGAGAGTGAAGGGACGCAGTATCGGCCGACTGCTGAACATGCCGCTGTGTATCAACGCAGAGAGTGCGGCCGCTAACAAAATTGAATAGCGGCCAATTGCTCCGGCACTTGCAGCCGGCGCTATGCCCGGATTGATCATCGTGAACAACCATGACATGGCCAGCGCGCGTACAGCGTGTGAACGCCCGAGAAGCGCATAAACTGCCACCACTAAATAGCTCAGATTGGCAGTCGGTCCGGAAGCAAGCCGCAATGCCAGCGCACCTGCCAAAGATGCATAGTCAAATAAGACCATATGCGCAGCACCCAGGTGGTTGTGCATCCCACTTCCTCGCACCAACAAATCCATATTTTTTCGACTATGGCTGGACAATTTACTCATTTATCATAAGGTCACTGACTGAGGGATACATGGTTATTGATGAAATCATAAGGCATTACGCGCGATTGCGGATTTCAAGTTTAGGAGATCCAAAACTCTTTTTTCATTGGCGTCCCAAGTGGAACCTTCAGCGGTCTGCCGCGCTCGTTTTCCAAGGACTACGCGTAACTCAGGGTCCTCAAAAAGCCGACTTAGTGCCATTGCAACCGCATACGTGTTTTTCGGTGGAATCAGCAGGCCGTACTTACCATCAGTGATAATGTCAGCCGCGCCATTTCCTAAACATCCATCCGTGGGCTTGAACCGCGTCATAGCCTCCAAATAGACAATTCCGAACGCCTCTCCCCAACTCGGCAATGAGAAAATATCCGCATTTGCCACTTCGTCCATTGTTTCTTTATATGGTAACCGCCCCAAAAATCGAATCTGCAAATCAAATGAAGTAGCCATCCGTTCGAGGTCTATTCGCTCAGGCCCGTCGCCGATTATATTATAGCGCCACTCGGTAATATCATAGTCATTATTTAATATATGGAGAGCACGGATATTGTCATCAATGCCTTTCAGAGCATCAAGATTTGAAACGCTAACCAAAGTGAGATAGTTTCTATTTTCATGGTACCGAGAGTTCATCACAGTCTCTGGATTTGGAGTTCCATTTGGAACGACAACTGAATTTACAATATCCAAGCCTATATCTTCTATATGCTGTCGAAGCGGAGAGCCAACCAGAACAACGCGATGAATAGAATTAATCAGTGGCAAAGCTACAGACTTGACCCATTTCTTTACTGATGGATGATTCAGAAACGGGTCGACACCATGAATACACAGCAGTGTCCTGAGATTCAGCTTGCGTGCCCAACGGATAGCCGACACGCCGGAATAACGAAGCCCATCGCTAGGTTGTTCGTCCGCGTGGAAAAGGCGGGTAATAGCGGTTGAGATGGAGACGCCCATCATAAATGTAATGAATGAAAGGGCCATACGGCTTTTGGATAACGATTCTGGCAAGCGAAATGACAATGAACTAAAGAATCTAATCCCCGTAGGAAGGTCAAGTTCTTCCGGAGTGAGGAAGCGATCATTCTTTAGGACGTAACGAAAGACAATGACCTTAACTTCAATCCCAGCATCACGTAGGGCCTTGATTTGTTGCGTGACGAAAATACCCGAAATGGGATTTCGATCCGTAGGCCAAAAGCCCCTGACGACGAGGATCTTGTTCACGAGATTGTTACGCTTATATCTTGATTAAGATCTTTCCGAATGAAGCATTTAGCAAGGTTATCGAGCGATTCGTTAATTCTGGCTCTTATTTTGTTCTGAACTTTTGCTTGTTGTACACAATCAGTATTTACATCTTTCAATATATAAACAAGACTGGAATTAAACGATACATTAGCATCAAACAGCTCATTAAAAGAAATCGGCTTTACGTTGATATCTGCCTCACGCCAAATGCCTGATACTTTTTTATCCCAAATTAAAGGGACAACTTTCGTACCAAGACTATAAACTACTATTCCTGCGTACATTCGACTTGTTATTAGAATATCTATATTCTGCAACATATCAACCAATTCGGATGGCGTAGTAGGTGAAGCTGCGATAAAAAAACGCTCGTTCATGCCAGAAGCTTCATAAACTTCCTTTGCTGCAATCAAATCAGTCACATCACCGTTTATTAAAATATGGAACGTCCATCCCTGAAAGACCGCATTCTGAATAAGAGCTCTCCAAAATGCGATGTAATTGGCGCGTGAAATAATCTTAACACCCTCAGGTAATGCCGCCACCGTCTCATAGGGCATTAAATTAATGCCCAGTATTTTTTTATGCATCGTCTCGACTTGGTTGTACAAATTTCCAGCTAAAAAACCAATATCAGGACGGACATCTATTCTAAGTTTCTTATCTAGATTCTGGAACATTTCCGCTGATGTATTATCACGGACACAAATATATACTGCCTCCCGCGCCATCTTAAGGCATATACGCTGTGGGATCCAACCTTGTTTAGCATCTGCACCGCATGAGAATACAGCGACTGGATTTCTCGAGTTTCGTGCCATCTTTAAGATCGCCTCAATCGCGAGCGGAAAATAAAGTTGGCGGTCAACAAGACTCTGACCACCGCCAATGATGACGCCATCGCTACTACCGAAGATATCCTTATATTTATTTATAGAATTCCTTCTACCGCCAAAAATCCACTTAGTGAAAGTGATAATTCGCCTAAGAAAAAGACTGGGCCTAACAAAGTACCTTGCAAATTTTCTCGAAGCTCCTAGATTAGTTGGAGCACTATTTTTTTCAGGCACAGAGTATCCATCACTCCGGGATAAATCTGCGGGGAAAATTTTAACTTCTCTTTCTGCCAAACCTAGGCGCAAACATTCACAAATTATGCCGTCACCAACATTTCGACTATAAATTTCACCAAGAGCTACATCATTGGTACTTCTAAAAATTTTACCCATGACACCGCCCGTATTAAAAACATCAGTAATAAACTCTATTCTACGTGCCTATTACATATTCAAGTCTATATTTGATCAAGAAGTGGCTCTTTCACAGTGGTATAACTTTCACGGAGCCCCCCTCCAATTGCACCACCATGTCGCAGCCTTCAAGTGTTGAGAGGCGGTGGGCTATAATGAGGATGGTCAGGTTGCGGTCGAGACGGTTGATCGCGTTCATCACAGCACTTTCAGTAGCAGTGTCCAGCGCACTCGTGGCTTCGTCAAACACCAATACACTCGCCTGTTTATACAGTGCGCGCGCAATGCCAATGCGCTGGCGCTGGCCACCGGAAAGCTGAATGCCGCGCTCGCCCACCTTTGTCTCATAACCCTGCGGCAATGCCGCGATAACATCTGCCAATTCAGCCTGCTCAGCGGCGCATTGCACCCGCTCAATATCAATATCTTCATACCGCACACCGAAGGCAATGTTCTCGGAAATGCTGGCATCGGCGAGAAAAATAGATTGTGGCACATGGGCTATGTTGCTCTGCCATGCGCCGCGGTTCTTCTCTGTTAACGCAATGGCGTCGATACAGATCATACCGTCCTCTGGCTGAAGCAAACCAAGAACAATGTCCATCAAGGTCGATTTACCGCTTCCGGTCTTTCCAGCAATGCCTACACGCGCACCTTTTGGAATTCTTAGACTGATCCCATTGAGGGCTGCGGCTCTGGCACCCGGATATGTGTAGGTTAGATTGTCCAATGTAATTGTATGCTCAAATGGGAGTGCCGCTATCGCTCGAGACTGCGCAGGCGATGAACGGCTCAGCAGTTGTACTATGTCCTTCAGCACGTTACTGTTGCCCATGGCTGATGCCCAGCCCCCATAAACCTGCTGGATCAGCGGCAACAAACGCTGCGCTCCAAGAGCAAGCGCACCCAATATAGGGAGTGCCGTCGCAAGACCGCCAGGTCGTTGCACCACAACCACAGCAATAGTGGCAATCAGCACCATCCCTACAGCTTCAACGATAAAGCGGGGTGCGCCGCCTAGAAAAGCATTTTTCACCCGTGCATCGCGAAAACCAGCTTCCGCCTGTTCGTATATTTCAACAAAAATTGGCTGCGAGCCATCAAGCAAAATATCGCGAATGCCGCCCACCCCTTCCTGCATAGTCTGGACACGTTTGCTCTGGGCGCGTGCGATAACGACGCTATTAGCCCGTAAACGCTTGCGTGCGGTGACTGAGGCTAGCAGGTAGATAGCTCCAAAGCCCAACCCGGCTACAAATGCAACCATTGGGTCAATGATGACGAGACCCACAATAATAAACAAGCCAATAACCGCTGCTATAATGCTCTGCATGATGGGCAGCAGAACATTGTTAGTGGCCATCTGGACCTTGTTGATTGAAGCAATAATCTCACTAGAATTGTGCTGCGTATGGTAAGAATAGGATTGCAGCAAAGTGTCAGCATAAAGCTTAACACCGAGTTCGTAAGACATGCCGTAAATAAAGCTGTTGCTTGCCCATAAAAGTGACAGACGAAGCACAGCGGCGACTAGTGTTGCCAGTGTGAACAGACCTATTACGACATAGACAGCAATGTTCGAGTCTCCTGCGCCCAGAAAATCGAGCAGGCCGGCAGTGTTTGCATTATCTATCGTAATGCTTGCGGGCGATGCTATAAACGCCAGAAGAGGAAGGATGGCCCCGATACTGACGACTTCTGCGACCGCTCCAGCCAACATCAGCAGTAGTAGGGGTAGAAAGGCGCGTCGTCGTGCAGGTGATAGTTGACTGAACAACAACCGCATAGCTATCAGCAACGACAATTCTTTCGCTTCGCTGCCGTTGGTCCTAGATTTTTTCACTTTTGTCTCTCTGTTTGGATCCACTCGCACATCAAGTACAGGCTTCACCTTAATGCTGTGTCTAATGGCCTCCATCACTTAGCCCCGAAGCCGGTCAGGATGATCCTGATCGTTCTCATCACTATGACGAGATCGAGCCAAGGTGAAATATTCTTGATGTAGTAAAAATCGTAATGCAGCTTTTCATGAACCTCGTCCACCGCCGCCACATGCCCCTGATTGACTTGTGCCCAACCAGTTATGCCCGGCCGCACGATGTGACGATAAGGATAAAAAACTAGTTCGGCATTATACCAGCGGGATAATACAACGGCCTCAGGGCGTGGACCGATCCAACTCATCTCACCCCGGAGAATGTTAATGACCTGTGGCAATTCGTCGAGCCGCGTGCGTCTTAATACATGACCGAGGCGCGTAATGCGCGGATCGCGATCACGCGTAATCGCACTTTCCTTCGCGGTCGCCGCACTATTATCGCTATGGCGCATGGAGCGAAACTTATAGACCATGAAATGTTTGCCACGATAACCGACACGCTCTTGACGGAAGAAGGCAGGCCCAGGAGTTTCAAGTTTGATTACTAGTGCCAGTATCAGAAACAATGGCGAAGCCAGTACAAGGACGACAAGAGCAATGAGCCATTCAAAAGATTGCTTTATCTTAATGTAAATTTGATTTGGATTGAGCGCACCTAAAGTATTTTCAGAGAGATGTTCTATCTCTACACGGCCAGTGAGAGATTCCAACACCTGCTTGACATGGTAAACGGGCGTGCCTGACAGTACGGATTGTGTGATAAAACGTTCCCAAGACTCAGACAAATCGGCACGAAGATCCGCAACCACACCTTGCGCTCTTATGATAGCAGTATCCGGAGATGACAAGAGTTGCCATTTGACGCCTGCCACTGATACAAGGTGTTCAACACTCCCGCCAGGAACTATGGCCAGATGATATGGCTCTAAACGACGAGTAAATATGATGACACCAAAATACCATGACACAGATGCAAAAAAGGAACCAATAGCTTGGAAGCGGCTATAGTCAAGACGAAAGAACAATATAGTGAGTATTACCAATCCATAGGTAAATGCGAACGGCGGTAATATATTACTAAATCCCGATATTCCTGGGAAAGTTTCTAATTTTTTATAAAAAGCATACCCCAACATATGTGCGGTCATCGCGGCTACGATCGTCACCTGATGATTGACTGAAAAGACGATATTAGGATTAATCAACATCCGGAAAAAAAGCGGCACTCCAATGGCAAAGATAAGCCCACCTAGAAGTTGATAGCGCCGCCGTTGTAATGGATGCTTTTTATGGCCAACATTGCCTACATAACTATACATGAAAACCACTTAACTATCTGATTGTATTTGAAGCCCCCGTCAGGCAAACTACAAATCGCTCCACATTTGCTACAACCCTGTAGGATGAATTCCCCAGAATATTACCTTTTACTTATCATCGCGGCTATTAAATCACGCTCACACAACAAGACTTTCGGTGATGTTGAAAATCCCGTTTTCGCCAGTTAATATTTAAAGTTATTTACTGGCCAGTCAGAACAACGTGAAAAACTCCTATTTTGCATAATTAGTGAACGGAGACATATTGTTCCGTTGACTGCACGCCACTAACCGATTGTGAAAAAAACATACACCTCTCTGGAAGTAGCCCCGTATGTCGCGTGACACTCAATGTGGTGGGCACTCAGACAATAAATCCCTACCTATGCAAATTCCTCTCAGCTTAACTCTTTTGGAATTACTTAGAAGATAATACATTCTAATGCGCAATCTTGCCAAAAATATAAACCAATTTTAATGTTCTGAATATAACATTTATTAAAAGACAATATAAGTCCAAGCATTATCTGTCAATGATGACAAATGAAATTAACCACTGCAGCGATACCGGATCTGTCATAAGATTTTTGGTATGTTAATAATGGTCTTATTCTCGTTCACAGTTATTGTGCGAGCTCCGCCAACACTTGAAATAGGGCTTGTCGCAAAGATTGTGCTTTAGCGATTGGTTAAACTTAATGGATTATTCTGTATCTCCAGATGGAGGAGATAGTCATGCGTTGGTGCATGGATACGCTTTAGGTCAGAGTCCGGTCCTTGATGTTAGTTTTATGCTGTTTTCTCTGTTACGCGGACGGAATTCGGGCGTGCGCAGTCCAGCATCCGGTTGAGAATGCGGCATCCGAGTACGACTTCGGTTTGTTGATTGGCAAATTTGCGTGAACGCAGCCGGATAGCCAATGATGGATTTGTAACGGCCCATTGATGTTTCCGCGTTGGATCGTCTGCCATAGCCGGTGATGATCTGCCAGCTCATCCGTCCATTTTCTGCGATTACGTTTGTGTGCCAGTCGCGCTGACCCGGCGGCTATGAGAGACCGGCAGTCGTGGCGCTAACGACGGTAGGGTTTGTAGTTCTTGTCGTCAATCCAGCACAGGTCCGCGCCTATGCCAATGCTCTGGGTCGAAAGGCTAAGACTGATCCGATTGATGCGGCTGTAATCGCGGCCTTCGTGATTGCAACACAGCCGCCAATTCAGCCGCTTCGAGACGCCGAAACCCAAGCTTTGCAAACACTTGTGACTCGTAGACGACAAATTGTCCAGATGATTGTCGCCGAGCAGTACCGCGTGCGGCTGATCCAGGACAAGCAGACGCAGAAAAGCTTCAAACGATTGCTGGCAGCGCTCAATCGCGTGCTCGTCAACTTGGATGCTGATTTCGATGACTATATCCGTAAGTCGCCGCTCTGGCGGGTCAGCGAGAGCCTGCTAACCTCGGTTCCTGGTGTCGGTGCGAAAAGTGCGCGTATACTTCTGGCTGAGATGCCCGAACTTGGCACACTCGATCGGCGCCAGAACGAATCGTTGGCAGACCTCGCGCCCTGGACCCGACAGTCAGGACAATGGTGCGGAAGGAGGTTTATTGGTGGTGGCCGAGGTAATGTGCCTTCGGGGCTGTTCATGGCCGCTCTCGTTGCCAGCCGTTATAATCCCGCACTTAAAGACTTTCGAGATCGGCTGGTCGCTAGCGGCAAGCCGAAGATCGTCGCTATCGTAGCCACCATGCGAAAGCTACTCACCATCCTCAACGCTATCATCAGAGACCAAAAGCCATGGCAAAGCACTTGACAGACAAGACAGTCGCTCTCTTCCGGTCGGTTCGCCGACTGCTCAGGGACAGAAGCAAAGTGCTTCTGACCTAAGCGTCAATATTAAAGAGTGAGTGAATTTGCATATGACCAAAACAATTATTTCTCACAAAGATATTTATCAGGACGTTACGAATGCGATTATTGCACAGCTTGAAACAGGTGTTGCCTCTTGGGTTAAACCTTGGATTGGCGGCGCATCTATGAGTTTGCCAAAGCGAGCAACAGGCGAGTATTACAAAGATATCAACATTTTGCTGCTTTGGACTGCCGCCCATGAATTCGATTTTTCCTCCCCCTATTGGATGACATTTAAACAGGCAAAAGCATTAGGCGCACAGGTTCGCAAAGGTTCAAAATCAACCACGATTGTTTATGCCAATGTGTTTACCCGTGAAAAACAGGACGCCGAGGGCAAGGATGTTGAGCGCACATCCCATTTCTAAAAACCTATGCCGGGTTCAATGCTGATCAGATCGAAGGCTTGCCGGAACAATTTTTTGTGCAGTCGCTGATAATGGAAACGGCAGAGGAGCGCATCGAGGCGATTTACCGTCGGCCAAACACCTCGAAGCCAGCGCCAGGGCATAAAATCTATCCTTATCTCCTGCGCAAGCTAGCGGTCACCAGACCCAATCAGGTGTGGGCAATGGATATAACCTATAGTGCGCCTCGCCCCAATCGGGGAGGCATATGACTGGAATGCAAAGAGAAAGGAGGATGCGAAGAATTGCCTGCCCTCTGCTGTACCCAAGGAAAAGGCCAAGGGGTTTGTGCGCAAGCTCACCGAAACCTTATCCGGCAATCATAGTGTCAGCACGGTCGACATGATCGCCGGCTTAAACCGCCAATTGGTGGGATGGGCGGCGTTCTACAAGTTCACCGACTTCACGGCGTACGTCTTCCGACGCATCGACCATGTCGTGTTCTGGAAAATGGCGCACTGGCTGGGGCACAAATATCGATCCCGCATCAAACCCTTGATGCGGAAATGGTTTAGGGTCCCGGAACCGGGCAAGGCGAAAACCTGGCTCGTGTTTGGTCGCAATGAACGCGGTGACCCTATCGGAAAGGCGTTGAAACGGCTTGTCTCAAGCCCCAAGGCGCAATTCCGGTGGCGTAATCCGGAGGAGAACCCATACATCTTCCGGCTTGAAGACCGCAATACCGTCACGTCGCACTACCACGACGTTGCTATGGCCATGGGCCAAGCTTGAACAGAGAGCCGTATGCGCTGAAAGGTGCACGTACGGTTCGGGGAGGAGAAGCGCATCTGCGCTTCTTACTCCACTTCCGATGGCACGTGGTTTTGTCTATCTGTGCGCTGTCGTCGACTGGTTCAGCCGCCGGGTTTTGTCATGGCGGCTGTCGATCACAATGGGGGCGGACTTCTGCATCGAAGCGGTTGAGGAAGCGCTGATCCGCTATGGAAAGCCAGACATATTCAACACGGATCAAGGATCACAGTTCACTTCCATCGACTTCACCAACGTGCTGAAAAAGGTAGGGATCGCCATCTCAATGGATGGCAAGGGTGCGTGGCGGGACAATGTCTTCGTCGAACGGCTCTGGCGGTCAATCAAATACGAAGAGGTTTATCTTCACGCCTACAAGACCGTGTCCGAGGCCCGCACTGGCATCGGCAGATATCTAAAATTCTACAACAGCCGACGGCCACATTCATCGCTTGACCGACAGACGCCGGATCAGGTTTACTTCAACGAGCTGACACCAATGATGGTGGCGGCATAATTGCGGCGGAAATCCACTTAACAAAACGCCCGAAACTGTTCAGACAATCCGAGCCACCTCTGTGCAGACCTGATTGAAAATCTAGAACAATTATTAAGCCCTAAATTGTTGCAGGGGCTGCAATCGGGAGACCCTGAGCGTTTGGCAGTTTTTGGAATTGATGCCCATGAAACGCTTTCCATTGCCAGAAGCTATTGTGATGCCATGCGCGAGCATGGCCACGATATGGAAACGTCAGAGCAGGCCATTCAGTTTGAGCAGCATTTACTCGACAGCACAGACCGTTTGAAGGCGCGCCAGCCCCAAGACTTGGGGTATGGCGCAGCGGAACATAGTGAAGTTGCGGTTGATGTTAATGAAGAACATCAGCAATTGGTACAGGACGACCGTATTGGCGCGCTGGATGAGATTAAGGATCTGGTCAAAATGGACACGCGCACCATCGTGGAAAGCCGTGCGCTGATTGATATTCTGGGTACGGTTTTAGGCTCTGACGGCATGAGGGATTTGCAAAACGGCAATCCTGATGCCTTTAAGAATGCGGGCCTTACCATTGACGCCCGTGAAACCTTATCGATTGCCAAGAGCTATTGTGATGCCATGCGTCAGCATGGTTACGATCCGCAAGCATCAGAACAGGCTATCATCCGATCAAGTGCCATTCTGGACGTTCAGGATAAAATTGCCTTACTTGAGGAGGAGCGCCGCATTGGCGAGGAAGCGCATAAGCAGAACTTGGGCGACAAAGAGTCTTACGGGCTCTAAGCGCAAAGGAATGTTTCAATGGGTATCAAGGGCGACTTCAAAAAATAGCTGATTTGTATTAGTTACGACTTGATCTGACACCGTTCCCTTTCCAGCTTGCTGCATTGGGAACGGTGCAGGCTCTTGCAGAGCCATGTGGTTATTGGTTTTGATGGTGGTGCAAACCCAACCTCAAAACGAAGGAAACCACAATGTTGCACTCTACAGATAAGATCATCAAACACAAAACGGGACTTTTAAATCTCGCGGAAGAGCTTGGAAATGTATCGAAAGCCTGTCAAGTCATGGGCCTGTCGCGTGATACATTTTATCGCTACAAAGCAGCGGTTGAGGAAGGTGGTGTTGCAGCGTTGCTGGAACGCACGAGACGCAAGCCCAACCTTGCCAATCGTGTTGATCAGGCAATCGAACAGGCAGTTCAGGACTCCGCCGGTGAGTTTCCGGCATATGGTCAGGCGCGAACTTCTAATGAATTGCGCAAGCTTGGTGTTTTTGTCTCACCGTCTGGCTTGCGTTCAATCTGGCTATGACAGAATCTTGCAATTTTCAAAAGCCGCCTGAAAGCGCTTGAAGCCAAAGTTGCGAATGAGGGGCTGGTGCTCACCGAAGCGCAGGTTCAGGCGTTGGAGAAAAAAGCCCTTGATGACGAGGCTTGCGGCGAGATTGAAACCGCGCATCCTGGCTATTTAGGCAGCCAGGACACGTTTTATGTCGGAACTCTCAAAGGCGTTGGCCGGATCTATCAGCAGACCTATGTGGACACCTATTCAAAGCACACCCATGCCAAGCTTTACACCACCAAAACGCCAATCACAGCCGCAGATTTGCTCAATGATCGGGTTTTGCCGTTTATGGAAGAACACGAATTACCGGTGCTGCGCATTTTAACGGATAGAGGGACTGAGTATTGCGGCAAGGCCGAAAGCTATGACTACCAGTTATTCCTTGCGATCAATGATATCGATCACACGAAAACCAAGGTCAGACACCCACAGACGAATGGCATTTGTGAGCGGTTCCACAAGACGATCCTGCAGGAGTTTTATCAGGGCACATTCCGCAAGACAATTTACCAGTCAATCGAGGAATTGCAGGCTGATCTTGACGAATGGCTTGATCACTATAACAATAAGCGCACACATCAAGGAAAGATTTGCTGCGGAAGAACACCGCTCGAGACAATGATCGATGGTAAGACGATCTGGCAGGAAAAATTCATAGGCTGAACTTAACCTGACAGACATCATCACAAAGCCGCTAACTGTCAGATCAAGTTTGAACCACTACAATTTACACTTGAAACCTTACTATATAATTGTGGCAAAGATAAAGAAAATTCAATAAAATAAGCTATTCAACGGTAACGGATTTTGCCAAATTGCGTGGCTGGTCAATATCTGTACCCATAAATACGGCTGTATAATAAGCCAGCATTTGAATTGGCAATGCATAAACCAGAGGCGAAATAAACTCAGGCACCTCTGGCATAGTCAGCGTAGCAACTGCATGTACATTGGCGTGTTTCGCGCCTTCAGCATCGGTTATCAGGATGATGCGACCGCCACGGGCTGCCACTTCCTGCATATTCGATACGGTCTTTTCATACAGACGATCATAAGGCGCAATCACAATAACCGGCATGGTTTCATCGATCAGCGCAATCGGCCCATGCTTCAATTCACCGGCGGCATAACCTTCGGCGTGAATATAGGAGATTTCCTTGAGCTTAAGCGCACCTTCCATTGCCAATGGAAATGACGTTCCGCGCCCCAAATAAAGTGCATGTTTAACATTAACCAGATCGCGGCAAATCGCTTCGACCTTCGGCGCGAGCTTCAATGCCTGATTAATATAGCCGGAGAGTGAAGCAAGCTCCTGCACCAGTTGCTGCTCTTTCTGTGGTGTAATTGTGCCCTTAGCCTTGGCAGCTGATAGCGCCAGTGCGGCCAAAACAGACAACTGACAGGTGAAAGCCTTGGTTGATGCTACGCCAATCTCAGGCCCTGCCAAGGTTGGCAGTACAATATCAGCCTCACGTGCAATGGTCGATTCACGCACATTCACCACAGCCGCAATGGGTAGTCCTTGCGCGCGGCAATAGCGCAGCGATGCCAGCGTATCCGCTGTTTCACCGGACTGGGAAACAAACAGAGCTAATGTGTCTTTCGACAATGGCATTTCGCGGTAACGAAACTCCGAAGCAATATCAATTTCCACCGGCAAACGAGCGTAACGCTCAAGCCAATATTTACCGATTGTCGCTGCATAATAGGCTGTACCACAGGCAGAAATCGCCAGACGATTGATCTGTGACCAGTCGATATTCGTCACATCTTCACGGACTGACGACGAAGCAAAATCCAGATAATGCGCCAGAGTGCGTGAAATCACTTCCGGCTGCTCGTAGATTTCCTTTTCCATGAAATGCTTATAATTGCCTTTATTGACAACATAAGCAGCGCCGGCGGATTGCTGCACAATGCGGCTAACCTGCGCATTATTCTCATCGTAAAAAGTGACGCTATCGCGCGTTAACACTGCCCAATCACCGTCTTCAAGATAGGTAATTTTATCCGTAAAAGGTGCCAATGCAATCGCATCGGAGCCAAGAAACATTTCCCCCTCACCATAGCCAATGGCCAGAGGGGAACCACGTCGCGCTGCGATCAAGAGATCGTCTTCCCCCTTAAACAAGAAGGCAAGCGCAAATGCACCGCGCAAACGATCAAACACTTTGCGCACCGCTTCAATCGGCGCATCACCGGTACGGATATTACGCGACACCAATTGCGCTACAGTTTCCGTATCGGTATCACTTTGAAATTTGATGCCTTCAGCTTCAAGCTCGGCACGCAATTCAGCAAAGTTTTCGATAATGCCATTATGAACAATCGCCACTTGCTCGGTTGCATGAGGATGCGCGTTGCGCTCCGTTGGCGCACCATGGGTTGCCCAGCGTGTATGGCCAATACCAATCGTACCGCTTAGCGGCTCAGCATTCACACGTTTTTCAAGATTAACCAGCTTGCCCTCAGCACGACGACGCTCAATATCACCATCAACCAACGTGGCAATACCGGCTGAATCATAGCCGCGATATTCAAGGAGTTTCAATGCTTCAAGAACCATTGAACTAATTGGTTGTTTACTAATTATTCCAATTATTCCACACATGATGCAGCCACCTATATAAATTTATATCTGAACATGGAATATTGTGAACAAGAATGAAAGTCGAGTGCGCATTGCAATACAAATACTATATTTTACATTATTTGTATAAGAGTTTGGACTCATAGATTTTCACACCATGTCCAACAGCCGCACTTCATTTTATTACCGCCATAGTTTTCATGGTTCTGTCGTATATGTGGAAGGACCCTGATAGCAAGGTTTCTCTGCATTGGGTTCGGAACAAGAGCTGCTCTAAATCGTACGCGGACTTTATCAACCAAAGACAATGAATTCCTTGCAGGCCAGCATCTTTCGTGCGATTCTTGGTCGTGCCCGAAGGAGATAGTTATGTCTGAAACGATGCTGGCGACCCTGTCCAATATTCGACAGTTGAAGACATGATCACCGCGTTCCGAAACGAGGAGCATTGCCGTCGTTTTTTTGGAAAGCATGGTATGGTCGAATGGCAGGGTCTGCCCCTCCTGTGGTTACAGACGCTCGATCGCAATAGCTGGCCGCGACATGGGCAAGCGCCGCGCGCGGCCGGGTCTCTTTCAATGTTCCAGCGGGGACTGCCGCTTCCAGTTCACAGTGACAACACACCGCCCCTGCACACCACTAAACTTCCCTTGAACACCTGGCTCAAGACGATGTGGCTGTTGCTGCAGACGGACAAAGGATTGTCCTCAATTCGTCTCGCCGAAACACTGGTGGTGAGCCAACCTACGGCCTGGCGGATTGGTCATGCGCTGCGCCTCATGGTGGCGCGTGAACATATGCTCAACGGCACGGTGGAAGTTGACCATTTCTATCTTGGTGGCAGACCCAGAAAGCATCCCGAAGATCCATCCCCCGGATGAGGCCGCAAAGGGCAAGCACAAACGGAAAAGACGCCCGTCGTGGCGATTGTTCAAAGACCAACAGATGTTACTCCCGGCTCCATCGCTGGCGATGCTCGCGCCGCTGTCGTTACCGGTCTTTCATTGCGGGCTGTCACACGTGCGATTGCGCCACAAGTCGAACTGCAAACACATTTGATGAGTGATGAGGCAAAGGCATTCATGGCCATGGGCGAAAGCTTTGCTACACACGAAACAGTCAACCACTCCCGCCGCGAATATGTCCGGGATGCCGTCCGCGTCAATTCAGTTGAGGGGTTTAACGCTCGGGTCCGCCGAACCATCGCAGGTGTTTTTCATCACATCATCCCAGAATTGGCGGACCTGTATTTCCATGAAATAGGCTTCCGTTGGTCCCAGCGCATTGTCACTGGCCAAGCTGTGCGGAAAAGCCGAAATGGCAGAGAAAGCATAAAAACACTTTGGTAGCGAGTGCCGCCAGCGCTGCAATTGCTACAAGTATTCCGCACTGTTACCGGTCGGCAAATGCGCAGAAGTCCGGATGGCGGCATCACCATCAAATCCGCTGTGGCTGTCTTTGGTTGATAAAGGCCGCGTACGATTTAGAGCAGCTCTTGTTCCGACCCCCATCTATGTAAAATTCTATGTTACTGCCCAACGAGCGTGCCTGTGAGGTATATACGCTAATTCGTATTTCATTTCATTATCTCGGTTAGCGTATATATATTCTGTATCGTAATTAACGTATATTGACTCAATATCCGAATTTACGTATAAGGAGATATGAACACTATTGCCCGTACCCCGCAGCAAATTGGCAATGCCATCCGACGCGCACGAAAGCAGCTCGGCATTTATCAGGCTGACCTCGGTGATCGAGCGGGCCTGCGCCAAGGAACGGTTTCTATCCTAGAAACAGGGAACCCCGCCGCACGGATCGATACCGTTTTGGCCTTGCTGGCTGCGCTTGATCTGGAATTTCAAATTGTACCGCGGTCAAAGCAGTCACCTTGGGACATAGAGGATTTGCTTGGATAATGGGTCGAAAACCGCTGCACGTCCCGCTACGGATTTATCTGAATAATCGCCTTGTCGGGCATCTGTCCAAAGAGTCGGGTGGGGCAACGATGTTTCGCTACGATGAAACTTGGCTGAACCGACGCGGTGTAATGCCCGTGTCTCTTTCTCTACCGTTGCGCGAAGACGCCTATCGCGGTGAACCTGTCAGCGCCGTCTTTGAAAACCTGCTTCCGGACTCTGATGCGTTGCGCCGCCGCGTTGCTGAAAAAGTCGGCGCGCGAGGAACGGACGCCTACAGCTTGTTGACCAAGATCGGGCGCGATTGTGTCGGTGACAAGGAGTTTGAATTTGACAGCAATATCAGCGGTGAGCCTGTTGATACTGCGCAGATCGAAACCCTGTTGAAGAACTTAGCGCAAGCGCCGCTTGGTCTCAATCGGGATGACGATTTCCGTATTTCGGTCGCCGGAGCGCAGGAAAAGACCGCCTTACTCTGGCATGAAGGGCAGTGGATCAAACCCCACGGCATGACGCCGACGACGCACATATTCAAAACACAGATTAGTACGCTGCCCAACGGGCTCGATCTGATGGATAGCGTCGAGAACGAATTTTATTGTCTTTCACTGGCCGAAGCTTTTGGGCTGCCCGTCAATGCCACTCGCATCGAAACCTTTGGCGAGACCAAAGCTCTCGTCATTGAGCGATTTGATAGGAGATGGACGGATAGCGGCCGATTGATATGGCTGCCACAAGAGGATTGTTGCCAAGCCCTGTCGGTTCCGCCGACACTCAAATATCAGTCTGAAGGCGGGCCGGGAATGGCGGCGATCCTTGATCTGTTGAAAGGAAGCGACACACCGGCTGAGGATCAGAAGTGCTTTCTGATCGCGCAGATGTTTTTCTGGATCATAGGAGCGACAGACGGACACGCGAAAAATTTCAGCGTGTTCTTACTACCGGGCGGAGGCTTCCACATGACGCCGCTCTACGACATTCTTTCGGCGCAACCGAGTTTGGACCGGCGCCAGATCGAAAGGAAGCAAATGAAGCTGGCAATGTCGGTTGGTCGGAATCGCCACTATCGCATCGACCAGATTCAGCCACGCCACTTCATGCAGATGGCGGCGGTGGCGAACATTCCCGAAAGCGTTGTTCGTACGGCTATGGCTCATGTCGTTGAGTTCGGCGCACTGGCATTCGAAGCTGTAGCGAATAAACTGCCTGCTGATTTCCCCGAAGAAATTCATACGAGTGTGAATGCCGCAGCAGTCTCTCGCCTTCATGCATTTGAGAGAATAGCCAATGGCGGTTCGAAAGCCGAAAGGTGGCAATGACAAAACGGCCATTTTTCCCTAAAGGCATCGAGGAACTGGAAGCGCTGTTCAACCCGAAGCGCGATGATACCGGCTTCCTGCAAACGCTTATTGCTGAGCTTAGCGAACATAGTACACAGCGTGCCCACGACCTCACAGGAAAGCTGATTGAAATCATATAGGTTAAATACCTGAACAATATCCTTGAACAGGGCCATCGTTTTATCAAGCGGATTACCAAACACATATTGGGCTTCAAAGCGGTTCATTCAGCCTCTGCTACTATCGCCGGCATCTGAGTCGCTCATATGATCCGCAAGAAGCAATTCGCAAAGGACAACCGTTACGCTTTCGAAGTCTTTACGGAGCTCGCTGCATAATCACGTCCAGAAATAAGGGCGCTTTTATCTAACGAAAAATTTTGCGGCACAACCCACAGGCGGATGAATATCTTTAGCGTCTGATGAGTAAGCGCAAGCTTCAATGATCGCGTCGCACTTTTTTTGTTTGTATAAAGCATAGCATTACATTAGATTTGTTTTCTGCCTGTCCCGCCGAATTTTTGCCAAGTACCGAAAGGCGGTAGTGCCGTAATACTACCAGCGAACAACAATTCTATTTCGCCACGCTTCAACCCGGGAACCACAGTTACTTTATCGATCAGTGGGCGAATGAGTTGAGAGGCAGCATGCGTTTCAGATCGCGCTTTGAGAAAGGTAAAAAGATCGGCAACGGCGTTCTGGTAATGGGTTAGGATATCGTCCCTATGGGGGCTGCAAACCTCCAGTCCCGTCTCAAGTTGGTACTCCAAATCTTTCTTGACCTGCTCTTGTTTTACTAGTTCTGCAGTCAGGCTGTCTGAACAAAGTCCATTCTTTATTTCGTCCACCATCGCGTTGATCTCCCGTGTAACCTTTTCCAATAACTTTCTGGTATGTTGACCATCGCTAGTGTCAGTGTCCATCAAATTCCGGAATTCTTTTTCGAATGCGTCAAACATGGCGTCTAATGCATTCTTGTCGTTCAGCATATCTTTAAAAGAATTATAGATATGCTTTTCAATCATCGGACCAGAGACTGTGCGGCTGTTTCGACAGCTGCCTTTGCGTTCGTGAGAAGAACAGCTGAATAGTTTTTTAGAGCGTGGCGTATATAGACCCTCACAACAACCACACCGTATTAAACCTAATAATAGTTTATGAGGACGAGGTGATGCGTTAAGTCGCATCTGTTCGTGACTGTTCTGAGTTTTTTTTATCGATTTCGTGTTGTTTTGAGTGACCTGTGCCTGTCGCAGACGAACAGCGCGATATAAATCGTCATCGATTATCTTCCAAGCTGGAACCGCGGCCATGTGCCACAGTTCTCTCGGATTAATCCTGCGATTCCGCCTATCGGTATACGGGTTTCTAGCGAAATCATGTTTGTTCCAAATGTATAGGCCATTGTAACATTCGTTGTTCAAAATACCTGTGGAATTTTTGGCGTGGCCTCTTATGGTTGAATCACACCATTGCTTGCCACTGGGAGAAGGGATACCTTCGGCATTGAGGCGTCTTGCAATCGAGATTGGGGAGTGGCCGGCCGCATATTCCTTATAAATTCGTTCCACAATTTTTGCAGCCGCTGGAACGATTACAAGTCTACCTTTGTTATCGTTATTAAGGTCTGTTGTGGCCGAGCGGCGTGCTAATTTGTAGCCGTAAGGTGGGGGGCCACCTGCCCATCGTGCTATTTTGACACGTTCTCTCATGCCTTGAAAAATTTTCTCACCCATCTGAGTATTCGTCTTTGCATTCGTAGTGCCGATCAATCTAATATGAATCTCAGAGATCATTCCTTCAGACAGCGTCTGTATACGGACCCTATTATATTTGAGGGTGTTGAAGATATGGACCCTGTATTCTTGGTTGCGACTTAGTCGATCGGTTGCTTCAGTAAGAACGATGTCAAAAGCCCCCATCATGGCATCGCGAAGTAAGTGTTGGATGCCAGTGCGGAGTTGCAAGAGAGAACCACAAATGGCCTCGTCGTGGTAAAATTTCACAATTTCCCAACCCTCGCTTTGGGCAAAGTCACTGCAGATGTCATTTTGGTCTATGATGGACTGTTGGTGCTGCTTATCCGTCGAAAATCTCGCGTAAATAGCAACCCTCAAAGGGCGGTTCAGCGAAGTGTGATTTCTAAATTTGTCATAACTGTTCATATCATTTTTCTCCAGAGGTGGGGTTAGTGCGTTTGGCGAAAAAATCTTTTGCAAGCAAACGTCCGACAAGTTGAGCAAGGCTTCGCGGAGTGGCATTCAGTTCATCAACTGCCTTTTGTGATGGATTGGTTTTATGTGGAAAAGCAGTACGCAGTTCACTCCGCCGCTGGCAGGTGAGATTGCCAACAAGCTGATGACATTTATCCTGTGGGCATTTAATGCGATTGTGGGGGCATTCAGTCATTAGAGGCTCCATTAATTTGAGGAGCCTGTTAATAATCACCTTGGGAAATGCAGATGTTTGAAAATAATCACCGACACTAAAAAATATTTGGGCGTACGTGTAAAAAACATTGAGGTCCACCGTAATAAAACGGTGGACCTCAAATATTATAAGCGTGTCGTCTCGTAAAACCTGCGGACAGATTCAATCAATCTGATAGGATAGGACACAATCTATTTTTAAGTAGTGAACGATCGTTAATATATGTAGGGTGACAAAGCCATGAAAAGTCGGTGTCCCAAATAACGTGCTCCAAACAGCCCTTTTAAACTCCAAATCTACTATTGGATCTGTATAGCTAAGCTGACCTCTTACCCACTTATGAAGTACGCGTACCGCATCTTCAGTAATTTCGGTAATGGGTTCATCATTTGCCGCTTTTGCGCAGATATTTATTAGCTCATAATATGGCCGCTCATGTTCCGCCGTCCAAATAAAGTCAGCGGGATTTACTTTTGAGATTTCGGCCAGTTTAATTCGCTCATGGCGGGTAATTTCAAACTCATTCTTATCACCTAATAGTTTTGGTGACAGGGTTTCAGCAGTAAATTGATGCTTACTTTTTCGGTTTCTAGTTCCGACTTTATTTTCACGATCCGCGAGCTCCCGGCCGAATTTATTAAACTCCTTAAAAAATTCGGAGGCAAATGCAAGTGCTTTTGCCAGTAATTTAATTTTGTTTAGGATCTCTATCTCCCACTCAACTGGCGGTGAGCCGTGAGCATGTGGCTGGGTGAGATCGCAAGAAATTGCTTTCATGTCATTATTGAAGTCAGAGGTAGATTTGTATTTTGTATAGTTTTTAATAATCCGCTCCGACCTGTTCGTGAGGCTATAAAATGCGTCTTGAATGTTCAAAGGCTCAAAGTAATTCGCGCTATGAAGTGCAAGAAGGCGGCTTTGCGCCCATGCCTTGTCCGTGCCGGGAGCTTGAAGTTTGAAAAACCATTCGCGATAAAAGATACTCATCCAATCATGCATAAGCACACAGGCTTTGTTCTTTTTTGCCTTCGAGGTGCGGTCCGATATTTTAATGGGTACAGGGCTTATTATTGGTGCTTTAATGAATTTAACATGGTTTCGGATTAGTGGGCTCATCGGAAGCATATTATTATATTCGCTGGCATCTCTATATTTGTTATCATCCCAAGAATAAAGTTCTGCGCCTGCTTCTGGTTCATCGGATTCTCTTTTAAAATATGTCCAACTACCATTTGGTAGCTTTCTGAAAAAACTAGTGTCAGGGATTTCACCAAGATTTATTTTAGGGGCTCGATTATTCATTTCTTAAACCTTTATTTTTTGAACTAAATACAAGGAAATATTGAAAATGAATTTTTGTCGACCAGTTAAATCGAAACATATGAGCGTGAACTTGACAAATGGATGCTAATTTTGCTATAATTTATGATATTATATAATAATTACCGACAACAGGTTTTTGACAGTTCGTACAATTATTGTTTCTACTGATAATATTTGTTGATTTTTTCACTTTTTAATACGCTTACCACTCCAAATGTTAATTTTATTAATTATTTTGGTAGAGTTACTATGAGTATTTCTTCGCTATGAAAACAGTCTGGCGACAGAAAGATTTATGCCGCCAGACTGTTTTCTTAGATCAAGCCCATATGCGCGAGAATGACATTTTCGATGACGGCGATGAGCCTTTTGCAGTCATCCTGGTTTTCATTGCGAATGCAATAGAGCTCGGTTGCTTGTGTGATCCCACCACCGACGCCATAATCCGTATAGCGGTCGGTAATATCCTGATTGATATTATTACGTTCAAAATGATCAATGGCATCTTCGGTGTTGCGCCAAACAAGCCAGCTGCAGGACGCAAGCCGCTTTTGAAACCCGCGAGTGAATTGCTGACGACTCATGTCGTGGGGGAGGGTGACTGACAAACCACGGGTTAAAGCGCGTACAGGACTTTTCTCATGCAGCATTCCCGGCAGACAAATCTGAAGGGCAGAATAGTTGTTATAGCCCTTCTCTTTTACTAGCCCGTCACCATCGATCTTATAATAGGACCCATACTGGTCTTTGCTCTGCTGCTTCATCCGATCCGCAATGCGGCCCTCGCCACATTCTCCAACCTTGAAGATCGGAATGCTGAGCTGCCTTTTAATATCCCTGAATCCATCGCAGCCGGCGATATAGATGTGTCGTTTGATGCCGGGCACAAATTTGGCAGAAAATGCTTTCGAATTCAGAATACCCGCGGTATCGAGGATGAGATCTTCACCACCGATAACAGGCCATTGTGTCGGATATTTTGATGAAGCTTTCTGTGAACGGGGAGACGGCAACAGCAATTGCTTTTCGTCTGTTTTGTTCTGCGCGACTTTTGATGTGATGGTTTCGTGCGATGTTTCGCTGTGTGGTGAACAGTTTGCATGAAGGGCTTCTTTGCTTAAAATGAAATTGTCGGGAAAGGAGAGGCTGATGCTCAGTGGGTTTCCACCCTCAAAGCAAAGACCGTTGGGGAGGGGCAAGGACATCTGGACTTGCCCAAATTCAATGCGCATGGTTGCGGATTTTGGTTCACTGCCAGCGTCAAAGGAGATGGTGAGCTGGAGGTTGGTATTTAAAGTTTTCATTAATTAGGTACTTTCTCTTGTTCGGTTTGACTTGTTAATGATGTTCAGTGCTGACGAACCGCGCGCGAAGGCATACTGAAAGCAAAGATGCTCCAGATATGAATAGGCGGATTGCGCGATCGATCTTTTTGGGAATGGAAGCTTTGCCAGCTACTGCTTATACTTGCAGATATTAGACGTGGGTTTTGCTTCAATGCTGTCGATTACAGTGAACGCTATCGACAGATGGCCGGACGCAAAAAGGCGCGTCAGACAATTAGTTATTAAACTTGAGTTTGAATGATGCCCGTGTGGCAGACTTAGCTATTGTGGGCTGGGTTCTTGGTCGTAGCAAAGCAAGAATTAAGTATTACCGCCTCAACTTTTACACGAATACGCGCCTTCAGATATCGCTTGCGCTTCAATTAAATTTTGGGGGAATAAAACTAAAAAAGTTCAAAGATCGACAATTTTAATAATTATAATCCATCATGAAAAGTTTCTGGATCTGTAATTTGGTTCGTCTGATCCAATTCTTTTCTCTTTTTTGGGAAATTAACTTCATTCCTCACACATATAATCTTTACTTAAAATTATCTTAAACCCATTCCAGTATGTCTTAAAATAAACGACTGCGCGCTTTAACAGTATCATATGCGCGCTAAACAAATTTTCGGGAAATAAAAAAATAATAAAAAAAAATATAGGTCACAGATTAACAATTCTAAATTTCAAAATCCATTTAATATTCTGCCTCGAAAATTATCTTCGCTTTGCAGGAATAATATTCATCTTCCCGTGACAATATCTGCCTAGCTCCAAATTTTAATACACTGCATTCCAGCCATACTATTACTTTAGCTTTGTTGTATTCTTATTCCTACGTCTGCTTAATTGTCGCAACATATGTTCGCATAAAAACGTCTGAAATTAGGGTTGTGCCTGTGATGAGATACCTTATGCAGTGCGGCGCTCTATAGCGAAATGCCAATCAAGGTTCGTTCGTTTGGAGAGTAAAAGCACAAAGGCTAGGTGTTTGATCCCATGGTTGACTAAACAAAAGACTGTCAATAAACGACAGCCGCTTCCTGAATATCAGGAAGCTTCACTGGCGCACTTTCTCACCGGCGTTCTCACGATATTTGTGGCAAGAATCCGAAAAATTGCAGTTTATGGCAACGAGATGGCTGCTAAGTTATTGATTTTAAATTGAAGTGGGTGAGGGGGCCGAACCCGCGACATTCAGCTTGGGAAGCTGGGACGGAAGCCATAGTTTCAGCAGGCTACAGAAAGTTCGCCACAGACTTGCCACATCAAATTTCCGGTAACTTGAAGATAAGAAAATCGGCTCTTTCAAAAATGTAAACATGCCACAAAAGACGTGCGTCACCTTTTTTATATTATCGCATGCTCCGCCCCTTGGATCAAATTTCTCAATTCTGTGCGAGAAACCCTCGCTTACCACCGGCATAAGCCGTTCATCGGCTCCTCTGGTCCCCTGAACCACTGGACCTCTGGTTTGTGTACACATGCGCGGCCACAAAACCCTTTAATGCGTGCGCTTGTGAACGCTACATCCTTGGCTTATCAAACATACTTGTTGCGTTAATGGCCACTATCACGTACACTATAGGTGATAGTGTACGTGATAGTAACCGTAAGGACGCAGAATGCAGCCCGTTTCACCTCTGCCGATCCCGGTAAAGCGGGCTCTGCGTAAACTCGGACAGGACATAAAGGACGCCCGCAAGCGCCGACGCATAACTATGGCGTTGCTGGCAGAGCGCGCCCGTATCAGCCGGTCTACGCTGACGAAGGTTGAAAAAGGCGATGAGTCGGTTGCGCTTGGCATTTATGCGACGGTGCTCTTCGCCCTCGGCCTAGTCGAAGGGATTGGTAAACTGGCCGACCCGTCAAACGACGCTATCGGACGCTCTATCGAAGAACGCAACCTTCCCGAACGCGTCCGTTTGTCAAGCACCCGCACGACGAAGGCCGGAGCCTCAAAACGAGGCGGAGGCAGCGATGACTGACCGGCTTGTCTATGTCCACGCTGATCTTGAAGGTACCTCACGCCTGGTGGGCCGCCTCTATTCGCACAACAACAAGGGCAAAGAGACCGCCTCCTTCGAATATGAGGCGGCATGGCTGGCGAACCCCCAGCGCTATTCTCTCGAACCAGCGCTCTATCTCGGTGCTGGTCAATTCTACACGCCGCGAAGCCTGTTCGGGTCGCTTGGTGATTCAGCGCCTGACCGCTGGGGGCGCACACTGATGAAGCGTGCTGAGGTCCGCCGCGCGCAGGATCAGAAGGCCAAAGCCCGTACGCTCTACGAGGTCGACTACCTCCTGCTGGTCAATGATGAGACCCGGCAGGGTGCCCTGCGGTTTGCGGATGAACCGGAGGGCAATTTCCTCGCGCATGACGGAGCACCGGTGCCGCCACTGATCAATCTTCCGAAGCTGCTCACGGCAACCGACGCGCTTCTGGAGGACGCCGAAACCGCCGCCGAACTGAAGCTTCTTCTCGCGCCGGGGTCGTCGCTCGGTGGGGCGCGTCCTAAGGCGTCCGTGCGGGAAAAAGACGGACAGCTGGCGATCGCGAAATTCCCCAAGAAGGAAGACGAATACGCCGCCGTAGAGTGGGAGTTCGTCGCGCTGCAGCTGGCAAGCCAAGCGGGGATCACGGTTCCGGACTTTCGCCTTGAGACCATAGCTAAGCGTTCAGTTATTATCCTGCGCCGCTTTGACCGCGCCGGTACGACCCGCATCCCTTTTCTGTCTGCTATGAGCATGATTGGTGCCAGCGACAACGAGCCTCACAGCTATCTCGAACTCATGGATGCGCTTCGCCAATTCGGTGCATCGCCGGATGCTGACGGTGCCGAACTGTGGCGGCGGATCGTGTTTAGCATCCTGATCTCAAACACTGACGATCACTTACGCAATCATGGTTTTCTGTATGAAGGCCAGCAAGGCTGGCGGCTCTCCCCTGTTTACGACGTGAACCCGGTTCCTATAGACGTAAAGGAGCGCGTTCTCACCACCGCCATTGACGAAGAGGACGGCACCGCCTCACTCGATCTCGCCCTCTCGGTTGCCGATAATTTTGGCCTGAAGAAAAAGGATGCTCTAGCGATCGCGGCAGAAGTAGGCGCGAGCGTGGCGACCTGGCGCGAGGTGGCAGCCCGCGCTGGTATCAGCAAAGCCGAAATCGAGCGCATGGCGTCCGCTTTCGAACATGATGATTTACAGCAGGCTGTTGGATGATGCACCGAAAGCGCTTTTGCCGATATGAGCTTGTGTCGCGGTTCATTCTATTCCTCAGGCAGCATTTCTAACGCTAAGTCTTCAACGGTCTGCGCCTGCTCTGCCTCTTTGTCCTTAAGCAGGTGTCCATAGACGTTTAGCGTCAGCTGGATTTCGGCATGCCCCATGGCGGTCTGAATGAATTTCTGGTCCTTGCCCTTCTCGATCAGCTTGCTCCGCATCTTGCGGCGCGTTACGATCCCCGCTTCTTTCTGTAAGGGCTCCCACGCCCGGCGTGTGAAGTTGTTGAGCGGGGGTTGGGTTGCCGGTGGCGGTCGGAAACACGAGACCGGCAGCCGATATCGCCTACTCGAAGGCATCGAGCGGATACCGGGACACGACAAAAAGGACGCGCTTAAAAAGGAGAATCTCGCAAAGTAGGTAAGCGAGGTGCGCAAACTTGCGGCCGAACTAGACCGGCTGGCGGCTAGTGACATCTGCCTTTACAATGCACGGGGTGTTCGCTGGCGCGTTGAAGGCGATAGTCAGGAACGCGAGCTGGCTGACAAGTACGGAAAAAATTGGCCGAGGCAATCCACTTTAGCCATCCGTTCGTGTCGTCAACATTGTTGATGGGGATGGTGAACACCTACCAAAACGAAGCCGCCCGAGAAGACAATGAAGCGGGTATCCGTCGACGCTTCCGTCACTGACCTAATATGCTAGTTGACGTGCCAGACATCGTCCTCAATCGGGCGGACCTGAGAGCCGCAAGGCCTATTCCGATCTTACATTTCATAAGCGATATGTCTGCTTCTAGCTAGATCTTCCCAATAGTGGACATTCGGTAATCCCCCCTTTAATTAAAGGTGTTTGAAAGTGGAGTTTTCTCGGTTTAATAAACGAGGAGATTTTGATGAAAATGACTAGATTTACAGACCCACAGATCCTTGCGATTTTGCGCCAAGCCGAAACTGGCGTTCCAGTGCCTGAACTTTGTCGCGAACATGGAATGAGCAATTCATCATTTTATAATTGGCGTGCCAAATATGGTGGCATGGATGCATCCATGGTTAGTCAGATGAAATCTATAGAAGACGAGAACCGTCGGTTGAAGAGAATGTTCGCTGACCTGAGTATGCAAAATGACTTACTGAAAGAAGCACTTGGAAAAAAGTGACGGAGCCATCTCAGCGTCGTGAGATGGCCGTCATCGCTGCGGCACAAACAGGTGTCAGCGTTGCCTGCGCGTGCCGTGCTTTTAGGGTTAGCGAAACCTGTTATCGCTATAGTCCTATCCTTCGTTCTGAGAATGAAGAAATTGCAGACCTTCTGACTGGCCTAACGACAGCGAAGAAAACTTGGGGCTTTGGATTGTGTTTTCTTTATCTTCGTAATGTCAAAGGCTACGGTGGGAACCACAAGCGAGTTTATCGCATTTATTGTGAGTTGCAGCTGAACCTAGGCATTAAACCCACAAAACGGCTCAAAAGGGATAAGCCTGATGCCTTGGCAGTTCCAGAAAAGCCTAATCTGGTCTGGTCGATGGATTTTATGGCGGATCAACTGGCAGATGGCCGGTCATTTCGATTGCTGAATGTACTGGACGATTTTAACCGTGAAGGGCTTGGCATTGAAGTCGATTTCTCGCTACCAGCAGAACGGGTCATGCGAAGCCTAAACCAGATTATCGAATGGCGTGGGAAGCCTAAGACTATACGGGTTGATAATGGCCCAGAATATATATCAGCGGCAAGCTTCTGAATTGGGCTAAAAAGCATTCAATTACAATCCTGTACATCCAGCCAGGACAACCGCAGCAAAACGCATATATCGAACGCTATAATCGGACAGTCCGGAATGAATGGTTGGATCAATATATCATCGAGACAATAGAGGAGGCGCAGAACTTTGCCACTGACTGGCTATGGACTTATAATAATGAACGGCCCAATATGGGCATAGGCGGCATAACACCCGCACAGAAACTGAAAATGGCCGCATAAACTCTACATATGCACCCCGTTAAAAATGGGGGTATTACCATTGGTTGTGTTGCAAAGTTTTCATCTCTGCTCAGATGTGTCACAGTCAGTGGATATAATTGAGTGAGGCGGATGCAGATGAAGGTCGATTTCAAAGGAGCGCAGTTTCCCAAAAGTGTCATTCTGCATGCCGTTTTCTTTTACGTGCGCTACCCAGTTTCCTACCGTGACCTTCAGGAAATTCTGGCTGAACGTGGTATCAGTGTCGACCATACGACTTTGAACCGTTGGGTTGTTCGCTACTCGCCGCAGATCGCCGCCCAGGCTCAGATGCGCAAGCGTCCCACAGCCAGTTCCTGGCGTGTTGATGAGACATATATCAAGGTTAAGGGCAAATGGACCTATCTTTATCGGGCTGTTGATCGCAACGGCCAAACGCTTGATTTCCTGCTGTCTAAGCGACGGGATCTGGCTGCAGCGCGTCGGTTTTTCAAGAAGGCCATCGTAACCAATGGCCTTCCGGAGAAGGTTGTCATTGACAAGAGCGGAGCTAATCTGACCGGGCTGCAGGCTGTGAATATGATCCTGAAAATCACTGGAACGGGCGCCATGATAGAAGTCCGCCAGATCAAATATCTCAATAACATCCTTGAGCAAGACCACAGGTTTATCAAACGGATCACCCGGCCGATGATGGGCTTCAAGGCATTCCATTCCGCCTCAGCCACCATTGCAGGGGTCGAAGTGGCTCACATGATCCGCAAAAACCAATTCGCTAACGACAATCAATCGCCATTCCAGGTCTTTGCGGAACTCGCAGCATAACTGCGACCAGAGATAAGCACACATCTATCCTACTGAAAACTTTGCAACACAACCACTAGCCTTCAACTCGTCAAATTGCTTTTGGGCTTCTTCGACTTTTTTCTGTGCCTCTAAGCGCAGCTCTCCCACACGTGCTACAGATTGATCTACGCGTGTTTGGGCTTCAGTCTGGGTTAAGTTCGTCTGAGCCGCAACTTCTGAAACTAACCAGGTTCGATCGTCATCAGAGATCTCACCTGTTCGCAAAAGGCTCCCCAGAATTCCAGTTACCTGTCGTGTTGCTCTATCCACATTCCCAATCTGGGAGTCTGCTGTTTCTGGGGTTGCTGCGCTTTTACGCAACAAGCTATCGGTTATATAATCAAACGGATTATTTTTAAGGCTCTGAGGAAGCATTTCATCAAGAGTAGGCGCTACTGCTTGTCCGGCTCCTTGAGTCGCGCCTGCTAGTGCATTTCCTGCCCCGGATATCAGACCTCCACCCAGTTGACCAATGCCTTGAGCTGTACCGCCGACGGCCGATCCTGTGGCTTCAAGTGTTGACTGTGTCACGCTGCTGACTGCTTTTACCCCTCCAGTGATAGCACTGGCAGCGAAAAAACCGGAGATTAGTATGCCGATACCCCATACAGCTAAACCATTGAGCCCATCACGAATAGTCGTTTCATCACGGGTTGCATTTCCAACTGGACGTCTCATTCTACCGGTTATGTAACCACCGAGCATATAAGATGCGACCATAGAAATAACGGCAAAAAGCGCGGTTATTATCAACCACGTCTTGCTGATATCGCCACCGTCCTCTGCCGTTATTGAACCAAGACCTAATCCGGCTGCAAATGTAGTAAAGACCACTACAATACCAGCCGAAATCACTGAACCAGCTAGTATTGCGGCCCAATCGACATAACTGCGATCTGATTCAACTTTAATATTATTTTGGTCTACCATTATCGTAATCCCAACATTGAAAGGATAAACAAAACAATCACAACAAGACCAACAAGATAAATGATGGAATTCATAGAGCTACCCTCCTATACGGATTTGCACGTGGTATCAATAATAGTAATTTTTATCGAACTATTAGGACGTTCAGCTATTATAACGTCGCTGAGTAAAATAAGTTGCACGCATATAATTGGATAAGCCTTCCCATAATAATTTTAATTCAGATCCAGGATTTTTTATAAAAAGTGTTACTTTAAGTAAAATCTCTTATTTATTGCGATGAATAATATTATTTTAAAGTATTTTTTATTGTACTTATCTAAGTATAAATATATATTCAGTATTTTAGTTAACTGCAAGTTTTATGGAACCTACATTATGTTTTTGCGTTGAATATTTATCGGATTTTCGTGAATATTCTAAGGGTCTTAAAACATGTGTGGCATATGTGGTGAAATCAATTTCAAGGGCGAGCCTAGTATTGTAAATGTAGAAAAAATGATGCGCAATTTGCAATCGCGGGGTCCAGATGCAGCAGGCCTACTCAAGCAAGGGAACGTCGCCTTTGGACATCGGCGCCTTAGTATCATTGACACGTCTAATGTATCACAGCAGCCAATGTTTGACCCTGAATTAGGGTTAGCGATTGTTTTCAATGGATGTATCTATAATTACGTCGAGCTAAGAGCCGAGTTGAAATCCAAGGGTTACCGATTTTTCTCAACCGGCGATACGGAAGTCATCCTCAAGGCATATCATGCTTGGGGAGTGGACTGTTTAAACAAGCTCATCGGGATGTTTGCTTTTGCAATTTGGGAACGAGATCGTGGGCGAACGATATTGGTGCGCGACCGCCTTGGTATTAAACCTCTATATTATAATGAGAATACCAAGTATTTTCGGTTTGCTTCAACACTTCCCGCATTATTGGAATGTGGGGATGTGGACACGTCCATAGATAGCGTTGCTCTGCATTACTATATGAGCTTTCATGCGGCGGTGCCTGCGCCTTTCACTATATTAAAAGGCATTCGCAAGTTACCACCAGCCACTTACATAGTGATTGACCGAACGGGCAAACGTGAAGAGCATCGCTATTGGTCTTTGAATATTGGGATACGCTCTGCCGATGAACAGTATTCGAAACAGGATTGGCAAGAGATGGTATTTGATGCCGTTGAGCTAGCCGTCATGCGACGTCAGATTGCGGATGTTCCAACCGGCGTCCTGTTGTCAGGCGGACTGGATAGCTCGCTTATCGTAGCATTACTGGTGCGAAACGGCCAAAGTGATCTCAAAACTTTTTCTGTTGGCTTTGATGATGTTAACGGTATTACCGGTAATGAGTATAAATATTCAGACCTTATCGCCGAGCAATATGGGACAGAGCATACTCGAATTCATGTAAGCCCGGAAGAAACGCTTTCTGCATTACCAGCAGCAGTCGGGACGATGTCGGAACCTATGATGAGCCATGACTCTGTTGGCTTTTATTTGCTCTCCCAGCAAGTTACTAAAAACGCTAAAGTTGTCCAAAGCGGGCAAGGCGCGGATGAGGTTTTCGGAGGATATCATTGGTATCCTAAGCTGGAAAACTCACAAAATCCTCTGGATGATTATGCGAAGCTTTATTTTGACAGAGATCATGCAGAGATGCAAAAGACGCTCTCTCCAGACTATATTGGCGACGACCACAGCAGAATTTTTGTTGAGGAGTACTTTGAAAAATTAAGTGCGTCTTCACCGATCAACAAAGCACTTCAAATTGATACAGACATTATGCTGGTTGATGATCCCGTTAAGCGTGTTGATAATATGACAATGGCCTTCGGTGTAGAGGCAAGAGTTCCGTTTCTTGACCATGAGCTCGTAGAGCTCGCTGCACGCATTCCTTCTCAGTTAAAAGTCGGGCATGGCGGAAAATACATTTTGAAAGAAGCTGCGCGAAAGATTTTACCGGCAGAAGTTATAGATCGTCCAAAAGGATATTTTCCCGTACCAGCCTTGAAATATATCCAAGGGGGTTATCTAACTTTCATCAAAATGATTTTAAATCAACCAGCTGCTCGTTCGCGCGGTCTATTTAATGCGGCTTACATTGATGGATTATTGGCAGCGCCAGACGCAGCTCTAACCCCTAAAGGCCATTCCAAGCTTTGGCAGATCGGTTCTCTTGAACTCTGGTTGCAGTCACATGGAATTTAATAAGGGAGGATTAACAATGTCACTGACAGACCTGCACCGATTGAGCGGTTTTGAAATTGCAAATCGTGATCAAGCTTCATTCTCCTTTGGAATTGAAGAGGAGTTTTTCCTCTCTAATCTAAATTCGGGTGAAATAAGTGTTCATACACCTGATGAATTATTTGAAGCTGCCCATGTTGCTACAGATGGGAGAGTGGATAGAGAGTTTTTACAAAGTCAGGTTGAAGTCGCTACTCCGCCTCTCTATTGTTTCAAAGAAGCGCGTACGGAAATGTTATATATCAGGCGCGTATTAGCTGCATATGCCAAGGAGCATAATCTCGCTATTCTCGCGTGCGGTACCCATCCAGAGGGTAATTGGCAAAACGCAGTTCAAAGCGATAAAGAACGCTATAACCGTGTGATGGATAGCCTACAGATGATTGGAGAGCGCAATCTTCTATGTGGTATGCATGTCCATGTGGAGCTTCCTGACCCAACACGTCGCGTCGACATTATGCGGCGCGTTCTCCCTTACTTACCTTTATTGTTAGCGTTATCAACGTCTTCGCCTTTTTGGCATTCACGTCCTACCGGTCTCAAAGGATATCGGCTTGCTGCCTATGACGAGCTTCCACGCACCGGTATTCCTGAGCTTTTTGGTGATACGGCTGAATATGAGATTTATGTGGAGAGTTTAGTAAATGCTGCCGTAATGCCCGATGCCTCACACCTATGGTGGATGATACGCCCCTCTGTAAAGTACCCCACATTGGAGTTGCGCGCTCCGGATTCCTGTACGCGGGTAGAGGATGCATTGTCTGTTGCAGCACTTTATCGCGCCCTCATTCGCCACCTTTTTTATAACGTAAATTGCAATGCGGACATTGATAGCGTGGATAGAGCGTTAATTGTAGAAAACAAATGGCGAGTGCAACGCTATGGCACAAAAACTGTTTTCGTTACAAAAAAAGGCGAAGAGAAAATAGAAAATTTTCTAGAGAAAACTCTCGCCATGGTAGCAGAGGATGCACAAATCCTAAATTGTGAAGCAGAAATTGCGCAGTGCCGTGACATTTTACTAAATGGCAGCTCAGCAGACATGCAGATGAAGATTTATCTGGATGCTTTATCAAAGGGATCGGAGAAGGAAGCGATTGAGAATGTAATTAATTGGATAATCGACACAACCACTCAGAAATCATAATAAAATTTCCGAGATTTTTGGGAAAATTAATAGAAGATTTTGCATCTCATACAGTTGCATTGGTAATCCCCCGTTTTTAATGGGGCTCTGCAGTAGAATTTACGCAGCCATTTTTAGTTTCTGTGCGGGTGTTATGCCGCCGATGCCCATATTGGGCCGTTCGTTTTTATACGTCCAGAGCCATTGTGTAGCGAATTCCTGAGCCTCTTCGATGCTTTCAATGATGTGTTGGTCTAGCCATTCGTGACGAACAGTTCGGTTATAGCGTTCGACATAAGCGTTTTGTTGCGGCTTTCCTGGTTGGATGTGACTGATGGTAACGCCTTGTTTTTCAGCCCATTCCATGAACTTGCCACTGACATACTCAGGTCCATAACACATTCGGAATGCTGTCAGTCGAGCGGCTATGACCGCCTGCGCAGCCTTAAATTGCATGCGACAGGTGGTCATAACCGGGTCTAAGGTCCCTATAGTGGTTTTGTCAAAAATCACACCACAAGGGAGACCAGCATGACCAATAACATTATCTCACAGACTGCACCGATTTTGGTGGCAATCGATATTTCGATGACACGTCACGAGGTTTTAATCGACCTGACCGATAAGAAGCGTCGTCGACGTCTGACCATTTTAAACCAGCTTGATGATTTTAACAGATTGATTGCAATACTGTCAGAATATGGTCGCCCAGTCCGTGTGGCCTTTGAGGCTACAGGCAATTATCATCGGGCACTGGCTTACCATCTTGCCACAGCTGGATTTGACGTGAAGCTGATATCTTCCGTGGCACTCGCCAGGACGCGTGAAGCACTGCATAACAGTTGGGATAAAAATGATCCTAAGGATGCGCAGGTTATTCTGCATATGATGCAAATCGGGAACGAACAGTTTTATCACGATCCATTATTGTGCGGGACTAATGACCTTCAGGAATTATCCAAAACTCATGAGATTATATCGCGATCAAAAACCGAACTCTGGCATAGAGTGCTAACGCATTACCTTCCGCTGTATTTCCCCGAAGCTGGACGCTTCCATCGCAGTTCTCGCAGTGACTGGTTCTTTGCCTTTCTCGAACGATATCCTTCGCCCTACATCATAACCGCAATGACTAGTTCGTAGAAAATGCTTGGACCGTCGTTGGTCGTCGTGTTGCAAAAGAACGTTTATTGTCAGATATTTATGAGACAGCCAAAACCTCTGTGGGGCTACCAGTCACGGCACAATCTGAAGCGATCCGAATGTTTCGGCTTGTTCTGGCGGAAGGGCGCAGCCTGATTGCTCAGCGTAATGCAATAGAAGATCGGGCTATCGCGTTACTTAAAGATGATTCGGATTACCAACTTCTGACGACCATTCCCGGCATTGGCCCTATCAACGCCTTGACGATCTTAGCTGAAGCTGGAGATTTGCGTCGTTCTATTTCAGCCAGCATCGTGATCTGAGTGCTGCTAAACGCTTTATCCGCAAGGCACTGGCCCGCCATGGCAGGCCAGTGCGCATTACCGTTGATGGAAGCGAGACCAACAGGATTGCTATTCTACGATGTGATGCAGAAAGCGGGCTTAGCCAGACTTGCAAACCTATTGCCATCTGCTCCAACAAATACATGAACAACATGATTGAGCAGGATCATCGTCGCATCAAAAGACGCACACGCTCCATGCTTGGGTTCAAGTCAGAAGCCGCAGCCGGCATCACGCTCGCCGGTATCGAACTCATTCACATGATGCGCAAACAGCAAGGCGTCTTAGCAGATCAAAAAGCACTCTCAATCAAACAACAGTCCGAAGCACTCGCTGCATAACTGTGTCCAGAGAAAAGCCGAACTCCGTTCAAATCGAATTTTTGCAACACAACCAGTTTTATTAACATGAAAAAATTTATTTCATTCAATCATTTGATAGCTAGTTGTTAGAAGCTTTTAGATATTTTTTGACCCACTGATTGATTTGCTCTCTAACTTGCTCTGGGGTCAGGCTATAACGTTCTTGTATTTTTTTTTCTAAAGCGTGCTCTTCACCGGCAATTTCGTCAATCTCTTCAGTTGTTAAGTTGCCCCATTGTTCGCGAATATTAACTTTATAACGTTGCCAATCCGTTTTTATTTCATTCCAATCCATTGCTTTCTCCCAATACGTTTTACAAATGGCATAGAATATTATGCTAATATATCTAAACGTATAAGCGATATCGCATAAATGATCTGAGCCATTTTTTGTCAATTTAGTTTCGCAAACTTTCTTCATTTGAAGAATTTGACTCCATAGTGTTCTCACTTTCAGAAATATGGCTTCCATAAATTTCTGCGCCGAACCAAACCAAAGCAACAATAATTAGGCTTGAGATTAAAACGATCAGAACAGGCCTGCCTTTTCCACCTTGACGGGCTTTTTGCGGTGGAATTTCTTTCATGGGACACTCCTTCCGTTAGAACCTTTGATTGATTAACTAACGGAAGTAGGGTTCTGTTCCTCAAAAAAATGGAAACTGCTATTTTGAAGCAGTCTGCGCTATATTATATAATAACCTAAGGTGTCCGCATATCTTGAACATGAAAATAACGAAGGGCTCAGCCTAAGTACATCGCAATTCGTCAAGATAATTCGCACACCAATGATTTATCATTTTCCTCCAAGGGCTTGATCAATCTATGATGAATAGCTTTCGAAACAAACTCATTCTCGTAAGGGTTGACCAGAAGAGCGCTATTCAATTCACGTGAAGCATGTGCAAACTGCGAAAGCATTAATACACCAGTGTCGTTGTTATCGGCTTTGTCGCAAATATTACACTTCTGTTGATCGATGAAACCTTTGGATTTGATAACTAATTGTGGAGTTAGCGGATGACGGTTGATTTCAAGTGCGTCGATTACCTTAAAGGTGTCATTCTGTATGCTGTTTTCTTTTATCTTCGCTATTCAGTTTCATCTCGAGATCTCAGTAAATAATGGCTGAGCGCGGAGTAGAGATCGATCATGCGACATTGAACCGGCAGTTGTTCGATACTCACCGCAGATTGTGCTTCAGGCGCAGATACGCAAACGCTAACCAATTGTTAATGGCGTGTTGATGAGACCTATATAAAAATCAAAGGAATATGAAACTATCATTATTTGACGGTGGATCGCGACGGATAAACGCTTGAGTTTATACTCTAGGAGCGCTGAAATCTCGATGCTGGTCGGTATTTCTTTAAAAAGGTATCACAAGCCATCGGCGTTCTTCACAAGGACGTCATTAATAAAAGCGGTACCAACAATAACCTTGAGCAGGGCCATCGTTTCATTAAGCGGATCACCAAGCCTATGATGGGTATCAAAGCATTACACAGTGCAGTTGCAACAATCGCATGCGTCGAAGACGACGCATGCGATCCGCAAGAACCAATTTGCAAACGATAATCGCTCACCCTTCGAAGTCTTTACGGAGCGCGCAGTATAAGTACGTCCAGTAATGGCCGCTTTGAAACTGTTAAAATTTGCATAAGAGCGCTTATACTCCTGTCGCTATTACGAATTTGTGCGGCACGCAGTCTTGCAATGTCAAAGCAATGTGAAATGAACATTGTATCGGCAAAGCAAACCACGTGTCCTGTTATGAGTACTAATGCGCCATCAAGATGCCAGTGCAAATGAGGTAGAATATCATGTAATTGTTGCGGGAATTATATTTTTACGGTGCTGAAGCGATATTCAGCAGCGTTCCGCCCAAGTCAAAAAATGCATGCTTTGAAAGTGAGCCTTTATCATTTTTCCAATGACTTAACTCAAGGATTAAATCTTGATTGTATTCAATGTTTATCCTTGTCAGAGTGGTATTCATTGTCTGTGATTACCATCAATGAAAAACAAATAGCGATCAATTTTATGAATAGATCAGTTATGGCTCCTCAAAACGACGATGGAGCGGCTTGGCAGTGTACCAACAAGCCGTAATCCAAACATCCCGATCATCTTTTTTGGTCAGTATTATCGGTAGTGAGTGAAATGGGAATGTCCTGATCTCTAAGAGAGGATGCCTCTGTCGTAAGAAAAGCAAACAAAGTATGGCTTTTCTCGCTCGCTTGTGGGTCACAATTACCAACACATTCTTTCATATGTCGGCAAAGAAAAGCAGATTTTAGGTCGTGTGTAGTGATAGACATCGAGCATTGTTGCCGGATAAGAAGAAGCGCATTCTGTGCTTACCAGAATTTTAGACGAGAAAAGAGCGGCAAAGAGTTAATTAACAGACTCAGCAATCCGGACGATCTATATGCTTTGACGTGTTTTTGTTGATTGAGTGCCACCTACATCTGGCTTCTTATGTGCCAAAAAGCTATGTGCTCTGATCATTTTTTCAAATAATATTCAGCCTGTATAATGTTGCCGGCCATATATTTGGGATCTGTATTCCCTTGTTCAAACATACTGATTATTGCGCGTGCAAGCTGTTCTTTATTCGTGTCTGTTGTCGGACAACGACCTAGTATTCTGCAAACTTCATCATATGTTGATTGCAGAATGGTGACTTGCCCGGGCGTAAATGTTCCGCTGTACTGCTTGCCTGAAAATGCCATCATTTTACCTCGCTGACTTGAAATTTATTCTGTCAGTCTAGCCCTGCAAACCGGATAAATCATATCAAGTTTTATAACTTGGCAATACTATTCTTTGATTTAATTATTTGATTTTTCTTTATTTTTCCTGCGTGTTTCAGCAGCTTTTTTAGCGGAGACAGAGCGTTGCTCAGGTGTTCTGGAGGCGCTTGCCTGACCGCCCTTTTCGCCACCTTTATGCGCAGCGGGATTTGCGGTCTTTTTACCGTATCCTGACCCGCCAGGTTTGTTTCCACCGCCATCGTCCTTATTCACAGTTGCCCAGGCGCGAGCTTCTGCCTCTTTTTCAGGGATGCCGTGTTTTTCATAGCTATCAGCAATATGCTCAGCTTTGCGTTTTTGTTTGTCCGTATACTTTGATTTATCTCCTTGGGACATAGCACCCTCCGTTGATGTGTAATTAAAGTAGGGAGTTTCTATTCATGCGTTTCCATGATCTTTAACCTTCCGCTTTGAATTTTAGTGCTTCTTTTAGAAGAATTTCTCTGTCACGGCCGTATTTCTTGATAAGTTCCAAAGCTTGTAATGGAGAAATGTCTGAATTTTCAGCCAGGAATTTAACGTCTTCATCTTTAGTAAGTGGCTCAGTATTATTGTCATCTGTCATGAGATTGCCTGCCTGTAAAATGAGTGCTGATAATGAAACAGAGACTGCCCGCATATTTTTGCAGGCAGTCAATTTATGTTTCCTCAAACTATGGTGTTGTATTTGTTTGAGGAGCAGCCGGTGGCGTTGATGCGGGCATTTCAGGGTTGGCTTCTTTTACTGCCGCCGCTGGATCAGCTACACCTTCTGAGAAAAGTGATGAGCGGTCAAAAGAAGGGGCAGCGCTCAACTCGTCTTTAGTTGCTTTGATAACGAGCCATTTCTTCCCATCACTACGCATTGCGAGTTGCAGTTGATCAGGGCTAACCGCTACATCTTTTTCACCAACCCCCAGAAAACCCCCCGACACCAATAACCGCAGCATCAATCTGGCCATCTGGGCTTGTAATGAGATCATTTAATTTGCCAACGGATTTTGCGTCGTTTGCATCGCTCTCGTAAACACTTTGCCCAATAAAGGACGATACCAGCAACTGCCCCGGTTTTGCTTCTAAAAAGCCGACCTTATTGGTTTCCGTTGCAGTGTCTGATGACGGGCTTCCGAACATATTTTCAGTTTTAATGGAAGCCTGTGGTTGTTGTTCCGTGGGCGCACTTGGTGCGGTAGTGGTATCGCTTGTCTCAGCATAGGCCGCACTACCAATAAATAAGGCACACGACGTTGCCAGAAGTGTCGCTTTTAACATAACTATCTCCTTTGCACGTATGTTGCATATTGCTAACTTTCTTGCGCTGGAATGGTTCCTTAAAAAATATGCCTGTTAAAACGCAGTTGAGAGGGTTACTGTCAATTTTATGGCTTATATGGCAAAGTTTTGTTTAGGTTAGAAGTAGGCTAATTCTGGATGCCATTATAATGCGAGTTCCGCGAAGATTTGAAATAGGAACCAGTTATCATTGGCCAATTGGTTTTTATAAATCTTAGGGGGACACTTCGCTGTCAGCGATTGTAACCGAGGCTGAATGAAACGCGCTGAAAGCCATCATAGACGTGGTGATCCGCTTGATAAAATGATGATCTTGTACAAGGAGGTTGTTCAGGTATTTAAAGTGTAGGACTTCAATCAGATTGCCCGTATCGGTGAAGTTGAGTATACTGTTTATAGTCTGTGCACCAGCCAAATTGGCTCCGCTTTTATCAATAACATTCTTCTGCGGAACATCATTGCTTGAGACGCCTTATTCTAAATAAACGTCGTGAAGCGGCGAGGTTCCGGCATTCAGACAGCATCAAATCCAGTGTCTGGGCGTCACGATCGACGGCACGATATAGATAAGTCCATTTTCCTTTGACTCTTATATAAGTTTCATCAACGCGCCAAGCGTTGGTCGTTTGAGTCTTTATGCCTGAGTAGCAATCTGCGGCTAGAATTTAACCACCAACCGGATCAATATCTCATGGTCAATCCCAAAGCCAGGTTCAGCCTTTATTTCCTTTAGATCACGATACGAAACTGAATAACGAACGTAGAAGAAAGCTGCATAAAGAGTGACACTTTTGAGGAAATGCGTTCCTTTGAAATCGACCATGCTAAATGCCACGTGTCCGTCTGCAATCGACACAATTCATTGCACAGATCATCAGGCATGAAAAGTTTGCGACAGAACCGACTTGGACTCTATACAGTCTGTGGTGATCTCAAATTCAGTCGGCGATCTATATTTGAGTGAGGTATGTCGCCGTATTGACAGATAAAAGCCATGAATTTATCGGCCAACAGCATTTTCAGTAATCGCTTGCTCTGACAACTTATACGCCAGACTATCTCTGATTTGATGGATTTAAATATGCTTTCCACGGTTGTGTTGCAAAGGGGATGTCGATATCGAAGTAAAAATGGCTGAATAAAAGCAATTTATAATTTTATTAGACCGTATCACGCCCACAACGGCAAAACCCCTTATGAAGCTCTCAGAAAATTGTAACTGAGATGTCCCGCAAGTAACAGCACCTTACAATTATTAACTGCCTCCTTAGTTTCCAATATAATGTCTTAAACGACTGGTGAGATCAGATCTTTACCTGCAATATGTGCCGCCAGATTATCCAAGACTAATTCTCCCATAGCTGTGCGTGACTGATGCGTCGCACTGCCAATATGGGGCGTTAAAACAACATTCTGTAAATCAAATAATTCAGTAGGAACTGTTGGTTCATTTTCAAAAACATCCAGTCCGGCCCCGCCAAGCTGGCCTGATTGTAATGCCCGAACTAATGCGGTTTCATCAATCAAAGAGCCACGTGCAATGTTAATCAATACACCCTGCGGACTAAGCGCTGTTAGCACATCTTCATTCACTATATGGCGGTTTTCACCACTTGCCGAAGCAGCAATAACCAGCACATCACAATTCTTAGCAAGCTCCATCAGGCTCGGATAATAAGTATATGGTACGTCCTGTTTAGTGCGCCCCATATAGCTGATCTGTCCATCGAAACCTTCCAGCCGCTTGGCAATAGCAGTACCAATACGGCCAAGACCGAAAATGCCATAACGCCTGCCCGTCACGCGCGTACCAAGGTCGAGTGAAGATTTTTGCCATTCCCCCATACGTACATGACTATCTGCCCGCGTAATATGACGAGCCTGTGCAATGATCAAACCAATGGCCGTGTCAGCCACATCTGCAGTCAATACGTCTGGCGTGTTAGTCACGCGGTAGCCCAGCATTCGCGCTTGTGACAGATCTATTTTGTCGAATCCCACACCGTTAATGGCTACAATTTCAAGATTGGGTAAGCGCACAGCCAACTCACTTGCAATGCCAACTTGACCACCAGTAACAACTCCTTTGATGGCGTGTGCATTTTCTCTTAAAAATGCTTACTGATCTGACATTTCAAACCATCGATGAACTTTATACAGCACGCGTAATCGAGCTTCCAAAGCGGGCGTTAGAGGGCAAAGCTGAAGTATTTCAAAAGACATTTGATTCCTCGATTGCGTTTGAAGCCATCCGATTGACATCCGATTTTATAAATCAACGTAGCTCAGGTGTTTTGGATTGGCAAACAGCTCTACCAAAGGTGCTAACACCAAAATCTTCTCTTATTGGACTTACACTGATATAATCGAGGGATTTTCTGTTAACATTTAATCCAACAGGAAAACCCTATTAGTAGAAGCAAACGCCCCGTTATTATGGATGGCTTCAAGAAAGCTATCGCCCAGCTCATATGATTTTATTAGTGTCCAGGACTTAACATGCACTGGTCCCGATCAGATATAGGGCCCTGATATAAGATATATCTGTACCATCGAGGGCTAGCTCTATCTGGCACTTGTACTGATTTTTTTCGCAGTGTATTATTTGGTGGGCGAAAAGTGACAGACTCCATAAAGAGCCGGCATTGATGACTTTAAATCTTGCGATGTACTTCACTTAATTTTGATGTCTGCCAGTAAAGAACATTTTTAATAAGCTTGATTGGTGCATTTACCTATAATCTTCAATGCGTTACGTCTGAAGCTGTTGCAGAGCAACTTTCAGAACGCGAAATTTCATTCATCTTCATGACTGGATATAGTGATCAGTCATCCATAGCTGAAGGCTTCCGGCATATCGAAGTTATCCGCAAACTTATTTATATTTCATCGCTCAGTATAAAGTTGAATTCAGTGATTTATGCACTGATCTGATCGAAAGTCATCCGCTCTTAATAATCGCTGATTTTAATTTTGATAGTTTTAAACATGATGCATAGAGCCTACCTGTTCGGTTTACCGGGAAGCTTCCTTAAGATTATTGGTCGTGGATTTTCAAATACTTCTGGCTTGGCATCGGAAAGACATTCAATTGTAGCTTCCAGGAGATTGAGTGCCAGAAAATCAGCTTGGCTTTCCTGTTGCAATTTCTTGCGATCAAATGTCGTCTCGTTGGTGGTTGTCTCCCATAGTACCAGTCCGATACGGGCCGCCGGATTGAGACGTCTCAAACGCCGTAAAGAAAACTTGGCGCGACGTGCGGAGTCTAAGCCCAAGACGCAAAGAACAATCGCTGTGGCACCCTCCACGTCTGCCTTGCCCAATTTACTGGGTTGAGATTGCTCCTGATCAATGACCTTGGTTTCTGCCGTCTGAGCCGACAAAACCTGCGCCAACATTGCAGCCGTCACATCATCCCAAGGACCACGACCGCCGAGACAAATTATGGTTTTGTTTTCACCTGAAGGAATTTGCAACGTTTCGCCATCCTCGGTGTGTGAAAATGCATCAACAGATATAGTTTCTTCATTATCCTCTTCTTCATCCGCTATTTGCTTGAGATTTGCGACCAGTATTCTGGAACTCTGTGAAATCTGTTGTAGCTGTGTGTCACTGAGAACGCCGCGTATGCGATCCTGTTCTGCAATAAGAAGCGCTGGAATGGCTACGTTGCCATAATATTCCACTAAAAATTGCTCTGATAATAATTCAAGCGCGTTGTCGGTGGCCTCATTAGGATCACCAGCCAGAAGTCGTTGATAAAGCCTCTCTTCGGGATTGAGTACCGGTTCTGAGCCAAACAGAATTTCAAGAAACCGAAACTGCGGAACATAGCGCCCCAGAACGACCAGACATACGGTTAGTGGTGTTGAGAGTATCAACCCAATAGGACCCCACAACCACGTCCAGAAAATAGCAGAAACGATAATTGCTAAAGGCGACAGGCCGGTTCGCGATCCATAGAGCCACGGCTCAATTACATTGTTGCTGATGAGTTCGATCAGAACAAAAAGCGCGATGGTCCATAAAAGAAGATCCCATCCAGGTGCTATGGCAAATGCCAGAAAGAGTGGCATTATCGCTGCGATCACCGGCCCAATATATGGCGCAAATCGCAAGACAATTGCCAGCATTCCCCACAAAAGTGCGTTCGGAACTCCTAAAATCCAAAGCCCTATGCCCAGGGGCACACCATAGCTAATATTCACGACGAGCTGTGTGAGCAGATAGCGCCCCACACGCGTGCCCGCCTCCTGTAAAGCTGACGTCGTGCGATGCAGATCGCCATGGCCCACCAGACGAATAAAGCGATCTCGTAATTCTTCTCTCTCGAGAAGCATGAAGACCACCACCACAATAACAAGTCCCAGAGTAGCTAGCGGCCCGATAAGCGGCCCTACGATTGTTTCAAGCGTTTGAACGGGATTTCGCTGTGAAAATATTTCCACTAGAATGGGCTTACGCTCAGGCTGTCCTGAGACGGCCGTATCGGTTGTTTTTTCCTCGTCCTGACTAATTTCCGTGCCAATACGTTCTGCAAAGCTATTCAGGCGATTAAGAAGACCATTATCGGTGCCAGTTTCTTTTAGCGTACGAATTTTTTCGATGATATTATATTGATAGGTCGCGATGTTCTGACCGACTTCATTGACCTGAAATGCCAGAATTGCACCAAACAGCCCAATAATCAGAAACCCGGCAGTAACGCTGGTAATTATGGCAGGCAAACGCGGCAAACCAATACGTCTGAGAAAAGAGACAATCGGCGCCAGCATGAAGGTTAAAAGTACAGCAATGGCTAAGGGTAAAAACACATCCTGAGCAAAATAGAGGATAGCAACGACTGCAGCGACGGCAGCAAGTGCGGGCAACCGTGATTGTTCGGGCGCTACAGCTAAAGAGTGGTTACCACGTCCAAGTCCGCGCTGCATGATGCCTCTTATTAGTTCGTGTTCTTATTCCGCAAATTGTTAGGTAGAGCTGGCATTTAAAATAGCAAAGTATTTGAAAAGAGTGTTGGCGACGAAAATATTGACTGGGCTTTAATTTGTACAACTGCCGCTCTTCGACAAAGTAAACCAGATATCGGGTTCACCACGATGCACAAAAAGCTTACTGCTTAAAGCAGTAAGCTTTTCCACGGGGCACAATCGATTAGGCTTTATCGATAACGCTCTTTACGGCATCTTTTGCCTTACCCTTGGCCTGCTGTGCATCGCCCTTGGCTTCCTGAGCCAGCCCTTTGGCTTGCATCTCTTTGTTATCAATGGCTTTGCCAATTGACTGCTTAGCCTTACCAGCGATTTCGTTAGCCTTGCCGGATACCTTATCTGAGGTACTGCTCATTTTAAATATCTCCCTAAACTACTATTTTGTACTCTATTATAAGAACGATAATCACTAAAATTTGTTCCAAGGGAGTTTTGATTTTCAAGGTACAGTGGACTTGCATCGGTTTCGTTCCGGTCTTTTTGAGAGCAATAGTTGTCATCAAGGAGACCCTATATGTCGTTAAAACATAGTGATGAGTTCAAGCGTGATGCGGTTCGCATTGCGCTCACTAGTGGCTTGACGCGCCGTCAAGTTGCATCGGATTTAAGTATTGGTCTTTCGACACTTGGGAAATGGATCGCAAGTATTTCCGATGAGGCTAAGGTTCCGGCACACGATGCTGATTTTCTGCGTGAGAATGAGCGTTTGCGTAAAGAGAACCGCATACTTCGCGAGGAGAGGGAAATTTTAAAAAAGGCTGCAATATTCTTCGCGGCTCAAAAGCCGTGAGATTTCAGTTTATTACGGATTACCGTGGTTTCCTCTCACGTTCACGCATATGCCTTTTGATGGGTGTAACAGATCGCGGCTTACGCGCTTGGAAACGCCGTCCTCCATCACTACGCCAGCGCCGTGATCTTATTCTTCTGGCGCATATACGCGAGCAGCATCGGCTGTGTCTGGGAAGTTATGGCAGGCCACGTATGACAGAAGAATTGAAAGCGCTGGGCCTGCAGGTCGGACAGCGTCGGGTCGGGCGTTTGATGCGTCAAAATAACATTACTGTTGTTCGAACGCGCAAATTCAAACGTACAACTGATAGTAATCATACCTTCAACATCACACCAAACCTATTGAAGCAAGACTTTAGCACGAGCGCAACCAACCAGAAATGGGCAGGCGATATCACTTATGTTTGGACCAGAGAAGGATGGGTCTATCTTGCAGTTATCCTTGATCTGTATTCACGCCGAGTGATTGGATGGGCAATCAGTGATCGATTAAAGCAGGATCTCGCACTGAGGGCACTTAATATGGCGTTGGCTTTACGCAAACCACCCCCGGGTTGTATTCAACACACAGACCGCGGAAGCCAATACTGCGCCCATGACTATCAGAAGCTTTTACGTCAGCACAAACTGGTGCCATCAATGAGCGGGAAAGGTAATTGCTTCGATAATTCTGCAGTAGAAAGTTTCTTTAAATCATTAAAGGCAGAGCTGGTTTGGCGCAGGCGCTGGCAAACCAGGCGTGATGTTGAGGTTGCAATCTTCGAATATATAAACGGTTTTTATAATCCACGCCGAAGACATTCAACGCTCGGCTGGAAATCACCTGTGGCCTTCGAGAAAAAAGCCGCATAACATGAGCACATGACCGGAAAACAACCGGTGCAAGTCCACAGTACTCTGAAATCAGCGTCGAGATCCGGAGGGCATTATTAATAGAATAGAACCCAACCTAGCATAACGCCCTATCATGAATTGATAGACTAAGAAGCAGGAAGAAAAAGATGATAAGCACCAAAAGCCTTGGAAAATCTATTCGATGTTTCAACAATGCGTTTGAGGATAAATGTCACATTTTTAAATAAGAGCATTACTAAATTGACTCACGCCTAAAATTATACGGGGATCGCCCAGCTGGCCCAAAGGGCGCAGTTGTTAAACGCAATGGGCGGGTGTGATTGCTGATATTTGTATTGAGGCCTTTGTATTCTTCGGTCCATACTTCAAACCTGTTAAGCTAATGCGACCCAAAGGTTGAAAATAGCGGAATGTCGCTGTCGTCTCTGCCACGCGCCACGAGAATCCGCCCTATCCTTGGCTGGTTATGACGGGCATCAACAGTAAACCACCTTCCATCGAGGTAAACTTCAACCCAAGCATTGTAGTCCATTGGTGATGGATCAGCGGGAACTCCAATAGCGCCCATAAAACCGTTTGCATAGCGCAGGGGCATATTGAGTTCACGACAGAGCGTAATAGCCAAGTGCGCGAAATCTCTGCACCCACCCACTCGCTCATTTTAGGTCTCAAGTGGGGTTCGCGTTTAACAGGCGGATCCATATGAGAATTTCAAATGTGAGTTTACAAAATCGCAGATGGCGCGAACCTTGTCAGCTCCCGATTTATAATGATCGAAATGGGTCCAAAGCTATTTGGGACATTCTATCAGTTTCACAATATCTGCTATCGAGCAAATAAGTGAGGCACTCAGAAGGTTTATTCACCGGATTTAATTGATCCGCATTATTTTCAAACACATCTGGGAGACAGGCATTCTTAATAATTGTAACGTAATTGAGTACGGTTTCCCCCGATCTTCAGGTATGTCAGTACAATTCACTTTGAAAGATGGACACGTTACACGTACCAAAGTCGTGTTGCGAATTTAACCAGACAATATTGGCTTTATGATTAGGGTAAACTTTCAAAAAAGTATAGAGGAGATGTACCTTCCACGGTAATTTCGCTCGCTTATTCAGTTCAAGGCAGTGTTGATCTGAAAAGTGAGCAAGAAGGGTTATATTCACGCTCCGAGCGTTTTCTTTAAGGATTAAATTAAATAACCATTTTTTTTAGTAGCTCAGGTCTCTTACTGTCAGGCAGAATAACTTGAAGATGATTATAGATCACGTGCGCACAGAATGGCTTTCTTACAAAAATCGCTCCATCAGGTACATCATTGTCTTCTGACACCATCATCCCGGAAGCAATTAAAATTCTTATGTGAGGCCAATGTTTTGAACAATGACGCGCGAGATCAAAGCCAGTCTGCTCACTTGGCGGCATTTGTACGTCTGTGAACAAAAGATCGAATTTTTCTGCATCGTCATTCAGCAATTTTAATGCTTCTTCGACATTACTGGCTTCTATGATGCGAAAACCTGCTGTTTCTAGAATATCTATGGCATCCATACGAATTATTACGTCATCTTCAGCCACCAGGGCATAGGGAATGCTATTGTCAGTCATTAAATTTCCTTAAAATGCTTTTCAAACTGACAACACGCATCAAGCTAAAACGATCCCTCGCCAACTGACTATTTTTAAATTTAATTTTAAAGATGGGCATTAAGTTGGGCTGATGGAACTTTAAGAACCAAAGACAATCCATCTGGACACCAATCACGAGAGATCTTCCCATTCAAACCTTGCACAGTGGCCTTTTCAAGCGTGGCCCCAAATCCTTGACGCTCAGGTTGTTTGGATAGCATTTTAACGCCTATCTCTCTCCAATGAAGGTGAAGGAGTTCTGCTTCCAGATTAATCTCAATCGCCAGTTGGCCTTCTGGTGAAGAAAGCGCGCCATACTTTGCAGAGTTCGTGGTCAACTCGTGCAACAAAAGAGCCAGGGACGTCAGTGCCTTACCGGAAAGGACTGCATCGGTTCCGGTAATTGTAACAGCCGACTTTTGTTCGCTAATGTGCGGTGCGAGGATGGCTTCAATAAGCGCCACCACGGATGTGGATCTCTCGTTGGCTTCATTCGTTCCGGGTATAGGAAGGGTGAGTTCGTGCGCGCGCGCAAGGGCTTGCATGCGAGACCGCAAGTTGGTGACAAGGTCATCTATGTTGTCTGTGGATCGAGCGCTGAGTGATATCAAGCCAGATGTCAAGCCAAACAAGTTTTTAATGCGGTGATTGATTTCCTGAAGAAGAATGTCTTTTTCCTGCGCTGATTGGCGCAAGGCCGCAGCCTGAACAGCGAGTTCGTCGCGTTGAAAAGCAAGCTGTTGACGCTGCCGAAATAATTCATAAAAAACATCGGCCTTGCTGCGCAAGATATCGGGTTCGATAGGTTTCTGTATGAAGTCTACTGCTCCTGCTTCATAACCCTGAAAGCGTCGCTGTCCACTACCACCAGCCGTTACGAAAATAATTGGAACGTGACGGGTGCGCTCGTTTCCGCGCATTAGTTCTGCGAGCTGAAAACCGTCAAGCCCAGGCATGTGAACATCGACAAGAGCAAGAGCAATATCGTGTTGAAGAAGGAGTTCAAGTGCCTGATCACCAGAATTGGCTTTCAGTATCCTCAAACCCTCCCTACGAAGCAACGCCTCCAATGCGATAAGATTTTCCTCAAGATCGTCAACGAGAAGAAACGAAATGGGTTCCATGTGTTGACCTAAACCTCTCTCAAATATTGCGCTATCGCTTTAAGCGATAAAATTTTGGCATCCGGACAAGACGTGATAGCAGCTTCTGGCATCGTCGGTACGAAAGCGCTTTGGGGGTCCTGAACAAGTGCTTTACCACCTGCCGCCGTTATAGATTGTAAACCCTTGGCACCGTCTTCATTGCCCCCTGTTAGCACGATGCCCAGAAGTGTGGATCCGAAGATATCGGACGCGCTTTCAAAAAGAACGTCGATAGATGGGCGCGAATAGAGAACTGGCGCATCTTGGGAAAGCGACAGTGTATGATCCCTTTCAACAAGCATATGATAATCAGGTGGCGCGAAATAAATTGTGCCAGAACACAGTGGCTGCTTATCTTCTGCCTCTTCCACTAACAGATTGCATTTGTGCCGAAAAAGACCGGCCATCAAGCTGCGCTTGTCTGGCGGAAGATGCACCACAACCATTACAGGCAATTGGAAACTGATAGGGAGAGAGGGCAGGATTGCCGACAATGCATCAAAGGCTCCCGCCGACGCACCGATGACTACGGCCTGCGTTTTGGAGACCGTCATGACGAAACCTTCTGATAAATTTTATCCTCACGCACAAAATCAGCGAATGTGTCCGCGTAACGAGAAAAGCGTACGCTTTCTTTTGCCCCCAATCCAAGAAATCCACGATGGGCTAAGGAACTTTTGAACAAGCCCAGTACGTGATTTTTCAGGTCGTGATCAAAATAGATGAGCACGTTGCGGCATGAAATCAGGTGCATCTCTCCAAAAACAGCATCGGTAGCGAGGCTGTGATCCGAGAACACAACGTTTCGACGCAGTGACCTATCAAACGAAACCCTACCATATGCAGCTTGATAATAGTCAGATAGCGATGTCAAACCGCCTGATTGCTGGTGATTGGAAGTGAACGACTGCACGCGATCAATCGGATAGACACCGGCCTCGGCCGCTTGGAGTGCCTCCGGATTAATATCGGTGGCGTAAAAGAGCGTTCGCTCCTCCAAACCCTCTTCACGAAAAAGAATGACCATGGAGTAAAGCTCCTCGCCACTCGAGCATCCAGCAATCCAAACCTTGAGTGAGGGATAAGTTCGCAAATGCGGCACAACATGCTCGCGAATGGCTCGAAAATAGCTTGGATCACGGAACATATCGCTGACTTGAACTGTGAGGTAGCGCAGCAAATGCGGAAGCATATTTGCATCATGCAACACACTTTCCTGCATCGCAGAAAAACTGGCAAAGCCCATCTGTTCGCGTGCCTGCCGAAGCCGACGCTTGATCGAACTAAGCGAATAGCTTCGGAAGTCATAATGGTATCGAAGGTACAGTGCCTCCAGCAACAACCGGATCTCAATTTCTTCAGCGGAGCCGTGCTCAAATGGCCCTGTCATTTCGGCATCCAGACCCGAACAAGTGACAAGAGTTTATCAACATCCAGCGGCTTCGCCATGTAGTCATTTGCGCCGGCTTCAATACAGCGTTGCTGATCATCAGGCATCGCTTTGGCCGTCAGCGTTACAATTGGCAGTTTCTTCCAGGTTGGATTTCGACGAATTTCCTTTGTAGCTGTCAATCCATCCATGACAGGCATCATCACATCCATCAATACAAGATCAATACGTGCCTCGGCATTTTCGAGCGACCGATTGAGTACTTCGATAGCCTCCTGGCCGTTGCGGGCAATAATGACCTGGGCACCACGCGGCTCCAATATATTCGTGAGTGCGTAAACGTTACGGATGTCATCCTCAACGACGAGAATACGACGCCCCTCAAGCATCGCATCGCGATGACGCGCTTTGCGGATCATCTGTTGCTGTTCTGCAGGCAATTCAGAAATGATCTGATGCAGGAAAAGACTGACTTCGTCGAGCAGTCGCTCGGGGGACTTTGCACCTTTAATGATAATTGACTTGGAATACCGCCGGAGTTTCTGCTCACTTTCGCTGGAAAGTTCTCTTCCAGTATAAACAATCACCGGTGGAAATGCGTAGGCAGTTTCATTGCTAAGTGTTTCAAGCAGTGAGAAGCCTGATTCATCGGGCAAAGAAAGATCCAGCACCATGCAATCGAAAGTCTGCTCTCGCAGCAGATCGAGGCATTCGGCCACATTGCCGGCAGTTGTAGTCTCAACATCGCTTGAACTTAAAAGTTTTGCAACCGCTTCACGCTGCCGCTCATCATCTTCAACGATGAGAACCTTATGTACACGTTTGGTTATTCGATTTTGCAACTGGCTCAGAACATTAACAAGCTCCTCACGACTGACTGGTTTGTTAAGATAACCAACAGCGCCAAGCGCGTAAGCGGTTCTGGTATGATCGCCAGCAGAAATGACATGGATTGGGATATGACGGGTGCGCACGTCGTTTTTTAACCGATCGAGAACTGATAAACCGGACTCGTCGGGCAGGCCAACATCCAACACGATAGCATTTGGCGAAAACTCACGCGCTAAGCGTACGGCCTCCTCTGCTGTGCGGGCCACAACAGAATGAAATCCCATCTCACGAGACAGATCGCGCACAATTGCGGCGAATGTGTCATCATCTTCGATAACCAGAAGAACACGCTTGTCATCAGTGAGCGCATCACGATCGTCTTCCAAATGATAAGGTTGTGGCAAGATCTTGGATGTAACTGGCATGTTCGTGGGCGTTTCTCCCGCCGCAACAATCTGCGTGAGGGGCAATGCGCTGTTCCCGCCAGGCTCATATTGCAGCGGCAAAGTGACGGTGAAATTGCTGCCTTCTCCGAGGGTGCTTTCCACCCTGATTGCGCCACCCAACAATCTGGCAAGCTGCCTTGAGATAGACAGACCAAGTCCAGTGCCGCCAAATCGTCGGCTGATAGTGCTGTCTGCCTGATGAAATGCTTCGAAGATACTTTTGAGCTGGTCTGAAGATATCCCAATGCCACTATCTTTTACGGAAAAGCTGATTTGTTGCCCTTCCTGTAGTCGGATTGACAGCGTAACTTGTCCCCGTTCGGTGAATTTGAGGGCATTGGCGAGAAGATTTTTAAGTATTTGCTCCAGTCGCTGAGGGTCTGTGACTAACGATTTCGGCAGACGATCATCAATGTCGATAACAAGCTTAAGGTCTTTTTCATCTGCCAATGGCTGAAACAGCTGCTTCAGACCCGTCGAAAGACGTGCAAGAGGCGTGACTTCCGGATGAATTTCAACGTGCCCGGCCTCGATTTTTGATAAATCAAGAATGTCGTTGATAAGATGGAGAAGATCATTGCCTGAAGACTGAATGGTTCGCGCATATTTGACCTGCTCTTGGGTCAAGTTATCGTCGGGATTGTCCGCAAGAAGCTTAGCAAGGATCAACGACGAATTGAGCGGTGTGCGCAGCTCGTGCGACATGTTCGCCAAAAAATCAGATTTATACTGGCTGGAGCGTTCCAGTTCTTCGGCTTTCGTTTGCACCGACGCGTGGGCACGTTCCAGATCACTCCGCTGTAGTTCGAGTTGATTTGCCTGCTCTTCGAGTTGGCTGTTAGTTTGCTCAAGTTCAGCTTGTTGTTGTTCGAGCCGCGACTGCGATTCTTTCAAGACCCGGCTTTGCTCTTCGAGTTCCTCATTGGAAACACGGAGCTCTTCGCCCTGAGCCTGCAACTCTTCAGACTGTTGCTGTGTTTCCTCGAGCAAATTCTGCAACTCATCACGATATGCTGCAGCTTGAACGCTCTCCGCGATTGTTTCAGCAGCCCTTTTCAACAGCGTCATTACATTTTCGTCTACTCGTTCCAGAAAACCAAGTTCTACTACTGAGTTGACCGTGCCATTTAAGGCCGCTGGAATGATGACGAGATGACGTGGTTTGTCCCTGCCAAGAGCTGATCCAAAGGCCAGATATCCGTCTGGAACATCGTTGAGAACAATTAAATCCCCTTTTGCCGCCGCTTGCCCTAACAATCCTTGGCGTGTAGCAAAAGCTTCAGGCACACTATTCGTGTCTGGTACGCCCAAAACAGCGCCCAGTCGATATTGGCCACCACTGCCGCTGAAAAAAGCCCCCGCCACAGCGCCCGTATATTGCGTCAGATAGTCGAGGATATTTTTACCCAGATCATCAATGCGCTGATCGCCGATCGTTGCTGATGCGAGGCCAATTTCACCAGTCTGCAGCCATTCATCGCGGTATTGACGAAGGGATGCGTTCCGAATGAGGTACCCGACTACCAATGTAAGAATTATACCGAGGACTGCCGCAAGAACCGTACTTATTAGCGCTTGTTGCTGCGCCTTTGCCATTTCTGATAGGCGTTCGCTGCGTACATTGTTCTCGACCTCTGACATAGCGTCAATACCATCGCGAATAGCATCCATTTCGAGCTTACCGCGATCAGAGCGAACCAGAGTGAGCGCGGCATCAAATCCACCGCTTCTCCTGAGCGCAATTGCATCGGCCAATTCCCCGAGCTTAGCGTTGACATGCTGCTTGAGACTATCAAGCCTTTCGCTTTGTGCTAAGTTTTCGCCGGTGCGTTCAGCAACCTTTGCGATTTCATTATCGATCGCGCTGCGTGCGGTCTGGTAAGGGGCAAGGTAACTGACCTCACCAGTTAAAAGATATCCTCTCTGGCCCGTTTCTGCATCCTGCAGCTTTGATAAAAGGCTTTGCAGGGAGACAATAGCCTGATGGGTCTGAACAATTTTCTGGTTTGCTTCGCGGATACCTTGAAAATTGAAATAGGTCAGAACGCCGCTTATCGCAAAAAACAATAAAGCGGCAGCGAGGCCCATTGCCACACCGAAATCAAGGCCTAAAAGCCTTCCTGACCGGATGAAACGGTGGCTTGTTTTCATGGCTGTCTCGCGGCGATGTTGCAGTTGCACTGACTGAAATAACAGCCATGATGCTTTGAAAGCCTTGAAAAACTTATCGCATACTGAGGCGCTTGAGCGCAACACAACAGCATGATTCGTACCCCGCTCATTAATAAGGTCAAATCAATAGCTTAAAGCTATAAACACGTCAGTGCACTAGTAGACATATATTTTTGTAACACGCAATATTTTGCCATTTCATAGTGCTTCAGAGGTATTGAAATACCAGCCTAAAGAGTGTTCAGCCAGCGATGGCTTAGCAAACGTTGAGATAACTTCAACCCGAATTGGTGCTTGTTTAAAATCTCTGAGCTTTCGAACTATTTGCTTAATAAATCAAACTCAGCTCCGCCGCCCCTATTTAAAAAAGTTTAATAAGACGGACTGGCACAATCTACGGAACAATCCCTCTTTGCTTACGTTGGTTTAACAGGAGCCGCGCTGTGTCAAACGGACTCGACGGTGCTGAAGAACATCAGGATTTTTCCGTTTTCCCTTGATGGCCAACGAAACGGCAGACGAGCTTCTTACCCGTCCGGTGCGCGCTCCGCCCGCTAGAAATTCTCAATAGATACAAATGCTAAGATGTCTAATTTTTCTGCAATTCAAGGACATCGATCAAATACCGAGAAATTGGAAAGGACTAAAATATGACAGCTATAAAAAATGCAAAAATCATTATTCTGGCAACTGACGGTTATGAACGTTCAGAGCTCCGTGTTCCTTATGAAGAATTGCAGCGCCGTGGTGCAAACGTAAAAATCGCATCCATTCAAAGCGGTGCGATCAAGAGTTGGGACAACTCCAATTGGGGTGATTCAGTCAATGTCGATCTTTTGGCAGAGAATGTTAATGTTGAAGACTTTGATGCGCTTGTGCTGCCTGGTGGTCAGATTAATCCTGATAAACTGCGAACGGATGAAAACGCCATGCGTGTTGTGCACGAATTTACCCAATCTGGTAAAATCGTTGCCGCGATATGCCATGCGCCCTGGTTGTTGATAGAAGCAGATGCGATCAGAGGACGAAATGTAACTTCCTACGGCTCAATTAAGACAGATGTGCGAAATGCCGGTGGCGTGTGGTCGGACGAAAAGGTTGTAGTCGATCAAGGTATTATCACATCCCGTTCGCCGGACGATCTTGATGCATTTGTGAACAAGATCGTCGAAGAAATCGAAGAAGGGCGTCATCTGCGCCGCGTTAGCTGACAAATTGCATATCTTCTCTGGTAACTTACTTGGTTGGTAGCCCTCTACTGGAGAGAAAGGGATTAATATTATGCAAAGCAAACTGTTATTAAACGACGATGAACGTGTTTTTATGCTTATCGTTGACCCCGGTGAAGAAGCTTTCGGAACCATTAGAGACTTCTCAATCAAACAAGATATTACTGCAGCTTCAGTTACAGCCATCGGCGCGTTCGAGACTGCCATGCTAGCCTTCTTCGATCTGACATCAAAATCTTATGTAAATATCCCTGTCGACGCTCAAAGCGAGGTTTTGAGCCTTATAGGCGATATCACGCTGGATGAGAAGGGAAAACCAAATCCACATTTGCATGCCGTTTTGGGTCTGGCAGACGGCCACACGCGGGGCGGGCATTTTGTCAAAGGTTATGTAAGGCCAACACTCGAAGTGATCATAAGAGAGACAAATCAACAGTTGCGACGTCGCTATCATCCAGAGTTTGGTATCGCACTTATCGATACGTCGAGCTGAGCCGGGAACCAGTGTCTGAGACAAGCGTTAATGCTGACATGGAGCTGGAGGCTTTTCATGGTGGTAATTGCAGCAGGCAGACCTGGGGACCATAAAGCCAGTCACTTTATTATTGGCATCTCGCGAGGAATTGCAGGAGCACTTCTTTTCGCTCTGCCGATGTTGATGACTATGGAAATGTGGTTCCTTGGCCAATACGTAAATAGAACGCGTCTGCTGGTACTTTGCATTCTCAATTTGCCTTTGCTTTGGGTGCTCGCTAGGCGGATAGGTTTTGAAAAGACCACCACTTGGCATGAAGCATTGCGTGATGCCGTATTAGCTTATGGGCTGGGTATCGCCGTAAGTGCAGCCATTTTGCTTATTCTGGGCGTTATTGACGACCAGTTGACCATCAGCATAATGGTGGCCAAAATTGCTTTGCAGTCTGTGCCAGCCAGTATCGGCGCACTGCTGGGACGCAGTCAGCTTGGATTGCGTTCGGAAGAAAGGGACAAACAAGACGGTGAATACGAAGGCGAAACCGGATATCTTCATGAGCTTTTCATGATGTTTGTTGGGGCGCTGTTTCTCAGTCTTAACGTCGCCCCAACTGATGAGATGATCCTAATTGCGTATAAGATCACTCCGTTTCATACCGCGTGTATCGCCCTTCTTTCCGTCGTGCTCATCCACGGTTTTGTTTACGCGCTCCATTTTAAGGGCTCTCATAGCCTCTCAGAGGGAATGCGGTGGTGGCAACCCTTCATCCGTTTCACGATGCCTGGATATGTCATTGCCATTATGGTCAGCATTTATACCTTGTGGACTTTTGAACGCCTCGATCACACATCCCTCTCTCAAATACTTACTGCGGCCGTCATTCTCGGATTGCCGGCCTCCATCGGCGCTGCCGCCGCACGTCTCATATTGTGATTGACCGATGACAAAATCCACAGGCAATAAACATACCGAAACCGCTCAACCTCATTGGTTAGAATGGGTGGTAGGCGGAATTTGCACTTTGTTGGTCACTGCCCTTTTCGTATGGATTGGCTGGGACATTTATCGATATGAAGTTCAAGAGCCTGAGTTCGACATATCGATCATGTCGATAAACTCTATGAACAAAGTTTACCGCGTAACGTTCGATCTCCGTAACACTTCTCTTTCAACAGCCGCCCATGTGCATGTTCGGGGAGACATTTCCTCATCCAGCAGCACTGAAAGCTCTGACATAACGTTCGATTACGTCGCGTCTGAATCCCAGGAGACCGGGATCTTGTTTTTTAAAACCAATCCATCGTCCGGCACACTTACTATCCATGTGGTCGGCTACAAAGAGCCATAATAGCTGCACATGAAAGAGCGTCATGACAGAACAAAAACTTACGAAGACTCGTGATCTGCGAGATTCTCGTCCCCTATGGATCGATAGCCCTCGTATAACTGTACGAAGCAAAAGCTCCATTGGCATGGATCACTACGATATTGTGATCGTCGGCGCGGGTATTAGCGGGGCGCTCGTTGCGCAAGCTCTCGTCAAGCCCGGCACGTCCGTGCTCATCATTGATAAACGCTCTCCTGTTCATGGCAGTAGTATTGCCAGCACGGCAATGATCCAGCACGAAATTGATGTGCCCTTACATAAGCTTCAAACAATGATCGGAGAAGAACAGGCAAACAGGGCTTGGTTGCGTTCTGCAAAAGCTGTGCTGAAACTGGAAGATATTGTTCGATCGCTTGAAATTTCCTGCTCCATGCAACGCAAACAGGCACTCTATGTTGCAGGTGATGAAATGGGAGCTCGCGTCCTTAAAAATGAGATGGAAGCGCGGGTAAAAGCTGGGATTGGCGCGAAGTTCATTGATAAGGCTGGTATGAAAAAGCTCTACGAAATTGAGAGTAGTGGCGCCATTTTGAGTGACATATCCGCATCCGCCAACCCCGGACAGTTGACCGCGGGACTGCTGCGTCACGCTGCCAAGCTTGGGGCTGAAATCGTGAGCGGAGTAGAAATCACTGACATAAAGTCCTTCAAAGAGAACGTGGTTCTTGGAACTGCAGCAGGTAAGCTCGTAACCGCTGAACATGTCGTATTCTGTACCGGTTACGAATTTCTGAAGAGCCTTGATAACAAAAAACACGAGATCATTTCAACATGGGCTATAGCAAGTAGAGCTGGCATCGCGCTGCCCAACTGGCTGAATAACCATATCCTGTGGGAAGCATCTGATCCCTATCTTTATCTCAGAACAGATAATAAGGGACGTTTGATTGTTGGCGGTGAAGACGAGAACAGTCCTAGCGCTTATCACTCTCAAGCAAAGCTTCATACAAAAGAAAAGACAATCCAGCAAAAAGTCAGCAAACTGCTGGGTGTTGATATCGGACCCGTAGAATACCGATGGGCTGCCGCTTTCGGCTCAACATCCACAGGGCTGCCGCTGATTGGTCCAGTACCTGATATGCAGAATGTCTACTGTGTGATGGGATTTGGCGGTAACGGCATTACTTTCAGTCAGATTGCTGCGGAGATGGTCTCCAGCGCAATTAATGGAGCTCGAGACCCCGACGCGGAGTTATTTGCGCTAAAATGACAGCTTATGCTTAAAATCCCCTCAAATTGTGGAACGACGTGAGAAGGCGGACGTTACCTTTATAAGCATTTAATTACTCGCATCCGACGTGCAATTCGAGCGAGCCTTTAATTCGCAATATGGAGGACAATTATGATGAGGGACCGCCTTACAAAACAGGATCCACGCATTCAGTATCCGGCTCCACCCTTTGATGCGCAACCACAATCGATGCCGGGACTGGTTGAAAACATGTTTCCAGCCCCAGATCATGGAGAGGAAAGCTATAAAGGCACAGGGAGGCTGGCAGGACGAAAGGCTCTGATCACCGGAGGTGATTCAGGGATAGGTCGTGCAGTGGCAATTGCGTTTGCTCGCGAAGGTGCCGATGTAGCGATTTCGTACCTTGAGGAAGAAGAATCCGATGCGGAAACCGTAATCGATATTATAAATGCAGAAGGTCAGATTGGCGTAGCGCTTCCTGGCGACGTATCAGACGAGGCATGGTGCCGAAATATGGTGGAAATGGCCGTTAGTGATCTTGGTGGCTTGGACATCCTCGTTATCAATGCCGCCAGACAACAATACCGCGAGGATATCAGCGAATTGACGAGCGCTGACTTTGACAAAACAATGAAAACAAATCTCTATGCGCTTCATTGGATTACCCAGGCGGCCACCCCGCACCTTTATGCAGGGGCTTCGGTTATTACTACCGCATCAATCCAGGCATATGACCCTTCACCTATCCTATTGGATTACGCTACGACCAAAGCAGGCATTGTTGCTTACACCAAAGCCCTTTCTAAACAACTCATTGAGAAAGGTGTGCGTGTCAATGCTGTGGCACCCGGCCCCTTCTGGACAGTGCTTCAACCAAGTGGCGGGCAACCCGATGAAAAGGTGCGCCATTTTGGAGAAAACAGTGACTTTGGACGCCCCGGTCAACCTGTTGAGATAGCCCCCATTTACGTCTTGCTCGCTTCGCAGGAGGCAAGCTTCATCAATGGAGAGGTTTACGGTGCAACAGGCGGTCGCGGAATAGGGTAATTGTAGGACAATGGCCATGTCAAAAAGCCCATAAAATCGCAGGGAAAGTCATTTGATGCGCGCGATCGGCTCATCCTTGCCCTTTATGCCCAGCTCCGTGCTGAGCGGGAAACGCGCGAGGCTATGGAGTGGGTCTTGCGAAAGGGCTGTCTTTCTACAGATGTCTTGGAGGCTATGGCGTCCTATCCCATACCGGTCGTCACGGTGGAAGATATCCAGATGATTGATCAATCAGTGAGCAAATTGCGTTCAGCGTCGGAAAAGTTGAGCCCTCACCCATGATCTCTGAGAATTAGTGGCAGTCAATCTCTCGCTTTTATTGCTGGGATGAACAGGAGGAATACCACCATGGTGGCTCCGCGAGTGAACTGGAAAGGTTTCATCAAATTCGGTAAAGTGTCCTGCCCCGTGGCGCTTTACACTGCAGCATCTACTTCAGACAGGATAAGTTTTAACATTCTGAATCGCAAAACCGGAAACCGTGTAAGACGGGAGTTCGTCGATAGCGAAACCGGTGATGTTGTGGATCGCGACGAACAGGTCAAGGGTTATGAGATCGACGATGGTCGCTATGTCGTGTTGGAGCCGGATGAAATATCAGCAGCAGTCCCAGACAGCGACAAGACCCTGATGATTGATACATTCATTCCCTGCTCGCAGGTCGACAATGTTTACTTTGACAAACCCTACTACCTCGCACCCGATAAAAGAGGCATAGAAGCCTTTGTACTTTTACGCGACGGCATGAAAAAGCAAAAGGTTGCAGCGGTTGCGAGAACCGTGCTGTTTCGTCGGCTGCGAACGGTCTTAATCCGTCCGCACAGTGAAGGGTTGATCGCCACAACGCTGAATTTCGATTATGAAGTACGCGCATCCGAAGAAGCCTTCGAGGAACTTCCCGATCTCAAGATCAAAGGTGAGATGCTCGAACTGGCAAAGCATATCATCAGAACGATGACCAGCTCATTTGATATCACCAAGTTTGAAGACCGCTACGACGAGGCGCTGAATGAACTTGTAAAAGCCAAGATGGAAGGCCGGTCGATTCCAAGAAGAAAAACTCCCGCTGCCTCAAAGCCAGCCGATCTTTTAAAGGCGTTACGTGAAAGTGCTGCTATGGATGCGAACAAAACAAAGTCCAAGCGTCCATCCGCCAATGTCAACAGCGGCGAACAAGGGCAAAAGCCTGCCGAAAAACCAAACCGTGACGCTCCGAAGGGCCGCAAGGCAAGCTGATAGGAACTCACCATGGCAATTCGTTCTTACTGGAAAGGGTATCTGAAGCTGTCACTCGTGACCTGCGGAGTTCAAATGGTACCCGCAACATCCGAAAGCGAGCGGGTTCGTTTCCACACGCTAAATCGGCCAACCGGCAATCGTGTCGTTAGCCAATATGTAGATTCAGTGACAGGTAAAACCGTCAAGGAGGAAGACGAGGTCAAAGGCTATTCGCGCGGTGAAGATGACTACGTGATGCTTGAAGATGACGAGTTGGAGAATGTGTCCCTCGACAGTACGAAAACCATTGATATTTCAACCTTCACACTGCGCGACAGCATTGAATGGATTTGGCTCGATACGCCTTATTATCTGTCTCCGAATGAACCGGTCGGCCGGGAGGCATTCTCCGTCATTCGTGATGCGATGGAAGCGCAGAAAATGGTAGGCATATCTCAGCTGGTTATCGCCCGCCGCGAACGCGCTGTGATGCTGGAGCCACGGGGCAGAGGCATAGTGCTCTGGACCCTGCGCTACGGTGACGAAGTTCGTGATGAGAAGAGTTATTTTAAAGTTGTCGGTAAAGAAAAATCTGATGCCGATACGATGCAGTTGGTACAGAAACTAATTAAAAGCCAGACACGGGATTGGGATGCTAGTGTGGTGATTGATCCCGTGCAGGATCGGTTGCTCGATATTATTGAAACTCGGAAAAAAATGCTTAAAAAGCCGGCGAAAAGCAGAACAAAAAAACAGTCCTCCGAACCAGCTGACAATGTGATCAATATCATGGATGCGTTACGCAAATCCCTCGCTGGCCAAAAGCCTCTGCGGAAGTAAATCTTGCCGTTGATACTTCATGCGCAGTTGACATTGGCTAGCCGTTTTATCGCCTCTGCAAGCGGCCGTTGGCTCTGATTATAATCCTGCCACGCAGTTGTGTTTGATAAAAGCCTTGGCACGGTGCGAATAGTGAAACGTTTCGGATCGAGGTCGGGTGTGACCTGCGACCAATTAAGTGGCATGGAGACGGGAGCGCCCGGGCGGCCGCGTGGTGAAAGCGGCGCAACAGCTGTCGCCATGCGGTCATTTCGCAGATAATCGAGGTAAATACGGCCCTGGCGTTGGTTCTTCGCCATCTGGATCAAGTAAAGGTCTGGATTGTCTCGTGCCATCTGCTTACAAATATCGTGAGCAAACATCTTTGCCGCATCCCAGCCTTCGCCCTTTCCTTTGTACCAGGCAAGCGGCGTGACCACATGCAAGCCTTTACCGCCGGTGGTCTTACAAAAGCTCAAAAGACCAAGTTCCTCCAGCCGGTCACGTATCTCTCGCGCCGCGGCAACGATATTTGCAAACGCGACACCAGGACCGGGGTCCAGATCGAAGACCAGACGGCCTGGATTATCGGGTTTGCCCGGGTGGCAATTCCACGGATGAAGCTCTGTACCACCGATCTGAGCGATAGCAGCGAGCCCCTCAATCCGGTCGATCTGCAGATAGGGCTTGCGGTCACCGCTTATGGTGACAAGTTCCAGGAGATTTGAAATGCCTTTCATGGCATGACGCTGAAAAAATTGTTCACTCTCAATGCCATCGGGTGTCCGCAGGATCGAACATGGCCTACCCTTTAGATGTTCTATCATCCAGGGGCCTATGGTCTCGTAATATCGTGCAAGCTCAACCTTGCTAACCGCCTCGCAATCCTCAGTATCGGGCCATAAAGGCTTGTTGGGATGGGAAATCAAAACCCCCATCACCTTGGCCTTACCGCCTTTGGCGGAACGCGCGGGCTGGCGTCTCGCCCTCTCCGGTCCAAGCACATCCGTGTCTTCAGGATCGGCTGGTGTCTCCGCCTCAACCTCCTTCGCAGGTTTGTCTTCGCGCAAGCCCTTGAATGACGCCTGACGTATCTGACCGTCTCCTGTCCATCCGGCGAATTCGATCTCGGCTACCAATTCGGGCTCAAGCCAGACGATATCCTCATGGTTTTTTGGAGGACCTAAGCCCGTAAACGGCGACTTAGATGTTTCCAGCGCTTGCAATTTCGGCAAAATGGCCTGCACCACTTTGGCACTATACCTCGTGCCGACACGACCAACATAGACGAATTGGCCACCGCGATTGACGCCTACCAACAAAGACCGAAACTTGCCATTGGTTTTAGCGTAAGCACCAATTACCACCTCATGACCGGCACGGCATTTGGATTTCGTCCAGGACTGGCTCCTGCCTGAGCGATAGGGCGCATCGGCCTTTTTGGAAACTATCCCCTCAAGTGACAAGCGGCAGGCGGATTTGAGAACGGCATCTCCGCCGGTTTCATAATGCTCAACAAATCGAATACGCGTAGTCTCACCTGCATCTGATAAAAGCGTCTCAAGCCTGTGCTTGCGCTCAAAAAGCGGCAGTTCGCGTATGTCCTCATCGCCTTCAAACAGCATATCAAAGGCAAAAAATACTAAGGCATCTGTTTGCTCTTTTGAAAGACCTGCCTGCAGGATCGCTAAGTCCGGGGTCCCGTGGTCATCAAGCGCGCAAATTTCTCCATCGATAATTGCATCGGGAAGCATGCATGCTGCTCTTTCGATGGCATGGAACTTTATCGTCCAATCGAGGCCTTTTCTCGTCTTCAGGGTAACCGTGCCGTTTTCGACACGCATCTGCACCCGATAGCCATCAAACTTGATTTCATGTAGCCAGCCAGGGGCAGATGGCGGCCGCGCCAAGGTCTTGCACAATTGCGGTGGTATAAATGCAGGAATAACTGATGCGTTACCCGCAATCTGACGACGAACAGAAGCCAATTTTTCGTCCCGCTTTTCAGGGGGAGGCTTAACTCTTCCATCGGTCCTGCGCTCCTCAGGGGCTAAGCCACGACTGCTATCCCAGACAGCATCTGCCTTGACACCGGCACTCTTCGTCATAAATGGCTTTGGTTTTCTGCCTGTGCCAGACGCAATAGCCTCCATCGTTCGTCCAGATGCAACCGACTTAAAGTACTTCTCGAGGACCCCTGCCCCATTCTCCGCCACGGAGAACTCATCTTCCTGTTTGATCAGCAGCCAGTTAATGCGGTTACTACCATTGCGATCATGGCGCATGCGCACCAGCACGAAATTGCCATGTAAGTGGTCACCCTCAAGGGTGAACTTAAGATCGCCCTTCTCAAGGGCTTCTTGAGGTGTTCTAATGCCTTCAGGTTCCCAGTAACCCCGGTCCCATAGCATAACGGTACCACCACCATATTGCTTCTTTGGGATTATTCCTTCGAAGTCGCCGTAATCGAGCGGGTGATCCTCAACTTCGACTGCAAAGCGCTTGTCATGAGGATCAAGTGACGGCCCTTTTGTGACCGCCCAGGATTTGAAAACGCCATCCAGTTCAAGTCGAAGATCATAGTGAAGTCGGGTCGCGTCGTGTTTCTGAATGACGAAACGTCTTAGTTTTGAACGGTTTTTTAACGTTGAATTCTTCGGTTCAGTCGTTAAGCTGAAGTCACGCTTACTTCTGTACAAAGATAGCTTATCTGTTGCCATAGCCGCATACCGCACCTGTAACCAAGATTTCTAGACGCCTGCATCAATGAAAAATCGCATTTCCTAGACGTAACGCATTATAATTCCTAAGAATTTCCGTATTCAATAAGTCTTGATAAAAGAGTTATTTCTCTCATACTCTTCAGGTCTCATCTTTGGATTTCTTAGTTTCTTGTAGCAAATCCGAGTGATCACACCCGAGTAACTCAATCAGTTCTTTCGACTGAAGTGGCGAAAAATCAGGTTTTTCTGTTAAAAACTTAACGTCTTTATCATGCGTCAGAGTGTCCGTCGCACGTGGCGCATCATATTGGGTGTTTGAGTTGCCTGTGCACCGGTAATTGCTGGTACGAGCGCCATTGCGTTGGCAAGAAGAAGGGCAGTGATTTTCATAACAATTCCTCCAATTGTGTTTTCTATAAATATCAACCCTCTTTTAATGCTAAGGTTCCATTGGAAATTGGGAAGGATGCTGTCTGCCAGACAGATACACGCTAAACGTAATTCTATTAGGAGAATAATTTAGTCATTACAGCTCCAGCGCATTGATCTCGGATTTCCATTATTTGTTCATTCGAGACCCACGGCTAAAGAACGCAACCCTATGGCGAACTGGAAGGAAATGCAGTTCGATATAGTGACTGCAAGTTCAGACAGAATCGCTCTCTTACCCGCATATGCGCAAGCGGTTGACTCTAGATTGTCTCAGCGTATGCTTGTTGCATCGTCACCAAACCGAATACGTAGGCGGTGACGGCTGAGGGTTCATATGTGCTCTTGCCTGCTAGGAAGGAGGAGCACTATGGTTCTCCCCAATACTGCATGCGACATCGACCCGTTCAATTTGAGGCAGTTGCTATATAACAAAGCGAGCTTCTACACACCGAACGAGCGTTTAAGACTGAAAATCGTTGAGACGACAATTTCGCTATTAATAGAACACGTCGATCAATTCGAAGTCAAAGGCACGGACAATCTTATTTCAGAGGCCGTTCATCTAATTGGCGTTCAAACAAATAGCAGCTGTGATTAAGCACATATAAGAGGATGCATACAGGTATAGAAAATTCTTTACCTGAGCATCGCATTTTAAAATATCGGGCAATCAAGTTTTTTGTTGCGTGCCCGTCGATATTATATTTGCTTCATAAACGGTTCACCCGCAGACTTCATGGAAGTCGCGGAACTTATGAGTTGCAATTGCATTACTACTAAGCGGGGGTTTTTTTACCAAATTTTAGGGAGAGAATTATGCCAACGTCAAAAGAGAAAACGCTCAACGATCTTTTTTACGATACGCTCAAAGACATCTATTACGCTGAGCGAAAAATTGTAAAAGCGCTACCAAAGATGGCACGCGCAGCATCGTCTCCTGAGCTTAAAACGGCCTTTGAAAAGCATAAAGACCAAACCCAAGAACACATTGAACGCCTACAGCAGGCATTTGAATTGCTGGGTAAACGAGCTCAAGGCAAAACATGTGATGCCATCGAGGGCATTATTGCTGAAGCCGAAGAAATCATCGATGAGTTCAAGGGAACTAAGGCGCTTGATGCTGGCCTCATTTCATCGGCTCAGGCCGTCGAACACTATGAGATTACCCGCTATGGCACCCTCAAGCGGTGGGCTTCAGAGCTTGGGCATAAAGAGATTGCCAAGCTGTTAGATGCCACGCTTCAGGAAGAAGGTCAGACCGACAAGGATCTCACCAAGCTTGCAGAAACAAAAATAAATTTAAAAGCTGCTTAACTCGAATAACCCCGCTTCGGCGGGGTTTTATTCATTGAAGAGAAGAATCAATAAGAAAAAGCCCCCTAGGTCTAATCCTGATTTACATCGTCCGGATAAATCAGCAGACTCAACATCTGTTGAGCCTAGAGATCAAGAGATGCGACCTACACATGAGCAAGGGGTCGCTCCTGTAAGCTAAAAAAAGCAGGTTCCAAACGAGCCATACAAAGATCGATCTGGAGACTAAACTTGTCCAATTAAGTATGAAGAAGTGCGCTAATGAAACGTCTCAAATCAGCGGCTGATTATCACAGCCGGCATCGCGATTGCAAAGACGCTATATAGCCTAGTATTGTAAACATTATTAAACAGTACAATCTAATTGGGCGTTCTGAAGAAGATGCTGATGCAGTTGTTTTGGGAGCGAGTATCTTGGTGTTTGCAACCTGATGAACGAAGCCATCAACGCTGGCTGGGCGCCCACAATAACTGTGCCGGCAATTAAATTAGTATCTGACGAGCTTCAACTCGGATTTGTTGAAAAAGGGCTTAAGAACTAGTTGGCATTAGAAACCCAAATTTTATGCCAACTATGAAAACAACGTGGAACTCAATGGGGTCTAGAACGTTTTCTTATTACTGATACCGTCAGTCCAAAATCTGGGAGAAATATTATGAGAATCATAACGTTAGCCTTAGCTAGCGCGATAGCATTCGCGCCAACTTTTGCCTTTTCGCAGGACACAAAAAGTCCGGAAACGCCGGCAGTTTCAGCACCACAAACTAACAACTCAAGTGCTCCGGTAGCAGGTAAAAATAGCTTCACAGAAGAGCAAGCAAAAGAGCGTTTCGAAGAAGCAGGCTATTCGCAAATAAGCGATCTTAAACTGACAGAAGCTGGGATCTGGGAAGCTACAGCAATGAACGGAGCGAACAAGGTTTCCGTTCAGCTCGACTATCAGGGCAATGTTACAAAACAAGCTATGTAACTTAACCTGAGAAATCATTTAATTAAGGGAGATGAAAATGCGAACCGTTACAGGTCTGTTTGACGTTTATTCATCAGCTAAGGTAGCTGTTTCAGAACTGGAGTCTGCTGGCATTCCATCGGATGACATCAGTATTGTTTCACGTGACGATGAGAAAGAAAGCAATGCTGCTGAAGGTGCTGGCGTTGGTGCAGGTATAGGTGCCGCCGTCGGTGGCGCGGGTGGATTGCTTACTGGTCTTGGTATTATGGCCATTCCAGGTGTCGGACCTGTCGTTGCGGCTGGTTGGTTAGCAGCGACTCTTACTGGTGCAGTTGGAGGTGCCGTAGTTGGTGGTGCAACAGGTGGATTAATCGGCGCGTTCACTGAAGCTGGAGTGCCTGAAGAGGATGCACATCTCTATGCGGAAGGCGTAAGACGTGGCGGCACTGTGGTAACTGCAAAAGTGTCTGAAGATCGCTATGCTGAGGCGGAAGCCATTCTCTCCCGCGCAAATCGTGTCGATCTTGTAGAACGCCGCCGCATATACACTGAGGATGGTTGGCAGCGATTTGATACGGCCGCTGCACCATACACGACTGATGAAGTGCAACGTGAGCGCAGTCGTTATCTATAGGTTTGAATAATTTTAATGCTCGAATCAACGATGGTCAAATGTGGTGACCATCGTTAATCTTAACAATCTTTATATGGTTTCATCTCTCATAATCCCTAAAGCTCCCATTTATTATTGCTTAAGAAAAAACAACTTAACTTTGCATCTTAAAAGATCGAGCACGTGCGAACTCGAACAACGTCTAGCTTCGCTCCATTTGTGGCAAGTGCAGCAAATCGAGAGACGAATTGTGTTTCTGATTTCAAGTCAAGAACATCAGTATCCGCATCAAGCCAGACGTATCAATCCCCTTTGATCCAGAGTAAGTGTCAAGAATACCCAGCGTATCTCGGGCGGTTGTAACCTGTAGAATACTTTTGTTAGAAAATACCCGTCATGATCGTTAGAATAAGTCATCGGAAGCATGTTGATATTAGCATCATTTGGTGCTATTTATGGCGACTTAGCAAGGAGTCAGATTATGCGCTCAACCATCAACCTTGATGACAATCTTTTAGAAAAAGCCAGATTGTTGACCGGCACGAAAGAGACAGCCGCTCTAGTCAGACAAGCGCTAGAGACACTAGTGCGAATGGAAACTGGGAAACGCCTGATTGCCCTTGGAGGCACGATGCCAGACGTTGAAGCAGCTCCTCGCCGTAGGAGCTCAGTGGAGAAGTGATACTGGCAGACACTTCAATTTGGATTGACCACTTCCGCGCCGGCGATAATGAGCTTATCAAGATTATCGGTGATGATCTTTTGCTTTGTCATCCAGCGATTATTGGTGAACTTGCTCTGGGCAGTCTCCGAGACAGGACGAGTGTCTTGGCTTTTTTGAAGGCGCAGCGTGAAGCTCAAGTCGCAACACATGACGAAGTCATGACCATGATTGAAAAGCATTGCATTTTTAGCATGGGTATAGGCTATACTGATGCTCAGCTGCTGGCATCAGTACTCCTTGACCGGCGAACATCACTATGGACCCGAGATAAGCGTTTAAAGGTTGCGGCAGATAAAGCCGGCGCACGCCTTTACGAGCCGCTTCACAGTTAATAAAGAAACAACGCTATCAGTTTCACGGATCGCTTTGAGAAAGAATATTGCTATCAACGAATAAAATCATCTGATTGAAAATCTATAACACTCGGGCGAGAAGTTATTTCGCAATTTTTAAACGCGATGAGGGATCGTGACGCTGCAGTTATATTGACTATCCGTCAGGCTTACACGATGTTCAAACAAATACTTAACCCAAGAACAAGCCTCAGATTCCAATATAGCCAAGGAATTATCTTATCGATGGCTAAAGATTTTGAGAGAAAATCAACAGAACTTGCAAAAAAAACAGGCATCTATTCCGTATCGCATTACAATAGGCAATTTTGGCTTTCTGGCGAACAGGCCTTTGATCAAAACAACGAGTTGATGCGCGTCACATTGGATAAAGCTTCACTCGTTCTATAAAATCTTCAAGACTAATTGGTCGATCGAAGTGATAACCTTGAAAGGCTGTGCAGCCACATGAGAGCATAAACTGAAACTGCTCGTTCGTTTCAATGCCCTCGGCAAGCATTTGCAAATCCAAATCAATTCCCATTTGCGTAATGCTTTTCGCCAACGACTCGCCTCGTTTCCCTTCAGTTATGCCTAAAACAAAACTGCGATCAATTTTGAGCTGATCGAACGGGAGTCGACGTAAGTAACTCAAAGAAGAGTAGCCCGTCCCAAAATCATCCAATGCCAGACCCACGCCTGCACTTTTCAAAACATTCATTTTCTCGACTAAGTCATCAACTTCGGAAACAAACATCCCCTCCGTTAATTCGAGTTTTAAGTTTGAAGGCGCAATCTCTAACAACTTGAGCTTTCTAATGACATTTATCGCAAAATCTGTTTCTAAAAAGTGATCTGGACTAACATTCACTGCCATCGTTAGATGCCTAGTACTTACATCATTGCGCCAATGAGCCAGCGTATTTAAAGCATTGTCTAAAACCCAATTACCTAATTCAGGCATAAATCCAGTACGCTCGGCAACAGGTATAAAGGAATCCGGTCGAATAATTCCTTTTTGTGGATGGTTCCATCGAATAAGTGCCTCCGCTCCAATCAGATTTCCAGATTCATCGACTTGCGGCTGATACAAAAGCTCAAATTGGCCGTTGTTGATCGCTTGGCGAAAATCCCCGATAAATTTCCTGTCTTCGGATAACTCATCCTCAACTAGTGCGAACCCAATACACAAAAGGATCGTTACAAAACACGCATGAACCCAAGACGTAAAAAAGCGAGTTTCGTCTGGAAGCGGACGAGCAAATGTAGAATTAAAGGACGTACTAGAGAATATGATAAATAATGCCAGAGAAGTGACAATCAGAGAAAGCTGTACCTTCCCCCCAACGCGTTGAAAGTTTACATACCCTGCCAATGCGATAAGCAGCAGATACAAGTGAGAAACCCTCGGAATATCTGGACTTGGAATATCAAAAAGCGTCGAAAAAATCACTATAAACGCAATGCAAACCGCTTGAGCTATTATCATCCCCGTTGTGACCGCTCCCCGTCTTACGAGCATCCAACTGAAAATGATACAAGCGCTCAATACCGCTTCCAGTACGACCAGATGCCAGTGCTGAAAAAACGCAAATACTGGTATCCAAATGCCACTTACTAAAACAGCAGCAGGCAAGGCCTGACGACAAGCCAATTGGAGACGTTGAATGCGTGCGTTATAAGAACCGCTAGACGAATTATTCAATTTAATCTTACTTATTTGGCGTGTGGAGATGACTTTCTATACACTTTTGAAATTGCTAAATCAGCATTTAATTACCTATTTACGATTTGAATCACTTGATCAGAGATTTTGACACAATGAGCATTCTATTTTGTCGGTGATTCAAAGAACGGTTTAGCAGACAAAGTGTTCTTGACAATAAGACAGTCAAGAACAGGCCTGCAACTTCGGAAAGATTAGTCAGCAACAGCTACTGCTTTTCCCAAGATTTCTGAGATCAGAACAAGCGTTAGAAAGGTTCGCTAATCCAGTCTTCAAATGCATTCCGTATCCTAATTACGAATACGGTTTCGTTTTGTTCTATTTGATAAATAATCAGATGAGCTTTAAATGGATGAATACGAACAGGTGGAGAGATTTCTTCCCGTTCGCGATCCATTTGTGGATTTTTGGCAATCAGATCCAACGTGTTAAACAAGTCCGAATGATATCGTTTAGCCTGTAGGGATCCAAACATTGCGATACCGTGCTCAGCAATAGCAATGATATCTTCTTCCGCCTGAACCGAGAGATTTAATTCCATCAGTTGCGTTTCAGAGACTTTTCGGCGTTAGCAATTGCCATAGTGAAAAGATCTTCCCGTGAACGAGTTCCCTTTCCACTTTGTAGGCCCTCATCGACAAATTGCTGCATTGCTGCGATCTTATCGCCACGCATCTGATCCTTACGGATCAAGTCGCGAACATAGTCACTCGCGTTCGAATAGCGTCCTGTTTTGGCCTGAGCCTCAACCCATTCTTTCATAGGGTGAGGGAGCGATACATTCATCGTTGCCATCAAACTCTCCTGTCTCTGCAAGCCATATTCACAGATTGGCAAAGTTTGTCAATTTGTTATCCGCTCTTCACCTTGCGTTATGCGCAAGCTTATTGATGCTAATAGCCAGTCAAGATCCTTAGCGTGTGTCCCTTATCGACGCCAACATAGCCCGTAATTTGTAGATTTTTGCCCGAAATCAAGCCAGCTTTCCATTTCGAGTTGCCCTCCATGAGGACGAAAATTGAATTTACTTTCAATAGGACACATGTAGTGAATTGGATTAAAACCAAACAATAAACCGCTGCAAATTCAGACGGAGTTCAAGAGGTTCTGTCGCAAATTTTTGAGTGGGTTATAAGCTGCCTTATCTCTGGACACAGTTATGCTGCGAGTTCCGCAAATACTTCGAATGGCGAACGATTGTCGTTTGCGAATTGCTTCTTGCGGATCATGCGAGCGACTTCGATGCCAGCGATTGTAGCTGATGCTGAATGAAAGGCTTTGAAGCCTAACATGTGTCTGGTGATCCGCTTGATGAACCGATTGTCCAGTTCAAGAATATTGTTGAGGTATTTGACCTGTAGGATTTCAATCAGCTTGTCCGTACCTGTGATCTTCAGGATATTGCTTATAGCCTGCGCACCAGCCAAATTGGCCCCGCTTTTATCAATGACAATCTTGTTTGGAATACCATTGATTGCGATAGCCTTTCTAAAGAAACGTCGTGCAGCGCCGAGATTTCTGCGCTCAGATAGCATGAAATCAAGGGTTTGGCCGTTTCGATCAACAGCTCGATACAGATAGGTCCATTTGCCTTTAACCTTTATATAGGTCTCATCAATACGCCACGAGCCAAGTGTTGGGCGTTTGCTTCATTGTGCCTGAGCAGCAATCTGCGGTGAGTATTTAACAACCCATCGGTTCAAGGTTGCATGGTCAATTTCTATGCCTCGTTCGGCCATTATTTCCTGAAGGTCACGATACGAAACTGAATAACGAACATAGAAAAAACGGCAAAAAGGATGACACTTTTAGGGAAATGCGTCCCCTTGAAATCAACCATGCTAAATGCCTCGCTTCAATCTGAAATCGGCACAATCCCTTGCACAGATCATCAGACATGAAAAGTTTGCGACATAACCCAGCTGCGTATTCTATAGCTACTCGGAACACGACCGTGCAACGATCATAACGGGTGGCAATTCTTCGCCAGTCTTTCAATCTGCCAAACATGATTTCGATACGATTGCGCCGCGTGTAACGGCGCTTATCATACTTGATAGCTTTCTTGCGGTTTATGCGCCCCAAGATACACGACTTTATCTATTTGTCTTTTAACCCTTTTCTGAGCCAATCAGACGTTCACCGCCCCCTTTTTAAACCGCAAGCTTGAAGCCATACGGTGTGCTTTCAAATAGGTCGCATCCATCATCACAGTCTTGCCGACTGATGACTTTGAAGACAGGCCTTCCAATATCTGCGCTAATATCCCCTTGTGACACCAACGGCTCCAACGATTATAACGCGTTTTATAGGGGAATTACACCATCGTAACCCATTGCGAAGAATGAATATAATTCCACTCAAAACACGCTTGTCATCAACGCGTGGACGTCCATGGCTCTTGGGGAAAAAGGGGTGAAGGCGTGACATTTGTACTTCGCTCAGCCAGTAAAGATTACTCATTGATCAATCTCCTCAAAGGGTATTGAATTTGCTCTGCACACTGAAATCAATGGGTCCTGAGCCTAATCACCGTGAATTGCGTCAAGCCGCAACCGAAATATGGCGTGAAATTGCGAGCTTGAAATCCGCGTAACAATAGTGCGAATATCCAACCGCGTCAGCAATCAGGATATAGTTACAGTCCCGTTTAAAATTGCTGCTTCTTCAACTTGATGCCACCATATCTGCAAGACGCTTGCCCAGATAAGTAGTTGGGTCTGCCAGATCTAGCACAATACTCATATGGTTCAGGTTAATCACTGGTACCAACTCTGCAGCGCTGTTTTGAAAACTGAGCTGGGCTTTTAATGCAGCGGCCTGTTGGTGAAAAGGGGGCGTTTCTAAACTGCCAAATGCAATGATACGCTGCGGGCATGGATGCTGCGTTGACATCAAGGGTGACCAGTTTTGCGCTTCTGTCACTGTCATTTTGGCTTCATCACGCAAAAAACTATCCGGAATGCCCGATAAATCATAAATGCCGCTCACTAACAGTAGCCCTTTAATGGCGGGCAGGGCAGGCATTGTACTTTCTGCTGAGCCTCTGGCCGCAAGGAAAGAGATAAGATGTGCGCCTGCCGAATGACCGCTGACTGTTAGTCTGCGTGGGTCCGCGCCGAAATCATCCGCATGTTTCTCAACCCAGCCTATGGCTCGTCTTACCTGATCGACCAGCACATCAAGGCGCTGATCTGGCATTAGATCATATTCAACGATTACAGCAATGCCGTCGGCTGCAAGAACCGGCGTTGCTAAAAAACGGTAACTTTCTTTTTCACCGGAACGCCAATAACCACCGTGGACGAACACATGTATTGGTGCGCCACTCTTGAGACGATCAGGTAATATAATGTCCAAGACCTCTCTTTCACGTTGCCCGTAGCGTATATCGACTAGCATCTTCTGCTTTGCTGAAAGCTCACGGCTTCGCTCTGTATATTCATGAGCAATAGCATCGAAATCAGGTACGTAATCGCGAATGCGGTAGAGGTCTTCGGACATTATGGTACGTTCCTTTAAACTCAGTAATCCACTGCGTAATATTTGGCTTCCATGAATTCCAGAATGCCTGTAACCCCGCCTTCACGGCCAAGACCGCTTTGTTTGACGCCACCAAAGGGTGCAGCAGGGTCTGACATCAGCCCTCTGTTGATGCCGAGCATGCCCGTTTCAAGTCGCTTGCCAACCCGCATGGCTCGTTTCAGATCACGACTGTAAATATAGGCAGCAAGACCATATTCGGTATTGTTGGCGAGGTGGACAGCCTCATCCTCACTCACGAATTTGTAAACCGGTGCGACAGGGCCAAAAATTTCCTCACGGGCGATAGCGGCATCGATGGGCACATTTTCGAGCACTGTCGGCGGGTAGAAGAAACCATTTTCCGTAACGGGTTTGCCACCGGTTGTCGCACGTGCGCCTAACGAAATCGCATCCATTACCAACCTGTCAATCTTATGAACAGCATTTGTCGTGATCATGGGGCCGCATTGGGTTGCAGGATCATAACCCGCGCCAACGTTGAGTGCTGCCATGCGTTCTGTAAGGCCAGCAACAAATGCATTATATATACCTGACTGAACATAAAAGCGATTGGCGGCAGTACATGCTTCGCCTGCATTGCGCATCTTGGCGACCATGGCACCGTCGAGAGCGGCTTCCAGGTCTGCATCATCAAAGACGAAGAAAGGGGCGTTGCCGCCAAGCTCCATCGAACAATTGATGACCGATTTCGCGGCCTCGGCGAGAAGCGTACGGCCAACACCAGTCGAGCCGGTGAAAGAAAGTTTGCGTACACGCGGATCGGCAAGCATGGCGTTCGTTATCGCACCTGGTTTGCTTGTTGTGATAACATTGATAACGCCGGCTGGCACTCCAGCCTCTTCGCCAAGCCGTGCCATGGCGTAAGCTGTGAGCGGCGTTTCGGAAGCTGGTTTGAGGATCACTGTGCAGCCTGCCGCAAGAGCTGGACCGATTTTGCGGGTCGCCATTGCTGCCGGAAAATTCCAAGGCGTAATCAGAACTGCGATGCCGATTGGCTCGTGGTCAACAATGATGTGATGAGAGCCCGAAGGCGTGTGCCGGTATTCACCGGGAATACGCACGGCTTCTTCAGCATACCAGCGCAAAAACTCGGCCGCATAGGCAACTTCACCACGTGCGTCGGGCAAGGCCTTGCCATTTTCCAGCGAGACAAGCAGAGCAAGCTCCTCTGCATGTTGCGTCATTAGTTGGAACCAACGGCGCAGAATTTCGGAGCGTTGACGCGATGGGGTGTTACGCCATGAAAAAGCAGCTGCATCCGCAGCATCGATGGCAAGCATTGCATCTTCGACGGAGGCGTCTGCAACTTCACCCAGCTTTTCGCCTGTTGAAGGGTCCGTTACGACTATTCCGCTGCCCTTATGCCATTTGCCGCCGATGTAAAGACCCTCCGTGTGAAGTGCGGGAGCGGCATAGCCGGTGAATCTTGCATAAGTTGTCATGATAGGAGTCCTTTTCATTTCAGGCGTGAACGGTCACCGTGATAGGCAGCGGCGATGAGACTGTGCATTTCATTGAGGTTCAGGGGGCGGGGATTGTTCTGAATAAGACGCGTAATGCCGATACTTTGTTCTGCCACCCAACCTATCCGGCTTTCTTCAAGGCCAAGTTCACGAAGCGTTGACGGGATGCCGATCCGCGCAAAAAGAGCAGAAAGCGCTGGAATGACATTGTCTGGTCCGTCCAATCCGGCAGCTTGCGCTATTTTGGCAAGCTCGCTGCCAATAACCGGCGCATTCCATGTCATCACATAGGGCATAAGGCAGGCAACGCCGAGACCATGAGCGGTGTGGGTGAGCGCGCCAACGGGATATTGAATGGCGTGGGCTGCGGCGGTACCGGCTACGCCGAAGGCAAGACCTGCGAGCGTTGCACCAAGCATGACCTTTTCACGCGCTGTGTGGTCAGTACCATTTTTACATGCAGCTTCCAGTCCCTGCCACAGCAATGCGATGGCGTTTAACGCGAAATGATCGGACAGTTCATTCTTGCCTACGAAAACGCGCTGTTGCGCAATGCCAGGTACTGGTTCACGTCTTATTGCGGTGAAAGCCTCGAGAGCATGGGTCAGTGCATCGGCGCCCGCAATTGCAGTAAGTCCGGGTGGACAAGACAAGGTGAGATCCGGATCGCAGATGGAGACTGTGGGGATAAGATGCGGGCTGGAAATGCCGACCTTCAGGCTCCGTTCGGAATCGGAAAGCACAGCAACGGGCGTTACTTCAGAGCCAGTTCCGGCGGTGGTGGGGATTGCTATTAATGGCATCACAGGCCCCGGGACGGCGTATTCACCATAATAATCCTGCGGCCGTCCACCATGCGTAAGTAGCAGAGCCACGCATTTGGCCATGTCGAGGCAAGAGCCCCCCCCAATACCGATGACAAGGTCTGGTGCAAATTGTCTGGCTTTTTGCGCGCAGCTCACTGCAGATTCGACGGGAACATCCGGCAGCGTAGAGCTATCAATCATAACCACGACACTATTGTCTTCGAGTTGCTGAACCATCAGCAGAAAATCTGCATCTGAAGCAAGACGGCTGTCTGTGATGATCAGCGCGCGGTTGCCAAGTTTGGCGGCAATGCTGCCAAGGGCATGTCTTTGTCCTGCGCCGAAAAGCAATTCTCGTGGCGCTCTCAATGTCCCGAAAATAATCATTCTGTTTTTCCTCCGATAATTCAGGCGGCTTCGAGTGCCAAAAATATTTCTCAAAAGCGGCTGGCACAGTTGCTACATTTTTCTTACTGCGCAGCCCTTTCCTGTGATTTTCTTGCTTGTTAGGGCGAACTAATCGCAGATCATTTTAATATCACATTTCAGATCGTATATGATATAGTATTTGACATATGATATGTTATTTGCAACAAATACCAACATGTCAAGAAGCTGCCGGAGAATTTGAGTGATATTTACAGCAGAGCGAGAAAAAATCAGGGCGGTAGTTCGCCCGAGCAGCGTGGTGGATGGTGTCTATGACAATATATACCACCGGCTTATGTCATTGGAGATCGCTCCCGGCGCGCGAATTCCGATCGACGTATTGGCGAGGGAAATCGGTGTTTCTCAAACACCTATCCGTGAGGCATTGAGCCGCCTTGAGCGGGAGGGACTGGTGCGTAAAGAGCATCTTGTCGGCTACAGTGCATCACCTCAGTGGACAAGAAAACAGTTCGAAGACCTTTATGCGTTCCGTTTGCTCGTCGAGCCCGAGATGGCCAGACTTGCAACGCTCAATATGACGCCCAAGGATCTTGAAATTCTTGAAAATGCTGCAGCAGATATGGGAAACGGCGACGCTCCTGTTGATCGTAACACGCGCTATTCACGTTTTGCCCGGGCGGATGCGCATTTTCATGATGCTATCCTTCAGGTCGTTGGTAATGATGTGATCAGTAATGCCCTGTCCAGTCAGCATGTTCATCTGCATATTTTCCGCTTGATGTTTCACACCCGCGTAACGAAGGAGGCTCTTGAGGAGCACGAAGATTTACTTTCAGCATTTCGTACAGGTGACCCGCAGGCGGCATTTGACGCTATGCTTATCCACATCGAGCGCTCGCGCGACAGATTGCTTTCGGCTTTTGAATGAACACATCCCTTGCTTCTTATCCCTTAGCATCAGCAGCTAATCAGGCGTGTGCAGCCCTTCAGGCTGATAGTCTGAGCAAGACCTATGGTCAGATTACTGTCTTGTCGGATATCTCGCTTGATATTCGCGCGGGAGAGGTTCACGCCATTATTGGTGAAAACGGAGCTGGCAAATCAACTCTGATGAAATTGTTGTCCGGGTATATCGCGCCGACACAAGGCCGGTTGTTGATGGACGGCAAGCCGATAACATTTGGTAATGCGGTGGAAGCAGAAGATGCTGGTATCGTCTTAGTTCATCAGGAGATTTTGCTCGCACCGGATCTGAGCGTTGCGGAGAATCTGTTTCTAGGGCGCGAGCTTAGCCGCGGTTTGATGGTAGATGATGCCACGATGAACCGGCGAACCGCTGATCTTCTCGCAAGAGTTGGCTCGACGGCACGTCCGCGAGATCGTGTTGGCGACTTGGCTCTTGCCCAGCGCCAGCTCGTGCAGATTGCGCGTGCGCTTCTGGATGACCGAAAGGTCGTCATCCTCGATGAACCGACAGCGGTTCTGGCAAATGATGAAGTTGAGGCTCTGCTCGACATTGTAAAAATGTTGCGCGATCATGGAGTGGCCGTTCTCTATATTTCGCATCGTCTTGACGAGGTGCAGGCACTTGCTGACCGGATTACGGTGCTGCGCGACGGGCGCATGATCGGAACCTGGCAAGCCGCTAATCTCAGTCAGCGTGAAATGGCCGAGCTTATGGTCGGACGTGAGCTGGCAATGCTTTATCCTCATAAGCGCCCGCCGACAGAAGCTGCGCCACTTCTCTCTGTCACTGATCTGTCGGTCGATCATCGTGCTGATCGTGTGAGCTTCAATGTGCGGCCCGGGGAGGTTCTTGGCATTGGTGGTATGATTGGCTCTGGTCGAACCGAACTCATCGAAGGACTAATGGGCCTTCGTCCGTCAAATGCGAGCAGCGTTATCGTCAACGGTAGCGAGATCAAGCATCGCTCGGTTCGCACGTTGATGGATGCCGGTCTTGTCTACCTGACTGAGGATAGGAAGGGAAAGGGCCTGCTTCTGGAGGAGAAGCTCTGTCCCAATCTGACACTACAGGCGCTCGATTCGGTTAATCCAGAGACTGTTATTAATAAGGCGGCAGAGTTCGCGCTCCTCAAAAAGGTTGTGGCGGATTACGATATCCGCGTTCGCTCCCTACAACTTGAGGCAGGGAAACTTTCTGGCGGTAACCAGCAAAAGCTACTGCTCGCCAAAGTGATGCTCACTAATCCTTTGGTGGTTATTATTGATGAACCGACACGGGGTATCGATATTGGCAACAAAGATCAGATTTATGACTTCATCGACGCCATGGTGCGTACAGGCAAGGCCTGTATCGTCATTTCGTCGGAAATGCCGGAGCTGGTGGGGCTTTCTGATCGTGTTCTTGTAATGCGGGCTGGTAGGTTTGTCACGGAGCTTCGCGGAACTGATATCAATGAAAAAAATGTCGTCTTCGCTGCCACTGTCGGTGGAAGCGAAGACGTGGGGGAGAACAAAAATGGCCGAAGCGGTAACAACAAGCATACCCGCTGACGAGAGACGACGTATCCGCTGGGCTGATCTCGCACCTTTCATTGCACTTGCGGTGATCATATTCTTCGGGGCGATGGTCAATTCGAATTTCATGGCTTCTGCAAACTTGATCAACGTCATCACGCGCAGTGCCTTCATCGCAATCATTGCGGTCGGAGCAACCTTTGTTATCGCATCCGGAGGCTTGGATCTTTCGGTTGGCTCTATGATGGCCTTTGTCACCGGGATCATGATCATGGCGATGAACTATCTCGCGCCATCATTTGGTGCGTGGGCTATTCCGATGGGGGCAGGACTTGCACTTGTTGTTGGTGCGATGTGCGGCCTTTTCAACGGGCTCATCGTGACGCTCGGGCGAATAGAACCCTTTATCGTGACACTAGGTACTATGGGTATTTTTCGCGCCTTTATTACATTCATGACGGATGGCGGGTCGCTACCTATCGACCGCAGCCTGCGGGAGGCTTATCGACCGGTCTATTTTGGTAATCTGTTCGGTATTCCATATCCGGTGCTTATTACTTTTGTCGTTGTGATGCTGGGTGCGTTTCTGCTTTACAAAACCAAGTTTGGCCGTCGTTTGACAGCTGCCGGATCAAGTATTGAGGTTGCCCGCTTTTCCGGTGTTAACGTCGCTGGTGTTCGCACCTTCGCCTATGTCATTCAGGGTGTTTGCGTTGCCGTTGCCGCCATCTGTTACGTGCCGCGTCTTGGAGCCGCAACGCCAACGACCGGTCAGCTTTGGGAATTACAGGTCATTACTGCCGTTGTGATCGGCGGCACGCTGCTGCGCGGAGGACGCGGGCGCATTGGCGGCACAGTAGCTGGCGCACTCATCCTCGAAGTTATCGCCAATGTCATGGTTCTATCGGACATGGTTTCTGAATATCTCGTCGCAGCCGTGCAGGGCGCGATTATTATCATCGCCATGCTGGCGCACCGCCTTACTGCCAACCGCTGAAAACAGCACTGACTTCAAAAGGAGGAGAACATGAAGTCTATTTTCCAAAAAACCGGTCTCATGGGAGCGACCGTTGCATTAGCGCTTGCTTTGCCACTCGGCAACGCACAATCCGAAGACAAGAAGGCGACGATTGCTGTTTCCATTCCGGCTGCGACACATGGCTGGACTGGCGGGGTTGTTTATCACGCCGAACAGGCAAAAAAAGAAATAGAAGCAGCCTACCCGAATATTGAAGTCGTTTTGACAACATCGCCTTCGGCAACAGCTCAAGTTTCAGCATTGGAGGATCTTTCCGCCAGCCGTAAGCTTGATGCATTGGTAATTCTGCCATTCACTTCAGAGGAGCTGACTGGCCCAGTAGAGCAAGTCAAACAGAAAGGCACCTTCATTACTGTCGTTGACCGTGGTCTTACCGATCCGAGTGTTCAGGATCTGTATGTTGCTGGCGATAACATCGCGGTCGGTGCCAATACTGCGCATTGGCTGGTCGACAAGCTCGGTGGCACGGGCGAGATTGTCGTGCTCCGTGGTATTCCGACCGTAATTGATGACGAGCGCATCAAGGGTTTTTCGGACGTTATTGACAAGTCCAATATCAAGATCCTCGATATTCAGTATGCCAACTGGAATCAAGATGAAGCCTTCAAACTGATGCAGGACTATCTTGCTAAACATCCTAAAATTGATGCTGTTTGGGCTAATGACGACGACATGCTGCTTGGTGTTCTGGAAGCCGTCGACAATGCAGGTCGTAAGGACATTAAATATGCACTCGGTGGTAACGGCATGAAGCAGGTCATCGAGATGGTAAAGGAAAAGAACGAACGTACACCGATCTCCACTCCTTATCCACCATCAATGGTCAAATCGGCAATGTATATGACAGCAGCACAATTTGCCGGACAAGCACCTATGCGTGGCTCATTTTTGCTTGGTGCTCCACTGATCACGCCTGAAAACGCTGACCAGTTTTATTTTCCAGATTCCCCATTTTAAAACATGCTGGTGCCCGCTTAGTCGCGGGCACCCCAATCATTGATAATAGGAGATATGATATGAGCGGCAAAAAAATCCTGATGCTGACCGGAGAATTTACTGAGGAATATGAGATTTTCGTTTTTCAACAGGGAATGGAAGCCGTAGGGCATACGGTTCACGTTGTCTGCCCAGACAAGCAGGCCGGAGATCGCATCAAAACCTCACTGCACGATTTCGAAGGCGACCAGACATATACGGAAAAACTCGGCCATTATGCCGATATCAACAAAACTTTTTCCGAAGTTCGTGTTGAGGAATATGACGCCGTCTATGCAGCCGGCGGACGCGGTCCGGAGTATATCCGCACTGATAAGCGTATCCAGAATATGGTTCTTCATTTCCATGAGACTGGGAAGCCAATCTTCACAATCTGCCATGGCGTGCAGATTTTGATGGCCGTACCCGGTGTTTTAAAAGGCAGAAAAGTTGCTGGTCTTGGCGCCTGTGAGCCAGAGGTGACAGCCGTTGGCGGTACATATATCGATCTCAGCCCGACGGATGCCTATGTTGATGGCAACATGGTTTCCGCCAAGGGGTGGACAGCTCTTGCTGCGTTTATGCGTGAGTGCCTGAAGGTGCTCGGAACAAAGATAATACACAGTTAGTGCGATTTTGATCCTGCTGCTTTAAGACAGCGAGATATAAAGGATGTATGGGCGGTCATCGGGTATTGCTAGGTGATCAAACAGATTGAGCATGAACGGAATATCTGAGGTTATACGGAAGTTTGTGACGTAAATCATGCCATAGTTTGAATGCGCTGGCTCTGCTTTGCATATGGATGACAGAAAATTGTTCGTCTGAGATAGTAATGTGTATCTTTATTCATGTCTCAGACGAACACGCATATAATATTTATAAATTTAACCTCAGGTGTACTGATGAAACACGCCCATTTGATGATGCATTGAATGAAGCTTCGCAATCGCCATTCTCCCCTGAGCTACCTGGGATGGCGTACGCCGTCTTGATACTACAAAGGCATCCACTGCCTCAAGGTTCTGGTAATGAATTCTCTGCCATCGATAGAACGCATATGCCGAGGAATACCCCTAGGGTGAACAAGTCGATCACGTTTAGTATGCGAATTTTCCGGTGATTGTAATCCTATTCTCAATAAAATCTTAAGACCAGAAATGATTGGGATATTCCTGTCGAAGCCGTATGCACGAACTCTTGTTCAGCCAGGGTGGCCTGGCCCTGAATTAGTGGAGAGACTTTCACTCAGCGCATTCGCTGTTTGCCTCGAATGCTATGGGCGCCTTATATCCGAGTGCTGAATGCCGCCGGATCGGATTATAGAAGCCATCAATGTATCGGCCAAGGGCTTTTTCAGCAACCGCTCGGGTCTGGAAACTCGTACGCCAGACTATCTCTGATTTGATGGTTTTAAATACGGTTTCCACCATCGCATTATCAAAACAATTCCCTTTAGCGCTTATTGATGCAACGATGCCGTGATTGGCTAAACGCTCTCGATAATCATAAGAGCAATATTGACTGCCCCTGTCTGAATGCTGGATCAGACCGGAAGGTGGTCTGCGTAGAGCAATTGCACGATTTAAAGCCGTCAATGCCAGATCTTTTTTGAGCCTGTCACTTGTCGCCCAGCCAACAATACGCCGCGAGAATAAATCCAGTACAATTGCCAGATAGAGCCAGCCTTCAGCGGTCCATATAAAGCTGATATCAACACCCCATTTCTGATCTGAACCAGTGCATGTAAAGTCCTGTTCAAGAAGGTTGGGGGCAATCAGACCACCATGGTTGCTGTCTGTGGTCTTCTTGTAGCGCCGTTTTTGTAGGGCTTTCAGGTTATTATCCTTCATAAGTCTCGCAACACGATGACGACCAACATCAATACCAGCCTCCTGGAGTTCCACATGCATGCGTGGAGATCCGTAAGTTTCATGCGATGTCTTAAACTGAGAGCGTATATGGGCCAATAAGATCATATCCCTGTTCTGCCGGAAACTGGCTGGACGCCCCCTCCAGGAAAAGTAGCCACTTTCACTGACACCAAGAACGGAGCAAAGCCGATAGACGGGGAATTCCTTCTTCGCAGCATCGATGAATTTGAACTTCATCGACTTCCCTCTTTCGCGAAAAAAGTTGCAGCGCGTTTTAATATCTCACGTTCCTGCCGAAGGATTTCGTTTTCCTTTCGCAGCCGCACCAGTTCTTTAGTCACATCCTCATGGGGCCCAGCTAAAAGATCAGCTTCATGAAACTGGCGTTTCCAGCGCGTCAGTGTCGAGAGGCCAACCCCAAGGTCGGCGGCAATCTGGCTGATTGTACGCCCGCTTGTCACAATAAGTCGGACGGCCTCCTTCTTGAAATCATCCGTAATAACTGGGCGCTTGTTTTTACTCATCGGGTTCTCCTGTTGCCTATAATGTTAACAGAAAATCCCTCCATTTTATCGGGGCAAGTCCACCAACGACCATTCCCGGAATGTGTAAAGCCATATTTCTTCAAGATCGGCTTCTGCTAACGGTGTGAGTTGATAGCTATCAAAGGGCATGTTTTGTTTTCATTGTGCGCAGAAAGTTTTCACGATCCAGAGTCCGAGGGAGGCCAGAGTTTTCACCCGCAATCAGTGCATCTTGTAAAGATTTTACCCGTGCCTCATGTTCTTCCAGTAAACGCAAGCCTGCCCGTACGACGTCACTGGCAGAGCCGTAGCGGCCTCCCCTCACCTGTGTATCAATGAAACTAGCGAAATGATCACCGAGCGTGAAGGATGTGTTTCGTGACATGGCATGACTCCTTTCTTACAAATGTACCAATTATTGGTACAAATGCAAGGCTGTCGTGTGAATACCCGCTCAACCGTTTTAAAAGAGTTTGCCGGTAGGACTGCGGCTTCTCTGGTCATGACTTGACCAAGTACCTGAGAGCAGTCTGCCCGCCTATTCCCCTTGCACGAACCCCGCCTCCTCCACCATTTCTTGCTCCGGCAGATCGCGCAGTGAATTTAACCCGAACATTGCTAGGAATTGCGTTGTGGTGACCAGGCTCAATGGCGCACCAGGGCTCGGACTGCGTGGGCCACTTGCGATCAGTGCGGCTTCACGCAAAGTGGCAATCAGATCGCGACTGACCTCACGGCCGAACAAGGTCGACAGAGCTTTACGAGTGATCGGTTGCTGATAGGCGATCGTGACCAGAACCATCATCTCAAACTCCGACAGTTTCGGGCCTGCAAACCGCACCGGCATCTGCGCTGCGCGAATGGTAGCGCCAAAAGCCGGACGTGTGCGCATTTGCCAGCCACCAGCCACCGCAACCACGGTGTAGGGCCGATCATGTAAATCTTCGATCAGATCTTCGACCAGCAAATCAATGCTGCAATCGTTATCGATGACACGTGCCAAAAATGCGCGGCTGACCGGCTCTGAACTTGCAAACAAAACCACCTCAATGCGGCGCATGAATTCGCGCCAGCGCAGCTCTGGTGGCAGATCTACGAGAGTGCGATCAAACAGGTCGCCCTCAATATGCAACTGGGTTGCTGTTGGTTCTTTAGTATAGAGTGTAGTTCGTTTGTTGTTTTCTCTGGCCATAATCAAAGCCCGTAAATTTTAAAACTGGAGCGGCCTGACACTTCGCGAACAGCACCAAAGTCTTCGAGCCGCGTAAACAATCGTGCCGCCGCCCAACGCGACAACCCACTGTCAGGCGCTGTCGCTAAAATACTATCCTCCTCCAGCAATTTCTTGATAATTGTCTGTGCTCCTTTGCTACGCAATTTCGGCGCCACCGCCAACAAGGTCTCAGCGCGTCGTGCGATTGTCGTGGCGCTGTTGAGCGCCTGTTGGCTCGCCTCACAAGTAGCCAGACAGAAAGCACGGATAAAGTCCGCATCGTCGGGTTTAAGTTGCCCCTTGCCTTGGCTTAATCGCATGGCTGGACCCAAACGGGCACGGAACAACAATGGCACGGGCGCGCGCCAGCCGAGCTTCGCTGCCAAAACTATGTCAGCCAGTATCCAGCCCAAAATCTCACCATCTGGGCGCAGGCGAAAGAAACTCGTGATGAGAGCGGCCGCCGCAAGAAGTGGTGGTTGACGTCCTTGCAAGGTGGTTTCCATGACCTCGACAAGGCTGGCAAGATCAGCATCGCATAGTGGTTGAAGGCCGAGGGCTTGCGTGAGCGTTGCGACTGTTTTCGAAGACAGTACTGGTGTGCGACGGCTCAGTTTTTGGTAAATCTGGAGTACACGACCGGCAGGCCCTGGATCTCCGCTTTGTTCACATAGCAGCACGGCATCACGTAAACTATGCTCATCGGCTTTCAATCGTAACCATTGGCAGGTGGCATTGGCACACAACAGCGCCTGGTGTGAACGCCAACACCCAAGCCAGACGGGATCTGAGCACACCAGATCATCAAGACATTTCATAGCAATAGCGGCCGAAAACACTGCGCTCTCAAGGCTGTCACCGCTCGCCTGAGGACGCGCCCATGCTGGCACCGTATAGGCTGGCGGTAGCCGTGGGGAACCACCATCCAGCGCAGCGGTGTGTATTTGCTGTTGGTTTTTCATGGCGTCACTCTAGAACATATGAGCGCTTTATACTAGTTTAATCGCCACAAACCGCACCGCTTGTCGTGTAAATAAAACGTCCGATAATCTTGCATTATCGGACGTTTTTGTTATCCTGCAAAAATGGCCCTAAACTTCGAACAAAACACCGAAAATCACGACGACGAAAGCTCATCTCTCAGCACGATGGCCGAGTGTGATGTTTCAGCCTCTGAGGTGTCGTACGACAGGCAGCGCCCTTCCCATGCTGATGCGCATCCGTCGCTGACGCATCTCAAAGATTTGACCGACCGGGCTCGCGGCTACGTCGAAGCGGCTAACGCCGTCAATACAGTCAAAGCCTATGCCGCTGACTGGAAGCACTTTTCTGCGTGGTGCCGACGGTCTAACCTCACTCCCCTCCCCCCGCATCCTCAAACAGTCGGCCTCTACATCACGGCTTGCGCGTCGGGTGCGGCTGAGCGGGGCATAAAGGCCAATTCTGTGTCGACAATTGAGCGTCGCCTTTCCTCTTTGTCGTGGAACTATGCTCAACGCGGCCTCACACTCGATCGAAAGGATCGCCACATTGCGACGGTCATGGCCGGCATCCGCAATAGCCATGCTCGGCCGCCAGTCCAGAAGGAAGCCGTCATGGCCGAAGATATCATCGCTATGGTCGAGACCCTTGATCGCGGTTCTCTGCGGGGTTTAAGGGATCGGGCGATGTTGCTGATCGGTTTTGCCGGTGGGTTACGACGCTCTGAGATCACGGGTCTTGATCTGGCGCGCGATCAGACACAAGACGGTACCGGTTGGATGGAGACGTTTGATAACGGGCTACTGTTGGTTGTACGCGGTAAAACGGGCTGGCGTGAGGTCGAAATCGGTCGCGGCTCATCGGATGCCACCTGCCCTATTCTTGCTTTAGAGACCTGGCTGCACTTTGCCCGCATTTCACATGGCCCCCTCTTCCGTCGTGTCACCGGACAAGGAAAAGCGGTCGGGTCAGAGCGCCTCAACCCGAAAGAGATTGCCCGCCTGGTCAAACGTACAGCACTCACTGCCGGATTACGCGGTGGCTTGCCTGAGACTGAGCGCGAGGCTTTGTTTTCTGGTCATTCCTTGCGTGCCGGTCTTGCAACATCGGCCGATGTCGATGAGCGTTATGTGCAAAAACAGCTCGGGCACGCATCAGCCGAAATGACACGCCGCTATCAACGCCACCGCGATCGTTTCCGCGTCAATCTCACAAAAGCTGCGGGGCTGTAATGAGGCCATATTAATATCTCACCAAACGTGGGTAGCGCTCGTCGAAAACCAATAATCAGGCTTTATCATCATTATTTGTCATAATGCGCAGGCTTATATCCTTCGCCATAGAAAGCGGTTCCGTTGCTAAGATTTGGGGTTTTCTAGTTTTCAAATTCTTGGTTTATTGTTTCTGATATGAAAATATTACGGATTTCAGGTTTATGACGATCAGCTTTAAAGGTAGCCAATATCCCAAATCTGTCATTGTGCATGCTGTGTTTTTTTATGTGCGCTATGCAGTTTCATACCGAGATCTGCAAAATATCCTATTGGAGCGTGGCATTGATGTTGACCACACCACCCTCAATTAGTGGGTTGTAAAATATTCACCTCTCATCGCGATACAAGCGCGACAGCGCAAAGCCCCCACCAGCCAGTCTTGGAGTGTCGGTGAAACTTATGTGAGAGTCAAAAGACAGTGGCTTTATCAATATCGGGCTATTGATAAATTTGGCAAAACACTTGATTTCATGCTGTCTGAACGATGTGGCGAGGCTGCTGCCACAGCCTTCTTCAAAAGAACAATTGAAACCAACGGCATTCCGGACAAGGTTGTGATTGATAAGAGTGGAGCTAATTACGCCGGGTTGCGAAATATGAATATTCTGTTTTGGCTTGTTGGATTTTATCATTTAATTGATATCCTGTAGGTCAAATATCTCAATAACATCATTGAGCAAGATCACCGTTTCATCAAGAAAATCATCAACCCGATGCGAGGCTTTCAATCCTTTGCCACAGCATCAGCAACTTTGGATGGAATTGAAACAGCGCACATGATCCACAAGGGCCAGCTTCGAATGGGAGCAAAATCACCATTCGAGCAGTTTGCGGAACTCGCAGAATAACTGTGTCCTGAGCTAAGGAATATACCGACTAAGTCAAAACTTTGCAACGGAACCCTTTTACCAAGTTTACGACACTTTCACTTACTACATACTGAATGATAACTTCTTATTCAATGTCAGCATCGAAAATATTTTCGACCTGCATTACCTTGATGCCATGTGTGAAGCCCTGACACCGTCCTCGGCCCTATTTTCCGCTTAAGCGCCACAGCCCGTTTCTGATCATTCGACCAATATCAAGAAGGCAACAACCTTATCGGTGGTCTGATTTGCAGTAGAACAACATGAAGATGAATAACGGCTACGAACGTCCACATGTATACCGATAGAATAATTAGACTTAGGAGGTTAGACTTTCCATCAATGTACGATCCCGCCCTGCCTTTTTAGCGGCGTATAGTAATTTATCCGCGCGTTCCAATACGAGCGCAAACTGATCCTGACGAACAAGTTTCACAGCACCAAAACTGCAAGTTATGTTCTCGCCAATTCCAAGACTAGATAAGTTAAGTTTTTTTACAGATTCACGAACATTCTCAATAAGTAAAAATGCATCATCCGCTGAATAATCATCCAGGTAAATAATAAACTCTTCACCACCAGAACGGGCAATAAACTTGCTTTTTTGAGCCAATGACTGAAGTACGCCCGAAAACTCCTTCAGGACAATATCGCCCACAGCATGACCAAAATCGTCGTTGATTGTTTTAAAATAGTCGATATCGCATGCAACAATCCACCCCGAAAGATCCCTACCCCTTAGCGCTTTAATATGAGTTTCCATACCACGCCGGTTTAAAAGTCCCGTAAGATGATCACTATCCCGCTCATGAGCGATCTCTTCGAAGCGATCGGAACTTGCAGCTGCAAACAGTACAAGACCAGCAATTACCACAGCAACCGCAGTTGAAAAAACGGTCCATTGCCAAAAAGATGTAAATGCGAAATCAACGAGCGTATCGTCAGTTATTGAATGGACAGTTAACAATGTACGCGGGAAAAAATGTATGCCCACCAGTAATAACATACCTACAATAAGCTTATCTGCTTTGCGACCATTAACAATCTTCCGCAAATAACAAACATAGGTCAATATCATACATGCAAGACCAAAGTTCACAACATAAATACGCCCTATTAAGCTTGGCCGAATATAAATAAAATAAGCAACACCACCGATAATTGATAAAAAACTGAGAATACAAAACCAAAACGGAATTTTAATACAAGACCTGCTGAGAATACCATGGCCGCCTGCCAGTGCTCCCACAACATAGAGGGTCGTAGTCACAAGTGTATTATTCCCATCATCCACTGGTATATCTACTAATTGTGAGAGCATACCAATGCCTATGCAGAAAAAGCAAAGTGCACACCACAATAAGTAGAAACGTAATTTCTCAATGGCCCAAACGATGACAAACGCCAATGAAAAAAGGAGTAAAACAGTAGGCAATACGTAAAGCATTTAATTATCGTCTTTATGTCATTTTTGGTTTTTTAGCCGTTTCATCATTGAAAGACAAGTTAATATCATATTGAGTTTGCGCTGCTCCGAACTGTAGAATTCGCACTACGCCTATTGACCGGATTAAGCTGCCTTACTTTAATATCGATTACCATTTGGTTAGGCACTTACACAATCAGATGAGAAAGCTATCTCAGACTCAGTGATAACTAGAGTAAAAACGGCACCGTTACCTTAATCTTAGCGTAAACATCAGCCGCGAGAATAGAGTATGACTGAACCTCGCGTCTCGCTTTATCCCTGCCATTGTTTTCCGGCTGAGATCATAGCCAAAGCAGTATGGCTATATTTCCTATTGCTATTAAGTTTTCGCATGGTTGAAGATATGCTGGCTTACCGAGGGATTATTGTTACTCACAAGACGGTGCACGCATGGGCCGAGAATTCCAATAGGCCTATACGGCGATGAGAGCGGGTCATGTCAACGCATCAATCAACAATCCGATCTATAATCTTCACCAGTTTCCCCGCAATCAATTCAACGCCACTGATCATCGCGCGTTACGACAAACCGCCATCAGCATGTGGCGTAAATCGCGTGCCTAAAAGTCGGGTAGGAACAGCATCATAGGCCGAGTTAAGCTCGCTCTCATTAAAGTAACGGTGCCTGCCAGACGTCGTGATCAATGATCTGTGGCGCAAAACGGTGACGTTAGTAGCTTATATCTAGTGTTTGCATCACAAGGATGTAAGTACAACGGTAATACCCCCATTTTTAACGGGGTAATGTCGTGGAATTTATGCTGCCATTTTCAGTTTCTGCGCGGGTGTTATTCCGCCGATGCCCATATTGGGACGTTCATTGTTGTAAGTCCATAACCAATCTGTCGCGAAGGCTTGCGCTTCTTCTATAGTCTCAATGATATATTGGTCTAGCCACTCGTGCCTGACAGTCCGGTTATAGCGTTCAATATAGGCATTTTGCTGAGGCTGTCCTGGTTGAATATACAAGATGGTAATAGAGCGTTTTTCAGCCCACCCCAGAAGTTTACCACTGATATATTCCGGGCCATTATCAACGCGTATAGTCTCTGGCTTGCCGCGCCATTCGATGATCTGGTTCAAACTTCGAATAACCCGTTCTGTTGGCAAAGAGAAATCAACCTCAATGCCTAAGCCCTCACGGTTAAAATCATCCAGTACATTCAATAACCTGAATGACCGTCCGTCTGCCAACTGATCTGCCATAAAATCCATCGACCAGACCAGATTGGGCTTTTCAGGGACTGCCAGAGCGTCCGGTTTATCCCGCTTGAGCCGTTTTCTGGGTTTAATTCGAAGGTTCAGCTCCAGATCACAATAAATACGATAAACGCGTTTGTGGTTCCAGCCATAGCCTTTGACATTACGAAGATAAAGAAAACACAATCCAAAACCCCATGTCTTTTTCGCCGTCGTTAGTCCAATCAGTAAATCTGCAATTTCTTCATTCTCATGACGAAGGATAGGGCTATAGCGATAACAGGTTTCGCTTACTTCAAAAGCTCGGCATGCACAGGCAATGCTGACATCAGTCCGTCTTGCAGCTATGACAGCCATCTCACGACGTTGAGATGGCCCCGTTATTTTTTTCCAAGAGCTTCTTTCAGTAAGTCATTTTGCATACTCAGGTCAGCAAACATTCTCTTTAGCCGGCGGTTCTCGTCTTCTATAGATTTCATCTGGCTGACCATCGAGGCATCCATGCCGCCATATTTCGAGCGCCATTTATAAAATGCTGAATTGCTCATGCCGTGTTCGCGACAAAGCTCAGGAACAGACACACCACCCTCAGCTTGGCGTAAGATTGCAAGGATTTGTGGATCGGTAAATCTAGTCGTTTTCATAAAAATCTCCTCGTTTATTAAACAGAGAAAATTCCACTTTCAAACACCTTTAATTAAAGGGAGGATTACCCAACCACACATGCCGGCGACAGGAACTGAATCCGTGACACCCCTAAAAAGAACATCTAAGACGTTTACTTCTTCATTTTCGTTTACGTGATTTGTGATTACTTTATTTATTTTTGGTCCCCATTTTTCCCTTAAGTAAGAATTTCAATAAACCATGCTTACCCGTATTCAGCAAATTGACAGCCGTGCAAGCGTCTAAAAAACGCAATAATATCAATAATATAATAACTTTATGAAGCGCCCGTGATTTGGACGACAGAGATTCAATTTCTTTTTTCTCAATACACTTACATAGGAATACAGACGAATAGTCGTTAACCATTCTTTAACTATAAAAAGCTTGCCGACTCGGAAGCTTTAGGTTTTAATAACGCTTATATGAGGTAACGGCTACAAGAAACGTTATTATGATTCTTTAGAGCGAGTATGATGAAGCCACTTTTTGATAGTCTTGAAGAAATCGATTTTAGTAAAGAAATTCTCGAAAATGGGGAATTGATTTCCGATAAGCTAAATCTTCTTCGTACTGAGCAATACCCACCAAATGCCCAGAAGGGCTTGCGTCTTTTTTCATCCAACGAAGTTGCAGATTTCATTGGAGTAACTCAGAACCATATCAAAAAGCTTCATCTGGATGGTAAAGGTCCCTCACCTGAGGTCACGGCTTCTGGTCGCAGGTTTTACTCGGCACAGCAGATGTTGGAACTACGTGAGTATCTCGATAAAAATGGCAGATCTCAACAATACGTTCCGCACAGAAAAAATGGTGAAATCCTACAAGTTATTTCTGTTGTAAATTTTAAAGGCGGCTCTGGCAAGACAACAACAGCAGCTCATCTGGCACAGTATCTGGCGCTAACAGGACATCGCGTTTTAGCTATCGACCTAGATCCTCAGGCATCATTGACAGCTCTTCATGGCATTCAACCAGAATTAGATCAGAACCCTTCATTATATGAAGCTCTCAGGTATGACGATCAGAGAAAACCAATCTCTGGACTAATCCGCTCAACCAATTTTCCAGGTTTAGACATTGTTCCTGCAAACTTGGAGCTGCAGGAATATGAGTATGACACACCGTTAGCAGCCTCTTCGAAGTCATCTGATGGTCGCTTCTTTTTTACACGCATCACTAACGCTCTGAAAGAGGTTGACGACAAATATGATGTGGTTATCATCGATTGCCCACCGCAGCTAGGTTACCTGACGCTGACGTCCTTGAGTGCCTCAACAGCTGTTTTGATCACTGTACACCCTCAGATGCTGGACGTGATGTCCATGTCCCAATTCTTGCTGATGCTTGGCGGTATTCTGGAATCTATTAAAGAAGCTGGAGCCGCCGTAAAATTGAAATGGTTCCGCTATCTAGTAACTCGCTATGAGCCGCAGGACAATCCGCAAGCGCAGATGACAGGCTTTCTACAAGCCCTGTTCAACAAACGAATGTTGAAAAACCAGATGCTGAAATCGACAGCAATCTCTGATGCAGGGATCACAAAACAGACATTATATGAAGTTGAGAGAAACAATTTTACACGCGCCACATATGATCGCGCTCTCGAAAGTTTGAATGCTGTAAACGGTGAAGTTGTGGAACTTGTTCATAAAGCTTGGGGTCGCAAATGACCAATAATTTGACAGCCGTGCAAATCGTGATTTTCATCAACAAAAACACTTATTTAGGAGCGTTCTGATGGCTCGTAAAAATCTATTGGCAAACATCACTTCATCATTGAATGAAGCTAATGAGTTAGAGAAAGTCGCTCAGACACCAAACGGCATCCGCTCTGAATACACAAAGCGTGGCGCATCTAAGTCGATGCTACAGTCACTAGATGATCTTGCCGAAGCTTCTATCCTCATGAATGACGGCGAGGCGATTGTTTCCTTAGATCCTGATTTATTGGATAGTTCATTCATCAAAGATCGATCTGACACTGATCAAGATGACTATGAAGTACTGAAAGAAGCTATTTCCAAATATGGTCAGTCTGTTCCGATTTTGGTGAGACCATCTCCAGCGGGTCAGGGGCGTTATATGATTGTATTTGGTCATCGTCGCGCCCAGGCAACTAGAGATTTAGGCATCAAAGTTCGAGCTATCATCAAAAATCTGGAAGATATTGAACACGTAGTTACACAAGGACAAGAAAACACTGCTCGAAGCAACCTCTCATTCATTGAGAAAGCCTTGTTTGCTCAAAGACTACTTAACGCAGGAATGTCAAAAGATATTGTGAAATCATCTTTATCGGTTGATGACACACTTCTCTCACGCATGATCAGTGTAGTTGAGACCATTCCACATGAGATTTTAGAAAAATTAGGTAGCTGCAAAAGAGTAGGGCGAGATCGTTGGGAAGATCTGAAAAAGCTACTACTAAAGCCAGAGAACAATGAAATTGCTCTAATGGTAGTCGCCTCGAATGAATTCGATGATGCAGATGACAATTTTATCTATCTACACACTCAGATCAAAAAGTTATCCAAGCCTTCAAAAAGGCCTAAAAAAGTAGCGGTAAGATTGCTATGGGCTCATACCGATGGGGATGATAAATTGTCTGTAGAAACGACAAAAGATTCAAAGATTCTTACTATGAAATTCGATCAAAAGAGTAAGGATTTCGGCGATTATGTATCAAGCAAATTGGAAGAGTTGTACGCACAATTCAAACAAAATGGAGAGTAACTAGAAAAGAAAAAAGGCCCCACAACATCACGTCATGAAACCTTCTTCTATAACTTAAGCACTTGTAGAATCGCATTTTCATTTCTTGATGTCAATATTGGAACTCTCATATCTTTTGAGAGAACGGCCTTTTTTACCCTAATTTTGGAGTAAAAAATGACATCATTGACATCCTCAACGAACTCACAAGGAGTTCGAACGACTTCTGTTAACCAGAAATCACCTTATAACAAATGGATGATTTTCAGAGATCTATGCATCTCTAAAAAAGCATATGGTCTCTCAGACCGTAATTTATCGGTACTGCATGCCCTTTTGTCGTTTTATCCAGCAAAAGAATTATCGTCCCAGAATCTGATTGTCTTTCCATCAAACTCAGAATTGTCTATTCGTGCACATGGGATGCCTGAGTCCACATTGCGCCGTCATCTAGCAACTCTGGTTGATGTTGGCATTATCTCACGTAAAGATAGCCCTAATCGTAAGAGATACGCACGAAAAGGCTCTCAGGAAGCTGCATATGGCTTTTCTCTAGAACTTTTATATACACGCGCACACGAGTTCAGAAAAGCAGCTGAAGGCGATCAGGAGGCTTCTATGGAACTAAAGCTAGCTCGTGAAAATGTAACGCTTCTACGTCAGGAGATTTATAAAAATATTGAAAGAGAGGGGAGGCAAGGGGAGGTTGCGTCTATGTATGAAGCAGCTGTCTCGAAACTACGTAGAAGAGCCACAAAAGCCGAATTAGAAACTATCTATAATGAGTTGATGGCTATCAAAGTATCAATTCAAGAAACCTTAGAAACTAATGTGGCGGCAGATGGAATGAGCGGCAATGAATGCCAAAATGAGCGGCAGCATATAGAATCTAATTCATATAATTATAAGAAAAAGAAATTCGCAAAGGTAAACGAAGATATTATTTGTAAAATTGATTTGGATTCTGTTTTATGCAGATTCAAGGATATTAGCGAATATGCGCTTTCAAAAATAAAAACCTGGAGAGATCTGGCCGATACAGCATCTCAAATCAAGAGTTTCCTTGGGATCTCTCAGTCAAGTTATGAAAAATCCGTAATCAGATGGGGCAGGGAAGGGACATCTGTAATCGTTGCTTATGTCTTAGAGAAAGTATCTAGTTTAAGCTCACCAGGGGCCTATTTTCAAGCACTCATCAAAAAAGAGAGCTTGGATTTCAATGAGATGATTACATCGCGCAGATAGCAATGAGCCGCCGTTTAAGACGACTGCTAAAGGGTGAAGGTGAACATTAGTGTTTATATCTTGATATCCAAAAACTGGCGTCCTACCGGTTTCATGGACATCGAGTTAAGATGCTTCTCGTCAAACTAAAGTTAGGTGCTGTCATGTCTGGATGGCGCCCGTTTGGCAATATGATTTTGGTGATGTTTTAGCTTTGCGGGTCGGGTGCAGTCATGTCTCCGGCCTGTTTATGCGGCACGATATGACCGCTGGCCCTGATGT
>NZ_JAUCBM010000009.1 GCF_030362795.1 Pseudochrobactrum kiredjianiae | reverse complement strand
CGCACTGGCCTGCCGTGGCGGGCCAGTGCCTTGCGTATAAAGCGTTTAGCAGCTGTCAGATCACGATGTTTGCTGAAATAGAACTCAACCGTATCGCCATTGCTATCGATGGCACGATATAAGTACAGCCACGCGCCTTTGACCTTAATATAGGTTTCATCAAGGTTCCATTTGCGCGTGACCTGACGCTTCGTTCAAGCAGTTTTGGACTAAAGCAGATGACCCAACGATGGACGGTTGAATGATCGAGATCGATGCCACGTTCCGCCATCATTTCCTTCAGATTGCGCAGGCTCAAATTGTAAGCCAGGTACCACCGAACACACAGCAGAATAACGGATTTATCAAAATGGCGACCTTTAAACATCTAAAATACTCAGCTGAATAAAAGCCAAGATACTATCAGGTTATCCATTGACGAAAAGTTTGCAACACAACCTATCGTGCAGCCTTGGCATTTTCCATTTCATTCTCCTGCAGATGTTGCAGCATAGCTTTCAGCCGCTCCAAAGCTTCTGCTTTATTACGATGCTGAGACCGCTCATTGCGCGCAGTGAGCTGTATCCCCGTCGGAATGTGGAGAATACGCACGGCACTATCCGTTGTATTTTGATGTTGTCCGCCGGGGCCTCCGGCGCGCAGTGTTTCAAACCGGATATCTTCCGGACGGATGTCAACTGCACTTGCCTTCGGCAGGTCAGCTTCTGACACAGAAACAAACCAGTTCTGCCGCTTATGCTGCGGACGAACAGGACTCTTGAAAATGAACCTGATTGTCCCGCAATAATCCCGCGCAATCTGATCTGCCTTGTCCCCTTCGATAGTTACCAGCACTGACTTTGGGCCATATTTGTCCGGTGCCGTTACAGAGGTCATTTCAAATCTGCAATCCGATTGAAGTGCTTCTTTCTGTAAAACATCAACCAAGCGGCCAAGTGCAATACGACATTCAGCGGGGCCGGAACCAGATGATAAAAACAAGTCAACGCTTTTCATAATGCCCCTTTCGGCCTCTCTTATCGTCATTCTTCAGGCTCCCGCCAGTCTTCTGATCCATTGCCTTTTTGTAGGTCAGCAAAGGACGCATAGCCGCCACAGGGTCAATAAGATGATGTGCTTCAAGATCCGCAACCACCTGCGCAGAATCCTTGTAGGCCGATGCGGCTTCTTCCACCATCAAAGCCCGATCATCACAAATCGCCCTGCCGCCCCACGGATTACGCAGGTGTTGCTCACGTTGTGAACGAAGCTTGCCAATGCGTCCCTGCATACTGGCACGGTCATATTTACGACCTGCACCATGTGAAATAGCCCCGAGCGATTGCTGCACTTCATCGCGGGCGCGAACGATATAACTCAGGCTCGCCCGTGATCCCGCAACAGGAACCAAATCACCAGCATTCGCCACTGCCGCACCTTTATGATGAACAATTCCGTCAGGCTGAACACGCACAACATTATGCGGAACATCCGCGATCAATGTGCAATCAGCGTGTAATGCCTTAGCTGCGCGCTCCGCAATCATCCGGCGGTTAAGCGATGCCCATTTAACACATTGATCATGCTTATTTTTCCACCGTGTATAGGCAGGAGAGCCGATCTCCAGACCTTCATTATTGGCCTCACCAGCAACAAGAAACTCTGCAAAAACAGACGCACCCAACCCCCGTGAACCGGAATGAACCAACAAGTAAAGCGCCTGACTATCAAGCACGCCCTCAGAAGAACCTGCAAACATTTCATCCACAGCCTGTAATTCACAAAAGTGATTACCGCCGCCGATTGTTCCCAATCCTTCCGGAAACAGATCATGAGGAAGCCCGCTTGCAGCCAGCATTGCACCGGCATCAGAAATTTCCTGCATTTCCAACTCGCGTAAACGAAGCTCTGCTTTATCAATACGTAATTTACGCACGGGCAGATCAAGCATGAACAGGCTCATTCCGCAGCCAATATCGTTGCCGATTAATAAAGGATGCAGCCTGTTGGCAAGCAAAGCCACACCGGTCGCACCATATTTCCCCGGATGCAAATCAGGAAAGGCAGCAAGTGTCATCGCACCGTTAAGGCGAGCCATTTGATCAAGCTGGCGAAGGGTTTCCCCTTCCACCCAGCTTTTATCCGTATAGAAACGGCGTATTATAGCCGGAACCTGTGTTCCGGCTTCAGGAGAGCATAAGCTCTCAATTAAAATGCCCATAATTTTTAAACTCTGGATATAAGGTATCATCTGCTGACAAAGCCAGCAGGTCACTCAACATTCGTCAGCAATTACTGAGTTAAGCTGAAACCCCAGCGGGGCGAAGGATAATGCCGTGCATTGTCGTGCTCCCTTTCCAGAAACAGGGCGATAATGCGCCCGAAATACTATTGTCTGTATAATCGTCCTGTTTTGAAAATCAACATGACACATTCTGTATCAGGGTGCTTTTCCGTAAATCAACGCAAGTCAGCATCCATCTGTGACCATTTAACATCACTACATACGTACCAGTCCATTCTCTAAAATTCAGTCACAATGAAAAAGCCCCAAGTAAACAAGAAGCCCCTCATAGGTTTCATGATCATATGTTGATTTATTTTCAATATTCGTTGACTGATCGTTTTTATTCGTCTCTCTTTACATCGTGCATCTCATTGGAGGAGAGAGTATCAATGCAAAAACATCTACTATTTGGACTACTCGCATCTTGTCTTTTCACTATGCCTGCATTTGCGCAGGATACAGATCAGACAACGATTATACATGCCGGAACTTTGCTGGCAAATCCGGCAGACAAGCCCCTCACCGAGCAATCAATCATTATCAAAAACAATAAGATTGAGGCTATCGAAACAGGCTTTTCTCAGCGCGACGGGGCAAAAATAGTAGATTTAAGCAAAGCTTTCGTTATGCCCGGCATGATCGACAGCCATGTCCACATCACATCACAACTGGCACCGGATGCACGCCTTAAGCGTGTAGAAAATTCGGATGCCGACTGGGCAATGCAGGGTGCACTGCATGGCAAACGCACATTAGAGGCAGGCTTCACGACAATTCAGGATCTGGGCGCCAGCGGTCAGGATGCCATCTTTGCGCTCAAAGAAGCATCAAAACGCAATGACTTGCCGCTGCCGCGCATTCGCAGTGCAGGATATGCCATTTCCGTCAGTGGCGGCCATGCGGATGGCCGTCAGGGTTATAATGATGATGTAGCCGAGGTCTTGCATAAAGATTCAATCTGCAACGGTGCCGATGATTGCCGCCGTGCAGCACGTGAACAAATTCGCAAAGGCGCCGATATCATCAAAATCACAGCAACCGGCGGCGTTCTGTCAAATACGCTCGCAGGCTTCAACCAGCAATTTACCAGCCCTGAGATTGAGGCAATTGTTGATGCGGCGAGCAGCATGGGGCGTAAAGTAACCGCCCATGCCCATGGCTTGAACGGCATTAATTCCTCGCTGGCATCCGGCGTTATGTCGATTGAACATGGCACCTATCTGGATGACAGCTCCATTGCACTGTTTAAGGAAAAAGGCGCTTATCTGGTGCCAACAGTTATGGCCGGTGATTTTGTCGCCAGAACTGCCAAAGAAGCGAAATGGATGACAGAGCCACAGCGTATTAAGTCGCTGCAAGCTGGCCCCTTAATGCTGGATATGTTGCGTAAAGCTCATAAAGCTGGTGTCCAAATTGCGTTTGGTACCGATAGCGGTGTTTCTGTTCACGGAGACAATGCCACTGAACTGGTGCTGATGGTCGAGGCCGGAATGACACCGCAGGAAGCGTTACTCGCTGCAACAGTCAATGCGGCAACCCATATTGATATGATTGAAGACATCGGCACCATTGAAAGCGGGAAACTCGCCGATATTATTGCTGTAAAAACCAATCCGCTCGATAATATCGAACAGATGCGTGATGTCGGCTTTGTCATGAAAGACGGTAATATCTACAAGTCAGCCTTGTAAAATCTACAACGAACGCTCTTGCTGGTCATTTAGCCAGCAAGCGTTCCGAGTTTAGCTTGTTCTGGAATAGTCCGGCATTCCGGCCTGTTCCAGACCTTGCAAATAACGGGTCGGTGTCTGTCCCAGAGCCTTCTTAAACATCGTAATAAATGCGGTCGGCGATTCATATCCGAGCATTTCAGATGTTGCTTGCACTGAAGTACCTGCCGCAATCTCGCGCAGGGCAATAATCAGATGCAGCTGCTGCCGCCAGCGGCCAAAGGTCAACCCTGTTTCCTGCACCATCAGTCTTGCAAGCGAGCGCTCGCTCACCGCGATCCGCATTGCCCATTGTGCCAAGGTACTGCGATCTGCCGGATCTGCACTCAGCGCTTCAGCCATCAGGCGAATTTTAGGATGATCCGAAACCGGCAGATGGAAATCCTCCTGCCGCATCAGAACCAGCTCGTCCAGCAATACGCGAACCAGCCGGTCGGTATGACCGCCATCCGGATAATCCAGTGGTTGCTGCGCCAGATATCTGATCATTTCTCTCAGCATAGGAGAGACCGATAAAGTGCAGCAATGATCCGGCAAGGATACGGCATCCGGTTCAACAAACAGATATGCCAGATGTGCATTCGCTGTCGCATGATTGGAATGTGCGAGATCACCCGGAATCCAGACCCCGCAATTTGGCGGCACCATCCACATACCGTCCCTCACCTGACAGGTTACAGCACCATGCAAAGCCAACACGAGCTGGCCTTTACGATGCTGATGAACCGGTATTTCGGTCGAATAATCTCGAAAATTCAAATCCAGCGCAATCGCAGGGCGGGCGGTCAAATCAGGATCAAAATCAATAGAGTTGTGACGTGGCTGCATGACAATCTGGCATAATTTAGCGATTAATAGGCACTATAGCTAAATTCACAAGCACTGCAAGCCGGTAAATAGAGGAAAAAGAATGGATTAAAATCATGAATATTAAAACCGGTTCTATAAAACGGCCCCTTCTGTTGCTTACTGGCATCTTGCTCATTGCCACAACATTACGTGCCCCTGTCACCGGCGTTGCGCCGGTACTCGAACTCATCCGAGACAGCTTTGGCTTCAGCACCACGACCGCCGGCGCATTGACGACGCTGCCACTGCTGGCCTTTGCAATCGCCTCTCCCTTCGCTGTGATCCTGTCACGAAAATGCGGTTTGGAACGCAGCCTGTTCATCGCGCTATTGCTGGTCACCAGCGGTATTTTATTACGCCTGATCGAGTCTGTCTGGTGCCTGTTTCTGGGAACCGGCATCATCGGCATCGGCATTGCAATCGCAAATGTCCTATTGCCCGGACTTTTAAAGCGCGATTTCCCTGACAAAATTGCGGCGATAACAGGCGCCTATTCCGTTACGGCAGGGGTAGCCGCAGCAGTCGCCTCCACTGTTGCCATTCCTATCGCCTCCCTTTCCGGTTATGGCTGGAACTGGGCGCTGGGATCATTCGTTATTTTTCCGCTGCTCGCAATTGCAGCATGGATACCGCAATTAGCCAATACAACCACCAACACGCAAAACCATAAGGCAATCCAACACGATGATAATCTGTGGCGCTCTCCTCTCGCGTGGCAGGTCACACTGTTTTTTGGCCTCAACTCACTGGTCTATTATGTCATTGTCGCCTGGCTCCCTGCCATTTTGACTGAGGCCGGATATTCTCCCGCTGCAGCAGGCTCACTGCATGGGATTTCTCAATTGGCAACAGCTGTACCGGGCCTCATTTTTGGTGCAGTACTCAGCCGTTTTAAAGATCAGAAAACTGTCGCTATTGCTCTTCCGACTATGACAGCACTCTCCCTCGCCGGCATTGTTATCCTGCCACAATGGGCTGTATTCTGGGTGGGGCTTTTTGGCTTCGGCTGCGGTGCCACTTTCATTCTTGCTCTGGCATTTATCAGCCTGCGCTCAGCCAATGTCAGTCAGGCTGCAACACTCTCGGGCATGGCACAATGTGCAGGCTATTCGATTGCGGCCGGTGCACCTCCGGCTGCGGGCATGATCCATGATTATTTTCATAGCTGGGCAGCATTATTGATCATCTGCACAATCATTTGCGGCTTGATGGCAATACTGGGCTATTGCGCCGGACGCCCTGTGCATATTCAATCAAGAAAACAGGCCGTCGCACCCTGCATTAACAATGCGTTGGCGACAGAATAGTCGATTTATTATCATCTGCTTGCTATCTGGTCTCCGACCATGCAAGCAGATGAACGGCCTGTCATGCTTGGGCATTGAGGAATTTTTGCAACCTCGGCACGATAAAATCAAGAAAGAGACGAACGCGCTGCGGCATCCGTTGTCCGCCCAAAAAAACAGCGTGAATGTCCTCTTTATCCGGCTCGATCACATCAGTCAGAACTTCAACAAGACGACCTGCGGCCAGATCTTCCCGCACATGATAATCCCCCATGCGTGCCAGCCCCGCACCAGCCAACGCCATACGGCGCACTGTCTCACCATTATTGGCTAGCAGAGAGCCTTTCACTACGCGATCCGTCATTCGCCCGCCTTCCTTCAGCGGCCAGACCGGCGCTGCGCGACGAAAGTTGAAGCCGATACAGTTATGCTGTGACAGGTCTTCTGTTTTAACAGGTGTTCCGTAGCGCTCGAGATAGCCAGGCGACGCCACAATTTTACGATAGGCAGTACCAATTCGCCGTGCCATCATGCCGGAATCCGGAAGTGTCGCCACACGAAAAGCAATATCGGTTCGCTCAAGGTACAGATCAACAATTTCGTCGGACAGCGACAAGTCTACAACAATGTGCGGATAAGCCTCCCAGAACTCCATCAATAGCGGCTCAAGTCCCAAAACACCCAACCCCACAGAAACATTCACCCGAACCACGCCGCTCGCCGCTGCAGCCCCCTGTGAAAGCTCATGTTCAATCTGGTCCAGATCCTGCAACAGGGTCAGGCCGCGTTCATAATAAAACTTACCCTCATCTGTCAGTGACAGACGGCGGGTTGAACGCTCAATCAACCGCACACCAAGCCGCGCTTCCATGCGCGAAATCAGCTTGCTGATTGTTGATGGGGTCATTCGTAATAATCTTGCGGCTTCAGAGAAACTTCCCGTCTCAACCACACGCAAAAACACCTGCATCTCACCGGTACGATTATCCATCTGCGCCTCACTTGTGATTTTGTTTCACAGATGATGTGGAATTCGGGATGATTATCAAGTCCCCGCAGACACTTTATTTGATGACTAAGACAAAAGACCCGTGAACGGCTGACAATTTCTTCCTGTTCACCTCACAAGGAATTTTATTATGCAAACTGTTACAGCCCACGGCGCCACTATCCCAGCGCTTGGTTTCGGTGTCTTCCGCATGTCTGATGCGGAAGTTGAGCGGGTCATTCCGGCAGCACTTGAAGCCGGTTTTCGCCATTTCGATACCGCACAAATCTATCAGAATGAAGCAGCGCTCGGCAAAGCACTGCAGACTGCCGGTGTGCGTCGGGATGAATTATTCCTGACCACCAAAGTCTGGGTGGATAATTATAGTGCAGGTCGTTTCGCTGCCTCGGTTGATGAAAGCCTCGAAAAGCTGCAGACAGATCAGGTTGATCTTCTGCTTCTGCACTGGCCTGCCGATCAGGTTTCAATTGCCGCCCAGATCGACATGCTGAATGCAGTCAAAGAGGCCGGAAAGACCAAATTTATCGGCGTTTCCAATCAAAACATCGCACAAATGAAGGAATCCGTTGCTCACTCCGCTGCCCCGATCATCACCAATCAGGTTGAGTTGCACCCTTATCTCCCTCAGCATCAGCTTGTGGCTGCTGCTCATGACAGTGGCATGGCAGTAACCGCTTATTATAGCATGGCTGACGGCGCAGTTCCGCAAGATGCAACATTGCAAAAGATCGGTGCAAAATATGGCAAAACCGCTGCACAGATCGGTCTTCGCTGGCTGGTGCAACAGGGACATATTGCGCTTTCAAAAACAGCGAATCCTGCGCGTGTTGCTGAAAATATCGCGATTTTTGATTTTGTATTGGAAGACAGTGACATGGCTGTGATTGCCAGTCTCGCCCGCACGGATGGCCGCCTTGTCAGCCCTGCCGGTCTAGCTCCAGTCTGGGATATTTAAGAGGATTATCATTATGAGCACATTTGCTCCGGCGGCTGTTCATACGGCCGCATCATCCTTATCTGCGCGTGGTGTATTGCTTGCACTTGCAATCGGCGCGTTTGGTATAGGTACAACAGAATTTTCCCCTATGGGGCTGTTACCGGTCATTGCTGACGGAGTTGACGTATCAATCCCCACAGCAGGATTGCTGATAAGTGCCTATGCCATCGGCGTGATGGTCGGCGCACCTATTATGACGCTCGCCTTCAGCCGCTTTGGCAAACGCACAGCGCTAATCCTGCTGATGGTGATTTTCACCATCGGTAATTTACTGTCAGCGCTGGCTCCGGGCTATTATACGCTGTTACTGGCTCGCCTTGTAACCAGCCTCAACCATGGCGCATTTTTTGGCTTAGGTGCAGTTGTAGCGGCCAGTGTCGTTGCTAAAGAAAAACAGGCCAGTGCAGTTGCCGCGATGTTTATGGGACTGACCATCGCCAATATTGGTGGTGTTCCTGCAGCCACATGGATTGGTCAGCAAATTGGCTGGCGCATGGCCTTTGCCGGAACAGCCCTGATTGGAATTGTTGCTATTATTGCTTTATGGCTCGCACTCCCGAAAGGTGAGCGGGGAACAATGCCTGATGTTCGTAAGGAGTTACGGGTTTTAACACGTCCGGCTGTACTACTTGCCATGACAACCACTGTCATGGGGGCAGGTGCCATGTTTACCCTCTACACCTATGTAGCTCCCGCTCTGGAAACACTGACCAATGCATCCGGTGCTTTTGTTACAATGGCACTGGCACTGATTGGTGTTGGCTTTACCTTTGGTAACTGGATGGGCGGTCGGCTTGCCGACTGGTCGCTGGATGGAGCAACAAAGATATTTCTGGCCTCTCTTGCTTTGATTATGTTTGTGTTGCCATTTGTCCTCAGCACGCATAGTGGCGCTGCAATCGGATTGTTATTCTGGGGTGCTGCAGCTTTTGCTCTTGTCCCGCCCGTGCAGATGCGTGTCATGCTAGCGGCTTCCGAGGCACCCGGACTTGCCTCATCCATTAATGTCGGCGCATTTAATCTTGGCAATGCCGTTGGCGCAGCACTCGGAGCCGGTGTGATCAGTCTGGGATTTGGCTATGCGGCCGTTTCAATTGCAGGCGGGTTACTGGCTGCTGGCGGCCTCGCTCTGGTGCTGATTGGCAGTAAAAATACACCGCTTGCCAGATAAATCAGACGGAACCGGAAACAACTCATCCGGTTCCTCTATCGTCATAGAGCTTGCGCACGTCATTGAACTGTTGTGAAGCCCGCAAGATAACTCTGGATATCACGCACCCGTCCATCTTCTACAATTAGTTTCGTACGTTCATGCCTGACTTCATTGGGTGTCATATCAAAATAATGGCGAAATGATCTTTGAAACTGGTCAGAGCCGGCAAAACCCCAATGTTCGACCAGATGGGGTAGCGGGGTCGCGGGATTCCGTAATAGTTGCTGATAGGCTGCATGTAGTCGCTTTTCACGTATCACCCGCATGATGCCACCCTCAGTCTCGAACATACGGTAAAGATGAGCACGAGAGACTTTAAACCGGCTTAGCAGCATTTGAATATCAAGACACGGCTCGGCCAGATTTTTGTCTATAAAATCTAGAACCCGCATCCGTAAAACTGGCACTAAAGACGGATCATCTTCTTTCAGAGCGGAGTAATGCAGCGCCAAAGCGAGCAAGGATATGACAGCCTCCTCAACATCCAAAGTATTTGTGTCTGTTGTTACGGGCGTCAAATTCGCAATACCGGTTATAACATCGGCAAGTAGTTGTGTTTGTGGTAACCCTGCCTTGAGTAAAGTACCGTGTAATTTCCGTCCGTTCATCGCTTTTTCCACGCGATCGCGCTGTAAAAGCAGAGAATATGTCGAACCGGCACTATAATTCGATGAAAAAACGCGCCCGAAATCGAACAGATATACATCTCCTCTGGAGACCGACAATCTTGTCCCCGCAAAGTCTATCATAGCGGAAGCACCGGCGAACATTTGCAAGAGATAGAAGTCTTCAAGTCCGCTCCGGCTGATAATTCTCCAGTCCCGCATAAAACGCTGAGGCTTGAAACGAGCATAACCAGACATCATCGCGCCAATTATTTTTAAACCAAAGGCGCCTTCAAGCATAGGATAAAGCCCGCTGTCACATGGTGAGCTATCGAACAAAGGGCGAGTAACATCGCGCCAATAATCCGTTCGTTGAGAGGGCTCAACCAAGTCCGTTGAAACCTGTAGAACACCTTGCACGATGCGTCACCTCGTAAAAAACTGAATCGCATATCCGCTGCCAGACAGACTATTCTTAGTTGTTATCTATGCGAAAGAGATTTTTTGTCGTTGGCTCAATAAAATTATACAAATTTATAATAAAGTTGCGCACAAAAATGAGATTTCAGGTCGTGGAAGCCCTGAAGGGATTATGCTACAAATATAAACGTCACACTGAGATCAAATAATCCCACATTAATAGATGATAAACAAGCAGAATTACATATAAAAATATCGATTAATAATCGTAAAATATCAAAAATCAAAAGATGCAACTCAATACGCCTTTGTAAAAATAAGAATTCAATATCGGATACTCGTAAGAAATATTTCCTATATTGAATTTACAGCAGTCCATGTCAGAAATTCTCTTAATTAAAACCGATAGTACCACCATATAAAAAAGATTGTCCGGCCGTTTAGCCGGATTTTGACGGAGGTTTATTGGAGCATCTACTGGTTCCGAGATAGCTCTGCGGACCGTAATATACGGCTGCAGTCAACATCCTTCGTCATCGGCGGCAGTGCCGGAGTGTGGATAGCACAAACTATTCATGTTCAGCGGGGGCACGGTCACTGCCGCCGAAACGAATTTCAATCACCAGTAAAATATTTAGAAAATCATATCGCAATAGATTTAAGTTCATATCATTGGGCTATTTCACAAAGTCCAACTGATACGCGGCCTCCCCAAGCACCTGAAAAGGCAGCATAATAGAGCCGTGTCGCGTTTTAAAGGAGCGGGCAGCAACAAACATCTCCAGCGCATCCCACCTTGCAGGAAAGTGCACATCATCGCCTGCCAGTAAGCGAGAGAGCATTATAGCGACTTCATGGATCTCTGCAAAACTACATTCTGGCGCCTTTGCAACCACAACGGCGGTTGAAGCCATGCCAAGAGTACAGGCACGTACCTGAAAACCAAGCGCTGTAATCACCTCCTGATTATGGCAAATATCAAGAGTTACAGCACTGCCGCAGACAGGACTGGTACGACGAACGCTCAGATCCGCAGGAACGAGACGGGCATCATTACGAGATTTTCGTGCCCATTCACGCACTCTGTCCTCGTAAAGACGCCCGATATCAGCTTGCGTATTCATTTCTCCGCAGGACTGTCCATCTGCCGCCCAAGTACCGCAAGAAACTGCAATACAAAATGCAGTCCCCGCCGTACGTCCTCATTGCCAGCAACCTTCAGAAGACCAAACAATGATGGCAACGGTAAAGTCGCCGTCTGGTTCTGTGCATAGCGCGCAGCATTACCCAATGACCATGCGGCACCGACAGATTCCTCATAGGCTTTCATCAGCTTCTGCACCATAGCATCGTCGAACATATCAACACTGTCTGAAGCCAAAGACAGCAGATCAACAACATTATGGAAACGCTTACCCTGTAAAAGCGGTGAGATTTTTTCCAGCAAATCTTTCAGGCCACGCTCTGTCGCCTCATCCAGCAAAGGCGACACTGTTATAAATTCGTCTTTATTGGCTTTGTTCAAAGTAATGTCCTCCCCTGAGGCTGCATTTTTCATAAAACTCAGATGATCCCGCGTGCGACAGACCAATAAATACCGCGATTGAAGGCCTTGCGTAGCAGCCCGCCCACTTTTGTCGGCGGCGTGGGATGCACATCCTCGTCATAATTATACCAAAGCGGCATACCTGCCTCGAGCCCCATCTGAGCGACGGCCTGTACTTTGCCATCATAAGCATCAACAACACGACCGAGACGAATATCGCCGGCAATATTATTGGCAATCACCGGACACTGATTATGGCAGGAACCACCAGCCTTGGAGATCGGCAAATCTACCGTATCGCCCATCACATAAGCATTAGGATAACCATCAAGCTGTAAGGTTTGCCGGTTCGTCGGCAACCAACCTTCATTATCCGCAGCTTGCGAAACGCCGCTTTCAAGAACTGCGTCCACAGCCCGGATAGGCGGCGTACACATCAGGAGATCAAAACCCTCCTCTTTGCCTTCCTCTGAAACGGCAATCTTACTTTCAGGATCAACGGAAGCCAGTGTAAAGCCCCGCTGGAATTTAATGTCTTTGCTCTCGAAAATTGCAGGCACCACTTCACACACTTCCTGCTGCAGGAAGAGGCAGTTGCGTAACAGCTGAGAAACTGTCGGGTACGTGTAAACGATCTCAACCTGATCGCGCACACCTTTACGCCGCAAATATTCATCCAGCATCAGCGTGGTTTCAATCGGCGCAATACCGCATTGATGCGGGACATTCGGCGTTTTCGGGAAATTCACCGTAATGAAAATACGGCCCTTCTCAAAATTACGCAGCTTTTCTGCGAGTTGAAGCGCCGGTTTCTGCTGATAGAAGTAATCTCCGGCTTGCTTTAGACCCGGAATACGCTCCGGTGCGGGTAAACAGCCAGTAGACACTACGATATAATCATAGCCAATCGTCTTACCGCTCTCAGTCGTGACGGATGAACCGGCAAAATCGAAACGGGTAACTTTATCGACCTGAAAGTTAATTTCCGGACGCAGCAGTGTTTGTTGCTTGCGTCGCAATTCACCTTCAAAAAACATATCGAAGGCTACATACATAAAAGCAGGCTTATAGTAATGCCACGGCGAGTCCGACAATAATGTTACTTTGACGGCACCGCGCGCTACTTCCGGATAAAGCTTAGCCACAATACTATTGGCGGTCATTGTACCGCCAATACCGCCTCCAACAACGATAATATGCTTGGTCAAGAAAGCCCCCTGTTGCTGATTATGGATGCATGAGTGGTTTCATTCTCAAAATCAGGCTAACACAGGTAATTTATTCCAACAACTATAGATTTTAATAATTTATAGAATATAAATTGAACTATCACAAATTATTGATAATTCACGAAATATAAAAAAACGGCCACAAATAATCATGGCCGCAATATATAAAATTTTATTCTCAGATTGCTAAACACCGAGATACTGATCCTGTATTTCCGCATTCAGCGCATCAGGCTTGCCTTGCCAAACAGTGCGTCCACGCTCCAAAATCACGCACCGATCAGCAACCGGCAGCAGTTCCGACAGGGTTTTATCGACAACCAGAATAGACTGCCCACGTCGCTTCAACTCCCGCACAGCTTTCCAGATTTCCTGCCGGATCACTGGAGCCAATCCTTCTGTGGCCTCATCCAGCACAATCAATTCCGGATTGGTCATTAATGCCCGTCCGACTGCAAGCATCTGCTGCTCGCCACCTGATAAAGTATTCGCCTGTTGCTGGCTGCGCTCTTTCAGTCGCGGGAATAATTCATTCACTGCCCCAAGCGTCCACTCGCCTTTGCGGGCTGAAGCCAGCAAATTTTCCACGACAGTCAGATTGGGGAAACAACGCCGTCCTTCCGGCACAAGCCCGAGCCCCAGCCGTGCAATTCGATAAGGCGGCATTGCGGAAATATCACGCCCCATAAAGCTGATTTTACCCCGCCGCAGCGGCGTTAGCCCGAATACAGAGCGAATAGAGGTGGTTTTACCCATTCCGTTGCGCCCCATCAGAGCCACCACTTCGCCTTTGCCAACTTGCAGATCAATGCCAAACAGTGCCTGTGACGAGCCGTAAAATGTTTCAACCTGATTGAGTTCCAGCAACATCAGACAGCCTCCCCGAGATAGGCTTCACGCACCAGCGGATTGCTCCGAATTTCTGCGACCGTACCACTGGCAACCACACGACCATAAACCAGCACAGAAATGCGGTCTGCCAGAGCAAAAACGGCATCCATATCGTGTTCAACCAGCAAAACCGGCACTTCTTCACGCAATGCGTCCAGAAAGCCGGTTAATTGCTTGGAACCCTCCGGTCCCATCCCTGCCATTGGTTCATCCAGCAACAGCGCTTTAGAACGCAATGCCAGTGCAATCGCAATTTCAAGCTGACGGCGTTCGCCATGTGACAGCTCTGCACTGGCAATATGCATCCGCTCCGCAAGGCGCACACGCTCAAGAACAGCTGAGGCTTCGTCCCTCAAGCCTGCGTCTTTCATCACCGGCTTCCAAAAGCGAAAACTGGAGCCCTGCCGCGCCTGCAAAGCCAGCATCACATTCCGTAAAGCAGAGAATTCCGGCATCAGGGATGAGACCTGAAAGGTACGCCCCAAACCCAGTTGTGCGCGTTGCGTTACCCGTAATTGTCCGACATCCTGCCCGTCAAAACGGATTGCACCGCTGTCATGTTTAATGGTTCCGGCAATCTGCCCGATCAGTGTCGATTTCCCAGCACCATTGGGGCCGATCAATGCATGAATTTCACCTTTGTGCAGGTTCAAACTCACATCGTCAGTCGCCTTTAACCCGCCGAAGCTTTTGCAGAGATTTTGAATATCCAGAATTGGTTCAGCCATGACGGAGTTTCCCTGCAAAAAGGCCGATAATACCGCCGCGTGCAAACATCACCACACCCAGCAAAATCAGACCAAAGAAAAGCTGCCAATGTTCGACCATGCCGCCCAGCGCGAATTCAAACAGCACATAAAGCACCGCGCCGATTAACGGCCCAAACAAGCGGCCGGTACCACCGAGAATAATCAGCACAATCAACTCACCGGACATATGCCATGAGAACATTGACGGGCTGACAAAGCGGTTGAGATCAACAAACAACGCACCAGCCAGCGCTGTGATCATTGCTGAAAGCACAAAGGCCACAAGGCGAATGCGTAACGGTGCAATGCCCACCGATGACAGGCGCAGTTCATTCTGACGCGCGCCTTCCAGAGCCGCACCAAAACGGGAATTACGAAACCGTGAAAACAGAAACAACACCACCATCAACACGGCATAAGCGATCAGGAAAAAGCTCAGCGGTTTCAGCGTATTCACACCGGGAAAATTATTACGCATCGCCAGAGACAGCCCGTCTTCACCACCATAGGCAGGCCATGAAATTGCGAAATAATAAATCATCTGCGCAAAAGCCAACGTAATCATAATGAAGTAAACGCCGGAAGTTCGCAGACTAATAATTCCGATCGGCAAGGCAATCAAACCGGCGACCAGCATTGCTACCGGCCAGATAACCAGCATCTGATCACTGCCGGAAAACCAGTTAAAAATCATCGTTCCATCTGATGCATGGCTTGCAAGAATACCGGCAACATAGCCGCCAATGCCAAAGAAAGCCGCATGGCCGAAGGATACCATACCGCCCAGCCCCAACACCAGATTAAGTCCGGTGGCTGCAAGCGCCAGAATGGCAATGCGGGTGACGAGAGAAATATAGAATGTCTCTCCCATCTGATTGGCAATCAAGGCAACCGCAGGCAGAGCGAGTGCAAAAAACAGGCCGATAGCTATTTCGCGTTTCATCGGCCTTGCCTCCTGCCTGCAATAATCGCACTACTCAAAGAATATTTTTTAAAATCAGCCATTTGCAGCAAATAATCCCTGTGGGCGCATAGTGAGAATAATCGCCATAACAATGTAAATCAGCATCGATGCCAATGCGGTTCCGGCCGTTGCAGCCTGTGACGGCTCCATAAACAGCGCGAACAGTTTGGGCAGCAAAAAACGTCCCATTGTATCCACCACACCGACCAGAATGGCACCGTATAAAGCGCCTTTAACCGAACCTATGCCGCCGATAACAATGACCACAAAGGCAAGGATCAGTACCGGCTCCCCCATGCCAACCTGCACCGACTGCAAGGCACCAACCAAGGCACCGGCAAGACCGGCCAGCGCTGCACCGAGCGCAAAAACAATTGTGTTCAGCTTGGCAATATCAACGCCCAAGGCACCGATCATTTCACGATCAGCCTCACCTGCGCGGATACGCATACCCAAGCGGGTCTTGGCGATCAGGAAATACAGCCCGACAGCCACGATAATACCCGCGCCGATAATGGCCAAGCGGTACAACTGATATTGTGAACCGCCGGGCAAAGTGACTGAGCCCTGCAACAAAGGCGGAATATCCAGATACAGCGGGAAAGAACCAAAAATCCAACGTGTAGCGTCAGAGAAAATCAAAATAAGCGCGAAGGTCGCCAGAACCTGATCCAGATGGCTGCGGTAATAGAGCTTGCGGATCAGCACCATTTCCATAATGGCACCGGCACAGGCCGCGGCAATCAGACTGGCAATCAGGCCGAGCCAGAAAGAACCGGTTGCAGCGGCGACCACGGCGCAAGCAAATGCTCCCACCATAAAAAGTGAGCCATGTGCAAGATTGATAACCCCCATAACCCCGAAAATCAGGGTCAGGCCAGCCGCCATCAAAAACAGCATAATGCCGAATTGCAGCCCGTTTAGTAACTGCTCAATAAAAAGTGCAGAAGACAAAACCGCGTCCGATCTGTTGATTGCTTTTTATAAAATCTGCACAGAAATTACCGGTATGCTGCTCAATGCAGCATCATTTATTGTGCAGGGAATGCGGCAAACATAAAACTTGTTGCAGCGGTTTTATCCGCTGCAACAATCAAACATGCTTAGAGCTTGCAATCTTTGGCGTAATTATCCTGATGGTCTGTGAAACTTGTCGCCACGATCTTATTGGTCAGAACGCCGTCTTCCTTGATCACTTCGCGCATATAAATATCCTGAATAGGATGATTATTATTGCCGAATTTGAACTTGCCACGCACCGACTTGAAGTCAGCAGCTTTCATTGCTGCGCGGAATGCATCCTTGTCATTGATGCTGGCTTTTGCAGCAGCAGACAGGATCAGATTAGCTGCATCATAACCTTGTGTGGCATAAAGCGACGGCAGACGACCATATTCTTTTTTGAAGGCTTCGACATAGGCTTTATTCGCCTCATTATCGAGATCTTTTGACCAATGCGACGAGTTTTTTACACCCAGTGCCGCATCGCCGATAGCGCCCAGCACATCCTGATCAAAGGAGAAGCCAGGCCCTGTAACCGGAATGGTTACACCCGACTGGGAATATTGCTTCATGAAAGCAACGCCCATGCCGCCAGGAAGGAAGAAATAGACGGAATCTGCACCGGAGGCACGGATCTGCGCGATTTCAGCGGCATAGTCTGTCTGGCCGACTTTGGTATAGACTTCACCGGCAAGCTCGCCTTTATAAAAACGCTTATAGCCGGTCAGAGCATCAGTGCCTGCCGGATAATTCGGAGCGAGAATAAAGCTCTTTTTATAACCTGCTGTATTGGCATAGTTACCGACGGCTTCATGCAGATTATCATTCTGATAGGCCGCATTAAAATAATTTGCATTGCATTTTGCACCGGCCAAAGCCGAAGGCCCCGCATTGGTGGAAACGTAGATTTTATCCTGCGCCACAACACTCGGCACCACTGCCATAGCCAGATTGGACCAGACGATACCGGTCAGAATATCAACCTTGTCGCTCTGCACCATTTTGTCAGCAATCTGCACCGCCAGTTCAGGCTTTTGCGCATCATCTTCAACAATTACAGTGACATCTTTATTGCCGGATTGTTTGATCGCCAGCAGAAAGCCGTCACGGCTGTCAATGCCAAGGCCTGCACCACCGCCGGACAGAGTGGTGATCATACCGATTTTAAGTGGCTCGGCCTGCGCGGCCTGCGAAAGTGCCAGTCCAAGCCCGAAACAGGCGGTCGACAGGCTAAGTGTCAGTTTTTTCATCAGTGTTCCCTCGTGATTATTGTTATTGGGTAGTTCAATAATAAATTACCAAGACTTACAAGCTTGCTTTTCAGACTCCGAACACAAAAATGCGAAATACTCTAAAGACATAATAATTTACGCGTCAGCGGATGGTCCGCATGCTCAAGGCCATCCAGAATATTCATATGATGACGATCAGACTCCTCAACCTGATCGATCCGGACATCAAAGCCGCTCCATAAATTCGCCAGCGCCCGACTTTGACGAACAAATTCCGGCAATTCCTCTGCGCCTACCCATGTGGTGATATCTGTCCCAGCTAACGGTTCTTGTAAAACAGGACTTTCAAGACGCGCTTGCTCGAGATCAAGTTTAAAATCTTTGTTCATTTCAAGATTGAGCAATGGCCGCAAATCCGTCACAGCCGAGATCGGTACAATTTTACGCAAACGCTGTTGTAAGCTGCGGTTCAACGGTGTTGTCGTCGTTGCCATCCGTGCCACCAGATGCCCGCCCGCAGAATGCCCTGCCAAATGCAATGGTCCCTCAACCATTGATGCGGCCTGTTTTATCGCCATAGCAATTTCCGCCGTGATTTCAGGAATGCTGGCCTGCGGACACAGCGTATAGGACGGAATGGCCACCGCAAAGCCATGTGCAACAGCGCCTTGGGCTAAATGCGTGAAATAGAATTTGTCAAAGCGTAGCCAATAACCGCCATGTACAAAAACAACCAATCCGCGTGGCTGCGCCTGCGGCAACACAAGATCAAGAAGATTACGCTCTGCTGAACCATAACGCACATCGCCTGAAAATCGGCTCTGTGCTTCCATCTGGTCGCGAAAGCTTCGGGACTTCTGCTGCCATTGCGGAGGAAAACACGCAGAATCGACAACATGCTTCACATTGGAATAGGCCTGCTCCCAATTGCGGAGAAAAGGTCTTGCATTTCCATTCTGTAAAACTGGCGCAGTCAAACTATTCCGCATTCTCTCTCCTCCTGCCTGTGCTTCCGAATACACTCCTTTTATCGGAAACCAGTAAATATCTCCACAAATACAGAAATAATTCAAGCATGAAATTTCATACTTAAACCATTTCTGTGAAATTGTTCTGCTGAAATCGCGAAGCGCGGTATAAATGGCTATTCCTTGAAGCCACTGAGGCGCCATATAAATGCACCAATAAATCGTCTGCACGCCTGTTCATTCCTCAAACAAACAGGCGTGCAGTATCATTTTAGTCCTGCAAGCGATCACTAACCTTGCACAGGAAGCACAATTCACTATGAGCCGGAGAGGTTAGGCTGGCGAAAATGATCGCGCCGTCATACGGCATCACTATATCACGGCCATCCACACGTTTACCGATCACTTCGCCCTCATTCACCGCTTCACCAGTGACAAAACGCTTGAGCAACTGATCATCATCGTGATCAGCCAGAATAGCCTCGGAAATTTCCAATACGCGTAGCGGTTTCGGTTTTTGCGGAGCATCTTTGATTATACCAAGCGCGACCATGCCATTGATTACGCAATCATAACCAATTTGCGGACCGTTCGGGTCAAGATGCTGGCCACACTCAACAGTCACACCATACCCACCGGCAAAGCGCATATATTCTGTGGTGCCTACACCATGCAGCGATGACAGGCCTTCTGTTACACCGGCTTCGCGCTTTTGCTTAATCGCCTTCTCATGGGCAGGCAACCAGCCATGCACCAGCAGCGGCAGGTTCATGGCTTTTGCCAGCTTGCTCTCGGAAGCTTCATGGACAAAAGGCTCAAGCGCTCCCTGATTATCACGCGGGCCAAACAGCGCGAAGGCCTCACCTTCCGATCCGAAAGAATGCAGATCAATCAGCACATCATGCGCGCGCAACAGCGGACAGATAACATTGGCAACACGATCTTCATTATCCTGCGGGATTGCGCTTTCCGACAAGTTGCGGTTAAAGTTGCGATCACCGATACGGGTGTTGTTACGGAAGGCCAGACCATTGACCACCGGCACAAAAGTCACCTGACCACATTCCAGCTCTCGCTGTCCGCTACGGAATTCGCTGATCAGACGGCTGATTGCATAGGGGCCGGACGGCTCATTGCCATGAACAGAGCCGGTTACAATCAGGCGCGGCCCCGGTTTCAGACCATGAAATGTAACGGTTTCAATCGATTTCGGCGGATTGCTCACCAAAGGTGTCAGTGGTTTCACTGCATCATTGATTGAAGAAATATCAACCACCATGCCCGGACGGACACGGCGTGCCAGTTCCATCAAATGCTCATGGGCGACCACCACGCAACCGGAGGTGCCGCTGTAATCAGGTCTCGCCGTATGCATGAAAATCGCCGAGCCACCACGCGCTTCCGGCAGAGCATCGTTCCAGCCCACCGGAATAATCAGGTCAAACAGACGCTCGCCACGACGCGACGGTTGTGTTTCATCCGTTTCAAAAACCAGCTGATTGTAAAAAGGACTATCGGCATCTTCAACCCAGCGATAGTTTTCCGGCTTCGGCAGAAACGGAAAATCAAAGCTGCGCGGTTCATCGCCGAAGACTTCCGGATCGTAAAAACCATAGCGCAGCGGATGACGGCCGCGCGGAGTTTTACCATCGCCTTCACGTTTCAGCTGCGGGTCAATCAGACCATTGCGCCCGATAGCGCATTTAACTGTCCAGTCATCAATGGTCAGCAGACCAATATGCGGATTTTGCGGATCCTGACCGGTGCGGACAACGATTGTCGGTTGTTCGAGTGTTCCGACCATAAACGGATTTTGGCTCATAATATTCAACCTGTTTTACAACAATGACCGGAGCCTTTACCGCGCTCCAGACAGAATAAGGATCAAGATTTATCACGCAGCGGGCGCGATCAGACCACTCGCTCCAGTAAATGACATCTGGCACGGTGTGACGGATTGCCGATGGCTTGCGTAAAGTCCGGCACATCGCCCTCACGGCACGCATCAAACACCGACGGGCAGCGCGGATTAAAGGCACAACCCGATGGCGGCTTGAGCGGTGACGGCGCCTCGCCCTGCATACGGCGCGGATGGCGCTCCGCAGCCAGCGGATCCGGAATAGAAGCAATCAATGCCTGCGTATAAGGATGCAAAGGCTTAGTGAAAATATCACTCCACACGCCTTCTTCCACGATACGCCCCAGATACATCACAGCGATCCGGTCACTCATATGCTCGACAACACCCAAATCATGGGAGATCATCAACAAAGCAATGCCCAGCTCGTCTTTAAGCTCCAGCAGCAGATTGATAATCTGCGCACGGATCGATACATCAAGCGCGGAGACCGGCTCGTCACAGACCAGCAATTTAGGCTCAACGATCAGGGCACGTGCAATACAGATACGCTGGCGCTGCCCGCCGGAAAATTCATGTGGCCTGCGATCTGCCGCTTCCGGCTTCATGCCAACCTTGGTCAGCATATCAACCACACGCGCTTCGATTTCCGCTTTGTCTTTCATGCCGTGCAAACGCAAAGGCGCAGCCAGTGCATCACGCACCGAACGACGTGGATTAAGCGAAGCAAACGGATCCTGAAACACCATCTGCACATTACGTGCCTGACTGAGCGGATCATTCTTAACCGCTTTCGGCACATCCTGTCCTGCGACATGAACCGAGCCGGATGTATAAGGCACCAGCCCCATAATCGCGCTGGCCAGTGTTGATTTTCCGCAGCCACTTTCGCCAACCAGACCAAGGCACTCACCGGCGCGGATTGACAGATCAACACCATTCACAGCCTTCAAGGGTTTTTGCCGGAAGCCCTCACGTACTGTATAGTGAATATTCAGGTCACGCACAGCCAGCACATCTTCAGCATCAGCCGCTGGTGCGGGAGAAAGAAAAACCTGTTCAGTCATGATGATAACACCTGATTGTACTTATCCCTTCCAGCGCGGTCACCGGCGGCATAAGCGTTCTGCATTGCTCAGAAGCACGGGGGCAACGTGACGCGAAACCACAAGCTTCATCGCGCTCCAGCAAGCCCGGCACCACACCTTTAATCTCGGTCAGCTTTTTACGACCTTCCTGCAACCGCCGCCCCAAAAGCGGCAGAGAAGCCACCAGCCCGCGCGTATAAGGATGGCGCGGATCGGTAAAAATCTGAGAGGCCGGACGCTGTTCAACAATATGCCCCGCATACATCACCGCCACACGATCACACATACGCGCCACCAGCCCCAGATCGTGACTGATCATCAGCACCGCAGTGCCGCGTGCCTTACACAGTTCCAAAATCAGCTCGACAATCTCCGCTTGAATGGTCACATCCAGCGCCGTTGTCGGCTCATCCGCAATCAGCAAGGCCGGATCGCAGGCCAGTGCAATTGCAATCATCACGCGCTGGCGCATGCCGCCGGAAAGCTGATGCGGATAATCTTTAATCCGCCGCTCAGGGCTTGGTACCTGCACCTGTTCCAGTGCTTCAATGGCTTTCAAACGTGCCTGGCGTACCGACATGCCTTTATGCAGCACAAACATTTCACCGATCTGATCACCGATGGTCATCAGCGGATTGAGCGAGGTCATCGGCTCCTGAAAGATCATCGCTACGCGGTCACCGCGCAACCGTCGCATATCCCTGTTGGAAAGCCGGTTAATATCCTGCCCCTCTAACAGCACCTTCCCTTGCGTGACATGCAGCGGTGGCCGCAACAATCCGGCAATGGTCAGCGCACTCAGACTTTTACCGCAGCCGGACTCCCCCACCAGACCAAAGACTTCACCGGCCTGAATAGAGAAATTCATCTGGGAAACAGCAGGATAATCCTGTTCTTTATGCCGCAAAGCGATGGAGAGATTGTTGAGTTGTAAAATTGGTTGATCAGACATCAGCGTTTTGACCTCCCATGCGGGTCGAGAAGATCGCGCAGACCATCGCCCAGCATGTTAAAACCAAGCACTGTAATAAACAGCGCCAGCCCCGGGAAAATCGCTACCCAAGGGGCAACCATCAGCTGCTCACGGGCACGCGCCAGCATACCGCCCCAGCTTGGTGCCGGTGGCACGACGCCAAGACCAAGGAAGGAGAGCGAAGCTTCCGCCATAATTGCCGAACCGATACCCATTGTTGCCACAACAATCAGCGGCCCACCGATATTCGGCAGAATTTCACGCAGCATGATGTAGAACCGGCCAAAACCGAGTGTGCGGGCAGCCTGCACATAGTTCTGGGATTTTTGGGTCAGAACCTGCGCACGCGAGATACGGCAGCTATAGGCCCAGTCAGTCAAACCAAGCGCAATCAACAGGCTCAGCAAGCCGGGTCCGAGAACCGCCATCAGCGCCAATGCAAAAACAATAGTCGGGATCGCAAGCATCAGATTGGTCAGACCTTGCACAAATTCATCCCACCAGCCGCCGATATAACCGGCTGACAGGCCAAGCAGAACGCCGATACAGGTGTTCATCGCCTGAATGGCGAGGCCGATCAGCAGCGAAATTCGCGCACCATAAACAATACGCGAGAAAATATCGCGACCCTGTTCATCCGTACCAAACCAGAATTGCGCGCTTGGCGGCTCTTCCGCATACATCAGATTGGAGTGCCCGACAGGGTCATAAGGTGCGATCCATGGTGCAAATATTGCGACCAGCGCGATACACACAAAGATGGTAAGTCCTATGATAAGATTGGAGCGTAACATCAAATCTGCCTGCCCTGTTCATAAAAATCGTGGAATTTCAGATTATGCTGTGTCATGGCGCTCACCCGTAGCGAATACGCGGATCGATCATCAGATAGGCGATATCGACAAGCGTGTTGATGACGAGGAAGAACAGCACAATCACGAGAATACAGCCCTGCACTGTCGGGATATCGCGCATCGAGACAGACTGGATCAGCAATGAGCCGATACCGGGCCATGCAAACAGGTTTTCAATCACCACAGAACCGCCAAGCATTGAGCCGAATTGCAGGCCGATCGTTGTCAGCACCAGCACGAAAGCGTTACGCGCCATGTGTTTGGTCGCGATACGGAATTCTGAATTGCCTTTAGAACGCGCCGTACGGACAAAATCCGCATTCATCGTTTCCAGCACCGCCGCACGGGTGGTACGCGCCAGCAGAGCCATTGGCCCGATGCCCAGCGTGATGGCAGGCAGAATGAGATTTTTGATACTGCCATTGCCATAGCCGAAGGTCGGCAGCAGTCCCAGTTGCAGAGACACAAAATACATCGCGATCAAACCGAACCAGAAGCTCGGCAGGGACAGACCCGACACGGCTGTAATCATCGCCGTGGTATCCAGCCATGTGCCTTGCCGCACCGCCGCCAGAAAGCCGAGCGGCAGACCGATCAGCACCGCAAAAAAGATTGCCCCGACAGCAAGCCGGAACGACGCCACAATGCGGGTCGACAACATATCTGTCACCGGACGCTGTGTGGCAAAGGACGTGCCCAGATCGCCCGTCACCAGACCGCCGATATAACGGCCGAAACGCTCAGGCAGCGGATCATTGAGGCCGAGCTCTTTTTCAATCCGCTCAATCACCGCAGGGTCAATGTCACGCTTATCACCGGAGACCGCAGACACGAAAGTGCCGGGCATGACACTGAAGAGAAAGAAAATCAGCGTGATTGCCGCAAAAACTGTCACGAAGGACTGCAGCAGACGCCTGCCAATCACCATCAGCATAGGAATATCCATAAATTATGCAGGAAAAACGGGCGGTTGATGGCCGCCATGCTCCGCTCCCGCGACAAACCCTGTCACAGGGGCTGCCACTGGTCTGTGTTTAACCAATATAGACCAGCAACATTGTCTGCTTCTGCAACCCGCATCAAAGCGGATTGCAGATCAGCATGAGACTTACTTACGTCCCGGCGCATTCTCGTCGAGCCAGAGTGAATCCACCTCGATAATCGCGGCTTCTGTCACATTGGCATCCACACCGTGAATCCAAGGCTGGGTTGCGAGAACGGCCTTGTTGTAGTTGTTGAACCAGACCGGCGCTTTTTCGAAAATATAGCCGTCGGCTTTTTTCAGAAGTTCAATGCGCTTGGCCGGATCGGTTTCTGCTGCTGCTTCATCAAGCATCGCATCATAAGCCGGATCTTTAAAAGCACTGCGGTTACAGGCTGGACGGCTTACGCGGCTGTCAAAACAACGCAATGTTGTCAGCGGATCAGGGCCAGTACCGGCAGAACGGAACCATGCAGCAGCAAGCCCCTGGTTCATCTCATCAACCAGCGTGTTGGAATCCACTACTTTTGCTTTTGCATTGATCCCGATTTCTTTGAGGAACGGCATCATCGCTTCCAGTGTACCAAGGCTGCTATTGCCTTCGGTCACTGTTGCGGTGAATTCAAAACCATCAGGATAGCCCGCAGTGGTTAGCAGCTCTTTTGCTTTTGCCGGATCATAGGCATAAGGCGCACGGTCCTTGTCGAAAGCCGGAGAGGTTGCAGGCAACCAGCCGGTGGCCTTATAGGCTTTGTCTTTCAAAAGTTTACGAATGATAATATCGCGGTCAACCGCATAGTTGATTGCCTGACGCACGCGCTCATCATCGAACGGTTTCTTCTCGGTATTGAAACCCATATGACGGGTAAACACTTCCGAGATTTCGATCAGACCTTTGGAGAGTTCCGGATCAGCCTTATACATTGTATAGGCATTTTCCGACAGCACGGTTGCATCCAGCTCACCCGCGCGGAAGGCCATATCCAGTGCGCTGTTATCACCGGAAATAGTGAAATCCACAGCATCCGCATAAGGCTTGTCAGCCTTGTAATATTTATCAAATTTCTTGCCGGAGATTTTGGAACCTTCAACATGGTTTTCAAAAACAAACGGCCCGAGACCAACCGGTTTGGAGAGGAAATTGCCGCCTTCAACTTCTTCTTTCGGCAGGATAGCGGTAATAGCCTCAAAAAACTGCGTCGAAGGATCGGTCAGCTCTTTGAAAGTCAGAGAGAATGTATTGTCATCAATCTTCTTGATACCGCTGATCTCTTTGGCTTCTCCCTTCGCATATTCCTGTGCGCCGACAAGTGTGCCAACCTGTACTGCCCCCGGATAACCTTTGGACGGGTCCATAATACGGGTATAGGACCAGATCACATCATCTGCGGTCAGTTTGCGGCCGTTATGGAAATAAATATTGTCAAACAGCTTATAGGTAAAAGTCTTGCCGTCTTCGCTTGTGGTCACGGACTCTGCCAGATCAAGCGCTGGCGCATTTTTAGCTGAATCCCATGAATAGAGCGAGCGGTGAAACGCTTTTGAAACAGCCATATCCTGCGAATTATACGTCACATGCGGATCGAGGCTTTTCAGTGCGGCGCCATAAGGCGCGGCCAGATGCAATGTGCCGCCGGATTGTGGTGTCTCAGCCCATGCCAAAACGGCAGGCGCAGCTACGGACAATGTTGCAGCAAGAAATGCTGACTTGATAACAGACCGGTAATTCATCTCTTCCCCTTTGTACTGTGCTGTACTTGCATTATCAGTCCTGTTTCAGTTCTCCGTTGAAACAAGACGATCTTTATCGTGTATATACGTGTTGCCTAAAACGGCAATGCTACAATCATTTTAAGGTGTTATGCTCTGTAAAGGCATAATCACAGAACAAACGCGCAAAAGCCGGCAAGAAGCTTTTATCCGCCGCCGGCCATTCTCCCTCGCTCATCACACACAGAATAAAACTCTTGCCATCCGGCCGCTCGGCATAGACCAGATCATGCCGCGTCCATGAAGTATGACCGGCTTTTGACCAGACTTTATACTCTGCCGGTATGCTGTCGGTCAGAAAACCTGTGACCTGATCGCCATCCGGATCGAGATTGCTCTGTCCGCGCTGGAACTCCCGTTCCATCAGTTTCATCATCCAGTCCGCCTGCGGACGTGCGCCACGCGCAATGTCATGCATCAGTGTAGCAGCAGACAAAGCGGTGAGTAGATTACCATTGTTACCAGTGCGAATTTGCTTGGCGCGGCCATAAGGGCTGTCCTGATAAGTGCCGTGCAAAACACGAATTCCGGCAAATTCCGTACGGTTCTGGCTGTCATACCATTGCTGCACCTGTTCGCGGGCAGCACACCATTGCGCCAGCGCCTCTCCCTCTAAGGGTGCACCGTCGTCAGCACCAGTCAGTCTGCCCACAAGATAGACGGTTGCTTCATTGGAAGAGATTGCCATCATCTCACGGGCAGCGCGCTCATCTTCATCGTGATAGGCAAGCCTGCCCTCTTCGCGAAACGCAGCCAAAGCATTTAGAAAAAACAGTTTTACCACGCTGGCAGGATAAAGCGGCTTGTCCGCCTGATGGGAAAACCACGGTAAATCAACCAGCGCACCGGGATCAGTCAGACGCAACGGCGCATCATAAAGGCAGGCTGCAACGCAAACCTGATCCGGCGTTAATCCGCCATTGGTCATCTGCAAGGCCTGCTCAAGAGCACGCGCTGCCGGATGGGATTTATGAGCTTCAACACCCATTTTTGTCATTCCCCTTATGGCTCCCTTTGAGAGCCTCTTCTTTTCCCATGAGTTAGCCATGAAACTTTGTGCTTTGATATAGAAATATCATTGGAACTTAATTCATTTTTGATATTAACTGGTAACATAACACCTCAAATAGATGAGGCATTTATGGTGTCTGGCAAAAATCATATCAATCTGCGTCAGGTAGAGATTTTCAGAGCAACGATGAAATTCGGTACGGTGACGGCCGCAGCTGCGGCTCTCGGCTCATCTCAACCAACGATCACCCGTGAATTATCCCGCCTTGAGGAACATATCGGCTTTCCGCTTTTTGAGCGGCGCTTGCAACGCGTGGTACCCACCGCACGCGCGCTTAAATTATTTGAGGAAGTACAGGCGTCCTTTATCGGCCTCGACCGTATTAACGGCTTTATCGATCGACTGCGTGATGCATCAGCAGAAGTGCTGACCGTCGCCTCCCTGCCTGCTTTTGCGCAGACAATCCTGCCTGACGCGATTGCACGACTGAGCAAAATCCATCCGGACTTGACCCTGCAGATCAGTACAGTTGATCCGCGCAATCAGTCCAGTATTTCCGGTTTCAACTTCGATATTGGTCTTATTGAGGATTTTTATACCCAGAGAGACGCCGAAGCGCGGGTGTTGTGGGTCTTTAAACTCGTGGCAGTCTTACCGCCGGAGCATCCGCTTATAGCGCGGGATTATCTGGAGCCGCAGGATTTTGAAGGCCAGAACTTTATCAGCCTTGGCTCACAAGACCCTTACCGGCTGAGCGTGGAACGTATTTTTGACATGACGGGGACGCAGCGTCGGTTGTTCCTGTCCTCACAATCCGCCAATAGTGTCTGTGAAATGGTGCTGAGAGGATTGGGCGTTTCGATCGTCAATCCTTTGACCGCTCTGAGTTATGAAAAGCAGGGATTGGTTCTGAAACCTTTTATTCCGGCACAGGATTTTGTGCTGTCGGCGTTACGCCCCCTCAACCGGCCTGTTGTTGCTAGTTCTGAAGCTTTGCTGTCCCATTTAACGGCAATCTGCGCAGAAACCCATCAGAGACTGCAAAACAAGTTCCCGGACTACGCATAAATACGCATGATCGGACAAACGTAGCTATCTGCACTATTTATCCCTTGTTAAATAAACTTGATTATTATAATCAAGATTTATCGTATTATGCTATCTCATGAACGCTATGTTCGTGAAATTTTCAGGCGAATACATTTCAGGATAGTGGTTAAAGGCAGATGTGGGATCTCCATCATCTATTTAAAAAACACGCACGGGATATCAGGCAAGCGTTGCGGCGTCGAGGATTGCCTGAAGAAACTGCTGCTGATCTCACGCAAGATACCTTTCTCCGTGTTCTGATCTCTCCGCCTGAGACGACTAAAACGACCTTCAATCCTGTGGGTTATCTGTTCAGAACAGCACGTAATCTCGGCATCGATTATCAGAGACGCGAAGGCTTAATACGCAAGGTCGATCTGTCGCCGGAAGATTTTTCAGCCATTGCGGATCCTTCACCATCGCCAGAAAAACAAGTTTATGACCGCCAAAAACTGCTACTGACCCACAAGGCGCTGCATGAATTACCGGAGCGGACGCGCATAGCCTTTGAAATGCATCGTATGGATGAAATGACAATTGCGGCCATTGCCGCCGAGCTTAATCTTTCAACCGGCAGAACATGGTCACTCATCAGAGAAGCCTATGAATATATCGACAGCCGGTTGAGTGGTCTTTAAGCATGGACACCTGCATCCCCCGCCTTTGAACCAACCTTTCTGCATCAAATACTCTGCAAAACTGAAAAACGGGCATGTTCGTTCGTAATACTCTATAAGGAACACTCTTCTTTGACAGGCATGACGGATGGATAATTCTGCAGATGAGGCACAGGAAGCACAGCGTCTGTTTCGTGAGGCAGCAGATCTGGCTATCCGCTTGCAAAATGATCCCGTTAATCCGGTTTCTGCTGATACGGTGAAATCGTGGGTCGCACGCAGCCCTGCGCATGCTGCCGCCTGGGCACGTGTTGCCGCTGTCCACGGTTTTAGCGGTGCAGCCTTTGCTGAAAACCGCCGGAAACCTAAAAATGGCAAAATAACACGCCGCAACTTTATTGCAGGCAGTGCACTTGGCTTAGGCGCCGTGACAACCGGTGCTTTGACACTGCCGCATTTATGGCTGCTCGCACAAGCTGATCATATCACCACCACCGCAGAAATCAGAGATGTTGTTCTGCCGGACGGCAGCCTTGCCACGCTGGGCCCCGACAGCGCACTGGCTTTGGCCTTCTCGGAGCAAAATCGTCGCATCAATCTGTTATCCGGCATGGCCTATTTTCAGGTGCAGCCGGATCCTAACAGGCCGTTTATCGTATCCGACGGCGTGATGCAGGTCACTGCTCTCGGAACCGCTTTTGATCTGTCATCAGAAAAAGGCTTCTCATCCGTCACGGTTGCTCATGGCACTGTTGAAGCGAAAACCCGCACATTGGCCGGTGAAAAGCTCGAGGCCGGAAAATGGCTAACCTTCGACAGCACGACCAATCAAATAGCCAGAGGTGTGCAGGAAGCATCAGAAATCGCAGCCTGGCGCTCCAATCTGTTATTTGCCGAGAATGAAACAGTTGCGGCTTTGTGTGCAAAGATTTCCCGTTGGAAAAGCGGACGCATCATTATTGCGGATACTTCGCTCGGAGCGCGCACGGTCAGCGGTGTTTTTGACCTGAGTGATCCTGATGCGGCCATTGAGGCCGTCATTCGCCCTTTTGGTGCTAAAGCCCGAAAAATCGCCTCTTTTGCAACAATTATTTCTTCCGTATAAAAATATGAGTAAAAACTGAATATTTTTAAAGCTCACTCGTAAAGAAGAGTATGAGGGTGTTTCAGCGAATGAAAACTGGCGCCTGTATGATCGATTGACGGAGTGAGCTGGCATGACAGGCGCCACAAGAACAGCAGCAGCAACGCGTAATAACCGCAGCAAGGCTATGATGGCCGCTTTGCTGGCAACAACGGCAATAATGACCGGCATCGCCCTGACAGCGGTAATGTCTGTTGTACAGGCGCAGCAACAGACCAGTTATAATATTCCGTCCGGCCCGCTCAATCGCGCACTTGCCGCATTCGGCAGCCAGTCAGGCATGCAGCTTTCCTATGAGCCTTCTGTAGCGCGCGGCAAATCTTCAGCCGGACTTTCCGGCGCGGCCAGTCAGGAACAGGCGCTGGCGCGTATTCTGCAAGGCTCCGGTCTGTCCTATAGTTTTACTGGTTCTAAATCCGTACTGATTACTGAAAAGCCGGTTACCGGCAATAGCGGGGGCGCTATCAATGGTGCGATCCAGCTGGATCAGATTACGATTTCAGGCAGTGGTGTGGCTGGCGCTGCGGAAGCCCCTTATGCAACCGCGGCACCAACCACATATATTTCAGGCGAAACGATTGAGCGTTTTCGCGGCTCCAGTCCTGCCGATATGTTCCGTGGTACACCCGGTGTAAAATCCGGTGAGGCACGCAATGGTGCCGGTGCGATTGATGTGAATATTCGCGGTATGCAGGGCATGGGGCGCGTTGCCACCACAATCGACGGCGCAGAAAATTCTGTTACTGTCTATCAGGGCTACCAAGGCGTTTCCAACCGTACCTTTGTTGATCCCGATTTTATCGGCGGTGTCGAAATCAACAAAGGCGCTGATACGGCTTCATGGGGCAATGCCGGTTCTGTCAGCATGCGCACACTTGGTGTGGATGACATTGTCAAAGACGACAATCACTGGGGCATCCGCATTAAAGGCGGCATGGGCGGCAATACGTCGAAGCCGAATGCCGGTTCTCTGAGCGGGTATCAGTGGCCTTACGCGCCATGGGATTCAATGAAAACGCCCGTCGCCTCAAAAGACGGCTTGGACAGACCTTCTTTCCTGTCGCCGACAACCGGTTCCGGCAGCGTGATTGCGGCCTATAAAGGCGATGCGATCGACCTGCTGGCAGGCTATGCGCGGCGCAAGCAGGGCAATTATCACGCCGGAACGCATGGTGATACATCAGCCAATCCGGTTAATCTCGGCAGACAGCCTTATTGCAGTTCTGCGGTTATTATTAATTGCATACCCAAAGGCAATTACTGGACTGATTATTATGCCAATCAGGGACTGACCAATTACCGTGGCGGTGAAGAGGTTCTCAACACCCAGTTGGAAACAGAGTCGTGGCTGGCCAAACTCACTGCCCGTTTTGCCGATGACCATGAGGTTCAGCTCGGCTACATGGGCTTCCGCAGTGAAGCGGGTGACCGGCTCGCCTCGCGGTTGAGCGGTATTAAGGATCAGTCCATACAGCAGGAGCAAACGGCGGGCACCAGCCTTGATACCGTGACAGCACGCTATAAGTGGAACCCTGAAGATAATGATCTGATTGATCTGCGCGCCAATCTATATTGGACACATTTGCAATTGCGCAATCCAGTACGCGGCGGTCGTGGTGTTCAGCCCGGGAAAGTCGGCTTGCCTGCTGATTATCGTGTGGGTTCTGACAGCGATATGTGGGGCGGTGATATTCAGAATAAATCCGCCTTCTCATTCGATGTGGGCGATCTCGATCTCACCTATGGCATGGCTTTTCGTGTTGAAGATACGCGCGGCAGCAAACATAGTGCGGCGCTTGAAGGATGGATGACGCCCCGCGATGCGATCCGTCATGAAGTCGCCGGTTATACCAAAGTCGCCTATAAGCCTGTCGACTGGCTGACTGTAAATGGTGGTTTACGCTATTCGCATTTCTGGTCGAAAGACCGCTTCGATCCTTATGAGCGCAACCAGCTTGAGCGGAGCAGCGGTGCAGGCTCCAAGACCAACGATGGTGGATTCAGCCCGTCAGTGGGTGTTACGATTGAGCCTTGGGAACAGACACAATTCTACATCAATTATTCCAATACGCTGCGCGCGCCGAGCATTATTGAATCTGTCTCAGCCTTCAACAGCGTATCGGCAAATTATGAGGTTAAACCGGAGCGATCCAGCAATTGGGAGCTGGGCACTAATATCATTCATAACAGCCTGCTTGCCGATGAAGATGTGAGCATGCTGAAGCTTGGCTATTTCAACTGGGATGTGAAAAACTACATTTCCCGTAATCTGGTACTCAACCCGAAAAACCCGAGCGATCTCGGCCTGAACATTGCCAATATTGCCCGCGCAAAATTCTCTGGTCTGGAGTTTTCCGGCCGTTATGAGCTGGACGGATTTACGGCTGATCTGGCGGCAAATTACTATCTGAATGTTGAATATTGCCGCACGTCTGACAGTTGTGATGGCAAGAGCCTCTATGGTGACTACGCCACCAACCATGTACAGCCGAAATATTCTGTCGATCTGACCCTGTCGCAAAAATTGCTGGAAGAACGCTTAATGGTCGGCGGCCGTGTATCCTATACCGGCCCGCGTGCTATCGGCCATGGCGATGTGACTGCGCAGGGTGCATCTGAGTTCATCACACCGGTCTTGTGGAAGCCATTCACGCTGGTTGATATTTTTGCCGAATATAAAATTACCGACACTATGACCGCGGCATTCCGTGTCGAAAACCTGTTTGATAAGTTCTATATTGACCCGCTCGCACTGGTTACACAGCCGGGACCTGGCCGTACCTTCTATGTCAGCCTGACTACAGACATCGGCGGTGAACAGCAATTGCCAGCCTTACCATCACTCCTCACGCGCCGCCCAAATAATGATAGCAGCATTACAGACTGGACCGGCCTTTATGCCGGTGCACATGCCGGCGGTATTTTCGGCAAAACATGGGGCACAACAACGGCGCTAGATGGCAGTTCCCATGCCGTTGCGGCAACAGAATCTGCTGATTTCGGCATGGATAGCGGTCTGTTCGGCGTGCAGGCCGGCTATAACTGGCAGTTGCCGAACCGTATTGTGCTGGGGATTGGTGCGGACTGGAGCAAAACCTATCTGAATGCTGCGCATAAAGCCCGCACGACTGAAGGCGATTTTGCCGGTACCAGCAATGTTCAGGCGCAGACCATGTATGATATCGACTGGACAGCGGCACTGCGCGGTAAGCTCGGTTATGCTGTTGATAATAAGCTGATGGTCTATGGCACGGGCGGGTTGGCCATTGCCCGTGAAAGTCAATCACGTGAACAATACCGCGCGGTTGAAGACCCGAATGAGAAAATCACCGAAATCGTGCAGACCGACAAAGACAAGGCAACGCGTCTTGGCTGGGCAGCCGGTGGCGGGGTTGAATATGCCCTAAATGACCGCTGGTCAGTGATGGCGGATTATTCCTATACGCGCTTCGGAAAGACCAGTTTCACCTTTAACAGTGCATCTGCGGGTATCACCCGTGATCGGGAAACACAGGAAATAGCCGGCATTGAAATTGTTGACCCATCGAAAGATCCGTCAATGTCTTGGCTGTGCGATATGGATCCTTCGCTCTGCGAACCTTATGAAAAAACGATCTATAAAACTGTGAAACATGAGGGATCATCCAGCGTTAAAAACGGGCGCAAAGCCTCCAACTCACTGGATATCCATACGTTCAAAATTGGTCTGAACTACCGGTTCTGAGTTCGAGCGTAATCCGGCTTCTCATCATGTGCGGTAGCAGGACATGATGAGAAGCCGCAAGCTTCGCATAAGAATATACAAATTTAAACACCCTTAGTCAGCGTAGTGCCCCCCTTAATAACGCCACCTTTGTGACAGTCACGTGCTGCGTATTATCCTCAACTGCAGAACTGTCCGAATAAGAAAAGCACGAAATATAAAACATTTAATTATAATTAGATCACAAATAGTTCATTAGAATAAATCTAAAACGCGACGCAACATTGATTACAATCAATGTTATATTTTTATAATCAGCCAGTATTTAAATTCTAATTTGACAAGCCTCTAATTTATAATGACAGGCAATAAAATATATGGAAAATCAATTTCAAATTGCTTTTCCTCAAAATACAGGAATAAAAATGTCGCTAGATCTTGATTTGCTGCACTGGATACTTGCAGCAATTCCTATCATCGCCCTCATAATACTTATGGTAGGAATGAACTGGACTGCTCAGCAGGCTGGTACAACCGGTATTTTTATTGCCGCAGGTATTGCAGTCTTTGCCTTTGAAGCATCAACGCGTGCACTTGCCGTAGCTTCTGCCCGCGGCATCTGGGACGCAATGCCAATCCTTTATGTGATATGGCCTGCGTTGTTGCTCTATCAGATCATGAACCAATCCGGCGGCTATGATGCCTTAAGGCGCGGTATTTCCCGTATGTCCCGCAATGAGTTGTTTATCATTGTGGCGCTTGGTTGGGTTTTCACCTCCTTCTTGCAAGGGATTGATGGTTTCGGCACACCTATCGCCGTTGTTGCGCCCCTGCTCGTCGCCTTTGGTATGCGTCCGGTTTATGCAGTTGCCATTCCGATCATCGCGCATATCTGGGCAAAGTTTTACGGCACCTTGGGTGTAGGCTGGCTTGCAACGTTGCAGGTCGTCGAAATGGATGCGGGCGCAAGCCTTTCCATGGGGTTGCAAGCCGCAATTCTGATCGCCATTCAGTCGGTTCTCGGCGGCTTCATGGTGGTGTGGATGTATGGTCGTGGCGCGGCAGTTCGTGCCGGCTGGCCACTTGTTCTTGTCATCGCGGCCATCCACAGTATCGGCCAGTTTCTGGTAGTCTTTATTGACCCGATCCTTGCGGCCTTCCTGCCGGCTGCTCTGGCTATGGTGGCGCTTTATCCATTGTCCCAATGGTCACGCTACAAAGAGGCTGACACAACCATTATTGACCGCCCTGCCATGCTTGAAGAAGCGCATCTGGAAGAAAGCAGTGCCGAACCGCCGATGGATATCGTCGCTGCCTTCTCGCCTTATGCCCTGCTGACAATTTTGGCGCTCGCTACATCGCTGATCGATCGTTTGCATGCATGGCTTTATATCCCGAGCTTCGGTCTGCCTTTCCCTGCGATTACCACAGGCATGGGCGTTGAAACGGCTGCATCTGACAGCTATTCACCGCTGCATATGTTTGCCCATCCGGGTGCCACGATTACTGTGACAGCACTGGTAACCTGGTTCTGCTTCCGCAAGTTTGATTATTTCAATCAATGGGCAAAGGCCACCGGCAAAGAAATGCCGGGCGTTGTTAAAGGGCTTTTTGCCAGCGCTATTCCGGCTTCTGTTCCGATCATCGCCTTCCTCGTTATGGCTTCGATCATGAAACTGTCCGGCCAGAACACTATGCTCGCCCTTGGTATTGCAGCGATTGCTCCGGCTTATGTCTTTGCTTTCCTTGCCAATGGTATCGGCATTCTGGGTGCCTTTATCACCTCCAGCTCCACCTCTTCACAGGTTCTATTCTCTGAATTGCAGGTCAATCTGGCTGAAGCCAAAGGTCTGCCGCCGACAACCATTCTGGCAGCCCAGAGTGCCGGTGGTGCTATCGGCAATGCTATTGCGCCAGCAAACGTGGTTATGGGTGCAAGTACAACCGGTATCAACGGTCAGGAAGGTGCAATCCTGCGCAAGACCATTCCATGGACAATTGCAGCCTTTGTACTGACCGGCATCGCAACTGTCATCATGTCGATGATCTTCGCATAAGGGCAGAATAAAATGATCAAAAGAATACTTCAAAACCGCCTTTCATATCTGAGTGTTTCATTTGTGCTGTTTCTGGCAGCTCTGCCGCTGGTTAGCCTCGGTACCACGAATGACTGGCGCCTGATGTCAACGATCGGCATGGTGGCACTGAGTGTTGCCGCCATCATCCCCCCGCTACAGCGCGTGCTGTTTCCTCCCAAGTCTAAGTGAGTGACTGATCCGTCATCTGCTTTTAAAAATAGTATAAAGGGTTTGATATGATTAACGCTGATGGACCAAGAACCGGCAGACCAGCGGTTTTCGCCAAACGCGGTATGGTTAGCTCCCCGCACTATCTGGCTTCCGCTTCCGGCGATAACATCTTGCGTCGCGGCGGTAGCGCCGTTGACGCGGCCATTGCCATCAATGCTACGCTCTGTGTGGTTTACCCGCATATGGCCGGTCTTGGCGGTGACGCATTCCTGTTGATTGCAGGCGGCAAAGCCACTGAAATTGAAGCCATTGAAGCAACAGGTCCTGCTGCCAAGCTTGCAACCCGTGAGTTCTACAAAAAGCACGGTCACACTGACCAGATCCCGATGCGAGGTGCATTGGCAGCGCTTACCGCTCCAGGTGTTGTGGACGGCTGGCGTCTGGCACATGAGCGCTACGGCAAGCTGCCTTGGGCAGATCTCTTTGCCGATGCAATCCATTATGCCCGCGAGGGTATGGCAGTGAGCCGCTCCCTTGCGGATTGGCTGGTAACAGATGAAAGCATCCTCAATGCCGATGCCAATATGGCACGCATTTATCTACCAAACGGCAAGCCACAGCGCGACGGTGAGTTTATGGCTCAGCCGGAACTGGCAAAGACGTTTGAATATCTGGCGGAACATGGTCCGCGCAAAGGCTTCTATGAAGGCCCTGTTGCACAGGAAATGGCTAAATCGCTCGAAGCACAAGGTTCGCCGCTGCGCTACGAAGATTTTGCCAATTATCATGCCAATTGGGCAAAGCCGATCACTTCGACCTATCGTGGTTATGATGTTTATCAGCTGCCACCGGCAACACAGGGTTTTGCAGCACTGCAAATTCTGAATTTGCTAGAGCAATATGATGTCAAATCATGGGGCTACAACACAGCGGCCTATTACCACCACATGGTAGAAGCTGTTAAAGTTGCCTTTGCTGACCGTGACGAGTGGCTGAGTGACCCGAAACATGTCAAGATTCCGCTCGATACATTCCTGTCCAAGGACTATGCGGCAAAACGCAAACAGCTCATCAATGATGACACTGTGCGCGGCTTTACCGACATCGAACCGGGTGTGAAATTCGACGGCGAGTTCGAACATCGTGCACCGGATGGCGATACGGTTTATTTCTGTACTGCTGACGCAGACGGCATGATGGTCTCCAACATTCAGTCGATTTATCACGACTTCGGCGCTGCTGTGATTGCCGGTAATACCGGCGTTATTATGCAGAACCGCGGCTCGTTCTTCTCGCTGGATGCCAACCATCCAAACACGCTGGAACCGGGCAAACACACCTTCCACACCATTATACCGGCCATGCTGATGAAGGATGGCAAGCCAGTAATGGCCTATGGCACGATGGGCGGCGAAGGCCAGCCACAGACACAGGCTGCGATGCTCACCCGTATGCTCGACTTCGACTTCAACGTGCAGCAAGCAATTGAAGCACCGCGTTGGCTGATGGGTCGCACATGGGGTACGGTATCGCGTGATCTGGTGCTGGAGTCACGCACGCCGGAGGAAGTTATCCGTGAACTGCGCCTGCGCGGTCATCCGGTTAAAATGGCCAGCGGCTGGGAAGGTACACTTGGTCATGCCCAAGCAATCCGCAAACATGCCGACGGCTACGAAGGCGGTGCTGACCCGCGCGGTGACGGGACTGCAATCGGATTCTAAAGCCAACAGGTGACAAATAAACGGCGATGAAAGGCAATGTCCGATATGGGCAAATCCTCTCACCGCCGTTTTCATATTGATGTGCATGCGATGTTCATTAATATCATTACATAAGTAATGCTAATCAGCCACGCACAGTTTTGATGCTAGAGCGCCGTGTGCCAAACTTGGCACACGGCGCTCTAACAGTTTAAAGTTAGAGCATAATATTACCCTAAACGGATCCAAGTTTAAGGAATTATGCTCTAGCGCCGTCAAAACGAACTAGTAGACCACCGATCATCGGATAGCCTGCAAATTTGAGAGGTGAATTATAGTAATACCAATATTTCACTCATCACCCTTAATTTGCTTAAATGAACAAATTTCATCCAAGCGTGACGAAATCTCTTCTATGAGTTCTTTCAAAATAAACAGCTGGCTACCATTAACGGCATCTGTTGAGCCGTTTTCTATCCGGCCAGCTGCGAGATTGGTCATTGTACGATTAATCACATCATGGCTGTGGCTACCAATACTGATGGTGCCTTTTGCAACAGAACCGGCAAATGTATAAGCATGTCCGGCAACCGTCATCCCTTCGGTTGAAACAACCTCGTCAGTGGAGCTGTTGGCACCAAGCGCAATACTAAAATCCCCATGCGCCTTGCTATGAGCGCCGATTGCCGTGCTAAAATCACCATAGGCACGGCTATTCGAACCCAAAGCGGTACTGTTTTCAGCAGTCGCTTTGCTATTATGGCCGGAAGCGGTAGCCCCTTCACCAGAAGCTCTGCTGTGTGCCCCCAGTGCCGTTCCACTTTCAGAGGAAGCTTTACTGCTATAACCAAGAGCCGTACTGAAGTCACCGGAAGCTGCACTGAAACCACCAGCCGCAGTTCCGCCTTCGCCGGTAGCAGCGCTGCTACCGCCTGAGGCTGTACTGTTCTCAGCCGAAGCTTTACTTCTATAGCCATGCGCTGTGCTGAAATCGCCGGAAGCAACACTGCAATGGCCGGTCGCAGTACCACCTTCACCGGAGGCACCACTAATGCTACCTGTTGCTATACTGTTTTCACCTGTCGCCTGACTATTATAACCATAGGCAGTACTATAATGCGCTGTTGCGATACTTGTACTGCCAGTTGCAGTCGTGAAAGATGCCGAAGCCCTGCTACTATGGCCGAATGCAACGGCACCCTCGCCGGAAGCGTGACTTAAACTGCCAACCGCTGCCGTAAAACTGGCCGAGGCCTTACTGTCCTGACCAAGTGATGTTGCACCTTCACCGGAAGCAATACTGATACCCCCAATCGCAGTACTGTTTTCACCTAATGCGTGGCTCTCAGAACCAAGCACCGTGCTAAAATTTGCTGAAGCCATGCTTTTATAGCCAATGGCGGTGTTCTTATGACCAATAGCGGAACTGAGTGTCCCAAAAGCAGTACTGAAATTCGCCGAAGCCAAACTCTTATATCCGGTGGCTGTCGCGCCAACACCAGTCGCTGCGCTGTCGATGCTCAGTGCTGTACTGTAATCACCTGTGGCAGAACTTCCTGTGCCAAATGTTGTGATTTCAGCATTCATTTGCGAGGAGACTTCATCCATTATAGCATAAATCCAATTATAATATAAATATCACTTATACTTAAAATAAATATCATAAAATATAGTGTAATTATTATTACAAAAGGGAGGACACTTCTTCCATAAAGACGAAGAAATATCCAAATAGTGTATATTAATCCGCACCACGCTCGGTCGCACGCAGTATTGCGTGCAAAGGTGTAGAGGATGCTATATGCGGAGCCTTGCACAGGCTCCGCATAAGATTTTACGACAGAATAACGTCTTCCAGCCCTTTGGTCAGTTCCAGCGCCTGTCGTTCAAATAAACGGCGATAAATACCTTTAGACTTGCGGATCAACGCATCATGATCGCCTTCTTCAACGATTTTGCCTTTATCGAATACCAGCAACCGGTCGAGAGCACGCACAGTCGACAGACGATGTGCAATCACCAGCGTCGTGCGCCCGACCATCAGCCGCTCCATTGCCTGCTGGATCAGCACTTCAGATTCTGAATCAAGGCTTGAGGTTGCCTCATCCAGAATAAGGATCGGTGCATCCGCCAGAAAGGCACGGGCAATCGCCACACGTTGACGCTCACCACCAGAAAGCTTCACCCCACGCTCGCCAACAAGCGTAGAGTAGCCTTTCGGTAGCCGGTTAATAAAGTCATGCGCGCTTGCCAGCCGCGCCGCCTCTTCAACCTCTGCCTGTGTCGCACTTGGTCGTGCATAAGCAATATTCTCAGCCAGCGTGCGGTGAAACAGAATAGGTTCCTGCTGCACAATGGCAATTTGCGAGCGGAGTGACGCCTGCGTCATGTCAGCAATATTCTGCCCGTCAATCAGGATTGCACCGCCGCTCACATCATAAAGACGCTGAATAAGCTTCACGAAAGTCGTCTTGCCCGAACCGGAATGACCTACAAGACCAACACGCTCACCGGCATCGATCTTTACCGAGAAATCGCGATAAAGCGGGTCCTCATGATTGCCGTAATGGAAGGTCACATTGTCAAAACTGATCTCACCATTTCCAATCTGAATGGCAGGTGCATTCGGCTTATCTGCAATGCCGTAAGGCTCCGCTTCAATCTGCACCAGTTCTTCCATATCATTGACCGAACGCTGCAGATTACGGATATGCATACCCACATCACGCAGATAGCCCTGCAACATGAAAAACGCTGTCAAAACAAAGGTAATGTCACCGGCAGTCGCTTTACCTTGACTCCAGAGATACAGCGCAAAAGCAATCACCACACCACGCATCACCAGCAGATTAGCGCCTTGAATAAAACCATTCAGCGTACCAATCAGCCATGTACGGCGTGTGCGTCCGCGCCACTTAGTGACAACTTTTTCAAGTCGCGCATCCTCACGCGCCTCAGCACCAAAAGCTTTGACTACCGCATTACACGAAATTGCATCCGCTAATGCGCCACCCATGCGTGTATCCCAGCTATTCGCCAATGTTGCAGCAGGCGCAACAAAGCCGAGCGAAATCACAATGGTACAGACGATAAAAAGCACAGAGCCAATCGCTACCAGCAAGCCCATCATCGGCCAGTACCACGAGAGCAAAGCCACAGAACCCACCAGCATCAACAGAGACGGCATCAAAGCAATAATCAGCGTATCATTCAGCAGATCAAGCGCCCACATGGCGCGTGATACTTTACGCACCGTTGATCCGGCAAAGGCATTGGCATGCCAATCCGTTGAAAAGCGCTGCAATCTCGCGAAGGCGCTGGCAGCCATATCACTCATAATATTCAGTGTGAAATCGGTAATCACATAGAATGTCAGCTGTCGGGTAATCAGTGCAACAGCACCCAGCACAAGCAAAACGACCAGTGCTTCAATTGCTGCGGACAATGCGGAGTCGCTGCCCAATGACAGCGCATCAACTAACCGGCCGGAATAAAGCGGCGTCAGAACATCCGCTGCGGTTGCCAGCATCATACCAAATATCATCAGACTTAAACGCACAGGCTGTTTCCGCCAATGCGCAAAAGTGTAGCCAAGAACATTGCGGAACGCAGGCCCGCGGAAATTTATTCGAAACCGGGTCATATTAATCATACCAGCCCGCGCGAAGACGGGGTCTGGTTCCTTTAAAAGAAAAAAGTGCAGCTTTTCAGCCACGGCAAATAAGGAAGTTTATAAAGACACCCTTTCAGGGAGGGCGGACAGGTCTTGGCCTGTCAAACGGGCCAAGAACCTAAAGCTTGGAAATGCCCGCATAAACACCGGGCACCGACGGAAATGGATAGGATCGCATCTCTTACCTCTTGCCAGTGTTTCAGATGAAATCAAGATAAATGAGAAAATAGTTTTGCCAAGGTGCAAAATACGAAATTTTATTTACATCGCAACAAGTGTGGCAAAAATACCAGTTCGCCATCGCAAGTTCTTGCAAGCAATAATAGTATGACCAATGCATTTTGCATTTAAGTTGAATGACTCGAAATGCTCTGTCTTTTGTTTCTGCGCATGTCTTTGCCCAAAACCGGTGTCCGCGTTTAGAAGACAAGCTGTAAGTCATATAAAAGCAAAAACACCGGCCTGAACATTCAGGCCGGTGTTCTGTATTTCAGCACAACATCAAACAAATACTAAACAGCTTTGTCTGCTCTCTGCTCTGCACCGCTCTGTGCATGTTCTTTACGCTTGGCAGCATCATCCATCAGCTCGTACCACATAGCATTAAGCACTGCGAAAGCTGCTGCGAGAGGGAGTCCTAATATCCAGGCAAAATACCACATTTAAAGCCTCATCATAAACAGGAAACGGGAGTGATTAGAGATACCATTTTAATAATGCCCCTCTTCCATATCGCTTTCCGTGACCTTGCCGCGCAGCACATAATAAACCCAGCTTGTATAGAGCATGATGATCGGCAGCATGATGCCGGTACTAATCAGCATGATAAACAAGGTCAGATGGCTGGATGAACTGTCCCACACCGTCAGACTGGCACTTGGATCCAGTGAAGACGGCAGGATGAACGGGAACATCGCCACACCAACCGATGTAATCACCCCGAAGATCGAAAGCTTTCCGAACAGCAAAGCTGTGCCGGGACGGTGCAACCACAAGGCCAGAATGACCAGAAACGGCGCAAACAGTCCCAAAGCCGGAATTGCCCAGAGAGCCGGATATCGCAGATAATTGGCAAGCCATGCGCCTTGCTCCACCACAGCAGTTTTATACAGCGGGTTGGAAGGTCCATTCGGATCAATCTCACTGGTAATGCGGTAGCCAAGACCGGATTTCCAAAGATAAAAACCGGCAGCTCCATAGAAGACGACAGTCAGCAGAGCAAAAACTGTGCCGTATTTTCTGGCACGCTCTGCAATTGTGCCGCTTGTTTTAACGCAGAGCCACACACAGCCATGCATTGCCAGCATAATCACCGACATTAAGCCTGCGAGTAATGCAAAAGGGTTCAGCAATGCAAAGAAGGAACCTTCATAGAAGATCATCATGTCGTCGTTAATACGGAACGGTACGCCGAGCAAAACATTGCCGACAGCCACACCAAAAATCAGCGATGGTACAAAACCACCTATAAACAACGCCCAATCCCAACTGGTGCGCCATAAGGTGCTTTCTCTTTTACTACGGAATTTAAAGCCCACAGGCCGCAGGATCAGTGCAAAGAGAATGATGAACATTGCCAGATAAAACCCGGAGAATGACACCGCATAAAGCTGCGGCCATGCCGCAAAAATTGCGCCACCGGCCAGAATGAGCCAGACCTGATTGCCTTCCCAGACCGGCTCAATGGTTTCGAGCACCATCCGGCGCTCCAGATCGGTACGGGCAACAAAAGGTAGCATGGTTTCAATACCCAGATCGAAACCATCCATCGCGGCAAAGCCGATCAGCAGCAGACCCAGTAACACCCACCAGATCAGACGCAAAGTTGAATAATCGAGAAGTTCGGACAAAACCATTATTTTGCCTCCCCTAATGTGGCTGGTTTACTCGGTTCCGGCTTTGCAAAGGGCGCTGAAACCGGTGCATGATCCGGTTGCGGTCCGTTGCGGATCGCCCTTATCATCACGCCCATCTCAATAATGAACAATGTTGAGTAAATCAGAATAAATCCGGCCAGCGAGATCAGCACCGTTACCGGACTGAGATTGGAAACAGCCACTGCCGTTGGCAGCACGCCTTCAATGCTCCATGGCTGACGCCCGAATTCCGCAACCAGCCAGCCCATTTCGGCGGCAAGCCAAGGCAACGGGATCGAAAACACTGCAACCCAGAGCAACCAGCGATGCTTATCCAGTTTTCTGCGTGCGGAGAGGAAGAAGAATGTCCCTGTTAGCAGCAGGAAATACATGCTGAGCGCAACCATCACGCGGAACGCGACAAACAGCGGCAACACACCCGGCACCGTATCATTGGCGGCTGCCACGATTTGCTCATCTGTCGCCAGACGCGGATCATCAATATATTTCTTCAGCAATAGGCCATAACCCAAATGCTCGCCATATTTTTCAAAGGCTTGGGTCGCTTCAACAGGTGCGGTTGAGCCACGTGGCGTCGCTTTGATTGTTTGCAGGGCATCATAGGCCTTCATACCGTCACGGATACGATCCTGTGCTTGCACAACCAGCTGATTAATGCCCGGAATTTCAATAGTCAGTGAGCGTGTACCAATCAGCCCCATCACATAGGGAATATGAATGGCATAATGCGTCACACGATTTTCCTGATCGGGCAAACCGATCACCGTGAAAGAAGCCGGTGCAGGCTCTGTATCCCACATTGCTTCAATCGCAGCCATTTTCATGCTCTGGTGGTCGGAGGTTAGATACCCGCTCTCATCGCCGAGGACGACAACTGACAAGGCACCTGCCAGACCAAAAGATGCAGCAACTGTCATGGAGCGTTTGGCAATCTCCAGATGGCGGCCTTTGAGCATATACCAAGCCGATACACCGAGAATAAAGATCGAAGCCGTGACATAACCGGCGGAAACCGTATGTACCACCTTCGCCTGCGCCACCGGATTGAAAACCACGGCAAAGAAATCAGTAATTTCCATACGCATGGTTTCAGGATTAAACCGCGAGCCGACCGGATTTTGCATCCAGCCATTGGCCACCAAAATCCACAAAGCGGAAAGGTTAGAACCGATCGCCATCAGATAGGTGACAGTCAAATGGCCAATCCTGGAGAGACGATCCCAGCCGAAGAAAAACAAGCCGATAAAGGTCGCTTCAAGAAAGAACGCCATCAGCCCTTCCAGCGCCAGAGGTGCGCCAAAAATATCGCCGACATAATGGCTGTAATAGCTCCAGTTCATGCCGAACTGAAATTCCATTACCACACCGGTGGCGACACCGGTGACAAAGTTAATACCAAATAATGTACCCCAGAATTTCGTCATTTGCCGCCAGATCAGGCGTCCGGTCATCACATAGACCGTCTCCATAATCGCCAGCAGAACTGATAATCCGAGTGTCAGGGGCACAAATAGAAAGTGGTACATGGCGGTGACTGCAAATTGCAGTCGGGATAGTGAAACAATATCTAGTTCCATCATCATCCGCCGCGGGGGCGCGGCGCTCCTGTTGAGCGCATTATGATCAGAAACAGGGGCGTTTCCGGCCAGAATGCGCGTTAAATCAGACAGTCTGTGTCTCCGGCACGAATGCCGGAAAGGTCTGTGAGATACTTGCAGGCGGATACGTAAACTGATGTCTTCCAGAATATACGAATTCTAAGATTCAAGATACAAATATCCGCTCCCGCCAGAGATACCGGCAGGTTGTAAGAGTTTCACAGTATGGGGATGAAAGCGGCGCTTGGGAGAAAACCGCTTTCAATATCAGATTATGTGATCTGCTTTTGCCAGATCAGCACTCCGATAATGCGTCAAAATCGTGCTTCAAAAGCAGCCTCCTTTTCAAAGGCGTCGGTGTCAGCCTGTCCGGCGATGGGGCCGGACAGGCCATTGTTAAACTTGTCTCAGCGTTTCCAGAATGGCTGAAAATTCCGGTGTGTCTTTCAGAGCTTCAACCGTCATACGACCATTGCTCATCACTATAATACGATCCGCAATTTCGGCCTCGCGGCGCAAGTGGGTCGCTATAATCATCGTACGGTTTTCAGTGTCTGATCCACCACTGGCTTGCGCCAAACTCTGCAAAATGTCCTGTGCAGTGGCCTTATCAAGACCTTCAGTTGGCTCATCGAGCAACCAGAGCGGCGTATTGTGCAGAAATAACCGTGCCAATGCGAGACGACGTGCCTGACCGCCGGACAGGCCAAGCCCACCCTCGCCGAGCATCGTTTCCAACTGCTGCGGCATCTCTGTTACTGTCTCAGACAGACCTGCCAGTTCCAGCACTCGCATCAATTCAGCATCACTCGCCTGCGGTTGTGCCAAACGCAGATTTTCCGCCAGACTATCCTGAAACAATTGCGTTTTCTGCGTCAGCAGCGTTGCCGCATCATGGCGTACGATACCTGATGTTTGTGCCATTTCACCGGCCAGCAGTGCCATAAGCGTCGATTTTCCTGTGCCGCTGGTTCCGACAATGGCCAGTTTTTCACCCTTGCGTACAGTCAGATTGATATCCTGCAACACCAGAGGCGCATTGTCCTCATAGCGCATATCGACGTGTTCAAGATAAACGGCATCCTGCGGATTGGCCGGTTGTACCGGCACATAGAAAGACGGCTTCGTATTATACCGATCGCCGACACGCTGTGCTGCCATCAACGTGCGACCAAGCTCCATTGCGCCACGACGCAGCGCCGCAAAAGGCTCCATTGCACCCAAAGCCATCAGCAAAGCGAATGCCGCAACGGCAGGCGAAATCACACCCGCTTCTGCAAGCCAGACACCGCCCAGTAACGCAACACAGAGCAGCAGCACACTGGCAATGCCAAAACCGGCACCGACGGAAACTTCAATGCGGTTGAGATGATCATCAGCATTGGACAAACGCTGATCTGCCACGCAGATACTGACGCTTTGTGCTTGTAAACGTCCGGCCATCAGCAAATCTGTCTGGCCGGAAACCAGATCAATACTGCGTGCGCGCACAGCCTCCACAGCCTTGGCGCGGCGGCGCATCGGCTTCATCGCCCAGAGTGCTGCAACCACCGGCAGACCAAAGCCCGCAACAAGCAGAACAAGCACCATCGCCAGCGAGAATGTTGAATCGATCAGCCAGAAGGCAACACCGACAACCAGCATGGTGACAAAAGCCGCTGCAGCAGGAACCAGCACCCGCAGATACAAAGCATCGAGAGCATCAATATCTGCGGTCAGGCGGAACAGCAGGCGGCTTGGGCGGCGCAGCAGTGTTTTGGCGGCCTGTGGTGCTGCCCAGCTACGGAACAGTTTCTCCCGCATCGCCGCCAGTACGGCCAATGTCGCATCATGCGTCACCAGTCGCTCGGCATAGCGCGATGCTGTACGCAAAATCGCCAGCAGACGAATACCCGCAGCCGGTGCAAAAACATCAAAAGCCAGAGCTGAGGCCGTTGCCAGACCGGCGATTGCTGTGGCCGTGATAAACCAGCCGGACAGACCTAGCAGCAGAATACCGCATAGCACTGTCATCGCCGCAAGCAACATGCCAGCCCATAATTTAGCGCGTTTCTCAGAGAAGAAAAGTGTCAGAACGGGTTTAAGAACTGCGAGCTTTTTCATTCTGCTGCCCTCCGCTCTGAAGTTATTGAGACGATTTCATCATTGCTATCCGCATGAATATGCAGGCTCTGCGCGTCGGTGGCTTTATCCACACGGATCACCCGTCCCATTTTGCGCGCCAGTTCTTCGTCATGGGTTGCAACGATCAAAGTCTTGCCCTGCGCCATTGCCAGCAAACCCTGCGTAGCCTTGGCAGCAGTCTCACTATCCAGATGCGCGGTCGGCTCATCGGCAAAGATAATCTCCGCGCCGGATTTCAACGCAGCCCTTGCCAGAGCCAGACGCAAGCCTTCACCGCCGGACAAGCCAGTGCCATTTTCACCAAGATCAGTGGCGGCAGCCGCTGAAGCAACGCTATCGAGTGCCGCTGTTTTTAAAGCACCCTGCACATCATTCAGCGTAAAGCTATCACGCCCCAATGTAATATTCGCACGGACAGAACCGGAGAAAATATGCGGTTTCTGCCCGATCCACGAGACTTGTTCGCGCAAGATTTCAGCACTGTTTTGATCCAGCACTGTGCCGTTGATCAGCACATCGCCATTGCGCGGTGCAATCAGACCCGCCATCATCGCCAGAATTGTCGATTTACCGGCACCACTTGGCCCCAAGAGCGCCACATGCTCGCCTTTGGCAATCGCCAGATTAAAGCCACTCAGCAATTCAGCTTCATCGCTGCTGTCATAATTGAAATCGACATCACGCAGACAGATAGCATGGTTGTTATCTGCCTCTTCTTCAGATTGTGAGGAAGCGCCTACAGCGGTCAGGCGCATGCCACCGGCGCTGATATTTTCCAGTGCGTCAATTGCCGCTTCACCGGCTGCACGGTCATGCCAGACGGCCGATAGTTCACGCAGTGGCTCAAAAAATGTCGGTGCCAGCAGCAGAATAAACAGCCCCTGCCCCAGTGTCAGCGTCGCGCCCCATGCACCAAAGTTCAGTTCGCCGAGCAGATGGAAACCGATGTAAACCGCGACCATGGCCACGCCCAGTGCCGAGAAGAGTTCCAACACCGCCGAGGACAAAAACGCAATCCGCAGCACAATCATGGTTTTTTCGCGCAGCGTTTCCGCATTATTGCGCAGCCGTTGTGCAGTCAGATCAACAGCATGGAATGTACGAATGGTGGCAAGACCGCGCAAACGGTCGAGCAGAAATCCGTTCATCTGCCCCATTTCTACCAGCTGCTCTTCACTCGCAGCTTTGGCGCGATAACCGATCAGCGCCATAAAAACCGGAATAAGCGGAGCAGCAACCAGCAGAACCAGTGCCGCCGCCCAAGAATACCACAGAACCGCAGCAAGAAAGACAAATGGTACTGTCATGACTTTCATCTGTACTGGCTGATAGCGCGACCAATAGGTCACGATCATCTCGGCCTGTTCTGCCAGAATACTTGCCGCCTCACCCGATGCCGCACGATTGCGATCCAGCGGGGAGCGGGCTGCCAGAGCTGCCACAGATTTTGCACGCAAATCAGACAATGCCGTGCGCGATGCTTTATAAGCAATGCGCTCACCGGCACTTTGCATGGCTGTTCGCAACAGGCCAAGTGCAAAAATACCGGCAGCAATCATCAGCAAATTGCTGACTTTACCGCTGACGGTCAGTTCATTGATTGCATAAGCCATCAACCCCGCCTGCGGCAGCCAGATCAGCGCTACCAAGGCCTGCAACCAGCTGCCTTTGCGTAAATTTTCCGGCTGCGGCCTTCTTTTACGACGGCGCACAGATGGTTTTGCAGCGCCAGCAGCATTATCGCTGTCAGTCGCTGCAATCATTTCGGAGGCGGGATTTTGCCGGGGCGCTGCCATATTAGGGGGACGTGCAGCGGAACCGGCTAATGTTTCACTCAATCCGATTGCCCCTCTTTTTTCTGCGGCCGGCTACGGCCCAACGAAACAATCTTATCTTTAGCTTCCAGAAAACGCGTGACTTTAGAGCCCATGCTCAAAAGCATGGTCAGTCGTTCCGTTTCCAGAGATTTAACATCATCATACCAGTTGGTCAGACGCTCGATCAGACCATGCATATCGCTCATACGTGTTTGCGCAAATGCATCACTCTCTGTGGACGGCTTTTCCATGAGAATTTCACGCAGCACGCTCAGGGTCGGATCGACTTCACGCTTTTTGCGCTCTTCAGCGAGTGTGCGCAGAATTTGCCAGACATCGCCCGGTGTTGAGTAGAAATCGCGCCGGTCACCCGGAATATGCTTTAGCAGCACCAGATTCCAGCCTTGCAGTTCACGGATACCCATAGACACATTTGACCGTGAGACGCCGAGCCCCTCCACGATCTGATCAGCACAGAGCGGATCTTTAGAAAGATAGAGCAAGGCATAAATCTGCCCGACCGTGCGGTTGATACCCCAGCGGCTGCCCATTTCACCGAAGTGAAGTACAAATGATTGTACGGTTGGTGACAATTCCAATTCGACTGCTCCCGTATTTCCTGAACTTTCAGAAATTACTGAAATTCAGATATTATTATTGTTGCTCCTCCGCAACCCGCAAAGCTGGTTTGGACAATAAGTCGCAACACAAATCAGAGAAGGGACAAGCCCAAAATCGCTAATAAAGATCGGTTGATGTCGGCAATTGCCTGCTATCATCCGTTTTATCGCGATGCATGGTCGCCCGCGTCAATAGCATCAGTGTTACCGGCGTTGTCACAAACACAAAAGCGGTAATTAACAGTTCATGCAAAACCGGACGCGATTGCAAGACCGTAAAGAAAATAATTGATGCAATAAGAATGCCGCCGACCCCAAAAGTTGTGCCAAGTGTGGGGGCGTGAATCCGTTCATAGAACAATTTAAAGCGGATCAGACCGATGGCACCGATCATTGTAATAAGTGATCCGATCAGTAAAAACACTGAAACGACGATCGCAGTCCAGAGAGGAAGCTCAGCTGTATGGTTCATTCGATCACCTCGCCGCGCATCAGGAATTTTGCCAGTGCCACGCTGGAAACAAAGCCCAGCAGGCCAATGACGAGTGCTGCTTCAAAATAGATCGACGTACCGGTGCGGATGCCGAATGTGATAAACAGCATCATCATTGTTGCATAAAGCGTATCCAGCCCCAGTATACGATCTTGCGCGCGCGGACCGACAATCAACCGGTAGGCGGCGCAGATCAAAGCCACACTCAGACAAAGCTGCGATATCAGCAGCGCCCATGACAAAATCACTGTGCTCATGTGAAAATCTCCATCAGCAGGCGTTCATAATGCTGTTTAATGACCGCACGAAATTCGTCCTCGCCCGCCTTGTCCAGAATATGGATCAGAAGAACGCCTGTTGCCGGATTAAAATTAACCCATGCGGTGCCGGGTGTGGAGGTGACAATACAGGCCAGAATGGCCAGCGGAAGACGTCCGCGCAATTGCAGGCTAATGGTTACAAAACCGGCTTTGCGCTCTTGTCGGTCAAACAGAATGATCTTGATGACCGCCACATTCGACCAGAAAATATCAACAATTACCCGCCAGATTAGCTCGATAATTGCCCGTAGCGAGCGCACGCGCACCGGTTCGGGATCAAGTGAGGTAAACGCCAGCCCTGCACCTGCGGCAACAAAAAAGCCGAGAATGGCATGTCCCGGTGTGAAACCGCTCAGCAACAGCCACATCACCCAGAAGCTTAAAGACAGAATAGGATGGGGAAACAATGATCTCATTGTGCGTCTCCCTTCGCAGCCGGTGTCGTGCTGATCATCGGCTCAAATCCGGCTGACCGTTTTGCATCCAGCACATGATCGATATAATTATGCGGGCGATGCAGTGCCTGTGCCGTAGCATCAAGATAACGCATCACCGGTGCTGCCTGAATGGTCAGCGCAAGGCACAAAAACAGCAAAGCTGCGACGGGCACCAATTCGATCACCAGTACACGTGGTACATTGCCTTCCATTGATGCCCAGAAAGTACGGATACCAGAGCGCGACATCGCAATCAGTGCTGCAACGCCGGAAAGAATAATCAGCGCCACATAGACCCAGCTTGCCGCTGAAATCGGTGTATCTGTGCCCATGCCAGCCGGATTAAACAATGCCGACAGCAGCGAAATTTTTGCAACAAAACCGGAGAACGGCGGCAGGCCGATCAGCAAAATCGCGCTGACGGCAAAACAGGCTCCGAGAATAGCAAGTGTCGCGGGCAGCACTGTGCCGACTTCATCTTCCTCTTCTTCTTCTTCGTCACCATAGGCTTCAATCGTCACTGCAAGCACGTTCGCGGCGGCATCCTGTCCGCGCTCCACCAGCTCGATCAGCAGAAAAAAAGCCGAAATCGTCAGCGTTGAGCTAACCATATAAAACAGCGCACTCCCCGTAACCGCCACATTGCCGGTGCCGATGGCGGCCAGCAATGTACCGGACGACACCAGCACACTATAACCGGCAATGCGCCCCAGTGCCTGCGAGGCCAGCACCCCGATCAGACCGAAAGCGATCGTCGCCAAACCGATATAAAACAGCGCCGCATCCCCAAAACCAGCCGTTCTCGGCGTCAATTCACCAAAGAACAACAGGGATAGTCGCAGCAGCACATAGATGCCGACCTTGGACATGATCGCAAACAATGCTGCAACCGGTGCGGCCGCAGCCGTATAGGTTGTCGGCAGCCAGAAGTTCAGCGGCCATGCTCCGGCTTTCACCAGAAAGGCTGTGCCGAGAATTGCACCACCGGCCTGCAGGAACATCAGGTCTTCTGCGGGTACTTCCGGAATACGCTGTGCCAGATCGGCCATATTCAGCGTTCCGGTCACCCCGTAAATCATGCTGACACCGATCAGGAACAGCGATGATGCCGCAAGGTTGATAGCAATATAATGAAGCCCGGCTTTAACGCGGGTTGCACCCGTTCCGTGCAAGACCAGCCCGTAAGAGGCAGCCAGCAGCACTTCAAAAAACACAAACAGGTTGAACAGATCGCCGGTCAGGAATGCCCCGTTCAGCCCCATCAGCAACAGCTGGAACAGGGTGTGGAAATGCGAACCGACTTTGTGCCAGCGCGCCAGTGAAAAGCAAAGTGCAGCCAGTCCGAGAATACTGGTCAGCAACACCATCATCGCCGAGAAGCGATCCAGCACCAGCACAATAGCATAGGGTGCAGGCCAGTTACCGAGCAAATAAGGGATAACACGGTCGTCCGGCGTATTCGCCATATTGACCAGCATAATCGCCACGACAAACAACATAAAAGTCGCAACAATGCTGATCGCGGATTTCAATACACGGCGGCGCTCATCATAGAGCAGCAACAGTGCGGCAGTTACCAGCGGCAGCAAAATGGGCGCAATAATCAGATGGTCTTGCCAATTCAGCATTACTGGCTCTCCCTGCCGTCAACATGGTCTGTACCGGTCAGACCGCGGGAAGCCAGCATCACCACCAGAAACAACGCCGTCATGGCAAAGCCGATCACAATCGCTGTCAGAACCAGCGCCTGCGGTAACGGATCGGTATAAAGCGCTGGATCGGGCTGATCACCGAGAATAGGCGCAGAATCCTGACGCAGGCTGGCCATGCTGAAGATGAACAGATTGACCGCATAGGAAATCAGCGACAGGCCGATAATCACCTGAAAAGTACGCGGACGCTGCAACAACCAAAGGCCGGATGCTGTGAGAATACCGATACCAAGTGCAAGAATAAGTTCCATTACCGTCCCTCTCCTTGCTTAATGAGTACAGCTTGTTCGGCCTGTTCCGATTGTGTTTTTTCCGAGCGGCGATGACGGATAGACTGGTGCGCCAAGGCAATCAGCATCAGAACGGTTGCACCCACCACCAACGTAAACACACCGATATCAAACAGCAGTGCTGATGCGACCGGCATTTTGCCGATCAGCGGCACATCTGCATAATCGAAATAGGTGGTGAGGAACGGATAACCGGCAAAAAACGATCCGGCGCCCGTTGCCGCAGCGGTGAGCAGGCCGAAGCCCATCCATTTAACGGGCAGAATACGCAAATGGCTTTCCACCCAACGCGTACCGAAAGCCAGATATTGCAGGATAAAGCCGATTGCCATGGTGATACCGGCAGCGAAACCACCACCCGGCAAATCATGACCGCGCAGCAGTAAATGCATAGCGAAAACGACAATCACACCGAACAGATATTGCATGATAACAGATGGCACAGCCAGATATTCGGACAGTGTTGCACCTGCATCGCGCTCCGGATCAGCCGCATCATAGGCGTTCTGGATTTTCTGCTGTTGCGGGGATTCAATCGTATCGGATGCCGGACGGAAACGACGCAACAGCGCATAAACTGTCAGGCCGACAATACCAAGCACCGTAATTTCGCCCAGCGTATCAAATCCGCGGAAATCCACCAGCAACACATTGACCACGTTTTTACCGCCCGCTTCCGAATAGGAGTTCGCGAGGAAGTAATCCGCCAATGTAGCAGGGCTGAAACGCGTCATCATTGCATAGGCAACAACAGCCATGCCGCCGCCACCAGCCAGCGCAATAATCAAATCGCGGTAACGACGGATGCGCGGCACAAATGGTATGCTCGCATTTTCATCTTCTTGCCAGCGTTTTGGCAGCCAGCGCAAGCCAAGCAGCAACAAAACGGTGGTCACGATTTCCACCAGCAACTGTGTCACGGCCAAATCAGGGGCCGACAGCCAGACGAAGGTAAAGCAGGTGACAAGCCCCGCGCCGCCAAGCAACATCAGCGATGCCAGACGATGATATTTCGCCTGATAGGCCGCGCCGACAGCACAAAGCGCGCCAATCAGCCAGACGGTTGCGAAGACCGGATCAACCGGCATTGGCGCCAATGGCCCCATATGCAGACCAGCCTGATAAACCGGCCATGCACCAGCAATAACAGCAATCAGGATCAGCACCCGCATTTGCGGCTGGAGGCGGCGTGTGCCGAACCGGCTTTCAATGCTACGCGCCCATTTCCATGACACGGTGACCAGCACCAGTTCAAAAATACGCTGACCATTGAGATGGCGCAGCAATGGCGGCCCCTCGTCACACTTGGCCAGATAGTTTTTCATCAGCATAAAGACCAACGTACCGCCGAGCAGCGCAATCACACTCATAAGCAGCGGCACATTAAAGCCGTGCCAGATCGCAAGACTATATTGTGGTGTTTCACTACCAAGCACAGAGAGAACTGCGGTATGCAGGAACGGTCCGACAATCAGTGTCGGTACAATACCAATCAACAGGCAGAGCAGAACCAACAACTCAATCGGGAAACGCACCCATTGCGGCGGCTCTTTTGGCGTATGCGGCAGGTCAACCGGCGCAGGACCAAAGAAAGTCGAATAGATAAAGCGGATCGAATAGGCCACGCTGAAAGCACTGGCGAGCGTCGCCACATAAGGGGTTGCTGTATCCAGCCATGAGGACAGATGTGTTTCCACCGCCTCAGCGAAGAACATTTCCTTGGAGATAAATCCGTTCAGCAGCGGCACACCGGCCATTGCCGCACTGGCAACCATCGCAAGTGTCGCTGTCACCGGCATGAAGCGGAACAACCCGCTCAGTTTTCGCAAATCTCGCGTGCCGGTTTCATGGTCGATAATACCCGCAGCCATAAACAGCGAGGCTTTGAAAATCGCATGATTGACCATATGGAAAATCGCGGCAACCGCAGAAAGCGGACTGCCAAGGCTCAGCAAAGCTGTAATCAGTCCCAGATGGCTGATTGTTGAATAGGCCAGCAGACCTTTAAGATCCTGCTGGAACAGCGCAAACCATGCACCGAGCAGCAAAGTGGTGAGACCCGCAAGACCGAGCAGCCAGAACCATTCTTCTGTTCCCGCCAGTGCCGGCCACATCCGTACCATCAAAAACACGCCGAGCTTTACCATCGTCGCAGAATGCAGATAGGCAGAAACCGGCGTTGGCGCGGCCATCGCATTCGGCAGCCAGAAATGGAACGGAAACTGCGCACTCTTGGTAAAAGTGCCAAGCAGGATCAGCACCAATGCAACCGTATAAAGCGGATGGTTTTTAATGATATCGCCGGAGGCAAGAATAACATCAAGTTCATAGCTGCCAACCATATGGCCAAGCAGCAAAACCCCGACCAGCAGACCAAAGCCGCCAAGACCGGTAACAGTCAGAGCCATACGCGCACCGTCACGGGCACTGACATTCTGATACCAGTAACCGATCAGCAGGAATGAGAAGATACTGGTCAGCTCCCAGAACACGACCATCAGGATCATATTGCCGGACAGTACCACACCGAGCATTGCGCCCATAAAGGCCAAAAAGAATGAGAAAAAGCGCGGCACCGGATCTTCCGACGACATATAGTAGCGTGCGTAGATCACAACCAGCAGGCCGATACCGGTGACCAGCATGGCAAACAACCAAGCTAAACCGTCCATCCGCAACGTGACATTGAGACCATAGGCAGGCAGCCATGCCAATTGTGTATGCAGGACTTTTCCGTTCGCAACATAAGGATAAAGAGCAATTGTCAGCAGCAGAGCCGCTAATGCGGTAAGACCTGCAAACCAGACAGCAACTTGCCGGTCATTCGATCTGAGCAGACCTGTAAGGGCGCAGCCAATAAATGGCAGTGTGATGAGCAAAAAAAGGACTTTTCCGTCCGTCACCATCCGCGCCGGCCTCCTCAAATCAATTACGAGCAGTTTTGATTTTTAAAACTGCTGCCTCAAAACGAAATTATCTCGTTAAATCCGGTTGTTATTATGTGGTTTTGACCCGCGTAATAGCAAGTGCTTGATTGCAACTTATGTCCGCTATTTCCCCAACTCAGGCACAAAATTTCCGTTTTTTACAGCTTTTGCACAATATGTGGAAAAACTCGCAGGCAAATTATCTATTAAATTGGTTGAGAGGCTATAATCAGAGCAAAATATGACAGGAATTTTACAAAACAGCGGCTCTGCTGTGTGTTTTTCTGCAATTGTCGAATCATGCAGAATAGCCGAAGCTGCAGCACAAAATTGAAAAAGCTTACAGGAACATCCCATGGGTCCGCAGACAGACAGCGTCCAGTCATCCCCGTCACTCCCGAAGAAGACACAGATCGTCATTATTGGCGGCGGTATTATCGGCGTGTCTGCGGCGTTGTTTCTGGCACAGCGCGGCATTCCTGTAACCCTGCTTGAAAAAGGTGTGATTGCAGGCGAGCAATCCAGCCGCAATTGGGGCTGGTGCCGCCATACAGGGCGCGACTCCCGCGAAATGCCGATGATTGTTGAGAGCATGAAACTGTGGCAGCAGATGAATGCACTGACCGGACGGGAAACCGGTTTCCGCACAACCGGCATCGCTTTTGCAGCAGAAAAAGAAGAAGATCTTGAAAAATGGCGTGAATGGGTGCAGATCGCCAAAGAACACGGCATCGACGGTCAGGTTGTTGGCAAACAGCAGGCCGAGGCATTGGTGCCCGGCTTACAGCGCCAGCTCTATGGCGCACTTTATACCGCCGCTGACGGCCGCGCCGAACCGCAAAAAGCAGCGCCTGCCATGGCAGAGAAAGCGCGCGAACTCGGCGCTATTATTATGCAAAATTGTGCCGTCCGCCGTATTGAAACCACCAATGGCCGCGTCAGCAGTGTTATCACCGAACAGGGCGCTATTGAGTGTGAAGCAATCGTGGTCGCAGGCGGCAGCTGGTCCCGCCTGATCTGCTCTGATCTCGGTATAACGCTGCCGCAGCTAAAAATGCGCTCATCGGTTTTGCGGACAACACCGGTCGAGGCCGGTGTTGATGCTGCCATTGCTTTCTCTGATTTTGCACTGCGCAAGCGGATGGACGGCGGCTATACAGTTGCCAACCTGTCGGGCAGTATCGCTGATATTGTGCCGGACAGTTTCCGCTTTTTGCCAAAATTCATTCCGGCTCTGCGTACTGAATGGAAAAGCGTACGGTTGCGGTTTGGCCAGCGTTTCATAGAGGAAGCTTTTGAGTGGAAGCTACGCCCCGCAGACCAGACATCAATTTTTGAGAAAATCCGTATCCTTGATCCTGAACCTCATAAGGCTGCCAATCTGGCCGTCTTCAAAGCGCTGCAACAGGCATTGCCCGCTTTCAAAAATGCGCAGATCGCCCAGCAATGGGCTGGCCTGATTGATACGACACCGGATATTGTACCGGTGATTTCACCACTGGATCATATACCAAATTGTATTGCCGCCACCGGCTTCTCCGGCCATGGCTTTGGTATCGGCCCCGGAGCAGGCAAGCTGATTGCTGATATGGTGACCAATGAGCGTCCTGTGGTTGACCCTGCACCATTCCACATCAATCGCTTCAGCGACGGCTCCAAAATCCATATCGAAATGTGGTGATACGCGCTTTTAAATCAGGCGCATCAGATAAAGCCCTGCCAGCAAGGCTGTTGCACCTAAGATCACAGAAGACAGAATATAGACCAGCGCGGTGCCGATATTGCCGTTTTCCATCAGTAGCACTGTTTCCAGTGAGAAGGCCGAGAAGGTTGTGAAACCGCCCATAATACCGGTGGTCAGAAACAGCTTCCAGCTATCGGACAGAGCTACACCCTGCCCGCTGCGCATGGTGAAAAAGCCGATAATCAGCCCCATCAATAGTGAGCCGACAATGTTGACGATGAAAGTACTGATCGGGAATACAGTGAGCGCCGCAAAACGGGCAAACAACAACCCCGTGCCGTAACGGGCTGCACCACCAATTCCCGCACCGAGGAAGACAATCAGAAATTTCATTTGTCTTCCTCTATTAATTCGTTAGCTGTTTTCCTGATCGCTGTCGTCGATAGGTTTGCCCGGAATGACATAGGCATCAGACAACCAACGATTGAGATCAACACTGCGGCAGCGCGGCGAGCAAAACGGATAAGAGTCGCGTGTTGAGGGTTTGCCGCATTCTGGGCAAGGCCGTGTCGGGCGCAACGGCGTTACATTTTCATAGGAACCGGCAGGTTTGTCGTCTTCACTCATCACACTTTGCCTTCATGCCACTGCTCATAGACCGGAAACTTTTCACCTTCCAGCAGAGCCTGTGTTTCATGCAGCGGTAAACCGACAATATTACTATAGGAACCGACCAGCTTAACGATAAAGCTGCCCGCCAGCCCCTGAATAGCATAGCCGCCCGCTTTACCGCGCCATTCACCGGAGCTGATATAAGCATCCATCTGGCGACGGCTCAACCGGTCAAAACGCACACGGCTTTCAACCAGCGTCTGCCTCACACTGCCCTTCGGCGTGATCAGACAAACACCGGTAAATACTTTATGGGCACGGCCGGAAAGCAGACGCAGACAATCAAGCGCCACATCTTCACTCTCCGCTTTGGGCAGAATCTGCCGTCCGACGCCAACAACAGTATCAGCTGCAAGAATGAAAGCGGATTTATACTCCGCATCATTCTGCAGCTTTTCTTTTGCTTTTTCCGCTTTTTGAAAAGACAAACGCTTTGCGAGCGAACGGGGATGTTCCAGACGCTGCGGTGTCTCATTGATATCAGCCGGTTGCAAAAAAGCGGGTTCAATACCGATTTGCGCCAGAAGCTCAATACGCCGCGGCGATGCCGAGGCCAGAACCAGAGGATGGGACATTGGTGTCTTCATGGTCAGAATAGAGTCCGGCAGCAGAAATTTTATTTAAAGCGGTAGGTAATACGACCTTTGGTCAGGTCATAAGGGGTCATTTCCACCAGTACCTTATCACCCGCCAGAACGCGAATACGGTTTTTGCGCATACGACCAGCGGTATGAGCGATAATTTCATGTTCGTTTTCGAGCTTTACGCGAAACATAGCATTCGGCAAAAGTTCCGTTACAACGCCCGGGAACTCAAGGACTTCTTCTTTAGCCATATGGTACCTGTCTTTTAGTTTAATAAATCTGCATCATGCAGAAGGTCTGATTTTGCGCGGAACCTATATGATTAGAGTCCGTTTGTGAACAACTGAAATGTTGAACTGATAAAACTAGCTCTTTGACACCCTAAAACAGGCTCAAAACCACGCTAATGATACATAAAAAGCATGAAATGCCGGATTTAAGGTGCATAAACAGCCCTGAATGCCCATAGCATATGCAGGACTCACTATCAAATTTAGCACGTCTTAGCACTTATTGCAGAAAGCGCTCTGTAATTTTTTGTTTCAGACGATCCCGCACATCGCGATAAGCGGCCAACCGTTGCTCGCGCGAACCGGTCACCAATGTCGGGTCCGGCATCGGCCAATATTCCACATTGGCTGCGAAACTGCGCATCCGCTCCAGAACCACATGATGTGCCTGTGGTGTCAGTGTGATAATCAGATCGAAATAACCGTCATTCAGTTCTTCAAGTCCGACAGGCTGTCTTTCATTCAGCGACAACCCCTCTTCTTCCAAAACGGCATCAACAAACATATCACGCTCACCGCGTGTAACACCGGCTGAAGCCACATAGGTTTTGCCGTTCACTAACGAGCGGGTGAGAATTTCCGCCATTGGTGAACGGATTGCATTCATCCCGCATACAAACAGAATGGAATCCGGTTTCTTCACCACAGCAGTTTCAGTAAAACTATCCGGCATCTGATCAGGGCTTACGCTCATCAATCACCCGCGCCAATGCAGCACACAGACCAGCGTAAACAAACGCCGCGCTGTATCAAAATCAATCTCGATCTTACCGTCAAGCCGGTTCATCAATGTCTGCGAGCCCTCATTATGCAAACCGCGCCGCCCCATATCAATTGCCTCAATCCGGCTTGGCGTGGCCGAGCGGATCGCCGCATAATAGCTTTCGCAGATCAGAAAATAGTCTTTCACTGTTTTACGCAACGGCGACAGTGAGAGAATATGCGTGGCAACCAGTTCACCAGCCTCTCGCGTGATGGTGAAAATCAGACGTTTCTCCACCAGAGACAGTCGCAAGCGGTAAGGCCCGCCATCCGTGTCTCCGACAGGAGAAAAACTGTTCTCCTCAATCAGATCGAAAATAGCGACAGCGCGCTCATGCTCAATATCCGGCGTAGACTGGCCGATTGTCTCGTCCAGTTCCACATCTATCAGCCGGGCATTGTCATTTTTACCGGTCATCTGTCCTATACAGGCGGCGCTGATGCACCGCTCCGTTTTCCCTCATTCTGTTTACATATTCAGACGTCGTGAAATCGACAATCCATGTGCCTGTAAGCCTTCAGTCTCGGCCAGTGTAATTGCCGAAGGGCCAAGAATACGCAACTGTTCCGCGCCCAGCTTCAGCAAAGATGTCCGCTTAACAAAATCCATCACCGAAAGACCGGAAGAGAACCGTGCAGAACGCGCAGTTGGCAACACATGGTTTGGCCCGCCGACATAGTCGCCAATAGCTTCCGGTGTGTATTTACCGATAAAAATTGCACCGGCATTGCGGATTTTCGGCAGCAGACCGTCCGTATCGGCAATTGCCACTTCCAAATGCTCGGCAGCGATACGGTTGATCAACGGCACCGCACTGTCAAAATCTTCAACCAGAATAACCGCACCAAAATCCTGCCAACTGGCACGGGCAATTTCTGCGCGCGGCAAGGTTTGCAACTGGCGCTTTACGGCTTCTTCCACCGCTTTGGCGAAATCCGCACTATCGGTCAGCAGGATCGACTGGGCAAAAGCATCATGTTCAGCTTGCGCCAACAAATCCGCTGCAATCCAGTCCGGATGATTGTCGCTATCCGCAACCACCAGCACTTCGGAAGGCCCCGCAATCATATCAATGCCGACAGTACCGAAAACCAAACGCTTCGCAGCCGCCACATAGGCATTGCCCGGACCAACAATTTTAGCAACCGGCTTGATCGTTTCCGTGCCATAGGCCAGAGCTGCAACAGCCTGCGCACCACCCACACGATAAATTTCGGAAACACCGGCAATATGCGCGGCCACCAGTACCAGCGGATTCAGAGCACCATCCGGAGACGGCACAACCATCACAATACGCTCAACGCCCGCGACTTTGGCCGGAACCGCATTCATCAGCACCGAACTCGGATAGCTGGCCGTACCACCCGGCACATAAAGGCCAACGGATTCCACTGCCGTCCAGCGCGAGCCAAGCTCAACACCGATTGCATCAGTATAATAATCATCCTTCGGCATTTGGCGCTTGTGATAAGATTCAATCCGGTCGCGCGCCACAATCAGCGCATCAATCACCGACTGATCAGCATTTTTAACCGCCTCTTCCACTTCCGCTGCGGTTACCGCAATTCCGGTGACGCTAAGATCAATCCGGTCGAAACGCTTGGAATAGTCGATCAGAGCCTGATCGCCATGCTCACGCACCTGCTGCACAATCTCACGCACGGTACGATCCACATCTTCGGAAACTTCCCGTTTTCCCGCCAGAAAGGCCACAAAACTGGCTTCAAAATCTGCGGCACTTTGTATGAGCGTCTGAACCACGCTATTCCCTCATTTCATAACTTATTTGGCTTCAGTCTGATCAGCTGCAATATGATCCGGTTTATTGCCGGTTTCCCATGCAGCGCCCAGATCAGCCAGACGCATTTCAATCACTTCAACGCTAAGACGGATTGTTTTATCCGCTGCAAAAACCAGTTCAATCACGCCGGACGGCGCATCTGCCGGTTCAAAATTAATCGCCAGCAAAGCCAGCACATCCTCCGGCGCTGTCCTGTCAATATTCATGGCGCGAACATTGGTAACACGGTCGAAATGCAGCACACTACGGCGGCGTTCATAGCTCTCTTTGCCGCGCGAGCGCGCCGGTTTCTGATCGTGAATAAAACGATTGCAGGCAAGAATAAAACGCTGCTCGCCCGGGCGATAATCAAGATCGCCGACTTTCAGAACGGCATCCTGCACATGGGCAGAAATGATCTGTAAGTCTTCTTCATCCATTGCCACAAGTTTGAGCATCCGCAATCACTCTCCTGAACTCGCAAAGCGCTCATATCAACACGCTTCAGCGCACCGATATAAGCACTTAACAGTAAAAATCACTACTGTTTAATAACAAAACCCCGACTTGTAAAACAAATCGGGGTTTGTAACAAAAATCACATCTGCAAAATCAACCGCTGATGCGGGAGATTTCAGCACCGCAATTCGACAGTTTTTCTTCAAGACGTTCAAAACCGCGATCCAGATGATAAACGCGGTTCACCGTGGTTTCACCCTCTGCTACCAGACCCGCAATTACCAGTGTCGCCGATGCACGCAGATCCGTTGCCATAACCGGCGCACCCTTCAGGCGGTCAACACCTTCAACAGTTGCAGTCTGACCGGAGAGCGAAATTTTTGCGCCCAGACGTGCCAGTTCCTGCACATGCATGAAACGGTTTTCAAAAATTGTTTCCGTAATATGCGATGTGCCCTTGGCTTTGGTCATCAGCCCCATGAACTGCGCCTGCAAATCAGTCGGAAAGCCCGGAAACGGATCTGTTGTGATATCAACCGGTTCAATACCGTGGCCATTGCGGACAACGCGGATACCGTTTTCCACATCAGTGATTTCAGCACCAGTCTGGCGCAGCACATCCAGAGCAGATGTCAGCAAATCCGAACGGGTGTTTTGCAACACCACATCACCGCCGGTCATGGCAACGGCCATCGCATAAGTACCGGTTTCAATACGATCCGGAATAACGCGAACCCGAGCGCCTTTCAGGCTAGTTACACCCTGAATTCGGATTGTCGGCGTGCCTGCGCCTTCAATTTTTGCACCCATAGCGTTGAGGCAATCGGCCAGATTAACCACTTCCGGCTCACAGGCCGCATTGTGAATAATAGTATCACCTTTGGCGAGGCTGGCTGCCATCAAAGCCACATGGGTCGCACCAACAGATACTTTCGGGAAAGTAAATTCCGCGCCGGTCAGACCTGCACTGGTTGTCGCGCGGGCATAACCATTTTCGATCTCAATTTTCGCACCTAATGCCGTCAGACTATCAAGCATCAGATCCACCGGTCGTGTGCCGATCGAGCAACCACCCGGTAATGACACAATCGCCTCACCGGCACGCGCCAAAAGCGGCGCAATTACCCAGAAACTGGCACGCATTTTCGCAACCAGTTCATAAGGCGCAGTCGTATCTACGATATTCTTGGTGGTGAAATGAACCGTGCGCTCATAAGAACCGTTTTGATGCTCGCGGCGACCATTCACCGAATAATCCGCGCCGTGATTGCCGAGAATACGGGTCAGCAGTTCCACATCGGCCAGATGCGGCATGTTTTCGAGCGTCAGCGCTTCATTTGTCAGAAGCGATGCAATCATCAGCGGCAGAGCTGCATTTTTCGCGCCGGAAATCGGAATAATGCCGTTCAGTTTATTGCCGCCGGTGATTTTAATACGATCCATAATTCTTCACTTTCACGGCAATATCTTCACACCCGAGCGCATATGCTTCATGGTTTCAGACAGCCTGTTTTCAGACAGTTACAGCACAAGCTGTTTCTGACTATTCCGGTTTTTGTTACAGATAGCTTTGCCCGTGCAAAGTCTGTGCTAATATTCCTGTTGCCATAAAGCAGTTTGCGACAAAGACAACTGTCTCTTTCAATCAGAATTGTGTCTTTGTTATAAAAAACGTCATTTTCATTGCAGCCTGTATAAATCCGTTGCGTTTAAGCTGCGCGCACGAACTTATTTCACAGAAATGCTATCCTAGAAGCCACTCATAAACTTAAAAAGTTTAGAAATGATCCTTTCTGCAGCAAACGGATAACCCGACTGCAAAAGTGTTTCGCCTTAAAGCCTGTACAAAGCGTGCATTTTCAATTTTTTGAGTGGCCACATCTTTACCAGTGTTCAAAAACACAAGTTAACCGCGCCAAATTCTATTCTGTTTCAGGCGTCTCATCTTTCGGGCGGACATGGGCTGCTTGCAGCCCTTCCCCGCGTTCGTCTTCTGCTCCGGAGCGCCTTGAACGTATCTGCGCTTTACGTCGCTTGAGATTCGCACGCAATTGTTCAGAACGGCGCTTAGCACGCTGATCTATTTCGTCTTTTTGGGATAGTGTATCAGGCTTATCGGTCATAATATTACTCTTTTACACCAGCGAACCTGTTTGGAAAAGCATACATATGCACAGGTTTTAGCAGTTTTTACTCTTTTAACAAAAGAATTGCATTTGATGGCTTGCGGTTTCGGAAATCTTATGTCAGAAACCGCCGCAACGAACAGCATGCTGCGGTAGCTCAGTGGTAGAGCACTCCATTGGTAATGGAGAGGTCGGGAGTTCAATCCTCCCTCGCAGCACCAGTTTTCCCAAAGAATTCAAATAGATGCAAAGCGCCTCATTCGGGCGTTTTTTTCATTTCTGCACAAACGCACGGAACATAGCGCGAATAAACCCGTGCATCCGTGCAAAATCCGTGCAGTCGGAATCGCAACGAGCGCTTTAAAGAATCAAAAGCTCAAGCGAAATTCATCCACACCAATTCACAGCATCTATTAGCTCTCTCGAATCTGTCTTGACTCTTTTTCGATAAGAGAACATTTGTAGAACAGAATTGTAATTTAAAAATTGTGACCACTATTTTGCGCACTCGTTTGCGCCACGGATTTGCTGTGCCATGCGTAAGCCAGAAACGATTGAACGCTTATACCTCGACTTTGACGGCTTTTTTGCTAGCGTAGCCCAGCAATGCGATAAACGCTTGCGCGGCAGACCAGTTGGCATCGTGCCTTTTGAAGGTACAGACCGGACGGCGGTCATTGCCTGCTCAAAGGAAGCTAAAGCCTATGGCGTGAAAAACGTCATGAAGATTAAGGACGCAAAAGCACTGTGTCCCGATATAATATTAGTACCGCAAAATCCTGACCTATACCGACGTGCGCATAACGCCCTGCTCTGCGAAATTGAATCCGTCATTGCAATCGATACAGCCAAAAGCATTGATGAACTGACCTGCATTCTGGACGAGCGCAATCGGCGCGATCCGGAAGCGCTCGCCCATAAAATCAAGGAAACAATAAAACTGAATGTCGGCGAGTTCATCACCAGCTCTATTGGCTTTGCAGCGAACCGGCAGTTAGCGAAGATGGCCTGCAAAGCTGGCAAGGATGCCAGTAAAAGAGCCGGCCAATATGGCAACGGCTTAGCGATCTGGCACCCGCACATGATGCCAAACCCATTATTTAAGGTGAAACTGGCCGATGTGCCAGGCGTTGGCGATAATATGCGAATGCGCCTTGCCCATAGCCAAGTCATCACCACCGAGCAGCTTTATAAGCTGCAGCCCAAGCACATGCGGAAAATCTGGCGCAGTGTGAATGGTGAGCGCCTTTGGTACGCCCTCCATGGTTACGATATCCAAGCCATACCGCAAAAGCGCGGCATGTTTGGTCATGGCCGAGTATTGCCGCCTGAGAGCCGCAGCATCAACGGAGCTTATGAGATTGCCCGCCTTCTGCTTGTAAAGGCTGGCAGGCGCTTACGGCGCGAGGAATATTATGCTGAGGCCTTATGGCTTTGGTTGTCAGTCCGCGATGGCTCATGGTTCCGCATTGTGAAAATGCCAACAGTTAACGATGAGCAAGCCATTATGACAGCCCATAGATTGCTATGGGATTATGTGCGCCGTGAACTGCCGCGCAACGCAACCATATTTCGTGTCGGGATAACCCTTGCTGATTTGAGCCAAGCCAATGCCCGTCAGCTGGATATTTTCAATAACGACGATGTAATCAGACAGAAGTGGGAAAGAGCCAACGGCGCAATGGATGCACTGAATGCCAAATACTCCAGCACGATTGTGCATATGGGAGAATGGAAGCCACCTGCAGGCGGTCATGTTGGCGGTAAGATCAGTTATGTTCGGATCCCATCGGCAGAGGACTTCTACTGATGGGCAGCTGGAAAACAAAATATAAGGTCGGCGATCTGGCCGACGAGCAACGAATAGAAATGATCTGCAAAAAATGCAGCAGGCTTGTCTATATCACTAAGGCAACGATCTGCACGGCTAGAGGCCGTGAACAGCTTTATCTGGACGAAATCGAAAACCGTGCCCGATGCAAAGCGCAAGGCTGCCGAGGCCGCATGCGCATGGCTATGGATAGACAAGACGAAATGTCAGGCTTTGTCGGGGGCTTGGCATAATGCCAACTTTATGCAGCCTCAGTCCTTTGGACTTACTCCGCATAACGTGCGGCGGCTGTGGGCGTACACGTGAAATCCCTTCACGTTTCATGGCAATTATGTGCGGTGAAGCGGTGGAGATAAATACACTGCCACGCAGACTACGATGTCATGTGTGCAGTTTTCGTGGAAACACAGAAGTTGAAATTCTTGCCGGTCAGGTCGATTTAGGCGGAGAATATTTTGTTTATCATGATGATAGCATTAGTAAGAGACCGTTTTGAATAAGGACAAGACGAAATGAGCGACGACACACCACCATGGGAAACCAAACCAGCTAAACAGTCAGCACTCTATATCCATTGGTGCATGCATGAAGGCTGCAAAGAATGGGGAGCTTATGGCTTTGCTGGTCGGTATGGCGTTGAATGGTTCTGCTATGACCATAAATCAGACGGCAAAAAAACACCTAAGTGAACGCACCTAATTTGCCCTATCGAGTACTTTTGTGATGTCAAATTTCCTGCACAATCAACAACCAAAAATAGAAAATATTTTACATCGTAACTACTGGTTGACATTCCAAATAGTTCACTCTATGTTGTGATTATCGATATTTGCTTGTTTAGCTTTGCTTTTTGCGCAGCCTTTGCGCCCTTGACGAACCTTTCATCTCAAAAAATCGCTATCACTCTCACCGCGTATTTCCGCGTGAGTTTTCTATTCTTGCTATGAAAGGGTTCATTATGACCACTGGCACAGTTAAATGGTTTAATTCCACTAAAGGCTTCGGCTTCATTCAGCCTGACAATGGTGAGGGCGATGTTTTCGTTCACATCTCAGCTGTCGAACGCGCAGGTATGCGTGAAATCGTTGAAGGCCAGAAGCTCGGCTACGATCTTGAGCGTGACAATAAGTCAGGCAAAATGTCAGCTTGCAATCTGCAAGCAGCATAATTCGGTATAGTTCCCTCCTTTGACCACGGATGTACTGGCACCGGAGCGAATATAATACCAATAGAGGTCAGGCATTTTGTCTGGCCTTTTTTTATTTCTCAGATAATGATTGGCTTACTAAATGAAATCAATGCACAGCTTGCTGCGTCAAAATGCGGAAATTGCTTTTCAAAAAACTCAAATGCAATCAAATTCTCATGAACGTCTTACAAATGAAATCGATGAGAATGTCCGAAATCGTGATGAAAAAACTGCTCGATTAAAAGCGCAGAGATTAGCTCAAGTTCAGATCACTGCGCCTGCAAAGTCGAGAAAAACAAAACCAAAAAGCTGATTATGGCATATTGAAACCACCTTTGATCATAAAGCTGATTACTCCTAAAATTAGCGCACTTATGATCAGCCATACGACTTTTGCTAACGTATCACTCACGCCGGATATTTTCTTTTCAAGATCATTGAACCGGTTATCCATGTGCTTCCACTGCTCATCTTTGCGGGCATCGGCCAGTTCAGCTTGTCGCTGCCATTGCTCAAGACTGGTAACGCGCAAGGCCATAGCCGTCATTTGATGCTCGTTACCAACCACACGTGAGCGCAGGTCAAAATCATTCTCGGTTGGAGACATCACCAGCACCCCGCTTTTTTCCCGTATGCATTGTGACCAGCAACGCCCTTGCCTGTAGTCTGATCATTACCAGCCAGGTAGACCGCAGTTTCCGGTTTAACGCTGATCTTCTGCCAACCCGCGCAATTGCTCGCACTGGTCGCGCACCCCGCCAAGCTCACGGCACAGAGCAACGCTATCCATATTGTTGATTGTCTCATTAATCCCTGCCCTGTTCTGGATTGCCTGCGTCACGTCTTGAGCGGCCTTCAATGCCGCCTGCTGCTTGCCGTCATGAGTACCAAGCGCATAAAAAAAGAGGCCTGAAACTGCCCCTCCGATTACCGCACCAATGATGTGTTGAAGTGTCAGCCTCATGCCGCCTGATCCTGCATGCGCTTAATCAGGAAATACGCACCGGTGGCAAATGCCCCGACCATGATGATAGCAAGCGCCCACTGGATCGGCCCCGTACCGGAAGCCATGCCACCAAGACCTGAAAGTAACCCGCCGGCTGATGCCCATGCCTCTGGTTTTTTCAGTGTTTCTGTGATTGACTGATCTCTGGGGTTGGCTTTGGCAGGAGCCACAGGGGTGTCAGCAACTACAATAACACCTTGGAGAAGTTTACGTGCCTGTGTCTCCACATTCATCACCCGCTTTTGCCAGCCCCGCCCAAAGGTCGCCCATGTTTTGAGCGACTTCATGAAGCGCAAACGCTCCGCCGCATAAGCAGCAATAAGATCGCCTTTATAAGACTTCACTGCAGCAACAGTTTGGCCCCCCACAATGCCGTCAACGGTTACACCAACAACACGCTGTAGTGACTTAACCCCCTGTGCGGGACCGCTGTTCACACCATAATCGAATGCCATGAAGTCAATGCCAACTGGAAGCAGATCGCCCCCCGACTGCACCCAATAAGAGCGCCGGTAAATCTCGGTGGCTTCCTCTTTGGATAAGGCTTTGACCTGTGCCGGTGAAACGCTGGAAACGCCGCGATGTGCTGCCAATGTCCTGTGTGTGATGCCGTATTTGGTCGCACCGCCCGGGTCTTTCGGGTTGTTTACATATCCGCCTTCATGACCAAACATTAGGTCAAGCGCAGTTGTTAAGGTCTCACGCATAGCGTTCCTTTCAAAACTTATCTTGAAATGAGGATTACGCTCACTAAATCAAAGCTGTCACTCCAACACAAATCGTTCGGATTAAGGAGGCCTCTGTGAGCGACCGTTTGTTTGACAAGCCCGTTTTCGTTAAGAGCGGTAGTTATTTGACTTTAGAAATTGCCAGCATTCATGATGCACTGATCTTTCTGCATGAATGGCCAGAAGATGATCGTGACTTGATATATGAAACTGCTTGGAAAGCATGTTGTGATGCGCATGATGGTGTTAAACCGTTAGAAGTAGCGCGAAATGCAATCAAAGGCTTTGCCCGCAAGCGCGGCATTCTTGACGAGCCTAAAGGCCCCATCCCATGGATGAGCCAATCATCAACCAATGATGGCCAGTTATCAGCATAATAAGTCTGCTATTAAGCCCGAGCACCACAATGTTCGGGCCTTCAATTTTTGTCGTGATATTCGCATCGTGCTGCCAGTAATCTATAGCGACTTTACACTATTAGAGCTGCTTCCCACATAGCATCTACCTGTTCCGGCGTTAAACTAAGTGCAGTTGCCACCAGCAACAAAGTTAGATGCAAGCGATTAAACTGCGATGCGTCCTGCCATTCGATTTCAGCTTCTTGTTTTTCAAGCCCTTCCGGCATGGCTGCGATAGATTGCTCCACTTGAGCCAGAGAAATGCCATTACGCACCAATGTCAGACGCAGCTGGCGCTTGGTGATTGGCGGCATGCGAGCTCGCAACTCTTCCGGCGTTGGCTTTGAAGGTGCCACGTGAACCCATGAATTATTTTGCCAGATGTGATTTACACTTGGTCGCAAAGGCGTTGCGATTGTTCCCTCTCCATAGTCAGCAGCATCTGGCATACCACCAACAACTTGGAAGTAGCCTCGTTCTGGGTGGATAAATCCAAACTCTCTGATCATCGGAATTCACTCCAAAGAAAAACAGCCTCGGCTGGATCAAAACCACCCTGCCAAATAGCCTTATACGAAGCGCCTGCGGGCACGATGCCTTGAGCCACTTGCACCCCCGAAGCGCCATTTGTGTAGCCCCCGAGAAGCACATTCGTGGGATCGACGATCTGCAACTCCCCTTTAACAAACCTATCCATGCCCATAGCATCAACAGCCGTCATGCTCACGAAGATTGGCTTACCCGTGTTGTTAACATAAACGGTATCTGGAACTCTGCTTCCGGCTAAGTCTTGCCAAGTCTGGACTTCGCCGAAATTCGAAGCACCTATGTTAGCACGTACTTGCGCTTTTTGCGGGTCTGTGAGCGCTTGAGCCTCGTTGTACCGTACTGCGTTATCCGCCTTGTTACCTTGGCCAGAGGTTGCGAATGCTTCCATGTTTTGTGCTGCGGCCGTCCCAAGCAACGGCTTGTTTTGAATAGCCGACACTCCCGAAGCCGCGTTCCAATCGGACTGTACCTGCGGGACGTTAACCTGCGCTCCCGCAGTGATGCCTGCCAGTTTTGTCTTTTCGGTAGTTGTGTACCCCACATATCCGGACGAATACGTTATCGTGATCGTTCCGGTGCTTGTAATCGGGGAGCCAGCCACGGAAAGCCCTGTAGGAACGGCAACAGCAACGCTTGTGACTGTGCCAGTGTTGGCCGTGGCATTTGACGGGATACCTGCAAGTTTCGTTTTTTCCGCTGCGAGATACGAGGCCGTGGTCGCGTCGAGAACGGCCTTATTGCTGTGGCTGTGGCGGGCGGCCGTGTTAGCCGCGATGCCTGCTCGCTCGTCTGCAGTCAAAATTTTAGCGTCAAGGCCTTCTGTCATGTTCGACTGGAGAAATGCGTCACCGCCAATGCCGCGAGGATCGTAGACGGTCGCATCCATACCGCCCCCACCGCCACCGCCGGTCGGAACGCGCCACACACCATCGCCATAAAGAACCGTAAGGCCGCTTGCGTTTCCAGTAGCATTGATATCATCGATATCTACTTTCGATTTCGAGGCCAAAGCCCCGAGATCGCTTGTCTTCGCCAGACCGTTAATAATTTGCGCAGCCGTCTGACCGTTCAATAGGGCGCTATCAACAGCTTGCGCACCCGCATCAAGTTTTGCGTCTAAGCCTAGGCTCATTTCTGACTTGGTTGTAAAATTAGCGATGTCTGCTGGCTGCACTGCAGTGTCAGCCTTACCACCTTGTTCAATGGTGGCTTTGCTATCAAGAGCAGTTTGCAACCCTGTAACTTGTACAATTGAATGCGTGTGAATAGTTGCCGCTTTTGCATCAAGTGCATTTTGTAGGCCGGTCACATCACTGATCGGATGCTTATGCCCAACATCAGACTTTCCAGTCAGACCGGCTATTAATTCGGTCTTTGTTGCATATGCAAGCAATGCAGCCGGTTGCACTGCTGAATCTGCCAAAGCCAGCGATGCGAGTGAAGTTGACGACAATGCGACCGCGATATTCGTTGCCAGTGTACCGCCACCGGCAAGTCCAGCGCCTGCTGTAACTGTAGTGGCCTTCTGTACGGCACCAACAATGCGAGCATCATCACCTGCAGCAATAGTTCCAGCCGATGTGCCAACATTCATGGTCGATGCATCGCCGAGATTAGGCTTATTGAGAAGATCAGCATAGCGGCCGGAAAATCCGACTGCAGAAACCTGTGCCGGCTGAACAGCGGTATCAGCTTTTAATCCCTGCTCTTTCGTAGCCGCATCAGTGATACCATAACCGGCGAGTGTGGTTGCCTTGTCAGCTTTATCAGCCAACACCGGAAATAACCGATCCGGCGTAATAGCTTTACCAGCTTCAAGGCCAGCACGAATTTCGCCCTCTGAGGCTGTGGGAATATCAAATGTATGAGTATGATATGGAATATCAACCATGCGTCACCTCTGGAATGCCAGCCGCATCTAAACGGGCTTCAAGTTCAGAAATTCGGTCTGTAAGTGGCTTCAAAAGGCCATTCAGCGGCACGTGAATTTGTTGTCCGTTTGCCAGAAGCAAAACGCGGATGCTTTTCGTGTCAGATATGCCAGAAATGGCTTGCGGCGTCGGTGCAGCTCTGTCCATCACAGCACCCGTATGATTTTGTTTTTAATGATGGTGGGCTGTACGTTGTTATGATCATGCCCGCTACCTGAATTATCTGTCGCACCATTCAAGCGGTGCTTGTGCCGACCCGACCAGTGAATACGCTCCGTCCCTGTCCGCACCAGAGCATTGCCACCCTGACCGATCCAGTCACCTGCGGCGCTATCCCAGTCTCGTGCTTTGGAAATGGTGTAATTATGCGTGTGATCACCATCCTCAGTCGTTTCAATATTGACATTGTGTGAATGCTGCGGCAGTTGCTCGGCGGTCAGCTTGTGGCGCTCTGTGCCGCCAACCGCGCCAAGCACATCACCATCCACGCCGCCAGCTTTTGCAGTCAGCCGTGCCTTGCCACGGTTAAGACCGGCAGAAACGCGCCCACAGCTATCAGGAATATTAAAGGTGGTCGTGCCATTACCGGCACCGAATTTCGTGCCTATTGCAGCAAATAGAGCCGGATATGTTGTTCGGGAAACCTCACGCCCATCTTCAAACATCCAGCCTTCCGGTTCGGCCTCACCGTTCCAATCGATAGACCCGCCAACCGGCACAACCATATTGTAAAGTTTGGGGTTATAGGCCTGCACATCAACGCCGATCACAACATTGAGAAAAGCTTTCAAAGCGTCCTTATCAGCAAGGTCAGCCATAAGCTGCCGGATCGCGTTATTGATGTTCGACGGGGCGCACCCCTCAGCAATGTTAATACCGTTGATAGCGCTATTATAGGATGGCGTGGTGCTGTAATCTTTGATCGGCATTATGCGCGTCCTTGTTTAATTGAGGCCACGAGAGAAGCAAGGGCATTGGACTGGTTGGGAGAAACACCGGCGAACTGGACCGGCGAGAACGGTGAGGCTTGTTCCGGCTGTTGTCCAAAGGCTTGCAGCAGGGCGTTCAAACTGGATTGAGAGCGGCTTGGTTCTGACGTTGCCGCAGCTTCTGCAAAGGAAGGAACAGGCTCACCATTCGCTTGCTCTTGAGCAATCTGTCCAGCCTGTGGAGCTGCACCACTTGGCAACGGTAAAGCAGACTGTGAAGGTGGTGCGCTGGCAACCATTGCCGGATCAGGTTTACCGCCTCGCCTGTTTGCAAGTTCAATATGCCAGTTCTCATTAGAAAGCGGGAAAGCCAGTCCAAACCGTCCGGCATTTTCATGCGCCCATGCCGTTGCAGACGGGTCGAGATACTTCAGATCAGCGGCATGACCGTGGTTGTGATTAGATCGCCCGGGCGGCGCTACCCATTTTCTCGCTCTTTCCGGCGATCCGTATTTCTGCAAGGCATTCTGCCAAAGCTGTGCTTGGCGCTCAGGAGAACGAAAACCGGAAGTAATGCGCAACTGCTGTGCAATCTCCGGCGGGGCTGCCGCGAACATATTAGACAGTGCAGAAGCAAAGCCCTGATCAAGTCCTGAGAAGCTATCAGGCCGCATTGCCCCGCCGACAGCATATTTTTTGAAGTCAAAGGACATGGCTTTCTCCAATAAAAAAAGCCCCGCAAAAGCGAAGCTGTGGACTTAATGCAGATTTGATTCAAGTATTCGTAAAATAGAGGAGGAGAGAATCGTGGTTCACACTGGTATTTGTGATGCTATCCGCGCAAAGAAGATTATTAGCTTCTTATACAATGGGAAAATTAGAACCGTTGAGCCTCACCTTTACGGGTACGACGCAGACGGCGACCTATCGCTGTATGCTTGGCAGATTCAGACAGGAAGCGGCGAAGGCTGGCGCCAGTTTCACGCTTCCAATATATCCGGTATGTCCATAACTGAACGAAATTTTCTACAGCCTCGTATAGACTGGAAACCACATAAAATCGGAGTTTCACGGGTTTTGTGCAGTCTGTAAAACCACCACAGTCACATTTCATCGGGAATTTTGCTGGTAGCCGATGTAAGGCACAGCACGACCAATGTTGCTTAAACATGGTGTTTCCATTCCTTTCAGGATTGAGTATTGTTGAGTTATGCAGATAGATCACGATCCCAAAACCATAGAGCACATTCCCAATGAAAAACGCCCTCCAAAATGGATTTGGAAGGCGGCTTGGGTTGTTGTGGCTCTTTTTTGGGTGCTACAGTACTTCGACGGCATTCAGTGGGACAGCTTGTTGGTGGGTTTAATAACCGGCGTTGTTTTAGTTAGCTGGGTAGCGGATACTGCTGGCCTCGACGTACCGAAATCATGGCGCAGGAAGCCTCCCCGCCGCTGATCCGGACTGTCCCGCTAGAACCATCTGAATAAGCGCACGACCAGCATCTGACAGCTTTCCATTAACCATCTGATTTGACAGATAGTTCTGCAGCGGTTTTGACATAAGCATTTTTCCGATTGCTGCGGGGCCAGCTAAACCCAAGGCCAATCCAGCGGGGCCACCTATCGCGCCACCACCTCCGCCAAGAATTGCAGCTGATACACCTTGCGCCGCCATTCTTTGCGCTGTTCCTGAATTTGGCAGCGGAGACATAACCGCCTGCCCTGCCTTCGCCAACTTTGAAAAATCTCCCTGCCCTCGAGCATAGCCACCCCGATTGCCTGACGATGCTGCCAAGCGGAGGCGAGCGGGCGAGATAATGCCAAGCGCAGCATCTTCGCCACCACCCATGGCGGCTTTTTCCAAAACTTTCATATTTCCGTACTGTTTACGCAGAAATGACCACTCTGCCGCATCTTTCGGACTGATAGAACGTGACATCGCCTCATCGAGTGAGTTGCGAATACCGCGAAACGCCTCTGCCAGATCAGGGTCTCTGTTTCTCGCATTCTGAGCGAGCCTCGAAAAACGAGAGCGTGCTGCCTGATAGTCCACCCCAGACATAGTGCTTTTGCCAGCCTGAATACGGTCAATCACATCCGCCGTCAGATTGCCTAAGATTTGCTTCTGCTCAGAAGGCAAAACTCGGTCATATTCCCGAAGCGTACCCACGATATCATCTGCAAGCTGGCGATCTGCGCGTAAAGTATTGCGCGAAGATACGTTTTTAAAACCACGGCTCAAACGATCAGCATTCGCAGACATATTCTCAGCTGTTGCCAGCCCTTGACTACCGGCGCGGCGCATTGCGGCATCTGTGAATGCTCGCCCCTGATCATCAATCATTTGCGCGGCTTTAGCCCCACCAAGCTCACTTTCGCGATAGCGCAGCCAATTATTGCCGGTTTTCTGCCCTGCTGTGAGGGTAATGCCCTCATTCTGTAAAGTTCTTACTGCTGCTGCACGCTCTGCACTTGAAGCGAACGGGGAGACAGCGCGACGCGCCATATTTTCAACCCCTCTAGCCGCATATGGGGCAACAACTCCAGCAGCAGCGCCCCACTTAGCGCCGGTCTTTGCCCCATCTAATCGGCCTTCCAGTCCTTCACCGGCACCGAAGCCATGAGCCCCACCAAGAGCCAAACCTTCAACGCCAGACGCAAGCGCAACAGCAGGAAGTTTCGCCCCCTGTTGCACCATATTGACTGATGGTAAGAAGCCAGCACTACCAAGGCCAATCCCTTGCGCAGCGCCGCCGCCAAGCATCCCGCCATAATACGAAACAGGGTGTTCGCTTGATGCTCGTCGTTCAGCCTCACGCATACGGCCGAGATTATAATCATAATCACCACCAGACAAAGTGCTTAACCCGGCAACGGCCTCATCCAGCATTCCAAAGCCTGCGCCCTGCCCCACGCCAAGGCCGAGTGCATTAAGTGAGCCAGTCGGAATGTTCGGATTTGCGGGGCTTCGCAAATCTTCCATCTGACCAGTAGCAGGGTTTAAAACCATACCTTCCGGCACTTGACCAAATGTTCCGTCAGGGTTGGCTTGCGGCTTCTGCTGGCTTTCCACAAGATGCTGCTGCAAAGCCTGTAAAGCACCCTGCTCGTTATCGCCCTCAATCTCGTACATACCGCCATCAGGCGCGGTAATCTGGAATTTTGCCATTACTGCACCTTTTTAATGGAGTACCCGTTTATGTTTACTGGCGTTAATGGTGGCGGTGTAGCTGGCGCTCCACTACCCCCGCCATTTGCTGCGTTTTTCGCACGGCTTACACCAGCATTAACAATGCCGCGAAGTTCAGCCAGTGCATCACGATAATCTTTCGGGTTTTGCGCCGCATTCAATCGAGCGAATGCTTGTGTAGCTTTTGCACCTTCTGCATCAGTAATAGCACCGCCACCACGCAGACTATTGAACGCCTGCAAGAAAGTCTGACCATTGATCTGATCCATCTTGCTCTGTACGCGGTTCGCATCGCCTGAAACATTCCACATGCGGCTGCTTACGGGTCCAAGCATACCATCCAATTTTGGGTCATCTTCAAGGCTTTGAATAGTCGCCAGCATCTGATTAGCGTTCTGCTCAATGCCACCTAGCGCCGCTTTTGCCTCGCTTTTGGCTTTACCATCAGCCGTTGCCTCAGCAGCTTCAGCATTGTTCTTAGGAATGACACCGATCTGCTGTCGAGTAATCGGATCCAGCAATACCGTAGATGTTCCGGCATCAACCCGGATCGGTTCTTTTGAGAGCGTCACACCGTCAGGCAAGGGCGTTTTGATTGCTGAACCATTTTTACCAAGCTGCATGATTACAGGGTTACCGTTTTCATCTGTGCCGTATTGTGGCGCTAAGCCATATTCAGTCGTGCCACCGCCGTTGTTTTTCTCCCATTCGAACTTTTCACGGGCAAGCTGGTCAGATGGTGAAAGCTGCGGGTTTTCCAGCTTGTTGATTTCAAGCTCCATCTTGCGCTGCTGTAGCGCCTGCGTCGGGTCAACGCCTTTACGCATAGCAACCAAATAGGCGTTTAACGCCTGAGGATTGCCAGCAACATATTTGGCCTCTTCCTCGTCCATCCCCTTATTTTTAAGCCATTCAGCGGTGCTAAACTGCGTTTTCTTGGTCTTTCGGTCTTGGTTTCCGGCAGCAATCATCTGACTGCCCTTAGACAAGCTGTCCTGCATGGTGCCGCCCATACCCCAGCCAAGCATCATATCACCCAGGCGCTGGCCGAAATCGCTTTCACCAAACTTGGACAGGCCATTAAAAAAGCCGCCAGATTTAGACTGTGGCGGCTGTGCTGGCATAGCTTGGGATGTTGAGTGCGTCGGCATCGGATCGACCGCTCGCGGCACCTCTGCGACCTGTTTTTGCAATACATCAATTGGCGCAGGCAACGGCGGGGCTGGCTGCTGTGCAGCTTCTGCTCCCTGTAAAAGCATGTTCGTATTTGGCTGTTTTGCAAATTGCTGCGTCTGACCTGTGATATACGGAGCCAGCAAATTACCGATGGTTTCGCGCTGATCCAGAAAGCTTGTGAGAAGATTGCGCATTATACCTGACCGCCTTTCCCCATCATCTGGGCAATGTATGCCGAGAGAGGATTACCCTGCTGGCCGCCTGCCATTTGCACCGGTGAGAATTGTGGCGTTTGCTGGTTTTGCCCGATTTGGGCAAGTAAATCCTGACGGCTCTTTTCAGCATCGGTCATTTCGGCGCGATATTTGCCGAGTTTGCTACCACTCATATCCTGCAAGGCTTGAGAAAACATATTACGGTTGTCCGGTGTGCCTGCAATTGCCTGCTGGAAACCTTCCAGCTTGTCACTCAAACCGCCGAGCAGCTCGCCATTGGCGGCAGCACCTGTGGCCGCGGCTGTTGGCTGTACAAGTGTACTCATGGCGCTGCCCGCGCCTTTCAAAGCATTAAACATGCGCGACTACCTCCATGGTAATGCCAAGGGCATCGTAATTCACTGCCAGATAGCCGTCATTTTCCAGCACAACCGCATCCGGATACTTGTCGGCCACATCATGTGCCATCAGCCCCCGGAAGCGTGTAGGCTCACCGGTGTAATTGAACTCATACATCGGCAGCCCGTTTTCATAAGTGCCGGTATGCTCGATATTTTCTTTGAGCCGTGCATCCGATTTCGCAAACAGCGAGCCAATTGCCCCGATTGCACCGAGCGGATTAGACGGCTGATTAACCGTCTGCGTATTCGTCCCGTAATTGCCCGCAGAACCCGCAGCCGCACTTTGTAGGAGACCAAGGCGCGTCCAGTCCTGCATATCTTCTGCCTGCCATTTGGCATAATCGGCCTGCAACTTATCCTGCGCGTTCTTGTCCTGAATGCTCCCTGCACCGATCTGCGCCTGACCACGACCAAGCTGTGCAGCATCAACCCCAAGCTGGTTCTGGATAGACTGAGAATTGGCGCTATCAATCGCGCCAACAGCCTTGAACTGATTGTCCATTGCGCGGTTGTAATCGCTCTCCAACCCTTGCAGCAGCATGTTAGTGGTATTCTTGCCCAATACATCCGTATTGGCACCGGAGCCATAACGCCCCGATCCGGCAAACTGGCTTTGGATCAGGTCATTGGCAGAAGTAATCTCATTGTTGAGCCGCTCGCGGTAATAAGGATTGCCCTCTTTGAGATATTTACCGGAGGCATAATCCTGCAAATTGGTCTGCGCACTGGTTGGCTGCCCTGCCTGATCACGCAAAGCACCATAATCCGCCCCGCCATTCATCACGCTGCCAATACCGACCTGCGTGTTTGCTCCAAGATCGGCAACGGTCTGGCCTTGATAGACGTTACCACCCTTGCCGCTGTTGTAGAGGTTCATGGCCTCGCTGGCAGACTTTTTGAACAAAGGCTCAGCCCATGCAGGCGGCTTATTCTCGGTTGTCTGTGTCTGTGAGCCGCCTTTTTTGCCCATTATGTCAGTCCTTTCCGAAACATTGCCAGTTCCGCGCCATAGCCCTGTTTTGCCAATGCACGTTTCCAGCCCAAACGGCCAAGAACACTACATTCATGGCAACCCTTATCGCGGCCATATTGTTCTATTTTTTCAATCAATGGCGTGCTGTCTAAACCATCCTCACCGGCGAGAACTGTCACCATGATCGTGCGATGATCCGTTGCCTGATTGTGTTTGATCTCAGTGAGGACAAAGGAAACGTATTCCTCGCCATCAAGGATCAACCAAAGCTGGCGCTCACCGGCGAGGATTTCCCGCATCAGAGATTTAATCTCGATATCTTTAGGAAACCGCGCCACCATTTGCTGCATGGATGCCGTGATCTGCCGCCCATAACGCGCAATGCGCTCTGGCTGCCAATCACTGGTCAGATGAATATCGAGTGTCATTTTAAGCCTGCCGTGCTGACTTTGGTTTCAATGCCCTGCGCATGCGTCCAAATCGAGCCTGCGGGAATGCGGATTTTGATCTTGTGAAAGCGTGAGCGTGATATGCGCCGATACATACCGGTGCGCGATGATGGCGCCTGTTCATCCTGCCAGCGAAATGCGTCTGAGCGTCGAAACCGTGAGCCGATTGTGAGGCGCGCATCATCTGTGTCTGCAATCAGATAGATTTCATGAATGCGGGTAATGCCGCCTGCTGTGTCACCGATTTCCTGCGTGGTCAGCACCGCTTCTTGTGTCTGACCGTTGAAAAACCCAAGCGCCCCGTCTGGCGTAAACGCTGCCAAGACCGGCGACCCGCCCTGCCATGAGCGGGCATCAAGCGAGTATGGCAGTGCGTCAATTGAAGATGATACTGCATCCAGCCCTTCCAGCGTATAGCCAAGCGTTGCCGCTGACATCAGCATAGAGGCTTTAATATCGGCCTTTGTCCACCGGCTCAGCGCCCAATCATAGATATAGATCTGGTTATAATCTTCATTACCAAAGCGCCGGATTGCAAAATAAACCCGAGAATAAAACGGATCGACAACCCCCATGATTTCAGCGGTATCTGACCATTCCACTTGATCGAAAACTGTCCGGTCAACCTTTTCAAAACCGATATTGGCCATTGAACCATCAGGCGCGATTTGGAAGAACCCGCCCTCATCAGCATAAAAGGCCAGATTGGCACGCGATGCGATGGAAAGGCGTGAGCGTGCGCCACGCTGATCGTGGATTTTCTGGAAGGTGAATATCTCAACCGAGCCTGGCACAAACGTCACGCGCCGGATGGCTTTTTCCTGAAACACAAGCGGATTCGTCGCTTCGGTCGAGCCTTGCACCACACCGCCATCGGGGAATTCCTGATAATCGCAGTTTTTCGAGCCAACCGTCCAATGTTCGGCATCATTCAGGCCAGACCACCACACACGGCGCGGATGTGCAGGCAAGCCCATCAGGGCAACAAAGTCACCCCAAACGCGCACAATGGCAGCACGAGGCGGATTGCCACCAAGATCACGGAACACAGCCTGACCAAGCTCAATCACCTGCGGCGCGTCATTTTCATTCACCGCAATGACGAATGTGCCGAATTGTGCAAATGACCAACGGGCTTCACGACTGGCCTTATACTGCGTATCGGCTTTTGAGATATTCACCCAACTAAGATCGGTATTATCCAATCGGTAAAGGCCTGTTTCCGTGCCTGCAATAATATAAGTTCCGCCCAGATCATCCCGCGCCATAAACCCGCCAAGGCAAGCTGATGGCAGCGCTTGAGACAAAGGCTTAAACTGCGGAAACGGAATATAGGAGCCATCCGCACACAGCACATTATTCACATCACCGGTGAAGGCTCCATTGAGATCAGCCACATCAGGGCGGAACTCAGCAAATGGAATTGTCGGCATGGCTTACACCTCAGAACGCTGTGGCACGGATAACACCACGTGCACTGCGGGATGTTGTTTCGCGCTTTAAGGCTTTGTGCTGATCCTGATAATCGCTGAGTGCCTCGGTTGCGACCTGCGGGTCTTTGAGGGTGTCTTTTGCAAGAATGTATTTGGCACGCGCTTTGATCAGGTCGTAGGCCTCCGTCACCCATGCATTGGGGATTTCAAAGCTTGTCAGTGGTGCAAGGCGATAAGCACCAAGCTGCAACCGGATTTTATAAGCACCGTCCGGCACTGGATACAGGCGCAACTGCTGATTAAAATAGGTAAATGCCACCGGCAAGCCTTTAGCCCCGTAGCGGTCAGAGACAAGCTCCGTATCTTCCGGCATTTCACGGCGCAAATCGCTAACATGGCCTGCTGTATCCTCACGGAATGCCGCCTGAATATGGACAAGGCGCGGGATTTGCTCGTGCGCTGTTACCCCGTACCACTGCTGACCGGCAACAGTCTTGAAGGTCACATCGCGAGTTTCGTTAAAATAATAGGTTTCGCGCTCGCAATAGCGGATCGAGGCCGCAACAGCGCGTTGAATATCGGCAGTATATTCACCGGTATCATCGTCAATATCACGGGAAATATCAGCAATAAGCTGCGGGAATGTATAATCACCGCCGGTAAAGTTGGGACCCGATGTTGCAACTGTAATTGCCATATGACCTCGCTTTAAAAAAACAAGAAAGGGCGGGAATGACCCCGCCCTGCCCGTGATGTTATGCAGATGGTGCAGCGAAAGAAGTCAGGACGACCGTGCCGTAATCGATATCGTTATAAACGGTCTTTTTCAGACCGCCGATCATACTGGCGCGAACACCAAGTTCACGGTCGTAGTCAAACAGGTCTTCAACCCATTTGAACTTGTTCTTAGCCCCGTCTTTACCAAACGCAATCGAAGCCGACTGCGCGCCACAGAAGATAGCACGGCGGGTGTTGACCTTCTGCTTGAGGCTGGCCGGATCGGTGGCATCAATACCAAGCGGCACGCGGCTATTCTCAACAATCAGCGTGCGGTTATAAACACCGAGCGCACCGGTATAGAGGCCGTTTTTGTCGATGTCGCCGCCCTGCAAGCGCTTGCCCTGCAGGTCAAACCAGTTGCCGACTGTTGCAACGTCTTTGCGCATTGAGAGCGTCTGATCCGGGTGGATAAAGCAGACATAATCAATATCCGCGCCCAGCCCCTTGATCGGGCGCACCAGTGGAGCCGCATTTTTAGCGCGGTTCACTGCATCATCAATCATCTGCAGCTTGAACACATCAGCTGCAACAAGCGCCTGATCTGTGGCCTTGCTACCGGCGCGCAGGATACGCCCTGCACTTGGCGCAATCGTGGCATTGAAACCGGTATATTTGCCATTGATGACAAAGGTATTACCGGCAAGCTGGTTGAAGAACCATGTATCAATACGGTCTGCCATCCAGTCTTTCAGGCTGTCATAGCTTTCTTCACGCATATTGTAAGGCACACGCTGACGGTCGATGGTGCCTTCATTGCGCACGCGATGAGCATGACCAAGTTCGTTGATCACCATCTTATCATTGAAACGGGTCAGGCTTTCTTCATTGCCTTCCTGCACTTCGTTTTCGGTCGTGCCGTCACCGGTCGCGAGCATACGAATGCCCCATGTGATCTGATCACCCGCACCTTTTTTGGTTTCGGTCATGATCTGGCACAGAGAACCGGCCTTTTCGCCCATATACTGATAGGCAGTTGTTTCTTTGAGTGCCTCAACGTCCATACGCTGAGACCAGAGTTTTACGGTCAATGCATCATTGACGGGCTGAACAGTGGTAGCCATCGGGCAAACCTCCAAAAATGAGTTGAGATTTTGAGCAAATGCTACGCAATGCGCCGCGTGGCTGAGCGGAAAGCAGGATTACGCCTGCTACGATCCGGTCTGACGTGCCGGAAGACGAAGGGCAGTTTGAAAGCATACCGAGGCTTTATTTTTAGCTTAGCGACCGCCAAGCGCCTTCATAAAACGAGCCTGATTTTCCGGTTTGGAATACCAACGCTCGAAATCTCTATCCGACATATCCGCAATGGCCTGAGCCGTCAGCGCATCGCCACTTGGGTTTCCACTGGCCTGTGCCACAGTCTTATTGCGCGATTGTGCATCCTGAATGGTTTGTAATTGCTCGACTACAGCATTGGCTGCGGGAGCAGCCCCCGTGAAACCGTAAGCCTTGGACATGCTGTAAACGACCTGTGCCGGTGATTGGCCTGTCTTTGCAGCGGTAATCACAATGTCCCGCAACTCTGCATTCATTTGGCTGTTGCGGCCTTCCTGTGTTTGAAACTGCGGATAAGCCGCAGCCATAGACTGCAACTGCTTATCGCGTGTGTCCGACAGGTATTTGATAGCGTCGTTATAATCAGGTGTTTGCGCCGAAAACTCCTGACTGGTGTGATGCCAGTAATCAGCAACGGCTCTTTCTTGGCCTTGTGCTTGCTGCTGTTGCGCTGCTTGGGTCTCACGCTCCTGTAGCTGATCCAGCATTTTCTTGTTCTGTCGGCTCTGCCAATGTGTATGGGCAAAGATGTCAACAGTCGGATCAGGTTCGGGGTCATCATCCACCGCAGGCGCATTTTGCTGCTGCATGGCCTGTGTCAGCATATTCCACCGGTCAGCAAGAACGGCTTTTTCCGTGGCTTCGGCCTGTAGCTTTGCTTCTAGTTCCTTGCGTTTTGAGCGCTCCTTATGCAAAGCGCCATAAGGGACTGTGCGGTTCGGATCACCATCCTGCTCAGCACTGTCACCATCAACCGCAGGATTTTCCGGCTGCTGTGGCTCCTGTACCGCGCTTGTTTCCGGCTGTGCAGTTTCCGTGTCCGGTTTATCCTCGGGCATCACTTCACCGCTCGACGAAAAATAAGCCTCTGCCTCAGCAGAAAGCGTGCCTTCTTCCATATCCGACATGATTTTTCCTTGATTTAGTCTGACGTGACCAACGACAGCCGATAACGCACGGCTCAGCGAAAACAGGGCTTGCCCCTGCTATTTCTTAAAAAGATGATCCGCGCCGTGCTTCTGAAATACGACGAATGGCGTTGCGGCTTTCTTCAATGGCAAGGCGCTGCGCATCATTGCGTGCCTTCTGCTCAGCGGTCATAGCCTCTAATTCTGCTTTGCGCTGTGCAGCCATCAGATCAACAGCTTTTTCTTGCAGTTTCATCTGACCAAGCTGCTGTTTAATGGCCAGATCAGCTTGCGCGCTCTCAGTCTTGACTTTGGCTGCCATTTCCTCCGGTGAAGGCTGCGGCGGTTGCTGGCTCTGCTGTTCCTGTGCTTGCTTTGCACGTTCGCGCAGCTTTGCGACCAATGAGGCAGGCAATGGCGACAACTCCAGCAGATCAGGCAGAATTTCCGGCGTGATCATATTGCTGACCAACGGGAATAGGCTCTGCATCACCGCCCAAGTGCGTTCTTTTTCATTCGGGCTGGTCGGACTGTCATCAATGATGATGTCATATTTCTTATCAGCTTGACGAAACAGTGGCAGATACTGCTCTTGATCCATCCCAACCACACGGATCAAACGGCCATCAGACAGATAGTTCTGCAAGAGATAGAGAATGGTCTCCGCCTGCCGCTTGCGATAAAGCCGCAAAGCATTGAACAACGAGGCAAGCACACCGAGAGACGATTGCTTGCGCGTGTTTTCCAGCACACCAGCCTGATCGACCTCGCGTGTACCGATAAACTCCCTCGAAAGGCCGGTTACCTGTGTAATCGCTTCCTTGCTCTCATTGAACAGTGCAAAGAAACCTTGTGGGAATTGTGCCGGCGGCTTTGGCTGGATTTGCCCGCTTTGCAACGCTCCCGCATTCACCCATGTAATCGCATCCGGGCTTGCCCAAGTCTCATCAGCCTGACGGATATTATCGAAGGCCTCTTTTTCAGCCAGAAGTCCGCCTTTTGACTGCGAATTGAGCAGATGCATAATCTGGCTAAAGAATTTGTTCGTCCAGCGCTGCGGATCAATTGCAGCACGCACAATACCGTAAAACAGCCCGTCTTTAGTGTCGAAATAGCCGGTCATAACATCCCAGCCAAGACGGCCTTGCGGTGCCAGCGGGCTATCAATCTCAGCCAGCAAGCTGTTGCCAAGGAAAGCACGCTTTGCCACTTTGCGCATCTGGCGCACAAGTTTCAGGCTTGAGGCAATCTCTGGCATTTCTTTATTGATCTGCTTGACCTCGGCAGTCGTATATTCGCGCATAGCTTGCGGGTTCTGCGGATCGAGACCACGATAATAGGGCTCACGTTCCAGCCAGCGTGCCTCAACAATAACAACCTTTTCACCAGCCTCAAAGGTGCGCTCACCCTGATTATCATCAGCATAGCGGTTACCATGGTTCACCTGATGCGGATTGTCCCGTCCTGCATCATCACGCGCCCAGCCTGCATGGAGCGCTTCCTTAGGCATATCCGGAAACATGTCCTGCGCTTCTTCAATGGTCATTTCCCGCACACGAAACATGCGCATAGCATCGGTCATGTTGAGCTTACGTGCCGTTGACGGAAATACCATTTCAAATGGGTCAATCCGTTCTGCCAATGGTGCGCCGTCTGGATCATCCTCGTAATCAAGGCGCGTATCCATGAAGCCAAGACCGCCGATAATCATATCGCGGAAGGCTTCACTATCCTCATATTCGGCATTCGCCTCATCACGAAACCACTCGCCGCCAGCCGTCAAAATTTCATTGGCATGCGCATCACCCTGCTCGCGAGGGATATAGCGTGTCTCACGACGATTGTTCATTTCTGAGCCCACAACCGCATTAGCCAATGGCGCAATATTGTTGAAGGTCAGAACTGGTCGTTTTTGCTCCTGCATGGCAGCCAGATCGCCGTCTGACCATTGATTGCCTGCAACAAAGTCAAAATGCTCTTTGGCATGTTTGCGCCATGCACGGGTTTTGTCGATATCGTCTTTGTACCAGCCCTTGAGCCGGTCAAATATCGCTTCGCTGTCTTTTGCTTTCTCAGCCATATTCTACCCACTCATCCAACTTGAACCGCTCTTTGCACCAAAGCCGCGGTAGGCGCGGTTGGTTTCCGGTGGCGGTGCCTGTTTGGCAAATCGCAACATCATCAGGGCGTAACGCGATGCGGAAATCACATCGTCACGCTCTTTCACAACCTTACCGTCTTTGCGGTGATAGGTCTGTCGTTCCATCAACCAGTCCTGACAGATCGAGAACACCTTCCAGCGTCCTGTCTGCATCCGCAGCAACATGTCAGACAAACCAGCCTCAACACCGTTTGAACCATCCAGAAACTGAGCGCGTTCACTCAGCACCTTTAAGCCCTGCTCTTTGTATTGTTTCGCAAGCTGCTCTCCTGAACCCTTGTCATGCTGCAATCCATCATGCGGCCATGACCAAGGCAGCCACTGCTCGCCTGATAATAAGCCCCACGGTTTTAGTGCTGCAGCATGAATAAGCGGCGTTGCTTCGCGCTTGCGGTAATCTCTGGTGACATAAACAATATCTGCATCCCGATCCCATGCGAGACTTACGGCTGCGGTAGGGTGATCCCATCCAAAGTCTATGCCGCCGATCTGCGCCCAATGCGTTGGGATAGGAAACGGCTGAACAATGATATCTTCCTCGGCCACCGGAAAGATCAGACCGGAGCCGAGTGTTGGTATGCCTTTGGTTCGTGCTTCCCGCTCATGCGCCGGATAGCTGGCAATGATGCGATCACGCTCCTCTTGCGAGTAGTGAAGCGCATCCTGAATGGTCATCATGATCTTGATGCGATCAGGCGCATCTTCCAGAAAGAACCGCGCTGATACCGCCGACATACCTTTGAGCGGCGTATAGGTCATCATCACGCTGCCTTTGGTGGCATTTGTGCGCGTGATGCCTTCAAAATAAACGTCTGAGGGTGGCTCCTCATCAAACCAGACGAAGTGCACCGTATTGGCCTGCCATTTAGACCGGCCTTGGTCATAGGATTTGAACAACAGGGATGAAGCCCCGCCACTCACATGACCAACAGTCACCGTATCAATGGCATTAGAAACGCCCTGCCTGCGCGTCGTGCGCTGGATGCAGCGTTTCGGGATAAAGCCCGTGCCCCATTCTTCTTCGCGGTCTGGCTGCCCGATCAGCAGGCGCTGCACGCCATCACGGGTCAGTTCACCACTCTCGGAGCCTGCAATCACCACAATCGGATGCTCAAAGCGCAAGCCCTGCCACCAGTCCGGATATTCACCGGTCAGATGCATGGCGACCTCTGCCGCACCGGACAGGGTTTTACCCAACTGGTTACCGGCAGCAAAAAGGCGCTCCCGATAAGAAGCGCCTGCGGTATGGAATTCTCTCTGCTTTGGATAAGGCTCGTAGATTTTAAGCCGGTTAATGCGCAGTCGGTGCTGTTTCTCCTTCTCCAGCTTCATCAGCAGTGCCGATAGCTGTTCGGAGGGCAGAGATTGCAGCATCGAGGGATTCATCATCAAATTCCTCTAGCTTGTTCGTTACATCAGCAGTCATGGTCAAAGGCTTGCCATAACCACGGTCGAGAATTTCTTTTGCCGCAGCGATTTTAACGCGCGGGTCTGCATCTTCCATTCCGGCAACAAGCACCTCAATGGCCTTGTCAGCGTGTTCTCTGGCGCGTGCAGCCAAGCCTTTTGGCCTGCCTCCCGGATTGCCGGAGACACCTTTCTGAAATGGAGTGCCAATTTTCTTTTTCATGCTGTTCTCACGCTGTTTTCAGCACGGAATGATACTCTGTTGGCCTGCCTGCTACCGGCGCTTCATCGGCCATGAGTTATCCTTTCGCCGGTGCGCGAATTTCACTTGCCTTGTGGCGAGAGTCACGGTTCAGTCCCACTCTACAAGGGTTCAAAAGCATATGGCGTATATCGATCAGATCATTATGTTCTTCGCTGGGGTCTGGATGACCGCAACTGGCTTCGGCTTCTTGCGTCTCGGAGAACAGCAAGAATGGCAACAACAACTTGTCAGGCATTTTAGGTGGATGGGGCTATTACTGATAGCCATATCTATCATTTTGCTATTTGCCCCTCCTCACATCAATCCCCTCTCCTGAGAAGATAGAAATGAGCACCCTGCCGAACCGTGAGGAACGGCGGGGTGATACCGGCAAATTCAAAGCTCAACGCTTTACCGCAATGTGCGGATCGATATGCTGGTGAGCATCGACGGCAAGCCGGAAGGCCGAGTTTGGCTGGTTCTGAATATTGTACTCAACTGCATGGGAGTTGGTACTTCGATCAGGCAGTGAGTTGATGCTGACAGTGATAACGTCTACCTTGAAGACATCCGGAACATCATAGTCAGCAATGGTGAGCTTCACAGCATACACCGCTGGGCTGACATCAAGTGCAGAAGCCGGTGTACTCAGGCAGAAGGCGGCAGCAAGCATAGCAATGCAGCCGAAGAGCATACTTCGCATAATCTTCATGTTTTTTCCTTTAGAGTTTTGGACAATAAAAAACCCCGACAGGGGGTAAACTGTCAGGGTTCGTTTAATGCTGTCATGGCTCAAAATGTTAGAGCATAATAATCATTATCATTCATTTTGATACCGTCATTATGACCAGGGAAACTTATGATTTTACTCAATTATTGTTAAATTTATTAGGATAAATTAAGGCAATAAAAAAGGCCGAGGCAACTCTGCACCGACCTTCCTACTCATCATTTAATTTTCAGTGCCAGTACATCCGTTGTCAAAGGTTTAAATTGATGAAGACGTTTGCGAGTGCTGTGAGAAACGCGCTGGATAGCAACGTCCATAAAATCTATATAAATAGCGATTGCGTTCCAAACAAAGTTCCCGTTGAAACTTCTTTTCAGTTTAATGGACGGTCACATGAGACGCCAAAACGATTTCCAAGAAAACCGCCAATAACTGCGAATACCGCCCATCCCCATAAGCCACCGGCCCCACCTCGCATCGCCACTCCAATGCCGCCGACCATAAAACCGATAATAGCTCCACCAACAATACCTAAGATTGTGAATCTTGCCTCCCAAGGGCGCTTAGCACTCCACCGTCCGTATAAACTCAGAAGATAATTTAAAACTCTCATTTAGCCCCAGTTGAATTTTGATAATTCAGCTTGTTATTCAAAATCATAAATGAGCTTGTAAGCTTAGGTTTCAATATTGTCTATCAGGCAATAAAAAGGCAGCCTTTAAGCTGCCTCTCAAATCGGATTTCGCGTCACACGCAAATCACCACAATACAAAATATAGTATATTCCGCGTACACGGGCAACTACTTAGTGTGTTTTGTATCCCCAATGCACAGCTAGCTCGTCTAAACCATCTTTGATGTAATCACCAAGCGTCTTACGGTCACGCTGGCTTTCGGCCATATCCTTAATCTCCATGCCCTGCCCGACAACCTTGATCATAAGATCGAAGGCTTTGCGACCAAGCACCGGTTTACACTCATTCAATCGCTGAACCGCATCAATCATGCTGTCCGGCAGCGGGTCGATGCCTTTGCCGCCGTCTACCTGCTCACGGCCATAGTCAATAGCAACCGTACCTTTCGCACCGGAGCGCTCCCAATATTGGCGAAACCGGCCAGCTGCCGCCCATTGCGCATCATTTATGTGGCCACGTGAATAGAGAGTGCCCACGGCACTCTCCTTGATATTCACATAGGCCTTGATCTTCGGTGGGTTCCAGCTCTGACCTGAATGATCAGGCGAATAAAACGGGTTCGGAACACGATGCACCCGAATATCGGACTTGAGAGTTCCTACCTCCCCGCGGGAAATGGCTTTTCGCTGTTCTTTAGATGGTGCAACCATGATTGATCCTATGCTGAATCTGCATTTACAGTATCTAATTATCTGCTAATACTTGTTTTTATGCCGCAATATGTGGGAGTTTACCGAGTGCGTAAGCTGCGTTTTATGAAGTGGCATTTATCGGGGCAAGGCTGGATAGTCTTAGACACCATTACTGGTGAAGAAGCCCACGTCGATGGGGTAAAATACGGCATTTTGGTTGAGGTAGAGGCCGAGAGATATGCTGATACCCTGAACTGGCTTCATAACTACCCACCTCTCAATCCAACTCCATGGTTGGATGGTCAGTAGACACATATCTAAGCCATTCCCAATGCGTCCATATAAAGCTGGATCATCGCTTCTTCTTCCTGACGCTCATGGGCTTCTTTCTTACGAGCACGGATGATTGCGCGAACAGCTTTGGTGTCAAAGCCTGAGCCTTTCAGCTCTGCGAACACTTCCTTGATGTCCTCACTGATAGTGCCTTTTTCTTCTTCAAGGCGTTCAATACGCTCGATGAAAGCACGCAACTGCCCAACTGCTATCGCTTGTGCGCTGTCACCTGTAATGTCGTCACTCATCTTACTGCTCCTACCTGTTTGAATGTGTCTCTGACCGGAAGGTCTGGAATGTTATTGAAAGCGGTTTCGCCAATCTGGCCGATAAGCCGGTCACGCACTTGGTCAGGCGTTTCTGTGATGCCTGATTGGCGTTCAGATGCCTTTGCCTCGTCATGGGATTGATTGAACCGTGCCAGCATGGCCGCAACACGCGCCCTCGCCTCTGGTGTCTTTGTTGCCTCATGGCGCAACCGTTGCTGCTCGTTTTCACAGCGCTGGCGGTGAGGGTCTAATTTCCTAGCTCGCTCCTCAGCAAATTTACGCTGAACCAGATCGCACTCTTTACGAAGCTCGGCTTGCGAGGGCATGAACGTATGATCGACGTGTGAATGACCGCTGTTGAAATTATTTGTGGCAATTTCCAAGCTGTGAATCGTCACGCCTTCAAGGGCTTTGAGATAAACAATCTGGATCAGGTTGCGATCAATAGGATCGCGCGTTGGCAATGCGGAGAGGATGTACATTGCTTTCTTGATGTCGGTTTCCGTAACCTGCATCGAGTATGTCTGTGCTGTGGCTATCTGGTTCATTCGGGAAAATACCTTCCTCGCGCAGGGCATCAGCCCAGATATCGGTGTGGGTTAGCTTGCGGCTGGCCGGACTGGCGCGCTGTTGCGTCTGCTGCCGATTTTGTAGCCATTGCGGATCGAAACCCTGCCAGCCATGCGCAATCATCGCATCGGCAGCGGCATTCGGGTCGGGGCATTTGGAAAACTGACCGGCCAGCAATTGCGCAGCCCGAACGCTCAACGGCTTTTTGAGCGCCTTGCGATGATCAATCACAGCCTTGGCGTGATCCTGGTCTAAGACCTTCATCAATTCGCTTTGAGCAGATGCTTTTTCGGGCGCTCGCGCTTTAACTTCTGAACGTAGTGAAGAAGTATTAATTGGTGTATTGGTGTCTTTAGTGCGTTGCGCTTGCGTTTTCTCTGCGTGTTCTGTGCGTTCGACTTCCTGATAATGTGAATAATTACAAATAGTTACGTGCGTTTTTCCTGCGTTCGCTTTTGCGATGATCATTTCGTGCTTTTCGAGCACTTTCAGGAATGATCGGACGCGGTAATCGGACTTCCAGCGCCACGCATTTTGAAGCTGGCGCAGGGTCACAAAAAGGCATCCAGTCTGCACGTCATGCATGTCCATACCAACACGGTGCTTGGTGTCTTTCCATGCTGCATGTGCGATCAACCAGAGCCATGCCTCGCGCTCTGTCAAAGGCTCGGCTTGAAACAACTCATGTTCAAAGATTGCGGTCTGCACTCTGATCCACCGGCTCATGCTGCCAGCGCCTCCTCAGCGCGTTGAACCAAGACGACACAATCACTCTTAATGTCCGCATCCCATGTCATGGTGATACGCTCACATAGATTGTCGTTCTTGATCACTTGGTAATGTTGGAGAACATCGAGGATGGGCTTGAGACGATTGTCTAAGTCCATCCGGTTATGCGAGCGCTTGAGGGCAACACAGAGCGAAAACGGTGTGTCAATCCGGTCGTTACGGCCACGGATAAACCAGCCACAATCCTGCACCCATTTGGCATATTCAGGAGATTTGCGGCGGGTCTTGCCCCAACCAACATAGATATCCCAAACGGTTGGAGGGAACGGGAGCTCTAGACGTATCATGCCGCGCTCCTGTCTCTGGAAGCCGCAGCAGAGTAATCGGACACGGCTTGCCGAAGAGCATCACAAAGGCTGCGCTGCTCCTCGACTTCATGCGAAGGACGCGGAGCTTTACCTGCTCCATGCGTTTTCACCCATAGCTCCTTGCTGTACAGCATCTTCTTCATAGCAAAGGCCATGTCGGAATGAGTTAAACGCTCAGCCATGCTGCACCCGATACGTTTGAGAGCCGCCAAACAGATCATCGCCAGCAGGCTGCAAAAGACCACTATCAATCAGCCAGCGGCCAACGATGACCGGCACTGTTCGGCAGTCAGGCAATGTGAAATAGACATACCCGCCGCCCTTTTCGACGGCGCGAGTTTCTTGTGAATGTTCACGCACTAGCGTTGCCCCCCCCCTCTAGACGAGAAAGAACCGGCTTGGTGAAGCGGGGCATTTTCAATTCCTCTGTCATTCTCTCAACTCCGGGCAAATCCATTCAGCTGCACCTGCAGCCCAAGTTCTAAAACTGACGGCGATCTTGTGCCGCCGGCTGAATGACAGCCATCGCAGCAATACGGGCGGTTTCGGCGCGATATGCGGCTTGTTTTCTTCTCCCATCGAGGATTGCCTTCATTTCTTCGATTTCTCTGTTTTCAATCCTGCTAGCTTCTTTGTTGAAGACAGCCCTCACTCTGCGGCGTGTCCACACACCGTTGCGCTTACTCAAATCTGAATACGCCCGTTCCAGCATGGACTTGATCGTTTCGCGAACACCGCGCTGACCAATGATTTCATCCAGCAGAGAAGCGGCCATATCGACATCAGTCATCGTCGGCTCCTTGGCTGAAAAATCCACGTTCTTGGATGAAATTCCCACGTTCATGGGTGGCTCCTTTGTTACGTTTGACCTTGCGATGGACAAACGAAACAGGAGCAACCAGTGCATGGAGCCAGTGGGAAAGATTGCGCTGCGCATACTGAATAAAAACAGACATGCGCAGATACACTGCCGTAAGACGGGGATTGATGGCCGAGACGATCAAGCGGGGGAGGAAAACCGCCTCGGCCTTGTCACCGGCGGGAGGAGTAACCGGTGATATGAAACTTGGGATAAAGATCGCGTGGCTCATGCTGCGCGACTTTCTTTTTCCATGTTTTCGAGAACGCGGAGGCGAGTTTTCACGCGCGGCTCTCGACCTCCCCGAATTTGGAAAACAAAAAGAGGGTCGTTTGCAAACTTGCGCCCGAATTTTGTGGCGGAGATGCCTTCAGAGGCAATAAACTGCTCAATATTTTGTCGGAAAGTTTCGATCTCGTTCATAGGAGATCAGATTATAGGATTTATCCTGCAAATTAAGGGAAAAATCCTACATGCAATAAAATAGGGATTATCCTATAATATGCCTATGGATAAAGTACGCGAACTCATCATTAAAACGACCGAAGAGAAAGGGTTGTCGCTCAGCGAGATATCCAAGCAAATCGGGCGCAATCAAACCTATATTCAGCAGTTCATCACGAAAGGCTCACCTAAAGAGCTGCACGAGCGTGATAGAGCGACGCTTTCGTCTATCCTTGGAATTCCTGAAAGTTCTTTGCGACTAGATCCCCTCGATAACTCGACGCAGGAAGCTCGCGCCAAAAGCTTCACACCAACAATAGTCCCCGGCAAAGAACTGGTCGGCAATCGCGACTTCCCTATCTACGCCGCAGCTATGGGCGGCGATGGACATACAATAATCACCTTTGATGCAATCGATTATGTGAAGCGCCCAGCAATCCTTGAGAACGTCAAAGATGCTTATGGTGTCTATATTGTTGGCGACAGCATGGAGCCTGCTTATGAGCAAGGGGATATGGCGCTTGTTCATCCTCACCTGCCACCAGCTCGCGGTAAAGACGTGATATTGTTTCATGTCCCTCCAGCCAATGAAGCGGAATGCATCATTAAGCGACTGGTTGGCTTCAATGATTTGGAGTGGAAACTCCGGCAATATAATCCTGCAAAGGATTTCACTGAATACCGCGCATCATTCCCTTACTGTCATCGTGTCGTTGGTAAATACAGCGGGCGCTAATCAGCCCGCTCCAACTCCAGAATTTCGTCTGGCAAGTCACCTATGGCAATGAGCAGTCTAGGGACAGAATAATCGCCCGCGCTGGCATCTACCTCTCTGACAAAGGCAATCACAGCTGCCTTACATAAAGATAACCTCTCAGCCATTCTTCGAGCTTGCGCTGCATCTTCTACTTGAATAGGAGCATCAGGCGAAATGCAGCCTTTTGCCAGATTAAAACTCTGAACCACATACAATTCAGCCATTACGCAACTCCCATCGACTGATTAAGCCTCATCTTGCCTAGATGAAGTGAACATATCAAGAACGATTTAACGCAAACAAACAGATTTTTAACGAATGGCTAAGGATGCGCTAGATGTGGTGGTATGACGCTGGAGGGCACGCAATAGAGGCATTGCAACCGAAGTTTGAATAAAAGAATAGGCTGGGCATAAGGCTTTCTGTCATAACGTCCATTTTGCCGCGCTTATAAAAAAAACACAAACAACCCTTGCAAAAGTATCACAGTGATATACATACAGATTACTGGATTAACGAACAGAGGGGGACTGGTGCGTTGAGTCAACAGCCTTGGTCTAATGAATTGGCTACAGAAATAATTCGAAAAACAGCCAGATCACAGGCACTAACCCTCACTTATACAGCACATGCACGCGACCGTATCCATGAGCGCGGGTTAATCATGTCTGATGTTTTATATGTCTTAAAAAATGGCTTCGTACACGAAGGCCCAACCGAAAGCACTAGAGAAGGCTACTATAAATATTATATTGAGTGTAGGTGCCCAAACGGTGGGAACAGAAGCGTACGAGTAGTAGTTATCCCTGAAAATGAAGGGTGTTTCTTAAAAATCGTAACAGTCATGTGGCTAGACCAGCCAGAGACGCGATCAGGAAGCATAATCGGAGAGTACCATGAGCAAGTATCATTACATTGAGTGCGGCTTAGACAATGTCTATATTAACGGCCTGCAGTTTCAGCGAGATGATGCAGGTGACGAAATTATCACAATACCGGCAATCAATGAACTCCACAGTTTAATTGCAACGGGGATTGTAACTCATGAGCATGGAATTAGCGGCCAAGAGCTGCGCTATCTACGCTCTGAGATGGGGTTAACTCAATCGGAACTTGCGCAGTTTGTTCATCAGGACAAACAGACAATCGGCCGATGGGAACGCGGTGAGTTTGCAATAGACAGCAAGGCTGAAGCGCTAATTCGCCGTATAGCAATTGAAAAACTAAAGCTTAAGGTAGAGCTTGGAATTGAGGAGCTGTCCAAAAAAAGTGTCCCATCGCTGAACATGCAACAGATTAATATTCAGTTTGAAAACGACAACTCCAGCCACAGCTATGAGTTGGTGGCCTAACCACACAAACCCCGCTTCGGCGGGGTCTTTTTTGCCGGTCACTTCGGCGTTTTTCTTTTGCGCACTGCAAATACCCGCTATAAACCAAATAAACTCAGTATCTCACCTACTGCTTCTATCAAAGCCTGACCAGCTATCAGCAAGTAGATAAGACCTGCAGCCAATAAAAACAGCAATACCCGCCCTCCAGCGCGCAATGGGCACAAAGCACCTGCGCCTATAAGGGCGATTATAACAACAATCGTAATCTCTGGATAAAACGCCGGTAGCAGTAAAATAAATTCCATACAGCGTTTTTAGCCAACCTCTTTGACTGAGACAAGACAGATCAAAACGCCGGTCACTCCGGCGTTTTTCTTTTGTGCTTATCTAATATCTGAGATTAGTGAATTCCCTAGACACCCCATATCCGATAAACTAAGACCAGCTTAGGTTACGCGCTCTCCTGTTGATACTCTCACGGGGGCTTCGTGAAATGACTTGATTGAGCGCGTAGCCTACCCTCAGTAACTGGAGAAATCCTGAGGTCACTCCGACGCTTTTCTTTTATGGCTGCGTTTTATGACCAGTAGTTTCCATTATTGATATACGGAAATACACCGGTTCAAGTGAACGCTCCTCTCCACGAATAATCGTTTTAACATATGCCGGCTCCCACCACTCAGGCCCCGAAGACAGTAGTTCATAAGCAAGATAAAAAGGGGTATCTTTGCTTTCGGATTTTATAATATCTTCGTAAACTCCGGTCACAATAATACTTCGCCAATTATTTGTGCCGTGAACATCCGAGAAGCTAATACAAACGTTTGGGTTTGCCCGCATAAGCTCCATTTTCCTGCCTTCAGATGTCAATGAATACAGATATCCGCTACTATGAACGAACCGGAGCGGCAAAACGTATGGCTTATCATTTAGTGAACATGCAAGATAACCAATACCGATGTGTCTGAGCATGTCATCTATTTCTGGACGGCTCATGTCGTGAATAATCATCAGGGCTTCCTCACCTCAAATTTTGAGACATCACACTAAGCTAGAGATGCAAAGAGAGGGGCTATTTCTGGCTCGAAGTAGGTTCATTATTTTTTACAACACGAGCATCTGTGCTTATTTTAGCCAGTGCTATGTCTACCAGTCTCTTATGGTCGGTGATGCCCCTCTTAAATTGGCCATCAAGGAACAGCATTAACTCATCGGCCTCTATGGTATTGGCCGCGATAAGGGTAGCTCTGCAAATTTGAGTGTGAACCTTGCTTACAGTTGAAACTTCATGTTTCAGCGCATTATTATTTTTCTTATAAACAATCATTTAAATATACCTCCGGCCTTCGAGAATTGCGGAGCAAGCCCATCAGAAGGCACGAAGTTATACTAACACTAAATCAACAATCCCCCTAGCGCTAACCCAGCCCGCCACGTGCGGGCTTTTTGCTGCCCTGATTCTGCAAGGCCGGGGTGTGGAGCAAGTATGTAGGCAATTTAAATTTCCTATGCGTAGGATTTCCTATTGACAGTATATAGGATATTTCCTACGATAAATTCATCAACAGCGCGAAGAAGCACCCGCCGATCCGCTAAACGATGGAGAGAAGCCATGATGGCAAATGCCAAACCTACAGCCCAGACAATAGAGCGCGTACTTGACCGATGCCTTTATCAGGTTGTCACGCTTGCAGTTGACGGTTCAATGCACATGGATGGCGGCGAAGTATCAACCCTCAGCCGTGAAAATGCCCTTGAATTGATCCGCGAAGGCAATGTGCTGCGCGTGTTTGCCTTTAATCCAATCGAAGGCACCTGCTCCGATATCACCGACGAACTCGAAGGTGAGATTGAGTACGAAACCGATCAGATGATCCGTGACGGCGAAACCTTCATCCCATCCACTTATGAGCAACGCGCTTACGGCGATAGCGCCGGTCGGAGGCTGTAATGGAAGCCTCGCTCGAAACTCTCGTATGGGATGCCTACTGGCAAGAAGGCAATACGAAGCTCGCATTGGAGCGCGTTGTTCAGGTGGTTCGTGATTACGACAAGGTCGCTGAACTGAATGCCTCTCAGTCGAAAATCACCAAAATTTCGCACCGCCGGAGGGCGGCATGAAGCGCTCCGATCTTGAAAAAACAAAGGCCGAAATAGAACACGGCCTCAAAACAACCTCCGACATTCCAACCCGCCGTTATCTTGAAAAGAAATTTCATCAAGTGACTGAGCTATTGAAGGAACAGGCAGCATGAGCGCCGCACCCGCAATAATCGAACAAACAACAGACCTCCAACCCGTTCAGCAAAATGAAGTCGCCGCAATCATTCAGGTGATTGAACGCGCTGCCATGAACCCAAACGTCGATATCGACAAGATGGAGCGCCTTTTGCAGATGCAGGAGCGCGTTATCGAACGCAATGCAAAAGCAGCCTTTAATGCGGCCTTTGCCCGTATGCAGCCTGATCTACCAGCTATTGAGAAGAACGGCAAAAGCAACAACGGCGCTTATGGTCTTTGGGAGGATATTCAGGGCGGTATCCAGCCGGTACTCGCCAAGTATGGCTTTGCCCTGTCATTCAAAACCAAAGTCGAACAGGACGCGATTACCGTCACCGCTATTCTTCATCATGAAGAAGGCCATGACGACAGCACAGACCTGAAACTGCCAACCGATAAAAGCGGCAGCAAGAACGCTGTGCAGGCTGTTGGCTCCTCAGTCAGCTATGGCAAGCGCTATGCGGCTTGTGCCCTCCTGAACATCCGTGTCGGCGGTGAAGATGATGATGGATCAGCAACCGGTGAAATCGTCAATCACGATCAGCGCCCATCCGCACCGAGCAAATCCAGCGCCGCACTGAAACGTGCAGACGAAAACGGCGATGATGCGTGGAGCCGCCTGATCAAAGATGTACGCGCCGACATGGCCGACTGCCACACACTCGTTTTGTTTGGGCAAATCAAAACGCACTACTTCAACCGCGCAAACAAAGAACGCTGGCCGCGCGCATGGATGGATGCGCTTGCCAATGAATTTGAAACCTACGCCCAGGCATTCGGAGAACAAGCATAATGGCCGGTTCAGTTAATAAAGTCATTCTGGTCGGTAATCTTGGTGCTGATCCCGAAATTCGCCGCCTGCAATCCGGTGTGCCGGTTGCCAATCTGCGTATCGCAACATCGGAAAGCTGGCGCGACCGCCAGAGCGGTGAGCGTAAGGATAAGACGGAATGGCATAGCGTCGTAATCTTCAATGAAAATCTGGCCAAACTCGCGGAACAATATCTGAAAAAAGGTGCGAAGGTTTACGTTGAAGGCCAGTTACAAACCCGCAAATGGACGGATCAACAGGGCAACGACAAATACACTACCGAGATTGTGCTGCAGAAGTTCCGCGGTGAATTGCAGATGCTCGACAGCCGCAGTGAAGGCCAGCAATCCAGCCAACAGCGCCAATCGCAACAATCCAGTCAGTCCTATGGTCAGCAGTCAGCCGGATACAGTGGCGGCTTCGATGACAGCCTAGACGACGACATTCCATTTTGAGGTGAACCATGGAAAAGAGACGCTTCACACTCATCAATCCGCAGGTGCGCCAGAATGCAATCCGCGCACTCATGGCTCGGCCTGACGGTCACACAGCAACATTCGCACCACCAACACGAAGCGGAGGGCAGAATGATTTCTTTCATTCAATTTGTTCTGACATTGCGAAGTCTGGTTTTGAATGGGCTGGCAAACCGCGAAAATCAGAAGAATGGAAAGTTCTGCTCGTTTCCGGCCACACAAAAGCAACGCAAGGCGAAGTCGAATTTGTGCCAGGACTTGAAGGTGAATTTGTAAATATCCGCGAAAGTACCGCCCGTATGTCAGTTAAGCGCGCTGCATCTTTGCTCGAATACGCGCTGGCATGGTGCGCCGACCACAATATCCCCCTCACCGACACACGCCGCCAAGGTTATTTTCAGGAGGCAGCATGATGCAGACTGTTTCGCTTACCGCTCCTTATGAGTTTCGCCGCAGCAAAAAGCTGGCGCAGGCTCATATCCGCTCAACAACAGAATTGAGAAACGCTCCGGAAGTATTGGCCAACCGTCAAAAGCGCCTGAACGACCGGATTTCCGATATTCTGGCTGATGAACTGGCTGCAGCTTTATCGACCCTCAACTTTAATGAGGTTCATTCATGAGCAAGCGCATGGAGTTCTCTCGTAAGGACAAGGCAAAGATCATCACCCGTGCAAACGGCAAGTGTGAAAAATGTTCTGCTATGCTTAAAACGGGCGAAGGCGAAGTCGATCACATTCTGCCCTGCGCGCTTGGCGGCGAGGCAACCGTGGCCAATGGCCGCCTGCTCTGCCGCGTCTGCCATGTTGAAAAGTCGGCCGGCGACATCAAGGCAATTCGCAAATCAGATCGGCAGCGGGACAAAGCCAGCGGCGCGGTGCGACCGAAGTCAGTCCTTTCCGTTCGCAAATCTCCCAAACCAGCACTCACCAAAATCGTTCAGCAGCGTCGCTCTCTTTATGAGCCTGCGCAGCCACAGGAGCGCATCTAATGACAAAACCATTTATCGATAACGAAAAGTACCGCACTACCGGTGAAACGAAAAATCACTTCGGTATCACACTTCACCGCATCAAGGCTAAAATTGCTATCGGCGTAATTGCTGCTGGAACAATCGGCGGCTGGGTGGAGAAAGAAAGTAATATCTCTGTCTACGGCGATGCATGGGTCTACGGCAATGCACGGGTCTACGGCGATGCACAGGTCTCCGGCAATGCATGGGTCTACGGCGATGCACAGGTCTCCGGCGATGCACAGGTCTACGGCAATGCACGGGTCTCCGGCAATGCATGGGTCTCCGGCGATGCACAGGTCTACGGCGATGCACAGGTCTACGGCAATGCACGGGTCTACGGCGATGCATGGGTCTCCGGCGCATACCGTCACATCATCATTTCACCAATTGGATCGGAAGGCGGTTGCCTGACAGCCTTTGTTGAAAAGGACGGTACAATACGCCTGAGCCGTGGCTGCTTTAACGGTACGATTGACGAATTTTCAGCAGCGGTTGAGGAAACTCATGGGGCAAGCAAGAACGGTGACGAATACCGCCTTGCCGTTGAGCTTATCAAGTCACGCCTTGATACGACCGTGATTGAGGATGAAGCGCTGGAGGATGCACAATGACCCACCCACCCCATACCGCAGCGCAGATACCGGATGAGGCTATGCCTGAGAGAATTTATGCATCAGTACCAAGCTCAAAAGGCTGCGTCGTTAGCTTTGATATTCCGAGCCTCGCTTATGACGTTGAGTATATTCGCGCCGATGTTGCCGCCAATCACCTCTCTGTGCCTAGTGCTGTAGAGGTGGTGAAGTTGGATTGGAGTATCCCTTTTCCTCATGGAACACAGGAACGCGCCGAAAGTGTTTTTGGTACATATGCTATTTGGGAATTCGGTGGCGAAGGGTATTACAGGACGCCTAGCGCAACTGCTGGTACACCTGTGCAAGGAGGGCAGACAGAAGCCAAAGCCGCTGCACAAGCTGACTTTGAGCGCCGTATTTTCGCCTGCGTAGTCACCAAGCCCGTTGACGTGGCGGCAGCGAGGGAGGAGCTTGAAGATTTAACGCTTCCTATTGTTGGCAGTCTATTTGTATCCAGAGGTGGTGCAACTGTTCGTGGTGTCTCAGGATTAGAGAAAGGTGAAGACGAGCACAGCCCTCTAGTTCGACTATCTGATGTAGCTAAAGCTCTTGAACCTTTCCGCGCCATATCTGCCGAACCAGCACAGGACACCTTTGACAGTGCTGACTGGTTCTACCGAGATAACGACCCAGACGATAACGGCGATACAGCTTATGAAGCAATCGTAAACCACCCTGAATATTCAGTACACCTAGTTCACTCTAGTTATCGCGGTGATAGTCGTTTTGTTTTTCGTGCGCCCACGCTGAACCAAGATGATGATGACGATGACGATGAAACTCTTAACTTCGCGACCGAAGAAGAGGCAATGGCGGCAGTAATTGAGCGTAAAAAGGTTATCGAGGCGCAAACCGCAGCCCCGACAGCGGAGGCAGGACGATGAAGCTGACAGAGCAACAGGCAGAGTTATTCAGGCAATGGGATCGCTGCGATATCGGCATGGGATTTCATTTCAAAGGCTTATGCGAAATCACGAAGAAAAGTCGCGAAGAGATTGCGCCAATAGTCAGAGAACTTGCGGGCCTAGGTTATCTCGAATTTAAGCGCGGGTGCTGGACAGATGACGGTGAAATGTACGGGTCTGCTTATGTACTCACCGACGCAGGCCGAACAGCCTTGGCGCAAGGAGGTGGGGAGTGATGCAAAATACGACCGGACCTCTAGGCCGTGTTTATACGCTGAATGAAGCAGCCGAATATTTGAGAATGAACAGCCGGTCAGTTGCAAAGGTGGCGCGCAAAAGCGGACTTTGCTCCATAAGTGGCCGTGACCTTCTGTTTAGTGACAGTGACCTTCTAGCAATATGGGATTCAATGCGATGCCCCTCACCAAATTCAGACGTGGAGACAAAGGCAACTGGATCATCCGCGGTACAGTGCGAGGACAAAGCATTTATGAATCTACAGGAACGAGCGATGAACAAGCAGCGGAAGCAATTCGCGTGCAAACGGAGGTTCGCCTATTAAATGAAAGCGTCTACGGAAAGAAAGCCGTCGTCACTTTCCAAGAAGCAGCAGAAGCCTTTGTAAGTTCCGGCGGCTCCGACCGTTTCATTTTTGAAATCCGGAAGAAAACTCAAAAGCCGGTCGGGCTTGCCGTACATTTCCGAAACAAGCTGCTCCACACCATTACGCAACGCGATCTGGATGAAGCAGCGCGCAAACTCTACCCGGGCTGTTTACCGGAAACTTTAGTACGCCAATGCTATGCCCCGTTCATTGCCGTATGGAACCATGCCGTGCGAAACCAATGGGCAGAGCCTCGCCAGTGGTCACGCCCCAAGAAGGCAAAAGGTACTGCCATCCTCAATAAAAAATATCGTTCCGGCTCGCATCCGGTCTCATATGATCATGCCATGTCGTTTATCGCTGGCATGTCACCAGCACCAGCAATGGCAATGACAACCTTGTTTCTAACCGGTATGCGACCAATTGAGTTATTCGCACTCCAAAGCAAGGACGTTGACATCAATAACCGGTGGCTTGTCGTGCAAAGCAGCAAGATCGGAGAAAAACGTGGCATTCCTATCCATGAATATCTTGTGCCGCTTCTATCCGCGTTGAAAGCGCGTACAGGGCAAATGTTTCTCACCCATAAACGGGAGCCGTATCCGCTAACAGAGGACTATGGCGGCCAGCTATCAACTGCTATTACCGGCGCGCGCAAGAGAACCGGTATCAAAGATATCTCGCCATATACAGCGCGTCACAGTTTTAGCACTCAGCTCGTGATTAATGGCGTTCATCCATATATCAAAGATCAGATACTCGGCCATGCTGCCGACGATATGAGCAGGCTTTATACGGCGGTTCCGCAGCAGCCCTTGATCGAAGCAGTGAACACCATCAAGCTCGCTGCTGGCTGGAGCGAATTTGTATGGTATTCCGATCCGATTAAATGGGAAGGACGGCTCATTAACTGGAGCAAGAAATCACACGCCATCAAAGCGGCCTAGTGCATTATCCGTGCAAGGCGATTTTTTAAGCCTCTATTTCAATGTAATTTCAAGGCATTATCAAAACACAGAGATTCCATTGGTAATGGAGAGGTCGGGAGTTCAATCCTCCCTCGCAGCACCAGTTTTTCCAATGAATTCAAATAGATGCGAAGCGTCTCGTTCTGGTGCTTTTTTCGTTTCTGCATGAACGCACGGAACATAGCGCGAATAAACCCGTGCATCCGTGCAAGCGGAATCGCAACGAGCGCTTTAAAGAATCAAAAGCCCAGGCAAAATTCATCCACACCAATTCACAGCATCCATTAACTCTCTCGAATCTATCTTGAACCTTTTTCGACAAGAGAACATTTGTAGAACGGAATTGCAATTTGAAAATTTATCTACCCTTTTGCGCACTCGATTGCGCCACGGATATTTTGTGCCATGCGCAAGCCAGAAACGATTGAACAACCATCATCGCTTGCTCAACGGAAGCCAAAGCCTATGACGTGAAGAACATCACGAAGCTTGAGCAAACAATGCTTCGCTCTAAACTTAGCAGGCAATTCCTGCTCTATACGAGCAGTTGTACAACACTTCATTGTAGCAAATTGAATTTATACCAACTCGCAAAATTCTTGTAAGCATTTACAAACAATAGAAAATTTATTTTTTAATTCGAGAATAAATTCCCCATTGACAATATTCTTACTTAATGGAATTTTTATTTAAGTTCATCGAATATGAAATATGGTCAAACAATCAAGTAACCCATTAAGACATATTTATGAAAATTATTTGCACAAGCACCTTTTACAGAATGCAAATAATTATATCAGTATCAGTAGCGTTCCGTCTGAGTTTTTTGAATTAAATCTTTCAGGGGGAAAGATGGCGTTAAATCTTACGTCAACTCTTTGCGCTACGCAAAAACCAAAAACCATCCAAAAACAAATGAAATTATTCAAAGCAACGATATATGTTCTAGGCATATCATCATTGCTGACCATTGATACAAACATCGCATTTGCTGAGGCAACCAACCACCCAAGTGCATTTTGTACTCGCGCTGGATTTGGTCCGAACCAAGGAACCTGGACCTGTATAGTTCCAACACCCAATGGCGGACAAGCACTTATCAGTGGCGTTCCTGCTAGCTCTGACGGAAGTTCAATTGATGCGACTGTCCTTAACGCATGGATCGCTTCAAAACTTGGCAACAATGCTACTGTCATTGGTGACATGACAAGTAGCGCTACGGGTACGAATTCTGTTGCCATTGGCTCAGGAGCCTCAGCCGGAACTAATAATAGTGTAGCTCTCGGAGCAGGATCAATTACTTCAGCTGTGGTTGCCACAACGGGCGCAACAATAGCTGGTAATCAGTACAATTTTGCAGGCAGCGCTCCGACTGGCACAATATCCGTCGGATCCGTCAACAATGAAAGAACTGTAACAAATGTTGCCGCAGGCAGATTGTCGGAAACATCCACCGATGCGGTCAATGGCTCTCAATTACACGCAACCAATCAGGCATTAGACAAGCTGGATAATATTGCCGTCAAATACGACACCAATCCAGACGGAACAAAAGCCAACTCCATTACCTTGCTCGGAGGCGACCCGAATAAACCGGTTGTCATCTCAAATGTGGCGGCCGGCGTAAAAGATACTGACGCTGTCAATGTAAGTCAGTTGAAAGGGATTGTGGACACAACAATCACGCAGAATTACGCCTATATTGATAACAGCGTTAAAAATGCAGTGAACGTTTCCAAAAACTATACTGATCAGAAGTTCTCTGAGCTCAACACGAGCATTGAAGGCGTGAGAGACGATGCAAATCGTGCAGCAGCAATAGGTCTTGCAGCCGCATCTCTGCGTTATGATGACAATCCGGGCAAGTGGAGTGTGGCCGCTGGCGGTGGCCTTTGGCGTAGCCAAAGTGCATTTGCCTTTGGTGCAGGCTACACCAATGAAGATAGTGATATACGGGCAAATGTCTCAGCAACAACATCAGGCGGACATTGGGGTGTCGGTGCAGGATTGAGCTTCACGCTAAACTAATGATGAAAAAAGTCTGCAATCATTCAACCTATATACTGGCAATTGCAGTGAGCAGCTTCTTTACGCTGAACACTGCATTTGCACAGGATTTAGCGCCCAAATACTTCATTAAAAGCTCTGAGGTTCAGTTACCTGATGGCGTCGGATGGGGGCAATATAAACGAACCATCCAACCATTCGAAAACTGGACGCTTATTTGTGATGAGAACCTGAAGAAAAAAGAAAAAATTTGCAATCTCAGCCAGATCATCTCTGATGCCTCAGGCAATCAGGTTTTTAGTTGGTCTTTAGCAGCAACCGCAAACGGCGACCCTTTTATGATACTAAGGGTGCCGGGGAATACTGATCAAAAGATACCGCTTAAGGTAAAATTTTCAGGCAGAGACACCGCAATAGACATCGCGTACAAAGGATGTAATGAAGCTGTCTGCATTGCTATGATGCCAGTTGGTCCTATAACACGCGAACATATAAACAAGGGCAACGATGTAACGTTTGCCTTCACTGAAGTGTCAGGACAGTCATTTGAGATAGTTGCTCCGCTCAAAGGACTGAAATCCGGATTAGCCGGAATTAAATAATCTTCTCCCTTCTTCAAACATAGATCCCGCCACAGCAACGGTCATCCATTTCATCAGATTGCCGACCATACGCATCGCAATCATCAGACGAAATCCGTCCATCAGTGTTTCGATATCATCGCCACGAAATTGAAAATCGTGCCCGATGTAAAACCCAAGGCTGCAGAGGTCGCATGAGTATGGTGCGATTAGATGAAATGTCCGGTTTTGTCGGAGGGCTGGTGTGATGGCTACCTTGGCAACCTCAATCATCTATCTAATTATAATAAATAAATTGGCATTTATAACGGAATCAGGAAATGCATGATTAACCCGTTGAAAACGATCATGATGATTTAAGCTATTACAGAAGGATGCATTAGATGAAAGCAGCTGCAACTTTTACAACCATAGATTTCAAGCAAACAGAAGTGCTTCCCACCCCTTCAATTAAAACAGCCTTGCCGATCTTTGTAAGCACAATGGAAAAACTTTATTCAGGTGAAATCCAAGGTCGTTCGGCCACCATCTTTACGGCTGCGTTTGATCATGCAACGAAGAAGGGCTGCTACACCGCAATGGAAAGTTTTGAAGGTAGTGTGAATGGAAAAGTAGGAACTTTCAATTTCCTTCACACAGCATCAACAACAGACGGTGATCGGGCAAACGAGTTTTTCTACATCGTTTCTGGAAGCGGCACAGGTGACTTGAAAACAATCTCGGGAACTGGTGGCATGAGGATTGATACTGACGGCACGCATCATATTTGGCTCGATTATCAAATCGACTAAAAACACAAAGCCACAGTTGAATGGGCACCCCGCTGCTAAGAAAGCGGAATGCCTACTTATCTCCCCAATGCAAGCTAAACGAGTGGCGGAACCTTGGCTGCCACAACCCCACATACGCCAATCATGAGCATCAACATCTAGCGCGCGGCTTTTGCCTGTGTGAGAAGCTGGTGCATTTCAGTGACTTTGGCATCCAGATCGTCAACCTTGCGTTCAAGCTGCTCAATCTTTCCCTCCATACGAAGAACCATGCCGCCCCCTTTCTAACTTGTGGCAGCACTAAAATCCGGCTAGCATCGGCTCAACTGCTTTCCCGCTCCGCCCCCCCGCAACCATGATGGAAGCCACAGTGACCGAACCAACCGCCATTAAAATTTCAGTCGAGGTCGCATCTCACAAGGGCGAATTTTTCCTAGTCGACGCGAGTTACCTAGGCAACGGCAGGGTTTCTGGCATAGAAATCGCCAACGAAGAGAAGTTGATCCATCCGGGGATGAATGTCGTCTCACGTCCTAACGGAATACCAGATCAGTATCCGGAACGTCCCCACCTGGTTCACGTACCGGAGAAGGGCGGTATGCCACGCGATCTGGAAGAACTCGCTGGCATATGGATTGTGTCGGAGCCGTTGAAGCAGCTGTTTGAGCATATGGCCGCCGAGGCGTTTGCATTTGTGGCATGCGACTTCAGCCTTGCTGACGGGAGCCCCGGCCCTCAGTACTATCTAGGCAATGTGCTACGCAGAATTGATGCCTTGGATGAAACCGCCTCACGCGTAAGGATAAAGCTCGACCACAATAATCAGACTGGCGAGGATGAGAAACTTTATAGCCTCGTCGGCGGAGCCAGTTTGGTGTTCAATCATGATGTTTTGGGAGATGCCCATATCTTCCGCCAGGATCACATGGGAGCACCTCCGATCTGCGACCGTGCGATGTTTGATGCATTAAGTGCGGCCAACTTCTCCGGCGTACGGTTGCGCGATGTAGCCGATATCTAAGAGGGGGAGCATTTGCGGACATTGCCTGATCTAGTTAGATCTGAATTGATTCAACCTATCAAGATAATAGCTATCTTGATACAAAGTAGCTATTTATTCTGATTAATCCAGTTTAGCACTTTGAGGATGTTTTCGTATAACATCACTGTACCGATAACCGTGCCAACAACAGCGACAATCATCCATTTCATAAGCCTGCCGACCGTGCGCATCGCAATGACAAGTCGAAGACCATCTTTCAGGGTCTCAATATCATCTTCTCTGAGTTGCGAAAGAAACTCTTGCGTTTCATCTGGCAACTCATTGAACCGGTGCGCCGGATTTGCACTTGGATCCACAGCCATCACCAGCACCCCGCTTTATTCCCGTATGCATTGTGACCGGCAACGCCTTTGCCTGCACTCACATCATTCCCAGCCAGATAGACCGCCGTCTCCGGCTTAAGGCTGATCTTCTGCCAACCCGCGCAGTTGCTCGCATTGGTCGCGCACCCCGCCAAGCTCAATACACAGAGCAATGCTATCCATATTGTCGATTGTCTCATTGATACCTGCCCTGTTCTCCATTGCCTGTGTCACAGCTTGAGCGGCCTTCAATGCCGCTTGCTGTTTGCCGTCATGAACCCCAAGCGCATAAAAAAAGAGGCCAGAAACTGCCCATCCGATTATCGCGCCAATGATGTGTTGAAAGCTGAGCCTCATGCCGCCTGATCCTGCATGCGCTTTATGAGGAAATAAGCACCGGTGACGAACGCCCCGACCATGATGATAGCAAGCGCCCACTGGATCGGCCCCGCGCCGGAAGCCATGCCGCCAAGGCCAGAAAGCAATCCACCAGCAGATGCAATGATTTCAGGTTTCAGCAAGCTTTCCTTTTTCTGCTCCGGCTCAACATAATTGGAGGAGACGAAATCACCCTTCGCCCATAGTCCGGCCTCGGCAGCGCGGCGATTAACCAGCCCCTGCACACGCTTACCGCCTGCATTGACCCATTTCATCAGCCCAGCCGGTACTGTGCTATAATCACCGGCATTGAGCTTTTTCAGAAGCGTGGATTTATGCAAAGCACCAGTATTGAAATCGAACGAAACAAGCGCTGCATACTGGTTATCGGAAAGTGGCACTTTAACCAGATCCGATACGCTCTTTTCAAACTTCGCCAGATCAGCCCGCAGGATACGCACGGCCTCCTGTTCGCTGATCTTCATACCGGCAATAACCTTTGGCGTACCGGCTGCGGATGTATGGCCGTAACCGATTGTCCAGATACCAGCTACATCCTGATAAGCTGTCAGGCGCTTGCCTTCCCATTGCTGGATATGCGAAAGCCCCGCCGCGTTGATGCGTCGTGTCATGTGTGATCCTTTCATAAAAAGCCCCTGGAATGGGGTTCGTGCTGTGCTATTGTTGAGGAATGAAAAGAGCCGCTATTTTGCTAATCACTGCGTTCAGTTTAACCGCCTGCGGTGCGGGTAAGGCTGCGATGGATACAGGTAAAAACTTTGATCGCTATAGCTGCATGTCTCGAAATATTAAGGGACAGGAACCGTGCTCTACACCATCCACACCAGCAGATCAGCTATAAAGACCACCTCAAGAGCGACAGTTGTTGCAGTCTGAGTTTATTGACAATAGAAGTCCCGAACGAGGTGAATCATGACGTATCGGGACGACATAGATGGATTACGCGCAATCGCTGTGATTGCGGTTATTTTTTCCCACATCCATCTTATGCCAGGCGGTTATATTGGCGTTGATGTTTTCTTTGTGATTTCAGGTTTTCTAATTGCTCCACGCATTCTAGAAAAGATAAAATCAAACGAATTCTCGATATTCGATTTTTACACACGTCGAGCAAAAAGACTGTTGCCACAAGTCTATGCCGTCATCTTCGCCAATTTCGTAGCTGCGTATCTCTTATTTGCACCTTCTGATATCATAGCATTTGGCAAATCAGCCATTGCAACCGTTCTCTATGGTTCAAATTTTTATTTTTTGGCACAAACCGGTTATTTTGCCCCCGATGCCATTACACAGCCACTTCTTCATACTTGGTCTCTTGCGGTTGAAGAGCAATTTTATTTTGTTGCTCCTCTTATTATTTACGGGCTGGTAAAATTACAGCGTCCATTACTATTTGGCGCCTTAATTGGCTTGGCATCTTTGCTCGCTTGTCTTTTAACAACGCAACTTTGGACGAGTGCAAATTTTTTCTTGCTACCCTTTAGAGCATGGGAATTTATTATCGGAGCCGCAATTGCATATGTTCCTTTGCCTCCCCGTAACTTCCGAAACGTCTCAGCATTTTCCGGTCTCGCCCTGATTGCTTTGAGTGCTCTAACGCTAAAAGAAACTTCCCTCTTCCCCGGAGTAAATGCAGTTCCCGTTGTCGCAGGCACGGCTTTAATTATCTGGTCAGGAAGCGCAACGACACTTGCTAAAGTGTTGGCGACTTTGCCATTGCGTTTAACAGGGCGCGCTTCTTATTCATTATATATTTGGCATTGGCCTATCATTGTTTTTTACTCTTACTACTCATACAACGATTTTAGCTTTAATGCACAACTGCAAATGCTTGTAGCCACCTTCATTGCTGGCTTTCTATTCTGGTACGTTTTCGAGGAGCCGATTAGAAAAAGCAAAATCACCTTCCGGTTTGCAGTAGTTGCAACCGTATCTGCGTCTTTATCTGTCGTGGCAGTCTCTTTATTCATAAAACATGAAAAAGGTATTCCACAGTGACTAAATGAAGCTGCAAGATTAATGGCAGGCAGCGTAAAAGACAAAAGTGACTTCTTAGAAAACTGCATTAAACCACTCAGACCGGATCATCTTTCTGAGGACATCGACACATTGTGCAAGCTTGGCGCAGCGGAAGGAGCTGCAACATTTGCTCTATGGGGAGATCATTTTCTGCAGCCATAGCTTATGGCCTTTCGGAAGAAGCTAAAAAATTTGACCTGACTGGTGTTTTACTATCAGTGAACTCGTGTCCGCCAATTATTAATACAAAAGGTTGGTGGGAGCATTCTCGAACAGAATGCAGAGAAACTGACCTGCCACTGAGAATTTCCTCCAGAATGGATTAGAGTCCGGCCCGATAAAGGACGGACGAATGAAGAAGCAGCGATTTACGGAAGAGCAGATTATTGCGGTGCTGAAGGAGCAGGAGGCAGGCATGAAGGTGGCCGACCTGTGCCGCAAGTATGGGATTTCGGACGCAACATTTTATAACTGGAAAGCCAAATACGGCGGTATGGAGGTGTCCGAGGCGAAGCGCCTGAAGGCACTCGAAGAAGAGAACGCCAAGCTTAAGAAGCTGTTGGCCGAGCAGATGCTCGATGCCGCCGCACTCCGCGAGCTTCTCGCAAAAAAATGGTAGGGCCTGCCGCCAAGCGTGACGCCGTTGCACATCTGAAGGACATAATGGGTCTTTCGGAGCGGCGGGCCTGCCAGATTGTTTCGGCTGATCGCAAGATGATCCGCTATCGGTCCTGCCGACCGCCGGAGGTCGAATTGCGAGCAAAGTTGCGCGATCTCGCCAACGAGCGACGGCGCTTCGGCTACCGACGGCTGTTCGTCCTGCTCAGGCGGGACGGAGAGCCATCCGGCGTCAACCGCATCTATCGGCTGTATCGCGAGGAAGGGCTTTCGGTTCGCAAGCGGAAGGCTCGACGAAGGGCCGTCGGCACGCGTGCGCCGATCCTGGTCGAGGCGAAAGCAAATGCCCGTTGGTCTCTCGATTTCGTGCACGACCAGTTTGCATGCGGGAGACGGTTCCGGATCCTCAATATCGTTGATGATGTGACACGGGAATGCCTGGCAGCAATCCCGGACACCTCAATCTCCGGCCGCCGTGTCGCCCGAGAACTGACGACGCTGATCGAACGACGCGGCAAGCCCGGAATGATTGTCTCCGATAACGGCACGGAACTCACCTCGAATGCCATCCTGGCCTGGTCGAAGGATCACAAGGTTGAGTGGCACTATATCGCGCCAGGAAAGCCTATGCAGAACGGCTATGTTGAATCCTTCAACGGTCGGATGCGCGACGAATTGCTCAACGAAAGCCTGTTCTTTGGCCTCGATCACGCCCGCAGCGCCATCGCCCAATGGGCCGACGATTACAACAATTTCCGGCCACACTCGTCGCTGGGATACCAAACCCCGGCAGACTATGCTGGATCCATCGCCGCAACCGGCTCCAACGCTGCGCAAGATGAAAGCTTGGCGTTTCCGCCGGTTGCTACCAACACGCCAATTGGCGTAGTCAAAACCGCCGAGGCTCTAATCGCCGTTGGATGAAAGTTCAGTGGCAGGTCA
>NZ_JAUCBM010000008.1 GCF_030362795.1 Pseudochrobactrum kiredjianiae | reverse complement strand
TGACCTGCCACTGAACTTTCATCCAACGGCGATTAGAGCCTCGGCGGTTTTGACTACGCCAATTGGCGTGTTGGTAGCAACCGGCGGAAACGCCAAGCTTTCATCTTGCGCAGCGTTGGAGCCGGTTGCGGCGATGGATCCAGCATAGTCTGCCGGGGTTTGGTATCCCAGCGACGAGTGTGGCCGGAAATTGTTGTAATCGTCGGCCCATTGGGCGATGGCGCTGCGGGCGTGATCGAGGCCAAAGAACAGGCTTTCGTTGAGCAATTCGTCGCGCATCCGACCGTTGAAGGATTCAACATAGCCGTTCTGCATAGGCTTTCCTGGCGCGATATAGTGCCACTCAACCTTGTGATCCTTCGACCAGGCCAGGATGGCATTCGAGGTGAGTTCCGTGCCGTTATCGGAGACAATCATTCCGGGCTTGCCGCGTCGTTCGATCAGCGTCGTCAGTTCTCGGGCGACACGGCGGCCGGAGATTGAGGTGTCCGGGATTGCTGCCAGGCATTCCCGTGTCACATCATCAACGATATTGAGGATCCGGAACCGTCTCCCGCATGCAAACTGGTCGTGCACGAAATCGAGAGACCAACGGGCATTTGCTTTCGCCTCGACCAGGATCGGCGCACGCGTGCCGACGGCCCTTCGTCGAGCCTTCCGCTTGCGAACCGAAAGCCCTTCCTCGCGATACAGCCGATAGATGCGGTTGACGCCGGATGGCTCTCCGTCCCGCCTGAGCAGGACGAACAGCCGTCGGTAGCCGAAGCGCCGTCGCTCGTTGGCGAGATCGCGCAACTTTGCTCGCAATTCGACCTCCGGCGGTCGGCAGGACCGATAGCGGATCATCTTGCGATCAGCCGAAACAATCTGGCAGGCCCGCCGCTCCGAAAGACCCATTATGTCCTTCAGATGTGCAACGGCGTCACGCTTGGCGGCAGGCCCTACCATTTTTTTGCGAGAAGCTCGCGGAGTGCGGCGGCATCGAGCATCTGCTCGGCCAACAGCTTCTTAAGCTTGGCGTTCTCTTCTTCGAGTGCCTTCAGGCGCTTCGCCTCGGACACCTCCATACCGCCGTATTTGGCTTTCCAGTTATAAAATGTTGCGTCCGAAATCCCATACTTGCGGCACAGGTCGGCCACCTTCATGCCTGCCTCCTGCTCCTTCAGCACCGCAATAATCTGCTCTTCCGTAAATCGCTGCTTCTTCATTCGTCCGTCCTTTATCGGGCCGGACTCTAATCCATTCTGGAGGAAATTCTCAGTGGCAGGTCAGGAGTAGCATAATCAGAAATATGTACTTATATATTTCAATGATAATTATTTGTTATGATTGGAAGTCAAATTGCTTGATCCGGAGGCTGTCGAAGCCTTTCTCCTTATTGCCGAGTTGCAGTCTTTTACAAGGGCTGCTGGTGCTTTAAATACTACGCAGGCCGCCATCTCATTACGCCTCAGGCGTTTGGAAGAGGTATTAGGACAGCGTTTATTAGAGCGCACACCGAGGCATGTTCGTTTGACGGCTGCGGGAGCGCAATTTTTGGAACCGGCACGAGAGTTTTTGGCGGCAGGGCGACGTGCGGCGGAAATTTTTACCGAGGCACCAGCTCGCCTTTCTATTGGGATAACCCATCATCTTATCGGTCCCAATCTTTCCAAATTACTGCAAATTGTCAGTGAACGGGAAACCGGTGTTACATTGCAATTGCGCACCGCAGGGACACGAGACTTGCTAGCTCTGTATGATGCAGGTGATTTGGATGCAGTTATTATTCTGCGTCATGACGAAAGTCGCAGGGATTGCGAGGTCTTAATGATCGAAAATTTCGGCTGGTTCGCAGCTCAGGATTTTGCACTGCTCAATGGTATGCCGCTTCCCCTTGCGATACAGCCTGCACCTTGCAATCTTCGCGCCATGGCGCTCAAAGCGCTTGGTTCTCACGATATATCATGGCGGGAGGCTTTTGTCGGAACCGGTGCTATTTCAGTTGCCGCTGCCGCTGAAGCCGGTTTGGCTGTGGCTTTGCTCGCCCATAAAGCTGCGCCGCCGCATTTGCTGGAGGTTGGTGAAAAGCTGAACCTTCCGTCGTTGCCAAAGCGGGATATCGTGATTATTTCCAACGTTACAGGGAAGCGAGCAACATCAGTATTACGGCGACTGGTCAGTAAATTTCAAACTTTATGAACGCTCAAAACTTGTGATGGATACGGGTTTGAAGTGGGTTTTCTTTCATATTGAAGAGTAACCTAGCAGCATTTGAAACTCCCTTTTCCGCCATAACGCACATCTTGCCGCTCGCGGAAAAACGCGGCGTAGGTCATAGGCAACTGGTCCGGGTGGTTCTGTTTTAAGTGCCGGACATAGTTATCATAATCCGGCACTCCGATCATAAGCATGGCAGTTTGACAGGCGCATTTCCCCACCCGTATCATTTTATCAAACATGACAAAGCTCCTTCCTGTTATGAGAATTCATCGCATACGAGCCAGCATAATTCCTTAAACTTGAATCAGTTCAAGGTTAAATTATGCTGTAAATATAGAGTGTTAGAGCGACCTTTGTGCGCCCAAGAGGGTGCACGGCGATCTAGTATTTAATGCCCGCGAACCAATTGTTGCTGCCAGTCCGATGGCAGAGGTTCATAAGGCACTTCCCGCACACTCGGTTCTTGTTTCTTCCACGCGGCAATGCCGGTTTTGATCGAGAAAAACGCAAGTATAACAACAACAATCATAAAGAATGCTGTCAGCGTACCATTAACATAATTATTGAAGGCATCATGCGGGGTGTTTGCATTGCGGGCTGCTGCTAAAAAGCCGGTTTTATCACTGAACACTTTCTGCCAGCCTGCGGTCATTGTACAGACGAACAGCCATATGGCAGGCAGCAAAGCCACCCAGACATAGCGCTCGCGTTTCATCTTCATAAGAACAACCGCACAGAGCATGAGTGCCATGCCCGCAAGCATTTGATTGGCAATGCCAAAAAGCGGCCATAGTGTATAGATACCGCCTTTCGGATCAATCGCGCCCTGATAGACAAAATAGCCCCAGCACAGAACCACCAAAGCTGTCGCCAGAATATTCGCAAACAAGCTGTCGGTTTTACGCAAATGCGGATGCACCATGCCTAAAAGATCCTGAAGCATAAAGCGGGCGGATCGTGTGCCTGCGTCTACTGCGGTCAAAATAAACAAGGCTTCAAACAGAATGGCGAAATGATACCAGAATGACATATTCAACCAGCTTCCCAGCGCATTGTGCAGAATATGCGCGATGCCGACTGCCAGTGTCGGCGCGCCGCCAGCTTTTGCCACAATAGAGGTTTCGCCGACATCTTGTGCAATTGCTTGCAGGGCTTACGGCGTTATGTGAAAACCCCAGCCGCTGACAACTGTCGCTGCCGATTGCAGTACATCGGCTGTACCCGCGGGTGCCAGAACCGCAAGCGGTGCGTTCATGGCAAAATAAATCCCGGGATTGATTACACAAGCACCGATCAGAGCCATTATGGCGACGAAGGATTCCATCAACATGCCGCCATAGCCGATATAACAACTCTGATCCTCGTTCGCGAGCATTTTGGGCGTTGTTCCCGATGCGATCAGTGCATGAAAGCCGGATACAGCGCCGCAGGCAATCGTGATGAACAGAAACGGGAAAATGTCTCCGCTCCATACAGGACCTGTTCCATCGGTAAAACGTGTCAGGGCAGGCATTTCCAGCACAGGCCGCAAAATAACAATGCCTATGGCCAGTGCTATGATTGTGCCGATTTTCAGAAAGGTTGAAAGGTAGTCGCGCGGCGCAAGTAAAAGCCAGACAGGCAGAACGGCAGCAATAAAACCATAGACAATAATAATGCCGGTTAAGGTTGTTGCATCAAAAGTGAACCACGATGCGTAAGCACTGTCTTTAATCCAACCACCGGATACAATCGCAAATAACAGAAAAACCAAACCGATAATTGATACTTCGCCCACACGACCAGGGCGGATATAGCGCAGATAAATGCCCATGAATAATGCGAGCGGTATTGTAAAGCCGACAGTATAGGTTCCCCATGGGCTTTCTGCCAAAGCCTTCACCACGACCATGGCAAGAACACCCAGAATGATAATCATAATCATGAAGCAGGCAATCAGGGCGATGATACCCGCAGCATTGCCCATTTCTTCGCGTACAAGCTCGCCGAGAGAGCGTCCATCGCGCCGGGTTGATATGAACAACACCATGAAGTCCTGCACTGCGCCAGCTAATACGCAGCCCGCCAATATCCAGAGCATACCCGGCAAATAGCCCATCTGTGCAGCCAGCACAGGCCCCACCAGAGGCCCTGCACCGGCAATTGCCGCAAAGTGGTGGCCGTATAAAATGTTTTTGTCGGTCGGGACATAATCCAGACCGTCATTATGTCGGAAGGCAGGTGTCATTCGTGTTGAATCTGCCTTCAACACAGTCTTGAGAATAAACTGGCCATAAAGACGGTAAGCAATAAAATACGTACACACCGAAGCAATGACAATCCACATTGCATTGACCGGTTCATTACGGTTCAAAGCAATAAATCCGAGGGAAAATGCCCCTAATATCGCGATGATGATTAAAAGGGATGTTACGAAAAAAGATCTGGGTTTTAACGCCTGCATTCTGTGTCCCCCCATGAAATTTAAAAATGGCATTGCGGAGCAATGTGTAATTACAAAAATAAATCACGATGATAAATTAAATAAAATACAGTAATTTCATTTTTAGTAATTGATCTATAGCTATTTATTGCTAGCTATTACTTAATATAGAAAACATTTATAAGAAAAAGTACATTGATAGTCTAATTAGTCTCATCACGAGGCTGTCTGCTATTGTGAGGTCTTATGTATCGTAATTTGTTATTAGCAAGTGTCTGCCTGCTATCTCTGACTGTTGCAGCATCAGCTGAAATCACAATCAACCGTGACAGCAGCGGCGATCCATCAACACTGGATCAGCATCATTCCTCGGCGGTGAATGAAGGTTACATATTACGCGATCTCTATGAGGGGCTTGTCACTTTCGACGGGGAAGGCCAAATAATCCCCGGTGTGGCACAATCCTGGGAGATTTCACCCAATGGTTTGACTTATGTTTTTCATTTACGCGAGGATGCCAAGTGGTCGAATGGTGAGCCGGTGACAGCCGGTGATTTTGAATTTTCACTGCACCGTATAATGGATCCTAAGACCGCTGCCGGATATGCTAATGTGCTTTACGCCATAAAAAACGCAAGAGCCATTAATACCGGAAAACTACCAGTTGACCAGCTTGGTGTTGAAGCCGTTGACGACCATACGTTAAAAATTACTCTGGCTTCGCCAACGGCTTATTTCTTGTCACTTTTAACACATCAGACTGCCTATCCTATGAACCGCAAAGCCGTGGAGAAATACGGTGATAAATTCACTGCGCCCGGTAATCTGGTATCAAATGGCGCTTATATACTCTCCAGCTTCACGCCGAATGATAAAATCGTTTTGAAGAAAAACCCATATTATTGGAAGGCAAAAGATGTTCAGATTGATGTGGTGAACTGGATGCCATTTGAACAACCTGCCAGTTGTATGCGGCGGTTTGAGGCAAAAGAGGTTGATATTTGCTCAACTGTCGCAGCGGAGCAGATGGATTATATCAATGCCAATCTAAAACAATATTTGCATATATCGCCTTATTTCGGTGTCAATTACCTTAATGTCAAAGGCGAGCCGGATAGCAAGCTGCGTGATCCGCGAGTGCGTCAGGCAATTTCTATGGTGATCGACCGTGATTTTTTAGCAAATCAAGTTCGCCGCGGCATGTTGTTGCCAAAATATTCTATGGTTCCATCCGGTACTAAGAACTATGTCGATGATGCTCCTCAATTGCTTTATAGCAATCAGGATATACTTGACCGCGAGGATAAGGCGAAGGAATTGATGAAGGAGGCCGGTGTGGCACCGGGCAGCCTGTCAGTAAAACTGCGCTATGCAACGTCAGTGAACAACAAGAACACGATGATCGCTATCGCGGATATGCTCAAAAATATCGGCATCAAAGCCGAGCAGGACGAAGTGGAGGGGACGACCTATTTCAACTATTTACAAGAAAAAGGCATGTATGACTTTGCCTATCAGGCATGGATCGGTGATTATGACGACCCTTATTCTTTCCTGAGCCTGTTTACGACCGGAAATAGTTTTAATTATTCTGACTGGTCGAACAAAGATTATGATGCACTGATTATCAAATCAGAAACCATGACAGACACTCAGGCCCGTGCTGAAACTTTGGCTGAAGCTGAGAGAATTTTACTCAATGAGGTGCCGGTGATACCGTTACTCGCTTCTTCATCGCAGGCGCTCGTCTCTGATAAGATTGAGGGTTATACTGATAATCTGATGAATACTCATGGTACGCGTTGGCTGTCGTTCAAAAAATGAGCGATGAAAGGCGAGCGGTCCGATTTCGACATTTCTACCAGTATCGGGCCAAAGGATTCAAAAGCCAACTTCAAGCAGCTAGTTCTGTAAGTATATGATGCATATGTAAGGTGAGGGTTTAACTCGACAGTCGTAAAATCAAAAAATCATCTGATCTCTGAATTCGAATCTTAGTCTATGATCAAAACCATTCCGGCACATGCATAGCGCTAAAACATATATAATTTCCAGTGCATAGCAGCTATGCAAAAAACACATACCTTAAAAAACCGATAAAACCACACGATAAGTGTTATTTAAATATGTTTAAGACGCTTTTATCTGCGCAATAGATAGCGTCAATCGATATTTAGTTGTTAATTGATTTTGCAAATTTCGTTTCCGCCTCTATATGGGAGCCAGACAACATTCTGACAGGAGTGCATAATGGCAACCGTAAACACACAGATCAAACCTTTCATCGCGCAGGCTTACCGTGAAGGTAAATTCATTTCTGTGACCGAAGAAGATGTATTGGGCAAATGGGCCGTATTTTTTTTCTATCCAGCTGACTTTACATTTGTATGTCCTACCGAACTGGGCGACCTTGCAGACCATTATGCTGAACTGCAGAAAATGGGCGTTGAAGTTTATTCGGTTTCAACCGACACGCATTTCACGCACAAAGCATGGCACGATTCATCCGACACAATCGGCAAAATCAACTACACCATGCTCGGCGACCCAAGCGGCGTTGTGACCAACAATTTCGGTGTTATGCGCGAAGGTCAGGGTCTTGCAGATCGTGCGACTTTCATCGTTGATCCGGATGGTATCATTCAGGCAATGGAAATCACTGCTGAAGGCATTGGCCGTGATGCTTCCGATCTCGTGCGCAAGATCAAAGCTGCACAATATGTGCGCTCGCATCCGGGTGAAGTTTGCCCTGCAAAATGGCAGGAAGGCGAAGCGACACTCGCTCCTTCGCTCGATCTGGTCGGCAAAATCTGATTATTCGTAAGTAAAAATATCTGGCAGCACTCTCCCAGTGCTGCCAGATAACCTCAAGCATTTTCGGTTCAGACCGGCACGTTAAAATGCTTCATCTATTTGTTTTGAGCGCATCTATCCTGAATAATAGTGTTACTTCGGAAGGCGCTCTGTGACAGTTTTGCAGAGGAACACAGTATGCTCGACACGAACTTGAAAACCCAGCTCAAGGGCTATCTTGAACGTCTGGTACGGCCGGTTGAAATCATTGCTTATGCCGGTGACGATGCTAAATCGCGTGAGCTGCTGCAACTTCTTGAACAAATCCGTGAGCAGTCAGACAAGATCACAATCAAGCACGGTGATGTTGAGGGCGCGCGCGTACCGTCCTTCGCACTGACCTCACCGGGTGAAGATATCCGTCTGGTTTTTGCCGGTCTGCCACTTGGTCACGAATTTACATCTCTTGTACTGGCTCTTCTACAGGTTGGCGGCTATCCGCCAAAGGTTGAGCAGGCATTGATCGACCAAATTCGTGGTATCAAAGGCAAATTCCGTTTCGAAACATACTATTCACTGTCCTGCCAAAACTGCCCTGATGTAGTGCAGGCACTCAATCTTATGGCTGTTCTTAATCCTGGTATCGAGCATGTCGCTATTGATGGCGCGCTGTTTCAGGATGAAGTCTCTGAACGTCAGGTGATGTCGGTTCCGTCAATCTTCCTTAATGGTGAAGCATTCGGTTCCGGCCGTATGGGTGCAGAAGATATTCTCGCTAAAATCGATACAGGCGCAGGAGAACGTGCAGCCGAGGCGATTAAGGCACAGGCACCATTTGATGTGTTGATCGTTGGCGGTGGTCCCGCCGGTGCTGCTGCTGCGATTTATGCTGCTCGTAAGGGCATTCGTACCGGTATTGTTGCCGATCGCTTTGGTGGTCAGGTACTGGATACGATGTCGATTGAGAACTTTATTTCCGTGACTCATACGGAAGGGCCAAAACTGGCACGCGCTATGGAAGCGCATGTGCGTGACTATGATGCCGAGATCATCACTGGCCAGCAAGCGGTTAAACTGGAGCGGATTTCAGAAGGCTTTAAAGTACAGCTCGCTTCAGGAGCTACGCTCACCAGTACTTCGATCATTCTGTCGACCGGTGCCCGCTGGCGCAAAATGGGCGTACCGGGTGAAGATCAATATATCAATAAAGGCGTGGCTTTCTGCCCGCATTGTGATGGCCCGTTGTTTAAAGGCAAACGCATTGCAGTGATCGGCGGTGGAAATTCCGGCGTGGAAGCAGCAATTGATCTGGCTGGACTCGTCAGCCATGTTACACTGATTGAGTTTGACAAAGTGCTGCGTGCCGATGAAGTGCTGCAACGTAAGCTCAAGAGCCTGCCGAATGTGACCATTCTCACATCAGCGAAAACAACAGAAATCACCGGTGACGGCAAGCGCGTTAATGGCCTGGTCTATGAAGATCGCGTGAGCGGTGAAGTGCATAAAGTTGCGCTGGAAGGTGTTTTTGTGCAGATCGGTCTGGTGCCAAATACTGAATGGCTGAAAGATACGCTGACACTGACTGCCCATGGTGAGATCATCACTGATAATCATGGTGCGACCTCTATGCCTGGCGTGTTTGCAGCCGGCGACTGTACAACCGCACCATATAAGCAGATTGTTATTGCAATGGGTGAGGGCGCACGGTCTTCGCTGGCCGCTTTCGATTATCTGATCCGTCTGCCGGTTGCAGAAAAGGCAGCTTGAGGCTCGTTTCAAAATGAATCTGCGCGATTTGGAATATCTTGTTGCGCTGGCTGATCAGCGCAACTTTCATCGTGCAGCTGAGCTTTGCAATGCCAGTCAGCCAACACTTTCTGCTCAGATACGTAAGCTGGAGCAGGAGCTTGGTGTTGTTTTGTTCGAGCGCTCATCGCGCGGACTTATCCTGACGCAGGCTGGCGAAGCCGCAGTCAAACGCGCCCGCACAATATTGCGTGAGATCACACACATGCGCGATGAAGCCACGGGGCATTGTGCTGACGGCACGCGGCGTCTGCATCTTGGTGTATTTCCGACGCTTGGCCCTTATCTTCTGCCGCATGTTATGCCGCGCTTCATGGAGAGCTTTCCATCCACGGAAATACTACTGACAGAAGAGAAAAGCACAGTGCTGCTTCAACGTCTGATTGACGGGCAAATTGATGCAGCTTTGCTGGCTTTGCCGGTTGAAGACCCACATATCACAGGGCACAAATTATTCACTGAGCCATTCCGGCTGGCTGTGCCAGCGGGACATGTGCTCGCAAAGCAAGAACGACTTACAAGTAATGCACTTTTCGGCCAGCGTCTGATGTTGCTGGAGGAGGGGCATTGTCTGCGCGATCAGGCGCTGACCCTGTGCCATCGCTATGGCGCGCATGAGTATGATGGTTTTCGCGGTACCAGTCTCGAAACATTACGCCAAATGGTGATTGCAGGGATGGGGCTGACTTTATTGCCGCAACTAGCTTGCGTTGAAGTGAACGCTCAGAGCCATATTGCGTTCCTGCCTTTGGAAACAGAGGGTTTTCAGCGTGATATTGGTCTATATTGGCGTAAATCAAGCAATGCAACTGATGTTATGACCAGACTTGCAGGGCTGATTTCCTCCGTGGTAGCAGAGCTTTTGCCTTCGAAAGAGCTGGCGGTTTCAGAGTGAAGTGATCACAGCTTAAAACTCATTATACATAAGACCGGCCTGCATAAAAATGCAGGCCGGTCTTATAATTTCATAACAGTGATTAATCAGAACGCGACTTTGAAGCCAGCTGTGCCCTTGACAGAATAGCTGTCGCCAAAGTTCTTCAGGCTGGTATTGACGGACACCTCACCATAGAGCTTGTATTTATCATTGCCCCAGTTGTAACTGCCGCCGGTGCCAATGCCACCCCATGTACGCTCGTTCTCAGTTGCAAAACCTGTATCTGCTACGCTGATGCGTGAACCATTCAGGAACTCTTGATAGAGATTGGCAATAGCATAAACATGATTGCGTGTAGTCTTGCCGTCAGTGCTTGTTCTGCTCGCTTCATAATCTGCGGACAGACCAAGACGTCCGAGCAAACTGTTGCCGCGATCGAGTGTGACATCCGCGCCGTAACGATCATTAAAGCTATCGAAATCGACTGCAGAATAAGCAAGCTGAGCCTGCGGTGTTAGCGTCCAGCCCTCTGCAATGCCGAAACGCTTACCGGTTTCAACGCTGAAGGCATAGCCGAATGCGTCATTGCTATTTGTCAGACCTGCATTGGCTGATTTTGAGTTCAGATCGCTATTATACCACGTTGCATGTGTCTGCGCGTCCACGTAGAAACCGTCATTGCCATACCAAGTGAGCGTGCCGCCCAAGCCCCAACCGTCTGTTTTGATTGAGCCATTGCCATAGAACGACGCGACATCTGTCGAGATGTTGGCATAATGAACCGTGATACCGCCAATCAGTTTGCCATTATCATTTTCAATCAACTGACCATCAAGACCGGCCTGCATTTTTCAAACGTCAACATCGTAATTGTCGAGTGTCGTAGTCGTTTTAGGTTCAAAGCGGCTATGGGAACCCTCAATGCGACCCCAAACAGCACTGGCAGATTCCGTATCACCACTTTCTTGTGCGTTTGCACTACTCCAGTAACGGTTACCAACACGCTGCTGCAATGTCGGCAAACGATTTGCGGTGAGCAATCCTTGTGCATAGGCTTCATAAACAGGGATGCCAGCCTGATAAAGCGGGCTCTCGGGCTGTGTCGGTTGCTCAGGGGCAGGGATCAGCTGTGAACGCAGATACCAGCTGCCATCCTGAGGATCGCCAATCCCATTTTTATGCAGAGCATAAGCATAAGCGCCTGCAACCACAACCTGCTGGCCTTCAAGCGCGTAATCACCGTTCAAAGTGAATGCACCTTCTGACAGGCCATCAACCTGAATAATTTTGATACCTTCAGAAGTGAGCGCACCTGCACCATTGAAATTGGCCACGCGAACATTCGAATTGCCGGACGTATTACCCGTAATAACCAACTGATCGGTCTTTGAAGTGTCATCACCAAGTGCGGTGCGAATAGCAACAATGCCGCCTTTGCCTTCATAATTGCCATCAATAGTGAGGGTGCCGAGAATATCGTTACCCGGAGCGATGACGCCGCCTGTTTCATTGACCGTCGCGCCGACCTTACCAACACCCTGCAATCGACCGCCAGTGACGGTCATCGTACCACCGAGGGTATTGTTCACAGCTAGAGTGCCGGCACTAACAAGTGTTTTACCCGTGAAGCCGCTTTGATCTGTATTGAAAACTGTTTTACCAGAGCCAGTCTGATTGACCGAGCCATTGCCTTTCAAAGCAATATCAAAGGCATAGTCTGTATCGGTATGATTGAAGTTCAGCGTACCATTGCCCAAGCCGAACTGGATCGCAGCAGCTTCAATCGTGCCTGCGCGGGTTGCAGCTTTTCCAGCTTCTCCGCCGATATTGATTGTTCCGGTGCCACTGGCATTGGTGGCTACGAGAAGCGAGCCACCGCTCGTCACTTTGGCACCATCTGCAATAGTAAGGCTACCTTCGCCTTTCGTGCCAACCTGAACACCACCTAATGGCGTGGTGGTCAATATTTGAGAATTCTCGCCAGAGATAAAAACTGAAGCTTTGGTGTTCGTATCAAGAGCAATTTGAAGAGATGTCCCTTTATAAGACCCGCCATCAGTAATCGACATGGAACCATTGAATAAATAGACTTGACTCACTGTCGTAAAGGTTGAATCTTTGCCAGAAATATTGACAATGCCAACACCACCTCTGTTGATTGCTGCTTGTCCGCCAAAATATGCACTAGTAGCATTCAAACTGCCGCCATTCGTAATATTAATGTATGAATTACCGGCTGTATTTTGGATAACAGCGGCATTTAATTGAGAATTCGTTCCATCAACATTAATCGTTCCGTTCGTATACGCCGTATTACCAAGCTGAAGAGACTTCCCAGTAAAAGTTGCGCCTTTTTCAACGGTTAGGGTGGCCATGCCGTCTTTTACGCCGATAGTAGACGTTGCACTAGCGGCTGTTGTAGTCAGAGCGGTATTGGAGCCGCTTATAACAACAGTAGCTGTGTCGCGCGTTATGTTCACCACGCCATTATTAGCTGCGCCATTGATATTAATCTGACTACCGTTTTCAACACGGACAGTACCACTGGCGACCGTAATAGCACTCCCTAAAGTGCCTTTTACACCACTGAGCACCACTGTACCGTCGCCGCTGACAGGTAACTGCCCAATATCACCAGAACTGGGACCAGAGATAGTGCCCGTAATAGTTATTAAGCCTGAAGATGTGGTTTTGATTGGCGCAGCCCGATTTGTCGATAGGGTGTATGTTGCAGTATCAATTGTTATGTTGCCACTTGCGGCTGGCAGTGGCGTTGAACCAGAGAGAGCAAAGCTGCCTGTCAATGTTATCGTAGATCTGGCATCACCGCTGGCATTAGCTTGGTCAATCGCGATTACTAATTCTGCCTCATTAGAAGCGGTAAAATTAGCAGCATGAACCGGGCTACTTAATGTAGTGGCCACAGCAAGCGTCAAGCACACATAGGATACACTCGATAGTAGTTTGCGCGTTTGGAAACTGTGCGTGTGTGTAGACAAAATAGTCGACATAACTTCCCCTATTCCGGAGAAGTGTAACGGCTCTCTGGTTCATTTCGACATTGGTTATATTTTTGAGATACAGATAGAATGATCGAAGCTTATTAAAGAGCCTCGTTCCCCCAATTCCCCCTGGCAACATGCTCATCAAACTGAACATTGTTGTTATTACTTGTAATGCTAATTTTCTTTTAGCTAAAGCCATAAAATTAACAAATTTCAAAAAATATTTATAATAATCAATCACTTAGAATATCTCTAAAGTGAGATACATACGGCTATTCCTTAAAACACTCGCGTACAATGGTTATCAAATTCAGCATAAAAAGACTGATTTGGTTGCAACTGTTTCACGATAGAATCCATATGTCGAAGTTTAGATATGCATCGGAGTTCGAAGATAAGTTCGACTTCAGTCCGCAAGCTGTCGTGGGTATCTCTGAGTTAAAACGCAATGAGCAGATTATAGGTAGTTTTCATTGCATATTGATTATGTTGAGTTGGTTAAATCACATTAGTCTGTAGTAGCTATTTTAAAAAATTGTTCCATAACAAAGATTATGCACTTTAATCTTGTAGCCGCAAAATAAGAATGTAACACTCTCCGCATTGCCAAGTTGTTTGGTTAAGGCTTCGAGCAGCTTGGTTATGTGTTTCAATTGGTCATTTCTGCGGTGTATTCGGCCCGCAGGCAGAAAGCATCTGCCTTTGCATGGCTGTAGGAGATGGCGGTGAGATTGTAGCAGCGAGGACGGAGGATCGTGTTGATTTGATCGTGAGCCGAAAGGAACCGTTGTGCCTGACGAGGCGATTGAAACCGTACTATGATTTTCTCACGTTATCGGCTCAGCCGATGTGAGTTTTCAGTTCTGTTGTTCAAGCCCTTATGAACACTATGATCGGCATTTGGCGCGATTGTCTGTATCGGCTTAATATATCTGGCAAGCTTATCCGCAACCACGACGCGGGGCCGACTAAATTGCAGGACCAGCCTTGAGAAGAAACGTTTAGCGGCATTGGAAGTTAACCACGCTCGAACAGTTTATCAAAAAAATTGATAGCTGCATTCGATGGTACAACGAGAAGCGCATCAAGATATCACTTGGCCCGCAAGTCCAATCGAAATATTCATAGCATCGTGCCGTAAAACCAGCCCAAGTTTTTATCCGCCCCCTATGAGCTTTATCGGAACAAAAAAAACCCGATAAAGCAAAAGGTAATACTTATTCGACTGATCCGTCACTAACGGCTGACGTTAAAGGTGCAAAAGAGATCACAACACGCAACATTATAAAGATGACAGCCGAGATTAAAACGGCATCAAAAGTTGGCAGTGTTGAAAAACTCCAATAACCATAATTTGTCATCAAGCCGAAAATCGTTGCTAATACCCAGCACAATAATGGAATAGCCCTGTGAACGGCGTGAGGCCGCGACGGTTGCGGCAAAAGCGCGGAAAGTACTAAAATTGTGGCCAGCGGCGGCAGGCTTACACTCAGAGCAATCAAAAACGGGATGAACGCTTTATCAGCGCCAACGATAACCAGCACAACACCCACAACTGTAATTGCTGAGATAATCGTAATGAACTTAAAACGCGGAAACTGATTGGCCAGTGATAGGCTGGCAGAATACAGACATGCGGATGAATCAATCCACGCCCCCAGCAGCAACACCAACAGTGCAGGCAAACCGAACCCCAGCAGGATCATTGCCGAAATAAATTCAGGCGTACCAGATGCAAGACTTGCGACAGAAGACATAGTCATGATGACCGGATAAGCAATACCAAGCGCTACGCCTGCTCCCATTGCAGCAAAGGCAGGGCGGCGGACAAAACGACCATAATCCGGCTGAATAACTATGCCCACAACATAGGCACCAACAACCGCAGAAACAGCGCCGCCAAAACTGATTGCACCGTTGCCCTGCTTGCTCCACACCTCTCCCAATTGCGGTGCAACTAAAACCAGTGATGCAATCAGCACCAGTAAAGTTGCCGGTACAAGAATATTGCCTAAACGCTCCAGACCTGAAGCACCGTAGAGGGTGATACCCGCAATAAGAAAACACACAGGCAAACCAATTGTAAGTGCTGCAATATTATAGCCGGTCATCTGTGTGAGCGCACTGGCAGCAGTTACACCCAGTACACCAATATTAACGCCAAACCATCCGATCAGTGAAATGGCAATAACCAGTTTTACCAGACTTGCTCCCCATGGACCAAATGCTTGATCTGCCAGCAATGCCAGTCCCATGCGCGACTTTGAACCGGTAAAAGCTGTCAAAGCCCCTAACAAGCCTGAGATTACGCCCCCCACAGCCACGGCTGCCATACCCTGAACGAAGCCAAGGCTGGAGAAAATATGCGCTGAAAGAATAAAAACAGGTAATCCGCACAGGCTGCCTGCAACAATAAAGAAAATCTTCCAGCCACTGCCCTGCTCACTCACAGGCACCAGTTCGTTGGCATAGCCGCTCGTAGCTGCCTCGTTTGATAAACCAGACATTGGGTCTCCTCCCCAGCGAGCCTTAAATGGCTCGTTTGTTGTTAAATGTATTTATTCTCCGAAAGGCTGCGTGATGCTAAGTGTCGGTTCTGCAAACCATTGCGCAACGGTTCCGTGAAAAACATATACCCGCATGCAGTGGTACTTTATCGCTCCCGCATTAGATCAGCATTTCATAAATAGTCATGCTGATGCCTTGGCTTGTGCGCCTGGCAAACCCGGCAACTGATAGTCAGGTGCCAATCCCTATTGTTCCAGACCCGCACGCGCGGCAAATCAAGACTTTCACAAAGTGACTTGTAGAGCAGCTAACCAACCCTCTTCAAAGGCGAGATATATGATAACCGGCCTCCCCCCACAAATGCCGCACTAAGGCAACCAGCAGCTCAATCCTCATCAACATCCTTTATATTTCGCCCTCAGCACCGAGGGCGAAATACTTGCTTAAAAAGCTCACTGTAAGTCAGTGATGCTCCGTCAGTCTTGATAGCCGTAGACAGAACGGGCTCGCTCAACACTCAGCACGCCATTGCGAATATCTTGTGCCACGAGAGTTTGATCACGCTCTTTAGGATCACCAAATCCGCCGCCATTACCGGTCACAACACGGATCACATCATTCGTGTAAGCCTTCAAACCGGAGACGAAAGCGTATATTTCTTTGCTGCCGTCTTTTGCACGCAACACTTCAACATAATTGGAAGAGCCTTCATGTCCGCCTTCAAGTGCCCAAGGCGGAAATTTCGAACGGGTATAGCCCATAGTCAAAAGGCAGTTATTAGCCCGCACGCGATAATCCATAATAATACCGCGTCCGCCCGTATGTTTACCCTCGCCTCCCGGATTGAGGTTCAGTTCCATACGGTCAACAAAGACCCCGTTGCGCGCTTCATTGATTTCAGCAGGACAATTATAGGTTTCGCCATGGAAACCACAGAACATTGCACTGTTACCGTCGCCGGTACGGCTCGCGCCCCAGCCGCCGATCTGTGGTTCAATAATTGTATATTGGCGACCGGTATCAGGATGAAGACCGCTGATAAATGTTCCGCAAACAGAGGCGAAGTGACCAGCCGCAAGGCGGTCAGATACATGCGGTGCAAGACAGCGCCACATAATATCGTAAACCCGCAACTCAATCTCATAATAGAAGCCCATCGGTGCCGGTTCCTGCGCCTCAAAGACCGAGCCTTTTCGGGTCAGAAGCTTGATAGGTCGGAACGAGCCTTCATTGGCCGCAGAATAAGGATCTGTCAGAGATTTAAAGAGCATCTGTGCGGAGATCATCACACCGTCACGGCTGGTATTGACCGGATTGTCGGACTGATCAGGGTTATCACGCAGATCAACAATGAACTCCGTATCTGTGATCGTGATTTTCACATTGAAGATACGGCCGTCATCTTGTTCTTCAGAAAGCTCAAACTGTCCTTTCGGCAGTTTCTGCAATTCGGACAGCGCAATTTTCTCCCCCATATCCATGAATGCGCTCATGGCATGGTTGAATGTTTCAACGCCGTATTTCTCGCTGACATCCACCAACCGCTTGGCGCCGATACGCACAGAGGCAATCGCCGCCCAGACGTCGCCTTCAAGGACATCCGGCATACGGGAGTTGGTTTTGATGATTTCAATTACCGGACGGATCGGTTCGCCCTTTGAGATCATTTTAATTGCCGGAAGGCGTAAGCCCTCCTGAAAAATCTCCGTTGCATCACCGCTCAGCGAGCCCGGAGCCATGCCGCCGACATCAGAATTATGCCCGATAGCGGCTGTCCATGCGATAATCTGATCTCCTGAGAAGACGGGCATTGCCACGATGATATCGTTCAGATGGGTAACGCCGCCATAATAAGGATCGTTGGTTGCGAAAACATCGCCCGGTTCGATATCGCCCGGCTGGTTGAACTTCTCGACCAGCACTTTCACCGCTTTGTCGAGAACACCGACAAAAGCAGGAATACCGGCACCGGACGAGGCCAGCTGGCCTTTAGGGTCTGTAATGCCGGTTCCCATATCCAGCACTTCATAAATAATCGAACTCATGGCCGTCTTGCGCATGACTGCAAACATTTCATCTGCAGTTGCCTGAAGTGAGTTCTGGATAATCCGCAGCGTAATAGGGTCTTGAAGATGCTTGTTCATTGGTCTCTCCCTTATGCCGCCAGAACAATGTGAATATTACCGTAACCATCAATCTGAACATCATTGTCCGGATGAATGACAACGGTTGTTCCAGAATCCTCAATAATGGCAGGCCCTGTGAATCTCATTCCGGGCACAAGCAGATCACGATCATAAATCGCGGCGCTATGAATACCCTCCAGCGCATAATCAACATCACGACGGCCTTTGAGTGCCGCTTGAGCATCTGCACCGGACAGTTCCTGCTTCTTCATGGTCAGCTTGCCAACCTCTGACGAAGCCACCAAATGAATGCCAACCATTTCAACCGGTGCATTCAGGCGATAGGTATATTCCTGCTCGTAGAGATCATGGAAAGCACTCTCAATCGCGGCAATACGCTGAGGTGTAATTGCTCCAGCCTCGATCAGAACTTCAGTGGTATGTTCCTGATTTTGATAGCGGAATTTACCATAGCGCTGAAACTCCACCTTACTGGCGTCAATATTCTCAGCCGCAAACTGTGCCAAAGCCAGCGTTTCAGCTTCGGAGAAGACATCTTCGATCACTGTGGCAGAGCCTGTGTCCAGCTCAGCAAGACGGGTTACAAAATAGTCGCGACGTAAGTCCGACATCATCATTCCCCATGCTGAGAACACCGCAGCACCGGCAGGAATAACAACCTTTTTAACACCCAGTTCCAGGCCAAGTGCAACCGCATGCAATGCGCCGCCGCCGCCAAAGGCAACCAGTGTAAATTCACGCGGGTCATGCCCACGGTTTAGCGATACCAGTTTCAGCGCATTGACCATATTATTATTGGCGATACGAATGATGCCCCGTGCGGCTTCATCGGTGCTGATCCCCAGTCTGTCGCCAACCTGTTTCATCGCAGCTTCTGTTGCCGCCATATCGGCAACAACTTCACCACCGCAGAAATAATCCTTATTGATGCGCCCAAGCCATAAATTGGCATCGGTCGTCGTGGCGTTGTTACCACCTCTGCCATAGGCAGCAGGACCCGGGGAAGCCCCTGCAGATTGCGGCCCCACATGCAGTTCTTCAAAATTATCGACCCAGGCGATTGATCCGCCGCCATTGCCGATTTCCACCAGATCCACAACCGGCACCATAATCGGATAGCCTGCCGAGGTCTGATCACGCTCGATCCAATAGTCTGTCTTGATCTTAACTTCGCTTTTCTCAATCAGAGAACATTTTGCGGTGGTGCCGCCGATATCAAGTGCCAGAATATTAGGCTCATCAATCAGCTTACCAAGTTCTGCCGCGCCCCAGAAACCAGATGCAGGACCGGATTCAACCATGGTAATAGGAATTTGTGCAGTGGTCTCAAGAGTGCTCACGCCGCAATTGGATTGCATAATATACGGATCGCTGCGCAAGCCTTTTTCCTGTAATCCGCTCGCAAGACGCGACAGATATCGCTCAGCCAATGGTTGAACATAAGCCGACAAAGCCGTGGTATTGCAGCGTTCATATTCGCGCCATTCACGAGTGATCTGGTGCGATGAAACGGCGGACACTTCCGGCCACAGGTGTTTAATCTCTGCCAATGCTGCTTCTTCATGCGCACTATTGGCATATGAATGGAGAAAGCAAACCGCGACGGCCTCAACACCTTCCCGCTTAAAATCGGCGAGAATGTCAGCAAGCGGCGCCAGATCAAGAGCGGTCAGCTCCTCCCCTTTATAGGACAGGCGTCCCTGCAATTCACGACGCAGATAGCGCGGGACAAACGGCTCCGGTTTTTTATAGTGCAAATTGAAAAAATCAGGGCGATTACCACGGGCGATTTCCAAAGTATCGCGGAAACCTTCCGTCGTGATAAGCCCGACTTTAACGCCTTTGCGTTCTGTTAGCGCATTGATAACAACTGTCGTTCCGTGAGCCAGAAAATCAACCGTAGCGGGATCAATCTGTGCTTTATCCAGAACATTCAGAACGCCCTGCTCAAAGTTTGGCGGCGTGGTGTCTGATTTAGCCGTAATGATGCGGGATTGCCCCGTTTGCTTATCCGTCTCAAAGCAAACGAGATCTGTAAATGTCCCCCCGACATCCGTTGCTACGCGTATTGTTTTGTTGTTCATCTCAATATTTCCCAAGACTTATTTCAGGAGAATGCCTGATCATGCATTGTAAGATCGGGTGTTGTCTGATCTGCCGCGCGTAGCTTCAGAACGTTTTCGCTAGCCATGTATTCAACGACGTGCTGCGGGTGGTGCCTCTGTTGTAGTAGTCAAAATCCAGCGTCGCAGACATAAAATACCCCTTTGAAGCAAAGCCCGTATAGGTAAAGCTTGGGCCCACCGCCCCTCGTTCACTGCGCTTGAAATCGGATGACGCACTGTTAAAAATATCAAACTGATGATGAATACCGACACTCAGATCATCCGTCACACGATAGCCAAGGGCGGCATCTGCAAAGGTCAGCGACAAGCCACCGCGCAAACGCTTTTGCTTGCCATTAACCCACTCGGATTTATGCTGGTTTTCAAATGAATACAGCGCTGAGACCGGTGAAACGGTCAGCTGCCAACGATCATAGGCAAAGTAATTATTGATGTTAAAGGCAACGGAAAATTGGTTCGTTCCAGCACCGAAACCACTCGATTTATCGTTGCCGTTGGGGGTGTTGACCATTAATGTCGGGCTGATCCACCAGTTGCGATGTCCGGTTTTTCCGGCCTCTACTTCAGGCTGAATAACCTCATAATAGTACTCAAAACCAATTTGTGGGGCTGTGGCACCCCACTGTGCATCGCCGGAGCCGGCTGTCGTGCTTGCATAGCCTGCATTAAAACCAAGCCAGAGCTCAAACTGATCGCGCTTGGTGCCGGTCAGTCCGGTTTCACTGAACCACGCCAGCTGATAAAAACTACCCGCAGAGTCAGTGCCGCCCGATCTGTGCGAAAAGCTCGGCCAGAACTGAATAGCGTAGCCGGGTTTGCCCGGTGTCGAATGCCCGATAAAATTACCTGCTTTTGAAGGCGTAACACTTAATAATGGTGTTAAAATTGTTATGGCTGCAGCACAAATATATGCTGCACTTTTGCCGATTGCGCGAGTTTTCATAACTCTGTTTCCTATGATGTATTTTATGTGCGCGGCTGTGGCGGTCAGGATAGCCGCTCATCTGCAGCGGCTGCCCTGATTTTATTGCAGTCTGATTAAGTACGCGGAACGATCACTGTGTTCGCAATCGGAGCAGGCGCAGCAAAAATGCCGCTTTCTTTCAGACGCTCGGCTTCCGGCGGAGCCATGCTATAGAGCCGGCTCGGTTTCCAGCCGAACTGTACTTTATTGAGCGCTGCATTTTCCGTACCTTTAAAGCAGGCATAGAGCGCATCTACGATCGGTACATTGAATTCTTTTTGCAGTTGCGCATAGAAGCCGAATTCAATTGTGCAGCCGAGAATAATGGCTTCTGCTTTATCGATTTCAATCGCATCGCGTACAGCTTTACGGATAGCGTCTTCGGTGCATTGTTTATCCTGCTGAAACTCGTCAACATGCAAACCAATTGTACGGAATGAAGCTAATCTGTCGTGATAACCATAATGGCGGATGCGATCTTCCATCTGCACCTTCCATTTTTCCACTCCGATTACCACCGAGAAACGGTTGCAAAGATTGGAAACTATTTGCAAGGCCGACTGGCAGGGTGCGCACACGACTGCATCGCCGGAGACCTCACGCGCCTCATCCAGAGCGGTATCGTAAAAACAACCAATCGCATAACCGTCATAGCCGTTTTCGGCAGCATAATTGGCAATGGCTGTGACCGGAAACCAGATTTTGCTTTCAAATCCGCGCCATTCAAGATTGGTTAGCTTCACCGGTTCAGGAATATCAAGTGATACAACGTGAACTTCAGTATTGGGCAGTTTCACGCGTTCAATCAAATCTGCAATAGGCTGGTCATAGCCCGATTGATTGATGGGATTAACCCATAGAATTTTCAATGGTGTTGTTGCTGGCTGCTCTGTATGCGATATGGCTGACATGTCCTCTCCCTCTTAAGATCACGTGCCGGTAAATTATGTTCCGGTCTTCTGTGACATTAAGCAGCGAGTGTCCTCTGAGAGCTTTCAGCGTACAAGCTACCTTGAAGCGTAGCCGCCCTCGAAAAAGCAACCAATGCCCTACCCGAACGGGTAGCTTTATAGGGTCGAGGCTTCCGTTTTCCGGTAAATCTCAATCGCGTGGGCACGCCTGTCGACGTTCAACTTTGCGAAGATATTTTTCAAATGAAACTTCACAGTATGTTCCGTCATATCCAGAACGCGCGCTATTTCCTTGTTCGTCAATCCGCGTGATAATTCCTGCATCACTTCCTGTTCACGGGCGCTTAAAACCAGCAGTGTTTGTTGCGTATCCGGATAGAACTCACTCAGAATATCAGTGATATTCGACAAGAAAGAAGCTTCAACCGGATGACGGCCGGTTTCCCATAATTCGCGCTTAAGCTGCGTAAAGAGCTGTGCCAATCCGTGTTGCTCGAGAAAAGGACGAATAATCTTTTCCGCTGCCGCAAGTTCAACGGCCTGTCCGATCAGCCCGCACGCTTTATCACGATCCTTTAACGCTTGGGCAACGCGGGCACGCAATAACAAAGCACGGATCTGATAGAGACCGGCACCGTAATTTTTTGCACAAGACAACAGGTCATCAGCCCGTAATTTTGCTTGCTGAATATTATGCGTGAGCAACCAGTTGATCAATGCGTAGCCCACATCCTGATATGGACGCCACTTGGCAGCGTTCTCCCGCCAGCATCCCAACGGGTATATTTGACCAAGATGTTGCGCGACAGAAAATTCAGACTTTTCGTCCTGTACCAGAGAATGCCTTAGCAGCGTTTGCGCTTCAACCAGTCCGGAAAGCCGATCAAGACCGCGAGAACGGGCCAGACTAGCACCATCGCGGATCACCTGATCAAGCTTACGAATATCCCTGCTTTTCCATGCGATCCAGAAACGGGCATCCAGCCCCGCCGCATAAATGTCAAACCAGCCGTCATATTCGCAGACTTGCTGAAATGAAGCATCATATTCAGCAGAGACAATGGCCAGATCATTATTGCCCCATTGATTGACCATGACCAGCAGGACATCAATAATTGCCTTAAGCCCGCTGTCTTCGCCAAAATTCTCGATAGCCATGGCCTGTGCGCGTGACAAATAAGCGGCCGCGCTGCGCAATTCACCACGATATGTGCAGGCAATGGCTGCATGGATAAAACAGTAATTCAGACCGAGAACCGAGTTATCAAACCGCATCGCGGTCATCGCTTTTCGGGCAAATTCTTCTGCTGCATTCAGCCTGCCGAGACACAAGGCATAAACAGCCCCCGCACAACCGAGCACACCATAAGCAAGCCCGTCTGTTTCCGGCGGCCAGTCTTTGATCTTCTCAAAGAATGCAAGATAGTTGGCGTTAACACTATTATCTTCATAGGTTCGGATGAGCACATCAACGCTGAAAAAATCACGTCCCCATTCATCCAGAAAATCCCAATCCGGCGGGAAATCCGGCATTGATTGTGCAACCAGATTAAATGTCGTGCGGGCATCCGTCATATTTCCGCTTTTCAGCATTAGATAGGCTTCGGCCAGCAGTAATCTCGGATGTGACAGTCTCTCCGCTTTGGGAATATAATTCAGCAACTGGTTGAGCTGGCTCATACCGCCGTAAAGCACCAGCCGCCATCCTCCGGCGGATTCAATCAATTGCGTGCAGCGATTATAGTCACCGGCCAGACTGGCATGGCGAACCGCCTCCCCCAATATGTTATATTGCTGGAAAGCTTCAGAGGCGCGCAAACGCAACGCAGCCAGTTTTGCCGGATGACGCTGCCGTAACTGAGCCTGTAAATATTCAGCAAAAAGATGATGATAACGATACCAGTGATTATTGGAATCCAACGGGGTCAATAATGTTTGCAGCGTTTCCAACTGCGACATGATTTGCCAGCTATCTTTACGCTGCCGTACGACATCCGCGATTTCCACGGTAAACCGGTCAAATATCGATGTATCCAGCAGGAAATCAACAACCTCTTCCGGCAGATTGCGCAGCACTTCTTCGGTCAGAAAGCTCCAGAGATGCCCGCCCCGTGCCATTAACCGCTCCAGCACATCCGGCGAAGACTGCCCTTGAAAGGCCACCAGCCGCGCGAGCTGCAACACGACGGGATATCCCTCAATTCGCTCTACCAATACGTCGCGATCCGTGTCACAAATATCAATATTAAGAACCTGACGCGCCTCTTCCGGCGTAAAGCGCAGCATATCACTGGTTATCTCAACCAGAGTTGAAGCAATGAATTTATGACGATGCGTATTCTCAGCCCGTAATCTGGTACTGAGCAAAATCCGGACATGCGCGGATAAATGACTGCGTAGATGCTCTAATAATTCATCCAGATGGTTATTCGATGCACGATGATAATCATCTAATATCAGCGTGAGAGGTTCACGCACACCCGCTAAAACCTTGTACAAATCACGCAGCAAGTTATTGATACTGAGTTCCGAGGCATCGCGGTCAATCTTTGATAACAAGATACCGGTATCAATCTGTGCAACTTCCATTGCCCGCACAATTCCTGTAAGAAACCGATACGGATCGGCATCACTGTCATCCAGTGACAGCCAGGCAATTTTCTCGCCACGTGAGGATAAATGCTCGCACCATTGCGCCAGCAAGGTTGTTTTTCCAAAACCTGCCGGTGCAATAAACTTTATAAAAGAATGATCAGGAACGCTGTCCAATATTTCTATTAACCTGGGTCTGCTGACCAGATTTGCGGGCAGGCGCGGTATCATCAGCTTGAGCTGAAGCAGTTGTTCAATATCAGGAATGATTGGATAATCTGGCATTGCTCCCCCCATGAGCAGATTGCTTGCGGCCGGAGCTGAATACCAAGCGCCTGGAACTATCCCAGCTCATTAATCTGCCAAGCACTGCTGAGTGCCGCGCAGATTAAACATTAAACCTTACGGTTAAAACGTAAGAAACTTATCTGGTTTTGCGTATAGCTGACTTCACTGCCTGTCGTTTGATTAGTCAGCACCTGCAATTCTAACACACCGTCTTTCAGTTTCAAAAATCCACCCAGCGCCATGGTACTATTATTATGAGTATTATGCACAACAATACTCGTAGCCTGCAATTCAAGCTGATGATCTTCTGCCTTCACATCGGTGAAGCCGGATAAAACCAATTTCGCGCCATCAAGATGTAAGAAACCGCTCAAGCGACCGAGCCTGTATTCGCTCTCATACTGGACAGAAATATCCATTTGGCTTCCGTCGGATGCTGTCCATGATCCGCTAATAGGATCAACAGCTTTCGCCTCAATAAAGTTCAGTTTTTCAACTGGTTTTGGTACATCGCTAATCCGGTAGAATGTCAGCTTATCGATATATAGGCCGTGCTTGCATAGGCTTTCGAATGATCGCGAGGCAATCATGAAGTGTGACAAGACCATTGCCTCGCGACCATCAAAAATACTGACCTGACCGCCCATTGCAGATGCCCAGTTCCAGCTTGCATCGGCTATCCCGTCAACGAGCGAATGCCATTTAACCGAAAGAGCAACAGGCTGTCCGGCCTCTGTGGTGGCTGTGTTTTCACAAGCCCAGCCTGTAACGCTGAACTCACCGGTAGAACCGGTTGTCGATGCGTAAACACCTTCAACGACTGAACCGCGCACCGTCAGGGTCATGCGTGATCCATATTCATTTTGCCATATCCCGGCTATGCTCATTATCATTCCCTCAAATATTTTATTTCCACGATAGCAGGATGCAAACTAACCTTAAAATCGCTGACTTATTCATGCTTTTTAGTGCATGAAATAAATACGTAAAATACCTGCCCCGATAGCTACCCGAGTGAGTAGGCATAAGGGAGTGGGTTGAGGATACGTGTAATAATCGGTCACTAGGCTTTTTGTGGTAGGAATCGAGGATTAATTTGGTAATCATCGCCACTCATGTCTCGGCTATCAATAGCGCTGCCAGAGGTTGTAGGGGTGGGCAGAACAAGAACTACTCGTAAACATACGGGATTTTGAACGAAAGGTGCCCTCAGCAAAGACAAGTTCTCCACGAGAGAAAAATAAATTATTTTAATTGAATCAAATAAAATTTACAATTTTATTGATATAAAAATATTATTATAAATATACATTTCGCTAATTTTACGCACTTATTTCAGGCACCTCTTGGAAGGAAATATAAATTATGGATGCAGCGCCTGTTCAAACCATTAATCTTGAAGTGGCCTCAGAAAGCCCTTTAGATTTTTCATCCATTCTACCCAATCCGGCAATTACTGAAGACACACGGATCATAATCAACAATAAAGGCCGTTTAGCGTTTGCTTCAACGCCCCATATTCCTGTTCGTATGCTCTGTGCATCATTGGGCTTTAATCCGGCCGCTGGCGGTTTTCCAGACCATTCAACCGCGGATCGTTATGCTCTGCAGCTTCGCCGTCATGGCTACAATTGTGCGAGATTTCATTTTCTTGATGCCAGTTTAATGTTTAACCGCACCAAAGATTTTGACTATGATCCTGATGTTCTCGATCGGGTGCGCTATTTGATGCATGCCTTGAAAGAAAACGGAATTTACTGGATCATAGACGGGATGACCTCAGAACGGGGAGCTTATGGTGGTTATGACGACAGATGGGCTAATGTTGGTGATCTGCGGCTAAGAACACATTTAGAGAATGAAGCATTTGGTCACTGGCTGCGGTTTCAGGTTGATATTTTTTGTACCCAGAACCCATACACAGGCCTTGTTCCCTTTGAAGATCCTGCATTGGCTGTTGTTGTTCCGTTTAATGAAAACAGTCTTGGTTTTCTCAGTCAGGTTGCCTTCGATCAGGGCGGCCCGGTTTTTCAATCTTTACTGCAAGTGCCTTTCAATGACTGGCTACTTGTTAAGTATGGTACAACAGGTGCTTTACAGACTGCATGGAGCTGGGAACTTCAGCCGAATGAACAATTAGAAAATAAGACAGTTGCATTACCTGCCAATCGTTATGTTATGACAGCTCGTCTCCGTGATCTGGCATTATTCTTTGTGGATACTGAGGTGCAAACCGCAGCGAAAATGACAGATTGCTTACGGGCAATGGGATGCAGAGCGGTTATAGCGCCATATAATAATTGGCCAGGCGTACAAACGGCCCTGTCCCGTCAAGGGCAAGATGCTGTTACGATGAACACATATCATGACTGGATCGGAGATCTCAGCGGGCAAGACAGTCTCCAACAAACAAGTTCATTAACAGATAATCTAGCTTATATGCGGTTGGCAGCGTCAACACGCTGGGCGCATCGCCCCTTTATCCTGACCGAATATGAGCATCTTTTCTGGAATCATTTCCGCTATGAATCTGGCTTGGCCCTGCCTGCATATGCTGCTCTTCAAAACTGGGATATTCTTTGCCGTCACGGTGAAGGGCCAATTATTTTGGCTTATGGTGAAGACTATCCGCGGAAGAAGTCTATTCTGCCCTACACATTTGCGTTGGATCCTGTCGCGCGCGAGGGTGAAATGCTGGCTGCCTTATTGTTCCGAAGGGGTGATGTATCTGGCTCGACGGCATCGGTTGTGACTGAAATGCAGACAGCTTCCTCACTTGTCAGTGGAGGCGGCATAGATACGCGCGAACCTGACCAAGTGACAATCTTGTCGCTTTTAACCGCAATAGGACAAGGATCTGCGCCTCACCAATCAGGCGATGTCGTTATCCCGTCACAACGGCCATTTACCACGAATGCTGATGCCGTCCAGTTTCTGCGTCAAAACGGTATTCTGGACGCAACAAATCCTACGGATGCGAATGCAGGTGTTTATGTCAGCGACACAAAACAACTCCATCTCAACTCAATAGACGGAATATTAAAGGTTGTGACATCGCAAACAGAAGCTATTGCCTTTTCAGGAATATCTAATCCGGTTACTTTGGATGCGCTCACAATTAATTATGCAACCGCAGGAGGCCTTTTTGCAGTGTCTTCACTGGATGGTCAAAGCATTGCGAACAGCCGTCGCCTTCTTATCATCTACGCAACAGACGCTCAAAATACCGGGATGACTTTCACAGATGCAACAGAAAAAACAGTAACAAGTTATGGCGCACTCCCCGTTATTATCAGGGTTGATCACATAGGTATCAGTCTTCCTTATACAGATACATGGCAGATATCGCCTGTTATGCTCGATGGCACAGTGCTTGCCCCCATTACCTCAGGCTCAGGTGCAATGGCTGCAGAAATATGGACAAATACGCCGACAAATGGACCAACAACATACTTCTTGATAGAGCGTTTACAGAATTAATATTGAAGTGCGGAAAGTTAAGGTCCCGCACTTCAATTTTTCCGCTCAGACAGTTTCGGTGATCAGCCTGTTCCGGCGATTTTTTGCAAGAAATTTTCTGCAATACTGCAACAATGGGCGCTCCACGAAACTATATAGGAGACAACCGCATATGATAGTTAAAACAAAAACAATAGAATAAATAGCGGCCGGATTTAATGGGAAATATTGCGATAGTTTAATCACTATCTTGGAAAAAAGACCAAGAAATGCCAAATGGGTCAGATAGATTGTATAAGAGGCATCGCCTATCAGGCTGAGAATTTTAAACTTTTCCGCTTTAAATCCGCTTCTTTCATAAGAGGCAGAGCCCAGAATAAGCAATCCGAAACTGAGCGCATAGGCAATTTGCAAATAATTATAACTAATGCCACGGTTTTCAAGAATATATATAATAATGAACAATATGAGGCCGGACAGAAAAGCTGGCTTCATATTTATAGAGCTGAATTTTTGAAAAGCATAAAAAGCGGCCATTCCTATAATAAAATTAAAATTTAGTGGTGAAAAATACGTTGTTAGAGGCGACCTAGAGCCTTCATCTGCATATTGAAAAACAAGGCCGCCGGTGATCAACCATGCGGATAAGATGATAATACCGAGAGTCCTGTTCAGAATGAGCGTTGCAAAAACCAGGTAAAAAGCAAGTTCGTGAATAAGGGTCCACGCAGGCGTGATCGGAAGTTCGAAACTATCAAGACGGATCAAAAAAACCGTAGATATCCAATTGTTTAAAGTTTCCGGAACGATACTGGCACTCCCGATACCGAGTGCAACCAAACTGCAAAAAATTGCGGTATAGAGCCAATAGACTGGAAAGAGCCGTGTAAAGCGTTTCAGCAAATATTCCGAAATGTGGTTCGGACGATCAATGTCTTTGTAATGGGCAAAAACAATAATGAAACCGGACAGTACAAAGAAAAAATCAACCCCTAAATTACCACGATATGTGAAATCTAAAAAAACAGCATCATTTAAATAACGAAAGTTTCCAAGCAGCAGGGAGAGATGAAAGGCAACAACTGCCATAGCAGCCAAACCACGACCTTGTTGTAACGTTTTTAGCTGTAATTGCTTGTTCATATCAGAGCCTTAAGACGAGTTAAATATTGAACATTCTCCTCTCTTTTAGAACACTAATCTAAATATGAAAAGAATTTACGAATTGAAATTAAGTATTCGTATATCGCAATTTACGAATACTTAGAGCTTTAACTAAAATATTGTCAATTGAGCACTTGTGCCGCATTCCAGCCTGCCCGCGCAAGAGTATCAATGAGTGTAGAGCAAGGAATTTGGATTGTACGGCAGATCGAAGCTTTACTCGATCCAATATGAAGCGCACCGATGATTTTCTCAAGCTTTTCAGGATCAATGGCCCGTGGTCTGCTGCCTTTACGGCCGCGCCGGCGCGCTGCAGCTAAACCAGCATTCACGCGTTCCTGAAGCAGGGAGCGCTCATATTGAGCAAGAGCGCCAAACAAAGAGAAAAATAATTCTCCTTGTGCTGTAGTCGTATCCATTTGTTCAGTGAGTGAATGAAAGGCGATCTTGCGTTGTTTAAGATCATTGATGATGGTCAAGAGATGCGTCAAGGAACGCCCAAGCTGGTCGACTTTCCATACAACAAGACAATCTCCAGATCGCAGGAAAGCGAGACAGAATTTCAGACCTGGCCTGTCGTCGCGCACGCCATTAACTTTGTCAGCATGTAAATGCCGCGCATCGACACCGGCCGCAATCAGAGCATCACGTTGCAGATCGACACTTTGTCGATCATCTGCTGATGCAACACGCATATACCCGATCAACATGTACGGAAAACTTCAAAAATGAGGTATCCACACTTAGTATCATTCCGACAGGGTTTTCCACTTGAATTTCACGGTATGATCCGATCAAAAATCGAAATCTCCAGAAGGTGAGCGGAAAACAAAGTGTTTTCCGATGAATATTATTTAGACTGTAAAATGGGATGGGCTGTCGCCATCGATTTCCTCATGTCGTTCCGAGCATTTGGCAGCTCTTTTTCTGGATACTCTGATGACTATAATTGACCATACCACTTATCCGAACTTGGGCGAGGCACTGACACGTGAAAAGCTTATTGCCCGACATTCTCTGAGTGATTCCGACAGAGAATTTATTAACGCAAACACTCGAGGTGAAGCGAGTTGTCTGACACTGGCCGTATTATTGACTGTCCGCCGTGGCGTTGGTTGCTTTCCCATCTCGGGTGAAACACATGTATGTATCGTTGACAACATCGCGGGGCAGCTTAATTTTGTCGCCTCTAAGGGGGCACAGAAATCAGCGAGAAAACGCTTTGCTGCTATCGAGCGGCCGCTTTTGTCTATCTTGGTGCCCGTTCCTACAACCCGAAGGGCGAAAGCTTGGTCTCGGCGGCGATTACGTAAGCGGGATTGACCATGAATGATCCGGCCGATCTGATTAATCGCGCCATAGAAGAGCTGCGTTGCTGGCATAGATTTGCCTGCGTTTAGTACCCTGGATCGGTTAGTTGGCAATTTGCGAGCTCAAGTTCATAGTCTCATGTATGTTTCCGTAGCGGGCCGTCTGATACCTGATGCCGCCGGACGGTTTGCTTATTGTCCCAACCGGATCGGTAACGACGGCAGAGCTTTGTCATCAAATGCTGCTCCAACCGTGGCTTTGCTGCGCGACGAGCATTCGAGGACTGCGTCTTCACCCATCTGGCGGATGCCTTGCAGGCGGGTGGTCTCTACGTCGTGGGCGCCGAAATTTTCTATGACTATCGTTCCCAACTTCTGCCATGGGCGGATTGCCTGCCGCGCTTGACGGACTATTGCCATGCCGTCGGCATGCCGGAGGAAGGCATGACGTTCGCCACCGGGCTGAAAGCTCAACGCACTCAGGCAGCAGCGCAATTTGATAACGGTTTTCCAGACAATGCCGAGGTGACGATTGACCCAAACGGGAAGCCTTTTCTTAAACAAACACTTCGCAAATCTCAGCCTGAAGGACTGGCTTCCTTCGAAGCGGAAGTTCACAGTCGTATGGGTGAACGGCATCTGCTCGATATTCTCAAAAACGGCACATGCTGGACCAGCTACACTCGTCATTTTAGGCCACCATTTGGCGCAAACCCTAAGCTTTCTAACGCAGAACAACGCTATATTCTCACGGTCTACAGCTATGGCTGCAACCTCGGCCCCGGACCAACCGCGCGTCTCACATCGGACATCGCCACCGCCGAGGCTCTTCGCCGCATGTGCTAGCTTTGAGCGAGCGTCATGTCCACCGGTTGTTGGATCGTTTTATAAATGATGGTGCGGCCAGTCTTCGCCACAAAAGCCGAGGTCGCTGTTCTAACAATCGCTTGCCTAATGGTATCCGTGATTATGCTCTGCCTTTGATCCGCGAGAGCTATCTCGATTTTGGCCGACACTCACAGCAGAGAAACTGGCTGAACATCATGGGCTTAACGTGTCACGTGAGACGCTGCGCAAATGGATGCAAGAAGCCGAAATATGGCTTTCCCGAAAAAAAAGCCAGACATTTCATCAGTCACGATTGCGTCGCGAAGCCTATGGCGAATTGGTCCAGATTGATGGCTCTGATCATCGGTGGCTTAAAGTCCGTGGGCCACCCTGCACGCTGCTTGTTTTCATTGACGATGCCACCAGCACATTGATGCAATTACTTTTTGTGCGCTCAGAGAATGCTTTTACGTATTTTGAAGCTTTAGAACTTTACCTAAAAACACGTGGTCGCCCAATAGCCCTTTATTCCGACAAACATTCGGTATTTCGGGTGGCCAAGGCGGATGCCAAAGGTGGTCAGGGCATGACGCAATTCGGACGTGCCCTTTCAGAGCTCAATATTGAGATCCTGTGTGCAATTTCCAGCTAAGCGAAAGGGCGTGTTGAGCGTGCTAATCGCACATTGCAGGATCGTTTGGTCAAGGAGCTCAGACTGGCTGGGTATCGGATATGGAGGCAGGTAATGCTTTCTTACCAGAGTTTATGATGCGAAATAATGCTAAGTTTTTCAAGCTCCCTACCCGTTGTTATAATCTGCATAAGCCATAGAATATAATCAATTATCTCCTTCGTGACATTCTGTGCAAACGAGAGCAATGTTATGTTGGAGGCCAATGATATAACCCATGGTCTGATTGGTAAATATGTTGATACCTATGCCTTTGCTGATCGTCGTCTTGATATCCGTTGCCGAGGTCTTTCTCTGCCTTATAAGATGTTTGAAATGGATCAGTGTGTTACCCACGCCGCCATTGTCGAGAATAAAAGGCTCAGCCATGTTCTGGTATTTATCAAAGAACAGCAGGAATGAATGCCACAACCAAGGGTGAAGAGTAACAGCAAAAAGAATGGCTATAAGCCAAATGGCCGTAAACCAGGACGACGGACTGATATCATCAATGACCCAGCTATCATCGTACACCGATAGAAGGCATTAACGCGTATGGAGGTGGTTGATAATCGGCAACTTTAGCCTTAGCGGACAGTCCGAACCTTGACTTCGTTCAATCTAGTGAGGCCTGGGTTGACGGCCAGATAATCATCAAGTTGAGGATCTTCCACATAGCGGATTTGTTCGTCCAATATCTCGTAGTCCTTGCCAATTTCGTGGCGTAAAATCGCTAGCAACCTGTCCACATTCGTATTGAAACTCTCACAGAGAGCCTGTGTCCAAAGGCTTGGATCAGGTGGATACAGTGGGTTAAGATAGCAAGAGTGCTCGAAGTCTAGTTGGTCACGCAAACTTTGAGCCAATTCAGAAAGCTCCACGCAGGCGGGCTTACTCACTCGCCCTTCGCAGTCAAAGGCCACTGCATCGACAGGCCCTATATCGAGCCTATCACGCGTTGCGGTGTCACCTGCCCATAGGCAGCCACCTGCGCCGTAATCGAAGAAAAACCTCAGAACGTCTTTAGCCATGCCAAAATCATAGCAGCTTTGGGAGCAGCAGGAAACGGGCACATACCGGAAGCGCACCACGATCAACGGTGAACGAGAAAACTAAAGCCGAAGAGGCACGCATTCCCCCGCCCCCGTTCAGGCTAAGCAACACCTACCAGCCAGCTTGACGGGGCTGACGCTACACGCGTCATCACAGTGAAATTTCTACTCTGCGCAGAAGTGGACATTTCAACATGGTCGCCACAACTCTTTATGAGGATAGACTAAATTTTGAAAATTCAGACAGATGTTTGCGTGTTTGTGAGCCAATAAAACAAATGCCGTACACGACAGCTGCGCACAGACACGCATGCTGAAGCTTTAGGAATTAAGCGGCAGGATTTATGATGTAAGGAGGCGTTTAAAAACTTGAACGCGGTAGAAATGAAAATAAGCTAAACATTTGAATTCATCAAAAAGTTTGATTAGCACCGCTTTTGAAAAAACAAACCAAAAGCGGTGCAGCTTTATTACTCGTCGAGATCAACATTTTTAAAGCGATGTGAACCCAGCGGTTCCATCACATAATTTTTGACCTTTTTCGACATGGGCAGCACAACGGTTGAATGGGCAATCGGCAGCCATGGTGCCTGCTCATCAATATATTCCTGTGCTTTTTCATAGATCTTTCTGCGTTCGTTCAGATCAGAGGTGACACGCCCCTTTTGCAGCAAGTCATCCACTGGCTTATAGCACCAGTTTGACATATTACTGGAACCAATTGCCGAGCAAACAAAGAAGAAACTCAGCATATTATCCGGATCGCCATTATCACTGGTCGCCCCGAGGATCACTGCACCGTCACGGGCTTTATCACGGCTTTTCTTGAGATATTCGCCCCATTCATAGGATACGATCTCAACCTTCACACCGACCTGTGCCAGATCGGCCTGCATCATTTCGGCAGTACGGCGTGCATTCGGCATATAAGGTCTGGCCACTGGCATTGCCCAGATTTTCATGTTCAGATCTTTGACACCGGCTTCATCCAGCATTTTCTTTGCCTGTTCCGGATCATAAACCGGACCTTTAATCGCTCCGTTATAACTCCACATTGTCGGGGGCACACCGGTCTGCGCAACCTGTCCGAAGCCCTGATAGATACTATCGACAATCGCCTGACGGTTAATCGCCATATTCAATGCCTTACGCACTTCAACCTTGTCAAAAGGTGCGACAAGCGTGTTGTAAGACATATAAGCGACATTGAGCCCCGGTTGTTCTACAACGGTCAGCGACGGATCGGCTTTAAGCCCCTCCACATCGGCCGGAGCGGGATAAGGCGCAATCTGGCATTCGCCCGCTTTCAGGCGCTGCATCCGTGCAGTGGAATCCACTGTAATCGCAAATATCAGCGTATCAATTTTCGGCTTGCCGCCCCAATAATCAGGGTTCGCTGCGAAACGGATCACCGCATCCTGCTGATAGGCATTGAACACGAAAGGTCCGGTGCCCACCGGTTTATGATCGAGATCCAGCCGGTTATCTGATTTCTCAAGCTGATCGGCATATTCGACTGAGAGAATGACGCCAAAATTCAACGCCAGTTTTGCGAGCAGAGATGCATCCGGCTGATTAAGCACAAATTTAACCGTATGATCGTCAACTTTCACGATTTCTTTGACGATTTTGCCCATCTCCATCGCATCGAACATTTCCCAATTGCCCATGCCGGTATAATTATACCAAGGACTGGTTTTATCGATCTGGCGGTTGAATGAGAACAGCACATCATCGGCATTAAACTCACGTGACGGTGTAAAATAATCCGTCTTCTGGAATTGCACGCCTTCCCGTAATTTCAGCACATATTCCAGATTATCATCCGAAATTGTCCAGCTCTCGGCCAGTCCCGGCACAATCTCTGTTGTGCCGGCTTTAAACTCAGTCAGTCGATCATAGACCGTCTCGGATGACGCATCCCATGTGCTGTTTGTCGAGTAAAGCGCAGCGTCAAAACCTTCTGGTGAGCCTTCTGAACAATAAACCAGTGTCTTAGCCTGTGCGGCAACCGTTCCGCCAACAACTGCAAGCGTACCGGAGAGCAGTGTTGCACCCAGCAACGCTGCCCGAGATGAAAATAAACGCATAATCTTCCTCCCCATTATGCACCTAAATTTAGATTTCGAGCCGTCCGGCTGATGTTTTCTGGCCTCGTCCTGCAGACCAAACCGGATCCGGCGCCGTCCACAGAGCATCACAGCGAATGAGTTTTGCAACTTCAGCGGCCTGCAAATCCAGAAAACGCTCGCCCTTTTCAGCTGTTGCGCTGCGTGGATCACCCCATGTGCCGGTTATCGGTGCATGTTCCGAGAAGGAATAGAAGCGCGTTGCTCCCTTTGGCAGATTTTCCAACGGATGCTGCTGATTGCCAAAAGCCTGCTCAAAACGATCTGAGCGCACGGTTTGGGGCGTAATTGCCAGCATGACTGAAGATTCACCCTCACAGGCATGATGGGCACCATTATCCACGTCAAAAATTTTCAGTGTTTCTTCCGGCGCCAGTTCCCAAGGCAGTGTAGATACAATCGGCATGGCGAATTCGACAGCCAGTTCACGCACGGCAACCGCCAGCGGGTCAATATTGCCACCATGACCATTCACGATCAGAAGACGAGAGAAACCAAGCGCTTTCAGAGAGCGCACAATGCATTGCAGGACTTTGCGCAGCGCTTCAAAATCCAGCGTAATCGTACCACCGAATGGCAGATGATGTTCGCTCATCCCCAACCATAAACCAGGCAGAACCGCTACAGGCATTTCACCGGAAACCAAACGCGCGGCACGGATTGCCGCTTCCGAAGCACTCGCAGTATCGGTGATAACCGGCAAATGTGGGCCATGCTGTTCCAGCGATCCGATCGGCAAAATTGCCAGAGCATTTTTACCCGCTGCAATTTCGCGCAAGTCCGGCGCGGTCATGCGTGCCCATTCAACTTCAATTGTCATGTCTCTCTCCCGCTCAATATAAAATAAAACCGGCACATCATGTGCCGGTTAAAATTAATTTTTCGTCGTCAGAAACCGTTCCGGTGCCAATGCTTCAGCACTAACGCCCAGCTCATCCGGCAGTGGCTCATGCCGGATCAGTTTCGCAGTCATATCCGCCAAGGCTAGCGAGACCTGAAAACCGTAGCCGCCCTGCCCGACCAGCCAGAAAAAACCGGATAAACGCGGATCAAAGCCAACCACCGGCGTGCGATCCGGTGAAAATGTTCTCAGCCCTGCCCATGGCGTTGCAGGACGACCGATGTGCAGAGTGGTGGCCTGCTCAATACGGTCAACGGCGATCGCGACATCCAGATCTTCCGGATAGGCGTCACAAGGAGGCGTATCTGTTTCATCAGCCAGCGAACCAATCAAACGTCCGGCATCCGGCTTGAAATAAAACTGCTCATGCAGATCAACGACTAATGGCCATTCACGTAAGGCTTCATCCTCTGCATCGAACATAAAAGCTGTGCGGCGCTTCGGCTGCATACCGAGACCGGACAGCCCTGCCCGCTCAGCAATGACATCCGCCCATGCACCGGACGCATTGATAACAATATCCGCCTCGTAAGTGCCGGTATTCGTCACTACCTGAAATCCGTTTTCGGTTTTACGGATTTCCATTACTTCTTCACCAAGGCGAACAGTTCCACCTGCCGCTTTAAACTGAGTGGCGCGGTCGCTCAGCATCTTGTTGGTATCAATATCCATGGCATCAGCTTCATAGACACCACCGCAGGTCTTGTCCGGTGGGATTACAGAAACCATAGCGCTGACTTCACTCGCAGACAGACGACGTACTGATGGCAACAGTGCTTGCAATTCCTGCGCCAGTTCATCAATCGCAGCAGCATCAGCCACACCACCGATATGCAAAGCACCGCGGCGATGTTCAAAAAAACCGCCATTTTCTAAAGCCGGACGACTGGCAACCGACAATCCGCGTACAACACGATTACCGTAGGTTTCCGAAAACAGGGCGGCCGAACGGCCGCTCGCATGATAGCCAAGCTGTTTCTCTCGCTCCAGCAATAGAACTGAAGACGACTGAGCCAAAACAGCAGCAGCGGAAAGGCCAGCAATGCCCCCACCGATAATGATAATAGTTTTTGAATTTTCTCCCATAAGAAATGGCTATGTCAGTTTTCAAATTTAGTCAATATTTAGCATATAATAAAAATATTGCTCAGATCTGGCGTACAGAATAAGATGAATGCAGGAATTTAACGGGGTAAAAATGTCAGGACAACCGAACCTAGCCAATTGCCTGCGTAAACTGCGCAAGAACCACCAATGGACGCTTCAACAAGTCAGCGACCGCACCGGCGTTGCGGTTTCCACGCTGTCGAAAGTTGAGAATGATCAGCTGTCTCTCAGCTATGATAAACTGCTGCAAATTTGCCATGGCTTAGGCATTCACCTGACAGAACTTCTGAGTTGTGACAGTCATCCTGCGGCCAATCGTGCGCGGCGCTCTGTGAGTTCGGCCATGTCGACATTGCGCCAGCTGACGCAAAATTATGATTATCATTATCTTGCAACCGACCTTACCCGCAAAAGAATGGTGCCTATCCATGCTTTTGCCCGTGCCCGCACTTTGGAAGAATTTGGCCCCCTGACCAAACATGCCGGTGAGGAATTTCTGATGGTTCTCAATGGTGAGATTGAGCTACATACAGATCAATATGCACCGGTGCGGCTCAAAACCGGTGAGAGCGTCTATATCGATTCAACCATGGGACATGCCTATTTATCGGTTAGCGAGCAGGATGCTGAAATCCTATGTGTCTGCTCCGGTAATGAGCCGGATATGGAGAACACCCTGCTCGGGATTAGCTCCCCGCAAGTTATTGATTTATAAGCTTTCAGTTGCTGCTTAAAATATATTTAATAGTATTTTGGTGATAATTAACAATTAGAAACCGTTAAGTTTCCAGTATCGGAAAGCCCTCGAAGGTCTTTAAAGTGTCTAAAACAATTGATGTTTTCAGATGCTGCACAGATTCATGCGGCAAGAGAATGTCGTTAACAAATCGGGACAAGTCCTTTAAATTTCGGACGGCGACTTTAATGTGATAATCCATTTCACCGGTTAAAGCATAAGCTTCAAGAACCTCCGGCAAGGCATTGATAAGCTGTGAAAATTTATACGCATTGTCCCGATTATGTGTCGCCAGCGTGACCGCAATAATCACGATCATATCCAGCCCGATTTTTTGCCTGTTGATCTTTGCCTGATATCCGCAAATGTAACCTTCTGCTTCCAACCGCATCCGTCTTCTTGAGCATTGCGACGGAGATAATGCTATGCGTTCTCCCAGTTCATTATTGGTAAGATGCCCGTCATTTTGAAGCTCTTGCAGCAAACGACGATCAAAGCGATCGAGTGGCTCATTCATTGCGTATTTCCCCTATATCACTCACGAATTGTGCATAGATTTCCATTCTAACTCTGTCTTCGCAAGCACCTTGCATGAAATAGGCGCGATACTTTGCATTACGACGCACCTGTTCTCGGGAGGATATTATGGGTCCGTTTCCACATGATGCACCAGTTTCTGAAATAACGGCTGATAATCCGGCAGGTACAGACGGTTTTGAATTTGTTGAGTTCGCGCATTCGGAGCCGCAGCAGTTACGCGAATTATTCATGCGTATGGGCTACACCCTGACGGCCAGACATAAGACCAAAAACATCACAGTATGGCGCCAAGGGGATATCAATTACATTCTGAATGCTGAGCCGGACAGTCATGCTATGCGCTTTACAGAGACACATGGCCCCTGTGCGCCTTCTATGGCGTGGCGCGTGGTGAATGCCCAACACGCTTTTGATCATGCTGTTTCAAAAGGCGCCCAGCCCTATGAAGGTGAGGATAAAACATTAAATGTACCGGCTATCATAGGTATCGGCGGGTCATTGCTTTATTTCATCGAAACCTATGGTGCTAAAGGCTCGGCCTATGAAGCTGAGTTTGACTGGACTGATGAAACAAACCCTCACCCCAAAGGCGTCGGCTTCTACTATCTCGACCACTTGACCCATAATGTCTATCGCGGGAATATGGATAAGTGGTGGGCTTTTTACCGCGATCTTTTCAACTTCAGGCAAATCCATTTTTTCAATATAGATGGCCGTATTACCGGCCTTGTCAGCCGCGCCATCACATCTCCATGCGGGAAAATCCGCATTCCGCTCAATGAATCAAAAGATGATACAAGCCAAATTGAAGAATTCCTGAAACATTACAAAGGCGAAGGAATACAGCATATTGCTGTAGGCACCGACAATATTTACGAAGCAACCGACAGGCTGGCAGATAATGGATTGCGATTTATGCCGGGCCCGCCGTCAACTTATTACGATATGTCTTTCAACCGTGTTCACGGGCACGATGAACCGGTCGAGCTTATGAAAAAACACGGTATTCTCATCGACGGGGAAGGCGTTGTGGACGGCGGAACAACAAAAATCCTGCTGCAAATTTTCTCAAAGACCGTCATTGGGCCAATTTTTTTCGAGTTTATTCAGCGCAAAGGTGATGAAGGCTTTGGGGAAGGAAACTTCCGTGCGTTGTTTGAATCCATCGAAGCAGATCAGCTTCAACGTGGTGTGATTGGCACAGCCAAGGCAATTTAGCAAAGATAGCTGCGACAGATCAATTTGCTCTGAATATCTTTGGAGAAATGGAATGGAACGGAACGCACCAGTTGCCCCTCTGACTTATATGCCGGGTTTTGGAAACGATTTCGAGACCGAGGCTCTTGCCGGTGCGCTTCCTCAGGGGCAGAACAGCCCTCAGAAATGCAATTACGGTCTCTATGCCGAGCAACTATCCGGCTCCCCCTTCACGGCTCCACGCGGAACCAATGAACGCTCGTGGCTATATCGTATTCGCCCCAGCGTCAAACATATGAAGCGTTTTTCGAATGCCAGCTATCCCTTTTGGCAATCAGCGCCCTGTATAGCTGAGCACTCCCTGCCCCTTGGGCAGTTGCGCTGGGATCCGCCACCGCCTTTACAGCAAACCGCCAATTTTATTGAAAGCATCCGCACCATGACGACGGCAGGCGATGTCCTGACACAAACGGGAATGGCGGCACATATTTATAATTTCAACGAGACGATGACTGACGACTATTTCTGCAATGCAGATGGTGAACTGCTTATTGTTCCTCAACAGGGTACTATTCGTGTTTTCACTGAACTTGGCATTATGGATGTGGAGCCGAACGAAATCTGTCTGATCCCTCGTGGAATGGTGTTTAAGGTTTCCGCTATTGGCACGCAGTCGGTCTGGCGCGGATATATCTGCGAAAATTATGGTGCTAAATTTACACTTCCTGACCGTGGCCCCATTGGTGCAAATTGTCTTGCCAACCCGCGCGACTTCAAAATTCCCGTAGCGGCCTATGAAGACAAAGAAACCACGTGCAGGATTCACATTAAATGGTGCGGTAAATTCTATGTCACGAAAATTGATCACTCGCCGCTCGATGTCGTCGCGTGGCATGGAAATTATACGCCCTTCAAATATGATTTACGGAACTTCTCTCCGGTTGGTGCGATCTTATTTGATCATCCCGACCCGTCTATTTTTACTGTCCTGACAGCCCCTTCAGGAGAAGCCGGAACGGCCAATGTTGATTTTGTGATTTTTCCGCCACGTTGGGTGGTGGCCGAACATAGTTTCAGACCACCGTGGTACCACCGCAACATTATGAGTGAGTTCATGGGGCTTATTCAGGGACAATATGATGCCAAGGAGAAAGGTTTTGTTCCGGGCGGTATGAGTTTGCATAATATGATGCTCCCCCACGGGCCCGACACTTACGGCTTTGAAAAAGCAACCAATAGCGAACTTCAACCTGTCAAACTCAGCGACACCATGGCCTTTATGTTCGAAACACGCTTCCCTCAGCAAATTACCCAATTTGCTGCGGAATTAGAAACCCGACAAGATGATTATCATCAATGTTGGGATGGTTTGGAACGGCGGTTCGACGGAACTCCGGGCCTTAAATAAAGCGCTGTTTTCTCGTTTAGCTCATGTGGATTTTGCTATGAAACTCGCGACACTAAAAGATGGCACCAGAGATGGCAGGCTCGTGGTCGTCTCTCGCGATCTTACCCGCTATGCGGAAGCGGGTCAGGTCGCACATACACTTCAGTTCGCACTCGATCACTGGCAGCAAGTCGCGCCTGCACTGATACAAATTGCAGAACGCCTAGAGGCAGGCAATGAGCCTAACCTGCCATTTCGGGAGCAGGAGGCAGCCTCCCCGCTACCGCGTGCCTATCAATGGGCAGACGGCTCGGCCTATGTTAATCATGTTGAGCTTGTTCGCAAAGCGCGCAATGCCCCAATGCCACAGAGCTTTTGGACGGATCCTTTGATGTATCAGGGCGGCTCGGATGGTTTTTTGTGTCCACACGCGCCGATTTTGCTCGCTGATGAAGCCTATGGTCTCGATATGGAAGGGGAAATTGCTGTCATCGTCGATGATGTCCCCATGGGTGCAAGCTACGAGCAGGCACTTAAAGCTATCCGGCTGATTATGCTCGTAAATGATATTTCTTTGCGCGAGCTTATTCCTTCAGAATTGGCCAAAGGATTTGGTTTTTTTCAATCCAAACCGGCCTCAGCATTTTCTCCTGTTGCCGTTACACCTGATGAATTAGGTGAAGCATGGGAGCGTGGGAAGGTTCATTTGCCCCTTCTGGTTTCGTTGAATGGCAAACCATTTGGCAGAGCAAATGCGGGGGTGGATATGACATTTGATTTTGGTGCGCTTATTGTTCATGCTGCCAAAACCCGAAATCTTGTTGCAGGCACGATTATCGGCTCGGGTACAGTTTCAAACAAACAAGATGGCGGCTTTGGCAAACCTATTGATCAGGGCGGGAATGGATTTTCCTGTATTGCAGAAATCCGCATGATTGAAACAATCCTGCATGGTGTAGCTCACACACCTTATATGACGTTTGGAGATCGTGTGCAGATTGAGATGAGAGATCAAAAAGGGCATTCCATTTTTGGCGCTATTGATCAGGTTGTCACTCCGAAAATAAAAACCTCTTGATGAGCGGATGTGAGGCATCAGACAGGCCGTCAATCACATCGAAATGATGCTTGTCCATCTCTTCAATACAGGTTGTGGTTGCGCCAAGGCCGAGCCAGATATTGGCAAGAAGTTTCGATTGCCGGATAAATTCAGGCCGCTCGTTGCTCCCATACCAGCACGTCAATCGTGTTGCCTCAAGAGGTCGCAATAATGCCGGGCTTTCAGCGAAAGCCTCATCCTCATCAATCTGTAAAGATGTATTCAATTCCATTTGCATCAGAGGCCGCAGATCATGCAAACCTGAAATCGACAGGACATGCCTGACACGCTGCCGCGTGATCGGGCTAAGAGGGCTGGATAAAGTCATCATCCGGCAGGCAAGTTGTCCGCCTGCAGAATGACCGGCCAGATAAATGGGGCCTGAGATTCTTGCCGCAGCATGTTCAATAGCTTGGGCGATTTCTACCGTGATGCCGGATATAGTCGCCTCGGGGCATAGAGTATAGGACGGCATGGCAACGGCAAAGCCATGCTCAACCGAACCAGAGGCCAGATATGACCAGTAGCTTTTGTCTGTCTCCGTCCAAAAACCACCGTGAATAAAAACGACCAGCCCTTTTGCATCACCTTCCGGCAAAAACAGATCATAAAGATTGCGTGGTTTTTCCCCGTAAGGCACGTCGAGATCTGCTCGCTGCGCTTCAAGTTGTGTTGTGCGGAACTGGGTCGAGCGTTGTTCCCAGATATCGCCCCACTGATCGCCGCCAACAATATGAATACCGTTGGCATAGGCATTATCCCAATCTGAAATATAACGATCATACATGGTGCAGCTCTCTTCAAGTAACAGCAGCGCGAACGGCATATTGAGCGTCCCGCCACGCGCCAGTCGCCATCACATCTTCAAGAATACACACAGCCTGCCAGACATCTTCATAGCTGGTGTAAAGCGGCGTAAACCCAAAACGCATACTGGATGGGGCACGAAAATCACCAATCACACCACGAGCGATGAGAGCCTGCATAATTTCGTAGCTGTTAGTGTGAGAAATAGAAACCTGACTGCCACGCTTCTGGCCGTTACGGTTGCTTTCCAGTTCAAAACCATAATCAGCGCATTTTGCCTCAACGAGATTGATAAACAAATCTGTGAGCGCGATGCTTTTATGACGAATGACTTGCAAGTCTACATTATCCCAGATGCTTAGTGCGCCTTTAAGCGCACGCATGGATAAAATCGGCTGTGTTCCACATAGAAACTGGCCTATGCCGGCTGAAGCAGCATAAGTCTGCTCAAATGTAAAAGGCCGTGCATGCCCCCACCAGCCAGACAAAGGCTGCCGGATTTTCTCATGCAAATGTCGGGCAGCATAAATGAACGCGGGCGCACCCGGGCCCCCGTTGAGATATTTATATGAGCAGCCGACTGCGAAATCGGCTTGGGCTTCATCGAGATGCACCGGCAAGGCACCGGCACTATGACAAAGATCCCAGATAATCAAGGCACCGGCTTCATGCGCTGTTTGCGTGAGTGCCGCCATATCCCGTAACTCACCGGTTATATAATTGACGTGGTTGATAAGCACCACGGCAACGCTGTCATCAATAAGGTTTTCAATGTCTGGCGCATCAACACCTTCCAACCGCATTACTATATCGGGCAGCACGGACATAACCCCCTCTGCCACATAGAGATCGGTCGGAAAACTGCCACCCTCTGCAACAATAACCGAGCGATCAGGACGCATTGCCAAGGCGGCATGCAGCACCTTGTAGAGGTTAGAGGACGTAGTATCACAGACGACAACTTGCCCCTGCGCAGCACCGACCAGATTGCCGATACGATCGCCAAGAGCCAAAGGCAATTCAAACCAACCCGCTTTATTCCAGCTCTTGATCAGGTCCTGGCTCCACTCTTGGCTAGCCTCCTGCAAGCTTTGCAAGGTAATCTTTGAGGCCGCACCAAGTGAATTGCCGTCCAGATATATGATACCCTCCGGCAGAGTAAACTGATCCCGCATTGATCGCAATGTATCAGCACTATCCATGGCTTTGATCTCAACCAAGTCTGGAACTTGTCTCATAACTTATCTTTCCTGTATCAGAGCAGTATCGAAAACTGCTTTATCGAAGAACTTCGCGGGCGGGTGCAGGACCACGACTACGGCGCAGACTTGGAAGTGCCAGCATCGCGAGAACGAATAATCCGGTTGCGAGTTTCAAATCCGGCGGTGGCATGCCAGCGGCCAAGCAGAGAGACACAAGCTGGTAATAGACGATTGCCCCAATAAAGGGTGCAAGCAGCTGCCGGAATACGGTCTGTTTGCCAACAAGCGCTTCACCGATCATCAGGGAAGCCAGCCCATTAATAAGAATGCCCAACCCCATATTCACATCGGCAAAGCCTTGCGATTGCACCATGAGTGCGCCGCCAGCGGCAGAGAAAGCACCGGCAAGCCCGACGCCACCAATGGTTGCAACCCAGACATTAATGCCTTGCGCTTCAGCCATGTCAGGATTGGCACCAACGGCACGCATTGCGGTGCCTTTTTCGGTTTTGAAAAAACTGTTCAGCCCTATCAAAACGAGCAGTCCCAACAGGCCGGCAATAATAATTTTACTGGCCGCAAAACCGGGCGTGGTAAATGGCACCCAGTCAAAAACGGTCGGTGTGCCGAAAACAGAGAGGTTGGATTTACCCATGATGCGCAGATTGATGCTATAGAGCATCGTCATCATTAAAATACCGGCCAAAAGTGTATGAATACGAAACCGCAAATGGATGAAAGCCGTACACGAGCCTGCAACAAAACCGGCAAGCAGAGCGCCTGCGATAGCCACAGGCGCCGCAAAACCAGACGCCAGCATCACCCCGCAAACACAACCACCGAGCGGAAATGCCCCTTCGCTGGTTAAATCCGGAAAATTGAGCATCCGAAACGGGATCATGATCCCGAGGACAACAAAAGCCAGAATGAGACTTTGTGCAAGCGTAACCGGCACAAGAGCGATAAAACTGGTAAGAATATTTTGAATAAAATCCATTACTTCAGCTCGCCAGTAACATATGGTCAGATTTGATGGAAAAATGATTAATCAGATCAGGAATACTGGTCTGTTCTTTCTGCGTACCGGCAATTTCCAGATGAACACGTCCTGCATTTAGCATGAGAATGCGGTTACCAAAATCAACAGCATGTTGCATATTATGGGTCACCATTAACGTGGTCAGCTTCAGAGCGTTCACAGCCCGAACTGTTGCCTGCATGACAATATCTGCGGTGCGCGGATCAAGCGCGGCAGTATGCTCATCCAGCAAAAGCAGATCGGGTGAGCCACCTACTGCCATTATGAGTGACAGGGATTGCCGTTGCCCGCCCGATAATAATTCAACCCGCGTGTTCAGCCGGTCTTCAAGCCCTAATCCAAGAAGGGTCAGGCGTTCTTTATAAGCCGCAATTCGACCCGCGTTCAAACCATTGCGGAAGGAACGCTTCGAGCTGCGCAATTCTGCAAGCAGCATATTTTCAGCCACAGTCATGCTGGCTGCTGTACCACGCATCGGATCCTGAAAAACGCGCGCAAGACGGAGCGCGCGTTTGTGAACAGGCATTGCAGTTACATCATCACCATTGATAATAATCTGACCGCTATCCAGTTGCAGCGCACCGGATATGGCATTCAACATACTGCTTTTACCGGCGCCGTTTGAGCCGATAACAATGCCAAATTCGCCTGTGGCCAGCGACAATGAAAGATCATCAAGCGCAACTTTTTCGTCAGCCTGACCTTTATAGAAAACCTTACGAGCTGATTTGATTTCAAGCATTTTTTGCTCCCCTGTACCGGATTGGGCTGCATTACACGGCAATGCAGCCTGTTCTACACACATGTGGAGACAAGATCATTCAACGAAGCAATTGCAATCAGCCAGTGCTTCTGGGAGCGTTATGCCAAAAGTTGTGAGCGCTTTTTTTGAAATCAGCGGCCTGTGGTCTTCATAGGTCGGACGTGAAGGCGGAATGGTCTCAGGTGCTTTGCCTTTGAGAATTTCAGCGGCAATTTTACCTGCATTTTCTCCAACCTGCTCATAATTCACTGCAAAGCTTGCCGGAACAATATGATTGGTGACCGCGCTCTCATCCACATTCATAACAGGCACAGAGATTTGACGGGCCGCGGCGGCAACTGCAGCAATAGCAGGCTGCAAAAGGTTCGATCCAGGCGTATAAATAACGTCCACTTTTCCGGAAAAAGCAGTGATACGCTGCTGAACGTCGTTAATATTATCAATGCCTACCGGAACGACCGTGAAACCAGCACCGCTTCCGGCCTCTTCAAATTTGCGAAGCAGAGCCACGTCATTCGCTTCACCCGGATTATAGGCCACACCAAAACGACTTGCATTCGGCAGCAGCTTCTTTGTGAAGGCCATAATGGCAGCAACATCCTGCAAGTCTGTTGCACCGGTCATGCCTTTATCACCCGCGTCCAATGAAGGGACAAGTTTTGCGTCCACCGGATCAGTTACTGCAGCAAAGACCACCGGAATACCTGATCCTAACAGTGCTTTTTTGGCGACCTGCGAAACTGGCGTGGTAATCGTATAAATAAGTTTTGGCTTTTCTGCTTCCAGCTTAGCGATCATTTGCGGCACTAGTGATATGTCAAAATTGGTATGGCTTTCGCTGTAAACCACATCCTTTCCTTCCACATATCCGGCCGCAGTCAGTGCCTTCTTGAAGCCTTGAACAGCCGTATTAAGCTGCGGATGTTCACCGAAATTGGCGATCCCAACTTTAATTGGATCAGCCAGCGCAAGGGATGCTGCGAATACACCCGCAATGATAGCGCTCAAAAAAGTAACTTTACGAATAGTTCCCATTTTATATCCCCATTATTGGCGATGCTGCTTATTTTACAGCGTTAGGGCAGTGTATTCGCCTTCAGTCGCGTGTCAATAACTATATATATTATTGACATAAAGCCGATGAAATATATATTTTAGCTACTTGGAGGCGGCCAAACGATGCAAGACAATGAAATTTCAACAAAAACCCAGCAGGCTTATCAACAACTGCGCAGCGATATTTTATCGGTGCGGTTACGCCCTGGTGCACCGCTGAAATTAAAAACCTTGCTCGAACAGTATGATTTTGGCTGGACGCCACTGCGAGAAGCATTATCACGTCTTGAGGCTGAGAAACTTGTAACCGCTTCCAGTAATCGGGGCTTTGCAGTTGCGCCGGTGTCTCAGGCTGAGCTTGAAGATTTAACTCAAGCGCGGATGGTTGTTGAAATACCGCTTTTGCTTGAATCTATGCAGCGCGGAGATGATGATTGGGAGGCAGCAATTGTCACCAGTCATTATCGTCTGTCACGATGCACAATCTCATCGGGAAATGTATCTGAAGCAGCAATTGATGAGTGGGAAGAAAGGCACACTGCCTTTCACAATGCATTGCTCAGTGCGGCAACATCAAACTGGCTCAAGCATTTTTATACAGCTCTTTGGTTCCAGCTGCGTCGGCACCATCGTTTTTTAAGTCTTGCTCCCACAATCCGTGCAGCAGCAGTGCTGGATGAAGCCGGACAGCATGCCTCTGCTGCACTCGAAGAAGCTATGGGACTGGCACATCACACTGAATTAATGAATGCAGTGCTCAACAGAGATACGGAGAGCGCACGCAGGCTGATGAGCGAGCATATCGGCTATACGCTTGATGTTTATCTGCAATCCGAATCCAGCATAAAGTAAAATTATGTGATCCGTTTCCGACGTCCATCTGACAATCAATAAGGTACATGTGACATGACAATGACTTATGATCCTTCAAAAGAAGGCGCGCAAATGTCTTTCAAAGACCGCATGTCCTATGGCGATTATTTGTCTTTGGACAAAATTCTGGATGCACAGGCACCGCTCTCGCAAGCCCATGATGAGCTGCTGTTCATTATTCAGCATCAGGCCTCAGAACTCTGGATGAAACTGGCTATTCATGAAATTCGGTCGGCTATTACCTGTATCCGCAACGATCAGCCCCAACCGGCTTTTAAAATGCTGACACGGGTTGCACGAATTTTTGAGCAGCTCAACAATGCCTGGGATGTTTTGCGCACCATGACTCCGAGTGAATATACGGAATTTCGTAATTCACTTGGTCAGTCATCAGGCTTTCAGTCTTATCAATACCGGATGATTGAATTTTTAGCGGGCAATCGCAACATCGCCATGTTGCAACCCCATGCACATCGTGAAGATATTTCCGCTTTACTGGAAGGCATACTGGCTGCACCAAGTCTCTACGATGAAGCCTTGCTGTTACTGGCACGCAATGGTTTCGATATCGGCGCCGATGCGACCCGCACAGACTGGCGTGAAAAGCGCACAGAAAATGAACAGGTTCTCGATGCGTGGAAACAGATTTATCAGGCACCGGAAAAATACTGGCAGCTTTATGAGCTGGCAGAAAAGCTGGTTGATTTTGAGGATTATTTCCGGCGCTGGCGCTTTAATCACGTGACAACTGTTGAGCGCATTATCGGCCTGAAACGCGGCACCGGCGGCACCGGCGGCGTCTCTTATCTGCGAAAAATGCTCGAAGTTGTGCTATTTCCTGAACTTTGGAAAGTACGTACTGAGCTATAAAGCCTTGCAAGAAAACTCACGCCATATACCCAATAAAACCTGTAATTTTCCAGCGTATATTGTCATGGCGGCAAAAGTAGAGTGTCTGCCATTTGAGAATATCCGCAGAGCCATCTGTTTTCGCAATTGTGCCGTTGAATTTTTTGCGAGCAACAGCAATAGTGCCCGTAATATCAATTGTGCTTAGATCAGTAGCGCGCAATATGCCCTCGCGCAAAGGTTCAGCATAATCTGTTGCAGCACTTACAGCGGCCTGTCGTAACCACTCATCCCGATAGACCGATAGAGCCGGAAACGCTGCATCCCATTTATCCGGATTATGTTCACCATGGGCATGAATCCCCAGAAAGCGCATTTCATCAAAATCATCCGCCACCACTGACCAATCCTGCGCGACAAACGCTTCTATATCGCGTCGAACGAGCATCTCCCAGATTTGTGCGCGATCTTTGTCCCCATCAAATGGATTAACAGCACTTTTCATGTTTGCACTCCGATTTTTGTTTTTAATGGTCGTCCTACGCAGGGATTAATCCCCTAATGGTAAGTTCGGATCATCAATTTTAAGCGTATTCAAACTGTGTTTAATACGACGCAGGCTTTCTAAAACCTGCGGCCCCCTCGCCTCAGCTGTCGCAGTCGCAATAATATCGAGAATGGTTAGCAGGGCATATCGGGATGATGAAGGCTTATAAATATTGCCATCTTCATTCACCTGATAAGGGATCAGAACATCCGCAGCTTTCGCAAGATCAGAATTTGGCGCAGTAATAGCTATGGTCTCCGCACCATATTGTCGTGCCACATTCAGCGCTTCAACCACAGAACGTGCATATCCCGACACAGAAAATGCAATCACAATCGTATCGCGGGTTGCAACAGCGGCATACATACGTTGCAACTGACCATCAACATGCGCGCTCACAGAAAGGCCTAGCCGAAACAAACGGTTCTGCATTTCCGTTGCCAGCATAGATGAGGTCCCGCCTGAACCAAGACATAGGACATGCCCAGAAGTTGCGAGCCTTTCCGCAACCCTCATCAGAGTAATTGTATCCAGCCCATCGCTTGCACGTTGTATTGCAGCGATTGCAGCAGTGGTAACCGCTGTCACAATACGACTTTCATCCGCATCGCGGGCTGGTATTTCAGCGCTCAGATATTGCCCGCCAAAGGCAAGAGCTTGTGCCAGAAAAAATTTAAACTCACGAATACCATCACAACCGACTGTCCTGCAAAAGCGTGTAACCGTTGGTTCACTGACGCCCGCACGAACTGCAATCTCTGCAATTGCAGCTTTAGAAGCATAATCCGGATCTGCCAAGACCAGTGCTGCCAAGCGCCTGTCTGACTTTGATCCCTCCTGAGCCACGGCGTGAAGCTGTGTTATAATATCTGCAACGCTATTCATTCAGTTCTCATATTGGCGTATCGCCTGTTGCCACGTCTCATAATGGCAGGCCGCTTGACTTATCAAAGAGGTGAATATGATTTGGTGCGGCTGTCACCGGCACTCTGTCACCAGATTTAAGATGAACACGCTCGCGGAAAACAACCCGAACCGGTTCACCGGCAATCCGTCCATAGATATGTGTTTCCGGCCCTGTCGGCTCAACAACCTCTACAATGAGCGTCACCCCTCGTCCTGCCTCAGTCATTACAAAATTTTCAGGTCGGATACCTGCTTCGGCCTCACCGGATACTGTTAAACGATCAGCCAAAACAATCTCTTCGCCTTCATGTGTGCGAAAACGACTATCCGTCGCGCCGGTTATGATCTGCCCCGGAATGAAGCTCATGGATGGCGAACCGAGAAAGCCAGCGACAAATTTATTTGCAGGCCGGTCATAGAGATCTAACGGCGCCCCCACTTGCAAGATTTTCCCCTGACTCATAACCACAATCCGGTCGGCCATGGTCATAGCCTCGATCTGATCATGAGTCACGTATATCACGGTTGACTTCAAACGATGATGCAGCGCCTTTATCTCTGTGCGCATCTGGACACGCAGTTGGGCATCAAGGTTCGACAGTGGTTCATCAAACAGAAAAACCGAGGGGTCGCGTACAATTGCCCGCCCCATTGCAACACGTTGGCGCTGTCCCCCTGAGAGCTGGCGCGGGTAACGGTCGAGATAGGAATGAAGGTTTAGAATAGCGGCAGCACTGTCAACTTTCTGTGCTGTTTCCGTTGCATTTTCCCCGCGAATCCGCGGTCCGAAACTGATATTTTCCCGCGCAGTCATATGCGGAAACAATGCGTATGACTGAAATACCATCGAAATATTTCGTTTTTGCGGAGGGAGATCATTCGCACGCTGCCCGCCAATGATCAGATCACCGCCGGAAATCGGCTCTAATCCCGCGATCATTCGCAGTAGCGTGGACTTACCACAGCCTGAGGGGCCTACGAGAACGACAAACTCGCCGCCCTTAATATCAAGATCAAGATTATTAATAATCGAAAGATTACCAAAAGACTTTGAAATACCGCGTAAAGAGACATCCTGCATAATCAATTGCCTCCGAGAATATCTTCAATAAACGGGCGACACCCTGCCGTCAGCCCCGCATCAACAGGGAGTATAGTGCCGGTTATGCCGGATGCCCTGTCTGAAGCAAGAAAAGCGACAGCTTCCGCAACCTCTTCAACATTAACAATTCGACCCAAGGGATATAGACGCTTGAGCTTTTCAAGCACTTGTGGGTTTTGTTTAATGCGGTGATCCCATGCAGGGGTGCGGATTGAACCCGGACAAACCACATTGGCACGCACGCCCTTATGACCATATTCAACAGCTATAGCGCGTGCAAAGGCATTGATGCCGGCTTTTGCAGCGGCATAAGCCGGATTGCCGAAGTGCGATAGGGCATTGACGGAAGATATAAACACAAAACAACCATTGCCGCGCTCCGCCATGGCCTGCATTAACAGATTAGAAAAAGCGGCTACGGCCGTGAGATTGAGATCAATTTCTGTTTCGATCTTATCTTGATTGAGGTCATTCAGTGTTTCTGCGCGTGTCCAGCCCGCATTATTAATCACGATATCCGGCACACCGCTTTCCTTGAAAATTTTCTGGACAGCTGCTTCCAAGCCCTTCCTGTCCAGAAGATCAAAAATATAGCGGGCGTGAAAATCAGAATGCGCCATATTTTCTAATGATCTATCGCAGCCGATAACCTTCGCTCCCCGCGATGCGAATATTGCGTTCAGGGCGTTACCAACGCCTCCGCCTGCTCCGGTAATCAAAACGGTCTTATTCTCAAACTCAAACGGATATCTCACGAATGCTCCCCTTGATCTGACCTTTAGGCGTCAGCTTATTTATGCAAGGTAAAAGCGAAAATGTAATTTTACAACACAAAATTGCACTTGAAAGCTGCAAAATTCAAGATAATGTAATAATACAACAAAAATTACAAATCGGTAAACTACCGAATAACGAGGGAACGAAACATGTCACAGGCAAAATGGAAGGCTGGCCTTCTGGCCGGATTAAGTATTCTGGCGCTTGGTACGAGTGCTAATGCTGGTGTAGTGCGCATGACTGTTGCGGAATACAGCTCCAAAACAGGCCCTTATTTTGAAGATGTTAAAAAAGCTTTTGAAGCCGAAAACCCCGGCATAACCGTACAATTTGAAATCGTTCCGTGGGATGTTTTATTGCAGAAACTGACCACCGATATTTCCGCAGGAACCAATGCCGATCTTTCGATTATCGGCACACGCTGGCTGATCGATTTTGTGCAACAAGGCATTGCTGCGCCGCTTGATGGCTACATGGATGGTGCTTTTAAAGATCGCTTCATTGAAACATTCCTTTCGCCGTCGATTCTGGATGGTAAAACATATGGCCTGCCGATCGCGGCCTCTGCTCGCGCGATGTATTACAACAAGGATATTTTTGCCAAAGCAGGCATCAATAATCCGCCCGAAAATTGGGAAACACTCAAAGCTGACGCAGCAAAAATCAAAGCCCTCGGCGGTGAGAATTACGGCTTTGGCTTACAGGGCAAAGAGATTGAAACCGATGTCTATTATTACTATGCCATGTGGTCATACGGTACAGAAATTTTGAATAAGGATGGCACATCCGGCCTTGGCACAACTGGCGCACTGGAAGCAGCCAAGCTCTACAAATCTCTGATTGATGAAGGCCTGACCCAACCGGGTGTAACCTCCTATGCCCGTGAAGATGTTCAAAACCTCTTCAAACAGGGTAAAGTCGGCATGATGATTACCGCGCCGTTTTTATCCAATCAGATCAAGGAAGAAGCGCCAAATCTTAAATATGGCGTCGCCGCTATTCCCGCAGGGGCAACGGGCGCACGCGGCACCTATGGCGTGACAGACTCTGTGGTGATGTTTGAGAATTCAAAAAATAAAGACGAAGCGTGGAAGCTCCTCGACTTTCTGTTCCAAAAAGAATGGCGCGCCAAGTTCACGCAGGGAGAAGGTTTCCTGCCGGTAAATAAGGAAGAAGCGAAGATGGATTATTACGTGAATAATGCTGACCTCGCCGCTTTCACCGCACTGCTGCCCGATGCCCGTTTTGCACCAATCATTCCGGGCTGGGAAGAAATCGCTGATATCACATCCAATGCGATGCAAAGCATTTATCTTGGTAAAGGCGAACCGGAAACCGTGCTGAAAGATGCAGCTGCAAAAGCAGACGCTATTCTCAAGAAATAGATCACTTGTGGTGTTTAACCGGCAGCGGCGGCAGCTCTGCCGGTATCCTCTCCGACCTGATGGAACAGTATCTCCTGATGCAAAACCGGTCTGTACCTTATTTTTTGATCTTACCGAGCCTCTTGCTGGCAGCGGTTGTCATCTTTTGGCCTGTGGTTCATCTGTTCGAGATTGCCACGCATGATGTCAACCGCTTCGGACAGTTGCGTGATTTCAATGGTGGCGCAAATTTCTCTGCGCTCTTTGCCTCACCTGATTTTATGAATGCGCTCTGGCGCACCGCATTCTGGACAATTTGCGTCGTGGGCGGCGCACTTGTTGTTTCCATTCCCGTCGCTATCATTCTCAATATGGACTTTTACGGGCGCTCTGTTGCCCGTGTCATTATTATGCTGCCCTGGGCTGTGTCACTCACGATGACTGCGATCGTTTGGCGGTGGGCTCTCAATGGTGAAAGCGGTATGCTCAACTCCGCTCTGCGCGAGCTTGGTCTGATTGATACCAATATACAATGGCTGGCCAGCGCAGCCACAGCATTCCCGATGCAAATTCTTGTCGGGATACTGGTAACTGTGCCATTTACCACAACCATATTTCTCGGTGGTTTATCGTCCATACCTGAAGATCTTTATGAAGCCTCATCGCTTGAAGGGGCGAGCCTCTGGCAACAGTTTCGGGAAATTACCTTTCCGCTTCTCAAGCCATTTGTGAATATCGCGATCGTACTCAACACAATCTATGTCTTTAATTCTTTCCCGATTATCTGGGTGATGACGCAGGGCGGGCCCGCAAACACGACGGATATTCTGGTGACCCATCTCTACAAGCTGGCCTTCAGACTTGGAAAACTTGGCGAAGCTTCAGCAGTTTCACTGATTATGCTGGCAATCTTGCTCGTCTTTACTGCTATCTATATCCGGCTCGCAATGCGGAGTGAACAAACATGATCACACCCAAAACAAAGCGGACGATCATAGCTTGGGCCGTTCTCTCACCGCTCGTTATTCTCACTCTTTTCCCGTTTGCTGTGATGTTTCTGACGGCCGTTAAGCCTCCGCAGGAGGTTCTGTCCCCGCATTGGTGGCCAAGCACATTCCGCTGGGAGAATTTTAGTGAAATGTGGGTGCAGACCAAGTTTGGCAGAGCGCTACTCAATTCTCTTTATGTCTCTGTGATCGCATCGCTTGGCGCAATTCTTATTTCTATTCCGGCCGCATATGCAATGTCGCGCTTTCGCTTTGCCGGTCACGGAGCATTCCGCCAATTTCTGCTGATATCACAGATGATATCACCAATTGTGCTGGTGCTTGGTTTGTTTCGGCTCTTGGCAACCTATGGTCTCATCGAGAGCGTATCAGCGGTTGGCGGCGTCTATATGGCTTTCAATATCGCGTTTACCGTTTGGATGTTGCAAAGCTACTTCGACACCATACCGCGTGATCTTGAAGAGGCATCGTGGATGGAAGGTGCAGGACGCTGGAAAACACTGGTAAAAGTGTTTCTGCCACTTTGCCTGCCTGCAATTGCTGTGACTGCCATTTTTACATTTATCAATGCGTGGAACGAATTTGTCGTCGCACTGACGATGCTGCGCAGTCAAGACAGCTATACCTTGCCCATACAGGTATTTTCACTTGTTGCGGGCCGCTACACAGTCGAATGGCATTATGTGATGGCAGCAACCCTTGTTGCAACACTGCCTGTGGCAATTCTTTTTGTCTGGCTTCAGCGCTATTTGATTAAGGGTCTAGCGCTTGGCGCCGTCAAATAACCGGAGATAATTATGTCGATGAAACAAGCCTTTGGTACTTCGCATGTGCCGCTCTCTCCAGCAATACGTGCGGGAGATATGATCTATATTTCAGGCCAAGTGCCTGTAGGGACAGATGGTAAAATTATCGAGGGCAATATCGAGGCGCAGACACGACAGGTTTTGGAAAATATCAAATCGGCGCTGGCGCTTGCCGGAGCCACTCTGAAAGATGTCGTCAAAACAACGATCTGGCTTGAAGACGCGCGTGATTTTGGCCGTATGAATGCTGTTTACGCGACCTATTTCCCTAAAGATCCGCCTGCGCGTACTACCGTTGAATCGCGCTTGATGATTGACATTAAAATTGAAATCGAAGCCATCGCTTACGCCCCTCAGAAATAGCCGGAGCATCAGAATGCGCATTTTCACGGCATCTTTTGCGACTGAAACCAATACGTTCTCTCCGGTTCCAACGGATCGCGCGTCTTTTGAGATGGCCTTTTATGCAGCACCCGGTGAGCATCCGGCAACCCCGACACTATGTTCCGCACCGATTGTAGCACTCCGAAAACTTGCAACCGTAGACCCTGATCTTACAATCATTGAAGGCACTGCCACGTGGGCAGAGCCCGGCGGATTGTTACAGCGACAGGCATATGAAGGCCTGCGTGACGAAATTCTGGATCAGCTTAAATCTGCGTTGCCGGTGGATGCGGTGATATTAGGCTTACATGGTGCAATGGTTGCCCAAGGCTATGATGATTGCGAAGGCGACCTGCTGGAGCGGATACGGGGCATTATCGGGCCGGATGTTTTAATTGCCAGCGAATTTGATCCGCATAGCCATCTCACGCCAAAGCGCGTTGCCAATCTCGATATCCTTGCCGCATTTCTTGAATTTCCGCATACGGATTTTTATGAACGCGGTGAGCATGTTGTTGCCTTGGCACTTGATACGCTTAAAGGTCATATCAAGCCCGTCATTTCCACTTTCGATTGTCGCATGATTACAGTTTTGCCGACGAGCGAAGACCCTATGCGTTCTTTTGTCGATCGCATCAAAGCGATGCACGGAAAAAACGGTATTCTCTCTGTTTCCGTTATTCATGGTTTTATGGCGGCGGATGTGCCGGAAATGGGAACGCGTATTGTTGTTGTTACCGATAATGATGCTATCCAAGGTGATGCGCTCGCAAAAAGTCTCGGACACGAACTCATAGCTATGCGTGAGCAAACGCTGATGAAAATGCTCAATACCGATCAGGGCATTCAACATGCTCTGGCGGTTCATGCAATATACCCGGATAAACCTGTGGTTATCGCTGATGTGTGGGACAATCCGGGTGGTGGTGTTGCGGGTGACGGAACCCATATTCTGCGCCATCTGATTGAACGGAAAATCCATAGTGTTGGTTTTGCTACAATATGGGATCCGGTTGCAGTAACGTTCTGCCATGCCGCAGGCGAAGGGGCGGTTATTAACCTGCGGATTGGTGGCAAATCAGGCCCTCTTGGCGGTGAACCTATTGATGCCTGCATTACGGTTATGAAAGTCGCTGAAAAAGCCTGGCAGAGTTTTGGCCCTAGTCGCGTCCCTCTTGGTGCCGCCGCAGTCGTGCGTATTCAAGGCACGGAAATCGATATTATTCTCAACACCAACCGAACGCAGACCTTTGAGCCAGATATATTCACTCATTTAGGCATTGATCCACTGGAAAAGGCCATGCTTGTGGTCAAGTCCACCAATCATTTTTATGCAGGCTTTGCACCCATTGCAGCCGAGATTATTTATGTTGACGCGCCAAGTTCTTATCCGAGCAATCCCCGCATTACGAATTACACCAAACTTGCGCGGCCAATCTGGCCACGCATAGAAAACCCGTGGATGTGAAATCGAAAGATTTTCGCCTAAACCATAAGCATCACCATCTGGTGCGGAGACCGACTGTTCCTCCGACTTCATTGTTTTTGCCAATCGAGTTGATGCCCGTTGCAAAACGGGCTTCACCATAGATTGAATATTTATCGTCGGCCCAGTTGAATGAACCACCTGCGCTAATGCTCGTATTCAGGCGCTCATTTCTGCTAACAAATCCTGTCTCTGAAACTGTAATTTCTGAATCTCCGGCAAATTCATAATAAACATTGGCAAGAGCATAAAAATGGGTGCGATTGTTTCGCCCCTCACTGTCCTGCCATTGAATATTATGGTTTGCAGCAAGGCCCAAACGACCTGTCAGGCTCCGGCTTTTATCCAGTGAAACATCCGCACCGTAAATATCTTTAAAAGAACCAAACCTGACCGCTGAAAAGGCTAGCTGTGCCTGTGGTGTGAGTGACCAGTTTTCGCTGATTGCGATACGTTTCCCCGCTTCTATGCTCAGGCTTGTGCCATAAGCATTATTACCGCTGACAAGATCGCGCCCTGCCTTAGAGGAATGAATATCGCTATCATAACCTGTCAGTTGTACTTGGGCATCCGCATAAAAACCATTATCACTATACCATGTCAGTGCTGTGCCTATGCCATAGCCGGATGTATTGATTGTGCCCGATCCATAAAGCGAATGCACATTCGACTTGATCGTCCCATATTGCGCAAACACACTGCCTGTTAACGATCCGGTTTCATTTTCCACCAGCAAGCCGTCGATGCCGGTCTGGAGTTTCCAGACATTTGCATCATATGTTGCGCCTGATGTGGAGATTGCCGGATCGCGGTTACTATGTGCTGCTTCAATGCGCGCCCAAACGCCGTTGCTATCAATTGAGCGGTTATCTTTCGTATCCGACCGGCTTTTATCTGTACGCTCGGCCCACTGTCTGTTGCCGACACGTTGCTGCAAGGTGCTTAGCTTATTGAACTCCTGTAGCAGGCCGGCGTAACTTTCATAGAGCGGTACACCTGGTTGATAAAGCGCTTGCTCCGGCTGGGTTTCAAGCAAGGCAGACCGTAAATACCAATCTCCGTCATCAGGCGTATTAAGCCCGTTTTTATAAAGCCGGTAACCGTAAGCACCGGCAACAATTGCCTGTTCGCCATTAAAGACATAGTCGCCATTAAGCGCAAAAGTACCATTGGATATGCCTTTAACATCAATGATTTTGATGCCTTGTACGGTTTGAGCGCCCATTCCGCCGCGATTAATCACGTTAAGCTGCGTGGCACCACTGGTTGCACCAGTGATTGTCAGGAGACTGGTTGTTGAGGTGTCGTCACCCAATACAGCACTGATTTGAAGGGTGCCATTATTACTCACATAATCACCCTGTATCGTCAGGGTTCCTATATCATCCGAACCAGGTGCAATCGTACCGCTGTTCATGGTGGAGCCGACTTTTCCTGTGCCTTGCAGCCAGCTTTGTGTGCTAACAGATACAGTGCCGCCAAGCACGCCTTTCATATGTAGCGCCCCCGCTTCAATCTGCGTATGCGCGTTATAGGCGCTGTTATCGGCAGTCATAATCAATGTGCCAGTACCAGTCTTTGTGAGATTACCTGTGCCTGAAATTATGCCATCCAAAGTCAGGTTGGTATTGGCAGCAGTTCTCAATATTCCACTGTTTTCGATTGCAATCGACCGGCTGCTCTGTAAATCCTGTGTCGTATACAATGTACCGTTATTAAACGATATACTTCCTGCCACATCGCCCAGTGATTGATCTGTGTCGATCTGGACTGTGCCTCCGTTGATTGCAGTGCCGCCAGTATAAGTATTGTTACCTGAGAGAATGAGTGTGCCCAGATCAGATTTGACGAGCTGGCTCGCTCCGCTAAGCGCATTCGCTATTGTGGCATGTATTACAGCGCCACCATATGAACCATCACCGACACTAATAATCGCCTGCGATCCGGTGAGTTTTAAACTATCGCCCTTCAGCTGATAGCCGCTGATCGCAAATTGCATGCCTGATGTTTCTATCTGACCAAGACTATCGTCAACCGTGACTGTCCCTGCTTTTCCTGTAAAAATCGCATAGGAACCGTTAGTATAAGCACCATTTTTATCGCCGGAGAAAGTTGTCCAATTATCATTGCCGAGATTGTTCTGCCAGATACCATCACCGCCGGTTATAGTATGGTCACCCTTTTCGCCACCATCACCATCCCAGTAATTCATGTTTGCAGGATCATCACTTACCAGATTAATCTGCCCTGCAACGGAAGTTTGAATACTTAGTCTGTAATTAAGCGGAGCCTGACCAAGCGCCAGACCGTTATCTGTCAAATGCCCGCTAAAGTTGATGATGCGGTAGAGACCGAAGCCGAAAACACCATTGGTAGAAACCGAAACATTGAGTGTGCCTCCAAGTGTCAGATCTCCACCCACATTGATAAGATCATTATAGGCACCGCCTGCAACATTGGCTTCACCAAATTGCATGTTCAGAACAGAGTTATTAGCGAGTCTCAAATCGCCATTAATATGCAGGGTACTGGCAGCTCCGGCAGCACTGCCCGGTTCAAGAACAGCACCATTAGCAACGATTACATTGCCGCCGATTGTTCCGGCACCGCTCAAGGTTGCACCACTCAAAACATTGGTATCACCTGTTGCTGCGGATTGATCTCCATTGATAAACAGCACGCCCGATTTGACTGCGGTTGAACCTTTATAGCTGTTGATGCCGGCAAGAATGGTACTGCCTGTACCGGCTTGTTCAAATGCACCGCTACCAGAGATTACATTATCTAAGCGTAGTCCATCAGAGCGGTTGGCGATAAGTAAGCCATCATTGATGATCGCGCCAGACACGCGGCCGGTAGTGCCTCTATTACCCAGTTGCAATGTGCCATTGTCGATCAGCGTGCCGCCAGTATGCGCGGTGTCACTCAGAACCAAGAGTGTACCGGCTCCGGCTTTGTGTAGAGCGCCCGTCCCTGTAACCGTACCGTCAATAGTTAATGTCGTATTGCCAGCGCTCTGCAAAGCGCCACCAATACCGTTAAATATCAGATTCCGGCTCGTGATCATGGTCGTTGTCGTGGCAAGTGTACCGCCGTCGAATGTTACATCTCCTGCTGTTACCCCAAGGTTATTATCAGCAGAAACTTGTAGCGTGCCGCCGTTGATTGCCGTCCCGCCGGTATAGGTGTTGGCTGCCGCCAAAATTAGTGTACCGAGGTCAGATTTAACCAGTTGTGTTGAACCAGTAAGTTCAGATTTGATGGTGACCGTTATTGCTGCACCCGCTGCAGTTCCATCACCTGTACGGATGACCGACTTTGCGCCGCCGGTCAGATTGATTGTATCACCCTGTATCACATAGCCCGTGGTGAGGAATTGCATACCGCTAGCCTTAATATCCCCCTGACTGCTGTCTGTGGTCACAATGCCTAATGTGCCTGTGAAAATTGCAAAAGCATTATCACTGTAGGGGGCATTCAGTGCGCCGGTATCAATTGTCCAGTTGTCAATACCCGCTGCATTTTGCCAGATACCATCGCCGCCATCAGCCTGACTATTATTTTTATGGGCAGCCAGTGCTCCGTCCCAATAGTTCAATGTAAAACCCGAAGTATTAATCAGATTGACCTGCCCCGGGACGGATGTTTGCAAATAAAAATCGGGAGACGGAATTGTACCCACTGTAAGTTCGTTATCTACAAACGCACCATCATAGCTGATTACCCGATAAACTCCCGGATCAAAACTGCCGCCAGCTGAGGTTTGTACGTTGAGCAAACCAGCCAAAGTCAGATCACCTTTTACCGTCACGAGATCATTCAGCGGACCACCAATCATACCGGATTTACCGAAACGGTAATTCATTACCGCATTAGCGGCAAGCTCAAGATTACCCCCGATTGTCAACTCTCCCGGTGCCTGCCCAACATCACCAGGGTTAAGTGCTCCACCATCGGCAATGGTTACATTACCACCAATAGTCCCCTTCCCGCCAAGCTTGGCGCCTGACTCTACACTTGTTTGGCCTTTAGCCGCAGATTGATCACCATTAATATAAAGGCTACCCGCAGTAACTGTCGTGGCACCTGTATAGCTACTGGTGCCTGTCAGTATAGTACCGCCGCTACCATTGTGATGAACTGAGCCTGCGCCGGACACCGCTGTTGAAAAACTATATTGCGTATCATTATGATTGAAGTTCAGGCGATTGGTTGCCGCTCCCAATTGCAAAGATGCAGCATCAAGCGTACCTGCGCTCACGTCTGCAGAACCCTCCACACCACCAATATTCAATACGGCATTGCCCGCTCCCATAGTGAATGTTCCGCCACCGACTTTCAGCGTTCCGCTGACAGCAAGAGTAACCGTTCCACTCGCAGTCGCATGATTTGCAAGTGCAAATCCGCCAATAGTCTCAAATCGTGAACCTGCACCTGTGATAAGAAGATCGGCATTATTTTCATCCCCTCCGGCAAAGGTTGCAGAGCCACTTGTGGCTACTCCGCCGTTAAAAAGAGTGAACGAACCACGCAGAACATCAAGCGTGTTAGCAATGTCCCATTGGGATCCTGCACCGTTAACATTGACCGTGCCTTTCCCTGTTGCTGCACTACCGACTTGCACATTGCCCGTACCACCAGAGGTTAGTTTTCCACCATTCTGCACCGTCAATGTGCCCTCGCCTGCCCCTCCGACAAGAGAAGTGGCTGCGCCCGTCGATGTAACGGCGGCAGTGGAACCGTCAATGACCATGCCCGCCTGAGTGGCACTGGTCTCAGCAATATTGAAGTGAGACGTTGCCGTGACTTTTCCGCCCGACTGCACAACCAGTCTGCCTGCATCGACGGCAGTTGCACCGCTATAGGTGTTAACGCCGATCAGTGTCGTTGTGCCTGCCCCGCTTTGGCGTAGTGAACCGCTACCGGAAACAACATTGGCATAGGTAATATCATCACTACGATTAAAAACGAGCGAAGCATTATTGACAATATCACCAGCAATCGAACCGCTCGTCCCACCTGTTCCGATTTGGAATACACCGGCCGTTATTGTCGTGCCGCCGCTATGTGCGGCATCGCCAGTCAATATCAATGCACCGTCACCATCCTTGGTCAAGGCACCTGTGCCCGTTGCAGAACCACCTGAAAGCGTCAGTGACGTATTAGCATCTTGATTGAAGGTTCCCGCACCCGTCAGCGTAATATCTCTATCGCTCACAATATTAGCTGTGGTGTTGAGCGTGCCGCCATTTAAAGTAAGCCCACCAGCTGCACCAAGGTTACTATCCTGAGCGATCCGAAGTGTGCCAGCTCTAATCTCGGTGCCTCCACTGTAGCTATTCGTGCCTGTCAGAATCAGAGTACCAGCATCCGTTTTGGTCAGCTTGCTTGTACCGGTTAGAACGGATGTAATCGTTGCAGTGAAACCCGAGCCTGCGCCTGTTCCGTCACCAACCCGGATTGTCGCTTCCGCGCCAGCGAGTGCCAGCGAATCCCCTTCAACTCTATAACCGTCAGCTGCAAACTGCATACCCGATGCAGTGACCGCCCCCAACATATTATCCACTTTGACAATACCAGCTACATTTGAGAAAATTGCATAAGATCCATCGCTATAGATCGAATTAACACCGCCACTTATCTCGGTCCAGTTGTTGTTGCCACTGCTATTTTGCCAAGTTCCGCTACCGCCATCCACAATACCGTTGAACTTCGGACCCGCATTGCCATCCCAGTAATTCAGAACCAGACCATTCGTATAAATCAGATTGACCTGACCACTAACCGATGTCTGAACGAAAGCACCGCTTGAGCTACCGCCTGCCATATTGCCAACGAGCAACCCATTACCATTCAGTCGACCACTAAAATTCAGCACACGATACATGCCCACTTCAAAACTACCACCGGTTGCAACGGATACGTTGAGTGTGCCATCAAGTACAACATCTCCATTGACCTCAATCAGATCATTGAGCATACCGCCAACAGCGTTGGATTGGCCAAATTTCATATGAATACTGGAAGCGGAATCCAGTTTCAAATTGCCGTTGATCGTGAGTTTTCCGACATCATCACCGCCAGCAGACAATGTACCGCCCGTAACATTGACGTCACCGCCAATAATACCACTGCCTCCAAGCTTCCCGTTGGCTGTAACTGTTGTAATACCCGCCGCGGCAGACTGATTGCCATTGATTAACAGAGTTCCGGCCTCAACTGTCGTTGTGCCCGTATAGATATTCGTCCCCGTAAGAACTGTTGTACCAGAACCAGTTTGACGTATTTCGCCCGCGCCGGAAATCAATCCGCCATAACTATAAGTATCCTGACGATTAAAGCTCAGAATACTGTTGTTAAACAGATCACTGACAATAGAACCGGTCGTACCGCCATTGCCGATTTGCAGCATGCCGCCATTAATGACTGTATTGCCACTATAAGTATTATTGCCCGCTAGAATCCACGTGCCGTCATCATTTTTTGCGAGAACAGTTTTGCCTGTGCCGGAATCTCCTATGGCACCTGCCAGTGTGTTATTACCGAGATTACTGCCGCCCAAGGCTATTGTACGAGCCTGATTATTTCCCTGAAGGGTCACAGGTCCGGTATCTGTAAAAACAATCGCACCGCTGCCGGATGATTCAAGAAATGTTGTTCCTGCAGCAAGGGTAAACAAGCGGTTGGTACTATCCCCGCTACCGGTATAGCGAAGAGTGGAACCGTTTCCGATAACCAGATTAGATGCAGCTGATGACGATGCCCCTAGACTACTCGCAACGCCACCGTCAGCGAGTTTATCAACACCAAGAATACCACCGGTAATTGAGGTAATACCGGTATACGTACTGGCAGAATTCGTTAAAATCCAGGTTCCGGTGCCAGTTTTTGCAAGGGATGTTACGCCTGTGCCATTATTACCAAGCTGCAGTTCAAATTTATTGTAACCCTTATTTAGCCCGCTTAGTGTCAGGGTCTGAGCCGAATTCGCCGCTGAAAACGTAACGGGAGAGGAGCTTGTAAAGCTGATTGTGCCTGATCCGGATGCATCAATTGTATTGCCGGAGCTGGCTCCTAATGTAAGCTGACGATCAGTAGTGTCGCCATTGCCGGTATATTGTAATGTACCGCCATTAATCACAAGATTTCCTGCGGCGTTTGCAGAATTACCGATAGAACTCGCAACACCGCCATTTTTAAGGCAACTGACTTCAAGTATGCCACCATTTATACTCGTGACACCTGTATATGTACTTTGGCACCCTGACAGTTTTTGCAAGCCGGTACCGCTTTTGATGAATTTTCCTGTGCCGCTGATCTTGCCGGCAAAATCTGCTGCAGGGTTACCGGCAGTAAGTGTCAGATCGCCGCTTCCAAGTGCTACATCACCACCGGCAGTTCCGCCACCTGTCAAATAAGTTATATTCGTGTTGAATCCATTCAGATCTAACAATACACCGCTGGTATTATCCAAAAGCACCGACGCAGGTGTACCCAAAGCGCTTGTTGAATTAAGACGTAAGATGCCTTCATTCACATATGTATAATTTGTATAAGTATTACTTCCCCCTAGTACCAATGTTCCGGGACCGGATTTTCTTAAATAACCTCCCCCTACAACTTGTCCTGTAAACTCCAACACCGTCGAAGAATTTGCAACATTGATAATACCTGGGCTGCCGGAGATCGTAAAACCACGGTCTGTTTTTACACTGTTGCCGGTATAATTAAATGTACCATTACTTAAAGTAAGATTGGCAGATGCGTCGCTCGATGCACCAATACTGCTCGGAGCTCCACCATTGGCCAGACAATCAACACTAAGCGTTCCGCCATTTATTGTGGTTCGGCCTGTATAGTCACTCGCACAACCAGTAAGTGTTTGCGTGAATGAACCCGTCCGTGTCAGCCCTCCGCTACCCGTAATTTTTCCGGAGAACGCCGCACTGATGCCAGATGAGGTCAATGTTCCGGTACTTAAATCAACCGTTCCGGTGCCCGTTAATCCACCGACAGTCACGCTAAAACCCGCAAGTTCAACCTTGCCCGGACTGTTCACCGTCATCCGGTTTGCAGTACTTCCGAAGGCTTGTGCTGAACCTGCACGCAAAGTTCCTCCGTTGACAATATTGCCACCTGTATAAGCATTGTTTGCAGAGAGTATCAGTGTTCCGGCATCTTCTTTGGTGAGGCCGGTCGTCCCAACAATTGCACCACTAAATGTTAGGGCCGCAACGGCATCAGTTACGCCAACTTTTCCCCCGCCTGTGCCAAGAGTGAAACCACGGTCAGTACTCACAGTTGAACCAGTATATTGCAGCTTTCCGCCTGCCAAAACCAGATTGGCAGCATCTGCGCCAGACTTGCCAATACTGCTGACCATACCGCCATTTGCTAATGTACTGACTGCAAGTGTACCGCCCAGAACTGTAGTCACACCAATATAATCATTGGCGGCATTTCCGAGTGTCAGTGTACCCGCACCCGTCTTGTTAAAACCGGCATCATCATCACTGGTTACCAGTCCGTTGAAAGTTAAATTGGCTATACTGCTTGTAACTTCAATAATCCGCGAAACACCCGCATTGACAAGTGTAAAGCCTCTGTCCGACACCGTGGTTGTGCCTGTATAGCGCAGCGTGCCATTTCCGATAATAAGATTAGAAGCATCCGCTGTGGATGCGCCAATATTACTGGCAGCACCACCATTCGCAACACTGCTGATTGCAAGCACACCGCCATTCACTGTTGTAGCGCCAGTATAAGTATTTGCACTGGTCAGTGTGAGCAGCCCCGTTCCGCTCTTGGTAAAACCTGTAACCCCGTTATTATTGATAATCTGCGATGCAATCGTAAAATTACCGGTACTATTTTGCAGAATGCTGAGTGCGCCGCCGCCAGCAACACCGGTTATGGATCCCCCGGTTATAACCTGATTAAAACTGAGGACTGATGGCGCAACAATAATAGTGCCATCAACTCCAAGTATCTGACCGGTTGCAACACTGACAGTTGAGTTTTTCGGTACAGTATAGCGTAATCCGCCAATTTGAACTGTGTTATTTACAGTTCCGAAAAACCCGTCCTGATCAGAGACAATATCTCCGCCTTGCCACGTTCCTGCATCATCTTTTTTCACATAATCATTATTCGTAAAGGCTGTTATGACGCCGGAAACGACTTTTGCATAATCCGTGCCATTGACAGTCGCCCAACCGCCTAGTGTTGTACTTGTTGTCAGGAAGCTGCCATTGACTGGCAGCCCAAAATCAATCGTCCCACCAGTCTGGTGTATGGCACCGAAATTAACCGTTACACTGCCGCCATTGCCTGATACTGCCGAAATCCGGTTACTGCCTTGAATAATATTCAGCCCGTTAAAATTCTGTATATTGGCGGCACCATTCACACCTGTGATTTTCAGCGTTCCGACGTCCATATTCAGCGTTGAAGATGCCGAGATAATGTCACTGACAGGCGTGCCGGAAGTCGCGAAAACCAAATTTAGTTGCCCGCCCTGTACAGTGGTATCACCGGTATAAGTATTCGCACCCGACAGAGCCAGCGTTCCTGTCCCTGCTTTTATGAGTCCGCCGGTGCCTGTAAGCTTACCCGCATAGCTGGTCGTTGTCGTGCCGTTCACAGTCATTATACCTGTGCCGAGCGCAATTTCTCCGCCTGCTCCTGTCAGACTGGGTGTCAGGATATCAAAATTATTCAGGTCAAGCAGGCCGCTATTGACCGTAATGCCCGTAACAGTACCGAAGGAGGTGGCGCTGCCTGCACGCAAGGTTCCGCCATCAACGACAACGGCCCCTGTCCGTGTGTTCGCGCCGGTCAATGTCCAGATACCTGCCCCGCTGCTGCCGAGAGCACCCGTGCCGGAAATGATACCGGACAGCGTATTTTCACCTGCAAAACTGCCGCCCAGTGTCAGGGTATGCGCCAAACTCACTGATCCGCTTAAATTCAGCGCACCGGTGCCATTATTAAAAATATTGCTCTCTCTGGTCGTTCCGTTAATCGTCCAGTTTCTGTTACTGTTTGAAGCAGCTCCCGTATAATTGATAGTAATACCATTCGTAAGTGTGATGCCACTGCTGGTGCCTGTTCCGAATGCGCTGGCAATGCCGGTATTTGTTAAGGATCCTATATTAACGGTTCTGGTTCCGAGCGTTGCAGCGGTACCTGCACTGAAAATAGTACCACCGCTATAAGTATTTGAATTACCCAATGTTATTGAGCGCCCAGCGCCAAGCTGAAAATTGATGCCACGTACACTGCTAATCACGCCCGACAGTTCCATGTCAGCATTTGCTGCGCCGAAAACCATACCGGAACCATTTGCAGCCATCGTGCCACTTAAGCTTAATAAGCCGCTACCATTGTTAACGAGCTGCGTAGCGGGACTTCCGCCACTTGTAGAAAACTCCCAGTTGCGGTTGCTGGATGAGCCTGTGCCCTCATAGTAAAGAGCATCAGAATATTGATTGAGTCCTGTAAAACGAATAGTCGCCGTTGCAACAGTATTTGCGGCTCCTAGCGAACTGGCCTGCCCAATATCACCGACTGATGTAAAATAAGCAGACCCGTTAAACGCAAAAACTGCAGATCCGGTGAAATCATTGGTATCATTATTCAGCCGGACATTGGCACCAGTCGTTATACCACCCGTACCGGTATAGTGCGCAGAACCAACGCCTGCACCACTCAAAGCCGTCACACCACCACCACTTAAATTAATAATGCGGCTTGCATTCAGCGCCCCCGTTGCAATCAGTGTTGTACCACCTGACGTTATTACCTGATTTCCTGCGGCTCCGAGCGCAGCATCTGTATTAACAGAGAGCAACCCCGCAACGAGTAGCAGATTACCTGTAAAACTATTTGTTCCCGTCAGAACAAGTGTTCCCGCACCATCTTTAGTAAATCCTGCGGTTCCTGCGACAACAGAGCTGATTGTCGATGTAATACCGGTATTGGTTGTAATTACAGGCTGGGAGCCAGCAAGCGTCAGTGTATTACCGCTGAGTGTATAGTTGTTTGTTGTGAAGGTGAGATTATGAACGGAGATCGCCGCCCCCAATGTCACCGTCCCCGCAGTGCCGGCGAAAATAGTATTGTCTAACGCCGTATTGTTCCATGCTCTATAGGGGCCGCTGACACCATCACTGTTTGGGCTCCATGTCAGCGCTGTGAGGTTCCATGTACCCGTACCGCCACTTCCAACGGATGTGCCGTTCGCGTCCCAATATAAATCAGCTGAGAAAACAGGCGTAGCTGAACCAACAAACAAACACAGCACAGCTCCTTTATAAGAAGCTGTGAACGCTGGCGCGTAAGCTGCACCATCTTTTTGCCGTAATAATTTTGCGACATTAAAAACACAAAAAACAAAGCAAAAGATGAAAACAATAATATATGCGCAAATTATCAAACCTACACCTAATTATAAAAAATTAATATAAATATAAAATATACTTAAAATGAATTATTCATATAAATTGAATGATAATTCAGGCGACAAATAACGTCAACACAAACAATTCTATCAATAAAATTTTCATTTATATTTATAAATATTTGAAATTGTAATAATTATATTAAAATTTAAACAATATTGTATTTTTCATTCAAGATTGCAAAGCGGATGCCGCACTCATACGCAATGTCATCAGTGCCGGAACCAATGAAACAACAGCAGCAACAAGAACAAAACCGACAGCCAGCCAAAGGTCGCTCATCGCGAACTCAACCGGCATTCTGACCGCAGTTGTAGCCGTGAGCCATGATGTAATGACATGCGTTACCGCGTAACCAAATGCGAGGCCGAAGAAAATCCCAAGCAGCAACAGAAAGAACAACTCACCCCAGACAATAGTCATAATGGAACGAACCGGAGCGCCAAATGCCCGCAAGGCACCAATCTGGCGTTTACGTGCACCAATATGCATAACAGCCACAAGTAACAGTGCGAGAACCACAATAGCCTGCGTACCAACGGCTATCCCGAGTAAGAGACTACGGGCATCACCGAGCGTCGAATAAAGTCTGGTAAGAACCTCTGCCGGAAAGACCGCCAATGTGTTTTCAGAGCGATATTCCTGCCGCAAGCGATAGGCATCTGCAATCGTCCTAGGCTTCACGAGGATAGCCGGAACACCAGGACTATTTGCATCAAAAACCTCATCAAGCGGGGCATTAATATCGATCTCGTGCTCATGGGCGTGCGGCGTTCCGGCATGATCCTTATGCCCATGATCTTCGTTCACCTCCATGCCATGCAGCTGCCAGACCGTGCGAATTGGCACCAGAATAGCGCGGTCCCATGCCGTACCGGTTGGTGCCATTTTACCCGCAATATGATACCTGACTTCTGTATGTGCATGACCACCGGTTTCCACCGTCCCATGCATCGGACTAACCCTGCCACCAATCGGCAATTCCACAGCCGAGCCGATAACCGCCTCGCCCAAACGAGAAAATAATACGCCCTCGGCAAGCTGTGGTGATAACGCTGAAATTAGCTGCGTTGTGGTGCCAACAATCGGAAAGCCCATCGCGCTGTCACCAAAACCGATAGGTGCAGCAAAAGCCACGCGACTATCATCGGCGAGTTTGCCCAGCATCGCGCCGGACATCAGCGGTAAAGGCGACGGTTGCAAAAAAACCGATGAAAGTGTGAGCTGTGTATCGCTACCGGCCGCCCCGATCACAAGATCGAATTTATCCGATGCACGCGCCGTACCAAGCCGCACGGCACGTTCCTGCAAAGTAACAACCGAACTTAAAGCCACTGACAGCGCCAGCAGCACGACAATAGCAACTGCACCGCCCCAAAAACGGCGCAGATCGGCTAGAATAAATGCAATCATGAGAGTTCCATTTCCGCGCTGTCGCTGGCAATTTTCCCACCTTCAAGGCGAATGCGGCGTTGGAAATAGCGCATGAGCTGCGGATCATGCGTGACAACAACCAGTGTCGCTTTCTCTTCAGATGCAAGGCGCACCAGTAGCTCCGCAATATCTGCGCCGGTTTTTTGATCAAGACTTGCCGTCGGCTCATCGGCAACAATCACACCAGGCTTTGCAAGCAAGGCGCGTGCAATAGCCACGCGCTGCATCTCGCCGCGCGACAGAGTTTCTATATGTTGTGAAGGGCGCTTAATGCCAACTGTTTCAAGCAGGCTCAATGCGCGCTCACGATCGGCAGTTTTCACGCCACGATTAAGCTTAAGCGGCAATAGCACATTGGCAAGAGCGGACAGACCGGGAAACAAATGAAAATCCTGCATCACCAGCCCGATATTACGGGCACGAAACGCATCACATTTGAAAGAAGAAAGCCTGCTGATTTCTGTCTCGCCCCAAACCACCTTGCCGGTTTTCACAGGTTCAAGGCCGGTTATCACATTGACGAGCGTGCTTTTGCCCGAACCTGATGCGCCGGTAATTGCCAGATGCTCTCCGGCAGCAAGATTAAATTTTTTAACAGATAAAACAGGGAGTTGCAGTCCGGGAAAACGCACTTCCAACTGACGAATATCAAGCGCCAGACCTGAGGATTTAACAAGCATCCGCATCAGACCATTTTAAAAGAAGCATCACGCAGACGCAGCTGACTGACAAAGCCGGTTTCCGGATCAGTCCATGAGCCATATTCAAGTGTACCACGCGTCAGGATTGGCGCGTTGAACTGCACAAATGTCTGTTTAGAAGCCAGATAAACCACCATGATATTATCCGGCCAATCAGAATCCGACGAACAGAACGGACAGATTGACATAGGAATTTCGGTCAGAACGAAGAAATTGGCCTCAGCTTTGAGCGGTGGCGCCATAAATCCGCTGATTGCTACTTCTTTACCTGAAGCATTTTTAACCTGATCGGAAAACTCCAAACCCAGAACCCCAAAGCTCTTGTAGAGATTATCGAAACCAAGCTGTTCTGCGGCATATGCTCTGTTTGCAATGCACATCAAGGGGGCGGTTGCCAATGCACCAAGCATGAATTGCCTGCGATTGAAATACTGTCCTGTGTGCATCGTGCACTCCCGTAAAAAGACGAGCAGGCGGTTTTGCCGCCTGCCCTTATTCAAGTGGATAATTACTCGGACTTTGCCTTGCCAAGCGCGAGAACGTCAGCGAGCACACGGTAAACGTCACTCTGTTCCATATAGCCGCGCAGTCCTTCAGAACCTGGGCCCGTTGCCTGCAGAACAACATCATCCACAGAGTGTACGCCGGTGTCATCTTCGCGCGGGATGTTACCTTGTACGAAAACCGCACCCGGTACATCTTTGTACGCTTCGTTGGCTACATATTCGCCCTTCTCATTCTTGACGGCCGGTACGAAAGCACCATCCATTTTCGGACGGAAAGTTTCATAATGATCCGGACCATTATTGGCCGAGAGGAACAGGCGGCGTGAGACATCAACGCGATCCGGATAACCGTCACCATTGGTATCCTCGTAATTCGGGAAACCGGCATTGTCATAAGTGCCGACTTTTTCGCGCATATCATCGCCCGGTTTTTCATCATCAACTGTGCCGATAATTGAAACACCATGCGTATGGTCACCGGTCACGATGATTAATGTATCCGGGTTTTTCGCGGCAAACTCACGGGCAACACCCACAGCTTTGTCGAACTCGATAGTTTCGATCAATGCACGGTCCCAATCAAGCGGATGGCTCATCTTGTCAACCGACGCACCTTCAACCATCAGGAAAAAGCCTTCCGGATTTTTGGAAAGCTTTTCTAAAGCCGTTCTGGTCATGTCTACCAGACCCGGCTGGTTAGGGAACTTGTCGACAGTGCCTTTTTTGAGAAACTCACGGTCAAGCGTCACATCAAGATTACCGGTGTGGAAAAGGCCGAGCAATTTATCCTGATTAGACGTATTGGAAGCCGCAAGTTCATCCTTGCTCGTCGCCAGCGCGTAACCTGCATCCTTGAAAAGCTGGATATAGTCTTTGTCGTCTTTGCGCTTCGAACCCGGAATATCTTTGGCGAGGAAGTAAGCAGAGCCGCCACCGAGAAGCACGTCAGGTTTGACATCATAAATCATGCCGACAATATCGGCTTTGTCAGAACGCTTGCGTGTATGTGCAACCAATGCTGCTGGAGTGGCATCCTGAAGTTCGGAAGTCGTAACAATGCCGATTGATTTCTTCGTTTCACGGCGCATTGCTTCTGCAATGGTTTCAACTTTAGGATCGTCCTGACTGTCCGGTGTACGATCTGCATAAACGCCGAGTGCATTCACCCGCGATTTATGGCCAGTCATATAAGCCGACATCGTATTGGCACTATCCGTCGCGATCGAATGGGTTGATGAGGTGCCGATAAACGCAACCGGCGGAATATCATCCATGCTCAGACGACCATTGGCTTTACCCTCGGTCATGCCTTTGGACATGATGCGCGCACCGGTGCGGTGAGCAACAGACAGGCCATCAGCAATCAGGAAAATAACATTCTTGGCTTTGGCTTCAGAACCGGTTGCATAGACATCCCAGTTGACCGATTTGGTTTCGTCACCGGCAGAGACTTCAACCTTATAATCACCGGCTTTATCGATTTTGAGGCCACGCAAAATGAGGGCAGAGCCCAGCACTTTGTCTTCAGCACCTTTTTCTTCAGCAACGAATTCAGCCTTACTGCCAAACACAGCCTCGTAGTTCTGGCCATTGACGCTAACCTTCACGTCCTCTGGCTTAACGACCTTATCGAACTCAACCTTGAAATCGAATGGTGAGTTGACAAGAATTGTCGCCCGATCAATCGGATAGACAGTTGCAGCACCAGCAGCAGTCGTCAGCATAGTTGACGAGGCAAGAGCAATAAGCAGTTTGTGCATATCAGAATTCCTTACGGTATGTTCACTCGATACACAAATAAGAAGCTCAGATGACACTAATATAACAGATGTCCGACACATTTATGAAAAGATGCTACCCAGCCCTAGCAACCCAATAAAACGCGTAAAAACCGTCATTTAATTTTTATTTGGATGATAATTATACGTCACAAAGCGTCTTTATGAATCCGCCTGCTTATTCTTGTAACCAGAGGGATTCCTTATGCGCCTTGGCCATCTTCTCGCTTCCATTGCCACAATTGCTATGACGTCATCAGCAATGGCTGAAGAGACATTTACAGCTAAACTGGCAGGTCACGCCTATCTGCCAGCTCTGACACTGATCACGCCGCCTGCAGATGCACCCCGCGATGCATGGGTTTCCGGCAAGTTCACAGGCAAGGCACGCAATGACAAGCCAATGAGTGTCATGGGTGATGTTGGCAAAGCCTATGGCAGTCACACCACCGGTATCTCGCTTCCTTTCATTGGCCAGCCGGTGCAGGGCCTGTCAGGCTTCGCGATGAACCGCGCAGACGACGGCAGCGTTTTTACACTGACCGATAACGGTTTTGGTACGAAGGCCAACAGCCCGGACGCATTGCTGTTTTTCCATCGCTTAAAGCCTGATTTCGAAACCGGTAAAGTCGAGCGTATGGAATCGGTGTTTCTCAGCGATCCTGACAAGAAAGTACCCTTCCGTATTGCTTATGAAGGCACTGACAGCCGCTATCTGACCGGCGCGGATTTTGATCCGGAAAGCATCCAGTATCTCAATGACGAAATCTGGATCGGTGACGAATTCGGGCCTTACATCATCCGTGCGGGTATCGATGGCCGCGTGAAAGCCGTTTATCCAACCATGCTGGATGGCAAGCAACTGGCAGGCCCCGATACACCCGGCATCGTCGTGCCAGCGGTTGCCGGCAAGGATTATCGTGTTCAGCGTTCGGGCGGTTATGAAGGCATGGCGCTGCAACCAAAAACCAACCAGCTGTGGGCGATGCTGGAAAAACCGCTTTATGACGACAGCGGTAAGCCGGAAGGCGACTTCTTACGTGTTATGACTTTTGATACCGGCAAAGCTGAGTGGACAGGCAACAACTATCGCTTCCGTCTTGCAGAGGGTGCTACAGCTATCGGTGATTTTAATTTCATTGACGACACCCGCGCATTAGTTATTGAGCGCGATAATGGTGAAGGCGATCCGAGCCTTGAATGTAAGACAGACGATCTTTCAGCCTGCTATCCGCTGCCGGCCAAAGTGAAGAATATCGTTTTGGTTGATACAGCTAAAATTGATGCAGACGGCTATATTCACCGTATAGGGCATATCAATTTGATGGATATTCAGGATCCGGACAATAAGGCAATCCTGAAGACTGCAGCAGCACGAGACCTCAAAGGCAAATTCACCTTCCCGTTCTTTACCATTGAAAATGTAATGCGCGTTGACGATAAGCATATCCTGATCGCCAACGACAACAACCTGCCATTCTCAGCAGGGCGTCAGATCGGTGAAGCCGCGAATAACGAGTTTATCTTGCTGGACGTTGCAGACTTCTTAGCTGCTAAGTAATTTTTCTCACGGCTTCAGGTATGCCTAAATACCTGTATCTGAAATTAGAGCTCCAGCGGGTTATGCAAAACTCGCTGGAACTCTCTATGACAACTGTCATCAACTTCGCTAAAACCAATTGCTCGATGTCTGGCCAGCCAATCCTCTGACCTCACTCTGCACTACCATTTCATACGGAAGCCAACATTCCCTTTATAGGAGTAGCTGTCTCCGAAACTGCTCAAACTGGTATTAACTGAGCTCTCACCATAAATGGCATATTTATCACCATTCCAGTTATAACTGCCACCAACCCCTATTCCGCCCCAAAGTCTTTGATTGCGATTAGCAAACGTAACATCAGCAGTTTCAACCTTTGTTCCGTTTAAAAATTCATAATACAGATTACCGACGCCATAGATATTACTGCGGGCAATCATACCATTTGAAGCATACCATGAATTTTGTCGTTCAACGGCAAGTCCCATGCGTCCCTGTAAGCTTGATCCGCGATCAAGCCGAACATGGGCACCAAACACATCATCAAAACTGTCAAAAGACACATGAGAATAAATCAGCTGCCCCTGAGGGGTAATCGTCCAGTTTTGATCCATGGCAATCCGCTGCCCGCCTTCAATCGAGAACGCATGACCAAAACCGTTATTACCATTTGTAAGTCCTGTACCGGCCAGTCGCGAGCTCAGATCACTGTCATACCATGTCGCCTGTGCCTGCCCATCCAGGTAGAAACCGTTTTCGCCATACCAGCTCAGCGTTCCGCCAAAACCATAACCATCCGTTGAGATATCTCCGCCACCATATGTCGCTGAAATCGTATTGTTTTCATATGTTGCACGGATTCTTGCAGAGCCGTGGACATAATGTGCTGTAATTCCGCCAATCAACTTACCAGTTTCATATTCAGCCAGCATACCGTCAATGCCTGCCTGCATACGGAAACTGTCAAAATTATAATTCGCATTCGATGTGGAAGTCTGCGGCTTAACTTTACTATACGAGCCCTCAATACGACCCCAGACACCATTACGATCAACAACACTACCAGCTTCTTGTGGTGCAGCATAAGGCGAGCCGACAACATCTGCTCCCTCAGCCACCACCCTGTTACCGTCATCATTCCAATAACGGCGGCCAACGCGCTGTTGCAATGTCGACAAACCATTTAAGCCTAATAGGAATTGCGGATAGACTTCATAAACCGGTACACCCGCCTGATAGAGCGGCTTATCCGGGATCAACTCAGAACGCAGATACCAATTGCCATCAGCAGGATTTACCAAACCACCCTGATACAACTGATAGGCATAAGCGCCGCCGACAACTGCCTGATTGCCATTAAAGTTATAATTTCCAAGCAGCGTAAATTGACCCTCAGATTTACCGCCAACGCTGATAACCTCGATGCCATTAGCAGTCTGAGCGCCTTCCCCCCCGATATTCTTCACAATGACTGTTGTCTGCCCTGAGGTGTCGCCGGTCACAACCAGCCGGTCTGTTCTCGAAGCATCACCACCCAGCACAGTGTCCAGAGACAGCACACCATTTTCACCGGTGTAATCACCCTTGACTGTTAATGTTCCTATGGAACTGAGATATCCTTGCGCGCCGTCTGGTGTTTTCCCCGGAGCAATAATACCGGCATTTTTAGTATTTCCGACAAAGCCAACGCCTTCCAGAACTCCGCCAAGCTGGACTTGCGCTTCAGCCGTCGAAATATCGCTGTTCACTTGCAAAATACCGCCGGCAGGACGGAGAACACCAGTAAACCCGAGCTGATCGTGCTGAAGAATAGTACGTCCGGCAGCTGCTTCAAGCACTCCCTTGCCTTTTATTTCAAGCTTGCTGAGCCGCGAAGGTCCGTCACGATATTTGGCATCAAATTCGTCAAAAATATAATCGGATGAAGTATGATTAAAGCGAACGAGGCCTGATCCTTCACCGAATTCAAGCGTTTTTGCCATCAGTCTGCCAGCCGCAGTCGGTGCTTCGCCGACTTTACCACCGATATTGATAGTTCCGCTACCTCCGGCTTTTTCTCCTACAAAAACGGTTCCGTCTGCGACATGATCATTCAATTTACGATAGGTATAATAACTATCATCATCATAAGACCAAGAGGCGGTACCAACGCGCACAACCCCGCCATCAGCAATGGTCAGTGCCCCTTCGCCACTCTCACCAACATAGAGATGCCCGGTCGATGTCGTAACATTAGTGTTCCATTTCAGCAGTGAACCATCAACAAAACCGGATTGATACCATACAGAATTTTCACCTGAGACAGTCAGGGAACCTATACCGGAATCTGCACCAATACGTGTACGATAATCCGAATATTCTGCAGCTGAAGCATCAGGCTTGTCAGCCCCGTTCGCCAATGACGTATTAAGATAACTATGAGCCTTACCGCCGGCTAAAATATTTACCTCACCACGGCTGCCTGCCCCGCTCCCGACTTGCAAGCCGGCAGAGAAAATTGCAACCGGAGAAGATCCCTGGCTACCTCCTGCCAAGCCAGCGACATTCAGAGTACCCCGCCCTCCTGCATTGCCGATACGCATGCTATTTTTATTTTCATAGCCATAGCCGGCATCGCTCAGTTTGCCACCAGCAAGCACATTGACGACACCCGAACTACCGGCACCTTCACCGATGACAAAATCACTGCGCTCACTAACATTGAACGCACTATTGCTAATATTGAGGGTACCGCTTCCTTGGTCTTTACCAATGAAAATACCGCCGCTGCCATCAAAATGATATAAAGAGGAACAAATCATACAATCTTGCCCATCCTTGGGCATGTTAATTAGCTCATCAATAGTTTTATCCCGATATTTATTTGATATTTTGAATGATGAATTTGGTCCGCTACTCGTGTTTTTTCCGGTACCAATCAAATTAATAGTACCAACACTCCCCGCTCCAGCACCAACCTCAATACTTTCTGAATAAATATTACTCATGGCAGACCCATTCAGCGAGATCTGAAGTAGACCTGTTCCACCATTCGCACCGACCTGTAACTGCGGGCCGAAATTTAATACGAAACTATTCATAATATCGTCAGGATTTGTCAAAACTTGCAGTTTCAGACTCGCATTAGCGTTTGCAACAGCCCCGATATCCTCAGCGATAACAGAACTCGAGTCTGTTTTTAAATTGATTACCCCGACAGCGTGCCCGTTATTGACAGATGACCCTGCACCTTGCGGCCCGCCAAGGTCATCCCAATTTTCTTTTTTAAAGAAATCATTATCAACCGCCCCCACCCATTCATTTGCCGTGGCCACAGATGCCGAACTTATAACAACTATAGCAATAGCAGCAGAGGTGAGCAGATGCAGTCGCACCCTGTCTCTAACCGAGGCATATCTTGCTGCACCCTGATTCCGTGTCATCAATGTTGCCATGATTACCTCCTGCGTCTATCGCGTATCGAGATTCAGTAATTATTTATAGAATCAAAAAAATACCGGATAGAATCAGAATTGGAATCTTTGCAATTGATCTTTTTTGATAAAATTTGGTGGTAATTTTATATTTTAATAATTTAAAACATAAAACACTTGTTATTTCTTGGATTTTTATTGAATGATGCTCATGATTCATATGACGTTACAAATAAGACAATCATTGTTTTTGTTTATGATTTATCTTTGATGTAAAAATCACAACATGAAAACAGGAATTGTAATTGATGCAGATTTCTTATTCCTCAATACTGCAATCACCTGTCTCTCTTTGTGCAGAAAAACATCAAAAATACGGTTTCACTCAAGAAAATCTCCAGTCAAAGCCCGCAAATAATCTCTTTACGCCTATCGCTTTATTTGAACTGATCAACATAGTGAACCATTATCCGATCTTTTTTTTAGGCGAAGATGACATCATTCCTGTTGCAATCACCGGCCTTCATAACCCTTCCGTCACTCATTCCGGCAACACGTCTGAGATTTATCAGCCAGCGCTTAAACAGCTTTATCCATTCGCATTGCACAAATTGCCAGATCAGGCAGCTGGTGTTCTGATTTTTGATGAAAGCAGCAAGCAAATCACGTCATCAGCAGCTGACAGTTCCGCACTTGCTCTGTTTGATGAGAACGGGAATCCCACCGATATATTGTATCAGATAGGTGCTGCCGCAGCACAGTTTTACACAGGCCATTTACAGGCAAAAAAACTGGCGCTTGCCCTGAAAGATGTCGGGATACTCATCCCCAGCCAGCTTGAGTTTAAAGTACAGGAAGATGGGATAGATAAAATCCATCCGTTTTTCATGATTGATGAGCAGGCTTATCGTAATTTGCCTGCTCATATTGTGCATAGCTGGCATCAGAAAGGCTGGCTTGATGCTGCCACCCTTATCATTTTCTCACATTTACATTGGCACCGGCATTTAAAAGCCGCACAGCTTGCGGAGCAGGTATAGAGATGTCTGTTATTCCCCTTGCCAAACGACCAGTCACGGTTCCTCTTCCTGAGCTGAAAGAAGAAGCCACAGTCAACAATACATACCAACCAGTTTACATTGAAAGCGGCACCTATATCGTTCGCAGTCTGAGAACGACAGATGCAAGCGAAGAGCTGTTATCCTGGTTGAACCGGGCAGACATGCTGCGCGGTCTCAATCTCAAAAAAATCGATTTCGACCTCCCACAGTTACGTAATTTCATCGCCAGCTTTGATAATTATCACCATTACATTCTTGGGATTTTTGATTGCCCGGACAATAGACTCGTTGGTTTTTACACGATTGATGTTAACCGAACACATAAAACCGGCAGCCTGACCACCGGAATTGGCGACACCTCCGAACGAGGCAGACGTACATTATGGGCGACAATCGACGCCATTCTTGATCATTTTTATGCACAGCGTGATATTGAAAAATTCACAGCCCGTATTCTGGCGCGCAATTATGCCATGCTGTTTAATTTTAAAAACAACACCCGCTTTACGTTGGAGGCTCATCTGAAGCGCGAATGTCTCGCACCGGATGGCAAACGCGTTGATTTATTGGTGTTTGCTTCATTTAAAGACACACCGCCTCAAACCATTTCCCGCCATGCCCTGCATCATCAAGAGCGCCAAAGCGATGACTGATAAAATTGACTATATGCAAATAACCCGTGAAATTCTTGCAGGCTGCCTGTTCATTCCTGCGGAAACGATTGCTGAGGACGCGGATATTAATTCGCTCAGCGATATCGACAGTCTCACATTCGAACTCATTATATTGGAAACTGAAAAATTTATCGGACAAGAAGTCGATCCGATTGCCCTTCTTGATATGAGAACAGTCAAAGACATGGCTGAACTTTTGAAAAAAGCACGCCAATGAGTCTTTCTTCCGGTATTTGTGCGCAGCTCTATGATTTTGCCCGTACACATAATGGTAAAAATATTTCGACGACACTAAATGGCGTCGATGTTCGCATCATTCAGCGCCATGAAGATGCTGATCACATTCTGCGTCTCAATGCGACCAACTATCGCAAAAATATGGCATGGTTCCGTCTGGTATTTGGGCCCTCACGGTTCTCCGAAGACGGCCATGCATGGCAGATAAGGCGGGATCTGACACAATCTTATTTTAACAAATTCGACCGCGAGAAAACGTTTCAACTTGCCCGTCATTATGCCACGCAGGCAGTGGCAGCTCTCACAGAAGCAGGATCGACAAGTGACCGCATTGATGATGCGATATTGCGCACAATGACAGCGAGCGTTCTTGTCGATAACTTTTTTAATATTAAGCTGAATACAACGGGCATTGATTTATCTGTATTGGCTACTTTTATGGAAGCCGGCTCAGATTATTCCTTTGTACCACAAGGCAAAACCACAGATCTGTATCGTAGCAGATTGCAGCAACTTCCAGAGTTACGCAGAAAAGTTCTCCATCAACTCGGATATTTCCGCAGCGCCGATCTGCCTCACTCTCCTTTATTGCAGGATTTACTGGCAGCAGACCAACGTAATACAGACCGTGTGGTACTCGAACATGAATTAATGACATTCATGGCCGCCGGAGCAGAAACATCTGCCGCAACAATGAGCTGGGCATGTTATTTACTGGCGCTTTATCCGGATATACAAGACCAGTTGCGCGGCCTGTCTCAACAATTTTGGCACTCACCGCAACCAAGCTGGAAAAGCCTCTCTTCTGTCACACCTTTAGCCCGCTTCATCTCAGAAGCTTTGCGTCTGTTTCCGCCAACTCCGATCGTTGCGCGTTATGCCATTGAAGAGGATCAGCTCAGCGACAATCCGGTACAGGCCGGACAAAATATTATGGTGTCCTTTATCGGCATTCAGCATGATAAACGCCTGCGCGATGATCCATGGTTGCCGAATATTACAGATACCCGCGCACAGGTTGCTTCCGGCGATACAATGGCATTCAGTATTGGTCCGCGTGTCTGTGGTGGCAAACAATTCGCCCTTCTGGAAATGATCACCTTTTTAAGTATATTTTTGACGCGGGCGCGATTTGAGCTGACGTCCGACGAGCCGCCCGCTTATCTCTGGAAATCCCAAATGCTGCGTCTTGGCGGGCAACCAGTTCGCGTTACGGAGCTATAAGATGACCGTCAGCACTCCTCTTTTAAAGACCTGGCTCATCACCGGAGCAAGCAGTGGCATCGGCTTGAACGCAACCAAGCAGTTATTACAAGATGGGCACAAAGTTATTGCTTTGGTACGCAGCCCTCAAAAGCTTCAGGCATTCACAGACCAATATCCTACAACACTCAACATCCTGAAACTTGATCTGACACAAACAGAGAAAATCGCACCATCAGTGGAGCGTGCTTTTCAGCACGCGGGTCGCATAGATGTCTTACTCAACGCGGCAGGTTATGCGCTGGTCGGCGCGGCAGAAGAGCTGAATGAAAATGCGATTTCCACCCAGATCACCACAAATCTGCTGGCACCGATTTACCTTACTAAAGCCGCTTTACCATATTTCAGGGAGCAAAAAACCGGACATATCCTGCATATCTCAAGTGAGGGTGGCCAAATTACTTACCCGTCTGCAAGCATTTATCATGCCAGCAAATGGGGCGCTGAAGGCTTTTTTGAAGCTCTTGCCAAAGAAGTGCAAAATTTGGGCATCAAGGTTACGCTCATTGAACCCGGACGGATTAAAACGGAGTTCGACAATAATGCTGTGATTACAGAACCTCAACTTGACGATTATCGCAAAACGACAGTCGGCACATATTTCCGTCTTTTAGCGATGGGGCGATTTCCAATGATCGGAGACCCCGCCAAAGTTGCGCAAATGATAATTAAGGTCAGCACAGTTACAAACCCACCACTCCGCCTTATTCTGGGCAGCGATAGTTATAAAAACATAATTCGCGAAACAGAAAACAGATTACAGGCTGCAAAGGAACAGCAAAAAACAGCAAAAAGTACAGATATAAAATTTATTGACGAAAATTAATAAATACTTAAATTAATTTTCATGCTATCAGAAATAAAATCAGGATGATTTTATTGATTTATGAAAAATTACATCAAGATATAAAAGCAATAAAATGTTCTTCGAACATTGATGATGCGATTTACAACCATGTAATTAGTCAAATAGATTTTTTTGAGAAAAATAAATTTTTATCAAAATTAATATCTGAATATAAAAAATACTTAATATCTATAAAAATTTCAGCAATACTGAAATCCAGTTCATCTTCATTTACCAAAAGCAACTTGCAAATATTTACAAGTGACAAACAGCTCGCAACGCCGAACCGAACCTCGGCGATTATTGATACTGCTATTCATCTTGGTTTTTTAATATCAAAGCCATCAATCAATGATCGGCGTCACAATATTCTCTCGGCTACGGAAAAGTTTTACAAAATCAAAGATGAGCAAATTGACCGCAACAAAAAAATACTAAATTTAATGTTTTCTAATATTAAATTTGATTCAACGACAAAATCAGCATCTATTTCTGAAAATTATTTAGATATATATTTTAGAACATCTCTATTATACAGACCAAAATCAGCATTATATGTATTTTTAAAGCGTGAAGCTGGTTATCCTATCTTGTTAAAAATCCTCCAAGCTACCCGTCACTGTTCGCATCATAATAAAGTAATTTCACTGCCATTTTCTCATTTGTCCCGTAGTTTTGGTGTATCCAGAGCACATGTGCAGAAAATGCTTCAAGCAGCAGATGATGCAAAGCTGATCCGACTACAGACAACGGGTGGTAAAGAGATCGAAGTTCTGCCGCGGCTGGAAAAACTAAGCAAAAATATGATTATTCTTTCACTAGCAATAATCAAAGGTGCAATAGATCAGGCTCAAACACAAAGCCTCAGCAACGACATTGAGACTGAAACAGCAATGATGCCATCTCTCCTCGCAGTACCGTCTTCTGACAGCGCCAGTATTCCGGTTCGATAATGTGCTCATCATCTCAAATTGCAATTGAAACAATGACACCGGCCCAGCAGCCTGCGCAACGCATCGGTGATTTCGATACGATCTGTGAGGCTTTGGATTATGCTGCTCAGGGCACAAATGGCATCCGCATTTATAATGCAAAAGGGGAGGTTCAAGAGGAGCTATCATATAAAAGCCTGCGGGAATTGGCTCTGTATACAGGCAAGAAATTACTTACTCTTGGTCTTGGGCGCGGTGATGTTGTCGCGATTATAGCGGATACATGTGTGGAGTTTTTTGCGCTTTTTTACGGCTGCCAATATGCAGGACTTATCCCATGTCCTCTGCCTTATACAATATATCTTGGTGGAAAAGCAGCTTATACCCAGCGCGTCAACAATTTACTCAAAGCCGCAGATGCGAAGATCTTATGGCACCCAGACGGCCTGAAAAATCTGTCGGAACAGTTTACTGAGGCAATGCAAATTCAGGCCTTTAGCTTCTCCGACCTTGCAGACCTTCCCGCTACGAAGGAAACCACACCACTGCAACCGCATGAAGCCGCTTATATTCAATTCTCTTCCGGTTCAACTTCGGAGCCGAAAGGCATTATCATTTCTCAGCGCGCAATCTCGCATAATGCGCGGGGGATTTTGCGTGAATGTATCTGTATTACACCATCAGACCGCGCCTTTTCTTGGTTACCACTTTACCACGACATGGGACTGGTCGGTTTTTCAATAGCGCCGCTTTTTGCACAGACACCTGTTGATTATATTTCCCCCACCCTGTTCGCGCGCAGACCTTTATTATGGCTGCAATTAATGTCTGAGCGTCGCTCAACAATAACCTATGCACCAATATTTGGTTATAATCTCGCTGCATTGCGCCATAAGCCCGAAGATACAAAACTTGATCTTTCCGCTTTAAAAATTGCAGGTATTGGCGGCGATATGATCAACGCCGGACAGTTGCAGCAATTCTGCACAATATTTGCCGATAGCGGCTTCAATTCCGATAGTCTGACCCCTAGCTATGGCATGGCTGAATCAACACTTTTAGTCAGCTACCGACATGGTTTAAAGACGGACACCATCGACAAGTGCAAGCTGGAAAAGGACGGTGTTGCCGTTCCCTGTAACCATAATAACAGCCATTCACTTACTTTTACCTTCTGCGGGAAATCTCTTAAAGGACATGAACTATTTGTCGGAGATGCACAGAGTAAACCATTACCAGCACGTCATGTCGGGCATATTTATCTGTGCGGACCCAGCCTGATGTCAGGTTACTGCAATCAAAATGCAACACCCCATCCGCCCCACGATAACTCGATTTATCAAGATACCGGAGATATGGGATATTTGTGTGATGGAGAGATCGTTATCACCGGTCGTTATAAGGATATGATAACGGTGAATGGCAGAAATATATGGCCACAGGACATAGAGCATACTCTTGCGACTTTACCTGGCTTATCATCGAACCGTGCCGCTGCATTTTCCGTTAACGATGATAAAAGCGAGGCAATAATCATCCTTATTGAAAACAATATCAGCAGTCCGGCAGAACGGAAAAAGCTAATCTCCGCGGTTCAAACAACAATGACTGCTAGCCACGGTACAATAATTAAAGCCGTTCTGGTTCCTCCTCGTAGTCTCGAATATACATCTTCAGGAAAGCTCTCTCGCTCTAAAGCAAGAGAACTATATATAAATCATTATTCCAACAGATATGAATAACGCAACTCAACGACAAAAAATCTGAAGCTCATACAAGAGATAGCAGCTACAATTCCAAAATGTACTTATTGTACATTGTCGTTATTACCCACAGCATATGCCCTGGCACTTCCTGTAACATAAAGGTAAAATCTTCACGCGCAAGAATTGGCATCCGACGTCAAACTCAAATTTTTATCCGTTCTGATTTCGGATCATAAGGGCTGCGCAGATGTAGTCTTGCTTGATAGAGCGTTCCGGCTGCATCAACTTCAAAGTTGCCTTGCTCCATCCAGTCCTTATCAATGCCGCTTGCATCAGAGACCTGTCCGAGCACTACCGCGCATCCTAATGTATGGCCATGCGCAGCCGAACGGATTTCCCCGACAGGCACACCATTTCTCAGGATCAGCTCACCGCCCCATAAAACGGCATCGCCATCTTCAAGTGTCAGTTGCACAATGCGTCGTTTGATGTTGTTTTCAGCTTTGAATTTCGCCAGCGCATCGCGCCCGATAAAACCGCCAGATTTATCCATTGCCACGGTAAAGCCAAGTCCCGCTTCATAGGGATTTATATCCGGTGTCAGTTCACGGCTCCATGCGCGATAGCCTTTTTCAAGACGTAGCGCTTCAAGTGCATAATATCCGGCATCAGACAGACCAAACTCTTGTCCGGCCTGATGCAACGCTTCATAAACACCGACTGCAAATTCAACCGGAACAATTAACTCCCAGCCAAGCTCCCCCACATAGGTCATACGATTTGCATAGGCTGTCGCATAGCCCAGAGCAATCTCCTGTACGTGCCCGAAAGGAAATGCCTTATTCGTAAAATCTGTATCACTCAGTTTTTGCAACACATCACGGGATTTTGGCCCCATCAGTGCCAGTACCGCATAGGCAGAAGAAACATCCGTGACAATGGCATGATCGTCACTCTTAATATGCCGGTTGATCCAATCCGCATCATGGATTGCCTGCGCTGATCCGGTAATAATCAGAAACTTCTCTGCTGCAAGACGCAACACCGTCAAATCCGTCTCGTAGCCACCGCGCTCATTGAGCATACCGGTGTATACTGATGTCCCAACAGGTACATCAATATTGGCCACACAAAGATAATTCAAAACATGGCAAGCATCACGCCCCTGCACCAGCAGTTTCGCGAAAGAACTCTGGTCAAATAAAGCAACACGCTCACGTACCGCCTGCATTTCGCGTCCGACATTATCATGGCAGTTTTGCCGTCCGAAACTATAAACTGTTGCTGGCTGTTGCCCTTTATCGGCAAACCAGTTCGCCCGTTCCCAGCCCATTTTGGAGCCAAAGCAAGCGCCTTTTGCCTGCAGAAGATGATAAAGCGGTGACCTCCGAAATGGCCGTGCCGTATCCAACTCCCTGTTCGGCCACGGCATAGCATAATGCAAACCCAGCGTTTCTTTGACCCGATCATGCAACCAGCGCTGATTATTATTAAATCCGGCAAAACGGCGAATATCCACCGGCCAGAGATCCATTGTTGGCGCGCCATTGATAATCCACTCCGCCAGTGCACGCCCAGCTCCGCCGGCACTGGCAATGCCCATGGAATTAAAGCCTGCTCCGACAAAGAAATTTTTCAGCTCCGGCGCCTCCCCGAGTATAAAATTATTATCCGGTGTAAAGCTCTCTGGTCCGTTGTAAAACTTTTTCACTTCGGCATTGGCCAATTGCGGTACACGCAGCAGCGCATTTTCCATCAGCGGCTCAAACTGATCCCAATCATCCTCAAGCAAAGCAAATTCAAATTTATTCGGTATGCCCTTCATACCCCAAGGTTTAGCCTGGGGTTCAAAGCCCCCCATGACCAGACCACCGACTTCTTCCTTGAAATAAATATAACCATCGGGATCACGCATGACCGGTAAATCCGGATGCACGCCTTCAATTTTTCCGGTGACAATATACATATGCTCGGCCGAATGCAGCGGAACCGTAACACCACACATTTGACCGACTTTTCGCGCCCATTGCCCTGCACAATTGACGACAATCTCTGCCGCAATATTTCCGCGCTCAGTCTCAACACCGCAGGCCACGCCATTCTTGACAGTAATACCGGTTACCTGAACGCGTTCCAATATTTTGGCACCGCGCATTCGTGCACCGCGCGCCAGAGATTGCGTCAAATCGCTCGGATTGGCCTTGCCGTCATCCGGCAACCAGACAGCGCCTTGCAAATCATCTGTCGCCATAACCGGCCAGAGATCACCGGCTTCACGAGCTGAAATCACCTCGACGTTCACGCCCTGCGCTCGTGCAGAAGCGGCAGTGCGTTGCAGAACAGTCATACGGTCTTTTGTGCGTGCTACGGACAGAGAGCCGCATTTTTTCCAGCCAGTTGCCAGACCGGTTTCCGCTTCAAGTTCACTATAAAGCTGTGTGGAATAGCGGATCAGACCGGTCATATTGGCGTGGCTGCGTAATTGCCCTACCAATCCCGCCGCATGCCATGTCGTCCCGCAACTCAGGCTGCCCTGCTCAAGCAGCACGACATCTGTCCAGCCCGCTTTTGTCAGATGATAGGCAACGGAGCAACCGATAATGCCCCCGCCAATAATCACAACCCGTGCCTGAGACGGGAACTTATCCGATATTTCTTTATTGCTTGCTGAATGCTGCGTCATGATCTCACTCCCCTATTGAGATCAGTATAAAAATAAAACCACAAAACACAACATTAAATGCAACAAAAAATCACATTTAAGTAATGTGCAGCTTGATACCTTTTTCAGCTAGGGCCGTTAAAAACTGTGGCTCAGGCTTGCGATCCGTAATAATGCCCGCAGCCTGCTCAAAATGTGCAACCCGTAGCGGAGTCATCCGACCAAATTTTTCAGCATCTGCAAGAAACCACGCCTCAGTGGCACTCACTGCCATTTTTGAGCGTAACTCGGCACCATCCCGCGTGAAATCAGTGACCTCCCCATTCGGGGTAATGCCACCGGCACCAAGAAAAGCCAGATCGAACCGAAAATTCTCTGCTGCCCTCAGCACATCAATTCCACCAGTGGATTCTTCGATTGCATTGATCTCTCCGCCAAGGATATGCACACGCACACCCTGCATATGGCAAAGTTGCAGTACAATCCGCAGACTTGTCGTGCAAATTGTCAGGTTTTCCGGTGTTTTCTCTTGCTGGCTCAGTGCCTGTGCCAGCGCCAAAGTTGTGGTTCCTGAATCAAGGAAAACCACCATATCAGAGCGGATCAGAGCGGCGGCCACCTTTCCGATTGCCGCTTTTCCTGCGGCATTCTCCTTACTGCGCAACCCGAAAGCAGGTTCATTCAACTGGGGCTTTGTTGCCCCGCCATGAACAAGCGTTATTAACCCGCGCTGTGCCAAATATTTCAGATCGCGACGGATCGTTTCCCGCGATACATCGAAAAATGTCGCGACTTCACTGATACCCGCAACACCATCTTCATTCAGCCTGCGTAATATTTCATCATGCCGCTGCGAGGCGAGAATGCGATGCTCTGCCGGACCATGCTGCTCAACATGCGATGATTTTTTTACCACAGCCAACTCCCGACACAGAAATGTTGCATTTTGTGACCTTTAATCAAAAACAGCCACGCAATGCAACATATTCTGTAACTACCGGTCGTTAAAGGCGCATAATTCTACATTCGCCACTTCTGTGTTTTACGCAGCAGCATTTGCGACAAGCCATAATGCACCAGTCGCGCTGCAACATTGGTATAGAAGATCATCATCCCCATTGCGGCGGCAGGCGCCACATCCCCTGCATCATCCATATTCAACACAGCTACAGAAGCGAGCGTTGTATGGGCAGAATACAGAAACACGACGGCTGATACTGTCGTCATCGCATTGACAAACAGATAGATCGAGATATCCAGAATAGCTGGCAGACACACCGGCACCGTCACCCGTGCAAATAATTTATAGAACGGCTGTTTTAGTGACGCCGAAACCGATTCAAATTCCGGGTCCATTTGTTTCAGTGCGGTCAGTGCCGTCAAATGAGAAACTGTGTAAAAATGCGTTACGGTACAAATGACGAGAATAATCATCGTTCCATAAATGCCGCTTAACGGATTGGCAGGATTGTTGAAGAAGAAGATATAGGCAAGCCCCAGCACCATACCCGGCACAGCCATCGGCAACATAGCCAGAAACTGAAACAAAGCACGACCTTTAGCAAAGCCCTCAGTTTTCTCAACCGCATAGGCACCAACAAACACAACCACTGTGCCGATAATAGCCGTCAAAAAAGCCAGCTGAATAGAGTTGAAATAGGAACTCCAGCCACCGCCATCCATCCGTCCGAAATCAAAATTGCGCAGGCTCAGGCTCATATCATATGGCCAGAATTTAACGATAGCTGCCAACTGACAAACCAGCAGAAGTCCGGTGATGAACAGCCCGATCAGAGTGCAGTAAAGCAAGCACAGATTATCAAACAGCGGTTTCTTTTTCGGAGAAAACGGTACAGCGCGTGCGGATAACAAAGCGACCTGCTTGCGCTGAATAAACCGGTCAACAGCGAATGCGATAATCGCCGGAAACAGCAACATCACGGAGACAACAGCACCGATTTCAAAATTCTGCTGGCCGATCACCTGCTTATAAATATCCACCGCCAGCACATTATACTGACCGCCGATAACCTTTGGCAGGCCAAAATCTGTGATGACCAGATTGAACACAACAAAAGCAGCAGAGATCAAACCATAACGGGCACCCGGCACCGTCACTGTCCAGAACGTGCGCCATTTGCTAGCGCGCAGGGAATCTGCCGCCTCATAATGACGAGCATCAGATACGGCCAGAGCCGTTGAAATAATCATCAGCGCATGCGGAAACGTAAAGAAAACCGAACCCAGCACGATACCCAGCGGTCCGTAAATCGGCAGGCCAAACAGCAGCTCCTTTAAAATCCCCTGATTACCGAACAGATAGATCAGCGCAATACCCGGCAAGAGTGACGGCACCAGAATGGGCATAACGGCGACCAGTTTGAAGAAGCCTTTAAAGCGCATTTTTGAACGGTTCAGCGCATAGGAAAAACCAAAAGCCAGCGACACGGTCAGCACCATGCTGATTAACGCAATCACCAGTGAATTTTTGATCGACTGAAACAGTGCCGGCGATGTGAAATAAGTCCGGTAATTATCCAGACCTGTGGTCTGCTGCGGCATCAGCATGACACGGCGGAAATTATTAGAATCCACCTCCTGCCATTCCTGCCCACGATATGGAGCAGAACCGATCAGAAACCAGCTGTCATCCGTCAGACCACGGATGCGGTAATGTTCAGCCCCGCGAAAACTGAAATCCGGAAACAATGCCACCGGAGACAGGCGACCACTATTGGATGTTGCCAATTCTTCGGATGAAATCGTTTTCAGTTCAGCATTCAACTGACCCAAAGATTGTGCCGGAGCCCAGTTTCCTTTGCCGTCACCAATCTGAACTTCATAATTCTCCAACTGAAACTGATAGCTGGCAAAGGATTTGGATAACATCACATAGAGCGGCGCGGCCAATGTCACCAGCAGATATGCGCCGATAATCAGCATCATACCGCGTTTGATCCAATCATCCGAGCTGACTTTCTGACGGATAGCCTTTCCTGCAGGCATCACCGGAGCAGCGTGATAATCACTTACAGCACTCATCGCTTGCCCTTTCCGTCAAAAATCAGCAAACGGCTTTTCGGCAGTTCCACCAGAATGGTCATACCCTCTGTCAGGCCGAGACGACGCTCCGCATTAATGGAAAAATCCGCGATCAATTGCTGGTTTTGCAAATACGTACTACGCATATGTGTGCGCCAGAACGAGCCAAGAAATTCCATGCTCTCAATCTGCACCTCAATCAGATTTTCTCCGTTACCGGCAGATGAGCTGGTATCCAGCGCGCGGCCATGAGGGATCACATCATTCGGGCGGATCACCACAATCGCATCACTGCCCTCTGCCAGATTATGGTCATGACATTGCAATACCAGATCGCCCGAAACGGCTGTGCCTTCCGCACCAATCCTGACCGGATATTTATTGGTCTCCCCGATGAAGTCTGCAACAAATAGGCTGCTCGGCTGACGATAGACCTCAAGCGGCGTGCCTATCTGCTCGATTGTCCCTTTGTTCATCACCACAATCCGATCAGCCATAGCCAGCGCTTCTTCCTGATCGTGGGTGACCATGATTGTCGTTACACCGAGCTTGCGTTGCAGCTCTTTAATCTCATGGCGCAAGTGAACGCGCACTTTAGCATCGAGCGCAGAAAGCGGTTCATCGAGCAGCAAAAGGCCAGGAGAAATCGCAATCGCGCGTGCCAGCGCAATACGCTGCTGCTGGCCACCGGACAATTGCGACGGATATTTTTTCGCCTGATCCGCCAGTCCGACCAGCTCCAGTAATTCTGCAACACGCTGCGTAATTTCCGCGCGTGATTTCTTCATGTTTTCAAGCCCGAAGGCGATATTTTTTTCAATCGTCAGATTGGGAAACAGAGCATAAGACTGAAAGACAATCCCGTAATCACGTTGTGCCGGCGGCAGATCGGAAATATCTTTTGATGCCTGATGAACTGTGCCTCTTGTTTGTAAATCCAGCCCCGCAATAGCGCGTAAAAGTGTGGTTTTGCCACAGCCTGAAGGCCCGAGAAAACAGACGAACTCACCTTCCCTGATTTCAAGATTAATATCCTTCAGGGCATAAAACTCTCCGAAAGCTTTCCAGAGACCGCCAACTTTGAGATATTCCTGTTTGTTGGCTGTCGTATCATCAGCATTAAGCCCATGCTGACCGATCCGAACCGCACCTGTCGCCATTTCATGTTTCACGAATTCATTCCTCTGGACTGACATGTTCACACTCCCTGAACGAACGCGGAAAATCCGCGTTCGCAGTCGCATTATGCGTGTCTGCTAGAGCAGCTTCGTTTCATATGAGAACCGCCATCCATCCGAAATGATACAGATGACGAAACTCACGCTGCTCAATGAAACGACACCCTGATCAGCCTTTGGATTCAGATTTTGAATCGTAGCGTTTCGACCATTCTTCCAGAATGGCTTTGCGGTTATTCGCCGCCCATTCCAGATCGTTTTTGATCATCTTCTTTTCAAGATCAGCAGGAATATGCTCTACCGGCTTGGCAATACCCGGCAGTGCCACCACGGCGAAACTCTTGTTTAGCGCTTCCATGGCATTCGGGGTCAATGTCCAGTCCATCAGCGTTTTGGCAGCATCCATATTCTGGGTACCCGCCATAATCGCCACAGCCTCGGACTCCCAGCCGGAGCCTTCCTCAGGGAAGATAATATCCACTGGCGCACCGGCACTCTTTACCTGAGAGGCCGGAAACTCAAAGGAAACGCCAATCGGCACTTCACCCGCACCCGCCATTTTACATGGCTTGGAACCTGAATGTGTATAGTTGGCGATATTCTCATGCAGGCCGTCCATATAGTCCCAGCCACCCTTTTCACCGAACATCTGCAACCATGATGAAACATCAAGGAAACCTGTACCGGAGGATGCCGGATTAGGCATCACCACATGGCCTTTATATTCAGGCTTAGTGAGATCTTTCCAGCTTTTCGGCGGCTTCAGACCAAGCTTCTCAGCTTCAACCGTATTGAAACAAATGGCGGCAACATAGGCATCAAGACCAATCCAGCTGGTCGGACGATCCTTGTCTACAAAACGCGGGTCAAGCTTATCAACATCTTTGGGCGTGTAAGGCTCGAGCATACCTTCATTTTTAAGGATTAGCAGTGATGTGGCAGCGATACCCCAGACGATATCGGCTTTCGGATTATTTTTCTCAGCCAGCAATTTGGCGGTCATGACACCGGTTGAGTCACGAACCCAGTTCACTTTAATATCCGGATGATCTTTGTTGAAAGCTTCTGCAAAGCGTTGTAAATCAACAGCCTCAAAAGCGGTATAAACAGATAGTTCCGTTTGTGCATAAGCACTTGATGCCAAAACAATACCGGCAGCAAGGGACAGAATAAAAGCGCGATGCTTTTTCATTTCATATTTCCCCATTATTATATCAGCTTTTTATTATCTGTTTGATAGCTGATTGCTTATTTTTATACCTGCTTTTGCAGGCTGTTCCCTTTTATGGCTCCTCATAGTGCGAACCGTATTTCAATAAGTAAAATCTATTTATTTTATACATCGCCCTTCAAAACTTATAGGTTGAAGGGATTTTCTATAAGGCGCAAAAACTACACGCCTGCCAATATTGCCTCTTCGACAATGGATAAAGCCTGCTCCAGTTCTTCCTGCGTGATAATGAGTGGCGGCGATAATGTCAGCACATTGCCCTGACTGATCTTGAAGCTGACGCCGCCCTCCAGACAACGGTAATAAACCGCCTCAGCCAGCGCATTATCCGGTTCACGGCTTTGCCGGTCACGCACCAGTTCCACCCCGAACAGCAAGCCACGGCCACGCACATCTCCCACATGCGGTGAGCGTAACTGCAATTCGCGTAAACGGCTCATCGCATAGTGCCCCAGTTCGGCCGCTCGCTGAACCAGCCCTTCCTCTTCAATAATTTGAATCGTGGTGAGCGCAGCACGGGTTGTCACCGGATTTTTCTCATGTGTGTAATGCCCGATAGCAAAATCACCACATACATCCAGATCGCGGCGCACAATTGCAGCTGCAATCGGCAACATACCGCCACCTAATGATTTGCCAAGAACGATCATATCCGGCGTCACACCATCATGATCTGACGCGAAAAACTTGCCCGTCTTGCCAAGCCCTGTCGGTATCTCATCAAAGATCAGCAAAGTTCCGTGACGGTCGCAGGCCTCGCGCACTTTTTGCCAAAAGCCTGGCGGCGGTGGATAGGGTGTGGCGCGCATCGGCTCAGCCACCACTGCCGCAATATCGCCCTCACGTTCCAGCACGAAAGACACAACGTCTGCGCAGGCAATACCGCAGTTCTCAGGCCCCTTGTGCTTATAATGGCAGCGGTAACAGGCAAATGGCGGCACATGCTCGGCACCGGACAATAAAGGCCCTGCAATACCCGAGCGGAATGTTGCTTCCCCGCCGACTGACGATGCACCAAACCCCGCCCCATGAAATGCATCCCAGAAAGACAGGGTTTTAAACCGCCCTGTCGCCGCACGCGCCACTTTCAGCGCGACTTCAATGGCATCTGACCCTCCGGTAGTGAACAGCGTTTTTCCCAGATTACCCGGTGCAATTTCGGCTAGCTTCTCGGCCAGTTCAATCGCCGGCTCACAAGTAAAACGGCGCGGTGCAAAACTCAGATCGTCCATTTGCTGTTTAACGGCAGCAATTAACTTAGGATGGGCATAGCCGATATGATGGGCACTATTGCCGTGAAAGTCCATAAAACGGCGTCCATTGGCATCCTCAATCCAGATGCCCTGCGCCTTAACAATCGCTGTGAGACAGGGACTGGAAAGGCTCTGATGCAGAAAAACATCCGCATCACGCCGCAACACCTCTTCCATATAAGGACTGTTCTGCTGCGCCTGCCATCGCTTCCTTGCCTCGGAGCGATTGGACTCGCCCTCTGTATGCACTCCCAATTTCATACTCGCCGCCTCCCCCTACGGTTTTCAGATAATGTGCCTGTTTATAATTTATCGCACGCGCACATCGATACCCTTCTCTCAGTTCCGCTGCTCACTCCCATGGCAGCGAGAAAGTTTTAACATTGGTGAAGCTTTTCATCGCTTCAATCACACCTTCTTTATAACCGTTACCGGAATCTTTGATCCCGCCGAAAGGCGACATCTCAATACGGTAACCCGGCACTTCCCAGATATTGACCGTACCAACATTAAGCCCGCGAATATATTTCTGCATACGCCGGTAATCATTAGTGCAAACACCGGATGACAGACCAAAATCCGTTGAATTGGACAGCGCGATCAGCGCGTCATCATCATCCGGTGCGCGAATAATCGGAATGATTGGCCCGAAAGTTTCCTGCATCACCAGTTCCGAGCTATGCGGCACTTCATCCACGACTATCGGTGGTAATAATGCACCCTGACGCCCCGGATTATAGAGTATTTTTGCTCCCTGCTCGGCTGCCATATGAACCAGTTTTTCAAACCGTGCGGCCGCCTGCTCATGGACAACGGTGCCAAGTTCTGTTTTCGGGTCCATCGGATCACCAAAGCGTATTTTCTTTGCCCGCTCCAATACCATCGGCACGAAACGGTCGGCCACACTTTGCTGACATAGAATTCGTTTTACTGCTGTACAGCGCTGGCCGGAGTTTTTGGTTGCACCCGCCACAGCAAGATCGGCCGCTTTTGCCAGATCATCATCGCTCAGATCATTGAGAATAATCAGCGGATCATTGCCGCCAAGTTCCAGCACTGTGCGCTTATAGCCCGCGGTATTGGCAATCATCTTGCCCACAGGAACACCACCGGTAAAGGTAATCAGATCAATATCCGGATTGGTAATCATTTCCGAGCCGATATCTTTCGGCAGGCCTGTTACCACTGACAGCATTTCCGGCGGCAATCCAGCTTCATACATAATATCGCACAGCAGCAATGCAGTCATCGGTGTCAGCTCGGTCGGCTTTACCACCACACAATTATTGGTGGCTATCGCCGGTGCTACTTTATGCGAAACCATATTCAACGGATGATTGAACGGCGTAATTGCTGAAATCGCACGTAATGGCTCACGGAACGTGAAAATCTTACGGGCTTTGCCATGCGGCGTCAGATCACAAGAAAAAATCTCGCCGTCATCATGCAGGCACATCTGCCCTGCCAATGTAAACACGTCATAAGCTCGTCCGACTTCATAATAGGAATCCATTTTCGAGATGCCCAGTTCTGAAGTAATCAGATCAGCCATTTCTTCCTTGCGTGCCACCAGTAATTCAGCGGTGCGCAGCAGAATTTTCTGACGCTCATAGCGTGTCAGCTTCGGCTTATAGCCTGCCGCAATTCTGAAGGCCTCGCGGGCATGTTCAGCACGCCCTGCCGGAACAGTGCCAATCACGGCATTCGTATAAGGATAGTGCACGTCAAAAACCACATCCGCATCAACCTTTTTACCGGCAATACGCATTGGCTCATGTCTTGTTTTAATCGCTATTTCCGGCTTGACCACAGAAGGCTCCTTTCACCCCTGTCAACGGTAAGCCATCCTGACATGACAATCAGGCACCAGCTTACCGCCGCGGGGGAATATGTTCCGGTATTTAATTTCAGTTATGAATGCTGAGCAGCTGCGGCAGTCACAGCATAGAAAAATGCATCAAAATTGCGCAAAACCGGTGCTTCGGGCAGATCCGGCATCTGGCGATTTACGATAAAAGGCACAGCCTGTTCTGTCAGACCACCATGCGAGCGCAAAGGCTCGTTCAAGGCTGCCAAATCATGACGATGTTCACTGGTGCCGATGGCTTTGTTTTCCGATGACACCAAAACAATATCGCCGATGCGGTCTTGAGGCAGTTCAAAACGCTCTGCAGCATCGGCATTATTCAGCACCACATCAATGCCTTCAATGGCAGCCAACCGTTTCATAATATCACTGATATCCGTGCCATCCGGCAGATAGGCCGTTGCAAAAGAGCCGAGAGCGCCGTGGTGAACCACGTAAGGATCTGTGATTGGAAGAATAACCCGTGCGGCATCCTTGCCCAGCCATTCGTCGAGAACATCCTGCACATAGACAACATCAGGAGAACCGTCAGCCTTATGTTTTGCTTTCATGCCGTGATCCGCAGTCACCACAATGGCCGCGCCCAATGCATCCAGCTCTGCCAGATATTTGTCGAACATTTCATAAAACGCATTGGCCTGTGGCACACCCGGTGCATATTTATGCTGCACATAATCTGTTGTGGTCAGATACATCACATCAGGCCGGAATGTTTTGAGCAGTTTTACACCAGCAGCGAATACAAATTCTGAAAGCTCTGCGGAATAGACCTCCGGCACCGGCATACCCAGCCATTGCGATGCATTATCAATACCGTTTTCCGCTTTCGTTGTCGTATCGGAACGCTCTGCTGAAAAGCAAATTGCACGGCTGTCTCCAAATTGCAGACCTGCCCCCAGCAAAGCCCGCAGCTTGTCTTTGGCTGTCACAACGGCGACTTTGGCACCGGCATCATAGAAACCTTTGAAAATGGTCGGCGCACGCAAAAAGCGTACATCATTCATCATCACTTCGGTGCCGGTTTCCCGATCATAGAGATAGTTCCCGCAAATACCGTGCACTGCTGGCGGACGCCCCGTGGCGATGGAAAGATTATTCGGATTGGTAAAGCTTGGGATAACACTATGGGCCGTGCGCACTGTTCCGGTCTCTTTAATACGCTTCAGCGTCGGCATCAGCCCCGCAGCAATCGCCTCATCCAGATAAGCCGGTTCGCACCCGTCAAGGCAGATCGCGATGGCGGGGACGTTCGGCCAGTTATAATCACGGCCGTTCACGGTTACGGTTACCTTGGTCATCTTGTTCACTTCATTATCCTCCGCAGGCAGTATTACGCTAACCTGCTGTTTTAAATTTAAAACTCAGGCTGCGAGCTTGGCACGTTCATCCAGTGCGGCGGCTGGCGGGGCGGCTGTATCCACGTCCATCTCAGCCAGACTATCTGCAGCTGCGGCAACCACCTGCCGCATAATATTAGCATCCATGCGCCCGATGCAGCCGACACGAAAACTGTCAACGACCGTCAATTTACCCGGATAGATGATGAAGCCTTTCGCTTTCATCAGATTGTAAAAGCGGGAAAATTCAAAATTCGGATGGGCAGGATTGAAGAAAGTTACAATGATCGGGGAGAGCCAGCGGTCACGCAGCAGTGTTTCAAAACCCAGCTGGCGCATGCCCTCCACCATAACATCACGATTATTGGTATAGCGCGCCAAGCGCCCTTCGGCACCGCCTTCCGCATCATGCATCCGCAATGCGACCAGAAAGGCTGCAACCACATGGGTTGGCGGTGTATAGCGCCACTGTCCGGTTTTATTCATGGTCGCCCATTGCTCGTGAATATCAAGGCTCAGGGAGTGACAATTCCCTTTAGATGCTTCCAACACGCTTTTGCGGGCAATGACAAAGCCAAAACCCGGCACACCTTCGATGCATTTATTGGCGGAGGACACCATAGCTTCATAGCGGATTTTATTGACGCTCAGATCAACCGCTCCGAAAGCACTCATACTATCAACAAGCAGCTTACGTCCCTTGGCATAAACCACCTCTGAGATTTCCGCGACCGGATTGAGAATGCCTGAACTTGTTTCGCAATGCACTACAATCACATGGGTAATCGCCGGATCGGCATCCAGTGCCTGCGCCACCTCTTCTGCACGCGGTGGCAGATAGTCGCCCTTGTCGATTTTACTATGGGCACGCCCCAGATAGTTCAGTGTCTGCACAATTCGCTGCCCGTAGGCACCGTTCATCAGCACCAGAATTTTACTGTCTTTCGGCAGGAAAGTTCCGAGCATCGCCTCGACCGCAAAGGAGCCGCTGCCTTGTATCGGCACGCAATCAAACTCATGCTTGTCATCACCGGCAACACGCAGCAAACGCTCACGCATTTCTGCAGTCATTGCGCGGAAATCATCATCCCATGAGCCCCAATCGCGCAACATTGCCTGCTTCACCGCATAATCAGTTGTCAGTGGCCCCGGTGTCAGCAAATAGGGCTCCCCCAGTGCCGGTGCGAGAAACTGATTAGGTTTCCAGTGCGGAAGCATATCCGTTTGTGGCTGTTGTTGTTTTTCACCGGTTGCTTGCATTTTATGTCCCTCCGGATACCTTGCAAAATGCGGATTTGCCTCATCCTCAGGCAAAGACAATTATTTGTAAAATCGTTATTTCAAATCAATCCATAAGTTTTACAGATGCATATTGTGTTAAAAAATTGCTGTGCTAAGCTTCGCTCTCAAATCAGAAAACACTCAACGTCAGGAAAAATCCATGCGCTATGTTCAGTTACGGGCGTTTCATTATGTGGCGATTTCCGGCGGATTTTCCCGCGCTGCGGAAGCTTTATGCCTGACACAGCCCGCTATTTCCGATCAGGTGCGCAAGCTGGAAGAAGAATATGATGTTTTGCTGTTCAACCGGCATAAGAAACAAGTCAGCCTGACCGATGCCGGTGTGAAACTGCTTGAGATCACGCACCGGCTATTCGAAGTGGAGCAGCAGGCATTGGACTTCTTGTCAGAATCGCGTGTGCTGCGTGCAGGCAAATTGCGGATTATGGCCGATGCGGCGCATCATATTCTCGGCATTCTTGGTGCTTTTCGCGAAAAATATCCCTCAGTTCAAATCAACGTTCAAACCGGCAATAGTGAAGAAGTTATCTCTAGCCTGTATCGCTATGAGGCTGATATTGGTGTTTTAGGAGAAGTGCCCAAAGCACGGGACTTCCTCATTCACAAACTGAATTCCTCACCTATTATTGCCTTTGTGGCCAGAGATCATCCGCTTAGCCGTTTTTCCAATATTGATCTCGCAGAATTGTTGCAATGGCCACTGGTTTTCCGTGAAAAAGGGTCGAAAACGCGCCAGAAACTGGAAGACCTCGCGCTTGAAAAAAATATCGTGCTGAAACCTGCAATTGAGGCAGAAGGACGCGAGGCCGTTCGTGAAATCGTTGCGGGCGGCGCGGGTATTGGCTTTGTATCATTGGCTGAATTCAGCAATGACAGCCGCTTGCATCCGTTGTCTATCAATACACGTGAAGAATTGATGGACGAAACGCTGATCTGCTTGCAAGAGCGCAGCAACGGAACGCTCATCAATGCATTTTTTAAAATCGCGACAGAAGATACAGTATAAGCTGCCAGAGCATTACCGGCATGTTTGCTCTCTAATAAACCAGATTCACCATCGGCATTAATGCACCGCGTTGCATCACGACCTGAGCGGCTACAGCATGTCCGGCTTTGACAGCAGTCTCAATATCTTTGCCACTCAACAGTGTCGCGAGAAAACCACCGTTGAATGAATCTCCGGCACCGGTTGTGTCCACTGGCATGAGCGGTTCAATATCGGTGATCTGACGCATGCCATTGTCATCGCCAATCAGCATTGTGCCGCCACCATTTTTAACTACAACGTTTTGTGCACCGGCAGCGCGATAGCGGGCAGCGCAATCCTCTAAGCTACGATCACCAAACATTGCGGCTTCATCATCAAAACTCGGCAAAACAATCTGCGCAACCGCCGCCGCCTGCATAATTGTTTCACGCAAAATATCGTGGCTCTCCCACAAACGCGGCCTGATATTGGTATCAAAAACCACCGTTTTTCCGGAACGCGCAGCATCTCGCAAATGAGAGATAAATACTGTCCGCTGCTCAGGACAAAGAATAGCCAGCGTAATCGCAGAAAAATAGATGATATCGGCATCAGAGAAAGCCTTGGCGAGCAAGGGCTGATTAACCGCCAGCAGACGTGCTGCCGACTGGTTGCGCCAATAGGTGAAATGCCGCTCGCCGTTCTCAACTTCGATCAGATAAAGGCCAGCCTGACGCTGCGCATCCTCCTCAATATAGTCAGTACCGATCCCGTTCCGGTTCAGAAAATCTTTCATCTTGGCAGAAAAACTATCCGTACCGATACGGGTAAAATATGACACATCCCAATCCTGCGCAGGCAGGCAAGCGCGCGCATACCATGCGGTATTTAAAGTATCGCCTGCAAAGCCAAGATGAAACTCACTGCCTCCCAGTGAGGACATTTCAATCATACATTCACCGGCAGACAAAAAGAGCTTTTTCCTCACCATTCCCCCGTAGTGCTATTTGTTTTTTCAGGTCGTTGCCCCGAGTTGCCACGGCACAAATTCATTATCGCCATAGCCGTAAATCTCACTCACTGTCTTGCGGCCGGAAGCAACAGCGATAATCTCCTCAAAGATACGTTCGCCTGCCTGCTGAATAGTCTCTTCGCCGGTGACAATACCACCGCAATTCAGATCCATATCTTCCTTCATATGCTCATACATATCTGAATTGGTTGCGATTTTAATACTCGGTGCCGGTTTGAAACCTGAGACCGAGCCGCGTCCCGTTGTGAAACAAATGAGATTGCAGCCCCCTGCCACCTGTCCGGTCACAGAAACCGGATCATAACCCGGCGTATCCATAAATACGAAACCCGCTTCATCAATCGTCTGCGCATATTCATAAACCTGACGCAGTGGCATAGAGCCACCTTTCGCCACGGCACCGAGTGATTTTTCAAGGATTGTGGTCAGCCCGCCCAGCTTATTGCCATGAGACGGATTATTGTTGAGTTCATCGCCGTTGCGCTGCGTGTAGTCACGCCACCAGTCGATCCGTGACAACAGCTTTTCAGCAATGTCCGGCCGCGCCGCCCTTCGGGTCAGCAAATGTTCAGCACCGTAAATCTCCGGCGTTTCCGACAAAACACTGGTGCCGCCATGTCGCACAAGTAAATCCGATGCATAGCCCAGTGCCGGATTTGCGGAAATGCCCGAATAACCGTCCGAGCCGCCGCATTGCAAACCCAGTTTAAGCTGCGACAAAGGCTGTTGCGTGCGCTGCGCCGCATTCACAACCGGCAACATTGTTTCAATCACCGCAATAGCCGCCTCAATTGTCTTCCGTGAGCCGCCATAGTTCTGGATGGTCAGCGTCTGCAAGCGCGCACCTTCTTCCAGTTTGTAATGTTTAAGGATCGGAGCAATCTGGTTGGTCTCGCAACCCAGCCCGATCAACAACACGCCACCGAAATTGGGATGACGGGCATATCCCTGTATCGTGCGGGTCAGAACGCGATAGGCTTCCGACTGCGTATTGATCCCGCAGCCGCCCGCATGACCAAGCACCACAACACCGTCAATATTGTCATAACCTTTCAAGCCGCCCATGCGGTTAAAATGATCTGCCACATATTGCGAAACTGTGGCTGAACAATTCACCGTTGCAATCACACCAATATAATTGCGCGTACCAACCCCGCCTGCGCCACGGTCAAAGCCCAAAAAGCTGCGTCTTTCCGCTTCAGGAAACAGTTCCGGCTCAGCATAATCAACACAGAATTCATGCTCGTGCTGTGACGGCAGCATTGCCAGATTATGCAGATGCACATGCGCACCCGCAGCAATATCCTCTGTCGCCACACCAATCACATTGCCGTATTTGCGGATTTCCTGTCCTTTTGTGATGGGTACAAGTGCAACTTTATGCCCTTTGCCGATCAGATTAGTGGCTACAAGTTCACCACTGCCGACAGGTTCTCCGGCGCGGATTGTCACCCGCGCAACCGCCACATGGTCAGACGGATGAAGGACAATAACCGAGCTGTTCTGACGGGTCATAGCTCACCCGCCCGCCTTTGCCGGACATAAAGCACCGGCATCCAATGCGGCGATCACACCCCGCAATTCTGCAAGCCCGCGCAACCGGCCGATAACCGGATAGCCCGGTGTCACCTGTTTTGCCAAATCATCCAGCATGCGGTGACCATGATCAGAGCGGAAAATAATCTTCGAGCCACTATCCCGCTTGCGGTCTTCCTCGACCAGCGCACGCAGCAATGCAACCATATCCACATCACCTTCAAGATGGGCGGCTTCATAGAAGCTGCGTCCGTCACCCTGTCGTGTGGTTGCCCGTAAATGCGAGAAATAGATACGTGATGCAAAACGGCGTGCCATTGCAGGCAGATCATTATCCGCCCGCACGCCAAGACTACCAGAACAGAAGCACATGCCATTGGCCGAAGACGGCACCGCATCAAAAATCGCTGCATAATCGGCTTCATTTGAAGCAATGCGCGGCAGTCCGAACAGAGAGCGCGGCGGATCATCCGGATGCAGGGTCAGGCGCACACCCAGCTCGTCCGCAATAGGGGTCACTTCCTCCAGAAAGGCAACCAGATTTTGTCTTAACTTATTGGCATCCACATGCGCATAGGTTTCCAGCTTGTCGCGAAAAGCCGGTATCGTCAGCGGCTCGGTTGTCGACCCCGGCAAAGCACTGGCAATATTGAAAATCAGCTGATTGATCTCAGCCTCGCTCATTGCCTCATAGGTCGCACGGGCGGCAAGACGGTCAGCGTTGGAATATTCTTGTTCCGCATTTTTACGCTGCAAAATATAAAGGTCAAAAGCAGCAAATCTGTCCTGATCGAAGCGCATAGCAGTCGCGCCAGTCGGCGTTACATAGTCCAGATCGGTGCGGCACCAGTCCACAACCGGCATAAAATTATAGCAAATGGTTTTAATATCATGCGCCGCCAGAGCCTCCATTGAGGCAATCCATGCGGTAATATCTTGTTTAGCAGCACCGCCTTCGCGCTTGATTGCATCAGAAATCGGGATACTCTCCACCACAGACCAGACAAGCGGGGTGCGGCCAGAAGAGGTATTTTCAATCAGCGTCTTGCGCTCGGAAACTTGATTTGAAGTCCATGCCTGACCGATCGGCACATCATGCAAAGCAGACACAACATCTGTCGCTCCGGCTTGACGCACAGCATCCAAAGGCACACCGGCATCCGGCCCGAACCATCTCCACGCTTGACGCATTAACCCCTCCTCCACTCGAGTACTTATATTTTATGATTTTGCAAGTTTAAGGCCGCGAACGTACTGCCAGATCAAACAAAGAAGTCCGGATGGCTTTTTCGCAATTCATCAATATCCGGCAGAACTGCACTAAGATGGTGCTTCATCGCCTTTACCGCTTCCGGTGCATCTTTGGCCGCTATGGCATCCCTGATGAATTTATGCTCGCGCAAAACCTGATCTATACGCCCCAATACGGGAACCGTCATACGTCGCGCACGGTCAATCTGAATTTTCACAAGCTTCAGATGCTGCCAGATACCGGGAAAGCCAGAAATTTCGGCAATTACCTCATGGAAAGCATCATCGGCTTCATGAAACAGACCAAGTTTTTCACGGCTGGCGTGAAATTGTTGCAAAGCAATCAACTCATCGAGCTTGTCAACGGCTTCAGGCGTTGCGGAAAGCGCAGCATGTTCTGCCGCAGCTCCCTCAAGCGCCTGACGGATCACTACGGATTCCGGTATCAGATCAACAGGAATCCGCGAAACAAAAGTTCCTGATTGAGGAAAGATATCGACCAGACCTTCTTCAGCCAGACGAATAAGTGCCTCTCGCACCGGTGTGCGACTCACGCCGAACTGTTCAATAAAATTCTTTTCATTGAGAGCCGTGCCGGGCAGCAGTCTCATCGCAACAATATCCGCCTGCAATGCACGATAAATCAGCTTTGCTGCGGTTTCGCGAGCTGCGGCTGGCCGTCTCACTGTAGATATCTGCCCGAATGTCGGCTGCGTGTTCAATCTTGCTCTCCTGCCTGAATCTTAAATCTTCAGGCCTTGTTTATCCGCTCGCAACTGCGATCCGAAACAAAAAATCTATGCGCTGTTGACATACTAATATATTATTATTTACTGTTCGCCAAGCACCGGATGCAAATTCTGTACAAGACGGATCAAAACCGCAGGCAGAAAACCGGACAGCAATGACGGGAAACAGATATTCAAAGTCTGTCAGGGAGGAAAAGACCAGCAATGGCACTCAATCCGGATCGCCTTTTGCCTGCGGAGGCAAACAGCCGCGCTATAGCGCGACGCTTGTTCGCATCGGTCGAGAAGCTGCCGATCATCTCCCCGCACGGACATACGGAACCGGCATGGTATGCAACAGATGCAGCTTTTCCTGATCCGGCAACCCTGTTTGTCAAACCCGATCATTATATCTGCCGTATGCTCTACTCGCAGGGCATTCCGCTGGAGCAATTAGGCATTGCCCGTCTGGATGGTGTAGCGGTGGAAACCGACAGCCGCACAATCTGGCGATTATTTGCAAAACATTGGCCTCTGTTTCGTGGCACCCCATCCCGTCTCTGGTTTGAACATTCTCTGGAGAGTGTTTTCGGTATTACTGAGCGTCTCAATGAAAACAATGCCGACCGGCTTTATGATCTGATTTCCGAGAAGCTGGCCACGCCGGAAATGCGCCCGCGCGCGCTATATGACCGCTTCAATATTGAGGTAATCTCCACTACAGATTCCGCCAATGATCCGCTCACACATCATGATGCTATTCTCGCCTCCGGTTGGCATGGGCGGGTTGTTCCCGCCTATCGGCCAGATGCAGTGGTTGATGCATCCCGTCCGGATTTTCAGAGTGAACTGGAAAAGTTTATCGCGCTCACAAACAACCCGATGACCTATCAGGGATATTTGCAGGCACACCGGAACCGCCGTGCCTATTTCAAGGCACGCGGCGCAACATCCACCGATCACGGTCATCCGACTGCGCAAACTGCCAATCTCTCAGCAGGGCAAGCGGAGGCACTGTTTGAACGGATCATCAAGCAATCGGTGACAGCAGAAGATGCGGAATTGTTCCGCGCGCAAATGTTGACCGAAATGGCGCGTATGAGCATTGATGACGGGTTGGTCATGCAGATCCATCCGGGCTCATACCGCAATCACAACCCGCAAATTTTCTGCGCTTTTGGTTTTGACAAAGGTGCGGATATTCCGACTTCAACAGGCTATGTCAAAGAACTCAAGCCTTTGCTGGATGCGCATGGCAATGACCCGCGCCTCACTCTTATTCTTTTCACACTGGATGAAACGGCTTACAGCCGCGAACTCGCGCCGCTTGCAGGCCATTACCCTGCGCTTAAGCTCGGCCCCGCATGGTGGTTTCATGATAGTCCGGAAGGCATCAGGCGTTATCGTGAGCTGACAACAGAAAGCGCCGGTTTCTATAACACTGTCGGCTTCAATGACGACACCCGCGCTTATCTCTCCATTCCCGCACGCCATGATATGGCGCGTCGTGTGGATTGCGCTTTCCTTGCCCGTCTGGTTACAGAGCATCGCCTTGATGAAGACGAAGCCCATGAAGTCGCTCATGATCTGAGCTACCGCCTCGCCAAACAGGCCTATAAATTATGAGCCAGCCACAGAACCGCTTATCCAATAAAACACTGCCTGATCTGCCAGCCACTGTGGGCAAGCCTGCCTATGATCGCTCTCAATTGAAAACAGGTATAATCCATTTAGGCATCGGTGCGTTTCATCGTGCCCATCAGGCAGTTTATACGGAAAACATCCTTCAAGATGACCCGAACTGGGGCATTACCGGCGTTTCACTGCGCAGTCCCGACACCAGAGATGCACTCGCCCCGCAAGATTATCTCTATAGTGTTGCCGTGCGTGATGGCGCCGGTGAAAAGCTGCATGTTATCGGCTGCCTGACTGATATTCTGGTTGCACCGGAAAATCCGGAAGCTGTGCTGCAAGCTATGTGCCAGCCGGATATTCGTATTGTCACGCTTACTGTGACCGAAAAAGGCTATTGCTACGCCCCTGCCAGCCGTACGCTGGATGAGAGCAACAGCGATATTATCCATGACCTGAAACACCCGCATGCGCCGCGCTCTGCACCCGGCTTTCTGGTAGAGGCCATCCGAAGAAGACACGCATCAGGACTACAGCCATTCACTGTTCTGTCTTGCGATAATCTGCCAGCTAATGGTGAAACACTGAAGTGCGTGACTGTTCGACTGGCAGAGCTGACAGATGCGGGGCTTAGCAGTTACATAAACGAACATGTTGCATTCCCGTCCAGTATGATTGACCGCATTGTACCGGCGACCACGGATCAGGACCGTGTAACTGTCAGCCGCAGCTTAAATGCGGACGATCAATGGCCGGTCTGTACCGAACCATTCAGCCAATGGGTCATTGAAGATCACTTTCCTTCCGGTCGTCCTTCATGGGAAAAATCCGGCGCAACCTTTGTCCGCGATGTCGCTGCCTTTGAACTGATGAAACTGCGCTTGCTCAACGGCAGTCACTCCACACTTGCCTATCTCGGCTTTCTCGCCGGTCATGAAACCGTATCCGCAACTATGGCCGCAGCCGGTTTTAAAAACTTCATCCGAACAATGATGGATGAAGAAATAACGCCGACACTGCCCACTCTGCCGGATTTTGATCTTTCAACCTATAAAGACCAGCTGATTGAACGGTTTTGCAATCCGGCTCTGCATCATCGCACAGCACAGATTGCTATGGACGGCTCCCAGAAACTGCCGCAACGCCTGCTCAATACAATCCATAACCGTCTTCTGGCCGGTCAGTCTTTTGACCGTCTGGCATTGGGTGTCGCCGCATGGATGCGTTTTGTGACCGGTAAAGATGAAAACGGGCAGGCTATCGACATTCGTGATCCGCTATGTGATCAACTCTTGCAGGCAACGGTGGGGCTCACCACTGCACAGGATATACTGCGTGCATTGCTAACTTTTGACAGTATTTTCGCGCCCGAGCTGGCGCAGAATGCACATTTCAAAGCCATCATTTTACAGCAACTTGAAACATTACTGACAAACGGCGCGGCTAAAACAGTTCAGAATTTCAAACCACAAAACAGTACGCAGTAAATTCGGATATTTTTTGCTTGCCCTGCAAAATTGATAGACTAATATATTAAAATAAAAGAACGATCTTTCTGAGGAGGTAGACCGTTCATAAAACGGAACAAATAAACGGGGAGGAATAATTATGCATTTCACACGCAGACAGACCATTGCAGGCTTGGGCGGGATAGCAGCTCTCGCTACACTTCCGACAAAACTCTGGGCACAAAGCAAACTGGCACTGCCGACATCGCCGGTCGCAATCAACATTGTTGATGTCGCCGGCAATCTGGCGCTGACCCAGAAAGCCATTGAGAATTATGCTGCAGCGAAACCTGAGCTGGTTTCAAAAATCACCTTTACCAAAGCACCCGCACCCGAACTTCCGGGCAAGCTAAAAGCCCAGCAGGCCGCCAAACGTCTGGATATTGATCTAGTTTTGACCGGCGCAGATGCGCTGGCTGCCGGATTGGAAATGGGATTGTGGGTCAAACTGTTTCCAGATCAGGCAGCAGCCCTTCCTGATCTCAAATCAATTTATCTGGAACCGGCATGGCGTATGCAGGCATTTGCCAAGGATCACGGCGTTGCCGTCGTCTATTATCCGTCAGGTCCGCTGCTGGAATATATGCCTGAACATGTGAAAAAAGTGCCGACCACTGCCGATGAGCTTTTGGCATGGGCAAAAGAAAATCCGAATAAGTTTGCCTATGCTCGTCCGGCCAATTCCGGCCCCGGCCGTACATTCCTGATGGGGCTGCCTTATCTGCTGGGCGATGCAGATCCGCGCGATCCGGTCAAAGGCTGGGACAAAACATGGGCTTACTTAAAAGAGCTGCATAAATATGTAGAATATTACCCGACCGGCACCGGCGCCCTGATGAAAGAGCTTGGTGAAGGTACCCGTCATATGACTGTGACCACAACCGGCTGGGATATTAATCCCCGTGTTCTCGGTGTGGTGCCGAAAGAAGCAGCCGTTGCCAAACTGGATGGTTTTCATTGGGTTGCCGATGCACAATTCATGTGTGTACCCAAAGGTGTCAGCGATGAAAAACTCGCCGTCTTGCTTGACCTGATGAGCTTCCTCCTCACACCTGAGCAGCAAGCCTATACCTATGATGAAGGTTATTTCTATCCGGGCCCGGCGGTTAAAGATGTGCCGCTCTCAATGGCGCCGCAATCCAGTCAGGATGCAATCGCGGAATATGGTCGTCCGGAATATGCGGACTGGATAGCAAATAATCCGGTTGAGCTTCCGCTTGATCCGGATGCCATGGTCGTCGCGTTCCGCCGTTGGGACGAAGAAATCGCCAGTCAGCCAAAATAAAACCGGTAAACGACGGATGTCGTCTGCTTGTCAGGCGACATCCGTCAATGAGGTATTTCATGCAACTTGCGTCACTACCCTTTGAGGAAATCCGGCTTGAAAAGCTTAGCCGGTCTTTCGGAGCCCATCAGGCATTAAAAGGCATCTCCCTTTCGATCCGAAAAGGTGAATTTATTGCCCTGCTCGGCCCGTCCGGCTGCGGAAAATCCACAGCGTTAAACTGTATCGCCGGACTGCTCGCAACAACAGGCGGTGGGATTTATATTGACAAAACCCGTATCGACACACTGAAGCCGGAAGATCGCGGCTTCGGTATGGTGTTTCAGAATTATGCGCTGTTTCCGCATATGACTGTACGCCAGAATGTCGGTTTCGGCCTGAAAATGCGTGGCACCCCTAAAGCGGAAATGAACAGCCGCGTTGAAGCCGCCATCGCCATGGTGCGTTTGCATGGTCAGGAAGACAAACTTCCGGGACAATTATCCGGCGGCCAACAGCAGCGTGTTGCCATTGCCCGCGCCATCGTGATTGAACCGCCTCTGGTTCTGATGGATGAACCACTGTCCAATCTTGATGCCAAACTACGTCTTGAAATGCGCGCCGAAATCCGCCGCATTCATAATCAGCTTGGCGCTACAACGATTTATGTGACCCACGATCAGGACGAAGCTCTGTCGCTGGCAGACAGGATTGTCGTGCTGAGAGACGGTGAAATCAGGCAGGTCGGCTCGCCGGTCGAGCTGTATGAACATCCGGATCATCTCGATGTGGCCGAGTTCATGGGGTATCGTAACCGCCTGTCTGGCAAAGTGATTGAAGCACAGGGCGATAAAATCACGCTAGATATCGGCAATGCCCACATTTCCGGTACGGCACGCGTACCGCTGAGCGTTGGTCAGAGTGCAATCCTTGCTGTACGACCAGATGATGTGAGTACAGCGGAACCAAGCCGTTCAACCATTCAGGCCAAAGTAGACACGATCGAATATCGCGGCCGTGATTTTGTCGGCACCGCCAGCACAGACAATGCGCATGAGCTGGTATTCCACGCCCCTGCCAATGCAGAGCTCGGCAGCGCCATTACACTCGCGATTGATGCAAACCGCGCACTCGTCTTTCCTGCTTGAGGTGGATGATGGATAATTCTCTCAACATTGAAAGACTGTCCTTACGCCAGCGACTAGCGGTCAAAGGCATAGACGGCACAACCATGCTGGTGCTGCCTGCTGTGTTTTTTCTGCTGGCAGTCTTTATCTATCCGTTCATTTACGGCCTGATGTTGTCTTTCACCCCGCAACAAGGTGAAGGCATGTTCGCCAATTATATCAAATTCTTCTCCGATCCTTTTTTATATAAAACCATCGGCACGACTTTGTGGCTGGCTATTCCTGTTACGCTTATCAGCCTGTTGATTGCGGTGCCTGTAGCATTCCGGGTCCGGTTGATGCGGCGCCAGCGCCTGCTGACAACAATTCTCGTCCTGCCAGTCACATTAGGCACAGTGCTGGTCGCTGAAGGCCTGCTGAACTATCTGGGGCCACAGGGCTGGTTCAGCCGGACACTGATGTTTATCGGCCTTGTCGACAGCCCGTTAAAGCTGACCAATAATTACTGGGGCGTCTTCGCATCGCTGATTATTACGGGCTTTCCTTTCACGTTTTTGCTCACTCTGTCTTATGTCACCGGCATTGATCCTGCGCTGGAACAGGCCGCGGCAACGCATGGGGCAAAGAGCTGGCAGCGTTTTCGCCATGTTCTGCTTCCACTGCTGGTGCCGGGGCTGGCAATCACTTTCTGCTTGTCCTTTGTACTGGCTTTTGCAGTCTTCCCGTCTGCCGTATTGCTTGGCGCTCCGGCAGGGCCAACCCGGGTCATTTCCATTGCCGCCTATCAGGCAGCCTTTGAGCAATATGATTATTCTATGGCATCAGCGGTTGCTATGATTATGGCAACAGTGCAGTTGACAATTGTCACGGCGGTTCTTGCCCTGCGCAGTCTGTTTTATCGCGGCGCAACCAGCGGAGGTAAGGGTTAATATGATCAGAGATACCTCAATCGGATCCAAATTATGGATCACCGCCGTCTGGGTCATCGTTGCCTTTTTTGTCATCAACCTGCTGGCAATGATTGCAACTGTCGTTTTGTCATCTTTTTCAACAAGGTGGCTCGGCACATGGCTACCGCAAGCACTGACAACACGCTGGTACTTCACCGCATGGCGGGAATTTCAACTCGGTGATGTGCTGATTGTCACCTTCCAGATCGTTTTTACAGTTGTCGCGCTGTCAGGACTGCTTGGCATCACGGCCGCTTATGCGATGGCACGCCGCAATTTCCCCGGGCGCAGTCTGGTGATGTTGTTATTCCTGCTGCCATTGTTGGTGCCGCCGATCACCTTCGGTATTCCGCTGGCAACCGTGCTGTATCAAGCTGGCGTCGGGGGAACATTCTGGGGCGTTGTACTTGCAAACCTCGTGCCGACCGTTCCCTTTGTTATTCTGGTGATGATCCCGTTCATCGAGCAGATTGACCCAAAAGTGGAAGCAGCTGCTCATGTCTTCGGTGCAAACAAATTCCAGTTATTTCGCTATGTGCTAATGCCGATGCTGCTGCCCGGTATTCTGGCTGCATTGCTGCTGGTTCTCGTACGCACAGTCGCCATGTTTGAACTGACATTCCTCACCGCCGGACCAACCAGCCAGACCCTTGTTGTGGCGCTCTATTATTCTGTCTTTGCCTCGGGCGTGCGTTCTGTTCAGTCTATTGATGCCATGGCAGTGATCTATATGATCACAACTCTGGTATGGCTGTTGCTGGCACTGCGCTTTGTCAACCCGACACAGATTGTTGCCCGTGCCAAACAGTCTAACAATTGAACCAAAAACCCGCCGTCAGATAACATGATCTGTCGGCGGGTTTAGAGCGGTTCCCGTTAAAATTAAATCGGTAAAATCGCTCTAACTCTTTGTTTCAATGCGTATCTTATCCGAAAACCGCTTCACACTTTTCGGGATACGCTATAATTCTCCTGCTGCAATTGCAGGTAAATTTCCGAGAGCACTCTCAATCAGCGGGCGAATAGCGCTTTGCAAAATATCCTGATTTTCGGTTTGTACCATAACCACATCCGGTAATTTTAAAGCACCAACCAGCCCTTCTGCCTGAAACTGACTGCATAGCTGAGTAAAAACAGCCTTGTTTGAGGTGAATGGCCCTGTCAGATACACTCTTTCCGGAAAAAGAATGCGGCACATATTTCCCATTGCCCGCGCCACAAGACGGATCGCCAGCTGCATATCCTGATGTTCGGCCAGAGATACATCCTGCAAATAGCCGCCAATATCCTGCTCTTGACCCTGATTAATCAGATCATCCAGCCCGAGTTGCGATAACAGCACCGGCAAGGCAACCGCCGTTTCCAGACAACCTCGGTTTCCGCAACCGCAAGGGCGATCTTGCAATGTATCAAAGCGCCAGTGGCCTATCTCCCCGAAAGGCCCCTGATGGGCAATACTGGCGACATTATGTGAACAATAAGCAAGCCCGATCCCCCAGCCCCAATGCAACAGTGCAGCCGTATTGACCGGCGCAGTCTCTGCTTTGAAATGCACATCCAGCTCGATATCCAGCTGGCGGAACAAACAGACAAACGGCGTAACAGGGTTTAAGGCTTCAGCGAGATTAAAATCCCGCACCTGCGGCCAGCGGGATGTAATCAACCAGACCCGCTTTTTAACATCGACAATACCCGCCACGAGAATTGTTGTGCCGACATGCACCATCATAGCCGGTTGTGATGCCTGTAACTCCAGTATCATTTGCCGCAGAAAACCCGTCATCTGCTGATTATCTGCCGAGGCACTTAAACGCTTTGTCTGCGAGACAATAATATTCCCCTGCAAATCCAGCAAAGCGCCTTCCACCAGATAGCTGGTCATTTTAATAACGGTGAAACCAATCCGCTGTGCATTCAGCCGTACGAGTGTTCCGGGGCGCCCGCGTCCGCGCTTTTCCGCCACGTCTTCCGTTACAAAACCATTATCCAGCAAATCCGCAATAATACGGGATGTTGTCATGGACGTGAGTTCAAGCGCAGCCGCAAGGCTGGCGCGGGACTGCCCGTCCGCCTTCAGCAGACTGCTGACAACACGGGCACAATCACGCTGATGCGCATCGGAAAAGCGGAGATTCTGAAAATTCTGCATAGCAACTTATCCCATATTATTATTTTGAATAATATTATTCAAAAATAACTTGCAAGCCTAAAATGAAGGTGTATTCTTTTAATCAGGAGGAGGCAGAGGTCAGTGTCAGCTTAAAAAAGCGACAAAGCCACACAGCCTTACAATCAGAGCTTTGCAGCCTGCGTCTTGCGCGGGAATGCTGATGCTTTGTCTTTTAAAACGGGGAGAATGGCGTGGAAATACGTGTTTTTGACACGAAACAGCAATTGGGAGAGGCTGCTGCCAAACAGGGTGCAGAAGCCATCAGATCGGCATTGCGCAACAAGGGAAAAGCCTCAATTATTGTTGCTACCGGTGCCAGCCAGTTTGAAATGCTGGAAGTGCTGATCCGAGAACCGGATATTGACTGGTCCAAAGTCACCGCCTTTCATCTCGATGAATATGTCGGCATGAAAAAGAGCCATCCGGCCAGCTTCCGCCGCTATCTGATTGAACGCTTTGTTGAACCGCTCGGCGGCAAAGTGACACTCCACGAAATCAACGCCGAAGACAATCCGGAAGCAGAAACCGTCAGGCTCAGCAAGCTGATCGTCGATGAAACCATTGATGTTTGCTTTGCCGGTATCGGGGAGAATTGTCATCTGGCTTTTAATGACCCGCCGGCCGATTTCGAAACTGACAAGCCTTATATTATTGTTGATCTGGATGAAGCCTGCCGCCGCCAGCAAATGGGTGAAGGCTGGTTTGCCACGCTGGAAGATGTGCCTGCTCAGGCTATCTCCATGAGCATTAAACAGATTATGAAATCGTCGCTGATCATTCTTTCCGTGCCGGATCAACGCAAGGCGCAGGCTGTTAAAAACGCCCTCGAAGGATCAGTAACACCGCTTCATCCGGCGTCAATTCTGCAAAACCACAACAACACAATGGCTTTGCTCGACACACAATCAGCATCGCTCCTGTCATGCGCACCAAAGGCTTAACTGATCTTCAGGTCAACGGCTTTGCCGGTGTTGATTTCAACTCCGGCAAACTCACAGCATCTGAACTCGACCATGCATTAGAAGCTATGCTCGCGACAGGTGTCACCGCCTGTTTGCCGACGCTGATCACTGCTGCACCGGATGTGCTGTTACAGCGTATTCAAGCACTGGATAATGCCATTCAGCATAGCAGACTTGGCCGTCTGATGTGCTTAGGCCTGCATATTGAAGGGCCGTTTCTTAATCCGCAACAGGGTTTTGCCGGATGCCATCCGGCTAGTGTTATGACAGCACCATATACCAGCCTGATTGATGATTTGCAGGCACGGATCCCCACACCAATCCTGCTGGTGACACTGGCACCGGAACTGTCCGGTTCTGGAGAATTCATTGCAGCAATGAAGGTTCGCAATATTCTCACAGCCATCGGACATTCTGATTGTAACTTTGAAACTGCAGCTCAAGCGACTTCGGCCGGAGCCAGCCTTTCTACTCATCTCGGCAATGGCCTGCCGCAGCATATGCCGAAATTGGATAATCCGCTCTTTGCCCAGCTGGCCGAAGACCGCCTCATTGCCTGCTTTATTGCCGACGGATTTCATATTCCGCCACTGGCTCTCAAAGTAATGATACGGGCGAAGGGAATTTCACGTTCCGTCTTGGTAACCGATGCGGTTTCCGCAGCAGCGGCAGAGACAGGATTTTATCATTTCGCGGATATGCGGATTGAGCGCCATGACAATGGCATGGTCAGAAATCCGAATGGTGCCGGTCTCGCCGGTTCAACGCTGTGTCTCGATCAGGCCGTACGCAATCTTGTGACATGGGGCATCACCTCATTTGAAGAAGCAGTGCACATGGCATCCGGTAATGTTGAGGCGCTTCTGGCACCTGCCCTCACTGCCCGAGGCATTAAGCAGCCTGTGAGTTTCATCGAATGGACATCTGATCTGTTTATACGGAAAGCAGCTTTTCCGGAGCATGACACATAAGCATCAAAACCGCTCAACCTATAAAAATAAAAAAGGGGAACAGGATGAAAATCAATGATTTGAGAATGAACCGCCGTGTGCTGATTACAGGTGCATCCGCCACCGCATTTCTGGCCGGCAGCGGTTTAAGTTTTGCCCGCAAAATGCCGCTGCCTACCAAACCGGTCGAAGTGAAGCTGATGGATGTCGGCGGGGCTTTGTCGCTCGTTCAGCCTGCGCTTGAACTATATGCCGAGCGCAATCCGGATAAGGTTTCCCGTATTGTGTTTCTGAAAGCACCGGTGACCGAACTCGCCGGTAAGCTCAAAGTGCAGCAAAAGAGCAACCGCGTTGATATTGATCTTGTGCTAACCGGCAGTGACGGTCTCGCAGCCGGTCTTGTCGAAGATACATGGATGCAAATCCTGCCGGAATTTAACGAAACTTTCCCTGATATTGAGGCCAATTACGAACCCGCAGCCCTGAACCTGCATAAAATTCAGGGTGCCGGTTACGGTGTGGTTGTCACCTATTACCCTTCCGGCCCATTGCTTGAATATGCACCGGAGCGTGTGGCAAAAGCACCGGAAAGTGCTGAAGAACTGCTGGCCTGGGCAAAAGAAAATCCGGGACGCTTCCTCTATGCCCGTCCGACAAATTCAGGCCCTGCCCGCACATTCATGATGGGGCTGCCTTATATTCTCGGTGATAAAGACCCGACCGATCCGATCAACGGCTGGGAGAAAACATGGAACTATCTCGCAGAACTCGGCGATTATATCGACTATTATCCGGCGGGTACCGGCGCAACGATGAAGGAATTCGGCGAAGGTTCACGCGATATTATCGTGACCACCACCGGCTGGGACATTAACCCGCGCGCGGTCGGCATTGTGCCGGAGACAGCCAAAATCTCCACACTGAAAGGCTTTCACTGGGTTTCGGACGCCTTCTTCATGTGTATTCCAAAAGGCGTGAAAGATGATGTTTTGGCGGTGACGCTGGATATTATGGCTTTTCTGCTCACACCGGAAGCACAGGCCTTTGCCTATAATGAAGGCTCGCTCTATCCGGGGCCTGCAGTGAAAAATGTACCGCTTTCCATGGCACCGCAGCATAGTCAGGACATTATCAAGCAATTCGGTCGTCCTGAATATGATGACCTGATCGCCAATAATCCGATTGAGCTGCCGCTAAGACCTGAAAAAATGGTGCAGGCTTTCCGCAAGTGGGATGAGTTGGTCGGCGCACGCAAATCATAACCATTACCCCTTCACCCAAGACTGCGGAGCTTTTGCTCCGCATTTTTTTCCCGTTACAAGCGGATAGCAGTATGACACAGATCCCGCAGGTTGCTCTTATCGGTGCCGGTTATCGCGGCAATGCCTATGGCGATATTGCCCTGAAAAACCCGCATCTCATGAAATTTGTCGCCGTCTGCGATATAAAACCAGATGCGGTTGTTGCTTTCGCCAACAAGCATGGCATTGCACCGGAGAACTGCTTTTCAGATAGCATTACCATGCTCAATACACTCAAAAATATTGATGCAGTTGTGGTTGCCAATCTCGACAAAGATCATGAAACTGTTGCCGTTGCAGCTCTCGAGCGCAAATTCAACGTGCTGCTGGAAAAACCGATGGCTTCAACAGTGGAAGCCTGCCAGCGCATGGCAGACGCCTCTGAACGCAACCAGCGCTTTTTGTTGATCTGCCATGTGCTGCGCTACACACCGTTTTTTGCCAAAATCAAAGAGCTGATTGAGAACCGGACTTTCGGTACTGTGCAGAGTATCCGTGCTTCCGAGAATATCGGTTATTATCACCACTCGCACAGTTATGTGCGCGGCAACTTCCGGCGCTTAGAGGATGGCAGTCCGCTGATATTAGCGAAATGCAGCCATGACATGGATATTCTGCACTGGCTAACGGATGAAGAGCCATTGCGTATTTCCAGTTTCGGCAGCTTGAAACAATTTACACCTGAAAATGCCCCGCAGGGTTCTGCTGAACGTTGCCTCGACGGCTGTCTGGTGGAAATGACATGCCCTTATTCTGCGCGCCGGATTTATCTGGGAGAGCATACCGGCTGGCCGGTATCGATGATTTCCGTTGATACCAGTCTTGAAGCTCGCACGCAGGCCATCCGTAACGGGCCCTATGGTCGTTGCGTTTATCACAGTGACAATACGGTGGTTGACCGGCAGATTGTCGGCATCGAATTTACCAATCATATTACCGCCAGTTTTGAAGTTCATGCCTTCAACAAGCGCACCGAACGCCATATTCACATTGGCGGCAGCGAGGGAGAGCTGACCGGCTGCTTTGAAGACGGCAGTTTGGTGATTAAATTCTTTGACGACCGGCCAAATATTACAATTCAAATTGAAACACTGGTCGGTGACCATATGGGTGGCGATTTGCGATTAATGGAAGATTTCGCGGCTGCCCTGCGCGCGCCTTTTGGGCACGAGATCAAAACGGCTGCAAAAAAATCTGTCACAAGTCACATTATGGCACTGGCCGCCGAACAAGCACGTGTGAGCCGGAAGGTTATTGAGTTGCAGAGATTGTAATCAACCAATTTGAGCCAATAGCGTCTTATGGGTGAGCATAATTTTATAAATCCCTGCTTGCTTTCGTCTGATAATCTTTGTCTTCTTGTATGCAAGCTGAAACAAGCCGTGCGGAGGAGAATTGGATGAGCAACGTTACTCTATCAGATAAAACTGTTGCCCCCCCTTTATGGCAGCCAGATGTGCAATTCATTGCAGATGCCGGCCTTACAAAGTTCACCGAAAAAGCACGAAATATCAGCAATTTACCACTGTCAACTTATCAGCAGCTACATCAGTGGTCTGTAGAAAATCCCGAAACGTTCTGGTCACTGCTTTGGGACGAATGTGAGATTATCGGCGATAAAGGAACGCGTATTCTTATTCATGCGAATGATATGCTACAGGCGCGATTTTTCCCTGATGCCACGCTCAACTATGCTGAAAATCTTCTCCGCAGCACCGGCAGCGACGATGCCCTCGTCTTCCGCGGTGAAGATCGTGTCAGCTTCCGTCTGTCCCACGATCAGTTACGCCATCAGGTATCACAATTACAGCAATTTATGCTGGCTCAAGGAATACAACGGTAATACCCCCATTTTTAACGGGGTTCTGGCGTGGAATTTATGCTGCCATTTTCAGTTTCTGCGCGGGTGTTATTCCGCCTATGCCCATATTGGGACGTTCATTGTTGTAAGTCCATAACCAATCTGTCGCGAAGGCTTGCGCTTCTTCAATTGTCTCAATGATATATTGGTCTAGCCATTCGTGCCTGACAGTCCGGTTATAGCGTTCAATATAGGCATTTTGCTGAGGCTGTCCTGGTTGAATATACAAGATGGTAATAGAGTGTTTTTCAGCCCACCCCAGAAGTTTACCACTGATATATTCCGGGCCATTATCAACGCGTATAGTCTCTGGCTTGCCGCGCCATTCGATGATCTGGTTCAAACTTCGAATAACCCGTTCTGTTGGCAAAGAGAAATCCACCTCAATGCCTAAGCCTTCACGGTTAAAATCATCCAGTACATTCAATAGCCGGAATGACCGGCCGTCTGCCAACTGATCTGCCATGAAATCCATCGACCAGACCAAATTAGGTTTTGTTGGAACTACCAGAGCATCAGGTTTATCCCTTTTAAGGCGTTTTCGGGGCTTAATTCGAAGGTTCAGCTCCAACTCACAATAAATACGATAAACCCTCTTGTGGTTCCAGCCATAGCCTTTGACATTACGAAGATAAAGAAAGCACAATCCAAAACCCCATGTCTTTTTAGCTGCCGTTAGTCCAATCAGAAGATCTGCAATTTCTTCATTCTCATGACGAAGAAGAGGGCTATAGCGATAACAGGTCTCGCTTACTTCAAAAGCTCGGCATGCACACGCAATACTGACATCAGGCCGTTTCGCAGCTATCACGGCCATATCTCGACGCTCCGAGCGCCCCGTTACTTTTTTCCAAGAGCTTCTTTCAGTAAGTCATTTTGCATGCTCAGGTCAGCAAACATTCTCTTTAGCCGACGGTTTTCATCCTCGATAGATTTCATCTGGCTGACCATCGAGGCATCCATGCCGCCATATTTCGAGCGCCATTTATAAAATGCTGAATTGCTCATGCCGTGTTCGCGGCAAAGCTCAGGAACAGACACACCACCCTCAGCTTGGCGTAAGATTGCAAGGATTTGTGGATCGGTAAATCTAGTCGTTTTCATAAAAATCTCCTCGTTTATTAAACAGAGAAAATTCCACTTTCAAACACCTTTAATTAAAGGG
>NZ_JAUCBM010000007.1 GCF_030362795.1 Pseudochrobactrum kiredjianiae | reverse complement strand
GGCAGCACATCATCGCTGGCACTGGTGATCTCAGGCTTGAACTTCGCATCCGGAGGTGTGATGTCAACCTCGATAGTCCAAGGCATGGAAGCAGAGCTTTCATTGCCTGCCGCATCGGTTGCCGTCACGGTGAAGGCGTGAACACCTTCCGCCAGATCTGTGGTTGGTGTGAAGCTCCATGTACCATTGGCATTGGCATTGGTCTGACCAATCAAGACGCCATTATCATAGATCTTAACAACGGAACCGGCTTCTGCGCCATTACCCGACAGAGTTGGTTTGGTATCATCGGTGGTTTTGCCAGAAGCAATCGCACCGGTGACTGTGCCCACATCATCGAGAACCTGCGTGATCGCAGGCGTATTTGGTGCCAGCGTATCAACAGTGATCTTGAACTCGGCAGATTTAACAGAAGTATTACCGGCGGCATCAACACCGGTCACGGTGAAGGTATGCAGGCCGTTGCCCAGTGCATTGACCGGTGTGTATTCCCAGTTACCGTCTGTATCGGCTTTGACTTCGCCAAGCAGGGTTGCACCATCATAGATACGGACTGTGCCATTGGCTTCGGCACCGGAACCCTTCAGGGTTGGTGTGGTGTCATTGGTAAAGCCGTTCTTGGCAATGTCACCGGTAATTGGTTCCTGATCATCTGTAATGCTGTCGATCTTCGGTGCATCCGGTGCAACCGTATCCACAGTGATAGTGAAGGCGTCAGAGGCCGCACTCACATTACCGGCCGTATCTTCTACTGTGGCGGTAAAGCTGTATGAACCGTCCGCCAGAGCGGTCGGGCTCTTCCAGTTCCACTGGCCACCGGCATCGGCAGTGATGGTCGCAACCAGTGTACCATCCTGATAGATGTGAACCTTGGAGTTTGCTTCTGCACCGGCACCCGACAGGCGAGGGCGGTTATCGTTGATGAAGGAGCCATCGGTGAACTCACCGGTGATCGGACCAACAGCATCATAACCAGACGTAAAGCGTGGCGCATCAGGCGCTGTCGTGTCGACGGTAATCGCGAAAGCTTTGGAGGATGTGCTGATATTACCGGCAGCGTCAGTTGCAGTCACTGTAAAGCTGTGCGCGCCATCTTCCAGATCGGTATCCGGTGTAAAGCTCCACACGCCGTTGACATCAGCAGTTACAGTGCCAATTTCTTCGCCCTGATCGTAGATGGTTACCTTGGATCCGGCCTCAGCCTTGCCGCTCAGAACAGGGCGGGCATCATCGGTAATACCATTGGCTTTTACCAGACCGGTAATAGAGCCGACATCGTCCATAACAGAGGAAATTTCAGGGCGATCAGGGGCAATTGTATCAACTGTCAGTGTGAATACATCAGATGCTGCACTTTCGTTACCGGCAGCATCGGTTGCTTTGACTGTAAACTTATGTTCGCCCTGTGCAAGGTTAGTTTTAGGTTCAAAGCTCCATGTGCCATTGTCTTCCGCAACGACAGTGCCGATTTTACGACCATTATCATAAATGGTGACAGTCGTACCTGCTTCTGCTTCACCAGTCAGGGTCGGGCGACGTTCACCGGTGATGATATCAAGTGACAGCTCTTGTCCTGCGGTATCCAAAACCTCGCTAATGGTTGGTTTTTCGGGCGCTGTAACATCGACGTGGATCGTCCAGCTTGCTGACGGAACGCCTTCATTGCCGGCTTTATCTGTTGAGGTAACGGTAAAGACATGCTCGCCCTCAACCAAATCCGCAGTTGGGGTGAAACTCCATGTGCCGTTCGCATTGGCTGTGGTTTCGCCAATTAGAACGCCCTTGTCATAGACTTTAACAACAGAACCTGCCTCTGCACCGGAGCCGGAAATGACGGGCCTGGTATCATCTGTGGTTTTGCCGCTGGCTACGTTACCCTGAATTGTCCCGACATCATCCGTGACTTGTGTAATCGACGGTGCATTCGGGGCGATGGTATCAATCGTGACATTATAGGCATCTGAACGAGGGGAGACATTGCCTGCTTTATCCACGGCTACAACCGTGAATGCGTGCAGGCCGTTGCCTAATGCATCTGCCGGTGTGAAGCTCCAAATGCCCGAGGCATCTGCGGTCACTTCACCCAGCAGATTTGTGCCGTCATAGATACGCACAGTTCCGTTGGCTTCAGCACCGCTGCCGCTCAAAGTTGGAGTGGTGTCATTGGTATAGCCGCCTTTGACAACGGCACCTTCAACGGGGGCTACATTGTCTGTAATTTCGTCAATGACGGGCGTGGCTGGCGGAACGGTGTCAATAGTCACGCTAAAGGTGCTTGAGGTCGCACTCACATTTCCGGCTGTATCGGTAACAGTGGCGGTAAATTCATAAGTTGCGTCGCTCAGAGCCGTGGCGCTCTTCCAGCTCCACTGACCGGTTACATCGGCGCGCACTGTGCCAACTAAAGTCCCGTCCTGATAAATTTTAACCAGTGCATTCGCTTCAGCGCCGGAACCGGACAATTTTGGACGGTTATCATTGATGATTGCACCGCTCGCGAACTCACCAACAACCGGACCAACGGCATCGTAGCCGATAGTAAATTGCGGTGCTTCCGGTGCGATTGTGTCGACTGTGATTGTGAAGGCTTTGGAGGATGTGCTTACATTGCCTGCAATATCGGCTGCAGTAACAGTAAAGCAGTGTATGCCTTCTGACAGATTATTGTCAGGCTTATATGTCCAAAGACCATTGGCGTCGGCAGTTATAGTACCGATTTCTTCGCCCTGATCGTAGATTGTAATCTTTGATCCGGCTTCTGCCTTGCCGCTCAATGTCGGACGGGCATCATCGGTCATGGCATTGGCTGCCAGATTGCCAGTAATGTCGCCGACGGCATCCGTAATGGATGAAATTTCAGGGCGGTTAGGAGCAATGCTGTCTACTGTGATCGTGAAAGGATCTGTGCCCGCAGTCTCATTACCCGCGGCATCTGTCGCTTTGATTGTGAATTTATGCTCACCCTGTGCAAGATTGCTCGCGAGTTCGAAACTCCATGTGCCGTCAGCAGCCGCTGTGACAGTGCCGATCAGGCGGCCGTTGTCATAGATGGTAACGGTTGCCCCTTTTTCAGCTTCCCCTGTCAGGGTCGGACGGCGTTCACTGGTTACAACATCAAGTGCCAGTTCTTCACCTGCAGTATCGACAAGTTTAGCGATGGTTGGTACATCTGGTGCTGTGACGTCGACATTGATTGTCCAGCTTGCAGAAGAAATGCCTTCGTTGCCCGCTTTGTCTGTAGCGGTTACCGTGAAGATATGTTCACCTTCAGTCAGATCGGCCGTTGGTGTGAAACTCCATGTCCCATTGGCGTTCGCTGTGGTTTCACCTAGCAGAATGCCTTTGTCGTAAATTTTAACGACGGAACCTGCTTCGGCGCCGGAACCGGAAAGCACAGGCTTGGTTTCATCCGTGGTTTTGCCATTGGTGATGTTGCCGGTGAATTGACCGGTCTTATCAAGAATTTCTGTGATGGACGGTGCTGTCGGAGGTGTCGTGTCGACTTCGAACTGGAATGTCGCGGATTTCTCGCTTTTATTACCTGCTGTATCTTGCGCCTGCATTGTAATGCGATGGACGCCCTGCTGCAGGCCGATTTCCGGTGTAAAGCTCCATGTGCCGTCGGCTGCTACAACGGTCGAGCCGATTTCAGAGCCATTGTCAAAGAAGCGGATTGTTGTACCGGCTTCTGCGTTTTCACCTTTAAATTCCGGACGGGTATCGTCTGTTACACCGGAGGCGGCGATAGCACCTTTAATGGAGCCTACGTCATCCAGCACTTCCTTCAATACAGGCACCGGTGGCGCAACGGTATCTACTTTAAAGACCCGTGCTTCCGTTGCCGGACTTGTATTGCCTGCCTTATCGGTCGCAGTGAAGGTGATTTTATGTTCACCTTCAGCAAGGGCTGTTTCCGGACGGAAAGTCCAGTTGCCAGCGGAATCTGTGATGGCTGTGCCGAGCTTGGTTGTGCCGTCATAAATTGTAACAACCGAAGCGGGCTCAGCTTTACCGCTCATCACCGGACGGGCGTCGTCGGTCAGATCATTCGCTTTAATCTTGCCGGTTACTGCACCGACTTCATCCATAATGCTGATAGCTTCAGGGCTCTTCGGCGCTACATCATCGAGATAATCTTTAACTGCGGGAACACTGGTCTTGCCATTACTATCAGTAACGACAGCATTGACCTGGCCGGAGTTTTGAGAGGTTGCTGATGTGGCAGTATATTTGCCATCCGCACCTGTCGTGACGATTTTGCTGGTGCCATCAGGGAATGTAACCGTGACACGCGAACCCGCAGGTGCTGCGCCAGTGGCGGTAACAGTTCCGTCCGGATTGGATTTTGTATCAAGGCTAGGAGCTGCCGGAGGAGGGGCTTCTTTACCGCCGCCGCCATTGCCACCGCCGCCACCGGAAGCGGCGGCTGCGATGCCGCCGGCTGCAAGAGCTGCGAGCAGAAGCGGGTTGACTTCACTGTTTGAACCACCGCCCGGAACAAATTCAACTTCGTTGCCTGTTGCTGCATCATCAACAGGAATCGTGGCTTTAACAGCTTTTACCGGCCATTCCTGCCCATCGTGCCGATAGACCAGTTCAAGCTTTTGCGTGTTGTCCGCAGTGAAGAAACCACTGATACGAATGGTTTTGCCATTATTCTGGTGGATAACCAGATCATTTCCTGCGCGGACATATTTAATAACGCTGGCAGGATCGATAGAAACATAGGCAGTATTACCGTGCTTCGTTACGAGATTCTGAGAATTCTTTGCGGATGATGCTTTAATTTGCTTGGCCATAAACGGGCACTCCGGTTCCTAATCCATCCAAGAGTTGATGGATAATCTTGCCCGTTAATATATGGCGATAAATCTACTTCACTGTTTTAGATATGTATGATCCTTTGTATTAGAGGGTATATATTACAGTTAATGCTCATATTATTGAAAAAGAACTGTTAAGAATAATTAATAAAGTATTAATGTAAAAGGTTACTTGGTGATTTGGCCGTTAACTGATTCTATTTACTATGTATTTTTACGTGGGCTTACCGGAGCCGATATAGCTTCTTTTATAAGTATCCTGAGGTCGATATAATTTTCCTCTAAAGAGCGTTGCTTTTTTGATGAGTGGAGATAAAGCCGGAGGGATGAGCTTGATGTTCTGTATGTCGGACGTTAGGTGAGGCGAATGTCGCGCATTATTAGGTTGAATATCAATAATTTCTCGAGGGCTATTCAAAATCCGCAAAGCGCTGATGGCCTTGGAGTGATTTATTTCTCCGCGACATGGTGCCAGCCGTGCAAAAATATGATGCCGGTGTTTCAGCAGCTTGTCCAAGAAATGCATCAAACTGATATTTTATTTGGTGAAGTCGATGTCGCTGAAGCCCCGACAATTGTGCAAAGTTACGGCCTCCGATCAGTTCCTTCTATCGCAGTGTTTAAATACGGACAGCTGATAAAGATTATTGCTGGAGAAATGTCGCTCAATAAATTGAGAGCTCAGCTACAGCGAAATTTTCCGCTTTAAAATTTACGAGTAATTTCGATGATTTATATCGTATTGAAATGGCTGAAATGTAGAGTTTTAAAAAGAAGAAATGGTTCTGGCGGAGAGAGCGGGATTCGAACCCGCGATACGGTTCCCCGTATACACACTTTCCAGGCGTGCGCCTTCAACCACTCGGCCACCTCTCCACTCAAGACTGATATTTGTAAATGATATCAATCAAAACACCGTGTCTGCAAACAGTGGTTAGCTGTTAAACGTCTGTTTCGGCGCGGAATATAGCTATAATGAGCGCATGATCAATAGTTATTTCTCATTTCTGTGAATTCTGTTGATTTTCTTGGTCTTTTTTAACGTTATTTAATGTGAAAAAGGATAGAAAATTCTATTTATCTATTTGATTTTTAATCATTTTATTATCCTGTGGATGGTGATGAGCGCCAGGTCGAAATGAGTTTATAAAACCGTCTTCAGAAGCATTTTGGGACAAGTTTTAGCGGGCGCATTATGGTTTGTCGCGAATCTTGAGTGGAATCTTACAGTGCAAAACTCTGATTTTGCCTTTGGATTCTGTGCTAAGAGCAATGCATGGTCGTGATTCAAAAAGAGCAGTGCTGCCATGGATTTGATCGTAGTATGAGTATATTCTTACAAAAGCGGCATATTCGGGTGTGGCGTTTCCCATAAACGGAACATGAGTGACGATGCGTGTGTCTTTGAATTTTCTGGCCATCTGGTCACTTGGTATCGCTCTTTTATTCGGCGTATTCGATATTGCGCGCTCTGTTGCCCAAAGCCGACCGCTATTCATGCCTTTCCTGCAAAATTTACAGGATTATCTGCCTGAATATCTGGCGGCTTTTTCAGCCTTTATAAAACGCAATTTGAGTGTTTCTGTCTGGGAGCATTGGTTTGTGCCTGTGCTGAATATGCCCGGATGGTTATTGTTTTTGGTTTTGAGTATATTATTTTTTATAATGGGTAATATCGGCCGCAAATCTTACGCCAAGTAAGGTTTTTCAGATGGCCGGTGTCCAGAGAAATACCGGATTGGAATGATGATGTTCAGACAATATCCCGAACATAAGCTACGTTTGCCAACGAGTGAAGAAGCGCTTGCCGGCCGTGAACAACCGATTGCGACTTCCGAGGCGCATTTTGTTTCCGGTCATGCGCTGCACGGACCATGGCCGCAGAATTTGCAGAAAGTCCTGTTTGGCATGGGGTGTTTCTGGGGGGTAGAGCGGCTGTTCTGGCAAGTGCCGGGTGTTTATGTCACTGCTGCCGGTTATAGCGGCGGTTTGACGCCAAACCCGACCTATGAGGAAACCTGCACAGGTCTGACAGGGCATAATGAAGTGGTGCTGGTGGTTTATGATCCCGCGGAAGTATCACTGGAGCGCTTGTTACAGATTTTCTGGGAGGAGCATGACCCGACACAAGGTATGCGTCAGGGTAATGATATAGGAACGACCTATCGCTCGGGAATCTATGTCTATTCTGATGAGGACATGAAGACTGCTGAGGCCAGTAAGCAGGTCTATCAGCAGGCTTTAACTTGGCGGGGGCTCGGTGCAATTACGACCGAGATTTTACCGGCCGGTGAGCTCTTCTATGCCGAAGGCTACCATCAGCAATATCTTGCTAAGAACCCGCAGGGTTATTGCGGTTTACGTGGTACGGGTGTGTCCTGCGTAATTTAAACATGCGCAGGCTACATTTTCTCGTCGAAATTTGTGTAAGCGCATAAATTTAAGATGAAAAAAAATCCGGCACATGCCAGATTGCTCTGGATTAAAATTTGAACGGGCGGTCAAAGCGGAAGATTTTTTCGCATAGCCGGCGGGTATTGTTACGCGCAGATTTACTGCGCTTTCGGAGGGTGAGTGGTAATGAAGCGTATCGTTATGGGCCTGTTGGCCGCAACTTTAAGTGTTTCAGCGGCCTATGCAGCAGAGCTGAAGCCTGCCGTTGTCTATGACTTCGGTGGTAAATTCGATAAGTCTTTCAATGAAGCCGCCTATAATGGCGCAGCGAAATATAAAGCTGATCACGGCACCAATTATCGTGAATTTGAAATTCAGAATGATGCACAGCGCGAACAGGCTCTGCGTAAATTTGCGCAGGACGGCAATTCGCCGGTTGTGATTGCCGGTTTCTCGGCAGTGTCCGCGATTGAGAAAGTCTCGAAAGAGTTTCCGGATACAAAATTCGTCATCATCGACGCGATTGTTGAAGGTCCGAATGTGCGTTCCGTTGTCTTTAAAGAAGAAGAAGGCGGTTATCTCGTTGGTTTGCTGGCAGCTATGGCGTCAAAAACAGGCACCGTCAGCTTTGTCGGTGGTATGGATGTGCCGCTGATCCGTCGTTTCTATTGCGGTTATGCAATCGGTGCGATTGAAGGCAAAAAAGGCACGAAAGTTCTGAACAACTGGACTGGCGATACACCAGCTGCATGGAACGATCCGGCTAAAGGCAGTGAAATTGCCAAGGCGCAGATGGATCAGGGTTCTGACGTAATCTATCATGCTGCCGGTGGTACTGGTATTGGTGTGCTGCAGGCAGCCGCTGATGCAGGCAAGCTCGGTATCGGCGTTGACTCCAACCAGAATGGTCTGCATCCGGGCCATGTTCTGACTTCGATGGTCAAAGGCGTAGATACTGCTGTTTACAAAGCCTTCGCGGATGTTGCTGCTGATAAGTTTACAGCCGGTATTGTTCAGATGGGTCTGAAAGATGATGGCGTGAGCTATGCGATGGACGAAAACAACGCCAAGCTGATTACACCTGAAATGAAAGCTGCAGTTGAGGCTGCAAAGGCTGATATTATTTCCGGTAAAATCAAAGTTCACGATTATACCACAGACAATAAATGCCCTTACTAATAGTGAAGGCTGAATAATGAAAAAGGGCAGTGGTGACACTGCCCTTTTCTTATGAAGTTATATGAAGTGTTTTCTGAATTTACCAGTGCGGCGGCTTGGTCACTGCAACTTCCGGCGCGGTCTGTTCTTCCAATTCCAGAAAACGATCAGTCAGAGAGCTGAGCTTTTTATTTAATGCGGTAATCAGTTTCCATTGCTCGGCAATCTCACCGGAAAGTTCTTCAATGGTCTTTTCCTGTTCAGCATGACGAATTTCCAACTCAGTGAGGCGGTCAGACAGATTTTCTGACATAGGTGGTTTCCTGCTGTTCAGAGGGGAGTGAATATTGGAGCATCATACCTGAAACTTGAATCAGTTTAAGGGTAAATTATGCCTCATTTTAAAGTGATAGCGCGATCTTTGTGCGCTCGATGGAGCGTCTAGCGCTCTCATATAATATAGGAAAATGATATTTCACGCTATTATGTGGGATGAAATGCGGCTTAATGGTGGTTTACACACAGCTTTGTGCAATAGCATATATTGATAACTGGGCAGCGGAATCAGTTAAAGAAATTTTTTAAATCAAATGTTTCCGTTTGATATTTTGTAATGATGCATTTGATATAAGCGCTTCGGCAACCTGCCGTAGCTGATTAACGGATGGGATGATGGCGCAGCCTGCACTTGAATTGACCGGAATTGATAAGCGTTTCGGCGCTGTGCACGCCAATCGTGCGATTGATCTGCGGATCGAAAAAGGAACCATCCACGGGATTATCGGTGAAAATGGTGCCGGTAAATCGACATTGATGTCGATTATCTACGGATTTTATCAGCCGGATAAAGGGACTATCAAGGTCAATGACCGGATCGTGCAGATCAGCAATCCGGATACAGCTATTGCTGCCGGCATCGGCATGGTGCACCAGCATTTTATGCTGGTGGATAATTTTACTGTGCTGGAAAATGTCATGCTTGGTGCGGAAGGTGCGCCTTTACTGTCGGCCGGTATTACCAAGGCGCGCGAGCAGCTGAAAGCGCTGGAAAAAGAATATGCGCTGGATGTTGATCCGGATGCTGTTGTTGGCGATTTGGCTGTCGGCATTCAGCAGCGCGTGGAAATTCTGAAAGCGCTGTATCGCGGCGCAGAAATTCTGATCCTTGATGAGCCGACCGGTGTGCTGACGCCATCGGAAGCGGATCATCTGTTCCGCATTTTGCGGCAGCTGAAAGATCAGGGCAAAACCGTTGTACTGATTACGCATAAGCTGCGCGAGATTATGGCGGTGACGGATAATGTCTCGGTTATGCGCCAAGGCACAATGGTTGCCACCCGCAAAACCGCTGATGCAACTGTTGAAGAGCTGGCCGAACTGATGGTTGGCCGGCGCGTTTTGCTGCGCGTGAACAAACAAGCAGCTAATCCGGGCGCGCCGCTGTTGCAGGTTAAAAATCTGGTGGTACGCAACGCGCAGAAAACCACAGTGGTGGACACCGTATCCTTTGATGTGCGTGCCGGTGAGATTGTTGGTATCGCCGGTGTGGCAGGCAATGGCCAGTCAGAGTTGATCGAAGTGATTTCCGGTATCCGCAAGGCGGAGAGCGGTGTGGTGATGCTCAATAATTTACCGGTCAATGTTACCGGTAATGCGCATCCGGCAGAGTTGCGGCGTCGTGGCCTCGCGCATGTGCCGGAAGACCGTCACCATATGGGGCTGGTGCTGGCCTATGAAGAATATGAAAACTCTATTCTCGGCTATCATGATGATCCGCGCTATCTCAAAGGCCCGTTTCTGAATATTGAAGCGATTATGCAGGATGCTAAGGGTAAGATTGCCCAATATGATATCCGCCCTGCCGATCCGCGTTTGAAAACTGCGAATTTCTCCGGCGGCAACCAGCAGAAAATTGTGCTGGCGCGTGAGATGGAGCGCAATCCTGACGTGCTGATTGTGGCACAGCCAACGCGCGGCGTGGATGTTGGCGCGATTGAATTTATTCACAAACGTATTATTGAAATGCGCGATGCCGGTAAGGCCGTGCTGCTGATTTCTGTTGAGCTGGATGAAATCCGCTCGCTGTCCGACCGTATTCTGGTGATGTTTGCCGGACGTGTGGTCGGCGAATGTAATCCTGAGGCCGGAGAAGGCGAAATCGGTCTGCTGATGGCCGGTGTTCAAGTCGGTGTTCAAGCCAGTATTCAGGATGATAAACAGACAAACAAAAAGACAAGCGAAAAGGGCCTGCATTCATGATTAGCTCAACTCCGGCATTGCTCATCATAGATATGCAAAAGGCTATTGATGATCCGAAATGGGGTCGTCGCGGACAGCCGCAAACCGAAGCCAATCTGCAGCGCTTGCTGGAGGCATGGCGCGAGCGCCGTTTGCCTGTGGTGCATATCCGCCATGATTCAATCGATCCGCAATCGCCTTATCGCGCGGGAACGGATGGCAATGAATTCAAAGCAGAAGTTGAGCCGCAGGTCGGCGAGCCTGTGGTTGATAAACGCACCAATAATGCTTTTATCGGCACAGATTTGATGGATGTGCTGGATGAATTGCAAATCCGCTCACTGGTCGTCGGTGGCGTGTTGCTGGAAAATTCCGTTGATGCCACCGTTCGCATGGCGGCCAATCTCGGATTTGAAGTGATTGTCGCGGAAGATGCGGTGGCCAGTACAGACCGCACCGATTTGCAAGGTCGTCTGTGGAGCGCCGAAGACGTGCATGCATTGTCGCTGGCGGTTTTGCAGGGTGAATATGCGCAAGTTAAAAACACCGAGACTGTGATCGGATTGCTGCCATGAGCCAGCCTTTTGCAAAATTACCGCGCTGGGTGGATTATGGCCTGATCCCGACGCTTAATCTGGTTGTCGCCTTTCTGGTCGCCGGTCTTGTAGTGTTGCTGGTCGGTGAAAATCCGCTGGATGCAGCTTTACTGATGGTGAAAGGGGCTTTCGGTTCCGGTGAAGGGATCGGCTATACCCTATTTTATGCCACGAATTTTATCTTTGCCGGTCTGGCTGTGGCTGTGGCATTCCATTGCGGGTTGTTTAATATTGGTGGCGAGGGGCAGGCCTATATCGGCGGTCTTGGTGTGGCGCTGATCTGTCTGTGGCTTGATGCTTCTATGCCGTGGTGGATTACTATGGTTGCGGCGTTGCTGGGCGGTGCGCTGTTTGGTGCGCTCTGGGCGCTGATACCGGCATGGTTGCTGGCCAAACGCGGCTCGCATATCGTGATTACCACGATTATGTTCAATTTCATTGCCGCCAGTCTGATGGTCTATCTGATTATCAATTTCATCAAGCCACTCGGCGTGATGGCACCAGAAAGCCGCGGTTTTGCGGAAGGAGGACAATTGCCTAAGCTGGATTGGTTGATGAACCTGTTTGGCATGGAGCTTCGTTCTGCACCGCTGAATATCAGCTTTTTGCTGGCTTTGCTGGCCTGTTATCTGGTGTGGCTGCTGATTTGGCGCACGAAAATCGGTTATGAAATCCGCACGATGGGACATAGCCCGCGTGCTGCTGAATATGCGGGGATTAATCCGTCACGCACCATTATCATTACCATGCTGATCTCCGGCGCTCTCGCCGGTATGATGGCGCTCAATCCGGTGATGGGCGCGCAATATCGTCTGCAGCTCGATCTGGTTGCCGGTGCCGGTTTTGTCGGTATCGCCGTGGCACTGATGGGGCGCTCGCATCCGGTCGGGATTATTCCGGCGGCAATTCTGTTCGGTATGCTTTATCAGGGTGGTGCGGAAATCGCTTTTGATATGCCGAATATCTCCCGCGATATGATCGTGATTATTCAGGGTCTGGTGATCCTGTTTGCCGGTGCGATGGAGCATATGTTCCGTCCCGCGTTCCAGCGCTTGTTTATGCGTCTGGCTTCCCGTTCGAGTGCCACAGCCGTGAAAGCAGGGGAGTAAGCCTTATGGAAACCTATGTAACGCTTATTCAGCTGCTCGATTCAACACTGCGTCTGTCTGCGCCGTTGCTGTTTGCCTGCTTAGCAGGGCTTTATTCGGAGCGCGCAGGGATCGTTGATATCGGTCTTGAGGGCAAAATGCTGGCCGGTGCCTTTGCTGCCGGTACAGTTGCAGCCATCAGCGGTTCCGCTATGGCCGGTCTTGGTGCCGCGTTGCTGGTAGCAATGCTTCTATCGCTGGTGCATGGTTTTGCCTCGATCACTCATCGCGGTAATCAGATTGTTTCCGGTCTGGCGATCAACTTCATTGCTGCCGGTACAACGATTATTCTGGGACAGGCGTGGTTCGGACAGGGTGGCCGTACGCCGTCTTTGCCAAACAGCGCACGCTTTACAGCGATTGATTTGCCGGGGGCAGAAGCGGTTAAGGATGTGCCATTTGTCGGTTACCTTTATTCTGAGCTGATTTCCGGCCATTCCATTCTGGTTTATCTGGCTTTTCTGATGGTGCCGCTGACATGGTGGGTACTCTATCGCACCCGTTTTGGCTTGCGTCTGCGTGCAGTTGGTGAAAATCCGGCGGCCGTTGATACGGCCGGTATTTCAGTTACATGGCTGCGTTACCGCGCGGTGATTATTTGCGGCCTGTTGTGTGGTATGGCCGGTGCTTATCTGGCGACAGCGCAAGGCGCTGGTTTCGTGAAAGATATGACTGCCGGTAAAGGTTATATCGCACTGGCGGCACTGATTTTTGCGAAATGGCGTCCGGTACAGGCAATGTTCGCTTGTCTGCTGTTCGGCTTTCTCGATGCTTCGGCAATTCGTTTACAGGGGCAGTCTCTGCCGCTGATCGGCGATGTACCGGTGCAGTTCATGCAGGCATTACCATATATTCTGACAGTCATTCTGCTGGCCGGTTTCATCGGCAAGGCAATCCCGCCCAAAGCGGGTGGTATTCCTTACGTGAAAGAGCGTTGAGATTTAAAATTGAGGAGGGGCTGATATGGCTCAGGATTTATTTGATGCGGCTTTCGCTGCAATGCAGAAATGCCATGCCCCTTACTCGAAATTTCCCGTTGGTGCAGCTTTGCGCACCAAAGACGGACGGATTTATTCCGGTTGTAATATCGAGGTGATCTCGTTTCCCGAGGGCTGGTGCGCTGAAACCACTATGTTGTCGCATTATGTGATGGATGGCGGCGGTGAGATTGCCGAAATTTTGGTGATGGCTGAAAAGTTGGAAAAATGTTCGCCATGCGGCGGTTGCCGTCAGCGTCTGGCAGAATTTGCCGGTGCCGATGTGCCGCTGCATTTGTGCGACAGTTCCGGTGTCGTGCAAACTGTGACCATGCGCGAATTGCTGCCATTTAGTTTTCAGACTGATGTGATCGGTTAAAGTCATGACTGAAGCTGCTCTGATTTTACGCGCCCGTCTCAATGAAGCCTTTGCCGGTGAGACACTGAAAACAGCTATTGTGCTGGGTTCCGGTCTTGGCGGTTTAGTCGGTGAACTCGATGATCCGGTGCATATCCGCTATTCTGATATGCCGGATTTTCCGAAAAGCGGTGTCAGCGGTCATGCGGGGGAAGTGGTTGTCGGACGCCTCTCCGGCAAACTTATTATGGTGCTGGCAGGCCGTGCGCATTATTACGAGCAGGGTGATGCGAGGGCTATGCGTCCGGTGCTGGAGACCTTGAAAGCGCTTGGGATTGAAATGCTGATCCTGACCAACGCTGCCGGTTCTGTTGTGCAGGAGATGGCACCAGGCAGTGTGATGCTGATTGACGATCACATTAATTATTCCGGTATGAATCCGCTGATCGGCGAGCATACGGAAGCACGGTTTACCGGTATGACCGCAGCCTATGACGGAGAGCTGAAACAGGCCTTCCGCGATGCGGCACAAAAGGCTGGTGAGACGCTGCATGAGGGCGTCTATATGTGGTTCTCCGGCCCGTCTTTTGAGACACCGGCAGAAATCCGCATGGCGCGCATTCTCGGCGCCGATGCTGTGGGCATGTCGACGGTGCCGGAAGTGATCTTATCGCGCTTTCTGGGCTTAAGCGTTGCAGCATGCTCGGTCATCACCAATTATGGTGCGGGTATGAGCGGAGATGAACTCTCTCACGATGAGACAAAGACCATGGCACCGTTGGGCGGGCAGAAGCTGCAAAAAATCATCAAAATACTGGTCGGTGATATCGGCTAAATGCGCCTAAAATAAACAGACAGAGTATTCTGGGAGGGATGCCATGCTGCCGCAGGAGATTATTCGGGCAAAACGTGACCATCAGGTTTTAAGCACTGAGGCGATCACGGCATTTGTGCGCGGTATAACTGATGGCAGCGTGAGTGAAGGGCAGATTGCTGCCTTTGGTATGGCGGTTTACTTTAACGGGATGAACCGTGATGAGGCTGTGGCACTGACAACAGCGATGCAATATTCCGGTGATGTGCTGGAATGGCGTGATCTTGACGGGCCTGTGGTTGATAAACATTCTACCGGTGGTGTGGGCGATAATGTCTCCCTGATGCTGGCGCCCATTGTTGCTGCCTGCGGTGCCTATGTGCCAATGATCTCCGGTCGCGGTCTTGGTCATACCGGCGGTACGCTGGACAAGATGGATGCGATCCCTGGTTATCAGAGCTACCCTGATAAGGCTTTGTTTGACAAAGTGGTGCGCGATTGCGGTTGTGCCATTATTGGTCCGACCGGCGATCTCGCTCCGGCGGATAAGCGCTTCTATGCGGTGCGAGATGTAACAGCGACAGTGGAATCCATTCCGCTGATTACCGCTTCCATTCTCTCGAAAAAGCTGGCTTCAGGTATTGGTGGGTTGGTGCTGGATGTTAAAACCGGCAGCGGCGCTTTTATGACCTCATTTGAGGACTCGCAAGCCTTGGCGCAAAGTCTGGTGCAGGTCGCGAATGGTGCAGGCCTGCCGACGAGTGCGCTGATTACCGATATGAACGAACCGCTGGCTGACTGTGCTGGCAATGCTGTGGAAGTTCGTAATGCTGTCGATTTTCTGACCGGCGCAAAACAACAGCCACGCTTGGCCGAAGTAGTGCTGAATTTTGCTGCACATATGCTGGTGACAGCAGGATTAGCTGAAACTGTTGCCAATGGTCTGGCACAGGCTGGAGCGGCGTTGAAGAATGGCCGTGCCGCAGAAAAATTCGGCCGTATGGTTGCTGGTCTTGGCGGGCCTGCGGATTTTGTTGAAAAAGCTGCCCAGTATCTGCCAGTGGCCAAAGTCCAAATACCAGTGCGCGCTACAGTTGACGGGTTTATCAGTGCGATTGATACCCGTGCTGTTGGTATGAGTGTGGTGGCACTGGGAGGCGGGCGTATGCGCCCGCAGGATCAGATTGATCCGGCGGTTGGTGTGACTGATATTCTGCCACTAGGCAGTGGGGTGAAAGCCGGCGATGTGCTGGCTGTTATCCATGCGCAGACGCAGGACAAGGCTGATACGGCCGCGCAAATGGTGCAACAGGCAATGGGGATCTGTGAGGCCAAGCCACATGCTTATCCGGTGATCTATGAGACGGTCACTTTGTGATTTATAAAATTATAGTGATCACTATATAATTCTATTGAAAAGCAGATTTTCAGATTTATCTATCAGGTCTCGTTATTAATCATGAGGCTGAGATGTCTGATTTTAAAAACAAAAATATACTGGTGATTGGCGGTAGCCGTGGCATTGGCGCAGCAATTGTCAAGCGCTTTGCAAGTGAAGGTGCTGCCGTGAAATTCACCTATACGGCCTCAGTTGATGCCGCTAAGGCGCTGGCAGATAAAACCGGTGCTGAGGCTATTCATTCGGATGCTAAGGACTTGAAGGCTCTGGTGCAAACTGTGCGTGATGCGGGGCCCGTTGATGTGCTGGTGGTTAATGCCGGTGTTGTTATGTTTGGTGATCCGCTGGAGCTGGATGCAGCCGAGGTTGAACGGATGATCGACCTGAATATCAAGGCACCTTATTTTGCTGCGGTGGAAGCTGCACGCACCATGCCTGACGGCGGTCGTATTCTGGTCATTGGTTCTGTGAATGCAGATCGCGTTCCTTTTACGGGGCTCGCTGCCTATGGCATGACCAAATCAGCTTTGCAGGGTATGGCGCGCGGTTTGGCACGTGACTTCGGGCATCGTTCAATCACAGTGAATATTATTCAGCCGGGCCCGACGGATACGGACATGAATCCGGCCGATGGTCCGATGACAGAGCTGATGCATAGCGTGATGGCATTGAAACAGCATGGCACAGCCGATGAAGTTGCCGGTCTTGCTGCCTATCTGGCAAGCAAGGAAGCCCGAGGCATAACCGGCGCGATGCATACGATTGACGGTGGTTTCGGCGCATAAAACTGCCGGTTCACTTTAAAAATCAAGGCCCCGGAAATTGCTTTCCGGGGCCTTGATTTTAGGGCGTGACGATGAAATCGCCTCAATTATTTGCAACCGTACATACGGTCACTTTATTGATTATTTGGTGCCGTACATACGGTCACCGGCATCACCGAGACCCGGAACAATATAACCGTCTTCATTCAGCTTCTCGTCAATCGCTGCCGTGTACATCGGTACATCCGGATGTACTTCAGCAAAATGCTTGATGCCTTCCGGTGCTGCCAGCAGGCAGAGGAAGCGGATATTACTGGCGCCGCGTTTTTTCAGCATGGTGATTGCTTCAACAGCGGAATTGCCGGTCGCCAGCATCGGATCAACAACGATGATCAGACGATTGACAATATCTTCCGGTGCTTTGAAATAATATTCTACCGGCTGCATGGTCTTGTGGTCGCGATAGAGACCGATATGGGCAACGCGTGCCGCCGGTACCAGATCCAGCATACCTTCCAACAGACCGTTACCCGCACGCAGGATGGATGCGAAAACCAGTTTCTTACCGTCCAGAATCGGCGATTCCATTGGTTGCATCGGAGTCTCGATCATGGTGGTTGTCAGATCGAGATCGCGGGTTACTTCATAGCAGAGCAGAAGGGAAATCTCTTTCAGTAACCGCCGGAAGCTGGCGGTTGAGGTTTCTTTCATGCGCATGATGGTGAGCTTGTGCTGGACAAGCGGATGATCAACGACCGTGATGCTCATAATATCCCGCTGCTTTCAAAATTTATTTTTCACATTATTAGCCGAAGCCGATGAATTTTCCAGACCGCAATAAGCCAAAATACCGATAGGGAAAAGCAGTGAGGTATAATTTTGCCCTGTTTTATACAATTCTCTGTCCCGAAAGCCCGTCTTTGGCGGTGAATGCGCTCAGATACACGAAACTGTGATGGCATAAGTACTCGCAGAGAATCATTTAGAGTTCAGTTTTGCGACGCAAATTTTGTTAAGTCGTCTCAAACTTTGCCGTATTTGCTTGTAACATTACGCTCAGGCTTTATATGCTATAAACAACGTGTTTCATCAGGCGATGGGGTTGGAATTTAGCGTTTCAACCCTTTATGCAATGCCTCAATCCTGACAGGTAAGTCGGGCGGGCAGGACAGGATAAATTATGAGCCAGCAACGTGAAAACTCTACTGCGGATCAGGGCGCAGATCAGAACCGTGTCGGTGCCCATGGTGGTATGGAAAACTCGTTCGGCTTTCAAAAAGTTGATGAAGAGAACAAGCAGGGGCTGGTGAATGAGGTTTTTCATAGTGTTGCCAAACGCTATGATGTGATGAATGACCTTATGTCTGCCGGTCTGCACCGCGCATGGAAAGACGCGATGGTTGCCTGGCTGGCGCCGCCGAAAATCCCTTCACATATTCAGAACTGGCGTTCGCTGGATGTGGCCGGTGGTACCGGCGATATTGCTTTCCGTATTGTTGAGGCTTCAGATCGTCAGGCGCATACAACTCTGCTTGATATTAACGGCTCCATGCTGGCCGTCGGGCAGGAACGTGCGGCCAAAAAAGGTCTGCTGAGTAATGTGGATTTTGTTGAGGCCAATGCTGAGAAGCTGCCTTTCGACGATAATTCCTTTGATGCCTATACGATTGCTTTTGGTATTCGCAATGTACCGCATATTGATTGGGCGCTGGAAGAGGCCTTCCGCGTGTTGAAGCCGGGCGGCCGTTTCCTCTGTCTCGAATTTTCCGAAGTGGAAATGCCGCTGCTGGACAAGATTTATGATCAGTGGTCATTCCATGCCATTCCGGCTATCGGCAAGATGATTACCGGTGATGCGGAGTCCTATAAATATCTGGTTGAATCCATTCGCAAATTCCCGAAACAACAGGATTTTGCCAATATGATCACTGCGGCAGGTTTCTCGCGTGTGACATGGCGCAATTTCACCGGTGGTATCGCCAGCCTGCATTCGGGTTGGAAAATTTAACCGGTGGGTTGAAGCATCTGATAATTGTTTTCAGCGCCTCTGAATTTTGAAGAATGTTTCATTGCTTCAGAATGCGCTTTGTAAAGTGAGTGAGTTATGAGCCGCATTGCTGCCAGTTTTCGTCTGATCCATGCCGGTTGGGTCATGACCCGCGAAGGTGTGATCAGCGCATTGCCGGCAGAAGGTTTGAGTGGTCTGCCTGCTTTTGCGCACCGTATGGCAGGTGTGTTGGCACGCAAACGTTCACGCGATACGGCGCGGTCAGAGCGTATGTCGCGGGCGATGAACCGCTTAGGCCCGTCTTATGTCAAGCTGGGTCAGTTTCTGGCTACACGGCCTGATTTCGTTGGTAAGGAAGTTGCCGATGATCTGCAGCTGTTGCAGGATCGGATGGATTTCTTCCCGGAAGATGCTGCACGGCGCACGGTTGAAGGTTCGCTTGGCCGCACAATTGATAATCTCTATACGCAGTTTGATGCACCGATAGCCGCGGCATCGATGGCGCAGGTGCATCCGGCACTGGTGGATGGTAAGCGCAAAGTCGCAGTCAAAGTTATCCGTCCGGGTGTGCGTCAGCGATTTGCCCAAGACCTTGAAGGTTTCTTCATGGTGGCAAAATTGCAGGAACGCTTTGTGCCGGTAACGCGCCGTTTGCGTCCTGTGATGGTGGCAGAGACGCTGGCGCAAACGACACGTATTGAGATGGATTTGCGGCTGGAAGCGGCGGCTCTGTCTGAAATTGCGGAGAATATCAAGGAAGACGAAGGTTTTCGTGTGCCTGCCGTGGATTGGGAGCGCACCGGTCGTGATGTGCTGACCATGGAATGGATTGACGGCATTAAAATGTCGGATGTCGAGGGGTTGCGCGCTGCCGGTTTTGATCTGCAGAAACTGGCGCGTACTTTGATCCAGTCTTTTCTGCGTCATACGTTGCGCGATGGTTTTTTCCATGCGGATATGCATCCGGGCAATCTATTTGTTGATCCGAAAGGTACAATTGTTGCGGTGGATTTCGGTATTACCGGTCGCCTCAACAAGCAACAGCGCCGTTTTCTGGCAGAAATTCTCTATGGCTTTATCACGCGTGATTATCGTCGTGTGGCCGAAGTGCATTTTGAGGCGGGTTATGTGCCCCATCATCATGATGTGGCGAGCTTTGCGCAGGCAATCCGTGCGATTGGTGAGCCAATTCATGGGCAACCGGCAGAAACCATCTCGATGGCGAAACTGCTGACCTTGTTGTTTGAAGTAACCGAATTGTTCGACATGGAAACCCGTGCTGAGCTGATTATGCTGCAAAAGACCATGGTTGTCGTGGAAGGTGTGTCGCGTACGCTCGATCCGCATTTCAATATGTGGAAATCGGCGGAACCGGTTGTAGGTGACTGGATTCGTAAAAATCTGGGCCCTGTCGGTATGATAGGGGACGTCAAAGAAAGTGGCATGGCGCTATTGCATTTCATGCGTCAGACGCCGGAGCTGACTAAGCGTCTGGAGCGGCTTTCCTGCGAGATGGATAATATGGCTGCCAATGGTTTGCGTTTTGACGATGCAACTGCCGCTGCAATCGGTAAGGCAGAGGCGCGTCATACGCGTACAGGCCGTGTGGCGCTGATTGTGATCGCCGCCTGTATGGTGATCCTGACAGCAAAATTGCTCTTTTGATTGCATTGATTGCATAAATGATTGCAAATTTGAGTTTAAAAGCGGTATTCTGAAAAGAATATCGCTTTTTTGTTGGAGATTTAATGATGGCCAGCATAACAATCCGTAATCTTGATGAAGATGTAAAAGAAGCACTACGCCGTCAGGCAGCAGCCAATGGCCGCTCGATGGAAGAGGAGGTGCGGGTATTGCTGTCGGATGAAACACAAGTATCTGCGCCTTTACCGCCTGCTTCTGCCCCTGTCGCGCAAAGCCTTAAAGACAAACGCATTTTGCTGATTATTGGTGGCGGCATCGCTGCCTATAAAGTGCTGGATTTGATCCGTCGTTTGAAAGAACGTGGTGCTCAGGTGCGGCCGGTGATGACAGAGGCAGCACAGGCTTTTATCACGCCTTTATCAGTGGGCGCTTTGGCCGCCGATCATGTCTATACGGATTTGTTTTCCCGTGAGGACGAACAGGATGTTGGTCATATCAGGCTGGCGCGCGATGCGGATTTAATCGTGGTGGCGCCTGCCACTGCTGATCGTATGGCGCAGATTGTTGCAGGCTTAGGTGGTGATCTGGCGGCGGCGATTTTGCTGGCACGGAAAATTCCGTTGTTGTTGTCACCAGCGATGAATCCGGCGATGTGGAATAATCCGGCAACACAACGCAATGTTAAAATTCTGCATCAGGATGGTGTGCATTTTGTTGGCCCTGAGCGCGGGGAAATGGCTGAGAAAGGCGAGGCAGGCACAGGGCGAATGAGCGAGCCTTTGCAGATCGTGGCTAAGATCGAGCAATTGCTGCTGGCGCCCAGGAGCCTGCCATTAGCAGGTAAGAAGATCATTATTACTTCGGGCCCGACCCATGAGCCGATTGATCCGGTGCGTTATATTGCCAACCGCTCATCCGGTAAGCAGGGGCATGCCATTGCGGCCGCTTTGGCGCGACTTGGTGCGGATGTACGATTGGTGGCGGGGCCGGTGACAATTGCTGATCCGCAGGGCGTTACAACCATTCATATAGAAACTGCGCGGCAGATGCGTGATGCCGTTGAGGCGCAATTGCCTGCGGATGCTGCTGTCATGGTTGCGGCCGTTGCCGACTGGCGTACCGCCAATGCGGCGGATCAGAAGATCAAAAAGCAGGCAGGTGAAGCTGCGCCATCTTTGCAGATGGTAGAAAATCCTGACATTCTGGCGACGATTGGCCACCATGCGCAGCGCCCGCGTCTTGTGGTTGGCTTTGCAGCCGAGACACAGAATGTGGTCGAGAATGCCCGCAAGAAGCTGGATAAAAAAGGCGCGAACTGGATTGTCGCTAACAATGTGAGCTTTTCAGAAGATGGAGGCAGTGTGATGGGCGGTGACCATAATCAGGTGCTTGTGGTTAGCCGTGACGGTGTGGATGAGTGGCCGCTGCTGGGCAAAGATGAGGTCGCACAGCGTTTGGCTGAGAAGATCGCAGGCGCTTTAAGCTGACAAAATTTCACGAAATATCAGCTGCCTAAAAATAAGGCGCACTATGGTGTACTGCTTTATTTTTAGGCGTCTCGTTTTTTGTGCCCCGTATTAGCGCATGTGTCTGCGATAGATAACGCAGTCTACTCGCTCAAAAACATTTTTAATTTTGAAAATATTTTCGCATAAAATCAGCATCTTATAAATGCAGGCTTTGACCGGTTGCCTGATCTTTCTATTTTTGGCATGAAAATTGCTCTGTTTTCCTTGAGCCAAAGGAGTTCCGCCTTATGCGGATTGTCCGGCAGACAGGGGAGATTTTGATGCTTAATTTCAGAAAACCCGGATTATCAAGAAGCGATAGAATAAAAACGATAGCCTGCGCTACGGCTCTCTCGCTTGCTTCAACGGGTGTGCAGGCATTCGCGCAGGATGCTGTTGCGGTGGCTGATACCGGTGATACGGCATGGATGCTGACATCGACAGTCCTCGTTTTAATGATGACCATTCCGGGGGTGGCGCTGTTTTATGGCGGTATGGTGCGTGGTAAAAATGTGCTGGCAACCACCATGCAGAGTTTTGCCATTGCTTGTCTTGCATCGGTATTGTGGATGGTTGCAGGCTATTCGCTGGCCTTCAGTGATGGCGGTTCTGCCAATGCTTTTATCGGCGGATTGTCGAAAGCGTTTTTTGCCGGTGTAACGCCTGCCTCACTCACCGGCACAATTCCTGAATATGTGTTTATTACGTTTCAAATGACTTTTGCGATTATTACGCCAGCACTGATTGCCGGTGCTTTCGCCGAGCGGATGAAATTCTCTGCGCTGCTGGTTTTCACGGTGCTGTGGCTGTTCATCGTCTATGTGCCGGTGGCGCATTGGGTATGGGGCGGTGGCTTCCTTGGTGGTGACGGTGTGCTGGACTTTGCTGGCGGTACGGTGGTGCATATCAATTCCGGTATTGCCGGTTTGGTGATGGCGCTGATGCTGGGTAAGCGCGATGGCTACGGGCAGGTTAATATGGCGCCGCATAATCTGGTCTATTCGCTGATTGGTGCATCGCTGCTTTGGGTTGGCTGGTTTGGCTTCAATGCCGGTTCTGCCGGTGGTGCCAATGGTATTGCTGCCGTGGCTATGGTGAATACACAGGTGGCCGCTGCGGCTGCGGCACTCAGCTGGATGGTGGTGGAATGGCTGATCAATAAACGCCCGAGTGTGCTGGGAATTATTTCCGGCGCTGTGGCCGGGCTTGTAGGGATTACGCCTGCTGCGGGTTTCGTTAATCCGGCGGGGGCGCTGATGATTGGTGTGGCATCCGGTGCGGGCTGTTATTTCGCCGCCGTGAAACTCAAGCATTGGCTGGGCTATGACGATAGTCTGGATGCTTTTGGTGTGCATGGCGTCGGCGGTATTATCGGCGCATTGCTGACCGGCTTGTTTGCGGATGCTGCAATCAATCCGCTGTCTGAAGGCGCGAGCGTTCTCAAGCAGCTTTATGGCGTGGTGGTGACCATGCTCTATACAGCGCTGATGACAGCGCTGATTGTCACGGTTATTCGGGTCTTTATGGGGCTGCGTGTGTCCAAGGCTACGGAGATTGAAGGCCTTGATATTAATCTGCACGGTGAAACAGTGCATTCATAATTAAAAGCTCAGCCGTCGAGGGGCTGCCGCGTAACCGGCTCTGTCAGACCATCCGCAGAAGATGACAGCAGAAACCGGTTGCGCGGAACTTTGGTTTTTACTTTCCGGTATCACGTACCTGATAGTCTTTAATTGCAGCGAATTTGATCGCTTTCCAGCGCTCTGCTTCATAATTCAGCGAGAAAGCATTCGGCGTCAGGTAGACCGGATCATTATCCAGATCGTGAGCAATATCGGCGCGATGGGTTGTAATGAAGCGGTTCAGCTCTGCCGGATCATCTGAAGAAATCCAGCGGCACAGACTAAAGCGCGACATTTCAAAGCCAACCGGTAGCGAATATTCGATCTTGAGACGCTCGGTCAGAACGTCGATCTGCAGCGCACCGACCACACCGACAATCGCCGGAGAACCATCATCCGGCAGGAACAACTGCACCACGCCTTCTTCAGCCATTTGTTGCAGAGCTTCACGTAGTTTCTTGGCCTTCATCGCATCATCAAGACGCACACGGCGCAGAATTTCCGGCGCAAAGTTTGGCACACCACGGAACAGCAGGTCTTCGCCCTCTGTCAGCGTGTCACCAATACGCAAAGTGCCGTGGTTCGGAATGCCGACGACATCGCCTGCAAAAGCCTCATCGGCAATCTGGCGTGAGCGGGCGAAGAAGAACTGCGGTGCAGAAAGACTCATTGGTTTGCCGGTACGCACCAGCTTGGCTTTCATGCCGCGGGACAGTTTGCCGGAGCAGACGCGCAGGAAGGCAATACGGTCGCGATGGTTCGGGTCCATATTGGCCTGAATTTTAAACACGAAGCCGGTCATTTTTTCTTCATCAGCTTCGACGCGGCGGGTATCGGCATCCTGTGCGCGCGGGCTCGGGCCAAAATCGCAGAAAGCGTCAATCAGATCGCGCACACCAAATTTCTTCAATGCGGAGCCGAAATAAACCGGCGTCATATGACCTTCGCGGAAAGATTGCAGATCAAACTCACGGCAGACGCCGCGTGCCATTTCCACACCTTCAATGAAGTTTTCACGCTCGTTTTCCGGCAGCAGACCGGCAGCGAGTGCATCTTCAGGGCCGCTGACCGATGTCGGCTGCTCTTCCGTATCCTGACGGCGGATGGTGTTATTGTGCAGATCATAAGTACCGGCAAAGCTTTTACCGGAGCCGATCGGCCATGTGATCGGAGCGGTATCCAGCGCCAGTTTTTCTTCGATTTCGTCGAGAATCTCAAACGGATCGCGGGCTTCACGATCCATCTTATTGATGAAAGTGACAATCGGAATGTCACGCATACGGCAGACTTCAAACAGCTTTAGCGTGCGTGGCTCAATACCTTTAGCGGCATCGATCACCATGACGGCACTATCAACGGCTGTAAGTGTGCGATAGGTATCATCCGCAAAGTCTTCGTGACCCGGTGTATCAAGCAGGTTGAAGATGCAGTCTTTATATTCAAAGGTCATCACCGAGGTGACAACGGAAATACCGCGGTCGCGTTCAATATTCATCCAGTCGGAACGGGTCTGAATACGGTCTTTTTTGGCCTTAACTTCACCGGCAAGCTGAATTGCGCCGCCGAATAACAGCAGTTTTTCAGTCAGTGTCGTTTTACCGGCGTCCGGATGCGCAATAATCGCGAATGTGCGACGATGCGAGGCGGGGGTCGTTTTTTCAGGCATAAAGAGCTCGGATAATATTGATTGAATAGGTGCGACATGCTTTAGCAGCCTCAGGCTGTTTCGTCGACCTGAAATACAAAAGGGCGTTTTCTGCCGTTGAAAGCAGAAAACGCCCTTAATAAATCACGGATGGTGTTAGCCGCGCATGGTTTTGAGACCAAAGCCCAGTGCAATCATTGCCCAGCCTTGGAACACGAGATCAATGGCAAGGAACATGCCGAGGATCCACAGGCTGTTTACCGGCCAGCCGATAGCAATCACAATGCCGGCGAGTGCAGTGATGAGACCACCGGCCAATACCCAGCCCCAGCCTTTAACACTGCGGCTCTGGAAGGCGACCCACATGCGGAATACGCCGGAACCGAGCAGGGCGGCAGCGATGAAAATTGTGAAAATGCTGGAAGCAAGCAATGGATTGAGGAAGGTCAAAACACCGGCAGCTGCATAAAGCGCACCGCTAATCATCCAGAAGAAGAAGCTTTTCCATGTCTGTACACTGAAAGCATGTATGATCTGAACAATACCGGCAATCAGGATGGTAATGCCGACATAATAAACGGATGCAACTGTTGCAAAAAGCAGATTACCGAAAGCAATGCCGCCGAGCATCAGCATGAGAATACCCAGAACAATGAACCAGCCCCATTTATTGGTCAGGGAGCTGATGGCTTGTGCAGGGGTTTTAATACCTGATGATAAAGACATGTTTGTTATCCTGTTGGTGAAGTAATATGCTTCTATTAAAAGGTTATCATATTAAATTTATTGCAAAAATCAAATGATTATAATGTGATATTGGCTTTCTATATTCAAAAATGGCTGTTTTAAATCTGACTGCGATATGCCAATAATGGCTTTGGATGCTCTGTTTCCGTCTTGTGCAGTGCTTTTTTACTGCGGGCTATATAAGGCGTGCTATGAAGATGAAATTCTTTTGCCAAAGCCGCATGATTGCTGATAATTTGCACGCATGTTTGACACGCTGATTTCATACTGGCCGGTATACTGGCCGCATATTGTGCTGGGTTTGTCGCTGGTTATCGGCGCGATTGCGGCTATTCACGCAACAATGACCAAAGAAGAGGTGCGTTCTGCCCTCGGCTGGGTCGGCGTTATCATGCTGTCCCCGTTTATCGGGGCGCTGGTCTATGCTATTGCGGGGGTTAACCGCATGCGGCGCTCATCGCTGACCGTGCAGCGTGATGGTATGACAGACATCGAGCTCTATCATTTGTCGCATTATGACGCCACGCCGGATCAGGTAGAGGATGTCAGCGGTCGTAATTTTATCGCGATGAAGCGGTTGGGCGATGTTGTCAGTCGTTGTAATTTGACCTCCGGCAATAATATCGAGGTTTTACAAAGCGGTGATATTGCCTATGCAGCTATGCTGGAGGCGATTGCTCAGGCCAAACGCAGTATTTTGCTGGAAACTTATATTTTTGATAATGATGAGATAGGCAAGAAATTTGCCGATGCGCTTGGCAAGGCAGTCATCCGTGGAGTGGAAGTGCGGGTGCTGGTCGATGCCGTTGGTGCGCGTTATTCAACGCCGAGCATTGTCGGGTTGTTGCGCTCTAAAACCGTGCGTGCAGAAGTCTTCAACGGCCAGCTGATTATGGGCTTGCGCCTGCCTTATGCGAATTTGCGTACCCACCGCAAAATCCTGATTATTGACGGTGCAATTGCCTTTACTGGCGGGATGAATATCCGTGAAGGTTTTACAAAGGAATTTGCACAGGATCATGCGGCGCAGGATACGCATTTTCGTCTCACAGGGCCGGTTGTTACCGATATTTTCAACACTGCATCCGAAGACTGGCGCTTTACCACAGATGAGCATTTGAGTGGTTCTGCATGGGCGGTGACACCGCCTGCCTTGCATCCGGGTGAGGGGCTGCTGGTGCGTGCTGTGCCATCGGGGCCGGATAAGAGTCTTGAAACCAATCATAAGATTATGATGGGTGCTTTTTCAGTGGCGGAAAAGCATATCCGCATCATGACGCCTTATCTGCTGCCGGATCGTGAGCTGGTCAGTGCGCTGGTGACGGCGGCACGTCGTGGTGTGATTGTCGATATTGTGGTGCCTGCACAGAATAATCTGGTGCTGGTCGATATGGCAATGACTGCACAGTTTGACCAGTTGCTGAAAGACGGCTGTCGTATCTGGCGGGCAAAGGGCGCTTTCAATCATTCAAAACTGATGAGTGTGGATGATGTCTGGGCTTATGTCGGTTCCAGTAATCTTGATCCGCGATCTTTACGGTTGAATTTCGAAATTGATCTCGAAGTCTATGATGCCAAAACGGCTGCGGGACTTTCCAAGCGCATCGATCAATATGTGGCGACCGGCACGAGTGTCAAACTTGCCGAGTTGAAGAAGCGGCCATTTTCCCGTCGTTTGCTGGAGCGTATTGTCTGGCTGGGCTCGCCTTATCTGTAAGCGGAGAGCGGCGCGTCCTGTTCGTCCTCACGGCTTTCCAGCGCTTTGAGGTCAAGATGCGCTTTAATCGGCAGGTGATCTGAGGCGAGGCGTGCCAGTGGTGTGTTATGAACCTCTACGGATGTCACAAGCTGCTGCGGGCGGCTGAGAATACGGTCGAGCGCCAGGACAGGAAAGCGGGACGGGAAGCTCGGTACTGCGCCTGCTGTCAGATTGAACACCGGTTGCAGATTGGCCAGAGAAGAGCCTTTGCCGACACGCCACTCATTGAGGTCGCCAATTAAAATGGTCGGGCGCTCATTATCCTCACGGATCATCGAGAGCAGGGTATTTGCCTGTCGTGAGCGGGAATGCTTCAGCAAGCCGAAATGCGCAGCGATAATACGCAGAGGGCCAGCTTCCAGATCAATATCGGCAACGACTGCACCACGTGGCTCGACGCCTGGTAATTTCAGCTGATGAATATCGCGCACCAGCCCCTGCCGGAACAACAGAAGATTGCCATGCCAGCCATGACCGTCGGGAGACATGGTCTGGATCGGCATAGGAACAAGGCCGCTGTCGCGCTCAAGATTTTGCAGGTTCAGCAGACCTTTGCGTTCACCAAAGCGCTTGTCGGCTTCCTGAATGGCAATAATATCGGCATTGAGCTCGGAAATGACCTGCGCTGTCCGCTCCGGATCGAATTTTTTATCGATGCCAATACATTTATGCACATTGTAGGATGCGATGATTGTATCGCCACTGGGATTATTATCTCCCAGAGGACGGTAGCCGCGCCGGTTGCGTATCGCTTTCAGAACAGTCTGGGGTAGTTTCCTGTCATGCAATGTTTTACGCAAGCGCAGTTTCCTTGTTGCAGAAGTCTGTATGCGGGTCTGAAACCTGACCGGTTGCTAAAAAATACCGGCCGTAATTTTATATATAGGGTTTTGAGTGCGGCTGAGCAATATCAAGGCTGATATTCGTGATTTTCAGAGCATAGACTTGTCGAAACGGACGGCGCAATTGCGCCCGCGTGCTTTGGCCATATACAGCGCTTTATCGGCATGACGCGACAATTGTTCGCCGGTGCTTCCGTCTTGCGGCGTTAGCAATGTACCGATGCTGACGGCGGAGAAAATATCTTGCCCGCTGATTTTAAAAGGCAGGCGAAAGGCTTCAATCATGCGGTCGGCAATGAGTTGTAAATCCCTGTCATTTTGGACAGAAGGCAGAATAATGCAGAATTCATCGCCGCCGATCCGCACGGGAATATCATCAGCGCTGATGACAGAGCGTATTCTGTCGGCGGCTTGTTTCAGCAGGCGGTCGCCTGCCGGATGCCCGTAAGTATCATTGATGGTTTTGAAATTATCCATATCAAGCATAAGAATACCGGCAGATTGCTTGCTCTCGGTATGCTGGCGCAAAAACGGTGCGACATGCTCTTTTAGGGCGCGACGGTTGTAAAGCTGCGTCAATGGATCTGTAAGCGCATTTTTCCGTAACGTGACTTTATCACTCTGGAGCAGCGTGTTTTTACGTTGCAAACTGAGAAGCGCGCTGGCGAGTTGGGCAAAACTGCGCATTTCTGCGCACTGATGATTGTCGAAATCGCGTGGCTTGGTATCGATGACGCAGAGCGCGCCCAGTGTTAGTCCTTGGTCAATCTCCAGCGGGAAGCCGGCATAGAAGCGGAAACCTGGTTCACCGGTCACATAGGATTGCTGACGGAAGGCCGGATGAAGGCGCATATCGGGTACGATCAGTGGCTGACCGGAAAAGACGACATGGGTACAGCCGGACTTTTCTCGCGGGCAATCTTCTGCTTTGAGGCCGGATGTAGCAGCAATGCGTTGCCAGTCTTCATCGATGATTGTGACGGAACACGATGCTGCCTGAAAAATGTCCTGAACCAGTGTTGTCAGTATATTCAGCTCATCCGAGATGGTCAGTTCTGATGGCAGGAGGCTGCGAACAGAGACGAGGCGTTCAGTTTCATTAGCAGGAACGGCAAACGGATGAGGTGTATTCTGAATATTCAAGATATGTTCCAGATTTCTGCCGAAAGAGAAAGGTGGCGTGCCGGAATACGCAGGAGCAGATTATTTGCGCGCAGCGTTTTCCATCAGGGGGTCAGATTGTCCTCTAATATTAGGCTGTTCTTGCTTAAAAGAAAATCCAATAATCAGGGGCACGCTGACATATTCTTGAGAATGAGAATATGTGTTTGGATTTATTCTTCGGTCAGCATCAGGCCGTCGAACACATCAAGCAACGCATCTGAAATGGCGGAGCCGAGTTCGGAAGCTGTCTTAGCCAGTTCTTCATCATTCATGTCACGGGCAGCCATGGCCAGTGCCGCACCTTGTTGCGTAACAATTTCCTGTGCGCGCTGAATAGCCCAGAGTGCAAATTCACTGCGATTATCAATGGCGACGGTATCCATGAGTATGTCCTGAAAACGGGAAAGGGGAAGATATAATGATAGGGGCAAACTGAAGATACAAAAAAACCCGCTTAAGCGGGTGTTTTTTGTTAAAGACCTTGGTAGTAATCTTTATTTGGTGCCCAGAAGAGGACTCGAACCTCCACGCCCTTGCGAGCGCCAGCACCTGAAGCTGGTGCGTCTACCAATTCCGCCATCTGGGCGTTGAGTGACCGTTTAAAGGGCAGAGTGATTCATGTCAACGGCATTTCATCGAAAATTGCAGAAAATTTGTATTTTTTTGAAGTTTTTTTGTTTTTTCGTCTCAGGATGGAAAATAAAATTATTTCAACAGCTTACGCGTGTGTTGTTTTGCCCATTAAGCAAAGAAAAAAGCCGGAAACAGCGATGTATCCGGCTTTGATCTATTGCAGTTGAGTGCTTAAAATTATGCAGTCAGAACTTTTTTTGATGCAATGGTGCTGTCGGCGTTCAGTTCATAGACAATCGGCACGCCGGTATTCAGTTCCTGAGCAATAATTTCATCGCTGGTCAGGCCTTCAAGAGCCATAATCAATGCACGCAGGGAGTTGCCGTGTGCGGCAACCAGAACTTTTTCACCGCGCAGTACATGCGGTTGAATCGTGTGCAGATAATATGGCCATACGCGTGCGCCGGTATCGCGCAGGCTTTCGCCGCCCGGAGGTGGCACGTCATAAGAACGACGCCAGACGTGAACCTGTTCTTCACCCCATTTGGCGCGGGCATCATCTTTGTTGAGGCCGGAGAGATCGCCATAGTCGCGCTCATTCAGCGCGACATTGCGGATGGTCTGCAGGTCCGGCTGGTCGAGCTGATCGAGAATGTGCTGGCAGGTAATCTGCGCACGTGAAAGGTTCGATGTATAGGCGATGTCGAATTTGAGACCGGCGTCTTTCAGGCGCTGACCGGCCGCTTTGGCTTCCGCATGACCTTGTTCGGTGAGCGACGGATCGCGCCAGCCGGTAAACAGGTTTTTGAGGTTCCATTCGCTTTGACCATGACGGACAAGAACAAGGGTACGGGACATGAGATTATCTCCGGTTAGAACGCATCGTGAAGGACTATGAAACAGATGTGTAAGATGCGTGTTTCAGTTCAAAAACAAAATCTATGAGAGGGTTTAAAGGCCGAGTACATCGCGCATTGAATAAAGGCCAGGCTTTTTGCCGCGTCCCCACAGGCTAGCTGCAACGGCTCCTTCTGCAAAAACAGAACGTTCCTGCGCCTGATGGGTGAGGGTGATGCGCTCGGACGCGCCCGCAAACATCACTGAGTGTTCGCCGATGACGGAACCGCCGCGCAAAGTTGCAAAACCGATTGTGCCGTCTTCGCGTGCGCCGGTATGGCCATCGCGCACACGAACACTGTGATCGCTGAGGTTGATATCACGCCCTTGCGCTGCGGCTTCACCAAGCAAGAGTGCTGTGCCGGAAGGCGCATCCACTTTATGCTTGTGGTGCATTTCAAGGATTTCGATGTCGAAAGCTGAAGACGGCAGTGCGCGCGCCGCCTGTTCCACCAAAGCGGAGAGCAGATTAACGCCCAGACTCATATTGCCGGACTTGATAATTGTTGCATGACGCGCAGCGGCGCGGATTTTTTCCTCATCGTCTTCAGAGCACCCGGTGGTGCCGATGACATGGACAATACGCGCCTGCGCAGCCAAGGCTGCATAGACCAGTGTTGTTGCGGGTGTTGTGAAATCCAGCACACCTTCGGCTTCCGCAAAAATCGGCAACGGATCAGCTGAAATCAGGATGCCGTTTTTGCCTGCGCCTGCCATTTCACCTGCATCCTGCCCGATCAGCGCAGAGCCTTCACGAACGATCGCGCCGGATAGCACTGTTGCCGGATTGTCTGTGATCGCACGAATGAGTGCTTTACCCATGCGGCCTGAGGCGCCGGTTACAACAAGACGCATCGGAGCCGGGGAGCTCTGGGAGGTTGAAACAGATGCAGTCATCACTTATCCGATCAGAGGTTCATTTTGAGGGGCGGATTGCAGCTTGTAAAAACGTGCATAGACACCGTTCTCGATGGTGACGAGATCCGTATGACGGCCTTCTTCCACAATATTACCGGCTTCCATGACAATGATTTTATCTGCATTGACCACAGTGGAAAGACGATGAGCAATCACGATCGTTGTGTGATCCTTCATGATAGTTTCCAGCGCCTGCTGCACACGTTTCTCAGAATCATTGTCGAGCGCTGATGTTGCCTCATCCAGAAGCAGGATCGGTGCTTTGCGCACAATAGCGCGCGCAATAGACAGACGCTGACGCTGACCGCCTGAAAGCGTGACACCGTTTTCGCCTACCGGACTGTCATAACCGAGTGGCTGACGAATGATAAATTCATGCGCATTGGCCAGTTTTGCAGCCTCAACAATATCATCCTGCGAAGCATCCGGACGGCCATAGCGTATATTATCGGCAATCGTCCCTTCAAACAAATAAGGCTGCTGCGAAACATAGGCGATCGAGCGACGCAGCGAATTGACCGTCACGCCGGCAATATCCTGTTCGTCGATAAGAATGCGTCCGCTATCAACATCATAGAAGCGCTGCAGCAGGGTAATCAGAGTGGATTTGCCAGCGCCTGATGCCCCGACAATCGCGGTCGTTTCACCGGCTTTAGCAATAAAGCTGATCCCCTTGAGAACCTGCTGATATTCAGGGTTGTCTTTCGGATGATAGGCAAAATGCACATCAGCAAATTGTACTGTGCCTGCTTTAACCTGCAAGTCACAGGCATCAGGGCGGTCTGATTGCGCTGGCTTCAGATCGAGGATTTCATAAATCATCCGCGCATTGACCAGTGCACGTTCCAGACTGACCTGCAAACGTGCAAGACGACGTGCAGGATCATAGGCCAGCATCATTGATGTGATGAAAGCAAACATGGTGCCCGGCGGTTGCTGTTCAGCAATGGCGCGATAACCGGCATAGGCAATCACAGAGGCAATTGCGATACCGGCGAGGATTTCTGAGATCGGCGTAACACGCTCTGAAACGCTGGCGATTTTGTTGGAGCGGGCTTCTGCCTGCTCGATCAGTCCGTTGATTTTACCGCGCAGCTGATCTTCCATCGTGAAGGCTTTGACGATGGCAATACCTTGTGTCGTCTCCTGCATCGCGCCAAGCAAATGCGAGTTCAGATGCACGACCTCGCGGGTTACAGTGCGGATGCGGCGCGATACATAGGTTACGGTCAAAACCAGCGGAGGCGCAATCAATAGTGAGTAGAGCGACAGATAAGGCTCCTGATAAATCATAATACCAAGCAAGCCGATCAGCATCACTGCATCGCGGGCGACGGATGTTATAGTCATATTCATCAGGTCACGCATACCGCCGATATTCTGGTTGATTTGCGCGGCGAGATGACCGGAACGATGATCATTATAGAAATTCAGCCCCAGTTTCATCAGATGCGCGAAGACGCGCTTCTGATAAATGGCTGCCAGATTATTTCCGATTTTGGCGAGCTGTACCGCCTGAATATAGCTGCCGAGCCCGCGCATAATAAAAGCGAGCAGGATAGAACCGGCAATATAGATAATAAGGTCTGCGCGTTGCTTGTAAAAAATATCATTGATGACATCGCGCATAATATAACCGACAAAAACGGTTGCGCCTGAAATCATCAGAGAGCCAGCAATGGCTTTAGCATAAGAGATTTTGTGATCGGAAAAATTTTCAGAAAGCACACGACGGATCATCTGTGTGGTTTCTGCCGGATCGATCTTTTTCTTCTTTTTAAATAAACTCACGGTCAGGGATAATCCTGCTGCTGGTTATCGGAATTGACCATCAGGACTTGTTGTTCCTGTCAGTCATGCTTTTCTATAAAGCTGTAGAAAGCATTTGACCATGCCTTGTGTGAAAGCATGGTCAATTCAATTTAAGACTTTTCGTATAAGATAAACAGATCAGCGCCAGCGGCGGCCGTCCGTATGAATATCAAAACGGGACGGTGTACGGGCATAGGCTGAGAGACCGGCAATAGCGGCGCGCGGATGCGTAATCACATAGACAGGTATGGATTTAAGTATAAGCTGATGCGGCGCTTTATCTTCAAATGCTGCGCGGAAACTACCGGTACGAAGGGCGGAAAGAATACGCTGTGGGATGCCACCGGACAGATAAACACCGCCCTGTGCCATGAAGATCAAAGCGAGATCACCGGCCAGACGACCAAGATAAATCACGAAAAGCTCTAATGTCTCAGTAGCTTGCGGATTGCTCTTATCCAAAGCGGCATCCGTAATTTCGGCTGGCGTAATCAGGGTAGCGCTGATGCCGTCTGCCTGACAGATCGCCTGATAAATATGCTGCAAGCCACGGCCGCACAGAAGCTGTTCAGCAGAAACACGGCCGTCAATTTTTTCAATGAACGGGAAAATTTGCAGATCGCGCTCTGAGCGCGGGCCGAAATCCACATGGCCGCCTTCACCCGGAACCGGCACCCATGTCTGGCGCGAGCGGATCAGACCTGCAACGCCAAGGCCGGTGCCCGGTCCCAAAACGACACGCTTACCATTCGGATGGCTGGTTTCGCCGCCGATATTTTCCAGATGCTGCTCATCAAGCGACACAACGGCGAGAGCCTGCGCTTCAAAATCATTGAGGACGGTAATGTCCTGCAGATTGAACCGTTCCATCATCTGGCGGGGTTTAACCACCCAATGACAATTGGTCAGCGGAATTTCATCACCTTCTACCGGACCGGCAATGGCGATAACGGCTGATCGTGGTTGGATAGAGGTGTGATCCAGTACAACGGACTGAATGGCATCTTCCAGAGTTTCAAAATCTTTCGTCAGCAGAACCGGAAATTCTTTTGGCTCTGCATAGGAATCCACCAGAATGGCGAAGCGGGCATTGGTGCCGCCGATATCACCGATAAGGACAGGAAAAACAAAATTCGGATCGATATTTGGCATTGTTAATACTGCTTCTCACTCTGGTTATTTTCTGATGCAGTTCCGTGTGAAACCACACTAAATCGTTTTAATTGTATATCGGATGGACTGGCGGAAGAAAAGCGCATAGTTCCGCCAATCAAAGCACTATGGTTTTTCAGCAGGCAGCGGGACAGATGCAGGTGGTGTCGGTGGAGCAAAAGCCGGTGCCAGATCTGGTTGGAGTGCGGAAGCTTTTCCGCCATTCGCCAGACCGTAGGTCACTTCTTTCACAGAGGACGGAGCAGGTGCATTGAGCAAAGTTGCACAGGCCTGCGGCAGTTGTGAAACCATCATGACTTTCGGTGGCTTTGGTTTTTCACCAGGCTTGGCAGGTTTTGCCGGTTTCCACGGCTCATCGGTAAACCACCAGTCCAGTGGCTTGCCGCAACCATCATCTTTGCCGGTCGGTTCCTGTGGTTTGCAGTCCGGTGATCCGGCCTGACAACGCAGGCGAACATGGAAATGATAGTGATGACCCCAATAAGGGCGCACTTTTGCCAGCCAGCGACGATCACCGGTTACGGTTTCGCACAGTTGTTTCTTAATCCCCGGATGGACAAAAAGCCTCTCCACTTCCGGATAGCTTGCGGCATGTTTGAGCAGCGCGGTACGTGACGGTGTCCATTTATTCTGGTCAACATAAAGCGAATTTGGTTTGAGCATCGTAATCGCGCTCACATCCTCACGCTCCTGATTGGTGTAGCGGCGGTTTGGCATTGGCGATAACCAAATATCGGCATCAAGTCCAACCTGATGCGACGCATGACCGGTCAGCATCGGGCCGCCACGCGGCTGTGAAATATCGCCGACCAGCAGGCCGTTCCAGCCGGTCTTGGCGGCATCACGGGACAATTTATCCAGCAGAGCAATCAGGTTCGGGTGTCCCCAATTGCGGTTGCGGGACAGGCGCATCACCTGCCAGTTCGGACCGTCAACAGGCAATGCGACCGCACCGCTGATGCAGCCTTTGGAATAGAAGCCATAAGATTCCGGCGCTGTAACGGAGGGTAGTTTGACCGAGCCGAAAGCCTGTTTTGCAGGCTGATCAGCTTGTGCCGAAAATAATGCGCTGGCTGAAAGAGTTGCTGCCAGAGTGAGTCTCAACAGCATCGCTGAGAAGGAGCGGGGACGGAATGACATGAGAACAGGTTTCCGGTTATTCAATTCATATAAGCATAGCATCAACTGCGTTGCTCTAGAGCGTGTTGCGTTTAATCGTACCCACTGCGCTCGCTCTAGATTCTTTTAATTATCGCATGTTCGCGAACGCTAAATGAATACATTTAGCTGCGACATGCTTTAGAGCATTTTACAGTCAAGTTGGATCAACTTGGACAGTCCGTAAGAATGCGACAAACTAAAGAAACTAGAGCGAGCGCCATGATCTAATCTGAACGTAAACCGCTCTAGCTGGCAAGCGTAAAAATATCACAGGTGGTCAGTGTTCAGACACCTTCACCGTTTTGATGTAGTTTTTGCAAGCCTGTGCGATAGTTCGGATAGCGCAGAGTATAGTCTGTTGCTTTCAGCGCTGCGTTGGAAGCGCGTTTGCACTCCTGATAGAAGGAGCGTGCCATCGGGGTCAATTCTGCTGTTTCATAATTAATCGCTGGCGGTGGCGTAACTCCCAGCAAGTCCGCGGCATAGGAAATAATTTCATGTGCCGCTGCCGGTTCATCATCGGCAAGATTATAGATGCCGCCAAGAGTGTTAATGCTGAGATGTGCCAATGCACCGCCAATATCTTCAACATGGATGCGGTTGAAAACATGGTCTTTTTTGATCAGACGATGGGCGCGACCTTGTTTGATGCTGGCCAGAGCGTTGCGTGCCTGCCCCTGAAACGACGGGCCGTAAATACCGGCAATACGCAAAATCGCGCAGGCAATGTCTGTATTCTCAACCTGTGTCAGCCATTCTTTTTCAGCGGTTACGCGGGCAGCAGAGCGCGCGGAAAGCGGTTTTAGTTCTGAATTTTCATCGACCCATGCGCCCTGATAATCGCCGTAAACACCGATGGTTGAAAGATAGCTGATAAAGCGTGCTTGTGGCGCGTAATGCAGTAAGCCTTCCGGCATCAGGCGCAAAATCGGGTCTGTATCCTCAGCGCTGCCTGTCAGCGGCGCAACCGAGGAGACGATATGCGTTGCCTGATTTAACTCATCGAGCAATTGTGCATTCAAGCCCTGTTCTGCATCAAAAAAGACCGGATTGATACCAGCTTCGCGCAGCGCTTCTGCTTGCTCCGGGCGGCGGATAGTGCCGGTGACCGAGCGGATATTGGCTGCCGGATTTTGTCGCAGTGCCTCCACAAAATAATGCGCGGAATAGCCGGTACCAAACAGAAAAATATGCATTATTGGTCTTTCTCGTTCTGCGTTGAAGCATGCAGCCATTCTTCAATCACTTCCGCCTCTTGTTCAAGGGGAAGATACTGGTTTTTATGGCGTGAAAATTCCGGTTCCGATGCAAGGCGCGATAATGCCCAGACGGCAGCACCGCGGGTGACGGGCACCGGATCATCCAGCAATTGCTCAATGATCGGGAGATAGGCGGGATTATCTGAATTACCGGCTGCAATCAGAACATTGCGGATAAACCGGTCGCGACCGATACGCTTGACCGGTGAGCCGCTGAAGAGTGTGCGGAACGCCGGATCATCCAGCTGCAAAAGCTGTTCCAGCGGTGGTTCTTTCAACTCTTCACGCGCCTGTAATTTAGCCTCGCGGGACACTTGGGCAAATTTGTTCCACGGGCAGGCGGACAGGCAATCATCACACCCATAGATGCGGTTGCCCATCATGGCGCGGAATTCGTGCGGGATTGGCCCTTTATTCTCAATCGTGAGATAAGAAATGCAGCGCCGTGCATCAATCTGATAGGGCGCAGGAAAAGCGTTGGTCGGGCAGGCGTCGAGGCAGGCACGGCATTTGCCGCAGCTGTCTTTGCCAGTATGATCCGGTTCCAGATCAGCGGTCGTGAAAATCGAACCGAGAAACAGCCATGAGCCATAGTCACGACTGACCATATTGGTGTGTTTGCCCTGCCAGCCCATACCGGCAGACACGGCCAGCGGCTTTTCCATCACCGGCGCCGTATCTACAAAGACTTTCACCTCATGGCCGGTACGCGCAGCAAAGCGGCTGGCCATATGTTTGAGTTTGCCTTTGATAATATCGTGATAGTCGCGGTTCTGTGCATAGACCGAAATTGCGCCGCAGTCTTTTTTGTCTTGTAAGGCACGCGGATCATGGTCGGGGCCGTAATTCATCGCCAGCATGACGATGGAACGCACCTCATGCCACAACTCAGCTGGGTTTGAACGACGATCAGCCGTCTCCTCCAGCCATTCCATTGAGCCATGGTGGCCGCGATCCAGAAAATAGCGCAACCGCTGTGGTGCCTCAGGGATAGCATCCGGTGTGGTAATGGCCACAACATCAAAGCCGACCGCTGCCGCTTCTTCCATTAAAAAGCGTTTCAGACGGACAGCAGACGGCTCATCACTCTTGGGCAGCGGTTTCTTTGGTGTGTGATCAGAAATCGAGGTCGCCATAATGAGATGCCGGAAAAATGCCGCGTACGCGATCAGCGAGCAGCGGACGGAAAGAAGGACGGGATTTCATGCGTGCATACCATTCACGGGTAGCACGGTGCTCTGCCCATTCAATTTCACCTAAGTAATCCAGAACAGAGATGCCAGCGGCGGCTGCCATATCGGCATAGCTCGGCGTATCACCGGCCAGCCAGTTGCGTGTGGCGGCAAGCCAGTCAGTATAACGCAAATGCTGGCGGATATTAGCACGGGCTGCGCGAATTGCGGTGGAATCCGGTGCTGAGGAGCCCATTTCCTGCGACATCTGCAATTTGAATACGCGCTCGCGGGCAAGGTGGCGGGTGACTTCATTTTCAAATTTGATCAGAAACCAGTCAACGAGACGGCGCACTTCGGCGCGCTCCATCGGAGTTTCTGGCAGCAGGCGGCGGTTGCGTTTTAATGCGCCGCGTGTCTCGTCCATATATTCTGCAATCACAGTAGCACCGACAACCGGCCAGTCATTTTCAGCCAGCAAGACCGGCAGAGTGCCCGCCGGATTGAGCGCCAGAAACTCTTTTCTGCGTGACCACGGACGTTCCTCAATCATTTCCGCTTCCACGCCATATTCATTGAGAATAAGGCGGATATAACGGGAGGTTGTGGACATCGGATGGTGAAACAGCGTGAGCATGTGGGTCGATAGTACTTTCAGATGTGGCTGTTACCGGTCACGTCATGAGCAGAACCGGTAAGCAGCCTGAATGGTCTGTCAGCTTGCAGCTGATCTGTGAAGAAGGCAGACCTCAATGAAGGTCAATTCACAGGGTTTTAGCCTGAGCCGCAAGCGATTGGTAGATGGAGCCGCAGGCGAAAGAAAAATACAGTTGCGAAGCATTTCACGTAATTATAGGTGCTTCCTATAAATAATTAGTTAGGACGGGTGCGTTACATAGAAATGAAATGCATTTTGAGTACAAACATTTGAACAGGCTAAATTTAAGGCAGGGCAAATGTTTTTATTCACTTTCAGCTTGCTGACAGGTTCTCTGTATAAAACAGCTACTTAAAGCCTGTCAGATCCGGCAGCAATATTGAGATAACGCAGACAAAGGTATTCGGCATTATGGACGCATGGGCAATATTCGAGGCTGCGATTCTCGGTCTTCTGGAAGGTCTGACAGAGTTCCTGCCGGTCTCGTCTACGGGCCATCTTTTGCTGGCGGGGCATTTTTTAGGCTTTGAATCCACCGGACGCACTTTTGAAGTGCTGATTCAGCTGGGCGCTATTCTCGCAATTTTAAGTGTTTATTTCGGGCGTTTGTGGAAATTGATCACTGATTTGCCGCGTGATGCAGGCGCAAGGCGTTTTGTGGGGGGCATTCTGCTGGCATTTTTGCCTGCGGCAGTGATCGGTGCTTTTGCACATAGCTATATCAAACAGGTTTTGTTTGAGACGCCGATGCTGGTGTGTATCATGCTGATTGCCGGCGGGTTTATTTTGCTGTGGGTTGATCGTCTGCCGCTGCGCCCGCGCTATAATGATGTGACGCAATATCCGCTGAAAATGTGTTTCGCGATTGGTGCTGTGCAGTGTCTGGCCATGATTCCGGGTGTATCGCGTTCCGGTTCCACCATTGTCGGCGCTTTGCTGATGGGTTCGGATAAACGCTCTGCGGCAGAGTTTTCATTCTTTCTGGCAATGCCGACAATGGCCGGTGCTTTTGCCTATGATCTTTATAAAAACCACGCATTGCTCTCAACCAATGACATGGCGCAGATCGGTATCGGCTTTGCCGCGGCCTTTATTTCCGGTGTGATTGTTGTGCGTTATCTGCTGGATTATGTGTCCCGTCACGGTTTTGCGGTATTCGCCTGGTGGCGCCTGATTGTAGGTTCTGCCGGACTGGCTGCATTACTGGTTTGGGGCTGAGGTTTCAAAACAATATAAGCGTGATACAGAAAAGGCCCCGTAATGGGGCCTTTGTTTTATTCGGGTAATAAGGTCTGGATTAGCGTGCCAGACTTGCTTTGTCATACTGACCCAGCGCACGGTAGCGCCAGAGATAAGACGGCAGGATCGCATCCACAGCCTGAGGTTTGATGCCCAGACCTTCCAATGTCAGATCAGCATCGGCGGCTTCTTGTGAAACCACATTATTGCTTTTCAGCAGTTTAACATGGTCGCTGGTCAGCGGTGGATTTGGCAGCAGGCCGAGAATTTTGCCCTGCAGGCTCGCAACCCACCAAGGCAGATTGATAAACATGCGTTTGCGACCAATCACTTCTAGCGACAGTTCCATGCAACGACGCAGTGTCAGCACTTCTGCACCGCCCAGCTCGTAGGTCTTGCCGGACTGCAATTTACCTTCCACTGCACGGGCAATAACTTCAGCCACATCGCCGACATAAACCGGCTGGAACTGTGTTTTGCCGCCGCCGATCAAAGGCATGAATGGCGAGAAACGCGACATGCTGGAGAATTTATTGAAGAACTGATCTTCAGGGCCGAAAACAACACTCGGACGCAGAATAATTGCATCCGGTTTAATGCTCAGTACTTGACGTTCAGCTTCGGCCTTGGTGCGGGCATATTCCGATGCGCTTTTCAGGTCTGCACCGAGTGCAGACATATGCAACAGCGGCAGACCGGCAGCTGCGACCACTTCGGCTACGTGTTTTGCACCAATTGCATGCACAGTGTTGAAGCGCTGTTTACCGCTTTCAGACAGGATGCCGACCAGATTGACCACATAGTCCGCACCTTTGACAGCACGTTCAATTGACCAGCGATGACGGATATTGGCCTGTACCAGCTGGATTTGACCGATATTGCCGAGCGGCTGCATATAATAGGCAACTTCCGGCTTACGCACAGCAACGCGGACGCGAAAGCCGCGACGTGCCAGTGCATCAACCACATGACGCCCGACAAAGCCTGAGCCGCCGAAAACTGTAACCAGCTTTGGGGATGTACGGTGATTAAGCGTTTGCGTGTCCATGACCTGTCTCCTGCGCCGGTCCTATTGCGGCATTCTACGACTCTTAAGGCTACTGCTTATCAGTGTTATGCCCGCAGAACCGTAAACTCTTTCATGCTGTTGCTTAAAGCTTTTAAGCGCATTACCAGCTTTTTGCACCGCTTTACTGGTTTTTTGCTGCTTCGCAAAGGGGACATAATGCTCCATACCCCGAAAGATTGAACTTTAAGCCCTGATTTGCCCCGATTTGCACGAAACCCCTTTGCCTTTGCGCAATTCTGCTGCTAAATCGCGCGCATGAGCACACCACTTGACCATATCCGGAATTTTTCCATCGTCGCCCATATTGATCATGGGAAGTCGACCCTTGCCGACCGTCTGATTCAGCAGACCGGTGGCCTTGAAAATCGTGAGATGAAAGAGCAGGTGCTCGACTCGATGGAAATCGAGCGCGAGCGCGGCATCACGATCAAGGCGCAGACCGTGCGTTTGAATTATCGTGCGAAAAATGGTGAGGACTATGTTCTCAACCTGATCGACACACCGGGACACGTTGACTTTGCCTATGAAGTTTCCCGCTCGCTTGCGGCCTGTGAAGGCTCGCTGCTGGTGGTTGATGCCTCACAGGGCGTGGAAGCGCAGACACTGGCCAATGTTTATCAGGCGATCGACAATAATCACGATCTGGTTGTTGTGCTGAATAAGATTGATCTCCCTGCAGCTGATCCTGACCGCGTGAAAGAACAGGTTGAAGATGTGATCGGTATCGATGCATCGGATGCTGTTATGATTTCCGCTAAAAGCGGCATCGGTATTCCTGATGTACTGGAAGCGATTGTTAATCGTCTGCCGGCACCGAAAGAGGGCGATCGCGATGCGCCGCTCAAAGCCATGCTGGTGGATAGCTGGTATGACACTTATCTCGGCGTGATCGTGCTGGTGCGCATTATTGATGGCGTGCTGAAAAAAGGCCAGACCATCCGTATGATGGGCACGGGTGCTAAATATCCGGTAGAGCGCGTCGGCGTTTTTACACCAAAAATGCTATCCGTTGAGGATTTGGGGCCGGGTGAACTTGGTTTTATCACCGCTTCGATTAAGGAAGTTGCGGATACCCGCGTTGGTGATACGATCACTGAGGACAAGCGCCCGACAGCCAATATGCTGACAGGCTTTAAACCGGCGCAGCCGGTGGTGTTCTGCGGCCTGTTTCCTGTGGATGCGGCTGATTTTGAAGACCTGCGTGGCGCTATGGGCAAGCTGCGTCTCAATGATGCGAGCTTCTCCTTTGAGATGGAAACATCGGCGGCGCTGGGCTTTGGTTTCCGCTGCGGGTTCTTGGGGCTGTTGCATCTTGAAATCATTCAGGAACGCCTTGAGCGCGAGTTCAATCTTGATCTGATTGCAACCGCACCATCGGTTGTCTATCGCATGAATATGCTCGACGGTTCGGTGAAAGAACTGCACAATCCGGCGGATATGCCGGATGTGGTGAAAATCACTTCCATCGAAGAGCCTTGGATTAAGGCGACAATTCTGACGCCGGATGAATATCTGGGTTCGATCCTGAAACTCTGTCAGGAGCGTCGCGGTATTCAGGTGGATCTGTCCTATGTCGGCCCGCGTGCGATGGTGACTTATGAACTGCCACTCAACGAAGTGGTGTTTGATTTCTACGATCGTCTGAAGTCGATTTCTAAGGGTTATGCTTCTTTCGACTATAATCTGTCGGAATATAAAGAAGGCGATCTGGTGAAAATGTCGATCCTCGTCAATGACGAGCCGGTTGACGCGCTTTCGATGCTGGTACACCGCTCGGCTGCTGAAAAACGCGGTCGTGTGATGTGTGAGAAGCTGAAAGAACTGATCCCGCAGCATATGTTCAAGATTCCGATTCAGGCGGCAATCGGCGGACGTATCGTGGCGCGTGAGACCATTTCGGCTCTGCGTAAAGACGTGACAGCGAAATGTTACGGCGGCGATATCTCGCGTAAGCGCAAACTTCTGGATAAACAGAAGGAAGGTAAGAAGCGCATGCGTCAGTTCGGTAAAGTGGAAATTCCTCAGGAAGCTTTCATTCAGGCGCTTAAAATGGGTGATGAATAATCACTTCAAAATAACAGTTTTTACAGACCCGCCTTTTGGCGGGTTTGCTTTAACCAGATATGGGATTTTCAATATGACCACTAAACCACGTATTACGATTGAATATTGCATCCAGTGCAACTGGATGCTTCGCGCTGCCTGGGCAGCACAGGAATTATTGCAGGCATTCGGTGATGAGGTCGGTGAGATTGCACTTATCCCTGGTGGCGACGGCAACTACATTATCCGCCTGAATGATCAGATTGTTTGGGATCGTAAAGTCGAAAACGGCTTTCCGGAAACCGATGCGTTGGTCGCACGTATCCGTGAGACAGTGAAGGGCTGATGAGACTCTGGGCTTTATGTTGTATATAAAGACATAAGTGACTGATTTTTATCGTGAAATTAAAGCCGGTTACCTTGTGTGGCCGGTTTTTTATTTGTCGGGGCAAGGACTTGGGAGCAAGATTTGAGCTTTAGATTCTGCGATTGTGGTTTTGGCTGAGCGCCGGATAATTGGTGTATGACGGGTTGGAATGTCCTGTTATGCATTTAATTTCTGTAGCGAATAAAGACTAAATAGTTAATTTTATTGAGTAAAATAAGCTTTTGTCTGTATCTTATCCGGTTTTAAACGGGCAATTGCAAAGGCTTAGAATGCCGCTTTAAAAAATAGATTCTGCAAAGCTGGTCGCTATAAAAAACGTGGAGGTTGTGAAACGCCATTCTGGTGCAGCGCTGGCTGTTCCGGTGTCTTTTTCTGCTCATGATTGTCCGTATTATCCCCTAGCTCCAGCGCTTCGATCTTTGCGCCACGGCGGGTGACTTTAGAGGACGAAATCAGAATATCATCAATGTCGCGGCTCGCTTGCGAGAAGTGGGTTTGTAATTTACGTACCCGTTCATCAAGGCGCGCAACATCATCCATCAGCCGCACGACTTCGCCCTGAATAAGATGTGCCTGCTCCCGCATCCGCGCATCTTTGAGTACAGACTGAATCACCTGAATGGAGAGCATCAGCAGGGAAGGTGAGACAATCACCACGCGTGAGCGATGTGCCCGCTGGATAATGACCTCAAAATTCTCATGAATTTCCGCAAAGATTGATTCTGACGGCACAAACAGAAAAGCCGTATCCTGTGTTTCACCGCTGATGAAATATTTGGCGGCAATATCACGGATATGAACTTCCATATCACGACGAAACTGCTGTTCGTAATGGCGTTTGGCTTCCGGTGTTTCGGAGGCTTTCAGCGCATTCCAGCTTTCCAGCGGGAATTTGGCATCGACCACCAGCGAGGCTGTGCCATTGGGCATCCGTACAAGACAATCAGGCCGCATACCGTTGGATAGCGTGGCCTGAAATTCATAGGCACCCATTGGCAAACCATCGGCAATAATCGCTTCCATCCGTGACTGGCCGAAAGCGCCGCGCGTTTGTTTGTTGGCGAGAATGGCTTGTAACTGCACGACCTGTCCGGCAAGGGATTGAATATTATTTTGCGCGGTATCAATCACCGCCAGTCGCTCTTGCAGCTTGCTTAGGTTTTCATGGGTTGAACGGGTTTGTTCATTGATGCTGCGGCCAAGATGACTGGTCATACCATCCAGCCGGTCGCGGATCGATTTATTCAGTTCTGCCTGCCGCGAGCCGAAGAGCTCGGCCATGGTCTGAATGCGCCCCTGCATTTCTGCCTGACTTTTCAGGATGGAGTGCATCTGCATTTCTGCTTCCCGCGCGCGTTCTTCCGACTGGAACTGCGCATGGATCATCGCTCTGCTGTTACGGCCGGAGAGCCAGACCAGCATGACAATAAAGAGCAGCACAAAACTCGCCGCAAGCAGCAATGTCTGTGCAGGAATGGTGCTGAGTACATCCATAAAGGACGGCGGTGTTTCAGAGGCAGAAAATGTTTCCATTTGCAAAGATTACATGATTCGCGGTAAATATAAGAATAAAACGTGAACAGATTTTTGATGTGATCATGTAAATTATTGACGGCAGAGTGCTGAGAGATTAGATCGGACATCATTCAGATCAGGCCTGCCTTGCGGGTGTTCGATATTTTCAATGAATTGCGACACCGGCAATTGCAACAGCGGATAAATCTTATGACCATTAAGCCGATTATTTTTCTTCCTGATCCGGTTTTACGTCAGGTTTCAAAACCGGTTGAACGCTTTGATGCGGATTTGCGTAAATTCTCCGCTGATATGTTTGCCACGATGTATGATGCGCCGGGTATCGGGCTGGCTGCAATTCAAGTGGCCGAGCCGATCCGCATGGTTGTGATTGATCTGGCTAAAGAGGGTGAAGCGCCGGAGCCGCATGTCTTTATCAATCCGGTGGTGGTTGAGCGCTCAGATGAGCCGAGTTCTTATGAAGAGGGTTGTTTGTCGATCCCTGATTATTATGCGGAAGTGGAACGCCCTGCGACTGTGCGTGTGACCTATCAGGATATTGAAGGCAAACCGCAGGAAATCAAGGCTGAAGGTCTGATGGCCACTTGTCTGCAGCATGAAATTGATCATCTGGATGGTGTGTTGTTCATTGATCATATTTCCAAGCTGAAGCGGGATATGGTGATCAAGAAATTCAAAAAACTGGCCAAGACCCATGAGCCGGCAGCGGCCAAAAAAATCTGAAGCACGATTTGAGTTTCACTCAGGTCAGTGAAGTTATTTAGGCCGGTGTCTCGTAGGCCAGTATTTTCGTTAGGATAGTCTATGTCGTTACGTATTGTGTTCATGGGCACACCGGAATTTTCTGTGCCGGTGATGACAGCGCTGATCGGGCAGGGCTATGAGATTGTTGCCGTCTACAGCCAACCACCGCGCCCTGCCGGACGCCGTGGTCTCGAGCTGACCAAATCACCGGTTCATGAAAAGGCTGAAGAATTCGGCATTCCTGTTTTCACGCCAAAAAGTCTGAAAGGCGAAGAAGAACAGCAGATTTTCCGTGAGCTTAATGCGGATGTCGCAGTGGTTGTTGCCTATGGCATGTTGTTGCCAAAGGCCATTCTCGATGCGCCTGCACTGGGCTGCTATAATGGTCATGCGTCACTATTACCGCGCTGGCGTGGTGCTGCACCAATTCAGCGTGCGATTATGGCTGGCGATGCCGAGAGCGGCATGATGATTATGAAAATGGATGAGGGGCTGGATACCGGTCCTGTCGCCATGGTTGAGAAAATCACCATCACGCCGAATATGACCTATGGCGAGTTACATGATCGTTTGAGCATTACCGGTGCCGATCTGATGGTGCGTGCCATGGCGGCACTGGAGCGCGACAGTCTGAGGCTGAACCCGCAATCTGAAGATGGCGTGACCTATGCTTCCAAGATTGAAAAATCTGAAGCGCGGATCGACTGGTCGCAACCGGCGCAGGCTGTGCATGATCGTATCCGTGGCCTGAGCCCGTTTCCGGGCGCCTGGTGCGAGATGGAAATCAATGGCCAGCTCGAGCGCGTAAAAGTGCTGCGCTCGGTGATCGCTGATGGTGCAGGCAAAGCCGGAGAAACACAAGCTGGTGAAGTGCTGGACGGCCAGCTGGTGATTGCTTGCGGTGACGGAGCGGTTGCGCTGACACTGGTGCAAAAGGCCGGTGGTAAACTGGTGAGCGCTGCTGAGTTTTGCAACGGCGTTAAGCTGAGCCGCGGTGTGGTTTTGCCATGAGCCATTCGCCCGTCAAGCAGTTTGATATCCGTCCGGTCAGAGAGCAGGATCGCTCTCAGATTGATGGCGTGATCGCGGCTGCTTTCAACGGGAATGATGAAGTGCGTTTGGTGCGCCAACTGGTTGCAGACAATGATGTTGTGCTGGAATTGGTTGCTGAGGCGGAAGATGCAATCATCGGGCATATTCTGTTTTCGCGCTTATGGATTGAACAGGCGGATAGCCGTCTGGCTGCGGTTGCACTCGCACCGCTCGCAGTTTTGCCGGATCATCAACGGGCAGGCGTGGGGCATGCGCTGATGAAGGAAGCCCACAGGCTGCTCGTGCAACAGGGTGAAAAACTCAGCGTTGTTTTAGGTGATCCTGCTTATTACGGCAGTTTTGGCTATAGTGTTGAAGGCGCTGCCGGGTTTAAAAGTGCTTATCCGGCGCAATATTTGCAAGCGAAGTGCCTGACCGATAATGATCCTTGCCAGTCTGTGCAAGGACAACTGATTTATGCTTCTGCATTCGGAGACAATTGAGTGCCGCGTTATCGTCTGACAGTTGAATATGATGGTTCACCTTATGCCGGATGGCAAAGGCAGGATAATGCGCCGAGTGTGCAGGCGGCGATTGAAGCTGCGATTTTCAAATTTTGCGGTGAAAGCACTGCTTTGGGTACCGCAGGACGTACCGATGCAGGGGTGCATGCTTTTGCACAAACAGCCCATGTTGATTTGACGAGAGACTGGGCTGCATCCAAAATTCGTGACGCTGTGAATGCTTATCTGACACAGGCTGGCGACAGTATTTATTTGCTGAATGTAGAAAAGGTGCCGGATCATTTTGATGCGCGGTTCAGCGCTTTAGGACGGCACTATATTTACCGGATTGTTAATCGCCGTACACCATTAGCTCTTGATGCAAAACGTGCGTGGTGGGTATCACATAAGCTTGATGCCGATGCCATGCAGGAAGCTGCGCAATTACTCATTGGTACGCATGATTTTACAACATTCCGCTCGGTGCAATGCCAATCCAAAAGTCCTGTGAAAACGCTGGGTGTTTTGAATGTACAGCGTCATGGTGAAGTGGTTGAGGTGCGTGCTTCTGCCCGCTCTTTCCTGCATAATCAGGTGCGGTCATTGGTTGGCAGTCTTTATGAGGTTGGCAGGGGACGCTGGGAGCAGAGTACTTTGCTGGCTGCACTGGAAGCGCGTGATCGCAAAGCCTGTGGTGTGGTAGCGCCTGCCCACGGGCTTTATATGATCGGTGCGGATTATTCGCTTATTTTATAAGGCAAAAGCCTGCGGCTCATGAAGCAGGCATAAACCCTGCCAGATTTTGCAAGATAATTGTCAGCATGATGCTGCCTAATATCACTGAGACAAAAAAGGGTGCTGCAAAACTATGCGGTCTTTGCAGCGCCGCGCGGGTGAGTCTGTAACTGAGCAGTAATGTCACTAGAAAAAGGCCAAAGCCGATACCGGCAAACACCGCTGATAAATCCGGCAGCAGCAGATTAAGAAATGACAGCGGGGCATAGACCCACGCGAACAAAGCCGTGGCCCAGTTGGTTGCCACGACATAGGTCGAGAAACGGCGTTCCAACCCAAGGCTGCGGCTCAGGAAACCGATAATCACCAAGGGCAGCAGCCACACCACCATATCAACCGCACCAAGTTTGGCTGTATTGATAAGACGCAGCGCAGTTTCCCCGCTGTCTTCCGTATTCTCTGTAAGACGTGCAGCGATTTCAACCCAGCCGATCAGCATCGGCGGTATGGCAATCAGAATGGCATAAAACGACCGCCAGAAACCATCAGCATCGGTATTGAGATCATTCAGCGCTTCCGGATGACCGGTCATCGTGCGCCAGACTGCGGAGAAATAATACTGAATCTCTTCAAAACTAGGCATAGGCACCCTGCGCTAACGACGGATAGGTTCAGGTGCCTGTATTTTTACCGGCACCTGAAGGGCATATGAATCAGGCGAAAAAGTCCTCAAGGAATTTTTCATAAATTGCAGTGAGATTTTCAAGGTCGCGCAGCGATGTGCGCTCATTGGCCATATGCATAGTCTGACCAACAAGGCCGAACTCCACAACAGGGCAATAATCCTTGATGAAACGGGCATCGGATGTGCCGCCGGAAGTCGAAAGCGCTGCCTGTTTGCCTGTCACTGCTTTGATCGAGCCATTGAGTGCATCAATCAGCTTGTCATTGCGGGTCAAAAACACATGGCTTGGATCTTCACCCCAGATCAATTCATAATTGACCGGCTCAGCTTTGCCTTGTCTGAACGGGCTGTTCAGCGCTGCTTCTTGTAAACGGCGCGAGACTTCCTGTTGCAGGCTGTCTGCAGTCCATGTGTCATTAAAGCGGATATTGAATGAAGCGGTTGCTTTGGCCGGAATAACATTAGTGGCCGGATTGCCGACGTCAATCGAAGTGATTTCGAGGTTGGTTGCCTGAAAATTCTCAGTGCCCTGATCATAAGCCGGTATCAGCAGGCTGTTCAGCAGTGCCATAATACCGCGCACGGGATTATCGGCATTATGCGGATAGGCGACATGACCCTGTGTGCCATGAACAATAACCGTACCGGTGACTGAACCGCGGCGGCCGATCTTGATTGCTTCACCCAGACGATCAGGATTAGTTGGCTCGCCAACCAGTGAGGCATCCCATTTTTCGCCCTTAGCTTTCGCCCATTCCAGCACTTTGACTGTGCCGTTAATAGCGGGACCTTCTTCATCACCGGTAATCAGGAATGAAATATTAGGTTTGCGGTCAGGAAACTTTTGCAAGTAACGCGCTGTTGCCGCAACAAAGCAGGCGATGCCGCCTTTCATATCCACTGCGCCACGGCCATAAAGCTCGCCATTATCGATGACCGCGCCAAAAGGTGGATGTTTCCAGAGCGATAAATCACCTGTCGGCACCACATCTGTATGGCCGGCAAACATCAGGTGAGGGCCGGTTCCGGTCAGGCGGGCATAGAGATTTTCTATATCCGGCGTCCCCTCTGCGGTAAACACAGGACGGTCTATATGGAAGCCGAGCGGCTCCAGCATTGACTGAAGAGCGGTAAGGGCTCCGCCTTCTGCCGGCGTAACAGACGGGCAGCGGATCAGAGCGGCGAGATTTTCTGCGGGATCAAATGTGGTCATCATAATGAAGGCTTAGCAGATGCCGATTACCGGTGCATCCGGAATTTCCGTTCTGGCTCTCAACTTCTCACGGTAATGTGTTTTTCGCGCAATAAACGGACTCTTTCAAATGGTAATATTTCCGTGAGAAAAGTGTCATTGTCTTCATTTTGTGAACTATAAGAGATACAGATCGTTTGCTATTTGCGAACGATTAAGGACGATTTTTTGAGAAATTGTAAAATCTTTTCAGCTAAATTACTGTAATTGTTTATCAATTTAGATTAAAGATTTAAACATTTGTGGAAATGTGTTCTAAATTTGTAATTTTCGTAAAATTTACGTGAGTTGAAATCATAAACAATCAGGCATATCTCATGTTCATCGGAACGGCGCTCCTCCCAAGCACGTTCACATAAGTTGAACAAGGAATATGAAAATGAAAAAGATTATTTTGACTATTGCTGCTCTTACCATGACTGCCGGTGTAGCTCTTGCCGATAATCCAAATGTGGGCACACCGGACAATCTCTATGGCAATGACCAGACACCGGTGGTGACAACATCCACTGTGAAGAGCACTGCGCCTAATACTTATACTGACGGTTCTGCCAATGGTTTTGGTGACAATTCACCATCCAGCTACAACCGCTAATCAGGCCGATAATTTTACTGCGTATTATATGAAGATGATCTGCCGCTCATTCTGAAGTGTACCAAGACAGACCTCCCAAGCGTCCTGACCAGAGTGAACGGCACCTAAAAAGGAAGATTGAAATGAAAAAGATTATTTTGACTGTTGCTGCTCTCACCATGACTGCCGGTGTGGCTCTTGCCGATAATCCAAATGTGGGCACGCCAGCTGATCTCTATGGCAAGGATCAGACGCCAGTGGTTACAACATCCACTGTGAAGAGCACTGCGCCTAATACCTATACTGACGGTTCTGCCAATGGTTTTGGTGACAATTCACCATCCAGCTACAACCGCTAATCAGGCCGGTAATTTTACTGAGTATTTAATGAAGATGATTTGCCGCTCATTCTGAAGTGTACCAAGACAGACCTCCCAAGCGTCCTGACCAGAATGAACGGCACCTAAAAAGGAAGATTGAAATGAAAAAGATTGCTTTGACTATTGCCGCTCTTGCTATGACTGCCGGTGTTGCTATGGCTGAAAACCCAAATGTGGGTACTCCGGATAACCTTTATGGCAATGATACAACACCAGTCGCTGCTAACTTCACCCTTAAAAGCACACAGCCTACCACTTATTCAGATGGCTCAGCCAATGGTTTTGATGATCATTCACCTGCAAGCACACGTCGCTAAGAACGACTTGTGTCTGAAAATAAAAAGCGACAGGCTTGAAGCCTGTCGCTTTTCTTTTTGTCGTCATGAATAATTTTAGTCGCGCAGCAGATCATTGATCGAGGTTTTTGAACGGGTTTTTTCATCAACGCGCTTGACGATAACTGCGCAATACAGGCTTGGGCCCCAGTTTTCGCCCGGGACATTTTTACCCGGCATCGTACCGGCAACAACCACCGAGTAAGGTGGAACCTCGCCATAGAACACTTCGCCGGTCGCACGATCGACGATCTTGGTGGATTTACCGATATAGACGCCCATACCCAGCACGGAACCTTCACGGATGATGCAGCCTTCTACAACTTCAGAGCGTGCGCCGATAAAGCAGTTGTCTTCGATGATGGTTGGCTCGGCCTGTAATGGCTCAAGCACGCCGCCGATGCCAACACCGCCGGATAGATGCACATTCTTACCGATCTGCGCGCAGGAGCCGACAGTTGCCCATGTATCCACCATAGTACCTTCACCGACATAAGCGCCAAGATTGACAAAAGACGGCATCAGAATGGCATTTGGCGCAATATAAGCGGAGTGACGAACAACGCAGTTTGGTACAGCGCGGAAACCGGCTTGCGTAAATTCATTCGCAGACCAGCCGTCAAATTTGGAAGCCACTTTGTCCCACCAGACGGATTCACCAGGGCCACCTTTGATGATTTCCATCGGGTTGAGACGGAATGAAAGCAGCACTGCTTTTTTCAGCCATTGATTGACCGTCCAGTTGCCGTCGGCTTGTTTTTCAGCAACGCGTACTTTGCCCTGATCAAGCAACAACAGGGATTGTGCGACGGCATCACGGATTTCTCCGGTGGTTGATACCGACACTGTGTCGCGCTCATCAAAAGCTTTTGTGATAATTTTTTCGAGAGCTGACAGATCAAGTTGGGACATATTACTGCTCCTGAGGCGTTAAAACGCAGTTAATTCAGTTTTAATTCGGCGTTAAGACGAAAATAACGACGAAATATGTAAATTACGAAATATTTTCGGCAAATGATTAGGCTATGCTCAATGCAGGGTCAATCTTGGCAATGCCGCTTTTGCACTATATGCCTCAGTATCTGATCCAAAAGTCGCCATGCCGACCTGCAAAGAGCGATTTCTGCGTTTCCGGTACTCACGTACATTCAGTACGCTCCGTTCCGGTTCTCGAAATCACCCTTTTCGATGCGACCTGACGGTTTTTGATTCAGATATTCTAAGAAAACACGAACAGTGGCTCGCTGTGATGATTTATGGTGCTGCCACAACAGGATGATACTGCATGAATCCGCTTGAGAAAGACGGCTGGACACCTTTCAGCAATTCCGGTGAAACTGTTAAACGTGTGGCGGCGGTGCCGGATACACCGCAGACCCGTGCACCTGCCTATAAGCTGGCATTCAGTGATACGGAATTTATGACCAAGCGTGAATTGCGCCCGATCCGTTTGCAGCTTGAATTGCTGAAGCCGGAAATGGTTATGGAAGAACGCGGCATTAAATCAACCGTAGTGCTGTTTGGCGGTGCACGTATTCCTGAGCCGGGTGGTGAAGCATGGGCTGCGAAAAACGAAGTTCAGAAAAAGAACCTCGAAGCCAATTCAGTCTATTATGAAGAAGCGCGTGAATTTGCCCGTCGCTGTTCGGAATATTCGGCCTCTACCTATTACCGTGAATTCGTCGTTGTGACCGGTGGTGGACCAGGTGTGATGGAAGCGGGCAACCGCGGTGCTGCCGATATTGGTGCGCCGTCTATTGGCCTGAATATTGTGCTGCCGCATGAGCAGGCGCCGAATGCCTATGTCACGCCGGAACTGTGCTTCAACTTCCACTATTTCGCATTGCGCAAGATGCACTTCCTGTTCCGTGCCAAGGCTTTTGCAGTTTTTCCGGGTGGTTTTGGTACCATGGATGAGCTGTTTGAGACGCTGACCTTGATGCAGACCGGTCGTATGGAACGTGTGCCGCTGGTACTGTTCGGCAAAGAGTTCTGGACGAAAGCGATCAATATTCCTTATCTCTCCGAGCAGGGGACGATCTCACCGGAAGATCTGGAGCTGTTCCATTATGTGGACACGGCTGATGAAGCTTGGGCTGTGGTGAAAGACCATTATCAGCTTTAATTTTTAATCAGATCATATTGATTAAACGCCGGTGCAGTCTCTGTACCGGCATTTTTTATGGCTGATCGTCCGGCTTTTTCGGCGGATGAATGATGGTGACCAATACCACGGAGATAATCATCAGCAGATACCATGCGCCGAGCTTGGACAATGAGACCGGCACCCATTGGTCATGCTGCCCCGGATAGAGCCAGACGCGTGACCATGTGCCGATATTTTCGGCAATCCAGATAAACAGCGAGGTCAGGAAGAACGCCAGCAGCAGGGGCATACGATGGCGAAAGCGGAAGACGCGATAATGCATGCTGGTACGCCAGAACATCAGCCCCGTGACTGCGAAAAGTAGCCAGCGCATATCCGGTAAATAATGATGACTGAAGAAATTGATGTAAATGCCTGTAGCGAGCGCTAAAGTGAGCGGCAGCGGCGGATAGTTCGCCAGCCGGATGTCAAAAATCCGGTTGATCCGTGCCATATAGGAGCCGACTGCGGCATACATAAAGCCGGAGAACAGCGGCACGCCGCCGATACGGAACAGATTTTCTTCCGGATAAATCCATGATCCCATATGGGTTTTGAAGATTTCCATTGCGGTGCAAACAATATGGAAAATCAGAATGACTTTAGCTTCGCGTAAGCTTTCCAGTCGGCACAGCAGCATCAGCAGCTGAATGGTAACGGCTGACAGGAACAGGAAGTCATAACGTGTGATGAGGTGCGGCAGGGCAGAGCCTTCTGCCCAAAGAAATTTGCTGAGGATGATCAACCCGAGCATGACGCCGCCGAACAGACATGCCCATGCCTGCTTCAGCCCGAAAACCAGAAACTCCACCAGTGCACCGGACAAGCCGCGACGGGGCAGCTGATCGAGCAGCCGGTGTGCGGCTGCATCAATCATCGCCTCGAGTGAGGTAAAACGGCGTTTTCCGTTCACTGATTTATGCATTTTACGGGTGCAGAGCCGTCAGGAATTCAGTGAGATTGTCGGTGACAAAATCCACATGATCGGTAAAGGCCGGATCGCTTTCCCAGATTTCGCTAAAGTCCGGTTCAAAATTATTCGGCACAATCAGCACCGTGCGCATGCCGGTGGTTTTCGGCACAACCAGATTGCGTGCCAGATCTTCAAACATCGCTGCTTTTTGCGGATTGATACCACATTGTTTGTAGAACAGCTCATAGGGCGCACGTTCCGGCTTCGGCACCAGTTGTGCGGCAACAATATCGAAAATATCATCGAAACGGTCGAGAATGCCAAGCTGTGCCGCCGCATTTTCCGCATGTTTGCGGTCGCCGTTGGTATAGATAAATTTGCGGCCGGGCAGGCGGGCAATGGCCTCGCCTAACAGCGGATCGGGCTTAAGCCATGTGTAGTCAATATCATGCACTTTGGCGAGAAAATCGTCAGGATCAATATTGTGGCATTCCATCAATCCTTTGAGAGTTGTGCCATAGTCCTGATAAAACTGCTTCTGAACCTTGCGCGCCTCATCACGGGGCAGCTGCAGCAGTTCCGAAACATAGGATGTCATCCGCACATCCACCTGTGAAAACAGATTGGTATCATGCGGATAGAGGGTGTTATCCATATCAAACACCCAGTCTGTGACATGGGCGAAGTGGTGTGGTTCAGGTAAATTGGTCATGCGGATGTTATGCCATGAAGTTTGGCAAAGAGCAGCCTTTATTTATCGTGACCTTTAAGCGCTGAGGAGTGTGGCTTGTATTTGACGGCAGGGCAGGGCAAACAGGGCTGATATATTTATGTAAAACAGAAAAGCGCAGCATTATCATGGAACTCTGGATACCGATTACGATTGGCGCTGCCTTTATGCAGAATGTGCGCACAACACTGCAAAAGAAGCTGCAAGGCAAGCTCGGTACCAGAGGCGCCAGTTTTGTACGCTTCGGCTATGGTTTCCCTGTAGCTATTCTTTATGTGCTCGGGCTGCATTTTTTCGCAGAATTTGCTTTGCCGCAGCTCAATGGCACTTTCATGTTCTGGAGCGTTGTCGGTGGTCTGGCGCAGATATTTGCTACCATCATGCTGGTTTATTTGTTCACATTACGTAATTTTGCTGTGGGCACAGCTTATTCCAAAACCGAGCCGGTGCAGGCGGCAATTTTTGGTCTCATCCTGCTTGGCGAGCGCTTAACAACCGGTGCCGTACTGGCGATTATTGTCGGTGTATTGGGTGTCATGCTGATTTCAGTCGCGCGTATGCCGCTGAGCTGGGGTAATTTGTTTAAAGCGCTGGTTAGCCGCACGGCGCTGATCGGTATTGCATCGGGTGGTGTGTTCGGTATTTCGGCGGTTGCTTATCGCTCTGCTGCACTGTCATTGGATGGCCCTAACCCGATTATGCAGGCGGCTGTGACGCTCGCTTGTGTAACAACATTTCAGACAGCTTTTATGTTGGTATGGATGCTGATTAAGGATAAGAGTGAGATTGTGCTGGTGCTGAAATCATGGCGCTCATCATCGCTCGTCGGCCTGTCCAGTGTGCTGGGATCAATGGGCTGGTTTACAGCGATGGCGTTGCAGCAGGTGGCTTATGTGCGTGCGCTCGGGCAGATTGAACTGATTTTTACCTTCATCTCAGCAGTGTTTATTTTTAAAGAACGCATCAACCGTATGGAAGTGGCCGGTTGTGTATTGATCGTCACTGGCATTCTGTTTTTGTTGCTGTGGCAATAAACATTTATATTTCGCATTATCCATCGCAAAACCGGTGCCCACTTTTGCTGGAAATGCTTTATAAAAAACCCCGCAATCTGCGGGATTTTTTATAAGCTCTTTAGTTTACGGCACGATAAGCGTGCTTCTTAAATTATGGCACTATCAATGTGCCCCTAAGTTCATGGCACGATAAGCGTGCCTGCACCGTGCTCTGTAAACAGTTCCAGCAGAACCGCATGCGGGGTTTTACCGTTGAGGATAACCACGCCTTCCACGCCACGTTGGATTGCCTCAATGCAGGTTTCCACTTTAGGAATCATGCCGCCGGAAATGGTGCCGTCTGCAATCAGTGCCAGAGCATCTGCAACAGACAGTTCTTTGATAAGGTTTTTATTCTTATCCAAAACGCCCGGCACATCAGTGAGGAACAGCAGACGTGTGGCGGTCAATGCACCGGCAATCGCACCGGCAAACGTATCCGCATTGATATTATAGGTATTGCCGTCACGACCCGGTGCAACTGGCGCAATCACCGGAATAACAGCCGAGCGTGCCAAAAGGTCGAGCAGAGTGCGGTCAACTTCAACCGGCTCGCCGACAAAGCCCAGATCAAGCACGCGCTCGATATTGGAATCCGGATCGCGATAGGTCTTGTGGGCTTTTTCAGCAAAAACCATGTTGCCGTCTTTGCCGCACAGGCCGATTGCCCATTCGCCTTCGGCATTGATCATCGCCACGATTTCTTTGTTGATAGAACCGGCGAGAACCATCTCAACCACTTCAACCGTTTTGGCATCGGTAACACGCAGGCCGCCTTCAAAGCGGGATTCAATGCCGAGTTTGGCAAGCATTGCCGCAATCTGCGGGCCGCCGCCATGAACCACAATCGGATTGATGCCGGACTGCTTGAGCAGGGCGATATCGCGGGCAAAAGCCTTGCCGAGTGCCGCATCACCCATGGCATGACCGCCATATTTGACCACGACAGTTTTATTCTCATAGCGCTGCATAAATGGCAGCGCGGCTGAGAGAAGTTGTGCTTGGATTTCAGGGCTTGTCGCGGTCATGATCACTCCACGGCATGAAGGGTTATGTGAAAGATGGGGCGGCCACGTTAGAGCATTTCGTATTTAAACTGACTTGTCGAAATGCTCTATCTTTTTGTGTTTACGCACGCCTATGCCCAAAAGCGTCGCTCGCTTTTGGGAGACATGTTGTAGTGGCTCTATTCCTTGATCCGCAGGGCAATTGCTGCACGCACGGCGTCAAAGCCGATTGCCTTTTCTGAGGAGGTCGCAAGGATTTTCGGGAAAGCAGCCGGACGGCGTGCAATCGCTTTATGTGTTTCTTCCATCAGGCGCGGAACGCCTGCTTCCTTGATCTTATCGATCTTGGTGAGAATGATCTGATATGAAACCGCTGCTTTATCCAAGAGGTCAAGCACATCGGCATCATTTTTCTTAATGCCGTGGCGGGCATCAATCAGCACATAAACGCGCTTCAGGGTTGTGCGGCCGCGCAGGTAATCGAAGACCAGCCGTGTCCAAGCATCAACCATGGATTTCGGTGCTTCCGCAAAGCCGTAGCCCGGCATATCGACAAGTGCCAGCGGCGGCAGGTCGCCATTTTCACCGGAATAGCCATCCGGTACAAAATAGTTGAGCTCTTGCGTACGACCCGGGGTGTTGGATGTACGCGCCAAGCCATTCTGTCCGACAATCGCATTAATCAGGGAGGATTTCCCGACATTGGAGCGACCGGCAAAAGCGATTTCCGCAGGCCCTTCAGGCGGCAGAAATTTCATGGAAGGCACACCGCGGATAAAAATCCATCGCTTGTTGAAGAGAGCCTTACCCTCGGCAACAAGTGCTGCATATTTTTCTGCTTCTTTTGCGACGGCCAGTTCTGCTTCGGTCACTCAATTCTTCCTGTAACTTATCTTGGGTGTCATGACGGGATAACACTGTTCTTTATGGCATTGAGCTTTCAGTGGCTTTTGTCAACCGTCAATGCGCACCAGATATAAAAAAGCCCCCGAAGAGGGGGCTTTTCTTATTATTTATTTCTTGGCAGGCTTGTCATTCTTGGCCGGTGCCGCAGGTTCTTTCTTTTTGAACATACCTTTCAGATTGTCAAAAAGTTCGATCTTGGCACCCTGACGCTTCATAATCATGCCCTGCTGGAGAATGGACAATGTGTTGTTCCACGCCCAGTAGATAACCAGACCTGCAGGGAATGCAGCCAGCATGAATGTGAAGATAATCGGCATCCATGTGAAGATTGCAGCCTGTGTCGGATCCGGCGGTGTCGGGTTCATACGCATCTGCAGGAACATGGTGATACCCATGATCAGCGGCCATACACCAACCATCAGGATCGACGGAACATCCCATGGCAGCAAGCCGAACAGGTTGAACAGCGATGTCGGATCTGGCGCAGCAAGGTCATGAATCCAGCCAAAGAACGGCGCATGGCGCATTTCGATGGTGACATAGAGAACCTTATAGAGCGCGAAGAACACCGGAATCTGCACCAGTACCGGCCAGCAACCAGCCAGCGGATTGATCTTTTCGCGCTTGTAGAGCTGCATCATTTCCTGCTGCTGCTTAACTTTGTCATCCGCATATTTTTCGCGGATTTCCAGCATTGCAGGCTGCATCATCTTCATGCGGGCCATCGACTTGTACGATTTGTTGGCCAGCGGGAAGAACAAACCCTTCAGCAGAATGGTTACGACCAAAATGGCGACACCGAAATTGCCGGAGAATTTATAGATCCAGTCGATGAGGTAGAACATCGGCTTGGTAATGAAGTAGAACCAGCCCCAGTCGATCAGCAGTTCGAACTGCTTGATGCCGAGCTTTTCTTCGTATTCTTTGATCTTGGCAACTTCTTTGGCGCCGGCAAAAACGTGATTTTTGACCACGGCGTTCTGACCGGCAGCAATTGTTATCGGCGCGCTGAGGAAATCAGCCTGATAACGCGGTGTGCCATCGGTAAAGTAAGAGAAGCGTGCTTCATAGCTTTCGTTCTGCGGCGGAATCAGTGTCGCAGCCCAATACTTGTCAGTAATACCGACCCAGCCGCCTGTCGCTTTGGCAAGCGGCTTGTTTTTCTCGTCTTCGATCTTGGAATAGGAGATTTCCTGCAAGCCCTGATCACCGACGACGCCGATCAGACCTTCGTGCAGCACATAGGTGCCGCTGGCATGTTCAGGCTTTTCGAAGCGCGTTACGCGACCGTAGGAGCTGAGAGAAACAGCCGCTTCAGTCGGGTTGGTGATCGTATCTTCAACGGCGAACATATAGTTCTCGTCAACGGAGATCACGCGTTTGAACTGGATGCCTTTTTCATTGGCATAGGTCAGCGTTACCGGTGTTGAAGGGGTGAGCTTGTCATTGCCTTCAATATTCCATTCGGTCGCAGGCCCCGGAACAGTGCCGATCGCATCATTGCCGGAGAAGCCGAGCTCAGCGAAATAGGCCTTTTTCACGCCCGATGGCGCAAGCAGTTCAATTTCAGGAGAGGTCGGATCAACGGTCTCGCGATAATCTTTCAGGAAAAGATCATCAAGGCGGGCGCCGACAGTATTGATCGAGCCGCTGACGCGCGGTGTATCAATGCTGATACGCTTGCTCTGGGTCAAAGCAACGTCACGGGTCAGAGGCTGTGCGGCAGGAGCCTCGGCGGCCTGACCCGGAATGCCAGCCTGAGGAGCGCTGCCCTGAGGAATGGTATTGGATGTCTCGCCATTAGCCGTTGTGGGTTGGGCTGCCTGATTGTTCTGAGCTTCAATCCGTGCCTGTTCTTTCTGAGCCTCAGTCTTGGGCCCCAGATAGAATACCTGCCAGAGAGTGAGAATCAGAATCGACAGGCCAATGGTGAGAAAGAAATTACGATTTTTTTCCATTGACGGGTCCTGGTTCCTGTCAGTTCATTATTCATTGAAATTGCATCCGTAAGGCTGCACTGTCTCAACGGATAATATGCTGGCTGACAGAGCGTTGTGCAGATTATGCCCCATACCTGTCAGAGTTAAGTGCCTGCCTTATAATACGAGCGGTTCAGAAAAGCGAACGCTCAGACACTATAATTCAGGCCTTTTTGTTAGGCAGCTCTTTAAACCGCCTGCTAAGCTCTCTGGTCAGTGCGCTGAAGGGAGCATTTAAGGTTTCCCTGCGTGCAACGACGACATAATCGGTTTGCGGAGCCATTGCGGCTTCAGTGAGTGCGGCGGCAGCTTTAAGACGGCGACGAATCCGGTTGCGGATAACCGCATTGCCGTTTTTCTTGGTAACCGTGAAGCCAATACGCGGGCTGTCACCGGTTTTTGCCTGTTTGCTGGTCGCCTCATCGCGCTGTTTAACTTCCATCAGGAAATATTTGCCGCGACGCTTTTCTCCGCTACGCATAGCCAAAAACTCCGCTCTCTTACGAAGGCGGAGTGTTTTGGTCTGCTTTTTTGCTTGTTGTGTCACCGCGTCACCCGCGGAGGCAGCATTATGCAGAAAGCTTGCCACGACCGCGTGCACGGCGGGCTGCAATAACTTTACGACCGCCTGGTGTTGCCATGCGTGTACGGAAACCGTGACGACGCTTGCGGACGAGTTTAGATGGCTGATATGTGCGCTTCATTTGTTTAATACCGCGGTGTGCGGCCCTTCTTAAGTCTGTTTTTTAACAGGAGCTGGTTCGGGCGCGGTCTATTAAAGACCTGCATATAATGCCTGAACGTGGGGCGGCTTATAAATGCAGGCGGGTTTTGAGTCAAGAATGGCGCGCAATATTCGGCAGGTTTGGAGTTTGCACTGTGAAATATGAAAAAATATGTGCTGTTTTTCGTTTTCTTCGTCGCAGCAAATAGTCTTTATGCCGTTTGCTGATTATAAAGCCGGTATCGAATTTACAATGAGAGGAAAAGACTATGTCCATTAAACGTTTAGAATCCGGCAAGCGCATGAGCGGTGCGGTTGTGCATGGCAATACTGTTTATCTGGCCGGTCAGGTTGGTACAGAAAATGCCAGCGTAACCGAACAGTGCAAAACTGCTCTGGCAGAAGTTGATCGTCTGCTGGCCGTTGCCGGTACAGACAAATCCAAGATCCTTCAGACCATCATCTGGCTCGATGACATGAAAGATTTCGCAGAAATGAACGCCGTTTGGGAAGCATGGGTTGATCCTGCAAACACACCGGCACGCGCAACCGGTTCTGCCCATCTGGCAACACCGGGCTACAAAGTTGAGTTCATCGTTACTGCTGCTCTCGACTAATTTGTTTCCGGTGCCGCAGGTTGTTGCCTGCGGCACCGGTTTTTTATTCTGCTGCCTGAGGCTGAGGTTGTGGCTGAGGCATAGCCATACGGATACGTTGTGAGTAGCCTTCACGGCTGCCCTTTGCCTGTTCGCTGATATCGGCGTTGAGACGCATGGATTGTACATTCGTTTCCGCTGTGACGATCAGCTGTTTCTCAAACATATATTCAGGCAGATAGCCTGAGAGCAAAACGCGGTAATCAAGCGCGATGGACGGGTCGAGTATCCGAGCCATGTCAAATACAACCGTTGTGCAATTGGCGGTCAGCGTATTATAGAAACCGGCCTCTTTGCTCAGGCGGTTACCTGTGTCGGTATAAAGTCTGAAAAGCTGGCGCGCCTGTTCGGGTTCAATATCGACATGATAGCGATAGACCCGCTCACCACGTATATTGGTACGCAGATAAACAATGTCGCTTTCTTCCGCTGCAATCATCGCCAGTTCGAAATCTTTGAAGAAGCCGCCGATTTCCGAGAATGCCTGACCGCGCTTCTTGCGGATTTCCGCTGAGAACACGATCTGTCGCCCATCCTCAAAGCCGAAGCTGACTAAAGTGTGTGCAATTGCAGGGCTCGACCAGTAGGACAGAAACAGATCAACACTTTTGATCTTGCTGAGGTTGTAATCAGCACTTTTCCAGTTAGTGGTGAAATCTTTTTCCGTGCGCCAGTCAAAGTCACGGATATGATCGAGGCGCACCATGTCACCATTATATTCAGCGGTGACGGTTTGCGAGACTTCCGGCGCCCAGTCCCGGTTCAACAATGGTTTGATTGTGTGCCACCAGATCAGCAATACGGCGAAGACAACGGCAAAAATGATAAATGCTGCCTTGCGATAGTTTTGCAGATCGGAAAACCAGAGAGTGCTGAGTGCTGCCAGTGCAATCAATACCCACAGGCCGATCGCCGCATAGGTTATCAGGCGCGATTCCGAGAGTTGGTAATAAAGCGCAAGACTTCCCCAGATCGTGATGATGATGAGAACCAGACTAAAAAAAGCCTGTGCCAGAAATGTCAGAAAAATCAGAGCTGGTTTATATGTCATGCAGTTTCGCTATTGGCTGGGAGGAGGGCAGGAAAGCTATACAGAATTATTTATCATCCGGCATTAAGTTAAAATAATTATGTATGGCATGTTTTCGCCGCGATTGCGTTTTAAACAATGTGCTTGTGTAGAGGACTGATGCATGGCGTCATTGAAAATACTCTCAACGGCATTCAGCGCACAAATTTATCGTATTGTTAGATTATTTTAATATTTGTCCGGCAAAATTTCTCTTATGGTAAACAAATTCTTCAAACTCTCCGCTCCTGCTGTTTTGGCCGGACTATTGGTCTCAGGACTGCCGCAAATTGTTTTTGCGCAGGTTGAGCACCCGCAGGTCGATAGTGCTTCGGGTAATGCGGCATTTATCAAGAAATCTGATACAATGACGCCCGCTCCGGGCGCAGGGGTGATGATGCATAATCCGAAAAAACCTGTCACTGAAACAGCGAATGATGCGGACAAGGCGGTGAAAGAGGTTATTTCCCGCAGTCAGAAGTTCGTTTATCACTTTACCAAGCCGGAGAATGGCAGTGGCGATACGATTGTATTGTTGCATGGCTCGGGTGGCGATGAAGCAAGTCTTGTGCCTTTTGCGCAAAAAGTCTGGCCGCGTGCCACATTGCTCGGTATTCGCGGACGGGTTTTGCAGGAAGGCCGTACACGCTGGTATGCACGTATTACACCGGTGAAATTCGACCAGAAAGACGTGCGTACTGAAGCAGATGCTTTCGTTCAGTTTCTGACGAAATTATCGGAAGATGATCAGATTGATCTGAGCCGCACCACTTTTGTCGGCTATTCCAATGGTGCCAATTTGTTGGCGGCAGCGATGATGCTCCATCCTGATTTGGTGAAGAAGGCTGTGCTGATGCGCTCAATGCCGGTGCTGGATCACACGCCGGTCGCCAATTTGAATAAGGCTAAAGTACTCGTGGTAACCGGTGCCGACGATAAAATGTATGCGCCTTTTGCACCGGCTTTGTCGGACTTGTTGCGCAGCAGCGGTGCCAAGGTTGATGCCCGTGTTGTTAAGGCAGGACATATGATCGGCGATCGCGATGTGTCACTTGTGACTGCATGGTTCTCGGGGCAGGGGCCTGATGGCACGCCTGCTATGTCACAGGCTGTGACGCCGAAGGTGAAAGATAAGGCCGATAAATCCAAACCTCTGCCGGATGCGCAGGAACCTGCCACGCAAAGCGAGCAGGCATTGGAGCAGTCTAAATAATTTAGAGCACATCCCGAAAAGTGTGTAGCGGTTTTCGGAAAAGATGTGTGTCAAAACAAATGATTAAAGCGCCGATCTGATCCAATCAGATCGAAACGCGCTCTAAAAGCAAAAGGCGGTTTTGAAACCGCCTTTTTTATTACCATTTGATATTGATGAGACCGCAGTCGCCGCTCTCGGAGCCATAGGCAAGGCGTTCGCCGCTTTTGTCCCAGCCCATTGAGGAGATGGCACCTTTGCCCGGACGGCGCAGTAGCACTTCTTTCTGATCGGCAAAACGGCACAGCAGCACCATGCCGTCCTGGTAACCGACAGCCACAATATCTTCGACCGGATGACAAGCAACGGAGGTAACCATTGTGTCTCCGCGCAAGCCAAGTTCCAACGGGGCTTTGCCCATCGGACCGTCTTTGCCTGCAAACGGCCAGATAATAGCGGCCGGAGCGCCGGAGGTCGCCAGCCATTTGCCTTTAGGGCTCCATGACCAGTCTTTAACCTTGGCCGGATAGCCGGTCATGCGCATGTTACGGTTATCTTCCAAACGCCAGCCATGCAGGGCATTTTCCTGCATTGAGGTGATCAAAAAGCGCCCGTCCGGCGAGAAGATTGCGCCGGTATGCGCGCCTTTCCATTCCAGATCGACCGGTTTGCCAGCGGTGCCTGCCCAATGCAATGTCGCGCCATTATAGCGCGCAACGGCAAGACGCAAACCTTTAGGAGCAAAAGCCACACCTTCGACACTGCGTTCATGGGCGAATTCCGTGGTCTTGCCCTTGGCTTCACACACCCATGCAGTGCGGCCGGAAGCATAGGCCACTGCACCATTCGGGCCACTGGCCACGGCAGTAATCCATTTACGTGGCAGAACGGCGAGTTCTTCCACATTGCCTTTACCGTCGGTCTGGCAGATACGACCGTCTTCACCACCGGTAATCAGCGCTTTATTGTCTGCCGTTGGTGTAATGCACAACAAGCCGTCATGCATCGTGACTGTTTTATGGGCTTCATCCAGCCAATGGAGTGTACCATCAGCCAGCGCGAAATAGGCATTATCATTAAGGAAGCCAGCTTTCAGGCAGTGGCTTCCCAGATCAATAGGGGCAATCGTCGGCATGATTATTTACATTTCTCGAAGCCGGAACGCAGTGCCTGCTCGTTCAGATTACGGCCGATAAAGACCAGACGGCTTTCGCGTTTTTCGCCCTCTTTCCACGGACGCTGGTGATCGCCTTCGATAATCATATGCACGCCTTGCACCACGTAGCGGTCATCATCCTCGGCAAAGGCAATAATGCCTTTAAGACGCAGAATGTCTGGGCCTTGCACCTGCGTTACATTCTGAATCCACGGGAAGAATTTTGCAGCATCCAGTTCACCGGTGCGCAAAGAGACAGACATAACGGTAACGTCGTGAATGGCTGAAGCATGCCCATGGTCGTGTCCGTGGTTACAGTCAGGACCGCAAGTATGATCGTGGTGATGGTGGTCATGGTCGTGATGATGTCCATGGTCATGCTTGTGGTCGTGCCCGTGGTCATGATCGCAGTCAGGGCCGCAAACATGATCTGGATGATCATGGTCGAGGAAATGCGGATCATTATCGAGCGCACGTTTCAGATCAAAAGCACCGCGATCCAGCACTTTGGTCAGGTCAATTTCTGCGCGCTGGGTACGGTGAATAATGGCATGCGGGTTGATGGCGCGGATGGTGGCTTCCACATGGGTAAGTTCCTGCGCATTCACCAGATCAGTTTTGTTCAGCAGAACCACATCGGCAAAAGCGATCTGGTCTTCAGCTTCCTGACTGTCTTTCAGGCGCAGTGGCAGATGCTTGGCATCGACGAGGGCAACCACAGCATCAAGCTGGGTCTTGGCGCGCACATCATCATCCATGAAGAATGTCTGGGCAACCGGCACCGGATCAGCAAGACCGGTGGTCTCGACGATAATCGCATCAAAACGACCAGGACGACGCATCAGGCCTTCAACCACGCGGATCAGGTCGCCGCGCACGGTGCAGCAGATGCAGCCATTGTTCATTTCATAGATTTCTTCGTCGGACTCGACGATGAGATCATTATCAATGCCGATTTCACCGAATTCATTGACAATCACAGCATAGCGTTTGCCGTGGTTTTCGCTGAGAATACGGTTGAGCAGGGTGGTTTTACCGGAGCCGAGATAACCGGTCAGAACTGTTACCGGAATTTTAGGAAATTCAGTTGCTTGGGTCGCAACCTGATCTGCTGCTGGGCTATTGCTCATGGGGTGAGTGCCTCTTCATCGTCAGAATTTTTACCGGATCGGGTAACGGGTGTTCAATCCGAGCCGGACTGTGTGTTGAAATCTTTGTGCATATAAGAACTGCGAAACCGTAATTCTATAGAACAGACTAGCTATATAGAGCAATCACTTCTGCAGCTTTGCCGACAGATTTCAAAGTGTCGGAGCTTCACCAAAGGCCGAGATGTCGAAGCGATGCACATCTTCCATTAAGCCGGTGAGACCCTTGACGGCATGGGCGATGATCTTTTCACCGTCTTGTGCATTGGCACGCAGTGCATTGCCGGCGGCACCCTGTTTGTTCAAATCGCTCATCATCCAGCCGAAAGCATGGGGGCCATAGGCACGCAGATATTGATAATCTTCAATAAGTTGCCCCTGCACATTGGTGAAATTCTGTGCCTTGTCCATATGCACAAGCTCCGGCGCCAAAGCCAGCATCACCGAAGTTTCAATATAGCCCGCATGAATATCCAGATGCTTTTGTTCGAGGCTGATCAGTTCTTCCGGTATGCCGAAGCGTGTCCAATGGGTGGCAACCGCCAACATACCTAAACGTGCGCGCAATTCTGTCGCGACAATGGTGGCAAGCGGGGAGTTGCCGCCATGGGCATTGAGAATAACCAGCTTGCGAATATTGGCGGCACAAAGATTTTCACCAATACCGACCCAGCGGTTCACGGCTTCGGAAAAAGCCAGCGTGCGGCTGCCTTCCACATCCATATGCTCAACGGAATAGCCGACCGGTTCGGTGGTCAGAAAGCGGGCGGTAATATGCTCCGGCAGATTATTGGCAAGGCGCGCAGCAATACCGTCTGCAATAATCGTATCTGTTTCAAAAGGCAGATGCGGACCATGTTGCTCGTGCGCACCGAGAGGCAAGACGGCGATGAGATTGTCCGGAACGGTTTCCTGCACAGGGTCGCTTGCAAGTATTGCTGCAGGCTGGGTGGTTATTTCAGAAAGGGCGGAACTAGCGTGCTGGTTGATCTCCGGCAAAATATTTCTCCTCTGATTGTGCAGGTCAGACAATAGCATAACGGGTGCGAGCCCCTGCGGCTATTCTAAATACGCCTTTGAGGCGCATTTGAAAGGATTGTCTCATTGAGTGGCCAATCAGACTGCTGCTTGTCAGTGATGAATCCTTCAACTAGGTTGTATATCAGAGACGATGCGCACAGATGGGAAGACGATGAGTAAGTCAGGTAAAGCCGGTATTCTTCAGCCGTTACAACATAGTGCGCGGATGATGCGGACAGTTCTTGCAACACGGTTGCTGGAACACGGGCTTTATGCGGGGCAGGATGCCGTGTTGCTCAAACTCGCCGAAGAAGATGGTTTACCGCCCGGAATTCTGGCGCAGCGTTTAGGCGTGCGTCCGCCGACCGTGACCAAGACAATCAGCCGTTTACAGGCGCAAGGTTTTGTGACCAAGCAGGCATCAGTCAGCGATCAGCGTCAGACACATGTGTTTCTGACCGAGCAGGGGCATGATGTTATCCGCATCATTGAGAAACTGGTACGCAAAACAGAGAAAGACTGTTTGCGTGGTTTTGAAAAGAAAGAGCGTAAAGTACTTTTAAAGTTGCTGGCGCGGATGGAAAATAACCTCAATGCCGTTTCTGCGGGTCGCCCGTTGCGTACAGTTGCGATTGACGAGCCGACTACTGATGAAGATGCACTTGGTGATAGTGAACTTGATTAAGTTTGTTCAGTATCAATATTGCCTGCAAATTATGCTCTAATTTTAAAGTGTTAGAGCGACCTTTGTGTGCCAAGTCTGGCACACGGCGCTCTAAAGCCACTTTCACGCAGAAAAAAGGCTTTGAGCGGCTTCAGTTGAAATTGTATGGTTGAGCCGCTCAAAGTATTAATTTGAACGCATTATCCTTACGCAAAACCGCTTCGCACTTTTGCTGGAAATGCTTTATTGTATAATTTGCCAGACAAGATGCAAAAAACCGGCTCGCTATTTGCTTAAGGATAATCTAGAGCTTGATATGCAGAGATGAGATGAACATTGCGGATAGACAGAATTATTTGCAGATGTTTATCGTGACAGCGGATATGTTTGTTCAATAAGGGGCGGTCGGCTTTTGGCCCAGAAAATCAAACTTTCAACGATTGCTGATGCGCTTGGCGTATCAACGGCCACGGTTTCTCTGGCGTTGCGTGACAGTCCTTTGGTGGCGGATCAGACCCGCGACCGTATTAAGGAACACGCCCGCACGATCGGCTATATTTATAATCGCCGCGCTGCCTCTCTTCGCACATCCCGCTCCGGTATTATCGGTGTTGTAGTTCATGATATTATGAACCCGTTTTTTGCTGAAATTCTGCGCTCAATTGAAACGGAACTCGACCGTTCCCGCCAGACTTTCATTCTCAGCAACCATTATGACCAGCTGGAAAAACAGCGCACTTTTGTTGATACACTTTTGCAGCTTGGCGCAGATGGTGTGATTATGTCACCGGCCATTGGCACACCCGCTGAAGATATTGAACTGCTTGAGAATAATGGTCTCCCAGTGGTGCTGATTGCCCGTAATGTTGAAGGCGCAGATGTGCCGGTGTTTCGCGGCGATGATGCCTATGGCATCAGCCTTGCGACCAACCATCTGATTTCCCTCGGGCATACCCGCATTGCGATGATCGGTGGTACAGATCAGACCTCAACCGGTCGTGACCGCTATCAGGGCTATGTCAATGCAATGGAAAAAGCGGGTCTGACGGTAAAGCCGGAATGGCGTATTCCGGGGCCGCGAACCAAACAGGGTGGTTTTGAAGTCGCTCCGCAGTTTCTGTCTCTCAAAGACAAGCCGACGGCAGCTGTGTGCTGGAATGATCTGGTTGCTATCGGCCTGATGAATGGTATTGCCCGTGCCGGTCTGGTACCGGGTGAAGATATTTCTGTGACTGGTTATGACGATCTGGAAGAGGCGGCAATTGCCACACCTGCACTGACAACGGTCTGGAACGGCCAGCGTGAAGTCGGTCGTCAGGCGGCGCGTGCGCTGCTGGATCAGCTGAACGGTGTTGAAATGCACAGCGATCAGCCACTGATCAAACCTGAGTTACATATTCGCCAGTCGACTAGCAAGCCCAATTGAATGCTCTTGGTCGTTGAATGATAAAAAGCCGCGGGTCGATAAATCCGCGGCTCTTTTAATCAGGCTGATTGCATTGTTTATTTTGTAATGCCTGCATGTTTGCGCACGGCATCGCCAAAAGCGTGGAAGATTTTTGCCGAAGGGGCATCACTGCGCACCCAATATTCCGGATGCCATTGAACAGCCAGCGCAAAATCCTGCGCGCCTTTCACAGTTACAGCTTCAACTGTGCCGTCTTCAGCGATTGCCTCAGCAGAAAGCTTATCAGAGAGGCGATCAATAGCCTGCCGGTGTACCGAATTGGTGCTGATGGTGCTACTTTCCAGAATGGCGGCGAGGCAGGAATTCTCTGTGACTTCAACCGGATGGCAAATAGCATAGCGTTCATCACGGATGGTGGAAACCGGTGCGCGATGATCATTTTTACCATCCAGTTCCTGAATGTCGTTAGCCAGAGAGCCGCCGAGCGCCACATTCATTTCCTGCAATCCACGGCAGATACCAAGAACCGGAATACCACGTTCCAGTGCAGCGCGGATCAGCGGCAGCGTGGTTGCATCGCGATCCGGATCAAAAGGGCCATGTTGCTCGGTGGCTTCCTGTCCGTAATGTTGCGGATGCACGTTGGATCGTGAACCGGTGATCAGCAGACCATGGACGGCAGCAAAAAGCGCGTCATGATCAATTTTTTCACGAAGGTTGGGAACGAGCAGTGGTGTGACTTCGGCAACTTCTGCAAGCGCCGTAATATATTCAGATGGCGTGGCATGCCAGTTATTACCGTCAATATCGCGAATATCGGATGTGACAGCAATCAAAGGACGGGATTTCTGCATAATAAAACAGGCCTTGTCATGGTTGCGCGTGGCGGCAGGTCAGCCATTGGCACAGAATATGGTGACAATTGTAAGAGCCGGATTGAAACTATGGTCGGACTTTATAGACAGGCCGGATCATCAGCTTTCAGGCTTGGAATTTATCTACTGCAAAGTTGGCTGTTTTGAAACTGATTTTCTGGTGAGCGAAGCTATTTGAAAGCATCTTTGCAACAGACCTGATATGCGTGTCAGGAGCACTCATTCAAGGATAATCACAGCTTGCAAAGCTGCGAAATCCGGCTAAAAAACGACTGCTACTGTGCTGATTTGCATTGTGGTGCCATGGTGCTGCGTATAACAGAATTTTTAAATATATTTTTATAGTTATAATTCATACTAAGCCTGTCACAGCATTAACAACCTATGGCGTTGATTTTAATGTGAAAACACTTAAAAGTAGAAAAAATTGATACTAATTTTTAAAGTATTTTGGGCATACTTCCCCGCAAGGGGGAGCTGTAACAAATGACGTGGTTATTTAAAACCAATATTCCGGTGGATGTTCGCCTGTCATTTGTCAGAGCGCTATACGGCAATCGGGAAACTTTATGGTTCGGGTTAGCAGCACATTTGCTGACCTGTGCGGTTATTTATTTAAAAACCGATGATATTGTTTTCCTCGGATTTGCGGGCTTTTTTGCACTAACCACCAGTATTCGTATGCTGGATATGTATGTTTTCGACAGAGCCGATTTCAGCAAATTATCGCATGATAAAATCAATCGCTGGGAGTTGCACTATCTGATAGGTGCCTGTGCGATTTGCCTTTTGCTGGGGCTTTTGTGTTTTTACAGCACTTATATCATTAGTGATTCTTTTGCCGAACTGGCCAGTCTGGCTGTGTTGCTGGCATCAGTTGTTTCCATTGTCGGTCGCAATTACGCATCACGTAATGCGGTGGTCATGATGTCAGTTTGTGCTCTTATGCCCGTTCTAGCGGGCTTTGTTTTAACCAATAGTATTTTTCATATTATCATTGGCGCATTATTGGTGCCGTATTTTCTCAGCAATATTCAGATGGCCAATGGTCTGCGTCAGTCGCTGTTTGCAGCTGTGATGAATGAGCGCCGTCTGAGTACCGTTGTCAGCCGTTTCGACACCGCATTGAACAATATGCCTCAGGGGCTGGTAATGCTGGACGGCCGCGCTGCGATTGCCGTGGTTAATAAGCAAGTGCGGGATATGCTGAATATTTCGCAGAATATCAGCCTGTTGAACCGCTCTTTTGAAGTTGTGCTGCGCTATTGCAGCAAGCATGGTCTGTTCCCGCGTGCAGAGCTGGATAATGTGCGCATGCGCATTGCTGACCTGCTGGAAGGGCGACGTCAGCGCGATGTTTTTCAGTTTGGTGATGAGCGTTATATCGAAGTGATGTGTAATCAGCGCCGCGAAGAGGGAGCCGTGCTGATTTTTGACGATGTGACCGGTCGCATTGAGGCTGAGGCGCAAATTCAGCATATGGCACGCTATGACGGCCTGACAGGATTACCGAACCGCTTTTATTTTGAAACGCTGGTTCGTTCGCTGACGACGGGCAATAAACCGGATGATCTGGTTGCTTTGGCGGTTATTGATCTCAACCATTTCAAGCATGTCAATGATACCTATGGTCATCATGCCGGTGATGAATTGTTACGTCAGTTTGCCGAGCGGATGGCTGGTCTTGATCCGCAGCGCTTTGTGGCATCGCGTTTTGGCGGCGATGAATTTGTGCTGTTTATTCAGGGTATTAAGAACCGCGCACATATCAATACCGTTATGGATGAGGTTATTTCTTTCCTGTGCGGTGTTTATGAGTTTGCTTCACAGCAAATCTATCTGGATATCAGTGCCGGTGTGGCTGTTGATGTTACGAAAAATCTGGATTTACGCGGTCTGCATGTGAATGCTGATCTTGCTTTATATGAAGCCAAAAGCAGCGAGCATGATCGTTGGGTCGCTTTTGTTGAGGCGATGGATACCAAATATCGCTCCCGACAAAAGCTGAAAAATGATCTGCGTGAAGCGGTCAGAGCAGGTAATTTGACGGTTGTCTATCAGCCGATTGTCAGCCTCAACTCTTTGCGCATTGTAGCGGTTGAGGCGCTGTCACGTTGGCATCATCCGCAATTGGGACCCATCGGTCCCGCAGATTATATTCCTCTGGCTGAAGAAATGGGCATTATTACAGAGCTGACGCAATTCATGTTGCGCCGTGCTTGTGAGGATTGCGCCAGTTGGGGGCATAAAATCGGCGTTTCGGTCAACCTGTCGGCGATTGATCTGAAAAATACCGGCATTGTCGATATGGTGGTCGATGCTTTAAAGAAAGCACAGTTGCCGTCCTATCTGCTGGAAGTGGAAGTGACGGAAAGCGCAATCATCAGTGATCGTGTGAAAACCTGTGAGATGCTGCAAAAGCTGAAAAATTCGGGCATTAATATTGCGCTTGATGATTTCGGTACCGGTTATTCCAGTCTGAGTTACCTGAACACATTGCCTTTGACTAAAGTTAAAGTTGACCGTTCTTTTGTGCGCGATATTGTGACTGATCGCCGGGCTTTCATGTTGCTGCGTGGTGTCACACAGCTATCTCATGAGCTGGGCTTCGGCGTCACAATCGAAGGTGTTGAGACTGAAGAACAGTTGAAACTGATCCGTGGCACCGGTGGCGCTGATCTGGTGCAGGGCTTTTTGCTTGGTGCCCCACTGAGTGCCGCAGAAATTAATAAGCAGCTTGAGCAGTCACTGACAATAATCCCGAAGGGTTATAAGGTCAGTGTTGAGACAGACGGCCTGTCATCTTTTTAAAGTTATTTTGAAAGATATATCTCCGTATATACAAATTCTTTGCACGCAAATGCAAAAAATATCGATTGCACCTCATCGGGCACTTGCTTTTTCCACGTATTAAGAGAAATGGTTACCAGCATATTTGCGAATTGCTGTCAGCGGGCAAATATGTGCGGTGAGGCCCGAAAGGGATGTTGCTGTTTCCAGACGTTTGATATTTTCCAAAGCAGTAAACTGTGAGGGCAGGTTAGTGCTTTGAAAATATGCTGTATTTTAGGTTTGGCTTGAATTGGCCGGTTCTTAAAGTTGATAGCATATGCACTGTGCTTTGCTGCACAGATGTATTGGGAATGGCTGCACCATAGCTTTAGTTTATTGGTGGCGGACGATAATTTATGGCAGTCTCTCAACCGGTTGCGAAAGCACCATCCATATCGAATTTTGCCCGGCATATGCTGGAGTTTCTTGATCGAGTGGAATACCGGCGGGTTATTCATGCGGAAGATCTCGAGGAGATCGGCCGGTTGCGTTATCGTTCCTATATGACACGCAATGTCATGGACGATAATTTTCTCGGCACCATTATTGATGATGTTGACCGTGATCATCAGGCCTATGTCTATGGTGTTTATGTCGACAATATTCTGGTCAGCACCTTGCGTGTGCATCATATCACGGCAGACCACCGGATTGGCACCAGCGCCAAATTGTTTCCGGATATTCTGGGGCCGATGCTCGATAATAATATGAGCTTTGTTGACCCGACACGTTTTGCAGCAGACCCTGCTTATCTTGCCGAGTTTCCGGCGATTCCCTATCTGACCTTGCGCATTGCGGCGATGGCCTCAGAATATTTCAATGCCAGTTTTTGCTTGGCTGCCGTGAAACCGGAGCATATGGCTTTTTATAAGCGTATTTTCGGCTCGCAAATGCTGGCCGATCCGCGCGATCATGAAGGCTATGGCATTCAGGTGGGGTTGGGTGCCGCAGCTGTCAGCTCGATCCGTGATGCCGTTGCGGTACGGTTTCCGTTTTTTAAATCCCAGCTTCATGAACGGCGTAATATGTTTGCCGATATGCGTATTGGTAATGTGCCGCTGACTATTTTCCCGACGGCTAAATATACCGGATTGGGTGTCTGATCAGGTATATTGCGGAGCATTGCAGCAGATTGTCGCAACATTGCCTGTGAACTGGGCTTGCCTATCATGGGAAAACTGTGGTCAATTGATTTAACAAGATTTCTGAACCGGAAGACGGCCGTAAAGGAAGATATCTTTGGGGAGGAAGAAAGATATGGCAGAAATTCAGCATTGTCCCGCAGAGCTTGGTGCGCAGATGGATTATCCGGAGCATGAGCGGACCTATCATGGCTTTACCTTTCTGGTAAAGTGGGGAACCATTGTGCTTGTCGCATTGATGGCTGCGATGGCTTTTGCATTTTTTGCCGCAGGCTGGTTCGCAGGTGTTATTTTATTCGCGCTGATTATGGCTGCCGCTGTTTTTCTCATGTGAGCTGTTGCTTACAGAGCGCCGGAGATATGCAGAGTTTGGTTATACCGCCTTTAGGGCGGTATAATTTTTATGTCTCTCTGGTCAGTAAATCTGACATAAATGCGTATTTTCGATCACATTATAGATTTTTTGCATAATGGCACTTGCAGCCTGATTTTTCCGTGATTTACTGCGCCCGTTCAAAATTGTGCTTGGTGAGGAACCCGAGCTGATTTTGGCATGATTGGGGATAAGGAAAGTGAGGGCAGTTTTGTCTCAGGTAATATTCATTCCTGTTGAAACTGATCCGGTTGAAACACGGGTGGCGGCAACGCCTGAAACCGTGAAAAAGCTGATCGGTTACGGATTTAAGATCATTGTGGAAAGCGGGGCAGGTACGCAGTCCCGGATACCGGATCAGGCTTATACTGAGGCCGGTGCCGAGATTGGTAAAACCACCGATATTAAAACCGCAGATATTATTCTTAAATTGCGCCGTCCCTCACAGACCGAACTAAAAAACTATAAGACCGGCGCTGTATTGATCGCGATGATCGATCCTTATGGTCATGAGGACAGCGTTGCGGCTATTGCGCAAGCTGGCTTAACGGCTTTTACGATGGAATTTATGCCGCGCATCACCCGTGCGCAGGTGATGGATGTATTGTCGTCGCAGGCTAATCTGGCCGGTTATCAGGCGGTGATTGATGCGGCCTCAGAATATGACCGCGCCATGCCGATGATGATGACCGCTGCGGGAACCGTACCTGCTGCTCGTGTCTTTGTTATGGGGGCAGGCGTTGCCGGACTTCAGGCAATTGCGACTGCACGACGCCTCGGTGCCGTGGTAACGGCGACTGATGTGCGGCCTGCGGCTAAAGAGCAGGTTGCTTCACTTGGTGCGAAGTTTGTTGCCGTTGAGGATGAAGAGTTTAAAGCGGCTGAAACCGCCGGTGGCTATGCCAAAGAAATGTCAAAAGACTATCAGGCAAAACAAGCCGCGCTGGTTGCCGATCATATTGCCAAACAGGATATTGTAATTACTACGGCGCTTATTCCAGGGCGTGCGGCACCACGTCTGGTGAGTGCGGCTATGGTGGCCAGTATGAAGCCGGGCTCTGTGCTGGTTGATCTCGCGGTTGAACGCGGAGGCAATGTGGAAGGTGCCGTTGGCGGACAAGTGACGACAAAAGACGGTGTGAAAATTATCGGCCATATGAATATGGCCGGTCGCATTGCAGCGTCTGCATCGCAGCTTTATGCGCGTAACCTGTTCGCTTTTCTTGAGACCTTGATCGACAAAGAGACAAAACAGGTTGCGATCAATCTTGATGATGAACTCGTAAAAGCAACGGCACTGACCCATCAGGGCGCCATTGTGCATCCGGCTTTCGCTAATGTGTCTGTGGTGGCGGTAAAAGCTGAACCGGTCATCAAGGCAAGGGCCGCATCAACGCCTGCGCCAAAGAAAGCGCCGGTAAAAAAAGCTGTGCCGAAGAAGCCGGCAGCGGCGAAAGATGCGGCAAAACCGGCAGCTAAAACCGCTGTGCGCAAAAAAGCCGGAACAGAGACCGGAAATAAGGGAGATGAGGCATGAGTGCGGATTCTTTGAAAGAGGCACTGGGCGGTCTCGATAAAGCCGTTGAAAATCTGCGGGCTGCTGCGGAAGGGCTGGGCGGTTCAGACTCAATCAGCAATGCTGTGCATATTGCCAGCGGCGGCGTGATTGATCCGTTTGTATTTCAGCTGGCGATCTTCGTGCTGTCGATCTTTGTCGGCTATTACGTGGTCTGGTCGGTAACGCCTGCTTTGCATACGCCGTTGATGGCCGTGACCAATGCAATTTCCTCGGTGATCGTTGTTGGCGCACTGCTGGCCGTGGGGCTTTCCCTGTCCGGCTGGGCAACCGGTTTTGGCTTTGTTGCTCTGGTGCTGGCCAGCGTCAATATTTTCGGCGGTTTTCTCGTTACGCAACGCATGCTCGCCATGTATAAGAAAAAAGAGAAGTGAGGGGCATGGATATGAGTGTTAATCTGGCAGCCTTTCTTTATCTCGTTTCCGGCGTGTTATTTGTTCTGGCATTGCGCGGGCTTTCGCATCCGACAACCAGCCGACAGGGCAATTTTTACGGCATGCTCGGTATGGGCATTGCCATTGTTACCACGCTGGTACTGGCGCAGCCGTCTATCAACGGTTTGGCACTGATTGTGCTGGGTCTGGTGATCGGTGGCGGTATCGGTGCTGTTGTGGCCAAGCGTATTGCGATGACAGCCATGCCGCAGCTGGTGGCGTTTTTCCACTCGCTGGTTGGCCTTGCAGCTGTCATGGTCGCTGCCGCAGCTCTCTACTCGCCGCATTCTTTTGGCATTGGTGAAGTCGGCATGATCCATGCACAGGCGCTGGTGGAAATGTCGCTCGGCGTGGCCATCGGCGCCATCACATTTACCGGCTCGATCATTGCGTATCTCAAGCTGGACGGACGTATGTCGGGCAAGCCGATCATGCTGCCGTCACGCCATGTGATCAATGCGGCTCTGTTTATCGGCATTGTGGTGCTGGTCGTTGCGCTGGCGATGACCGAGAGCTATCTGGTGTTCTGGGCAATTGTGGTGCTGTCACTGCTGTTCGGTGTGCTTATCATTATCCCGATCGGCGGCGCGGATATGCCGGTGGTTGTGTCGATGCTCAACTCCTATTCAGGCTGGGCTGCGGCAGGGATCGGCTTTACGCTGGGCAATCTGGCACTGATCATCACCGGTGCGCTGGTTGGGTCTTCCGGTGCGATCCTGTCTTACATTATGTGTAAGGGTATGAACCGCTCGTTCATTTCGGTGATCCTTGGTGGCTTCGGTGGCGATACATCGTCTGCCGGTGGCAGCGGTGAAGTCGAACAGCGTCCGGTCAAGCAGGGTTCTGCCGATGATGCGGCTTTCATCATGAAAAATGCTGCCAAGGTTATTATCGTACCGGGTTATGGTATGGCGGTGGCACAGGCACAGCATGCACTGCGTGAAATGGCTGATAAGCTCAAAGCTGAAGGCGTTGAGGTTAAATATGCCATTCATCCGGTGGCAGGGCGTATGCCGGGGCATATGAACGTGCTGCTGGCAGAAGCAAATGTGCCTTATGATGAAGTGTTCGAGCTGGAAGATATCAACTCTGAATTTGCGCAGGCCGATGTGGCTTTTGTCATCGGCGCAAATGACGTGACCAATCCGGCAGCAAAAACCGATCCGCAATCACCGATCTTCGGTATGCCTATTCTTGATGTGGATAAGGCCGGAACGGTGCTGTTTATCAAGCGCGGCATGGGCTCCGGTTATGCCGGTGTGGAGAATGAATTGTTCTTCCGTGACAACACCATGATGCTGTTTGCTGATGCAAAGAAGATGGTCGAGAATATCGTCAAGGCACTGGATTAAACCGTATTCTTGAACGGATGAAAGAAAAGGCGGCTTTCGAGCCGCCTTTTTTAATGTGATTTTAGAAGTGTTTAACGCCGCATTTAACAAAAATCCATACTGTCAGCAGCTTGAGGAATTTTGTTTATCAGGAGATTCAATTCGTATCCGGCTTACAGGCCGTACACTAGTTTATCCTGACGGGCGCGTAGTTCTGCAAGGCGCGAATTGGCAGGCAAGGCTGCATTATCATAGGTGATAAGTTCGCCTTTTTTGATTGGCTTCAACACTTTTGCACCGGTCAGCATTCCGCATGGGATGGCTTTGGCGCTACGTGCTTCACCGGCCGTCATGATCCATGCGCGGTAGCAATATTCACCGATCGCATCGAGTGTTTCACCCGCTGCCATATCTTTCTTGGCAACCGCTGCAACTTCAGCTGTGGGTTTGCTCAGCGGCACCATATCGGCTTTGCCGTAAAGCACTGCGCGGGCGCACGTGAGTGGGACTTCCAGCGAGGTCAGGTGATATGGGCGATGGAAGGTGAAATAAGGGCCTTTGCCCATTTTCAGGTCTTCCATGCGCTCGGAAATACGTGGATGCGACATATCCGCGACGACAAACACACCCGGTGCCACACCTTTGCCGATTGTGTAATCGACCACGCCGACCTGAGACAGCAAGCCGCCGTCTTTCTCAGGGATGAGCGTTGAGGAGAGCTGATCCAGTGTGGCCGCAGGGCCATGCATACCGGCTTTGTCCGGCACTAAGCCGGTAGCATTGGCAATCGCTGCCATTTCCACCATGGTTTTGGAGCCGTCCACAAATTCCACCAGCAGGCGCACATTCATGTTACGACGGGTGGCTTCCTCAATGTAATTATCGGGAATAGCATCAATATTGAGTGGATTGTTCTTGCCTTTACCGGCTGCGACAATAGGATGCCCCATAGCCGAAACAAACTCGATCAGCTCCATACAGGCGGAAGGCTCGTCACCGGCGCCGAGTGAATAGACAACGCCAAGACGATCTGCTTCGCTTTTTAAATAAGCGCCGATTGTCACATCAGCTTCAACATTCATCATTACGAGGTGCTTGCCGTGCTCCATAGCACGCAGACCGATTTCCGCACCGACTGCCGGAATACCGGTCGCATCAATTACAACATCAATTCGGTCGTCATTGAGAATGAGGTCTGCATTATTAGTTACAGCAATTTTATGGGCTTCGAGCGCAAGGCTCAGATCAGAGCCGGTGCCAACCTCACGGGCATGGCCTTGTTCGCCATAGGCAATTTCAGCGGCTTTGAGGGCGCGTTCAGGATTGTTTTCTGAAATGGCGCCGATCTCAATTCCCGGCATATGGGCAACACGGGTCACGATGTCGGTTCCCATTTCGCCACAGCCGATCAGGCCGATGCGGATAGGTTTGCCGGTATCAGCGCGGGCTTTCATATCACGCGCTAAGCCGGTGAGAGCGACATTGGTGGCCATGATTTTTCTCCGCGGATTGTGTTTTGCGGGAGTAAGACCCGCCTGATAATGACACGTATTAAAGACCAGAGCATTTCGCAGTCAAGTTGGAACAACTTGATGGCCGTGATAATGCGACCACTAAGAAGCTAGAGCGAGCAGCGTAGTTTAACATGGGCGTAAACCGCTCTAGATTAAAGATCAATAAGATAAAGGCTGCATCAGTGCGGCATGACAGAGCAGGAGTAGTTAGAGTGCCGGATAGCGTAAAAAAGCCTGAATGGGATCTCGTGATCTTTGATTGTGACGGTGTTCTGGTGGACAGTGAGCCGTTGGCAGCACTGGCTTTTCATAATGTTTATGCCCGTCATCATATGCCAATTCCTGACGGCACGGTAGCCAAAGGTGTGGGAATGAAGCAGGCGGATATTATTCGTCTGATCGGTGATCTGACAGGCCATTATCTGCCGGATGCGGCGCAGGATGACATCTGGCCGGAAACGCATCGTGTGTTTTCTGAAGCCTTGCAGCCTTGTGACGGTATTGCCGGTGTGTTGGAGCGTCTGAAAGCGCCTCGTTGCGTAGCCTCATCCTCTTCACCGCAGCGTATTGCCTTTAGTCTGGAAAAGACCGGTCTGATTAATGCGTTCGCCAAAGGTGAAATACCAGCGTTATATTCGTCAACAATGGTCAAACGCGGTAAACCGGCACCGGACCTGTTCTTATATGCGGCAGAGAAATTCGGTGCTGATCCGGCACGTTGCGTGGTGTTTGAAGATTCACCTTTCGGCGTGGAAGGCGCGGTTGCAGCAGGGATGACAGCGATCGGTTATACCGGTGGCGGACATACTTATGCGGGACACACGGAAAAGCTTTTGGAAAAAGGTGCAAAAGCGGTTTATAGCAGCTGGAAAGACATAGAGAATAACCTTCTCTGAAAAAGCGAATCCATCATAAAGGTCTATAGCAATGAAAGATGCGATCACTCTGGATCAGCTGCGCGAAGCAATCGGCACGGAAATCGGTTGCTCTGAATGGCGGGTGGTAACTCAGGAAATGATCAACCAGTTTGCGGATGCAACGGATGATCACCAGTTTATTCATGTCGATCCGGAGCGTGCTGCAGCAGAAACACCGTTTGGCGGCACAATCGCTCATGGTTTTCTGACGATTTCATTGCTTTCGACTTTGGCCTTTGAAGCGCTGCCGATGTTGCAGGGCGCAACCATGGGCATTAATTACGGTTTTGACAGTGTGCGTTTCATGTCGCCGGTCAAAACCGGTACCCGCGTTCGTGCCCGTTTCAAACTGGCTGATGCGGATATCCGCCCTTCCGGTCGTGTGGTCAATCATTATGATGTGACACTGGAAGTGGAGGGGATGGTCAAACCGGCGTTGACTGCGCGGTGGCTGACTATTGCCGTCGTCCCACCTGCTGAGTAAAGTTTCAGGCCAGAACGGACTGCAAATGGCGTTTTTCTACGTTTCCGGTACTCATGTACTTAAGTACACTGCGCTCCGCTTCTCGAAAAACACCATTTTCGCCGCGTGCTGACCAAAAACGTGGCCGCGCCGTTTTAGAGCATTTCACAGTCAAGTTGGATCAACTTGGACAGTCCGGGATAATGCGACAAACTAAAGAATCTAGAGCGGGCACTACGATCCAACATGAACGTAAACCGCTCTAGTGTAATGTATCCAGCGGGGCAGGCCGATCAGGATACTCGGTCAGCAGGGCTTTAAGCGCAAAAGGCCCGTGCAAAAACATGCCGATATCATAGGCGTTTTTCTTCTGGCTGCCGGAAATAAACAGCAAATGCATTTTGAAAAAGTTGCCCTTTGCCTGTTTGTAACGGGCCGGGGAATGAATGTGTTTGAAACGGATATGGTTGATCAGCGGCGGATTATTCGTCTGAATTTTCAGTGCCTTGGCAGGTTCTGAGTTATAAAAATGAATGATATCCGTCAGTGCTTGAAACTCTGCCCAGAAGAGCGGACTGTCATTCAGCAGCACGCGCACATCTTCCCGCAGGGTCTTCGCGCGTGGGTGGAGAGCAATCATCAGCAGGCAGGAACCGGCAGCCAGCAAAGAGACCGGCTGTTTGCGCAGAAGTTCCGGCTCGGTGCGCCAGACCTCGGTTAAAGCTTCAATTGCCGGTACTGTGCCGAGACTGTGCCCCATGATGATAACTTCATCCGCATCACTGCCACGTAATTTCTCTGCCAGCATTTGTGCAAAGATTTGTTTGCGTTCCCGTAGTTTTGGACTGTTGTCATAAATCCGGTCATAGGCCGCTGACCAGTCATCAAGCAGGTAGGAGATGAAGAGTTTTTCATCCAGTGCCCGTATCAGTGCGTAGCAAATGCCAAATGCCAGCGGCAGCGACCAGAGCATGTGCAAAGCTGAAAAGCCTACCAGTACCGGTGCGGCAGTGATGCCGAGTGTTAAGGCCAGCATAGCCAGCACCATCAGAAACGGCCACATGAAGAACATCACAAAACGCCAGCTTGTACGGCCATAACGCCATAAAGTGCCGGTGAAAAGAATGTTCAGAAAGGCACGACTGCCGGTAAATAAACGGCGGGGCAGGGAACGTGCTGCATAATCGTCAAAAATATCTGCGGTGCCGAATTGGCAGAATTCACTTTGCGTTTCCCAGTTCTCACCTTGGGCGCGTACCTGCATTGCGCCGCTGCCGTGGGCGGCGTCAATCATTGGCGATATGGCCGTTTTTGTACCCCACAGCTTGTCGAAGTCGCTCATAATTTTGCGATGGCGCACACGAACAGCTTTGGGATGAAGACCCTCATAACCGGTAAAATTGATAATGAGGCGTTTTTGAATGGTCATGAACAGGGTGCTTGTCAAAATAAATCAGGGTAATGCGGCGCAGTGCAGTGCAGAAGATGCTTTAGAGCGCTCCGCTGTAAATGAACAATCACATTAAAGCTATTGATCTTTGCTCAAATAAAAACACCGCGCCTTATGAAAGACGCGGTGCTTAAAGATGAATTATGACAGTTTCAGGACGTTGAAAGTATCGTCAGACGGCTGCGTCCAGTGCGCCTTCACTCAGCAGTCCGAAAACATAGGTGCCAAAAGAGCGCCAGCATTCCAGCCGGAATTCTGTTACTGACAAGCGCCACAGCACAATTTCAGCTTTGCCGAAGACTGTGCGCGATGCAGCACCGACCGGAAAGACGGTCAGCGATAAATCTTGCGGGCAACCGGCATTGATGGTTGCCTCTGCACCTTCGCCGGAAATAATCAGGCCGATATTGCGGTGTGACACATCGGTGGCAGCATGCAAAATTTCCACACCTTGCAAATCCGTAAAGGGTGACTGCCCGCCGGTATCAATCACCAGCCATTCATCGGGCCCGAGCCATAGAGCTGAACGCGTGCCTTTTGTGGCACTGTGTTTCGGCTTTTGTGGCAGGGTGACGCCAAGTGCCTTGGACAGCGCAGCAATATCAGCGGCACGAGCGCGGAGCGAAATGCGCTCCGCTGGTTCTGCCGGAATGATCTGTACTGCACCGTTACCGGCACGGCGATTGCCCAGAACTGTGATGCGCTGTGCGGTTACTTCTGAGTTAGACATGCAGGCGCTCTCCCTTTTCGTCAATAAAGACGGGGCCGGTTACTTCAACTTCGATCACACGGTCGCTCATCGGCACAAACAGAGTTTTGCCATGCAGATTAAATCCGTCATGCACCACAGCCATTGCAATGGAACGTCCAAGATTGGACGACCAGTAGGAAGAGGTGACGTGACCGAGCATTTTCATTGGCTTTGGCTGGTTCGGATCGGCAACGATCTGTGCGCCTTCATCCAGCACCGTGTTCGGGTTTTTGGTCAGCAAGCCGACCAGTTGTTTACGGCCATCGGCCACCAGATCAGGGCGACGCATACCGCGAATACCAACAAAGTCGGTTTTCTTCTTGGAAACAGCCCAGCCAACCGCTGCATCATGCGGGGTCTGAGTGCCGTCTGTATCCTGACCGATAATGATATAGCCTTTTTCGGCACGCAAAACGTGCATGGTTTCTGTGCCGTAGAGGCAGGCGCCCATAGTTTTGGCGCGTTCCCACACTTTTTCCAGCACGGATTGACCGTAATCGGCAGGGACGTTGATTTCAAAGCCCAGTTCACCGGTAAAGGACATGCGGAACAGACGGGTCGGTACACCGCAGAATTTACCTTCAGCCACGCTCATATGCGGGAAGGCTTCGTTGGAAATATCAATGCCTTCAACAAATGGCGCGATGATTTCACGGGCTTTTGGCCCCTGAATGGCAATCACTGCCCATTGCTCGGTAGTTGATGTCAGCCAGACATTGAGATGCGGGAACTCGGTCTGGAGATAATCTTCCATATGGTTGAGCACACGCGGTGCGCCGCCGGTTGTGGTGGTGACGTGGAAGCGGTCATGTGCCATGCGGCCGACCACACCATCATCCATCACAAAACCGTCTTCACCGGTCATGATACCGTAGCGGCAGCGACCTGGTTTCAGCGTATCCCATGCGTTTGTGTACATCAGATTGAGAAACTCAGCCGCATCAGGGCCGACAACTTCGATCTTACCCAAGGTCGAGGCATCGAAAACACCGGCCGCTTCACGCACGGTTTTGCACTCGCGGGACACTGCATCATGCATGGTTTCACCGGCCTGCGGATAGTACCACGCACGCTTCCAGTTGCCGACATCCTCATAGACTGCACCGTTTTTCACTTCAAACTGATGCAGTGCGGTCTGGCGTGCCGGATCAAACAGATGATCGCGGGACGAATTGATGAGAGTGCCGAAAGTGACCGGCGTATAAGGCTGGCGGAAGGTAGTGAGACCAACCTGTGGAATTGGCTTGTTCAGTGCTTCCGAGGCAATCGCCAACCCGTGCATATTGGACATTTTGCCCTGATCGGACGCCATGCCGTTGGTGGTGAAGCGCTTGATATGCTCAATCGAATGCATACCTTCGCGCACGGCATTGCGGATATCCTTGGCGCAGACATCATGCTGGAAGTCGATAAAGGCTTTTACATTGCTGTCAGGGCCTGCACCGGCTGTGGCGCCAACCATACCGCCACTCCAGCTATAGGCTGTGGTGCCGCTGATGCTGGTTGCATCGCTTACTTTTCCGCTGGTCGCAAGACCTGCAGAGGTTCCGGCTGCAATGGCTTCATCAATGGTGGCCTGCAGGTCGTCGGTGCCGTTGCAGGTGCCGACGCTGACGGACGGCTGTGCGTAGACATCCGGCAGGAAACGCTGTTTGGCATCGTCAAAGCGCAGCTTGCCGCGCGATTGCGAGAACAAATGCACCGATGGTGTCCAGCCGGAGGAGGTGATCAGCGCATCAATGGTATATTTGCGGCCTGATTTTGCGCCATTGGTGCCAACCGTCATGGATTTCACGCGCAGCTTGCCGCCAACGGTCAGAACACAATGATTGACCAGCACCGGAATATTCAACCGGCGGGCTTCCGCCAGTACAGCCTCACCCGGATGGGCGCGGGCATCGACAATCACCGGAATATCAACGCCTGCATTTTTTAGATCAAAGGCAGCTTCATAGGCACTGTCATGAGCGGTGAAGACACCGACATGCGCGCCGACAGCCACACCGAAATGATTGAGATAGGTGCGGGCAGCCGAAGCCAGCATCACACCCGGACGGTCATTATTGGCAAACACCATATGCCGCTCAATAGAGCCGTTCGCGAGAATAACGCGTTTGGCACGTACCTGCCACAGACGCTCACGCGCGGTGTTCTTCTCCGGCAATGCAACATGGTCGCTGACGCGCTCGGCCAGAGCTACAAAATTATGGTTATAATAGCCGAAAGCCGTGGTGCGGGTGAGAACGCGTACATTTGGCATGGCGTTAAGTTCAGCCGCGGTGGCCTGCGCCCAAGCAAAACCGTCTTGCCCGTTAATCTTGGTGCCGTTTTCATGGTGCAGGGCACCGCCAACTTCCGGCTGCTCGTCGCAGAGGATAACTTTGGCACCGGTACGCGCCGCAGCAAGTGCTGCGCTTAAACCTGCAACCCCTGCGCCGACAACCAGCACATCACAATGCTCATAGCGGCCTGCATAGCGGTCAGGGTCGGGCTCGGTCGGTGTAACGCCCAGACCCGCAGCGCGACGGATGATCGGCTCGTAGACCTTCTCCCAAGCCTTTCTAGGCCACATGAAAGTCTTGTAGTAGAAGCCTGCACCAAAGAAAGGCGAGAACAGGTCATTTACTGCGCCGATGTCGAAGGACAAAGACGGCCAGCGGTTCTGCGACTCTGAGTGCATCCCTTCGAAGACTTCCTGCACGGTGGCACGCACATTTGGCTGACGATGGGCTTTGTCGCGGGAAATATCCAGCAGCGCATTCGGCTCTTCCGGCCCTGCAGACAGAAAGCCGCGTGGACGGTGATATTTGAACGAACGTCCGATCAGGTGAATATCATGGGCAAGCAGTGCCGAGGCGACAGTATCGCCTGCCAATGCTGTATAAGACTTGCCGTCAAAGGTGAAACGGGCGGTTTTCGCCGGTGTCAGACGGCCTTTACCGGTAATGCGTTTTGAGCCGCTCATTTGCCACTCTCCTTGGCCGCAACACTGTTTGTCTGCGTAATTTTGCTGAGATCCGGTTTCGGCTCTCCGGCTTTGTAGGTGAGCAGGAACCTGTCGCTCACCGTATCACGCGCTGCGTTGAAGAAGCGGCCGCAGCCGTGAATATGCCGCCAGCGTTCAAAAATCACGCCTTTGGGATTGTCGCGCCAATAGAGAAACTCAACAAATTCTTCGTCCGAAAGCTCGGTTATATTGGTCGGGCGGGCAATATGGGCATCGTGTGCGCTGCGGAACTCCAGTTCCGAGCGGTCTTCGCCGCAATAAGGGCAATGGATCAAAAGCATGATAATTATCCTTAGTGGGCTACGGCTGCTGCTGCTGCTTCGTCAATCAGGCGGCCGGTGCGGAAACGATCAAGCGTGAAGCCGGCAGCCAATGCATGGGGTTCACCACGGGCGATCAGATGGGCGAACAGATGGGCAGAACCCGGTGTTGCCTTGAAACCGCCAGTACCCCAGCCTGCATTGATGAACAGGTTTTGCACAGGGGTTTTGCTCTGGATTGGTGCGCGGTCGATGGTGTTATCGGTGACACCGCCCCATTGGCGCATCATCTTCACACGGCGGAACATCGGGAACAGCTCACAGATTGCATCCAGCGTATGAGTAATGATCTGCAACCCGCCGGTTTGGGAGTAGGAGTTATATTGATCTGTGCCTGCGCCGATCACGAACTCGCCTTTATCCGACTGAGAAATATAAGCATGAACCGCATTAGACATGACGACGCATGGTACAATCGGTTTCATCGGTTCAGAAACCAGTGCCTGCAATGGGGAGCTTTGCAGTGGCACGCGAACATCAGCCATATTCATGATGACAGAGGAGTGACCGGAAGCCGAGACGCCGATCTTCTTAGCGCCGATAAAGCCGCGATTGGTTTCTACACCGCTGACACTGCCGTCGGCATTGCGGCGAATGCCGAGCACTTCACAATTCTGGATAATATGAACACCACGGTCTGAAGCCGCACGGGCATAACCCCATGCAACGGCATCGTGACGGGCAACGCCGCCGCGACGCTGCAAGGCCGCACCATTGATCGGATAGCGGGAGTTTTGTGAAATATTCAGCGGCGGGCAATAGGCCTTGGCTTGTTCCGGTGTCAGCCATTCATTGTCGATGCCATAAAGGCGGTTGGCATTGATGTGGCGGCTGAAGGATTGCTTGTCATGGATATTATGCGACAACATCAATACGCCGCGCGGCGAGAACATCACATTGTAGTTGAGATCCTGCGACAGACCTTCCCACATTTTGAGCGAATGCTCATAGATATTCATGCTCTCTTCATACAGGTAGTTGGAACGGATGATGGTGGTGTTACGGCCGGTATTGCCGCCGCCGATCCAGCCCTTTTCCAGTACTGCAATATTGGTGATGCCGTGTTCTTTGGCCAGATAATAGGCGGCACCCAGACCGTGGCCGCCGCCGCCGACAATAATCACATCATAGCTGGCACGCGGTTCCGGTGAAGCCCATTGTGGCTCCCAGCCTTTATTGCCGCGCAGTGCTTCACGGGCAACTGCAAATACTGAAAACTTACGCATAATGTCCCCTTATTTGGGAGCGGAAGGTTTTTCCGCCTGTTGTTTTCAAGATAGACCAAATGCCGACACCAACTTTGCCATTTTACGACGGGTTGTGGCGTATCATGCGGTTTTTATTTGCTGAAAAGCTTCAAAACGCTGTTTGCTTTCCAAGCAGCATAACAGAGAAAGGACTCACTATGTTTTGTGCTTCTTTACGCGATATCAATTGCAGAGAATCTCTGTGAAAAGACCGGAGATTTTTGGGTGGTCTGAAAGAAAAGTAGTCCTGTTCACTCAACGAAATACCCAAATAAAACGTGATTTTTACCGTTAAAACTGTAATAATGAGGTTGATAAGGCCTGATCGGGGGTGCCGTTGCGGATTCCGTGTGGACAATTACGCCGGAGACTGTTAAACGGCACTCGAATTTGCATCGGAAGGCCGTTGCGAAGTCTTAAGATTTCCAGCCATCAGACGGCTCCCTAGCGGAACTGCCAGACTGAGTTGTCTTTGAGGCTCACCGATGCCTTCAGGCTAAACTGAAAATCTAACTGAAACGGAACGGGATTACACGTGCAGGTACTCGTACGCGATAATAATGTTGATCAGGCTCTCCGCGCTCTTAAGAAAAAGATGCAGCGTGAAGGTATTTTCCGCGAAATGAAAATGCGCGGCCATTATGAAAAGCCATCTGAAAAGCGCGCCCGCGAAAAGGCTGAAGCCGTTCGCCGCGCACGCAAGCTGGCTCGTAAGCGCGCACAGCGTGAAGGTCTGGTAGGCGGCGGTCGCGTAGCGGCCCGCTAATCAGAGCGAACCTGTAGCTGTTTGCTGCATGGTTTCTGATCAGATATACTGATGAAGCAGCGCATGATCGTGAGATCGTGCGTTTTGCTTTGTGTTAGAGCATAATTCCTTAAACTTTGATCAGTTTAAGGTAAAATTATGCTCTAATTTTAAAGTGTTAGAGCGACCTTTGTGTGCCAAGTCTGGCACACGGCGCTCTAATGTTTTTGACAATGCTGATCACTTGTTCACGGGAACTGGTGAAATATGTAGCTTTATTGTAAAATTTGACCATGCCAATATATTTGCATCGCTGAAAAACAGCTTTAAGGTGGGGTGAATATTCGCTTCCGCCTTTTTTCTGTATGGCGGGGTAAAGCTGTCGGGCAACAGGCGATCATCGTCTGCGCAAGCCTTGGGATATAATCTGCGGTGTGTCGCCTCTGATAAGAGCGTTGGTATGCTGCTTTTGAGGAGTGCATGAATGGCATCTTTGGTGAGTGTAAATCTGACGCGACAAGAGCCGCGCCGGTTTTGGCGCAATATGGTGCTGGGTGCAGCATCCTGCGCAGTTTTGGCTCTTGCGGGCTGTCAGAGCACTTCCAATTCCATTCTCACACCTGTCGATCTGGCGCAGGGCTCCAGCGAGAATATCGGTTCGCTGACAACGGTTATTCAGAGCAATCCGCGTAATCCTGAGAGCTATAATGTGCGTGGCTCTGCCTATGGTAAGGCAGGGCGCTACCGTGAGGCGATGAAGGATTTTGATACAGCGATCCAGCTCGACCCGAATTATTATCAGGCCTATGCCAATCGCGCGCTTATTCAGCGCTATCTGAAAAATGATGCAGCGGCCGTACAGGATTACAGCCGCGCCATTCAGATCAATCCGCAATATGATGCGGCCTATACCGGTCGTGGTAATGTGTATCGTCAGGCAGGGCGTCTGGATGAGGCGATGTTGGATTTCAACCGCGCCATCCAGCTGGATACGACGGATGGCCGTGCCTATCACAATCGCGGTCTGATTTATCAGGCACGTGGCCAGCACAAACAGGCGATTGAGGATTTCTCGGCTGCTGCCTCCCTCCAGTCGAATGCGCCAGAGCCTTATAATGGCCGCGGGATTTCCTATGCGGCACTTGGCGATTACGATAACGCCTTTGATGATTTCAATACGGCTATCGGGCTGGATGACAAGGTTGCTGAGAGCTGGGCCAATCAGGCGCTGGTCTATGAGCATCGTGGCGATAAAAAGCGTGCAGCGGCCTCCTATGCCCGTGCTGTGCAGCTTGATCCGCAATATAAGCCGGCCAAAGATGGTCTGAGCCGCACACGATAACTGTGTGCACTTATATTAGCTCAGCATAGCAAGTTAAAGAGCCGCAGGATTGAATATCCGGCGGCTCTTTTCTTATGGCAGAAGCTCTCTATATTATTGGCTATGTCTTTATTCGACCATATCGGCTTTGAGAGCCGGAATATTCCGGCATCCTATCAATTTTACTCCGGCAGCATGGCTGCACTGGAGCTTCGTGTGTTGCAGACGGCTGACAATCTGTTTTTTGTCAGCGGCAATGCCCGTAGTTCATTGCCGTTTTTGCGGGTGATTGCTGCAAAGGGTGGCGCTGCAGAGGAACCGGCGCTGCAACCCGGAGAGCATCTGCATCTGAAATTCAGTGCCAAGAGCCGTGAGCAGGTCGAGATCTTTTATCAGGCGGCGTTGAAATCCGGCGGACGCGACAGCGGCGCGCCATCCTATCAGGGGCCGCAGGAGATGGGCTATTTCGCGGCTCTGGTATTTGATCCCGACGGCAATACTGTTGAAGTCGGTGTTCATGAGAAACATAGCTAATTCTGTGAGATAGTAAAAAGGCCGGTTTTCACCGGCCTTTGTTTTTGCGCATGTCTTTATCCCAAAACCGGTGTCCACTTTTGGGAGACATGCTTTAGCGCTTAACGATACGCTTATCGACTTTTTGTACTAAGCGGTCACCGATCCACTGGATCAGGCAGACAATCACAATCAGCACAGCCACAACAGCCGCCATAATCGGATAGTTAAAGCGCTGATAGCCATAACGGATAGCAAGGTCGCCCAGACCACCGGCACCGATTGCACCGGCCATAGCCGAAGCACCAATCAGCGTGACGATTGTCACGGTAAAGCCTGCAATCAGACCCGGCATGGATTCCGGTATCAAAACTTCCTTGATAATCGTCCAGCGGCTTGCACCCATGGAACGCGCAGCTTCGATCAGACCGTGATCGACTTCACGCAGCGATACTTCCGCCATACGGGCATAATAAGGGATCGCGGCAATCGACAGCGGCACAATGGATGCCCAAGTGCCAAGTGCCGTACCCATAATCAGGCGTGTGAACGGGATCAGTGCCACCAGCAGGATGATAAAGGGTACTGAGCGGAAGGCGTTGACCACTGCACCGACAACACGGTTCACGGCAATATTTTGCAACAGCCCGTTACGGTCTGTCAGGATCAGCAGCAGACCGAGCGGCAGGCCGAAAATCAGAGTGAACAGGCTGGAGAAGCCGGTCATGATCAGGGTTTCGCCAAGTGAGCGCCAAAGCAGATCAAGCATTGCGGGTGTCAGGAACTGAGACATATCCAGCAACCTCCGTTTCATCACAAATTGTCTTCAGAAAACCAACAGCCTTTTGCAGGTCTGACTGGTTATGTGCGGGGAGGCCGAGGAATAATGTACCGACCGGCTCTCCCTGAATGGTATCAATACCGCCATGAACAAGGCGGGCATTGAGGCCGGAGGCAGAGGCGATATCATTGATGATCGGTCTGCGGGCAGCTTCACCGGAAATGCGGATGCGGATGATGGCTTCACTCGCAGCTTGCTGATCCTGTGTCAGATGCGCAGCGATACTTTCCGGCAAGGCAGGGGTCAGCATTTTCAGCAGGTTCTTAGTGGTTTCTGTTTTCGGGCGGGCAAAAACCTCCCAGACAGGGCCTTGTTCGGCGATCTGTCCGTGATCCAGCACAATCACACGGTCGGCAATTTTGCGGATTACATCCATTTCATGGGTAATCAGCAGAATGGTCAGACCGAGTTTCTGGTTGATGTCTTTCAGCAGTGCCAGAATGGACTGGGTAGTTTCCGGATCAAGGGCAGATGTTGCTTCATCGGACAGGAGCAAGCTCGGTTTAGCCGCCAAAGCACGGGCAATACCGACGCGCTGTTTCTGACCACCGGAAAGCTGTGCCGGATAATGCTGTGCACGTTCAGAGAGGCCGACCAGTTCCAGAAGCTCGGCAACGATTTTTTGCCGTTCGGGTTTGGCAATACCTGCAATCTTCAACGGCATTGCAATATTTTGCGCAACAGTTTTGGCTGACATCAGGTTGAAGTGCTGAAAAATCATGCCGATACGGCGACGTACCGGTTGCAACTGGCGCTCAGTAAGTCCTGTAATTTCCTGACCTTCAATGATGACCGAGCCATTGTCCGGCTGCTCCAACCCGTTGAGGCAACGGATCAAAGTCGATTTTCCGGCACCGCTGCGGCCGATAATGCCGAGAATTTCACCGCGATTCACTGAAAGGGAAATATCATTGACGGCAGGTGTGTCGCCGAACATGCGTTTAATATTGGAAAGTTTGACAACTTCATCACCGGTCACGGGAGGCTGACCGGATACGGAAGACAGCTTTTGCTGCATATTCTTTATTGGAGCTGAAGTATTCACTTTATCCTCGAGCTCTTTCTTTAAATTGAGGCAATAATAACGGAGCAAAAAAGGCAATGCTCAGAGTGCAAAACGGTCCGGATGAATCCGGACCGTTAATATGCGCGGTTTAAGCCTGAATGTTAAGACAGGTCTTATTCCCAGGCTGGGATACCGGTGCCTTTATAGGCGCGGTCAAGCTCTGCTTTAACAGGTTCATTCTGGAAAGCTGCAATCAATGGTTTGACCCATGCTGCATCTTTGTCGCCTGTGCGGATTGCAATAAAGTTGCGGTAAGGATTGTTTTCCTTAGCTTCCCAACCGATTGCATCTTTCACTGGATCCAGACCGGATTTGGCAGCCCAGTTGTTGTTAACCACAGCTGCATCGAGATCATCGATAGAAAGGCCGACAACACCGGCATCCAGTTCTTTGATTTCAAGCTTTTTAGGGTTTTCAACAATATCAATCGGGGTTGCAAGAATGCCTGCATCCGGATTGAGTTTAATCAGACCTTTGCTTTCGAGAACGCGCAGGGCGCGGCCTTCATTGGTCGGGTCATTCGGTACGCCGACAATTGCGCCGTCTTTCAGATCTTCCAGCTTTTCAACTTTGCGGGAATAAATGCCGATCGGGAAAAGGGCAGTATAACCGGCAACAGAAATTTTGTAGCCCTGTTGTTTGATCTGCTCATTCAGATAAGGCTCATGCTGAAACGCATTGGCGTCAATTTCTTTACGTTCCAGCGCTTCATTTGGCTGGGTGTAATCATTGAAGATAACGGTTTCGATTTTGAGGCCTTCTTTTGCAGCCTGCTCAGCGACAACTTTCCAGATGTCTTCATCTTCGCCGCCCATAATGCCGACTTTGATCGACTGATCTGCGGCCTGAACTGACAGAGGTGCAGCAAATGCAACGCTCATGGCAACAGCGGAAAGCAGCATCATTTTCATGCCGGTGCGGCGCGAAATTAAAGTTTTGACGCGGGCGATATCTAACAACGACATTGCTGTTTTCCTTATAAAATCGTCAGGAAGCGATCTTTCGCTTGCCTGTTTTGCCTCACCAATCTCTCACCTGTTTGCTCTCAATCGGAGGCAGGCGGATTGTGTGATCATATTCTTCACAGAATGGCGTCTGATAACAAGGAAGTTTAAACTACGAAAAAGATATTTTTAGAATATTTTTGCTTAATTATTGATATTTACGAATAAAACTATCGCAGATAAATATATGTTTATATTTAGCATTGTGCGTTTCGTAATAAGGTGCAGTGGTGCGGAATCGTCTTTCACCGTTAAGACAGCACAAAAACGCCCGCAATGCATGATGCGCTGCGGGCCGGGTAAAATGCGGAAATATGTTTAGTGCTAAGTTTTAATCGATGAATACGCGCACACTGGCGGCACGGCCAATGGCATCAATGACGGTTAGTGTGGAATAGCCTGCGCCATCCGGTTGCCAGAGACCAGAACGCTTGCGTGAAGCTTTATCCAGTGGTTTGCCATTGGCTAGCCAGATGAACGGAGCGCGGCCGCCCTGCATTTTCAAAGCCAGCGGTGCGGTGCTGCCGTCAGACTGGTTGGAGAGTTCAACCCGTGCACCTTCCGGCGGAAACAGGATTTGCGGTGCGGATTCCCGCACGGATGCACTGACAAGCGGCGAGAGATAAGGCGTGAAGCGGCGTAGAGATACGGGCAGCTCGGACTGGCGCAGCCGCATCGTGCCGACAGGCGCGGGGCTGAGCGGGGTGAACCCGACGCCGGATTTGGAAAAAGCTTCAAACAGGATCGGCGCGGCAGAACCATAGCCGCTCAAACCCGGAACAGCGCCATTATCAGCGCGGCCAACCCATACACCCAGCACATAACGTCCGTCAAAGCCCACTGACCATGCATCGCGATAGCCATAGCTGGTGCCGGTTTTATAGGCGAGGCCGCGTTGCATCGAGCCAAGCGGTGGTTTGACGCCTGCCAGCACATCGGCAACCTGCCATGCGGCGGCAGGTTGCAGCAGCGGCTCACCGGCAATGATGTTGGTGCCGTCTTTGGCACGGGCATCCACACCATTGGAAATAATAGAGGCTTTGCCGCGATTGGACAGACCGGTGTAAAGCTGCACTAGATCTTTGAGACTGATGCCAAGCCCGCCAAGACCAATGGCCAGCCCCGGTGTTTCACCCGGCGGCAATGTGGTTTTGATCTCTGCGCGGCGCATCCGCACCATCAGACGTGTTGCACCAACACTATCCAATAAGCGGACAGAGGGCACATTGAGCGAGAGTTGCAGTGCCTCACGCACCGTCACATCGCCCTGATAGCTCATATCAAAATTGCGCGGGCGATAGCCGGAGAAATTAGTTGGCCGGTCTTCAATAATAGTTTCCTGCATCACCAGACCGTCTTCAAAAGCCAGTCCGAAGATGAAAGGTTTGAGTGCCGAACCCGGTGAGCGTTGCACATTGGTCATATCAATCCAGCCGGAGCGGCTGGAGTCGAAATAATCCGAGGAACCGACTTCACCGATAATCTCACCGGTGAGTGCATCGGCCATCACCATGGCGACGGAGATTTTAGGGCCAAGGCGTTTGGCAGAATCCATTGCCACGGTTTCCAGCGCCTGTTGTACAGAGCGCTTGAGCGTAACATGATGCACATTGGCTTGGCTGTCTTTGCGCAGAGCGGTTTCACTGACATGCGGTGCAAGTGCTGGCATTGGCAGACGACGTTTCGGTATTGCCAGATGTGCGGCACGGTCTGCCTCATCATTACCGATCAGCGAGACGACGGCTAAGCGGTTGAGTACCCGATCACGGGCGGCACGCGCATTATCAGGATAGCGGTCGGGACGGCGGCGCTCCGGCAATTGCGGCAAGGCAATCAGCAGGGCTGCTTCCGAGGTTGTGAGCCTGCGCGGTTCTTTGCCGAAATAGGCGAGGCTCGCAGCACGGATGCCTTCAAGATTACCGCCAAAGGGCGCAAGTGTCAGATAGGCATCGAGAATTTCTTCTTTTGACAGACGGCGCTCAATTTGCACGGCGCGCAGCATCTGACGAAACTTGGCGAAGAACGAGCGCTCCGTGCGCGGTTCAATCAGACGGGCGACCTGCATCGACAAGGTGGAGCCGCCGGAAATAATGCGCCCGTGGCTGGCAAGTTGTACCGCCGCACGCCCCATAGCGCGCGGATCAATGCCGGTATGATCGCGGAACCGCTGATCCTCATAGGCAATCAGCATTTCGATGAATTGCGGATCGACATCTTTATGGGTGGTGGCAAGCCGCCAATGACCGGACGGAATAGCAAAGGCACGCAGCAGATTGCCGTCGCGATCCATCACTTCTTTGGATGTCTGGGTGACAACCTCCAGCGGCGGCGGAAAGGCCTTATCGAGAATTTCCAGACTGCCCCATGCCACAGCCAAAGCAATCGCAGTGCCGCTCAAAAACATGAGCATTTTATGCGCGCGCAATGTTTTACTGGGTTGGTTCTCGGCCAAAAGCTGTCTCCGCCTGCAAGCTCAGGCTTAATTTAAGACGGCTGATTGTACCGTCCTGATAATATTGCATATAACAGAGCAGAAAATAACGGGGAACACTATGATCGACAAGCTGGAATATTTTATTGCGCTTGCGCGGGAAAAGCACTTCGGCAAAGCTGCAGAAGATTGCGGTATTACCCAGCCGACATTATCCGCCGGTATTCGCCAGCTTGAAGATAGTCTGGGCGTTATGCTGGTGCAGCGCGGTTCGCGCTTTCAGGGGCTGACACCGGAAGGCCAGCGCGTTCTGGAATGGGCGCGGCGCATTGTCGGTGATGCACGCACGATGAAAGAAGAGATGCGGGCGGCGCGTTTCGGCCTTGGCGGACATATCCGTATTGCAGCAATTCCCACCGCGCTGGCTATGGTCTCTCAACTGACAACGCCTTTTCGTGAAAAGCATCCGGATGTGACTTTTACCGTCATTTCCCGCACCTCTGTTGAAGTGCTGGCGGCGCTAGACAATTTCGATATTGATGCCGGAATCAGCTATCTGGACAATGAGCCGCTTGGCAAAGTGACCGCCGTGCCGATCTATCGTGAGAGCTATCAGCTGATTACATCGGTCGGCAGCCGGTTGTCGGAGCGTGAAAGTGTCACATGGGCGGAAGTGGGCGGTCTGCCGCTTTGCCTGCTGACAAGCGATATGCAGAACCGCCGCATTATCAATCAGCATCTGGCGCAGGCGGGTGTTACCGTGCAGCCGACATTGGAATCCAATTCGATGATTGTGCTGTTTTCGCATATTCGCACAGGTAAATGGGCAAGCATCATGCCACTTAATCTCTCGCAAATTCTAGGGTTTAGCGAGCCGATCCGCTCCATTCCGATTGTCGAACCGCAGGCCAGCCATAGTGTGGGGCTGATTGCTGCACAGCGTGAGCCGCATACGCCACTGATCGCGGCACTGTTGCATGAAGCCCGTGCTTTATCCCGTCTTATGCTGCCGCTGGTTTAATAGATTATTTCTATCGATCAACGGTTTTAGCCTATTGAATTTAAACCGCAGCTTTGATCTGTTCTAATGTGGGGAACAGAAAACATGACAATTGCGGGAGACTTTGACGGTATGTCAGGCTCAAATTCAGTTAATACCAGGAATACAGGTCTTACGCACAAGCGTTCAGCCAACAATGACATTACTGCACGAACGATAGAGATTATCAATGAGTATAAGGCTGTCGAAGGCCCGTTGCTTCCTGTTTTGCATGCCATACAGGAAGAGTTTGGTTACGTACCGGCGGAAACGCTGACGCTGATTGCCGAGGCGCTGAACCTTTCGCGTGCGGAAGTGCATGGCGTTATGACTTTCTATCACGATTTTAGGGCATCGCCTGCCGGTCGCCATGTGATCCGGTTGTGCCGCGCCGAGGCTTGCCAGTCCATGGATGGCGACCGCGTGGCAGAAGCGGTGCAAAAACTGCTCGGTATCGGCTGGGGTGAAACAACCGGAGACGGTAAAATCATGCTTGAGGCGGTTTATTGTCTTGGTCTGTGTGCCTGTGCGCCTGCGGCGCAAGTGGATGACCGGTTGATCGGTCGCCTCAGTGAGCACAAAGCAGAGCAGATGATCGCGGAGGCACGGGCATGAGTGTAACGATTTATGTGCCTTGTGATGCTGCCGCTCTGGCGCTTGGTGCAGATCAGGTTGCCGATGCGATTGCCGGTGAAGCTGTCAAGCGCAGTCTGGATATCAAGCTGGTGCGCAATGGCTCCCGTGGTATGGTCTGGCTGGAGCCGCTGGTTGAAGTGGCAACAGACAAAGGTCGTGTGGCCTATGGCCCTGTGGAGGTGTCTGATGTGGCCTCGCTGTTCGACAACGGATTGCTTGAGGGCAAAGACCACCCGCTATCGCTGGGACTGACAGAAGAAATTCCGTTTCTCAAAAAACAAACCCGCCTGACTTTTGCCCGTTGCGGTGTGACCGATCCTTTGTCGCTGGAAGATTATCGCGCCCATGATGGGTTGAAAGGTCTGCAAAATGCAGTCGCGATGCAGCCTGCGGATATTGTGGCGCAGGTCACGGATTCCGGCCTGCGCGGTCGTGGTGGCGCTGGTTTCCCGACCGGCATCAAATGGAAAACCGTTCACGATACCCAAAGCCCGCGTAAATATATTGTCTGTAATGCGGACGAGGGCGACAGCGGTACTTTTGCCGACCGTATGATTATGGAAGGTGATCCTTTCGTTCTCATCGAAGGGATGGCGATTGCCGGTATCGCAGTGGGTGCCACCAAAGGCTATCTTTATACGCGCTCGGAATATCCGCATGCGATTGCGATGATGGAACAGGCTGTTGAAATTGCCCGCAAAGCAGGGGTGCTTGGTGCTTCGGTACTTGGCTCACGTTTTGCTTTTGATATGGAAGTGCGCACCGGTGCCGGTGCCTATGTCTGTGGTGAAGAAACCGCTCTGCTGGAAAGCCTTGAAGGTAAACGAGGACTGGTTCGTGCCAAGCCGCCATTGCCCGCGCATAAAGGCCTGTTTGGCAAGCCGACTGTGATTAATAACGTGATCTCGCTGGCCTCTGTTCCGGTGATTATGGATAAGGGTGCTGCCTATTACCGTGATTTTGGTATGGGGCGTTCCCGTGGTACAATTCCGTTGCAAATTGCCGGTAATGTGAAATATGGCGGGTTGTTTGAAACGGCTTTCGGTCTGACGCTGGGCGAGATTGTCGATGATATCGGCGGCGGTACCGCAACCGGTCGTCCGGTTAAGGCAGTGCAGGTCGGCGGACCGCTGGGTGCTTATTTCCCGCGCGCATTATTCGATACACCGTTTGATTATGAAGCCTTTGCTGCCAAAGATGGTCTGATCGGTCATGCCGGTCTGGTGGTCTTTGATGATCGGGCAGATATGCTGAAACAGGCGCGGTTCGCGATGGAATTCTGCGCCATTGAATCCTGCGGAAAATGCACCCCATGCCGCATCGGCTCGACACGCGGTGTTGAAGTGATCGACAGAATTGCAGCGGGTGTAGAAACCGATACGCAGATCGAAATTCTGACAGATCTTTGCCAGACTATGAAGTTCGGCTCCCTTTGTGCGCTTGGCGGCTTTGCCCCTTATCCGGTGATGAGTGCCCTGACGCATTTTGAAGAAGATTTTCGCCCGCGTCCTGAAAGTCAGCCTTTCGTGCAGGCAGCGGAATAGGAGTGACAGAAGATGAGCTTAATTAAAGAAATCGATTACGGCACACCTGTTTCACGTTCTGAAAAAATGGTGACCCTGACCATCGATGGCAATCAGGTGACCGTGCCGGAAGGCACCTCGATCATGCGGGCTTCGATGGAAGCCGGCATTGCCATTCCGAAACTTTGCGCCACCGATATGGTGGATGCATTTGGCTCCTGCCGTTTGTGTCTGGTGGAAATTGAAGGCCGCAACGGTACGCCGTCTTCCTGCACCACGCCGGTGATGGAAGGTCAGGTGGTTCATACCCAGACCGGTCGCCTGAAATCTTTACGCAAAGGCGTGATGGAGCTTTACATCTCCGATCACCCGCTGGATTGTCTGACCTGCGCTGCTAATGGCGATTGTGAATTGCAGGATATGGCCGGTGCTGTGGGTCTGCGCGATGTGCGTTACGGTCAGGACGGCTTGAACCACGTGTTCAAGCAAGGTCGCAATGACGGTGCACTGAATGCGAAATGGATGCCGAAAGACGAGAGCAATCCGTATTTCACCTATGATCCGTCTAAATGTATTGTCTGCTCACGCTGTGTCCGCGCCTGCGAAGAAGTGCAGGGCACTTTTGCGCTGACCATTGAGGGGCGTGGTTTCAATTCCCGTGTCTCTCCGGGGATGCATGAGAGCTTCTTAGGCTCGGAATGTGTGTCTTGCGGTGCCTGTGTACAGGCTTGCCCGACAGCAACGCTGATGGAAAAATCGGTGATCGAAATCGGTCAGCCGGAACATTCCAAAGTCACGACCTGCGCTTATTGCGGTGTCGGTTGCTCCTTCAAAGCGGAAATGCGCGGTGAAGAACTGGTGCGCATGGTGCCGTATAAAGACGGTAAGGCCAATCGCGGTCATTCCTGCGTTAAAGGCCGCTTTGCTTATGGATACGCCCATCACAAAGACCGTATTCTCAAGCCGATGATCCGTGAAAAGATCACCGATCCGTGGCGCGAAGTGTCATGGGAAGAAGCCTATGGCCGTGTGGCCAGCGAGTTTAAACGCTTGCAGACCCAGTACGGGCGCAATTCCATCGGGGGTATTACCTCGTCACGCTGCACCAATGAAGAAACCTTCCTTGTGCAGAAACTGATCCGCGCCGGTTTCGGTAATAACAATGTTGATACCTGTGCGCGTGTCTGCCATTCGCCGACCGGCTATGGTCTGAACCAGACTTTCGGTACCTCTGCGGGGACGCAGGATTTTGACAGTGTTGAACATACTGATGTGGTGATGGTGATCGGTGCCAACCCGACCGACGGCCATCCGGTGTTCGGCTCACGTCTGCGTAAGCGTTTGCGTCAGGGTGCCAAGCTGATTGTGATTGATCCGCGCCGTATTGATCTGGTGCGCTCACCGCATATTGAGGCGGCACATCATCTGGCACTGCGTCCTGGTACCAACGTGGCAATCATGACGGCGCTGGCGCATGTGATTGTAACAGAAGGCCTGCAGGATGATGCCTTCATCCGCGAGCGTTGTGAGAATGAAGAGTTCCGCGATTGGGTGGAATTTGTCTCCCAGCCGCAATACAGCCCTGAGGCTGTGGAGCTGCTGACCGGTGTTCCGGCACAAGAAGTGCGCGGCGCTGCTCGCCTGTTTGCAACCGGCGGCAATGGTGCAATCTATTATGGTCTTGGCGTGACAGAGCATAGTCAGGGTTCCACTACTGTGATGGCGATTGCCAATCTTGCAATGGTCACCGGTAATATTGGCCGCAAGGGCGTGGGTGTGAACCCGCTGCGTGGTCAGAACAACGTGCAGGGCTCTTGCGATATGGGCTCTTTCCCGCATGAATTGCCGGGCTATCGCCATATTTCCGATCCTGCAACCCGCGAGATTTATGAAAACATCTGGGGCGTGATCCTGCAGGATGAGCCGGGTCTGCGTATTCCGAATATGCTGGATGCAGCGGTGGAAGGCACCTTCAAGGGTATCTATATTCAGGGTGAGGATATTCTGCAGTCTGATCCGGATACCCGCCATGTGGCTGCCGGTCTGGAAGCTATGGAATGTGTGGTGGTGCAGGACTTGTTCCTCAATGAGACCGCCAATTTCGCCCATGTTTTCCTGCCGGGTTCGACCTTCCTCGAAAAAGACGGCACATTCACCAATGCGGAACGCCGTATCAACCGCGTGCGCAAGGTGATGACACCAACCAACGGCTATGCTGACTGGGAAGTGACACAGAACCTTGCCCGTGCGATGGGGCTGAACTGGAACTATACGCATCCGTCGCAGATCATGGACGAAATTGCCATGACTACGCCGACCTTTGCCAATGTGTCCTATGAACTGCTGGAACGTGAAGGTTCCGTGCAGTGGCCATGTAATGCCAAAGCGCCGCTTGGCACGCCGGTGATGCATATTGACCATTTCGTGCGCGGCAAAGGTAAATTCATGCGCACCGAATATGTGGCAACGGATGAGCGCTCAGGCCCGCGCTTCCCGCTGCTGCTCACCACAGGGCGTATCTTGTCGCAATATAACGTGGGCGCACAGACCCGCCGTACTGAGAATGTCGCATGGCATGCGGAAGACCGTTTGGAAATCCATCCGCATGATGCGGAAGTGCGTGGTTTGCGTGACGGTGACTGGGTGAAAATTACCAGCCGTGCCGGTGAAACAACCCTGCGGGCGCTGGTCACAGATCGTGTGACAACGGGTGTGGTCTATACGACCTTCCACCACCCGACCACACAGGCCAATGTGGTGACCACCGATTTCTCGGACTGGGCGACCAACTGTCCGGAATATAAGGTGACTGCGGTGCAGATCAGCGCCTCCAACGGCCCGACACAATGGCAGCAGGAATATCGCGAACATTCCGAAGCCAGCCGCCTTATTAAAACAGCTTTGGATACGGTGAGTTAAGCTATGAGTGAACATACTTATCGCAGCCGTATTCCAATGATGGCATCGCAGATTGCCACATTTTTTAGTTCGCAGACGCAGATTGATCAGGCGGCGGGTGTTGCCAAACATATCAATTTGTTCTGGGAGCCGCGTATGCGGTCGCAATTATTTGATTTGATTGATGCAGGCGGAGAGGGGTTGCATCCTCTGGTTATTGAAGCGGCACCGCTGATTAAACGCCCAAATGCATGAGAAAACGCAGCCGGATACAGTTTTGTGTCCGGCTGTTTGATTTAGAGCATAAATACATTTCACTACGATAATTGAGGGATGCTCACGGGAGATGAGCAGGCTGCGGCGCGTCCGCAGAAGGGAGGACTATGTTATGAGTGCAACAGATCAGACACTGGGCGGTTTGAGCGGGCCTGGGATTCTCGACCGCGAGCGGATTATCGCCAGACCCGGATTTAACCGCTGGCTGGTGCCACCGGCGGCGCTGGCGATCCATCTATGTATAGGTATGGCTTATGGTTTCAGCGTGTTTTGGCTGCCGCTCAGCCGTGCGCTGACCGGTGATGCAGCAGGTGCCTGTACCGATATGAGCCTGCTGACCGCCTTGTTTACTACAAGCTGTAACTGGCGCGTGGCTGATCTCGGCTGGATTTATACGCTGTTCTTTGTATTACTTGGCTGTTCTGCCGCGATTTGGGGCGGTTGGCTGGAACGCGTGGGACCGCGTAAAGCCGGTTTTGTGTCAGCACTTTGCTGGTGCGGCGGTATGGTGATTGCCGCGATCGGCGTGATGACCCATCAATTATGGCTGATGTGGGTTGGTGCCGGTTTCATTGGCGGCATCGGTCTTGGTCTTGGCTATATTTCACCGGTTTCCACATTGATTAAATGGTTCCCTGATCGTCGCGGCATGGCGACCGGCATGGCGATTATGGGGTTTGGTGGCGGCGCGATGATTGGTGCGCCACTGGCTGATCTGCTGATGGAGCACTTCAAAACACCGGACACAATCGGCGTCTGGCAGACATTTCTGGTAATGGCTGCCGGATATTTCGTCTTCATGATGGGTGGTGCCTTTGGCTACCGTATTCCGCCAGCAGGCTGGAAGCCGGAAGGCTGGGTGGCACCGCAGGCTAAGAAAGCGATGATTACCAGCCGTCATGTGCATTTGCGTGATGCGCACAAGACCCCGCAATTCTGGCTGATCTGGGCAGTGCTGTGCCTGAACGTCTCTGCCGGTATTGGTGTGATCGGTATGGCATCACCAATGTTGCAGGAGATTTTCGGCGGTCGTCTGATCGGTGAGGCAGGGCTGACCTTCACAGAACTGAGCACAGAGCAGAAGGCTGCAATTGCTGCGATTGCAGCTGGTTTTACCGGACTGATCTCGCTGTTTAATATTGGCGGGCGCTTCGCATGGGCTTCTTTGTCTGATCGTCTTGGCCGTAAGGCGACTTATTTTACCTTCTTCGCTCTCGGCATTGTGCTCTACACTTTACTACCGACTGCTGCGCATATGGGATCGGTCACGCTGTTTGTGGTGATGGTCTGTATCATCCTGTCAATGTATGGTGGTGGCTTTGCAACCGTTCCTGCCTATCTGGCGGATATTTTCGGCACGCAATTTGTTGGTGCTATCCACGGACGTTTGCTGACGGCTTGGGCAACGGCGGGGATCGTGGGGCCGGTCGTGGTGAATTATATCCGTGAGTTCCAGATTGCTGCGGGTGTGCCGCGCGCGCAGGTCTATGATTATACAATGTATATTCTGGCCGGTATGCTGGCACTGGGTCTGATTGCGAATTTCTTCATCAAACCGCTGGGCGATAAGTGGTTTATGTCGGATGCAGAAGTTGCCAAACTTCAGGCCGCAGTCAAAGCTGAAGCGACAGGGCCGAGCGGTTCCTTCGGTATCGGCACAGGCGGGCTGGATGCCAAAGCTGCTCTTGCATGGGCTGCTGTGGGTATCCCGATTATCTGGGGTGTGTGGACAACTTTTGAGAAATCTCTGATCCTGTTTCGTTAAACGAGAGGGGGGCAGTCTGATTAAAAACTCCGGCAGCAATGCCGGAGTTTTTTATTTCCCCATAAAAATCAAAGACTTTCCCCAGATGGAACACTGTTGAAAACGACGATTTCCGGCAGTTTGATACAGTGAATGATAAAACTATTCCGTTTTGGTATAGGTAGTCGGAAATTGCATTGGCCTTGAAAGCTGTTCACTGCCTATAAATTTCATGTCTGAGAATTTTAAAATAAATGCCGCAAAGAGGCAAAATAATTCAGACGCAAGAGTGGGTAATGGAGTGCTGTTTGCAACAAACAGCAGCAGGAGGACAGGCCGTGGCAGAACTACGTCAGGCACGAGACAGCTTTCGTCTGAAAGTTAGCGATATTCATGAAATTGCGGTTTATGATTACGGTAATCCGGATGGCATTCCGGCTGTGTTTTTGCATGGCGGACCAGGCGCTGGTGTATCGGCCAAGCAGGTTGCCAGCTTCGATCTTGATACCTATCGCGTCATTACTTTCGATCAGCGCGGTGCCGGACAATCGACCCCTGTTGCAGAATTGCGCGAAAATACCACGCAGCATCTGATTGAAGATATTGAACTTATCCGTGAGCATTTCGGCATTGAGCGCTGGTTGGTGACCGGCGGTTCGTGGGGTTCCTGCCTGTCACTGGCCTATGGTCAGGCACATCCAGAGCGCTGCCTCGGTTTCCGCATTCACGGGATTTTCCTTGGTGATCGCGAGGACAGTGACTGGTGGTTCCACGGTTCCAGAACGATTTTTCCTGATTACTGGCAGGAATTTGCAGAATTTGTGCCGGAGGATGAACACGGCGACTTGCTGAAAGCTTATTACAAACGGCTGACCTGCGGTGATCCGGCGGTGGAGCATGCTGCGGCGCAGAGCCTGCGCGGTTTTTCTGCCCGCACACAGACATTGGAGCCGAGCGCAGAGCATGTCTCGACCTTGTTGCAGAGTGATGCGGCTTTGGCAGTCTCGCGCATTTTCACGCATTATTGCATGAATGGCGCCTTTATGCCTGCCAATGCACTGCTGGATAATCTTGATCGTATCCGCCATCTGCCGGCAGAAATTGTGCAGGGGCGTTATGATACCGTGACCCCGATGGTAACAGCATGGAAGCTGAAAACCGCATGGCCGGAAGCCAATTTCACCATTGTTACTTTGTCTAATCATCAGTCGACAACCGGCCCGATGGCTGGTGCTCTTGCGGATGCCTCTGCGCGTCTGGCAAAAGCAGTCAGCGTTTGAAAAGCGCATCATTGTAATTGAAAATAACGGGCAGCTTCATGTTTGATACACTGAAATCCGATCCTACCGCAGTTCAGATGTCCTCCTATACGGATATCCGCAAAGCCGTAAAACCGGCCATCTCACCGGATGGCGAATTGCTGGCATTTTTGAGCGATGCAAGCGGCACCGCACAGGTCTGGATCAAGCCTTTGGCCGGTGGCGAAGCGAAGCAGCTGACCAATCTGCCGGAACCTGTCGGCACATTGTCTTTTAACCCGAAAAGCCGCGATCTGCTGATCAGCACCGATTGGGGTGGTGATGAGCGTCATCAGTTCTGGCTGATCGAAAATGCGGAAGGCGAACCGCGTAAGCTGACCAGTGACGCAACTGTGGTGCATGGCTGGGGCTGCTGGTCGCCGGATGGCACACAGATTGCCTATTCCGCCAATTACCGTGATCGCACGCACATGGATCTCTATGTGATGACGGTCGCGACAGGTGAAACCAAATGTGTCTATCAGGGCACCGGCTGGCGTACACCGGCAGCTTTCACACCGGATGGTACAGCACTGCTGGTCAATGACTGTACCCGTGCCATGACGGATCAGAATTTCTGCCGTCTGGATCTGGCAAGTGGCGCTTATGAAGATATACTGCCGCATCAGGGACGCGCTTCCTATCAGGCTGCAAAATTCCTCAAAGACGGTTCCGGCATTCTGCTGATTTCCGATCAGGGGCGTGATTATTCCAGCGTGATGTTCAAAGCCCATGACAGCAATGAACTTGTTGAAATTGCCGGTTTTGAAAAACAAGATGTGGAAGCTCTGGCCATTGCACCGGATCAGCAGAGCGTGGCACTAGTTCTCAACCGTCAGGGTTGGAATGAGATTGTCATCATTGACCGACAGGGCAAAGTGCAGAAATCTCTGCCGACGCCGATGCCGTTTGTAATTGCATCTGTGGCATGGACACAGGATGGTGCGGCACTGGTGATGCCTGCGGAAGGTGCGGCAACATCCGGTGATATCTGGCGTTGTGAAGTGGCTACAGGCACCTATAGCCGTCTGACCGATGCACCAAAAGCGGCAACCGCTTTGCCGGACTTTATTGAGCCGACTGTTACCAGTGTTGCGAGCTTTGACGGGCTGGATGTTCCTTACTTCGTCTATCAGCCGACAGTTGCTGCGCCTGCAAGCGGTTATCCGGTGATGATTATCGTTCATGGCGGCCCTGAAGCCCAGTGGAAGCCTGATTTCCGCGCCGATATTCAATATATGCTGGCACGCGGCATCATGGTGATTGCGCCGAATATTCGCGGCAGCACCGGTTATGGCCGTCCTTATCAGCATCTGGATGACCGCGAATTGCGCATGGACAGCGTGGCTGATCTTAAAGCCGTGCGTCTGGCCGTGGGTAATCGTGCAGATGTTGATGACAGCCGTATCGGCGTGTTTGGCCGTTCCTATGGCGGTTTCATGGTGCTGGCTGCTCTCACTGAATATCCGGATTTGTGGAAACTCGGTGTGGAATATTACGGCATCGCCAATTTCCTGACGCTGATGGAGACCACCGGCCCGTGGCGCAAAGTGCTGCGTGAGGTGGAATATGGCGATGTGGCAATGATGAAAGATGCGCTGGAACGCTTCTCGCCAATACACAAAATGGCCGAAGTACAGGCACCGCTGATGGTGGTGCACGGGCTGGAAGATCCGCGCGTAACGCCATGCGAGAGCGAAATGGTTTATTCCTGCCTGCGTGGCTTGGGCAAGCCGGTGGAAATTCTGCGTATTGCGCATGAAGGCCATGGTTTTGCGCGCATTGAAAATCGCCACACAGTGTTTGATGCGCTGGGACGTTTCATCGACGAAAACCTGTAAAGACAACACGGTTTCAGGGGCGGGTGGAGGCTCGCTCCTGAAATCTCTTTGAGTTTTACGCATTTTCCTACGCAAAACCGCTTCACATTTTTGCTGGAAATGCTTTGAAAATATTATGTAATTTGGGAGGAACACCATGAAAAATGGTGAGGTGATCTGGGATCTGGTTGACGCGAAAAAGCGTGAGTTCGAAGAACTCAGTGACCGCGTCTGGGGTATGCCGGAAATTGCCTATACGGAATATAAATCCTGTGCCGAGCATACACAGATGCTGCGCGATCAGGGTTTTAAAGTTACGGAAAATGTGGCTGGTATACCGACTGCCGTGATCGGTGAAGCCGGTGAAGGCGGGCCTCTTATCGCTATTCTCGGTGAATATGATGCATTGCCGGGTCTAAGCCAAGAAGCAGGTATTGCTGAACCGCGTCCGATACCGGGTACAGGTCCCAATGCTGGTAGTGGCCATGGCTGTGGCCATAATATGCTGGGTTCTGCAGCACTTCTCGCAGCAACGGCTGTGAAAGACTGGCTGGAACAGAACGGTAAAAAAGGCCGTGTACGTTATTACGGTTGCCCTGCGGAAGAGGGCGGCGCTGCCAAGGCTTTCATGGTGCGCGCCGGTGCTTTTGACGATGTAGATATTGCCATTTCATGGCATCCGGCATCGTTTACACAAGTGGATGATGCACAGTCGCTGGCCAATACCCGTATGGACTTCGAATTTACCGGTCGTGCATCGCATGCCGCTGCTGCCCCGCATCTTGGCCGTTCCGCTCTCGATGCAGTTGAGCTGATGAGCGTTGGTTGCAACTATCTGCGCGAGCATATTCCTGCTGATTGCCGTCTGCATTATGCCTATCTCAATGCCGGAGGTATTGCGCCGAACGTAGTGCAGGCTAAAGCCAAAGTACGTTATGCAATCCGTGCCACCGATCTGCCGGGCATGTTCTCGCTCAATGAGCGTGTGAAAAAAGTAGCGCAGGGCGCTGCAATGATGACCGAAACCACAGTCGATATTTCGATCATGAGTGCTGTGTCCAATCTGCTCGGCAATACGCCGCTGGAAATCGCCATGCATTCCAATATGGAGCGTCTTGGTGGCGTGCCGTTTGATGATGCTGACCGTGCTTTTGCGGCTAAAATTCAGACAACCTTGTCAGCGGAAGATATCGAAACCGATTACCTGCGTGTTGGTCAGCCTTTCGCTGAAAATGCACCGCTTTGCGATTATGTGCTGCCGCGTGAACAAAAAGGCGTGCCGATGATCGGTTCTACCGATCTGGGCGATGTCAGCTGGGCGGTGCCGACCGTGCAGGCGCGTGTTGCCACCCATGCGATCGGCTCGCCTGGTCATTCATGGCAGATCACTGCGCAGGGTAAAATGCCTGCCGCGCATAAAGGTATGGTTTATGCGGCTAAAGTTATGGCCGGAACCGCGCTGGACGTAATGCAGGATGAGAGCATTCTCAATGCTGCTAAGGCCGATCATCAGGCGCGTATGGCAAAAACGCCTTACACCTGTCCGATCCCGCCTGAGGTTAATCCTCCGCTGCAGCCGCGCCCTGCTGAGTAAAATGGCTGAGTAAAATCAATCGGCATGGCGGTGATCTGCCGCCATGTCCTTTATCAACGCAAATAATGATAAACAGGGGATAAAGATGAAGACCAATACATTTTTGAATCGCAGTTCTGCATTGGCATTGCTTGCCGGTACTGCCGCTATGGCTGGTGCAACATTTGCATCGGAAGCTGCCTCACCGCCAAACGCGCTGGTGATGGCATGGAATATTGATGCGATCAGCACATTCGATCCGGCACAGATGGGTGAGGTGGTGAGCAATGAAATCATCCAGAACACCTGTGACCCGCTGGTTGATTTTGACCCGAAAGATGAAACCAAAATTCTGCCGCGTATGGCAAAAAGCTGGGATGTTTCAGAAGACGGCCTGCAGATCACTTTCCATCTGCGCGATGATCTTAAATTTGACAATGGCGAAAAAGCCACTGCCGGTGATCTGGCATGGTCGTTGCAGCGCGTTGTGAAGCTGGGCTTCGGTAATGCTGCGACACTGACAGAATATGGTTTTGTCAAAGAGAATGTTGATACTGCGATTACAGCGCCGGATGACAAGACTGTCGTCTTTAAGCTTGATAAGCCGTATCCGGTTAATCTTATTCTTTCGGCGATTGCTGCAAACCGTGTTGCCTCTTTGCTTAATCAAAAAGTACTGATGGCCAATCAGGTCGAAGGCGACATGGGCAACAAATATCTGGCCACCCGTACCGACTGTGTGGGCCCTTATAAGCTGATGCGCTGGAACCCTGCGGAAGTGGTGTTGCTGCAAGCGAGTGATAATTACTGGGGTGAAGCACCGAAGCTGAAACAGGTTCTGATCCGTCACGTGTCAGAAGCCGGTACACAGCGTCTGCTGTTGGAAAAAGGCGATATTGATATTGCCCGTGATCTGACACCGGAAGATCTGAAAGATCTGGAAGCACAGGATAAAGTTGCCGTTTCACGCGCTTTGAAACCGACATTGTTCTATTGGAACTTCAATAATGCTGATCCGATTTTCAACAATGAAAAAGTGCGTCTCGCTATGCGCTATCTCATTGATTATGACGGTCTGGCAAAGACAGTGATGCACAATGTCGGTGTGCCGCGTGCAAGCTTTGTGCAGCTTGGTGCTTTCGGTGCGCTGGATGAAAAAGAAGGCCAGCCATTCACACTTGATGTCGAGAAAGCTAAGGCGATTTTGGCTGAAGCCGGTCATCCGGATGGTTTTGAAACCACCATGTTTATCGGCACTGCGCCATATGCTGCCCCGATTGCCCAGAGTATTCAGGATGCTGCGGCCAAAGCCGGTGTGAAAATCAAAATTGAACGTATGGCCAATGCCCAGCTGTTCAGCCGTATCCGTGGCCGTGAATTCCAGACATCCCTGATGGGCTGGGCGACAGGCGTGCCGGATGCCCATGGCAATGCCTCACGTCAGATTTTCAATCCGGATAATCGCATGGAAGCCAAGCAGACCATGTATCCGAGCTGGCGCGCGGGCTATTTTGATGAAGCTGTAAACAAGGAAGTTGATGCTGCCTTGTTTGAAAAAGATGAAGCCAAACGTGCCGAGCTTTATCACGCGCTCCAGAAAGAGATGATGGAAAAAGGCCCGCAGGCCTATATGTTCCAGATCTATAATGTTGCCGGTCTTAACAAGGGTATCAGCAACTGGGAGTGGAACGGTTTCCGCACCTATTATGATACAGCAGCTAAATAACTGACATTGAGAGACCTGCCGCTTGTATTGCAGCGGCAGGTAACTTCCGGAATTTATATTCCGGCTTTCAGTCAGAGTTTGCAGCATATCCCCGATTTGTGAACAGCTTTTTGCTGACAGCAGAGTGCTGCAAACTCTCCTTTTCCCGATATTGACGGAAACATTGCCATGACGACGCCCGAAACTTTGGAAGATACGGAGTTTGAAAATGAGATCTATCATGATCCTCATCCCGTGCTTCTCTTTCTCGCCGCCGCCGCACGCCTGATCATTTCCGTGGCGATTACGCTGCTCGGTCTGGTCACGCTGACTTTTTTCATCAGCCGTCTTTTGCCGCTTGATCCGGTAATCGCGATGCTGGGGGATAATATCTCTCAGGAAGCCTATGATACGATGTATCGTAAGCTTGGTCTCGATCAGCCGCTGATCGTGCAATACGGGCTTTATATTAAAAATGCCGTGATGTTTGATTTCGGCAATGCGCTCACTTCCGGCAGACCCGTGCTGGAAGATATCGGTCGTGTGTTTCCGGCCACCATCGAACTGGCAACCGTTGCGATTATCATCGGTACCGGCCTTGGTATTCCGCTTGGCGTGTTCTCGGCAATGTATCGCAATTCGCCGCTGGATCATCTGGTGCGTATGCTTAGCCTGCTCGGTTATTCCACACCGAATTTCTGGCTCGGTTTGATGGCTCTGCTGGTTTTCTATGCCGGTCTTGGCTGGATTGGCGGCCCGGGGCGTATTGATTTTATTCATGAGTTCTCTGTTGAGCCGACAACCGGGTTCCTGTTGCTCGATAGCGCGATGCAGGGGCAGTGGGAAGCATTCGGCAATGCTTTCAGCCATATCATCATGCCTGCGCTCATTCTGGCTTTCGGCTCTATGGCCTATATCAGCCGCATGACCCGTGGTTTCATGATCGAGCAGCTCAATCAGGAATATATCATCACTGCCCGCGTGAAAGGCTTGTCATGGTCGCGCACCGTCTGGGGACATGCATTCCGCAATGTCGCCGTGCAGGTGGTGACGGTTGTGGCGCTGTCCTATGCGTTCCTGCTCGAAGGTGCCGTGCTGACTGAAACCGTGTTCGCGTGGCCGGGCTTTGGCCGCTATCTCACCAATGCGCTGATGGCCGGTGATATGAATGCTGTGGTCGGCTGTACGCTGATCGTGGGTATTCTCTTCGTTGTCATCAATCTGATCAGTGATCTGCTTTACCGCGTCTTTGATCCGCGTACACGATAGGTGCTTTTATGACTGATACTTCCAATTCCGCACCTAACACCTTGTCATTCCGTGAATGGCTGCGTGCGCCGGTGCCTTCGTCCGCCCTTCAGGCCAATGTGCAGCAATTGCGCCGCTCATGGCTGAAGCTCCTGACCAATACATCCGCCGTTTTTGGCCTGTTCGTCATTTTGCTGCTGATCGGTATTGCGCTGTTTGCACCATTGATCGCAACACATGATATAGGTGCCAATAATCTGGCGAACCGTTTGCAGGCACCCTCATGGGCGCATTATTTCGGCACCGATGAGCTGGGGCGCGATATTTTCAGCCGTCTGGTCTATGGTTCACGGATTACGCTGTATATCGTGACGCTGACGGCCATTATCGCTGCGCCAATCGGCCTGATTGTCGGCACCACAGCCGGTTATATGGGCGGCTGGGTTGATACGGCACTGATGCGTATTGTTGATATTTTCCTCGCTTTTCCGAGCCTTGTGCTGGCGCTGTCTTTTGCTGCGGCGCTCGGACCCGGCATTGAGAATGCGGTGATTGCTATTTCGCTGGCTGCATGGCCGCCGATTGCCCGTTTGGCGCGTGCGGAAACCCTGACCATCCGCTCGTCCGACTATGTGGCAGCCATCCGCTTGCAGGGTGCCTCCACCATGCGCGTGATCTGGCACCACGTTGTGCCGATGTGTATCCCGTCCGTGGTGATCCGCATTACTCTCAATATGTCGTCGATCATTCTCACAGCCGCCGGCCTTGGCTTTCTCGGTCTTGGTGCGCAGCCGCCAAGCCCTGAATGGGGTGCGATGCTCTCCAGCGGACGTGAATTTATGATGACCTCGTGGTGGCTCGCAGCCATGCCGGGTTGTGCCATTCTGCTCGCCAGCCTTGCCTTCAACCTGTTTGGTGATGGTCTGCGCGATGTGCTTGACCCGCGTAACGGATAAGAGGAACGGATAAATCAAATGACCAAACCTCTGTTAGAAGTTGAAGACCTGTGGGTGTCCTTTCCGGGTGTTGACCGCTCAATCGATGTGGTGCGTGGCATCAGCTTTTCCATCGGGCGCGAGAAAGTCGGTATTGTAGGCGAGAGCGGTTCCGGTAAATCCATGACCGGCCGCTCAATCCTCAAACTGACGCCGAAAGCTGCGCAGATCAGAGCGAAAAAGATGCAATTCGGCGATGTTGATTTGCTGGGTGCCAGCGAGCGCCAGATGCGCTCGGTTCGTGGCAATAAAATCTCGATGATTTTGCAGGATCCGAAATATTCGCTCAATCCGCTGATCCGTATCGGTGACCAGATTATGGAAGCCTACCGGCTGCATCATCGGGTGAATAAGCAGGAAGCCCGCCAGCGCACACTGACCATGCTGGAAGCTGTGCATATTCGTGATGCGGAGCGTGTGATGAACCTGTTCCCGCATGAGATTTCCGGCGGCATGGGGCAGCGCGTGATGATCGCAATGATGCTGATCCCTGAGCCGGATATGATTATTGCCGATGAGCCGACCTCTGCGCTGGACGTCACGGTACGCCGTCAGGTGCTGACCGTGCTGGATGAACTGGTGAGCCGTTCCGGTACCGGACTGATGTTTATCAGCCACGATCTCAATCTGGTGGCGGACTTCTGTGATCGTGTGCTGGTGATGTATGCCGGTCGTATTATGGAAGACCTGCCTGCTAAAGAACTGCACAAAGCGCAGCATCCCTATACGCAGGCTCTGCTTGCCAGCCTGCCGCGTCTCGACCAGCCGGTGGATATGCTGAAAGTGCCGGAGCGTGATCCGAGCTGGCTGTCAGGCGCGACCCTCAGCGGAGGTCAGAAATAATGGCGGATATTATGAATGAAAAGACTAAGCCGCTGGTTGATGTGTCCGACCTGTCTGTCAGCTTCGGCAAAGGGCGCAAGCGCTCGACAGTGGTCAAAAAAGCCCGCTTTCATATTGCCCGTGGTGAGGCCTATGGTCTGATCGGGGAATCCGGTTGCGGTAAATCCACAATCCTGCGTGCGCTGGCTGGCCTGATCCCGCATTATACCGGCAATTTCAGTTTCGACGGTACATTGCTGTCCGGCGAGCGGGACAAGTCGTTCTTCCGTCGTGTGCAGATGGTGTTTCAGGACCCTTATGCCTCGCTGCATCCGCGCAAGATGGTGCATAAAGTGCTGGCGGAATCTCTGACCATTCACGGTATGGATCGCAAAGAAGAGCGTATCCGCGATGTGTTGACGGCTGTCGGTCTGGGGCCGAGTTTCATGTATCGCTATCCGCATGAATTGTCGGGCGGTCAGCGTCAGCGTGTGGCGATTGCCCGTGCCTTGATTATTGAGCCGGAAGTGCTGTTGCTGGACGAGCCGACTTCGGCGCTGGACGTTTCTGTTCAGGCGGAAATTCTCAATCTGCTCAAAACCCTGCGTCGTGAGCGTGGTCTGACCTATCTGATGGTCAGCCATGATCTGGCAGTGGTTGCGCATATCTGCGAGCGCGTCGGTGTGATGCATAAAGGCATTATTCTGGAGGAACTGACGGCAGACGATCTGCGCCAGTCCCGTGCCAGTGCGCCTTATACGCAGGAATTTTTGCAGGCCAGTGTTGAGGCCGTGGCGCATAGTTAAATCAGGATTAGAATGGGGGGTATAATCATGAGTTATCAGCATGCGGTCAATCCGGCGGCAGAATGGGAGCGGGTACAAAATCCTGCGCAATCCGGCTGGTCTGAAGCAGGGTTGCAGGCAGTTGAAGCTTGTGCTGAGGGACAGGAAACGGATGCTCTGATGATCGTGCAGAGCGGCAAGATCATCTATACCTATGGCGATATTACCCATAAATATCTCTGCCATTCGATCCGCAAAAGCATTCTTGCGGCTTTGATGGGGCAGGATGTGGCGGATGGTACGATTGATCTGAGCCTGACGCTTGAACAACTCGGCATCGACGATATTGACGGTTTGAGCGAAGTTGAAAAACAGGCAACAATCTATGATCTGCTGACGGCACGTTCCGGTATTTATCATGCGGCAGGGTATGAAACGCCGTGGATGCGCATGATTAAAGAGAAGCGCCATTCCCATGCACCGGGCACCTTCTGGTGCTATAATAACTGGGATTTCAATGCACTGGGTACAATCTTTGAACAGCTGACCGGTAAGACCGTGCATCAGGCTTTTGAAGAGCGCATTGCCAAGCCACTGCAGTTTGAAGACTTTTCGCTCACCGGTGATAAGCCGGATGGCTGGCATGACCGTTTCACCGAGAGCCGTCATGCGGCCTATCCGTTCCGCCTGTCGACCCGCGATTTGGCGCGTTTTAGCCAGCTATACTTACGTCATGGCCGATGGAACGGTGAAGACGTGCTGCCAAAAGGCTGGGCACAGGAATGTGTGATGCCTTATTCGGATGCGGGAGCGCGCGGTGCCTATGGCTATATGTGGTGGCTGGAGCGGGATGGCGTGTTCTTCCCCGGTGTTGTGACGCCAAAAGGCACTTATGCGGGTTTTGGTGCAGGCGGGCATTTTTGCATTACCATTCCGGCGCTGGATATGGTGATTGTGCATCGGGTGGATACGGATATTGCCGGTCGTCAGCTTAACCGGCACAAATTCGGCCGCTTGCTGAAACTGATCTTCGACGCATTTCAGGGGTGAGGGAAATGCGGGAGGAGGAAATGACGGTTGCCGGAGCGATTGCGCAGATTTGCGCGAGGCCGGTCACCAGTGCAAAAGCGCGTCAGCTGGCGCGTGATGCGATTATCGATACGCTGGCTTGTATGGTCGCCGGTCGTGAGGATATCAGCACCAAAACAGTGTTTACGGCTTTTGCCCAAACCGGCAGTGCGGGAGAGGCGCTGCTGGTTATCGGCGAAACATCAAGCCCGATTGTGGCAGCACTTGTGAATGGTACTGCCGCTCATGCTCTGGATTATGATGACAACTTCCTGCCGGGCATGAGCCATGCTTCGGCTGTGATTGTTCCGGCAATGCTGGCCGTTGCGGATTTTGACAAAACATCCGGTGCGCAACTGGTTGATGCCTATCTGGCGGGTCTTCAGGCACAGGCGCTGATTGGCGATGGCGTCGGGCAGGCGCATTATACTGCCGGATGGCATGGCACCTCAACTATCGGCAGTATCGGAACAGCGGTTGCGGTTGCGCATGTGCTGGAGTTGGATGAAGAGGCAACAGCACGGGCAATCACCATTGCGGTCAGCTATGCATCCGGCACCAAAGGCCAGTTTGGTACGTTGATCAAACCGTTTCATGCCGGTATGGCTGCGCGCAATGCGGTGGAGGCAGCATTGTTGGCGAAGGCGGGCATGCAAGCGCGGCCTGATATTCTGGAAGGTGCGCAGGGTTTTCATAACCTGTTTGCCGGAGATCAACGCCGTGGCTGGAAAATCGATGCTATGGCCGAGGCTGCCGGACATATCATTGAAACCGCAGGGGTGATGCCGAAGAAACATCCGTGCTGTGGTTCAACGCATCTGATTGTCGACGGTTTACTGGATCTGATGCGCGAGCACGCGTTCACGGCAGAGGATGTGGAGAGTGTCGAGGCGCTGGTCGGTATCGCCAATTACCGCAATTTGACCTATCCCCAGCCGGTTGATGAAATGCAGGCGCGCTTTTCCATGCAGTATTGTGTGGCACGGGCATTGCGGGCAGGACATTTGAGCCTTGCCGATTTCACTCCGCAGGCTGTGCAGCGCTATGCGGATGATCCGCTGTTATCCTGCGTGACAATGCTGAGTTACAGCGCTGATGAAGAACGGGTTACTCAGGATAAGCTGCCGCATATTGCGACTGTAAAACTTTATGACGGGCGGGTGCTGACAGCATCCCGCAATTATGCCGTTGGCAGTTTGCAGGAACCGTTCACTGATGCTGACCGTTTCGAGAAGTTCATGGATTGCTGTGGTACATTGAACAATGCTGACAGTATTTATGAAAGCCTTCTGGCATTGGATGATGCAAAAGACTTAAAAGCACTGAAATTAATGTTCAGCTCTGCCACCAGTTAATATCTTTGGCGGCGAGCGTTGTTGCACGTCGCCAGAAACGCTCGGCATAATCAGTGCGGAAGCGCTGCGAGCGATAGACGCGGATTTCCACATCCAGATCATAATCTTCATCACCCGCTCTGACGAGAATGCCGCGTTTCCATTCATCCGGCATCAGGCTCTGCGGAATCCACGCGACACCCTGACCGGAAACCGCCATGGCTTTCAGGCCGACAGCCATACCGTTTTCATAGACCATATTGAGGTTCAGGCCGCGGGTTTCGACAAGCGGATCGAGGACCTGTGCAAAGAATGTGGTGCCACGATAGCGCAGATATTCGGTTGGTAATGGACCGTTTTTTAAGCGGTGTATTGGCTGCCCTGCGGCATCGGCTGCGCTAACCGGAATGACCTTTTCATGCCCGAGCGACAGATAAGGGAAGTTCTTCAGATCATCCATCTGGCTGACGAAGGGGTGAGAATAGGTCAGCAGAAAATCACAATTCCCATTGAGCAGTGTTGAAACATTGCCAAGGAATGACGGATGCGGATCGGAAAAGCGGGTGCGGAAATTATCGCCGTTTTTTTCAATCTGCGCCATTAGTGCCGGAAAGAAAGTCAGCGAGAGGGTGTTGAGTGTCGCAAAGGACAGCACTTCCATCATTGGCGTATAACGCGCACTCAACTCATCTCTCGCGTGGGTGAGAAGACCTACGGCGTCATGGGCGCGGGCGAGAAAGCTTTGTCCGGCCAGTGTCAGGCGGATCGGATAGGTAGAACGATCAACCAGCGGTACGCCGACCCAGACCTCAAGCTGTTTGATCCTGCGGGAAAGCGCGGATTGCGTGACATGCCGCTCATTCGCCGCACGGGAAAAATTCAGATGTTGTGAGAGGCAGAGAAAATCTTCGAGCCACTTCAATTCCATAAAAATATTCCGCAATAGCAATTCAAATGTTTGACAGGCTTATTTCTTCCTTAGAATAAAAAACTGTAAGGGTCACCCAAAAATTAGTGTATAAAAAAATAGCGATATGCGCAGGCATATATAGCCGGAAAATACGCCTGAAAGTAAGGGTTGCTGTGCGTTTTATGGTTTTTATGACATATTTCTGAAGGCTTTAGTTGTGGTGCCCTGTTCTTTAGGCTGACTTGACAAGAGTCTCCGGAAAAGTTTCATGGCTGAATCAAATTTAATTGACCGGAGAATCCCGATGTCGATGCGTAATGTTTTTGCGGGTTTTATTATGTCCGCAGCGCTTGCCTTGTCTGTTCAACCTATTATGGCTCAGGCCAACCAAAACGGATCAAGGGTAATTGCAACCACGCAAAACGGTGATTATCCCGGTTTTGATCTGCGCACTGTCAAAGATGTCAGTCTTGAACAATGCGAAAATATTTGCCTCAAAGATCAGGAATGCCGCGCTTTTACCTATAATGTGAAAGCGAAATGGTGCTTCCTGAAATCCGACTATGGTCAAATGAATACCATTGAGGGCGCTGTTGCCGGTAAGGTTCTTGACCCTGCTGCGGTAGAGGTTGAACTTGCAGCGCCAACGCCGCTGACATTTGTACCGGCCAGCATGCTGGACGAAGCCCGCGCCTACCGCAATAAGCTGAACACTGCTGAAAAGCCTGCCGGTGAGGTCGCAAAACTGCTGCGTGCCGCACAAAGAAATTATGAAGCCGGTAATACATCTTCTGCTGTGATTGATTTTGCACGCATTGTGCCAATCGCTAAAGAAAATAGTGCCGTCTGGATGGGCTTGAGCCGTTCGACGCTCGTTGAATCGCAAAGCGAGGGAGCAAGCTGGGATGTCAGACGTGCCGCGGCCAATTCCGCTATTCTTGCTTATCAGTTCAGCCGCACCGTTTCTGAACGGGCAGAAGCGCTGAGCAATCTGGCAAAAGCACTGGAGATGCGTGACAGTTTCCGTCCGGCTCTCGATGCCTATAAAGCCAGCCTTGCCTTGCAGAATTCCGCAGCCATAAATGCTGCCTATGAAGACTTGCGTGTGCGCAAAGGCTTCCGAGTGGTTGACCATACGATTGACAGCGATAGCGCTAACCCGCGCGTTTGTATTCAGCTGTCAGAACCACTGATGAAAAGCGGCATTGATTATGCGTCTTTCGTGACCATTGATGATGCCACCCCGAAAGGTGTGGAAGCCAAAGACAAACAAATTTGTATCGAAGGTTTACAGCACGGTAAAAATTACCGCATTGGCGTGCGCTCCGGTCTGCCTGCCGCGATCGGTGAGATGATTGAAGCACCGGTTGCGTTGAATATTTATGTCCGTGACCGTGCGCCGACAGTGCGTTTCAACGGTGATGCCTTTGTGCTGCCAAGCACCATGCGCCGTGGCATTCCTGTTGTCAGCATCAATGTGAAAACCATTGATCTTGAAGTCTATCGTGTGGGCGAGCGCGCTCTGACCCAGTCGATGGATGGTATCAGCTTCTTCGGTCAGCTCGACGGTTACGCAACATCGCAGATCGTCAGCACACTTGGCGAGAAGGTATATACCGGTAAGCTCGACGTAGAGAGCGATCTGAACAAGGAAATCGTTTCATCCTTCCCTGTTGATGAAGCGCTGCCGAAGCGTAAGCCCGGCATTTATATTATGACCGCCAAGGCGGAAGGCGATAAATCGGAATTTTGGTCGTCACAGGCAACACAATGGTTTCTGGTTTCAGACACCGGTCTTGCGACGTTTGCCGGTGAAGATGGTCTTAATGTTTTTGCCCGCTCGCTGGCAACTGCCAAGCCGCTGAGTGGTGTTGAACTGCAATTGCTGGCGGCTAATAATGAAGTGCTTGGCACAGCCACAACCGATAGTGATGGTCGCGCGACCTTTACTGCCGGTTTGATGCGCGGCACAGCCGCGATGGCGCCGGCTATTCTGACAGCACGTTCAAAAGGCAATGGCGATGAGGAAGATTATGTCTTCCTCGATATGAAACGCGCAGGCTTTGATCTGTCCGATCGTGGTGTAACCGGACGTCCTGCACCGGGTGCATTGGATGTTTATGGCTGGACGGAACGTGGTATTTACCGCACCGGCGAGACTGTTCATGCCGCCGCATTGGTACGTGACAGCGCTGCAAAAGCCGTTGAAAATCTGCCGCTGACTTTCTCCTTCCTGCGTCCTGATGGTGTGGAAGACCGTGCGATTGTCAGTACATCGCAGGCAGCCGGTGGTCATGCCGTTGATCTGCCGCTGGCCGATAACGCCATGCGCGGCACATGGACATTGCGTATCTTAAGCGATCCGAAAGCCACGCCGCTGTCTGAAAAGCAGTTTCTGGTTGAGGATTTTGTACCGGACCGTACAGAGTTTGATCTGACTTCAGATGTGAAGGAAATCCGTGCCGGTGATGCGGCTGTGGTTAAAGTAGACGGCCGTCATCTCTATGGCGCGCCTGCTGCCGGTCTGACACTGGAAGGTGAAGTGAATATTCGCCCGACCCGTTCATGGGATATGTTCCCGAAATATGTTTTCGGTCTTGCAGATGAAGAACAGCCGGAAGATACCCGCACCACTTTGGATGCACTGCCAGTTCTGAATGAACAGGGCAAAGCTGAAATTCCGGTTGTATTGAATGACCTGCCTGCCACAACCCAGCGTCTCAATGCGGATATTGTTGTGCGTATGCGTGAGGGTGGCGGTCGTGCGGTTGAACGCAAACTGACGCTGCCGGTTGCATCCGACACCAATATGATTGGTATCAAGCCGGAATTTGACAGCGACAATCTGGGTGAAAACAGCAATGCGCAGTTCTCGGTGATCGTCAGCGATGCCAATGGCAAGCGCGTTATCGAAGACGGGCTGGAATGGTCGCTGGTTAAGGTCGAGCGGAACTATCAGTGGTACCGCAGCGGCAGCTCGTGGAACTACGAGCCGGTGACTTATACTAAGAAAGTTGCCGATGGCACTGTTTCTGTGGATGAGCAGACCGCAGGTAGCATTCAGGTGCCGGTAGAGTGGGGACGCTATCGTCTTGAAGTAGCAACCTCTGATCCTGATGGCCCGCAGACCAGTGTTGAATTTTATGCCGGTTGGTATGTGGAAGCCCGCTCGACAGAAACACCGGATGGTCTGGAGGTCGCGCTTGATAAAGAGACTTACAAAGACGGTGAAACCGCGATTTTGAAAGTTTCTCCGCGCTTTGCCGGTGAACTTTTGGTGACGATTGGCGCAGACAGCCTGCTGATGACCAAGACAGTCTCTGTGCCAGCTGAAGGTGCGGAAGTTGAAATTCCGGTCAGCGGCGAATGGGGTGCCGGTGCTTATATTACAGCGAGCCTTTATCGTCCGGGTGAAGCACAGGAAAGCCGTATGCCTGCCCGTGCGATTGGTATTCGCTGGCTGGCGGTTGATCCGGCAGAGCGCAAGCTCTCCGTGCGGATTGAAACACCTGAAAAAACCGAACCGCGTCAGGCTCTGACCATTCCGGTTTCAATCGGTGGTCTGAAATCCGGAGATCAGGCCTATGTTATGATCTCGGCTGTGGATGTGGGCATTCTGAACCTGACCAATCACAAACCGGCTGATCCGGCTGGCTGGTATTTCGGTCAGCGTCAGCTTGGTCTTGAAATCCGCGATCTTTATGGTCGTCTGATTGACGGTTCGCTCGGTACCATGGGTCGTTTGCGTACCGGTGGTGACGGCGCGCAGATGGCTGTCGAAGGTTCGCCTCCGACCGAAAAACTGGTTGCTTTCTTTGCCGGTCCTGTTGAGGTTGGTGCAGACGGCAAGGCGAGTGTTAATTTTGAGATTCCGCAGTTCAACGGTACTGCCCGCGTCAGCGCAGTCGCATGGACGAAGACCGCTGTCGGTAATGCACAGTCGGATGTTATTATCCGTGATCCGGTGGTTGTGACTGCCGCTCTGCCAAAATTCATGGCACCGCAAGATCAGGCGCAGCTGCGTCTTGATATTGCCAATACAGATGGTCCTGCCGGTCAGTATAGCGTGAGCGTTGCAAGTTCTGGTCTGGTTTCTGTGCCGCAGGCACAGGCACCGTCTTCTGTCACACTGGGACAGGGCGAAAAGACCCATCTGATTCTGCCGCTGCAAGCGGAGCGCGCAGGGACGGAAGTCCTGACTGTTCAGCTGACCCATGAGAGCGGGCTGAGCATTTCGCAGGATTTGATCCTGCCGGTACGTGCATCATCCTTGCCGGAAACCACCCGTAAGGAAGTGACTCTTGCGGCTGTGAACGGCTCTCTTGTGATCAACAAAGAGCTGTTTGCCGGTCAGCGCATGGATGGTGCATCGGTCAGCATCAATGTTTCCAATGCATCCGGTTTTGATATTCCGGGCCTGCTGACATCGCTGGATCGTTATCCTTATGGCTGTACTGAACAGACTGCCAGCCGCGCTTTGCCGTTGCTCTATATGAACGAACTGGCGAAACAGGCTGGTATGCCGTTGCAGGACAGTGATGAAGAACTGAACAAGCGTATTCAGGATGCTATCTACAAGGTGCTGAACAATCAGTCATCTTCCGGCAGCTTCGGTCTCTGGTCACCGGACAGCGGTGATCTCTGGCTCGATGCTTATGTTACAGACTTCCTGACCCGCGCACGTGAGCAGAAGTTTGATGTGCCGCAGCAGGCGATGGTACTGGCATTGGACAATCTGCAAAATGCTTTGTCCTATGATGTGTCCATCAAGGATAACGGCAATTCGATTGCCTATGCTTTCTATGTGCTGTCGCGTAACCGCCGCGCATCCATTGCTGATCTGCGTTACTATGTAGATACCCGTCTGGAAGAGTTTGCCTCACCGCTGGCACGCGCTCAGGTCGGTGCAAGCCTTGCACTTTATGGCGATGGCGAGCGTTCGGAAAAAGCTTTCGTATCGGCTTTCCGTCTTGCTGATAAAGGCAATATCTCGTGGGCACGTTCGGATTATGGTTCGAACCTGCGTGACGGCGCAGCAATTCTTGCACTGGCTGCCGAAAGCCGTCCGGTGCCGAGTATCGTGCCGGAACTGGTGAAGATGGTCGGCGGTTTGAGCAATGAAACACGCTATACCAGCACACAGGAACAGGCATGGCTGTTGCTGGCTGCTCGTGGTCTGAAAGATGAAGATGCTAATCTGACCCTGCAGCTGAATGGTGAAGATCGTCAGGGTGCATTGTCTGAGCGTATGACAGGCGAGCAGCTTGAAGTTGCGCCGGTGACAATCGCGAATACCGGTGCCAAGCCGGTGACGGCGGTGATCACAACTGTTGCAGCGCCGGTGGAAGCACCGCCTGCCGGTGGTGACGGCTTTACCATTGCACGTAGCTACTACGCGCTGGATGGTTTGGAGGTCAGCGTTTCTGATGCACAGCAGAATGAGCGCTATGTGGTTGTTCTGAAAGTAACTGAGACGAATAATTGGGCGTCGCGTATTCTGATTACCGATCTGCTGCCTGCCGGTTTTGAAATTGACAATCCGCGTATCGTAGACAGTGCTGATTTGAGCAATTTCGGTTGGCTGGATGGAACCACTGTTGCGCATAGCGAATTCCGTAGTGACCGCTTTGTGGCAGCTTTCAATAGCAGCGGCGGGGATGCCCGTGAATATACGGTTGCCTATACCGTGCGTGCGGTCACACCGGGTACTTATGCACATCCGGCACCTTATGTGGAGGATATGTATCGTCCGCAATATTTCGGCCGTGGTGCTGCCGGTATGATGCAGGTGCAGCCTGCACAGTAAACAGTACGGATCGTAAACAATAAAAGCCCCGCCTGAATATCTCAGGCGGGGCTTTTTTTTAGAGCATAATTCCTTAAACTTGGATCAGTTTAAGGTAAAATTATGCTCTAATTTTAAAGTGTTAGAGCTACCTTTGTGTGCTAAGTCTGGCACACGGCGCTCTAGTTACTTTGTTAAGAAGCGGATGAGCGTATCGGCAAAACGGCCATAGGGCGGGCGCAGATAATCGGTTGCTGCAGGATTATATTTTCGCAAAACCGGCATGGCCTTGGAGAAAGTTCTGAAACCTTCTTCACCGTGATAATGCCCCATCCCGCTCATCCCGACACCACCGAATGGCAGGTCTGCACAGGCAAACTGATAGAGCGTGTCATTGATACAAACACTGCCTGCCACCACATTTGAGAGGGCATTTTCAACCGGCTCATTACTGTTACTGAAAATATAAAAAGCAAGCGGCCGGTCGCGGGCGATGATGTAGCGCAGTGCTTCATCATAGGAGCGATAGGTTTTAACCGGTAAGAGCGGGCCGAAAATCTCTTCCTGCATGATCGCGCTATCATCATCAGGATTGATGACCAGCATGGGCAGCAGAATATGGCGGGCCTCAGATTTTTGCGTGTCGTCTAAAGATACGAGCGGGATCACTTTATGCCCGCGAATACTGGCATCATCTGCCAGACCCGTGAGGCGTTTATACTGGCTCTCATTGATGATCGAGGTGTAATCCGTTTGGCCGTTCACCTCATTATAGCGCTGTGCGCTCTGGCTTTGACATTCTGCTATAAAGGCTGCCAGCAGGCTCTCTGGCAGCAGCACATAGTCCGGCGCTATGCAGGTCTGTCCGGCATTGAACAGTTTGCCTGTCAGAATACGGCTGACAGTTTTTTCCAGGTCTGCATCTGGCGCGATCAGTGCAGGGGACTTGCCACCAAGTTCTAATGTCACCGGTGTCAGATTTTTAGCCGCTGCTGCCATGACTTTTTTACCCACCGCAGTCGAACCGGTGAAAAACAGGTGGTCAAAAGGCAGGCTGGAAAATGCGGAGGCAATATCTGCACCACCCTGTATGATACTGACGCGGTTTTGCGGGAAGCAATCGTGCAGCAGGTTGGTCAGATAAGCATTGGTATGCGGCGTATGTTCTGAGGGTTTCAGGAAGACATGATTACCCGCCGCTATTGCCGATATAAGCGGCGTGAGTGACAGATTAACCGGATAATTCCACGGCGAGAGAATACCCACGACACCTAAGGGTACAAAACGGATTTCTGCTTTTGCAGGCCAGAATTGCCAACCGGCTTTGCGCCTTTGCGGTTTCATCCATTTCTTTAGTTTGTGCAGGCAGTGGTCGATTTCTTTCAACACGATCATGGCTTCTGCCAGCATGCTTTCATGGGCAGAGCGATGGCCAAAGTCGCGGGAAATTGCCTCAGTCATTTGCGGCAGGCTGGCTTTGAAAGCACTACGCAGGCGCAGCAAATCCTCACGGCGCTGCCGTTCATCAGGGCGGTGTTGCAACCATGCTTCGCGTAAAGTGTTAAAGGTGGTGCTGAGTTGTTCAGTCATGAGTATCCCTTAAAACAGAACGCGCGAAACACCATTGCGCTGCATAATAGGTGCCAAGCACCCAGAGCGAAGTGAGCGGGATATCATAGCGAAACCGGCCATAAGCCAGAATACTATCACTGATGACGAAGAAGATACCGCCAAAAGCTGCGATTTTTGTTGCCTGCTTGGTGTTTCTGTCCGCGATGGTCATGCTCATGGCACGGTTGAGCGCCAAGGCTGCCATGAGCGCCAATGCGGCGGCATAAATGGCAACCGGAATATGCATGCCATCGGGCAGGCTGTTCCACAGTCCGGTAATAATCAGCACAGCGATGGCCGAAAAGCCGAGAAAGACAGCGGGTTTGAATGCAGCATGGTCGGAGAGCAGCGCATAAATATAGGCGCAATGGGTGAGCAGAAAGCAAATCAGCCCTGCCATGAAATAATCCCGCGGCAGCATCAGGAAAAAATCGCCGCCGATTGCAAAGGCAAGTCCAAGTGCGATGGCATTGCGATAGCGCAGAGATGCAGGATTGCTGACAGACAGGGTTAGCACGAGTAGTAAAGCTGTGGCTGTGGGTTTGGTGAGATAATGCAGCCAGCGCCATTCAGAGCTGAGATGAGCGCCCAGCAGGGCACCTGCGATAGCGCCGATAGCCAGCAACAGATAAAGCAGCGTTGCTGTTTGACTGATGCCGGAATTTTGCAATGGATTGCGTTGTGACATGATCTCGTTCCCCTGTCAGTGCCGTTCATTGTTGACCTGAACGTAAACTGCTATTGACGGAGAGTAGCGCAAATCTGTGCCGCTGCAATCACAATCATGATGGTGGCCGGATTTGGGGAAAGAAGGGAAGTTTATCCGGCTGTGGGAATATCGCGTTTTGTGCCATAGGCGGCAAAGAACATATTCACTGCGGATTCGACATTATAGCGGATTTGCTCTGCTGTCGGTTCGTTCTCAAGAAAGGCAAACAGCCGTTGGCGGTAAATGCCGGCAAGAAATAACTCGGCCAGCTGATAGGCTGCATGCTGGACATCGGTAACGCAGATGATGTCTTTCTGTTGTAGTTTCTCAATATATGCTGTCAATACAAACAAGCCACGACGTGGACCACGTTCATAAAAGCGCACACCGATTTCCGGTTTGCGCTCGGTCACGCCGAGAATAGTGCGCTGGGCGCTGATGACCATATCGGAGGTAACAAGGGTAACGAGCGCAATGCCATAGGCAATCAGTCCCTCTTTGTTGGACAGACCCTCACCATTAATCGCTTCTATCTGCGTAAATAAAATACTGCGATGTTGCTCGCACAATGTTTCAAACAGCTCGTCTTTGCTCTCGAAATAGACATAGATCGTGCTCTTGGACACACCGGCTTCCCGCGTAATGTCATTCATACTGGCAGCATCAAAACCCATGCGCAGAAATACATTTTGCGCACCGTCCAGAATTTTCTGACGCTTGACCGGATCTTGTCCGGCACCATGGCGACCATTCTGTGACTGTTTGGTGTCTGTCATGCCTGCCTTACTTTCCTGACGCTGCCTGTCGTATGCTTGTAGTGCAAAGTTAAAATTTACCAATTCGAACCGATCAGTACGATTTCAATTGATATGCCGTCTCTCTTGCTTTATGTCAACATCGAACCGATCGGTTTTGAACGGAATATAAGCTATCTCGCATAATGCGGGACATTAATATTTCCCGATTTATCAGTGGTTCATTTTGAGATTCCCCTTACCGGAACAAAATATTCAATAAAGTTTATTGGCAGTACGGCCTGTTTTTATCCAGAAAGTTGCCCCCGCTATGTCCGCTCTGAAGCCTGTTGCAAAGCCAGACCAGTCGAATCAATCATCTTCTGTTGCAGAAGATCAGCATGCCAATGTGCAGATCGATTTTAAGCGAGCGGCACAAAATGATGATAATCCAGAGGTTGACGGGGCACCGTATAGTGAACAGGCGCAGCCCCAGCCCGCTCACACTGCCGCACCGGTTAAACCGCAGCCGCCGAAATCATCACGCAAACGCAAAGTGCTGAGTGTTGTGCTTTTGGCCGTTCTGGCCGGTGGTGCATGGTACGGCTATAACTGGTGGACAACCGGCCGTTTTATGGTTTCCACCGATGACGCTTATATTCACGGGGATATCATGGCGATGTCGCCTAAGGTGACCGGCTATATTGATGATGTGCTGGTGAGCGCCAATAGCCATGTCAAAGCGGGTGATCCGGTTTTTCAGCTCGATCAGGGCGATTACCAGATTGTGCTGAATGAAAAAGAGGCGGCGCTGGCAACGCAGCAGAAAACATTAGCGCGCATTGAAGCTCAGACTGTTGCGGCGCAAGCCACGCTGACGCAGGCTCGCGCCTCGCAGCAATCATCTGCTGCGGTTCTCACCAATGCCAAAACAACTATGGAGCGCATTGCCAAGCTGCATGATACACGCTTCGTTTCGCAGGCAGAACTTGATCGCGCAACGACAGCTCTTGCACAGGCGCAGGCTTCTGATGCCAATGCTGAGGCGCAGATCGCAGCGGCTGATGCCAATATTGGTGTGCTGAAAGCGCAATATCAGGAAGCTGAAAGCCAGACCCGCAGCCTTGAACTGGCGCGGGACAAAGCACAGCGCGATTTGTCATTCACAACACTGCGCGCACCGTTTGACGGTGTGATCGGCAATCTAACGGGTAAAAAAGGTGATCTGGTGAGTGCAGGTCAACGTATTGCCGCACTGGTGCCGGTGAATGCGCTTTATATTGATGCTAATTTTAAAGAAACGCAGCTGAAAAACCTCAAGGGTGGCGAGACTGTTCATTTCACGGTTGATGCGCTGGGTGGTGAAACTTTTGAAGGCAAGCTCGCCTCCGTATCCCCGGCCTCCGGCTCTGTTTTCTCCTTGCTGCCACCGGAAAATGCCACAGGTAATTTCACCAAGGTTGTACAGCGTGTACCGGTGCGCATTGCCATTCCTGAGGCCGCACTGGCCACAGGCAAATTACGTGCCGGCCTCAGTGTCATTGTGGATGTGGATATCCGCACCTCTGCCTCACAATCTGATGCAGCGCAGTAAAGCGTGAACAGCGATGGCTGCCTCAACAACAATGCAGGGCAATCCTGCTGAAGAAAAAATTGATCCGCGCAAAGCCATTGCCTTTCTGGCAATGGTGTTCGGGATGTTTATGGCCATTCTGGATATTCAGATTGTGTCGGCATCCCTTGCTGAAATTCAGGCGGGGCTGGGGGCCAGCTCCGATGAAATTTCATGGGTGCAGACCTCCTATCTGATTGCCGAAGTGGTGATGATTCCGCTTTCCGGCTTTCTCGGGCGTCTGCTTTCTACGCGCGTGTTGTTCACGATTTCTGCCGCCGGTTTTACGCTGGCCAGTATTTTATGTGCGACTGCTACCAATATCGAGCAGATGATTGTCTACCGCGCCATTCAGGGCTTTATCGGCGGCGGTATGATCCCGAGTGTGTTTGCGGCGGCCTTTACAATTTTTCCGCCGTCCAAGCGCTCGATTGTTTCACCGATCGTTGGTCTGGTGGCAACACTGGCTCCGACTGTGGGGCCGACAATCGGTGGTTATCTGTCTCACACATTCTCATGGCACTGGCTGTTTCTGGTCAATGTGGTGCCAGGGATTATGGTGGCAATTGCTGCATGGAACCTGATCGACTTTGACAAGGGCGATAAATCCCTGCTGGCTAAATTTGACTGGTGGGGACTGGCCGGTATGGCAGCATTCCTCGGCTCGCTGGAATATGTGCTGGAAGAGGGGCCGAGCAATGACTGGTTCGAGGACAGCCATATTGTCATCATGACATTTGTGCTGGTTGCCGGTGCTGTGACGTTTTTCTACAGGGCGTTTACGGCGGAAGAACCGATTGTCGATCTCTCGGCTTTCAGAAATATGAACTTTGCGCTCGGCTCCAGCTTCTCATTTATCATGGGTGTCGGGCTTTACGGGCTGACTTATCTCTATCCGCTCTATCTCGGCAGTATCCGTGGCTATGATGCGCTGATGATCGGTGAGGCACTGTTCGTCAGTGGTCTGGCGATGTTTATGACCGCACCGCTGGCAGGTTTTCTCTCTACGCGGATGGATCCGCGTCTGATGATGATGATCGGTTTTATCGGATTTGCCGCCGGTACCTATGTGATGACGGGGCTGACAACGGACTGGGATTTCTACGAGCTGCTATTGCCGCAAATTCTGCGTGGCTGCTCGATGATGCTGTGTATGGTGCCGATCAACAATCTGGCGCTGGGCACTTTGCATCCATCCCATATTAAAAACGCTTCTGGTCTGTTTAACCTGATGCGTAACCTTGGCGGTGCGATTGGTCTGGCGGTGATTAATACGATGCTGATGCGTCGTGGTGATCTGCATTATGCGCAATTGTCCGAGCATCTGAACTGGGGCAACCATGAAGCCCAGGAGATGCTGGCCAATCTGACTGCCAAATATAATGCAGCCGGTATGGATGGTGCCAATATTGCACTGGTTAAGCTCTCAGGCATGGTGCGTCAGCAGGCAACATTGATGTCATTTATCGATGTGTTTCTGATCCTGACGGCACTGTTTGTTGCACTTGCGGTTTTCTCGACAATGATGAAAAAGCCCGGTGATGTGCCCAAAGAAGCAGCAGGGCATTAGAGCGCGTATCCCGAAAAGTGTGTAGCGGTTTTCGGATAAGATACTCGGAAAATAAGCAAATAAAAAACGGCGGGATTTCCCGCCGTTTTGTTTAGTTCTATTCTGCAGCCTGTAGGCGTGTCGTCGATCGGCCGCTGTCCTGACGCATCAGATAGAGCGATGCACCGACAATCAGCAGAGCACCGGGCCAGAAATTGATGCTTGGTGTCGCGGCAAAGACGATCCAGCCGAGAATAACATTCAGCGGCAGTTTCAGATCATCAAAAGGCTGCAGATAGACAGCATCTGCTGCTGAATATGCGGCGATCTGGAAATATTGTGCCATAGCGGTCAGCACACCAATTGTCAGCAGAATTGTCCAGATTTCCATGGATGGTGCTGCGATTTCCGGAAAACCAATACCTGATGCAGCCCAGAGCGCACCGTTAATAGGGGTGAGCAGGATCAGCATATAAACCGAAATACTGGCTGTTGTTTCAAAGCGGGTCAGATATTTGGTCATCACCGAGTAGCCAGCCCACAATGCAGCAGCCAGAATTGGCAGTAATGAGTAGACCGTATAGGTGTCTGACCATGGCGCAATGATAATCAATGCGCCGATAAAGCCGACTAAGGTGGTGAGCAGGCGTGTTTGCGTCACTGCTTCATGCAGGAACAGGCGCGCGCACAAAATGACGAAAAACGGCGAGGTCATGGAAAGCGCAATCACCTGCCAGATCGGCACATGGGTGAGGGCGAAAATCCATACCTGCACACCGGCGGCAGCCAGACCAACACGGATAATATGCAGGCCAAGATGATTGGTACGCAGCGCTCGTGTGCCTTCGCGGATCAGCAGCGGCAAAGTCAGCACAAGGGCGATGACATATTGCCAGAAGGCGATGATAACCGACGGAAGGCCGGTGCGGGTGCCTGCCCATTGGGTGGCAACATTAACGCCTGCATAAGCGGCGCAGGCTGCCAGCATCAGTGCTGCACCACGGACTGTAGGTTTTAAAGTCTGAACAGAGGCAATTGGGCTCAACGTTTTCTTCCTGTCTCGTAAGCCGTTACCCCAGGGATTGGGAAATGGTACGGGAAGAAAACTGCATAATAACGGCGATAAAAATCACCGTGCATGATGCCATTTCAGCCCCGCTCTCTCTCATCCGGACTATGACCGTCGGCTTCGGAATCACACCGAATCTGCTGACCTTAATTGGGATATTCAGGCTCTAGCGGCTTGCAAATGTCGTTTTTCTCTACTTCCGGTGCTCATGTACTAAAAGTACACTCCGCTCCGGTTCTCAAAAAACACCATTTGCAAGCCGCTATAACCAGAATATGTGTCGGCACTATATGTTCAGTGCCTGCTTCTCATCCCAATTAAGCGCTCGCGGGCTTCAGGCTTCGCCTGTTACCGCCGGTGGGGAATTACACCCCGCCCTGAGAACGATTAAAATTAGTATGCCTGATACTTGGAATAGTCCCGAGTATCACGGCATGAGCTGAATTTATGTTGCGGTTGTATATAAATCAAGTCGCATATCCGGCAACGCTGTGTCCTGAAAACGATGTTTAATCTTAAGGCGTATCCGAAAATCAATGATGTGAAATTGCCGGTTGATGAGCAGTGTTTCAGCTTTATTGCCCCTGCGAATTCACTTTTTGCAGGAACAATAAAGCGCTTACACAGTCAATTTCGCTGCTTTGAATCGCATAGTGACTGTTATTTGGGTGATTGTGTCTGCTTTTTGTGTCATTTCCGGCAATTGTTCGGGTAGAAGCCTGCGCTTTTTTGCAAGAGACATAGAGGCAGGGAGCAGATCAGCATGTATTACGATAACGTTCAAAAGAACAAGATCACGCAGCAGCCGTGGTTTTTGGGTGTATTCGCCCTCGTTACCTTCATCTTTATGGTTTGGAATAATTGGGCTCAGGCTGGCAGTGCAGAAACGGCTGCGACCGGACTGGCTGGTTTATTGCAAACTACGGGCGGAGTAATTGCGGTGGCAGCCGTCACTTCGCTGGTTTTGACACTGATTATCAACCTTGTCGGTAAGCTGCCGATGCAGGCGCAGACGATTGTTGTCTGGCTGGCCTTACTCGTCGGAGCGCTGTATTTCTTCTACAGTTTTGATCTGTCTTACACCTTCATCTTGTCGAAATTGCCGTTTCTGATCACGCAAGGCGTATTCACCACCGTTTATATCTCCGCAATTTCCATTGCGATTGCTTTTGTGCTGGCGATTATCGGTGCGATTGCCAAACTGTCCCAAAATGGTTTCGTGGTAGCAATTGCTTCGTTTTACACATCGTTTTTCCGCGGTGTGCCGTTGCTGATCCAGATTTACCTGATTTATCTCGGTATGCCACAGCTTGGCTATGTGATTGATGCTGTGCCTGCCGGTGTTCTTGCCCTGTCGCTGTGCTACGGCGCTTATATGACCGAGATTTTCCGCGGGGGGATCATGTCCATTCCGCGTGGTCAGTGGGAAGCCGCCCGTGCGCTCGGCCTGCAACCTTTCACCACAATGCGCAAAGTGATCATGCCGCAGGCGATGAAACTGATTATTCCGCCGACCGGAAACCAGTTCATTGCGATGCTGAAAGACTCATCTCTTGTCTCGGTAATCGGTGTTTGGGAGCTGATGTTTCTCGCCCGGACGCAGGGTCGCGAAGAGTTCCGCCATCTGGAAATGCTGATTACGGCTGCGATGCTCTATTGGGTTTTGTCGATCATTCTTGAACGTTGTCAGGCTGTGCTGGAAAAACGCATGAAGCGTCAGGAACGCTGATGAATACGGGCGGTCAGTCATACTGGCCGCCACGATCTGAATATTTTTCGCATGGTGCGGTTATTCAAATGAGGTCATTTGCATGCTGCCATGCTTTGGGGAGGAAGCCACATGAAAAATGCAATTTTATCCGCTGTTGTTGCCGCACTGGCACTGAGCGTAAGTCTGCCGGCATTTGCCGGTGAAACACTGGATCGCGTGACCAGCAAAAAAGAACTGGTGGTTGCAACTGCTGCCAACTGGCCGCCGCAGTCTTACATGAAAGACGACAAGCTGGTTGGCTTTGATATTGATGTTGCGAGCGAAGTTGCCAAGCGTCTTGGTGCAACAGCCCGTTTTGTAACACCGGAATGGGGCATCATCACCGCTGGTCGTTGGAGTGGCCGCTGGGATATTTCTGTGGGCTCGATGACTCCGACAACAGGTCGTGCCCGTATTCTCGATTTCCCGACCGTTTATTATTACACGCCTTATGTTTTCACCGTGCATAAGGATTCCAAGGCTCAGAAACGTGCTGATCTGAACGGTAAAGTGATTGGTGTTGAAGGTGGTACAACCACTGAAGATTACATCAACGGTACCTTGAAGATCGACGCGGTTGGCGTACCTGAATTCAAATATGACGTGAAGCCTGGTGATATTAAAACCTATGGCGACAGCGTTGGTCCGCTTGATGATCTGCGTCTTGGTGACGGTACGCGTCTTGATGCTACTGTCTCAGCGATGCCGACTGTCGAAAATGCGGTGAAGCGCGGTTATCCGATCCGTGCGCTGACAGATGAACCGGCTTTCTTCGAGCCGCTGGCAGTTGCCGTTGATAAGGGTGATCCTGAATTTACAGCGAAGGTCAAAGAAATCTTTGAAGAGCTGAAAGCAGACGGCACAATGTCTGAACTGTCAGTGAAGTGGTACGGCGTGGATTACACCAAGCTGAAATAACCACCACATCTATGCTGCCGGTTTCCGGATCATTTTTGATTGCAGGAACCGGCATTAATTCAGAGTGCCACCGGACTGATTTCCATGCACGGAAATGTGCAGAGTGAAATGCGCCCCGTATCGTCTGTGCCGCACAATTTTCTGTAAGAAGCAGTATAATTATGAGTTCATATCCGGCTACCTATTACAGCGCCACACGGGTCGCTTCCTCCTCTGCCTATGAAAGCCTGCAAAGTGACACGCAAGCCGATGTTTGTATTATCGGTGGCGGACTTGCCGGTCTGACAACCGCATGGGAATTGCTGAAGCGCAATAAATCCGTGATCGTGATTGAAGAAAACAAAGTGAGCTGGGGCGCATCGGGGCGCAATGGCGGCTTTTGTCTGAATGGTTGGTCTGAAGGTCTTGGCGCGATTGAAAAACGCAGCGGTTTTGCAGATGCCAAACAGCTGTTCGCCATGTCGGTTGAAGGTGTGGACATTGTTCGTGAGAATATTGAGCAGAACAATCTGCCGGATTGCAATATTGTCAAAGGCAAGCTGAGTGTTGTGCGTTACGAGGCAGCAGAGCAGATGCAGCGCTATCGTGACCGTATGGCTCAGCACTTTAATTATGAATATGAATATCTGGACACGGTAGCGATCCGTCAGAAACTGAACACGCCGATCTATAAACAGGCACTGCGGGATAGCACCGGCTTTCATTTTCATCCGCTGAATTATGCGCTGGGTCTTGCTGATCTGATCCGCGCTAAGGGTGGCCGGATTTTTGAAAATAGCGCGATGCAGTCTTTCACCCGCAATATGCAGGCTGGTGCAACAGGGCGCTACACGGTGAAAACCGCACGCGGCTCGGTCAAATGTGATGATGTGGTGCTTTGCTGTGGTGGCTATGGCGGGGCGCAATTTGGTAAGTTGCGCCGTGCATTTTTGCCGATTGCTACCTATGTCGTGCTGACTGAAAAACTTGGGTCGCGGTTGCAGGACTTCATCCGCACAACAGATGCGGTTGGCGATGATCGCCGCTCATCCGATTATTACCGTGTTGTTGAAGGGGATCGCATCCTTTGGGGCGGGCGGATTACGACTAAGAACGAGCAGGATGAGACACGTTTGGCAGCGACGTTGCGCAAAGATATGTGCGATGTTTTTGCTGGTCTGAAAGATGTGAAAATCGAAAAGGCATGGTCAGGCCTGATGGGATATTCCCGCCATAAGATGCCGCATATTGCTAAAGTTGAAGATGGCCTCTGGACATGCAGCTCCTTCGGCGGGCATGGCATGAATACCACTGCGATTGGTGGTCGTGTGGTGGCAGAAGCGATTAGCGGAGACAGTGATCGTATTCGCTTGTTTGAGCCTTATGGTCTGACATGGAATGGCGGGATTTTGGGCCCGATTGCGGCTGAAACTGTCTACTCTTATCTGCGACTGATGGATTACTTTCAGGAAGGCCGTTATAAAGGCGCGCATCGTTGAGATGAGCATTTATGATACGGGATTATAGCCATGCAAATGACCGATAAGGATAAACAGTTACTGGCGTTGATGCAGAAAAACGCCCGTGAATCTGTGGCGTCGCTGGCGCGTCAGCTTGGCGTGTCCCGCACGGCCTTGCAGGAGCGTATTCAGCGGCTGGAAACCAACGGGATTATTGACGGATATGCGGTGCGTTTGGGGGCAAATGTCAACCGCTCACCAATTCAGTGTTTCACTTTTGCAGCACTGAATAATAAGAATTTTCCGGACGTAATCAAACAGCTGAAAACCCTGACCGCAGTGCAGGCCGTCCATTCTATTTCCGGTGACTGGGATCTGATTATTCATATCTGTACGGATACGCTGGAAAAGCTCAATGCCGAGATCAACAAGATCAATGAGCTGATGGGCATTGTCCGCACCACATCGAATATTGTGATGGAAACCAAATTTAATCGCGGTGCTAGTTTATAAAAGCATTGGCGGGAGCGTAAAAAGGCGGGGAAGAGCGGCCTTTCAATTGAAAGACCGCTCCTTTTTTATTCGCAAATTTAGTGACTAATCATCCACGGGCGGGCGGAAGGAAAGCTCTTTGCGCCGTTTGCTGAGACTTTTGCCTTGGATTTTTTCGCCTTTGATCCACAGCAGCCACAATTCGGCCCGTGTCCTAATGATTTTGAACTGATCGGCTCATGAGAGCTGCGTTCATTGATTGTCATCGCATTGCGTTTGTTTGCATTCATGGATGCAAGATGTGGCGCTGTCAGCATCACACGCTTGGCGGACGTTTCACAATCCGGGCAGGCGCATGGCTGATCATATTCCGACATCGGACGCAGTGCTGTGAATGGCCCGCATTCTTCGCAGGCATATTCATAAACCGGCATGTTTCACCTCAAAGATCATAAGCAATCGGCATATCAATGGAGCCGTCGAGGAATTTCTGCGGCCCTGCTGCCGACGGGCTGATATCGAAATCGAAGATTTCGGTTGGCAGCCACAGAGTTGCACAGGAGTTCGGAATATCCACCACGCCAGAGAAGTGTCCCTGTACCGGAGCAGACCCTAAAATCGAATAGGCCTGCGCACCGGAATAGCCGAATTTCTTCATATATTCGATGGCATTGAGACAAGCCTGACGATAAGCGACATTGGCATCCAGATAATGCTGGTGACCCTGTTCATCGACAGAAATACCCTGGAAGATCAGATAGTCTTTATAATTCGGCACCATTGGCGATGGTTTAAAGACCGGATTGCGGATGCCGTATTTGGCCATACCGTCTTTGATGATATCAACTTTGATATGCAGCCAGCCGCCAGCCATTTCAATTGCACCGCAGAAGGTGATTTCGCCGTCGCCCTGACTGAAATGAAGGTCACCCATCGAGAGACCGGCACCGTCCACATAAACAGGGAAATAGATTTTTGAACCACGGGACAGGTCTTTAATATCGCAGTTGCCGCCATGTTCGCGTGGCGGAACCGTGCGCGCGCCGTCCGCTGCGATCTTGTCGAAGGTCTCACCCTTTTTGATCGAACCAAGATGTGCAGTGCGGGCATGCGGCGGATTGGCCAGTGGCGGCACACGGTTTGGTTCTGTTGCAATCAGGCCAAGTTCACGGGTGTTCCACATTTCCAGCATTTTGCGATCCGGTAGCGTCCCGATCAGACCCGGATGGATCATACCGGCAAAGCTGACGCCCGGAATATGGCGGGAGCGGGTGAACATGCCCTCATAATGCCAGATGGATTTCTGGGCGCTCGGGAAATGATCGGTGAGGAAGCCGCCGCCATTGGTCTTGGAGAAAAAGCCGTTAAAGCCCCATTCATGACCTTTGAGCGTGCCCGCATCAAGAATATCCACCACGAGAAGATCACCGGGCTTGGCGCCCTTAACGCCGATCGGGCCGGAGAGAAAATGCACAGTTGTCAGATCAACATCGCGGATATCTTCAGCGGAATCATTGTTCTTGATAGCACCACCGGTCCAGTCGACAGTTTCGACAAGAAAGTCATCACCGGGCTCGACCCAGACATTGATCGGAATATCCGGATGCCAGCGATTATGCAGGTTCTCATTGTCATATGCTGACTGTGAAAGATCAACGGAAATCAGGGTTTCAGGCATGGTCTCTCCTCTTTACACACGCTGTTCCCGTGCCGTTGATGGCCGGAAATGCGATTATTGATGTGCGCCTGATAAGGAAAGCAAAAGGCCGGATTGTAATATACTTCTATGGATTAATTCTGATAGTGAACTCAAAGCCTATGCTGAAATATCAGATGCAGGGAAAGCCTATTTTGTCAGCAAACTTATGTAAAGCAGCTTGGGATGAGACATTTTTACCTGTTGGTCTAAACACCCGCTCTAAAAACGCCATGTTGGTCTGCAAATGGCGATATCTGCGCTTCCAGTGCTCACGTACCACAAGGTACGCTCCGCTCCGGTTCTCGAAATCACCATTTTCGCCGCAACCTGTCGCTTTTGGGTATAGGCTCTCCGATAAAAAAATCCCGCCGCTTTTGTTCAAAGGGCGGGATTTTTATTCAGGCAATGTGCCATTTTACGGATAATTTTTGCAGTGCCTCATAGGCCGAGAGCACTGTTTCCATCTGCGCGGTATGTCCGCGGATAAAATCATCGCCGTAAATTGTCTCATCCGGATATTCGGTAATCAATGTCAGCGGCACGGTATGGCGGTCATCAACGCCGATCAGACAAGGGAAGCCGTTGATGATGCGGAAGCCGGTTTCGCCTGCATGTTTTTCAAACAAAGCGATCTGCGCATTGTTGTAATCCACCAGACCATCAATGGCCGAGAGATGACGAGTGACATGGTCAACTAGTTCTTCGGATTGCTGCGCCCAGTCGGTATGGTGGCGAACTATGAGGAAGAAGCCTTTCGGCAATGTCCACATGCCAAAGCCGCGCGGCACATAGCCGGAGAGCGGGCGTGTCCATTCATGGGACGGATAGCCGTGCAGATTCACATGCAGTTTGGCGCCGGTCAGCGCTTCAGCCTGTGTACGAATAGCTTTTTCCCAAAGTTTCTCGCCGCTACGATATTCGAGATCATCACCCATAGCGGTGTAACGCGCTGCATGGTGCATATGATACGGATTGTCAGCGCAGAGACGACGATGCAGCTCATAACCGTCAGGATTCTCCTGCGGGGAAATGGTGAAATGCGCACCTTTACGGGATTTCAGCTCGTGGGCTGCACGCAAAGCACCGACCACGCCGGTGGTTTCATTGGCATGCTGGCCACCGCTGATAATCATCGGCTCATCTGTGCCTTTGATAAAGCGGCCAAGAACGCTGCGACCGGAACGGGATTGGGCGTTGAATGCTTCACCGCCGATAAGTTCCAGTTCCTGTGCAATCTGCGCTGCAAATAGCGGTGCCTGTGCTGTGGCAAGCAGTTGGTTTTCACCGGTGCTATCCTGTGTGGACAAAGCACGGCTGGTGATGCGGATTGAAGGCGCTGCATCGGCATAGGTGATTTCCGGTACGATCTGTCCCGGTTGCAAGCCACGGTCGCCAAGCGGACGACCGGATTTCTTTTGAAACACTTCCAGCAGTGAGAAATAGAAATCTTCATGCAGAGCTTCTGTCAGGCTGAGCACTTCTTCTGCGTGAGTTAGCTTCTGGTCTTTGACGGGAAGGGATACAGCAATATTCAGCGCTTCAAAATAAGGCTCTGTATCACCCCATGCATGATTGGCCACAGCGGCAATGCCGGCATGGAACAGTTGCTCAAAATCTGTTTCAAAGCGTTCGGATGTGGTTTTGTCCTGATGGGTGACTTTCAGCCAGCCGGTCGGGGACAACAGCGTTTCACCAATCGCATCCTCATGGGTGCGGTTTGGTGCGAAAACCTCGTGCTGTGTGACAGTGCCGTTATTGTCTGTCAGTGTTACCTGATAGGTGAAATCTTGTTTTCCCGATGACTTGAACGCGACTTCCGCAGCACCGGTCAGTTTAGTCAGCGGGTAGGTTTCGAGCAAAAAGCGATTAGCTGCGCAAGTTTCATGTGCCGGATAGGCGATGCTAATCTGCTTGAGATTGCTGTAATCCACATCTTCAAGAAAGAAATGCACCAGCGGCTTATAGGCACTATGCAGTTTGGCTGTAATACCAAGTGCCTGCAATTTTGCTTCGGCCGCCTGCCGGCTTGGCAGATCGTCGAACAGCCAAGCTTCTACCGTTGCGCCTTTCATCGACGCATCGGAGAAACGGGTAATCAATGTATCGAGGCTACGCGCAAAGCTTTTCTCAAAAATCGTGCTCATCGTGAGGTTCTCCCTGTCGGATCAAGGCTGTCACGCAGCCAGTCGCCCAGAAGATTGAGACCAAGAACTGTCAGCAAAATTGCCAGACCTGGGAAAACACTGACCCACCATGCAGTTTGCAGATAAGTACGGCCATCGGCCAGCATACCACCCCAGCTCGGAATCGTCGGATCAACACCAAGGCCTAAGAAGGTCAGGCTGGATTCCAGCAGAATATTATTGGCAACATTCAGCGTCATCAGCACAATCACCGGTCCGAGCAGGTTCGGCAGCAGATGCTGGAAGATAATGCGCCAGTCTCTTACGCCGATAGCACGGGCGGAGAGAATGAACTCACGCTCTCGCAGCGCCAATACCGAGCCGCGCACCAGACGTGCATATTGCACCCATTGAGAAACGATCAGCAGGATGATGGTGTTCATCAGGCCGCCGCCGACAATGGCAATAAAGGTAATCGCCAGCAAGATGAAAGGCAGCGCCAACTGCACGTCAGCAAAGCGCATCACCACCATATCCCAGAAACCGCGATAGTAACCGGCAATCAGCCCCATGAGGACACCGAATACCACAGCACCTGCAACGGATACGAAACCGACTAGCAGCGAGATTTTACCACCGGTGACAACGCGTGCCAGCACATCACGGCCGAGCGGATCGGTGCCGAAAATATGGGACATATTAGTGAATGGCGGCGTGAGGCGCGCCATCAGATCAATCTTTTCTCCGCCATCAGGAAACAGCAGGCCGGAGAACAGCACAGCCAGACAGATAATGGCTGTCAGGCCGACACCGAGAATAAATTCAAGGCTGAGCAGGCGGGAGAACAGCAGGGAAGAGGAAGTTTTCGCGGCCATTTTCTACTCCGTCCGGATGCGTGGATCGACAAGGCCATAGGCAATATCGACCAGAAGATTGACACCGATAATCATAAGCGACAGCACGGTGATACTTGCCTGAAGAACCGGATAATCACGACCGGAAACGGCATCGAAAGCCAGAGTGCCCATGCCAGGCCAGTTGAACACCCGTTCAACGACCACAATGCCACCGAGCAGACCGCCGAATTGCAGGCCGAAATAGGTAATCAGCGGAATAGCGCAATTACGCAGTGCATGTTTGTACAGCACTTTGTTTTCACTCAAGCCTTTAGCACGAGCGACCATAATATACTGCGATTGCAGGGTCTCGAGCATGGAAGTACGCACCAGACGCACATTGGTGGCAGTGAGGATAATCCCCATCGTTACCGCAGGCATAATGAAGCTTGCAAATCCGTCCATGCCACTTGGCGGCAGCCACTGCAGACCAACGGCGAAAAGCAGCACCAGCATAGTTGCCAGCCAGAAATTCGGGAAGGACAGGCCGACAAGCGACAGGATACGGATCAGCTGATCCGCCCATTTGCCACACGATACCGCGGCTTTAATGCCGAGCGGGATTGAGATAATGATGGATACGGCCATGGATGCAAAAGCCAGCAGCAAAGTTGCGGGCAGGGCATCTTTAATCAGCAGGGAAACCGGTGTGCCGCCAAGAAAGCTGCGTCCGAAATCCAGCGTGAACAAGCCTTTGATGAAGTTCATATATTGCACAAGGAAAGGCTGATTTAAGCCCAAACCTTCACGGATGCGCTCCAGATCGGCTTCAGTCACACTGCCCGCACCCTGTGTCAGCATCAGTGCCGGATCACCGGTCATACGGATTGCGAAAGCGACGGTCAAAGTCACGACAATGACGACAAAGATCGCCTGTAAAATTCGTTTGATCAGAAACCCGGCCAAAATTCTTATCCTTTATAAGATCAAGGAAATACCGCGCCGACCCAGAGCTTCGCTCTGTTTTTTGTTTGGCGCATTATCGCTGTCGCCAAATGTTGCCATTTGGCTGCGAAATGCTTATCCGGCGCGGTTATTGTTGTATTAGTCAACGCTGACTTCGGTGAGGCGCAGACGGCTGTCTGGTGCCGGCACAAAATTCTTCACGCGCTTATTGATGCCGTAAATCGCTTTGAGATTGTAAAGCGGCATTTCCAATGCGCGGTCAGCTGCGTATTTCGCGATTTCCTTGAGGATTTCTTCGCGTTTCGCACGATCCGTGATGGCACGCTGGGATTCCAGCAGCTCATTCATTTTCGCGTCATCGTCATACGGGTTCCACTTTTCACCAACGTGATACATGGAATAAGCTGTGTTATCGTAATCGAATGTCCAGCCGCCCCATGACTGCTGGAACATCGCGCCGGTTTTGCCCTGCGGGATAATGTCATTCAGCAATACGTTGGTTTCATATGGTTTGATGGTCGCATTGACGCCAATGATCTGCAGATAGCTGGAAACAGCCTGCACAACTTCATTGAAAGTTGCGTCATTACCGCGAATGTCGATCTGTACGGCTGCACCCGGCTTTACACCGGCTTCTGCCAGAAGCTTCTTCGCACCTTCCGGATCATATGGCAGCGGTTTCATATCCGCGTCATAACCGAAGGAGAGGGCACCCTGAAGGCTGGCAATCGGTTCTGCCTGACCACCAAGAATGGACTTGATAATGGTGTCACGGTCAACACCAAGGATCAGCGCTTTGCGCACGCGTTCATCAGCCGTAATGCCGGTACGGGTATTGTAGCGCAGGGAATAGACGGTCGGACCCGCAGTGGTAACAATCGCCAGTTTAGGGTCAGCTTCAATGGTCTGAATCATGCCGATCGGAATTGTCGGCGGGATCACCAGATCAACGCGGCCTGCCTGCAATTCCGCAACGGCGGTCGATGGCTCGGTGATGAAGCGATATTCAAGTTCAGACAGCTTTGGAGCGCCGCCCCAATGGTCAGCAAAAGCTTCCAGCTGAATGCCGACTTTTGGCTTATAGCTTACGAGTTTGAACGGGCCGGTACCAACTGGATTGGCGTTGAAGAAATCATCGCCTTTTTCCTGAATATATTTTGGCGGAACGATCATCGCGCCATAGCCGGCGAGCTTGGTCATCAGAACCGGATCGGTTGCTTTCAGATGAAAATCGACAGTTTTGTCGTCGATCACTTCGATTTTTTCAATCGCGACATAGTTGGAGCGCTGGGGGCCTTTGGCACCTTCATCACCGAGCAGACGCTCAAAGGTGAATTTGACAGCTTCCGCATTGAAAGGCTCGCCATTGTGGAACTTTACATTCTCACGCAGGTTGAAGCGGATACGCTTGCCTTCGTCCAGTTCTTCCCACGATGTGGCGAGCGCCGGTACGATTTTCAGGTCAGGGCCGCGATAGACCAGACCGTCATAAATATTGGTGGCTACGGATGACCAATTGACCAGAAATGTGTCAATCGGATCCCAGCTGCCCGGATCCTGCGGCGAGGATACGGTCATTTTACCGGCAGCAAATGCCGGTGCGGATGACAGGGCGACAGCAGTTAATGCTGTGCCAACAGTCAGCGCTGTGAATAATGCTTTAAGCTTCATAATTTAGACTCCCCTTTTGTAAAAATGAAACAGGTCTTTAATCTTATGCATTGCGGGCAATGAAATGCCCTTTTGCAATTTCTTCATGCTGCCAGATCACCGGCTTGTCTTCGATCCGGCGCGTTGTGCTTGGAATTTCACCTTCCAGCATAGCGCGATTGGTGCGTGCCAGCGGATCGGCAACAGGAACAGCAGAGAGCAGGCGGCGTGTATAATCATGGGACGGTGTTTCAAACACCTGACGACGTGAGCCCAGTTCCATGATCTGGCCAAGATAAAGCACAGCAACGCGATGGCTCATCTTCTCAACCACAGCCATGTCATGGCTGATGAAGAGATAAGCGAGGCCGTGCTCTTTCTGCAAATCCATAAACAGGTTGATGATCTGCGCCTGAATGGATACGTCGAGCGCAGACAGCGCCTCATCGGCGATGATCAGTTTTGGATTGGAAGCAAGGGCGCGGGCAATACATACACGCTGACGCTGACCACCGGAAAACTCATGCGGATAACGTCCGGCAACGGCAGAACTCAAACCGACGCGCTCCAGCAATTCATCAACGCGCTTGGTGATCGCTGCTTCATCAAGGATGAGGCCGTGGGTACGGATCGGTTCGGCAATCGAGAAACGGATGGTTTTGCGCGGATCGAGCGACGCAAACGGATCTTGAAAAATATATTGTACTTCCTGACGCATACGGAAGCGCTCAGCCGAACTCATTTTCGAGAAGGCTTTGCCGTTAAAGCGCATATCGCCGGAAAGCGGGTTCTGCAATTGCTGGATCGTGCGGCCGATGGTGGATTTGCCGGAGCCGGATTCACCAACCAGAGCCAGTGTTTCGCCCGGATGAATGTCAAAACTGACCTGTGATACGGCGTTACACACATGCGTTGTGCGGCCAAACATATTCTTTTTAATGTAAAAGCGCACGGAGAGATCACGGACTGACAGCAGCGGTGGCTGATCCAGACGGGCGGTGTCCTGAATACGGGTTTCACCGACAAGAACCGGTTTGCCATCTTCCAGCACTGTGACCGGCATACGTTTCGGGAAGTCCTCACCGGCCATGCTGCCAAGTTTTGGCACTGCGGATAGCAGGGTTTGGGTATAGGGATGCTGCGGATTGGCGAAAATATCGTTGACCGCGCCTTCCTCTACCTTTTTACCCTTCCACATCACCACCACATCATCAGCCATTTCTGCAACAACGCCCATATCATGGGTGATGAAGATCACAGCCATTTCCAGTTCTTTCTGGAGATCGCGGATAATATGCAGAATCTGCGCCTGAATAGTCACATCGAGTGCCGTGGTCGGCTCGTCGGCAATCAGCAATTTCGGACGGCAGGCAAGCGCCATCGCGATCATAACGCGCTGGCGCATACCGCCGGAAAGCTGGTGCGGGAAGCGGCTGAGCATGCCCTGCGCATCCGGCAGGCGTACCATTTCAAGCAGGCGTTGGCCTTCTTTAAGCGCTGCTTTCTTGCCCAGCTTTTCGTGCAGCATCAGCACTTCGGCAATCTGGTCGCCAATGGTGAAGACCGGATTGAGTGAAGTCATCGGCTCCTGAAAGATCATGGCAATTTCTTTGCCACGAATACCGCGCATGGTTTTCTGCTCGGTTTCCAGCAGGTTCATCTGACCTTGCGAGCCAGTGAACAGGATTTTGCCTTCAGGGAATTTTGCACCCAGCATATCTGCCAGACGCATGACCGACAGGGATGTGATGGATTTGCCGGAGCCGGACTCGCCGACAATTGCCAGAGTGCGGCCAGAGCGGACAGAGAAGCTCAGCCCGTCCACCACCCGTGCGGTGCCGAACTCTACCGAGAGATCTGTGACCTCCAGCAAAGGCTGGGTTTCAGCTGATTGGCGAAGCTGCGCGTCGTTCACTCCGGTCATCCTTATAGTGTAATGGCAGAGCGGGCTGCCTGATTAAATGCACCCGACATGAAACGCAGCAGTGCCGCAACTTCAGACAGGGTTTCTTCCGAAGGGCGGGCATTGGCCGTTGAATCCACGAGCAGACTTTCACGGATTTGCGCATAACGCGCACAGGCTTCAGCGCCCTTATCGGTAATACGGACTGTTTTTTCTTTTGCGGCTTTGCCGGTGGTCAATAGACCGGCATTTTCCAGCTTACGCAGGGCGTAAGTCGCAATATGCGTGTCTTCAATATCCAGAACCAGACAAATATCCGCAAGCTTCTTTTCACGTCCGCGGTGGCGGATTGAATGCAGGATCAGAATTTCAATCGGGGAGAGACCTGGCAGTCCGGCAGCGGCCATGCAGCGTACCATCCAGCGGGAGAATGCATGGGACGCAAGAATCAAACCATATTCCACTTCTGACAAAGCGGTGGAGCCGCCTTCAGCCAGATGTGCGGAAGAAACAATAGGGCCGATGGACGGAACAGGCCGCAAATGCTTAGGCAAGCTGACTTCAGCCATTGACGGCTCATCATTCTGCTGTGCCGTTGGCGGCGATTTTTTCCTGCTCATATTGCCAGTCTCCCAATCCTGTGTATTTTATGTCACCATCTTATCGACATTTTGTCAATAAAATGAAACTATGTTTTACAATAAACATTTCGCGTAACGGCATAAATTTTGTGAGGGAGTCGATAATGAGCGCAGCGACACAAGAAATTTCAGGGGCCTGGGACTTCTGGATTGATCGTGGCGGCACATTTACGGATGTTATCGGCCGTGACCCGCAGGGTAATCTCCATGCGCGCAAAGTGCTGTCGGAGAATCCTTCTGCCTATAAAGACGCTGCTGTTCAGGGGATTCGCCTGCATCTGGGCTTGAAAGCCGGTGAGCCGGTGCCGACCGGTGCGATTGATGAAGTGCGCATGGGCACAACTGTTGCCACCAATGCGCTGCTTGAGCGCAAAGGCGAAAAGCTGGCGCTGGTTACTACCAAAGGTTTCCGCGACGCACTGCGTATCGGTTATCAGGAACGCAAGAATATTTTCGCCACTGAGATCATCAAGCCGGAAGCGCTTTATGACCGTGTTGTTGAGATTGATGAACGTGTGCTGGCTGATGGCAGCACTGAATTGCCGCTGGATTTGAACCAGGCAGAATCAGCACTGCGCGCGTTGAAAGCTGAGGGCTATAATGCTGTCGCTATCGTGTTCATGCATGCCTATAAATTCCCTGCGCATGAAGCTTCCGTTGCTAAAATTGCCCGCGATCTCGGTATTGAGCAGGTCTCCGTCAGCCATGAAGTGTCGCCGCTGATTAAGCTGGTTGGCCGTGGTGATACGACCGTTGTTGATGCCTATTTGTCACCGGTTTTGCGCCGTTATGTGGCGCAGGTTTCCCGTGAGCTGGATGTTGAGCGCACCGGCGCCCGTGTGATGTTCATGATGTCCTCCGGTGGTCTGACGGCTGCAGATATGTTTCAGGGCAAAGACGCTATTCTCTCCGGCCCAGCCGGTGGTGTGGTTGGTCTGGCGCGTACCGGCGAAACTGCCGGTTTTGGTCAGGTTATCGGCTTTGACATGGGCGGTACATCGACAGATGTGGCGCATTTTGACGGCGAATATGAACGCGCTTTTGAAACCGAAGTGGCCGGTGTGCGTGTTCGTGCGCCGATGATGCTTATCCACACAGTGGCAGCGGGCGGTGGCTCCATTCTGCATTTTGATGCCGGTCGCTTCCGTGTTGGTCCTGATTCCGCTGGTGCCAATCCGGGCCCTGCCTGCTATCGCAATGGTGGTCCGCTGGCTGTGACCGATGCCAATGTGATGCTCGGCAAATTGATTCCGGATTATTTCCCTTCGATCTTTGGTCCGGAACAGGACAAGCCGTTGGATGTGGAGCGTGTTCGCGCACTTTTCACGCAGATGGCCAATGAAACCGGCGATGATCGCACACCGGAAAGCGTGGCAGACGGTTTCATCCGTATTGCTGTTGCCAATATGGTTGAAGCGATCAAGAAAATCTCCGTACAGCGCGGCTATGACGTAACCCGTTATGCGTTGAGCTGTTTTGGCGGTGCCGGTGGTCAGCATGCTTGTCTGGTTGCTGATGCGCTGGGGATGAAGAATATCCTGTTGCATCCGATGTCCGGTCTGTTGTCTGCCTATGGCATGGGCTTGGCGGATATCCGCGCCACGCGCCAGAAGGCGCTGGGTGTTGATCTGAATGCGGATGCGCCTGCCGAATTGCAGCGTCTTGGTGCCGAACTGGCCGCAGAATGTGTGGCAGAACTCACTGCGCAGGGCGTGGAAGAGCAGGTTATTACCAAGCATTTGCGTGCCCATATCCGTTATGCGGGCACGGATACTGTTCTCTCGATTGAAGCAACTTATCCGGCGGTTGATACGGCGCAGCGCCTGCGTGCTGAATTTGAAGCTGCGCATAAGCGTCGTTTCGGTTTCATTGCGGAAAATAAAGCGCTGGTTATTGATGCTGTTGAGCTGGAAACTGTCGGCGGTGGTGCCGGTGAGGGTGAAGCCGCAAGCAGCATTGGCGAAGCATCCGAAGCAAAGGCTGATCGCCAGACACGCTTCTATTCGCAAGGTGCATTCCATGATGCAGCTGTTGTGGTGCGTGAAACGATGCAGCGCGGGCAGACCGTAACCGGCCCTGCAATTATTATTGAGAAAAACCAGACCATTATCATTGAAGATGGTTGGCAGGCACGCCTGACCGAGCATGACCATGTGGTGCTGACCCGTATCAAGGCTTTGCCGCAGCGCGTTGCTATCGGTACTGACGCTGATCCGGTGATGCTGGAGATTTTCAACAATCTGTTCATGTCGATTGCTGAACAGATGGGCGTGACTTTGCAGAACACCGCTTATTCGGTGAACATTAAAGAGCGCCTTGATTTTTCCTGCGCGGTCTTTGATGCAGCGGGCAATCTGGTTGCCAATGCACCGCATATGCCGGTGCATCTGGGTTCTATGGATGCTTCTGTTGCTACCGCTATCCGTGAAAATCCGGTGATTAAGCCGGGTGACGTTTTCCTGATTAACGCACCTTATAATGGCGGTACGCATCTGCCGGATCTGACGGTTTGTACGCCGGTCTTTGACGATGAGCAGACCGAGATTCGTTTTTGGGTTGCCAGCCGTGGTCACCATGCCGATATCGGCGGTATTGCACCAGGTTCAATGTCACCTTTGGCGGTGAATATTGAGCAGGAAGGTGTCTATATCGACAATTTCAAACTGGTCGATCAGGGACAGTTCCGCGAAGACGCTTTGGGCGATCTGCTCAACGGTGCCAAATATCCGGTGCGTAATCTTCTCCAGAACGTCAATGATCTGAAGGCTCAGATTGCGGCCAATGAAAAAGGCGTCACTGAACTGCGCAAAATGATTGTGCATTTCGGTGAGGATGTGGTGAAAGCCTATATGGGGCATGTGCAGGATAATGCTGCTGAAAGCGTGCGCCGTGTGCTGGATCAATTGCCGGATGGTCAGTTCACGTACGAATTGGATCAGGGCAGCAAGATTGTCGTGAGCGTGACGATTGATCGTGTGAAGCGTGAAGCAACGGTTGATTTCAGTGGTACATCTGAACAGCGTCCTGATAATTTCAATGCTCCGCAACCGGTGACCCGTGCGGCAGTGCTCTACGTCTTCCGCGTGCTGGTGGACGGCGATATCCCGATGAATGCCGGTTGTCTGCGTCCGATTAAAATCATAGTGCCGGAAGGCTCGATGCTGTCACCGCATTATCCGGCTGCTGTCGTAGCAGGCAATGTGGAAGTTAGTCAGGCGGTTACCAATTGTTTGTTTGGTGCGACCAAGGCCATGGCTGCGGCACAGGGCACGATGAACAATCTTACCTTCGGCAATGACGAATATCAGTATTACGAAACCATCTGCTCAGGTGCGCCTGCGGGGCCTGGTTTCAACGGTGCTGATGGTGTGCATACGCATATGACCAATTCGCGTCTGACCGATCCGGAAATTCTGGAAACCCGTTTCCCTGTGATGCTGGAAGATTTCCATATTCGTGAAAATTCCGGTGGTCGCGGTAAATGGACAGCGGGCAATGGTACACATCGTACCATTCGCGCACTGGAGGAGCTGGAATTCGCAATTCTCTCCGGCCATCGTCGCGTGAGACCATTCGGTCTTGAAGGCGGTGAAGACGGTCAGCTGGGGTGCAATGAAGTGCGTCGTCAAGATGGTGCTGTCGAAGTGCTTAAAGGCTGCGATCAGGTTGTGCTGAAGGCTGGTGAGGCTTTCACGATTATCACGCCGACCGGTGGTGGTTACGGCAAAAACTGATTTTTTAATCAGCGAGAGCATAATTCCTTTAGAGCGACCTTTGTGTGCCAAGTCTGGCACACGGCGCTCTATGAATCAGAGAAAGCCCTTTGCCTGAACAGCAAAGGGCTTTTCTATATGAGGCGGGCAAGAAGAGCGTTTCTTTTGTCTGGAGGCAGTCAAATACAATTTATATGCTGCTATAAAAGTCACAGGCCGGACAAAAAACTAATTATTGCATGCGTTAATTCTGTTTTTACCATGTTGTTGTCATAGATGTGGGCTCTCAGGTTCTTCAGAACTGCTGAATGAAGAGCGCATAGTCATTTGTGTTTGGTAAATCAGTAAAGATAAATAAATGAAGTGATTGATCCTGTGATTGCCCTTAAGACTGACTTAAGGACAGCCATGCTAATTCCGGATCAATTCCAATTAAGATTGAGCTATAAATGTCTGATTTTGCATTCTCCCGACGTCATTTTTTACTGGGGGCCAGTGCGCTTGCTTTGACCGGCTGTGTATCAACCGGTGAAACAAAGCGCCCGTCTGCTGAACTTGCTGCTAATAAAGTGAAGCCTGTCACGCCGCCGATGTATTATGCAGTGTGGGATGAGGGCTATCAGATCCCTGAAGTTGATGTATCCAAAATTCCTGAAAAGTTCTGGCGTGCTGAAGTTGATTATATGACCGATGAAAAGCCGGGCACAGTTATTGTCGATACGCCGAACAAATATCTTTATCATATCAAGCCCGGTGGCCGTGCAACCCGCTATGGTATTGGCGTCGGTAAAGACGGCTATGCCTGGTCTGGACGTGCAAAAATTGCCTATAAGCGTAAATGGCCGCGTTGGACGCCGCCGGATGAAATGGTGGCACGTAATCCCGCTTTGCAGCCATACAGCATTGCTAATGGCGGTATGGGGCCTGGTTTGCAAAATCCGCTTGGTGCCCGCGCTCACTATATTCATAAAGACGGCAGGGACACGATTTACCGCATTCACGGTTCACCGGAATATTGGACAATCGGTAAATCCGTTTCCTCCGGCTGTATTCGCATGGTCAATCAGGACGTGATGCATCTTTATGATAATGTCCGTGATGGCAGTGATATTGTGGTTATTCCCGATCTGAATAAAAGCGGGCAAGCGCATTCGGTCATGGCCGGCGCATAATTTGAAATTGAAGGGCTGCGTTAGAGATTAACGCAGCCCTTTTTGTATCTAAAATCACTCAATATCCTGAAGTCAGACAGCCTGTTTTAGCACGATATTGTGAAGCGTCTTTGAGAATTGGCCGGATAAATCTCAGTTCGTTTTCACCGGAAAATCACCTGACTGAATGTAATAGTGATTCTCTAAAAGAGTTGTTTTTGGTGAAAATTTAACGGCGACACTGTCCGGACAAGTAATTGTAAACCCAAGTAATCATTATCTTTATGAGGAAATTATCTCGTACTTTGGTCGCATATACTAACGGCTGCCAAGTGGCAAATTTTTGTATTTGTGTGCTAGCGGGACATTTTTTTTAACGAGGACTAAATATTTATATAATCGTATTTTACTAAATTAAATCAATGTGTTGATTAGGTGTCTTGCAGATTATATATTTTAGCAATATATAAATTAGATATGTGAAAATTTAGTCCGTTTTTCAAAGTGATCAGGGCAGTTTTATGCACAGTTTTGGCGATTATATATTCTTGTAATGTTTTTGTATAATTACGGCTAGAATATAAGAATATAACGTGATTTAATCTAAAACAATACGCCCCCTTACTAAAGGATCCTGAATGCATACCGCCTTTTACAGTGAATCCTCTAATCTATCTGTACCGTTGCATGATGCTGGTTCAGCCTTTAAACCAGCTTCCGTCAATCATAGCTTTACAGTAGATCAAACGAGCATAGCAGAAAATAAAGATGTTACTATTCTCAAGTCTAGTGACAGTATTGCGATGTCTTCAAATATATGTGTAGCATTGACTGAGGAGCAGCCCAACCAGTTTACCTATGGTGCTATGTCCGGCCTGTGGTTCACTATGGCACTTAATATTACCCATGTTGGCAGACGATTTGGCGGTCGGGAAGAAAAGTCGATTATCGCCCCGTATGATGTTTGTGTTGCTGGCGCCAATATGCCGATCGAAGTTAACGTTGAAAGTCCGGTGCAGGCTGTACATATTTTCTTGAAACAGTCGCTTGTGGAAGAAGTTAAATCAGAACTTTATCATTCGAGTGAACGTCAATTCGATATTATGCCGATCTTCGCCAAGAATGATACAAGTCTGAGCATGTTGATGCGTGTTCTGAATGGTACACTTTCATCGCCTGTTTTGAAAAACCAGCTCCATACAGATTATCTGGCACGTGCGTTGGCGGCTGACTTCCTGAGTAAATATGTCGATAGTTCAAATGAGACACTCTACAAACATTCAGTAGATCGTCTTAAACCAAGCCAATTGCGCCGTGTGCTTGAATATATGCAGGAAAATCTCGCAAGTGATATTGGTATCAACGATCTGGCAGTTATTGCAGGGGTAAGCCGGACGAATTTCATTCGTCGTTTTAAGGTTTCAATGCATTGTACGCCTGCGCGCTATCTTTATCTGTTGCGTATTCGCAATGCCCGTGAACTTTTAAGGCAGCAGGAACTCCCGATATCGCATATTGCGATCGCTTGCGGCTTTGCTGATCCGGCGCATCTCTCGGTTTCGTTTAAGCGCGAAGTTGGTATGACACCATCGGCATTCCGTAAAGAATATAATGAATAGTCAATATTGAACTACTCATCCGGCATTTTGCAAAGGCGCGGGGCATTGCTCCGCGCCTTTACTTTTACCGCTTATGGATCGGCATATCATGCCTCGTGGTATTGAAGGTATTTCACATTCAAGTCGGATTACTTAGGTGGCATGACAATGCGACCACTCAAGAATTGAGACGTGAGTGCCATGATCTAATCCGAACACAATTCGCTATAAAGACTCAGTGAGCGCTGCATTGCTCTTTGGAAAATATTGTCAATGATGAATTTGACTGCAAAATCTGAGAATCAGATGCATTCCTGATAATATGAGTCATAATTACAACTTATACGTGTTAATTATATTTCTTAATCAATGCCGGAAAGGCTGAATCGCTGACGTCATGTCTATTGAACTGACTTCGATAGACCGTAAAAAATATTTTATATGACAATAAAAAATCTGCTCAATAGTCTTATTTGACAGAGAATTAACGTAAAAAACCATTAAAGACATATGGTTTATGAAAATTGATAAATAAGAGTCGATTCTTATAAAGGCACAATAGTTAACAAAAAGTTAACATGGTTTCTGGCTTGGGTCTCTCATTTTATAATAATATTGCTTAGAAATGACTAATAATAAAATTGGCGAATCTGGAGTCAAATACAACCTGTTTTTTATGTGGATATAGTCCGGTTATGTATTCCCACCGCTATTGGTGGGTCTTTTTTCTGTGCAGGTCGCAAGAATGTAGGCGGATGATGCATCGGTTTTGGAAGTATTTTTTACAAATCTGATGTGCTGGTCTCATTGAACCTACCTGCCGGTTTTAAACCGGAGTTATCTGATATGGCCAAGAAGCCTGTTTCATCGTCGTCAAATTCTGCTCGTGGCGAAGGTCATGCTGTTACGAAATCCGGTAATACGGTCTATGTCGCAATAGACCCGTCAAGCGTGGTTAAATATGTGCGCGCAGGGAATGATCTCTTAATCCATCAGGATAATGGCAAGGTCATTCGCATTCGCGGCTTCTTCACAGCGCAGGATATGCAAAAACTGGAGCTGGTTTATAAACATGATGGTAGTGAATGGCCGGTAAAGGCTATTCAATCGACTATTCCTGTTGATGATGAAACCGGCACGGAAGTTGAATTTTCAGGCGTTGCACAGAATTCTGATGGCGGCGACAACAATCTGTTGGCTTTGGCCGCTCTGGGCGCTGCTGCAATTGGTATCGCGACCGGCGGTCGTGGTGGTAGCGGTAGCGGCGGCGGTGGCGGTGGCGGTGGCGCACCGGAAAAACCGGCTCCTAAGTCTCCGGAATTGGCAACCAAAGCCAACGCTGACGGTACTGTCACAGCAACAGGTCTTGCAGCGGCAGGTTCCAGCGTTTCGGTTACGTTCCCTGATGGCAGCAGCCGCGTTGTTGTAGCGGGCGCAGACGGCAAATTCTCGGTAACTTCACTTAAACCGCAGGAAACAGGTAAAGTTACCGCTGTGGTAACAGATGCCAATGGTAAGAGCAGTCCGCCGAAAGTCGTTGAATATATTGATAAGGTAGCACCGGGTAAGCCGGACAGCCTGTCTTATACAGATAATGAAGGCTCGATTACTGGTAAAATCCCTGAAAAAGGTGTGACTGATGATGCGCGCCCGACACTGAGCGGTAAGGCTGAGCCGGGCTCAACCATTACGGTTCGTGACGGTACAACAGTTATCGGCACGACTATCGTCGATGCCCAGGGCAACTGGACGTTCCGCCCAACGACTGCTTTGGCTCAAGGCGAGCATAAAATCACTTTTACGGCGACGGATAAAGCGAAGAACGAGAGCGCCCCGAGTACGGAATTTATCTTTACCGTTGATACAGTTGCACCGCCGGTACCGGCGGTTAAAGCTGTTATGGATAACGAAAAAGAAAATGGGGGCTCTGTTGCCCTGACTTCAGGCGGCTGGACTAACGATGCTACGCCTGAGTTCTCAGGTGAGGGGGCAGAGGCCGGTACGACTATTTATTTCTACGATAACGGTAATGAAATTGGTAAAACCGTTGTCGGCGCTGATGGTAAATGGAAGTTTACGCCTGCTGTTAACCTGCAAGATGGCAAGCATAGCGTGACCCTGAAAGCCGTTGATAAAGCTGGCAATACCAGCGCAGCGTCTACAGCTTTTGAGCTGAATGTTGATACGGTTGCACCAAATGCGCCATCCATTGGGCAGATCATAGATGATGTTGGCTCGGTGACTGGTATCATTGGTAGTGGTAAAACCACTGATGATACCAAACCAACGCTGTCAGGCTCGGGTGCTGAAGGCGGTTCAATTGTTAAAGTCTATGACAACGGTAAGCTGATCGGTGAAACCACAGCGAATGCCAATGGGACTTGGACTTTCACGCCGGCCATTGCTCTGGCGGAAGGTACACATGTCTTTACCGTGACTTCCACAGATAAAGCGGACAATGAAGGACCTTCATCCACGCCTTGGACGATTGAAGTTGACGTAACGGCGCCGGATGCTGCTTTCGTACCGGTCATTATGAATGCCAGCGATGATGTGCAGCCAAATGTCGGTACTGTCGCACATGAAGGTTTCACCAATGATACGACTCCGCGCCTGAATGGTAAGGGAGCGGAGCCAAGTGGTTTTATCCGCATCTATGAAGGCACAACCCTGTTGGGTCAGGTGCAGGCTGATGAGAACGGTAACTGGGCATTTGATGTCCCTGCGCGCGCTGAAGGTAGCCACAGCTTTGTGGCTAAAACTGTTGATGCGGCAGGCAATGAAGGCTCAAGCTCTGATCCGTTCACGCTGACTATTGATACAACTGCACCGATTGCTTCTGATGCTGTGATTACACAGGTTCTGGATACGGCCGAACCGCATACCGGCAATATCGCGCATGGCGGTCTGACCAATGATGCTCGCCCAACTGTTTCAGGTACGGCGGTTGATGGCATAACTCTTATTCGTATTTATGATGGCACCACACTTCTGGACGAAGTGGAAGTTGTGAACGGCATTTGGAGCTTTACACCGGAGAGCGCTCTGCTCAATGGCGCGCATAATTTCCGTATCAAAGCGGTTGATGCAGCGGGCAATGAGGGGCCATATTCCCCGACCTGGTCTGTGACTGTAGACACGACTGCACCAGGTGCGCCGGTGATTGCACAGATTCAAGATGATGTTGGTACGGTTAAAGGCAATGTTACGGATGGAATGACGACGGATGCAGTCCGTCCGAAACTATCCGGCGGTAGTGCTGAGGCCGGTTCCACCGTTAAGATTTATGACAAAGGTGTGCTGATTGGTGAGACTACAGCAAACGCCAATGGCACATGGAGTTTCACACCAACGTCAGATCTGGCTGAAGGCTCCCATGTCTTCACAGTTACCTCTACGGATAAGGCCGGAAATGAGGGTGTCCCGTCGGCTAACTGGACTGTAACGGTTGACACTATAGCGCCTGAGCTGCCGGTTATTTCGCAGCTCTTTGACACGAAGGGCGAAGAGCTGTCCGAAAATATGATTTCCGGTGAGCGTCGTCCGACATTGACCGGTGAGGCGGAAGCCGGTTCCGTTGTTACTATCTATGATAATGGCAAAAAAATCGGCACGGTTATTGCTGAAGAAGATGGTACATGGAGCTTTGAGCCTAAAAATAATCTTGGCCAGGGCGAACACAAGTTTACAATCAAATCAACGGACGCTGCCGGTAACACGAGCGAGGTTTCAGAGCCGTTCACGTTTACCGTTGATACAGTTGCGCCTAACCGCCCTGAAATTTCCACGATCACGGATGGTGTTGGTTCGATCACCGGTCTTGTAAAAGCCAATGGTGTTACTGATGATGCGCGTCCTGTTCTGAGCGGTAAGGCAGAAGCAGGCAGCACTGTTACGATCTATGACTTTGGCGAAGTTATCGGCACTGTAACAGCCGATGCCAATGGTGGCTGGACATTCACACCGGATGCTGATCTGACAGATGGTGGTCACAGCTTCAGCGTGACTGCAACGGATGCGGCCGGCAATGTCAGCCCTGCATCGAAGGCGTTTGTGATTACTGTTGATACGGTTGCTCCTGATGCACCGCAGTTCACCACCGGCTATGATGCTGTTGGTCCTGTTGTCGGTGAGTTCAACAGTGGCGCGATCATCAATGATGGTCGTCCTAAGCTGTCGGGTTCGGGTGCGGAACCAAATGCCAAAGTGACGATCTATCAGGATGGTGTTGCAGTCGCAATGATCACAGCGGATGCGGGTGGTCAGTGGAACTGGAAGAGCAATGCAGCTCTCAGTGATGCAACCTATGTGTTTACAGCGACTGTGACAGACACAGCAGGCAATGTGAGTGCGGCCTCGAGCGGTTTTAGTGTGACGGTTGATACTGTTGCGCCTGCTGCACCGAAGATTGAAGCGATCACCGATAATGTTGCACCGGTTGAGGGCAATGTTGACAAGGGCGGCTTTACCAATGACACGACCCCGACGCTGAATGGCTCGGGTGCGGAAGCCAATGGTACAGTGCGTATCTATGATGGTGCGACACTGCTTGGTGAAGTCAAAGCGGATGCAGATGGTAAGTGGACCTTCACACCGGAGAATGCGCTGGGCAGCGGGGTTCATTCCTTCACGGTTGTGGGTGTTGATGCTGCGGGCAATGTGTCTGCACGCTCTGACGCCTATAGTGTGACTGTTGATACAACCGCACCGGTTGCGCCAACGATCACGCAGGTTCTCGATGATGTTGGTTCTGTGCAGGGTGCAGTGGCCAATGGCAAGACCACGGATGATACCAAGCCGACGATCTCTGGTT
>NZ_JAUCBM010000006.1 GCF_030362795.1 Pseudochrobactrum kiredjianiae | reverse complement strand
GCTGACCTGGTGGTTATGGCGGAGCGGCTGCACCCGATCCCATTCCGAACTCGGCCGTGAAACGCTCCAGCGCCGATGGTACTTTGTCTTAAGACACGGGAGAGTAGGTCGCTGCCAGGTCTGCAAAAGGCACAGAAAACAAAATCTCACAATCAATAAAAACAATAACAATTCCCCCAAATAATTTACCCATTTGGGGTGTTAAACACTGAAGTAATGATCTTCAGTGTAAAAAGCAAAGAGCAAAAAGCTCATTGCTTGGCGCGGGGTGGAGCAGCCCGGTAGCTCGTCAGGCTCATAACCTGAAGGCCGCAGGTTCAAATCCTGCCCCCGCAACCAAAAAATAAACCTGCTTTCAAGCGGGTATTTTTTTGTCATGGGTCATAGAGAAGAACCTAAGTCAGGGGCCCACAAAGAGGCCGAGCCCACGAAGTGGGACACAAAAACTCAAATCCTGACCACGTAACCAAAATCCCAAAAAATACACAAACACCCTGCCAGATATGCAAAGCCCTCTTCGACGTTCAATCAATAAAAGCAAATCAAATAACTGAGGAGGGGAGTGGAAAATAATATCCACTTTTCCACATGATCAGTACCTCTACGATGATGAGTAGTCTGATTGATTTTTATTGATAAAATGATGCTTGTAATGGGCTGCAAACACGAGGAGTGCGAAATTGATTAGAATATTGAGTGCTGCTGTTTTTGTAAGTCTCATATTGCCGGTAGACCTAGCTTCAGCGCAGACCTTCAGCGTTTGCCACGGTTATGATTGCTATTATCGAACCAAAGTTACGCTCAACTCAAAAGATGAAATCCGTATCCGTAATCTGTTACAAAAAGCCAGTCGAAGTGCAGCTGACGAAAGAAACGCATTACGGGCAGCTATTGCAATATTCGAAGAGCGTAGCACTGCATTTATCGGTGTGCGCGACAAGCCAAAGATGCAATTCGGTAAGGCTCGTATTAAAGGGCAGATGGACTGCGTTGATGAATCGAAAAATACGGATAGTTTCCTGCGCTACTTGCAATCACGTGGCTGGCTAAAATACCATTCGCCAGCCCGACGAATGACGCGCGGTTCGTTCATCGATGGTCGCTATCCGCATTGGACTGCCGTGATTAAAGATAACGCGGGGCAAAGTTGGGCTGTTGATTCCTGGTATGAAGCAGGTGGCGGATTGCCGGATATTATGCCCCTTCAAGATTGGAAACGTCGTGGATATGGCGGTGAGCGATAACCAGAAAAGTACATTAAATCCCAAAAAGCAGTATGCCCCTCGAGCGTAAATTGATCCGTTTGCCCATCACGGTATTGACCATGATGTTGATAGAAGAACGGCGCATAAGCGCGACGCAGACACAGGGTCATATGTTGTATAAATAAGCAATATTATATTTATTTAGCATCTATTCGGCCTGTCGAAAATTTACTTGATAATCAGAGATGAAAGAGATGGTTCGGGTTGTCCAAACAGTTCTGGACGTTTCGCTAAGTGGACATCTGCGTCGATTATGCCACCACGATCATTGGCGCTAGCGCGTTGAACTAAGCCCGATCCGGCTTCTGCCAGTCAAGCGATGAATGTGGGCGTCGACTATCGTAAAAGGTCAGATATCGGACAATGCCGACGCGGGCATCGGACATGGTCTTGTAGGCATGGAGGTAGGCTCCTTCGTATTTGATTGACCGCTAGAGTCGTTCAGCGAAGACGCTGTGCCGCCACGCGCCCTTGCCATCCATCGATATGGCGATTTTGACCTTTTTCAGCACCGCTGTGAAGTCGATAGAGGTGAATTGCGATCTCTGATCTGGGTTGAAGATTTAGGTTTGCTATAACGGGCGAGCGCTTGCTCGACCGCTTCTATGCAGAAAGCAGCCTCCATCGTGATCGACAGCCGCAAGAAACCCACCGACTGAACCAGTCCACAACGGCGCAGAGATAGACGAAGTCGCGAGTTATAGGGATATATATCAGGTCCATAGCCCAGACTTGGTTTGGCTGGACGACTGCCAGCTTGCGCAGGAGATAGGGATAGATTTTGAGCCCTGGTGCTGGTTTTGAGGTAGTCGGGCAACTATAGATTGCCTCAATGCCCATCTTCTTCATCACGTGGAGACGTGCAGCCGCCCAGTTGCTAGCCCTTCGCTTCTCAAAAGCCCCTGCAACATCCGGCTTCCGGCATACGGGTAGTCAAGATGCAGTTTGTTGGTCCCCCGCATCAGGGCCAAATTGTCGTGAGACACCGGACGAGGCAGATAATAGACCCTGCTATGGCTGAAAGCCGAGAAGCTTCGCCTCACGGGCGACCTATAGTTTCTGTGAGTGGTCGATTATTGTTTTCTGCCCAGTAATCCCGTCTTGCTGAGCGCTCCGGCTAAAAAAATCGTTTTGCAGTGTCAACTCGCCGATCTTGGCGTGAAGCGTTTTGATATCAACGGTTGGAGCTGCCGCTTCCGTCTTCGCTTTATCGCGGAAAACGATTGTCGCCCCTCAAAGAGCTGGTCTTTCCACTGTTTGATCTGGTTGGCGTGCCATCAAAATGCTGGGATAATCTCACCAGCGCTTGCTCACATCTAATCGCGGCAAGCGCCACCTTTGTCTTGAAAGCCGGGCTGTGGTTTCGGCGCGGTCGCCTCGTCATCGTATCTCCTGTTCCAGGCATCTAAGCCGAAGTCAGGCAGAAATTCCACTTACGCTGACTGTGCAAATTTCTTGAGCAAATTCTGGCCACAATGTGCCAAAGGCTTTTGATGCTTTGACGCATTTTTTGGATGCGTCAAAGTCTCAAATTTTAGTTGGTTTCCATTTCGCGTTTGCGTTGGAGCAACATATGAAAGTCTGGATCATCGGCCAATGTTCGTAAAGCCCAGAATCTTTCAAGCCATTCAGCTTCACCCTCCCAGTCGCTTTCGATTAGGAGTCGAATATTTTCAAGGGCGCGTTCCCGATCACCTGCGAGTGCACGTGCACCTGAAGCGTGAAAGTGACACCAGTTAATAACCTGACTTGCTTTTTCAAAGTGTAAAGCAAGCTTCAAACACGTTTCACTTGTCAGATCGCCGATGTTTTCGGCCGGAAGGCTGCAACTATAAGCGATGTGACGATCCAGTTCAGTAAGGCCAATTGCTTTACCAATTGCCCGAGAACCCTTGTTTGAAGCGTGACTATGCCATTCAATATCCTGAACACCGCGCCTGAAGCATTCTGCAAGTGTTGCAGATGACACTGCACGCCCCAATCCCATACGTTGAAAATCGGGATCCGTTTCTACTCCGATTTCACAGCGCACGCCGGAAACGCTATCCGTCAGGCAATGACTGACGATCTTTCCTTGATATAAAGCGCAAAAGCCAACTGCTTTTTCAAAGAAGACATTTAGTGAGACCCACCCTTCTGCCTTCTCCTCCAGCAACTCAATGTTTTCTGGGGCTTGGCTGAACAGGGCTTGATCAATCGGGACTATCTCAAACTTTGTCGATGGTAGATATAATTCCGGCAGAGTATTTCCTGTAACATATCCCATCCTAATGCGAGGATGCGGTATGGCAAATTGATTGCCCCAGATTTTGGCGAAATGCGGAAACCAACACTCTTCAGCAAAAATGTAAGCCCAGTCCGGAATGATGTCTTTGATTTTATTCGCGGTTTGCAGTGAAATACCTGGATTTCCGGCCAGAAAATAGCTGCTACCATTGATAGCTATGACGATTTTAGGATCTGTATGACTATCTGCCCAGACTTCCCCTTCAATGGATCCGTCAAGAACAGAAGTAATCGTTACGTGAATTGATGAGAGTTTAGCCAGAGTGGCTTGAGCAGCCGGGTAGGCCTTTTGCTCTAATTTTTGCATATAAAAGCGATCCTATGGATGCGATAGCGTGTATTCGCACCATGAGTGATACCAAGTGGAACTGATAATATGTTCCGTTTATGGCCGACATGCACCCGCCGGCATACGGTGAAAAAGTAGCTGTCATCCTGGAACCTCGCTTTATTCAAAAATACACTGCATCAAGGTGCAGAGAGCATTCAAATACGAGCGGATAATTGGCAATACAAGAAATTTTTGTCTCCCTCTCAGGCAATCCGCGAGAGTCAGGCAAGTTCTTGACAATACCAAAACGACAGCTAAATCAGCTTGTTTTAACTGTAAATTTTACAATAATTTCGGTGTATTTAGAAACAATACAAGCCAGACTATAGTCATGTTGGCACCTGTCATCAGTTGAATGTTGCTGCGCTTGAAACCGCAAAGCAAGTTTCACGTCGAACGCGATTTGTATCATAGCCAGGGTCGTGCAACATCGATTTGATTCAGGGGATAGGTCGGCGAAATCCGTTCAAACTGGCGTTTTTTTTTATAAAACTCACAAACGCTCATATGTACACAAACGCGCATATATACTGTCGCAGTATTTCAAACAACTTCACGTGCCGGATAAGATTTTAGAGCTTTAATTGCAGCAGCTATTTCAGTTCTAAAATGTGGTCTTGGTTCAGTTCCAAATAGAAAATTATTTAGTTCCGCTAGATCACTGGCAGATGGCATGTCTATAATGACTGACATTCCATCATACCAAGATCGGCCAATGCCTGCGGCCGTGCTACCGACATCCTTTGGAATATCAAGACCTTCCCCAATTGTTGCTACTAATACGCATCCGGTGATTGGTATGAAAGCTCCAACAGATTTCACCTCGCCTTTCGTGCTAAAGGTTTGGCAAATGGCGATGTTTGAGGTCACGCTGAATTCTGGCGTAAGCAATAAAGCTACGGCTGGTCAAAGTTCGATTCTAAGATGTATGTGGACACTATTGAGGTAATTCGAGAAGTGACGTCAGCCGAGTTGTGGCGAATAGAGCCGCATTGACTCGACCCAAAGCGCCGCAAGCGTGGCTCTTGATCAGGATGTGGTAATTAGCAGCGGTGTTGGAATCGACCAAAATAAGCGATCTCTAATCGACTAATTGATTTAATGGAATTAACTGGCGGAGAGGGTGGGATTCGAACCCACGATGGAGTTGCCCCCACGCCGCATTTCGAGTGCGGGTTGACCGCTCTGCCAGGTCTCAATAGTGCTACATGACACGGGTTGCTAATATTCTCTGGTTTATGTCCAGGTAAATACAATAGTAGCGCTTATACGCCGTATGTGCCCTCACTGTGCCGGATCGTCGGATAAAGTGCCTGAAGCCGCAATCCCGAGGATGGTGCCAAGAGGCTTATTATCGGTCTCTCTGACCCAGTCCATGTAGCCGGTCGAGCTTCTCCCTTTAACAAGTGCAGATGCTGGAGAAGGTTTCGAGAATGGTATGTCTCGCATTAGCTCAAGAAACTCACCTCGTCCGACAAGCTCACCGTCATCGATCAACTGCTGTCGAAGTTTTCTGACATTCGTCGGAAGGCTATCCGTTATCCTGGCATTGATCTTAGAACCAGACATCAGCGTATAGGCTCCATTCACATACTGTAGAAATGCACGGTCCTCCGGGCGACGGGGCAAAGTTGAATACAGGTTGAGTGAAAGATCATGACCATCAGTTATAGCCTCTTCAAGAGGCCTGGCAGAGGATGGGGAAGCTGATGTGCGCTCCTGAACGGAAAACAGATCATATCCCAACGCCTCAAGCACATAGATCATGTTGCTGAGGTATGTCTGCATCGTCGCGACATCTCCGCGAGGTAGGTTAGAACCGGTAGGCTTATTGGTGTTTGCAACCAAAGCCTTCCCGCTATTACCTTTCAGGATGGACCAGAGTTCACGTTCAAGCCACTTGACGTGGGCTCGTGTTAGATTGTCATCCTTGCTCGTAAAGATCAGAAATGTATCGAACTCGATTGGAAACTTACTATTCGTGTATCGCTGAGAGAAGTCGTCACTTTCACCGCAATAAATTTCAGGTAGATCATCATCAGCCCTTGATCTGATCAGCAGGTAAACGCAAGATCGACTGAGAACTTCGTCCTCAAGTGCTTTCTTGAAAAATTCTGGTTGCCCTGTGATGGCAATGCCCGTCCAGTTGTCGAGTTCTACTGTTCGAAGACTACGTGGATCCTTGCCTGTAATAAAAATCTTTACAACCCGACCTACTGGCTCATTTAGACTCAATGGACACCTGTGAATTCACCTTCTGATAGTGCTTCGTAACATGAATCAATGTCTGGCTGTCAAATATGGCCCAGAGGAAAATTAAACTCCATATACATCTCTATACATAGTGCTAAATGTAGCTCGAAGATCGTAATGCCTTTTGGGCATAAAATGCGATAAAACGAGTAAGCCAAACCCGTTCGGCGCGGCTCACTGCATCATCGTATATCCTGCATTAACGTTCGGCCTGAAGCTATGCATGAAATGCTGAAATAGAACGTCCGTCTTCTCATCTAAATCTATTTCGTTATATTTTGAGACTGGTAGCCCGGTCTTGTCGTCGTAAAGCAGGTCATAGATCTGCTGCCGTAAATCGTCGCGAGTGCTCTGTTTCTCAAACAGGTCCTGAACCTCTTCGATACGCTGTTGAATAGCTTTGAGCACTACGACAGAGACGGCCTTGATCTGCCGGATCTCTTCCTTTGAGAGGTCTTCACGTAAAAGCAGGTCGAAGATCGGCTTCTGTTCTTGTGTCAGCCCCAGCGCCACATGACTCTGAGCCTCTTCCTCAAGGTCTGCTGCAATTCTCATCAACGCTTCGAAGGTGGCTTCAATCGTGTTCTTATCTTTTTCCTTGTTATACTCATTGATGATCTGGCCGAAACGAACCTGAAAATCTTCAAGGGTGGGATTAGCGGCCAGCATCTTTGCGAGCCTCTCCTGAAGAACGGTGCGAAGGTCCTGGACATCACTGGCTTTGCGTTCGCTCTTCGCAAATTCACGGCGAAGCAGGTCAAAATTCACCTTTGATATATCGAAGATCTTGTCATCAGAACTATCTGGGCGAATATTGATGGCTTCGCCAACGATGGCGTTCAGCTTCTGAATGATGGCGGATGTGTCGGCGGCCAGCTTGTCTTCTTGAAGAGAGCTGTAGATATAATTTATGGCCTGAAAGTCCGGCTTGTATCGCTCCACATCCTGGAAGGTTAGACAGGATTTGTATTTCCTGAACACAGCTCGGGCAGAAATCTCAAAGCGCTTGCGAGTCTCATCATTTATATTGATCAGTTCCTTGGCATCCTTCAACACCTTGAGCTTATCAAATCCAGTCGCACTGTGCAGTTGTTCAAGCGCAAAACCATCGGCTTGCAGCCCTTCGCGGACGATATATATAGCCTCCGCAAGTTCTCCCAGTAGCGCTTCTTGAGGGGCGAGCGGATCGATGACTGGCTCGTCGCCACCTTCGCCTAGAGGACCCTTGCCGCCTGTGTGCCCTGCAAACGTGGCCAATGCTTTACGAAGGTTCTTCAGAATACCACAATAATCAACGATTAGGCCGTTATTCTTGCCTTCCTTGACCCGGTTCGCCCTGGCGATTGCCTGCATTAAGGTATGCGCCTGTAGCGGTTTATCCAGGTAGAGTGTAGATAATGACGGCACGTCAAAGCCAGTCAGCCACATGGCGCAAACGATTACGATCCGGAATGGATGGTCTTCACGCTTGAAGGCAGTTTCTACATCCAGACGCTTTTCAATCTCGCGACCGCCAACGACCTCACTAATGACAAAGCCGTCCTTCATCCGCTTGCGATGGGGGATAATGTCGAGACCCCAGTCCTTGAATTTCTTGATCTCATTCTGCTCGTCGCTGACGACAACAGCCATCTCGGTTTTTCGCATCCAGGCTATCTGCTGGATACGGATCACACGCTCCTGATCGTCGGAAATATTTGCCAGACCTTTTTCCAGCTCTGTGATCCGCGCCTGCCAAGCATCGGAGATGAAATTATACATCCGCACGGCAGTGATCTTGTCGATGGCGACGAACATCGCTTTGCCACTTTCCCAGTTCGAGGAAAAGTGCCAGGTGAAATCTCTGGCAATATGACGAAGGCGAGGCTCGGCAGTCACCACATGATATTCACGCTTCAGATCATCTGAGAGCTTCGCTGCAACATCCGGATCGTCGATCTCTGTATCAGCAATAGCTTGGGCAAGCTTTTCATTCAGGTCACCGCCTGTTAGTTGCAATTTGTCACCGCGTGCGTCGTAGTAAAGCGGTAGCGTTGCACCGTCCTCGATGGCATCTTGGAAGTCATAAGTCGAAAGATAAGCACCAAAGACCTGTTTGGTGATTTGATCGTTGGAAAACAGCGGGGTTCCAGTGAAGCCGATGAATGCCGCCTTGGGCAGCGCTTTGCGCATGTTCAGCGCCAGTGTGCCATATTGCGAGCGATGCGCTTCGTCTGTCATTACAATGATGTTGTCTCGGCCTGAATAAGCGCCACCTTTAGCCTGATCATCAGTGAACTTCTGGATCATACCGAAGATCACCTTTTTCTGCTGGCCGAGCAGGTCCCTTAGCTCCTGCGCTGATCCGGCTCTGCAGGGGTCTTTGTCGTTGTTGGCCAGTCCGACGCTAGCGAAGGTCTTGTAAATTTGGTTGTCCAGGTCTGTCCGGTCGGTCAGCACCAGAAATGTATAATCACCACCCAGTTTACGATGAACTTTCTGGGTGAACAGTGCCATCGAAAAGGACTTGCCGGACCCCTGTGTGTGCCAGAACACGCCCAGTTTTCCGTCCAGAGCTTGCCGGTTGGCAACTGCCTCAACCGCACGGTTGACGCCGAGAAACTGATGGTTCTTTGCAAGAATTTTCACCGGACCATTCGCGGTATCGGCAAACAAGATGAAGTTCTCGAACAGGTCCATGAAACGCTGTTTGTCACAGACCACGCGTAGAAGTGCTTCCATCGGGAGCATCTCGTCGCGCCGCTCAGACTCATCCAGCTTTAGCCAGTCCGAGAAGTGATCGTAATCCGCGCCGATCGAGCCTAACTTAGCCAAGTTGCCGTTGCCGAGGATGACAAAGGCGTTGAAGTGAAACAGGTGCGGAACTGCGTCCTTGTAGTCGGACAGGTTTTCGGCATAGGCGCGTTTCAGGTCTTTATCTGGGCGCTTAAGCTCGCAGAACATCAATGGTAGACCATTGACGAACCCCACTATATCAGCACGCCGTCGGTGGGCATAGCCGCGCACCCACAGTTCGCGCACAGCGAGGAAGTCATTGTTCTCAGCATTATCGAAATCGAACACCCGTAGCCGCTCTGTTCGCTGCTCGCCGTTCTGGCGAAACTTCACTCGCACACCATCGCGGATCAGTGCATATTTATCCTGATTGATGTGTAGAAGAGATTGCGAGCCGAAAATGTCGGTGACCTCGCGCAGCGCTTGGACATAAGCATCTTCCGGTAAGCCCGGGTTCAAACGAAGCAACGCTTCAGACAGATAGCGAGTCAGCACTACATCCTTATCGGACTTTCTGCCTAGTGTGCCCTCTGGGCCGAAGATCTCTTTGTTCCAAGTCATGACGACACGCCAGCCATGTTCGGCTGCGAGATAGTCGGCCATTGTTTGCTGAACAAGTTGATCTTCGGTAAAATCGTTCATGGGTAATCACTAACCTTTAAACTAGAATGCGTCCATCCATAAGACGTGGAAGCAGAAGATCACGGGCTCGAGTGGCTTCGAATACCTGCCTATTAAGCACATCAATTTGGCTAAATATGCTCTGTGTGATCAGAGTGAATTTAGCCCCAGTGCTTTCATTGGGGATAACGATTTCCTGGTCCTTTAGAAATTTGAAGTGTCGAGCATAGAAGTAGTTCGATAGATCAACCTCCATCAACGCAAAATAGAATTGTTCCTGTGATAGAAGGTTACTGTTTGACTTGATGATTTGTGTTCCGTCAGCGCCTCGCGCAAATGGAAAGTTAACAAACTTCAGGGATCTAGTGTGATCGCCGAATACGATGAGAGGTAGTTCGTCGCGGTAGATGGCATCTGTGTTGTCAGTATAACCGCCAATAAAGGTTTGGCCTTGATCAATACAGGGATACCGACCGGCTCTTTGATATTCATCTTTTCGTATCTTGGGCTTGGCTTTCAAAGCTTGGAGTAAGTCTCGAACTTTTTGCCGTTGCCACCCCTCCGGTAGACCATCAATGATCTTTACCGTCTCATGACCTGGAAAGCGGAGGTGGACAAACCATTCGCGATACAGCAGCCGCGCCGCCTGTTCCAGCAACGCAATTCTACGCCGGTTGTTCTCGATTAGGTCGTCATAGGCCGATAGGATCGAAACTATTCGGTCCTGCGACTGCGGATCAGGGCAGCGCACTTTAATTTTATGCAGGACGTTCCTGTCAACGCCCGGCACAGCGGCCTTCTCGCTCTGATAGTTCTTCAGTTGGTTACGGAGAAAGTAAGCGATGAACTTCGGGCTATTCCCATGAAAGTCAATTGCATAGAGGGCGGTATTCAATGGCCAATACGGTCGATCGAGATAAAAGACCTCGCCTATCGTGCCATATCGTCCGGTTACAACACCTGGCGGTTCCGCTTTTGCCTCATTGTGCCAGCCAGTGATACCAGAAGAGGAGACGACCGGGATGTCGCCTTCAACGCGGCGGTCGTTCGGTAGGTCGTGTCCACGTTTGAGGGTAACCACATCGCCGAGTTCACAATCAGTCCAACTCATCACAGCAACTCTTCAAAATTCTTCGCGATCACCTCGGCGAGTTCTGCTGCCTCGGAGTTCAAGCCGTCTAGTTCCAGATGAATTTCGCGTAACGTCTCTTCAAAGTCGAATTCGTCGTCCTCCACTTCGGGTGCCACGCCAACATATCGCCCAGGTGTCAAGCTGTAGTCGTTCTTTGCCAGTTCATTGTGGTCTACAAGCTTGACTAGCCCTTGCACATCGCAAAGCACGCCTTCAGGAAAACGCGAAAGCAACCAGTGAGCCTGGCTTTCAAAATAACGGAATCGCTTCAGGCTGCCGGTCACCGTCAGTTGCGCTGCCGGATCGCCCGTCAATGCCACTCGTGCCTCAACCATCGCCGCTAGCAGTTTCTTGCCCTCGGATGCGATTTTACGCATCTCAATCGTTACACGCTTGGTGGCAGCCTCGTTGGCCTGGGCCTCGATCAGCTTTTCGCCTTTGGCCACCAGCGCGTCTTGCGCCTTTTGCAGCAGCTTCGTTAGCACGTCGATTTCCTTGATCAGTGCCTTTGCCTTATCACCAAGCGGTTGCATTACCGTCAGCCGGTCATTCAAAGCGACAATCTCGGCAGGGGGCGCGACCAGGTTTACCGCAGCACTGGCGAAAGCGTCGCAATCGGCGTGCAAGCGCTGAGCGGCTTCGGTGGGGGCCTCCGCGCCGAGATGGTGCACAAAAAATGCCACAGCTTCATCCACAGCGTCGCGCAGTCCTGTGAAATCTGCCCTCGCAGCCTCTGTCCGTGCCGTTTCCAGATAATCCTGCACAAGAGCAGTAAACCGCTCTGATTGTCCGCGATAGAGCCAGGTTATAGCCGTGAGATTGCGCATCTGCTCTGGTGAGAAGTCATAGACCTTACGCGTCACCTTGCGGAACACATGACGTGCATCGATCATCAGCACTTTGTCATGCAGATGTTCGGGCTTGGCCTTGTCGAAAAACCACAATTCGCAAGGCACGGTGCGTGTGTAAAAGAAATTACCACGAATGGCGATCATGATGTCTACATCACCGGTCTTTACTAGCGCCTGACGGACATCTGCCTCTTTTCCTCCGGCAGAGGAGGTCTGCGACGACATAACGATACCGGCGCGCCCACGCGACGATAGGTAGGAGTGGAAGAACGACATCCAGACATAGTTGCCGTTTGATACTTTGCCTGCTTTATTGACGCCAGGCAGACCGAAAGACAGACGTTTATCGTCCTTCATCTTCTCCGCGTCGATTTCATCCACGTTGAATGGCGGGTTCGCCATCACATAATCAAAAGGGCCTTGGTCCTGGTGCGGATCTTCGTAATAGCTGATTGCCTTCTCTATATCGCCATCCAGGCCATGAACCGCTAGATTCATTTTAGCCAAACGAATAGTCGTGGGGTTCTTTTCCATCCCATAGAAGGTCAACACCTCGTTGGGGTTGGCTTTCATGGCCTCAACGAAATGCGCCGACTGAACGAACATGCCGCCTGAGCCGCAAGCTGGATCGATAACCTTGCCGCGTGTAGGCTCAATAACGTTGACGATGGTTTCAACGATGCTGACAGGCGTGAAGAATTCACCGTTGTCATGAGCTTTTTGGTCAGCAAACTGCGTGAGAAAGTATTCGTAGATGCGACCGAAAACATCGCCGTCTGCCTTTTGCAATGCTGGATCGTTGAAGATGCGCAACACCTGGCGCAGCACATCATCGTCAAGCTCTGCATATTCCTGTTTCGGCAGCAGGCCCTTCAATGTCTCATAGTCGGCTTCAATGCTTTCCATCGCTGTGATCAAGGCTGTAGCGGCACTTTCACCGTCCGGCAGACCAACCAGCGTGTCGAACTGAGCCTCAGGTCGCAGATAGATAGACCCACGGCGTGAGAAATCTTCCTTTGTTAACTCTCGAACTACACCGCCACGGCTGGGGAGGTTCGGGATGATCTCATACCGAACCTTTAGAAACCTGGAATACGCATGACGTAGAAAGATTAGTCCCATAACGGGCATGAAGTATTCATTACTGGCAAAATTGGAGTTCGCACGCAGCGTGTCAGCAGAACTCCAAAGCCGTTTCTCGATATTACTAATATTTTCCACGATGCTCCGACTATCTGTTTTTGTGTCTGCTTCAGCGTTATTGAAAACGCTTATGCCATCGCATGGCGTATATATCAATTGATGGATTGATTTGGTAGTTGCTCAGAATAAACGTATAGAAACACTCGGCGGTAGTTCAATAATGCGAGTTTATCGCCTCGCCCCGAAAACTGGAATAAAGCAATATCCAAAGCTTCAAAATGGCTGCTTTGTTCTTGGTGATTTAAAGCATGGCAACGAAAGCACCATGCGAGGAACCAAGTTCTCGTGCGCACGGAGCAGGAAATGATCGTTCTGATCATGAAGGGCTATTCCTTGCGTGTGTAAAATGACGCTGCGCCCGCTAAGTAGCCTAATGCTGAAATACGAAACAGTTTCGTATTTCATTTATATTTGTTAATCTAGGAAATAGAACTTATCTTGACGAGGTTCGCTTATTTCCATTCCGCGCATATTGCATTGATAGATCGCAGCGTAAGGCCTGTTTGAAAAGCCTGCGTTAATGCCCTCAACGACAATGTTGATCTTACGGCTGGGATATTCCTGCTTCGTAATTTCCTTGATGTTCCACTGAGTAAGATTAAACTCGTCATCTTCCAGTGCAGCGCTGGGACGTCCAATCTTTATGCCTGTGACAGCTGCAAGGTTCCCGAGCTCCTGCAATCTATTGGGATGGTAACTCGGAAAATAGATTGCGAAGGGCTTCATATTGAGCATTTCGTCAAGTTTCAGACGGCACTCGGTAACCAGCGCTTGAATAGCTGTCTCATCTGCAGCCTTAATATTCGCTTCGAGCGCGGCTTGCTGCTTGGCATATTCTACAGCTTGGGCTTTAGCCTCGGCGGCTTTATTTTCTTCTTTGACGCGAGCAATTTCAGCAACTTTAATACGCTCTGCCTCTCTGTTTTGAGGCCCTGGGTAAACAAAATACCAAAAAGATACTAACGCGACTGACGCAATGCCAATCGCTTTAAAGTAAATTCCATTCGTATGATTTTGATCAGATGCCTTATGTTGTGATGTTGTGCTGGATTGGAGCTGTGTAAGCTGAGAAACGCTGAACCCACGCTCCATCATCTTACGCCTAAAAAACTCTTCTTCAGCGTCTTCAATTGTCTCTGTAGCTGACTTAGTCGTCGTCGTCTTTTGGTCGACCGAAGGTTGCTCTGAAGGAATTTGTGTGGGTGTTTTTTCGTGCTTGTTCTCAATGATCGCTCGTAACCTGCCATACCATTGATCCATTTCGCTCACGATTGATTCAATACTTGAAGCATCGACACCGTTGGTGCCGCCGTCGAAAAAATAGATTTGGTGAACAGGTAGGTCTAAATCATTGGTGTAGAGTTTGAGGGATAGATTGGTAATTTTGCTCTCATGGCGTTTAGAGCCAGATAATCCACCCAGCAGTAAACCTGCTGGCCCTAATAGAGCGCCACCTATAGCTGCACCGGCCGCTTGGCTGCCACGGTTGGTTTTCGTAATGCTCATATCATTTTTGACGATCTCAACAGCGATTAGATTGTCGAAAGGGTAAACAATCGGATTATATGCCTTAGAGTGCGTTTTGACGGCATCCAGCACTACGGCAATCATCTTGTTTTGTTTATCTATGGCTATGGCGTTGTCGCATGAGCCGGATTTGAAGACGATATCAGCGGAGAAATCCTCAATTCCTCGAATACGCTGCTCCAGATAGTTCTCTGCGCTTTTATTAAAAGCCATCGCGATCCAGGCAATGATGCCTACAATAATGGTGGCTACAAAAAACGAGAATAGAAGCGCGCCCATATCCACTCCAGAACGGTATTGATCATTTTTACCGCACGAAAGGGAACCCTTCTCCTACTGCTAGAATACCTATTTTGTAATAACCGGAAGTCCTTGTTTTCTATAACCTGGTTTAAACGGTCAACAATTAAATCCATGCCGCACAAAAGGGTTCCTTTTCGTCAAGAAGGGAACGGGTATTATCTCATTGAAAAATATCCCGTATTTCAGATTGACCTAATTGAATAATGAGCATGAGACAAATTGGATACGCCCGTGTTTCGACGGCAGATCAGAACTTGGCGCTGCAAAATGCAGCATTAGAGGCGTCTGGCTGTTCTTATATTCATGCTGATCAGGGCATATCCGGTGCAGATTTTGAACGGCCTGGACTTACGGCTGCTTTGGAAGATTTACGAGCCGGAGATATGCTGGTGGTTTGGCGTCTAGATCGATTGGGGCGCTCTCTTATTGATTTGATCCGGCTGGTAACTGAACTTGGTGAGCGCCAGATCGAGTTTCGTTCATTGAGTGAGGCTATTGATACATCATCATCCGGTGGACGATTATTGTTTCATCTTCTGGCGGCAATGGCTGAGTTCGAGCGGTCGTTGATCAGTGAGCGGACAAAAGCCGGAATGTCTGCGGCGCGTGCGCGTGGTAGTCAAATTGGCAGACGACCCGCGATGAGTGAAGAGCAGCGCCATGAGGCGCGTCTTGCAATTGAGGATGGCTCCGTATCAGTGGAAGCAGTTGCAAAGCGATACAATATTCATCCGCGAACATTGTTGCGCACGCTCAAAAGCACACCAGTGCATTAAAGTAGCTCAATTTGACACATAGCGAGTCACTGGCTGGCTTTCAGTCTATCGACGTGGAAAAGTTCGTCTTGAATACGGTGCTCGCCAGTGAGTCGTTATGAGTGTTTTCTGTTTCGTGGTTATGATGCTCAATGCATGCAGGGCTAAAACTCATGAAGCTTATGTTTCACTTCAGAAGCAAATACGAAATGATTTCGTTTTTGAAAGGTCATATCGATCCGGTGGGGCCAACACGTTTTTCTGGATTGCTAAGGATCGCTAGACCGTATTATCAAATTCAGCCGTTACAATCCGTAATGAGTTTCATTAAGTGTGCGCTGATCCTGGCGTATCAGATTCTTGTTTTGGATGGCGCTATGTGACTCAGAGAGCTTCACTGGCAACGTCCTTGCTTGTTGATGCAAAAGTATCCGTCCGGAAGATTGCGCTCATCAGCAAGTCTCTGTGCGCGCTTGCAGAGGTTGCATTTAAATCTCAGCAAGCCGAGTCTGTTGTGTTCCGGATGTTAATTCGTTCTATGACCTCTTCGGAGACATATGGTGACTTTGCGAGCCGGAGATGGTTTTTGGGGGAATGTGTCACGCTGCCAATTATTCTTATTATTACTTACTATTATAGTTATAAGAATAATTGGCAGCGTGACATCTCCGGAACCCAATTTCAACACTCTGACGTATTTAAAGTTCAGATAATTACATGTTGCGGCACATTCTGAAGGCTTGCCGTCTTGTTTTTACGTTCTCGTTCTCGTTGGCGTCTCTTCCGGTCCCGAGCCAATCTTTTTTCATAATCAGCTGCCGGGTTAGCAATGCCGATTTTTACGCCTGCCTTGGCTACAAGTGTATCCCCGGTCTTCTGACACCCAGGCAAAAGTGGGCAAGAAGAGCATTCCGGTGATGTTGGTGTGCAGGTATAATGAAGCGCAAAGCAGGTCGGCCAGAGTTGTGATTTAGCTATCGGGATCACGCGCTCTACATCAACCGGATGATGTTGCAGGTCACTTTCAGCGATCTTCAGTGCTTGTTGAAATAACGCTTCTGGAAAATTGTTTTTAAAAACATCAAGCGGGATTTGCCTCTTTTCGTAAGTGTATTTCCTAATTGCCCGGTGCAGAGGGATGTTTTCATGCTGCACGTGTTGAACAATAAATGCTCTAAACTCGTTCTGTGCAGGTAAGTCCTTATAGTTTTCGATCAAGTAAGCTGGATGCTCGACACTGAAAAGGCCATCTGCCAGGAGCTCATGCCATCGCTTCATGACATAATCCACGAACCATGGAGCGGCTTCGCTATTGCCATGGAGCTCATTTGGGCGCGGAAAGTGTTTGCGTTTGTCGCTCTTAAGTAAGGCGAAATTAAACGCTGCCTCGATATATACCGGGTAAGGCATACCAAACTCATCAGCTCGCTGTCGAGCAGCCCTCAATTGGCTTCTCTCACGTGTATTATGTTCAATAGTTTTAGAGTGCGCCCCCCGCGCATTGCGCGCGAGATCACGATCAATATTCTCAGCAATTTTTCGACTATAAATATTTTGATACGCTTTTAAGAAGCAACGATCTGCCTGGCTAGGAGAATAAAAGCGATATTCAAACCACTTTTTCGATAGTAAATTTCTTTCAGCTATAAGAGTAATATCTGAATTTTGAAGCATATCATCAATGAGATTTTCAAATCGAACATGTTCCGGGTTTTTCAGTTTTTTAAGCATAGCTAATCCTTCGCACCAAATGGCGCGTTAAGAACAAATGATTGAAGTGAAAGCGTTAAATAGCTAATCATCGAAATATATAGGTGATGATTTACTATTTTTAATAGGGACTGAAAAATAATTTAATTTGTAATAGTAACGGTATATAGCGTTTTTTATAATTGATTTTTAATATTAAAAATATTGTCTAATTGCATCAATTATTACGATTAATTATAAAATTATATAAAATATACGATAATTTTTATATTGATTGTTGTGGTTATTGATTAAAATTTAAGTTTTTGTCAATTTAATGTAAAGTTAAGGGAAATAAAGTGCTCAGAGGCGCTGAGAAGAATATTTTTAATAATACTTTTAGAATTGGTTTTTGGCTCAGTTTTCTATGTAAAAGAACTGCTTTTTGACGTAATGTAAAGCTTTTAGGCAGCGGTGGTTACGATCCCAAATGTCCTCCGGCGCCAGAAGGCATCCCCAACAATAAAGTCGGATTTTTCTAGGACTTCGCTGTTGTGCGAAATCCTTATAGTAGAGTGATTTAACCTAAACGCGCCACCAGGCTATCAGCACTCAGATGAGTATAGCGCTTGAGCATAGACAATTCTTTATGACCGGAGATCGTGCTGACTTCCATAATGTTCAAACCCAGTTCAAAGAAACGACTGACAGCTTCGTGACGCAGATCATGGAATTTGAGATCTATAATACCGGAACGTTTGATGACGCGCTTCCATGTTTGATCAAAGGCTGAGATTGTCATTCCAAAAGGCATAGATTGATCTGTGCTGTCATTATCATGAAGCGACATCAACGCTTCATATGCGCGTTGTGATAATGGAACTTCCCGGCTCGTTCCGTTCTTAGTCAGTGCTAATGATATCACCCGGCGGTTATGTGAGATATCGCTCCATTTGAGTCCCAGAAGCTCACCACGGCGCATTCCGGTCTCAATGGCTACAATGACAAGCGCACGGAAGCATGCGACTCTACCGTCGTCACAGGCGTCTAATAAGCGTTGTTCTTCCGATGCGTTGAGACGACGTGATCTGGCATTATTGATTGTTGGGCGTCTGATCATTTTCACGACGTTCTGGGCAAGGGGATAACCCCAATCACGCATGGCGACATCTAGCACATGGCTGAGTATAGCAAGCTCACGCACGGCTGTAGCTGGTCTGACTGTCTTCAGGCGTTCGTCACGGAATGATGCAATGTCTTGCTGTGACAAGCCAATCAGCGTCCGGTAAGCAAGATCATGACGCTGTAGCACGCCCAGGCGCTGTATCTCTTGGGTAGCGCCACGTTTTGTTGGCGACACCTCTTCGGCGTATCGATTCATCAACGCGCCGAGCGTAGTGCTTTCAAGAATGCGCGTGTCTTGTGCAGCACCGAACTTGTCGACCTGATTTTCCAGCTCACGCGCCCATTTTTCGGCTTCTGTTTTGCTGTCGAATGATTTGCAGCGTGGTTTCATACCACGTCTGCGGACTTGTGCTTGCCAACGTCCTCTGAGTTTGCGGATGGTAGCCATTGCATGATCTCCAATTGGTATTGAAAATCAAGCGTAGGATGCCCTGGATGAGGTGCCAAGGATATCTCTTAATTTATAGGCTAGATGCTACTTAAATCAAATGAATCAATGATCAAGCTGTGTGCTTGTAAGTTCGCTTCGATTGTTGTTACATGAACGGTCTTGGAGATTGGTAGTATAAATATGTGCTCAATGAAAATCACGCAAAGCGCACCGAGTTATGATGAATTAGAGGCGTTATTTGTCAATAACGATGCACTGCAGCGTATCGAAGCTTCTCTTAATCGCTTTAACCCAATCAAAGTTATGAAGATGGAAGGAATGGAAATTCGCCACTCTGCCATTCTCGCTTGGTTGCTGAATCCAAAAGAGACGCATGGTCTGGGTGATCATTTCTTGAGGGCATTTTTGTCTGAAGCAATCAAGGGAGACAGCGGTAAAAAACCCAATGCTCTTCAAATTTCGCAAAGTGATATGCGTGATGCAGATGTTAGATGCGAGTGGAATAATATTGATATTTTTATATTGTCACCGCAGAATCGTTGGGCCTTCATCGTAGAGAACAAAGTTCATAGCCGACAGCACAAAGGACAGCTTACCAAATATCGTGAGCGTATAATGGAGTTGTTCCGGGCGCAGAGCACGACCCAGGCATCTGTGTCGACGATTGATATTCGTGGGGTTTTTTTGACGCTACATGAAGAGATAGCCGAAGACACAGAATATACGTCGATAAAATATAATAAAATTTGCAGCTTTTTAAAGCGATATCTTGAACAAGAAGCCTATCTTCTCTCACCGGAAGTCACGACTTTTCTCACTCATTATTTGCATATTCTGGAGGAGCTCACCGGTATGAGCAAAGAGCGATCTGAAATGGAAAATTTGGCGCGCCAGCTGTATCGAGACCATAAGAAAGTTTTGGACTTCGTTATAGAGCATGGCTCCGGGTCAGATTTTGCCTTGGCAGTGCATCGCGTATTTGGAGACAATCCTAAACGAGCTGAGCAGGTCATAATAGGTGACACTAAATATATCTATTCTGGGCTTACGAAGAGTAATGTCAGCTTTCTACCATTCAGCTGGTTTGAAGCGTTGGATGGGATCAATAGACAATGGCCAGGATGTGAAAGCTGGTGGGGTGGCTATCCTTTTATTGTCTGGGCAGAAATTGGGGCCGGTGATGATGGCACCAAAGGCCATATAAAGCTGAATGCAGAAGTTGGCCCTATTTCTGATTACGAAATTCGGAAAGGAATTATTGATGCGATCAAAGCGGCGGCAATTGAGAAGGGCATAGCGCGGATTCAGTTTCAAAATGGCGCTGTCGATAAGGGGCGCCTTTATTCAAAATTTCTGAGAAAGAATACAATTGTCATTAATGACGTTCACGATACTGATGAAATTGAGCAAAAATTGAAATTGCTGCTGGCCGACTTTAATCCGGAATTCGATCTAGTAGCTAGTATAATACCTGAATTCTTGCATTACGGAAAACGTAAGTCATGATTTGCAGCGTGGCTTCATGCCACGTCTGTGCACCAACGGTTGTCTGTGCCATCCAGACGAGATTGACGATATTGAGTAGTATACACCACTGCAGAGCGACCAAGGTGCCGTTCTGTAACTCATCGTTGTGTCTACGCATTTTTAAACCTGAAGATTTTGCAGGGCTAATCTGTCTTTATTTGTAAAAGTTCTAATAATTGCAGGGTTAACTAGCTAGGAATATTCCTGCCGGTGATTTGATATAGAGGCATTCTTGATGCAAGGCTTGATCTACACAGTGAACCCAGACGGCACTCTCCAACGCATGACGCCTTCCGCCCCAGAAAACGAAGATCGCATGCAGTTTTTAGTCGCCCAATATCCGGAGTTGATATCAGATGGTGACGGGGAGTTGTTGCTTATTAAACGCGAACAAGCCATCCGAGACAGTGAGCAAGGTTCCGGACGGTGGTCTGTAGATCATTTGTTCGTTACTAGAGCGGCTGTTCCGGTGCTCGTTGAGCTTAAGCGAGCTGTAGACACAAGGTTGAGGCGAGAAGTAATCGGACAAATGCTTGAATATGCAGCTAACGCTACAGCTTACTGGCAGCCAGGTAAGATTGCTGAAAGTTTCGCTGTGACTGCACTTCAGGAGGGTGCAGAGCCCGACAAGATTTTGGCTGATTTTATTGGTGAGCAGGATCCTGCCGACTTCTGGAACCAGGTTGACGCTAACTTCAGAGCGGGGCAAGTCAAATTGGTTTTTGTCGCCGATGAAATATCTCGGGAACTGGCTCGTATCATAGAGTTCTTGAATGACCAAATGCGCGCAGACGTCCGCGCTGTTGAGCTGCGGTGGTATACAAGTGCTGTTGGTCATACAACACTAAGCCCTCGCATAATAGGTGAGACAGAAAGAACTGCGTCAGCGAAACGGCTTTCTCAATCATTAGAGCCGATCGCGATAACAGAATGGCTAGAAACCCATATTCGGCCGTTAGGTGCAGATTTTGAGAGGGGCGCATCGCAATTTCTGGCTGCAATCGATAATTGGCGTGCAAAGCCAGTGATTTCGAGCACACATGCGTCACTCTATGTGATGATTACTGATCACAATGACAAGCCACTCTATCCGCTTCACTTATGGGCGGCGAAGGGTGAGATATCTTTCTCATTGAAGTGGCTTTTTAAACAGCCTGCCTTCTCCGACGAAGGTATCAGGCGCGAACTTTATGACCAACTTGTAGAAATTGTTGGTCCGCTGTCGACCGGAAATTTGGCTGGCTTCCCATCATTCCTGGCTAAGCAACTGGCCTCTGATGACATTGCGGCGAAATTCACTGTCTGGGGCTCACAGCTTGTTGAACGAATAAAGCATGGTGTTTCATAAGGGCAAATATGCCCCGCTAGTGTGTCCATGTAGTTCCCTGATCGATCCCATGTGATCTCCAACGTATAGTGAAGACCAGGCGCAGAGACACCTAATGTGTCGGAACTGCAAAGGTGTTGGAAGCTGCCACATTCCGGGAGGTCTTGCGCATTACAACAACGACAGACTTCCCATTGCTAGCAACATGTCAGGATGATGATCTATGCCAGGACACATCTTTTGAATGACAAGGGATGTGTCTAGTGGCGCAAATTAATTATCTACACGCAACAAAAGAATTTAAAATATATAGCTCCTATGTAATTCAGCATCACTTGGCTTTAATTAGCATATTCCACGTATGTAATATCTCTTGGTGTGAAAGGAGCCAGTCACGGAGCTCCTTTGCTTTTAGAATTCCAGCCTTCAAAGACTCAGTTTGCTTATCAAAGTCCTTTTGATTGTCTACCGGTTCTGTTGGTAGCAGCATTTTCATGCCAGGGTTCGGTCGGTTTTTGGTTGGTTTGTCGGCCGTGAATATTGCTCCTAAATTGGATGCATCTGCATTTAACTGCGGCAGAACATGTGGAAGAGCTGCACCCCAACCTGCGAATGTAATGGCGACATAGTTTGCTCGGTGTTCGGAACCTCGACCTAATTCATGTGCGAAGCGGCGCGGTCTAATCACTTCAGGTAGTTTTGAAAAAGACGCGGCTTGATCAAAGATCATAGAAGTGCTTTCTCGAGGATTAGCAGACTTGCGCATGCTGGGGCCCGGGATGATTTCGGGTGCCAGGATGGCTAACAACGCAACATACTTCGCATTGAAGTCACCGACAACTTTGTCAGGTATGGGGGTATATCCCCGGCGGTGTTTATATATTGCCTGATCAAGTATGGCACTGCGAAAGCTATAGCGAAGCACCAGATCACTACCAACTTCGGTAAGTAGCTTGCGAAAAAAATCTGAGATTGTCTCATAAGATACAATGCTATCAAACTTGCTAGTGAAATTGTGGTGCTGCCGAGAGTAAGCCTCGGGACACGTTATGAGCATAGATCTATTCTGGAAAGCTCCGTCAAGTGTGGCTAGTTCTTCACGGTAACTTTCAGCTTGATCTGGCTGTTCGCTCGCATCTAGCTTGTTTTCTATGAGTATTGCTGAGCGGCTTTTGTCTTGGTGGTAGATATCGACGAATATGTCAATTTCTCGCCTTGAACGCGTGCGACGTTTGCTATGCTTCACATCCCATGAGGCTATAGGAGACAGGATGCCGGCTTGTGCAGCAATCCAGGTTGTAAACTCTAATGAAGAATGAAGCTCTTCTACCAGAAGCAAATCGATGTCACGTTCTGTTGCATGGCTTAAAGTTGGAATGAATTCATCGTTCAAACATATTCTCCAAGGTATGAAATGTTTAAATGAACACTATCCCGTAAATTAAATGCTATGCAAGTCTAGGGCGTATGGTGGTTGAATACGATATGTAGCCTGCGTGCCTTGAGCGTGGCCCTTGATAATATACCAATAAGGGACTGCGTGACAGAATGCCGACCGCAAGGGTTAATTTTTACTAAATAATTGATTTTATTGTATAAACTGGCGGAGAGGGTGGGATTCGAACCCACGATGGAGTTACCCCCACGCCGCATTTCGAGTGCGGTACTTTCAACCACTCAGCCACCTCTCCGCTGTATCGTTATATGAAACTCACGCCTAAAAGCCTGTATTCATATCAATTCATGCGATTTGCCGAATGTATGTGCGCTCATAACGCGGACCGTGAATTTAGACAAGAGCTAATCGCTCACAAATCACCATAATTTCGCAGATATTATGCATTGCCAGCTTAAAAATCTTGACGTGTCGCTGTTTTTGTCACTATATGCGGCCACGTCGTAGAGGTGAGAATCCTCTTTGGCTTTTGTTGTGTGTTTGTCAAAGCTTAAACTTCTGTTTTTGTTAAGATAAATATTTAAACTGTCACGACTGACAAGAAGACGGCCCCTGTAAAGCAGGAGAGCCGGAAACGAACAACCGAAAGGAAAACAAATGTTCGCAGTCATCAAAACCGGTGGTAAGCAGTATCGCGTTGCCGCCAATGATGTGATTAAAGTTGAAAAAGTTGCTGGCGAAGCCGGTGATGTTGTAGAGTTTGTAGAAGTTCTGCTCGTTGGCGAAGGCGAAAATGCCACGCTCGGTGCTCCGCTTGTTGCCGGTGCTGTTGTAACCGCTGAAGTGGTTGAGCAGGGTCGCGCTAAGAAGGTTATCGCGTTCAAGAAGCGTCGTCGCCAGAACTCCAAGCGTACCCGCGGTCATCGTCAGGAACTGACGACAATCCGTATTTCGGAAATCCTCACCGGTGGTGCTAAGCCATCTGCGAAAGCCAAAGCTGCGCCTAAAAAGGCTGCACCTAAAGCTGAAGCTGCTGAGTAATTAACGAGTTAAAGGAGAATACCGATGGCACATAAGAAAGCTGGCGGTTCATCGCGTAACGGTCGCGATTCAGAGTCGAAACGCCTTGGCGTTAAAAAGTTCGGTAGCGAAGCTGTTATCGCAGGCAACATCATTGTTCGTCAGCGCGGTACCAAGTGGCATCCGGGTGCAAACGTAGGCATGGGTACAGATCATACTCTGTTTGCAAAAGCTGACGGCGTTGTGTCTTTCAAGACCAAAGCAAACGGCCGAACCTTTGTATCCGTAAACCCGATGGCTGAAGCTGCGGAGTAACCGGTGCTCCATACATATACCGGTGTTCCTGTCGAACCCGATATATGAAGCCCGCTTAACGGACAAAATATTGAAGGGGAGATGGGTAACCGTCTCCCCTTTTATTTTTCCCGGAGGATGGCCGGTCAGGCCTGAAAGCAACAATGAAAAAATTGCAGAGCGGAACAGAACTAAACAGTGATAGCAGGCAGGCTGCACCAGTCGCCGATGATGACCTCAGAGGTGCCGGACTGACAGGTGATTATGGCGCAGATGTTGTTTTGCGGGATTCTCCCGTGCAGCTTACAGAGCGCCTTGTGCTACGTCTGCCACATGAAGAAGATATCGATGCGCTTGCCGTTCTGGCGGATAATGTGAATGTGGCGCGCATGCTGGCGCGTTTGCCTTATCCTTATTCCCGTGACCATGCAGTTGATTATATTAAGCTTGCTGCGTCCGGTGCTATAGGTCAGTTTGCCTATGCGATTACACTGGCTGATACTGGTGAATTCATCGGCAGTATCACATTGCACGACCATAAATATGGTTCGGGCTATGAAATCGGCTATTGGCTGGGCGAACCTTTTTGGGGCAAAGGTTATGCCACAGAAGCGACCACCGCGCTGATTGATCTTTCTTTTCGTGAATTGTCGCTGGAGCAAATTTATATCAGTGCCCAGAGCCGCAATGAAGGCTCAAAGCGTGTGATTGAAAAATGCGGCTTCAGACATACCGGCTCAGCTGTTGGCCACTCCGCTGTTGACGGAGATGTGCCGGTGGAGTGCTATATCATGACCCGCCAGCAATGGCTGGAAATGCGTGGTGCAGGGCAATAAATCTTTAAACCTTGCGTTTGTTTAGGGTAAACGGACGCAAGGTCAGGCATTTTGCTGATGTGATACTAATAGAATGCTTATAAGTCTGATGACAACTCTGCTCTCTGGCAGTTTTCAAAGCTGCTTTTTTGCTGTATTGCCACGATCATATTATCCTGTTTGAATTTGCAGCGCTTGTGACTGCAATTTATCGTCTCTAAATATCGGATTTTCCGAGTGCCGGCTTAATGCCGGAAAAGGTAAGCACATGAAATTTCTCGACCAGACAAAAATTTATATCCGCGCCGGAAATGGCGGCGCTGGTGCGGTTTCGTTCCGGCGTGAGAAATTTCTGGAATTCGGCGGGCCGGATGGCGGTGATGGCGGTCGTGGCGGAGACGTTTGGGCTGTCGTCGTCAATGGCCTGAATACCTTGATCGATTATCGCTATCAGCAGCATTTCCGGGCAAAAACCGGTATGCATGGTATGGGCCGTAATATGACCGGCGGAAAGGGTGATGATGTCATCCTGAAAGTGCCGGTTGGTACTCAGATTTTTGAAGAAGATAATGAAACGCTGATCTGCGATCTGACCACTGTCGGACAGCGCTACCGTCTTGCAAAAGGCGGGAATGGCGGTTTCGGTAATTTGCATTTCAAAACCTCGACCAATCAGGCGCCACGTCGTGCTAATCCGGGTCTGGAGGGCATTGAGCGCACATTATGGCTGCGCCTGAAGCTGATTGCGGATGCTGGTCTTGTCGGTTTGCCAAATGCCGGTAAATCAACTTTCCTTGCCAGTGTAACAGCTGCCAAGCCGAAGATCGCTGATTATCCTTTCACCACGCTGCATCCAAACCTTGGTGTTGCACGTGTGGATGCGCGTGAATTTGTGATCGCGGATATTCCGGGGCTGATTGAAGGTGCGAGCGAAGGCGTTGGCCTTGGTGATCGCTTCCTTGGTCACGTTGAACGCACACGTGTGCTGTTACATCTGATTTCCGCACAGGAAGATGATGTGGCCAAAGCCTATAAAGTGATCCGCGGCGAGCTTGAAGCCTATGGTCACGGCTTGAGCGACAAGATTGAAATTGTTGCACTGTCGCAGGCAGACACGCTTGATCCGGATTCCCGCAAAGATAAGATGAAGGCACTGAAAAAAGCCTGTGGCCGTGAACCATTGCTGCTATCGGCTGTCAGCCGTGAAGGTATTGAAACAGCGTTGCGCGAACTGGCGCGCATCATTGATCAAAGCCGTGCAGAAGAAGCCGAGCTGGAAGCAGCAAAGACGGACGGTAAAATCAAGTCTGACACAAGAAGCAAGTGAGCAGATCATGACGATCGGGGCGCTGAATAATTATCGCCGTATTGTAATCAAAATCGGTTCGGCGCTTCTGGTTGATCGCGCTCAGGGGCTGAAACAGGTCTGGCTGACAAGCCTTGCGGCAGATATTGCAGCGCTGCAGGCACAAGGCGTGGAAGTCCTCGTAGTGTCTTCCGGTGCGGTTGCGCTGGGGCGCACCGTTCTTGGACTACCGTCAGGCACCTTGAAGCTTGAGGAAAGTCAGGCTTCAGCCGCCGCCGGTCAGATTGCTTTGGCGAAAGCCTATGCCGATGTACTAGGTGCCCATCAGATCATGGCGGGGCAGGTTTTGCTCACATTGTCTGATACGGAAGAGCGCCGCCGCTATCTCAATGCCCGCGCAACGATCGAAACTTTGCTGAAACTCAAGGCCGTCCCGATCATCAATGAAAATGATACGGTCGCGACCAACGAAATCCGTTATGGCGATAATGACCGCTTAGCTGCCCGTGTTGCTACAATGATCGGTGCTGACCTGCTTATTCTGCTGTCTGACATTGACGGTCTTTATACCGCGCCACCGCACAAAGATCCGAATGCATTATTTCTGCCGGTGGTGGAAGCGATTACACCGGATATTGAAGCTATGGCCGGTGCTGCCGCTTCTGAATTGTCGCGCGGCGGCATGAAGACCAAGCTGGATGCCGGTAAGATTGCCAATGCGGCAGGTACGGCAATGATTATCACCTCCGGCACGAGGATGAGCCCGCTGGCGGCCATTGATCGCGGCGAGCGGTCAACCCTGTTCAAAGCCTCCAATGCGCCGGTCAATGCATGGAAGGTCTGGATTTCCGGCCATCTCGATGCGGCAGGGCAATTGGTGATTGATGATGGTGCTTTGCAAGCGCTGAAATCCGGCAAATCGCTGCTGCCTGCCGGTGTGCGGGAAGTGCGTGGCGATTTCCAGCGTGGTGATACGGTCTCCATTCTTAATCTGGAAGGCCGTGAGGTTGCCCGTGGTCTTGCCGGTTATGATGCTGCAGATGCGGTGAAAATCGCCGGTCATAAGAGCGGTGAGATTGAAGAAATTCTCGGATATTTCGCGCGCTCTTCCATGGTGCATCGCAATGATCTGGTGATCCGTGGCAACCGCGCGCAAGGCTTGACGAGCGCTGAGGGGGAAATGTGTGATGCAGGATAAGCAGGACAATTTGACCGTTGCTGAACTGATGGCAGAGCTTGGCCGCAATGCGCGCGCAGCCGCAGGCCCGCTTGGTATTGCCAGTGCCGAGCGCAAACATGCAGCCCTCATTGCTATGGCCGATGCCTTGCTGCGTCGTAAAGAGCTGATCCTTAATGCCAATGTGTTGGATGTACAAGCGGCGGAAGCGGCAGGCACTGCGGCGTCATTCATTGATCGCCTGAAACTGGATGAAGCCCGTATCCGTGCGATGGCCGATGGTATCCGCGCGATCGCGGCTTTGAAAGATCCGGTTGGTGAAATTATAACCGAATGGGATCGCCCGAACGGTCTGCATATTGAGCGCGTGCGTACGCCGCTGGGTGTGATCGGCGTGATTTATGAAAGTCGTCCGAATGTGACAGCTGATGCCGGTGCGCTGTGTCTGAAGGCCGGTAATGCAGTGATCCTGCGTGGCGGTTCCGATTCCGCGCATTCATCTCGTGAAATTCATGCCGCTTTGGCCGAAGGTCTGACAGCGGCTGGTCTGCCGGAAGCTGCCATTCAGATGGTGCCGGTGACAGATCGCGCGGCAGTGGGTGAAATGCTTAAAGGTCTGAATGGCGCGATTGATGTGATTGTACCACGCGGCGGCAAAAGCCTTGTTGCCCGTGTGCAGGAAGAGGCACGGGTACCGGTTTTCGCGCATCTCGAAGGACTTTGCCATATTTATGTTGATGCCAGCGCTGAGCTGGAAATGGCAAAGAAGATCGTTCTCAATGCTAAAATGCGCCGCACAGGCATTTGCGGTGCAACCGAGACTTTGCTGGTTGACCGTAAAGTAGCGGAAACCCATCTGGTGCCGGTGTTGAGCGAGCTGGCAAAAGCCGGTTGTGAAATTCGCGGTGATGCAGATGTGTGCGCGCTGTATCCTCAGGCTGAAGCAGCGACAGCAGAAGACTGGGCGACAGAATATCTTGATGCGATTATCTCAGTGGCGCTGGTTGACGGGATTGACGGTGCGCTGGCACATATCAACCGCTATTCCTCGCATCACACAGAGGCCGTGATTGCGGAAGATACCGGTGTTGTTGAGCGGTTCTTTAACGAGATTGATTCAGCTATTCTGCTGCACAATGCTTCAACACAATTTGCTGATGGCGGTGAATTTGGTATGGGTGCAGAAATCGGTATCGCGACGGGCAAGATGCATGCGCGCGGACCGGTTGGTGTAGAGCAACTCACCTCGTTTAAATATCGCGTTCGCGGCAACGGACAGACACGGGTCTGAGCAGAACAAATGTCTCAATCCACCAAAGATCATTCCGGTAAAACCGCTCTTGCTGATGTATTTCAGGATGTTGCGCAGGACTATCTGCATATGCCTGCGGCACAATCAGGCGCGAAGATCGGTTTGTTCGGTGGTTCTTTCAATCCGCCCCATGCAGGCCATGTTTTGGTGGCAGAATTGGCGCTGGAGCGGCTGGGGCTGGATCAGGTCTGGTGGATGGTGACGCCGGGGAACCCGCTGAAAGATGCGCGTGAACTGGCACCGCTGTCGCAACGCATTGCTCTTAGCGAACAGCTTATTACCGATAAGCGCATTCATGTAACGGCATTTGAAGCTGTTAATCAGGTGCGCTATACGGCAGATACTTTGGCACTGGTGCGCGAACACAATCCGGATGTCCATCTCGTCTGGATTATGGGGGCGGATAATCTGATGAGTTTCCACCACTGGCAGGAATGGGATGAGATCGCCCGTACCTATCCGGTTGCGGTAATCAACAGGCCGGGATCGAATATGGCGGCAGAGGATTCTGTGATGGCACAGCAATTCAGTGCTGCGCGTTTGCCGGAGGCCGATGCTGAACAGCTTGCAACATTGCCGGCACCGGCATGGGTTTTCATTCACGGTCCGCAGTCAGAACTGTCATCCACGCAATTGCGTGAGCAACAGGCGGGATCATAGTTTAGATATAAGCTGACATAGCGGTCAGAAAATTTACAAGAGCCGTGTCTTGAAACAGACACAGGACTCTGCCACTTTTAGTGTTGCACGGGGCGTAGTTACCGTGTGGCGTTGTTCTTCACGGAAAGGTACTCATTGAGAACAGCAATTGACAAGAAGGGTGTTACCACGCCTTCATCAGCAGAGATCAGCGGCGAAGCCACTGTGTCCCATGCTTTAGAAGTTCTGCTTGCAAGTCTTGAAGACTCCAAGGCCGAAGATATTATTTCCATTGATCTGCGCGGAAAATCCGCACTGGGCGATTATATGGTAATCGCTTCAGGTCGTTCACAGCGCCATGTCGGTGCGGTGGCTGACCATTTGCTGCGTGCGCTGAAAGAAATCGGTGTGCGTGATATTCAGATCGAAGGTCTTGAATCAGCAGACTGGGTTCTGGTCGATACGGGCGATATTATCGTTCATATTTTCCATCCGGAAATCCGTGAGTTTTATAATATCGAAAAAATCTGGCTCACAGCGGAAGCGGATGAATTTAATCCGCGTAAAAAGCCAGTGCATTAGAGCGCCGTGCGCCCTCTTGGGCGCACAATGGTCGCTCTAACACTTTATATTTACAGCATAATTTTACCTTAAACTGATTCAAGTTTAAAAAATTATGCTGTAGAGCATAATTTCTTCAAAGACGGGCATGCCGGTTTGTGACGGCATGCTACTGACACAGACTGAAACTGCCTGCATCATATGGCAGGCAGAGGTTTTTGATTATGCGTGTTACAGTTTATGCGGTCGGGAAAATGAAAGCTGGTCCTGAGAGGGAGCTGGCGGAGCGTTATTTTGACCGTTTTACCAAAGCCGGAACGGCTCTGGGTTTTGAGTTTACCGGTGTCAGTGAGATTACGGAAAGCAGGGGCGGCAATGCGGATCAACGCAAGGCCGATGAAGCGACACGTGTCTATGAAGCCCTGGATAATGGCGCGGCGCTGATCCTGCTGGATGAGCGCGGTAAGGAGCTGGGCTCTGAGGCTTTTGCTGAGCAAATGGGCAAAATCCGTGATGGCGGCAAAAGGCAATTGATCTTAGCCCTCGGCGGGCCTGACGGTCATGATCCGCAATTGCGGGCGCGGGCTGATCTGGTGCTGGCGATGGGCAAAATGACATGGCCGCATCAGCTGGCACGTATTCTGATTGCTGAGCAATTATACCGTGCGGTGACCATTCTCTCCGGTCATCCTTATCATCGTGTGTGATTGAAGTCTCACCGGTACAAATGCGTAGCGGTTCTGACGATTCAGTTATAACCAGAACCTCTCTAAAAAGTGCCCTGCTGTTGTATCTCAGGCATTTACAGACGGATTTTGATACGGATAATCTTTGTTATAGATTCACCGCTATAATTGAGTGACCGCAACGGATCAGTATTTGAATTTTGATGAATAACAGCAGCAGTTCTTTCCGGCTTCATTTGATGGGGCGCATTTGTGCCGCTCCGGCCAGATGCGCTTTGTCTGCTGGTTTGTTGATGCTGATGTCGGGCGTGACGCTTGCACAGGAAGCGGCACCGGTGCCGTTGGAACAACAGCACCAAACGGTATCGGGCAGTCTCAATGCGATTAACAGCGAGATTGCGCTGTCGAAAGAAAAACTGCAGCAGCTAGAAACAAGTGTATCTGAGCTGAAAAAAGATCAGGCAACCATTACCGCTGCATTGATCCAGTCTGCCAAGACAGACAAGAAACTTTCGGAAGATATTGAAGCCGCTGGTCAGAAACTGATTGCACTCAGTGAGCAGGAAGACGGCATTCGGCTGTCATTACGCTCACGCCGCAAAGTACTGGCGGAAGTGTTGGCCGCTTTGCAGCGCATGGGGCTCAATCCGCCGCCTGCCATTCTGGTGCGCCCTGATGATGCGCTGGCTTCCGTGCGCTCGGCCGTATTGCTTGGCGCAGTGGTGCCAGAAATGCGGGCGCAGACTCTGGAATTAATGGCTGATCTGAAAGAGATGCAGCGCCTGCAAGCCTCGATCAAAGACGAGCAGGAACGGCTGACAGCTAGCCGCACGGCGCAAGCAGAAGAGCGGCAGAAGCAGGAACTGTTGCTGGAAGAAAAGCAGAAGCTCTATAGCCAGTCTGAAGAGGAATTGAAAGCTGAACGTCTTCACGCAGAAGGATTGGCGAAAAAAGCCACCAGCCTTAAAGATCTGATCGCCTCTTTGCAGGCGCGTATGGATAAAGTGCGCACCGCTGCCGATGCTGCGCGGGAAGCGGAAGAGCAAAGACTGGCAGATGGGCAGGAGCGTGCTGCCCAGCCTGGTGAGAATTCACTGCTGTCGCGTGTCGATTTTGAGTCTCTGCGTGGGCAGCTGGTTTTGCCTGCCAGCGGAAAAATCACAAAAAAGTTTGGTCAGAAGGATGATTTTGGTCGTCCGCAGGCCGGACAAATGCTGCAAACACCGCAAAGTGCCACGATTACGTCACCTTCTGATGGCGTTGTGCTTTATGCGGGAGCATTTCGTTCTTACGGACAGCTGTTAATCCTTGATGTTGGCAGCGGATATCATATCGTCATGGCGGGATTAAGCAGAATCAATGTGCAACAAGGCCGGTTTGTGCTGGCCGGTGAGCCGGTCGGGGCTATGGGAGATAAGCTTTTAACCAGTGTTGCGTCACTGGGGAGTGGTAATTCTTCACCGATGCTTTACATAGAATTTCGAAAAGATGGGAAATCCGTCGATCCGACCCCGTGGTGGACCGAGCGGCATTCCGGAAGGACACAAGATGATACGTAAAATGTCGCTTCTTTTCGCAGGTGCCTTAATGGGGGCTTCGGCGATGGTTGCTGTGCAGGGAGCACCGGCTGCGATTGCCAATGCTGCTGGCAACGATACTTATAAAGAACTCGCGATTTTCGGCGATATTTTTGAGCGTGTGCGCCAGCAATATGTGACGCCGCCTGAAGATAAGAAGCTGATCGAAACTGCGATCAACGGTATGCTGACCTCGCTTGATCCGCATTCGTCTTACCTCAACCCTGAGGCTGCGCAGGATATGCGCGTGCAGACCAAGGGTGAGTTCGGCGGTCTCGGCATTGAAGTCACCATGGAAAATGATCTGGTGAAGGTTATTGCCCCGATTGATGATACGCCGGCATCGAAAGCCGGTGTTCTGGCAGGCGATCTGATTAGCCAGATCAATGGTGCGGAAGTGCGTGGTCTGACGCTCAATGATGCCGTTGATAAAATGCGCGGGCCGGTTGATGAAGCTATTGAACTGACGCTGATCCGTCAGGGCGCTGATAAGCCGATCAAGCTTTCGATCAAACGTGCGATCATCAAGGTTAAAGCTGTCCGCTACCGCGTTGAGAATGATGTCGGTTATCTGCGCGTGATTTCCTTCACGGAAAAGACGTCCGATGATCTGACCAAGGCGATCAAGGATATTCAGTCACAGATTCCAGAGAACAAGCTGAAAGGCTATGTGCTTGATCTGCGTCTTAATCCGGGTGGTTTGCTCGATCAGGCCGTTGCTGTGTCCGATGCCTTCCTCGACAAGGGCGAAGTTGTTTCCACCCGTGGCCGTGATCCGCAGGATGTTACCCGCTTTGATGCCCGCTCAGGCGATCTGACGAAAGGCAAACCGGTGATCGTTCTGATCAATGGCGGTTCTGCCAGTGCGTCTGAAATTGTGGCCGGTGCGCTGCAGGATCACCGCCGTGCGACCGTTCTTGGAACGCAATCCTTCGGTAAAGGCTCTGTGCAAACCATTATCCCGCTGGGTGAAAATGGTTCACTGCGTCTGACCACTGCGCTCTATTACACGCCGTCAGGCAAATCCATTCAGGGCAAGGGCATTACACCGGATATCAAGGTGGAACAGCCGCTGCCGGATGAGCTGAAAGGCCGTGATGTTACAACTAAGGGCGAAGCCGGTCTGAAAGGCCACATTAAGGGTGCGGATGAAGATGATGCCGGTTCCGGTTCATCGGCCTATGTGCCTTTGGAGCCGAAAGACGACATTCAGCTAGGCGAAGCCATGAAACTGCTGCGTGGCGAAATGGCCAATGCAGCATTCCCGCCGGATCCTAAGAAAGATCTGCCGAAGCCTGATAAAAACTAAGCTTATACACTTCAGAAAAACGCGGGGCAGTCCCCGCGTTTTTTGTCTGTAGTTTTAAATCATAAACTGAAGAGAAGAGAATGACTGAAAAGCGTGATCCTGCATTGCTGCCTTATCGCCCGTGCGTCGGTATTATGGTTTTGAATCGTGAAGGCAAAGTCTGGGCTGGCCGCCGTATCGTTGAGCCAAATGGCGAGATGGAAGGTGCAACACAGCTCTGGCAAATGCCGCAGGGTGGCATTGATAAAGGCGAAGATCCGGCAACAGCATCACTGCGTGAACTCTATGAGGAAACCGGCATGCGTACGGTCAGCCTGTTGGCTGAAGCACCGGACTGGATCAATTATGATCTGCCTGAACATTTGATGGGGATTGCTCTCAAAGGCAAATATCGCGGACAAACACAGCGCTGGTTCGCCTATCGCTTTGAAGGGGATGAGAGCGAAATTGCGATCAACCCGCCGCCTGGTGGCCATGATGCCGAATTTGATATGTGGGCATGGAAACCAATGTTGGAGTTACCGGAACTGATCGTGCCGTTCAAACGCGGTGTGTATGATGAAGTTGTTAAAGCATTCAAACATCTGGCCTGATGCTTCAAAAATGCCGCTCTGAATATAAGAGCGGCGTTTTTCTTTAAAGATCGTGGCGCATATTATTGGCTGGTGCGTTGAGCTGAAACTCAAGCCCTTGAGGCTGATAATGCAGTTCCGCGGTGCCGCCAAGGCTGGCGGCCAGTGTACGTTCAATCAGGCGGGAACCAAATCCCCGCCTTTCGGGTTTAATAACTGCAGGGCCGTTTCTTTCTGCCCAGTGAAACAGGAAACGGCCATTATCGAAATACCAGCTGATTTCAATATAACCGTCAGCTGTTGAAAGCGCGCCATATTTAACGGCATTGGTGCCGAGTTCATGCAGTGCCATGACCATGGACAGCGATTGTCTGGAGCCCAGAATGGCGGATGTTCCGGTAATGCGGATACGTTTTTCATCCGCTCCCGCATGGACGGACAGGCTATTGCTGACAATGTCGGCAAGATCGGCACTTGAGGATTTTGTCCCGTGGATCAATACATCCTGTGCTTTACTGAGTGCCATGATACGGGCTTCAAAAGCCGCTCTCGCACCTTCAGCGCTGGTCGTGTTGCGCAAAGTCTGATTGGCGATGCCCTGAATAATTGCCAAAATGTTTTTACTGCGATGCACAAGCTCTGCCGTCAACATTGCCTGCTGTTCTTCTGCCAGTTTGCGGCCGGTAATATCCTGAACAATGCCGCGCATACGGATGGTGTTTCCCTCATCATCAGGGATCAGTTCCGTGGAAAGCGCAACCCAGCGTTCTTCTTTATTATCCAGCCGTTGAATTCGATATTCACTATGGCCGGAGCTGGGTAAAGCAAGAGATTCAGAGTTTCCGGCCTGATTGTTTTCTGATGGCGACATCAGGTTTTCAAATAGTTCGATGGTAATATTGCTATCCGGTGCAATGCCAAAAATCTGCCGGATCTGATTGGTGACAGTGATTGCACGGCTGCTGAGATTAATATCGAAAGCGCCAATACCACCTGCCTCCTGAGACAGGCGCAGCATTTCTTCCTGCTCGCGCAGACGTTCCTGCTGATCGCGGATAAATGTGCGGTCGATCAGGATTTTCAGAAACCCCTGTATATGTCCGTTCTGATCATAAAGCGGTAAAAGCTGTCCGCTTGCCCAGAACCGGCTGCCGTCTTTTCGCAGATGCCAGCGTTCCACGGCATCCTGCCGATGGTGCAATGCAGTTACACGGCGCATATCGGGAACATTTTTCTCCCGCTCCTCTGGCGTGAACAGGATATCGACCGAAGATTTGAGGATTTCGTCTTCCGTCCAGCCGAATAATCTTTGCGCACCGGCATTCCAGCTCGTAACCTGCCCGTTCAGTGATGTGGTGATGATGGCATAGTCCAGCGCATTATCAATGATGAGTTGATTGAGCTGCTGTTTTTGCTGCTGCTGGAAAAGCTGATTTTGCATGTCGATATGGGCGCTTGCAAGCTTTGCCAGTCTGCGCAAATCTTTGAGCTGCACAGCAGTCAGACTGCGTGGTTTTTTATCCAGTATCAGCAGAGTACCGAAGATCGTACCATCACTACCGGTCAGCTTTACTCCGGCATAAAAGCGATAGGATGTGCTCCCTTGCACAAAAGGTTCTGTGGCAAAAACCGGTGTTGTGCTTGCATCGCTTATGATAAAAATGTCTTCGGCAAGCAAAGTTTGCCGGCAAAAGCTATGTCCGGCTGGCGGTGCAGCAAGATTGAGGCCGTGGATAGCTTTAAAAATCTGCTGTTCCTGTGAGATCAGATTGATTGCCGCAACCGGCGCATCAGAAATACCAGCCGCTAAAGCAACCAGATTATCGAGCACAGGATCATTCTCGCGATTCACTGTAGTAAATCGCGGCAGCGCGGCCTGAAATAAAGAAGAGCCTTCGGACAGGCCATGTAAATTACTGGCTGAGGTATCCCATATGGTTTCCACCCGTATATCCTATCAGAACCGGCGCCTGAAAAGCTATCAATGAGCAGCATTTCACCAAGCGTCATGTTCGGTTGTTACTATTGCTGTTTTTAGAGATGAAAATAAGGCTTTTGTTAAATTATTGTTAATTTGTAAGAGAAGGCAATGGGGGAGAGACTTATTTCGTACATTGAGTAATAATCTGCCAGACCGTTTTTTGTTTTGCTGAATTGTCTGGTTAGCCTGTCATATTTATTGATTTTATGATGCATCCATATGGCGTCTAATGCGTTAATCTGTTGGTGGCTCGTCGAAAATGCGTGATGCAAAAACGGGCAGGCAGCAATTCATATCGGAGAGCATAATGGGTGTAGAGAGTTTACTGGTTTTTCTGATCGTAGGTCTCGTTGCCGGCTGGCTGGCGGGGCAGGTTGTGCGTGGCGGTGGTTTCGGCATGCTTGGCAATATTGTTGTCGGTGTGATCGGTGCGTTTCTGGCCGGTTGGTTGTTACCGCGTCTGGGATTTGCAATCGGGGGCGGTGTTATTGCCGCAATTGTGAACGCATTTATCGGTGCCGTTATCCTGCTGGTCATTCTCCGGCTTGTAAAACGAGCGTGATCTTTTAAAATCTGTTTATTACGGCCTGCCGGAAAATCCGGCGGGCTTTGTGTTTGTAAAATGCCGTTAAGTGAGTTGTGATGACGCCTCCCGTCCGCTTGATATCTGGTTTGGTCTTGACTGCGGTTGCCGGATTTGTCGATGCGCTCGCCTTTATTGAGCTGGGTGGTTATTTCGCTTCTTTCATGAGCGGAAATACAACGCAATTCGGTCTGGCAATGAGCGGACCCGATGGCAGGGCAGCGCAATTATTGCGCGGGCAGGGGCTATTTATGCCGCTGACACTGATCGGATTGTTTTTTGGCGGGGCGTTTTTCGCTTCCCTTATCAGTGTCCGCGAAACGCGCTGGTATTCAGGACGGGTGACGGCATTAATCATCGTTCTTTTGCTGAGTACAATGCTGCTGAACCAGCTACCGCAATTGGCTCCGATGCCGGTGATGCTGCTGGCCGCGGCGATGGGCGCGCAGAATGCCGTGTTTAAGCCTTTTGGCGCCGCGCGGCTTGGGACGACCTTTGTAACCGGTACCATTTTTAATGCTGCCAGTGATCTGGCCAAAGCCATGCGCGGTTACGCACCGCGGACACGCTGGTTGCAGCATGTTTATGTCTGGTTTTCGCTGGTGTTGGGGGCTGCCAGCGGTGCGGTACTCTATAATATAGTTGGCCTTTGGTCGCTGGTCTTGCCGGTGACTGTTCTGTCGGTCATGCTTTGCATCATCCTGTTTAAAGAGCCGGAATATGTCAGCTGAACAGGTGACGTTCCTGTTCAACCAGTCCTGAGACAAAATCTGCAACAATATGGATACGCCGCAAAGTTCTGGCGCTTTCATGATAAGACAGCCAATATGAGCGCTTGATGCGCTTATGCGGCAGGATCTCGATTAATTCCTTGTGTTCGCGGGCGATAAAGCCATGCAGAATGCCAATGCCTGCTCCTGCTTTCACGGCTTCGGCTTGTCCTAAAGCACTGGAAACTTCAAAAGCCGGTTTCCAGTCACGGCTAATCTCACGTGCATAATCCAATGTCGGATTGGCAACCAGATCTTCGACATAGCCGATCAACCGGTGGTGGATTAAGTCCTCTACATTTTGCGGTGTGCCGTAGCGCTCCAGATAATCTTTATGTGCATAAAGGCCGAGATTATAGCCGGTGAGTTTGCGGGCAATCAGTCTGCCGGTTTCCGGTCGTTCTACGCTGATGGCAATATCCACCTCGCGTCTTGAAAGTGAAAAAGAGCGTGGAACCGGCACAAGCTGAATGGTGAGATCGGGATAAAGGGCAGAAAACCGAGCCAGTCTGGGACTCAGAAAATTCACCCCGAAACCATCGGGCGCACCGATACGGATTGTGCCTGCCAGTGCAATATCAGCGCCTGCCAGATGGGCATGGGCACTGAGCATCTCCGCTTCCATTCTCTCTGCTGAGTGCAGAAGTTCCTCTCCGGCCTGCGTGAGTTCCGAGCCATTGGTGCGCCGGTTCAGCAGGGTTGTGTGCAGGCTGTCTTCAAGGGCTGTCAGCCTGCGCGACACTGTTGTGTGATTGAGGCCGAGTTTTTTGGCTGCGCCGAGAATTTGTCCGGAGCGGGCAACAGCGAGGAATATGCGAATATCATCCCAGTTCATGGCGATAGCTTATATGCATTTTTGCACAACGGATACGCTTTTCGCCTACTTGAAAACTATTTTTTGCAGGGTGATTATGCTGGCAGGAATTTAAACTCTGGGAGAGCGGACAAGATGAAACAGGTCGGGCATTTTATCGGCGGCAAGCATGTCGCGGGAACAAGCGGTCGTCAGACAGAATTTTATCAGCCGATGGATGGTGCAGTGCTGGGGCAGGTTGCTTTAGCGACCAAAGACGAAGTGCGCGCTGCGGTTGAAAATGCTAAGGCCGCGCAGCCAGCTTGGGCAGCGACCAATCCGCAACGCCGTGCACGTGTTTTGCGTAAATTTCTGGAACTGGTTGAAGCCGAATATGACAGCCTCGCAGAATTGCTGGCACGCGAACACGGCAAGACTATTCCGGATGCCAAGGGCGATATTCAACGTGGTTTGGAAGTGATTGAATTCTGCCTTGGTGCGCCGCATCTGCTGAAAGGTGAATTCACGGATGCCGCCGGTACCGGCATTGATGTTTATTCCATGCGTCAGGCGCTCGGTGTTGTTGCCGGTATTACGCCATTCAACTTTCCGGCGATGATCCCGCTTTGGAAGGCCGGACCTGCAATTGCCTGTGGTAATGCCTTTATTCTCAAGCCATCCGAGCGCGATCCGGGCGTGCCGATGCGCTTTGCGGAACTGTTTATGGAGGCTGGTCTGCCTGCCGGTATTTTCAACGTCGTCAACGGTGATAAAGATGCGGTTGATGCGCTGCTGGATGATCCGGATGTGAAGGCAATCGGCTTTGTCGGCTCAACCCCGATTGCGCAATATATTTATGCGCGCGGTTGTGCCAATGGGAAGCGCGTTCAGTGCTTCGGTGGCGCTAAAAACCACATGATTATTATGCCGGATGCCGATCTGGATCAGACGGTGGATGCGCTGATCGGTGCCGGTTATGGTTCTGCCGGTGAGCGTTGCATGGCGATTTCTGTGGCCATTCCGGTTGGGCATGACACCGCAGAACGCCTGATGGCAAAACTTATCCCGCGTGTTGAAGCGCTGAAAGTCGGCCCGTCAACTGATGGTTCTGCGGACTATGGCCCGCTGGTAACAAAACAGGCACTGGAACGTGTACGGGGTTATGTTGATCTCGGCGTTGAAGAAGGCGCGAAACTGGTTGTTGATGGCCGCAACTTTAAAATGCAGGGCTATGAAAACGGCTTCTATCTCGGCGGCTGTCTGTTCGATCATGTCACCCGCGATATGCGCATCTATAAAGAAGAAATCTTCGGCCCTGTGCTGAGCGTTGTACGTGCAGCGAATTATGAGGAAGCTCTGTCGCTGCCAAATGATCATGAATATGGCAATGGCGTTGCGATCTTCACCCGTGATGGTGATGCGGCGCGTGATTTTGCATCGCGTGTTCAGGTTGGCATGGTTGGCGTGAATGTGCCGATCCCTGTGCCAATCGCCTATTACACATTCGGCGGCTGGAAAGGCTCCGGCTTCGGCGATCTCAATCAGCATGGGCCGGACGCATTCCGCTTCTACACCAAGACCAAAACAGTGACATCACGCTGGCCGTCAGGTGTGAAGGATGGTGCAGAGTTCGTTATTCCAACGATGAACTAACACCTGACTGTTTCTTGTTTGCATGTCCTCACCACTGAGTGGTTGCGGGCATGCGGCGGGTGTTCAGGATGGTGCAGAGCTCGTTATCCCAACCATGAACTGATTATTTCAGCTCTGACGGTCTGCAAATGGCGTTTTGTTACGCTTCCGGTGCTCACGTACTGAAGTACGCTCCGCTCCGGTTCTCACAAAACACCATTTTCGCCACGTCATAACTGAAATAAAGCCCCGCCTCCAAAGCGGGGTTTTTTATTTCTTGATATCCGGTGTGGTGAAAACTTTGTTTCAATATCGTAGGATAGGCAACAACTTGTTGTTTTGTACATGATGCTGCGCTGTGTATTGTCTGTCACCATATGCCCTTTCACAGAGGAACTGCATGATATGACTGAACTTTCCAATAAACGCATTGTTCTCGCTTCACGTCCGTCCGGTCGCCCGAGCGCGGAGAATTTCCGGCTTGAAAATGTTCCGGTCGCAGAACCGGCAGACGGACAGGTTTTACTGAAACTACATTATCTCTCGCTTGATCCCTATATGCGCGGTCGTATGAGCGATGCAAAATCCTATGCTGCACCCGTCGCGCTGGGAGATGTTATGGAGGGCGGCACTGTAGGTGAGGTGATCGCCAGCCGCCATAAGGATTTTGCTGTCGGTGATATGGTTCTGTCGCATTCTGGTTGGCAGACATATGCGGTGGCTGACGGATCGGTTTTGCGCAAACTTGATCCTAATGCAGCACCACTAACCACTGCTTTAGGCGTTCTGGGGATGCCCGGATTTACTGCTTATGCAGGCTTGTTAACGATCGGGCAGCCCAAGGCAGGGGAAACCGTAGTGGTAGCTGCTGCCAGCGGGCCTGTTGGTTCTGCCGTCGGCCAAATTGCAAAGCTGCAAGGCGCGCGCACGGTCGGGATTGCCGGTGGTGCCGACAAATGTCGCGCTTTGATTGATGATTTTGGTTTTGATGTTGCGCTTGATCATTACCGCTCTGATTTTGCAGACGCTCTGAAGCAGGCTTGTCCGTCGGGTATTGATGTTTACTTTGAGAATGTCGGCGGCAAGGTTTTTGATGCCGTAGTTCCGCTGCTCAATCCGTTCGCCCGTGTGCCGGTTTGCGGCCTTGTCGCGCAATATAACAGTACGGGTGCCTTTGACGGGCCGAATCGCTTGCCTTTATTGATGCGCGATATCTTATCGAAAAGTCTGACAATTCGCGGTTTTATTCAGCGTGATTTCAGTGAGCAACGCCCCGCATTTTATCAGGCGATGACGCAATGGATTAAGGACGGGAAAGTCCGTTATCGTGAGGATATTGCTGATGGACTTGAAAATGCGCCGGAAGCCTTTATCGGCATGCTGGAAGGCAAAAACTTTGGCAAGCTGATTGTCAAAATAAGCTGATTGTTGAGCAACTGGACAGGTTTATTTCTGTCCGGCGGCTGCCAGCTTACCGGTTGAGATTTGAAGTGTAATTTGTGGTGACAGTAAAATTTATAATAAAATTGACTTTACTATGGAATGCGGCGGAGGTTCTATAGCACCACATCTTATATTCATGCCGGATACATTGTTATGACCGCTTCTGAACCGACCAGCACCAGTGCCGTAATCGTCATTTCCAGCCATGTGGTGCGTGGCTCCATCGGTAACAGAGCGGCCGTTTTTGCACTGGAGCGGCTGGGGCATCCGGTCTGGGCTGTGCCAACTGTGATCCTGCCATGGCATCCGGGACATGGACCGGCAAGCCGGATTATTCCGGATGAATCGCAGTTTTCAACATTGATTGCCGATCTGGAGCGTGCGCCGTGGCTGGGAGAGGTCCGTGCGGTGCTAACCGGATTTATGAGCAATGCCGCGCAGGTCAAAGCCGTGGCGCAACTGATTGCGACAATGAAGGCAAACAATCCGAAGCTGCAATATATTTGCGATCCTGTTATCGGTGACACCAAAGGCCTGTATGTGGCGGAAAGTACAGCAATTGCCATTCGTGATCTGCTGTTGCCGTTGGCGGATATTGCAACACCCAATCGTTACGAACTGGGCTGGCTGACGGGAACTGAACCAGCTGATAATCAACAATTAATGGAAGCCGCGTTGCAGGCAGGGCCTGATACGATGCTGGTAACATCCGCTTTTGCGATGATGCGCGACAGTATCAGCAATGTGCTGGTGACGCGCACCCAAGCCTTGATGGCCGAGCATCGTATTGTGCAGGGGCCTGGCAATGGTATGGGGGATTTGACTTCGGCTTTGTTTCTTGCCCGTAAAATGAGTGGCATGAGTGAAGAAAAAGCGCTGCAAATGACAACGGCTGCGGTTTTTGAAATTCTCGCCCGTGCAGCCAAGCGCGGTGCCGATGAGTTGATGCTGGAGGCCGATGCGGCGAGTCTTGAGCGGCCAATGGCGATGGTGCAGTTGCGCCGTCTTGTGCATCCTAATCACGGAATGAGCGCCTGACGGGCGCTCATTTTCATTGAGGTCTGCTAAAACGTCAAAAATTTTGTAGATAATATTAATTTTGATAGATTGTTTTTCTGAATGAGAAATGAGCGAAAAGCATCTGATTTTATATGAAAATGGATGATTTTTACGTTTTTTGGTGTGAAAATCGTGCAAAAATGTATCGAAAATGCACGTTCATCATAGTGTGCGATGCAAATTTAAGCGTAATCTTTGATTGATCTTGGCGAAATATGGGTTTATCGAAAAATCATGGTAGATCTTCCAGACACACTCCTCGCCGGTTACCGCAACTTCATGGCATCGGATTTTGCCGATGAAAGAATGCGTTATAAGGAACTTGCAGATCAGGGTCAGACACCGGAAACAATGGTGATTGCCTGCTGTGATTCCCGAGCAGCACCGGAAATTATATTCAATACCCGTCCGGGTGAAATTTTTGTTCTGCGCAATGTCGCAAATCTGATCCCGCCTTATGAGCCGGATGGCGAATATCATGCAGCCTCTGCTGCTTTGGAATTTGCGGTTCAGAGTCTCAAAGTTAAGCACATTGTTGTGCTTGGTCACGGGCGTTGCGGTGGGATCAAATCCGCACTGGATACAGAAAGCAGCCCATTATCACCGGGCGACTTTATCGGTAAATGGATGAGCCTGCTGGCGCCTGCCGCCGAGACAATCACATCCAACTCGCTGATGACCCAGACCGAGCGACAGACTGCACTCGAGCGTATTTCAATCCGTTATTCGCTGAATAATCTGCGCAGTTTTCCTTGCGTTGATATTCTGGAGAAAAAGGGACGCCTCTCTCTTCATGGTGCATGGTTCGATATTTCGACTGGTGAATTGTGGGTAATGGATTCGCAAACTGGCGATTTTATTCGACCTGATACGGACGAGATGCCGGTGCAAGCCGAAAGCAGCGAAACAGCTGTTGAATGAGATTAAACTGGAAATAAAAAAACCGGCTTTTAAGCCGGTTTTTTTATTGTGCATTGCAGCGGCAGATTATTTGCCGTCGATTGCCTGACCCATAATGGCAATAGCCTGCTGGTAAACAGTGGCCGCATTCCAGCCCTGAATGGCGCCGTAGTTTGGCTGACCCTGCTGGTAGCCTGCACCGGCGCGCCAGCCGTGTGCTTTAAGGAAGTTAGCTGTAGAAGCCAGAGCATCCGCGCGGGAGTTGACCATGTCGATATGACCATTACCGTCACCATCTGCACCATATTTGATGACGCTGGATGGCAGGAACTGAGTCTGACCGATTTCACCATGCATCGCGCCAACAGCATTCGGGCTGAGATCGCCACGCTGAATCAGCTGCAGAGCTGCATAAAGTTCATTGGTGAAGAATTCTGAACGACGGCAGTCATAGGCCAGAGTAGCAACAGCGGACAATGTGTGCTGCTTGCCGAGATAGTTGCCGAAGCCTGTTTCCATGCCCCAGATTGCCAGCAATGGACCGGCAGGCACGCCGTAACGCTGTTCAATCTTGGCAAACAAAGCAGCATTTTGCGCTTTCATGGTTTTGCCGCGACTGATGATTGTGGTCGAACCACGCTTCTTCATGAAGTCATCGAGAGACAGTTTGAAGCTTTTCTGGTTGCGGTCAGCATTGATGGTTGCTGTGGCATATTTTACATTGTCGAGGGCTGACAAAGCATTGCCTTTAATACCGCGTCCTGCTGCTTCTTTTTTAAAGTCCTGCACCCATGCAGGGAAGCCGGCGCCGGTATTGCCGCATTGTGCTGCCTGCGCAATGCCGGACAGAACCATTACACCAATTGAACCGCCGATAACGGTAAGGGTCAGATTGCGGATAGAAGATTTGATAGTCTTTGACTGCATGAAGCTGCCTCGTTAGAACTGTTCTCAGGGGGCTTTATAGAATTATATGATTAACAGGGATTTACAAAAAACTATAGTTTTGATGTTGTTCTGCTTTAGTTAAAGCGCATTCCGAAAAGTGTGAAGCGGTTTTCGGATTCAAATGCGCATAAAAACAAAAAAAGATAGAGCGGTTTCAACGGTTCAATATTAACTGAAACCGCTCTAAAGGCGATGTCCGCCGAATGTGGTCTGAATGAGGCACGGAACTGATTGCCCGCCGGTTTAAGGCAGTTTCAAATTGCCCGCGCTTTTTTGGTCACAGTTATAGAGTGCAGTATAGCTGATTCTTATGATCGTGATTTTAGCTGAGGTCTGTATTCTGCTTTTTACGTGCAAATGCTTGACTCATAAACCGCAGATCATGTAAAGAACGCGCGATAATTCCGCTATGAGTATATGTTCTCAGGCAGCCGACCGGGACCCGTATGGTATAAAGAGATCCCGGAGGTCAACATCCGACAGCGCAAAGCGCCCTCGGGTGCTGTTTTGCTTTGGATGCAGCTTCGGTTTTCATGCCGGCGCCTTATATGATTTCGGGATGAACCTGCACTCAGATCTGACGATCTGAACAGAGATTGGGAAATTTAGATGTTTGATTCACTTCAGGAGCGTCTTGGCTCCATTCTGAACGGTCTGACCGGACGCGGCGCTCTCTCCGAGGCTGACGTTGCCGGCGCGTTGCGTGAAGTGCGCCGTGCGCTGATTGAAGCGGATGTGTCGCTGGAAGTGGTTCGCTCATTCACTGACCGTGTGCGTGAAAAAGCGGTTGGTGCGGAGATTCTGAAAAGCATTAAACCGGGTCAGATGGTCGTTAAGATCGTTCATGACGAGCTGGTGGAAATGCTCGGCACCGAAGGTGTGACAGTTGATCTGAACGCACCTGCACCAGTTGTCATTATGATGGTTGGTTTGCAGGGTTCGGGTAAAACTACGACCACCGGTAAACTTGCCAAGCGCCTGACTGATCGTCAGAAGAAAAAAGTTCTGATCGCATCGCTGGATACGCGCCGTCCTGCCGCTCAAGAACAGCTGCGCCAGCTCGGTGTGCAGGTCAATGTTGATTCATTGCCGATTATTGCCGGACAAACACCGGTAGAGATTGCTGCGCGCGCCGTACAGGCTGCCAAGCTCGGCGGTCATGATGTGGTGATTCTCGATACTGCGGGTCGCACACATATTGACGAACCGCTGATGGTGGAAATGGCGGATATCCGCAAAGCCGCCAATCCGCATGAAATTCTGCTGGTTGCTGATAGTCTGACCGGTCAGGATGCCGTTAATCTGGCGCGTAACTTTGATGAGCGCGTTGGCATTACCGGTATCATCTTGACCCGTATGGATGGTGATGGCCGTGGTGGTGCAGCGCTTTCGATGCGCGCCATTACCGGTAAGCCGATTAAAGCGATTGCCACCGGCGAAAAAATGGATGCGCTGGAGGAGTTTTATCCGAAGCGTATTGCTGACCGTATTCTCGGCATGGGCGACATTGTTTCGCTCGTTGAAAAAGCGGCTGAAACCATTGATGCTGAAAAAGCAGCGGCAATGGCCAAGAAAATGCAGTCCGGTAAGTTCGACATGAACGATCTGGCTGACCAGCTTAAACAGATGAAAAAGCTCGGCGGCATGGGCGGTATCATGGGCATGATGCCGGGTATGGCGGGCATGAAAGACAAGGCTGCTGCTGCCGGACTGGACGATAAATTATTCGATCGTCAGCTCGCAATCATCGGTTCCATGACCAAGGCTGAACGCGCTAATCCTGCTGTGCTCAAGCATAGCCGCAAGCAGCGTATTGCCAAAGGCTCAGGTACCAATGCTGCCGATATTAACAAGCTGCTGAAAATGCACATGCAAATGGCTGATATGATGAAAGCCATGGGCAAGGGCAAAGGCGGCATGATGAAACAGATGATGGGCGGCCTTGCCAATAAGATGGGACTTGGTGGTATGGGCGGACTTGGCGGTGGCCTTGGGGGCGGTATGCCTGATCTGTCGAACATGGATCCGAAACAGCTGGAAGCTTTGCAGAAACAGGCTGAAGCAGCCGGTTTCGGCAAGAGTGGCGGTCTGCCTGGTCTGGGCGGTGGCTTACCCGGTCTTGGTGGCGCGAAACTTCCTGGTCTTGGCGGCGGTCTGCCTGGCCTACCTAAGAAAAAGTGAGCATGATGAGCGAAGAACAGACAATGCCTGCTGAACTTATCGCCCTGCGCGGATCGATCGATAATATCGATGCAGCGCTGATCCATATGCTTGCGGAGCGTTTTCGCTGCACCAAAGCTGTTGGTGTTTTGAAAGCCGAGCGCGGTCTGGCCGCTGCTGATCCGGCTCGTGAAAAACGCCAAGTTGAGCGCCTGCGTAATCTGGCACTGGATGCCAGTCTTGATCCCGATTTTGCTGAGAAATTTCTGAACTTTATTGTGAAAGAAGTGATCCGGCATCATGAGCATACCGCTGCAAATCACACCGGACAGTAATGTTCGTTTTGCGGTGTAAAAAACAAGTATGGCCGTTTTAACGGTCGTATTTCAGAAATTGTTACTGGTTCAGTAACGCGACATAAACTTTAAGGAAAACACTATGTCCCTGAAAATCCGTCTGGCACGTGCCGGCTCCAAGAAGCGCCCTTACTACCACATCGTTGTTGCTGACGTTCGCGCACCACGCGACGGTCGCTTCATCGAAAAGCTGGGTTCGTGGAATGCGACTCTTGCTAATAAAGAAGAGCGCGTTGTTGTTAATGCTGAACGCGTTCAGTATTGGATCGGTCACGGCGCGCAGCCAACAGACCGCGTTCTGCGCTTCCTCGATCAGGCTGGCATTGCCAAGCGTGAAGTTGCCAGCAACCCAACCAAAGGTCTTCCAGGCAAAAAAGCTCAGGAACGTCTGGCAATGGCCAAGCAGGCTGAAGAAGAAGCCGCTGCAAAGGCTGCAGAAGCCGCTGAAGCAGCAGCTGCTGCCGCTGCTGCGCCTGCTGAAGAAGCTCCTGCTGCAGAATAATTCTGAAGCACTCGCTTTTTATAAGTAATTAAAAATACCGTGCCTCTGCAAAGCGGCACGGTATTTTTTTGCCTTATAGCTTCATATTGAACGCTTTTATTAAGCGTGTATTTTCAAATGAGAATTTGCGTATTATTGATTAGAGCGCCGTGTGCCATACTTGGCACACAAAACTCGCTCTAACACTTTAAAATGAGAGCATGCGTTATGCGTGGTTAAGATGAGGAGATACCTATGACCGGTCAAATATCTGCAGCGGCCACAGCTCCGCTGAAATTACGTTCGCTTCTGACACTCGTATTATTGATGTTTATGCCGTTGCTGGCAGCCTGTGGTTTCAATACCATTCCGACCAATGAGGAAAAGGCCAAAGCTGCGTGGAGCGAAGTGCTTAACCAGTATCAGCGCCGTACCGATCTGATTCCTAATCTGGTGGAAACAGTCAAAGGCTATGCGTCCCATGAACAGGACACGCTGACAGCCGTGATTGAAGCCCGTTCAAAAGCAACCCAGACACAAATTTCACCGGAAATGCTGAATAATCCGGAGATGTTCAAACAGTTTCAGGAAAATCAGGCCAATTTGAGCAGCGCTCTGTCGCGCCTGATGGTTGTGGTTGAGAAATATCCTGATCTCAAAGCCAATCAGAACTTCCTCGCGCTGCAATCGCAGCTTGAAGGTACGGAAAACCGGATTGCTGTGGCACGCCGCGATTATATTGAGGCGGTACGCGTTTATAATACCGGCTTGAAGACCATGCCGACGATGCTGTGGAAGACATTGTGGTTCTGGAATAATGAACCGATGCCGACTTTCACAATTGATCCGGCCTCGCAGGCCGCTCCTAAGGTACAGTTCAACTGATAAAAGCGGGCAGGAGTAATCCTGCCCGTTCTGCTTTCGCTGACAATTTAGGAACACGGTATGATTTCTGCCCGTATCACAGGCAATCACATCATTCCGGAACACTCTGTTTTCCGGTCTGTGTTGAAGATGCTTTTTGTGGTCATGCTGATGGCATTGGCAAGTATTGCTCATGCGCAAAGCACGGATAAGCCGGCGATTGCTTTGACGGATCGTGTGGTGGATGCAGCAGGCGTTTTGTCTTTTGCACAACAGCAGGAACTGATTGCTAAACTCAGTGCTTATGAAAAAGAATCCTCCGATCAGATTGTGGTGGCAACGGTTCCAAGCCTCAATGGCATGGACATTGAGACCTATGCTAACCGGCTTTATCGCGCATGGGGCATTGGCCAGAAAACAGAAAATAACGGCATATTGTTGCTGGTTGCGCCCACTGAACGCAAAGTGCGTATTGAAGTCGGCTACGGTCTCGAGGGCACTGTAACGGATGCGCTGTCAGCGATTATTATTCAGAATGCGATCATCCCTGAATTTCGCAATGGCGATTACGGTGCGGGTATTATCAAAGGTACCGACGATATTCTGCAGGTACTGCGCGGTGAAGGGGCGGAGTTACAGGCACGCGCCAAGCGTAACCAGAAAGAAGCTGCCGATCAGACAGATTGGGTAGAAGTTATCTTTCTGATTTTCTGGATCAGCATTTTCTTCGGCGGTTTTGGTTTTACAATTCTGGCTCCGGTCTTTGGTCGTAAAATCGGCCCCGGTCGTTACGAATGGCTGGGTGTCACCATTGCACTTGGCGGCGGCGGTAGTGGCGGATCATCGGGACGAGGCGGTTTTGGTGGTGGTTTTGGCGGCGGGTCGTCCGGCGGTGGCGGCTTTTCCGGTGGCGGTGGTTCATCGGGCGGCGGCGGTGCATCGGGTAGCTGGTAAAGGGATGAAACTATGACACACTATCAGCGAAACCGGATTTCTCCTGAAGACCGTCAGCGTATCGGGGCAGCCATACGCGAAGCAGAGGCGCAGACTGGCGGCGAAATTTATGCGGTATTAGCGCAGCGCAGTGATGATTATTTTTATGTTGCCGGTTTTATCGCCTGTTGCGGCATGATTGTAACCGCGGTGATTGCTGCCTTTGTGGCGCATTATTACTGGTTTGATTTGTCCCTGCCGAAATTCGCACTGGCTATACTGGCAGCCTTTATATGTCTGATTGCATTGCTGGGTTTTATTCCGGCGCTGCGTATGGTGCTGGTGCCGCATCGTGTGCGTTACCGGCGGGCACATCTCAATGCTTTGCAGCAATTTGTAGCGCGTAATGTGCATCTGACCAGCAAACGTACCGGAATCTTATTGTTTGTCTCGCTGGCTGAGCGCTATGCGGAGGTGGTCGCTGATGCGGGGATTAATGCCCGTGTGGACCAGCAGGAGTGGAATGCCATTGTTGCCATATTAAGCCGCCATGCGGCACAGGGAACAGTGCCAGATGGCTTTGTTGAGGCAATTGCTCAGGCAGGAAAACTGCTGGCTCAACATTTCCCTAAGGAAGCTGGCGACGAAAACGAGCTGGAAGACCATCTGGTGGAATTATAATTCATTTCACTTTTGCTTGTTTAGCAGAGAAAAATAACAAATTAGCGGTTTTTTTGTCACAATTTGATTGCTACTTTTAAAATCAGAGCAGGCCGAAGGGAATTTAGGCAGTAGCGGTCTGTCGAATGAGGAGTTCACCAGTGAGTGCCGATACAGACCAGAATACGCAGGCTAAATTCGTTGTCGATCATCAGATGATTTCTGATCCTGTGGCTTCTCAATTTGCAAAATTATTATTTGAATGGGCGCCGGCTGAAGACATCGCGGCTTATGATGCCGGTGATATGGAAGAGGCGGCCAAGCTGGCACTGAAAGCGCTTGGTTCTTATCAGGCTGATAAGCCGGTTATCAGCGTTGATAATGACAGTATTTTGCGCCGTCGCGGGCGTCCGCTGACGGTGGTGACACTGATCAACCGCAATATGCCGTTCCTGCTTGATTCAACCATGGGTGAGATTCTTGAGCGCTCGGGCATGGTTTATATGGTCGTGCATCCGGTGGTGAATGTCGCTTTCAACGGCAAGACTTATGAAGTGCATGGAGAAGTTACCGCCGGTCAGACGATTGCAGGAACAGAGCAGGTCAGTGTCATCCAGCTGCATTTGCCGCAACTGGATGAGAGCGGCCGCGCAGCCCTGGAGCAGGCGCTGGGGCAGGTGCTGGCTCAAGTTTATGCGGCGGTCAGCGACTGGAAACCGATGCTGGCACGGCTCGATGAGGTGATTGCCTCTTACGGTGCTGTGAAAACCTTGTCAGGTACGGCAGAAGGACGTGAAGCTGCGGCGCTGCTCAAATGGCTGCGGGATGGTAATTTCACGTTCCTCGGTATGCGTGAATTCCGCTATGATGCAGGGAGTGATACGCTCTCTCAGGCAGAGACACCATCGCTTGGTATTTTGCGTGATGAGGGTATTCGCGTTCTGCGCCAAGGTCAGGACAATGCATCCATCACGCAGGAGTTGCAGGGCTTTCTCAAAGGTGCTGAAAGCCTGCTGATTACCAAGGGCAACAGCCGCTCACTGGTGCACCGCCGTGAATATATCGACTATATCGGTATCAAGCTGTTTGATGCCGAGGGACGCGTAACCGGAGAAATGCGTCTGGTCGGGCTGTTTACCTCGACTGCCTATACATCTTTCCTGAGTACGATCCCTTATCTGCGCGGTAAAGCGGAAGCTGTGATCAGCCGCCTCGGTTTTAATGCTGCTGACCATTCCGGTAAGGCACTGGTACGCGTGCTGGAAGATTATCCGCGCGATGATATGTTCCAGATTGATGTGGATGCGCTGACCGATCATGCGGAGCTGATTGTTGCGCTGGATGAACGCCCGCGTGTGCGTGTGCTGCCGCGGATTGACCGTTTCAGCCGCTTTGTCAGTGTGCTGGTTTATTTGCCGCGTGATCGTTATGACTCGATGGTTCGTGAAGCGATCAGCAATTATCTGATGGATGTTTATCACGGGGAAGCCGTGGAATTTCATCCGGTCTTCCTTGATAAAGGCGTGACCCGCGTTCAGTTCATTATCCGCCGTCATGACGGCAGCGTTGCAGAAATGGCGCGTGAGGCTCTGGAAAAACAGATCCGCACTTTTGTCCGCACATGGGAAGATGGTGTGCGTGATGCGGCTGATGAAAGCTCGCAGACTTTTGCCCCACGGGTCATCAGTCTGGCGTCCGGTTTCCCTGAATCCTATCGTGAAACTTTCAATGAAAGCGAAGCGCTGATTGATGCAGTGCGGATTGAAGCGCTAACGGAAGACAATCCGCTGCATGTGGACTTCTATCACTATGATACACAAGAGCCGCAGGCCGCTTTCCTCAAGCTCTATCACTTTGGCGAAGCACTGGCGCTGTCGCAGCGCGTGCCGCTGCTGGAGAATATGGGTTTCCGCGTTATCAGCGAGCAGACTTTTGCTCTTCCGGTGCAGACTGCAACGGGTGGAAAAAACACTGTCCACGTTCACGATATGCTGATTGTCAGCGCATCAGAAAAACCGGTTGATCTCAGTGATGACGGTGATCTGCTGGATGATGTATTCCGCACGGTGTGGAGCGGGCAGGCTGATAATGACGGTTATAACGGCCTTGCACAAAGCGGACGGCTGACCGCACGCCAGATCATGATCTTGCGTATGTATGGACGTTATCTGCAACAAGCTGGCATTACTTATTCGCAGGATTTTATTGCAGCGGCGCTCAACCGTTATCCGGAAATTGCCACGCATCTCTACACCCTGTTTGATCTGCGCTTTAATCCGCTATTGGCTAAACAGGCTGATACGCAAGCGAAAGAACAGGCTGTCATTGAAGCCATTGAAACAGCATTGCAGGCTGTACCAAGCATTGATGATGACCAGATTTTGCGTCGCTACCGCAATCTGGTTGAGGCCTCCCTGCGCACCAATGCCTATATGCATGATACGAATGGCAATGCCCCGGTGACCCTGGCAGTGAAGCTCAATCCGCGTGCGGTTGACGGGCTGCCGGAACCGCGCCCTTATCGTGAAATCTTTGTCTATGGACCGGAAGTGGAAGGTGTTCACCTGCGCTTCGGCGCTGTGGCGCGTGGTGGTTTGCGCTGGTCTGACCGCGCGCAGGATTACCGCACCGAAGTGCTGGGTCTGGTGAAGGCACAGCAGGTTAAAAATGCGGTGATTGTACCGGGTGGGGCTAAAGGCGGCTTCTATCCTAAGCGTTTGCCGGTCGGCGGTGACCGTAATGCGGTGTTTGAAGCCGGGCGTTCTGCCTATATCACTTTCATTTCCACTATGGTTTCGATCACCGATAATATCATCGACGGCAAGATTGTACCGCCGGTCGATGTGATCCGTCAGGACAAGGATGATCCGTATTTCGTGGTTGCGGCTGATAAGGGCACTGCGACCTTCTCCGATACGGCGAATGCGATTAGTCAGACGCAGCATTTCTGGCTGGATGATGCTTTTGCCTCCGGTGGTTCTGCCGGTTATGACCATAAGAAAATGGCCATTACAGCGCGCGGTGCATGGGAAGCGGTGAAACGTCATTTCCGTGAAATGGATATTGATATCCAGACGACACCATTCACTGTTGCCGGTGTGGGCGATATGTCCGGTGACGTGTTTGGTAATGGCATGTTGCTGTCACCGAAAATCAAACTCTTAGCTGCATTCGACCATCGCGATATTTTCATTGATCCGATGCCGGATACCGATGCCGGTTTCACGGAGCGTCAGCGCCTGTTCAATGTGCCTCGTTCCAGCTGGCAGGATTATGACCGTTCCAAAATCTCTGCCGGTGGCGGCGTTTTCAGCCGCTCGCAGAAGGTTATTACACTGTCAGAAGCGGCAGCTGAGGCCATTGGTCTGGGCAAATTGACGGCCAGTCCGAATGAGGTGATCGGTGCAATCTTACGTGCGCAGGTCGATCTGTTATGGTTTGGTGGTATCGGTACTTATATTCGTGCTGATGGTGAAAGTGATGCGCAGGTTGGTGATCGTGCCAATGATGCAATCCGTATTACCGGTCGTGAAGTGCGTGCCAAGGTGATCGGTGAGGGCGCTAATCTGGGTGCTACCCAGCGCGGTCGTATTGAATATAGCCTCAATGGCGGGCGCAGCAATACGGATGCGATTGATAACTCTGCCGGTGTGAATTCGTCGGATGTTGAGGTCAATATTAAAATCGCTCTGACCCCAAGCCTGCAAGATGGTCGCCTGACCCGTGAGGCACGCGATGTGCTGCTGGCACAGATGACCGATGAAGTAGCAGCGCTGGTTTTGCATAATAATTATGAGCAGCCGCTGGCTCTGTCACTGGTTGAAAAACGCGGCGCATCCGAACTGCCTTATCTGATGCGGATGATGTCGTCTCTGGAACGCCGTAAATTGCTCGATCGTAAGGTAGAATATCTGCCGGACGATCAGGTACTGGCAGATCGCCAGAAGCGTGGTGAGGCACTGACCCGTCCTGAATTGGCGGTACTGCTGGCCTATGCAAAAATGGTCTTATGCGATGATCTGATCGCCAGCAATCTGCCGGATGATACCTATCTGCATTCCCGCCTGTTTGGTTATTTCCCGCAGGAAATGCAGGAGCGTTTTGCCAAAGATATTACGCATCACCGTCTGCATCGTGAAATCATTGCGACGCTGTTGTCCAATGATGCGATCAATCGCTGTGGTCCGAGTTTTGTCAGCCGTCTGAATGATCTGACTGCGGAAGCTCCGGCAGAAATTCTGCGCTCTTATGTGGCTGTGGCTGATGGATTTGAAACCGAGCAGCTCTATCAGGCGATCAATGCGCTGGATAATAAGATCTCCGGTAAAGTACAGAATGAGTTCTATGCGCTGGTTGGCGAAATGTTGTTCTCAACCACTGCTTGGGTACTGCGTAATAACCGTTTTAATGTCACTTTGAGCGAGATGGTCAATGCGGTAAAGCGGACACGGATGGCACTGGAGCCAAAGCTCGAAGAGCTGATGCCTGATTTTATTGCCGATCTGATTACTGCTGATACGGCAAAATATATTGCCAAGGGGGCAGGTGAGGTGCTGGCACGCAAACTCGCCCGTCTGCAATCGGCAAAACTGATGGCGGATATTGCGCTGATTGCCTATCAGGGTAAGGCCGAATTGATGACTGCGGCAACTGCTTATTTCAAAATTGTCGATGCCTTCCGCATTGCCAATATTGAAAAGGCAGCATCATCAGTGCCGGTCACAGATTATTATGATGGTCTGGCATTGTCCCGTGCAACGGATACGATTACGCAGGCAACCCGTGCTGTGACCATGGAGGCGCTCACTAAATTCAAGGGTGAAGCTGATCCGGTGCAGAGCTGGCTGACACGTGATGCCGAGCGGATTGACGGCGTGCGTCAGCGAATGATTGCACTGACAGAAGGCGGAGATCTCAGTGTTTCCCGTCTCGCAGTGGCAGCCGGTTTCATGGCTGACCTTGCGGGTTGATCGCTGTCAGCATGACGGCATAACAGAAAGGGCTGGTGTTAAACCGGCCCTTTTGTTTTAAATAGCCGGAATGATGATTTGAGGGCAGTGATTTGAGCATCGCACATCCACCTGTAGAGCGGCCTGCACAAGACAGCATGTGGAATAAAGGCATCTGGGGCTGGATGTTTTTTGACTGGGCGGCACAGCCGTTTTTCACTGTCGTCACCACCTTCATTTTCGGCCCTTATTTTATCTCCCGTATGTCGGATGATGCTGTAACAGGGCAGGCGGCATGGGGCTATGGTGTGGCTTTTGCCGGTATTATTATCGCAATTTTGTCTCCGGCGCTGGGCTCAATTGCTGATAAAACCGGTGCGCGAAAACCGTGGATCGGTTTCTTTGCTGTCATCAAAATTATCAGCCTGTCTTTGCTGTGGTATGCAGAACCGGGTTCAGCTTATATCTGGGTGCTGCTGGCGTTTATCTGTGCATCCGTTGCCGCAGAATTTTCGATTGTTTTCAACGATTCCATGATGCCACGACTGATTCCGGCTTCCCATATCGGACAGGTTTCCAATTTTGCGTGGGGGCTTGGTTATCTCGCCGGAATGATCGTACTAATCTTTGTGGTGACATGTCTTGCCGCCTCGCCGGAAACCGGAAAAACGCTGATCGGGATTGAACCCTTCTGGCATCTGGATGCTTTGAGAGGTGAGGATGCCCGTATTACAGGGCCGATTGCGGCACTGTGGTATCTGATTTTTATTTTACCGATGTTTATCTTCACCCCCGATCAGGAAAAGGGTATGGGACTGAAAGCGGCCATACGTGAAGGTCTGGCAGAGCTGAAGGAAACCCTGCGCGAAGTGCGCAAAAAGGCGGCTTTGTTTCGCTTTTTGATTGCACGGATGATCTATCAGGATGGGGTGAATGCGCTGCTGGCACTGGGCGGTGGTTTTGCAGCAGCTATGTTCGGCTGGTCAATCACTGAGATTGGTCTATTTGGTATTATCCTGAATGTCGTAGCGATTTTCGGTTGTTGGTCTGCCAGTTATTTTGACCGCTGGTTCGGTTCCAAATGGGTGGTTGTCATCTCGCTTGCTTTGTTGCTGGTTGCCACATTGGGCATTGTATCGACAGGGCCGGATTATACGCTTTATGGTCTGGTGCATTTTCCACCCGATAGTAATACGGGTTTGTTTTCATCGGGCGGGGAAAAAGCCTATCTGGCTTTCGGCATGCTGATCGGCATTGCTTTCGGGCCGGTGCAGGCCTCTTCCCGCTCGTGGTTTGCCCGCAGTGTCGAGCCGCATGAGGCAGGGCGCTATTTCGGCATCTATGCACTGGCCGGCAGGGCAACCAGTTTTCTGGCACCGTTTCTGGTGGCGAGCATGACCGCAGCCAGCGGTTCCCCGCGCCTTGGTATTGCTGTTCTGGTATTGTTTTTTGTGGCCGGTTTGTATCTGGCGATTAAATCGCCTTATACGGCAAAATAAACATTCATACCAAGGCGGTTCAAGCTGCTGACGCATCACGTCTTGAAAAAGTTCAATCACCACTCGGGCTTAACCAAAACCCCATGAGTCATACTCATAGGGTTTTGGTATCAGATCATCGCTATGGATTTTGCCACGCCGACGGCAATCAACCCGCCGATCACCGGAGCTATCAACGGCACCAATGCATAGGACCATTGCGAACTGCCTTTGCCGGAGATTGGCAGCAATGCATGGGCAAAGCGGGGCGCGAGATCACGGGCAGGGTTGATGGCATAACCTGTCGGGCCACCAAGCGAAAGACCTATCACCCAGACCAGCAGACCAACCATCAGCGGACCGGAAACACCGCTTGCCAATACCGCTTTGGATGAGAGTGCAATGATAATAAGCACGAGTACGAATGTGCCGGTAATCTCGGTTACGGCATTGGCAGGTAGATTACGGATCGCCGGAATGGTGCAGAAAACGGCCAGTTTGTCGTCACAGCTTTCGGTTTCTTTCCAGTGGGAAAGGTAAGATAAATAAACCAGCACAGATCCGAAAAATGCACCGCAAAACTGAGCGGTGAGATAGGTGACTATCTGGTCGGCAGGGAAACTGCCTGCTGCATAAAAAGCCAAGGTCACTGCCGGATTAAGATGGGCTGCACTGCCTGCGCTGAGTGCGATAAGCGCTCCGCATAACACGGCAAAACCCCAGCCCGCAGTGATGACAATCCAGCCTGAAGCATAGCCTTTTGATTTTTTGAGTAAAACATTAGCAACAGTACCATTGCCAAGGAGAATAAGAATTGTGGTGCCTAAAAACTCACCCATAAAACCGTTTGGCATAAATTGCTCCGGATAAAATGATTAATAATGCTCTGTGACCGATCTGTGAAACAGGGAGGGCACATAAAATAATAAAAGGAATAGCTGCATAAAATAATATTAGAATTACTTAATAAAAAGACGCGATGTCAAGTGACACCGCGTCCTACATTTTGCTAGTGCATAATGTGTTAGAGCGACCTTTGTGCGCCAAGCTTGGCACATGGCGCTCTCATGATATTAAGTTAGTGGCGGAAGTGGCGCATACCGGTAAAGACCATGGCAATGCCAGCTTCATCAGCAGCTTTAATCACTTCATCATCACGCATCGAGCCGCCTGGCTGGATAACAGCTGTGGCACCGGCTTCAACAGCCGAGATCAGACCGTCAGCAAACGGGAAGAAAGCATCGGAAGCAACGACTGAGCCTTTGGTCAGTGGTTCACCGCCCGTAACCGCTGCTGCATCTTCTGCCTTGCGCGCTGCAATGCGGGAAGAGTCGATGCGGCTCATCTGGCCTGCGCCAACGCCAACAGTTGCGCCGTCTTTAACATAGACAATTGCATTGGACTTAACGTGTTTGGCAACACGGAAAGCAAATTTCAGGTCGATCATTTCCTGTTCTGTTGGTACGCGTTTGGTCACGACTTTAAGGTCGAGATCATCGACATTGCCATTGTCACGGTTCTGGATCAGCAGACCACCGGCAACGGTTTTAGCCGCAATGCCTGGCGCACGGACATCCGGCAGACCGCCGGTTACCAGCAGACGCAGGTTCTTCTTGGCGGCAACAATTGCCTGTGCTTCCGGTGTTGCATCCGGTGCGATAATCACTTCAGTGAAAATCTTGACGATTTCCTCAGCAGCTTCCGCATCCAATGTACGGTTGAGAGCGACAATGCCGCCGAAGGCTGACACCGTATCGCAGGCATAGGCCTTGAGATAAGCGTCTTTCAGCGATGCGCCTTCGGCCACGCCGCATGGGTTGGCGTGCTTGATGATCGCAACAGCTGCGACCTTCGCCGGATCAAATTCTGCCACCAATTCATAAGCTGCATCGGTGTCATTGATGTTGTTATAGGAGAGCTGCTTGCCCTGAAGCTGGGTGGCGGTGGCCACACCGGCGCGGGTTTCACCGGTCAGGTAGAAACCGGCCTGCTGATGCGGGTTTTCACCATAACGCATGACGGAATGCAGTTTACCGGCGAGTGCGCGGTGCAATGGTGCTTCTTCTTTTGTGGTTTCAGCAAACCAGCCGGAAATTGCAGCATCATAAGCGGCAGTACGGGCAAAAGCCTTACCGGCCATGCGCTGGCGGAAGGCATAAGGTAGGGAGCCATTGCCGCTTTCCAGCTCCGCAACAACGCTGTCATAATCGTTAGGATCAGTGACAATGGTCACATAAGCATGGTTTTTGGCCGAGGCGCGGATCATCGCAGGACCGCCGATGTCGATATTCTCAACGGTGGTGTCATAATCACCGCCCTGATAACGTACTTCTTCAAACGGATAGAGATTGATCACGACCAGATCAATGCCGGTAATATTGTGGGCTTCCATCGCCGCCACATGTTCCGGATCATTGCGCACAGCGAGCAGACCGCCGTGAACACTTGGATGCAATGTTTTGACGCGGCCATCCATGATTTCAGGAAAATTGGTGATTTCCGAGACGTCGCGCACAGGAATACCCGCTGCTGCGATGGATTTGGCGGTGCCGCCGGTGGACAGAAGCTCAACGCCCTTTGCGTGCAATGCGCGGGCAAAGTCTACCAGACCGGTTTTATCCGATACGGAAAGCAGCGCGCGGCGCACTGGGAAAAGATCAGGAGCGGGAATATGTTTGGAGCTGACAGCCATGACGGTCTCTTTGTGCTTTATGTCGGGACAATGCGTCAGGACGGATCTGATTACCCGTCGCATACATCAATCCGGTAAAGTGGGACAAAGGCGGCGTATCACAGCTTCTATCGGAATCCTAGAGCATTTCCGGTTTATGTGGAAACATCAAAAATGCTCTGTCTTTGAATTTTTACGCGCATCTTTTCCGAAAGCTGCTTCACCCTTTTCGGGATGTGCTTTCATTAAAACCGCGAATTTGAACGCCTGTCACACATATTGACCAAGGCCGGTGCGGGTGAAACGCCAGCTGACGTGATCACTCTGCGTTGCAGAGAAGGTCAGCACGATCTGGCGTGAGCGCACAGGGCCACGGAAACCGGCGAAGAAAATGGAATCTTCGAGCTGTGGCATCACATCACTGCTGGAAAAAGCCCAGCTGTCATCGTGATCTGCCGTCAGATGCACCACGCCGTCTTCATCCATACGGATATAAACCTGAGGATGGATATGAAAGCGTACTGTCACCAGATCGGAATGCTGCTTGTTTTTACCGTTGCGCGTGGTTTTCAGATGCGACTTGATAAAACGGTCAACACCTTCGATCAGGCTGCCATTATGCGACAGCACAACTTGGCGTTCATGCGTGTAGCCGAACAGCCGGACATAGCCGTCATGGCTGGCGACAAAACCTTGTTCGCCCATGCCTTCCAGCCGCTCACGTCGAACGCTGGTCGGACCTGCGATAATCGGTGTGCCGAGAACGCTGGAAATACTGGAATTGAGGCTGAAACTGCACGAGGATGTGTCGTTGATTGTCGCCGTTGAATGGGCTGCCGTGGTGCGGCCAAGCGGACGGAACTCCGCCGGACCAAAACGGTCGATACCGGAATTGACAATATAGCGCTGACGGCCTGAGGACATTTCAAAGGCCAGACAACCCGCATGGGCATCGCGCGAGGCGGTAACCGGCGGCGGCAGGCCGGTATCGGCAATAATGGTGGTTGAGCCCATGCAGAGGCGCTCATAGCCGGAATGCGGCGCATGGGTCAGCGGTGCGCCATCGGTTTCGTCATGGCGCAATACGGAAATCAGCCGTTCCGGTAAAGTAGGGCCAACACCGTTGAACAAAGCCAGACTGCCGTCCTGATGCCGGAAGAAACGCAAAGCAGGCAACATGCGCTCAACAGTTTCAATCAGCGCTCTGGGCGGTGTTTCATTGCCGTTGCTATAGGTTTGTCGCAGCGGCAGCAGATCAGCCAGCAGTTCCAGCACCGATACCGGATTGCGCGAGATATGGCCGCCATCGGCCAGTACTTGCCGGTTTAACTCATATTCAAGATGACGACGCGCAGAGCGTGCCATGGATTGGGAGACCGGCAGCGCAAGGCTGGCAAAGGCCAGCGCAATGCGCGCCCGTAATTTGTCTTCGCCGTCATCCATCACACCGGTCATAGTGCGTAAATATCGCACCTGCATTGCCAGTGAGCGCATGAATTTGCGATAGGTCGCAAGATCAGAGGTGGCCAGAATAATGTTGGAATGTTGCAGCCAGGCAATAATGCGCTGCGCGGTGATTTCCGGCGACCAGGCAATGCCCTCAATACGTTTACCATGAATGCGAATCCAGTCTTCGACCAGAGCGCGGGCATTGACCATTGCCAGTTCTGTTCCGGCGGCGCGCATATTGCGCAGCCAGCCGAAGGAATGCAGCGCGGATTCCCACGCATCAGTCGGTGGTTCAATAGCAAAAGGGGAGATACCGCCGGTTTCTACCAGACGTCCGGCCAGTGCGTAACGACCGTGATAAAATTCCTGTGCCAGCTGGGGGTCGGCAACCCGCAAATCCGGCGGGGCAATAAGTACACGCTCCGGTGTAAAGCCGGAAAAGCGCCAGCGAAACATCGGGCCGCGGCGCACACGTCTGCTGAAACGCCGCCAGCTTTGGGCGACAGCAAGTGTCCACAGGTGCGGGGTTTCGCTCAACGCGACATTCACGGCAGGGTACTCCTTAGAGCATGTCGCGCTCAAATAAATTCATTTGAGCTACCGCGAACATGCGACAATTAAAAAAATCCGGAGTGAGTACAGCGGGTATGATTAAACGCGGCAGGCTCCGGAGTATGTCAGAGCCGGACTGAGATGGTCCGGTTAAACAATATTAATGCGCTATGATCTATCATTCCACGGCAATAGTGAACTCTTTGTTAACCAAGAGCTGCGGAATGATGTGGATCAGCACGTTTTTTACGAAACAGATCGATTTTTTGAGACTTCTCAGGCCGGACGGCGGAAGCGGGCGGCAAAGAAACCGTCCATGCCAGCCATTTTCGGCTCATCATGAGGCAAATCAGCCGGTGTCGAGCGCAGGAAGCCCTGATCCGTGACCAGCTGTTCCATCCCTTTCAGCTCTGCCGGTTTAAACGGCTCGGCTTTCAGCGCGCCTTCATTCAGAATAACCTGTGCCATATCTTCACCTTCCTCGCGATTGAGCGAGCAATTGGAGAAGACGATGATCCCATCCGGTTTGACCAAAGAAATTGCATGGCGCAGCAAATTGGCCTGTACCTGCGAAAGCTTGACAATATCGTCCGGTGTCTTTGTCCAGAGCACATCCGGATGGCGGCGCACCGTGCCGGTTGAGGAGCAAGGTGCATCGAGCAGAATGGCGTCAAACAGCTCATCCGTCTGGTAGTCAAGAATATTGGTTGCGATCAGTTCGGCGTCCAGTTGCAACCGGTCGAGATTGCTTTTGAGGCGCTTGAGGCGGTTCTTATTGATATCAAATGCCGTAACCTTAGCGCCGGCCATAATCAGCTGGGCAGTCTTACCGCCGGGCGCTGCACAAAGATCGGCAACGCGTTTGTCTTTAATATCGCCGAGCAATGTGGCTGGCAGGCTTGCGGCTGCATCCTGCACCCACCATTCACCTTCCGCAAAGCCTTCGAGCGCGGTGAGGGCACCTTCAAATGAGCCGAGGCGTACGGAGCCGTTTGGCAATAATGTGCCGCTGAGTTTGGACGCCCATTCTGCCGGATTGCTTTTGACCGTCAGATCAATGGATGGTTCATAGGCCTGCATCGCGAGAATGGCTTCAGCCTGTTCGCGGCCATAGGCTTTGGTCAGGCTTTCGATATACCATTCAGGGCCGTTTGGAATCTGCAACTCAATGGCGCGCTCTTTATTGCGTGTGAGGCGGCGCAGCACAGCGTTGACGAGGCTGGCATATTTACGGTTACGCGGATCGATATTGGCAGAGGTCACAGCCAGATCAACGGCCGCATGATCCGGCACATCGAGATAAAGAATCTGTGCCGCAGCGACATGCAGCAATTGCTGTAAAGCAGTCGCGTTGGCTGGCAGCGGGCGGTCGAGCAATTTGCACAGTGCCGTTTCAATCGTGTTGCGGTTGCGCAATGCTGTGCCGAGGATGGCGCGTACCAGTGAACGGTCGCGCTCATCCAGTTCCATATATTGCGGGTGGCCGTGATGCGCATCGGTAAGGCCGTCCAGTGAGGTGTTTTTAGCAACCACGGCATTGAGCAGTTTGGCTGCGCACTGGCGCACATTCAGCCCCGGATGTTCTGCTTCAAGCTTTGCGCGGTATTCAGCTTCTGAAAATCCCAGCGCGTGGTCTGCTTTTGCTGAAGCCTGATCTTGAGCCTGCTTATGAAACGGCTTCTTGTTCGGGCGAAAGCCGGTGCGTTTAGCGGCAGGATTGTTATCGCTCAAGACCATGGTCCTTTATAAGGTTTTTCCGGCTCATCATCCGGTGAGGAATCGCCACTCGATGCCTGACCCCACGGGTTATTCCGTGTCGGTGTGCTGCGCGGGCGGTTCTGTGACTGGTTATTTGTCCGGCTATATGCACCAGACTGACGGTTCTGAAAACCATTATCTGTATTGTCATAGACAGAATTAATGCCCATTTCCTGCGCAAACCCCTCCAGAGCGGCAATACGGTTTGCCGTATCAGGGTGGGTGGAGAACAGATTATCCGCACCGCGACCGCTCAACGGATTGATAATAAACATATGCGCGGTTGCCGGATTATGCTCGGCTTCTTCATTCACAGTTTCATGGGCACCGCGCGCAATCTTGTTCAAAGCAGAGGCCAGCCATAGCGGATTGCCGCAGATTTCCGCGCCACGCCGGTCGGCAGCATATTCGCGGGTACGGCTGACAGCCATCTGCACAATCATCGCGGCAAAAGGGGCAACAAGCATGGCAATAATCGTGCCGATTGTGCTCAGCATATTGTTGTTTTCACGATTGCCGCCGAAAAACATTGCGAAATTACCCAGCATGGAAATCGCACCGGCAAGGGTTGCGGTGATTGTCATGGTCAGTGTGTCGCGGTTTTGTACGTGCGCCAGTTCATGCGCCATCACAGCGGCAATTTCCTGCTTGTTCAGGCGCTGCAACAGACCGGTTGTGGCAGCAACCGCTGCATTTTCAGGATTACGGCCAGTTGCAAAAGCATTCGGCTGGTCTTCATTGATAATATAGATTTTTGGCTGCGGCAGGCCGGCACGGTCTGATAATTCGCGCACGATACGGTAATATTCCGGTGCAGTATTTTCATCTGCTTCCTGCGCATTATACATACGCAGCACCATCTTGTCTGAATTCCAGTAGCTGAAGAAATTCATGGCAACAGCGATCACCAAGGCGATCATCATGCCGCCCGAGCCGCCGATCAGGTAGCCGATACTCATAAACATGGCTGTCATGAAGGCAATCAGCATGGCAGTGCGCATCATGTTCATTCAGTATCTCCGTTTCGGTTCATAAATAAGGTCATTTTCATGTGATGATAAAATGGGGCTTGCACACTATATCTTCAATATGACACGCGCTATGATACCATCAGTACAGACAAATTTGATATATGCTGCAGACGGACAGGATAAAAACCATGAGTCATGAAACACCATCAGTGAATAATAATGTGGTTTCATTGGCAGATTATCAGAAATCTGATGCCCCTGCGCCACGTAAAAAATTTGAAGACCTGCCACCTGCTGCCCAGCGTGCTTTGCTGGAAGCTGAAGCACGGCGTGAGGCTGAACAAAAAACCGAAGCGACAAAAGAAATCGGCGGTCGCGGTGGTAAAGACCCTGCACGCTATGGCGACTGGGAAATCAAAGGCCGCACGATCGATTTTTGAAAACCATAATGGTGTAGCCTAATGTTTTTATCAACTAATATGGGGCACCAATAGGGGATATTGGTCGCCGGTATAATCTGACATTCTTGTCTTTTCCTCCCGTAATGATGGTGTATCGGAAAGACAATTATGACAGATCACGAAATAAGAATGCTTGGTGTTGGTGGTGCAGAGCAACTCAGTGTGGCACCTCATCAGCCTTTGATACCGGCCGTTGACGAAATTCGTATTCGTCACAAGGCTATAGGGGTCAATTTCATTGATATTTATCACCGGTTAGGATTGTACCCTCTCAGTGAAATGCCTGCAATTCTAGGTGTTGAAGGGGCTGGTGTGATTGAGGCTGTCGGGAGCAATGTCCGTTCAGTCAAGCCCGGCGATCGTGTTGCTTATGTCGGTCTGCCTGTCGGCGCTTATAGCGCGACACGACTTTTGCCCGCAGAGCGCGCTATTGTTTTACCTGAAGATATAGTGACCACACTCGCTGCTGCGACAATGCTGCGGGGGATCACGGCCTATATGTTGCTACACGAAGATTACAAAGTGCAAGCAGGAACTGTGGTTTTGATCCATGCCGCAGCCGGAGGACTTGGTACTATTCTGGTTCGCTGGGCAAAGTTGTTGGGAGCCGTTGTGGTTGGAACGGTTAGTTCCTCTGCAAAAGCTGAAATAGCTTATAGCAATGGTGCGGATCTTGTCATTATTGGCAGAGATGCCGACCTCGTAAAACAAGTTAGCAGTTTTACCGGCGGGCTAGGTGTTGATGTGGCTTATGATGGTGTTGGCGGAAGTACACTTATAAAGACCATGCGTTGCACCCGTATAGCCGGTACCGTGGCGAGTATTGGTCGTGCAGCAGGCGCTGTCGAGCAAAATGCCGTTGATGAAATACAAAAACAGCGCTCCCTTATCTTTTTACGCCCGAGTGTGATTGCCTATGTATCTGATATTGAAAGATATCATAGGGCAGCTACGGCTGTTCTCAATGCAATGAGAGAAGGGGTTGTGGCAACTATCGGTGCTACCTATCCCTTGGATCAGGCAAGAGTGGCGCAGACGGATCTTGAAGAAGGGCACAGTACGGGCAGCCTATTGCTTATTCCCTAGGGCGTGTCGCTTTAAATGGAATTTATAGCGCTCGCTTTAGACACTTTTACTTGTCGCGTGTCATGTGATTCACGTGAAATGACGGGCAGATATACGGGCATAATAAATATCCCATTCATCCTCGCCGGTTTTATGAAAGCCGTGCTTCTCATAGAAACGGGCAGCATCGCTCTGTTGTAAGACACTGAGTGTGATGGTCTTCTTCGCTTGTTCTGCTTCAGTAATGAGTTGCGACAAAACAAGGCTGCCTAAGCCGTGTCCTTGAAATTGCGGTGCGATATAAAAATGTTCCAGCAGCAAGTCGTCTTCGTGAGCGCCAAATGCCACACAGCCGGCAAGCTGATCTTTTACGATAATTAAACGGGTATGTTGCGGGCGGAAGCTGTTTTGAAACCGCTCCAATGCCCGTTGCGGATCAAAGCGGCCGATGCGTTCCAGACTTTCGCGCATTGTCAGAAGCCGTAATGCAAACAGCTTGTCGAAGTCATCGGGATGAGCAGGGCTGAAATGAAAATGCATATTACGATCTTGAATAAATGAAGAATGGCCGAGCTTACCGGTTCAAATCCATGTAAATAAAAAGGCCGGTTAAACCGGCCTTTTTATATTTATTTGCGATTTTGACGATGCTCGATCAGATCATCAACCACGGCCGGATCGGCCAGTGTTGATGTATCGCCGAGTGCGCCGAAATCATCTTCTGCAATCTTGCGCAGGATACGGCGCATGATCTTGCCGGAGCGGGTCTTTGGCAGACCTGGTGCAAACTGAATCATATCCGGTGTTGCAATCGGCCCGATCTCGGTGCGCACATGCTTGGTCAGTTCTTTGCGCAGCGCATCTTCATCATGGTCTTCTTCGCCGGTCATCAGGGTGACATAGCAATAGATGCCCTGACCCTTGATCGGGTGCGGATAGCCGACAACGGCGGCTTCAGATACGGAATGGTGTGAAACCAGAGCCGATTCAATTTCAGCCGTACCGAGGCGGTGACCGGAAATATTCAGCACGTCATCGACGCGGCCGGTAATCCAGTAATAACCGTCTTCGTCACGACGGCAGCCGTCACCAGTGAAATATTTGCCCTTATAGGTGGTGAAATAAGCCTCGATAAAGCGGCGGTGATCACCATAGAGCGTGCGCATCTGACCCGGCCATGAATCGGTAATGCAGAGATTGCCGTCTGCCGCACCTTCAAGCACGGCACCTTCCGCATCAACCAGCTGCGGCTTGATACCGAAGAACGGACGGGTTGCTGAACCCGGCTTCAGGTCGGTAGCACCCGGCAGCGGCGTAATCAGAATACCGCCGGTCTCTGTCTGCCACCATGTATCAACAATCGGGCAGGCCTGATCGCCGACCACATTATAATACCATTCCCACGCTTCCGGATTGATCGGCTCACCAACCGAGCCGAGCAGACGCAGTGATTTGCGCGAATTGCGGGTCACAAAATCATCACCGGCACCCATGAGTGCGCGGATTGCGGTCGGAGCAGTATAGAAAATATTGACCTGATGCTTGTCGATAACTTCCCAGAAGCGTGCCTGATCCGGGAAGTTCGGCACACCTTCAAACATCAGTGTGGTCGCACCATTGGCGAGCGGACCATAGACAATATAGGAGTGACCGGTAACCCAGCCCACATCCGCCGTACACCAGTAAACATCACCTTCGTGATAATCGAAGACATATTGATGGGTCATGGAGGCATAAACGAGATAGCCGCCGGTGGTGTGCAGCACGCCTTTCGGCTTGCCTGTCGAACCGGATGTATAGAGGATGAAGAGCGGGTCTTCGGCCTTCATTGGTTCCGGTTCGCAAACTGCATCGACGCTTGCGACTTCCTGATGGTACCAAAGATCACGACCGCGACCCCAATGGATCTTACCGCCGGTACGACGCACAACCAGAACCTTGTTGACGAATACATATTGCTTGGCCGCAATATCAATCGCGGTATCGGTATTTTCTTTCAGCGGAATAGGTTTTCCGCCGCGAATACCCTCATCCGAGGTGATGACGAATGTGGATTCACAGTCAATAATACGGCCTGCCAGCGCTTCCGGAGAAAAGCCGGCAAAGACGATCGAATGTACCGCGCCAATGCGCGCACAGGCCAGCATGGCATAGGCGGCTTCCGGAATCATCGGCAGATAAATGGTAACGCGGTCGCCTTTGCGCACACCGTGTTTTTTCATCACATTGGCGAGACGGCAGACATTTTCATGTAGCTCGCGATAGGTGATTTTCTTGTCGATATAAGGGTTGTCACCTTCCCAGATAATTGCGGTCTGATCGCCGCGCTTTTCAAGGTGACGGTCAATACAGTTGTAAGAGACGTTGGTAACGCCGTCTTCATACCAGCGGATGGAGACATTATCCTCAAAGGAGGTGTCTTTTACCTTGGTGTAAGGGGTAAACCAGTCAATACGTTTACCGTGCTTGCCCCAGAAGGCTTCAGGGTCGCTGATGCTTTCATTATACCATGAATGATAGGTTTCATTGTCGATCAGCGCGCGCGCCTTCGCCTCCGGCAATACCGGATATTTCTTCTCGGACATAGTTCCTCCTCGTACCGGCGGCCCTCCTTGCCGGCACATTGCATAAAAAGCCGCATCATTGTTACTGGCTGCGACCCGCATCGTAAATCAGGCAAAAAGTCTGATGCTGCCGGTGGCTGCAATTCAGAAATAAGCTGATCAGTCTCCCGCATTGACATGCAGCAGGCTAAAGCATTTCATATTCAAACTGAAACATTGGAAATGCTATATATTTTTGTTTTACGCGCATCTTGTCCGAAAATAGGTTCCCCCTTTCGGGATGCGCTTTATCTCCGGCATAAATGTCTGAGATTACGCCGGAGTTTATAATTGTTATGAAGTGACGCAAGACAAATATTTGCGACATGATGGTTTTGCAGCAGAATAAAGTGCAGAACCTTCAGAGCGCCGTGTGCCAGACTTGGCACACAAAACTCGCTCTAGCACTTTTAAATTAGAGTGTGTTTCCGTCAGGCCTGTACCAATGGCGGGCGACTGCCGAAAATCGCCGAGCCGACACGCACCTGAGTAGCGCCGAAAGCAATGGCGGTTTCAAAATCGCCGGACATGCCCATCGACAGCTCTTTGACACCGGCCTCATTCGCCAATTTGCGCAGCAATGCAAAATGTGGTCCCGGATTTTCATCGACCGGCGGAATACACATCAGACCGGCAATCTCCAGACCATGCACATCGCGGCAGCGGGCAACAAAGGCAACAGCTTCAAGCGGGTCAATACCGGCTTTCTGCTCTTCACTGCCGGTATTAACCTGCACAAAGAGTTTCAGCTCACGGTTTTGTTTTTTGGTCTCGGTAGCAATTGTTGCTGCGATTTTCTCACGGTCAACGGTCTGGATCACATCGAACAAAGCCACAGCTTCCGCTGTTTTGTTGGACTGTAATGGGCCAATCAGATGCAGTTCAATACCGGAAAATTTCTCACGCAGTTCAGGCCATTTGCTTTCGGCTTCCTGCACGCGATTTTCACCAAAAACGCGCTGACCGGCATCAAGAACAGGGGTAATTTCATCGGCATCAAAGGTTTTGGAAACAGCTACCAGTTGTACCGAGTCTGCCGCCCGCTGCGCTTCCTGTTCACTTTGCGCAATGGCATTACGAACGGTTTTGAGGTTGTCCGCAATGATGCCATTCTGGTTGTCGGCGGGTACATTCATGGTATAAAACTCCTTTTTCTGCCGCTTCACTATGGGATAAGGTTGACGCTCTGGCCAATCCATGATGAAGGTCACACACCATATTCCATTCTCTTTGCATGAGTAAATACAGCCATGGTAACTGAACGGGCAACCGAACGATATAATCCGCGCGTAAGCGAAGCCCATTGGCAGAAGATCTGGGACGAAAGCAAGATCTTCGAAACGTCCAATGATGATCCACGCGAAAAATATTACGTGCTGGAAATGTTTCCTTATCCATCCGGCCGCATTCACATCGGTCATGTGCGCAACTATGCAATGGGCGACGTGATCGCCCGCTATAAGCGCGCGCGCGGTTTTAACGTTCTACACCCGATGGGTTGGGATGCCTTCGGTATGCCTGCAGAAAATGCGGCGATGCAGAACAAAGTTCATCCGAAGGAATGGACCTATCAGAATATCGCTACCATGAAGCGTCAGCTCAAAACCATGGGTCTGTCGCTGGACTGGTCACGTGAGTTTGCAACCTGTGACGTGGATTATTACCACCGTCAGCAGATGCTGTTCCTTGATATGTTTGAAAAAGGTCTGGTGACCCGCAAGACATCCAAGGTCAATTGGGATCCGGTCGATAACACCGTTCTGGCCAATGAGCAGGTTGTTGACGGGCGCGGCTGGCGTTCCGGTGCGCTGGTTGAACAGCGTGAACTGACCCAGTGGTTCTTCAAAATCACCGATTTCAGCGATGATCTGCTGGCCGGCCTGGATACACTTGACCAGTGGCCGGACAAAGTGCGTCTGATGCAGAAAAACTGGATCGGTAAATCGGAAGGTCTGCAGCTGCGTTTTGCACTCGCTGAGCGTGCCAGTGGGTTGGAAAGCGACATCGAAGTTTATACCACCCGTCCGGATACGCTGTTCGGGGCATCTTTCGTAGCGATTGCTGCTGATCATCCGCTGGCAAAACAGCTGGCTGAAACCAACGAAGGTCTGGCCGCGTTTGCCGCCGAGTGCCGCCAACACGGTACATCTGTTGCAACACTCGAAACCATTGAGAAAAAAGGTTTCGATACGGGCTTACGCGTTCAGCATCCGTTTGACCCATCATGGACATTGCCGGTCTATGTCGCCAATTTCGTGCTGATGGAATATGGTACAGGCGCGGTATTCGGTTGTCCTGCGCATGATCAGCGCGATCTGGATTTCGCCAATAAATACAAGCTGACCGTCACACCAGTGGTTCTGCCAAACGGTGCGGATGCGGCAAGCTTTGCAATTACCGATACCGCCTATAGCGACGAAGGCACGCTGTTTAATTCGCGTTTCCTCGACGGTATGACACCGGAAGCCGCTTTCAATGAAGTGGCAGATCGTCTGGAAAAGACTGATCTCTATGGTCAGCCGCAGGCATTCCGTAAGACACAATATCGTCTGCGCGACTGGGGTATTTCCCGTCAGCGCTATTGGGGTTGCCCGATCCCAATGATTCATTGTGAATCCTGCGGAACCGTTCCGGTACCACGCAATAATTTGCCGGTGCAGCTGCCGGATGATGTGGAATTTGACCGTCCGGGCAATCCGCTCGACCGTCATGACGGCTGGCGCCATGTCAACTGCCCGAAATGCGGCAGCAAAGCCCGCCGTGAAACCGATACGATGGATACATTCGTGGATTCATCATGGTATTTCGCGCGCTTTACTGCCCCGTGGGAAAATGAGCCGACAGATATTAAAGCCGTTGATGAATGGCTGCCGGTCGATCAGTATATCGGTGGTGTGGAACATGCGATCCTGCATCTGCTTTATTCGCGCTTCTTTACCCGTGCGATGAAAGTTGCCGGTCATCTGCAAGTGGAAGAGCCGTTTAAAGGTCTGTTCACGCAGGGCATGGTGGTTCACGAGACCTATAAGCATAATGGTCAGTGGGTATCGCCGCTGGAAATCCGTATTGAAGATAAGAACGGCGTGCGTTCGGCAACAATGCTGGATTCCGGTGAGCCGGTTGATATCGGCTCGATTGAAAAAATGTCGAAGTCGAAGAAAAACGTCGTCGATCCTGATGATATTATTTCTTCTTACGGTGCTGATACTGCGCGCTGGTTCACTTTGTCGGATAGCCCGCCGGAGCGTGACATTGTCTGGACAGAAGCCGGTGCGGAAGGTGCACATCGCTTTGTACAGCGTGTCTGGCGTCTGATCTCTGAAGCCGGTGAAAACCTGATGGGTGTTGCGCCAAAGGCTGCCTATGAAGGTGAAGCTGCACAGATTTCCAAAGCGGCCCATAAGACCGTGAAAGCTGTTGGCGATGATATTGAGAAAATCGTCTTCAACCGTGCAATCGCCCGTCTTTATGAGTTGCTCAATGTGCTGAGCGCACCTTTGCAGGCGATTGCTGCCGGTAAAGCTGATGATGTGACCAAAGCGGCAACCCGTGAAGCAACAGATATGTTCATCGCGATGATCGCACCGATGATGCCGCATCTGGCTGAACAGTGTAATGCTGCTCTGGGTGCGACTGATCTGGTTTCCACCCGTAGCTGGCCTGTGATTGATGAAGCGCTGCTGGTGGAAAATGACATCACTCTGCCGGTACAGATCAACGGCAAAAAGCGCGGTGACATTACAATTGCGCGTGATGCAGACCAGGCAACAGTGCAGACGGCAGTTTTGGCACTTGACTTTGTGCAGGCTGCATTGAACGGTAATGCACCGAAAAAGCTCGTTGTTGTACCGCAGAGGATTGTGAATGTTGTTGTCTGACCATAAAGCCAAAGACAAATCTCCGATCCGCAGCAAGCGGCTGGCAATTCTGACAGGACTTGTCCTGTCAGCTTTTGTTGCCGGTTGTACGGTACAGCCGCTTTATTCAACAGGCGGCAGCGCCAGCGTTGGTGGCGTGCCTTCGAGCGTGAAGACCAAGCTGGCCTCCGTTAAGGTGGATGATGTGGATTCCATTCCTGCACAGGCGGTACGTAACCGTCTGATCTTCGGCCTGTCGGGCGGAGCAGGAGAGCCATCGCAGCCAGCTTATCATCTGGCGCTTGGTTTCTCCACATCGACAGAATCTGCTGTTGAGGTGGATGTTGGTGATAAGACGGAAGGTCGTGCCTCTGCCGGTACTGTTCGTATGATCTCGAATTACGCTTTGCGTGATCGCGACGGTAAGGTCGTGGCAACAGGTCGTCGTCAGGTTAGTGCGTCCTATGACCGTCCGCGTCAAGAATTTGCGAACTTGCGAGCCCATCGTGATGCCCAGCAGCGTGCGGCTGAAGAGCTGGCGCAGTATTTGGTACTGTCGCTAGCTCAGGACATGCAGAAACTTCCATAAAAAACGCCTGATCGGCCTACAAATGGCGATTTTCTCCACTTCCGGTGCTCACGTACTATAAGTACGCTCCGCTCCGGTTCTCGAAAATCACCATTTTCGTCACGATCATCCGCTTTTTAAAGCTTTTCCAGCAAAAGTGCGAAGCGGTTTTGCGTGGGATAATGCGTAAAACAAAGAATTAGAGCGGCTTCACGATCCAATGAAAACCGGAACCGCTCTAAGACGTTGCGACATTGTTTTGAATATTAAAAAAGCCCGCTGAAAAGCGGGCTTTTTTATTTATGCGATGACTGCCTGATTAAGCAATCGATTGACCGGTTTTTGCCCAGTCAGCCAAAAATGCTTCAAGACCCTTGTCAGTCAGCGGATGCTTGACAAGTGCTTTCAGCGTTGCCGGTGGTGCAGTGATAACGTCTGCGCCGATCAGTGCAGCTTCTTTAACATGATTAACTGTACGTACCGAAGCAGCCAGAATCTGTGTTTCGAAAGCGAAGTTATCGAAAATGGTGCGGATTTCACCAATCAGATCCATGCCGTTCAGGCCGATATCATCAAGACGACCAATGAAAGGCGAAACATAAGTCGCACCGGCTTTGGCAGCCAGCAGTGCCTGATTAGCCGAGAAGCACAGGGTCACATTGGTTTTGTGGCCATCGGAAGTCAGCGCTTTACAAGCTTTCAGACCTTCCAGTGTCAGTGGCAGCTTGATGCAGATATTGTCGGCGATTTTCGCCAGAACTGCTGCTTCTTTCATCATGCCGGCATATTCAGTCGCTGTCACTTCAGCAGAAACAGGACCTTTGACGATCGAGCAGATTTCTTTCGTCACTTCAAGAATGTTGCCACCGGACTTCAGGATCAGCGATGGATTGGTGGTAACGCCGTCAACCAGTCCCAGATCGTTGAGTTCACGGATGTCTTTGACATCGGCGGTATCCACAAAGAATTTCATTTCAGCTTATCCTCCGTAATGGGTTTGCTGTACAGACGGGATTATACCCGACAAAGATAGGTCTGTTTACCGTATATTTCTATAAATCGGAACTGTCTTTGATAAATAACCATGTGCACAGCAATAATTGTATTTGCAGGCCGTTTGCGGTTAAGTGCGCCATGATGCCAATCTATGAGACCGGCCTTCGAAATTAAATACCGGAAATGATCAGGATACTCTTTTGAACGGGAAGACAGAAATAAAGACGCGCCGTGTTGTTCCGGTTCTTGTGCCGATGCCAGCGGAGCGTCCCTATAGCTATCTGGTTCCTGATGATATGGACGTTCAGGCCGGTTCAATCGTGCGCGTACCTCTGGGGCCGCGCGAGGTTGCCGGTATTGTGACCGATGATGCCAGCGATCAGGTTGATCCTAAAAAGCTGAAATCCATTCTGCATGTTTTTGACTGCCCGCTTGTGAGCCGCGATATGCTGCGCTTTATTCGCTGGACGGCGGAATATACGCTCTCACCTCCGGGCATGGTGGCGCGCATGGTGCTGCGTGCGCCCGCTGCTTTTGATCCTGAGCCGTTTATACCGGGCTTGCGTTATATCGGCGGCAAGGCCGAGCGGCTGACCGCTGCGCGTGAGAAAGTGCTGGAAACGGCCAATAATGGTCTGAGCTGGACAAAGTCCGGCCTTGCCCATGCGGCAGGGGTTTCCGGCAGTGTGGTTGAAGGGTTGAAAGCGCAAGGATTGTTCGAAGATGTGATGATCCCGCCACCACCCGTGGTTGGCGAACCTGATCCGTTTTACGGGCAGGCAGACTTGTCGGAAGATCAGCAGGCTGCAGCGCAATGTCTGGTCGAGGCGGTTGAAGAAGATGCCTATTCGGTCTCGCTGCTCCATGGTGTGACCGGCTCAGGTAAGACAGAAGTTTATTTTGAAGCGGTGGCGCGTGCTGTGGAGCTTGGCAAACAGGTTCTGATCCTGCTGCCTGAAATTGCATTGACGCAACAATTTCTCGACCGTTTTGAAAGCCGGTTTGGTACGCGACCGGCGGAGTGGCATTCTGATCTGGCACCCCGCCAGCGTGAGCGGGTCTGGCGACAGATTGCAGAAGGCACAGTTAAAGTAGTGGCCGGTGCACGTTCTGCCTTGTTTTTGCCCTTTGCCAATCCGGGGCTGATCATTGTCGATGAAGAACATGACCCTGCCTATAAGCAGGAAGACCGCGTCTTCTATAATGCGCGTGATATGGCGGTGGTGCGCGGCTCTATCGGCAAATTCGCTGTTATTCTGGCATCTGCCACGCCATCGATTGAGAGTCTGGTTAATGCCAATCAGGGGCGCTACCGCTATGTGCCGTTGCAGGGGCGTTATGCCGATGCGGCTTTGCCGGATTTGAAGCCACTCGATATGCGCCGCTCACCACCGGTGGCGGGGCGGTTCCTGTCTCCGGCGATGGTTGAAGCTGTCGGGCAAACACTGCAACGTAAAGAGCAGGCCTTGCTGTTTCTCAACCGGCGCGGTTATGCACCGCTGACTTTGTGCCGTGTCTGCGGACATCGCTTTCAATGTCCGGATTGCTCAAGCTGGCTGGTGGAACATCGCTTTCGTGGACAGCTGATGTGCCATCAATGCGGTTATCACGAGAAAAGCCCTGATGCCTGTCCGTCCTGCGGCGCACTCGACAATCTGGTGGCTTGCGGGCCGGGTGTCGAGCGTATTGCGGAAGAAGCCGCTGCAACCTTTCCTGATGCAAGGATTATCGTACTGTCGTCCGACATGGCCGGTGGCGTGACACGGCTGCGGATGGAGATGGAAGCGATTGCCAAAGGGGAGGCGGATATTGTGATTGGCACCCAGCTGGTCGCTAAAGGGCATAACTTTCCGCTGATTACGCTTGTCGGGGTGATTGATGCCGATCTCGGTCTTGCCAATGGCGATCCGCGTGCAGCCGAGCGCACATTCCAGCTGCTCAATCAGGTGACAGGCCGTGCGGGACGCACAGGGCGAAAAAGTGTGGGTCTGCTTCAGACCTATCAGCCGGATCATCCGGTGTTGAAAGCGATTGTTGCCGGTGATGCCCATGCGTTTTATGAGCGTGAAATTGATGAGCGTCAGCGTGGAATGCTGCCGCCTTTCGGACGGCTGGCCGCACTGATTATCTCAGCTGACAGCAGGGCAGAGGCTGAGAGCCATGCGCGTGCATTACGCCGCGCAGCGCCGAGAGACGGTGATATTGAAGTGCTGGGGCCCGCTGAAGCGCCATTGGCAGTGATTCGTGGCAGGCATCGCTTCCGCTTGCTGGTGCAGGGATCAAAGCGTTCAGACATTCAGTCTTACTTGCGAGCCTTATTACAGGCCGCGCCGAAAGCGCGCGGCTCTTTACGTGTTCAGGTGGATATCGATCCGCAAAGCTTCCTGTAAGGCCTGATACTTGCTCGCGAGCGCAGTCATTATCGTGGTTTTGACTGTCTTCAGAGGATAGAGCGCTGTGCGCCCTCTTTGGTGCACTAAACTCGCGCTAACACTTTATATTTACAGCATAATTTTACCTTAAACTGATTCAGGTTTAAGGAGTTATGCTGTAGCGTTTCAAATAATTTCGCTTTTCATGATTGCAACTCGGGAATATAGCTCGTTCAATAAGTGATGTCTGTTGATATTCGAAGACGCATATCCGCAATTTAAAGAGGTGCAGCGTGGCATTTTATCTACCTTCAAGTCAGGGCGAATGGCTGGCATGGTCTGTGGCTGTCATTACCTTGCTTTTCGGGCTGTTACTGATGTTTGCGCCCGGCATTTCACTGAAAATCCTGCGCCTCAGCGCCCCTGATCTGCGTGTGCATGCCTTGTCATCCGTGCGTGCGACCATTGCTGGCCCTTATATCGGTCTTGGCGTGGCATGCCTGCTCTTTGCTCAACCGTTTTTGTGGATGGCACTTGGTTGTGTCTGGGGCTTTGTCGTTTTCGGCCGGTTGATTTCGATGATGTCGGACAAAACCAACAGTTTTTATAACTGGATTGCTGCTCTGATTGAACTGATGCTCGCTGCAGGACCGCTGCTCTTTGCCTTTGGCTTTGTTGCCTGACTTTTGTCTGCGGTCGAAGTTTAGTAGAATCTGTCTGCGGCACGGGAATATCTGCGCTTGCTTCCTGTCTGTGGGAATCAGTTGCTGCTGAATTATCTTTCAGAGAAAAAATCTGTGGCGTGAGCATAATTTTGCCGGAATTTGGCAAATGGTTCTTGAAATGCCTGATTGCGAAGTCAGGCATTTCTCAGATAATAAAATTGCCGGATATTTTCAATTAACTCATTGTTATAATTCGGTATTTTTAATTATTAGTCTTTTTAGCTGTTTGTCTTGCCTCAATGGTTTGCTAACCGTAATCTGCCGTAAGCATCAAAATAGCACTGTAAAGCGCATGAAACGGCGGGATTCGCGTGTTGCGAGTCCTGATTGTCTATGCTAGACGGCTTTCGAATTTCAATGCAGTCAGGCGGGTCGTCCGCAGGGCACAGATGGCGGTGCAAATCGGCACTTCATCGGGGGGTATTGAAAAACATCAATAAAATCGCTGTTTTTTGCATGGATAAACTATGCGGTAAAAACGGGATTTCAACCAAGAGAGATGGTTATTCGTGACAGGATCGTCTTCGCTCATTTCCGGTGTTGCTCAGCGCTATGCTGGATCCCTGTTTGATCTGGCGCTTGAGTCTAAATCCGTTGCTCAGGTGGAGAAAGATCTTGGCCGCATTGAGGCTATGATCGCGGAAAGCGAAGATCTTCGCCGCCTGATCTCCAGCCCGGTCTTCTCTACTGAAGATCAGCGCCAGGCAATTTCCGCAGTAGCTGACAAGGCCGGTATTTCCGGTCTGGTTGGTAATTTTCTGCGTGTTGTTGCCGGTAATCGCCGGTTGTTTGTTCTGCCGGGTATGATCAAAGCATTTTATCTGATCGCCGCTGAAAGCCGTGGTGAAGTTGCAGCTGATGTGACTTCGGCCCGCGAGTTGACGCAGGCGCAGCAAACTGAATTGAAGGCGACGCTGAAGAGTGTGGCCGGCAAGGACGTGACAATCAATGTCACTGTCGATCCGTCGATTCTTGGCGGTCTCATTGTGAAGCTGGGATCGCGTCAGATTGACACTTCCCTTCGCACTAAACTTTCTTCTCTTAAGCTTGCACTGAAAGAGGTCGGCTGATGGACATCCGCGCTGCGGAAATTTCCGCAATTCTGAAAGAGCAAATCAAGAATTTTGGCCAGGAGGCAGAAGTCTCCGAAGTTGGTCAAGTTCTTTCCGTTGGTGACGGTATCGCCCGTGTATACGGTCTGGACAATGTTCAGGCTGGTGAAATGGTCGAATTTCCGGGTGGCATCCGCGGTATGGCGCTCAACCTTGAAAGCGACAACGTCGGTGTTGTTATTTTCGGTTCTGACCGTGACATTAAAGAAGGCGACACCGTTAAGCGGACCGGCGCCATCGTTGACGTTCCAGTCGGTCCAGGCCTGCTCGGCCGCGTTGTTGACGCTCTTGGTAACCCGATTGACGGCAAAGGCCCGATCGTTGGTGTTGAACGTCGCCGCGTAGACGTTAAGGCTCCAGGTATCATTCCGCGTAAATCGGTTCATGAGCCGATGTCGACCGGTCTGAAAGCCATTGACGCTCTTATCCCTGTTGGTCGTGGTCAGCGCGAGCTGGTCATTGGTGACCGTCAGACCGGTAAGACCGCAATCATTCTCGACACTTTCCTGAATCAGAAGCCAATCCATGATAACGGCCCTGACAAAGACAAGCTGTTCTGCATCTATGTTGCGATCGGCCAGAAGCGTTCGACTGTTGCTCAGCTGGTTAAAGTGCTCGAAGAGCGCGGCGCTCTTGAGTATTCGGTTGTTGTTGCTGCGACTGCGTCTGATGCTGCACCTCTGCAGTATCTGGCTCCGTTCACAGGCTGCGCGATTGGTGAATATTTCCGCGATAACGGCCAGCACGCTCTGATTGGTTATGATGACCTTTCGAAGCAAGCTGTTGCTTATCGTCAGATGTCCCTGCTGCTGCGTCGTCCTCCGGGCCGTGAAGCATATCCAGGTGACGTATTCTATCTTCACTCCCGTCTTCTTGAGCGTTCAGCTAAGCTGAATGACGAACTCGGTGCAGGTTCTTTGACCGCTCTGCCGGTTATTGAAACTCAGGGTGGTGACGTTTCTGCATTTATTCCGACCAACGTGATTTCGATTACAGACGGTCAGATCTTCCTTGAAACCAACCTTTTCCACCAGGGTATTCGTCCTGCTGTTAACGTTGGTCTGTCGGTTTCCCGCGTGGGTTCTGCCGCTCAGATTAAAGCGATGAAGCAGGTTGCCGGTTCGATTAAGGGTGAGCTTGCTCAGTATCGTGAAATGGCTGCGTTTGCGCAGTTCGGCTCCGATCTTGATGCTTCAACCCAGCGTCTTCTGAACCGCGGTGCGCGTCTGACTGAACTGCTCAAGCAGCCACAGTTCTCGCCGCTGAAAACCGAAGAGCAGGTTGCTGTGATCTTCGCCGGTGTTAACGGCTATCTTGATAAGCTGGCTGTTAATCAGGTCGGTAAATTTGAAGCCGGTCTTCTGGCATCGCTGCGCTCCGAGCACAAAGATGTGCTTGACGCGATCCGCGATCAGAAGGCAATCAGCGACGAAATCAAGGGCAAACTCAAGGCAGCTATCGACGCTTTCGCCAAGAACTTTGCTTGATTAACTCTGACGGGATGAACGGATGCCTTCACTAAAGGATCTGAGAAACCGTATCGCCTCGGTTAAGGCGACGCAGAAAATTACCAAGGCGATGCAAATGGTCGCCGCGGCAAAACTGCGTCGTGCCCAGGAAGCAGCCGAAGCGGCACGGCCGTATTCTCAGCGAATGAGTGCAGTTCTGGCCAATATTGCCCAGAATGTAAGCGGTGATGATGCACCGAGACTGATGACGGGTTCCGGTAAAGATGATGTGCATTTGCTCATCGTCGCTACCGCGGAACGTGGTCTGTGCGGTGGTTTCAACTCGCAGATTGCACGTCTCGCCCGTGAACATGCCCGCCAGTTACTGGCAAAGGGTAAGACAGTAAAAATCATTACTGTCGGCAAAAAAGGTGCAGATATTCTGCGTCGCGATTTTGGCGGACTGATCATAGATCATGTTGATCTGCGTGAAGTTAAACAGCTTGGTTTCGCGAATGCAGATCAGATCGGCCGCAAGCTGATCGCGCTTTTTAACAAAGGCGAGTTCGACGTTGCGACACTGTTCTACTCGCAGTTCAAGTCGGTGATTAATCAGGTTCCGACGGCTCAGCAGCTTATTCCGGCCTCTGCCAATGGCGGAGCTGGTGACGCTGAGGCAGCGGTTTCCACTGGTGGTGCGATCTATGAATATGAGCCGGATGCGGCTGGTATTCTCGACGATCTTCTGCCGCGCAACATCTCTGTCCAGATTTTCAGCGCTTTGCTTGAAAATGTGGCCGGTGAAATGGGCGCAAAGATGAGCGCGATGGATAACGCAACGCGTAATGCTGGCGATATGATCAACAAATTGTCGATCACATATAACCGTCAGCGTCAGGCTCAGATCACCACAGAACTGATCGAAATTATTGCGGGCGCGGAAGCGCTCTAATCGGAAGGTAAGGATCGATGGCTAAAGCAGCGACACCGAAAACTACCAAGACCACGGCAAAGGCTAAGTCCGGCGAGGCTGCATCTGGTGCAGTCGGCCGTATCAAGCAGGTCATCGGCGCTGTCGTCGACGTCCAGTTTGATGATCATCTGCCTCTGATCCTGAACGCGCTGGAAACCGACAATCTCGGTAACCGTCTCGTTCTGGAAGTTGCTCAGCATCTTGGCGAAAATACAGTACGTACCATTGCTATGGACTCGACCGAAGGTCTGGTTCGTGGTCAGATCGTGCGTGATACCGGAGATGCGATCCGGGTTCCAGTCGGACCTGAAACGCTTGGCCGTATCATGAACGTAATCGGTGAACCAGTTGATGAAGCTGGTCCGATTGTGACTGCTGCAACCCGCGGTATTCACCAGCCGGCACCTGAATATATCGAACAGTCACCTGAATCCGAGATTCTGGTAACCGGTATTAAGGTTGTGGATCTTCTCGCCCCTTACGCTAAAGGTGGTAAGATTGGTCTGTTCGGCGGTGCGGGCGTTGGTAAAACCGTTCTCATCATGGAACTTATCAACAACGTGGCGAAAGCCCACGGCGGTTACTCCGTATTTGCCGGTGTTGGTGAGCGTACCCGTGAAGGTAACGATCTCTATCACGAAATGATCGAATCCGGCGTTAACAAGCTGGGTGGCGGCGAAGGCTCGAAAGCAGCGCTCGTTTACGGTCAGATGAACGAGCCGCCAGGTGCGCGTGCCCGTGTTGCTCTCTCCGGTCTGACGATCGCTGAAAGCTTCCGTGATGATGGTCAGGACGTGTTGTTCTTCGTGGATAACATTTTCCGCTTCACACAGGCTGGTTCTGAAGTGTCCGCGCTTCTCGGCCGTATTCCTTCCGCTGTGGGCTATCAGCCGACACTGGCAACGGATATGGGTCAGATGCAGGAACGCATCACCACCACGCACAAAGGCTCGATCACTTCGGTACAGGCGATTTACGTACCAGCCGATGACTTGACTGACCCTGCGCCTGCGACATCGTTTGCCCACTTGGATGCAACGACGGTTCTTAACCGTTCGATCGCTGAAAAGGGTATTTATCCTGCGGTTGATCCGCTTGACTCAACATCCCGTATGCTTGACCCGATGATCGTTGGTGAAGAGCATTATGGTGTTGCCCGTCAGGTTCAGTCAATTCTGCAGCGCTACAAGTCGCTTCAGGACATCATCGCCATCCTTGGTATGGACGAGTTGTCTGAAGAAGATAAGCTGACAGTGACACGTGCCCGTAAAATCGAGCGCTTCCTGTCCCAGCCGTTCTTCGTGGCTGAAATCTTCACCGGTTCACCAGGTAAACTGGTTGATCTGGCCGATACCATTAAGGGCTTTAAAGGTCTTTGCGCAGGTGATTACGATCATCTGCCAGAAGCAGCCTTCTATATGGTCGGTTCGATTGAAGAAGCGATTGAAAAAGCACAGAAGCTGGCACAAGCCGCTTAATGTGATTGGTCAGGCGGGCTTCGGTCTGCCTGACTCTTCTTTTGAAAGTTTGCAGGCTCAGCCTCGCTTTTATGTATAATTTCGCAGCGTATTTCCATTTATTGTGATTGACCGCTGAACTATTGAATTCAACGCCGGAACGCCGCGAATGCGGACAGGTTCAGGGATTTTGAGTGAGAAACATGGCTGGAACCTTCAAATTTGAACTGGTATCACCGGAACGTCTTCTGCTTTCTGCTGAAGTCACCGAAGTGGTAATTCCTGGCAGCGAAGGCTATCTGACTGTTCTTGCCGGTCACGCTCCTTTGATGACCACCATCATTCCTGGTAAGGTAACAGTTAAGACTGCTGACGGTAAAAACGATGCTTATATCGTCTTTGGTGGCTTTACTGATATTACGCCGGAAGGTTGCTCTTTGCTGGCAGAATCCGCACTTCATATTGATGAAATCAAGCGTGAAGATATTGCGGCTCGTATTGAGCATGCACGTAAACTTGTTGATGATGCAGCGTCTGCGGAACACCGCACTAAGGCAGAAATGTTCCTGCATCAGCTGACAACTCTTGAAGGCGCAATCCTGCCTGCATAAGGCTGATATAGTGTCTGATTTTTAAAAAAAACCGCGATATGATTATCGCGGTTTTTTTATGCCTGTAATTACAGGCTAAGATTGAAAAATGTTTACTAGTCAGAGCAAAATTCCTTAAACGTGGATCAGTTTAAGGTAAAGTTATGCTCTCATTTTAAGTGGTAGAGCGACCTTTGTGTGCCAAGTGTGGCACACGGCGCTCTAATTCTGCTCTATGGAGACGCCTTGCTCGCCGATTTTCAGCTCAACGCCTTTCGGCTTGGATTCTTGTTGATACGTATAAATTGAAAATCCGGCAATAATTACAATGAGCGCGCCAAGCAGAATATAAAGGCTGTTTTTATTCATAAAACCTCCGCAATCATAGTCATGAATGAACAGCCTGCATGGCAGGCTGTCTGATAACGGACAGAAGCTGATTAACGGCGTGCAAGCAGCGCAAGAACCAGTCCGATACCCGCAACCACGGCAGCAGTTGCAAGTGGATTTTCACGCGCGGTTTCAGAAACAGCCTGCGCCTGATGTCTGACTTCACGGGCTGCAACGCGACCACGTTTACGCAGTGTTTCATAAGTATCTGATGCACTGTCGCGGGCATCATCGTAAAGTGCAGAACCTTGTTCAGATAACTTCTTGGTCACGGTCGCCAGCTCGCTTTTCAGTTCCGCAATCTGGTCTTCAAATGTCTTTTCTGCATCATTACGCAATTTACTAGCCATGCTGATCTCCTTGTTGAATCGCTCACAACCGCAAGATGGGTGTCTCCGGTCAGGTTTTTCAAGAAGATAACGTCTCAAAGGGGATTAAGTTCCCTGCTCAGTTTAAAAATCTAATGTTGGCAGAGCTTGATGTGCGCGTTGTTAATTTTCCTGCAAGCGTGTCGAGCAGGGATCAATGACTACGCCGCCATCAAACCGGTTGGTGAGCATACCGCTGACTTCAACCTGATCGCCCGCTTTCAGGGCACTATTGTCATATTCTAAACAGATGACTTGTAGTTTTTGATTTGGGCACAGTTCCGTCACTGCTATCGGATCGTCAAGATGAATAGCTTTTACCTTGGCACGCAGGGTGATCTCCGGCCATTGCTCGGATGACTTGTCCCATTTGTCTGCAAGTGCACCAATCGTTTTACAAGTGGTTACGACAGGGCCTTGATAATCGCTGTCCGGCGTCTCTGTAAAGCCGGTGGTGACAGTGAGAAACAGAAAAGAGGTGGCAGAAAAAGCTTTGAAGAAAGAATGCGGATTTAAATTCATTATTCTGCCGATAAACCTTTTCCATGAGAGACAGGCTTATCGGCATGAAATACGGCACTTATGGGGTGAGTGTACGCAAATGTGCGATGAGTTGCTTGGCGCTTTCAACCGCAACATTTTCATCGCGGCTGACAATGGCTTCAATCATACGGGTATGGGCGGTAGATGAGTCTTGCAGACTTTCATCGCGGCGTAAGCGGAACCAGAACCGGCGGCTGTGGCTCTGCAAAGGAGCGGCAAGACGGGTGGCATAAGGATTGAGAGAAGCGCTTCCGAGGACTTCATCAAAAGCCTTGTCTGCATCAAGAAACAACGGAATATCCTGCGTGGTTGCCGCTTGCTTCATCATCACGGCTGCTTCACGCAGTTTCTCATGCTCATAGGCACCGGAGTAACGCGCTGCGTCGCGGCAGAGTATTTGTTCAACACCTTCACGCGCATCAAGAACCTTGGTGAAATCTTTCGGGTCGAGCGCGGTAATGGCAATACCAGAACGCGGGCGAACCTCCATCAGTCCTTCCCATGCCAGCCGCTGAATGGCCTCACGCACAGGCGTGCGTCCCATGCCGGTCAGTTCAATCAAAACACGTTCATTGGTCACGCTGCCCGGTTGCAGAGACAGGGTGACAATATGGCGTTCTAGCAAACGATAGGCCTGATCGGAGAGGCTGAGTGCGGAGGCGGACGAAGAACTATCCTGTTGCGCATCACTGTTGATAAATGGCCCTGACATATAGGCTGTGTCCTTATTATTGATAGGCAGCGCATGCCGGCGTGGCTGATACCTGCTTTTGTTTCTGCGGAGCCGATATTGCCGTGTAGCAATATTCAGGGTGTCTAATATTTAATGATATTTGCCCGAGAGATACTACAGCTAAGGGCATTTCTCAATATCCGCCTATGATTGAGCACTTTGACAATTGTTTGAAAGGTGGTTTTATCCCGCGCAGAATATAGTTGACTTTCATTTCTCACTTAGATATATCACTAGTATATCAATTGGGAGCTATGATATGTGGTCAGGTATTTTTCCGGCAGTTACAACAAAATTCACTGAAAATGATGCGCTGGATCACAAAGAAATGGAACGTTGCTTCGGCCTGCAGATTGATGCCGGTGTCGACGGCTTTGTGGTCGGTGGCTCGCTTGGTGAAGGTCCGATGCTTTCCGCTGAAGAAAAGCTGGATGTTTTCAAAACGGCACGTTCGGTTGCAGGTTCGCGCCCGGTGCTGATGACTGTGTTTGAAGCAGGGACCCGTGAAGGTGCGGCGGCGGCAAAAGCGGCAGCAAAAGCCGGTGCGGATGGCCTGATGGTTGTTCCAAGCCCGATTTATTTCACCAATCCTCAGGAAACGGTCACTACGCTCAAAGCGATGGCTTCAGCCGGTGGTCTGCCTGTGATGATCTATTCCAACCGCATGGCCTATCGTGTGGATGTGACCGGTGAGTGCCTTGAAGAGCTGGCGAAGGATGATCTTTTCGTTGCGATTAAAGAATCGTCAGATGATATCCGCCGTACCATTGATATCGTCAATCAGTTCGGCGATCGTTTTGATCTGTTCACCGGCGTCGACAATCTGGCATTTGAAGCGCTGACAACCGGTGCAATCGGTTGGGTGGCCGGTGTTGTTACCTCGCTGCCACGTGAGACGGTAGTGTTGTATCAGCTCATCAAGCAGAAGCGCTATGATGAAGCATTGTCGCTCTATCGCTGGATGCGTCCGCTGCTGGATCTCGATGTTTCGACCTATCTGGTGCAGAATCTCAAGCTGATTGAAGTTCATGCTATCCAGTCGAATGATCGTGTTCGTCTGCCACGCTTGCCGCTGAGCGGAGAGCGTCTGACACAGGCAGAAAAGATTGTAAAACAAGCGCTGGCAACACGGCCTGAGCTGCCAAAAATCTGATGAAAGACAGCCCCGGTTAATTCAGTTTAATCGGGGCTTTTTCCATAGCAAGAACAGTTTTTACGGCGTAAGGTCTGCATAAATAGAATTATAAACAGGGCAGGCAGGAGGGCACATGGCGTCGGTTGATAACGTCAATGTGGATGGGAATCAGAAACATTCTGAAGTGATTATTATCGGGGCAGGTATTGTCGGGATTGCTGCAGCCGCTGTGCTGAGCGAAGCCGGACATTCCGTGCTGGTTCTGGATCGCACGGGGATTTGCGAGGAGACAAGTTCCGGTAATGCGGCAGCTTTAGCCTTTTCAGAAATTTTACCGCTGGCCTCAAAAGGCGTGATGAAGAAAGTACCTGGCTGGCTGCTGGATCCGCTGGGGCCTTTTGCTATCCGCCCTTCATATGCTTTTAAATTATTGCCGTGGCTTTATCGCTTCTGGCGCGCCAGCAGTGCAGATGCTCTTCGCAACAGTACGCAAGTGCAGGGGCAGATGATGCAGCTGGCAGAGAAGGAAATGCTGGCGCTGGCGGAGCGTGCCGGTATTACGGATATGATCCATCATGAAGGCAATCTTGAGCTTTATGAAAGTGAAGCCGAGTTGCAGGCAGCGATGTCCGGCTGGGAGGCCAAAAAGCAGGCTGGTATTGATTTCAAGGTGGTGCGCGGCGCCGAGTTGGCTGCCTTGCAACCGGGATTAGATCCGCGTTTTGTGGTCGGTTGTTTTGTGCCGAAATGGAAAAACGTTTCTGATCCGAAACTCTATGGGCAGGCGCTTTGGGCCTATGCGGAAAAACTGGGTGCGTGCTATCAGCAAGCCGCAGTTTCTGCAATTGCACACGCGCCGGTTGGTGCGGAAATCAGGCTTGCAAATGGCGACGTGTTGCATAGCAAAAAACTGATTATTGCGGCTGGTGCGTGGTCGCATCATTTAAGCGCGCAACTGGGTGATGCGGTGCCGCTGGAGACAGAGCGCGGTTATAATACCACCTTGCCGGTTGGTGCGGGTGATATCCGTCGTCAGCTGACATTCCCCGGACATGCCTTTGTGATTACGCCGCTGACAACCGGTGTGCGTGTCGGCGGTGCTGTGGAACTGGGCGGGCTGACTTTGCCGCCGAATTATGCGCGCTCTGAGGCCATGCTGAAAAAAGCTAAGCAGTTCTTGCCGCAGCTGAAAACGGAAGGCGGGCGGCAATGGATGGGGTATCGTCCTTCAACGCCGGATACATTGCCGGTAATCGGCTATTCCTCGGCCTCGGATAATATCATCTATGCTTTCGGCCATGGTCATCTTGGTCTTACCCAGTCCGCCGCGACCGCACGTCTTGTGACCCAGCTACTAAATAATCAAACAACGGCTCTGCCTGTCAGTGCCTTCAGTCCAAAACGATTTTGAGAAACATCATGGCAAAACATTCGTTCTTTTGTGTTGACGGACATACTTGCGGAAATCCGGTGCGGCTTGTGGCCGGCGGAGGGCCGAACCTGCATGGTTCCAATATGATGGAAAAACGTGCGCATTTTCTCGCCGAATATGACTGGATTCGTACCGGTCTGATGTTTGAACCACGTGGTCATGACATGATGTCCGGCTCTATTTTATACCCGCCGACACGCGATGATTGTGATGTGGCGGTGCTGTTTATTGAAACATCCGGTTGTCTGCCGATGTGCGGACATGGCACGATCGGCACTGTCACAATGGCGATTGAGCAGGGGCTGATTACGCCTAAAGTTCCGGGTAAAATCAACCTCGATACGCCGGCCGGTAAAGTCGCTATCGAATATGAACAGAACGGCCAATATGTGGAGAGTGTGCGGCTGACCAATGTGCCGGCATTTCTCTATGCGGAAGGTCTGGAGGTCGAATGTCCGGATTTGGGGCTGCTCAAAGTTGATGTCAGCTATGGCGGCAATTTCTACGCAATTGTTGAAACGCAACAAAATTACACGGATATGGCCGATTATTCGGTGCTGGATCTGATTGGCTGGAGCCCTGTTTTACGCCAGCGACTCAATGAGATGTACCGTTTTCAGCATCCCGAACTGGCCGATATTAATCGCCTCAGCCATATTTTGTGGACAGGAAAACCGACGAAATCCGAAGCGCATGCACGTAATGCCGTGTTCTACGGAGAAAAAGCGATTGATCGTTCACCATGTGGCACCGGAACTTCCGCTCGTATGGCGCAACTCGCAGCGCGCGGAGAATTGAAAGCGGGAGACAGTTTTGTTCACGAATCCGTGATCGGATCACTGTTCCACGGACGGGTAGAAGCTGAGGTCCAAGTCGCTGATAAGAAAGGTATAATTCCGTCTATTGCCGGTTGGGCGCGTATGACCGGTTACAATACAATTTTCATTGATGACCGTGATCCTTTCGCTCATGGGTTTGTAGTCCGTTAAAGACGTCGCAAATAGAATATTGTTCAATCATCAAAACAATGCAGAACGGCGATTGACCGGCAATAAATTATGAGTAATCTTAAATTTCAGGAGCAGAGCAGGGGTCGTGTAATACTATATTACTAGTCGTATTTTCTATAGTTTCTGTGTAGTCGGGCAATTCGGTTTTTCCGGATTTGGTCATATTCGGCCAAGGGGAGCGGAAGCCTTGTCTGCTATCACAGACACTATCGGGGGACGATTCTCTGCAATGCCATATGATTAAGCTGCGCTGTCTGATAGGCATGCAGTAAGCCTATAAATTCTGGACGGTGCTGCGGCAGCTTATGCCTGCCGGATTGTGCAGTGGAGTAAACGATCTGAAATATAAGGGAAGTGCCTGTAAACGGCGAAAATAATTCAGATCAGAAAAGGGTGACTTTGCAATGGAATATTTTGTCCAGCAAGTGATCAACGGGCTGACGCTCGGATCGATCTACGGGTTGATCGCCATCGGTTATACCATGGTTTATGGTATTATCGGCATGATCAATTTTTCTCATGGTGATGTTTTTATGCTCGGCGCCTTCATGGCGCTTATTGTTTTTTTGATACTGACAACCTTTGTCGGTGCAGTGCCTGTGGTGCTGGCAATTCTGCTGATGATGATCGTTGCCATGATCCTCACCAGTATGTGGAGCTGGACTATTGAACGGGTCGCTTACAGACCTTTGCGCGGCTCTTTCCGCCTTGCTCCGCTGATTACCGCAATTGGTATGTCTATTGCATTGTCAAATTTTGTTCAGGTGACACAGGGCCCGCGTAATAAGCCGATCCCTGCACTGATCAATGATTCCTATTCGCTGTTTGGTACTGATGTTATTATCTCGCTCAAGCAGATTGTAATCATTGCTGTTACCGTTATTCTGCTCACGATTTTCTGGTATATTGTGAACCGCACTTCGCTGGGACGGGCGCAGCGTGCCTGTGAGCAGGATCGAAAAATGGCATCCCTGCTCGGCATTAATGTCGATCGTACTATCTCGCTGACCTTCGTGATGGGCGCGGCACTGGCTGCTGTGGCCGGTACACTGTACCTCACTTATTACGGCGTTATCTCCTTCGCAGATGGCTTTATTCCGGGCGTTAAGGCGTTTACCGCAGCGGTTCTCGGCGGTATCGGCTCTTTGCCGGGCGCAATGATCGGTGGCTTGCTGATTGGTCTGATTGAAGCGCTCTGGTCTGCTTATTTCTCGATTGATTATAAAGATGTTGCTGCATTCTCAATCCTTGCGATTGTGCTGATTTTCATGCCTTCCGGCATTCTCGGCCGTCCAGAAGTTGAAAAGGTGTAACATGGCTAATGTTTTTCAAACTTCTTCAGTGACTGCGCCGAAAGCTGCACCATCAGATTTTGCAGCGGGCATCCGTGAGGGTATCATTGCGGCAATTCTCGCCTTTGGTCTGTTTGTTTTGATTGTCGGTTTCAAAACCGAACAGAATATCAATAATGAGCTGGTGCTGGTTCAGCGCTGGGGACTGCTGTTCATACTGGTTGCTTTGTCTGGTGTTGGCCGCTTCCTGCATCGTGCGTTTCTTGTGCCTTATATGGCCAAGCGGGCAAAGGCTGAGAAACACGTCACAGCAAGCGGCGATGTTTCCTTTTTCCGCAAAAACTTCTCGAAACTCGCGATCCTGTTCCTGTTTATCTATCCGGTGCTGATTGTTGCAACGCTCGGTTTTCAGGGCTCGCTCAAATGGGTCGATAATTTTGGTGTTCAGATTCTGATCTATATTATGCTGGCATGGGGGCTGAATATTGTTGTCGGTCTCGCCGGTCTGCTGGATCTCGGTTATGTAGCCTTCTATGCCGTGGGCGCTTATTCCTACGCCTTGCTGTCCTCTTATTTTGGTCTGTCTTTCTGGACGCTGTTGCCGGTTGCCGGTATTCTTGCAGCATTCTGGGGAATTATCCTCGGCTTCCCAGTGCTACGTTTGCGAGGTGACTATCTTGCGATTGTGACACTGGCTTTCGGGGAAATTATCAGGCTTGTTTTGATAAACTGGACGGCCGTGACAAAGGGAACCTTTGGTGTTTCCGGCATTGCCAAAGCAACATTCTTTGGTATTCCGTTCAAAGCAGGGCCTGATGGTTTTGCCGCGACTTTCGGCCTGCAGTTTTCCGCAGCCCATTATAAAATCTTCCTCTATTACATCATTCTTCTGCTTGCTCTGCTGACTGCATGGGTCACAATTCGTCTGCGTCGTATGCCGATCGGCCGTGCGTGGGAAGCGCTGCGTGAAGATGAAATCGCTTGCCGTGCGCTGGGTATCAATACCACCACGACCAAGCTGACAGCTTTCGCCACCGGCGCGATGTTCGGCGGTTTCGCCGGTGCGTTTTTCGGCGCACGTCAGGGCTTTGTCAGCCCGGAGTCTTTTGTGTTCCTTGAATCCGCAGTTATTCTGGCTGTTGTGGTTCTCGGCGGAATGGGCTCGCTGATCGGGATTGCAATTGCTGCAATTGTTATGATTGGTGGCACGGAAATTCTGCGTGAACTTTCCTTTCTCAAAGCCATTTTTGGCCAGAGCTTTACGCCTGAACTCTATCGTATGCTGATCTTTGGTCTGGCAATGGTTGTGGTGATGGTCTGGAAACCACGCGGTTTCGTCGGACATCGTGAACCAAGCGCCTTCCTGAACGAGCGTAAGCTGGTATCCGGCTCCTTTACCAAGGAAGGACATGGCTGATGGCGGGGACAACAATAATGGCAAATTCTCAACTTGGTAAAAAAACACATAGCGCCGATACCATTCTGAAGGTCGAGCATCTTTCCATGCGTTTCGGTGGTCTGGTTGCGATTAATGACTTAAGTTTTGAGGCTAAACGCGGTGAGATCACTGCCGTGATCGGACCAAATGGTGCCGGAAAAACCACGGTGTTCAACTGCCTGACCGGTTTTTACAAACCAACAGGCGGCATGGTGACAATGCATCATCCAAATGGCGATAAGTTTCTGCTGGAACGGATGCCGGATTTCATGATCACCAAGAAAGCCAAAGTTGCCCGCACATTCCAGAATATCCGCCTGTTTACAGGTCTGACTGTTCTGGAAAATCTTCTGGTGGCACAGCACAATCCACTGATGGTCTCATCCGGCTTTACATTCCTCGGATTGCTGGGCTTTCCTGCCTATAAAACAGCAGCCAAAGAAGCGATTGAAAAAGCGCGTGTCTGGCTTGAAAAGATCAATCTGATCCATCGTGCAGATGATCCGGCGGGTGATTTGCCTTATGGCGATCAGCGTCGTTTGGAAATTGCCCGTGCCATGTGTACAGGGCCGGAAATGCTGTGTCTTGATGAACCGGCGGCTGGTCTTAATCCGCGTGAATCGGCAGAGCTGAATAAGTTACTGCTGGATATTCGTGACGAGACAGGGACATCTATTCTGCTGATTGAGCATGATATGTCGGTGGTTATGGAAATTTCCGACCATGTGATTGTGCTCGAATATGGGACTAAAATCTCTGACGGTGCTCCGCATTTTGTGCAGAATGATCCGAAAGTTATCGCTGCCTATCTCGGCGTTGATGATGATGAAATTACGGATATTATTGAAGGCGCAGATGGTGAAATCGGCTCTGTCGATCAGCTGGTAACGCAGCTTGCTGATGTTGAACCATCAGATGCCGTGTCAGCGGATCGTCTGGCTGGTGGTCTTGAGGCTCCACGCAATGGTGCCGCTGATAATCTGACGCTCATTAAAGGCATTGGCAGCGTGAATGAAACCAGGCTCAATGCCCATGGTATCTTTCACTTTGACCAGATCGCACTTTGGACAGAGGCAGATATCGTACTGGCCGAAACATATTTAAGCTTTGATGGCCGTATCACCCGTGAAGACTGGGTCGGACAGGCGCAGCAATTGTCTCAAGGTGAGGCAACGGAATTTTCAGCACGTGTTGAATCTGGAAAAGTGCCATCCAGCCACGGAACACCGGCAGATAAAGCTTCAAGTAAAAAAACTGAGGGGGGTAAATGATGCAGGCTCAGAACCCGCTTCTGGTAATTGATAAGGTTGAAACCTATTACGGCAATATTTGCGCTCTGAAGGGCGTGGATGTGACTGTGCAACCTGGTGAAATTGTCACGCTGATCGGTGCGAATGGTGCCGGAAAATCAACACTGATGATGACAATTTTTGGTACGCCGCGTGCCCGTACCGGACGCATAATCTTTGACGGCAAAGATATTACAACAATGCCGCCACATGAGATTGCAAAGCTGCGTATTGCGCAGTCTCCTGAAGGACGGCGTATTTTCCCGCGCATGAGTGTGATGGAAAATCTGCAAATGGGTGCCAGTCTTGATCATCAGAAATATTTTGATGAAGATGTGAAACTGATGTTTGATCTGTTTCCACGTCTCAAAGAGCGCATCAATCAGCGTGGCGGTACTTTGTCTGGTGGTGAACAGCAGATGCTGGCTATTGCCCGCGCATTGATGGCACGGCCGAAATTGCTGATGCTGGATGAGCCGTCACTGGGGCTGGCGCCGTTGATCGTCAAACAGATTTTTGAGGCGATCAAAGAGTTGAACCGCACAACGGGTCTCACAGTGTTTCTGGTAGAGCAGAATGCTTTCGGTGCGCTGAAACTTGCCCATCGTGGTTATGTGATGGTCAATGGTGTGATCACTATGAGCGGCAGCGGAAAAGAGCTTCTGGCCAATCCGGAAGTGCGTGCAGCCTATCTGGAGGGTGGCCGTCATTGATGGGAGGAGATCAGGCCGATGCCTGATCGCACTCATTGCGGTTTCTTATGCAGTTTAACGCGGTTTCAGAAGAGCGGAGGCGACAACAGACATCAATCCGGCAGATATAATGGCCGTTGTGGTGCTGTCTTTCTTCTGAAACTGTACTGACCGGAATTATCACACTGATATCCGGTGAATTCGGGAGACTTATTATGCAAGGCATTCTCTATGAAGAGCCGTCATTCTGGCTGTTTTTGCTGATCACCTGTATTCTGGGTGGCTGGGCAGCATGGATGACAGGACGCGCCTGCGCTCAGACATGGCGTCCTTACGCTATGTTTCTGCTTTATCTTCTACCTTTAACGGCAATGGTTCGCTTCATCCATTATGCGATGTTTGAAGGCACGCTTCTGTCATTGCACTATTATCTGGTCGATCTGGTTGTGTTGGCTGTTATCGGTACGCTTGGTTATCGGTTTACCAAGGTCAAGAAGATGGTTCGCCAATATAGCTGGCTCTACGAGCAAACGTCACCTTTCTCCTATAAGTCTAAATAAAACAGACTTTTAGAACTTTGATAACGGCGTTCCCGATCCGTATTTTAAATTCTGGAACGCTCATGAAATTACAATGTCCGCTTCACGGGAACAAAGCGGGGATTGTGATACCTGCCGGAGATTGCCTCCGGCACAGACTGCCCGGGAAACCGGTTTCTGCTGAATGATTGCATAAAAAATGAACGGCGGATCATCGGAATTGCCTTTGGCATGAACGCGGATTTTCCGGATTTAATAAATAAAGGAAGCTGCTCTTTCGCAGACAGTTTCTGAAAAAAATCATTGGAATGGGAGTAGTTTTTATGAAAAAAGCTTTATTATACAGCGTTGCATTATCGTCTCTTGTCGCTTTCAGCGGCTCGGCTTTTGCGGATATCGTTGTTGGTATCGGGGCACCGTTAACCGGCCCGAATGCCGTTTACGGTCTTCAAATCCAAAAAGGTGCTGAAGCTGCGGCAGAGGTTATTAATGCCGAAGGTGGCCTGAACGGCGAAAAGATTACCTTTACTCTCGGTGACGATGTGTCTGATCCGAAACAAGGTATTTCGGTCGCCAATAAATTTGCGGCAGACGGCGTGAAATTTGTCATTGGTCACTTCAACTCCGGTGTGACCATTCCGGCTTCTGAAGTCTATCTGGAAAACGGTATTCTGGAAATATCACCAGGTGCGACCAATCCGGTTTATACGGATCGCGGCATGTGGAACACATTCCGTACCTGTGGCCGTGATGACCAGCAGGGTACCGTTGCCGGTAAATATATTGCGGAAAAATTCAAAGACGCAAAAATCGCGGTTATTCATGACAAAACCCCATACGGTCAGGGGCTGGCTGATGAAACCAAAAAAGCACTCAATGCTGCGGGGATGAAAGAAACCCTGTATGAAGGCGTGAATGTCGGTGAAAAAGATTTCTCCGCATTGATTGCCAAGCTGAAGCAGGAAGGTGTCAGCGTCATTTATTGGGGCGGTATGCATGCGGAAGCTGGCCTGATTATCCGTCAGCTCGGCGATCAGGGTTTGAAAGCACAGTTCATTTCCGGTGACGGTATCGTCTCCAATGAACTGGCTTCGATTGCCGGTAATGCAGTGGAAGGCACGCTGAATACCTTTGGCCCTGATCCGCGCAACAATCCGGCCAATGCGGATTTGGTGAAGAAATTCCGCGATGCCGGTTTCGAGCCTGAAGCTTATACGCTTTATTCTTACGCAGCTATGCAGTCGCTCGCAGGGGCTGCCAAAGCCGCTGGCAGCAACGATCCTGAAACCATCGCTAAGGAACTGAAAAAGGGAACCTTTAAAACCGTTCTCGGTGATCTTTCCTATGATGAAAAAGGTGATCCGAAACTGCCGGGTTACGTCATGTATAAATGGGAAAAAGGCGCTGACGGTAAGTTCACTTACATTCAGCAATAAGCCGGCTCAAAACAGCGATGAGACCGGATTAGTCCGGTCTCATTTTAGCGAAATGGTGGCGCTGACAGAGCGGCCTGTTCGCATGAGACAGCTGTAAGGCTACGAGCAATATCGAAGCTTAGGCTCATGGCTTAAGCCGGAATTGTTCAAAAAAATTCTGCCGGAAGCTGATTCCGACGGGAAAAATACCGGACACAAAAACTGTCGTGTCCGGTCATATTCATGGGAGTAGGAAATATGAAAAAGTCTCTGTTCTGTGGTGTTGCACTTTCAGCAATGCTTGCCTTTAGCGGTTCGTCATGGGCAGACATTCTGGTTGGCGTTGGTGCACCTTTAACAGGTGGCAGTGCTGCTTATGGCGCACAGATTAAAAACGGTGCGGAAGCAGCCGTGGAAGCTGTGAATGCTGCAGGTGGTCTGAACGGCGAAAAGATCGTGCTGGTTTATGGTGATGACGTTTCGGATCCAAAACAGGGCATGTCGGTTGCCAACAAGTTTGCTGCGGATGGCGTGCAGTTTGTTATCGGCCACTTCAATTCGGGCGTGAGTATTCCTGCCTCTGAAGTTTATGCAGAAAATGGTATTCTGGCGATCGCGCCTGGTACAACCAATCCGGTTTATACGGATCGTGGCCTGTGGAATACATTCCGCACCTGCCGCCGCGATGATAATCAGGGTATCGCTGCTGCGAAATATATCGTCGAAAACTTTAAAGACGGAAAAATTGCGATTGTGCATGACAAGACACCTTATGGTCAGGGTCTTGCCGACGGCACCAAAAAAGCAATGAATGATCTTGGCTTGAAAGAAACCGCCTATGAGGGCGTAAATGTCGGCGAAAAGGATTATTCCGCGCTGATCGCCAAGCTCAAACGCGATGGTATTACCGTTATTTACTGGGGCGGCCTGCATCCGGAAGCCGGTCTGATTATCCGTCAGATGGGTGATCAGGGACTGAAAGCACAGTTCATTTCCGGCGATGGTATTGTGTCCAATGAACTGGCTTCGATTGCCGGTGATGCGGTTGCCGGTGTGCTCAACACTTTCGGTCCTGATCCGCGTGAAGATCCGGCGAATGCTGAACTGATTAAGCAGTTCCGTGACAAAGGTTTTGAACCGGAAGCCTATACTTTCTATACCTATGCAGCCGTTCAGTCGCTTGCTGCCGCCGCGAATGCTGCCGGTAGCAATGATCCGATGACCGTTGCAACAGCCATGAAGGAAAAGGGTCCGTTCAAGACAGCCCTCGGCGATCTCTCCTATGATGAAAAGGGCGATCCGAATCTTTCCCCTTATGTCATGTTCGAATGGCGCAAAGGCGACGATGGTAAGTATAACTACTTCCAGAAAAAATAATTCCTGAAGTCAGAGTATTTCTATGAATTTAGAAAAATATTCTCTTTCGCAGAAATGGCTCTGATACTTTGGAATAATGTTTGTAACAATGCCCGGCACTTATGTCGGGCATTGTTATTTTCCGTCGCATTTTCACTGTTCTTTCACAAAAAAAACTTTCAGTATGCAGCGATCTTCCACTGCTCTTCACGGGAACGATGAGTGGTGGTTCATCTAAGCATGTCGCAGTTAAACGGGCGTATTATGCGTCTGTGAACATACGCAATTAAAAGAATTCAGAGCGAGGCAATGAATGCGATTCCGCACATGGCGCTCTGGTGTTTTGCAGTGAGGGAGATCTGCTTTGCCTATCCATAAAATTCTTGTCGCGAACCGCTCTGAAATTGCTATCCGCGTCTTCCGCGCTGCAAATGAGCTTGGCATGAAAACCGTGGCGATCTGGGCAGAGGAAGATAAACTCGCATTACATCGTTTTAAGGCGGATGAGAGTTATCAGGTCGGGCGCGGCCCCCATTTACAGCGTGATCTGGGGCCAATTGAAAGCTATCTCTCAATTGAGGAAGTGATCCGCGTCGCCAAACTGTCCGGTGCTGATGCCATTCATCCGGGCTATGGTTTGCTTTCAGAAAGCCCCGAATTTGCCGATGCCTGTGCCGAGAATGGCATCATCTTTATCGGTCCGAAAGGCGATACAATGCGCCGCCTCGGCAATAAAGTGGCGGCACGCAATCTCGCTATGCAAGTTGGTGTGCCGGTGGTGCCTGCCAGCGATCCGCTGCCGGAGGATATGGATGAAATTCGCAGAATTGCGGACGGTATCGGCTATCCGTTGATGCTCAAGGCCTCTTGGGGCGGTGGCGGGCGCGGTATGCGTGCTATTCGCGAGGCGAAAGATCTGGCGCGTGAGGTGATTGAGGCCAAGCGTGAGGCCAAAGCCGCTTTCGGCAAAGATGAAGTTTATCTGGAAAAACTCGTCGAAAAAGCACGCCATGTGGAAGCGCAGATTCTCGGCGATACCCATGGCAATGCAGTGCATCTGTTTGAGCGCGATTGCTCTGTGCAGCGACGTAACCAGAAAGTGGTTGAGCGCGCACCGGCACCTTATCTCAATGATACACAGCGTCAGGAATTGGCCGATCATGCGCTGAAAATCGCGAATGCCACCCATTATATCGGTGCAGGAACTGTAGAATTCCTGATGGATGTCACTACGGGCAAGTTCTATTTCATTGAGGTTAATCCGCGCATTCAGGTGGAGCATACGGTGACAGAAGAGGTCACCGGTATTGATATTGTCAAAGCACAAATTCGCATTCTGGAAGGTGCTGCAATCGGCACGCCGGAATCCGGTGTGCCGGAGCAGAGCAAGATTGTGCTGCGTGGTCATGCTTTGCAATGCCGTATCACCACGGAGGATCCGGAGCAGAACTTCATTCCGGATTACGGACGGATTACCGCCTATCGCGGGGCAACCGGCTTCGGCATCCGGTTGGATGGCGGCACAGCCTATTCCGGCGCTTTCATCACTCGCTATTATGATCCGTTGCTGGAGAAGGTAACGGCATGGGCATCGACGCCGGAAGAGGTAATACTGCGTATGCATCGCGCACTGCGCGAATTCCGTATTCGCGGTGTATCGACCAATCTGACCTTTCTGGAAGCGATCATCACGCATCCGAAATTTCGCAGCAATGACTATACGACTCGCTTTATTGATACGACGCCGGAACTGTTTGAGCATGTGAAACGGCAGGATCGTGCGACCAAGCTTCTGACCTATATTGCTGATGTGACCGTTAATGGTCATCCGGAAACCAAAGGGCGTGCAATGCCTGCAGCTAATGCGGCGGCACCGAAAGTGCCTTATGTACCGGACGGAGAAATTCAGAGCGGCACACGTCAGAAACTGGCAGAGCTGGGGCCGCAGAAATTTGCGCAATGGATGCGTGAGCAAAAGCGGGTACTGGTAACAGATACGACGATGCGGGACGGGCATCAGTCTTTGCTCGCCACGCGTATGCGTACCTATGACATTGCGCAAATTGCCGAAACCTATGCCCGTTTGCTGCCGAACCTGTTTTCTCTGGAGTGTTGGGGCGGTGCGACCTTTGATGTGGCGATGCGCTTTCTCACTGAAGATCCATGGGAGCGGCTGAGCAAGGTGCGTGACGGTGCGCCGAACCTGCTGTTGCAGATGCTGCTGCGCGGTGCCAATGGCGTGGGTTATAAGAGCTATCCCGATAATGTGGTAACGCAATTTGTGCGTGAAGCTGCACGTGGCGGCATTGATCTGTTCCGCGTGTTTGACAGTCTCAACTGGGTTGAGAATATGCGCGTGTCGATGGATGCGGTGCTGAGCGAGGGCAAACTCTGCGAGGCGGCGATTTGCTATACCGGTGATCTGATGAATGCGGCGCGCCCGCAATATGATCTGAATTATTATCTGAAACTGGCTAAAGAGGTGGAAAAAGCCGGTGCGCACATTATTGCCATTAAAGATATGGCAGGGCTGTTGAAGCCGCAGGCTGCCCGCACATTGTTTACGGCTTTGCGGCAGGAAACCGATCTGCCGATCCATTTCCATACCCATGATACATCCGGTATTGCGGCGGCAACGGTGCTGGCGGCAGTGGAGAGCGGCGTGGACGCGGTGGATGCGGCAATGGATGCTTTGTCCGGTAATACCTCGCAGCCATGCCTCGGCTCGATTGTGGAAGCTTTAGCTGGCAGCGAGCGCGATCCGCAGCTTGATCCGGCTTCGATCCGCCGAATTTCCTTCTATTGGGAAGCGGCACGCAATCAATATGCCGCCTTTGAAAGCGACCTGAAAGGCCCTGCCTCGGAAGTCTACCTGCATGAAATGCCGGGCGGACAGTTCACCAATCTGAAAGAACAGGCGCGTTCACTGGGGCTGGAAAGCCGCTGGCATGAGGTGGCACAAGCCTATGCGGATGTGAACCTGATGTTCGGCGATATTGTCAAAGTCACGCCGTCTTCCAAAGTGGTGGGTGATATGGCGCTGATGATGGTCAGTCAGGATTTAACGACTGCCGATGTGACCAATCCGGCCAAGGATATTGCCTTTCCCGATTCTGTTGTTTCAATGATGCGCGGTGATCTTGGCCAGCCACCGGCAGGCTGGCCGAAAGATTTACAGACCAAAGTGCTGAAAGGCGAAAAGCCGTTCACAACCCGTCCGGGTGCGTTGTTGCAACCGGCTGATCTTGAAAGCGAGCGCAAACAACTTGAGGAAAAATTAGAGCGCAAAGTCAGCGATCAGGAATTTGCGTCCTATCTGATGTATCCGAAAGTCTTCACTGATTTTGCCGGTGCACAGACCCTTTATGGCCCGACAAGTGTACTGCCGACGCCAGTTTATTTCTACGGATTGGCACAGGAGCAGGAGGTCTTTGTCGAGATTGAGCGCGGTAAGACGTTGGTTATCCGCAATCAGGCTTTGGGCGATGTTGATGATCAGGGCATGGTAACCGTGTTCTTTGAGTTGAATGGTCAGCCACGCCGTATCAAAGTGCCGGATCGCACACGCGGTACCGGTAAAGGGGCTAAGCGTAAAGCAGAACTGAACAATGAAGCACATATCGGCGCGCCGATGCCTGGCATTGTTTCAACTGTTGCGGTTGTCAGCGGGCAGAGCGTAAAGGCTGGTGATGTGCTGCTCTCCATTGAGGCAATGAAGATGGAGACAGCAATCCATGCCGAGCGCGATGGTGTGCTGGCAGAGGTGCTGGTGCGTGCCGGTGATCAGATCGATGCGAAAGACCTGCTGATTATCTACGCATAGATTTCAGATCGGCAGAGTATTTAGAGCGCGTTTCGATCTGATTGAATCAGATCGGCGCTCTAACACTCTGATTTGACGCGCATCTTGTCCGAAAACCGTTTCACACTTTTCGGGATGCGCTCTAAACTCTGCCGCTCTAATTCTGTTCTGTGAAGCTGATCAGGCGTGCCAGTTCAACGGCATTACGGGCATCCATTTTTTCCATAATATGGGCGCGATGCACTTCAACTGTGCGCACTGTAATCTCCAGTCTGTCGGCAATCTGTTTGTTGAGCAGACCTTCTAAGATCATTGACAATACTTCATTCTCACGCGGGGAGAGCTGTGCGCGTTTACGTCGTAATTCGTCGCGATGGCGGTCGGAGGCAGCGCGTTCTTTAGCTTTATGCAGGGCATCCAAGACACGATCGACCAGATTATTATCGTTGAACGGTTTTTCGAGAAAATCCGCAGCGCCTTGTTTGAGACACTCTACAGCCAGTGGAATGTCTCCGTGACCGGTCAGAAAAATCACCGGCTGGCGGGCTTGCAGGCTGATTAACTTGTCAAAAACTTCAAGGCCGGACATGCCTTCCATCCGCATATCCAAGAGGATGCAGCTTTGCAAATCCGGCGTCCAGTCTTTCAGAAAAGCCTCACCGGACGGCCATGTGACAACGCCCACGCCACGCGAGCGAAACAGCCATGACAGGCTGTCGCGGATTGCCTCATCATCATCAACAATGTGAACGGTCATGATCGTGTTTCCTGGGAGGTCAGCGGCAGCGAGAGGCAGAAACTGGCGCCTTGTTTATTCGGTGTTGCCAGCAGCCAGAGTCGGCCTTTATGGGATTCGAGGATGGAGCGGCAGATCGGTAATCCCATGCCCATCCCTTCGGATTTTGAGGAAATGAAAGGCGTGAAAATCTCATTCTCCATGCCTTCAGGAATACCATGACCGTGATCAGTGATGATGACAACGGCTTCACTGTGGCTGGCTTCAAGCACAATATGCAAGACCTGCCGGTTACGGGGCAAGCCGACCGCCGCCTCTCGGGCATTGCGCATCAGATTGAGCAAAACCTGCTGGATTAGCACGGCATCGGCACGCACCGGCACCGGTGCATCCGGCAGTTTCATATCAATGCGTCCGCCGCCTCTGGTCATATCCGTGCTGATAAAGCTGGTGGCATCCTGCAGGATTTTGCGCAGATCATGGTGTTCCTGTGTCACAGACCGCTTACGCACAAAATCATGGACACGGTGAACAATCGTGCCGGCACGCTGTGCCTGATCGGAGAGTTTCTGCAGGGCGCTGGTCAGATCGTCCGGTTGTATTGCACCTGATTTCAGCAAGTTGAGACTGCCGGTGGCATAGCTGGTAATTGCCGCCAGCGGCTGGTTCAACTCGTGTGCCAGTGTAGAAGCCATTTCACCCATGGTAATCAGGCGGGCATTATGCTGAAGTTTTTCCGCCTCGGTCTGGCGGGCTTCGTCCAGTCTTTTCCGCTCTGTCACATCAACGAGTGACCCCATCCAACCGATATGGATACCATCTGCATCAATCAGCGGTGCTTCATAGACCTGAATATCAATCAGCTTACCATCGGGGCGGATAAAACGTGTCTCGAACTCATGAGGAGCAATACCGGTGCTGCGCATATCATTCTGGCGCTGAATTCCTTCGGACATAATTTCCGGTGCCCAGTAAGGATGTGGCGGCATCATGCCGATCAGCTGTTTTTCGTCGTAACCGACCATGCGGCAGAATTCAGGATTCACATAGATGATCCGGCCGTCGCGGTCGCGGGCACGCATACCGATGGTCAGGGAGTTTTCCATCGCCTGCCGGAAGGCATATTCGGTGCGCAGAGCATGTTCGGCAGCGGCTCTGCGCCGATTCTGGCGATAGGCCATCCAGAGATTGATAATCACCAGAATGGTCAGGCCGATAATCGCCGCAGAGATCACAATCGGGCCGATGGCCGGCTGGCTCTGATAAGGGGTAACGGTGATATAAGTGCCGTTAAGCGGCGGGTCGAATGAGATCGTATGCCGTGCCTGATCATTGGTCGGCATAATGCTCGATTTGGAAATCAGCGGATCGCCGCCGGAATCCGTGAGCGATACCTGATATTTTCCGGCAACCCACCACGGCACATTGCGCGACAGTAATCTGTCCAGCGAGATGATGATCCAGAGCGTGCCGGCAGAGCGGTTATTCGTATAGACCGGTGCCACCATATCAACGACCCAGCCTTCGCTGGTATGGCGCGGCGGGGAGTAAACCGGCTTACCGAACAACCGGCTGTGCTCCGCCAATGCCGGTTTATAATCGGCAATAACATTAAGTCCGGGCGGTGCGCTTTCCAGCAGATTGCCGTCGGGTGCAAACCAGCTGATATCAATCAGCTCGGGGTGGATCGCAATCAGATGCTGAGCTTTGGTGCGCAAATTATCCGTTTGCTGTGCATCACGTTCAATATCGACGCCGAGATCACGCAATTCGGTTTCAAAAGTCTGCAATTGAAAGCGCAGATATTGCTCAACCCATAAAGCGTCGGTTGTCAGTTTCTTTTCAGTTTCAGACTGGTTGTCGCGCGAGGTCATCCAGATCAGGGCGACGATCAGGGTCACAATCAGCAGGATCGCGAGCAGGGGGATAATCAGCGTATAGTCACGCACAGCTATGCGAAAGCCTGACCGGCCTTTGTTGCTGTCTTGCGGATTTTTTACTGCGCGCTGAAATCTCATGTGATCGTTCGGGTATCCTGAATGATATTTATAAGCATTACCAGTTTCATGCATTTATGCCTGTGGTAAACCACAATAGAAATACTGTGGGTTTCCACAATAGAATTACGGCTTCACTCCTTTTAAGGGTTTTATCTGGATTTTTACTCCGTGGGGGAGTTTATGCAGGCTTGGGAGGGCCGCTCAATGAAATTTCTGACAACTGCCGGTCTTGCTGCAATGCTCGCTTTTGGTGTGAGCTCAACCGCGCTTGCACAGGCAATTACCATCAAATTCAGCCATGTTGTGGCACCGGATACGCCAAAGGGCAAAGGCGCAGAGAAGTTCAAGGAACTGGCTGAAGCCTATACCGAAGGCAAAGTGAAGGTTGAGATCTATCCGAATTCTCAGCTTTACAAGGATAAAGAAGAGCTGGAAGCTCTGCAGCTTGGTGCTGTGCAGATGCTGGCACCGTCACTCGCAAAATTCGGTCCGCTCGGTGTGCGTGAATTTGAAGTGTTCGATCTGCCTTTCATCATGAAAGACTATGATGATCTGCGCAAAATCACCGATGGTCCGGTTGGCCGTGCGCTGCTCGACAAGCTGGATGCCAAAGGGATTATCGGTCTTGCCTATTGGGATAACGGCTTCAAAGTGATGTCGGCAAACAGCCCTATGCATGTGCCGGATGATTTTCTCGGTCTGAAAATGCGTATTCAGTCGTCCAAAATTCTGGAAGCGCAGATGAAAGCGCTGGGTGCAGTGCCGCAGGTTCTGGCTTTTTCGGAAGTGTATCAGGCTTTGCAGACCGGCGTTGTGGACGGCACAGAAAATCCGCCATCCAATATGTATACCCAGAAAATGCATGAAGTGCAGAAACATGCCACGGTCTCGAACCATGGTTATCTGGGCTATGCGGTGATCGTCAATAAAGCCTTCTGGGAAGGTCTGCCGGAAGATGTGCGTGGTCAGCTTGATAAAGCGATGACGGAATCAACCGCCTATGCCAACGAAATTGCCCAGAAAGAAAATGACGATTCACTGGCTGCGATGAAAGCGGCAGGGACAACAACATTCTACGATCTGACACCGGAAGAACGAGCAGAATGGGTTGAGGCGCTCAAACCTGTTCATACGGAAATGGCTGACCGTGTGGGCGCAGACCTGATTAAACAGGTTTATGAAGCCGTGGGAATGAAAGACTAGAGCATAATTCCTTAAACTTGGATCAGTTTAAGGTAAAATTATGCTCTACTTCTAAAGTGTTAGAGCGACCTTTGTGTGCCAAATCTGGCACACGGCGCTCTAATCCTCTCAAGGACTCCGCTGCAAAGTCCCCCTTTTTTGCAGCGGGCTTGCCTGCCCTGACGATGGTGCTCAGGGCAGGCACATATTCCCGTCTTATCTTTTCTTCACTGTTGCGCGCATTGCTTGCCACTGCGACGGATGTTTTGTGCGCAAATTTTGACAAACACAGGCACCATCAAACGGTGCTGTCTCATCTGAGGAGCATCCCATGGTGTTGCGTATCCTCGACCGCTTCGAAGAAATATTGCTGTCTTTTTTGATCGCATCAGCCGTTGTGCTGATCTTTGTGGCGGTTGCTCACCGTTATTCTATTGGCGTTGCCGCGGATTTTTTGTCGTGGACACGCGCCAATAATTATCCTGAGCTGCAGGTCTATGCCCGCAGTATTTTCCGTTGGCTGGCCTCCATTAATCTGACCTGGGCGCAGGAAGCCTGTATCTATCTGTTTGTATGGATGGCGAAATTCGGAGCCGCTTACGGCGTGCGCATCGGCATCCATGTCGGCGTGGATGTGCTGGTTGAACGCATGTCACCGAAAAATCAACGCCTGATGATTATCATCGCCTTTCTGGCCTGTATTTTGTTCACGGGGATTGTTGCATGGATCGGTGCGGATTTCGTCTGGCACATTTCCAAAACCGGCCAGATTTCTGCTGATCTCGAAATGCCGATGTGGATTGTCTATCTGGCGGTTCCGCTTGGTTCGGCACTGATGTGCTTCCGCTTTGTACAGGCAATGTGGCTCTATCTGACAACCGGTACAATCGTTCATCATGACCATGGTCATGTGGATGGTATGGAAGAAGCGGAGGAATTCCGATGACCGCTCTGATCATCTTTTTAATTCTTGCGCTGCTGCTGGTCACCGGTATGCCGGTTTCCATTGCGCTGGGTCTGACAGTTTTTACCTTTCTGTTTTCCTTTACCTCCATTCCGATGGATTCAATCGCGCTGAAGCTGTTCACCGGTATTGAAAAATTCGAGATCATGGCGATCCCGTTTTTCATTCTTGCCGGTAACTTCCTCACCCATGGCGGGGTGGCCAAACGGATGATCCGGTTTGCAACCTCTATGGTTGGCCATTGGTATGGCGGCATGGGTTTGGCCGCTGTGGCTGCCTGTTCTCTGTTCGCGGCGATTTCCGGTTCCTCACCGGCAACGGTTATGGCTGTGGGTTCCATCCTGATACCGGCCATGGTCAAACAGGGCTATCCGCCGCAATTCGGTACGGGCGTTATTGCGACATCCGGCGGGCTTGGCATTCTCATTCCGCCGTCGATTGTAATGGTGATGTATGCGGTGGCAACCTCCGGCATGGTGGTGACGGGACCGGATGGTGCGCCGGTGATGTCGGCCTCAATCGGTACGCTGTTTATGGCCGGTGTGGTGCCGGGGCTGATGCTGGCTTTTATGCTTGGCGGCACGACCATCTGGCGCGCATGGAAAAACGGCTATCCGCGAATGCAGCGTGCTGCATGGCATGAGCGGTGGCAGGCATTTCGTGAATCCGTTTGGGGGCTGATGCTGATTGTCATCATCATGGGCGGTATTTATGGCGGGATCTTCACACCGACCGAAGCGGCAGCCGTTTCTGCGGTCTATGCTTTTGTGATTGCGGTGTTTGTTTATAAAGATATCAAACTGAGTGAAGTGCCTCGTGTGCTGCTGTCATCGGCGGCGATGAGCGCCATGCTGCTCTATATTATTACCAATGCGGTGATGTTCGCTTTCATTCTGACCTCGGAGCAAATTCCGCAGCAGATGAGTGCGTGGATTGTTGAGCAGGGCTTTGGTGTTATCGGCTTCCTGTTGATGGTGAATATCATTCTGCTGCTGATCGGTATGGTGATGGAACCGTCGGCTGTGGTGCTGATTATGGCGCCGATCCTTTATCCGATTGCGGTGAAACTCGGTGTTGATCCGGTGCATTTCGGTGTAATGATGATCGTTAATATGGAGATCGGGCTCTGTACACCGCCGGTGGGGCTCAATCTCTATGTGGCCTCGTCCATATCGAAAATGGGGCTGACAGCGGTGACAATCTCGACCCTGCCGTGGATTATTACGACACTGGTATTCCTGGGGCTGATTACCTATGTGCCGCAGATCACGCTTTGGTTGCCGCATATGCTGGGAATGAAATAGCAGGTTTGAGCTTTCAATCATTGAAACAGGCGGCCATTGTGCCGCCTGTTTTGTTGTAAAAATTCTGTGACGCGACAGCTGTACACTTGCGCTGATTTCGGATGCGTGTGAAATGCTCAGAAAGCGGGCATATTTGCCTGAACTCATGTCTGAACCTGATGGAGCGGTTTTGTGAGCGGAGATGCGGGGATCAGCACAGGACAGGTATCCGTTAGCGATGCCGGTCTGAAATATTATCGCTGGGCAGTGGCCGGTGCCTTTTTTGCCAATGGCTTTGTGACCGGCAGTTGGGCATTGCATATTCCGCTGATGATGAGCCGTCTCGGTGTATCTGAGGGTGTCTTCGGCTTGCTCATTCTGGTTTTTGGCCTTGGCGCTTTGGCGGCGATGGGATTGTGCGGGCCTTTATTGGCGCGCTATGGCTCAGATCGGGTGACCAAAGCTTTTGCCGTCGGCGTAGCGTTCTGGCTGATTTTAGTTTCGCTCACCAGCAATCTTTATCTCGCGGTACCGGCACTGTTTTTGCTGGGTGCCTTTTTCGGCGGCATGGATGTGGCGATGAATGCCAATGCCGTTGCCGTGGAAAAAACACTTGGCCGTGCGCTGATGTCTTCCTCCCATGGTTTCTGGAGCCTTGGCGGTTTTGCCGGTAGTGCGCTGGGCGGGCTTTTTCTGCGCTATCAGGGTGCGATCAGCCATGCGGTGCTGGTGAGTATCATTGCCGGTATCATCATGCTGATTGCGCTGCCTAAGATGGTGATTGACCGTCAGCCGCACAGCAGTGAGAAAATCCGCTTCCGCCTGCCGGATCAGCCGGTGATCTATCTGATCGGTATGATGGCGCTGTTTGCTATGGTGCCGGAAGGAGCTGTGCTAGATTGGGCGGCGGTGTATATTCAGCAGGCTTTCGAGGCTGATCTGACCACGGCCGGTTATGGCTATGCGGCTTTTTCAGCGACGATGGCGCTGGTGCGTTTTCTCGGAGACGGTGTGCGCAACCGGTTTGGCGCGGTGCGTACCTTCCGCGTGTCGATCATTATTGCCGCACTGGGCTTGTTTGTCAGCGGTTTTGCACCACATGCGTGGATAGCAATTCTGGCTTTTGCGATTGCAGGATTTGGTGTGGCGAATATCGTTCCGATTATCTTTTCCGCAGCGGGCAATCAGAGCGGTATCCACGCAGGAACGGCGTTAAGTGTCGTCACATTGATGGGCTATTCCGGTATTCTGGTGGCTCCCTCATTGATCGGTTTTATTGGCGGGCATGTCGGTTTCGGGCCGGTTTATATGGTGCTGGCATTAATGCTGATCGTGGTATTCATGCTTTCGCCGCTCGCAAGCGCTGCAGACCAGAAAAGAGAATAGAGTTTTTGCAAGACCTGCTGTAAGACTGTCACAATTGCGGTGCATTCGCTGTTCCGTGACGGTTGCGTAGCAAGATTGAACCGAAACATTCCTGACCTATTTTAAGATTGTACGATTATGGCTTCTGATAATCTCCACTATTATGCCCATCCCTTTGCCCGCCGCACATCTGTCGGGGTCAATGTCGGCGGCGTGATCGTTGGTGGTAACGCGCCGGTGGTTGTGCAATCCATGACCAATACGGATACTGCGGATATTGACGGCACCGTTGCACAGGTCGCAGCGCTGCATCATGCCGGTTCCGAGCTGGTACGCATTACCGTTGACCGTGACGAATCCGCTGCTGCGGTGCCGAAAATCCGTGAGCGTCTTGAGCGCCTCGGCCTGAATGTGCCGCTGATCGGTGACTTCCATTATATTGGTCATAAGTTGCTCTCAGACCATCCGGCCTGTGCGGAAGCACTGGCGAAATACCGTATCAATCCGGGCAATGTCGGTTTCAAAGATAAAAAAGACAAGCAGTTTGCCGAAATTATTGAAATGGCAATCCGCTATGACAAGCCGGTGCGTATTGGTGTGAACTGGGGTTCACTGGATCAGGAATTGCTGACCACTTTGATGGATCGCAATCAGGCAGCAGGCGCACCGCTGACCGCGCAGGAAGTGATGCGCGAGGCGATTATTCAGTCTGCGTTGATTTCTGCTGATCTGGCCGAAGAGATCGGTCTGCCACGCGACAAGATCATCCTGTCTGCCAAGGTCAGTCAGGTGCAGGATCTGATTGCTGTCTATGCGGAACTGGCCAAGCGTTGCGATCATGCGCTGCATCTGGGACTGACCGAAGCCGGTATGGGCACCAAAGGGATTGTTGCCTCGTCTGCTGCCATGGGTATTCTGTTGCAGCAGGGGATTGGCGATACAATCCGTATTTCTCTGACACCGGAGCCGAACGGTGATCGTACCCGCGAGGTGCAGGTCTCGCAGGAATTGTTGCAGGTGATGGGCTTCCGTCAGTTTATCCCGATTGTTGCTGCCTGTCCGGGTTGCGGTCGCACCACCTCGACAGTGTTTCAGGAACTGGCGCAGACCATTCAGAATGATATCCGCACCAATATGCCGATCTGGCGCGAAAAGTATCCGGGTGTTGAAGGTCTGTCTGTTGCGGTGATGGGCTGTATCGTTAATGGGCCTGGCGAATCGAAACACGCAGATATTGGTATTTCTCTGCCGGGCACGGGTGAAACACCATCCGCACCGATTTTTGTAGATGGCAAGAAAGTCGCCACATTGCGCGGACCGGCAATTGCTGAAGATTTTCAGAAAATGGTGGCCGATTATATCGAAAATCGCTACGGGCTCGGTGCGAAAAAGCCGGAAGCTGCAGAATAAGAATAATAAAAAAGCTCTCATAAAATATGAGAGCTTTTTTATTGCGGTTTTTATTGAATTCAGTTCTCGCGCCATGCAATAAAATGTGCGGCTTCTCGGAGAACCTGCCCTTTTTCCCCAAATGGTGCGAGCAGGTCTTCTGCCTGTGCAACCAGACCGGCCAGTTGTTTCTTTGTCCAGTCAACGCCATGGAGTGAAACAAGGGTGGCCTTGCCTGCGGCAGCATCTTTGCCTGTGGCTTTGCCCATTGTGGCCGCATCGGCGGTGACATCCAGCAGATCATCCGCAAGCTGGAAAGCCAGACCAATAGCCGAGCCGAATTCTGCAAGGCGTTCACGCTCATCTGCGCTGGCATTGCCGATAATGGCGCCAGCTTCACAGGCGAAGCGGATCAGCGCACCGGTTTTCATTGCTTGCAGTGTGATGATTTCGGCCTCATCAGGACTGGCCGTTTCGGCCATCAGATCAAGCGCCTGACCACCAACCATGCCACCAATACCGGAAGCACGCGACAAAGCCAGCACCAGATCAAGACGGGTTTTTACCGATAGTTCGGTCGCATCATCAGCGATAATATCGAAAGCATAGGTCAGAAGGCCATCACCGGCGAGAATCGCTGCGGCTTCATCATAGGCTTTATGCACTGTCGGCTGACCACGGCGCATATCATCATCGTCCATGGCCGGCAGATCGTCATGAACGAGCGAGTAGCAATGGATACATTCAAGAGCCGCGGCAACGCGCATGGCAGCCTGCGGGTCAGCATCATAAAGGCGGGCAGCTTCTGTAACCAGAAACGGACGCAGCCGCTTGCCGCCATTCAATGCACCGTGGCGGATAGCTGCCATCAGACGTGGCGGACGAATAACCTCTCCGACACGCGAACGCTCATCCAGCAATGAGATCAGCAATTGTTCAACAGATGCGGCATGGATTGCCAGCCGCTGGCCGAAACCGGAAATGTCGTGATCGTTTTTCATGGGTCTAGGGCATGAACCATTCGTCTGCATTAATCAACTCCTGTCCGGTTGGCTCAATATGAAATTTCTGTCTCGGAAGTCGTGCAGAACCAGTGCAAAATGCTTTTTATTAATAAAAAGTTTCTGAAAACTGATATGTCCTGCAGGACTAGCTTTTCAATTTGCTGAAATTGTGCAGTAACGAAGCTATAGATAACGGAGAGAACGCGGGCGCAATGACAAAACTTGTCATTCATAAGGAAGACGGAACCAGCTATCTGGCTGACCCTGTTCGCGCCCGATCATGGTGGTGGTGGGTGAAGCGCGGGCTGATTATGTTTGCGATCGCACCCTTTGCGTTACTTTTGCTTTATAAGCTGCCATTTGTGCATCCTGTGTCCACTCTGATGATTAAAGATCTGGTGACGCTGAAAGGCTATGAGCGTCAATGGGTGCCGCTGGAAGATATTGCGCCGGTATTGGTACATTCCGTGATGATGTCCGAGGACGGGCAGTTTTGCAGTCATAACGGTATCGACTGGAATCAGTTGAAGCTGGTGTTGAGCAGTGACGGAGAGCCAAGCCGTGGGGCTTCGACTATTCCGATGCAGACTGTGAAGAATCTCTTTCTCTGGAACGGGCGTTCTTATGTGCGCAAAGCACTGGAATTTCCGCTGGCGCAAGGTGCTTCATTGATTCTGTCTAAGCGCCGGATGATGGAGATTTATCTCAATATCGTAGAGTGGGGCGATGGGATTTATGGTGTTGAGGCGGCCGCGCAGCATTATTTCAAGCGTCCGGCATCTAAACTGACAGCACGGCAGGCGGCTTATCTGGCTGTGACATTGCCGAATCCGATTCTCCGCGATGCGTCTAAGCCAAGCCGCGGAATGGTGCGAATTTCGCGTATTGTTGAAAACAGAGCCCGTCAAAGCGGTGCTTATGTCGGCTGCGTGCAATAAATCAGGAAAAATCCTGCAAAATTGCGAAAATTTTTGTTCTTTGTACAAAAATGGTGTTATAGAGCGGCGACTGAAATACATTTCTAAGCAGGTTTTAAGCCGGTAAATCAGGATTTGCATAAAAAAAATGCGTGTCCTGCTGGTCAAAAGACGTTTGAGCGTGTATAGGCAGCAAAACTTTCCGGAACAATGTCCGATGTGACAGCCTTGTCTTAAGGCACCGGACATTCGATTGACTAATCACTGGAGCAGAATCCATGGCTGTACCTAAACGAAAAACTTCCCCTTCGAAGCGCGGCATGCGTCGTTCTGCTGATGCGCTGAAGGCTCCGACATATGTTGAAGACAAGAACTCCGGCGAACTGCGTCGCCCGCATCATATCGACCTGAAAAGCGGTATGTATCGTGGCCGTCAGGTTCTGGAGCCAAAGGAAGCGTAATTTCGCTTTTCTTGGAGCTATTTAAAAAGGCCGGCTTTTTAGCCGGTCTTTTTTTATTTGTACTTTGCGGAATGCCTTATTCCCGCAGCGCATCACCTGTATCCCATGAAGCGCATGAAACGCGTGGTTTTTGGTATGAAAGTCGCAAAACAGTGGTTCTGGCTTTCTGTTCCAGCCATGGGTGATGCGAAAAATTCAGAACCTTGATCGCAATTAGTACCAGCATCATTTGTAACTGACGTTATAGTGGGGAAAAGCCGGATCCGTATTGATGCGGAAAACAGGCCGGATTGGGATGTGAGGAAGGTACCTGTGATGAGCAAAGAAACATCAGTCATTATTGCCAGCGCGGCGCGCACGCCGGTTGGTTCATTCAATGGCGCTTTTGCCAATGTGCCTGCCCATGAGCTTGGCGCAACTGCGATTAAGGCTGCGCTGGAGCGCGCCGGTGTTGCCGCTGCTGATGTTGATGAAGTGATTTTTGGTCAGGTCTTGAGCGCAGGGCAGGGGCAGAATCCGGTGCGTCAGGCCGCGATCGCCGCCGGTTGCCCGATCGAAACAACCGGCTTTGCCGTCAATCAGCTTTGCGGTTCGGGCTTGCGCTCGGTAGCGCTTGGGCTACAGCAGATTGCCAATGGTGATGCATCGGTGATTGTTGCCGGTGGTCAGGAATCAATGTCGATGGCGCCGCATTGTGCGTATTTACGCTCAGGTACCAAAATGGGCGATCTGACAATGATCGACACCATGATGAAAGACGGTCTGACAGACGCTTTCCACGGCTATCCTATGGGCGTAACAGCAGAGAATATTGCTGATCGCTGGCAGTTGACCCGCGAAGAGCAGGACAATTTCGCGCTTGCGTCCCAGAACAAGGCTGAGGCTGCGCAAGTGGCCGGTCGTTTTAAAGATGAGATCGTGCCTGTTGTCATTAAAACCCGTAAGGGTGAGGTGGTTGTGAGCGAGGATGAATATATCCGTCACGGCACCACGATTGAGGCACTGCAAAAGCTGCGTCCGGCTTTTGACAAGGAAGGTACAGTTACGGCGGGCAATTCCTCCGGCATTAACGACGGTGCTGCAGCAACAGTCTTGATGAGCGAGGCGGAAGCGGAGCGTCGTGGTATCAAGCCTCTGGCGCGTATCGTATCCTGGGCAACAGCAGGTGTTGATCCTGCTGTGATGGGCACAGGGCCTATTCCGGCGTCCCGCAAGGCGCTGGAGAAAGCTGGCTGGACGGTGAAGGATCTTGATCTGGTTGAGGCCAATGAGGCTTTTGCCGCACAAGCTTGCTGCGTCACCCGTGAACTGGGACTTGATCCGGCCATCGTGAATGTGAATGGCGGTGCGATTGCGATTGGTCATCCGATCGGGGCATCCGGTGCGCGTGTTCTGACCACGCTGCTCTATGAAATGCAGCGCCGTGATGTGAAAAAAGGTCTGGCGACCTTGTGTATCGGTGGCGGTATGGGGGTTGCGCTCTGTGTTGAGCGCGACTGATACCAAAACCCCATGAGTATGACTCATGGGGTTTTGGTTAAGCCCGAGTGGCGATTGAACTTTTTCAAGGCGTGATGCGTTAGCATCTTAGCGCCTTGGTATGAGATATAAGTTAACGCCAGAGAGCGAATAGTCATGACAAGGCCGCGAGAATATTAACCTTTTCGCGGCCTTTTGCTGCCCAGTCAGACTATATCGTAACGTCCTTATACTATATGTAGTGCTTCTGTGATTTTCACGTCTATATATTGCCGGAATGAAACGGGAACTTTGCTCTATCAGCGATTCGTCGCCGATTCGTTCAGGGTTTGGCCAGAATCTTAACCAGTCATGCAGTGACTGCGGTCAGACAGCCTGAATTGTTAAGGAAACTTTCATCTTCCTTAACGGCCACGCGTTGTTGAAATTGGTATTTTAGAAATAAAACCAATTCTTCTGGTGTGAGCGGGCATAAAAGTTAATTTCAGCGGGATTTGTTCCGGTTTTGACAAGGCTGGATTCTGTATATTGTGTGCATTTTTTAAAACAGCACATGATGTTGTCTCGAACAAAATAAGAACCACTAGAAACAGTTGATTCGTAGCTGCTTTGTTCCTCTGGTGTTCTGATTGTTAAAATATGCAGTTTCTCAGCGTTATTTCAGCGGTTTATAAAACCGGAAAGTTCAAGGAAAACCGGAAAGACTGTCAAGAAATGCAGTGCCTTCGTTGTTTCTTGGTGTTTTCTGAAGATTTGCCATAAAAGAAGTCATAAAGCTGTAGTTGTTGCCCTTTTAGTCAGGGGCAGATAGTGCTACCTGCTATATGCAAGCTGCTAAGAAATAAAAATGCAGCAGAAAAATGGGTTTGTCCGATTAGTTTGATTATGCTGTTTGTTCAGCGTGACCAAAAGCGGGCATTCTGTGTGACGCCTTCATGAGACGGGGAATAATCAATTCCGCATGAATGACCAGAAGAAATCATTGACGCCTCCGGCTCAGGCGGCGTCTCTGCAGCATCCTCAAGGAGCGCCGCTCATTGTCAGCGGACGTGACGTGACGGCCGTTCTCGGGCCGACGAATACGGGAAAGACTCATCTGGCGCTGGAGCGTATGCTCGCCCATGAGAGCGGAATTATCGGTTTACCGCTGCGCCTTTTAGCGCGCGAAGTTTATAACAAGCTGGTCGCTAAGGTTGGTCCGCAAAAAGTAGCACTGGTGACCGGCGAAGAAAAAATCATTCCTGCCGGTGCCAAATATTCGGTTTGCACCGTTGAGGCGCTGCCACGTCAAACCAATGCCGCTTTTGTGGCGATTGATGAAGTGCAGCTGGCCGCCGATCTTGAGCGCGGGCATATTTTCACGGATCGCCTTTTGCATTTGCGCGGCAAACAGGAAACCTTGTTGCTCGGCGCGGCAACAATGCGGCCTATTCTTGAGAAAATGCTGCGCGGCATCAATATTATTACCCGTCCGCGCCTCTCAAATCTGGTCTATGCGGGTTCTAAAAAAATTACCCGCCTGCCACGGCGCAGTGCGATTGTCGCTTTCTCTGCGGATGAAGTTTACGCGATTGCCGAGCTGATCCGTCGCCAAAGGGGCGGTGCAGCTGTGGTGATGGGCGCATTGAGCCCGCGCACACGCAATGCGCAGGTTGAGCTTTATCAGTCCGGCGATGTTGATTTTCTGGTGGCGACCGATGCGATCGGCATGGGCCTTAACCTCGATGTTGATCATGTTGCTTTTGCGCAGGCACGTAAATTTGACGGTTTCCAATACCGCAATCTCAATGCCGGTGAACTCGGCCAGATCGCCGGTCGTGCAGGGCGTCACTTGCGCGACGGGACATTTGGTGTGACCGGTCAGGTTGATCCGTTCGATAAGGAACTTGTAGAACGGATAGAATCGCATAGTTTTGATGCGGTGAAAGTGTTGCAATGGCGCACAGCTCAGTTTGATTTTGCATCAGTACGCGCTTTGAAGCAGTCTCTGGACCGTTCTGCCCCATTGGAAGGGTTGACACGGGCGCTGCCTGCGGTTGACATGCAGGCGCTTGAAAATCTGGCGCGTGATGAAACGATCATGCAGCTGGCTGATACGCCTAAGCGTGTAGAAATTTTGTGGGATGCCTGTGCGCTTCCCGACTATAGAAGGATTGCGCCGGCACAACATGCCGATATTATTGCTGCAATCTATAAGGATATCATTCGCAAAGGTTTTGTGGATGAAGACTATATGAGCGAGCAGGTGCGCCGGTCCGACAGGACTGACGGTGAGATCGACACTCTATCTCATCGTATTGCACAAATTCGCACATGGACATATGTGTCGCATCGGCCGGGCTGGTTGGCAGATCCGACACATTGGCAAGACAAGACGCGCGAAATTGAGGACAGATTGTCCGATGCGTTGCATGAACGGTTGACGAAACGCTTTGTAGACCGCCGGACAAGCGTGCTTATGAAGCGCCTGAGAGAGAATGCCATGCTAGAAGCAGAAATTAGCCCGACAGGGGATGTCCTCGTCGAAGACCACAATGTCGGGCAGTTGGAAGGATTCCGATTTACCGCCGATGTTAAGGCCGAAGGGCCTGACGCGAAAGCGGTAAAGGGGGCAGCACAAAAAGCGCTGGCCGCTGAATATGACCGTCGTGCAGAGCGTTTCTCTGCTGCGGCCAATGGCGATTTCGCCCTTGGCTCAGATGGTATTCTGCGCTGGGTTGGTGCGCCGGTTGCCACGCTGGTTGCCGGTGACAGTGTGTTGCGTCCGCGTAGCGTTCTTTTGGCTGACGAGCAGCTGAGCGGCGCATCGCGTGAGAAAGTACAGAGCCGTATTGACCGCTTTGTCGCGCATCATATTGAGACTGTTCTCAAGCCATTGCACGATCTGACTGAGGCTGATGCCCTGACCGGTATGACCCGTGGTCTGGCGTTCCGTTTGGTTGAGAGTTTTGGTGTCATTCAGCGTCGTGATATTGCTGAAGAAATCCGCGGTCTGGATCAGGATTCCCGTGCAGCGCTGCGCCGTTTTGGTGTGCGTTTCGGTGCCTATCATGTTTTCATTCCGGCATTGCTGAAGCCGGCACCGGCTGGCCTGATGACCCTGCTGTGGGCTTTGAGCAATGATGGCCGTGAACGCGCCGGTTACGGTGATGTGGTACATGTGCTGGCCGCTGGCCGTACATCAGTTGTGGTTGATCCGGAGTTTGACCCGGTATTCTACGCGCTGGCCGGTTATCGTGTGCTTGGCCGCCGTGCTGTTCGTTTCGATATTCTGGAACGTCTGGCCGACCTGATCCGTCCGGCTTTGGCCTGGCGTCCGGGTGCTGGTCTGCGTGCTGAAGGTGCTTATGATGGTGCCCGTTTCACGGTAACACCGTCGATGATGTCTATTCTTGGTGCCACACCGGAAGACATGGAAGAAGTGCTGAAAAGCCTTGGCTATCGTCATGAGGCGATGGAGGCAACGGCGGTTGCTGCGAAGCTTGCGGAACTGGATGCTTTTGCAGAAGCTGATGCTGCCAAGCTGGCAGGTGAAGCTGTTGCAGAGCCGGTTGTTGAAGCTGCTGCTGAAATTGCTGAACAGCCAGAAGCGGAATCTGCTGTGCGTGCAGAAGAAGCACCGGTTGCAGAAGCTGTTGCGCCGGAAGCCTCCGTTGCGGAAACAGAAGCATCGGATGCGCCTGCTGCTGAAGAGCCTGTCAAAATGGTTCTGCTGTGGCGTCCGGGTCGTCATGACAATCGTCCGCGTGAACAGAACCGTAACCGCCCGCGTCCGCAGGGTAACCGCCGTGCGCCTGCTAAAGATGGTGCACCGGCTGATGCTGCTAAAGACAATGCTGGTGAAAAAGATAGTCAGTCCCGTGAAGGCCGCAGCAAGCGGTTTGAAAAAGCTGCACGGGTTGATTTCCGCAACGGTGAACAGAAATCCGGTCGCAATGATCATCAGGGCAAGCCGCGTCACGGCAAGCGCGATCATGGTCAGGATCAGAAGCGCGTTGAACGCAATGAGCGCCCAGTGCAGATTGATCCGGATTCACCATTCGCCAAGCTGCTTGCTCTGAAAGAGCAACTGAAGAAGTAAGCCGATGAATACGGGTGTTTTAAAACAGCGCATTGATAAATGGTTGTTTTTCACTCGCGTCGTTAAATCACGCTCGCTCGCGGCAAAACTTGCTGCCGGCGGGCGTGTACGTATTAATCGTGATAAAATTGATCAGGCTTCATACGGCGTTAAAATCGGTGATGTGGTTGCGATAACGCTGGATCGCCGTATTCTGATCTACAAAGTGAAAGAACTGGGAGAGCGTCGCGGTTCATTTCCTGAGGCGCAATTGCTCTTCGAAGATCAGACGCCGCCACCTGAAACTTCAGCACAGCAGACAATGGCGATGGCGGAAAAACGGGATGCAGGTTCCGGCCGTCCGACGAAACGCGATAGGCGCGCAACGGAACGGCTGAAGCAGGGTGGCTCCGGTTTTGATGAAATCGGATGACCCTTGCCGGTAAAAAGCGCATTCCGAAAAGTGTGAAACGGTTTTCGGATTCAAATGCGCGTAAAACAAAAAGATAGAGCGGTTTCAACGGTTCAATATTAACTGAAACCGCTCTAAAAGCGCTGCATGTGAGTCGTTTTCAAAGCTGAATTATAGTTCAGCTTTGAAATTTACGATTTCAGTCTATCAATTTTTTGTGTGATCTCTGTAGCTGACCGGAATGCGTAATGTTTCGGCGGAAGGATTATGCTGTATTAAAGACTGGCGGAGATGCCGTTTTTCAGAAAATACAGTGTCGCAGAATGTGGTTCTTTTTTGCGGCGGAGCGTCGCGGTCGGGGTAAAACCCTCTTGCAAGCTGTGGTTAAAGTCGTTACCTGACAGACAGATTTTCCGCTGTCTTGTGCTCTGCGCATTGCCTGCTAAAAATCATCTCAGCTTACTGATCTGATGTCCGGTGCGGGAAACATCCCCCCTGTTGCTCTGAATTGTAAGCCGCCCTGATTGTAATATGAGCCACATTGTTCTGTGTGGCAGTTCAAAACTCTAGGAGTTCGACAATGACTTATGTCGTGACCGATAACTGCATTCGCTGCAAATATACGGATTGCGTGGAGGTCTGTCCTGTCGATTGTTTCTATGAGGGCGAGAACATGCTCGTCATCAATCCTGATGAGTGCATTGACTGCGGCGTGTGTGAACCGGAATGTCCTGCGGAAGCTATTCGTCCGGATACAGAGCCGGGTCTTGATAAATGGATTGAGCTGAATTCTGAATATTCTGCGAAATGGCCAAATCTGACCGTGAAAAAAGATCAGATGCCTGAAGCCACCGAGATGGATGGCGTCGCAAACAAGCTTGAACAGTTCTTCTCGGCAGAACCTGGCGAAGGCGATTAATCGCTGCGCCAAATCCCCTGAATAACTGCAAACCTGTCAGGCCTGTTAACGAATTGTTAACACAATTCATCCGCGTGCGCGGTTTGTGCCGTCATTTTGTTGATTCTTCCTGTTTTTTGTGTTACTGTCCACAATAATGTCGATGAGCAGGCGTCATTTCGTGGCGGCTATAGGTATTCACTGAAAGGCTGATATTAATTACAGGCTGAAATAGTGCCGGAGCAACTTTGTTTCTAAATTTTGCTCCTGCCGTTTAACCTGTGATTTTTTATGCTTAAGTTTTGCCTCAGCATCCCTTTTACATTCTGTTTCGGCACTTGTTTTAATCAGCTGTTATGATTGTTCCGTCTTCCCATGGAGCAATTCGCAGGACTGATTGTATCACCGCGTGTAAACCGGCGCTCCAGCGCCGGACACTACAGGGAGTATTGAAGCGTATGTCATCCCAGCAGAAGAAGACCTCCGCCCGTCAGGGTTTTAAAACGGGTGAGTCTATTGTGTATCCGTCACATGGTGTGGGGCAGATCGTTGCAATCGAAGAACAGGAAGTTGCAGGCATGAAGCTTGAACTTTTTGTTATTGATTTCGATAAAGACAAAATGCGCCTGAAAGTACCGGTGGCGAAAGCAGCTACCATTGGTATGCGCAAATTGTCTGAAGGTGATTTTGTAGAACGTGCATTGAAAGTTTTGCAGGGTCGTGCCCGTATCAAGCGCACTATGTGGTCGCGCCGGGCGCAGGAATATGATGCAAAAATCAATTCCGGTGACCTGATTTTTATTGCTGAAGTTGTACGTGACCTTTTCCGCGCTGATAATCAGCCGGAGCAGTCCTATTCTGAACGCCAGCTTTATGAAGCTGCTCTTGATCGCATGGCGCGTGAAGTTGCAGCCGTTAACAAGCTGTCTGATACAGAATCGGTTCGTCTGATCGAAGTGAATCTGGCAAAAGGCCCGAAACGCGGTACCAAAGCTGATGAAGCTGAGGCCGAGGATGATGAAGCAGAAGCCGCATAATTTTACCTTAAACTGATCCAAGTTTAAGGAATTATGCTCTAGCTTTTTTCAAGAACGCCGTTCTGCTTACGCAGTACGGCGTTCTTGTTTTTATAGCCGATCCTGACGAATTAAAGTGCGAAGGCAGGGTAAAGTAAGCACCGTAAGGTTTCGTGGTGCAGCTCTGTTTATTTTCAAGTTCTCTGTTCAATAAAATCGTAAAATTATTGAAAGCTGAAGGAACCAGACGTCTCTCCATGCGTTTAGCTCGTAACGGATAACGTGATCTTATCGTACAGGTTGCGTTGTGTTTTCGTTTTGGAGAGTGAAATGAAGCCTGTAGCGTCCTCCGCCTTATCCGAAGTCACAACACGTACTGCCGCTTTTGTATCTTCCGGAAATCTTATACGCAGTGCTATGTCCGCGCCTTATCTTGAGCGCGAGCAGGAGCAGGCACTTGTGTTGCGCTGGAAAGAGCAGGGCGATCAGGTTGCGCTGGATGCAATCACCTCTGCCCATATGCGGCTGGTAATTTCCACCGCTGCCCGTTTCCGCAAGTTTGATCTGCCGATTGCCGATCTTATTCAGGAGGGCACCGTCGGACTGATGGAGGCTGCTTTCCGTTTTGAACCGGAGCGTGAAGTCCGGTTTTCAACTTATGCGATCTGGTGGATCAGAGCGGCGATACAGGATTATATTCTGCGCAACTGGTCGATTGTTCGCGGTGGCACCAGTTCTACGCAAAAGGCTCTGTTTTTCAACTTACGACGTTTGCGCGCGAAACTGGCGCAGAGCAATGAGTCGATTTCTAAACGGGAATTATACAGCCGTATTTCAGAACAACTCGGCGTTTCTGAAAAAGATGTGGAGCTGATGGATTCCAGACTCTCAGGACCGGATAGTTCTCTGAGTATGACCGTATCGCCAGATGACAGCAGCAGTGCAGAGAAGATTGATTTTCTGGTTGATGATCATCCGCTGCAGGATGAAGTCGTTGGTAATATGATTGATAGTGAAAGACGTGTCAGCTGGTTGAAACAGGCTTTGTCCGTGTTGAATGAGCGGGAATTGCATATTATTCGCGAACGCCGTCTCAATGATGATGCGGTAACATTGGAAATGCTCGGTGATAGGCTTGGAATTTCTAAGGAGCGTGTGCGCCAGATTGAAAGCCGTGCTCTGGAAAAGCTGCGGGCAGCTTTACTTTCACAAAACGGTGTTGCCGCCTATCACGCCTGATCTGTGCAATCTCTTAAAAGAAAGCAACGGTGCTTGAAGCGTAGCACCGTTGCTTTTTTATTCGCTGATAATTTTTACGCGGTCGCCAGCAGATACCGTGCCGCCGCTTGGCAGTGCGTTCAAAAGGCGGAAGAGTTCAAGCTTACGGTCTGTGCCCTGCATCCGGTTGGCCAGCGAGCCAAGCGTATCACCGGCTTTAACGGTAATCACACGGATACGGAGCGGCTTGGCGGCAGCCTGTTCAGCCGGTGTCAGCACACGGAAACTCTCTGTCGTCGAGCGGGTTGTGGCGCTCAACGCATTGCTGTTTTTTGGCGCTGCAATAAGGAAGCGATAGACCTTCTGGCCGGAGGCAATGACCACAATCTCAAATTGCCATTTATCGGCATTTGCCCTTGCAGTTGCAGCTGGAAGGCCATTGATTGTGGTGGTCTGGACCGACTGGTCGTCCAGCCCTGTCACCCAGCCGCTGCGCAGGTAGCTGGCCAGATCGCTGCCCTGCGGGAGCGCTGCACCGTCAAAGCGGATAGCAAGTTCACCGGGGCCGCTGGCCATAACAGCATTGGCGGAGTTATCAATTGAGAAGCCCTGCGGTACGCTGAAAGTCACGCCGAGTTTCGGATGAATAAAGGTGCGTTCGCGGACAAAGCCTTCCTGTGGTGTGTCGCCATAGAGCAGCCCGTCAATGCCATTGAGGAACGAAGGACGTTCAGTAGTGCCAACACCCGGTGCACCGATACGGCGTGCATGGCCGATGGCCAGATCAACACGCTGCGGTGTTGCCGGATGGCTTGCCAGAAAGTCGAGGCTGGCATCAGTTGCACCTGATACCGAGCGGAAGCCAGTATAGGCTTCCATCGATTGCAAGAAGCGCGCTGACGCAAACGGATCATAGCCCGCGGCACCAATCATCTTAATACCGATCGCATCTGCCTGTAGTTCCTGATTGCGCGAGAACTGGGCAAGGCGCAGCTTGCTGCGGATGGCAGCTTCACGACCGGCAGCTTCATCCTGCAGGACTTCAGAGGCAACACGTTTTGCGATAATAGATTCAGCTTCTTTGGCTTGGCGCAAAATGCCGTGATTGGCGGTGACGTGCCCCATCTCATGGGCGATCACGGCCGCAACTTCCGAAGAATCATTGGCGAGTGCCAGCAGACCACGGGTAACATAGAGATAGCCGCCGGGCAGGGCAAAAGCGTTGATATTCGGGCTGTTCAGAATCGTAATACGATAGGTCTGATCGGGATTATCAGATACCGTTGTCAGATTGCCGACGATCTTCGCCACCATGCGCTCCAGCTTGGCATCTTTATATTCGCCGCCATAAGTGGCAAGAATGCGCGGATGTTGCTGTGCGCCGAGCTGCGCCAGCTTGTCGTTTTTGCTGACATTGGCAACGGTGACTGGATTGGAAGACGGGCCGATAATATCGGGATCGCTGAAATCTACAGAACGACAGGCAGACAAAAGCGCGACCAGAGCAATCGCTGCTGTCCGTTTCACAACTGGAGAAATGGAGGGCTTTTCCGTTGCGGAAAACCGTGTTGCCCTTAAAAACATATCCAGTATCGTGCCCTCAGTTCTGTCTGCCGTTTAAAAGCCGGGTTTTCTCTTAATATAAGCCCGGATTTTCCTTTAATATAGGCAATGTCCGGAGCAAGAAAAGTGAAATGCGTTTGGATCATTTCACAAATTGTCAGACATTGCATTATTGCAGGAGATTAAGTCGCTCTGCCTTTAAACTATGGCAATATCACGTCTTTCGGCTGAATGACCAGACTGTCACGGTGCTGTCACGACGATTTATGCTCTGTGGTGCCCATATAGTCACGAATAGCCTGAGGACCAGAGGCAGAGAGCATAATAGTGGCATCTCCCTGTTCTTTTATTTCGCCATCTTTCAGAAAAAATACCGTTGAGTTAAAGCGCAACGCGTCTTCCGGCGTATGGGTGACCATCAGGATGGTAATGCCGGTCTCTTTTTGCAGCTCGGCAATCAAATCCAGCATTTGCTGGCGCAGGGCAGGCCCCAGAGAGGCAAAAGCCTCATCGAGCAGCAGGACAGGCTTATCGCGCACCAAAGCGCGGGCAATGGCAACACGCTGCCTTTCACCGCCGGACAGTTCTTCCGGCTTGCGATGTTCTTTGCCGGTAAGCTCGACACGGTCAATGGCAGTGCGAATTGCCGCCTTGTCCTGCTCTGTCAGTTTCAAAGCGGGAGAGCGTCCCAGCCCGATATTGGAGAAAACATCTAAGTGAGCAAACAGATTATTCTCCTGAAACACCATGGTCACAGGACGGTCTGACGGCGATGCTGTCTCAATCACTTCGCCACCGATCAGGATATGACCGGATTTCGGCGATTCAAAACCCGCAATCAGATTAAGCAATGTCGATTTGCCGGAGCCGCTTGGGCCGATTATCACGCCGGTTTCGCCCGCGCGTAATTGCAGGTTAAACAGCATTTCGGTCTGGCCGAAAGAAAAGCGGACATTGTCCAGCGTCAGTGCGGCATTGTGTCGTATCATGCGATATTCCGTTCGGCAGATTTGCCCGATTGGGTTTTGCTGCCGGTTTTATCAGTGATCAGCATCAGGGTAAAACAAATGGCTGCGAGAATCAGAGCAAGACCCGCCGCATCACTGGTACGATAGCTGCCCATGCGTTGCAGCAGCAGGTAAGGCAAAGTTTGTACCGCATCGCTGCCGAACAGTGCGATGGTGCCGAGATCGCCCATAGACAGCGCCATTGCAAAAATAAAACTCAGGATCAATGGCCGCCGGATCACCGGCCAGTCAATCAGGCGCAGACGATTCAATCCGCTGATGCCAAGGGCTGTGCAAAGCCGGTTATTACGGGCGCTGGCGCTGTCCCATGCAGGGCGTAGCAGGCGCACCGCAAATGGCATAGCCATCACGCCATTGACGGCGATGACCATAAAAGGTGCGAGCGTGAATACGTCGGTAAATTGGCGCAACAGGATGAACCAGCCAGCACCAATAACAATCGGCGGGATGATCAACACCAGACTGGAACCACTATCGAGTGCCGCGGTGAAAAAGCTGCGTAGTTTGCGCGGGGCTTTGAGATTTTGCGTAGCATTATATTCGCGTGCGGCAACCAGCGTGAGCGATAGCACGACGCAAACAGCAGCGGCACCAAAGGCTAACAGTAGTGAGGTGATGATCGCTTGCTGCACAACGTTTTCATTAATCAGACGCCAAAGATCAGAACCCAGCCCAGACAGGATCATGCCCAGTACCGGCAGGGCGAGAAAGAGCGCGGCGCAGGCAATGATAAGACCTGATATAATCTTCGCTGTTTTGCCATGTTGGATATAATTGCGGCTGATGGTTGTCAGCGACAGGCCTTCTTCCGTTGGTTTGCCGGTCAGGCGCAGCAGGCATAAGACACCGATGGTCAGCAGAAGCTGCGTCAGAGTGAGTGCGACAGCACGGGCCAGATCAAAATCGAAATGTAGCGCCTGATAAATGGCGACTTCCAGAGTGGTTGCACGCGGGCCACCACCCAGTGTCAGCACAATGGTGAAGGAGCTGGCGCAGAGCATGAAAATCAAACCCGCAATGCCGCTTAAATTGCGGGCAATAACCGGCCATTCAATCAGCCGGAAACGGGCAAAGCTGCCCATGCCCAACTGTGCAGAGAGCTTCCAGTAGTCCTGCGGAATGGATTCAAGGCTGGCGAGCAGCAGACGAACAGCTAGCGGCATGTTGAAAAATACATGTGCCAGCAAGATACCTGTCAGGCCATAAATATCCGGTATCAGTGGTAGGCCTAAAGCTGTGCTGCCCTGAGCAATAAAGCCGTTGCGACCGTAAATGCTGGTAATGCCAAAGACGGCGACCAATGAGGGCAGGGTCAGCGGAATTGCGAAAAAGCGCAGCAGTAATGCGCGACCGCGAAAACTGGTATTGGCATGGAGTGCACGGGCAACAGGCAAAGCAAATAACACGGATAGCAGCACCGAGAGCAACGCCTGTAGCAAAGTGAAACGGGTAATGTTCCACAAATAGCTGTCGAAAGCAGCCAGCGCATTGCCGTCTGATTGCAGCCCCTGAATACCAAGCGACAGCAAGGCACCGCCGGTCAGAACCAGCAGCAGCATCAGCGCAACAAAGCCTGAGATGGTTTTAAAACGGGATATCTGCATTATTTTCCGTGTGTACTCCGCCGGAAAAATTCCGGCAGAGCTGTTTTTGTTTTTATGCGTATTCTGTCCGAAAATCGCATCACGCTTTTCAGGATAGATCTTAGCGGCTCATGGCATTCAGCCACTCATCCACCCATGATTTGCGATTTTGCGCAACTGTTTCAGGGGCAATCAACAGGCTCTTATCCGGTTTTGGCAGAGCATCAAAGGCGGGTTTCAGCGGTTTTGAGGTGTTATAGGCCGGATACATCCAGTTGGTTTCCGGAATCACATCCTGAAAACCCGGTGTTGTCATGAATTGCAGAAATTGAGCACTTAGCGGATTTTGTGCGCCTGTTACAGTCTGACCGGCCAGCTCAATCTGCAGATAGTTGCCTTCTGTAAACGTCACTGCTTTATAGCGCTCGGTCTTTTCCGAGATCATGTGATAGGCGGCCGATGTCGTATAAGACAGCACCATCGGCGCTTCGCCTTTTGTAAACAGGCCATAGCCTTCAGACCAGCCCGGAGTAACTGTCAGCACGCGCTTGCTGAGTTTCTGCCATTGCTCGGCAGCCTTGTCGCCATAGATGTCTTTCACCCAGAGCATCATGCCAAGACCCGGTGTTGACGTGCGCGGATCCATCAGAATGATCTTTTCTGAGGCGTCACCGTCAATCAGTTCTGACATGGATTTCGGCGGCGTTTGCAGTTTTTCACTGTCGTAGATAACTGCGAAATAGCTGTAATCATAAGGTAGGAACACATCATCCTGAAAATTATCAGGGACATTGCTCTTCACATCCTTCAACCCGTGCGGGGCGAACAGGCCGGAGGCTTTGGCATCGCTGATCAGATTGGTATCGAGACCCAGCACAATATCGGCCTTGGTGGATTTGCCTTCGAGCTTCAGACGGTTGAGCAGCGCCACACCATCGGCAACAGCGACAAAATTAAGAGTGCAGCCACAGATTTTCTCAAAGTTTTCTTTGACTTGAGGACCCGGACCCCATTCGGCAGTAAAACTGTCATAGGTATAGATCGTCAGGTCTTTCGCCTGTGCTGCACTGCCCAAAGTGAGGGCAGAGAGAAGAGTGCTGGTGAGAATAAGATTTCGGATAAGCATGAGATAACAGCCGCGCGGGCTCTCCTCTGGTGTTGGTGTTTCCAAGGATTGAGCGCCGGAAGCCGGACAGCATCTAATCCCTCCGCCGGTACAAACCGGATCAGGTTCAGCGGGTTAGCCGGAGACCGGCCTCTCAGCCTTTTGCAAGCAGAAGGCACCCCGTTAGAGCAAGCGGACAATAGGATAAAACAGTGTCGCGGAGCAAGAGGGTTGTAGGCTTCCGGTCTGAGGAGCAGCATGATATGCAGCAGCATGTCAAAGTTTCTTATTCTTCTCGGCGGCGATCTGACCGTCACCCCACGTTTGAAGCAGCAGATTGCCGGTGCACGCGTTCTGGCGGCCGACAGTGGTATGCGCCATGCGGCTGGTCTTGGTGTCGTGCCGGAATTATGGCTCGGCGATTTTGATTCCACTGATGCGGCATTGGCCGAGCGCTACGGCCATGTGGAGCGACAGGTCTTCCCAGTTGCCAAGAATATGACAGATGGTGAATTAGCGCTGCATGAAGCCTATGAGCGCGGCGCAACAGAAGTGATTCTGGCGGGTGCATTCGGTGGCGAGCGCACGGACCATACATTTTTGCATTTGAGCATGGCGGTGGCACAAACGCATAAGGGGCGCAAAATTTTTCTGTCGAGCGGCCATGAAGAAGCAACGCCACTGAACTATGGCAAAACGGATTTTGACCTGCCTGAAGATACGCTGTTTAGTATTTTAGGCTTTGAGGCATTAACCGGATTATCAATTTTCGGGGCAGAATGGCCACTTGATGCTGTTACTGTGCCATTTGGCTCTTCTTTAACGCTCTCAAATAGAGTAAAAGAAACGTTAACAGTGACTTTGGAAACTGGGACTGCAATTCTGGTGGCATCACCTGTCAGCGTTGCGCTCTAATGTGACTAAACATAAAAACCTGTAAATTGTTTTGATGGTTGCTGTCTTCTTTTTGCTATAAAATGCGGAAGATTATGGCAAGTGAGTAGCCTCAACGGGAGTAACTTTAAATGAAATCACGTCTTTCTATGATCGCAGTCACTGCAGTGCTCGCATTCTCGACTGTTGCCTGTACAACAGGTGAACAGCGCACCGCCGGTTACGGTGTAGGCGGCGCAGCAATCGGCGCTCTCGCTGGTGGCGCAATCGGCGGTAACGGCCGTGGCGCTCTGACCGGTGCAGCTATCGGTGCAGTTGCCGGTACTCTGCTCGGCGCGGCACAGACCCGTAATGGCGTTCAGTATTGCCGCTACCGCGACAATTACGGCCGTGTTTACGAAGCGCCTTGTAACTAAGCGCTACAAGATAGAGATAAAAAACAGGCCGGTTTCCGGCCTGTTTTTTTATGTCTGCGTATCACAATCAGGAAATTTGCCGCGAGGGTTCCTGTTTGCGTCAATATGCAGTAATGAGCAGTAACGATCTTCTACCTCTTTTTAAAAGCGTATTTATTCATGGCTCCTCCTCTTCTCCGACTTGACCAGATCAGCCTGACTTTTGGCGGTACACCACTGCTTGAAGATGCGGGGCTGTCGATCAGCGAGGGAGAGCGGATTGCGCTGGTCGGGCGTAACGGCTCGGGTAAATCCACATTGTTGAAAATCGCAGCCGGTATGGTTGAACCGACCGGCGGGGAGGTTTTCCGTCACCCTTCGGCAACGATCCGCTATCTGGCACAGGCGCCGGATATGGATGGTTTTGCCAATGTGCGCGATTATGTTGAGGCCGGTCTTGGCCCCACAGATGATCCTTATCGGGTGGCCTATCTTCTGGAAAATCTGGGGCTGACCGGTGATGAAACACCGCAGCAACTTTCCGGCGGTGAAGCGCGCCGTGCGGCATTGGCGCGGGTGATTGCTCCGCAGCCGGATGTGTTGCTGCTCGATGAGCCGACCAACCATCTCGATCTGGCAACCATTGAGTGGCTGGAGCAGGAATTGCGCCAGATTCGCTCTGCCATTGTGCTGATCTCCCATGACCGTCGTTTTCTGGAAAATGTCAGCCGGTCGACCATCTGGCTTGATCGCGGTGTGACGCGCCGTATTGAGCAGGGTTTCGCGCATTTTGAAGAATGGCGCGATAAGGTTCTGGAAGAAGAAGAGCGCGATCATCAGAAGCTCGGACGCCAGATTGTGCGCGAAGAACATTGGTTGCGCTATGGCGTGACTGCGCGCCGTAAGCGCAATATGCGCCGTCTTGGCGAGTTGCACTCTATGCGTAACGAGTTTCGCACCCATCGCCATGCGCAAGGCGTGGCAACGCTGCAAGCCAGCGATGTGAAGGAATCTGGTAAGCTGGTGATTGAAGCGGATAAAATCAGCAAAGCCTATGATGAGCGTGTGCTGGTTAAAGATTTTTCTATTCGTGTCAATCGCGGTGACCGTATCGGTCTTGTGGGGCCGAATGGTGCCGGTAAAACTACCTTATTGTCGATGCTGACCGGTAAGCTTGAGCCGGATTCCGGCACAATCCGTCTTGGCGTTAATTTGGAATTTGCGGAACTGGATCAGAAGCGTGAGCTTAATCCGGATGAGACACTGACGCATTATCTGACTGATGGTCGCGGTGAATCGCTGGTGGTGAATGGCGAGCAGCGCCATGTTGTTTCCTATATGAAGGACTTCCTGTTTCAGCCGGAACAGGCACGCACGCCGATCCGCGAATTATCGGGTGGTGAGCGCGCACGTCTGATGCTGGCACGGGTGTTGTCGCGCCCTGCCAATCTGCTGATACTCGATGAGCCGACCAACGATCTGGATATGGAAACGCTTGATCTGTTGCAGGAACTGGTAGCCGGATTTGCGGGCACTGTTATTCTGGTCAGCCATGACCGTGACTTTCTCGATCGCACAGTCTCCTCGGTGATTGCACCGGAAGGCGACGGGCGCTGGCTGCAATATGCCGGTGGTTATGCGGATATGATGGCGCAGCGCAAGGAAACAGCACTGGCGCGCCGTCAGGTGAAATCGGCTTCCACTGCGCGCAGTGATGCGGCGGAAACGGCACCGGCACCAAAACGCGATGAAAAGCGCAAGCTGTCTTACAAACAGAAATTCGCACTGGAGACGCTGCCGGCAAAAATGGAAAAGCTGAGTGCTGAAATTGCGGCGCTTGAGGTGAAAATGGCTGATCCGGCATTTTACGCAAAAAATCCTGATCAGTTTGCCAAGATTGCTGCCGAGATTGAAAAGAAGCGCAGTGAAGTTGAAGCCAGCGAAGAAGAATGGCTGGAACTGGAAATGCTGCGTGAGGAAATCGAAGGCTGATTTTTCTTTTGCGTTGAAATTATAAAAAGCCTGCCTGAAGCATCCTTCAGGCAGGCTTTTTTGTTTTATGCGCTGGCTTTGTTCAGAACATCCAGTGCGTCCTGATCCAGCGTCAGGTGTGTGGCTTTGATGAGTTCTTCCAGCTGGTCAATTTTGGTGGCGCTGGCAATTGGTGTGGTGATTGATGGTTGTGCCATCAGCCATGCAACTGCGATTTGCGCCACTGTCACGCTATAGCGCTCTGCAACCTGATCCATTGCTGTGAGGATTTTCAAGCCACGCTCATTGAGATAGGTGGTGCCTACTCTGTTACCACGCGGGCTGATACCTAAATCTTTTTCGGTGCGATACTTACCGGTGAGGAAGCCTGCCGCCAATGTATAATAAGGGATGACGCTGACCTGATTGGCGCTCACCACCGGTTCCAGCGTGGTTTCATAAGCATCGCGGTCGTAGAGATTATAAAGCGGCTGCAATGAGTCATAACGTGGCAGATTATGTTTCGCAGAGGTGTCTAATGCCGTTTGCAGGCGCTCGCCGGTGATATTGGAGGCGCCGATTGCGCGTACTTTACCGGCTTTGATAAGATCCTGAAATGTACCCAGCACATCCTCAAACGGGGTGTTCGGATCATCATAATGCGACTGATAGAGGTCAATATAATCCGTTTGCAGGCGTTTGAGAGAAGCATCAACACATTCGCGGATATGGGCAGGTGCCATGGTAAAGCCTTCACCCATATCAGCGCCGACTTTGGTGGCGATTGTTATCTTGTCACGGTTGCCACGGCTTTTGAGCCAGTTTCCGATGACAGTTTCCGACTCACCACCCTTATGTCCTTCTACCCAGCGGGAATAGACATTGGCTGTATCGATAAATGTCAGCTCTGCATCGAACAGACGGTCGAGCAAGGCGAAAGATGTTGTCTCGTCGGCTGTCCAGCCGAAAACATTGCCACCGAAACAGAAAGGCGAGACCTTTAGCTCTGAGCGTCCGAGTTGTTTTAAGCGCATTTCTTTTCCTCCGCAGAATATGCATTATTTAGTCATGGCGGATTATGACCAAAAAGACGCGCAGGGAAAGGAAAAGCAGGGCAAAGCATTTTAATAACACAGCTTTGTGTTTTATGCCGGAGTGATATTGCCAAGAGCGTGCCGCGTTTAATCGTATCCACTGCGCTCGCTCTAGATTTTTTTAATTGCCGCATGTTCGCGGTAGCTCAAATGAATTCATTTGAGCGCGACATGCTCTAGACTGAGCAGCAGAGAGCGCAACATATCGCCATTGCCGTTCAGCAGATTATTCTCCAGTTTCGCATGCATTTCTCTCCAGACAGGAACAGCTTTTGCCAGTAAGTCAGAGCCTTTCGGCGTTAGCAAAAGTAAGCGACTGCGTCGGTCAGATGCATCGGCGATGATTTCGATCAGTGCATTTTTCTCAAGTGGTTTGAGGGCTGCCGTTAAAGTTGTGCGATCCATTGCCAGTAAACGGGCAACCGGCGCAATGGATGGCGGTTCCGGCCGATTTAAAGCCATAAGCAGGGAGAACTGGCCGTTCGTCAGACCAAAAGGGCGCAAAGCATCGTCAAACCAACGGGCTAAAGCGCGGGCAGCGCGTTGTGTATGCAGGCACAGGCAGGTATCGCGGACTTCGAGCGTGGTCGAAAAAGGCACATTCATTGACATTTTGCGATTATGTTGATATCAACATATTAAGTCAACGCAAGAATAAAGTTGCCCACAAGGAGGAGAGTGGAAATGGGATATGTTGAAGGTTTTGTCGCTTCAGTGCCGCAGGGCAGTAAAGAGGCTTATCGTAAACATGCTTCTGATGCTGCCGTTTTGTTTAAAGAGTTCGGCGCGATCCGCATTGTTGAATGCTGGGGCGATGATGTGCCGGACGGTAAGGTGACAGATTTCCGTCGTGCTGTACAAGCCGCAGATGGCGAGATTATTGTCTTCAGCTGGATTGAATTTCCGTCAAAAACTGTCAGGGATTCCGCATGGAAAAAATTGATGGAAGACCCGCGTATGCAGGCGATTGGTGAGACTATGCCTTTTGATGGTAAGCGGATGATTTACGGTGGCTTTGAGAAGCTGCTGGAAGTGTGACGATTGAAAAAATCCACAAAAAAGGGAGCCTTACAGCGGTTCCAGTTAAGAATGAATCGTTGGAACCGCTGTAACTGTTTGTTTTGCGCATTATCCGACGCAAAACCTCTTCGCACTTTTGCTGGAAATGCTATAAGCTCCCTTTTTTATGTGCTGACAGATCAGCTCATGCCGAGCGCGTCCATATAAAGCTGGATCATCGCTTCTTCTTCCTGACGCTCATGCGCTTCTTTTTTGCGCAGGCGAATAATGGTGCGGACAGCTTTGGTGTCAAAGCCGGAGCCTTTCAGTTCAGCAAAAACCTCTTTGATATCATCAGAGATGGTCTTTTTTTCTTCTTCAAGGCGTTCAACACGTTCAATAAATGCACGTAGCTGGCCGACTGCAATGGACTGGGCGCTGTCGCCGGTAATATCGTCGCTCAATATCATTCTCCGATTATAGACAAGACCATATGAACCGCTGGGCGAGTCGCAGGCCTTAAAACAGGTGATCTTGGTTGCCTCACATGCGCCGCATGGTCAAGCAATGGATTCAAGAATCTTGGAATCTAAACTAGCAGCCAACCGGTAAGATACTGGTTAAAATACCTGTCAGTGATCTGATTTTTGTGCAGAAAAAGCATCCAATTGTGCCGGATTGGCCTCTGTCTGATGTTTTGCACGCCATTCCTCATAAGGCATACCATAAATCTCGGCGCGGGCTTCGTCTTTGGTTAGTGCATTGCCATCCGCATTGGCGGCTTCCTGAAACCAGTTGGACAGGCAGTTGCGGCAAAAACCGGTCAGGTTCATCATATCAATATTCTGAACATCGGTGCGGTTACGCAAATGCTCAACCAGCTTGCGAAAAGCTGCAGCTTCATAGGCTTGGCGCTGTGTGCTTGTGATGTCTGTCATGGAATGTCCTTTTGGAATTCAGGCCGGATGTACTGCACCGGTTCGTGAACCGTAATGGCAAATATCGTGAATGCCGACCATGGCATTGATATGTGCCAGTATCGGGGCAAGGCGTTCTGCCCATGACTGCACACCCTCAGCTGTTGAAATCAGATCCTGACGCACCTCAATCAGCACATTGGCATAGCCTTTTGCGGTACAATGGCGGAACAAGGTGTCATTGCGCAAAGCGCCGTCATAGGGCTCATTATCGCCGACCATCAAACTGCCATCCTCGCGCAGCATCGATAGCAGCGGGGTGATTGCGCGGTCGTCTTTGTCCCAGAGCAGGGCAATCTGCCATGGGCGCGGCGTGGTTTTCCATACCGGCGTATAGGAATGGATCGAGACGATAAAAGGTGCCTGGCCGGTGGTTTCGAGCATTGTGTTGCAGGCCGTGTCGACGGCCGTATGATAAGGGCGGTAGAACCGGTTCAGGCGGTTTTCACGTTCCTGTTCACTCATCGGATAATTCGCAGGGATCACGGCTCCGTCCGACAATTGCATGATGAGGGTGGGGTCATCCTCACCGCGGTTCGGGTCAATCAGCAATCGTGAAAAACCGCCAAGGACTGCGGGACTGTTAAGTTTTTCCGACAGAGTTCTGGTGAGCATTTCAACACCGATATCATAGGCAATATGGCGCTCGAATACACGCGGTTCCAGACCCAGCGTACCGTAGTTTTCCGGCACTGCACGGCTGGCATGATCGGCAATCAGCAGCAAACCTTGCGCATAATGACCATTGAGCACTTCAAAAGGGGAAAAAGCTGTCATCTCAGATCCGCTGTCGTTCTTTGTTTGGTCGCATCGTCACGGACTGTCCAAGTTGTTTCAACGTGACTGTGAAATGCTCTAGAGCGTGTCGCGTTTAATCGTACCCACAGCACTCGCTCTAGATTCTTTTAATTGTCGCATGTTCGCATTAGCTCAAATGAACCCATTTGAGCCAGACATGCTCTAGGATTGGATGACTAAACTATAAAGAGATTGCAAGGAATTGCGAGCCATTTGTGACAAATGACGAAGCGGAGTGCGCGGGAGGGGGCTGGCATCAGCTTTGATGCTGGGCTATAGAGAGAATAACAATTAAATCGATTTGATTTTATTGTTATTCTTGAAAATAACTGAATTTGTGAAGCAAGGGGATATTTCAGACGGAGATTGGTGCTGCTGATAACAGACAAAAATGCAAAAGGGCTGAGGCCGTTTTGACAGGTTGAGCAGACTATTTTGCAAATTGTTCTGATTTACAGCGGAAAACTGTTCGCAGGCTCTTGAGTCTACCTGCAACTTGCGTGAATTATGCGGTTTTATGGCATCGCATTTTCGCTTTTTTGCAGATACGGTGCTGCAACCCGGTTGTTTACAGTGTTGTGTTCATTTGTTTTATCCGCAAGGGCTTAAGGCAGGGAACATAGTTTGGTGATAATGGTCAGACATTACACTTAGCTGTCATATTTAAGCAGTACCGTGCGCTGAAAGGTTCTGGCGGATGCGTCTTCATTCTACCTTGTCATATGTTTTGGCACTTGTTTCGGTTACATTTATCTCAATGGCGTTTGCTGCGCCTGAAGCCCGTGCTGATTTCCGCGTATGTAATTCGACGCAAAATCTGATTGGTGTTGCAATCGGCTATCGTGCCAAAAGCGGATGGGTAACGGAAGGCTGGTGGCAAATTAACGGATCAAGCTGCAAAACCCTGATCGAAGGCCCGCTGGCCTCCCGCTATTATTATGTTTATGCGGAAGATTCTGAGGGCGGCGGTCGCTGGGATGGCAAGGTCAATATGTGCGTGGCCGAAAACGAATTCAAAATTAACGGCGTGAATGACTGTTTTGCCCGCGGTTTTCAGCGCTCAGGTTTTCAGGAATATGATACGGGCGAACAATCGAGCTGGATGGTGCAGCTCACTGACGATGCACCGGCCAGCAATGCCACAGTGACAGGAACCAATCATCAATGAGACGTGCGCGTAAGGTAAAGATTCTCGCAACACTCGGCCCCGCATCTTCGGAAGAAGCGGTTATTGAGAAATTGTTTGAAGCCGGTGCGGATGTTTTCCGTATCAATATGAGTCATGCAGATCACGATCTGATGCGCGAACTGGTGCGCCGCATCCGCAATGTAGAGCGCAAGCTCGGTCGTCCGATCGGTATTCTTGCGGATTTGCAGGGGCCGAAGCTACGCGTCGGCAAGTTTAAAGACGGTAAAGTTGAACTGACACCGGGTCAGATTTTTACCATGGATGATGATGAGACACCGGGTGATGAAACCCGCGTCTTTCTCCCGCATCCGGAAATTTTGCAGGCTGTACAGCCTGGCGACCGGCTGCTGATTGATGATGGCCGCTTAGCTCTGCAGGCTGAAGCGACAGACGGTAAATCCATTCGTTGTAAAGTAATCTCCGGCACCAAAATCTCTGACCGCAAGGGTGTGAGTCTGCCGGATACGACTTTGCCGGTCGGTGCCTTGACCGAAAAAGACCGCCGTGATCTCGATGCCGTTTTGCTTGAAGATATTGATTGGGTGGCTCTGTCCTTTATTCAGCGTCCGGAAGATCTGGCAGAAGTACGCAAGATCGCACGTGGCCGCGTCGCCCTGATGTCGAAAATTGAAAAGCCGCAGGCCGTTACCCGTCTCGATGAGATCATCGAATTGTCAGATGCGCTGATGGTTGCCCGTGGTGATCTGGGTGTGGAAATGCCGCTGGAAAGCGTTCCGGGTATTCAGAAACAGATCGTTCGCGCCTGCCGCAAAGCCGGTAAGCCGGTTGTTGTTGCCACTCAGATGCTGGAATCTATGATTTCGGCACCGGTGCCAACCCGTGCGGAAGTTTCCGACGTGGCGACTGCGGTGTTTGACGGTGCGGATGCGGTGATGTTGTCTGCGGAATCAGCTGCCGGTGATTATCCGGTGGAAGCGGTTGCGACGATGGCGCGTATTGCTGAAAAAGTGGAACGTGATCCGAACTATCCGTCGATCGTTAATAATCAGCGCTCAGAACCGGAAGCAACCGGTGCGGATGCGGTGTCGCTGGCAGCACGCCAGATTGCCACCACGCTGAACCTTTCGGCGATCATCTGCTATACCTCTTCGGGTACTACAGGTCTCAGAGCGTCGCGTGAGCGCCCGTTGACGCCGATCATTGCCTTGTCACCGGTTGTAGAGACCGCGCGACGTCTGTCGCTCGTCTGGGGGCTGCATTGCGTCGTCACAGAGGATGCGCATGATCTGGATGATGTGGTCAATCGTGCCTGTCACCTTGCCTATCGTGAGGATTTTGCCAAGCCGGGTGATCGCGTGATTATTACTGTTGGTGTGCCGCTCAGAACCCCTGGCAATACCAATATGCTGCGCATTGCCTATATCGGCATGGATGGTCTGACTGGTATCTGATTGCTCTATGAATGATATTAAAAAGCCCGCTTTTGAGCGGGCTTTTTTGTAAGCTGTTTTACAGCACGTCACTCTAAAGCGCTGTATCGCTGTCGGCTTCGGTCAGTTTCAGCATTTCATCCTGTGCTTCTTTCATCATCGGATAAACGCTCAGAGCCTGATGATAGAGCCGTAGCGCGCCCCTGCTGTTGCCGGTCTCACGCAGCAAGGTTGCATAATTGATGAGCACGTCGAAATTACGTGGCTCTAAAATCATAGCCTGCCGGATGTCGGACAATGCCGGTGCCAGTTCATTACGGCGCAGATGCAATCGCGCGCGCAACTGCCATACGGTTGCATTGTCAGGACGTTTTGCCATCACCTCGGAAATATAATCCTGCGCTTCCGCATCACGGGATTGATTCAGAGCGGTTTCAGCCCAGCGCAGCATCAGATCAAGACTGTCGCTGCCGGTGCGCACAAAGTTCTGGCGCAACCGGCTGGCAATGGCATGGGACTTTTCCGGTGTTGCAGCCTTGCGCAAATCCGTGAAAAGCTGATCCTGCTCTTGTTGGCGCACTTCTGTCAGTGGTCCCTTTGTTTCAACATCGGGGTTCTTCGGTTTTTCTTTTGCGGCAGACGCAGCAGGTTTTGCCGGTAAAGGTTTCACTGCATCAGGAATTGTCACCACAGGCGGCATGGGCTGCACTTGCGGTTCTGGCTTGCCGGTGGCGCTGATATCCTCAGCCACAGCATAGCCTGCCGCTCCTGTGAGTATCAGGGCTGCGATCAGAGAACCGGCGAAGGGGCTGCGTGTTTTCATCATAGCGCTATCATAAAGCAGAAACCGGCTGATTAAAGGCATAAAAACAGCGCCGGTAAATTAATACCGGCGCTGTTAAAATTCTCACGACTGACTGCGCTGGGAATGTTATTCAACTTTCCCGCTCAGCTTATTAGCCACCAAGATTAACCTTGGCGAGCTTTAAAGCGAGGAGCAGTTTTGTTGATGATGTATACGCGGCCCTTACGACGAACCAGCTGGCAGTCACGATGACGGCCTTTGAGCGCTTTAAGCGAATTCTTGATCTTCATGTTACTCACCAATGTGTTTGGCCCTGAAAGGGCGTATTCCTGGAACGTGTCTCATTTCATTAGAAACGCGTGCTCGTTCCAGCTCTTTGTTTCTATACATGCCTTGTTCCCAAAAACGGTTCCCGCTTTCGCGAGCATGTTTCAGAGCGAGCCAAAGAGCACGTTTGAATGGTTGAGGTGAAATAGTCAATGAATGGGTCAATTGTCAACTGCTGATGCGCAAAGAACCCATAAAACCGTGTTATTTTCCGCTTTTTATGCGCGTGACATGCCCCATTTTGCGCCCAGAGCGTGCCTCTGCCTTACCATAGAGATGCAGCACCGCATCCGATTCTGCCAGAATCGCCGGAACCTGAAGCACATCATCGCCGATCAGGTTTTCCATCACACAGTCGCTATGGCGTTTCGGGTCACCGAGCGGCAGACCTGCAACGGCACGAATATGCTGCTCGAATTGCGAGACAGCACAGGCCGCTTCTGTCCAGTGGCCGGAATTATGTACCCGTGGCGCGAATTCATTGGCGACGACAGAGCCGTCCGGCAGGACGAAAAACTCGAAGCCGAGTACACCGACATAGTCGAGTGCATGCAGCAGCTTATAGGTGGCGCGTGCGCAGGCAACTGCAGTATCCGTGCTGATCTCGGCAGGAATGGTTGATGTGTCGAGAATGCCGTCTTTATGGACATTTTCCGCAATGTCATAGAGACGGACATTGCCGGCTTTGTCACGTGCGGCAATCACGGAAACTTCGCGGGTAAACTCCACAAAACCTTCGAGAATGGCCGGTGCATTATTGATTGCAGCAATCGCTTGCGCCGCAGCTTCATTGTCGAGGCTGTTGAGGCGTACCTGACCCTTGCCGTCATAACCGAAACGGCGGGTTTTCAGAATGCCGCGCTCATTCAGCGCGCCGAGTGCTGCCACCAGATCCTCTACATCGTCGACCACGCGCCAAGGCGCGGTGGCAATATCGCTTTCATTGAGAAACTGCTTTTCAGCAACGCGGTCCTGCGAGATTTCCAGTGCCAGCGGCGGCGGGTAAACAATGGCTTTGGTTGCCAGAAATTGTGCGGCTTCGACCGGCACGTTTTCAAACTCGTAGGTGATGACATCGCAAGCTTCTGCCAATTCCTGCAAGGCTGCGCGGTCATCATAATTTGCCACGATCTGACGATTAGCCACTTGTGCTGCAGGGCAGTCTGCCTGCGGCTCCAGAATAATGGTTTTGAAGCTCAGGCGCGCGGCAGCCATGGCCAGCATACGGCCAAGCTGACCGCCGCCGATAATTCCGATTGTTGATCCTGCTTGCAACATGGTTCAGACCTCATCTTTAGGGGCAGGTGCCACAGCGTCAGTTTGTTTCTGGCGGTGAGCATCCAGACGGTCTGCCAGCGCCTTGTCATGCAGTGCCAGAACGGCAGCAGCGAGCAGGGCAGCATTGCTGGCACCGGCATTGCCGATTGCGAGAGTGCCGACGGGAATACCGGCAGGCATTTGCACGATGGATAACAGGGAATCCTGACCTGACAGCGCTTTGGACTGTACCGGCACACCAAAGACCGGCAGCGGTGTCATCGAGGCGACCATACCCGGCAGATGGGCGGCACCGCCTGCACCGGCGATAATGACGTGAAAACCCTGATCGCGTGCGGTTTTGGCAAATTCAACCATGCGGTCCGGTGTGCGATGGGCTGAAATAATACGGGCATCATAAGCAACCCCCAGCGCATCCAGAACTTGTGCCGCATTGCGCATGGTCGGCCAGTCGGACTGGCTGCCCATGATGATGGCGACTTTCGGGGAAGTTGGAGTGTTATCTGCCATGAAATGTCCTGTCAGCTGCGAGGGTTGAAAAACAGAAGGCGGGCAGGCTTTGTGAAAAGTCTGCGATATGTATTTGCGATGATATCAGGAATGCCGGTTTTAGAGCGGTTTCATTGCCAAAACCGCTTCGTGCTTTTGGCAATGGAAATGCTATAAGCCTTGTCAGGCAATGATATCCGGAATGATCTTATCTTCCAGCTTGCTCAGCTGATCTTTGATCGCGAGCTTTTTCTTTTTCATGCGCTGGATGCTGAGCTGATTACAGCCGGTCTGCATCATGGCATTGATGGCAAGGTCAAAATCCGTGTGCTCCTGACGCAACCGTGCAACGGAGAGGCGAATTTCGGCTTGTTCCTGATCGGCCATGGCATATTCCATCTGATCTTGTCTGCGCGGAAGATCATAACTGCAAAATCCTCTGTCTGCATGTGCTGATACAGCACATGGTTTTTATCAGAGTACTGCAAGTTAGTATAATCCGCCTCTTTTTCAGCTTTGCCCTAGCACAAATTTGGCAAAGTTGAAATGTGCCAATTATGAATTCGACATTAATGAAATCTCATGCAAAACTGTCATTGTTTTGTCACAGTCTGGTTGAACGTTGAGGGGGTAGTAAGCACAGCCGGAACCATCAGGACGCCGGATTTGCTGACAAGATGATAGTGACGCGTAAAATATATAGGAGAAGCAATAATGGCACTTGAATCCCATCTTGCCTCGCTGGAAAAGAAGCATGATGCACTGGAAAAAGAAATTTCCGACGCCGCAGCATTGCCAGCTACCGATACGCTGACGATCGCCGATCTCAAACGAAAAAAGCTTCATCTGAAGGAACAGATTGAAAAGCTTAAAACGCAGGTCACCCGACATTAAACACTAAAACTGTGACATCAGTTCACTACAGAACCGCCGGTAGGGCAGGCTCTGAGCGATGAGGTGCAGGCCGGATAGCAGGCCCGCACCGGAGTATTGCAATATTTCAGGAACAGCTACTCTTTGAGGCTGAATAATGAAATAATCAGCGAAGTGAATGCCAGTCCCGCAGCCGTCAGCAGTGTGATTGTAAAGGCAGAGCCGACAGAATTGACTGTGGCATGAAGCAGATCTTCCTGCCCGAGCGCTGAAATAAATATTGTCGCCATAACAGACGCGCCGGTCATAAAACCTAAGTTGCGCGATAGTCCCATCAAACTCGATATGATACCGCGCTGATCCTCCGGTGCAGCATTCATGATGGCTGTGTTATTTCCTGCCAGAAATAACTGAAAACATGGGGTCAGCATGATAAGCGATACGATATAACCGGTAATACCGATCTGCACCGGCAGATAGGCCATAGAGATGAGCGCGATGCTCATGACGCCCAGTCCGGTTGTCAGAATGCGTTTTGTACCGAAACGGTCTGTGAGGCGACCAGCAGGAACACCTGCCAAAGCGGCCACCACCGGCCCTACAGCGACAACCAGTCCTGTTTGTGCTTCGCCCAGCAGTAAGCCGAATGACAAAAACAGCGGGCCGACGACCAGCATAGCCATCATCACTGAACTGATCAGCCAATTGGTGAGCAGCGAGGCGCTGATTGCAGGATTGCGTAAAACCGATAAGGGAACGAGCGGCGACGGTGATTTGACCTCAACGATAATAAAAAACACGAGAGCCACTAGTGCGGCAGGGATTGTGATTGATAGTCCCAAACCTATGGTGCTTTGTTGTCCGCTGGCCATCAATGCATAGAGAAGCAGTACGACAGCGAGTAAAAATGCGCCGGATAAATCCAGCCCGTGGCGGGTTTTCTGTGTCTGTTCTGATGCCGGTATCGCGCGGATAGCCAGAGCCAATAGGATGAAGCCGCAAACAGTCAGCAGAATGAAGGCCGAGCGCCAGCCAAAACCGGCGATCAGCAGACCACCAAGGGCAGGGCCAAGGGCGGTGCCAATTGCGGACATTGATGCAAGCAATCCCATGGCTGAGCCTGTGCGTTCACCGGAGACCATTCCTCTTAATATTGAGACCGGCAGTGCCATCAGGACGGCGCCGCCAATGCCTTGTATTGCACGGGCTATGATGAGTGTTGTGAGATTTGGGGCTATGGCACACAACAGCGAGCTGCCGGTAAAAATGGTTAATCCGGACAGCAGGATGAAGCGATGGCCGAACAGATCAGCGCAGCGGCCTGCCAGCACAATGGTGATGGTGACGGAGAGCAGATAGATCAACACAACCCATTGCACGGCGGCAACCGGCGCATCCATTGCTCTGCTCAAGGCGGGCAATGCGATTGCGGTGATGCTGACGGCCATAGAGGCGAGCAGTACTGCGCCCGATAAAGCAATGATTGCAAGACGGGGTGGTTTGGTTTGAGGGTCGAAACGCACAGCGGTCCTCTTGTGGCAAGTTTGAGTCGCTGTTACATTGCCACTTCAAGTCAACTTGAGGTCAAGTATGAAACTTCTTGATATCGGAGTTCTCGCTGAGCGAAGCGGTGTGCCTCCGTCAACCTTGCGTTATTATGAGGAAATCGGCCTGATTGACTCTTTCTCACGCCACGGATTACGGCGCCAATATGCGCCGGAGGTGCTGCAGCAACTGGCGCTGATTTCATTGGGGAAAATGGCAGGTTTTCCGCTGAGTGAGATGAAAGGCATGTTCGGCAAGGATGGCACTGCCGATTTACCGCGTCATGCACTGCATCAGCGGGCAGATCAGCTCGATATACAAATCCGCCAACTGGCAACCCTCAGCAAAGCGTTGCGTCATGTCGCGGAATGCGATGCGGAATCCCATATGCAATGTCCGAAATTCCGCAGGCTGATGAAGGCCGCCTTAAACGCACGCAAGGCATAAGCTTGTTAGAGTGAGGTCGGATTAGTCCTCAGCTTTAACTGTAACGGCAGCAGCATCTTCGCTTGCTTTTTCTTCCTGTGCGACTTCCGAGCGCGGATCAAGCAGCACACTTTCCTGTGTTGCCGGACGTTCTGCAGCCATGCTCTGGAATTGTTCTTTCTCCGATGGCAATGGCGATGCACGTTTGCGTGAGCGCAACATGGCGTAACCGGCAATAGTCAGATGTGATAAGGCCGTGACCAGAAACAAAGCGGAAGGCCATAAAGTTTTCATCGTTTCCGCTGCGATCAGCGGTCCGAGCATGGTGCCGAAACCGTAAAGCAGCAGCAAGCCGCCGGAAACCTTGACGAAAGTTTCAGGTGTCGCATGGTCATTGGCGTGAGCAACGGCAACCGGATAGATCGCATAGGCGAGCGAGCCGTAAAGCGCGGTCATCACCAGAATAAGAGTGCCATTGCTTGGTGCGATGGCGAAAATCAGAAACCCGATCAAAGCAGCGGAACCGGCGACGCTGGCCATGACATAGCGGCGGTCGATACGGTCAGAAAACCGCCCGACAGGGATTTGCATCAGTGCACCGGCGGCAATCGTAAAGCTGACCATCAGCGCAATTGTGGTTTTATCAATACCGCTCATCGAGCCGAAAACCGCACCGAGCGTACCCCATGCACCATTGGCAATGCCAATCAGAATAACACTGACAAAGGCAACCGGTGAATTGGCATAAAGTTTTTTGAGGTCAAGCTGTACTTCGGTCAATGGGCGCGGCGAAGATGCTTTGGAAGCAGCGGTTGGCAGCAGCGCAAGACAAAAGAAAATTGCAGCAATCATAAACAGCGAGTGGCCTTCGATATCACCGGTAATCACCAGCATCTGGCCGGACATCACCGCACCGTAGTTGACCATCATATAGAGGCCGAAAATTTTACCGCGTGTTTCATTGGTGGCTTTTTCATTGAGCCAGCTTTCAATGACCATGAAAATACCGGCCATCGCAAAGCCGGTAATGGCGCGTAGAAATACCCAGATTGTGGCATCAACCATCAGGCCGGTGAGCAATACGACAATGGCTGCCGTGGATGCAAAAAAGCCGAAAGCCCGCACATGACCGGCACGGCGCACCAGACGGGGTGCGAAAATACAGCCTGCAACAAAACCGCCTGCCCATGTTGTACCGATCAAACCCAGTGCTGTGACTGAGAAACCTTCTGCATTACCGCGCAGCGGCAGCAGAAGCCCGTGCAAACCGGAACCGATTAGCAGAAAGGCTGTACCACAGAGCAATGCGAAAATCTGGACATAGGAACGGAACACGCAAAATCCTTTATTTCATCGCAGGTAATTTGATCGTTTCTGATCTTGAAACCTGTTCGCCTGAAACTGCAACATGAAATTATCGCTTCGGGCAGATTGAGTGCAGCTATGCTGACCTATCGTTTATAAGAGTGCAAGGCTTTGTATTGATGAGATATTGTGTCAGGTAAAATAAAAAGAACCTCTGCCTGTTTAAGGGCAGAGGTTCTGAAACGATGGTGCAATAGCTAAGGCTTACAGCCTGAACAGAGCCTCTGCGGCCTCGCGGCTGCGGTTTCTGTCGTGGCGGTCTGTTTCTAACCGGCGGATTTCCGCTTTGAGCAAAGCAATGCGATTCTCGATTTCCGTGGCTGAAAGCAGAGCGACGTCCTCACCAATATGGTGACGGACAGTTGTGCTGTCCTGCGCGTCATTATCAAAGAACATGGCGTTTTCCTCACTTCCTGCTGCAGCCGGTTCAGGGCAGCTTTCAATATGGTTCGCAACATTCGTGAGATATCAGCCTTTAAAGTAAGGCCGGATATGTCACATACGTCTTCAGCATCTCATAAAGCTGCATTATTAGCGATATAGATTTTTATACATTGCATCTTTTCAGCATAATATGGCTAGATCGCGGATCAGAGAATTTAAGGAGCGGATATGACCACAGAACTTGCTTCCCAGATGATGGCAATTGCGATTGAACAGGCCGGTGCGCCATCAGTGCTGAAACCTGTAAAACGCTCAGTACCGCATCCGGCGAAAGGTGAAATTCTGATCCGCGTTAAGGCTGCGGGTGTAAACCGTCCGGATGTCTTGCAAAGACAGGGACATTATCCACCGCCTGCCGGTGCCTCTGATTTGCCGGGGCTGGAAGTGGCGGGTGATGTGGCAGCAATCGGTGAGGGCGTCGAGCGTTATAAGGTCGGTGATGCGGTTACCGCATTGCTGGCTGGCGGTGGCTATGCTGAATATGTCACGGTCTATGAAGGCAATGCACTGCCGCTGCCATCGGGCTATGGCTATGTGGAAGCAGCCGCGCTACCGGAAACATTTTTCACTGTCTGGCATAATGTGGTGCAGCGCGGCCAATTGCAGGCCGGTGAGACATTGCTGATCCATGGCGGTAGTTCCGGCATCGGCACAACGGCGATCCAGCTTGGCAAGGCACTGGGCGCTAAAGTGATTATCACTGCCGGTTCTGCTGAAAAATGCTCAGCCTGTCTCAAAATCGGTGCCGATGTTGCCATTAATTACCGCGAGCAGGATTTTGTCGAGCAGGTAAAGGCCGCGACTAACAATAAGGGCGCGGATGTTATTCTCGACATGGTTGGTGGTGATTATGTCGACCGTAATTATGATGCCGCGGCGATTGAGGGCCGGATTGTTCAGATCGCATTTCTTGGTGGCGCCAAGGCAAAAGCCAATTTTGCCAAGCTGATGACCAAGCGTCTGACCCATACAGGTTCAACCCTGCGCGCACGCGATATTGCCTTCAAGGCGCAGATTGCAGCGGAATTAGAATCAAAGGTCTGGCCGTTGCTCGCCAGCCGTACCATCACGCCAGTGATGGATATGATTTATCCGCTTAAAGATGCCTGGCGCGCCCATGAACGGATGGAAGAGGGTAATCACATCGGGAAAATCGTGCTCGATGTCGGTTGATATTTCGCCTCTGGCGGCCTGCAAATGGCGTTTTTCTGTGAGTCCGGTGCTTATGTACTTTAAATGTACACTCCGCTCCGTTTCTCGGAAAACACCATTTTCAGCACACCATAACCGAAATCTCTCGGTAAACAGGGGGCGTGAGCTACAAATGCGCTGAATTCCTGTGCAGGGTTTTCTTGCTCATCGTGCAAAATTTGGTTATAGAGGGAACGAATTCCCGGAAATTGTGGTTTACCCCACGTCCCGCGCTACCGGAGCGGGCGAACGAGAGGATTATATCTTATGGCCACTCAGCTTCTTATGCCTAAGGCAACAGCCGTATGGCTTGTCGATAATACAGCTCTGTCTTTTGACCAGATTGCAACTTTTTGCAAAATGCATCCGCTTGAAATTAAAGCAATTGCTGATGGTGAAGCCGCACAGGGTATTAAAGGTCTTGATCCGATCAATACCGGTCAGCTTTCGCGTGAAGAAATTGCCCGTGCGGAAAAAGACATCAATTACCGCATCAAGCTCTCGGAACCAAAAGTTCATGTTCCGGAAGCCAAGCGTAAGGGTGCACGTTATACACCTTTGTCCAAACGTCAGGATCGCCCGAATGCGATTCTCTGGATGGTGCGTAATCATCCGGAACTGAAAGATGCGCAGATTTCGCGTCTTGTCGGCACAACCAAGTCGACCATTGAACAGATTCGTGACCGTACGCATTGGAACTCGGCTAACCTTCAGCCAATGGATCCTGTAACTCTGGGTCTCTGCTCGCAGATTGATCTGGACATCGAAGTTGATCGTGCAGCGCGTAACCGTCCGATTGAACCGGAATCCGGTGATACATTGCTGCCGGCATCGGCAACTGAAAATCTGGACTTCAACCAGAATGATGATTCGGATGAGCTGGATGCGGATAAAGTTTTTGCCAAGCTCTCTTCCATGAAGAGCGCACCGGAAGACGAAGAAGACGATCTGTAAGATTTCTTCACACTGATAATTTAAAAAAAGCCGCCGGAGAACATCCGGCGGCTTTTTTTATCAAGCCGCGGGTTTTGTCGCCTCAGAGCAGGTGCCGATACCACGCTGATGAAGGCAGTCGCGGATTTCATCCAATGTCAGCGGGTCTTCAATCGTTGCAGGCATTTTCCACGGTTCATGATCGGCTATCTTCTGCATTGTTGAACGCAAAATCTTTCCCGAGCGGGTTTTGGGCAATTTGTGAACGGTCAGAACAGTACGCAGTGCTGCCACAGGGCCGATCTGATCGCGCACCCGCTCCACACATTCTGCTTCAATTTCACTATGCGGCTGAGACACACCAGCCTTGAGGACAATAAAGCCGCAGGGGATTTGCCCTTTCAGCTTATCAGCAATACCTATAACCGCACATTCTGCCACTTGGTTGTGACCGGCAATGACCTCTTCCATCGAGCCGGTGGATAAGCGATGTCCTGCTACATTGATGATGTCATCCGTACGGCTCATGATAAAAATATAGCCGTCCTCGTCCATGTAACCGGCATCAGCGGATTTATAATAGCCTTTGAATTCATTGAGATAGGATTCGTGGAAGCGCTGGTCTGCCTGCCATAATGTCGGCAGACAGCCGGGCGGCATCGGCAGTCTGATAACGATATTGCCAAGCTCACCGGTTTTTGCCGGATGTCCTGCATCATCCAGCACCTGCACATCATAGCCTGGCATCGGCACGCAAGTAGAGCCGTGTTTGACCGGTAATGTGCCAAGACCACGCGGATTACCGGCAATCGGCCAGCCGGTTTCCGTCTGCCACCAATGGTCAATGACCGGACGATTGAGCATCTGCTCTGCCCATTCCAGCGTGCTCGGGTCTGCGCGCTCTCCGGCGAGATAGAGTGCCTCAAGGCTGGAGAGATCATATTGATGCAGCAGTTTGCCTTCGGGATCTTCGCGCTTGATTGCGCGTAGCGCAGTCGGGGCGGTGAACAGCACTTTTACTTTGTGATCGGCAACCACACGCCAGAATGTACCGGCATCGGGTGTGCCGACCGGCTTGCCCTCAAACAGAACTGTTGTCGCGCCGATCAGCAACGGCGCATAGACAATATAGGAATGGCCGACGACCCAGCCGATATCGGAGGCTGTCCAGAAAATATCGCCGGGATGGATATCATAAAGCGCTCCCATCGACCAGGCGAGCGCAACCATATAGCCGCCATTATCGCGCACCACGCCTTTGGGTTTTCCGGTGGTGCCGGAGGTGTAGAGAATATAAAGCGGATCGGTGGCTTTTACCGGTGTGCAAGGCACGTCACGGCCTGTCGCCTTTTCACAAAGCTCTGCAAAATCATAATCGCGACCTGTGGTTAATTCGCAAGCACATTGCGCGCGCTGGTGGATCAGGCAATGCTGTACCTGATGTTTCGCGGTCGCGATGGCCTTATCAAGCAGCGGTTTGTAATTGATGATCTTATTGGCTTCCAAACCACAGGAACTGGCAATAATCAGGGCAGGAGTGGCATCATCAATGCGTGCTGCCAACTCATCAGCAGAAAAGCCGCCAAAAACCACGGAGTGAATCGCGCCAAGGCGGGCGCAGGCCATCATTGCAAACAGCGCCTGCGGCACCATCGGCATATAAATCAGAACGCGGTCACCTTTCTGGATGCCGAAATCCTGCATAACGGCGCTGAGACGCATAACCTGTTCAAGGGTCTCAGTATAGGTGAAACGGGCTTTTTGACCGCTGACAGGGCTGTCATAGAGAATAGCCGGAACATCCCCGCGACCGGCCTCAACATGGCGGTCGAGCATGTTGTAGCAGGTATTGCATTCAGCACCTGCAAACCACCGCCCGTAAGGGCCTTGTGCGGGATCAAAAATCTTCTCTGCCGGTTTATACCAGTCGATGTGTGCGGATGCCTTGCCCCAGAAAGTTTGGGGATCATTTTTCCATGCCTGATAAATTTCGGGATAAGCCGAAGTCATGTATTCCTCCCATTTTATACAAGACATGCTTGGTTGAAAGCACACCTGTATTTCCTCGGCGCAGGGCAGTTTTCTCCGGCTTTTTTGCTCGTTATAGAAAAAGGCTGACTGCGCGGTCTCCTCAGGAGGTATTAATCCATACTGTTCAGGCTGCGTCCATTCGACTAAAGAGGGGGCAGATGTTGAGGAATGAGATTGCTCAATAAAGGTGAATAACAGATCAGGGGCTGCGTAATGGCAAAAATAGCACCGGTATTATTGCTGATCCTGATGGGATTGCATCTGCTTAAGCCGTTGGGATTACCGGGTTTAAAACGGCGCAGTGACTTTTGGAAAATCGCTGTTGCGGCGATTGCCGTGATGATGCTGACTGTGCTGTTACAGGCGCATACCGGTTATTAAATAGACATAAAAAAGCCCGCTGATCTCAGCGGGCTTTTTAAATTCATCAAGAAAGCTGATTAGGCATTCTTTTCCTGTGCTTCAGTCCATGCACCGGTAGCGGCAAGGCCGTTCATACGAGCGCGGTGGGTGAAGGCAGCCTGCGCAGCAGCAACGTTTTCGTCTTTACCGCCCCATGCCTTGATGGCAGCGGCCTGCAGAGCGCGGCCGTAGGAGAAGGTCAGGTTCCAAGGCATATCGTAACCGGCATTCATTGCGGAGAGATGTGCAGTTGCTTCAACATCCGACTGGCCGCCGGAGAGGAATGCAATACCCGGAACAGCTGAAGGAACATTCGCCTTGAGAACACGAACTGTCAGTTCAGCAACCTGATCCACAGAAGCCTTGCGGGCGTTCTTGCCGTCGATCACCATGTTTGGCTTGAGGATAATACCTTCGAGCTTAACGCGGGCATCGTAGAGTTCATTGAATACAGTTTTCAGAACCAGATCGGTTACTTCATAGCAACGCTCAACAGAGTGGTCGCCCGGTACGCCATCCATCAGGATTTCCGGCTCAACGATTGGCACAATACCAGCTTCCTGACACAGAGCTGCATAGCGAGCCAGCGCCTGTGCGTTCTGGCGGACTGCGCCCCATGTTGGCAGGGTATCGGAAATTGCGATAACGCCGCGCCATTTGGCGAAACGGGCACCGAGTTCGTAATATTCTCTCAGGCGTCCACGCAGGCCGTCGAGACCATCAGTCATGGTTTCACCGGCAAAGCCAGCCAATGCCTGTGCGCCGGCATCAACCTTGATACCCGGGATCGAGCCGGCTGCTTTGATGATGTCCGCAAGACGGCTACCGTCACGGGCGTTTTGGCGCAGGGTTTCATCATAGAGGATAACGCCGGAAATGTAGTTCTTCATCGCATCATCAGCGCGGAACAGCATTTCGCGGTAGTCACGGCGCGCATCTTCTGTCGAGGTCAGATTGATGCTGTCAAAGCGCTTCTTAATTGTGCCTGAGCTTTCATCGGCGGCAAGAATGCCTTTGCCTTTTGCTACGAGGGCAACTGCAATATCTTCGAGACGTTCGCTCATACAAAACTCCTGTAAGAAGGGCGTTGGAAATTGGTACCCTGCCGATAGCAGATGTACCTGATAAAACAAATACTGTGCCAAGCACTTGAACCGATTGAAATAATTTTAAACGATTTAGAGCGGACAAGTTTTCTTAAAGCTGGTTAAAATTGCCGGATAAATTTGAGCATCTTCAAGGCTTGTCAACAGTGGTCAGATTGCGTTTGATACAAGTATCGGTTGAAAGCAGGCAAAGGGGCAAGAGCGTGCTGAACAGACAGGTGGAAATGACAGCTATAAAACAGGCGATTTTGTATGGTTTTCTGGCGCTTGGAATAGCAGGTGGAATTTTGAACCCGACCATTTCGCAAGCACAAAGTATTAATGCGGGTGGCCGTGAAGCTGTGGCTAAAAATCCGTTTAAAGTGCAGGAAATTGCTGCCTTCAACACGCCATGGGCGATTGCTTTTCTGCCCGATCAGCGCTTACTGGTAACAGAAAAAGCCGGTCATATTTTCCTGGTCGATCAGAAGGGTAAGAAGACCGAGGTGGCAAATGTGCCGCCCGTGTCTTTTGAAGGTCAGAACGGCTTGCTGGATATTGCCGTCTCGCCGGATTTTTCCGCTGACAAATTGGTCTATTTTACCTATGCGGAGCCGGAACGCAGTGGCAAGGATGTTATTAGCTCACTCACATTGGCACGGGCAAAATTGAGCGAAAAAGATGGTAAAGCCTCACTCGATGATCTGACCGTGCTGTGGCGGCAAATGCCGAAAAGCAAATGGGGACAACCGGGTGGCATTATCGCCTTTTCTCCAGACGGAAAATACCTGTTCCTGACATCGGGCGACCGCATGAACCCGAAAACCGCACAAGACCCGAAACTGGCACTGGGTAAGGTTTTACGCTTCAATCGGGATGGCTCTGTGCCGAAAGATAATCCGCGTTCAGACCTCGCGGGGCAGGATGCCGATAATGCACGGGCGCTGACATGGACAACCGGACATCGCAATCCGTACGGATTGGCTTTTGCTGCGAACGGTAAATTATGGCTGCATGAAATGGGCCCTAAGGGCGGCGACGAGCTGAACCTGATTAAACAGGGCTTAAATTATGGCTGGCCGGTCGTGTCAAATGGCGATCAATATAGCGGCGAGCCGATCCCACGTCATGAAACACGACCGGAATTTGAACCGCCGGTGGTCTATTGGACACCGGTAATCGCGCCTGCCGGTCTGGCTTTTTACGAAAGCGAGCTGTTTAAAGACTGGAAAGGCTCGGCTCTGATCGGGGGGCTTAGTTCGATGGCGTTGATCCGCGTAGCATTCAAAGAGAATGGAGATGCGGATGAGGCCGAGCGCTATGATATGGGCAATCGTATCCGCGATGTGGCCGTTGCCAAAGACGGTTCTGTCTATGTGATCGAAGACGATATTCCGGGACGGTTGTTACGTTTGACGCCGAAATAGGAGTGAAATTGAAAAAGCCCGCTGAAACTCAACGGGCTTTTTCATTGTAAGGTATAATTAGTGCTTTTTCAGCACATCGACACCTGGAAGCGGTTTGCCTTCCATCCATTCAAGGAAAGCGCCGCCAGCGGTGGAAATGTAGCTGAAATCATCGCTGACTTTAGCGTGGTTGAGTGCTGCAACTGTATCGCCGCCACCGGCAACGGAAATCAGCTTGCCCTGTTTGGTACGCTCAGCTGCATGTTTGGCAGCGGATACGGTTGCCGCATCAAAAGGATGCAATTCAAAAGCACCGAGCGGGCCGTTCCACACCAGAGTGGAGGCATCGCTGATCGCTGCATTGATACGGTCAACTGAGAGCGGGCCGACATCCAGCATCATGCCGTCATGCGGGATTGCATCCACGCCATAGGTCTGATGCGGTGCGTCTGCTGCGAAATGCCATGCTACAACCGCATCAACCGGCAGGATGATCGCACAATTGGCGCTTTCAGCCTTTGCCATGATCGCGCGGGCTGTATCAGCCAGATCATGTTCGCAGAGCGATTTACCGACATCATGTCCTTGTGCTGCAAGGAATGTATTCGCCATGCCGCCGCCGATCACCAGAGCATCAACCTTTTCAACGAGGTTGGAGAGCAGGTCGATTTTGGAGGAGACTTTGGCACCGCCGACAAGTGCGATAACCGGACGCACCGGCTGGCCGAGGCCTTGTTCCAGTGCTGTCAGTTCTGCTTCCATCGTCAGACCGGCATAGGCTGGCAGAATATGTGCAAGACCTTCGGTTGAAGCATGGGCGCGGTGTGCAGCCGAGAAAGCATCATTGACATAGATATCGCCGTTGGCTGCAAGCGCTTTGACGAAATCCGCATCGTTCTTTTCTTCGCCTTTATGAAAGCGGGTGTTTTCCAGCAACAGAACATCGCCATCATTCATGGCATTGACGGCTTCTGCTGCGGCATCACCGATGCAATCTTTAGCGAAAGCGACATGATGCTTAACAGCATGCGCCAATGCAGGCACAACTTGTTCCAGCGAGAACTCCGCTTTAACTTCGCCCTTCGGACGGCCGAAATGGGCGAGCAGAATAACCTTCGCGCCACGTTCGCGTAAATTATTGATAGTCGGGATGATGCGGTCGATACGGGTAGTGTCCGAGACTTTGCCATCCTGCATCGGTACGTTCAGGTCAACGCGAACGAGCACGCGTTTGGATTTGACATCAGCATCTTTGAGAGTGCGAAAATTCATGAAAATTCTCCGATTTTCGGGATACGTTGTTAACAGAAAGGCCGCGCGTCCGATGTGGTCACGCGGCCTAAAATTCTGTTTTACGAAGAACAGATTAGATCAGCTTGCCAAGCGCAACAGCAGTATCGCTCATGCGGTTTGAGAAGCCCCATTCATTGTCGTACCAAGTCAGGATACGCACCATGGTGCCTTCCATAACTTTGGTCTGATCCATGTGGAAAACGGATGAATGCGGGTTGTGGTTGAAGTCGATCGAAACCAGCGGCTCATCGGTATAACCCAGAATGCCTTTGAGGCGGCCATTGGCAGCTTCGCGGATTGCATTGTTGATTTCTTCAACAGTTGTCGCACGCTTGGCTTCAAATGTCAGGTCAACCACGGAAACATTCGGGGTTGGTACGCGGATTGCAACGCCGTCGAGTTTGCCTTTAAGTTCCGGCAGAACCAGACCAACAGCTTTTGCAGCGCCGGTTGAAGTTGGGATCATCGACAGGGCAGCGGCGCGCGCACGATACAGATCCTTATGCATGGTATCCAGCGTCGGCTGGTCACCGGTATAGGAGTGGATCGTGGTCATGAAGCCTTTTTGAATGCCGATTGCGTCATTGAGAACCTGAGCGACCGGTGCAAGGCAGTTGGTGGTGCAGGATGCGTTGGAAACAACCAGATGATCTTTAGTCAGCTTGTCATGGTTTACACCATAAACAACAGTCAGATCAGCATTGTCGCCAGGTGCTGAAACAATAACACGCTTGGCACCAGCTTCCAGATGCAGGGCGGCTTTATCACGTGCAGTGAAGATGCCTGTGCATTCCAGAGCAATGTCCACGCCTTCTGCTGCCCAAGGCAGTTCGGCAGGATTGCGCACAGCGTGAACTTTCATTGCACCACGGCCAACATCAATGCTGTCGCCTTTGACGGTTACTTCAGCCGGAAAACGACCGTGAACGCTGTCATAGCGCAGCAGATGCGCATTGGTTTCAACCGGACCCAGATCGTTGATTGCTACAACTTCGATATCGGTGCGACCCGATTCGATGATGGCGCGCAGGACGTTACGGCCGATACGACCAAAACCGTTAATAGCGACGCGAACTGCCATGTTATGACTCCCGAAACTGTTCGATGTTTTTCAGCCTGCCCCTGCAAGCTGAGAGAAAAAAGGAGTGAACAGACCAGAGCATTTTCAACTCTGATTAGAATATTTAAAATGCTCTGCTTTTTGTTTTACGCATTATCCTACGCAAAACCGCTTCACACTTTTGGCTCGGAAATGCCCCAGCCCGCTCACTCCTGAATTATTAAGCCAGCTTGGCTTTTGCAGCAGCAACAACAGCCTCTGCGGTGATGCCGAAATGCTTGTACAGATCATTGATCGGACCGGAAGCGCCGAAGCCCTTCATGCCGATGAATGTGCCGTTTTCGCCGATGAAGCGTTCCCAGCCCATGGAAATCGCAGCTTCAACTGCAATGCGAACCGGTGCAGTACCGATCAGAGCTTTCTGATAGGCTGCTGTCTGGTTTTCAAACAGTTCAAAGCAAGGAACGGATACAACACGGGTCGGAATGCCTTTGGCTTCCAGCGTGGTGCGGGCGTTCATCGCGATTTCAACTTCCGAACCGGTGGCGAAGATGGTGACCTTTGCATCATCCGATGCAGTCGCCAGCTCATAGGCACCATAAGCGCAGAGATTGTCGTCATCATGCTGGGTGCGCACGGTCGGCAGGTTCTGACGGGTCAGAGCCAGTGTTGACGGTGTTTTGGTGGAGTTCAGTGCAAGCTGCCAGCATTCCGCAGTTTCAACAGCATCGGCCGGACGGAACACGAAATGGTTAGGAATTGCACGCAGGGATGCCAGATGCTCAACCGGCTGGTGGGTCGGGCCGTCTTCGCCAAGACCGATGGAATCATGGGTCATAACAAAAGCAACGCGGATGCCCATCAGCGAGGACAGGCGCATAGCCGGACGTGCATAGTCAGCAAAGCACAGGAATGTACCGGAATAAGGAATAACGCCGCCATGCAGTGCCATACCGTTCATGGCTGCGGACATGCCGAGCTCACGAATACCGTAATGGATGAAACGGCCATTATAGTTATCCGGCGTAACAGGCTTCGTCTGCGAGGTCAGCGTGTTGTTGGAACCGGTAAGATCGGCGGAGCCGCCAATGGTTTCCGGTACAACGCCGTTGATAACTTCCAGAGCCATTTCCGAGGATTTACGGGTCGCAACCTTTGGCTTGTCTTCCGAGAGCTTCTTCTTGTAGTCGATGATCGTCTGATCGAAGTTGCCTGGCAGATCGCCGCGCATACGGCGTTCAAATTCTGCACGCACGGATGCGTCCGTTGCGGCCAGACGTTTTTCCCACTCAATGCGCTTTTTAGCAGCGTTCAGACCGGCCAGACGCCATGCATCAAGCACATCCTGCGGGACAACAAAAGGTTCAAACTCCCAACCGAGTGCCTTGCGGGTTGCCGCAATTTCTTCTGCACCGAGCGGTGAGCCGTGTGCTTTGCTGCTACCAGCTTTGTTTGGCGAACCAAAACCAATGGTGGTTTTGCAAGCGATCATGGTTGGCTTGTCAGAGGCTTTGGCGAATTCAATTGCTTTTGCAATCGCATCCTGATCGTGGCCGTCGACTTTGACTGTGTTCCAGCCGGAGGCTTCAAAACGTGCGCACTGGTTGGTGGAATCTGTCAGCGAGATCGGGCCGTCGATGGAGATGTTGTTATCATCCCAGAGAACGATCAGGCGGTTCAGCTTGAGGTGACCGGCCAGCGAAATCGCTTCCTGACTGATACCTTCCATCAGGCAACCGTCACCGACCAGCACATAAGTGTGGTGGTTGACGAGGTCATTGCCGAATTCTGCGTTCAGAATACGTTCTGCCAGCGCCATACCAACGCCGTTGGCAATACCCTGACCGAGCGGGCCGGTTGTGGTTTCAATACCGGCGGCATGACCATATTCCGGATGACCGGCAGTACGGGCACCGAGCTGACGGAAGTTTTTGATTTCATCAAGGGAGATGTCTTCATAGCCGGTCAGATACATCAGCGAATAAAGCAGCATCGATCCGTGACCTGCGGACAGCACGAAACGGTCGCGGTCAGGCCATGTGGTGTTCTGCGGATCATGAGACATGAAACGGGTGTAAAGCGTGGTCGCAATATCAGCTGCGCCCATTGGCAGGCCCGGATGGCCCGAATTGGCTTTTTCTACAGCGTCCACAGACAGGAAGCGGATCGCGTTGGCCATCTGGTTCTGTTTATCGGAATTACTCATGGTTTCGGCTGTCTTTCCTGTGGTGACCTGAAAATGTTCAAAAGGGGATTGCCTTTAGACATCAGCAGGTTTGTGGGGCAGATTTGTGAGCATTAGGACATAACTTGCAGTAAAAGGGTAAAAACCCTTCTTCTGCAAGGGTGGGCGACACATAACATTTGCATGTAGAGAGTCAACAAACGGCTGGCATTCTGCACGCATATCAAAGGATTTCCGCCCTGCATGCGACACAGTGTGCGCTCTTAAAACGGTTAAGTTGCTGCAAACACCTCTCAAAGCCTATACCGATAATCGTGTATGAGTTAGTGCCTTTGTGTGACATTTGTTGCTTCACAGCATTGTGCTTATTAAAGTGATGCAAAATCTGCCGCTTCCGGCATGACGATTCGGCCTGATTTTCAAAAGCCGATATCGGCAAAGGGAAACAATATGGCTTCGGAAACTACGCTCAGACAGGCTATCGAACAACTGGAAAAAGCAATGACGACCCTCGAGCAGGCTGTTGAATTACGGCTTGAGAAAGAGGGCGACTTTGTGGAAGCAGAAGAAGAAGTGCAGCGTATGAATGCTGACCGTTCCAAACTGGCACAGGAACTTGATTTGTCTGAAGCGCGTGCAGAACGGCTGGAGACGGCCAACCGTGAAGTATCGCGGCGGCTGGTAACGGCAATGGAAACAATCCGCACGGTTTTGGATCGTTGAGACGCTTGTCTGACAAAATTTAGCGGCTATTTATTGTTTTACAGGTTGTGTGAGGCAAAATAACAAGAAACGGCGATACGGAGGTTCCATGGCGACAGTAACAGTGACGATCGATGGCAAAGCCTATCGTATGGCCTGTGACGAAGGACAGGAAGATCATCTCTCCGGTCTGGCGGATCGTCTTGACCAATATGTCATGCATCTCAAAGGTTCGTTCGGTGAAATCGGTGATCAGCGTCTGACAGTAATGGCCGGTATCATGGTGATGGATGAGCTGGTTGAGTTGCAAAAGCGTATGCAGGGGCTGGAAAATGAAGCGGAAACGCTGCGCCGCTCCCGTGATGATGCATTATCACGTGCCGATAAAAGCGACAGTGCGCTGACTGAGGCCGTGGCGCGTGCTGCCCAGCAGATTGAAGGACTGGCCAGAAAGATCGCCCCGCGCGGCAATTGAGCTGTTAGAGCTAGAGCGACCTTTGTGTGCCAGGTATGGCACACGGCGTTCTAGTACTGATTTCATTATACTTATTTGAAAGCTGGTCCGCTTGCGGACGAAATCTGGGGTCAGAAAAAAATCTCTGTGCGCACGAATGCCCTCTGGCGCAACGCCTTGTAAATCTCTATATTGGGAACAGGCGAACTGCACATCCCGACAGAAGACACTTATACCTCGGGGCCTTACTGATCTTTAGGGAGCTGTCCCTGGAGAGGCTCCTGGGCTTCTTCACACGGCGCCCACCTACGTTGTAGGCACCCAGAGGATCAACCTCTTCATCGTTTGTCGTGGTCGCCGCTTTTTCTCTTTATTCTAAAATTTGCAATTTGCCCGCTTATTCTGTTTTATCAGGCAGGATAATGACAGGGGGCAGATGTGCATATTGATGATCTGAAAACAAGCAAAGCAGAAATACGTAAATCTGTATTGCAGGCACGCAATGCGCTTCCTGAAGCTTTGCGCAATGCTGCTGCTCAATCTATTATCCGGAACTTCTCAAGCGGAATAACTCTGCCTAAAAAATCTTGTGTCTCCGGTTTCTGGCCGATCCGCTCAGAAATTGATCCGCGTCCGCTGATGCAGCAGCTGGAAGTGCAGGGGATGACGCTCTGTGTTCCTGCAATTCTGGATGCACAGACGATTGAATTTCGAGCCATGTCTTTTGGTGATGCGCTGGTTGAAACCGGCTTCGGCACAATGGGGCCGCCTGCGGATGCGCCGGTTGTTGATCCTGATATTATGCTGATACCGCTGGCGGCTTTTGATTGCGCAGGCAACCGGATCGGCTATGGTGCAGGCTATTATGACCGCGCAATTGCCGCTTTACACCAGAAAAATAAACATCCGTTGCTGATAGGTGTTGCGTTTGATGCACAACGGGTAGATCACATAGCCCATGAGCCACATGATGTGGCATTGAATTATATTCTGACAGAAACCGGACTTATTGCGGCATCGCCAGTGTGATATTGACGTGATATTTGCGGCAGATCAGAGCATTTTCGAGCCAGAAGCTGAAACCGGCTTTGCGTTAGGAAATGCGACAAACAAAGAAGCAGGTTTGAAGGCTATATGCGTTTTCTTTTCTTAGGTGATATGGTTGGCCGTTCCGGTCGCACAGCAGTTTTTGAAAAATTACCGGGTTTGATTTCCGATCTGAAGCTGGATTTCGTTGTCGTCAATGGCGAGAATGCTGCCGGTGGCTTTGGTGTTACCGAAGATATTTTTCATGAGACCATCCGCGCGGGTGCCGATGTTATGACCACGGGCAATCATGTCTGGGATCAGCGCGAGGCTCTGGATTTCTCCCGCCGAGAAGATCGCTTTCTGCGTCCTGCCAATTTCCCTAAAGGGACTGCGGGTAAAGGCTCCGGTCTCTATATTGCCAAAAATGGTGCGCGCGTTTTGGTTGCCAATATTATGGGACGTGTTTTCATGCATCCCGATCTGGATGATCCGTTTAAAGCCGGTGAGGAAATTCTCGGGGCTTGCCCGCTGGGTGAGCAGGCCGATGCGGTGATCTTTGATTTCCATGCGGAAGCCACCAGTGAAAAGCAGTGCTTTGGTCATTTCGTCGATGGTCGTGCAAGTCTTGTGGTGGGAACCCATACCCATGTGCCGACTGCCGATTGCCAGATCCTGACCAACGGCACCGCCTATATGTCTGATGCCGGTATGTGCGGTGATTATGATTCATCACTAGGTATGGATAAAGAAGAGCCGCTAAACCGTTTCTTGTCGAAGGTGCCGAAAGGCCGTTTTGAAGCAGCAAGCGGACCAGCAACCATTAGTGGTATTGGTGTGGAAATTTCTGATCGCACAGGTTTGGCCGAAAAAGCTGCCCCGCTGCGCATCGGACCGCGGCTGGAAGAAACCATTCCGTCCTTCTGGCGCTGATTTTCAGACACTAGAGCGCCGTGTGCCAGAGTTGGCACACAAAGGTCGCTCTAACACTTAAAATTAGAGCATAATTTTACCTTAAACTGATCCAAGTTTAAGGAATTATGCTCTAGAGCGTGTTGCGTTTAATCGTACCCACTGCGCTCGCGTCTCAATTCTTTTAATTGTCGCATGTTCGCGGTAGCTCAAATGAATACATTTGAGCGCGACATGCTTTAGGTAATGCATTTATCAGACCCGCATATCCTTAAAGGTATGCGGGTTTTTTTATGCTGAGGCAGCGAAATATTTCAGTAAGAAATAAAATGTTGGGCTTCTGTTTTATTGAAAAACAGACATTCTTTTCCCATGTGCTGTTCTCATGATTTCGTGAGTTTGCGAAATGCAGTGTTTTTGTTTTACAGATCTATCAATAATTCTTCGACGCAAAGGGCGCCTGAATGGAATTTTTCGCTGAGTATTTTGGTTTTTTAAACAGCCCTGCGGGATGGGCTGCCTTGATCACATTGTTGATCATGGAAATTGTTCTCGGTATTGATAATCTGATTTTTATTTCCATTCTCACCAATAAATTGCCTGAACATCAGCAGGCTAAAGCGCGCCGCATTGGTATTGGTGCTGCTTTGATCCTGCGTCTCGGACTGCTTTTCACAATTTCTATTATCGTGCAGATGAAAGATCCTGTGATTGAAGCCTTCGGTCATGCTTTCTCATGGCGCGATATTATTCTGATTGCCGGTGGTTTGTTCCTTGTCTGGAAAGCGACCAAAGAAATTCACCATACAGTTGACCCGAATGATGGCCTTGAGGCCGGCGCCGGTAAAGTTGTTATGTTGAGCATGAGCGCTGCGATTACACAGATTCTGTTGCTTGATCTGGTATTCTCGGTCGACAGTATCATTACTGCGGTTGGTATGACCGATGAGATCGTCATTATGGTGATTGCGGTGGTTGGTGCTGTAACAGTGATGTTGCTGGCTGCTGATCCGCTGTCGCGCTTTATTGGTAAGAACCCGACAATCGTTATGCTGGCGCTGGGCTTCTTGCTGATGATCGGTATGACATTGATCGCTGATGGTTTCGGCTTCCACGTACCAAAGGGTTATATCTATGCAGCTATGGGCTTCTCGGCGCTGGTCGAAATCCTGAATATGCTGGCACGTCGTCGCAAGAAATCTGCTGAATAATCAGCACAATTATTGAGTATGAAAAAGCCCCGCTGCAGTTTTCTGCAGCGGGGCTTTTATTTTGCCTTATACCAAAACTCCATGAGTATGACTCATTGAGTTTTGGTTAAGCCAGAGTGGCGATTGAACTTTTTCAAGGCGTGATGCGTCAGCATCTTAGCGCCTTGGTATTATGGGGCAATTTTTATTTGCGGAAAGAAGCTTTCAGGATCGAAGCGCCGAGAGCGGATTTGATCAGTGCACCGATGAGGAATGGTGCAACGCCAACCATCAGAGCTTTTTCAGCGCCGATTGTCAGGCTCAGCCATGCAGCGCCCAGACCCAGAGCCAGAATATTGGCTGTCAGGAAAGTTACAAAAGCTTTTGGCAGGCTGCTGCCGTTCCAGCCGCGTTCCGCCAGATAGCCTGTGAGGGCTGCGATAACCGGGAATGCAAACAAGTAGCCGGCTGTAGGGCCTGCGAAGGCTGCCAGAGTGCCGTTGCCGCCTGCCAGAACCGGCATGCCCATTGCTGCTTCACCAAGCCATGCAAGCACGGTCAGTGCGCCAAGGCGCCAGCCATAGAGTGCGCCGATCAGCGGCACAACCAATGTCTGCAAGGTGATTGGCACCGGCAGCATTGGTACAGTGATCTGGGAAGTAAGCGCGAGAATCATGGTGCCGGAAATTACGGCAAACAATTTCATGGCCACGCTGCTGTTGTTGAGGTTGAGCGGGCTGAAAGCCGGTTTGCGAACTGCATGTGCGAGAGACATGAGAAGCTCCTTAAAGCATTTCGGTGTCAAATGATGATATTTGACGGCCACGATAATGCGGCAAAATAAAATGAGAGTGCGTGCCGCGGGGAATGAGGACATGCAACGCACTCTGGTGAAATTATAGATAGTTTGCGCACGGCATCTATCACGAAAAGCATTAAGTGAATTTTAGCGGCTTGGCCAGACAGAATGATGGGAAAATTGTTTATAGTCTGACAGCTGGCAGAATGAATTATATCTGCTAGGTGGCAGATAGATAATCCTGCAGGCATAAATGCTCAGAAGTTTTGGTATTTTTATAGATAATTTTAAAATAGGATGATTTTAACCGACAATGGCAAAGGCATCGCGCACTTTGCCGGAAGGGCTGGTCACCGGCTTACGGCCGATCCATTGCACATGGCGGGTCAGAATATTCGCCGCCTGCTCAATGTCACCGTCACGCAATGCTGCGAGAATAGCCAAATGGTCGTGATCGGTCCGCGCTTCCCATTCTGCACGCCATGAGACAAACAGAAACCGTGCGCTGGCATCATGCAGGTCATCAATTGTCGCCAGCAGGCGCGGCATGGCGCAAGGCGTGATCAGCAAGCGGTGAAATTTACGGTTAGCGGCTTCCCATGAGCGCACATCGCGCGAATTATCACCGGCATGGGTGGCTTCTTCTGCTTCATCCAGAATGGCGCGGGTCAGGTGTGGTGCTGCATGGCGCAATGCAAGCACTTCTAAGGCCGCACGCATTTCCGCTACTTCACGGATTTCTGCGAGAGAGAAAGAGGCGACACGCACACCACGGCGTGGCTCGGAGACGGCAAGACCTTGCGCTTCCAAACGGCGGAAGGCTTCGCGCACCGGCACATGGCTCGTGCCAAACTCATCAGCAATGTGATCCTGACGCAGCTTTGCACCAGGCTCCAACTCACCCGCAATGATGCGTTGCGACAGAATCTTGCTGATCTGTGCGGCAATCGTATCGTTCTTTTTTTTATGGGTGGCTGGCTGTTCGGTCACGTCAATCAATATCCGTTTTAACGGGCGGTTTCAGAACTTGCCCGTGGATAGAGCATTTTGACATTCAAATCGATCATTTGAAACAGGTTTAAGCACTGCCGACAAACGCAATGCACCTGTTTGCATTGATAAGGTGCATATCAGACTGTGTCCAGTTGCAGCGCTCAGAACCGGTGCAAAAAACTATCATCAGCCGCGAAAAGACGATATTATAGCCATATGCAAAGAAGTGCGTTGTGGTGTGGCTGGACGTGGCGCGCCATTTTCCTTATAAAGCGCACATTCCGCAGGGATGAATGCGGATGCCTCGCTCTTGCTGCGCCGCATATTCAATCCCGTGCCCAATTTTTAGAACCTGAACAGGGGTGCTATGGCCGGCCATTCACAGTTTAAAAATATTATGCACCGCAAAGGCAGACAGGATGCCGTGCGGTCGAAAATGTTCTCCAAGCTCGGACGCGAAATTACCGTTGCGGCCAAGCAGGGATTGCCTGACCCGACGATGAATGCGCGTCTGCGTCTGGCAATTCAGAACGCTAAAGCGCAGTCCATGCCGAAGGACAATATTGAGCGCGCGATTAAAAAAGCTGCCGGCGCTGATTCCGAGAATTATGATGAAGTCCGCTACGAAGGCTACGGTCCGGCTGGTGTGGCTGTTATCGTGGAAGCGCTGACAGATAACCGCAACCGGACTGCATCCAATGTACGCGCCGCTTTCACCAAATCCGGTGGAGCGCTGGGTGAAACCGGTTCTGTGGGCTTCATGTTCTCCCGCGTTGGCGAGATCGTCTATAAGCCGACTGTCGGTGATGCTGACACTGTTATGGAAGCAGCAATTGAAGCTGGTGCGGAAGACGTACAGTCTGATGAAGAAGGCCACGTAATCATTTGTGCTTTCGAAGACCTCGGTGAAGTCGCCAAGGCGCTGGAAGCAGCACTTGGCGAAGCTGATTCCATCAAAGCTGTCTGGAAGCCGCAGACCTCTGCACCCGTGGATGAAGAAAAGGCACAGTCCGTTCTGCGCCTGATTTCGACACTGGAAGATGATGACGATGTGCAGAACGTCTACGCCAATTTTGAAGTCAGTGAAGAAGTGCTGGCGAAGCTGAGCGTATAATTCAGCATCATTGAATGTTTTAAAACCTCCGGCAGCCGACGTTGCCGGAGGTTTTTCTTTTTGTGCTATAATACCTGCCTGTTGACCTTGGCAGGTAAAATCCGGACACTAACTTGTTAAAGCATGTCGGAATTCGCTGACCTTAAATCTCATACTTGCCCCTCTTGCTACGGACAGGTTGAAATTTGAAACGGCCGCAAGCGGAAGCCATTCTGCAACACGGATACGGGAGAGTGATCCATGCACAGACCGATTGCTGTATTTGATGCCGGTATTGGCAGTTATGCCGTGGTTGCGGAAATCCGCAGTCGTTTACCCCATCAGGATATTATTTATTTTGCCGACCGCGCCAGCTTTCCTTATGGCGGAAAAAAACGTGCTGAGCTGATAGCGGTTATGCGGCGCACCATTGACTATCTGGCAGGCTTTAATCCGTCGGCCATTGTGATCGCCTCGAATGCGCCGTCGATCATGGTGCTGGAGGAGCTCAGTCAGGATATTCATTTGCCTTTGTTCGGTGTCTATCCGCCCTTACGCGAGGCATGGGGGCTGTCCAGAAGCGGGCGCATCGGAATTATGGGAGTACAGTCGCTGGTGGAAAGCCCGATGATCGGCGAGTATGTGGCGGAGAACAGTGCTTATAGCGAGCGTGTTGCCCTGATTAATGCCTCACCAATGGTTGAGCTGGTGGAATCAGGAGAGTTTCTGTTTGCGCCGGAGAAGACGCAGGAAGCAGTAAACGCTTTTCTGAATGAGGTTTTTACCAAATATCCTGACGTCGATGTATTGACCCTGTCCAGTACACACCTGCCGTGGTTACGCCGGTTTTTTGAAGCTGCCCGCCCGCATTGTCATTTCCTTGATCCGGCAAAAGATATGGTTTCAAGAATCGGACAGGGAACAAAGGGTAAGGGGAAAATCCGTGCCTTAGTAACGGAAGACGAGCGCTACGATCTGGCGACGTTCCGTAAGATGCTGAGTGCCATCGGCGTGGATATTCCGCTGGAGCCGGTACGCCCTTATTAGAGCTTGGCACAGTGCATAAAAAAGCTCCGCATTGCGGAGCTTTTTCAATTCTATCAAGAAGACTGGAATTAAAGACCCAGATTGCCGAAACGGTTCTTGAACTTGGAAACGCGGCCACCGCGATCCATCAGCTGCTGGTTGCCGCCGGTCCATGCCGGATGGCTCAAAGGATCGATATCGAGGTTCATCGTATCGCCTTCTTTGCCCCATGTGGAGCGTGTCGAATATTCGGTACCATCAGTCATTACAACTTTGATGGTGTGGTAGTCTGGATGAATGTCTGCTTTCATAGTCAGCTTCCTGAAAGGTTTATGGCATGCGGCCACGTTACGGTCACCACCGGAACTGCGGCAGATACGCCCACTTGTCTCATTGAAGCTGCAGACAATACGGCTACGGCTTCCAAAAGGGTTGGGGAGCCTATACATCAGGCGGCAGCTAATAACAAGGGCGCAATATAGCAAGCAAGCAGAATGACAGCGACGATTTCACAAAACAAAGCAGATTTTGGCGCGGAAAACGGTAAAAAAGCACGGCGGTCCCTGAAACCACTGGCGCGAATCTTTCCCTATATCCGTCGTTACCCCCGTTCGGTTGCTTGCGCATTGCTTGCACTGGTCACCGCAGCTGTGACGACTCTGATCCTGCCGGTAGCCGTTCGCAGCCTGCTGGACAACGGTTTGAGCATTGCTGACAGTGGTTTTATCGATACGTCCTTTGCAGCTTTAATGCTGCTGGCTGGTGTGCTGGCTGTGGCTTCGGCTGCACGCTATTATTTTGTGATTACGCTCGGGGAGCGCATTGTTGCTGATCTGCGACGCGATGTTTTTGCCCATGTAACCCGCTTGTCGCCGGCCTTTTTTGATGAAGTGCAATCCGGTGAGATTGTCTCGCGCCTCACAGCGGATACAACGCAGGTCAAATCGGCAGTCGGTGCCACGGCCTCAATCGCCTTGCGCAATCTGATTCTGGTGATTGGTGCAGTTGTGATGATGGTGTTCACCAGTCCTAAATTATCAGCGCTGGTCTTGGCGGCTATTCCGCTGGTGGTTTTGCCGCTGATGGCGTTTGGCCGTTCTGTGCGTCGTCGTTCACGTCGTGCGCAGGATGAACTGGCACTGGCAACGGCCTATGCCGGTGAAAAAATTGCCGCAGTGCGCACTGTGCAGGCTTTTACCCATGAGGCACCAGCCATTGCCCATTATTCCGCTGCGGTTGATCATGCCTATGATGCCGCGCAGCAATCGATTCTCTCCCGCTCCATCCTGACTGCTTTTGCGATTTTCATCGTTTTCTCTAGTGTGGTGGCAGTGCTGTGGTTCGGCTCACATGATGTGATGAGCGGGCGGATGTCTGCAGGCACTTTGGGACAGTTTCTGATTTATGCCGTGGTGGCTGCCGGCTCCCTTGGTGCGCTGTCGGAGGTCTGGGCGGAACTGGCTCAAGCTGCGGGTGCGGCTGAGCGGCTGGTGGAATTGCTGAATGAAGAATCAGCGGTGGTATCGCCGCTTAAACCTGTAGCGCTTGCACGGGCTGAAGGACGCGTTGAATTTTCCCATGTGGAATTCGCCTATCCGACGCGACCGGATAGTCAGGCGCTTCATGATGTGAGCTTTGTCATTGAGAGCGGCAAGACTGTTGCGATTGTCGGTGCGTCTGGTGCGGGGAAATCAACGCTGATTGCTTTGCTGTTGCGTTATTATGATCCGCTTGAAGGTAAAATTTTGCTGGATGGCACAGATTTGCGCCAACTATCACTGGATGATCTGCGCGGAAATATTGCTCTTGTTTCGCAAGATGTGACGATTTTTGCTGCCAGTATCCGTGAGAATATTGCCTTCGGACGCCCGGATGCCAGCGCGCAGGATATTGAGGCGGCAGCGACGGCTGCACAGGCGCATGAGTTTATCATGGCACTTGAGGGCGGTTATGATGCGCCGGTCGGTGAGCGTGGCGTGATGCTCTCCGGCGGGCAACGTCAGCGTATTGCCATTGCCCGTGCAATCCTGCGTGACGCGCCGGTGCTGTTGCTGGATGAAGCGACCTCGGCATTGGATGCCCAGAGTGAAATGCTGGTGCAGAAAGCACTGGAGCATTTGATGCAGGGGCGCACGACCTTAGTGATTGCGCATCGATTGGCGACCGTGCTGAAGGCAGACCATATTCTGGTAATGGATCAGGGGCGCATTGTTGAGCAGGGCACACATAGCAGCCTTAGCCAGTCCGGTGGGATTTATGCCCGTTTAGCCAGCCTGCAGTTTCAGCAGGCGGTAAACTAACCCAGCCTGCAACTTCAGCAGGCGGCAAACTAAAGAAGTCTGCAATTTCAGCAATTTACAGAAATGAAAAGCCCCGCCTGAGCGGGGCTTTTTGTTATCTCTCTGTGAGCTTCAACTCGATGCGCCGGTTGCGGCTGCGGGCATCGGAGCTATTATCGGCTTCCAGTGGTTGATACTCACCAAAACCTGCCGCGACCAATCGGTTGGCCGGTACGCCATTGGCAATCAGGAATTTAACCACTGCGGTTGCGCGTGCAGAAGACAGTTCCCAGTTGTCGCGGTAACGCCCTGTGCCGGACAGAGGCGCATTATCTGTGTGCCCATCGACGCGCAGCACCCAGTTGATATCGTCCGGTATTTCCTTGTTGAGTTCAACCACGGCATCGGCCAGTTTTTTCATTTCAACCAAACCTTGAGGGTTGATATCTGCTGAACCGGTGGGGAACAGGACTTCCGACTGGAACACGAAACGGTCACCGACAATGCGAATATTTTCACGATCCGAGAGAATTTCACGCAGACGTCCGAAGAAGTCGGAACGATAGCGGTTCAGTTCCTGTACACGCTGGGCAAGTGCCACATTCAGCCTTTTGCCGAGATCAGCAATCTTGGTATTGGATTCGCGGTCACGCGTTTCCGAGGCGTTGAGAGCATCTTCCAGCGCACCGATTTGACGGCGCAGAGCTGCGATCTGCTGATTGAGCAGCTCCACTTGTGATAATGCACGGGCACTGACCTGTTTTTCAGTATCCAGCGAGGCGGAGAGTTCACCGGCACGTTGCTCTGCCGCCGCTCCCGAGCCACCGGAGGAGAGTAAGCTTTGCAGACGTGATTTTTCATTTTCCGCAGCATTGAGCGAAGCCTGAAGATTGGCAAGCGTATCTTCGAGATCCTGTCCTTTGCCGCGCTCCAGCGACAACAGTTCAGTCAGTTCGCTGATCTGGCTATTGAGCCGGTTCAGCACAGAATCCTTGTTGTTGACCTCTTGGGAGAGCAAAAACTGCATCAGTACAAAAACAGAGAGCAGGAACATAATCGCCAGCAGCAATGTGGATAAAGCATCCACAAAGCCCGGCCAGTAATCCACGTGGCGTTCACTGCGACGGTTACGGGATAAGGCCATGTTTTTCGCCTTACTGTTCGCGTTTTGAGGCAGAGAGAATGCCGTTCAGCTTTTCGACAGCTTGGCGCAGGGCTTTCTGTTCTTCTGCTTGGCGTTCAACCCAGTCATTCATGCTTTGTTGGTCGTGGCGCATGGTTTTTACCAGTGCCTGCACACCTTCAGCCAGATTGGCCAGAGCCGCCGTGGTGCGCTGGCTGGTGCCGCTGCCATCCTGCATATTTTGCAGACGGTCTGAGAACTGGCGAATTTCTTCCAGTGTTGCATTGCCGTTTTCAGCGGTCACCGGCAGGTCGGAATTAAGATCAGTGACCGATGACAGCCAGTTTTCCAGTTCCGTATAAAAACGGTTTTGCGCCCGGCCGGATTGCAGATCGAGAAAACCGAGAATTAGCGAACCGGAAAGACCGAACAGCGAGGAAGAAAAGGCTGTGCCCATACCGCTTAACGGAGCTTGCAGGCCGGTTTTGAGGGAATCCAGTACGGTGCCGGTATCATTGGATTTCGGATCAAGAGACTGAATGGTCTGGCCGATCGAGCCGATGGTTTCCAGCAACCCCCAAAATGTGCCGAGCAGTCCGAGAAACACCAGCAACCCGATCAGATAGCGGGAGATGTCACGGCTTTCATCAAGGCGGGTGGCAATGGAATCAAGAATGGAACGCATCGATGTGGCTGACAGCGCCATAGACTGACGGCGGCCGATCATTGCACGCATTGGTGCCAGCAGAACCGGATCAGACGCACTGTCGTCACCGTCACGGAAAGAATTGACCCAGCGGATTTCCGGTACAAGCCGCAAAACTTGCGTGAAAGTCAGCAGGATGCCCACCAGCAAAACACCGAGAATCAAGCCGTTGAGACCTGGATTGGTAACGAAGAATGTTTGGATCTGGCGCATCAGAACCAGAGCCAGAAATGCGACCAGAGCCAGAAATATGATCATGATCATCATGACCATCCGCGGGCTGGAAAGCCGGTTCGGATCGTATTCAGTTCCCATGCTAATATCCCGCTTTGCCATACTGTTCTCTCGCCTGAGCCTGATGTGTTCGCTGTTCTGACAGAGCATTACGCTGTCAGAAACTGCTTTGTGATACAGGACGCTACTGCAAAAATTTCAAAACGGAAACTTTTATTCCTGCCTCTTCTCATTGTTGATAGCTATTGCGGTGAAAACGAGAACAGCCAATAAAAAAATCCCCCGCTTGTCTGTGACAGGCGGGGGATTGATCATTTTAGTTTGCTGATATTACTCAAACCGGTTTTTTGAGCGTACGCAGCAACTGAGCCTGAATCACTTCATTACCGGCAACAATGTTCTTCTGCTCATACATGTCCTGCTGGCCGTTTTTGTCGGAAACAAAACCACCGGCTTCACGTACCATCAGAATACCGGCTGCCATGTCCCACGGAGCCAGCGGTTCGTCCCAATAGCCGTCAACGCGGCCAGCGGCGACATAAGCCAGTTCCAGAGATGCTGCACCAAAGGCGCGAATACCGGCAGCTTCACCCATCACATTGCGCAGTTCAATGAGATAGTGACCATGCTTGCCGCGACCCAGATGCGGCATACCATGGGTAATAACAGCATCGGAAAGTTTGCTGCGGGCTGCAACGCGCAGACGACGGTCATTGAGGAATGCGCCGCCACCGCGCTCCGCTGTGAATAGCTCATCCGTTGCCGGATTGTAGATCACACCGGCGACAACCTGTCCCTGACGCTCAAGAGCGATAGAAACCGCAAAGGTCGGAATACCGTGCAGAAAATTGGTGGTGCCATCAAGCGGGTCAACGACCCAGCGATGCTGGCTGTCTGCGCCTTCAACGGCGCCGCGTTCTTCCATCAGAAAGCTATAATCAGGACGCGCACGGCGCAATTCGCTGAAAATAATGTCTTCTGCTTTTTTATCAGCCTGGCTGACATAATCGCCAGGGCCTTTGAGCGAAACCTGCAGGTTCTGTACTTCGCCGAAATCACGCGCCAGTGAACGTCCGGCCTTCATCGCGGCCTGAACCATAACATTGAGAATTGCTGAGCGCGCCATATTTTACGTCCTGTTTGTGCATGAGAGCGGGCGGGGATGCATCTTCACCGCGAACTGAGGCTCTATGCGTTGGAATTGAAACAATAGAGCATCGAATAATCCGAAAAGTGCATATGGTTTTCGGATTATTCGATGCTCACTTATATAATATCAGAGCGTCCTTTGTGCGTCCAAATGGACGCATGGCGCTCTGGTATCATCCGCAGAGCGAAGTCTACGAATGAATAAAATACCATATTATTAAAAGCGCCGGTCAGCCGGCAGCGGAGACCGGCGCTCTGTTTTTATACGCGGTTATTTAAGCGCGGGATACGTAGGTCAGTTCGTTGGTGTCAACGATAATGCGTTCTCCGGTCGAGATGAATGGCGGAACCAGAACGCGGATACCGTTTTCCAGAATTGCAGGCTTGTAGGAAGAAGCCGCTGTCTGGCCTTTAACAACCGGATCAGCTTCTGTGATCGACAGTGTTACCTGATCCGGCAGGCGGATACCGATCGGGCGTTCTTCGTGCATTTCCACAGTGACCATCATGCCGTCCTGCAGGAATGCAGCGCGTTCGCCAACAAAATCCTTGTGCAGTTCAAGCTGTTCGTAGGTTTCTGTATCCATGAAGATCAGCGCTTCGCCCTGTTCGTAAAGGAAGGAGAAGTCCTTCTGCTCAAGGCGGATACGCTCAACAGTTTCAGCCGAACGGAAACGCTCATTCAGCTTGGTGCCGTCGATGAGGTTCTTCAGCTCAACCTGATTATAGGCGCCGCCTTTACCAGGCTTTACCGCATTACATTTAACTGCTGCCCACAGGCCGCCATTGTGTTCAATGACGTTGCCGGGACGGATTTCGTTACCGTTGATCTTCATATTCGCTAAATCCGGAATTAGTGTGAAATTTTCTCTGAACGGCCCTGTGAAATTCTGCGTCGTCTCGCTCAAAACCGGTGCCGGTTTGGCAAATGATGCCGCAGGCGGTATCAGAGGGCTTTCAAGCCATATCAATCGGGCTTTCCAAGACCATAAATCTGCTATTTTGGCAAGTCTGATACAGGTTTCAGCCTGCACTATGTTAGCGAAACACTGATTTTTACCGGTCAGCGCAAATTATTGGCACGAGAAATGGCCTGTTGAATTTCTTCATCCGTCAGCCCGTCCATGAAAGAATCGAGATCTTTGGCATAGAGTTTTGAGCGCCGCGCCAGAATATACCATGCGGCAGCCTCAACGGAATTACCGTCTGTACCGATGCCGTCACGATACAAACGTGCCGTGCGCGCCATCGCCGCAACATTGCCACCGCGCGCTGCGGTCAGCATCCAGCGGAAACCGGCATCATAGTTACGCTCTCCGCCGCGCCCTTCCACCAGCCATGTGGCGAGATCGAGCTGTGCGGTGTCATAGTTCTTACGCGCAGCCAGCAACAAATATTCCCGCGCTTTGACTTCATCACGTTTCACATCTGTTGTGCCATTGGCCAGAATCTGGCTGACCGCATATTGACCATCGGCTAAACCGGCATCAGCGGCCTTTTGAAACCATGGTGCAGCTTCATCAACACCTTTCATGCCGGGAGAGCGCATCATCAGCATCTGGCCATAGTTGAATTGCGCCATGGCATTGCCTGCCTCGGCGGCTTTTTTCATCAGCGCCTCAGCCTTTTTGGCGTCTTTGGCCACGTAAATGCCCTGAAGCAGCATGGCCGCATAGCGGAACTGGGCTTCATTTTCGCCTTTTTCTGCAGCCAGTCCATACCAGTGGGCAGCCTGTTTCTGGTCGGCTTTCACACCAAGGCCACGGGCATAAATCTCGGCCACCAATGTTTGAGCTGCGGGATCACCCGCTTTGGCACGCTCCATCCCAAGGTTAAAGGCTGTCAGGTAAAGACCGCGCTGAAAAGCACCGAAGGCGGGATCAGCGACTTTGCCGCCGAACCGGTTTTCGTTGAAAGCAGGCATCGCATCGGTCGATGCCGGCTGTTGCAGCATATCCGAGCCGTCATTTTTGCCTTTTGCCCATGAACCGGCCAGTTCAGGAATCGTAAAGCCGGTAGAGACAGAGGGTACATCCAGCGGTTTGTCATCATGCTGCGGTTGCTTATCCGTCTCTGCTTTGCCAGCGCTTGCCTCAGGCACTGGCTTTGCCTTGTCCTGAGCCATCGCAGGCAGCGTGCCCGATAAAGCTGCAAGCATGAACCAGACTGCACAGGTGCTGTTTAACAGGACGGATTTTTTCAACATCATTTTACTCTTAATAACGACGGAGATGCGGGAGGCTCTCCGGCAATGTTATTCTTCAGTGTCTGCAGCGCTCATTTCATCAAGCTGGCGATTGGCATCCGCAACAACTTGTTCCGGCTTGTCTGCGGAGAAGACGGCAGCACCCAATGCAATAAATTCTGCTCTTGTCGCAAAACAGGCTGCCAGATCGTCGATCTTGGAGCCAGCTTGCACAATGGCCGGAATTTCCACCATGGCTGCCCACCATTCAGCAAGCGACAGATTGCGCGGATGGGCTTCAGCTTTGCTGTCTGCACCGATTTTGCCGAAGAACATATAATCCGGCTGTAATTCACCGACTTCGAGAGCGGTGTGGCGTTCTTTAACATTGCCGGTTCCGACAATCATTTTAGGTGTATAGCGCTCAACGGCATCGGCAATATCTGCCCGTGAGCCTTCTATATGCACACCATCGGCGCTGACGCGACCGGCTGTGCGGGTGTCGTTCAGAACAATGGCAGCTGCACCGGAACTCTGAATTTTGGCAACGGCAAGGGCTGCGAAAGCCTGAAAAGATGCTTCATCCGCTTTGGCATTATCAAGGATAACACTGGCAATATCGCCCGCTGTCAGCGCTTTATCCAGCGTGGCAAGCAGTGTTTCAGATGTATGGCCTTCGGATGCAGGGGATGGAACCACCAGAACCAGACGCGGACGGTTTGCAGGAAATTTCATTAGATAAAGCCTCGTTGAGGGGGCGCCAATAGCCCATAAAAGTGGCAAACTTCGGGAACTGCATTTATTTATCGTGCAATATACCGGTCATTGCCTTCTGTTTAGAGCATAATTGCTAAAAGATAACAGGGTTTTTGCAAACGACAGGACAAAACCTCCGCGAGACTGTCATTTTTGTGTTTTTCCGCCGGAGCGGCCAGTTCCCAACATGCCGGTAACATATTGTAACTGCCGGTTAGTTTAATCCTGGAAAATAATGTGATGGGGGTAAGCGGTCGTCCAGCCGCTTTCGTGTCCCATTTGAGTCTTATTGTTGATAGCAGACAAAAACGTCTGCGGTTGTTGATAGCAGACGGAAAATGTCTGCGGGACGTGTTCCCAGAATAAAAGCTGAGAATACGCAAGCAAGTCAGACAGAAGGCAGGCTGACAGATGACAGGACAGAACATGGGACCAATGGTGAAAATGCGCGATACACGTCTTGATGTTTTCAGGGCGCTGGCGTTGCTGAGCATTTTTATCAATCACGTTCCAGGAACAATCTATGAGAAATTCACGCATCGCGAATTCGGTTTTTCCGATTCGGCGGAAGCATTTGTGTTGATTTCCGGTCTGGCTGTTGCGCTTGCCTATAGTTCGAAATTCATTGAAGGCAATCGCCTGCTGTTGTCGTTGAAAATGGCACGCCGGTCGATGACGCTTTATATGGCGCAGATGATGACAACACTCATCACGCTGGCGATTTTTGGTTTTACGGCCATTTATATGAAGCGGCCGGAAATGCTGGAAATGATCAACATTAAAACCGTGATGGAACAACCGGCGCAGGCCTTTGTCGGTCTGGTTACGCTTGGTCATCAGCTCGGCTATAATAATATTCTGTCACTTTATCTGGTTTTGATGCTGGTTGCGCCGCTGATGCTTTATCTGTCGCGGATCAGTATTTCACTGATGCTGACGATCTCCGGTTCGATCTGGTTCCTGTCCGGCTATTATCACATTGCGCCGATGAATTATCCGACGCAGGGCGTATGGTTTTTGAACCCGCTGTCATGGCAGTTTCTGTTTGCCATCGGTATCGGTGCGATGACCTATGTGAAACAGGGCGGTCGTTTTGACCAGAACCGTCCGCTGATGATTGCGGCGATTTCCTATCTGGTGTTCTCGCTGCTGTGGCTGCGTGTGCCGCATCCGAACTGGGATATTTCCTTCGGTCTGCCAGCGGTGCTGACCGGCTTTGACAAAACCTATCTCTCAGCCACGCGTTTACTGCATGTTCTGGCAATTGCTTATGTGATTGCGGGTATTCCCGCACTATCGGCAAAAGCCCGTCTGGATATGAGCCATCCGCTGGCAATCTTGGGTAAACATTCGCTGCCGGTGTTTATTGCCGGTACCATTCTGGCAATGATTGGTCAGGCATTGCGTCATGTCTATCCGGTGAGCCTGTCCTTCGACACGCTGCTGATTGCCGGTGGTCTTATGGCTCAGTTTGCACTGGTTTATTATCTGGAGTGGCTGCCGCGCATCGGCTGGAAAGGCAAAGTGGCGGCGAAGACCTCTGTGCCGGATGTTACGCCGCCGGATATGCGCCCGTTGGAAGGGCGCGGTAAATCGCGTCCGATACCGGTTAAACCCTATTCAGTGACTGCGCATTAACCAAATATTAAAGTTAACGAAAGAATATAAGCATATCCGGTTTTGCCGGACTCTTACCGAGTGGACTTGGTCCCTCTGTATGACGCCTCCCTGTTAAACTTCTGAGAGCCGCTTTTGCGGCTCTTTTTTTATGTTTAGGGCTAGAGCGCCGTGCGCCTACTTTGGCGCACAAAGGTCGCTCGAACACTTTATATTTATAGCATAATTTTACCTGAAATTGATTCAAGTTTAAGGAATTATGCTGGATGAGGCATCTGCGCTTTGTGGATAAAACGGTTGTTGTGTAATTGCGGATATTTCAAAGGGATTGCGCGAGATACAGGTCGATTCTGTTTAACGCATTGAAGATGCTGTATTTATTTGGATTTAAGGCATTATTCGTGCTGGCAAGCACAAAATCATAATTCATCTTTCTTTAACCATATTGTTGCGCGAGCGTGTATGAGCGTGCATTTTGCTTGGATAGGCTATGGCCTGACGGTGTTTTCCGGTCACGCTTTGTGATGCAAACAAGTCAAGTGCAGCCTGAATGGTAAGGGATTCGCCGGTTTTTCGTGAAAAAAGCGTAAGAAACAGCGGAACCACTGCAATAGGGAATGCTTGTCAGAAATTTCAGATGCCGGTTTCAAAACCGCATTTGCCAGTGAGCAGAACAAGATGATGGAACAGACACATCGTAGCGAAAATACGGGCAGAGATAATATGATCCGCCTGTCGGAGCGTATGGTCTTTTCAGACAGCTTCAAACCGCTCTACAGTGAAGGTATGGCTTTGGTTGAAGAAGCCGCTGCCTATCTGGATGAAGAGGGTAAAGACGCTGCGCGTTCGCTGTCGCATCAGGCTGCAACACTTTATGCGGCGGAATCCATGCGTCTGACTTCAAGGCTGATGCATATTGCATCCTGGTTGCTGCTGCTGCGTGCCAGCCGTTCCGGCGATATGTCACGGGATATGGTCGCGCGTGAAAAAGCCAAAGTTAGTCTGGAAACCCTGTCTGCCGGTGAAAGCGCCAATGGCTGGCAGGAACTGCCGGAAGCTTTCCGCGATATGATTGCCCGCTCCTTGCATTTGCAGGATCGCGTGCGCTGCATGGATGGCGACAGCTATCACAAGCAAATCCGCGAATTGATGGAATGCAAAGGCAATGCGGTCTCCGACCAGATTGTTCTGCTGCGCACAGCTTTTGGCGGCAACTAAATTATTAAGGCGGATAAGACCGCCTTTTTTCTCAATGTTTCCATTTTGTTCACATTTTGATTGTTGAGTGCACCTTACACAAGGTAAGGTCAGCACATGAAACAGACGATTCGCATTATTGGTATTGATCCGGGATTACGCCGCACTGGTTGGGGCGTGATTGAGTCTGTCGGCAACTCCCTGCATTTTGTCGGTGCAGGTACTGTGACATCTAATGATAAGCTGGATCTGGCTTCCCGTTTATGTCAATTGCATGAGGGGTTAACCGCCGTTCTGCATCAGATGATGCCGGATGAAGCCGCGGTCGAACATACCTTCGTCAATAAAGATGCGACAGCGACCCTGAAACTGGGGCAGGCGCGTGGTATTGCGCTGCTGGTACCGGCGCAGGCCGGATTGCGTGTCGCTGAATATGCGCCAAATGCGGTGAAGAAATCGGTCATCGGCGTTGGTCATGGCGAAAAACAGCAGATTCATATGATGGTTAAAGTGCTGATGCCGCGTGCGAGTTTTGACACCAGCGATGCGGCAGATGCTTTGGCCATCGCGATTTGTCATGCCCATAACCGGCACAGCCTGTATAATCTGGCAGAATTGAAAAAGAGCGGAAGGATTGCAGCCATATCATGATCGGGAAGCTGAAAGGTGTTGTCGATGAAATCGCTGACGATCATGTCATTCTTGACGTGCATGGTGTCGGCTATGTGGCTTTTTGTTCTGCACGAACTCTGGGCAATTTGCCGTCACAGGGTGAAGCGGCAATTTTGCTGATTGAAACCTATGTCCGTGAGGATGTGCTGCGGCTCTATGGTTTCGGCACCGCGCTGGAACGTGAATGGTTTCGCCTGTTGCAGAATGTACAGGGTGTGGGCGCCAAAGTGGCACTGGCGGTGCTGGGAACATTAACACCGTCAGAACTCGCAAATGCCATTGCATTGCGCGATATTGCGATGGTGTCACGCGCACCCGGGGTTGGCAAAAAAGTTGCGGAACGTATTGTTACCGAGCTGAAGAATAAAGCGCCTGCCTTTGCGGGTGATGCGGGCGCTAATATCGGGCTGAAACAGGAAATCGGTGAGGGCGTTGCCTCTACCGCTGTCAGTGATGCGGTTTCCGCTTTGAGCAATCTTGGCTATTCACGCGATCAGGCGGCTAATGCGGTGGCAAGTGCATTGCGTGAGGCTGGTGAGGATGCGGATTCTGCCAAACTGATCCGGCTTGGTCTGAAAGAACTGGCGCGATAAGATCGCGCCCTGAAATAATTGAAATGCGGGTGTGAGCGATGAGTGATGAAGATCGTCTGATTTCTGCGCAAAAGCGCGGGGAAGATGCGGACGTGGCTTTGCGTCCGCAAAGTCTGGATGACTTTGTCGGTCAGGCGGCGGCACGCGCCAATCTGAAGGTCTTTATTGAAGCGGCGAAAACCCGTGGGGAAGCGCTGGATCATGTGTTGTTTGTCGGCCCTCCAGGGCTGGGTAAAACCACCCTCGCACAGATTATGTCCAAGGAGCTCGGCGTCAATTTTCGCTCGACCTCAGGGCCGGTGATTGCCAAAGCCGGTGATCTGGCCGCATTGCTCACCAATCTTGAAGACCGTGATGTGCTGTTTATCGATGAAATTCATCGTCTGAGTCCTGCTGTGGAAGAAATCCTCTATCCGGCGATGGAAGATTTTCAGCTTGATCTGATTATCGGTGAGGGGCCTGCAGCACGTTCCGTTAAAATTGATCTTGCACGGTTTACGCTGGTTGCGGCCACCACACGCCTTGGTCTTTTGACGACTCCTTTGCGTGACCGTTTTGGTATTCCGGTGCGGCTGAATTTTTATACGGTCGATGAGCTGGAATATATTGTGCGTCGTGGTGCACGATTGATGCAGTTGAATATTTCGGAAGATGGTGCCCGCGAGGTTGCGCGCCGTGCCCGTGGTACGCCACGTATTGCCGGACGCTTGCTGCGCCGTGTGCGCGACTTCGCGCTGGTGGCAAAAGCGGATGTTGTTGATGCGAAAATCGCTGACGAAGCGCTGATCCGCTTAGAAGTGGATACGATCGGACTTGATCAGTTGGATCGTCGTTATCTCAATATGATTGCCCGTAATTTTGGCGGCGGGCCTGTTGGCATTGAAACCATTGCGGCCGGACTATCAGAACCGCGCGATGCGATTGAAGATATTATTGAGCCTTATCTCATTCAGCAGGGCTTTTTGCAGCGAACACCACGCGGACGTGTTCTGACATCTATTGCATGGCAGCATCTGGGGCTGGCCGCGCCGACAGATCTGGCTGCACGCCAGATCACGCTGTTTGAGGATGAAGTCTGATGTCCGATGTGTTGAGCGCAAATGAGGCTGAGGTAATCAATGGCACTTTGACGACAGAAGGCCATCGCTTGCTGGCACGGGTTTATTATGCCGATACCGATTTTTCCGGTGTGGTGTATCACGCCCGTTATCTGGAATTTCTGGAGCGTGGCCGCACCGATTTCCTGCGCTTGAAAGGGGTGCATCACACCGCGCTGGAAGACGGACAACTGGGCGAGCCGATTGTCTGGATCGTGCGGCGCATGGAGATCGATTTTCGTTTGCCTGCTCGTATCGACGATATGCTGGTGATTGAAACTTCAGTCACAGAAGCCTCCGGTGCGCGGGTGACCATGAAACAGCGTATGAAACGACAAAATGGTGATGTGCTGATTGAAGCGCGGGTCGAAGCTGCCCTGATCAATAAGCAGGGGCGTCCCAGACGGATGCCCAGAGAGTGGAAAGACCTGTTTGTTGCCTGAACAGTGTTCATGATAACGGGGATACCCGTTTAGACGCGATCCGCCTGAAATAGTGCCTTTTGCGTCCATAAATATGATTGACGCACTAAGAATTTACGGGCAATTACGGCGAATCCTAACTTATCTTTAACCATAATAGTTCATCTTTAGGGCAAGATGGAGTGGTGACGGCATGAATCTGCCTGTCGCCTTCCTTTCACCAAAATTAACCGTAAAAAGCATTGTGACCGGTCATGCACAGTTAATGTGTCCGGCAGCAGCAGATACGGCACAAAGCAATTCGGCGGGCCGTGCACGCAACAATGCATCCGGACCGCTCAAGGTAACAACAGATCAAAACGGCTGCGCGGGAAGCGCAAGGTTCCGTTTTGCTTTTGCCGCCCGGTCATGAGCCGGGCGTTTGGATTCGAGGACAGGTGACAAATGGAAGCTCTACCCATTGCAGCACACACAAGTGATGTCAGTCTCTGGGGACTGTTCATGCAGGCTAACTGGGTTGTCAAACTGGTCATGCTGGGTTTGCTGGCAGCCTCAATCTGGACATGGGCAATCATCGTAGACAAAACACTGGCCTATCGCCGTGCGACAAGTGCCATTGATCGTTTTGAGCAGGTGTTCTGGTCCGGCCAGTCTCTGGAAGAACTCTATCGCAATCTTGGTGAACGCCGTACTACCGGCATGAGCGCTATTTTTATGGCAGCCATGCGCGAGTGGAAAAAGTCTTTTGAAAAAGGCGCACGTTCTCCGATTGCGTTGCAGATGCGTATTGAAAAAGCCATGGATGTGGCTCTGGCACGTGAAAACGACAAGCTGGAATCCCGCCTCGGCTTTTTGGCGACGATTGGTACTTCGGCACCATTTATCGGTCTGTTTGGTACGGTTGTCGGTATTATGACCTCCTTTATGGCGATTGCGGCTTCCAAAAATACCAGTCTTGCCGTTGTGGCGCCGGGTATTGCGGAAGCGCTGCTGGCCACTGCGATTGGTCTTCTGGCCGCTATTCCGGCTGTTATTGCCTATAACAAGCTGACCTCTGATGCCGGAAAAATCACTTCGCGCATGGAAGGTTTTGCCGACGAGTTTTCGGCCATACTGTCGCGACAAATTGATGAGAAGCTGACGCCGCGCGGATAATTTATCCGGTTTCGTTCACAGCAGGCGTTAACAATTCAGGCCGGTTATCAGGTCATAAGATGAAGGCCGGAAGGTTCTAAAGATGGGTATGTCATTAGGAAGTCAGGGCGGAGGCGGTCGTCGCAGACGCGGCGGCAAAAAAGCTCCGATGAGTGAAATCAACATCACGCCTTTCGTGGACGTGATGCTGGTTCTGCTGATTATCTTCATGGTCTCCGCACCATTGCTCACCTCCGGTGTGCCGATTGATCTGCCGGATACGCAGGCCAAAGCACTCAATGCCGATACCCAACCGATCACTGTTTCTGTGAATGATAAGGGGCAGGTCTATCTGCAGGAAACCGAAATTGATATTGCGGAAGTGGTGCCGAAACTCGAAGCCATTGCTAAAACCGGTTATGAAGAGCGCGTCTTTGTGCGTGGCGATAAAAATGCGGATTACGGCACTGTGATGAAAGTCATGTCACGTATTTCTGCTGCCGGTTTTAAGAATATCGGTCTTGTGACCCTCCAGGAGCAGGATAGCTGACGCCATCATGAAGGCAGGTCTGACTACCTCAACACTCATCCATGTGGTTATTATCGGCTGGGGACTGGTGTCCTTTTCCTCGCCGAAACCCTTTGACATGACCGATACAGAATCTTTCCCTGTTGATATTGTGCCGATCGAAGATATTGCACAGGCACAGCAGGGCGATAAGAAAGCACCTAAGGCTGAGAAAGCCGCACCGAAACCAACCACGAAACCGAAAACGGTTGAACAGGCTGAAAATGCCGGCGACAGCGAACTTGATCTGAAGACACCGCCGATGCCGAATGAAAAACCGAAGCCGGTTGAGACAGCTGAAGCGGCAAAGCCTGCGGAAAAACCGGCAGAAAAGCCGGAGCCGGTACAGGAAAGCAAACCGGAGCCAAAGCCTGAGCCGGTCAAGCCGCCGGAGCCAGTGAAACCACCGGAGCCAAAAGTGGAGCCAACGCCGGAGCCGAAGGCTGAAGTGAAGCCTGATCCGGTTGCCGAAGCCATTGAGCAGCAGCCTGAGCAGGAAGTGAAGCTGCCGGATCGTGTACCGGCGCCTGAAGCCAAGCCGAAACCAAAGCCTGTGGAAACAGCGAAGGCTGAGGATAAGAAAAAAGACGAGAAGAAGCCGGATAAGCCGAGCACAGCCGCGCAGAACACTTCGAAAGATAAAGATGCGAAGGCCGATGAGGTTGCAGCGCTTTTGAACCGTGAGAAAGCTGCGGGTGGTGGTGCCAAGCGCTCAACCGACAAAGAAGCCTTTGGCGCGAAGAAAACCACCGGCGGAACTAAGCTCAGCCAGACGGAAATGGATGCGCTCAAGGGTCAGATCAGTGACAAATGGAGTATTCCTTCCGGTGTGGCTGATGCCTCAGATCTGCGGATTGTTGTTAAGATGCAGCTCAATGAAGACGGTTCGATCAACGGTGCGCCGGAAGTTACTTATACGGGCGGCGATTCTGTGATTGGCCGTGCAGCAGCAGACAGTGCGCGACGTGCGGTGATGCGCGCAGCACCTTACAATCTGCCACGTGATAAATACGATACATGGTCGACGGTCATTGTGAATTTTGACCCGAGTGAAATGTTCTAAACTGACGAGAGCGCATCCCGAAAAGTGTGAAACGGTTTTCGCAGTAAGATGTGGGTAAAAACAAAGAGATAAAGTGGTTCCAGCGTTTAATTATTAACGGGAACCGCTCTAGAGCCGGCGCTAAAAAGTGCCGGTTTTCAGAAAATACCGTGAGTGTTTTCTCACGAAACGAAAACATGTGAGATGACTCACAGAACCAAAAAATGATCAGGACAAACGAGGTCCACGCCATCATGAAGACACTGTTTAAAACCTTATTTTCAGTACTTGCGACCGTTGCAGTCGTAAGCACAGTTGCGGTGCTGCCTGCCCGCGCCGTCGTGGAAGTAAATATTAACAAGGGTAATGTTGACCCGCTGCCGATTGCTTTGACGGACTTCCTGTCCGGTGATCAGCTGGGTGCGGAAATTACTTCAATCATCGCTGCGGATCTTGAGCGTTCCGGCCTTTTTGCGCCGATCGACAAAAAAGCATTCATTGAGAAAATCAGCAATCCGGATGTAGCGCCACGTTTTGAAGACTGGAAAGTCATCAATGCGCAGGCACTGGTTACCGGTCGTATTACCAAGCAGCCGGATGGTCGCCTCAAAGCGGAATTCCGTCTGTGGGATACATTTGCCGGTCAGCAGCTTGCCGGTCAGCAGTTTTTCACAACACCGGAAAACAAACGCCGCGTTGCCCATATTATCGCTGATGCGATTTATGAGCGCCTGACCGGTGAAAAAGGTTATTTCGATACCCGTATCGTGTTTGTTGATGAATCCGGCAGTGCGCAGAAACGCGTTAAGCGTCTGGCCATTATGGATCAGGACGGCGCGAATGTGCGTTATCTGTCGAATGGTAAAGATCTGGTGCTGACACCACGCTTCTCACCAAGCCGTCAGGAAATCACCTATATGTCTTTTGCCGGTGACCGTCCGCGCGTTTATCTGCTGCAGCTGGAAACAGGCCAGCAGGAACTGGTCGGTAACTTCCCGGGCATGACAATTGCGCCGCGCTTCTCACCGGATGGTCAGAAAGTGGTGATGAGCCTGCTGCAGGATGACGGTAGCGCCAATATTTACACCATGGATTTGCGTTCGCGTACCACAACCCGTCTGACCAGCAGTCAGGCGATTGATACCTCGGCCTCCTATTCGCCGGATGGTTCCAAGATCGTATTTGAATCCGATCGTGGTGGTCGTCAGCAGATTTATGTGATGGGTGCCGATGGTTCCAATCCGCAGCGTATTTCTTTCGGTAACGGCAGCTATTCCACACCGGTCTGGTCACCGCGCGGTGATCTGATTGCCTTCACCAAACAGTCCGGCGGTCAGTTCTCGATCGGTGTGATGAAGACCGATGGTTCTGGTGAGCGTCTGCTGACAAGCGGCTTCCATAATGAAGGTCCGACATGGGCACCAAACGGCCGTGTCTTGATGTTCTTCCGTGAAAGCTCTGCCGGTGCCCGTTTGTTTACGATTGATCTGACCGGTCGTAATGAACGTCAGATTCAGACGCCGAACTCGGCTTCTGATCCGGCATGGTCGCCATTGCTGAATTAAGGTTCATATAAGCTCTGTGTGCTGAATAAGACACAGAGCTTATTTTCTAAGGGCATGTGGTAGTGTCAAATAAGCTTTTTGTGATTAAAGCCGTGTTTCTGCCGCAATGCTTTCTCATTTGCCGGTAAATGCTCTTGTCTGAGATAATTTCTGCCTTTGACCTGTTCGTGCCGAGATGAATTTTTGACAGAGAAAACTTGAGTTTTTTCGCCGTTTAAGTAACAATTAACCATGTTGTTTGAGTGGTTTTTAACCTCAATATGATTAATCATCTGGTTAGTCATACATCATGTAAACGCATTATTCTTAAGGAGTACGGGCCATGCGCCGTTCCCAGTCGATTGCCCGCAGCCCGTTTGCTGTTGCCCTGTTCCTGTCGCTTGCCGTTGCCGGTTGCGCCAACAAGAAAAACCTGCCGAACAATGCAGGTGATCTTGGTTTGAATGGCGGCATGGGCGCTAACGGCGCTGTTGCCGGTTCAGCTCAGGATTTCACCGTGAATGTCGGTGACCGCGTATTCTTCGATCTCGACAGTTCCGTGATCCGCGCTGATGCGCAGCAGACCCTGTCCCGTCAGGCTCAGTGGCTCGCTCGTTACCCGAACTACGCAATCACCGTTGAAGGCCACTCGGATGAACGCGGTACACGCGAATACAACCTGGCACTTGGTCAGCGTCGTGCTGCTGCTGCCCGTGATTATCTGGCTTCACGCGGCGTGCCGGTTAACCGGATGCGTACTGTTTCCTATGGTAAAGAACGTCCGGTTGCAGTTTGCGACAATATTTCCTGCTGGTCGCAGAACCGTCGTGCTGTGACTGTTCTGAACGGTGCTGGCAGCTAATAAAGCAGTCGTTTCGCGTGATTGCAGTAATTGCGCGATAAAAAAGACACAGAGTTATGGGAAAAGCGGCCTTAGGGTCGCTTTTTTCAGTTTGAACATAAAAGCCAAAATTTGGCCGCACTCAATTGCACCATTTCAACTGAGATTATAAAGATTGAATCGGTGCAATATTCAGCTGCATCTGTGAGAGTGCTGATGACCCTTAAAATTAAGCTTCGGGGAATTAAAATTCGGGCGCATGAGGTATTACGAATGAAAAAAGCGATAAAGAGGCTGGCTCTGACTGTCAGTTTGCTGCCGCTCTTTGGCATGGTGTTTGGCGGGACGACCGCTTTTGCGCAGGCCAATGATCAGCGGGTGATCCAGTTGCAGGAACAGGTTCGTGACCTGACCGGTAAGCTGGAAGAAATGAACTTCCAGATTTTGCAGATGCAGGAGCAGATGCGCAAAGTTCAGGAAGATAATGATTTCCGCTTTGAAGAGCTGGAAAAAAAGAAAAAAGCTGATGCCGGTTCTGATGCATCAATCAATACAGCAGCGGCAGATTCTGCCGCTGTAGCTTCTGACGATGGTGCCGGTAAAGAACCGCGCCATAACGCATCTGCGCCTGCTGACAATGATAATCGTGCGCAGGATGTTGCTGGTAGCCAGCCTTCGCAGGCAACCGCTGCTAATGACAACGCCGATTCCGTTGCTACTGATCAGCAAACACAGATTACTGTCGCATCGCAGGCTCCGCGTGCGCTCGGCTCGATCCGTTTTGATGCCAGTGGCAATGTAATCGGCGGTAGTCTGACTGAAGAGCCTGCACAGCCGGTGGCACTGCCGCAGACGGATAATCCGAATGAGCTGTATAATGCGGCTTATCAGTATATTCTGGCCGGTGATTATCGTTCTGCAGAGGCAGGGTTCCGCGCGCATATCGATCGCTATCCGGCAGATCCGATGACATCGGATGCACGCTACTGGCTGGGTGAAGCTCTTTACGGTCAGGAACGCTATGCGGAATCAGCCACGGTTTTCATTGATATGCAGCGTGACTATCCGGATTCTAAGCGCGGCGCTGAAAATATGCTGAAACTCGGCATGGCAATGGCTAAGCTGAATGACCGTGAAGTTGCCTGCGCGACATTTGCAAAAATTAACAGTCGTTTTCCCTCAGCTGCTCCGGCGATCTTGAAACGCGCCGATGAAGAGCGCAAGCTGAATCATTGTTAGAGCGCCGTACACCAAAGAGGATGCACGGCACTCTGATTGTGCTGATTGTCAATTTAACAGGGTGTTACTGAGGGCGTAATACCGGGCAGGGATGTGAGTACAATAGACACCCAAATGCTGGAACCAGCCTATGCTTTGCCTGCTGATGTCTGGTCACGGATATTTTCAGGTTTTGATGAGGTGTTTGCGGGGCAGGAAAATGCCTCCATTATTGTCGCCGTATCTGGTGGCAGCGATTCTCTGGCGCTGTTATTACTCGCCAAAAATTATCTGGAAAAAAACTATCCCGCCTGCCACCTGATCGCGGTCACAGTGGATCATCAGCTGCGCGCTGAATCCGCGACAGAAGCGCTAGATGTTGCAGCACTTTGCAAACAATTGGGTATTACGCATCAGATTTTATGCTGGACAGGTGACAAGCCTTCCAGCGGGATTGCATCGGCAGCACGCAATGCGCGGTATGATTTGTTAGTGCAAGCCGCGAAGCAAGCAAATGCTACGATTATTCTGACAGGCCATACAGCTGACGATCAGGTTGAGACCTATCTGATGCGGCGCGAGCGGGAAGGGGCGTTTACCGGCATTGCCGGTGAGGGGCGGGGACTTGCCGCTATGGCTCGCCGGACTTTATTGCACAAAAGCATTATGTTGTGTCGTCCGCTCTTATCCGTCTGGCGGGAAGAGCTGCGCGAGTTTTTACGCGATAATAAAATCGGCTGGGTCGATGATCCGAGCAATGATAATCAGGCTTATGAGCGCCCGCGCATCCGGCAATTGGCAAAATCACTGGACAAAGCACCATTGTTTGCTGTTGCACATCAAGCGGGGTTTCAACGCTGTGCAGATAATCAGCGTGTGGCAGCTTTGCTCAATAATAAGGCTGAGACCATCCGGCTATTTGCCGGAGATAGTCTGTTTTTGCCGGCCGGATGGTGTGATCAGGATCAGGCAATCGCCCCTTTAGCTCTGAGTTATTTGCTGACAGCGATTGGCGGGCAGGTTTTTCTACCTGCCATTAAAGACTGTGCCGTTCTGAAACTCTGGCTGTCGCAACCTCTGCTCACGGGTAAACAACGGAAAACACTGCATCATTGTGTGATTGAAAAATCTCGCAAAGGAATCATGATCCGGCGCGAACGACGTAATTTGCCCGTAATCACCCTGCAAAAGGGGGAGCAGGTTTTGTGGGACGGGCGTTACAACATTCATAATGAAGGGGCTGAGCCTGTCACCATTGCTGCTTTGAGTGAAAAGCAATTATCGGCTTATTTGCGCGAATGGTCGGTTGAGACAGGCGGGGGGCATCAGTTGTTGTTTGATAAGGTTGCTTTGCTGTCTGCACCGGCGGTTTTACACAATAGCGATGTGATCGGTCTGCCGGTTTTATCACATCTTGTACCACAAGCGCCTCTTGTAACTGTTAAACGTACTCTGGCTTGCTTTGACAGGGTGCTTTCCGGTTATGATTTTGAGGTGGCGGCGGTTGTAAAAGCGCTTTTAACCATGCCTTTCAACCATAATTACAGGTAAATTCTGCAAAGAATGCAGAAGAATCACTTATGAGGCTTTACATTGCCTTGGCAAGGCCGTGCATCGAACCTATGTTAGGTTTGAATATTTTTCCGGAACGCACCAAACGGCGCATGAACCGGAAGGACGATGGTAATCGATTGGACCCGAGATGAATCCAAATTATCGCAACTTCGCCCTCTGGGCGATCATTGCTCTCCTGCTGGTTGCACTATTTAACCTGTTTCAGAGTCCGGCGCAGCGTGCGTCGTCTCGTGAAATACCTTATTCGCAGTTTATCGAAGATGTATCGGGCGGTCGGGTGAAATCCGTCACCATTACCGGTCCGCGCATTGTTGGTAACTACGCGGATAATAATGCGACATTCCAGACCTATTCCCCTTCAGATTCCAGTCTGATTAGCCGTCTTGAAGAAAAAAATGTTGCGATTACCGCAAAGCCTGAAAGCGATGGCTCGGGATCGCTGTTCGGTATTCTTCTGTCCTGGCTGCCTATGATCCTGATTCTCGGTGTGTGGATTTTCTTCATGCGTCAGATGCAAGGTGGTTCGCGTGGCGCGATGGGGTTCGGCAAGTCCAAGGCCAAGCTCCTGACTGAAGCACATGGCCGTGTGACCTTTCAGGACGTAGCCGGTGTTGATGAAGCCAAAGAAGATCTGGAAGAAATCGTAGAATTTCTGCGTGATCCGCAGAAATTCCAGCGTCTTGGCGGTAAAATTCCGCGTGGTGTTCTGCTCGTTGGCCCTCCGGGAACCGGTAAAACGCTTCTGGCGCGCTCTGTTGCCGGTGAAGCGAATGTACCGTTCTTTACGATCTCCGGTTCTGACTTCGTTGAAATGTTTGTCGGTGTTGGTGCCAGCCGCGTTCGCGATATGTTTGAACAGGCTAAGAAAAACGCACCTTGCATTATCTTCATCGATGAAATTGATGCGGTGGGTCGTCATCGTGGTGCCGGTCTTGGCGGCGGTAATGATGAGCGCGAACAGACGCTGAACCAGTTGCTGGTTGAGATGGATGGTTTTGAAGCCAATGAGAATATCATTCTGATTGCTGCAACCAACCGTCCGGATGTGCTTGATCCTGCTCTGCTGCGTCCGGGTCGTTTCGACCGTCAGGTCGTTGTGCCAAATCCGGATGTAAGCGGCCGTGAACAGATTCTGAAAGTGCATGTGCGTAATGTACCACTTGCACCCAATGTGGATCTTAAAGTTCTGGCTCGTGGTACGCCTGGTTTCTCTGGTGCTGATCTGATGAACCTCGTCAATGAAGCAGCTCTGATGACTGCCCGTCGTAACAAGCGCCTTGTTACTATGCAGGAATTTGAAGACGCTAAAGATAAGATCATGATGGGTGCGGAACGCCGTTCTTCGGCGATGACGCAGGCAGAAAAAGAACTGACCGCTTATCATGAATCCGGTCATGCGATTGTGGCGATGAATGTTGCCGCTGCTGATCCGGTGCATAAAGCAACAATCATTCCGCGTGGTCGTGCGCTGGGTATGGTGATGCAGCTGCCGGAAGGCGACAAATATTCCATGAGCTATAAGTGGATGGTGTCGCGCCTTGCAATCATGATGGGTGGCCGTATTGCCGAAGAACTGAAATTCGGTAAGGAAAACATTACTTCCGGCGCGTCTTCCGATATTGAACAGGCAACAAAGCTTGCCCGCGCAATGGTGACCCGCTGGGGCTTCTCTGAAAAACTCGGCTATGTGGCCTATGGCGAAAATCAGGAAGAAGTGTTCCTTGGTCATTCCGTTTCGCGCACGCAGAACGTGTCTGAAGCAACAGCACAGCTGATTGATGCGGAAGTTCGTGAGTTGATTGATCGTGCCTATGTGGAAGCGCGTCAGATCTTGACTGATAAGCACGATGCATGGGTCGCTATCGCAGAAGGCCTGCTGGAATATGAAACGCTGAGCGGTGAAGAGATCAAGCAATTGATCAATGGTCAGAAACCGAACCGTGACACAGGTGATGATTCATCATCCTCGCGCGGATCGGGCGTGCCAAAAGCCGGTGCATCACGCAAAAAGCCTGATGCTGAGCCGGAAGCCGGTCAGGATATGAAACCTGAACCGCAGGCATAATTATTCTGCTCTTGATGAATGAAAAGAACCGGACTTGATGTCCGGTTTTTTTTATGACAATTCTGAATTTTCAGACCGGTTTTGTTTACCAGTCGATCAGTTTCATTATCTGAATATTTGACAACAGATATTAAAAAGCTGCATTGCTAATTTCAAATTTACGCCGGTTTGTGCTTGTAACACTCAGAGCAGCGAGCAAAGGCGTTCTGTAAAGAAAAGGCTTGAACATGTCCCGTAAATATTTTGGTACTGATGGTATCCGTGGTAAGGCCAATTCTTTTCCGATGACGCCGGATATTGCGATGCGTGTTGGTATGGCTGTCGGCTTGTCTTTCCGTGACGGCGGTCAGGGGCAGCGCGTGGTGATCGGTAAAGATACGCGCCGTTCAGGTTATATGCTGGAAAATGCGCTGGTTGCCGGTTTTACCGCTATGGGAATGGAAGTATTTCTGCTGGGGCCAATCCCTACACCGGCTGTTGCCATGCTGTGCCGCTCTTTGCGTGCGGATATTGGTGTGATGATCTCCGCCTCGCATAATCCTTACTATGATAACGGTATTAAGCTCTTTGGCCCTGACGGTTATAAATTGTCAGATGCGCTGGAATTGCAGATCGAAAAACTGATCGATGATGACATGAGCGCGCATATGAGCAGCCATGGCGAAATCGGGCGTGCCAAGCGCGTTGACGGTGATATTTACCGCTATATTGAATTTGCCAAGCGTACGATGCCGCGTCATTTGTCGCTTAATGGTCTGCGTATTGTGGTCGATTGTGCCAATGGTGCAGGCTATAAAGTGGCGCCTGCTGCTCTGTGGGAACTGGGCGCGGAAGTAATCACCATTAATAATACACCGAACGGCACCAATATTAATGAGGATTGTGGCTCGACCCATCCGGAAGGTCTGATCCGTAAAGTGCATGAAACCCGTGCCGATGTGGGTATTGCGCTTGATGGTGATGCAGATCGTGTGCTGATGGTGGATGAAAACGGCACGATCATTGACGGTGATCAGCTGATGGCGGTGATTGCGGAAAGTTGGTCAAAGAGCGGTCGCCTGATTGGCGGCGGTATTGTTGCCACTATCATGTCCAATCTCGGCCTTGAGCGTTTTCTTAGCGATCAGGGGCTGACGCTCGCACGCACAAAAGTGGGCGATCGCTATGTTGTTGAGCATATGCGTGAGAACGGCTTCAATGTTGGCGGCGAACAGTCTGGTCATATCGTTCTGTCGGAATTCGGCACAACTGGTGATGGTTTGATTTCAGCACTGCAAATTCTTGCGGTGATGCAGGAACAGCAACGTCCGCTGAGCGAGGTTTGCCGTAAATTCAAACCAGTGCCGCAGATTCTCAAAAATGTGCGTGTTTCAGGTGGAAAGCTGCTCGAGAATAAGTCTGTTATTCAGGCTATTGAAGAAGGCAAAAACTCTCTCGGCGCCAGCGGTCGCATTGTGATCCGGCCGTCCGGCACAGAGCCGCTGATCCGCGTGATGGCCGAAGGTGACGATGATCGTCTGGTTGAAACTGCGGTTGATGATATTATTACGGCTATTAAAATTGCCGCTAAGTGACCGGTAATATTTAAAAAAAGCGAAATTTAACAGGGCGCAATTTAGCGCCCTTTTTTATATAATTACCTGCGTAAATGTTAATAAATATCGTGAATAAACAAGGTTAAGCAGCATTTAACCTTTCGCATTTATGGTGTGATCCAGAATAGTCGTCCCGGTGATACAGGCCGTGGAATTGCGATAGGACATGCTATGAATACATTCAAAAATTTGCTTATCGCCGGTGTTGCGGGCCTTGCAATTGCGGGTTCTGTTTCTTCGGTCTTTGCTGCGGATATCGTAGATATCCCTGAGCCGATCATTCCTGAGGTTGTGGTTGCACCTTCACCTGTCGGCGGCTGGTATCTGCGCGGCGATGTCGGTTATTCCGGCGCAAAATTCAAAGGCGCAAATTATGCGACGATTGATAAGGGCTGTGACAATAACTGTGGCTCGACAACGACATTTGGTGAAAACTCGCTGGATGGTAAGCTGAAAGGCTCATTCCTCCTTGGTGGTGGTGTCGGTTATCAGGTGACGGATTATTTCCGTACTGATTTGACAGTTGACTATCTGACTCGCTCGAAATTTAGTGGTTCGACAAGTGGGTACTGTACAACTGGTGGCAGTTCATTTGCTTGTACATCGAATGATACTGCGAAAATGTCAGCTCTGTCGATTTTGGCAAATGCCTATGTTGATCTCGGCAATTTCAATGGTTTCACGCCATATGTCGGTGCAGGTATCGGTGGTACGCGCATTAAATGGGGTGATCTGAGCAATACAATTGCTCCCGGATTTGATCAATCAGGCTCGACTATTCACAGTGGTTCGGCCAGCTGGCGCTTTACATGGGCATTGATGGCTGGTGTTTCTTATGATCTGACTCAGAGCCTGAAACTGGATGCCGGTTATCGTTATCGCCGTATTGAGAGCGGTGAAATGTTCGGTGGCACCAAAGATCTCGGTCGTGGTTTCGATAAGAGCTTTGATATCCATGATGCACGTATCGGTCTGCGCTACCAGTTTGGTGGCTACTCGGCGCCTGTTGCTTACAACGATATGACCACACCGGTTTATAAATAAAATATCTGTGCTGCGCCGGAAAGGGTGCAGCACACTTCATACTGATTTTTACTTGATAGATTTCGGCCCGATGGGCGTGGAATATAATTACAGGACGCTGATGATGAGAAAATCTTCATTCATGTCGTTGCAAAGCGCAGCACTTACCGTTGCGGCTTTCACATTTGCCGGTGGTATGGCTCAGGCTGCGGATCTCGATCAGGTTTTGTATGCGACGCCTGCAGATCAGGATGTCTTTAAGCCTGTAGAAATCGGCTCCGGTTGGTATTTGCGCGGTGATATTGCCTATGTACCGTCAAGTCATGCCAAACTTCGACTGAAAGGCTATGACTGGCTTGGTACAGAGCGCGGTGAAGTGAAGGCAACAGCCGCTTATAGCGGTGGTGTCGGTTATCAATTTACCAATAATATCCGTGGTGACATCACAGCTGGTTATCGCAAGCTGAAGGCAAGCGGTGAGCCGGTTGAGGCAGATGTCTGGGAAGTTATGGCCAATGCTTATTATGATATTGGCAATTTCTCCGGTGTGACGCCTTATGTCGGTGCCGGTCTGGGTATGGCGAATGTCGACTATAAAGTGGGCTATAAAATTCCGGACACGAATGATGATGCATTTGGCGGGCGAAACACGACGCGTCTGCAATGGGCTTTGATGGCTGGTGCGGCGATTGATGTGACCGAGAATATCAAATTTGATCTTGGCTACCGCTATGCACGTATCTCATCGGGTGATGCAGCAGATGCTGCATCCTTCACATTCTCGGATAAAGGTCTGGAATCACATCAGATTCGCGCCGGTATCCGCATGACAACCTGGTGATCGCAACAGCTTTTATAATTATAAAAATGCCGCAGTCATTCGAGCGCGGCATTTCTGTTTTTAGCAAGCGGCCAGCTGAACCAGATGTGTGTTCATATCGGTGGCTTCGCCTGCAGCATTGATCGTGTCGAAATAATCATGCCAGCCGGTGGCCGCAATTGCTTCCAGCAAGATTGTAACGGCTGCTTTGTCACTGAACTTCCAGATAGCGAAAAACTGTTGCTGTGCCGGATGCAGCTGTGAAGGATCAGTTTCACCGAAAGCCAGCGGTTCAATGCCGAATTCAGTCAGGCTACCCATGCCCGCACCAATGGTGGCGAAGAAGGCCAGTTTTTCTTCTTTTGGCAAAGCAATCCATGTGGCTTTAGGGCTGTATAATTCTGCAAGATAATGGGTCATATCAGTCTCATGTCGTGGGAGGATTATTTATTGATTGTCCGCAAGGCACGCTTGCATATGCGGATGGTTGCCGGAGAGGGGCTTTCCTGAAGCCAGCGGTCGCAAAGTGTGCGCACCCAATCCGGTGTGGTTTTGGACGTATCGTTGAGCCAGTTGGCAACTGAATCCTGCACATAGATTTCCGGATCGCTACGTAGTGCCTCAAGAATAGGAAGCGCCAATTCAGGCTGCGTTTTCAACAAGTTGAAATGAGCGCACCATACGCCGCGCGGACGAACAGCCTCGCAGGCATAACGCCGGATTTTATAGGACGGATCATTTGTCCAAGGCAGGAGCAGGCTGAAACTCAATTCTGGTTGAGCAATTAAATCGCTGCGCATGGCCAGCCACGCCCATTCGCGTACGCCAAAATGGTGATCATCAGCAAGCGGGCGGATCAGTTCCAGCTTCTCGGTCAAGGAGAGATGCTGTTGCTGAGCGATAAAATAACAGGCCCAGCCACGGATTGTGTCGGACAGATGGCTGTTCAAATCACTTAGCCCAATCGTGCCATGCATGTGCAATAGTTCTGCAGCCTGCGCCATGCGCGCAGTTATGCCCGCTGTGGAACCATCGAGTTGTTGATGCAGCTCTACCGGTATATCGGGAAAGGCAATACGCATCAGCAGTGCAAAATCAATGGCCAGACATTCGGTCAGCACAGTGGTTTCAGCAGCACCGTTATTCAGCTCGGCCAGCCGCTCCGGTGTGATGTCGCTCATACGTCGTACAGATTTAACGGGCGTTTTTGCCATTATTGATATCTTTCTGTGCCGTGGTCCAGATTTTGGCGAGCAAGGTGCTGAGAAGTTTTTTTTCTTGGCTATCCAGCGGTGCCATGAGTGAGGCAATCCATTGTGTATGATCGCTCACCAGCGATGCAGCTGTTTCCGAACCTTTGTCTGTCAGAGTGATCAGAAGTGATCGGCGATCGGCCTGGCTGTGATTCCTCAGGATGAAGCCATCACGCTCCAAACCGTCGAGCAGACCTGTCAGAGTGGCGCGGGTAATGCCTGCGCGTTCTGCTAAAACATGCGGCGCCAGACCCGCGGGCTCGCTTTGTAACAAAAACAGGATCACAAAACGGCTCTCGGAGAGCTGATAAGGTGCCAGCCGTTGAGCGCAACTCAGATCAATCATTTTCGCTGCGCTCAGCAGTTCAAAGCACAGGCGCATATTCTGATAATGGCTGTTTTCCGGCGTTTCGGTACCCAAAAGGGCATGATGTTTCATTTCCAAAATATCCATATGGCAGCGTATAGTATGGTGCCTAATTAAATGTCAAGATTGATACTTATGATGTAATTTTGTCGCAGATGATAAATTCTGTGGCGGTTTTAATTCTGAGCCACTTGCGCGGAGGCAGGCTTTTATATAGCTTCGTCAGTGGGCCACTTCTCCCCAACGGGAAGCGTGCTATCTGAAAGGGTAGATACAAAATGACGACTTTTCCAAAGCCAGGCATCCGTCCGGCTAATGCACAATTTTCTTCAGGTCCTTGCACCAAGCGTCCAGGTTGGACATTGGAAGCGCTGGCAGATGCACCGCTCGGACGATCGCACCGCGCTAAACTTGGCAAGACAAAGCTTAAACAAGCGATTGACCTGACCCGTGAAATTCTACAAGTTCCAGCAGATTACCGCATCGGCATTGTGCCGGCATCGGATACCGGTGCCGTTGAAATGGCTTTGTGGTCCATGCTTGGTGAGCGCGGCGTTGATATGGTCGCGTGGGAAAGCTTCGGTGCCGGTTGGGTCACCGATGTTGTAAAACAGCTTCAGATCAAAGATGTCCGCACATTTGATGCGCCTTATGGTGAAATCGTTGATTTCGCTCAAGTGGATTTTGACCGTGATGTGATCTTCACATGGAACGGCACCACATCCGGCGTTCGTGTGCCGAATGCAGATTTCATTCCGGCAGATCGCAAAGGTCTGACCATTTGCGATGCAACGTCTTCTGCTTTTGCGCAGGATATGGATTACAGCAAACTCGATGTCGTTACTTTCTCATGGCAGAAAGTGCTCGGCGGTGAGGGCGCACATGGTATGCTGATCCTTTCCCCGCGCGCCGTTGAGCGCCTTGAAAGCTATAAGCCTGCATGGCCGCTGCCGAAAATCTTCCGCATGACCAAAGGCGGCAAGCTGATTGAAGGTATCTTCACCGGCGAAACCATCAATACCCCTTCAATGCTCTGCGTTGAGGATTATCTGGATGCGCTGAAATGGGCGCAGTCAATTGGTGGTCTTCAGGGTTTGATGGCACGTGCGAATAACAACTTTGCTGTGCTCAACGATTTCGTTGAAAAGAGTGACTGGCTTGCCAATCTGGCCGTGGTGCCGGAAACCCGCTCTAACACCTCCGTTTGCTTGTCGATCAAAGATGCACAGGTTGCAGCTTTGCCGGCAGATACTCAGGCTGCTTTTGCGAAAGCGATTGTGGCTTTGCTGGAAAAAGAAGGCGTTGCCTTTGATATCGGTGCCTATCGTGATGCTCCGTCGGGTCTGCGTATCTGGACCGGTGCAACGGTAGAAGCATCAGACTTGCAGGCATTGCTGCCATGGCTCGACTGGGCATTTCAGACACAAAAAGCGCAGCTTTCCTAAAATCATCTATACGGCCGCAAGGCTATGAGAATTGTTAGAGCGTGATGCTTTTAGCTGAATAGTAATCCCGCTCTAATTTTTTGTTTGAGCATGATCTTATCCGAAAACCGGTTTCCACTTTTCGGGATCATGCTGAGTACCAGCTGCAACTGTGTTGGGACGGTTGCGGCATACCACCCTTATATTCTGTTGTCACACAATTACGGAGGCCGTTATGGCACCTCGCGTTCTCGTTTCGGATAAATTATCGCCAACCGCAGTGCAGATCTTCAAAGATCGCGGCGTTGAAGTGGATTATCTGCCGGACCTCGGCAAAGACAAAGACAAACTGCTTGAATTGATCGGCCAGTATGATGGTTTGGCGATCCGCTCGGCAACCAAAGCCACTGAAAAACTGATTGCCGCCGCGACCAATCTTAAAGTGATTGGCCGTGCCGGTATCGGCGTGGACAATGTGGATATTCCGGCTGCTTCGCGCCGCGGTATCATCGTGATGAATACGCCTTTCGGTAATTCGATCACCACTGCGGAACATGCTATTGCTCTGATGTTTGCTGTTGCCCGTCAGTTGCCGGAAGCTGACCAGTCAACACGCGCCGGTAAGTGGGAAAAGAACCGCTTCATGGGTGTGGAAATCACCGGCAAGACACTCGGCGTGATCGGTTGCGGTAATATCGGTTCGATTGTTGCGACCCGTGCCATTGGTCTGAAAATGCATGTCGTGGCTTTTGATCCGTTCCTCTCGGAAGGTCGTGCGGAAGAGCTGGGCGTTGAGAAAGTCGAACTGGACGATCTGCTTGCCCGCGCTGACTTCATTAGCCTGCATACGCCGATGACCGATAAGACCCGCAATATCATCAATGCTGAAAACCTTGCCAAGATGAAAGACGGCGTGCGCATTATCAATTGTGCCCGTGGCGGTCTGATTGTTGAGAAAGATCTGGTTGCAGCGCTGAAATCCGGCAAAGTTGCCGGTGCCGGTATTGACGTGTTTGAAGTTGAGCCAGCGACAGAATCCGAGCTGTTTAATCTGCCGAATGTGGTTTGCACGCCGCATCTAGGTGCATCGACCTCGGAAGCGCAGGAAAATGTTGCCATTCAGGTTGCCGAGCAGATGGCTGATTATCTGATCAAGGGCGCTGTGAGCAATGCGATCAACATGCCATCCATCACTGCCGAAGAAGCGCCACGCTTGAAGCCATTTGTAAAACTGGCTGAAGTGCTTGGTGCCTTTATCGGTCAGGTGACGGATGAACCTATTCAAGAAGTTGAAATCCTGTTTGACGGTTCCACTGCTGCCATGAATATCCGCGCATTGATGAGCGCCGCACTTGCCGGTCTGATCCGTCCGCAGGTCTCCGATGTGAACATGGTATCGGCACCGGTGATGGTGAAAGAGCGCGGTATTATCGTCTCGGAAGTGAAGCGCGATAAATCCGGCGTTTTTGACGGCTATATCAAGATCACTGTGCGTACTACGACCCGCACCCGTTCAATCGCCGGTACCTGCTTCTCCGATGGCAAGCCGCGCTTCATCCAGATCAAGGGTATTAATCTGGATGCGGAAGTTGGCCAGCATATGCTTTACACCACCAATAACGACACGCCGGGCATGATCGGCTGGTTGGGTACGGTTTGCGGTGAGCATGGTGTGAATATTGCGAATTTCTCGCTCGGTCGCGAACGTATGGGCGGCGATGCGATTGCGCTGCTCTATCTAGATGAGCGTATTCCGGACGCGGTTCTGGATGTGCTGCGTGCCAATGAGGCTATTGTGCAGGCTCGCCCGCTGGTCTTTGATGTCGCTGCGGATTGATTGCGTCGCTACGTCTGCTTATTTAAAATGAATATGCATCCCGGAAAGTGTTGTGCTTTTCGGGATGCACTTTATCAACGGACGGAATATCAACGTGGTAAATTACCAATGTATAAAGGCAATGTATAAAGGCAGTGAATATGTCTGAGAGTATTATACCGCTGAGCGCCGACTGGCGTTTGATGCAACCGTCAGATCTGGCGGAAGTCTATGATATGAGTTGTGTGGTGCATCCGGATTTTCCGGAAGATGCAGCTATTTATAAAGACCGTCTTGAAGTGTTTTCTGCCGGTGCTTTGGTACTGCAGGGCGATAAGCAACTGCTCGGCTATAGTTTCAGCCATCCGTGGATGCGGTTTTCCGCACCGGCGCTGAATACGCTTTTGCAGCAGGCACCGGAAGCCGCTGACACTTTCTATATGCATGACGTAGCGCTGCTGCCGCAGGCGCGCGCTTTTGGTGCTGCGCGCAAACTTGTTTCTATTTTGGTGGCAACCGCCGAGGCGCATGGTTTCGACTCACTGTCGCTCGTCGCGGTCAACGGATCGCAGCCTTATTGGGAAAAGCAGGGATTCTGCGTGCAAGATGTGCCGCATTTGCGTGAGAAACTGCTCAGCTATTCCGACGATGCGCGGTTTATGATGCGTAATCTGATAAAATAAGCCAGTTTTTACAGGATGAGGTGCGATTTCCGGCAATCGGGAGTCGCACTTTTCTGAGCGAGGCTGTATAGAAACTCACGTTCTGTAAAAAAACGGGCTTGTATAAGCACGCGTTTTAAAAAGAGCGGGCCTAAAGCGGCATGTGTCACAGGCTCGATTCAAATTCCAAACACACTGTACATTCTGTACTGAGGAGTTTTCTTCATGGCTAATGTGATCGTCGTCGGCTCGCAATGGGGCGACGAAGGTAAAGGTAAGATCGTTGACTGGTTGTCAGAGCGCGCCGATGTTATCGTGCGTTATCAGGGCGGCCACAATGCCGGTCATACTCTGGTGATTGATGGTGTAAGCTACAAGCTTGCGCTGCTTCCTTCAGGCCTCGTACGCGGCAAACTTTCCGTTATCGGTAATGGTGTTGTCGTTGATCCGCATCATTTTGTGACAGAAGTAGAAAAGCTGCGCGCGCAGGGTGTTAAAGTCACCCCTGAAGTTCTGCGCATTGCTGAAAATGCTCCTCTGATCCTGTCTCTGCACCGTGAACTGGATGCGATCCGTGAAGATGGTTCTGCTGGTCTGAAGATCGGCACCACCAAACGCGGTATCGGCCCTGCTTACGAAGACAAGGTTGGCCGTCGTGCCATCCGCGTGATTGATTTGGCTGAGCCGGAAAGTCTGCGTCCGAAAATTGAACGCCTGCTGACCCATCACAATGCGCTGCGTCGCGGTATGGGACTGGCTGAAATTTCCGTCGACAGCATTCATAATGAACTGACAGAAGTTGCCGACCAGATCCTGCCTTATGTGGATCAGGTTTGGAAAATTCTCGACGACAAGCGCAAAGCCGGTGCCCGTATTCTGTTCGAAGGTGCGCAGGGCGCGTTGCTCGATAATGACCACGGTACTTATCCGTTTGTGACCTCGTCGAACACTGTTGCCGGTCAGGCTGCTGCCGGTTCGGGTCTTGGTCCGACAGCAATCGGTTATGTGCTTGGTATTACCAAGGCTTATACCACCCGCGTTGGTGAAGGCCCGTTCCCTTGTGAGCTGGATGATGCAATCGGTGAACACCTCTCGACCGTTGGTCGTGAAGTTGGTGTTAACACCGGCCGTTCCCGTCGTTGCGGCTGGTTCGATGCGGTTCTGGTCAAGCAGACTGTGCGCACTTCCGGTATTACTGGTATTGCGCTGACTAAGCTGGATGTTCTCGACGGTCTGGACGAGATCAAAGTTTGCGTGGCTTACGAGCTGGACGGCGAACGTATTGATTATCTGCCAGCCTCAATGGATGCACAGGCACGCGTCAAGCCGATCTATGAAACACTGGAAGGCTGGAAAGACACAACTGCCGGTGCCCGTTCGTGGAATGAACTGCCTGCACAGGCTGTAAAATATGTTCGTTATATTGAAGAGCTGATCGGTACGCCGGTTTCCATGCTCTCCACCAGCCCTGAGCGTGACGATACTATTCTGGTAACCGATCCGTTTCAGGACTAAAATCTGCTGAATAAGCGTGATTTTAAAAGGCGGGATTTCGATCCCGCCTTTTTTGCATTCACAGCCCCTTGATTGCTAAGGCAGACTGCTCCATCTTGGATCGGGGACGTTTTCAGGGTGCTGCGGGACTTTTTAACGATATTTTATCGTTTGTTACCGTCTGTAAGGTGTTGAATTCCACAGTAAACTTTGCATTCGTTAAGAGTTATGTTTAATAAAACATTCAGATTTCATCTGATTTTCTCATGAATAGGCTGATATGGCGCTGCTCTCAAGCGCCCGGAGAGGCAGATTCAGTCGCCAGTAACGGATTTGGAAGAGTATGGCAGATTTTGCAGCGGTACTGAAAAAGACAATTGATGCTCAGGCTAATCCTGATCAGGCGCTTCGTCAGCGTGTCTATGCGAAGGCCCGCTCCACGATCGAGCAGAAGCTTGCGGCTGCCAGTGCGCCGGATGCTGTAGCGCAGCGCCAGCGCCAGATTCTTGAAGCGGCGATTGAAGAAACAGAGGCTGAATATCGTGCAGCCGAACGTGCTGCCGAAGAAGCGGCCAAGCCGGAACAGGTTGCTGATCCGCTGGAAGATTTTCTCAAGGCTGTGCAGGAAGCCGGTGTTGTTGAAGAGCAAAACGAGCATTCGTCCGTCTTGCCGGATGCACCCTATGATGAGACACAGCATGGCGGCTCTCAGGATGAATGGCAAAGTGAGCGCACTGAGAGTTCTGACTTTGATGAGCGCGGCTCTTACAAAAATCATGATTATGATGAAGAGCCACGCAGCGGTCGCTCGAAAGGTCTGATCGTTGGTTTGATCGCCGTATTGCTGCTTGGCGGTGCCGGTTATGCTGGCTGGAGCTATCAGAGTCAGATTAAGGATTATGTTTCCTCGCTGACAGGTGGCTCAACAGACACTGGTGAAGGCACCGATGAAGGTGAGGATACCGGCGACGGCGAAACGACACCGGAAGCGACGACACCGCCAGCAAATACACAACCGGCAACTACACCACCGGCAGCATCCAGTGATAGCGGAAATACAACGCCGCCTGTCACTGATCCCAAGCCTGAAGGTGAGCAGAAGCTGACACAGCGCTTGCTGCCGGACGGCAGTGAAGTGGATGAAGGTGCCTCCTCTGATGCACCGACAATCGGTGAGGGCACATCCAATGCCCCGGTTACGGGAAATGCTCCGGCAACCAATGGTGCAAATTCTGGTCCTGCAACAACGCAGGGACAGGCCGTTCCTGTTGGCCAACCGGCTTTCTTCTATGAAGAACAGCGTGGCGGAGAAACTTCAGCTGCAATCAAGGGCAGTGTTGTCTGGTCTGTCATTCAGGATTCACCGGGAGAGGGTGTGCCTGATGAACCGGCAATCCGTGCCGATGTCAGCTTCCCTGATAAGAAAATTAATCTGCGTATGACTATGCGTCGGAATGCGGATCAGTCGATTCCTGCCAGTCACTTGATTGAAATGATTTATACGGTGCCTGAAGATTTTGATGGCGGCGTGATCGAGAATGTTCAGCGTGTAACCTTCAAGGATTCAGAACAGTCTGCCGGTAATCCGCTGGCGGCTATTCCGATGAAGATTGCTGATAACTTCTTCCTTGTGGCGCTGAATGATGCCCGCACAGCGGTTGATATGAACCTGACATTGATGCGCCGTCAGCAATGGATCGATATTCCGATTACTTATCGTAATGGCCGCCGCGCTTTGCTCAGCATTGAAAAAGGTGTGCCGGGCGATAAGGTCTTTGATGAAGTGCTCAAAGGCTGGGGCAGCACAGCGCCGGCAGCAAATTAATCCTGCCTGTATTTCAATAAAAAACCGCCCTGTGCATTATGCGCAGGGCGGTTTTGTTCTATCGGATTACCGGATTGTTTATGCAGCCTGTGCAGAGGCCATAACAGCCTCCTGAACTTTTTCAAATGCACGCACTTCGATCTGGCGTACACGCTCGCGGCTGATGCCGAATTCAGTGGAAAGATCTTCCAGCGTAATCGGGTCTTCGCTTAAGCGGCGGGCTTCGAAAATACGGCGCTCACGGTCATTGAGCTGGGACATAGCCTTTTCAAGCATGGTGCGGCGGCTGTTGAGTTCATCCTCTTCAATCAGCATCTGCTCCTGAGAGGCGCTGTCGTCAACCAGCCAGTCCTGCCATTCGCCGCTTTCACCTTCCGACGCACGGATCGGCGCATTCAGCGAAGCATCACCGCTCATGCGGCGGTTCATGGACACGACTTCTTCTTCTGATACGCGCAGACGTGTCGCGATTTCCTTGACCTGATCGGGGCGCAGATCACCGTCATCCAGTGCCTGAATCTTGTTCTTGGCCTTACGCAGATTAAAGAACAAACGTTTCTGGTTGGCGGTGGTGCCCATTTTAACGAGGCTCCACGACCGCAGCACATATTCCTGAATCGAGGCCTTGATCCACCACATTGCATAGGTCGCGAGGCGGAAGCCCCGCTCCGGTTCAAAGCGTTTCACGGCCTGCATCAGGCCGACATTGCCCTCAGAGATAACTTCACCGATTGGCAGGCCATAGCCGCGATAGCCCATGGCAATTTTGGCCACGAGACGCAGGTGACTGGTAACAAGTTTATGCGCGGCTTCCGGATCAGCATGCTCGCTATAGCGTTTGGCAAGCATATATTCTTCCTGAGGCTGAAGCATCGGGAAACGGCGGATTTCATCGAGATATCGTGTCAGACCACCATCACCTGCGGTGATAGCTGGTAAAGTTGCACGGGCCATAGAGCACCCTCCTTTTTGTGACAGGTTCCCATTGAGGCGAACCCGCGTCTGTATGATAACCAATTCAGACAGTTCGTCGCATAAAGTGAGTATATAGTAAGAATTTAGGCGAAAACACGGTCAAAGTGACAAAACACGAGAATTTTATCAATCTGACTACAGAATTATAAAAATGAAAGCCTGGTATGTTAACTTATTGAAAAATAAATGTAATATTTTGCGAAAAATGAAGAAGAAAAAAATAATCGGGAGAAGGATGTGTCCCGCTCCCGATTATTACAGTAATTTAATGAAGCGCTATGCTGTCATCAGGCTTTTAATCTGCCTTCAGACCGCCGTAACGGAAAGCTTCAACGAGATTCTGCATATCTTCCGGCATTTCAGCGGTGAATTCCATAAATTCACCGGTCATCGGATGCTCAAAAGCCAGCAAACGGGCATGCAGAGCTTGCCGCTGAAAATTTTGTACAGTTGTTTTCAAATCATCGGTCAGGCGGTTGGCTTTGGTTTTATAGGCGCCGCCATAATCATTGTCGCCGATCAGCGGATGGCCGATATGCGCCATATGCACACGAATCTGATGGGTGCGGCCGGTCTCGAGCCGGCATTCAATCAGTGAAGCAAGGGCAGTTGCATCACTGTTTTCACCAAACCGTTCTTCAATTGAATAATGCGTGATGGCATAACGGGCGTCTTCGCGATCTTCACGCACTACAGCCTGTTTGGTACGATCACGGTGTGAGCGGCCAAGATGAGCATCAATCGTAGCGTTTGGGCGCTCCGGCATGCCCCAGACCAAAGCCAGATAGGCACGCTCCAGAGAGCCGGTGCGGCCGTGATCGGCAAATTGCGCACTCAGGTTCTGGTGCGCCTTGTCGTGTTTGGCAATAACCAGCACGCCGGATGTATCTTTATCCAGACGATGGACAATGCCCGGACGCTTAACGCCGCCGATACCGGAGAGGCTGTCGCCGCAATGGTGTATCAAAGCGTTAACCAAAGTTCCGGTCCAGTTGCCATTTCCCGGGTGAACAACCAGTCCGGCAGGCTTGTTGACCACAATTATGTCATTATCTTCATAAAGGAGATCAAGCGGAATATCTTCCGGCTGTGGATCAGCTGGTTCGGCTTCGGGAATGTGTAGCACAATCGTTGAACCTTCGCGCAATTTGTGCTTAGGCTCGCTCACAGTCCGGTTGTCTACCAGTACATGGCCGGCACTTATGAGTGATTGGATGCGATTTCGTGAAAGATCAGGCGTGAGTTGAGAAGCAAGCCACTGATCTAGCCGCTTTCCTGCGGCATTTGCGTCGGCAATTAGCTCTTTCAATCGTCTCTTCCCTTCGTTATCACGCCTCGCGATATCAATAATCGGAGACCTTAATGCAGGATCATTATTATCAAGAGCACCCGGAGCAGCAACAATATGCTGCACAAGCTTATCAGGAGCCACCGCTCGATCCGGCTATGGAACGTGTGCGTCGTAAAATGATTCGACTGCTGATTATATCAATTGGCATTATGGTGATAGGTCTTATCGCGGTGCTGAGTGCCGTCGTTTATAAAATCAATCAGGCACCGGATACAGCAGAAAGCGAAACAGCTCAATCAGATATTCCGGGGCAGAGCCCCGGGGCTAATATTCCGGGCCAAAGCCCTGGGGCGAATGTTCCGGGACAAGCAGCTAAGGCAGATGCGCAGGCACAGAATGCTGCCCAGCTGCCGCCAATGGTTGAATCCCAGCTGGAGCTGGCGCCGGGCACACGTCTTCTGTCGCAGAGCCTGTCAGGCAATCTGGTGTCACTGGAAACTTTGCTGCCGGATGGCGGGACTGAAATCATGATCTATGATTATCGCCAGTCCCGCTTTGTCGGACGTATGCGCCTCGGCAATCTGGAATAGGTCTTCGTTCTTATCAAAAGCTCCGTATCCGGTTGCGGCCGGTGCGGAGCTTTTGTTTGTTTAAAGCCTATTAGAGCGCCGTGCGCCCACTTGGGCGCACAAAGGTCGCTCTAACACTTTATATTTACAGCATAATTTTACCTGAAATTGATTCAAGTTTAAGGAATTATGCTGTAGCACTGGATAAACTCTGACAGCGTTTGAGTCTGGCTGGATCAGGGCTTTGCCTGTCCGGTAATCATTTATAAATTGCGGAAACAAAGATTCTTAAAGTCAGACGATGGTTTGACCTGTGTCAGAAGTTTTGCCAAGGTGCATTCAATTGATATTGAAAATGCTCTGGGTTCTTAAGTGGTCGCATATTTGCGGGTGTTAAATGAGACCGTTTAAACGCGTAATATGTACCGGCGTGTTTCACCCACGATTGCGCCTGGTCTTTGTGTTTTAGGCACAAAACGGGTTCTATGGGGATTTTAATAATGAAAAATGATTATGAAAAACAGCTTCGTGATGCGGGCGTGCGGATTACACGTCCCAGACGCGTCATTCTTGATATCCTGTCTCAGACGGAAGGGCATCCGGATGCTCTGGAAATTTTCCGTCATGCAGTTGAGGTTGATAGCAGTATTTCATTATCGACCGTCTACCGGACAATGAAATTGCTGGAAGAGCAGGGCGCTATTCACCGTCACGCTTTTGACGGTGGCCCGTCCCGTTTCGAACAGGCCGGCAATCAGCATCATGATCATCTGATTGATATGGAAACCGGCGATGTTATCGAGTTTCACTCTGAAATGATTGAGAAATTACAAGAAGAAATCGCCCGCTCGCTGGGGTATGAAATCATTCATCACCGCTTTGAGCTTTATGGCCGTAAGATTAAAAAATAACAAAATTCATATATCAGAATTTATTTTTAAATAATCTGATTTTGTGTGAAACCATTTCAAAAGACAGGCGTTGTAGTGATTGTGAAAGGCTAACAATCTGCCCCCTCACAGTTCAGCCTTTCACATACTGTGGGTTATGCCCCCTAATCCCATGGTCTGCGCGCTCCTGGAATTCAGTTTTCGGAGCGCGCTATTTTTTGTCTGAAGTGATTGAGTTTATTGAATGCGCTACAGCAAGCGCCAGTAAAAATATTTTAAAAATCGAAGTTCCGGTGCGGTATACGCAGATAATATTCCACGCTGTCTGGCTTAATTGAATAATGGGCCGTGCCGCTAACCGCCTGCGGGACAATGCGTAGCAAAACCGCGCTGCCGAAGCGCGAAGCATCAGGCTGAGGTTTTTGTAGTGCCGGAACATCAGTCGGATGGTCTGTTCTGCCTGTTCTGTCTGGGCTGTCCGGCGGGCAGGTTTGCTCTTTCCAGTGAATAATCAGATCCATCTCACCTTCACCATCCGGTTCCAGCTCTGCGGAGATGGTAAGACTGCCATGCTCGCAGGCGAGTGCACCATAGGATGCGGAGTTGACGATGAGTTCATGGAAAGCAAGCCCGACATGCAGCGCCGCGCCCGGAAACAGATAGGCATCCTGACCGGTGATGGTGAGGCGCGGGTCTTTAGGATGGATATATTTTTCCAGCTGAGAGAACAACAATTCGCGAAAATCTGCACCATGCCAGTTTGAATCGGTGACCAGATCCTGAGAATGCGAAAGCGAATGGAGGCGGCCGCGGAATTTTTGCAGAAACTGGTCAACAGAGCCGGAAAAGCGGGCTGTCTGCATGGCAATGCTTTGAATGATTGCGAGAAGGTTTTTGGAGCGGTGGCTGACTTCCCGTAGCAGAATTTTTAAAACCTGCTCACGGTGTTTCAGCTCGCTAATCTCGACAGCTGTTGTGACCACGCCGATGATTTTTCCGTCTTCATCCCTGTCGCTATCGATAAAGAATTCGTACCAGCGCGGGTTTTTCTTGTCCGGAAAGGAAATTTCCAACCGCTGGGCATCGCCGGTCTCAAGTAACTGGTTTTTGGCGGCCATCAGTTGGGCGGCAATGTCTTTCGGCATTAGCTCAGCTTCACTGATGTCGGGGCGCCATGGCAAATGCCAAAAATCAGGCAGGTTTTCTGCCCAGCTGTAATTCAGATTTGGGGTTTGGTAGAAAACAGAAACATTGCTGTTTCTGATGGCTCGCAACAGGGAGCGTAAGCGGATCTGGCCGGTACTGCTATATCCTGACACGGAAGATGTGGGAGCCATAAGATAGACTTTCTGTACACTATATCTGGCTTGAATTGCAGATTGTTGCGGCATACCAGAAGACAGAGACGGGACGCAACGCTGGCGTCCCGATTGGTTTTTTGAGTTGAATTTGTTTCATTTACGCTTTCCTGATGAAACCGGCAATCAGCGACAAGAGCAGCAAGCCAAGGAAAATATAGAACAGGATTTGCGCAATACCAGCCGATGCACCGGCAATTCCGCCAAAACCAAGTGCACCGGCGATGATGGCCACGATCAGAAAGACAACTGCATAATACAACATGATAACCTCCTCATTTTCTGACTATGTTTTGTATAAACAAAACCGGATATATTCAGGTTATTGCATGTTATAGAAACGTGTCGTGGCGGGTTTAGTTCCTGTCATTGCTCGTTTTTGGGCTTTTTATGCGTGTGCCGGTGCACTTTCCTCGAAAAACAGCGCCTGACTGATCAGCGCCTTGACCATGTCCGGATTAAACGGTTTGGTGACAAGGAAGGTCGGCTCTGATCGCTCGCCTGTGAGCAGGCGCTCCGGAAAAGCCGTGATAAAGATCACCGGAATAGCATCCGTTTTCAGAATGTCATTGACCGCATCAATACCGGAGCTACCGTCGGCAAGCTGAATGTCTGCCAGAACCATGGCCGGTTTTTCTGCATTATAGAGCGTCAGAGCTTCCTGATGCGTGCGGGCAATACCGACAACCTCATGCCCCAGCGTTTCCACCATCTGCTCAATATCCATGGCGATCAGCGGCTCATCTTCAATAATCATGATACGGGTGGCAACGTGACGGGAAATCTGCTCTGAAGCCTCCGAAAGCAGTGCTGAAAAGCCCGCTTCATCTTCCTGCAGGATTTCGGCTGCTTCTTTATCGTTGAAACCTTCAACAGAAACCAGAAGGAAGGCTTGACGCGAGCGTGGTGTCAGCATGGCCAGATTTTGTGATGCACGCTTTTCCCACGGATGCTGCATATCATGATCCGGTAATTCGATCGATGTGCGGTCGAAAATACTGGAATAAAGCCTGTAGAGCGCTATCTTATCAGATGAACTGTCGGGAAAGACTGAAATGTCATCAATGAGCGCTTCAAGGATTGCTGCAACATATGCATCTCCTGCGGATTGCGAGCCGGTCACGGCACGTGAGAAACGACGGAGATAAGGCAGATGCGGTGCAATACGCGTAGACAATGACATTGAGTGCTCCATTTATATCGGCTGTCGTAAGACAGCTTGTTTATGGTTTTAACGGCTGACTATAAAAATTGTTCCTGCGTTTGGGAACTATTTATTCACCCCCGCATTATGATTTGGATATGGCATCTCAATCGGCTGAATTTTTGCAAACCGGTAAAATGCTTTCATCTGAGTCCCCTGTGAAAATCAGGGGCAATAACCGGAATACGACTGAGATGACCAATAAAAATAAACCTCTTCAGGATCAAGATAACGCTATGACCTCATTTTCGCGCGAAGATTACGCGCAAAACAGCCAGCATTCGGGCAGTTCAAATAAGGGGGATGAACTGGGAGCGAATTCGGAGATCGGAACAAAACTCCGTGCGCTTTATTCCAGCATTCAGGACGAGACAATCCCTGACCGTTTTCTTGATCTGTTAGAGAAACTTGATCAAGCCGAACTTAAATCTGCTTCTCATTCAAGGAATTAAGAAGAATGGCGGAGGAGAGAGACGAATTTAAACGGCTGATGCTTGCAGCCTTACCGGGTTTGCGTGCCTTTGCCGTGTCGCTGTCAGGTCAACAGGACAAAGCTGATGATCTGGTGCAGGATACAATTATGAAAGCCTGGGGCAAACGCGACAGCTTTGAGATGGGTACCAATATCAAAGCCTGGCTGTTTACAATTTTGCGTAATGAATTTTACAGCCAGATGCGTAAGCGTGGCCGTGAGATACAGGATTCTGACGGGTTTTATACAGAGCGTCTGGCTGTTCATCCGTCCCAATATGGTTCGCTTGATTTACAGGATTTTCGCAAAGCATTGAATGAATTGCCTGATGATCAGCGTGAAGCCATCATTCTGATTGGCGCTTCAGGCTTTTCCTATGAGGAGGCAGCCGAAATTTGTGAATGCGCTGTCGGGACAATCAAGAGCCGTGTCAGCCGTGCGCGTGTGCGTTTGCAGGAATTGCTCGATATTAAAGGCAATTCTGATTACGGCCCGGACGATGCGTCATCACAGGTGACAATGCGCTCTTTTTAACCGGAGTACAGGCTATTTGAAAATAATTGCAGTGCTGAATGGTGAAAGCGGTACTTTGCGCACGCTGGATATCGCGGCGTTTATCGCAGATACGGAGGCTGCATTTACCGCAGAAGGCCATGAGTTGCACTGCGAAGTCACTGACGGCGAGCATATTCTTAGTGTTCTTGAAGCGGCCGCGCAAAATCCTGATTATGATGTTTTGCTGGCTGGCGGCGGCGATGGCACAATTTCTGCTGCGGCCGCACTGGCATGGCGCAATGATAAAATATTAGGCGTCTTGCCCGCAGGGACAATGAACCTCTTCGCACGTTCCCTGAATATGCCGCAGAATATCAGTGTCAGCATTCACGCTTTGGCGCGCGCTACCATTCAGGCGGTTGATATCGGTACCTGTAACGGACAGGTTTTTGTGCATCAGGTGGCGATTGGCCTGCATCCGCTGCTTATCCGTATTCGCGAGAAATATAATTATTCTTCCCGCCTCGGTAAAATCTGGGCGAATTTTCGCGCTATGGTGCAATTGATCAGGCATGTGCCCCGTGTAAAGACGGAGGCCGTTATTGACGGCCGCACAACCAAAGGCGTGTATTCCGCTCTGGCGATTTCCAATAATCCCTATGGCGACGGCGTTTTGCCGGTTGCACCTGATGTACAGACAGGGCGGCTGGGGTTTTATCTGGCGAAGCCCTTGCCGGTGAGCGGAATGATCCGGTTGTTCTGGGATATTTTGCGGGGCAAATGGCGTAGTAATCTCGCGATCGTGGAAGACCATGCCCGCTCTGTGCAGCTAAAAACTGTGACGCATAAAACGCATCAATTTATGTCGGTCGACGGAGAACTGTTGCCGTTGCCCGCTACACTGGAAATACAAATCCATCCGGCTGCGCTGAAGGTGCTGATGCCGGAAGATGTGGGGCAGATCCTCATCGATCTCTGATGAAAAAACACCGCGCAGAAATATCGGCGCGGTGTTTTTAACTTTATGGTGTTTTTAGCTTTATAATGTAGCAGCGCCGGTATCATCGGAGCTGGCGCCGAGCTTTTCCAGAGCAAGCTCAACTTCCCGTAAATCTTTATTCAGACCGTCATCGGGATCCATGCCACCTTCAGTGGCTGCACGCTGAATATCGCGCGCCTCTTCCTGAAGTTTCATAATCGCATCGGTTTTGTCTTGCTTGGTCAGGGACGTATTTTTGAGGATGTCTTCAAGCTGTGCTTTTGTTGAACTGATCATTGATGGTCTCCTTAGGGTTTTGGCTGAGCTGAACTCTGCGGAGGGGAGGCGGGCAGTGTTTAGCTACCCTGATCCTTCTTCGGGGTGCTGCCCGGTTTTTTATCCTTTGACAGCAGGCTAACTGCAAGCAATCCGGCAACCGGTAATGCTAAAGTCAGAAGCGGTTTTTTGAGCAGTGTCGGCACTGCGGCGACAGCAGCAGCGGTCAGAGCCGCATTGGTGTCAATGGCAGCGCGTCGTTCTTCAAGTCTGCGCTTTTCTGCATTATCCATCACGACGTTGATGATATAAGCTATGATAGCCAAGACCACGCAACCGGCGGTGATAATCAGAGCTGCGATAATCAGGCCGAACTTCATCATCAGTGCAAAAAACAATGCCATCAGCAGGAAGAATGTCGCTGTGAGCAATGCAATCGCCATAATCGTATAAAGAATGGCGCTGCGCTTGGCGCGCTGCGTTGCGGCCTGCACTTCGCTACCAATAATGGCTGAGATGACCGGTGTGAAGAGTTTCAGCATATCAGCGCCGTGTCAAAGCGGCGACGAGGTAACCGAAGGCCGCGGCCAGTGCCAGCGATGTCACCGGACGTTCCTGCACATAATCTGTAACTTGCTGTTCAACCGAGCAGGCACTGCTTTTGAGTGAATTCAGAGCATCTTCGCCCTGTTCGTAAACATCATTATAGGTATCTGATGCGTCTTGTCTGACCTGATTGATCTTACGCGAACCCATATCTGTCAGTGTTGCGGCAATGGCAGCAATATCTTCTTTAAGCTGGGCAATTTGCGCCTGTAATTCTGCAGTATTGTCGTCCTGAACGTCATTAACGGTTTTAGTGTCACGAGCCATTGATGCCTCCGAAAGTGGAATGAGCAAATTATCGGGTGTCGTTTAGTTTCAGAAATATAACGTGTCTTTAAGCTAATGGTTCCACAGTTTCATTGCCAGAGGTATGCCGGAAAACAGTCGCCCGCCAAGGCTACAATCGGCAATCAGGGTTAATTGCGTTTTTCATGAGGTAGAACTGAGGGTAAAATTAAAACGGCAGCCTGTACGTTACGCGCAGGCTGCCGCTAAAAGGCAATGTTGTGTGAAATAGGGTGTCAGGCAACCATCAGAATGAGAGCCGCAATAAACAGGCATGCGGCGGTCACATAAAAACCGGTGCGTAAAACCGCGGTTTCCTGCTGTTCCGGTTCAAAAGAGCCTGCCATTGCAGTGCGGGCGGCAGCTTCAATGGTCTGCATATCTTTGTGCATCATCTACTGTCTCCGTAATCATTATGACATTGTCAGAAGTGTATAATGGTATGCACCATCATATAGGGCTTTAATGCGACAGGTTTATGATTGTTCCTTGTCCGTATCTTAATATTTGACGATACAGAGCCGGATATGCAAACCTGTATAAAATTGTCATGTTATGGAGTGGCGATTGCCGTTATAATCAGAGGCGAGGCAGCGACTCACCAAAGCTGCGGATCGGAAAAAGCGGCTTACCGGCACAGGAAAATGTTTTTACGTATAAAATAATTCCTTTGTTTTGGTGAATAAGTTCCCGATTTAGGGCAAATAACAGCAGAATGACGGGTTTTTATAAAACATGACTTGCGGCGTCATGTTTGATGGTTGTATTGCAGGTGCTGAAAAGGCAGTTGCCGGGTTGTTTCAGTAATACCGTGTACGCGCGGAGCAGGTTAATCCTGCGCAGGCTGAGAATCTTAAAGGCCGGACTGTCCCTGATAATGAAATGCAGTGAGGTCTAAGCGGTGGTTAAGACGGTGTCCAAGGCAGCAACATCATTCAAGGCAGGATTGTCAGTATTTGTTCTTACTGCCTGTCTGGCGGGCGGGAATATGCTGAGTTCTGCAGTACCTGCTATGGCGCAGGAAGCTCAACCACAGCAAACTGCTCCGCAAGCCCAGCAGCAAGCACCCGTTGCGACAACTCCTGCGGCACCTGCTGCTCCGGCTGCAACAACACCAGCCAGCAATGAACCTGCAGTGACGCAGCCGTCATCCGGTGCGACCGCGCCGGTATCACAGAGCCAGAACACGGGCGAGCAGGTAACTCCGGCTACCCAGCCGGTACAGACTGCACCGGAAGCTCAGGCAACAGCAACAGGTACTGCCTCTCAGAATAATCCAGTTCAGCCTGAAGCTGCGGCACCGGTACGCACTGCGGATAACGGCTTGCAGATCCCGCATGATCTTTCCCCTTGGGGCATGTTCATGGCTGCGGACTGGGTGGTTAAGTCTGTAATGATCGGCCTGGCCATTGCCTCTCTGGCGACATGGACCGTATGGCTGGCCAAAACTCTTGAAATTGCTGGCGCACGCAGCCGTGCGCGTCGCGCCCTGAAAGAAGTGTCTCACGCTGAAAATCTGGCGACTGCTGTGCAGGCTCTGGAAAAGACCCGTGGTCCTGGTGCGCATCTTGTTCGTGCAGCACAGGAAGAGGTTTCGCAGTCTACCTCGGCTGCGGCTTTTGTCGGCGGTGAAGGCCTGAAAGAACGCGTTGCATCGCGTCTCAGCCGTATTGAAGCGGGTGCCGGTCGTCGTCTTGCTAAAGGCACCGGTATTCTCGCGACCATTGGTTCTGTAGCACCATTTGTGGGTTTGTTCGGTACTGTATGGGGGATTATGAATTCCTTTATCGGTATCTCCGAAGCGCAGACCACCAATCTGGCTGTTGTGGCGCCGGGTATTGCGGAAGCGCTGCTGGCGACAGCGATTGGTCTGGTTGCCGCTATCCCTGCCGTGATTATTTATAATATCTTCGCCCGTTCGGTCACATCCTATCGTCATCTTTTGGCCGATGTCGGCGCTGGTGTTGAACGACTGGTCAGCCGTGATCTGGATATCCGTGCAGCCCGTGACATTGTGCAGAAACAGGCCGCCCGTGTTAATCCGGTGCAGTCTGCACCTGTGACGAAAGCAGCGGAGTGAGCGATATGGGCAGCCGTTTGCGTGAAGATGCCGGTGACGAACTGCAGGAAAGCCATGAAATCAACGTGACGCCGTTTATCGACGTGATGCTGGTGCTTCTGATTATCTTCATGGTGGCAGCGCCTCTGGCAACCGTTGATATTAATGTTGATCTGCCTGCGGCCAGTGCAACACCGCAGCCACGTCCTGATAAGCCGGTTTATCTGACCCTGAAGGATGATCTCAGCATCAGCCTTGGTAATGATGCTGTGCCACGCGATGCATTGGCTGGTTCGCTGGATCGTCTGTCCGAAGGTAATAAAGATACCCGCATTTTCTTGCGCGCTGACAAGATGGTCGGTTATGGCGAGCTGATGAATGTCATGAACCTGCTGCGTGAAGCAGGGTATCTCAAGATTGCGCTTGTTGGTCTCGAGACACTTGGTGCGCCTGATGGCACAGCAACCCCTGTGACTGCGCCTGCCGCAGATCAAAATGCAGGCCAAAGCACAGGAGAGTGAGACGTGAAGGAATTACCGATCGATCACCCGCCGGTGAAGGGAATGAAAAACGGATCAACTGTTGAACCGTCTGGCGGTGCCTGGAAAGATATGACGCGCTGGCTCGGAGCCGGTGCGTTCGTTCTGATGGCACATGCGGCAGGGGCTTATGCTCTGCATGCAGCTGTTCCGGAAATAGTACCGGATGGTGAGCCGCCGGCGGCGATTATGATGGAGCTTGATCCGGTGCCGCAAGCGCCGGAAGTGGAAGAAGATTCCGTTGCACCTTCTGCAGAGGCCTCGCAAAATCCTGATGAAGCTGAAGTTGAGCCAGAACAACCGGTTGAACAGGTCGAAGAAGTAACACCTGAGGAACCTGTTGAGGAACCGCAGGAAGTGGCTGAAGCTGAGCCGGTGGAAGAAGTGACACCGGAAGTGCCTGAAGCACCAAAGCCTGAAGTTGTGTTGCCAAAGAAGGTTGAACAACCGAAAAAGGTAGAAAAAAAAGAACCAAAGCCTGAGAAACCGAAGGAAAAGCCAAAACCTAAGGAAAAGACTAAGAAAACACAGAAAGCCGAACAGACACAGGCTGCTTCTGCACCGCAGATCAATGCGCAGAATTCTGCCCGTGTTGCAGCCAATGCTAATCGCCAGAGCTCGGCATCTGCCGGTGTAAGTTCAGCAAAATGGCAGTCGAAGCTCTATGCGCATCTTAATCGGAAGAAGCGCTCCGCCCAGCGTGCTATCGGACGGAATAACAAGGGTATTGTTAATCTGACCTTTGTGATCGATCCGGCGGGGAATGTGCTTTCTGCCCGTGCAAACTCCGGTAATCCGGTTATGGATCAGGCTGTCGTGGAAATGGTGAAAAAAGCATCGCCGGTTCCTGCACCGCCACCGGCTATTGCAGAGGCACGTAAGGCGATTACGGTGCCGATTAAATTCGACTGATGACTCGAACGTAAAAAGCCCCGCATGATGCTCATGCGGGGCTTTTTCTATGCTGTAAATATAAAATGTTAGAGCGACCTTTATGCGCCCAAGAGGGCGCACGGCGCTTTAAGGTGTTTATTTCTGGCCGGTTGAACCAAAGCCACCGGCGCCGCGCACCGTTTCACTGACCTGATCGCGCTCTTCAACGTCAACCTGTGTTACCGGAGCAATAACGGCCTGTGCAATGCGCATGCCGCGCTCAATGCGGAAATCATCATCCCCGAGATTGATCAGCAGTACTTTGACCTCACCACGGTAATCGCTGTCGATAGTACCCGGTGTGTTGAGACAGGTGATACCATTTTTAAACGCAAGGCCGGAACGCGGACGAATCTGCGCTTCATAACCTTCTTCCAGTTCGAAAATCAGGCCGGTTGGCACCAGAGTGCGGCGACCTGGCAGCAGAACGATCTGGCGGTCTTCCGGCACAGCTGCGCGCAAGTCCATGCCTGCGGAACCTGAGGTTTCATAGGCTGGCAGATCCAGACCTTCAGCATGTTCAAGACGCACAATTCCGAGCTTCGGACGGCGGGACGATGAAGAGGAATTGGCAGTCATAATAAACCCTTTTCAGCAATACATGATTTAAAATGAGCACTAAACATATTGGGACGCTTTTTGAAAGAGAGCAGTCTGCGTCAAAGGAATTTAATTGTTCAGATCATCATTCTGAAAAATCACTAGAGCATGTCTGGCTCAAATGTATTCATTTGAGCTACCGCGAACATGCGACAATTAAAAGAATCTAGAGCGAGCGCAGTGAGTACGATTAAACGCAACACGCTCTAGAGTGATGCAAGTCTCAAAATAGCGGAATTTCCGTACTGTCTTTAATCTCTTCCATCACAAAAGAAGCCGAGACATCGGAAAGCGGTACACGGGTGATGAGCTTCTGATAAAGCCGGTCATAGGCCTTCATATCTTCAATACGGGCGCGGATAATATAATCAAGATCACCGCTCATACGATAGACGCCGACAACCTCCGTCAGGGAAGTGACCGCTGCACGGAATTGCTCCAGCCATTTCGGATCGTGATTGCTGGTGCGCACCAGCATGAAGACAGTGAGGCCAAGGCCGAGCTTATCGGCATCGACAAGCGCTACGCGTGCTTTGAGGATACCGTCATCTTCAAGCCGTTTTACCCGCCGCCAGCAGGCATTGCGCGATAAATTTATGCGTGAAGAGAGTGCATCAACAGAAAGTGTGGCATCTTTCTGCAGTTCCTGAAGGATACGGCGGTCAATTTCATCTATATTCTGGCTCATAATGGGATAATTGTCCCTTAAATTTCCAATATCAAGAATATTTTGAGATAAAGTGCCCCAAAAGCGGTGTTATTCTTTTTATCAGGTGCGGATAACTGCATTTTAAAAATGATAACGGGGAAATATCGTGCAAACCAAGGTAACTCGCTTGTTCACTGACCATCCCGCATCGGTGGATGAGACTTATTTTCAGCATATGGCTTTTGCGGGCAAATTTTCACTCATGCTTTTTGCGGCCGCATTTGCCGCGCTGATCCATGCAATTTTGCCATTTTTGTTTGAAAAGACTGCCAGCACTATTGTCGGTAAGCTCTATGCAAAAACGCATAAGCGCGGCACAGAGTAGTTAATTATTAACCATATCGGGCGGATGATCATCTTTCTGGGCGGTAGTTGTGATCTGCCGGTTATGATTTTTCACTGACCTGTCAGAGTGTCGTTCATGTGTAGCTGGGCTGCGTATTTCGGATCAGATCTGTATCTTGAGGATATTATCACTTCGCCTTGTCATTCGCTGATAGCGCAGAGCCATCATGCGCATGAAGCGAAAACCGCGACCAATGGTGACGGCTTTGGCGTGGCATGGTACGGGACACGGCAGGAACCGGGTCTGTATCGTGATCTGTTGCCCGCATGGTCTGACCAGAATTTGCGCAGTCTTGCGCGCCAGATTAATTCACGCCTGTTCCTCGCCCATGTGCGTGCGTCTACAGGCGGGGAAACCAGCCGCACCAATTGCCATCCGTTTGTGTATCAGCGCTGGAGCTTTATGCATAACGGCCAGATCGGCAGTTTTGACCGGTTGCGCCGACCATTAGAAAGCCTGCTGCCGGATACACTCTACAGCCACAAATCCGGTTCAACGGATTCAGAATTATTCTTTTTGCTGATGCTGCATTTCGGGCTGGATGATGATCCGCGTCATGCACTGACACGCACGGTTGAAACAATTTATGAAGCGGCAGAAGCTGCAAAAGTGCCGCCGTTTATCCGGTTGACCGCAGCCTTTTCTGACGGTCAATCGCTGTTCTCCGTGCGCTATGCCAGCGATATTTATGCGCCAACGCTTTATACAGCTAAAATGGCATCCGCCTCAGGGATTTGTGTTGTGTCCGAGCCATTGGATGGCGTGGCTGAAAACTGGATGGCAGTGCCGCGCAATAGTTTTTTGACCATCGACAAGCCAAACCATATTTGCATCGAGCCATTTATGGATGATCGGTCTGTGGTTAAACCTGCCCCAACGCTGGCGGTTGTGGCAGGCTAGAGCATATCTCCCAAAAGTGGATACCGATCAGGCATTACCGATCAGAATACCGGCTGCGAGTACCAGTGCGCCGCCGAGCACGACCTGAAACGCTGCACGCATGAACGGCGTTTCCATGAAGCGGTTCTGAATATAGGCAATCGCCCAGAGTTCGATGAAAACAACGATTACGGCGATCGTGGTCGCAGTCCAAAAATCGGTAATCAGGTAAGGCAATGCGTGGCCAAGACCACCAATGGTGGTCATGATACCGCTGGCAAGTCCGCGCTTGACCGGCGAACCGCGGCCAGACAAATGGCCGTCGTCATGTGCGGCCTCAGTGAAACCCATGGAAATACCGGCACCAACAGAAGCCGACATACCAACCAAAAATGTCTGCCAGGTATCCTGTGTGGCAAAGGCGGCAGCAAAAATTGGCGCCAGTGTGGAAACTGAACCATCCATCAGACCTGCAAGACCGGGCTGGATATAGGTCAGGATCATCTGTTTGCGTTCACCGGCGCGTTCCTGATCCTGCACGTCATCCGGTGTCAGCTTTTCTTCCAGATTATGGGCACGCTGCTCATGGTGTTTTTCTTCCAGCGCCAGATCGCCCAGCAATTTGCGTGTTGCCGCATCGGAAACACGTTTGGCGGCTTGCTCATAGAAACGTGCCGCCTGTTCTTCCATCTGCGCCGCCATATTGCGCACTTTGTCGATGCCGAGCGGGCGCACCAGCCAGTCAGGCTTGCGCTCGTAATAACCGCGCACATGTTCACGGCGGATCAGCGGAATGGTCTCACCAAAGCGTTGACGGTGCAGTTCAATCAGCCGTGCACGGTGATTATGTTCTTCCTCTGCCATCGCCTCAAAGATTTTTGCCGATTGCGGGTAGGCCTCGCGCAAGCCGTCTGCATAGCTGAGATAGATGCGGGCATCATCCTCTTCGGACGAAATGGCAAGCGCTAACATTTCCTGCTCTGAGAGACTATCAAAAGACCGGCGGGACGAAGAGAAGAGGGAGGAGAACATGCGTGTTCCTTTTTAGAATTACTCTAAACTGATTAATTTAGAATAATTCTAAAATCAAGTGATTTGTACCTATATAGTAGCCGCTTATTTTGTGAGAATACGTTGCATCAGCACCAGATCAAGCCAGCGATCAAACTTGCGCCCAACCTGCGGGAGCAGTCCTGTTTGGGTGAAACCGTGCTTTTCATGCAGGCGCAGAGATGCGGTATTCTGCGCTTCAATCGCACCAAGCAATACATGAATATTATTGGCGGCGGCGTGCTCCAGCAAAGCCCGCATCAATTGGTCACCGGCACCTTTGCCGCGGGCATGACCGGCGATATAGATGGATAATTCTGCCGTATGTTTATAACATTCGAAAGCGCGGAACGCGCCATAGCTGGCATAGCCGAGAAGCTGATCATCTTCGATCAGCACTAATACCGGAAAACCGGAATTTTGGCGCGACAGCAGCCAATCTGCACGGTTTTGCAGGTCAACTGGCTGGCTGATAAAAACTGCCGTCGTATTGGCAATTGCATCATTATAAATATCAAGAATTGCAGGCAGATGGGTCGTGTCGGCGTGCTGTATGGTCAGCATGATCTGCTTTCATATAAAAATGGCGGATAAGAAAATCTTGTCCGCCACTTTTATGCTGCTTATGAAAAGCGTCAAGAATTTATTTCTGTGTAGATTTAAACTGCAAGCGGCGGGCATGGAGTACCGGCTCGGTATAACCGTTTGGTTGTTCACGACCTTTAAACACCAGCTCACAGGCAGCCTGAAATGCGATAGATGCATTGAAGTCTTTTGCCATCGGCAAATAGGCTGTATCATCCGCATTCTGGGCATCCACGACAGCGGCCATGCGTTTCATGGTTTCCATCACCTGCGCTTCGCTGACAATGCCATGATGCAGCCAGTTAGCGATATGCTGGGCGGAGATACGCAGGGTTGCGCGATCTTCCATCAGGCCGACATTGTTGATGTCCGGTACTTTGGAACAGCCAACGCCCTGATCAATCCAGCGCACCACATAGCCCAGAATACCCTGCGCGTTATTATCGATCTCTGCCTGTACGTCTGAAGGCGCCCAATTGGTATCACGGGCGACAGGAACCGTCAGAATATCTTCAAGCTTGGCTTTTGTGCGCGACTTGAGCTGGTTCTGAACTGCAGCCACATCGATCTTGTGATAATGGGTAGCATGAAGTGTTGCAGCTGTTGGTGAAGGCACCCATGCGGTATTGGCACCGGCTTTCGGATGGGCGATTTTCTGCTCCAGCATTGCCGCCATCAAATCCGGCATTGCCCACATGCCTTTACCGATCTGCGCATGGCCGGTCAGGCCGCAGGCAAGGCCGGTATCCACGTTCCAGTTTTCATAGGCAGCAATCCATGCAGCCTGTTTCATATCGCCTTTACGGATAACAGGGCCTGCTTCCATCGAGGTATGAATTTCATCACCGGTGCGATCAAGGAAGCCGGTATTGATGAAGAAGACACGTTCTTTAGCTGCGCGGATGGCTTCTTTGAGGTTCACCGTCATACGGCGTTCTTCATCCATAATACCCATTTTCAGGGTATTGGTTTTCAAGCCGGCCAATGCTTCAGCGCGGGCGAAAACATCAGAGGCAAAAGCAACTTCTTCCGGACCATGCATTTTCGGCTTAACAATATAAACCGAGCCGGTGCGCGAGTTGAGATGTGTGCCTTTGAGCGTGCCGTCCTGTGTGCCGATATCGTGCAGGGCAATAACAGCGGTGAAAGCCGCATCAAGAATACCTTCCGGAATCTCATTGCCTTTACTGTCCAGAATAGCCGGATTGGTCATCAGGTGACCGACATTGCGGATCAGCAGAATTGAGCGGCCAGGCAGGGTGAGGGCAGAGCCATCCGGTGCGGTATAGCTGCGGTCAGCATTGAGTTTGCGGGTTACTGTTTTGCCCCCCTTGTCAAAACTCTCTGACAGGGTACCTTTGAACAGGCCGAGAATATTGCGATAGGCCAGAACCTTATCGGCTGCGTCAACGGCAGCAACAGAATCTTCGCAGTCCTCAATGGTGCTGAGGGCGGATTCCAGAGTGATGTCGGCAATATGTGCCGGATCAGTTTTACCGATAACATGGCTTGCATCACAACGGATTTCGATATGCAGACCGTTGTTTTTCAGAAGGATAAGGGTAGGGGCAGATGCATCACCCTGATAGCCTGCAAAGCTCTGGCTGTCTTTCAGGCTGAAGGATTTGCCATTGCTGAGGGAGAGCACGAGCTGGCCACCGGCAATTTTGAAACCGGTGACTTCATTCCAGCTACCTTCTGTCAGCGGTGTTGCCTCATCAAGGAATGCTTTAGCCCAGGCGATGACTTTTTCACCGCGAACCGGATTATAGGCTTTGCCTTTTTCTGCGCCATTGTCTTCACTGATCGCATCGGTGCCATAAAGCGCATCATAGAGCGAGCCCCAGCGCGCATTGGCAGCATTCAGGGCATAACGGGCATTCATCACCGGAACAACGAGCTGCGGGCCTGCAAGGCTGGTAATTTCAGTATCAACATTGGCCGTTGATATCTGAAAATCTTCCCCTTCCGGCAGCAGATAGCCGATTTCGCGCAAATAAGCCTGATAATCGGCCATCGAGTAATTGCGGTTAGCTTTGTACCATGCATCGAGTTTGGCCTGCAGGTCATCACGCTTGGCAAGCAAAGCCTTGTTGCGCGGTGCAAGCTCTTTGACCATAGCGGCGAGGCCGTTCCAGAAATTCGCTGCTGTAATACCGGTATCCGGCAGGACTTCTTTTTCAAGAAAACTGCTCAGTTCCTGATCAACCTGCAAACCCGCATGTTCAATACGACCACTCATCACTCGGCTCCCTGTCTGATTTCGGTGTCAACCGGCTTGTTCCTTGCAGCTTAATCTGAACGCGGAGCAAAGGACAAGCACAGTTACGGCTTTGTTTTGTCAAAGCTGTCAATTTGTGTTTACATAATTGTAGACAATAATTAAAGCGACTATTTGTATAAAATGCCGGACAATCCGCATTCCTCACATTTTGCGGCGGGCAATTTTAATGTTTCGAAATTGGCAGGCTGATTTTATTGCCGGATTCACAATTTAGCGCATGAATAGAAATTGACTGATAAACAGTCTGGCTTCACAATACTGACATGTCCTGCTTACATATTGTGACCGGTAAAGCATTGTTTGCTCCGATCCATTTGTCAGGATATGGAAGAATGAAGCGCCTCATTTTATCCACTGGCAGAGACGCAACAGAATACATGCAGGGGACCGGGCAGGGTGAACCGGACTGATCCTCTTTCTCTTGAAGCTGCATCCTGCAACCGCATTGACTGTGATTGCAGGGTGTTCAAAGGAGGTGTTTCTTGAATATTGCCGCAATTGCCGGCAAATTGCCGGCATTGGTACTGAATGCGGATTTTCGTCCGCTCAGCTATTATCCTTTGTCACTGTGGTCGTGGCAGGACGCGATTAAGGCTGTATTTCTCAACCGTGTGAATATTGTTGCGGAATATGATGCGGAGGTCAGTTCTCCGAGTTTTTCCATGCGGCTGCCAAGTGTTATCAGCCTGAAAACCTATATAGCGCCGCCGACCTATCCGGCCTTCACCCGCTTTAATTTATTTCTGCGTGATCGCTTTGAATGTCAGTATTGTGGTGCCCATCATGAGCTGACCTTCGATCATGTGGTGCCGCGGTGCAGTGGCGGGGAGACGACATGGGAGAATGTGGTTGCAGCCTGTTCACCTTGTAATTTGCGCAAGGGCGGTATGATGCCTGCGAAAGCGCAAATGTGGCCGCGACAAAAACCTTATATGCCAAGCGTTTTTGATCTGCATAAGAATGGCAGGCGGTTTCCGCCAAACCATTTGCATGAAAGCTGGATGGATTATTTGTATTGGGATGTGGAACTGGAGCCGTAAATAACAGCTCCGGTTCTTTTTTATTGTCTTACTTACGGGTTTTCAGCGAAGCGCCGTAAAAAGCGATAATGGCCAAAATCAGCGATGCAACGCCGTTCCAACCGGCAAAGGAAATGCCGAGAAAACGACCGGCAGCCACATCACAGGCCGCAGGTTTCACGGCATTCATATCGCCGAGCAGATTGCCTGCGCTGGTGGTGATGGAAACAGCGCCTGTAGCGCAATCGGCAGGACCCGCCCAGAACTTCCATTCCACGCCTGAATGATAGACGGAAAGAATAAGGCCATAGGCCATCAGCAATCCGGCGACAAACAGGAAAAGACGGGTGAGTTTTTCCGACTTGCCGAGCGCAGCCAAAAGGGCGCTGATGAGCATCAGCGGAACACCGATATAATAAGGAATACGTTCTTCAAGGCATAGTTTGCACGGCAGATAACCGCCAATATACTGAAATGCCAGTGCTGTTCCAACGACACCAGCCATGCTAACCGCGAGAAATGCTGAAACAAATGTGTGTTGCGTGCGGATTTGAGACGACATACCGGCTGGAGACACGGGAAAATCCTTGCTTGAAAAAATCAGTTTGAAATCAGCACAGCCATGTTCATGTGGCATAAACATGGCTGGTTTGGTGGTTTCTTATGCGTGAAGATATTTGACGACCATAAATAGCAGAATCAAAATAACAGCAACGGTCGCCGCGATTAAACCGAGGCGCTTTTCAATGAAGTTGCGGATCGGCTCGCCAAAGCGCTGCAGCAGCCATGCCAGCAGGAAAAACCGCGCGCCACGAGTGATAATAGCCGAAAGGATAAACAGCCAGATATTAACGCCTGCAGCACCGGACAAGATTGTGACAACCTTCATTGGCGGCAGATGAGACAGGCCGGACGTGATAAGCAGCAGCAGAATCATATCCGCGCTGGTGCTGCCGCGCATGGCTTCAAAAGTATCGAGCTTGCCGTAAAAATGCAGCACCGGTTTTGCAACGGTTTCATAGGCGTAATGACCGATATACCAGCCGAGAATGCCGCCTAGCACCGACATGACAGTGGCAATTATTGCGTAATGCCAGACTTTTTTCGGACGGGCGATACCCATTGGCACGAATAAAACGTCAGCTGGAATCAGAAAGACCGAGCTTTCAAGAAAAGCGATGACGGCCAGCCAAGCAGCCGCGGATTTGCGGGCTGCAAGGGAAATGGTCCAGTCATAGAGTTTACGCAGCATGGGGATCTCTGTCGGTTATCAGTAATGAAAGCGCAGGCGTAGGCCACATGAAATTTTGCTGCCGTATGTAAAGCGAAAACCTGTGCAGGGCAATGCGCAATGGCATTGTTCTCAATGTTTGAGGCTGTGCAAACGGATGCCTTCTTCAGCCCGTTTTTATGTCTGAATGAATTTTGGTGAAATAATATTGGAACAAATGAGATTTCCCAGTTGACGGCAGGGTGGTTCTCACTATATTTCGGCGCACCAGAGCAGCGCTTCGAAACGAAGTGCCTGCAAATGTGCGGGTGTGGTGGAACTGGTAGACGCGCTGGATTCAAAATCCAGTTCCGAAAGGAGTGTCGGTTCGATTCCGACCACCCGCACCACTTTTATCTTGCCGTTGTATGCTTTTTTGTTGCCAGTTCATGTTGGACGAATATTCCCTCTTGAACGGTATAAAACATCACTTAGTGAATAAATATTATTCTTTAGGGCAGGTAAAAAATTGAAAGCCTATCTCATTAATCTGGATCGTTCACAAGATCGTTTGCAACGTATGTACCAGCAGTTTGAGAAGGCTGGTTTGGCATTTGAACGTGTTGCTGCTGTTGACGGTAAAACATTGAATGATGATGAGGTGGCTCGCATTAAGCGTAATCCTGGTTGGAAAGAGCCTTTAACGCGTAGTGAGCTTGGTTGTTTTCTTAGTCATCGCAAATGTCTGGAGCAAATTGTTCAAAGTGGTGAGCAATATGCGGCTGTTTTTGAAGATGATGTGAGATTTTCCGGCAATGCGAAACAATTCTTTCAATCGGATACATGGATTCCATCTGACGCGGATCTGATTAAGTTGGAAACCCATGGCCGTAAGGTATTAACGGATAAACCTGTGACGGTTGTTGCGGGTCAATATTCAATTGCGAGGCTTCGCAGCCAGAATATTTTATCTGCCGGTTATATTGTTTCTGCAAAATATGCGGCATCGCTGTTGGCGCGTATGAATGATGCAGCGGCACCGGTGGATCATCTCTTATTCACACCGGCTTGTGGCTTCTTCAAGGAAATGAAGCTTTATCAGGTTAGTCCTGTGATCTGTGATCAGGCCGGTCTTGAAAGCACATTAAGCGGTGAGCGGGCAAAAGAGCATCAAAGCCTGCCAGTCTGGAAGAAGGTTGTCAGAGAAATTATCCGGCCTTTCTTGCGGCTGAAAACAGCACTTTGGGGGCTGTATATTAACAAGTTTACATCGCAGCGCTGGGGACCGGTCGAGCCGTTGGTTGAATGAATTAGATTGGCAACATGTGCGATCTAGAGCGGTTTACGTTTATGTTGAATCGCAGTGCTCGCTCTAGGTTCTTTAGTTTGTCGCATTATCCCGACGTCAAGTTTATCCAACTTGACTGTGAAATGCTCTAAGGCTGTAATTTCTCGCTTAAAAAATCCAGAAAGACTCTAACCTTTGGCGCGAGATATTGGCGGGAAGGGTAGAAGGCGTAGACACCGGTTTCCATCTGTTGCCAGTCATCCAGTGCTGTCGCTAACCTGCCTGCAGCAATATCCTGTTCCACATAGCTGACTGGTATCAGGCTCAGTCCGAAACCGGCACAGAGTGCATCTCTGACAGCTAAGCTTGACGAAACGAGATAGCGGCCAGTGACCGACACACGCTCTGTTCGCTCCCCTTTGCGAAACTCCCATTCATGGACATGGTCGGACAGGCTGTAGCGGATACAGTTGTGATGACGCAGATCAGCCGGTTTCTGCGGTTTGCCATATTCCTCAAAATAAGACGGTGCAGCGCAGAGTACGTGATGCAATGCGCTCACTCTGCGGCTGATAAGGCTTGAGTTCTTCAAACTATCGCTGCCCTTAATGGCGATATCATAACCGTCGCGCACAATATCGATCTGCCGGTCATCAAGATTGAGATCGAGCGTAATTTCAGGATAGCGCTCCAGAAATTCCGGAATAAAACGTGACAGGCTGATGATTGTCATGGTCAGAGGTGCGGTGACGCGCAATAGGCCGGATGGCTGATTATGATGCGGTGTTAATGAGCGATCAGCATCTTCAAGCTGGTTCAGCACCGGCGTGATTTGCTCAAAATATAACGTGCCTGCCTCAGTGAGGCTCATGCGTCTGGTGGTACGGTTGAAGAGCCTGACTTTAAGATGCGCTTCGAGCTCGCTGATACTTTTGCCGACAGCCGCTGCTGTCAATCCGGTCGCGCGGGCGGTTTCTGCAAAACTGCCGAGTTCAACTGTCTTGCGAAACATGCGTAATGCACTGAGCTGATCCATAAACAGACATCCTATTATAAACTTTTAGTAGGCAATTTAGCGCAAATATCATGCATTATCATCTGTTATTCTTGCAATTATGTTGACCTGTACCGGCATTATGAAGCGAACGGAGACAGGACATGACATCAATGCGCACAGATTTGCTGCTGACAGCGCTGGCACCGGCGATCTGGGGCAGCACCTATATTGTAACCACACAGATGTTGCCTGCAGACTATCCGATGACTGTGGCGATGCTGCGTGCGTTGCCTGCAGGATTATTGCTGTTACTCCTTGTCCGGCAATTACCGCAGGGAATCTGGTGGTTGCGGGTCTTTATACTCGGTGCCCTGAACTTCTCTTTCTTCTGGGCGATGTTATTTGTCGCCGCTTACCGGTTGCCAGGCGGTGTTGCTGCCACTGTGGGGGCTGTACAGCCGCTGATCGTGGTTTTTCTCGCCAGTGCAGTCCTGCGTACCCGTTTGCGTGCTATGGCGGTGATTGCGGCGCTCACAGGGATTGTCGGTGTAGCCTTGCTGGTTCTCAAGCCGAATGGTGTGCTGGATCAGACGGGAATTCTGGCCGCCTTGGCGGGGGCATTTTCAATGGCTGCGGGTACAGTGCTGAGCCGCTACTGGCAGCCGCCGGTTGCGCCGCTGACTTTTACCGCATGGCAGCTGACAGCTGGTGGGTTATTGCTGGTGCCGGTAGCTTTCTGGTCAGAACCTGCTTTGCCGGTGCTGACCCTGACAAACTGGCTCGGTTTTATCTATCTCGGCCTGATCGGTGGTGCGCTGACCTATCTGTTATGGTTCCGCGGACTGGCACGCCTTGAACCTTCCGTTGCCGCATCTCTTGGTTTTCTGAGCCCGCTGACTGCCGTTATTCTTGGCTGGGCTTTGCTCAACCAGCAACTCAATGGTTTGCAAATGGCGGGTATGCTGATCGTGCTGATCAGCGTCTGGCTCGGGCAACGGGTGCAGGCACGCTGAACGGCTTTTAACGAGTTGCCGGTTTGAGGCGGTTTTTGAGTTTATGCATCATGAGACGTAACCGGTCATAGCGGTTCAGCTGGCGGATGATCTGATTGACAGAGGACTGGCTTTGCTCTGTCAGACCCAGAATGATCGTGCCGAAGTTCTCGCGCTCATGAAACAGGCGAGACATAACCGGATGATCGGGAATAGCACAGGAGTCTGTGAGGCGCAGTGACGGGTTATCCAGATGGTTTTTTAGGACTTCAATCATCAGCAGCACGCCCGGAGAGTAGGCCTTCAGCGTTTCATCATAGGTCGTTTTCCATGTCCATGCCTGATCACCACTGATAAAGACGACAAGACTGGCGATGGTTTTATCATCGAGTTTCAATGTGTGTATCTGCACAAGCTTTTTGCGTGCGAAAGCATGGAGAGTCTGACGGGCAAATTCTGCATCCTGATGTCTGGTCAGAAAAGCAGTACCGGCAGCACCTTTCCAGCCCGTGGCCTCTAATGTCAGGAAGTCTTCAAGCGCCGGTATGATCGCAGCCTCGTCCGTTGCAATTTGATGTTCTAACTTGCCGGTCTCAGACAGACGGCGCCAGAGCCTGCGATATTCGCGTCGATGGTTTTTACCGATCGCATTGGTGAGATAGGTTTCAGCATCTGTTCCATTCAGGAGTACCGGACGCGCCTGTTGACGGATAATCTGTAAGGGCAGTTTTTTACGCTGCGCCAGATCATTCAGTGCTTGTGCAAAAGGAGCGCCAAGATTGATATCGGGCAAAAGCAGCGTATCCGGTAATCCGTGTCTCAATAGTTCACTGAGCACGGTCTCGAGAGTTTGCGGCAGGGTATGAGCATTAATGAGCGGCGTGCCCTGCGTGGCATATAGATTGCTCCAGCTATAAATCGTTTTACGCAAGCCCAGACCCGCTCTAGTGATCTGAAAGGGCATCAGGAAGTCAGGTGAGGCTCTATCTGTTACGATCAGCCCGCAGGTCTCTGTCGCAAAATGCTCCAGTGCAGGGCGCAGGAAATCGGGATGATTGAAGATGTTTTGCTCTGCCGGTGGGGCAAGTTGCAAGGTTTTCAGATAGTCTATGGCTTCCGCTTTGCGATAAAGATGCAGCATGGACGATCCTTATCCTGACGCTTTGGCTGATGGGCAAAAGACGAACATTGTGATCCCCAAATATTTACGCACTGCATAAGAAAGCGTGGCGGCTTCCGTTGCCATTGCACATACCGTTGCAATCGCCGCTCCGCTCAAGCCCAGCAGCGGGATCAGCGTCAGATTGAGACTGACATTTACAACCAGAGCCAAGGCATACAGCAGGGCGCAGATATTCTGATTGCCGGACATGGAGAGCAAACTCTCACAAGGGCCAACACTGGCACGGGCAATCACGCCGAAAATCAGAATGAACAACAGCGGATAGCCTTGCGTGAATTCATGGCCGAACAGCGCCAGCAGCGGCCAGCCACCTGCAAGCAGCAGCAATCCCAGTAAGAGGGTTGGCCAGAATGTCCAGCGGGCGGAATTGCGTGCAAAATCCTGAAAGGCTTGCGTATCACCGCTATGCAGCAATTGAGAATAGCGCTGAGCGACACTGGATTTGACTGCAAAATAAACGAAATGCGCCAGCGCCAGCACTTTGGTGACAGCAAAATACAGTGCCACACTATCCGGTTCCATCATTCGGCCAACCATTAGCACATCAATATTGATGAGCAGAAAGAAGAAGCCTTCGATGAGGAAGATCGGCAGGGAAACCCGTATCCATTCCCGAAGATGGTAGTGTGAGGCGCCTTTGGGCAGAACTCTGGAGATACGATTGCGCAAAAAGATTTGCTGCCCGATCACTGTGAGGCTTGTACCGGAAAAAGCGGCAATCAGTGCCGTTGTGGCCTGTGCTTCCCATCCGGTGAGCAGGAGAAGAACAAAGATCAGCAGCATCATCAGCGGCCGCAAAACATAGCCGGGGCTGAGAGCCGATAGAATCCAGCCTTGCGAGCGCGCAGTGCCGTCTGAAATATTGCCCAGCGCAATGGCCGGAATACAAAGAACACCAATCAGGAAGGCCGGCCAGTAATAGGGTTCGAATTCTGTGCTCAGACTATTAAGCACCAGTATCGCAATCAGCGTAATAATACTGGCACTGATGAGGGCAAAGACGGGACCGGTGCGCAGAATACCACGCGCGTCATCAGTCTGATGTTTTTGCAGATATTGCGGTACATAGCGGATGATTGTGGTGTGAAAACCAAAGCAGGCAAGATCACCCAGTATTAGCGTAACCGTCCAGACAAGGACATAGATACCAAACTCAAAGCTGCCCATAAGACGCGCAAGCACCACTTGAGAGAGCAAGGCCAAAGCCGCACCGGCAATGCGGATTGCAAAGGCAATCAGGGATGAGCGTTTGGCTTGTGCCTGCTCATCATCACCGGAGAATAAGCCCTCAGCGCGCAACAGAAACGGGCGCAATTGCGCTGCAAGCCTTGCAGGCAGCATTTTTTCAGCCAGTGATGTGATCTGAAATTTTGCAGGCAATGTGTTTTCCGGAAATGCTTTACTATGCAGATACTGTCGCACAGAATAGTTTAAAAGTCAGTCTATGTGCTTGCCACAAAAGAAAACACCGCCTGTGATGAACAGGCGGTGTTTTCTATTCGTTGGTCTTATCGCTTAAGCAAAAGCGCCGTGGCAATGTTTGAACTTCTTGCCGGAGCCGCAAGGACAGGCTTCATTACGGGCAATACGACCCCATGTGGACGGATCAGCCGGATTGCGGTCGGCAGGATCAACAAAACGATCGCTGTCTACCAGACGAGGGCCTTCGCTGAACTCATCCTCACCGGTTGTGCCATCAATATGATGCGCATGCATTTCCGGCAGTTCCGGCTGTGGTTCTTCACGCATGATTTCGACGCGCATCAGCTGCGATGTCACAACTTCACGCAGGTTGGAAAGCATTGCCTGAAACAGCTCAAAGCCTTCGGTCTTATATTCGTTCAGCGGATCGCGCTGGGCATAACCACGGAAGCCAACCACGGAACGCAAATGGTCGAGGTTGACCAGATGCTCACGCCACAGATTGTCCAGTGACTGCAGAATAACGGATTTCTGCACATAGGCCATGATCTGCGGACCAAAACGCTCTGCGCGGTCTGCTGCGGCTTTATCTGCTGCTTCCTTGATGCGCTCTTCGATCTGTTCTTCAGCAATGCCTTCTTCAGCAGCCCAGAGATCGACCGGCAGATCAAGATTGAGGACTTTTAGAACCTCTTCTTTGAGCTCCGGAACGCGCCACTGTTCAGCATAGGCATTTTCAGGAATATGGGCACGTACCATATCCTCGATCACTTCATGGCGCATTTCATCGACCGTCTCGGTCAGATCTTCAGCATCCATCATTTCCAGACGCTGGTCGAAGATCACCTTACGCTGATCATTCATCACATCGTCATATTTGAGCAGGTTTTTGCGGATTTCAAAGTTGCGGGCTTCGACTTTTTTCTGAGCCTTTTCCAGCGCTTTGTTGATCCACGGATGCACAATAGCTTCGTCTTCTTTGAGACCGAGTTTTTGGAGCATACTGTCCATACGGTCAGAGCCAAAAATGCGCATCAGATCATCCTGCAAAGACAGGAAGAACTTCGATTTGCCCGGATCGCCCTGACGGCCGGAACGACCGCGCAGCTGATTGTCGATACGGCGGCTTTCATGACGTTCAGTCGCCAGAACATAAAGACCACCGGCAGCCAGTGCCTGTTCTTTCTTTTTGGCGATATCGGCTTTCAGTTCTTTAATTTTGGCATCGCGCTCAGGACCGGCAGGCACGTCAGCCAGCTCGACCTGTGTACGCATTTCCAAGTTACCGCCGAGCTGAATATCGGTACCGCGACCGGCCATATTGGTCGCAATCGTAATTGCACCCGGTACACCGGCCTGCGCCACGATATAGGCTTCCTGCTCGTGATAACGGGCATTCAGAACCTGAATATCTTTTACGCCGTCTTTTTTCAGACGTTCTGCAAGCAGCTCGGATTTTTCGATCGATGTGGTACCAACCAGTACCGGCTGGCCCTTTTCATGGGCTTCACGGATATCGCGGATGATCGCTTTATATTTTTCATCAACGGTGCGGTAAACTTCATCATCCGCATCAATACGGGCAACCGGCAGGTTGGTCGGAATGATTGCAACATCAAGACCATAAATATTGCCGAATTCTTCCGCTTCCGTTGCCGCAGTACCAGTCATACCGGCCAGTTTTTTATACATACGGAAATAGTTCTGGAATGTGATCGAGGCCAGTGTCTGGTTTTCAGGCTGGATCGTGACCTTTTCTTTGGCTTCCAGTGCCTGATGCAGACCTTCCGAATAACGGCGACCCGGCATCATACGACCGGTGAACTCGTCGATGATGACCAGTTCATCATTGCGAACGATGTAATCCTTGTCGAGCTGGAACAGCTTATGGGCGCGCAGGGCATTGTTGAGGTGGTGAACAACTGCCACATTCTCAATATCGTAAAGGCTTTCACCTTTCAGATGACCGGCAGCTTCAAGCAGTTTTTCGATTTTTTCAGTGCCGACTTCGGTGAAGATCGCGGTCTTCTGCTTTTCATCAACTTCGTAGTCTTCCGGCAGCAATTGCGGAATGAAGGTATCGATCAGCGAATAGAAGTCTGAGCGGTCTTCCAGCGGGCCGGAAATGATCAGCGGTGTACGGGCTTCGTCAATAAGGATCGAATCAACTTCATCGACGATGGCGTAGTTATGTTCACGCTGCACCATCTGGGCGCGTTCATATTTCATATTATCGCGCAGATAATCGAAGCCGAGTTCGTTATTGGTTGCGTAGGTGATATCGCAGGCATAGGCCTCACGGCGCTGGTCGTCATCAAGGCCATGCGCAATCACACCCACAGTCAGGCCGAGATAGTTATACAACACGCCCATGGTCTGCGCGTCACGGGTGGCGAGATAGTCGTTGACGGTAACGACATGCACGCCCTTACCTTCGATCGCGTTGAGGTAAACCGGCAGGGTTGCCATCAGGGTTTTACCTTCACCGGTGCGCATTTCCGCGATGGAGCGGTCATGCAGCACCATGCCACCGATCAGCTGCACATCAAACGGGCGCATGCCGAGAGCACGTTTTGCGGCTTCACGCACAGTGGCGAAAGCATCAGGAAGAATGTCATCCAGCGTCTTGCCGTTTTTGAGCAGGGCGCGGAACTCATCCGTTTTCGCCTGCAGTTGGGCATCGCTCAGCGCTTCATATTGTTTCTCAAGCGCAGTGATCGCTGCTGCGCGAGGACGAAGACCTTTGATACGACGCTCATTGGATGAGCCGAAAACCATACGGGCGAGACCGCCAAAGCTGACCATTGCTGGTCCTTTCTTAAATCTTCAGCCAATTGTCGCCGCCTGAGCGGCGCTCTGACATCGGCTTTATTTGTTTATGCGAGACTTATGGCAAGAAAACACGCTGTCGAAAAGACATTTCGCGTAATTTCTCTCTGGCAGCTCTATGGACGCAAAGCCGATGGACAGATAAGAGGGGAGGGCGGCGATGTCAATGATTTGACGACAGCGATAGGTCTTTGCAATGCGATTATATATGCATAATAAAGAGAGTTATTGCTGCTGAGATAGATATACTGTGCAGAAAATTGCCATATCGCCTTAAAACGCTTCTGCTTTATCACATATACACTGAAGCAGCAAAATTCTGCCTTATTCTTGGGACGGTACTTCGTCCCCGAAGGAGAAATCACTGATGACCCGTACCCGTAAAGTCCTGATTCAACTGGCAACCGGCTTGCTTTTGTCTACTGCTGCAACCGGTGCCTATGCACAGGACGCCGCTGCAAAGACTGAAGCAGCGAAACCGGCGGAAAAAGCTGACCCGACAAAAGTTCTTGCCACTGTGAACGGCGTTAAGCTGACACAGGGTGAAGTTGATCAGGCGTCAAGCGATCTGGACCCGCAATTCTCCCGTTTGCCGGATGATCAGCGTCGTCTTGCTGCACTCGCCGCTCTGGTTGATATCAAAGTTCTGGCTGCAGCCGCTAAAACCGACAAGCTGGACGATAGTGCAGATTTCAAACAGCGCATTGAGTTCCTGAAAGACCGCGCGCTGCATAATGAATATTTCCAGACTGCAATCGTCGACAAGATTTCGGATGCAGAAGTTCGTGGTCGTTACGACAAGGAAATCGCAGCAATGCCTGCGAAGAACGAAGTGCGTGCGCGTCATATTCTCGTAAAAACTGAAGACGAAGCCAAGGCGATTATCAAAAAGCTTGAAGGCGGCGCTAAGTTTGAAGATCTGGCCAAGGAAAGCTCGACTGACGGTTCTGCTTCGCAGGGCGGTGATCTCGGCTATTTCGGCGAAGGCATGATGGTGCCTGAATTTGAAAAAGCGGCTTTCGCATTGGAAGTCGGCGGATACACTAAAGAGCCTGTTAAATCGCAGTTCGGCTATCACATCATCAAGCTGGAAGATAAGCGCCAGCAGCAGCCACCTGCATTTGATGAAGTGAAAGAACAGGTTCGTTCGATCCTCATTCGCGAAAAATATATCGAAATGGTCAAGAAGCTGCGTGACGGTTCGAAAATCACTTATGAAGACGAAGCTGTTGCCAAAGCGATGAAAGAAGCCGCTGACGCACAGGATGCAGCCGCAAAAACAGCGGAATAAGACTTCTCATTTTGTAAAGTCAGCAATGCCAATTTGGCTAGTTTACTATATAGATTGATAAAATTGATCACCTGCCCTGATTATTTCGGGCAGGTGATTGCATTTTAAGCCTAACCATCATTTATTGACTGCGACCTGAGGTGAAATGGCGGGTGATTTGTGGTGCGGATTGCATTTCAACAAACGCTGTGATGCGCTGTTTTATATCGGGTTAAGCCCGTTCGTATTCAGCCACATTTTCCTGATGTAAAACTCATCCCGGTTTTATCGGCCAGTTTTACCGGAAATGCTTTTATTTTTTTGAGGCACGCATGTCTTCGACAGTTTCTCCGCTCGCACCAAAACATTATCCTGCCATGCCGGTGATTACCGGTGTGCGAATGGCCACAGCCGAAACGGGGATTAAATATAAAAACCGGACAGATGTGCTGATGATGGTGTTTGACCAGCCTGCATCGGTTGCCGGTGTTTTTACCCGCTCTAAATGCCCGTCAGCGCCGGTGGATTTTTGCCGTGAGAGTCTGAAGCACGGCACAGCCAAAGCTGTGATCGTGAATTCCGGTAATGCCAATGCTTTTACTGGTAAAAAGGGGCGCGAAACCACAGAAGCGACAGCCAAAGCTGCTTGCGAAGCGCTGGGCTGTGAATCCCATGAAATCTTTCTCGCTTCAACTGGTGTGATCGGTGAACCGCTGGATGCCGGTAAGTTTTCGCATCTGTTCGGCGATATGAACGCGCGTGCTGATAATGATGGCTGGCTGGAAGCAGCCAAAGCGATCATGACCACGGATACTTATCCGAAAGTGGCAACGGAAACTGTGTTGCTCGGCAGCGTTCCGGTCACGATTAACGGTATTGCCAAAGGTGCGGGTATGATTGCGCCTGACATGGCGACAATGCTGTCCTTTGTTGTGACGGATGCACCGATTGCTTCTGATGTGCTGCAAGCCATGTTGTCCAAAGCGGTGGATTCCAGCTTCAATGCGGTGACCGTAGACAGTGACACGTCCACTTCCGATACGCTGATGTTGTTTGCCACCGGTACAGCCGCTGAGCGCGGTGCGGTTGCAGTCACTGCATTGAATGATGAGCGTCTGGTGGAATTTGACCGTGGTTTGCGCAAGCTTTTGAAGAATCTGGCACTGCAAGTGGTGCGTGATGGTGAAGGCGCGCGCAAAATGCTGGAAATCACCGTTAAAGGTGCGGTTTCCGATGTATCTGCCAAGCGCATTGGCCTGTCGATTGCCAATTCTCCGCTGGTAAAAACCGCTGCTGCCGGTGAAGATGCCAATTGGGGGCGCGTGGTGATGGCCGTTGGTAAGGCGGGTGAACCTGCCGACCGTGATCGTCTGGCGATCAGCTTTGGCGGTATTCGTGTAGCGGTCGATGGCGAACGCGATCCTGATTATTCGGAAGCTGCTGCTTCTGACTATATGAAGGGTGAGGATATCCTCATCACGGTTGAACTTGGGATGGGGGAAGGAACGGCGACTGTCTGGACCTGTGACCTGACCAAGGAATATGTGGCTATTAACGGTGATTACCGGTCGTGATGTCTGAAATTCGTCAGTTTGAAGAGCTTGGTTTTCGCGCATGGCCCGCAGCGCAGGTCACGCATTTCGGTGACTGGGCTGTTCAACTGACGCCCTATTATCCTTCAAAACGTGGCAATTCCGTCAATTTATTGAATTCGTCCGATGATGCGGATCTGGTGCAGCGGGTGGAAGCCTGTGAAGCGCTGTTTACAGCGCAAGGCAAACAGCCGGTTTTCCGGCTGACACCGCTCGCACCACCTGCCTTGGCTGATTATCTGAGCGCGCGCGGTTATACGACCGCGGGCGGATCATCGGTCATGACCTGTGATTTGCGCGATAATGCCTTTTTGAAAGCTCCGCAGCCACGACTGCCGTTGCTGCTGGTGCATTTTCGCGACGATCAGGAGATCGGCTATAGCCGGATATCTGGTGCGTTTCATAACCGGCCTGAACCGCAGATCGAAGGGTTGGCCAAAGTATTAAGCTCAATTCAGCCTCAGAAATATGTCATTGCCGGATTTTCCGGTGCTGAACCTGCGGCAACACTGCTGTGTGTGAGCGAGAACGGCTATACCGGTTTGCTGGATTTGTGTATTGGTGAAACGTTCAGACGCCGCGGTTTTGCAAAAGCGCTGGTACTGAATGAGATGGCGCAGGCCTTATCCCGCGGAGATCACTGGTTCTGGTTGCAGGTGGAAACAGCCAATCATGCAGCACGGGCTTTGTATCAGGGATTAGGTTTCTCCACTGTCTATGATTATATTTATTATTGCAGATAGGTAGAGTTTGATGACTGAAGGCAAAAAGATTGTGCTGGTAGCAGCCTGTGCGCTGATTGATGCGGATGGCCGTATTTTGCTGGCACAACGGCCTGAAGGCAAAAATCTGGCCGGTCTTTGGGAGTTTCCGGGCGGCAAGGTTGAAAGCGGCGAAACGCCGGAAGATGCGCTGATCCGTGAATTGCAGGAAGAACTGGGCATCATCACCAAACATGCCTGCCTCGCACCGCTGACCTTTGCCAGCTATGCTTATGAAAAATTTCATCTGCTGATGCCGCTTTATATCTGTCGTCGCTATGAGGGGATTGCCCGCTCGATGGAAGGGCAGGCACTGAAATGGGTGCGCCCTCAAGATCTGCGCTCTTATCCGATGCCGCCTGCCGATGAGCCACTGATCCCTTTCCTGATGGATCTTCTGTAAAATCCGGACAGAAGCTTTATAGATACGGGCAGTTTTTGTATTTTTCGGGCAATTTTTACGTTCACGTTAATGGATGATTCACCGTCATAGCGCATGGTAGCTTTATCGCGCCGGAGTATGACGATGAGTAGTAACCGCAGTGAGTATCAGTCGGAATTTCTGACAGACTTTTTTAAAGATGATGAAGATGCAAAAGCTGGCTTTCAGTCGGTTGCAAAAAGCGGATTTGTTCGCTGCATCCTGCTGTTCGGCTCTGCCGTTGTGGCGCTGACGCTTGTTATCGTGCCGGTGCTAAGTCAAAAAGCCAATAAGCAGACTGCACAATCATTATTTCCGGCAGGCGTGGATATGATGTCTACCGGCTCTATTCAGCGCGGCGCAACTGACAAATCCTATATTGAGCGCAAAAGCCTGCTGCAATCCTCGCCGGAATCAGTATGCGTGATTGGCCGTGACGGCACCCAGCAGGGTGATTGCTGATTAGAGCATAATTCTTAAAAATTGGATCAGTTTAAGGTGAAATTATGCTCTAATTTTAAAGTGTTAGAGCGACCTTTGTGTGCCAAGTCTGGCACACGGCGCTCTAATCTTTTGATTTCTTTTCCGTTTCAAGCAGAGCTTCCGCAAGGGAAGCTTTGGCCGATCCTGGTTTCAGGGGTTGCTGCTGTGAGGCATGAGGCGCCCAGCCGGACATCCAGATGAATGAGAATGTCGCACGGATACGCCCGTCTGGATCGCTGAAGCGTTCTGCATAGATTTCCGCAGCCCGCATAAAGAGGCGGCGGCTAACCGGTTTGCGGGAGCGACCGGTCAGGCTGTTGCTCATGCCCATAGCGCGAATATCTGCCATCAATGCCAACATATTGTCATAACGCACAGTGACATTCTCAATGTCGGTGACAGGCAGGGCATAACCGGCTCGCTGCAACAGAGCACCGCCATCGCGCACATCTGCAAAAGGTGCCACGCGCGGGCTGACCCCGCCGGTGAGTTCAGATTCCGCCTGCAACAGCGATTCACGCAATTCGCCGAGCGTCCCCGCACCCACCATACAACCGAGAAACAAGCCGTCAGGTTTCAGCGCCTGTTTGATCTGCATCATCAGACCCGGTGTGTCATTGGTAAATTGCAGCGACAGCAATGAGATAATCAAATCCGCACTCTGTGGTTCAAGCGGCAGATATTCTGTGCTGTCCTGTGATTGATATTCAACCGTCTCAATCACTTCTGCTTTGCCGGACTGTTGCAAAGAGAGGCTCAGAGAGGATGTATAGGGATTGAGGATAACAGCACGGGTAAATTGGCGTTCAACAGTTGAGAGCCGGTCTTCCAAATCCTGCACAGCGCGTTCCAGCAAGAAATCCGCACCACTGATATTGCGGCGCATTGCCCGCTTCAGGCGCATTTGCAGCAATGCATTGTCGAAGATGGTGTTTGGTGAGGTCTCTGTTGCTGACATTTTCTCGCATCCCGCTATCGGCACCGCTCAAAATCAGAGATTTCTCTGGACTGGAGTGATGCATCTGGCATGGTGCTGTAAATGCGTTCAATCGGGGGCGAATGCAATGGGGGAATTACCGCTTTCTCATGAAACTGTTGTGAGGCGGGGACATTGGGCGTGGTTGCTGAGCTATGCAGGCGCTGGTTTGAAAGCGCTGCCGGACCGGATCTTTCCAGCCCTTTGTGAAGGATGCGACAGTCCTGTTTCACAAAACGGCACATTGTGCGGAGCTTGCTGGGGTGCGGTGTGTTTTTTGGAAGCACCACTTTGTCCGGTGATGGGCACGCCCTTTACCCATGATTTTGGTGCGCATTTTTTGTCTGGCGAGGCGATTGCCGATCCGCCGCCTTTCCGGCGCCTGCGTTCAGTTGCCTGTCATGACGGCTCGGCACGTCATGCCGGTATTTCACTGAAATATTATGACCGGCTTGATTTGGCGCCGTGGATGGCAGGCTGGATGCAACGGGCAGGGCAGGAATTGCTGCGCGATTGTGATGTGATCATTCCGGTGCCGTTGCATCGCAAACGCCTGTGGAAGCGCCGTTATAATCAGGCTGCAGAACTGGCGCGGGCTTTGGCGAAGCTCAGCGGCAAGACCTATGATCCGTCTGCATTGCAACGCATTAAAGATACACGCCAGCAGGCAGAACTCAGCCAGTCCGAACGGTTGCGCAATGTGGCGGGGGCGTTTCATGTTTCTGAGAAATATCGAAGCAGAGTACGTGGGCGCACTGTATTGCTGATTGATGATGTTTATACCACCGGCGCAACGGTTAAGGCCGCATGCCGGGCTTTGCGCAAAGCAGGGGCTGGTAGCGTGGATGTGCTGACTTTTGGGCGGGTGCTGCCTGATGGGATGAGATAATTATGCTTTCTCTATGACAACAAAGCGAACGCCGGTGCTTGGATGATGGTGCAGGCATGGTTATATAGAGGTAACAAAATCAGGAGACTCTTGAAGATGAATGTTGAAATTTATACCCGTGACGGCTGTGGCTACTGTGTTCGTGCGAAAAAGCTGCTTGACGAACGTGCGCCCGGCTACACGGAGTTCAATGCGAGTGTTGATCCGAAATATCGCGAAGAAATGATGACACGCTCCGGTGGTACAACATTCCCGCAGGTTTTTATCGGTGATGTGCATGTCGGTGGTTGTGATGATCTTTATGCGCTGGAACGTGCAGGAAAGCTGGTTACGCTGCTTGAAACCGGTAAAGCAGACTGATCTATAAGGCATAAAGGGGAGAATAATGTCGATGGTTAAAGTTGCAGCTGTGCAGATGCGTTCAGACGGCGATATGTCTGCCAATATTACAGCGCTTGAGCGTATGGTGGGTGAGGCTGCCGCTGAAGGTGCGCAATATGTGCAGACACCTGAAAATACCGGCATTATTCAGAATGACCGTGCGCTTTACCGTGCCAGCCTTCATGCGGAACAGGACGATTCTGTGGTAAAGGCGGCAGGGCTACTTGCAAAACGCCACGGCATTTATCTCCATATTGGTTCAACGCCGATTAAGCTGGATAATGGACTGATTGCCAATCGCGCTTTTGTTTTCGCGCCGGATGGCTCGAAAATCACCACTTATGACAAGATTCATATGTTTGATGTGGATCTGGATAATGGCGAGAGCTGGCGTGAATCCGACACGATTTCTGCCGGTGATCGCGCAGTGGTCGCGGAATTGCCGTTTATGAAGCTCGGATTGGCGATCTGCTATGACATCCGTTTCCCGCAGCTGTTTCAGGCGCAGGCACTGGCGGGTGCCAATGTGATCTCAGCACCTGCTGCTTTCACCCGTCAGACCGGTGAAGCGCATTGGCATATTTTGCAGCGGGCACGGGCGATTGAAAATGGTGCGTTTCTGATCTCTGCGGCGCAGGGCGGTTTGCATAACGGTAATCGTGAAACCTATGGCCATACAATTATCGTATCGCCTTGGGGGAAAATTCTGGCAGAAGCCGATCATGATAATCCGGCTGTAATTTATGCCGAAATTGATGTGGCAGACAGTGCGGCTGCGCGCAACAAAATCCCGAACCTGAAAAATGCGCGGGAATTTAAACTGGAAACCATCGGAGGCGGAGCAGACAAGGCATGATGCGGTTTTCTCTGCACTGTGACCAGTCCCATGAATTTGAGGGCTGGTTTCGCAATAATGAGGACTTCGAAAACCAGACCGCTCGCGGTCTGGTGCAATGCCCTGTTTGTCATTCACCGAAAGTTGGCAAGGCGCTGATGGCACCTTCTGTTTCGACAGGCCGTGCTAAAGAGAAGATTGCTGCGACAATGGGCGAAGCCCAACGTAAATTGCTGGATGAGATGCGCGAGATCAGCCGTAAAGTGAAGGAAAATGCCGATTATGTCGGTGATCGCTTTGCCGAGGAGGCGCGTAAAATTCATCACGGTGAAACGCAAGAGCGCGGCATCTATGGTGAAGCCACGCGGGATGAAATTACGTCATTGGTGGAAGACGGCGTTGAAATTATGCCGCTTCCGCATTTGCCTGAAGATTATAACTGATCTGCATAAGGCAGATCAGTAACGACGCTTACTGTCGTTTTGCCAGAACCATATAATTCACGTCGAGATCGCGTGAGCGGTTCCATGTATCATTCAGCGGATTATAGCTGACGCCGGTTTTTTCCAGCACGGTCAGACCGGCAGCCTGTAACGGTTTTTCCAGCTCTTCAGGACGTACCAGTTTTTCATATTGATGGGTGCCTTTTGGCAGCCAGCGCAGCACATATTCTGCGCCGATAATCGCCAGTCCCCATGCTTTAAGCGTGCGGTTGATGGTGGCGACAAACATCAGTCCCTGAGGCTTAACCATTTTTGCCGTGGCCGACATGAACAGGTCAACGTCAGACACATGCTCAACCACTTCCATATTTAGCACGATATCAAATTGCTCACCTGCATCAGCCAGCGCTTCTGCGGTGGTCGCACGATAATCAATCTCAATGCCCATCTCGGTGGCGTGGATTTTGGCAACTTCAATATTGGTGGTTGAGGCATCGGCGCCGATAACTGTCGCACCAAGGCGTGCCATCGGTTCACACAGCAGGCCGCCGCCGCAACCGATATCGAGAATGCGCAGGCCTTCCAGCGGTTTGGCCGTCAGCGGGTCACGGTTGTAATGTTTGCAAATCTGCTCTTTGAGATATTCTAAACGAGTCGGATTGAATTTATGGAGTGGGCGGAATTTGCCCTGCGGATTCCACCACTCGCTGGCAATGCGCGAGAAATGCGCAACTTCAGCAGGATCAATCGTCGTGCGGCCGGATACGGCTTCCTGTGGCTGCTGTGAGCCCGAATGAGCACTTGTATCTGTCTGTTTGGACGTGTCGGACATAGCTATCTCCATTTGCCATCCATGGACTTGTCTGTTCATAGACGAAAGTCAAGCATCTTTTAACCGGATGTGCTTGCGAAGTGATCATAATTTCGGTATGTCAGCATCACTTACTTGTTGGGTGTACCTCTCAGTACGTTGGCAGGTTCCCGTTGGTTCTCATTTTCATTCAGGATATGTCGACATAATGGCGCGCATTGTGATGAAGTTCGGCGGCACTTCTGTGGCCGATATTGACCGGATCCGGAATGTGGCGCGTCACGTTAAACGTGAAGTCGATTCCGGAAATGAAGTTGCAGTTGTGGTTTCGGCTATGGCCGGTAAAACCAATGAACTGGTAGGCTGGACGCGTGAAGCATCTCCGATGCATGATGCACGCGAATATGATGCGATTGTTGCCTCCGGCGAGCAGGTTACAGCCGGTCTTCTGGCGATTGTGCTGCAGTCGATGGGCGTGAATGCACGTTCATGGCAGGGTTGGCAGATCCCGATCAAGACCGACATGACGCATGGCGCTGCCCGTATTACCGATATTGACGGTTCTTTCCTGATCAAGCGTTTCGGTGAAGGTCAGGTCGCGGTTATTGCCGGTTTTCAGGGTATCAGCCCGGAAAACCGCATTTCGACACTGGGTCGCGGCGGCTCTGATACATCGGCAGTAGCAATTGCTGCGGCGGTTAAAGCGGATCGCTGTGATATCTATACGGATGTGGACGGGGTTTACACCACCGACCCGCGTGTAGAACCTAAAGCCCGCCGCATGGCAAAAATTTCTTTTGAAGAGATGCTGGAAATGGCGTCTCTTGGTGCCAAAGTCCTGCAGGTTCGTTCTGTTGAATTGGCTATGGTGCATAAAGTGCGTACATTTGTACGCTCAAGTTTTGAAGATCCGCATGCGCCGGGCATGGGTGATCCGCTTAACCCTCCCGGAACGCTGATTTGCGATGAGGATGAAATCGTGGAACAACAGGTCGTAACAGGTATCGCTTTCGCCCGAGACGAAGCTCAGATTTCATTACGCCGCGTGGCTGACCGCCCGGGCGTGTCTGCGGCGATTTTTGTCCCGCTGGCTGAAGAACATATCAATGTTGATATGATCGTTCAGAATGTTTCTGAAGACGGTTCAAAAACCGATATGACATTCACCGTTCCTTCGGGTGATATGGATAAAGCGGTTCATGCGTTGGATAAGGTGAAAGCTGAAATCGGCTGCGACTCGATCCAGTCCGAAACCGGCCTTGCGAAAATCTCTGTGATCGGCACCGGTATGCGCTCGCATGCAGGTGTTGCTGCTACAGCGTTTAAAGCGCTGGCCGAAAAAGGCATCAATATTCGTGCAATCACCACATCCGAGATTAAGATCTCGATCCTGATTGACAGCGCTTACACAGAACTCGCGGTACGAACCCTGCATTCTGTTTACGGGCTGGATAAGCACTGAAAAAACTGAATCTATAAAGTTTCAGAAAAGGCAGTGCTTCGCAGCGCTGCCTTTTTTGTTTAGAATGGAATGAAGGCTGGGATGTCGGGGGATTAAAAATTCTGCGATGGGGAGTTTTCGCGGAAAATCAGCTCCAAGCTATGCACTGATTGCATAGCTCATTCTGCGTGACACTCGTGAAACCGTCCGGCTGTAGTAAAAATATAAACCGGAAATGGTTTAAGATATTTTTTGTTGATCAATATGATTAAGCTGGTTTGCGCCCCATTTTGGACACTTAAACAGCATTATGAGCGTCGGTAACAGAAAGATTTGATGAATACGCCCTAGACGATTATGAGAAAAATGCTCACAAGCAAATCAAAGTGAGCTATGCACACAGCGGTGTGATTCGTGATCTGTCTGGTCTTGTATTATAAAAGCTAAAATAATGCCGGACGTGATTTGATCTTAGGCGTGAGGCATCTGGAGGAGCATTGAGACCCTATGCGTGAGCTGACAGCCGGACCCCGGATTTTGCTCAAGCGTCTTCGCGCCTTAATGGCAGAAGCGCTGGAACCGCAGGAACGCCTTGATCATATTGTGCGCGAGATCGCGCAAAATATGGTGGCGGAGGTCTGTTCTTTCTATGTGCTGCGCTCCGATGAAATTCTTGAACTCTATGCAACCGAAGGTCTGAACCCGCAGGCTGTGCATCTGGCGCAATTGCGTCTGGGGCAGGGGCTTGTCGGTACGATTGCTGCAACAGCACGTCCGCTCAATCTGACGGATGCACAGAGCCATCCGGCTTTTACCTATCTGCCGGAAACCGGCGAAGAGGTGTATAATTCCTTCCTCGGTGTTCCGGTGCTGCGCGCAGGACGCACAATGGGGGTTCTGGTTGTGCAGAACCGTACCAAGCGTGCCTATCGCGAGGATGAGCTGGAAGCGCTGGAAACCACAGCGATGGTGCTGGCGGAAATGGTGGCCTCCGGCAATCTGACCCGCTTAGCGCGTCCGGGCGTGGAGCTGACTAACGGTCGTTCTGTCAGCTTCAACGGTCATGCCTATAATGAAGGTGTTGGTCTTGGCCATGTGGTGCTGCATGAGCCGCGCATTGTGGTGACCAATCTCTTCAACGAAGATATTGAGCATGAGATTTCCCGTCTGGATGAGGCGATGGGTTTTCTGCGTCTGTCAATTGACGATATGTTGTCGCGCCGTGATGTGGCGATGGAAGGCGAACACCGTGATGTGCTGGAAGCCTACCGGATGTTTGCCCATGATCGTGGGTGGATGCGGCGCTTGGAAGAAGCCATCCGCAATGGCCTGACAGCAGAAGCTGCGGTTGAAAAAGTCCAGAGTGACACGCGCGCACGGATGATGCATCTGAGCGATCCTTATATGCGCGAACGGCTCAGCGATTTTGATGATCTTGCCAATCGTCTGATGCGCCAATTGATGGGCTATGACCCGAAAAGCGCTGCGGAAATGATGGCCAAGGATTCCATCATTGTCGCTCGTTCCATGGGCGCTGCGGAATTGCTGGATTATCCGCGCGAAAGAGTGCGCGGTCTGGTGCTGGAAGACGGCGCGACGACCAGTCATGTGGTGATTGTCGCGCGTGCTATGGGTATTCCCGTCGTAGGGCAGGCCAAAGGCGTGGTGGCTCTGGCCGAAAATAATGATGCCATCATTATTGATGGTGAGGATGGCCGCGTTCATCTGCGCCCGCAGACTGATGTTGAAGCGGCTTACGCGGAAAAGGTGCGGTTCCGTGCCAAACGTCAGGCGCTGTACCGCGAATTGCGCGATAAGCCTGCGGTTACCAAAGACGGTAAGTCTATTGCATTGCTGATGAATGGCGGCTTGATTGTTGATCTGCCGCAGCTCAAAGAATCCGGTGCCGATGGTGTCGGCCTGTTTCGCACAGAGCTGCAATTCATGGTGGCCTCCACATTCCCGCGCTCCGGCCAGCAGGAAAAACTCTATCGCGCTGTGCTGGAAGCTGCCGGTGATAAGCCGGTAACCTTCCGTACGCTGGATATTGGCGGCGATAAGGTGCTGCCTTATTTCCGCTCCAACGCGCATGAGGAAAATCCGGCGATGGGCTGGCGGGCAATCCGCTTAGCGCTTGACCGGCCAGGCCTGATGCGCACGCAGTTGCGGGCACTGCTCAAGGCTGCTGGCGGACGGGAGTTACGGATTATGTTGCCGATGGTGACGGAAGTCGCCGAGGTGCGGGCGACCCGTGAGATCATTGAGCGGGAAGTAAATTATCTGACCCGTTTTGATTACCAGCCGCCATGCAATCTGAAAATCGGCGCGATGATCGAAGTGCCGTCGCTGCTTTGGCAGTTGGATGAATTGATGAATGAAGTGGATTTTGCCTCCGTCGGATCAAATGATCTGTTCCAATTCATCATGGCGGTTGACCGCGGCAATGCACAGATCGCTGATCGTTTTGACCAGTTGTCTCCGGCATTTTTGCGGGTGTTGCTACAAATTGCAGAAGCCGGAAAACGTCATAATAAACCGGTGACATTATGTGGTGAAATGGCCGGTAAGCCATTAACAGCGATGATGCTGATCGGATTGGGCTTCCGCTCGATCTCAATGTCTGCGGCAGCTATCGGTCCGGTGAAGAATATGTTGTTGTCACTGGATGCCGCTGCACTCAATGCAATACTGGCGGAACTGGTGCACAGGCCGGATGCCAATGGCTCAATCCGTGAAAATCTGGTGCGCTTTGCCAATGAGCAGCAGATTCCGCTGTAAAACCCCGTTTTTTATACGTTAGAACGCCGTGTGCCAGACTTGGCACACGGCGTTCTAACACTTTAAAATTAGAGCATAATTTTTCCTTAAACTGATTCAAGTTTGAGGAATTATGCTCTAAAATTTCGCAATCAAATGTTTCCGTTTGATTGCGAAATGCTTTATGGGTGCAAGCCGATACGTATTGCTAAACCTGTATGTGGTTTCAGGCTCGTTTATTTTAAAAATTAGGATTACCGCATGGTTGCGCTGCCGCAGGACAGAATGGATCAGTTACTCAAGCATTTTATGATGCTTGAAGCACAAATGGCCAATAATCCTTCGCCGGAAACCTATGTTAAACTTGCTTCGGAATATTCATCGCTGGAAGATGTGGCGTTGAAGATTCGTGAATTGCAGGCTGCACAGCAAGAACTGAGAGATTTGATCTCGATGCGTGATGACGCCTCCGGTGATGCGGAAATGCGTGCATTGGCGGAAATGGAAATTCCGGAAATAAAAGACAAGGTTGAAGCGCTCGAAGCAGAAGTGCAGATTTTGCTGCTGCCAAAAGATGCTGCCGACGAGAAAAATGCTATTTTGGAAATTCGTGCCGGTACCGGTGGTTCTGAAGCCGCTTTGTTCGGTGGTGATCTTTTTCGTATGTATGAGCGCTATGCTGCCGACAAAGGCTGGCGGGTTGAAGTTGTTTCAACGAGCGAAGGTGATGCGGGCGGCTTCAAGGAAATTATCGCAACAATTTCCGGCAAAGGCGTGTTTTCCAAGCTGAAGTTTGAATCCGGTGTGCATCGCGTGCAGCGTGTGCCGGAAACAGAAGGCAGCGGGCGTATTCATACGTCGGCCGCAACGGTTGCTGTGCTGCCGGAAGCGGAAGAAATTGATATTGAAATCCGTAATGAAGATATCCGCATTGATACAATGCGTGCGTCAGGTGCCGGTGGTCAGCACGTGAATACCACAGACTCTGCCGTGCGTATTACCCATATTCCGACAGGGATTATGGTGGTGCAGGCGGAAAAATCGCAGCACCAGAACCGGGCGCGAGCCATGCAGATTTTGCGTGCCCGTCTTTATGATATGGAGCGTCAGCGTGCAGAGAGTGAACGCTCCGAGGCACGCCGTAGTCAGGTGGGGTCCGGTGACCGATCCGAGCGTATCCGCACCTATAATTTTCCGCAGGGACGGGTAACCGATCATCGTATCAATCTCACGCTTTATAAGCTTGACCGGGTGATGATGGGTGAGCTGGACGAATTGGTAGATGCGCTGATTTCTGATCATCAGTCCGCATTGCTGGCGGAATTGGGTGATAACTGAGTTGCCATGACAAATCAGGAAAACACGATTAACACGCTCAATCAGCTTCTGGCGCATGTGCGGCTTGAATTACGCCACGCCGAGATTGACAGTGCTGAACTCGATGCCCGTCTGCTGGTGCAGCATTATACCGGTTTTACACTGACGGATATCGTAATCCGTGCAGACGCCACTGTTTCGCATTCTGTGCTGGAAGATGTATTTGCTGCGGTTCAGCGCAGACTGAACGGTGAGCCGGTGCATCGAATCATTGGTGAGCGTGAATTTTATGGCCTTAATTTCAAATTGAATGCCGATACATTGGAACCGCGCCCCGATACGGAAGCGCTGATCGGGCTGGTTTTGCCATTTTTGCAGCAGCAAGTCGCTCAGAAATCTTTTACCGATTTTATTGATATGGGCACGGGTACCGGTGCTATTGCTATCACATTATTGCATGAGGTTCATGAGGCGCGTGGTGTGGCCGTTGATATTGCGGCAGGTGCGCTGCAAGCAGCACGGGTCAATGCAAAAGCCGCAGGTGTTTCTTCGCGTCTCGCTGTCTTACAGAGCGACTGGTTTGATGCTGTACGTGGAAAATATGACCTGATTGTCTCAAATCCGCCCTATATTCCGGCCAAAATTGTGCTTGAACTGGACAAAGGTGTTAAGGATTTTGACCCGCGCCGCGCCTTGGATGGCGGTGAAGATGGCTTGAATTTTTATCGCTCCCTGGCGGCAAAAGGTGCGGATTATCTGCACGATAATGGTATGATTGCGGTTGAAATCGGAGCAGGGCAAGCACCGGATATTGAGACGATTTTTGCGGAGCATGGTTTCAAACTGACCGGTGATGCAGAAGATTTGGGTGGTCATAAACGCGCATTGTCATTTCAGCGTTGACTTTAATGTTTAATATGATCAAAAAAGACTTGGAATTTACGGCAAACATGTCTAATTTCCTGTCACCGCTGCTGCTTCGTGTCTCCTCGATGATGGATGAAAGATGCAGTAACAATTCGGACGAACGCATAATTTAATCTTTGAACCGGTAGCGATTTAAAGACTTATGCGCTAGTATGTCGGACAGAGTTGTCAGCCTGAAGTTATATGTTTGAAATTGTATCTTGATGAAAACGTATCGGTTGGTACGAAATTATAAGAGCGATTCACACATCTTAATCAGCTGCTGTCCGGTGGTTTTTTAACCGACCTCCTTTGCGGAGTTGCTGACACGGCAGCACAAAACTTAAACAAAATTATATGCTGAAAGTGCGGGGCGCACTTTTTGTTATTGTCGTTATGAAGTCCATCAGCTCTTTCAGCTGAAATGATTTCTTCGCCCCTAATCTGAAAAGAGATGAGTATGAGGCCAGCACAGCAGAACAGGCGCATGCGTGGACGGGGGAATAATAACCGTAAGGGCCCTAATCCTCTTTCCCGTAATTACGAAAGTAACGGACCTGATGTAAAAATCAGGGGCAATGCGCAGCATATTGCCGAAAAATATACAACTCTGGCTCGCGATGCACAGGCAACCGGCGACCGGGTTATTGCAGAGAATTATTTGCAGCACGCAGAGCATTATAACCGTATCATTCTGGCAGCGCAGGCTCAAAACCCTGTGCCGGTACAGCGGGATGAAGGCTTTGATGATGACTATGATGATGACGATACAATGGAGCAGGGTCATTCCGGCCAGTCCGTGTCGCATCAGGAAGTCTATGACGGCAGCGGCCCGCAGCCTGTTATCGAAGGCACACCTGCTGAAGTGATGTATGGCGAAGAAAATTCCCGTTCTTCCGGTCGCAATAACCGTCAGCAGAATAATCGTCAGGACCGTGGCGACCGTAATGATCGTAATGATCGTAACGACCGCAACGATCGTAATAATGACCGTAACAATGACAGGCAGGGTCGTATGCAGCGTCCGCGCCGTCATCAGCGCCCTGAATATGGCGCTGAGCAGGGGCAGGAAGTTGCTGTTGCTGCACCGCAGGTTCCTTATGAACAGCCTGCAGTACAGCCGGACAATCAGCCGGCAGCAAAACCGGTTGTAACGTCAACCTATGCGGAGCCTGTTGTTGCTGCTGTGAGCGAAGTTGCGGAAGCGCCAGTTGTGCGTCGCCGCCCGCGTGCCGCAGCACCGGTTGTGAAGGAAAGCGATGCTGCTCCGGTAGCGGATGTGAAGCAGGATGCAGCTGTCGATACTGTTTCGACTGATGAAGAAGCAGCACCGCGTACCCGTCGTGTATTGCGTCCGCGCCGCACGACCCGCGCACCGAAAGCAGATGCGGAAACGCAGGATCAGGATACAGCTTTGGCTGAAACTGAGTAATCTGTTGCACTTTGTTTGATTTAAAAACCGGCGGTTTACCGCCGGTTTTTTTATGTGCAGGCGGTAGCCTGTCTCTGCTGAGACCAAGGCGGCTTAAGATGCTAACGCTATCCAAGCCTTGAAACAGTTCAATCGCCACTCGGGCTTAACCAAAACCCCATGAGCCATACTCAAAGGGTTTTGGTATGAAATAATAATTTTCAGGTATTTGTTTCAACCCCTTGCAGGTACAGGGCTATCGCCCCATATCAATTTCAGACAGGGTGCCGGAGCATTCAGTTCCTTCATCCAAAATCTGTTTTACAAGGTTCCTGCCTTTAAGGGGGAGCCGTCACCCACGATCTTCCGATGCCATAACGGGTCGGGAGGCGAAAAGGAGACATTATGAATATTGAGAAATACAGCGAACGCGTACAGGGTTTTATCCAGTCTGCGCAGAGCTTTGCGTTAAATTCGGATAATCAGCAATTTGCCCCTGAACATCTGCTTAAAGTCTTGGTGGATGATGAAGAAGGTCTGGCCTCCGGTCTGATCGAACGGGCTGGCGGTCGCATACCTGATATTAAACTCGCACTTCAAAGCGCCCTTGCTGCACTGCCGAAAGTAACCGGTGGTAACGGGCAGCTTTATCTGGCGCAGCCGCTTGCAAAAATTCTGACCACTGCAGAAGAACTGGCGACCAAAGCCGGTGACAGCTATGTCACGGTTGAGCGTTTGCTTACTGCTTTCACGATGGAAAAAAGCGCCAAAACTTATGAAATTCTGTCCAAGGCGGGGGTAACGCCGAAGGCTCTGAATGAGGTGATTAATCAGATGCGTAAAGGCCGGACTGCCGACAGTGCTTCTGCTGAAGCCAATTTCGAAGCGTTGAAAAAATATGCCCGTGATCTGACAGAAGATGCACGCTCCGGCAAGCTGGATCCTGTGATCGGCCGTGATGATGAAATCCGCCGTACCATTCAGGTTCTGTCACGCCGTACCAAAAATAATCCGGTGCTGATCGGTGAGCCGGGCGTGGGTAAAACTGCGATCGCTGAAGGTCTGGCACTGCGCATCATCAATGGTGATGTGCCTGAATCGCTGAAAGACAAGCGATTGATGGCGCTTGATATGGGTGCGCTGATTGCCGGTGCGAAATATCGCGGTGAGTTTGAAGAACGGCTGAAATCCGTGCTGACTGAGGTGGAATCCGCAGCAGGCGAAATCATCTTGTTCATCGACGAAATGCACACCTTGGTTGGTGCCGGTAAATCTGATGGTGCGATGGATGCGTCCAACCTGCTCAAGCCTGCGCTTGCGCGTGGTGAGTTGCATTGTGTTGGCGCAACAACATTGGAAGAATACCGTAAATATGTTGAAAAAGATGCGGCGCTTGCCCGTCGTTTCCAGCCGGTATTCGTCAATGAACCGACTATTGAAGATACAATCTCGATCCTGCGCGGTTTGAAGGAAAAATACGAGCAGCATCATAAAGTGCGTATTTCGGACTCGGCTTTGGTCTCGGCAGCAAGCTTGTCGAACCGTTACATTACAGATCGTTTCCTGCCGGATAAGGCGATTGACCTTGTGGATGAAGCGGCTGCGCGTTTGCGTATGCAGGTGGATTCCAAACCGGAAGAGCTGGATGAGATGGATCGTCGTGTGATGCAGCTCAAAATCGAGCGTGAAGCACTGAAGCTGGAAACTGATACGGCATCGAAAGATCGCTTGCAGCGTCTTGAAAAAGAACTGACTGATCTGGAAGAAGAATCCGCTGAGCTGACTGCCAAATGGCAGGCAGAAAAGCAGAAACTCGGCCATGCAGCAGATCTGAAAAAGCAGCTTGAAGATGCGCGCAATGCTTTGGCAACTGCCCAGCGTAATGGTGAGTTCCAGAAAGCCGGTGAGCTGGCCTATGGTACGATCCCGCAGCTGGAAAAACAGCTGAGCGATGCGGAAGCACAGGAAAATACCGGCACAATGCTGGAAGAAACTGTGTCGCCGGATCATATTGCGCAGATCATTTCCCGCTGGACCGGTATTCCGGTTGACCGGATGCTGGAAGGCGAACGGGAAAAACTGCTTCGTATGGAAGACGAACTCGGTAAACGGGTGATCGGTCAGGGTGAAGCAGTGCAGGCAGTATCGCGTGCGGTGCGTCGTGCCCGTGCCGGTCTTCAGGATCCGAACCGTCCGATCGGCTCGTTCATCTTCTTAGGCCCGACTGGTGTTGGTAAAACAGAACTGACCAAAGCTTTGGCCACATTCCTGTTTTCCGATGAAACAGCCATGGTGCGGATTGATATGTCCGAATTCATGGAGAAACACTCGGTTTCCCGTCTGATCGGTGCCCCTCCGGGCTATGTCGGTTATGAAGAAGGTGGTGTGCTGACAGAAGCTGTGCGTCGTCGTCCGTATCAGGTGATCCTGTTCGACGAGATTGAGAAGGCGCATCCGGATGTCTTTAACGTGCTGTTGCAGGTGCTGGATGATGGTCGTCTGACCGATGGTCAGGGGCGTACTGTGGATTTCCGCAATACGCTGATTATTATGACGTCCAATCTTGGTGCGGAATATCTGGTTGCACTGAATGAAGATCAGGATGTGGACAGTGTTCGTGAAGAAGTGATGGGCGTTGTGCGTTCATCGTTCCGTCCGGAATTTCTCAACCGTGTGGATGAGATCATTCTGTTCCATCGTCTGCGTCGTTCGGAAATGGGTGCGATTGTCGATATTCAGCTGGGCAGACTGCAAAATCTGCTGACTGATCGCAAGATCACGCTGGAAGTTGAAAGCGATGCCCGTAACTGGCTTGCTGATAAGGGCTATGATCCTGCTTATGGTGCCCGTCCTCTGAAACGGGTGATCCAGAAACAGGTACAGGATCCGCTTGCTGAGAAAATTCTCGGCGGTGAAATCCTTGATGGCTCGGTGGTGGATATTTCTGCCGGATCAGATCGTCTGGTCTTTCAGCCAAAGCAATAAAGCTGAATTTTCCAGCTACAGCTTAATTCCTTAAACTTGAGCCAGTTTAAGGTAAAATTATGCTGTAAATATAAATGTTAGAGCAAGCTTTGTTCACCCAAGAGGGCGCACGGCGCTCTAATGCTAAATAACTGATTTCTGAAATAAATCAGTCGTACGCATTTGAAACAAGGCGGCGTTGTCGAAAGACAGCGCCGCCTTTTCATTGCATGAAAAAATATCTTTGTGACGGTATCTTCTTCATGTGTAGTTAAGTTATTAACCATAAAAATGGCCTGATCTGAGATTAGAGCATGTCTGGTCGGGGAACCGGCTGAAGCGACAGTGATTTGGATTTTTAAAGGTGTGGTATGCATAAAATGCGGGGAATGTTTTGGAAGACTTATCTCGGGCTGCCGGTCACAGCGCTGACAAGTCTGACAATTGCGCCTGCTTATGCTGCCGGATCAGGTGACGAACAGCCGGTTTTGATGGCGCAGCTTTATGATCCGGGAGAAGTGATTTTTCAGGATAATACTGTGCGGGTCTATATTGACGCTTCAGGGCGGCAGGTGACTATGGATCATCAGGGTAAAATTCTGCGTATTCAGGAGCAACCGGGCGGATATCCGCAACGCCCGCCACAGCAGCCGAATAATAATGACAACTGGACATTGAATGGCCCTGTCGATGGTGGTGCGCCCTATGATGGCTTCGCCAATGTGCCGGATAATGCAGGTGTGGATTATTTTCCCGCAGCACCGCGAGGTTCGGGCGTGAACAATGCTGCGATTGATCGCTCAACATTGCCGGATGTCGGCACTGCACCTTCACCGGATAATAATGATTATCGACCTGCAATCGAAGACCCTTATGGCCAATCTACGGGTTCCGGCGGCATACAGGGAACACCGACGCCATCGGTTATCATGCCAAAAGGGCAGGGCGCCAAAACCAAAATGGCATCTTATCAGATTTTGCTGGATCGTATCGGCACATCACCGGGTGTGATTGACGGTAAAGCTGGTGGTAACGTCGATAAAGCTGCCGCTGCCTATCTTGAAATGACGGGCACGACCCTGAATCCTGCGGACGAAGCGCAAAATAATATGCTGCTGGAATCAACAGGCGGACCTGCTTTCACGGAATATACGCTTACCAACTCGGACATCGGGCGTTTTTATCTGGCCTCGGTGCCGAATGATTATGCCGAGAAAGCGAAACTGCCGGAAATGGCCTATGTTTCACCGCGTGAAATGTTGGGCGAAAAATTCCATATTGATGAAACTTATCTGCAGGAAATCAATCCTGGTATCAGTTTTCGTCAGCCGGGCGAGGTAATCCGTGTGCCTAATCTGGGTAAGCAGAAACGGTCGCCTGTTGCTAAAATTATTGCGGATAAAGCGCGGAAACAAGTGCGTGGCTATGATGCAACCGGCAAACTGGTTGTGGCCTATCCTTCGACCATCGGTTCGGCGGATAATCCTTCGCCATCCGGTCTTGTGACCGTTGAGCGGATCGCAACCAATCCGAATTATACCTATAATCCGAAGATCAATTTCAAGCAGGGTAATAATGACAAGGTGCTGATTGTGCCGCCGGGGCCTAACGGACCAGTGGGTACTGTGTGGATTGCTTTGTCCAAACCAACTTATGGTATTCACGGGACCCCCGATCCGTCCCGTATTGGTAAAACCGCCAGTCATGGCTGTATCCGCCTCGCCAATTGGGATGCGGAAGAACTGGCCAAACTGGTGAAAGCGGGTGTAACCGTCGAGTTTACAGATTAGAGTGCCTTGTGCCAAATTTGGCACATATCAAAGTCGCGCTAACGCTTTTAAATTATGCTCTAAAAAAGCGGCTAAAATAGCCGCTTTTTTTATTAGCTTTTCGCCTGAGATGTATTGGCAACTTTGGCAGGCACATCACCTTTGCCATCAAGAAGCTGATCAATACGGTTACGCTCTCGCATAAAGACTTCCAGCTGCTTTCCGCCCAAGGACTGGCTTTGTGGCATACGGATACGCATCGGATCTACTTTTGCGCCATTGACGATGACTTCATAATGCAGATGCGGACCGGTCGAGAGACCGGTGGAGCCGACATAACCGATCAGCTGTCCCTGACGAACACGTGTGCCGGGTGTAATGCCGGAAGCAATTGCGTTCTGGTGGTTATAGCTGGTTTGATAGCCATTGCCGTGACGGATAATGGTTTGATTGCCATAACCATTCGCCCAACCGGCTTTTTCAACAACACCATTACCGGCTGCGAGAATAGGGGAGCCGCGCGGCGCACGCCAGTCAACACCGGTATGCATACGAACATAGCCAAGAATAGGGTGGCGGCGTCCTCCAAACGGAGAGCCGAACACACCATTCGGAACCGGTTTTCTGATCAGGAATTGTTGTGCGCTGCGGCCATTCTCATCATAGAACTCAATGCCACCTTCCGGCGACTGATAGCGATAGAATTTTCGTGTTGCTCCGCCCATATTGGCGCTGACATAGAGCAATTGCGATTCTTCATTGGCACTGTCAGAATCTTCCGGCAGGGAGAAAAAGGCTTCAATCGTATCAGAACGCGTAATCTTGGACTGAAGGTCAACATCATTTGCCAGCATTTTTACCAACTGACGCGCCATATCATTGGTCATACCATAAGCAAGAGCTGCTTTATAAACCGCATCATAAACGGACGGCAGCTCACCGCGAATGCTTGGCGGTGGCGCAGAATCGTCAAAGGCGGTCTGCAACAGCGGCGTCATTTCCGGTTCATCAGACGGGACATATTGCTTTTGGTCATCAAGAGCGACCGTGACAATATGGGTTGTACCGCTATAAAGTGTAACGCGAACAATATGATCTTCGGCTTCAGATGACATAACGCCTACGCGTAATACGCTACCGGCTTTCAGCCGCGGAGAGTTCATCAGTTTTGCGAGTGCTTCTGCGATATTATCAGCATCTTCCCCTTCATAGCCGCTCTTATTAAGCGCATCGATGATTTTTGAATCGGAGCGGAACGGGATAATATCTTCAGAAAAGCCGCTATTGGTCTCATCTTCCATTAGACGATTGCTAATACTGACATTCTCTTGCGTGATACGCACGCCAAGCGGTTGGGTCAGTGTATAAGAAGAGTCACTGCTACCAAAACGCAGCGGATCAACATAATGCAGCGATGCGATCTGCACATCACCATCCGTCAGTAACTGACCTGTGCTGCGGACAACTTTTTCAACTTCATCACTGCTGAGATCAGATTCGGAATCATAATTTGTAGCAGTCATGGGAAAATCAATGGTGCGCAGACTGATTTCACTCTCAACCTTAGCGCCGTAGATCTGTGCGGTATCCGCTGGCTGCACCTGAGGCTTAGCACCATCAGAGAAAACAGCCATAGCATCAAATGCCGGATATTGGCGGCTTGCCGGATGATCGGCAGCCAAAGCCATCCTCACATATTCAAAAGGTTTGGTGCGGATTACCTCGCGCTCACCGACTTTTTGCATGGTGGATACATCCATGCGGCGACGGTCGCGGCTCTTTTGTTTAGTAATCGTAGCGATAACACGCTTGCCCTTGGTGCTGTCCTGAGCATCATTTTTCGAGGGCATTTCAGATTTTGTGGCAAGTTCAGGCGGCGTTGCTAATTGCTGACGTCCATCGAGAGCTGCAAATAGCGCAATGCCAATCAATAAGGAAGCAGTGATACCTGTCAGGAAGGTGCCTGCAAGCCATCGTGCAGAAACCTCACGCCGGTCCGGAGGGCCACGCCTTCCGTCGGTGATGAGCGGCGGCTCATCTCCGGGTTCACTGGTGTTGGTCACGATCTGCTGATTCATGCCGTGCAGTACCATTCCTTATTATATATGTCCGCGCCTGAATGGTGGCGGAAAACTCTGCAAAATATGCATTGCTTCAGGTGAGAGCAAAGTTTTGCCTGCCCGTGTCGGCTTAGTCAATGTAAACTCGGCTGACAAATGAATTATGTGAAATCATTCCACGATTATTCGCTGTGAAAAGACTCTTGCCGCTGAACTGTTCATTTCGCCGTTTGTCTGCCTATCGTCGGATTAGGGCGTGTTTGTGATCAAGGGATAAAATCTTGCGAAAATTACGCTCTATATAGAGGTCACAAGTGCGGTTGCTCCTGCGTGACATATAAAGGAGGTGAGAAGAGCGCAATTGCGCTGGGTATATGGAGAAAACGATCAGGGTTCGCGCAATGAGTAAGGTAGAGAATCGCGCTTTCAAAGCTTGATTCTGAATTTACGAGTCGGAACAAGGCGTTGGGGTGTTATTTTGATATATGTGGTGCGAGTTTTGAGGTGTTTTGGTTGTAATTGTGGGGTTGGGTGTATGCTGGTTGGTGTAAATTTGGGTGTTTGGCTGTGAATTTGTGTTTTTTGTTATAAAAATTCCATAAAAGGTGTTTTGTCGTGTTGACAGTTTTGGTTAGTGGGGTCTATATGAGGCCAACAACGAGGGCGGCGGCGCTGCTAGCGGCAGAGAGCTTCGCCCCTGAGATTGGTTGATTGAGAGATTGGCTAATCGGTAAGGCACTGAAAAGATTGAGAGATTGATTTAGTGTTTACGAGATTTT
>NZ_JAUCBM010000005.1 GCF_030362795.1 Pseudochrobactrum kiredjianiae | reverse complement strand
TGACCTGCCACTGAGAATTTCCTCCAGAATGGATTAGAGTCCGGCCCGATAAAGGACGGACGAATGAAGAAGCAGCGATTTACGGAAGAGCAGATTATTGCGGTGCTGAAGGAGCAGGAGGCAGGCATGAAGGTGGCCGACCTGTGCCGCAAGTATGGGATTTCGGACGCAACATTTTATAACTGGAAAGCCAAATACGGCGGTATGGAGGTGTCCGAGGCGAAGCGCCTGAAGGCACTCGAAGAAGAGAACGCCAAGCTTAAGAAGCTGTTGGCCGAGCAGATGCTCGATGCCGCCGCACTCCGCGAGCTTCTCGCAAAAAAATGGTAGGGCCTGCCGCCAAGCGTGACGCCGTTGCACATCTGAAGGACATAATGGGTCTTTCGGAGCGGCGGGCCTGCCAGATTGTTTCGGCTGATCGCAAGATGATCCGCTATCGGTCCTGCCGACCGCCGGAGGTCGAATTGCGAGCAAAGTTGCGCGATCTCGCCAACGAGCGACGGCGCTTCGGCTACCGACGGCTGTTCGTCCTGCTCAGGCGGGACGGAGAGCCATCCGGCGTCAACCGCATCTATCGGCTGTATCGCGAGGAAGGGCTTTCGGTTCGCAAGCGGAAGGCTCGACGAAGGGCCGTCGGCACGCGTGCGCCGATCCTGGTCGAGGCGAAAGCAAATGCCCGTTGGTCTCTCGATTTCGTGCACGACCAGTTTGCATGCGGGAGACGGTTCCGGATCCTCAATATCGTTGATGATGTGACACGGGAATGCCTGGCAGCAATCCCGGACACCTCAATCTCCGGCCGCCGTGTCGCCCGAGAACTGACGACGCTGATCGAACGACGCGGCAAGCCCGGAATGATTGTCTCCGATAACGGCACGGAACTCACCTCGAATGCCATCCTGGCCTGGTCGAAGGATCACAAGGTTGAGTGGCACTATATCGCGCCAGGAAAGCCTATGCAGAACGGCTATGTTGAATCCTTCAACGGTCGGATGCGCGACGAATTGCTCAACGAAAGCCTGTTCTTTGGCCTCGATCACGCCCGCAGCGCCATCGCCCAATGGGCCGACGATTACAACAATTTCCGGCCACACTCGTCGCTGGGATACCAAACCCCGGCAGACTATGCTGGATCCATCGCCGCAACCGGCTCCAACGCTGCGCAAGATGAAAGCTTGGCGTTTCCGCCGGTTGCTACCAACACGCCAATTGGCGTAGTCAAAACCGCCGAGGCTCTAATCGCCGTTGGATGAAAGTTCAGTGGCAGGTCACGCGATAAAAACAAGGAAAAATAAATGAGCTATTTCAGCTGTATCAACAGGCGAAGCCTGGGAGTTGAAGGCTCGCCCGTGGTCAAAAAACTCATAAATTATAAGGGCTTTAACGCCCCTCACCCTCTATTAGGCATATTGATTTTTTTCAATATTTTGGGGCTCAAACCCTCACCACTTCTAGAATAATTAAAGCATTTTTATTTGTAAAAAAATGTTTTCGTGAAGCCTCAAAACACTCAGACATGCTCAATATGCTTTTTGTAATCCCAAAAAGCACCCCTTATTCCACTAAGCAGAAGCGCCTTAAAAATCTTAAAATCACGGGTAGCACGATAAGCTTTTTTGGAATTCTTCAACACCTGGCGCAAAGCACGTATCTTTTTGGATTTTCCGCTTGCGACAGCCTCAATCGCTGCAACATTTCTGATTTCACACTTATACTTCCACAAATTTTGATGTGTCACTTGAGAATAGTCTGGAAGATTATTGCTGGGCGTGTCGTGTATGACAACGCTATCATCCAGATAGTAACAATCAAAATTCTTGGAAAGCCGACGCGTATATTCAGTATCATCGCACCAAATAAAAAACTCTTTTACCGGCAATCCAACACGCTCCACCCCAACACGACTAATAAAGCATGAGACGAAAGAGCTAGAAGTAAGTGGTAAGCTCGATTTAGCCTCATGAAATGACGCATTAGGTGGCCAGTTTAAAACTGGAATATTCATCAAGCAAATAGAGCCATCTACCCATTCAACACGACTTGCTAGAAACCCAATCTCTCGAGTTCCCTGCGTATGTGAATGGAAAAATGAACTCTCGACTAAAGCCTTCAAACAATCAAGTTTTGGATAAACGTCATCATCCATAACCCATGTCCAATCAGCCCCTGCATTATAGGCTGCTTTAATTCCTACATTAAAGCCCCCAGCTCCCCCTCCATTATAATCAAGAATGTGGGGTATTATGTTCAATCGTTCCGCATTCTCCAATAACCATTCTTTGGTTCCATCTGACGAGTTATTATCCACAACATGTATAAATCGAACTGCAACTGATTGAGCGTTAATTGCAGCAATACAGTTTTTCAATTTATCCAAACGATTGTAGGTAACTACAACCGCATCCATAAGTGGATTTTTTCGACTCATACAAACAAACCTAACATACTAGCCAGAATCATTATTCTAAATTTGAATCATCATCAAATAATCTAAGGTCTATTACTGGATTTAGAAGAGCTAAACCATACAATTATATATAGAAGCAATTAACCACCGCTCCCCTGCAGAGCTTAGTATCTACTCCCATTTACTCCATCCATATTTAAGCGCTTAATAAACATATAACGCTTCATCACTTATTGATAAATGCAAGATTACAAGATTACTTCCAGATCAATTCCCTATGCCTTCATCGATAGCCCCTAATATATAAAATACAAAATAAACTAAACATAAAAATCACGGTCAATCATATGATTACCGTGATTTCTATAAAATTAAAAATAATAGAATTATTTATCTTGGGGGCCTGTTTCTCAATCCAAGAATATAAAAAATCATTTTCATTTTTTTTGTAAAACCATGCACAACTGGAAATTGTGCAGAATTATTATTTGCTGCATTAGGATCAGCGCTTGTATTTGATTTATTTTCAATCCAGCGTAATCTTGCTTCAATTTCGAGTAGACGAGACTGCCTCAAACCAATTGGAAAAGGTATGCCCAATCTTTGCTGATACACCTCTTTAGCCGATTCAACAATGTCGCGATTTTCTTCGCGTTGAGTAAAGTAAGCGATATGCGCAAATGGTACAGATTTGTCACAAACAATAATTAAATTATTCTGACGACAATACATATGCATCATATGTTCATCATCCGAACCGCCATCGTTAATCGTAGACCAAAAATCTTTTTTAAACAGAATACAGCCAATAGAATAACGTTCTTGAGATGGCACCTCTTTATAGGCCTGCCCTGCAACAGCCTCAATAAAGCGTTGTGGTTGAAGTGTAGTATGCTGATGAATCCATCGTGCCAAATAAGGAAGCCCCCACACGGTACCATCAACACCAGTTCCCAATTCAGTAGCAGGAAGTAGTCTTTTGCGGCTAAATGCAGTGTCTACGCCAGCATAATGCTCTCTAGCAATTTTGCTAAAATATTCATCTGTCAGACCTAAATCATTGATAAGCTCCGCAAAACCCCAATTATTATTATTAATCAGAGGGGTAACATAAGCTAACTTTGCACCATACATACGGTCAGAAGCCACCCAACACTGCACCAGTTTGTCAAGCCACCCTTCATTGATTGGAAATGCATCGTCATCGACTTTGCAAATATATTCATATTCTTCAAAAAGTTCAGATTCTAATAGCTGTGATATAGAATAATATGGTGCTTGAGGCTCTATATTATCAACTACGCGAACCATATTAGGAAATAGCTTTTGGTAACGTTTCGCTACATCCAAAGTTCGTTCAGCGTCGTAATTGCCGCGACAGTTTTGCAAAATATAAAAATGCACATCGGGATCGCCATAAGCGGTATGACAAGCGAGAGCTAGTTCCATCGCTTCGTAATCGCGACACGCCAGCATTACAATGGCTATTTTATCTTTATCAATCATTACTTATCGTCGCTCCGAACATCAAGAACATTCTCCCAATATTCTCTAGTTTTATATTTGGCGCTATTATTTTGATAATTTAATTTTACAACTCTTCGCTGCCTTAGATATTGAATTTTTAATTTTAAGATTCGTTTTAATCCAGATCTTAATTCTTTTGAATCTCGCTTATATACATAAACCTCCGACCCAACTCCGAAAGCAACAGCTCCTACACGTATTAACGTCCACGTACCAGCCTCCCATGCAATTTTAGCATGCATAATTACTGACTGAACCATACGTTGTGGTAAAAAAGCCCCCCCAACACTCAACACCAAAACTAAACGTTTTTGACGTTTTTTTCTCCATGATATTGGCACGAGATACTTAAATTGATCAGAAGTTAATTTTACTAACTTGTTTCGCTTCTTTTGATTTGTGAGAACATCAATAGGAGAAGGCTTATCAGCAAAAAACTGCGGCCCTAGCAGTGCGTGCTCCACCCCATCTAAAACAGCGTGCATACCTGCATAGTCAAATCTCATTCCCATTTTATAGGCATTGCGTAGCAGTAAATTAAAAGTTGCTTTATTAGCACCGCTATCAGCATGCATGAATGATAAAGCCATCCAACTCCTAGATGCTAAGTACTCAGTTGGAGGATTTAATTTATACCCAAAATTTTCACACCATGTCGCGATGCCATTCAATGTCACAATCGGTAACTTATTTGAAAGACTGAAATCTACATCATCTCCCCGAACAAAAAATGGGAACGGTAGATGCTTCACTGCATTAATTGGAAATGCAAAGAACCACCAACCACCATAATTCAAATTTCCAGGTAAATCATTTGCTGCTACACAGGCAATATCTGACAAATCCCAACCCGAATGCTCAGCATGCCATACGGCTTTACCAGAGCCATTCAACCGCATTAACGCACCTTTTTCGTATTGAATAGAAGGCATGTCTGTATATAGCATTGCTCCGGCTACAGAAGCTCTCTCATCATTCAAATATGCCAAAAAAGTTTTCGCACGCCAAACACTTTCAGGCTCACAAGATGCATCATCATCCATGAATAATACGTGGGTATAACCTTGACGTTTTTTAACCTCGATAAAGCCTCGCGTAAATCCACCCGCACCACCCAGATTTTTGTTACTAACAATCGTCAAGTATTCAGTATTTTCGACATTAAGAGTAGAGCCATTATCAACAACAAACAAATGTATGCTATTCTTATACCGCGGTATAATCTTAGATGAAAATTTCTCCATTGCTGCAAAAATTTCAGTTTCACGCTGAAATGTAGTAATTACTGCTGCCAAACGAATATCGCGCTTAGCATTTTCAGAGGTAACCCATGTTACACTCTCGATCACCGAATTCTCAAGCGCAATGACCAAAAAAGAGAGCATCTCTCCACTTATCTGACTAAGAGATGGTACAGATACCTCAATACCACTAGCATTAAGTTCTCCCTCATATTCAGAAACTCGTATAGCGGCAGCAGTTGCGCTGTAAGAACTTATTAATACTCTTACAGCCCCTCTGCCACAAACGTGGAGACAAACATGCTCTATGCCAGTAGCTTCATGCCACTTCCGATGACTGAAAGCATTAAAGAATGTCGTAAAGTCAACAACACTTCCTGCAGTGAGATTGAGTTCCCCTTTTGCATTCGCCAGCGCAATATTTCCCGATGGCCAACGACAATAAAGGGAAACTCGATCGGCATGTTCCGAAGCAGGTAGTACAACATTCTGCAATATATTATTAATCATCAGAAACCTAACGGCGCTATGAATCTAAGTTGTAAAAAATTTTTTCACTTCAACATCATAAGTTTTCAAAGCAGCACCAATGGCTTGATGCATATCCAAATATCGATAAGTACCCAAACGGCCGCCGAAAATAACATTACTTTCTTTGTCGGTCATAGCTTTATAGTCTAAATAGACACGCTTGTCGTCGTTGGTATTAACCGGATAATAAGGCTCGTCTTTACGCTCAGCAAAGCGAGAATATTCACGTACAATAATTGTTTTTTCAGTCTGATAGTTCCGCTCAGGATTAAAATGACGGAACTCGAGAATACGAGTAAAAGGAACATCTTCATCCGCATAATTCATAACTGAAGTACCCTGATAGTCGCCTAAATTAAGAACCTCAGGTTCAAAATCAATAGTTCTCCACTTAAGTTCACCGGCGGCATAATTAAAATATCTATCAATTGGACCTGTATAAATTACAAGCTTTTCTTTAGAAATATTACTCCGAACATCAAAATAATCGACACCAAGTTTAATATCAATCAGATCATTTTTGAGCATACGCTCAAAAATCGCTGTATACCCATCTACTGGCAACCCTTCATAAGCATCATTAAAATAACGATTATCAAAATTATAGCGAACAGGTAAACGAGTTATAATGCTTTCAGGCAACTCTTTAGGGTCAGTCTGCCATTGCTTTGCTGTATAGCCGCGAATAAATGTCTCATATAGTGGGCGCCCGATTAGAGAAATTGCTTTTTCCTCTAGATTCTGCGGCGCTTTACCACCTAATTCAGCAGCTTGTTCAGCGATCAACGCCCTTGCTTCATCCGGGCTCAACTGTTTATTAAAAAACTGGCAAATAGTACCAAGATTTATAGGCATCATATATACTTGCTGTTTAAAACTAGTAAAAACTCGATGCTTATAATCTGTAAATGAAGTGAATTTGTTTAAATAATCCCAAACCAGACTATTAGGCGTATGAAAAAGATGCGCTCCGTACTTATGAACTTCTACGCCGGTCTCAGGGCACGTCTCTGAATACGCATTTCCACCGATATGAGATCGCTTATCCATAACCAATACACGCTTACCAAGATCATTAGCAACACGTTCGGCAATAGTGGCTCCAAAAAAACCTGCACCAACGATAACGACATCATAATCATCGAAACACATGAATCACCCTTAAGTTACTACCGCAAAATTGTTTTTTATGAACAAGCACTTACGCAAATGTGCATACATAAACAACGAAAATATAAGCATTTTATAAATTACCAGTGGCATTTACAATAAATACGAACACTCACCTACTAACTTTTTATTTACAAAATTAATCATGATGAATTTAGTCTACTTTTAAATAATTTAATATTAAAAAATAAAACACAATTCTCAAAATAAACCTTGAGAAATATAATCAAAATTACAATAAAAGTACTGAAATCCTATATCGAGTTTCTTGCACTAGGTCACACACACATAAAACAATTGCACATCGAAGCGTCTATATTTGACTACCTGTAACAGTTTGGAGATAGTGATGGTACGCTCTGACTTGACAAGTTTCGATGATCGGCGATTGAGCCACTTTCCTCCGACCAAAGTACGCGGCAAAGTGCCGGTTAATGACCTGATCGTTTTGAACCACGCCTTCTACAAACTGAGAATGATAATACAATAAGCTGATATTTCCGTACCTCCCCTTTATAACTATCCAACTCACCTCAATTCAACTTTGGCTATAAACATATCAGCTGACAACCCAGCACTATAATAATATAAAACAAACATATACAGACACTCTGAATAATCATTCAAATGATAATCTAAATTTTATTACAATAAAATTTTCTCTATACAATATATTAATTATACTTATAAAGAAACTAAAATAGTCCCATCGCTATCATACAACAATGGGACTATTATAATTATTTACGAACCTGAAGTAGGTTTTTTTTATTTAAATTACTGAAAGATGAAATATTATAGTCAATATATATATTTTTGATCAATTTCTTGTAATTTGATCCAAAATGCGTTGGTGTATAATTTTGCAAATAAGATTCTCTAGACCTATTACGCATCGCTAATAATTTCTCATCGTCCCAAAGAACAGCTTCGATAGCATTAGAAAACGCAATATGATTTGGCTCAAATAATTCAATAGCCCCATTTGTGGTACTATAGACCGATTTATTTCCCCCAGTATTAGACGCCAATATTGGAACCCCAACAGATAGCGCCTCTAATAAAATAAGATCAAAGTAGGTCATTCGATTTGGAAGAACATAGAGATCACAAGCATTCAACAAATCAGCAGGATGAGGATACCATCCAATTTCAATCCAACGTTCATGCTTTACAGGAGGCATACCATCCAACTTCCCTCCAACCAAAACTATTACATCATCATGCTTTTCCAATAAGCCTAACCCAACCGATTTGAGCAGATCATACCCCTTAACCTCATTGTGCCGCCCAATAAAGGCTATTACTCTCTTTCCATTTAAGCCCCATTTATTTCGAGCCTCCTCCCTACTAAGGGACGATTTAATCTCCATAGCGCCCGTCTCTATGAAGCGAACATCTTTATCACGCTCCCATTCCGCAAATTGAGGAACTGTTAAATAATAAGGCTCCATAGCTTCTTTACTTGGAAAAATCCAAGCGTCTGAATATCTAAAAGCTATAGCTTCAATGACCCTTGCAGCATTTTCAAGATCATTTGTCTGCTCTGAGGGATACCCTCTATCCCGCCAAACATCAGCTACTTCTTTTCCACTAGATTCAGGGCAGTGACTCGTGAAAAAAATAGGCCCGCCGCCAAACTCCTTACGGTGATTAATCAATCTAACCGCCTCAACAGCAGTATGAACATGAATGGACTGGGCATTATGTGATAATATTTTCTTGGATTTTACTGCATCTAATTTAATAGCGTCGATGTTTTTATAATAGTCAATGAGCTTCTTAAGCTCTTGAACTGTATGAGAACCAACAGCGGCATGGGAATACCCACTTGGCTTGGGCATTCTCTCGATAAAAACATCAATATTATCGAGCTCTTCTGTTCTATCTAGCCCCATCCTGAGATTAGCAAGATAACCAGTTGGACCTCCAGCTCTCGGATCAATAAACCAATCATAAAACACTAAGTGCTTCGATTTAATATTTTTCATAATCTTAATACTCATGTATTTTTTGCTTACAATCAGATTTAAGCTTATCATTAATTATATCAATCTTCTTATTTCCAAGATCAATCATACGCTTTAAATTATCCAGCTCAGGTTGAAGCAATTCATTAACTTCATTGGATATTCTGCTACGCCTATAACCCAACAATCTTTTCAATGAACTTGGTATAATTTTATTAATTCTAACCTTAATTTTATTTACTATTTTTTTATTTAATAAATAAACATTATAGGCACTATGAGTAGAATGCATTCTTTCTAAAATGTATTTCACCCACTCCTCATCGGCCCAATACGGACGAACATCAATTATTTCCTGATCCGAAAAATCCTTTAAATATAAATTTGCTTTATCATAAAATTTACTCTCGACAAGACTACCTTTCTCTATGACGTGAGCTCTTTCTAGGGTTAATCGAACTATTATTTTTTTGTAAACACAATTAAAATCAATCTTACTTAGATTTTTACCGAATATAATTTTTAAATTGTCAATTACATCAAAAATTTCCAAGTTACGTAGACTTGAATCTCTAGTTATCTGACCATCACGGTTACTTCTATAATGATAAAGATGCCGGTCTGAATAGGCTAATTTTTGCGTTGCAAAACCACACGCATAGTGGAATTGATGATCTTCATACAAACGATTTTCTGGAAACTCAGCCCCAATTCGATCAATCAAACTTTTAGTACGCATAGACAACCAAGCTGAAGGATAAACGTCAGTAATAAACTTACTATTGTCGCTGTAGTCAACAACCCCCATTAAGGCCTTTGCTCTCGCTTCATACGAAATAAAAGGGGCCTGAAAAATTTTTACTTGCTCCTCAATTACCGGAGCAATCATAGACCATTCACTACCAGAATCTTGAATGAGTTGTACAAGGGTCGATATCGTATCTGGCTCTATCCAGTCATCACTGTCTACAAAATATATATACTCTCCCTTGGCATGCGCGATTCCAGCATTCCTTGCTCCACCAAGTCCTCTATTTACATCATTATGAATTAATTTAACTCTATGGTCAGTAGCCATGACTTTTTTTATAATCGTTATGGAATTATCCATTGTTGCGTCATTAACGCAAATTACTTCAATGTTTCTATAGGTTTGCTGTAAAATCGACGACAAGCAATTTTCACAATAATTTTCCACCTCAAAAATAGGCACAATTACGGAAACTAAATGCTCTTCCGACGATTGAAAGTTATGAAGAGTCACACAAACCTCTTTTTAAATTTTAGTTAAACATTTGCAGATTCGCCAACCTTGACTACCATACACAAGCATATCTTAAAATACTTACGGATCATGTCCGAAAAAATATTGGAATGTAAATTTTTATTGCACGCATTTAAAAATCATCATTATAATTGAAATACAGAATTTAATTTAAGTATATTTAAATGTTCACATATAATAAATAAATAGAAATCACTTATAAATACAGAATAATACGATGAAGACATAAGTTTTAATGCATGTAAAGCTGTCATTTCGATGGATTAATCCAAATAAGTACCTTCCAAATATTCTCGTACAGCATTACCGCACCGATAAATGTACCAACGATGGCAACGATCATCCATTTCATAAGCCCCCCGACCGTGCGCATCGCAATGACCAAGCGAAGACCATCTTTCAGCGTTTCGATGTCATCCTCACGGAGCTGAGAAAGAAACTCCTGCGTTTCATCAGGCAGCTCATTAAAACGGTGTGCCGGATTTGCCTTTGGATCCATCGCCATCACCAGCACCCCTGCCGGTTTCCATTTTGATCATTACCTTCCACTCGCTCAGCAGCTTGCCGGTCAATTTTTGTCAGGGCTACTAGCCCAACCGCTGAAAGATCATTCTTGCGCCAACCCGCGCAGTTGCTCACAGTCTGTGGACTGCACCCCGCGACGGTGAAGAGACTGAATGCAAAAATCATAGTCCGAAAGATTGCGTGTTTTCGCATCGTCTTTCACCCTCTCCCGCTCAGCGTGGATATCACTCTGTAATTGCTGAATTGCGCCTTCTTGGCGCTGTTTGTACTTGCCTAACTGAATAGCACCGGTGAGCGCCACAGCCCCCACCAGCAGCAAGGCAGCAATGATTTTTAGCCGCCCCAACATCAGAGCCCCTCAAACAGTTCGATGATTTTGTCTTTCACCTGTTTCATGGTGAGGATGGAATAGATTGAGATGCCAATGATGCTGAGAACAATCACCATCTGCACCCTCCAATCGAAAGCCCCCATGAGCGCTGCAGGCGACATAGTGCCAATATAGCTCCACAACCATGCCCGCTTTGATTTCCAGACCGGCTTAGGCTTTTCAGGTTCAGACGGCAGGCTTTCCACTCCCGGCCTTTCAGGTACAGGCACGGGCAAGCCGTTTCCCGCACCTTTGGCCTTACACAAAATAGCCTCAATGTCTTCCGGCTTCACCAGAGCCTTATTAAGCGCATCACCATCATAATAGGACTGGCCGCGCTTGAGGTGTTGATGCTGCCCCTTAGTTGCCGCCAGAACAGGAAATGATGCCCATTCCATCGCCAACCGCTTAGCAAACTCAGTCATGGTGATTTTGCCTGCCATAAATTCTTCATAGCCACGGCGTTTCAGCAGGTGGCAGCCAAGGCGATCCTGAAGATCGGGATCAAACATCTGCTTGCCGGACAAACGCAGCTCCCGCGATAAATCCTGGAGAGTTTTCCGCATAAACTGATAACCACCCGACGCAGAGGATTTAAAACGCTTGGTAAAGCTGGCCTGCTCATCAACCAACTCACCAATCGTCATGGCCGTAATCTGTTTTTTCAGCTTATTTTGGTTCTGACCATAGATGACATCATAAGACGCGCGATCAGTCCGCCCGACTTCAATCTTACGAATGAAGTCAAGCAGGATCGCCGCGCCAGCTGGCACGGTTTTATCCATTTTCAATTTCCCTAAGAAAAAGCCGCTTAAAAGCAGCACATAATATCAGCTTGTTGTCGTGATATTTTAAGATTGAGCGAGCAACTCACCGGCACGCTGTACGCCAAACAACTCAGTGGCGACCTGTTGAAGCAATGACCACAGCTCATGATCAGAACGGTATGTCTGTGCCGTCGTAAAAATCTGCCGAATACGAAACGGCTGTGTCTGCATAACAGCCTCAACCTGCTCACCTTCCGCCTCAGTCATACGCTCCCACAAGGTGACAGCAGGAATGGAAATTACGGCCGGAGCTTCTGGTTCTAGCAGATAAGGCTCAATCGCATTGCCTGCTGCTTCCCAATCGGCAATCATTGCGCGGTGTCGGTTTTCCATATCATCGGGTATGGTCATAACTTGACCGTTGATCGTGGCAATGACTAAACCACCGCTCGAATATTTTGCGCTTTCAATCATTTTAAATCTCCGCATCAAATGTTATGTTTCTAGCTAAAACGTTCATTTGAGTACCAATATTACTATCAATTGCCAGAATTGCCCCCTTCTCAGAGATGTTCTGAAAAAACAATGCAACCGATGTTTCGTTTAAATCCCCTTTGCACGTTGGGCTTGCGCGCATAATCGTCCTAAACATCACCGTTGACCTTCTGTATGCCGAGGTAGAAATCATCCCCATCCATACTTCTGGAGCTGTTTGATAATACCTGTCGCACAGAAGTTGCTCTTGTTGCTTATGACGCGCAGACCACGGGTCTTTCGTGGTTAGATCACCCGACACGACAGAAATCATTGTTGCAGTTTGGGGCACAACCACAGAGGTGTTTCCACCTGACACTGTTGCCTTAATCGGTGATGCTTGTGTCTGCCCTCCGAACGTACCATTTCCACCGCCTGACCACGTTAGTGTGTATTCACCAGCAGGCAGAGCCTCAACAATCTGCTCAATACCGTTTGCATGGCCTTTCCAACGGTCGAAACCATAGACACCATTGGCTGGCTTTTTCCCACCACCACGCTGATTAATGGTAAAATCGCCATTAATGATCCAGTTGTACGAAGATTTAGATCCCACCAGAGCAGTCGTGGCCTTTAAATCCAGCGCATCCTGAGTAGCAGTCGATACCGGCAGAGTTGCAGGCTCAATCAAACCACCGGTGCCGCTTATCAGCTGCTGTTCACTGCCACCTTCAGGTAACTGGAATTTCTTGGCAATTTCATCCGTGAATTGTTTGAACGGTACAATCGCAATCTTGCCATTAGCATCCATCACAACAAACTGCTCATTGGCCTTTGCCAGCAATGCCAGTTCGGTGAGATTTGCGATACTATCCAACTGAGCAACTGCAGCCAGATTGCTCTTAGTATCATCTGGTCCGAATTCGGATTTAGGAACCAGCTTGATAACACCTGGCCCGACAAAGACCGGCACTGCATCCTCTTCACCGGCAAGAGCTGCAAAGGCTTCAAGATTGCCGGATGTCAGCAATTCCCTGACCATACGCATGGCACCCTGTACGCGGCTGCCATCCGGCTGATAGCGTATGCGCAGAGGCTGATCGCTCCCCGCAGCGGCCATAGGACACTCAGCATAGAGCGTACCGCTGTTCTGACCGGTGATAGCCTCAATGATGAGTACATATCCACTCACGGTGATAATCGCATCACCGACCTGTAATGCCGCTGTCTCAAGCGCTGAACCAGTTGTTGTAAAATCCTTAGAACCGGCCACGAGTGTCAGTGTGCCAGAAGTCCAATCAGGCCTGATCGCCATTACCATGCTCCCCATGTTCTGCCAGTTGCGCTTGAAAATGTTCGATCTGGGACTGAAGCGTCTTTTCGGTTGCTTCGAGTGTTTTGATCCGTTCTTTTAATTCGATATTCTCTGAGGCCAGCATCAGATTGCGCTGCCGGAGAATGCCCGACATAAACGCCGTCTCCTGCAGCTCTGCTTGCGGATGAATTGTGGGAATTGCCTGTGGAGCAGACATGCTTTCTCCTTTCCGCACCATGCGGATTATTAAAACGAGTGTTGTGTGAATGGAGCGATCAGCCGCCTATGGAATTCCAATAGACGTAATAGGTCACATAGCGGGATGTACCGGTGTGATTGTAAATCCGCATCGAGGCCATATCGCCCTGAATACGGGCTTCAAATTGCGTTTGGTAAGCCACAACATTTTGGGGCTTGAGCAGAATGAGTGCCGGTTGAGCATAGGTACGACCAAACGGAATATAGACATTGCTATTGGCCGGAACCTGCACAGAGCCCGTGATATAGGGCGCAGCCGTGCCAAGCTTTTCATGAATGATAAAATCATTCAGATCAGCGCTATCAACCGACTTTCCGGTCTTTGAGACACGGAACTTATAGTCCGGTCCTTTCTTGATCAACACACAGCCCTGCATCAGAACTTATCCCTGATTTTGAGCAAAAATACTGTGTAATTGAAATAAGCATATTGCTGCTCAGTCCAACCAGCAAAAACCAACTTATTATGTGCAATTCCAATAGCCGGCATCAGATCACCAAGCGTGGCACCATTCCATGTCATGAGGGTATAGAGATCCGGCGGGAACTGAAACGGCTCATTGCTTGAGGTCTTAAAGCCCATGAACGCCAGCGGAATGTAAGGCAGCTCCGGAAAGTTCACAGTGATATCGTGCCGCCACAGCCCTTCCGACTGCCTTGTCGCGGTTGATGAAACAGAGCCTTGAGCCCAGATTTTAAGCATGTCGCCAAGGGACGACATCAGATAGGGCGCACCCTGCTCTACGGTCTTGCCTGCCTGAGCAACAAAAATGCCGTGCTCACCATTATTGTTTCCGATTACAATTTTACCTGCCATCTCACATCGCCATAATCAGATACATAAAGTCGTCGCGGAAATGATATTTGCCCGCCTTCGCATAACAACGCGGGATAAATATCTGACTATTGCTCACGGTAATCTCACCAGTGCGATAATAGTCACCACCAAAATTACGGTTACGCTTATCAGCACCGAGCAAGACCATGCCGTGATCGTACCAGTACCGGCTGTCGGACAGCGGTATCAATAAAACCGTCGGCACATAGGGCAGCGGTGTAAAGTTGATAACCTGTACGTTTGACCAATTGGTTGGTTCATTCCATGCGATATATCTCTTGGGGCGTTTATCACGTCGATAATCCGCATTATCAATATGCAGACCAGCCTCAACAATCGTACCGGAAAACAACCAATCACTATCAAACAGCTTATTGCCCTCTGGCAGCGAGGGATTTGACGCATCAAACCCCTCTTTGGCCACTACCAGCTTATCTGCATCCATAAAGATTTCTGCATCCATTATCGGGATATCCTCAAATAGCCTTCAGCCAGATTGATCACAAATTTCCCATCCGGTGAGCGCAACAGGCCGGATTCAACCTCACCGATACTGGCCACCTGCAAAGTCAGCCGCCCGTTGATGAAGGTCATAGGCGAAACGCTATCCACGCCATTGGTGACAATCCACTGATCGGCATTCATAATCATCCGGCTGAATAGCTCACCACCGGCACCGGCGAAGGCTTCCAGCCACATGGCGGCGCGTGCAGTCTGCCCCATAGCTTCAACAAAGCTGCTGAAGGCAATGCGCGATAAGGCGCTGCCGCTTGTGGCCTCACTGGTAATGCGGATCAGACCATCGGCAGAGAAATTACCGACATCAGCCGTCAACTGCGTGATGGATTCAGACTGCGCTGTAACAAGGCCATCAACCGTATCAATCCGGCTGGTGAGCATAGAGACGGCTTTGGCAACGTCATTGTCAACTTTGGCTTCCAGCGTTTCGATACGCGTTGCAATAGCGCTATTCGGACCGATGGAAACGGCAATCAGCCTTGTATAGCCTGCCCTGATGTTACCGGCCGTGACTGCAGCCTCTTCACGCAACAGCTTGAACATATCGGCATTGCCAGCCTCTTGCTCTGCAGCCAGCGCTCCGATGCGGTCGAGTTCCTCCTGAACATAGCGATCTGTTTCACCCACCCCTGACAGAACATCACTGATATCTTTGTTGAGCTGTTCAATATTGATCGCGTAAATATCCAATGGACCGAGCCGGATATCATCGGTGATAACCCCAATCCAATCAGCCCAGATGAATTCCGTATTGCCATCATAGGTGCCGTATCGCGCCCGCACCTGATAGGACTGGTTTGGCAGTAACAACATGCCAGGCGCTATGATCAGTGATGCACGTGGCACCTCCTCGGTACGGCCAATATAGATCGTTTCCAGCGTTTCGGTTTTACGCAGCTCATACTGGACATAATCAACGGCATTGACCGCGCCATCCCAGAGCAGCCTGATACCGCAGCGCCGATTGTTGCCATTGCTATCCTGTGCAACCGCTGGCAAAGCGCCAAAGCTAATGATCGGCATTGGTTCAGGACGGATGATACCAACTGCACCATCAACCGGTGGCCGGAATTCGGAGCTGCTATCCCATGCATAATCTGATGGATCCACTTCCGTAATATCCACCAGCACATCCAGATTGCCCTTGTCAGACACCCCGTCAATGCGAAACATCTTGGCCTGATAACCATTACGTACCGATGACCAGACAACATATTCGCCCGGAGTGCAGAACGCCCAAAAGCGTGGCGGCAGAACCAGAGTATGACGACGCGCCCGCTGTGCTTCCAGAAGAGCAGACTTCATCAACCGCTGCACCTGCTCCGGATAGGGCACAAAATCCAAAGGCACATCAGACATCAACCGGCGATTGCCGTGTCTGGCCTCCAGATCAGTGCGATAGAGTGGTGGTGCTGTGATTGTCACCCAACCATTGATTGGAGAAGGATATGTAGCGCTGATGCCATTAACACTATCAGCCAACCCAAAGAACGGCGTGAAGGTCTGCTCTTCCGTTGAGAGAATATCATCATCGGTAAAATCTATTACCGGTGCATCCGGCGCACCAATGTGGATTGCATAAGTGCCGCCAACCTCACTGATACGCCCCTGACAGGCGGTCAGAATAGTCTCAAGAGCTGTGGCAATTGGCGCATCGACTGGTAGTTCCCCACCAGAGCGATACATTGGCTCAAAACCATATGCGCCCTGCACTTGCTGGCGACATTTATTGATCTGCTTTATCCAGCTCGCAGCAGGCAGACGCGATCCGGTTACACCCTGCAATCCATAGAGCCATTTATTGCCATAGCGGATCTCACGCAGAACATTATAGGCTTGGACGGCAGGCAGATGATCACCATCACCGCCCCAAGTCGCCGGATCAGACCAACGCTGTGAGCCATTGCCGCCAGCACTGCTATCCTTGGTGATATCGTAAAGCCTTGCGCCATCGACCTCGAACTTAAACGAGGGAATACCGGAGAACATATTCTTCGAGACAAGCGCCGTGACAATCACATAGGCAACACCACGGCCAACACGGTTGCTTGACCATTGCCGTTGATGATTGGAGCAAGTGCCGGTAAGGAATGTATCAGCGGCAGTTTGCGTACCATCATAGAACTTGATCCAGAGATTATCGCGCCCGTCTTTACGGTACTGCGCAACAGAATGCCCCCAGCCGGTATTGCTGCCGGTCAGATCAACCTTCTCACTGTTGACCATCACGCCAGTTAACGCTTCAACTGGAAAATCAGAGAGAGCAATGACCTGTGTGAGATAAGCGTTCTTGCTATCCCCATCCTGCCCCCATGTGTTTACCCAAACGAGAGAACCGGCAGTCGCAGTTTTACCCAGCAGGATCGAGCGCGGAACATCGCCCCCACCCTGAATGGTCGTATTGATGGAGAATGTCGGGTCTTTTGGTTTACCAGCCAGCGACTGCGCCAGCACGTTCAAACCAATACCAACAGCCGTCTTGAGCAAGGCACTGCCGATAATCCCAAGACTACCAACCCACGCGCCGACAGCCGTTACCGCGCTGGCGATAGCAGTAAAAAGAGCCATGTATAATCTCTTGATTGAATTATGAGGTCAGAACACGTTAAAGCGTATTCTCTTCCTCACCCATGAAAGGAACGCAGTTGCGCCAGAGCTTAAAACTAAAAATTATTGAGGTTTGTGATCGCAAAATCGCCGAGAAAGGCACCAAAGTCGGGCTTTCCTTCTATGCGTTTTTTGCCAACAAGAATGATGACCCTGAAATGCTGATGGAAGCTGCGGAATGGTGGATCAAAACACACAGGCTGGATCACTTTGAAAAGGCTGAAAAATCAAAGCTATGGTTCAAAACGAGCTTTAACGTAAGTTTTTGATAAAATGCGTCTCTGCGGGCTGATAGCCGCGGCGCAGATAAAGCGCTGAAACATCATTGGTCGAGAGTGCCGCCATACCGACGGCACTGCAGTTTTGTTCACGCGCCCATCTCTCATAGGAATCAAGCATCTTGATAGCACCCCGCCCACGCGCTTGTGGGGCGACATACCAAACGGTTTCCTTAGCATAGCGGCCAGCACCAAAGGGATGCTCAAACCATCCTGCCATCAGCAGCCCATCCGGCTGATCACCAATGACCAGAACACAAGCCTGCGGGCTGGTATGATGATAATCAAATAAAGCAGAGGCATGGGATGCACTAAATGGGAAAGTGAAACCCGCAACCTTATGGCTTTCTCGCAGCAAGTTCAGGCAGGCCATTTTGTCTGAAGCAGTTGCATGCCGGATCATCAGAAAATCCCTAAAAACTTTTTGCGTTTCTTCTGCGTTGGCACCGATCCTTTGACCGAGCCCCACCACACTTCCCATTCAGTGACCGTGGCACTGTCATCATAAAAACCGTCATTCGGATCACGGACTTTCTGATAAGCGGCACTGCGCGTCTCTGCATTAGAGCGTGTCACTTCCTGCGTGTGACTGGCACAGGTGAAAGTGACAGAGCCTTCCTCATTCTCGGAAGGCGTGGTGACATCGATCGTATCAACAAAGCCCATGAAACGGGCAACGGCAGGTGCCACCATCAATCGTGTGTCCGGATCAAACAACCCGCGATAGATTTCTACCCGTGCCTGCTGGCAATCATAGTCACGTACAATCCGTTCGATTTCCGTGTGGATCTGCGAGGCTTGAATAGTGGCATTTTGTACCGACAGATTTGCAACCAATGGAATGTCACTAATCCCAACCAGACTACCGGCACCATAGAACGTGCGCGTTTGCGTGATACCGGTATCAGGCTCAACGACTTCAGCCTCGACATTGAACACATCAGACCACAAGCCTTCAGTGACCGAAGTACCGGTATCGCGCCGCTTAGCCACAAACCAGACAAAGTCACGCGCAACCAGCCTGCGCTGTTCAAGCGCAAGCTGGTTCTCTGCTGATATGTATCGCATGTCTTTTTCCTAGAAAATTTGCACAAATAACAACGAAAAATAATATAATTGATTAGATTATTTAGGTTCAAAAGCCTTCCGAAACCGCCATATGAATTAATATTTAATTAACGCATACAAATAAAACACAATTGCATAATATATAATAATATCAAAAAGAAAGCATGTTTACTTATATTCTCCAACGCAAAATTGGAAATATTTAAAAAGTTGTGTGACCTAAAACACATTTTATCAAATCTAAATTTCACACCTATTTTTAATTAATAAGGGAAGAAACGCAATGAATAGAACGATAAAACCGACGAAAGGTATTTCACCTTCACTTGAAAAAACACAATTACATCATTTTCATCAAATTACAGCTAATGAAAAACGACTATTCATCGAACGCAAAAAGTTAGCTGAAGAAATGAAGGATGCGACCAAGCTTGGCAGTATTCTGAAAAGAATTGGTGGAGGATTATCCAGGCATCGTCCCTAAGTAAATATTTCATGCAATAGCACAGGAGAGATTTTATGAGCCATCCGATTCAGGCATCCCTTTTAAAACAGTCTAACAAGAAGCCTTCGGTTTCAATCGCTGAAACTAGAGCTGAGACAACACACAAGATCGCTACCGCCATCAATGAGAGCGAGTATGCAAAAAGAGTTGCAAAAACACTCCGCCTAAAGAATGAACGTCTTGCGCAGGCAGATATTTCAACACCAGCACAGGCAAATAAAGTTAAATCCAAAAATGTGATCAAAAAAGCCAAGTCGACTTAACGACACTCAATTGCCTGAAAATTAATACTGCCCTGACCAGTTCGAGCATCAGCAGTTGTCGATAAAGTACCAGGAACGATGATCATCGGCACTGATGGCCGAACCAGCACAACAGCGTTGCCGACCGCTGTGCCAGGTGCCAGATGCGGTCGAACTTCAAAGTTTGTCGTTGTACCTGTAGGGTTAGCAACCGCACTCTCAAGCACTTGGTATAATTTTGTACCAATCTGCAGATAGTCCCCGGCAGAGATTGAATGCCATACCGGTAATTTATGTAATGTCAGAGATTTATTGTCTGCACCGATACTATCAATCGCAACGCCTGAAACATCACCTATTCCTGCACTGTTCGGATAAGCTATCGGATAACATCGGCTCATAGGCCTTCCCCAAAACAAGCCAACACTGCCATCCAATGCCTTCAATCGTGCCCGCCAAATATCCAGCTCATTAACAGGCAAACTTACAGTTTGAAATGAAGCTTTCCATAGAGGAGTTCCCATATCTTTGACTATGGTCGTTCCACCGGCAGTACGACTAAACTCTTGACGATAAAAGAGATCAAACTCAGTACACCAGCCCGGAAAGTTCGTAAGAATATCCAATGGAGATGTAATAGCCATTTAGAACCTCACATTGGATTTTTGTGCTTTACGCATAGTGGAAATAATGCGGCTTTCCATTTCACGGTTGGTTTTTGCAAGGCCAGCCTCTAATCTGGATACCGCTGCCTGATCTGCACCGCGTGCATCAATCTGATAGACCGGAGCGAAGGAAAAACCACCGCCTCCTCCGGCCTCATCATGAGGAATGATCCGCCCGTGAGAACCAGGCGAAAAGAACTCCTGGCCTTTTTCATTGACCTGATAGAGATTGCCCGGCGTCACACTACCGCCAGCAGCACGTGGCCCACCAAACATCATGCCAAACAAGCCACCAAGGCCCGATGACTGTGCCGTCATTCCAAATAGATTGGCGAGCGGCCCTTGCCCCATGAGTAAAGCTTGTGCCATTTGGCGTAAAAGTCCTGCCAAGGCATCTTTGGCATTGAACGAACCGTCAATGATCGTGTCGATCATACTCATGGAGATGTCAGCCAGATCGAGAGCAGCATCTGCATTGCGACGCAGTTGCTCTTCAACAGCCTCAACTGCCTTTTGCTCACGATAACGCGCTTCAATCAAAGAAGTGATCTGATCACGTTGTTCATCGGTGGCACTGGCACCAGCCTTACGTAGTGCAATTTCTTTATCCCGCGCCTCATCAGAAAGACCGACAAGTTTCAGCTCTTCCTCGAGTGATTTTATAAGCTCATCAATCGCTTTTCTCTCACGCTCAGCATCAGTAATTTTCGCAGCGCGTGACCCGCCGCCTTTGGTCTTGGTATCTGATGGCAAAACATAGGGTGTAACCGCTGGAGGGATATTGGGATTGGTGATTGAGGTCAGCTTGTTGCGACGCTCCAGCTCATCATTGATCGTTTTGAGCTGTTTATCCACCTCAACCATTTCGGTTGTGGCATCTTTGCCGATCCAACTTAACCCCGTGTCCTCCCAAGTCCCTTTCTGCCCTTCAAGCTGCTTACGGCGTGTTTGCAATTGCTGCTGGTTGGCACGTAAAGCCTCGGAGCTGCGCTCTTCCATAGCGCTGAATGAAGAAACGAACACCTGCAATGCCTGATAAGCATTGACAATTGCGCCTTTCAAAGAGCCTGACACCGTATTAGAAATATCCTGGAATTTTCGGTCAACATCAGCGGCTGCTTTGACTACATCTTCAGAGAGAACACGGCCTAGCTCTTCTCCCTCTTTGATTGTCTCAGTCAGCTTATCGCGCCCCTGATCGATCAGAGACACGAATTGCTCACCACCCTGCCCACCCATGATCTCATCAAAAATACGAATACCAGCAGCGGTATCTTTGAGGCGGCGGGTACGATCGATAATTTCCAGCATAAAATCTGCCGGATCTTTGAGCCGTTTTTTGACCTCCTCAGGTGACATACCAAGCTGGGCAAAAGCTTCTGCACCTGAGCCTTTACCGGTCTGGGCATACTCATTGGCTCGTAGGCTTAACTCACGAAATGCATCGGCCATAGCCCCAACCTCAATGCGGTTGGTTTCAGCAACATATTTCATCTGCTGGAAAGATTTGATCGTCAGACCTGCTCGCTTTGCTGCCGTCTCGATATTGCCGATATCAGAGACAATCTGCTTAACGCCCTGAATGGACAGACCGATACCAAGACCAGCCAATGCGCCTTTAACAAGCGACATAGAGCGGTTGAGACCTGCAGATAATTGCGAGAATTCGCGCTGGGAACTACTGGCAGTTGCCTTGGTATCCGAGCGAACACGGCTCATGGCATCATGGAAACCACGGGCATTGGCGCCAATGAACGCCATGATGTCATTGCGGGACATGATACAACCTATCGGATCGATTTCGTGGGGGGATGATGGCGGGCAATTTCTGCCGCCCGCTCATGGGTGATAATGTCTTTTGATCGTTTACCGGTGCGCCCCTCGATGGCCGCTTCAAGCTCAAGCCATGTCGATCGCCAGAATGTCTCAGGTGACCAGCCCAATCCCCCCGTCGCAAGAGCGAGCATTTGTTGTATCTGATCAGTAATTACGAGGGGCTCTGTACGTTTCCCGATTGAGACTTCTCAACCGCTTTTTCCAGCTGGCCGATATGATCAGCCTCACCGCGCTGGACTTTACCGGCATTGATATGACCGGTGAGTGCTGCCGTGATCGCTTTACGGAACGCCGTTTCATCGGCACCGCTCAGTTCTGATATAGCTTTATGAGCCTGTTCCCGAGCGGACTTGTCACCATCCGGATGAATGGTCAGAACACGAATGGCAGCCATAACAGTTTTAGGGTGGAAACCAATAAGGCGGGTATAGAGCAGATCCATCGTATCACAACCGGCAACCTCGCAGAGCGTTGCCAGCCGGCCAAACTCAACCACCAACACCAGATCAGTGTCACCGATCTGACAGGCTGCTTCACCACGTAGTGGATTTGGCAAACCATCCATCACGGTGCCTCAAACGGTGTGAAGCCGACAGTGCCGGTGGCAGACATACGCCCCTGACATTGCAGCTCATTGGTTTTATCACCCGAGAATGTGAGCGAGATCAGGAAATCGGCCTCAAAGGTGCCAACGCCAGGCACGACGATCTGATAGGGCGTCACAATCTGACTGACCGTATCACCGATCATGGCCTTAGAGGCCGCATTGCCGACAAATGCACCATCGATCTGCACATTGATACGCTGAATACCATACATCAACGACAACAGCAGCTTACTGCCGGGATCGGTACAGCTTGGCTTGGTGATATCGATTTCTTCATTGTTGATTTCAAGTGATCGCGCTTCCGTCACACAGACGGACACGAAACTATCCGGCGTCATTTGACGTTTGATCACAAGCTCACGACCTAAAGCCATGGACTTTTCTCCTGATGTTATAGGGGAATGAATGGAAGTGGTAGAAAGCGAATTAGGCAGGCGTTTCCGGTAAACCAGCATAGGTGCGATACATCACATCAAACACCATGCGCCCTGCGCCTAAACTCTGCGCAGTACCCGCATCAATAAAATGGTCGGTCGATGTCAAAATCATATCAATGACCAGCCCATCCAGAGTCGACGGCGGCAGGGCTGTTTCTACAGCCGCTGCCAGCTGATCAAACTCACGTGCGGGGTCTTTGCGGCCTTTGAAGTGAATGACCACATTGATTGTCAGCCGGTGATTGAGGCGTGTACGCTCATCCCCGGTAGTATCATCGTAAACCACACCATCGGGCGAGGTTTGATCACTGGTATAAAGCACGGTGAAGGACGGCAGTTCCTCTTCCGGTACCGCCGTTGAGCGCATAGGAGACACGACACCCTTGGTAGCAGTTGCCACCACCTGCAATCTGCCTCGGATTTTGTCGAGAATTTGCTGTCTGACATGAGCCATGCTTATTCATCCTCATGAAGAAGCAGGCGTTTCATAGCCCGCCCGTCATCAACATGACCGGCAACGACAAAGACCTTGCCAGTCTCTTGGCCGTCATCGCTGCTCAGGATCGTAATCGTATCTTTTTGACGAACACCATCCAGTGCAGTTCCTGAAGCCGCAAAGCTGTAGCTGATACCTTCAAGTCCCATACCCTCAACATCGAGCAGATCGCCTTCCCGAACCTTGCGCAAAATCCCTCGCAAAGCCACAGTGCTATCACCAATGGTAATCCGAGCCTCAACATTGCCAAGGCCAGACACAAAGGCATCCGCCATATCAGAAAAGATCGCGGGGCGGCTCATTGCCCACCAGCATCTTCAACCGCTTGCTCTGCCGCATTTAAACGGGCTTCGGCCTCTTCAAATGCGGTTAGCTCTTCGGCACCCGCATCCGGCTCATCAAGTGCAGCTTTAGCCGTATCATAGGCGGCTTGAGCCTCTTCAACAGCTTTCATCAGAGCATCCAAATCAACGGGTTTTGCTGGTGTCTTTGGTGTTGGCACATCCATCGGTTCACGCGCTGCGCGCACCGCAGGAGCAACCCCAAATAAAACAGCGATTTTATCCGCCTCATCCTGAGGCAGCGTAACCGCTGTGCCAGGTGGCACATCTTTGCCTGCAATGGTCAGTGTCACGGCATAGGCCTGCCGCACAGTCTTTATCTTGGCCATTATAACAATCCTTTCAAAGATGTGTGCTTAGCGAACCATAGCAAAGAGTGAGGCCGAGGCATCACCAGGCACCGGTAGTGGCGCACTTTGTGTCATTAGGAAGGTTGCGGACGGATCTTCGACATTCCACATTTTCGGGAAACGGGTTAATGGGCGTAGCTGAGCTGCAACGTCCTGAATAGCACCATGAGCCATAAAGCCCTGAAACTGGCTTGGCGCGATAATCCCGGCACCAAAGCTTGGCCAAACCTCAATATCGTTGCCCTGATCATCCTGAAACAGCTGGGTATATTGCCAGAAATTAAACTGCCCCACTGAGCCAAGATAGATCGCAACCATATCCTCGGAACCGGCTGCAACTGGCCCAAGCTGCATTTCGCCACCGGCCTGACGGCGATTATCGAGAATGTCGCGGATTTCCGGATCGGTTTGCAAAAGCTCTGCCGCTTCCGCACCCAAAATCACTTCTGTTGCTGCACCACCTGACGTGGTTGCAACACGGGTCGCCCATGAGCGGATGGATTTGCGGATAGAAACGTCTTTTTCACCCCAACGATCTGTGCCTGTCAGAGCAATCGTGTGATTGGCTGGCCGGTTATAATCCACAATCTGGGTTTCGTAATCTTCACCACTGACAATGATCTTGCCGGTGCGCAGCGCTTCGGCCGCCATGATCTCTTCACGGCGCGTCACCTCATCATCCTGATCGGCAAGAATGTCGGTAACAGTCTGCAAATACCGATCTTCCGCAGACATATTGCCATTAAGCGGTTCACCGGGACGGCGGCGGAAACCTTCGCCAGGGCGCACAGTATTTTTCGGCTTCACATAGGCAGGCGTAAATGTTGAGGTTTGACGGCCACGAATGGCGCGTTCTTTGCCTGGTAGCAATGGCGATACAAACGGTGCCACATTGCGACGGCGTTTCAGCTTATCAAACGCGATCTCTTCCGCATCAGACTGAAAGCCATTCGGGAAAAATGTATCGCGGATAAAAGCGGTTGGCCGGTCACGGGATTCAATCACCGTCAGCAGCGCGGTTGTGCTAAATAAATCCATAAGGGTTTTCCTTAAAAACTGTGCCGGATCGGATCAGGCGAGATTGTGCAGATAGAGCGGGGCTGAGGCTTTGCGAAAAGCCCCTTCAACCGTAGCGATCGTGTGACCTGTGCCAAAAACGAGCTTGCCCGCATCAAAACCACCGGATGCATAAGCACCCTTTTGTGTGTCACCAGCCGTGGTATCGACATCAACGGCCAACACCAGTGCGGGAACCTCGGAGCCATCGGTCGCAGCGGATGCCGACAGCAGAAATTTTCCGCTTGCTTCACCCAGCACCGCGCCGCGTCTAAGGACGCCCTGCCCGCCTGCAATGGTCACAGTGCGGACAGCAACAGGGTAATCACCGACGAGCAGGTCGCCGGGCGTGTAAGTTTCAGTGCGCATAGCGCTCTCCTGATAAAATTGAGAATATTGATTGAGGCTCAAAAGCCTAGGCGCCATTAGCGGCGCTGATTGCGGGCTTTCGCATGCGCTACCAGACGTTCATCAGCAGTCCCTGCTGTGCGCTTTGCGCCACCTGACCCAAGTGCTGGAACACGCCCCTGCATACGGCCTGACAGGCTTGGTGCGGTAGTCGATGCACCGGCAGCAAGCGTAGCAAGTCCCTGCTTGGCACTCATATTGGTGTTAAAGGCAATATGAGCCGCCAGTGAAGGATTGCGCTCAGCCAGAGATGAACCAAGAATGGTAGAGTTGCGCTTGCGCTCAGCCTTGCGGCCACGGGCATAGTCGCCCGACTTCTCTTCCTCATCAGCCACAGGCTCATCCTCATCGGCTTCCGGCTGGATTTCTTCATCTTCCTCAGCATCAGGATTTTCCGGATCATCCTCAGCCTCATCAGGTTTCAGATCATCTTCCAGATCTTCCGGCTTGTCTTCTTCAAGACGTTTGCGGGTATTGCGGCCACCAACGGCTGCACGGATAGCGCGAGCAAGCGACATCAGCATCTTCCTTTTGATATTGTTGAGATTTCAGAGATTGTGTTTTTAAGCAGCCATTGCGGCAATGAAGGCTTCAAAAACGTGTTTGGGACGTCCCACCGCATCGGCAAGACCTAAATCGACGGCGGCCTGCCCACGGAATGTATCGGCTTCTGTGGCAAGGGCGGCCTGTGTCGTGAGACGGCTCCCACGAAACCGCGATACAGTTTCGGCAAACAGCACCCGCATGGCTTCGAGGTCAGCGGTAGCCTCTTGGTATTCCTCATCACTCATGGCCTCGAACATACCAGGGCGAGCCTTCTTTTCACCGGCACGCAAAATGGTGACGGCCAGACCCTGATTTTTCGCCCAGCCCGATGCATCAACATGCATCGTGATAACGCCGATTGATCCAGTATAACCGGTGGCAGGAATCACAATCTGACGACAGGCGGCAGCCAAAAGATAAGCGGCAGAACAGGCGTGATCGGTCAGAATGGCGATGGTCGGCTTGGCCTCGGACAAAAGATGAAGCTCTTCCGCACAATCAAAACAGCCATCAACTTCACCGCCGAAACTGTCGATCTCAAAGACCACAGCCTTGATATCATCACGTGAGCGGCAATCGGCAATCTGGATATTCAGCCCTTCATAAGAGGTCATACCGGAGGATTTACCCACCCATGACCCTTTATTGACAAGTGAACCCTCAATCTCGATCACCGCAACATTGCCGACTATTTTGGGGCCGTTGTAAATTTTCTCACCCGTCCACCCGTCACGCAATTCGCGCATATTCTCTGACAACACACCCATTTGCGCTGTGTCAGCCATAGCGATGTTCTGACCCAGCACACGCGGACCAAAGGCACGTGCGATAATATTGGCCTTGGCCTCATGCAGCATCAGTGGCGTATCAAACAAGCGTGCTGCAATTTCCGGCATTGCAAATGTCATTGCGCCTTATCCTTATTCTCTGTCTGCTCTTCCGGTTCGGATTTTGGCGTTTCACTGCCAAAGCGCGAAACAACGCCGGAACTTGCCATCTCACCGGAGGTAACACCGTGCTTGGCAGCAAAGCGTTGTTCACGGGCACGCTGCAGCATGTCTTCTTTCCAGTCGCGCCCTTGTTCCGCTGATTCAGACTCTTGTGTCGAAAGACCGGTTGCCAAACGAATGGCAGCAGCTCTGGCCTCTTTCTCCGGATCAACCCAGCCACGCCCCGACCCGATCCATGCCGCTCTTGCCCATCCGATCGGATTGGCTTCAAACGACACTGCATGAGCTGGTAATTTAATGCGGCGCTGATCAAACACCTCTTCCAGCCATGCCAGATAAATCGGCTGCATAAAGCCATGGGCAAAGCTGGTTTTTCGTGCTGTTAAACCACGCCAGATTTCCAGAATAGCGGCACGTGCACTGGAGTAATTGACCTTTGACCAATCCATTGTCAGCTGCTCATAGGTCAGCCCGACCGCGGAGGCGATATTGCGCATCGCGGCATTTACAAAGACCTCAAACGCAGCATTCGGATGTTCAGACTTGGTGAAAACAACATCTTCACCCGGATTGAGGAAATTGAGCTGTGCGCCTTTCAACCGGATCGGATCAGCTTTATATGCAGCCCCTTGCGCGAAAGCCTGCGCATCGTAAAACGCACTTATAGATTTTGAACTGTCAGTAGAACTGAAACTATCGGCCAACTGATCCATATCGAGCGGCGTTTTGATGAAAGCTGCCATCACCGCATTGAGTGATGCCGCCTGCAACTCGTAATCATTATAGTCCGAGACTTGTTTGAGCTGTTGCAGCACCGATGCCCAAGGGCTGACGCCGCGTGTCATGCCGGCACGATTGGCCTCAAAGGCATGAACGGCAATAGGCCTGCCCCATTCGGTTTCGCGCTCCACCCGATCCCAGGTAAACATATCATGCATCGGACGGGTGATATCGCCCGGATGAGATCGACGCACATGAAACGCGATCGGCGCACCATAAGCATCAAGCTCAACACCATCCCGCAAATATTCCGAATCCATGCCGCCATTCGGATTGGAGATCCGTGCCGGATCAATCACATGGACGCATGTGCCATAACCGGTCACTCCCATCCGAAACGGTAAAACAGCAAAAGCCTCACCATCGCTGAACCGGTGGCGTGCCGCCAATCCTAATAGGCCGGATACGGATTTCGTGCGTTCCGCATCAAACCAGTTGCCCGGATCCGTGGCAACGTCTGCCCATAAGCCCTCGATCTGGTCGCCAATCTCATCGGCCTCATCAGCCGACAGATTAAGTGTGCGGGCATTCGGCTGAGACGATAACCGCCAACCGGAACCAATTACGGTATCCACCAGACGGGAGACACCAGCCGATGCCCAGCCATTGTTACGCACCGCATCATTAACGCGATCGACAACAACATCACGCGACAATGTGAGCGCGGCCTGACCTGAGAATGTACCTGGTCGCCATGCCGCCATTGAGGAATGATCTGAGCCAGCAGCATTATAGGCAGCATTCATCGCATAGCGTTTGCGAGCGTTCATCCTCACTTCAGGTGGCAGCGGATTGCCACCGCTATCCAGAATAACCGGCTCACTCATAGAAACACCACACGGCGTGAGCGCGTACGAGATGAACCACCAAGGCCGAGTTGGTTACGCAGTTCACTGATATAAAGGCGCAACCGCCCTTCATCAGCCGTGGTGAAAGTCAGACTTTCGCCCTGATAACTCAGCTGTACGGTCGTCTTGCCGACAATGAGTTTATGCAGCGCCGTCTCTGCTTCCGTGAGACGCGCCAATAAAATGGTTCTGTCTGTCATGATGTTTCCGATCAGCCACGGCGGTTTGCACGTGCAATTGCACGGGCGATAGCCGCATCAATTAAGGGCGATTGTTTTTTAACGGGCGGCGATTGCGGCACCGGTATTTGCGGTTGCAGCAACTGATCTTCGAGATCAAGCTGTGCCGGTGGCAGCTCTTGAGACAAGCGCTCAGCTAATGCGTCCCACTCATCCTCAGTCCAGTAATTGATGCCAAGACGCAAAGATGCGGCCAGCGATTGATTGAGCATATCCAGCGCTTCATTGCGCTTGCCCGCTGGCAGATCCCATAAGTAATACGGATGACCATCACGCCCTCGATGCTGCACGCGCACTTCCGATGTTGCCTGCTCAAAGAAGTCATCGCCAAGCCCGTGTACAAAATCGATAAATCCGGTCTGCTCCGGATCAACTTTGCGATAAGACCGATAAAGCGCCGCTTTCATCACTGAGGCGTTAAAGTTAAAGAACCGCCGTGAGTATTTGAGTGGCCTGCCTTTTTTGTCTTTTTCTTTTTTGACCTGCGACAGCATCGGTGCCGCTTCACGCTTATCGCCACGCACCATAATCACATCGGTAATTGGGTGTCGGCGTGCCCACTCCCAGACATCTTCTGTGTAGGCGTTACCATCGATGGCAACCAGATCAGCCTTGCGCCGGTTGCCCCAGCAATCGAGCCACTCACGTTTCACCAGCTTCGACAAAGCAACTTGCACGGCTGGCTCAGAAATATGACCAGAATGCGCGGTAAAGCCCGGCAGATTGCGACCGGTATTATCGTCAAACAATCCGCGATCAATCACAACACGGTAGCGGTTTTTGCCATAACCGACCAGCAGCCACTCAACACGATCACCCTGCACGTCAATGCCGATGGTCAGAATCAGCGCTTTAGGTGGTATAATGCCTCGTGGCAGGCCAGTTTGTGCCGCCCTGTCGCGTAACACTTCCCAGCCTATCGATTCACCATCCGTCTCAAATGGCTGGCCGAGCCAGTCATTAAAGAACACCTGTTCAGCACCGGACTTTTTGCCCTTGTCATCCGGTCCGCCACTCTGCACATTCAGATAGGCTCGCGCCAGTGCCTCCCAGCTTTCCAATGGCGAATAGGCAACCCATATATGGAACGAGCGGTGATAGCGTGCCCGTTCCGGATATTTGGCAATCCATTTCGCACCATTTTCAGGGGCAACCATCCATGCGCGGTGATGCTCTTTGATTTCCCCGCCGCATTTAACACAGAAAAAACACGCCTTTTCGGGATGCTCAGGATCAATATGATCGCGCATCTGCTCCCATTCGAGCGGTTGCATCGTATGGCATTCAGGATGCGGGCACGGAACGTGATAGCGCTCCTGTGTACCACGCTCAAAATTCGAACTGATCCGACAGCCTGGTGCAATCAGCGGCGTGGAGATTTTGAGAATTTTCGCATCGATAAAAGCTTTAGAGCGGCTTTCGGCTTGGCTTTCCGGATCGCCCGCATCATTGTTCTGCCATTTCGACAGATCGTCCTGCACCTGTTTGCGCGGTGAGATCATCGACAAACCGGAAGGCGAATTTGCACCCGCTGCCTGAATAGCACCGCGCCCGTCTGCGCGTTCCTTGTAGTGGATCGAATTGCCGCCCTCACGGCTTTTTTCCGGAAACAATGCAGTCAATGCTGTGGTCGCACGGATCAGCGGCATCAGCTTTTGTTTTGACCAACGCGAGGCGTTTTCCTCAGTCGGATGCACATAGAGAAAATCGCATGGCGCCATATCCATGGTACCGAGTGTAAAGATATTGGCGAGTACGGTGCCGCCAACCTGCGCCGATTTAGCAATTGTCACAATCCGGCACGGGTCTTCCGGTGAAATCGCTTTCAGGATTTCCGAAAAGAACGGGAACAGCGCCTCATTATAGGGACCTGGAAACTGCGTAATGCGATCGGAAAAGACAATATTCTGTTTTGCCCAGCTAAGATAATTGACCGGTGGCGGCGGCATAGTCTCCTGCGCCAATATCGAATAGGTCAGCCATGAAGGATTGCAGAGCAGTGTCATAAACCGACCATTCAATCATCGTTGTGATCCTCATCATCTATGATGTCCGGATCGTCTTGAGTTTGCGGCTCTGCTGCCTGTTGCTCGGCAAACCCCTGTGCCGCCCGTTCGCGCACCTTGCGATAGGCTTGCTGCAAGTGATGCAGTATATCGCGTTGGGGTAGTTCAAACTGGCCTGCCAAATGCGTGGCCATATCTGCCAGCCCGCCTTCCATGACGCGGTAAGCCATAGCAACAGCCCGGGTTATTTCGGATCTGGCCTCATCGGCCAGTATAAACCGGCCGGAAGCAAGCGCCTCTTCACGCTTGGCACGCGCCGTTTGAATCTTGGCCTGATCAAGCTTTTCACGCGCAATTTGGTCTGCAACCAGATCACTTTGTGACTGGAACGTCTCAGGTAGGCGTTTCTCGGTCTGTTGCAACAACGGCACATCAGAAGGCTGGGCATTCGGTGAAACAGCAATCCGCGTGGTCAGTCCGTTCATGCCGACACGTTGCGCTACATCCAATCGGCCATTGAGCTGACGTTTGGCACGATCGACAACAATCCGTGCACTGCGCCCCTCGCCCTGCAAAGCATCCGGCCCGATTTGACCCGAGGCGATGTATTGCGAGATCCGGCCAGCAGAGACATTGATCAGCTTCGCAAACTCACCTTTGCTCATCGTCTGATCTGCATGAATGTCCGACATGATTTTCCCTGCAACAACAGCCGGAATTTTAATTCCCTGATTTGAGTGCTAACTTTAGCGTCTGACTTTAGTTCTTTAGCCTTCGACTTTAGGCTTCATTTTCCGGCTCAGACTGACGAACACTCGCGGTGCGAAATACCCGTGATCAAGATTGGTCAGGAAGGACCCGAAATGTTGAGAAAGGCCTGCCCCACCGGATTGACCTATTCGCGGCTCAGCTTGCCGATCGCTTCCGCGAAATATCTTGCAAAGCGTTCTTCTGCCACCCGCTGCACTGTCTCATGAAAGTTTATCGTTCGGGTGTAAGAGCGCATCCGTACAAACAACAGCATCGGCTTGATTGAATTATCGATCGGGTTTCGCTGCCATACCCCCGGGTGCAAATGCGATCCCCGTTCTGGCACAAAGAACCGTGCGTTCTTATAGCGAGCATTGCGCTTGGTGGAGGCCTCGGTACGCTTACGGTTATAACCTGCTGTTCGTTCCATAATTTGCAAGTCAGCCAAAATGCGAACGATCAGTGCCACGCGAACATTGCCATATTGATCTAACGGACAATCCCTTGCTGGCACGGCATAAAGCCCCTTGGCCATATGGCCTGCACTGATCAGCTGTCGTTCGAAAGATTTAAGATTGCGCTGACCACCAAAGAATTGCGGTGTCAGATAATTGGCCGGTGGCGTTGAGTTCTTCGCCCATGATTTACCGGCGATGATAACAGCCGCTGATGGTTTGGAGCTGCTGGCCTGCTCATAGGCAACACCCCGTTTTGCGAATGGTGTAACCCGATCAAGCTTTGCTTCCATCTCATCCTGCACAGCCAAACGGCCAACAGCAGCAGTGCGGTTCAAAGCAGTGATCGTGGCTTTCGGTATTGTCTCACGCTCAAACCGATCTAGCTCCTGCTCCCATCCCTTTGTATCAAAGTTCATGAAAACAGAAGTGCCATCATGGGTAGATAGCCCACTCATTGAAGATGTGACATGCAACATGAACTTTTTCCAATGAGCGGTAGTTGAATTAATCAGAGGTCAAATCGACAACATACTTATAAGCTGGCTCTTTTGCATTGAGGACAATAAGCTGTAAGGAACCAGATGATAAAGCCTTATAACCACCGAACTCAATCATACTATTCAAAACTCTGAGATTCCGCTGAACCAAGTTCATAAAGCTCTGATGACGATTTGATACACCATAGTCATCTTCTTCCGAACTGATACGGAACTTATGCAATTCGCTATACTGAAAATTATCTTCTATATATTTTTCGCATTTAGAGTACCATTTCAGATACTCATCTTTCTCAACATATTGTGTCGAGATTTTAAGCTGTAGCGCCTTACCTTCTCTGTAAAGCTCACTAAGAGTTTTGACGTTTTTCTCAGAATCCAAAATATCTTGAGCTGTATTAATAGCGTATTTCAGGTCCTGCCTTTGGTATCTGTCCAACAAGACCGGAGCATAAAAAAGATCAATAATAAAATTGATAACCCCAGCCCCAAAAATAGAAATAATGAGGGCACCAGTTGTTCCAATCTGTTTATTGAAATCATCTAAAAAAGGGAAATAATACAAAACAGCAAATAATACCGTTGTCTGTAAAATGAATCCAATCATCTTCGATTTCCCCTCTCGGAGTCGCCGAACCCACAAACGACAAGCATATTTAAAAACACGAATATAATATCCCATAGATACAATATTCAGCGATTCTTTTATTTATGTAAGTCCGAAGAAAGTTTGACTGTTCCAAATCATCGTTTCAACATCAGTGATATGTTTATGTTTCGCATATAGCTTCTCATAGTGGATGCAACAGCTTATCGGCGAGTGACTTGCAACATAGCATTTAACCATCATTTCAACTTGAAATTGCTATACAAACTAAATCTGCTTAGCTGATAAACATGGATAAGAACAAGAACTTCGCATTAATATTATCAGGTGCAATTGTCGTCGCAGCGAGTATTGGTGCGCTAACTGCTAAATATGGTCAGACCGTTTACACCAGTGCATTATCTCTGGGTAAGCAGTTCACAGCTGATGCCGAACAGCCATCCATCCCAGCAGCGTCGATAAGCCCTCAGTCATGCGAAATTAAAGGGAACACCAGCCTTAATACCGGAGAGCGTATCTATCATGTCCCCGGGCAAGAGTTTTATGACGATACAGTCATTCGTACTGAATACGGCGAACGTTGGTTTTGCACAGAAGCTGAGGCTAGAGCCGCAGGTTGGAGAAGAGCTAAAAATTGATTTTTTCATAGCTTCGCACTGGGGGAGAAGCGGTTGCCGAATTATCGGTCGCTTCTCCGGGATCCGCAGGGAGCTCACTGCGGCTAATGCCGACTTACACCGCTCACCGTCTCGGAAGCATTACGCTTCACAGTCTACAGGTCGTCCCTTCTCATAGGGCTATGCCGATTTGATTAAATTGGCAAGAGGCACTTCTATTGTCCGCTCTTGACCGAATATGAAGGCAAGCACACGCGCTGCTCTGGTTCCGACATAGCCTTCTATCACCCCCTCAAAAACACCTGCGGAGCCAACCGGAAACGATACACGCTCACCGTTGTTGTATCGAGAAAAATTCTTTAAATCATTAAATGAACCAACATCTGTCAAACATCTGAGATCATTCATATATTTATCACTTACAACAATTGCACCATGCTGTCCGAAAATGAGAGAAATCGCCCCGTCAACACGTGATAAACCGACCCAACTTTCAACACATGGGACTACTCTTACGAACAAGTATCCATTGAAAACCGGCACCTCAATTTGCTTTGAACGACGTGTATACTTGACTGAACGCGCCTCTGATTTCACAGGCAACCAGGTCTCAATACCAAAGTTACTCACCGATTGGCTAACAGCTTTCTCTTGTTTGTTCGCAGTTTTGAGAACGAACCACTGTTTTTCTGAGCGCTCAGTACCGGCAGCAATAGCCAAAAACTTCTCCTGCATCCGCATTTTGATGCGATCCGGATCGCGTTCATCCAGCTGTCGTGCCGTTTCCAAGATACGCGCTTCCTCAAATGGTCTGTTATTTGGCATCATCATTTTTCAATTCCTCGCAACAGAGCCTGTAATTCTTCCAATGCCTCAGGACCGCCTTCCGGCAGATAGACGTATTCCACGGTTCCAGTGTTAGGCAGCCAAGGCCAACCATGCACTGCATGAGCAGCAACCCACGCTTGCCACAGATCTCCACCAACCTTCACCGCAGTCATGCGCTCAGCCATTGCCTGCAAATAGGCAGGAACAAGCGCACCGCGTCTGCCAGCAGCACGTTCAAACAAATCATTCACTGCCGGAAATCCAAATTTAATCTGTTTCTCAGCTAGCAAGTGTTCAACTGAGAAAGTACCAGCTTCAACCATGCGCTGCTCCAACGCCGTCAGCTGACCGACATGAGTGACACCGGCTAGTAACAGCTCATAAACCCGTGCCGCCCACATCTTGCCGAAGGGCGCAGCCTGTGCCGGAGCATTGGCAGCAACTTGAGCCGGAGCTGGCAGCTTTTCCCAACGCTTTTCGCACAGATAAACAGCAAACGAACAGATGTGCTTGCGCCCTGTTGCCCGTGATGCCTCGACATAGCGGCCGATTTCTTCACAAGCCAACTGCCGCTCATCAATCGAAAGGCTATGCCATGCCCGATATGCCCCCGGCTCGCTGTCTGTCAGCCAAGTTGGCCAGGACGAGAAAGCTTTTTTGAAAGCCTTTTCGTTCGCTTTGCGAGTTTCCTTGCTTTCCGGTTCGCTCCCGCGCTCTCTCTCAGTTACTGGTTCTATTACTGGTTCCCTTACAAGGTTAGTGTCCGAATTCCGGACACGGCTTTCGTCATTTTCCGGACACGGCTCCAGCTGTTTTCCGGACACGGCTTCCCCCTGCCCGTGTCCGGATTTAGGACACGGAAAATCAATCTGAAAAGCGAAACGGTAATAGGTGGAAATCTGTTTTCTGGAGTGCCTGTCACGGCGCTGTTCACGCAAAATCAAACCCGCCTGTTCTAAAACAGCCAAGTGATCATTCAAAGCAGAGCGCGACATTTCACAATCATTTGCGAGCGTATCCTGACTAGGAAAGCAGCCATGATCTGGGTGATACCGGTCGCATAAGTGCCAGAGAACCAATTTTGTCGCCGGTTTAAACCCACGCTGTTTCAGAGCCCAACTGGTAGCGTCGTGGCTCATTGTGCAGCCCTCCGCAATTCACGTAAATTTCGCCCCATCGCCGCCCGTTTGCGCCGATAGACCTTGACCCCATACAAAACTGTAGTGTGATCGCGATTGCCCATGCGTCGCCCGATCTGGGAGGATGAAAGCTCCGTCACGCGCCAAGCCCAATAATAGATAGCCTGCCGCGCCATAGATACTTCACTATCGCGGCGTGGGGAGCGCACTTCTGTCAGACTGACATTGAACACACGGCAAAGCCGGTGCGCGATCTTATCAAGACGCGGCCGATAGCCCTTATCGCCAGGCATTTGTCCAATCAGAGCCGCATCATTGACGACGGATGCAATAAATCGCTCGAATTTGACGGTCGTTGCATTACGCATCGCAATAACTGCAGGATTAAAACTCATAGCAGCCCCCGAAATAAGGGCATACCAAGCGCGTCAGCATAGAGTTGCACCATTGCCTCCTCTTCCTGCCGCTCATGATCTTCTTTTTTCCGCATTCGGATGATCGTGCGCACCGCTTTTGTGTCGAATCCGGAGCCTTTCAGTTCCGCAAAAACCTCTTTGATGTCATCGCCAATGGTTTTCTTTTCTTCCTCAAGACGTTCAACACGCTCAATAAAAGCGCGTAGCTGCCCAACAGCAATTGTCTGGGCGCTGTCGCTGGTAATATCGCCGCTCATACGTCACCGCCTTTAGAGGTTGCGCCATCAATCTTGTGTTGGAATGCCCGCAGCATTTGCACAGCTTCCTCAATTTCAATATCAATTTGCTGCTTTTCACGGGGCGTAATCGCGCCGTCCGAAATTGCCTGTGCATATTCCTGCATTACATCAGACACAGACTTACTCAGACGGGACATATCCCCGATATCCGGCAAGGTGCTGCCAAAATCCTGATTGCCAAGGGACACCAGCTTAAAACCAAGCTGCATGGCCATAATGGACAAAATGCCGTTCGAGCGCGTGTCGAGCATCAAATCCATCGCCACATCAATCGGCATATGGTTGATCGCCTCATCAGGTGCGCCATAACGAGATAGCGCAGAGGCATTAACACGCGTCACCTTTTCAAAAGCAGAAACGCCACCGGCCATTGGCAGCAAACGGCGCACGGCTGCTTTCAACGCCTGCCTGTCATGCTCAGTTGTCGGGCGAATTTTCACCATGCGAAAACCTCATAAAAAAGACCTGCCTTCGCGCTTACGAGGGCGAAAGCGCAAAGGCAGGCCAGCATCTGCCGTGGTAGGAACCGGCAGAGATCAGAGAAAAAACGAGCGAGTGATTTTCGGTGACAGCCGCACTGCTGTCGTGTTTGGTGAGGAGGCACAGTCATTGCACCACCTCATCAATCGCAGGACGATAAATATCCTCAGGCCAGACTGCATGTTCAGGCCAATTTAGGGAGAACCAACGCATCGCTTCATTGAAACGCGAAACTGTAATATCCGCCCCCTCACGCAACGCGGATATTTTTTTTCCATCAGAGAATACACGGCTACTCACCGTACGATCCTCAACTCCGGTGGCTTGGCGATAAATATCAGCAAGCACTAAAAGATTGCGAATGTTCAACATGCCAAATACTTCGGTTAAATTACCGAAATTGTCAAGTCATCACTCGGTAAACGTACCGATATTATTTCAGCATCACCTTCGGTAAAATAATCGACATGCTTAAAGATATTTTGGAACGTATAGATAGAAGACTCTTGGCTGTTGGCCTTGCTGAATCGAAAGCGGCAAAGTTGGCAGGACTAAGTGATTCAGCAATTAGAAATATGAGACGTGCCGTTCGCAATGGAAAAGACCAAGGCGCCTCAATCAAAACCATTGAAGCAATTGCTCCGATCCTAAAAACCTCCAGCACATGGCTGCTGGACGGAACAGGCAATGAAGAAGGTGACTATCACCGTCCAAGCATGCTCGATATCCCCTTAATCTCATGGATCAGCGCTGGCGAACTATCTCATCAAGATGCTGCCATCCACTTTGACGAATTCCCAACAATACAAGCAATTAACCTACCAGAGGGTGACTGGATCGCCTTACGCGTCAGCGGTTCTTCCATGAATAAGATTTCACCGCCGGACTCAATTATTCTAGTAAATCGCGCTGACAAAAGACTTGTTGCTAACGGATGCTACGTAATAGCCGATGAAGCAGGGCAAGCAACCTATAAAAGATACCGCCCAAATGAAGACCCACCATTTCAACCTGCATCCTACAAAGACACCCCAGCACCGAAGCTAGATGGCGCGATAAAAATAGTTGGTAGAGTTCGCCGATCCATCATTGATATGTGAACGACACCAGCTTCAACATTACTCCGTAAAAGACAATCATTTCATTGATTTAGATTATTACATTAATTATGCGCGCCTTTTGTTTCGGTAATTTTACCTAATCCCTATTGTAATTAGGTTAATTTACCGATATCTCTATAACCAGGTCGAACGAATAGTCGTTCATATAACCTGATAATTTATAGAGGTTGTAATTATGATCATTTATCAAACACACCCCGCCCCAGCACCCACAACATGGGATAAGCTGACTGTATCTGAAATGGCCGCGACTATGCAGGATATGGATGCTGCAGGCGATCCGGTAACGCCTGACAATCTCAGACTGCGCGGCTACTCATCCGAAGATATCACTCGCTACGGGCTTAAAGCCGCCCATCTCGCACGCAAGCTTTCGGTAAAGCAGGTGATGTAATGAAAACAACACCAAGCGATCACGACAAACAGTGCGAAGCTTGTGGCGAGAGTATTTCAGAAAGTACCCCACATTACGTCGTACAAGACTACTGCCTCTGCGAAACATGTGCGCTGACATATCAAAACATGATCGACACACCAGGATGTTTTATTAATAACAACAATGAAGAAATGACGGCGGAGGAAGCTCATGAATTCGTCAGTGAGCATCTGCAAATGGGCGGCGAACTCTCAGACAAAGTTCTGAATTTCGGTATCACCCTACAATAACCAACCCCAACAACCAGACACTGCCACAACTGCCGCACTTTCCGGCAGAAGGAGAATTTGTATGCAAATTAAGGTCAATATTAAAGCCCGTATGGCTGAAGCAGGCATCCGTAGCCGTGAGCTTGCTCCAATCCTCGGCATTAGCGAACCAAACACCTCCCTACTGATTAATGGCAAATTCAAAACCATTTCATACGAGCAAATGGTCACACTTTGTAAAACTCTAGCTGCCAGCCGAACGATCTTTTTGAGCTAGTGCAATGACTAGTGAGCCTTGTTTCAATTGTACTTTACCGGACTGCGATAGCACCTCCGATCAATGCAAATTGCGGATCGCAGCACGAAGCGCTCACAAAAAACGCAAGCACAAAAAATCATCAAAAATCACCGAAACCGAACGCGCCAGTAGCGCCGCCCTTTTCTTAATGTGGCGGCTGGAACGCGATGCACAACGCTCAGAGGTAGCATCATGCTAACAGCATCCCAGAAAGAGCTGGCACGGCACACACTTGGCCTGCCCAATCCTAAGCGGACGACTTATCGCAACCGATTTGTTTGTCAGGAAGATCACAAAGACTGGCAGGATATGGTTGCCAATGGTTTGGCGACCATGCGCCGTGGTGAAACCCTGCCGTTTGGCGGCGCTGCTTGCTTTTACCTCACCCGCAAAGGTGCAGAGGCGGCATTAGAGCCACGTGAAAAACTTTGTTCTGATACTTTTCCAGTCATTCGGACAGCGCCAATCCTGTTCAGCGCACCAATGATCCGCGCCCTTTATAATGGCCGAAAGACACAAACGCGGCGCATATTGAAGCCGCAACCCACCGATGCAAATTCTAAGTTCCGCGGCTTTGCAGGCGTATCTGACACGAAGGCTGTCTTCACATCTGATTTTCCTGCACAGCCTGAAACGGTTCGCTTGCCTTACTCAGTCGGTGATCGCCTTTGGGTACGCGAGTCATGGCGATGTAATAGTTGGGCAGCGGACGTAGCCACGATCTTTTACAAGGCACATGAGAACTGCAGCTACACCGAAATGCACGAGCAGTTTCCAATTGCCGGACAAAAGGGCATCGCGCCTTCGCAATCATGGAAACCATCTATCCATATGCCGCGCTGGATCAGCCGCCTCACTCTGACAATCACTAATGTGCGCATTGAGCGCCTGCAGGACATTTCAGAAGAAGATGCGATGGCTGAGGGCATAACAATGACCCTTGAGGATAGCCCTGCATGCGCATGGTTTTCCGGCATACACACCAACACAAATTTGGCACCTGAAAATATGGATGGCTGGCACTTCAATGATGCTCAGGCAGCTTTTCAGGATCTTTGGAACAAGATCAATGGCGCCAATGCATGGGACGCGAACCCATGGGTAATTGCCCTCACCTTTACCGTTCAGCATGGCAACATTGACGAGGTAGCAGCATGACCGAGCAATCCAAACTTGAATGGACTGAATACAAAAGCCGTTTTCGCGCAGTCACCCCCTATGGTACATACTGGGTAGATAGGCATACAGGCAGTACAAGTTATCAGCTTATCTGTGGCACGAACCCATGCTGCGTGATGTTCTCTAGCCCACAGGAAGCCAAAGACTGCGCCCAGATGATCCATGACAAGCCATCCAGCCGAGATGAATGGTTCAATCTGTCGGATGTTGAGCAGGCACCGTACCATGCGCCGCTAGACCTGCCTGAGCTGCTGCGAACATATGAAACCCTATTGGCCGGTGACAACCTGCCGGAACGCATTGCAGTGCAGACCGTGGATCTACGGGCTTTGCTCGAGGCAGCCAAGCCCGTTGACGCGGCTGCGTTGGCACAGCATCTACTATCGACATGGGATCAGTGGTTTTCATGCGAGCGCAATGATGAAGATACACACGAAACAGCCAACAACCTTATGCTCGCTGCATGCTTTTCAGCAGTAGCTTACGATGATGCTAAAACATCACCAATCGGTGCTGACAAAGCAACTGTTGATTTGCTTCGTATATTTTTAATCACACTGATTGACGAAAACAGCACTGAGCTTGACCCATACCGTACGAAAAATCGTCAGAAATCTGCCGCCGTCACCAATGACGGACGTTCTGAGCCTTTGTCGTCCGCCTCGACCTCGGAGGCAGGACGATGAAGCTGACTGTGCGACAGCGTGAACTGCTGAAACAAGCTGAATATTGCGGCGGGGAAACATTCGCTGATGGATTGCGAGAAAACCATACTGCTCGGACATTAGAAAAGCGAGGGTTAATACGCCTTGGTTTTCACAGCGAAGTAATTATTACCCCCACAGGCCGCGCAGCCTTGGCGCAAGGAGGTGATTAAGCATGGATCATAAAGTCGAGAGAGAAAAAGTGCGCTACACCCGCGCGCAAATCCGCAGTGCGGCGATCATTGCCAAAGAACAAGGTGTGAGTGTGCGATTGGAGGCCGATGGCTCTTTATCGGTGCAACCTGCACCGCTCACAGATACCTACCCACTTTTAATTGAACAGAAAAACATAGTGCGGCTGTAATGACCAGATTGAGACGCAAACTCCCACCGCATGTTGTGCGTGAGGTGAGCCGCCACGGCAAAGTGAAATATTTTTACAGGATCGGGAAAGGTCTGCGTGTACGCCTTCCCGATGACCTGAATTCACGGGAGTTTAAAGAAGCCTATAAACAAGCTGTTATGGGGTATAAAATTGAGGAAGCCCCACGCGGTATTCCTGCCGCGCCCTACAGCTTGCGATGGCTTATTGACCGTTATCGTGAAAGCTCCACCTGGAGGGCATTTTCGATTGCGACATGGCGCCAGAGAGAGAATATTTTTACTGAGGCAATTAAACGCTCAAATAACACGCGCTACACGGCAATTGACCGTCGTTCGATGGTTATGGCCGTTGAAGCACGAGCAGAAACACCTGCTCAAGCTAATCACTTCCTGAAGGCAATGCGCGGCCTGTTCAGTTGGGCACTCCAAAATGATTATGTGACTATTGATCCGACTGCTGGCGTATTGCCGTTAAAATACAAAACTATTGGCTTCGCGCCCTGGACAATGGAAGATCTGCTACAGTTCTATGATCGTTGGCCAGTTGGAACAAAAGCTCGCCTCGCGGTAGAATTGCTACTGCATACAGGATTGCGCCGGTCTGACGTTGTGCGAGCTGGCCGCCAGCACATGCGCGGCGACATTTTCAGCATCGCAACACAAAAAACAGGCTCTCAAATTACCGTTGAGTTTCCCAAGGCACTGCTGGATGTTATTTCCGTGACTGAAACCGGCACCACTACATTTCTCATCAGTGAATCTGGCAATGCATTTGAAACTGCAAGCTTTGGAAACTGGTTTAGAGACAGATGTAATGATGCAGGAATCAATAAAAGCGCTCATGGCTTGCGCAAACTTTCGGCCACACTATCGGCGGAAGCCGGTGCAGCCACGCACGAACTCATGGCGCAATATGGCTGGTCGAATGTGAAACAGGCAGAACTCTACACTAAAGGGGCAGACAGAGTGCGCCTTGGAATTAAGAATTCAAGACGCGTAGCTGACCAGATTGAAAGCGAAATCGCTCTTACTCGCTCAAGAAGTAAAGTTAAAAAATAATACAACTTAAAATTGGATATACTCAGACATGAAATGCCAGCTAAAAACCGTGGCTGGCTTTTTTATTTACGGATTTTATGAGATTGGAAATCGGTTTTTAAGAAGTACTTTGCCCTCACCTTGACGACAAGTGAGGGATTTAACCCAAATAAATCATATATAACAGTGATTTAGGATTAGGATGGAGGCCTCGCCCGGAATCGAACCGGGGTGCAAGGATTTGCAGTCCTCTGCGTAACCACTCCGCCACGAGGCCATCCGTATGTGGTTGAGTGCTGAATATGTTAAGCTGCATGACTCGTCAAGTCTCCCTGACACGCTTTCTGCGAAAATTTAAATTTTCCATCAAAATAAAGCAGATAGCCGCTATTTTGTTCACAGCCTCTTCGTCATTTACACCACTCAAATAGTTTATTGAGACTTAGATGCCTTTTCTGCACGTTTGCGCGCCCTGTATTCACGCCAACGACGTAAGATTCCGACCTCAGATTTGCGTCTGATCCGCCTGATCCGACTGGAATCACGCGAAAGAATGATTAATCCTAGCGGCAACATCCAGACTCCAAGCACTGGCAAAAAGCTAAATATGCCTCCGACAACCAGACCACCGCCTAAAGCTCGTCTTAACCAGACAGATTGCGGCAAAGGAATCGACTTTCCGAACAGTTTGATCCGATGCGCACCATTGCTCGCGCTATCAGCCCTCTGCTTTTCTGCAGCATCATCAATATCACTATCCGATTTTAGCAATCTGTCTGCCCTGCTTTCATTTCAAAGCTCTCTAATCAACTTTTCTATATAAGAAGCATTTCTCCTGATAAAACACCGTCATGGGCGAAATCGTACTTTCCCGTTCAAAAGTCAGTTTTCCAAAAAACAGATTCTAATGCGCCTTCTATAAGATGCTGATTCCACTCATTTTTACGTAGAGATACTTAAATCAGACGACTTTAAGATGCCAAAACCATCCAGCCTGTGGATAGAAAAGCATATTATTCCAGCCTTAAACGCCGAAAATACGTATCTTCACAATAATTCCGCTAAAAAGTTGATAAAAAAGCGAAAAAGGGCTTGGCAAAACCGAAAATCATTTGCTATACGCCAAATCGCTGAAAGCAAGAGCACCTGTTCCTCGGTAGCTCAGCGGTAGAGCAACCGGCTGTTAACCGGTTGGTCGCTGGTTCGAATCCGGCCCGGGGAGCCACTCTTTACTCGTAAAGAGCGTGCAAATTTTTCAAACTGAAAATATCAAAATTTACTCCCTTTATGGGAATTACATTCGTTTCCATTTCCACATCTAAATATCTGAAATAAATGATATTTATCATTCTATATCGCTGTTCGGACTCCGCGAATAATCAGAAAAAGCATTTCCTGTCATAAATCTGGTTTTTTCCTGTAGAATATCAAAATAAGGGCTTGGCAAGAGCATTTTGCGTTGCTATACGGCTGTCATGCAAATGCAGAGCAACTGTTCCTCGGTAGCTCAGCGGTAGAGCAACCGGCTGTTAACCGGTTGGTCGCTGGTTCGAATCCGGCCCGGGGAGCCAACTCTTTTCTAAGAGTTTAGTCTGTTACTTTTTCCGAACTTAAATTCAATAGCACATTATTCGCTTTGTGCTATTTACTGCTACGCAGCAATATTCGCTTCACTCCACATCATATGTAAAGCACAAACGAATCCCCTCTCAGCTATCAGGCTCTCGTAGTCTGTAACCAACACCGGTTTCTGTCAGAATATAGAATGGCTGATCCGGCGAATCTTCGAGCTTTTGGCGCAACTGGCGTACATAGACACGCAGATATTGCACATCGCTCATACCACCCCAGATTTGATTGAGAATAAAACTATGCGTCAGCACTTTGCCCGCATGTTGCACCATGATGCGTAGAATATCATATTCCTTAGGTGAGAGCTTAATCTCCTGCCCTTTGAGCCGTACAATCCGCTTCACTAAATCTACCGACAGTTCACCTGTCTGAAAGACCGGCTTTTCACCCTGCTCCTGCAATTTATGGCGTAATGCCACACGGATTCGCGCTGCCAGCTCTTTCATGCCAAACGGCTTGGTCACATAATCATCAGCACCAAGCTCCAAAGCTTTGACAATTCCGGCTTCATCAGTCCGACTTGAGAGAATAATCACCGGTAGATCAACGAGTTCCGAGCGCCAAAGTGTTAGCAGATCATGACCGGACATATCCGGCAGGCCAAGATCGAGCAGCACTAAATCCGGCCGGTCATCACGCATAATTTCTCTGGCAATTGTGGCTGAGGGCGCTTCGAGAATCGAAAACCCCTCTGTTCCCAGCCCTACACGCAAAAGTTTACGGATCGGCGGTTCATCATCCACCACAAGGATTTTAACAATATTCTGTGTCATTGGGAGGATAGTCCCTCTTCTGTTCCGCTCATTATTTCAGCACAACTGCTACAGCATAATTTTACCTTAAACTTGAATCAGTTTAAGGTAAAATTATGCTGTAAATATAAAGTGTTAGAGCGACCTTTGTGCGCCCAAAAGGGCGCACGGCGCTCTAAGCGGCAATCTGATGGTAAAAACCGCACCGCTACGGCCTGAATGATCGCTACGATTGGCAGCAGTAATAGTACCGCCCAGTGCCTCTGTAAAACCTTTGCAGATTGCCAGCCCCAGTCCCGTGCCGGCACGCACCTGATCGGCTTTACGCACACGATAGAAACTGTCAAAAATTCGCTTTTCATCACCTAAAGGTATGCCCGCACCTTCATCACTGATGCGTAGCACAATATCGTCCTGCTCCACCTGCCCTATAATCTGCACCAGACTGCCTTCCGGCGCATATTTTGCAGCATTATCCAGCAAGTTGAACAACACTTGCTCAAACAAAACCGGATCAAGTTTCAGCATTGGCAGATCAGCAGCAATATCTGTTTCAACACGATGATGTTGCAGAATTTTTGCTGCACGTTTTAAAGCGCTACCGACAATATCACCCAGATAATGCAGCGATTTATTCGGTTGCATCGCACCTGATTCAATCCGTGTCATATCCAGCAGATTGGCGATAAAACGATTGAGCCGCTCGGATTCATCAACCACTGTGGTTAGCAATTCTGCACGGTCTTCATCCGGCAATGAACCGGAATAGGTTTTAAGCGTATCGGCTGCACCCAGAATAGCGGCCAGTGGCGTTTTCAAATCATGCGAAATTGAGGTGAGAAGAGCCGAGCGCAAGCGATCCGCCTCAACTGCAAGCTGTGCCCGATCCAGATCATCCACCAACTGAATACGTGCAATCGCTAATGCGGCCTGCTCTGCCAAGGCATCAAACAATCGCTGCTGTTCCGGCGTGAGGATAGGTCCTTGGCGATCATCATCAAGCCCGACAACACCAATCGTATTACCGCCCGTGCGAAGCGGTAAATAAAGCCGCTTTGCACCCGGAAGCGTATCCGCACCACGTCCTGCCGCATGGTCGTGTTCCCATGCCCAGCGGGCAGCCGCAATATCTGCATCCGCCAATGTATCATCCGGCGGATAGCCTGCCCGCACGGAAATCGTCGTATTGGCCAATCCGTCATCCGGCAATAACACCACAACCCGCACTTTGAGCATTGCGGCAATCTGATAGACGGTAGCCCATAGCACATCTTCCAGTGTTCCTGCACCCGCCAGTTTTTTACTGAACTGATACAGTCCTTCTGTCGTTCTTGCACGGTTACGTGCGGCCATTGCCTGCCGCTGTACGCGCGCAGTCAGATTGCTGGCGACCAGCGCCACACAAATGAAAAACGCCAGCGCAATCACGCTCTCCGGCCCTGCAATATGCAAGGTATAAAGCGGCGGCAGGAAAAAGAAATTGAATGCGAAGGCACTGACCAGTGACGCAAATAAAGCAGGTCGCAACCCAGAGGCAACGGCGGTCGCCAGCACCGCCATCAAAAACACCAGCGCAATATTACGCACATCCAGTACATGGTCGAGCAATGTCCCCGCAACCAGCGCAATCACAATATAGATCAGGCTCATCAGGTAAGGCCGCAGTGAAAATGCTTTGTCCTCTGCTGTCGCAACCTGCCGCACCGGCGCTGCATCTTGCTGGCTACCGGAAATAATATGAATACTAAGATTACCAGCCTTACGGATCAGGTCATGAGAGACGGAGCCTTCAAAAATCTCACGAAGACGCGGTTTATTCGGCTTACCAATAACAATATGACTGAAATTATGTGCCAAGGCATAATTGATAATATCCTGCGCCACATCGTGACCGGTCAGCGTAACAATCTCAGCACCAAGCTGCTCTGCCAGTCGTGACGTCGCAGCAATACGGTCTTTCTCTTCTTCTGAGAGGGTTGCCGCGCGAGATGTCTCCACATAGAGCGCTGTCCATGGCGTACGCAGCCGGTCGGCCTGTCTGCGGGCATAGCGGATCAGCGCTGCACCATGCGGTTGCTCATCAATACAAACCAGCACGCGCTCACCGGCCGACCAAGGTCCAGAAATGGCATTGGCCTGCATATGACTAAGGAGCTGATCGTCCACGCGCTGCGCAGTGCGCCGCAAAGCAAGCTCGCGCAAAGCCGTGAGATTACCGGCAGAGAAGTAATTCTGTGTGGCGCGTTTTGCCGTCTTGGGCAGATAGACCTTACCCTCTTTCAGGCGTTTAATCAGATCTTGCGGTGTTATATCAACAATCTCAATATCATCAGCACGATCAATAATACTATCGGGCACAGTTTCACGCACCCGAATACGGGTGATCTGCGCCACCACATCATTGAGGCTTTCCGCGTGCTGGATATTCAATGTGGTATAGACATCAATGCCTCGTGCCAGCAGCTCCTCAACATCAAGATAGCGCTTGGGGTGGCGACTGCCTGGTGCGTTGGTATGCGCCAGCTCATCCACCAGCACCAGCTGCGGCTTCCGTTCCAGCACTGCATCGAGATCCATCTCCTCCAGCACATGGCCTTTATAATCGACCTGCGCCCGTGGAATAATCTCATAGCCTTCTGTCAGCGCCTGTGTTTCTTGCCTTCCGTGGGTTTCCACCACCCCGATCACCACATCGACACCGTCGGCAAGCAGGGCCCGACCAGACATCAGCATTTCATAGGTTTTACCAACGCCCGGAGCCGCCCCGAGAAAAATCTTGAGGCGGCCGCGTGTTTCCTGCTCGGCTTTGGCGAGCAGCGCATCGGGTGACGGCCTGTTGTCCCCGTTGCGCATACTTTCCTTCAGCTGACTGTCATCATTCATCAATTATGATCCGGACTCTGCATGTTCTGTCTTATTTAACCTGATCCAGTGCGAGATTAAGCGCAAGTACATTCACCACCGGCTCACCAAGCACACCCAGTAAACGCTCTTGTATCTGACTTTCCACCAGCGCTGTTAGTCTGGCCTCATCCAGACCACGCGCTTTTGCTATGCGTGGTATCTGGAACAAAGCCGCTTCAAGTGTCAGATGCGGATCAAGCCCGCTGCCGGATGCTGTCACCAGATCAACCGGCACCAGCTGATTTGGATTCTCTGCCTGCAGCTTTGCCACATCTGTCTTCACGCGCTCCAGTAAGGCAGCACTGGTTGGTGCCAGATTGGAACCGCCGGAGGATGTAGCATTGTAACCTTCCCCCGCAGCACTCGGGCGACCGTGAAAATAACGATCAGAGGTGAATTGTTGCCCGATCAGAGCAGAACCGATGACCTTATTATCCTTGATAATCAGGCTACCATTGGCCTGTGACGGAAACAGGGTCTGCGCCACACTGGTCATAGCCAAGGGATAAGCAAGTCCGGTAATAACAGTCAGTCCGACAATCATCACCACGGCAGGACGTAATTGTTTCAACATGAGTTTCTTCCTTACACCAGAGCCAGAGCGGTAATCACCATATCAATCAGTTTGATTGCTACGAACGGCACGATAATCCCGCCAAGACCGTAGATCATCAGATTACGGCTCAGCAGTGCACCCGCACCAACCGCCTGATATTTAACCCCGCGCAGTGATAACGGAATTAGCGCCACGATAATCAGCGCATTGAAGATGATGGCCGAGAGAATGGCACTCTGCGGACTATGCAGCCCCATAATATTCAGCACACCGAGCTGCGGGTAAAAAGCGAGGAACATTGCCGGAATAATTGCGAAATATTTGGCAATATCATTGGCAATCGAGAAGGTAGTCAGCGCACCGCGCGTCATCAGCAATTGCTTGCCGATTTCAACAATCTCGATCAGTTTGGTCGGATCACTATCGAGATCGACCATATTCCCCGCTTCACGCGCTGCCACCGTACCGGTATTCATCGCCACGCCCACATCAGCCTGTGCCAGTGCCGGCGCATCATTGGTACCGTCACCGCACATAGCCACCAACTTGCCTTTGGCCTGCTCTTCGCGGATCAGCGACAGTTTGTTCTCCGGTGTGGCCTGCGCAAGAAAGTCATCCACGCCCGCTTCTGCGGCAATGGCAGCCGCCGTCATCGGATTATCACCGGTAATCATCACCGTGCGGATGCCCATGCGGCGAAGCTCGGCAAAACGCTCACGAATACCGCCTTTGACAATATCCTTCAGCGAGACGACACCCATCAGCTGTCCGTCTTTCACAACCGCCAGCGGCGTACCTCCAGCCTTGGCGATCTGCGCGGCAATCGACTGGATTTCCTGTATTTGGGCTGGTGTTGAGGCTTTACCACCTTCGACCTCGACATATTTCAGCACCGCATCCACTGCGCCTTTGCGGATGATACTACCATCCACATCGACGCCGCTCATCCGGCTTTGCGCTGTAAAGGGTACGAATACGGCGTGCAAACTTGCCATATCACGGGCGCGGATACCGTATTTCTCTTTGGCCAGCACAACGATAGAGCGACCTTCCGGTGTCTCATCAGCTAGTGATGCAAGCTGTGATGCATCAGCCAGTTGCTGTTCACTAACACCTGTGATCGCACGAAACTCTGTTGCCTGACGGTTGCCGAGCGTAATCGTACCGGTTTTATCGAGCAGCAGCGTATCCACGTCACCGGCAGCTTCCACCGCACGGCCGGACATTGCCAGCACATTAAACCGCACCAGGCGATCCATACCGGCAATACCAATGGCTGAGAGCAAAGCGCCGATCGTGGTCGGGATCAGTGTGACGAATAAAGCCACCAGCACAATCACCGGCACGGAACCGCCTGCATAAGTGGCAAAGCTCGGAATGGTCACCACGGCCAACACGAAAATCAGCGTCATACCGGCGAGCAGAATATTCAGAGCAATCTCATTTGGTGTTTTCTGGCGTTCTGCGCCTTCCACCAGCGAGATCATCCGGTCAATAAAGGTCGATCCGGCAGCAGCGGTAATGCGCACACGTATCCAGTCAGATAGTACTTGCGTGCCACCAGTAACCGCCGAACGGTCACCACCGGATTCACGGATAACCGGCGCGGATTCACCAGTGATCGCCGCCTCATTGACCGAGGCCACACCTTCAACCACCTCACCGTCGGAAGGGATGATGTCTCCGGCTTCCACCAGCACCACATCACCGACTTTAAGGCTGTTACCCGCAACAACCGTATATTTGGTCTTGCTGTCACCGCTAAGCAATTTTGCTTCGGTTTCAGTACGGGTGCGGCGCAGAGATTCCGCCTGCGCTTTACCACGTCCTTCAGCCACCGCTTCGGCAAAATTGGCAAACAGCAACGTAAACCACAGCCACAAAATGATCTGGAACGAGAAGCCCAGATCAGAGCCGCCGCTTGCGATATCTTTGATAAACAGCACAGTCGTCAGCAATGTAACAACGGCCACGACAAACATCACCGGATTTTTAGCAAGGCTTCGCGGGTCGAGCTTGCGAAACGCACCGCCTATTGCAGGCAGCAGAATTTTAGCATCAAGAATGCTTGAAGATTTTGACTGGCTCATCAGAGCCCTCCGTCTGAATTTATGCAGATCAGTTACAAAACTGCATAGAATTTTCATGGAAATAGAATGATAAGTTAATGTTTTAACTTAAACTCCGGTCAGCGCCTTCACGAGGAAGACACCTGCCAGCATTGCCAGAACAAGGATCAGCATAATGCTGGTGAGCTTCGGGCAATCTTCCTTCTTCCCCTCTCGCGGATTAGAACGAAATAATTGCTTCATCAAAAAAGAACTTTTAGCCATCATGCACCTTTAAAACAGCTGACCGGAGAGCATTGCGAAATGCTCGACAACCGGTCCCAGCGCCAAAGCCGGAAAGAAAGTCAGACCACCAACAATCATCGTCACGCCAAAGACCAGTCCAACAAATAGCGGGCCAGTTGTCGGCAGAGTACCGGCGGAGGCAGGCACTGTTTTCTTGGCGGCCAGTGAACCGGCAATCGCCAGCACCGGCACAATCAGCAGAAAGCGCCCCATCAGCATAGCAAAACCGATGGTTAGATTGTAGAAAGGTGTATTGGCATTGAGACCGGCAAAGGCACTGCCGTTATTATTCGCACCGGAGGAATAAGCGTAGAGTACCTCGCTGAAACCATGCGGCCCCGCATCCTGAATGCTCGACAATCCCTGCGGCAGAACCACAGCCAATGCAGCAAAACCGAGAATGGCAAGCGATGGTCCAAGCGTAGCCAGCAGGCTCATCTTGACCTCTTTGGCCTCAATTTTCTTGCCCAGATATTCCGGTGTGCGGCCAACCATCAGACCGGCAATGAAGATCGCCAGAATGAAGAACAGCAACATGCCGTAGATACCCGCACCAATACCGCCGAGATTAGGGATTTGCATATTGAAAAGTGGCACCAGTCCGCCAAGCGGCATCAGACTGTCATGCATATTATTAACCGCGCCCGTAGAAGCAGCCGTCGTCACTTCGGAGAACAAAGCAGACAATGCAATGCCGAAGCGTGCTTCCTTGCCTTCCATATTGCCGCCAACAACGCCAAGCACCTGCATCAGTGGATTGCCGCTGGCTTCTGCCCAATAGAGAACCGAGGTTCCCAGTACGACCAGCACACCAAAGACCGCAAACAGCACCCAGCCCTGACGCTGATTGCCGACCATCCGGCCAAACACATTGGTCATGGCAGTTGAGATCACGAAGATCGACAACAGATGGATAAGATTGGTCAGAGCAGTCGGGTTCTCAAACGGGTGCGCAGAGTTAGCATTGAAGAAACCGCCGCCATTGGTACCCAGATGTTTGATAATCATCTGCGAGGCAACAGGGCCTTGTGCAATAGTCTGCCGCGCACCTTCAAGGGTGGTTGCAAGCGTGTAATCATTGAGATTTTGCGGCACACCCTGCCAGACCAGTACAAGCGTGCCGATAATGCAGATTGGTAACAGCACATAGAGCGTGGCACGGGTCAGATCGACCCAGAAGTTCCCGATTGTATTGCTTGAGGAACGGGCAAAACCACGGGTAATTGCCATAGCACCGGCGATACCTACTGCTGCGGAAACAAAGTTCTGTACCGTAATACCAACCATCTGGGTGAAATAGCTCATGGTGCTTTCACCGGCATAACCCTGCCAGTTGGTATTGGTCATGAAGCTGATTGCCGTATTAAAGGCAGAAGTCGGCTCCACCGCCTGCATACCGGCAGGGTTATAAGGCAATACGCCCTGAAAGCGCTGCAACAGATACAGCACGACAAAACCGGCAATGCTGAACATCAGCAATGATGCTGTATAAACCGTCGAGTGCTGCTCTTCTTTTTCATGGGTTCCGGCCAGTCTGTAGAGACCGCGTTCAACCGGCGCGATTACCGGCGAGAGGAAGGTCCGTTCACCGGTAAACACGCGGGTCAGATAGCCGCCTACCGGTTTCACCAGCAGAATTGTGAGCCCGAACAGGATCGCAATCTGCAATAATCCGTTGAATGTCATTGGAAAATACTTTCCGCTTTCATGACTATATGGGGTTAGAAGCGCTCAGGTCGTGCCAGTGCGTAAAGCAGATAGAGGCTGAGCAATGCGGCAACCGAGCCGCCGAGAACATAATCAAACCACATGATGCGCCCTCACAACCGGTCGCAAACAAGGGTGTAAAAATAAGACAGGCCGATAAATCCGGCGCCTGCGGTAATCATGATGATATCCATTATCCGAACTCCTGAAGTTCAATCGTCACAACTGCGACGACTGCTTCCGGCAGAACCACTAAAGGCGGGACCAACCGAAATCAGGCGGAATTATGGTGCAAAAGCGCATAGTGGTTCGAGAGAGGGAAACATGAAGAGATATAAAAATCTCATATATAAAATTCTGTCGTTTGAAATAGTACCTGAATAGAAACGGTTGTTTGAGCCATCTGTTCAAGTATGCAAAACTTGCATAACATTCAGAAAACTAAGCATTGGCTCTCAGAGCTATTTTTACATAGCTTCAACCACATCAGATTCCTGTAAATTCTAACGCTAAGGAATGCGTTGTGAGCCGAATTGTATATGTAAACGGTGCCTATGTCCCTGAAGAAGAAGCCAAAATCTCGGTATTCGACCGCGGATTCGTTTTTGGCGATGGCATTTATGAAGTCAGTGCAGTTATCGATGGCAAGCTCGTTGATAATGACGCTCACATGGCACGCCTCAGCCGCTCTCTGAAAATGATTGATGTACCGGCGCCGATGAGCAACGAAGACATCATCGCCATGCAGAACGAGCTGATCAAGCGCAACAACATCACTGAAGGTGTGGTCTATATGCAGATCACCCGTGGTGCCGCTGACCGTGATTTCGTTTACAGCAAAGATCTGACACCAACTCTGGTTGCTTATACGCAGGTAAAAAACCTGACTTCATCAGCATCTCAGAAAAATGGCATTGCCATTCACGTGGTTGAAGACATCCGCTGGCAGCGCCGCGACATTAAGACAGTGATGTTGCTCGCACAGGTACTTGCCAAGCAGGAAGCAACCGCTCATGGTTGTCAGGACGCATGGATGCAGGAAGACGGCTATATTACTGAAGGTGCCTCCTCCAGCGCATTCATCATCACTGAAGACGGCACACTGATCGTGCGCCCGAACTCCAATGCAATTCTGCCAGGTTGCACACGCATTGCCATGCTGAAAATTGCAGAAGAGCAGAATCTGAAGATTGAAGATCGCCGCTTTACCCTTGAAGAAGCCTTCAAAGCAAAAGAAGCGTTCCAGACCAGTGCTTCCGGTTTCGTAACGCCGGTTGTGAAGATTGCAGGTACAGTGATTGCTGATGGCAAGCCAGGTCCGATTACCCGCAGCCTGCAGGTGAAATATATCGAAGTTGCTAAAGCAGTTTAAAAAAGTGGAACCGGTTTTTCGTTAAAAACTGCGTTTCAAAAAACTTTCAGCTTAAGCCTTCAAATACTGAAATTTATCCGGCCATAATTTAGAAAAACTGGCCGGATACCGTTATGATCGCAAGCGCCCCACAAACGGTTTGTTCTTTTGGGCCTCCCCCGGAACAAGCTGTTTAATTTCCTTGGCTATGATCATATGTCGGGCATTAGCACCACACTGAAACGGCATTTTTGCCGCAGAAGTGATATTGCCGTTTCTTTTTAATGCCTGATGATAATGCACTGACAGCCCACCGGAATCCGGTCGGGCTGTCATTCTTTATCTGCTATTTATTTCGTACCGCATGCCTCTACGGATTTAGAGCCGTTGTATGAAAGATGGATTTTCAACCTCTCTAAATCTTTGTTTTCACGCATTATCCAACGCAAAACCGCTTCGCACTTTTGCTGGAAATGCTTTAACAGGAGTATCCTATGTCAGCTTCAGCACGCGATTTTGGTATTGTTTGCGGTATCATGCCGACCGGCACCCATAATGCGATTACCGATGTTCCGGGCGTGAAAGTCGGCCACATCACAATTCGTGAAGGCAATGTAAATACCGGCGTCACAGCGATTTTACCCCATGACGGCAATATGTTTCGTCAAAAAGTTCTGGCTGCTTCCGAATCCATTAACGGCTTCGGTAAGAGCGCTGGCCTCGTACAGGTCAATGAACTCGGCTCGCTGGAAACACCAATTCTGCTCACCAATACGCTCAGTGTCGGTACCTGTGTCAATGCGCTGATCAAACGTGCAGTTGCTGCCAACAGCGATATCGGCCGCACCACATCAACCGTTAATGCGGTGGTCGGTGAATGCAATGACGGCCCGCTGAACGATATTCAGGCTATGGCTGTGACTGAAGACCATACTTATGCAGCACTTGATGCTGCAACCTCCGGCGCTGTCGCACAGGGCAATGTCGGCGCAGGCACCGGCATGACTTGCTTTGGTTTTAAAGGCGGCATCGGCACCTCCTCCCGCCGAATTAAGCTTGATGGCAAAGACTATCACCTTGGCACACTGGTCTTGTCCAATTTTGGCCGCAAGGGTGATCTGACGCTGCCGGATGGTCGTCATCCGACACCGGATTTTCCAGACCAGCCTGAAAAAGGCTCGATTATGATGATTATGGCGACAGACATTCCGCTGGAACACCGTCAGCTTCAGCGCGTCATTCGTCGCTGCGGCGCAGGTATTGCACGCCTTGGTGCATTCTGGGGGCATGGCAGCGGCGATATTGTTATCGGCTTCACGACAGGCGTAACCATTGACCACGATCAAAAACCCGATCTGGTGGCCATGCAGGCACTGAACGAAGACAAGATTGATCAGCTGTTCCGAGCGGCTACTGAATCCACACAGGAAGCTATTCTCAACTCCATGTGCGCAGCAGAGAGCTTTACCGGACGTGACGGAAACAGCCGCAAATCACTGGCAGACTGGTTCAAGCTGAATAGCTGAGACTGACTTGGACGTGAAAACAAAAAAAGCCTGCTGTGTATCTCACAGCAGGCTTTTTATTTATGTGCTAATAGTCACATCGGCATTGGCTTTAAGCGTATTGCTCACCGTACACATTGCTTCCGCCATTTCTGCCAGTTCATGTGTCTCAGTTTCAGACAAGTCACCCGTGATCCGAAACTGCACATCAAATCGGGTAATACGATAAGGCTCTTGCTCAGTCTTCTCACCGCTGACCTGAACCTCATAAGCACTGATGCGCTCAATCAAACCGAGCTTTCGCGCAGCAATACGGGCGCTCATTACCAGACAGGCAGTCAGAGACGCATAGAGCAGATCAATCGCATTGAAACCGACACCGGACACGGTGTTTTCCAGTGTCAGTTCGCCACCTGTCAATGAGCGGATAACCGGCTTTTCCTGCCCTTGCAGTGTGGCTGTTGCGCCGGTTTCTCTGGTGCGTATGCCTAAACCTACCATGTTACCCTTCCGGTTGCAGTCCCATTGCCTCTGCCAGCAATTCAAACGAATGTAAACGTGCCTTATGGTCGAAAATCTGCGCTGTAATCATCAATTCATCAACACCGGTACGCTCAACAAAGGCGTCAATCTGCCGGCGTATCGTTTGTTTGTTGCCGACTGCTGAACAGGCTAGTGCAGCCTTGATCGATGGCACAAAACGCGGATCAAGATTCTCTTCATAATCCTGTATCGGAGGTGGCAACTGCCCTGCATTACCGGTACGTAAATTCACAAAAGCCTGTTGAACCGAAGTGAACAATAATCTGGCTTCATCATCCGTATCGGCGGCAAAGACATTAAAACCAGCCATCACATAAGGTTTGTCGAGATATTGTGACGGCTCAAAACGATGGCGGTAAAGCGCAATCGCATCATCCAGATCGCCCGGAGCAAAATGTGAGGCAAAAGCATAAGGCATACCAAGCATCGCAGCCAATTGCGCACCGAACAGGCTGGAGCCGAGAATCCATACAGGAACATTCAGACCGGAACCCGGATAAGCGCGTACACGTTGCTCTGTTGTCGGCTCCCCGAAATAACCAAGCAGTTCCACCACATCCTGCGGGAAGGATTGCGCGTCAGAACTCGAATTGCGGCGCAACGCATAGGATGTCACCTGATCGGTGCCCGGTGCGCGACCTAAACCTAAATCAATCCGGTTCGGATAGAGCGACGCCAATGTGCCAAATTGCTCAGCAATAACCAATGGCGAATGGTTTGGCAGCATAATACCACCCGCCCCGACCCGAATGGTCTTGGTGGCACCGGCAACATGGCCGATCAGCACTGCTGTAGCAGCGCTGGCAATACCCGGCATATTATGATGCTCGGCCAGCCAATAGCGGTGAAAGCCGAGTTTTTCTGCGTGTTGTGCAAGCTCTACAGTATTCTGCATGGCTTGCGCTGCGGTGCTGCCTAGTGTGATCGGCGCCAAATCGAGTACGGATAATTTTGTCATTCATCATATATATAGCAATGACTACATAATACCAGAGCACATAAACACAAGAATAATAATTTTCGTGAAAATGTGAACCGATGCATATAATACCAAGACGCTAAGATGCTAACGCATCACGCCTTGAAGAAGTTCAATCGCGACTCGGGCTTAACCAAAACCCCATGAGTCATACTCACAGGGTTTTGGTATAAGCCAAACAAAAAAAGGCCGGTCATTGAGACCGGCCTTTTTCATTATTATTCTCTGTCACATCAATGATGAGCAGCCTGTGCTTCTGCTTTAATTTCCTCTTCTGTCGGCACTGAAACCAGTGGTTTGACAGTTTTAGCGGAAATATAAGTATAGAACATCGGCACCACGAACAGGGTGAACACCGTACCAACCATCAGACCGGTGAAGATCACCAGACCCATGGAGTAGCGGGCTGCTGCACCGGCACCGGTTGCCATCATCAATGGTACAACACCAAGCGCCATAGCTGCAGTGGTCATCAGGATCGGACGCAGACGGGTTTTAGCCGAAGCGATAATCGCATCGTGACGGCTTAATCCGTGCTCATGGCGCTGCTGATTGGCGAATTCCACCATCAGAATACCATGCTTGGTTATCAGCCCCACAAGGGTAATCAGACCAACCTGCGTATAGATATTCAGCGTACCAAGACCGAGATTCAGCGGCACAATCGCACCGAAAATCGACAGCGGAACAGTCATCATAATGATGAACGGATCGCGGAAGCTTTCGAACTGTGCAGCCAGCACCAGATAAATCACGATAACAGCCAGCGAGAAGGCGATCAGAATTGTATTACCCTGCTCGATTTCCAGACGGGACTGACCCGAATAATCAAGGAAGAAACCTTCCGGCAACTTGGCATTGGCAATATCAATGATCGTTTTCAGACCATCACCGGTTGTAACGCCCGGCATTGGCAGCGCTGTAATGGTTGAGGAGTTCAACTGGTTAAACTGCTCAATTGCTGTCGGCGATGCGTTGTTGGTAATTTTAACCACAGCAGACAACGGCACCATTTCACCCGAAGCACTGCGAACGTAGAATTCACCGAGCTTCGACGGATTACGACGGTATTCGTCCGGAACCTGCATGATAATATCATAGCTGTTATTATCACGATCAAACTGCGCAACCTTACCACCACCGGTCATCAGACCGAGGGTTGCACCGATTTCGCTGACAGTCACGCCCATTGCAGATGCGCGTTCACGGTCAACTTCAATGGTTGTCTGCGGAGCATTAAACGACAGGGAGTTCTGAACAATGATGAATTGTCCCGAAGTCTGCGCCTGACTTTTGATTTCCTCAGAGATTTCAAAAACCTGATCCGAAGAACCGGTCGACTGAATGGCAACCGAAATTGGCAGACCACCACCGGTACCCGGCAGAGACGGCGGAGCAAAGATGAAAGCCTGTACACCGGTTACATCTTTAATACGCTTCGTCAGTTCTTCCTGAATCTGTTTCTGCGAACGGTCACGCTGTCCCCAGTCTTTCAGAGCCCAAAGAGCAATACCTTCATTTGTCGCATTGCCGAAGCCGACAATGTTAAAACGGGCTTTCAGTTCAGGCAGATCTTTGGTCAGTTCATCAATCTGGTCTGCATAGAGCTTGGTATAGTCGGTTGTGGCATATTCAGGCCCTTGGAACATCGAGAACAGTGCACCGGAATCTTCTTCAGGCGCCAGTTCCGACGAGGTATTCACGAACAGGAAGCCCATAACGCCCACGAGCGAAACAACCACTAACAGTGTGATCGGACGATAGTTGAGCGAACCGGAAACCCAGCGTTCATAACCATTTTCAAAACGCGAGAACAAACGATCTACGAATTTTGCAAAACGGCTGGCTTCACCGTGTTTCAACATACGCGAACACATCATCGGAGAGATGGTCAACGCTGCAACACCCGAAATAATAACCGCACCAGCCAGTGTGAACGCAAATTCACGGAACAGCGAACCGGTCAGACCACCGGTAAAGCCGAGCGGTGCAAACACCGCAGCCAGCGTAATCGTCATCGCCACGATGGAAGAGGTAATTTCCTTCATGCCCACAAAGGAAGCATGAATAGGTGTCAAACCTTCTTCAATGTGCCGGTGAATATTCTCAAGCACCACGATCGCATCATCCACAACCAAACCAATGGCGAGAACCATTGCTAGCAATGACAGCAGGTTGATCGAGAAACCGAGAATGAACAGGAAGAAACACACGCCAATCAGCGAGATCGGAATGGTAACAATCGGGATCAGAACCGAGCGGAACGAACCAAGGAACAACAGGATCACGACGACAACAATGAGCATCGCTTCAGCAATTGTTTTGAAAACCTCAACAATCGAAGAAGAAATCTGCTCAGTCGCATCATAAACGAGAATGATGTTCATGCCCTGCGGCAGGCTTTCCTGAATGCTCGGCAGTTCCTTGTTCACGGCAGTTGCCATGTCAATCGGGTTAGCCGAAGGAGTCGGGAATACACCGATAAAGGTACCGCTGGAACCGTTAAAGGTCACAACCGTATCTGTGCTTTTAGCAGCCAGTTCAACACTGGCAACATCGCGCATGCGGATGATGTCAGAACCATCTGCACGGATCGGCATTTCCGCAAAAGCCTCAGGTGTCTGCAGCGTGGAACGCAGCGTAATCGAGGTTGCGAAATATTCGTTCTTTGTCTTACCAGGTGCTGACAGGAAGTTGGATGCTTTAATCGCAGCCAAAACTTCAGACGCAGTCACATTACGTGCGGCCATGCGGATAGGATCCACCCAGACGCGCATCGAATATTCCTGACCACCGAGGATCTGCGCATCAGCCACACCTTCAATGGTGGACATGCGCGGACGGATCACGCGGTCAATATATTCAGTGATCTGCTCATTGGACATATTCGGATTCTGTACAGCCAGATACATGGTCGCAAAAGACTGACCGGTACCCTTGGAAATCACCGGATCCTCAGCTTCACTCGGCAGATCGCCGCGCACCTGATTAACCTTGGAGATAACCTCTGTCAGAGCCGCATCAGGATTTGCCCCGAGCTTCATCTGTACTGTCACGATACTGACCGACTGACTACTTTTTGAAGTCACATAGTCAACATCTTCTGTCGTCGCCACTGCTTTCGCAATAGGCGCCGTGATGAAGCCCTGAATGAGCTCCGCGCTCGCACCGGCATAGGAGGTCGTAACGGTAATTACCGTTTCGTCCACTTCCGGATACTGCCGCACTGACAGATTGAAAATGCCCTGTAAACCAAGCAGGATAATCATCAGCGCAACAACAATCGAAAGAACCGGCCTGCGTATAAAACTATCAGAAAAGCTCATCTCTCGACCTTATTTTTTATTCTGGGCATCAGCAGGATTGACCGTATTGTCAATATGCGCGCTCATCCCGTTGCTCAGTCGGTTCTGGCCGGAAGTCACAACAATGTCGCCTTCCTTAACACCGCTCAGAATTTCAACATTGTTACCGGTACGACGGCCAAGCTTCACAAACACCTGATGCAGGATCAGATTGTCAGCTTTTTCAGCTGTGTCTGCTTTTGGTGCATCTGCAGCTTTAGCAGCGTCAGTTTTCTCGGCGTCTTTTTTCACAACAGTGAAAACAAAGTCACCATAGAGACTGGTCACAACAGTGGTCAGCGGCAGAACAACAACATTGTTTTCCTGCGGCAGCACCACACGAACCTGTACAAACTGTCCCGGTACCAGTGATTTTTCAGAATTATCAACCTGTGCCTGCACTGTTACCAGACGGCTTGCCGGGTCGATCTTCGGATCAATACCGATAATTTTACCAGAGAAAGCATAATCAGCAGCTGAGGCACCGATCTTGACTTCCTGACCCATGGACAGGTTTTTCAGTTCCTGTTCAGGAACACTGAAATCCACGCGCATTGTGTCAACATTCTGCAATGTCGCTACAACGGTGCCCGGAGCCATAAACTGACCAATATCAACGCGGGAAATACCAATCACACCGGAGAAAGGTGCAATCAAACGCTTCAGATCAAGTGTTGCCTGTGCTTTGGCAACATTTGCCTTGGCAGAAGACAGAGCAGCAGCTGTTGTATCTACATTAGATACAGCACCGACGCCTTGTGTACGCAGAGTTTGCGCACGCTTATAATTCTGTTCGCTGAGTTCAGCTTCAGCTTTGGTCGCAGCCAGATCAGCTTTCTGAATTTCATCATCCAGCTGCACCAGCAAATCGCCTTTTTTGACCTGCTGGTTTGGTTTGAACAAGATTTCCTTGACGATACCGTCAACCTGGAATGTCAGATTAACACCGTCTTCGGCACGGGCAGAACCAATCGCTTCAATACCAGGCAGCCACTGGCCCGGCTTAACGTCCATGGTCGAAACAGCTTGGGAAGGCTGTTTCATATTAGCGAAGAAATCCTTGATCGCCTGTGCGCGGAACATGTTGAAACCAATCAACCCTCCACAGATCACAACGAGCAATATAATCGCGATGATGAAACGCTTAATCATCTTATGTGGCACTCCTGCCGCAGAATGGATACGGAACGAAGAATGTCCAATCGGCATGGCTGGACATACGTTAACACTAAATAGGGTGCGATAACTGTACGTTAAGCTGAAAATTGTCAACTCATGCTTGGTCACGCTATGGTCATCAGCATTGTGCGGTAATGGGATTACCGTTTTATATCAGCCTGTTTTATCACACGTGTTTCAGGCTCTACACATACTCAACGCGTGAATTGGCAGTCAGAATAGCGTGTTTTTATTCGTTTTCGGATCAAGATTATGTCAAGAAACAACAAATTCTTCTCCGCTCACCATAAAAACTACCATGCTTCACGGTTTTGTCAGGAGTTTAGACTAAAAAACCGGTTTTTACACCTTATATTATCGGCCGTTAACCGGATGCTATTACTCACGAAATTGTTATGAATTTTTATAGCAATATCTCAAGCGCGCTTCAGGTATTGGGCCTGACGTTCGTTTCAAACGAACCACATTATGTCATGATTCACCGCTAAGGATGAACACCGGCATTGCATCAGAACATGTCCGAACACTGTAAAACGAGTTTCGAACAAGATATGCATCATAACCATCCCGGCCTGTTATAGAGTGAAAGACATTATAATTATGATCCGCAAAGCAGTTTTTTCAGTCATTCTTTCCGGCATTGCTGTGAGCTTTGCCGCGCCGGTTTTTGCAGGACAAACAGATTTCACAAACACGCCACAAACAGAGCAATCAGCGCCGGAACATTCCTTGCCGGGCGTCAAACCTGCCAAGCCGATTGTCACGCCGCTACAGGCTGAGCCGGAAAACACTGCCCCCTCGACCAATCCGGACGGCAGCTTTAACATTGGCAATACGCGTGTAAAAATCAGCGGTGATATTACTGTCGATGTCGGCACCGGCAACGGCCCGAACAGATCCAATAAATAATTCACGACACGCAACCGCGCTGTGCCGTATCTTTAAAATAAAAGCCGCAGAGACAAATTGTCTTTGCGGCTTTGTTATTTCATACGCCTTCAGCAAATCCACCGCCTTTATCAGCATGGTTGCTCTCTGACGCAGAGACCGGATCAGCAGGAATGATCAACACCCCTGCTCCGATAAAAAGCTGACTAGAGCGCCGTGTGCCAGACTTGGCACACAAAACTCGCTCTAACACTTTAAAGTTAGGGCATAGTTTTACCTTAAACTTCTCCAAGTTTAAGGAATTATGTCCTAGCTGTTAACAGCGTCTTTCAGGCCTTTACCAGCCGAGAATTTTGGCACGTTACGGGCAGCAATTTCAACTTCTTTACCGGTCGATGGGTTACGGCCAGTAGAAGCTGCACGATGTGATACTGAGAAAATACCAAAACCTGGCAGACGAACTTCGCCGCCTTCTTTCAATGTACCGGTGACAGATTCAAGCACAGCGTCAACGGCAGAAGCGGCATCAGTCTTGGTGAGACCTGACTTTTCTGCAACGGCAGCAACCAGTTCATTTTTGTTCATGAGGTAATTCCTTTCGTTTTTTTCCGCTGGTTACGACTCAGCCGGATTGGCGAAGTTTATTCAAAGAAACAGACGAACCAAGCTAAGTTTTCACTTTGAAGCCTTAAAAAACAGGGTTAAACACAGAAATAAGCCCTGAAATCCGGCATTTTCGTCCTGACGCAACCACAGGCTTTATATTTTTGCACCGCAACAGCCAGAAAATCGGCCTGCGGCGAATCTGTCGCTCATCCCTGTGCATTCCCCTCAAGAGGCACTCTGCTACCCTATTGCTGGCTCTCGGCATCTAAATTGCCCTCTGCCGCGGCGCACAAAAAAAGCGGCCGAAGCCGCTTTTCTTAGATCACAAATTAGTACACACAGCACTTTTTGCAGAAGTTTAGCCGTGAATTTTAGTCGCGATCTCTGCAACGCGCTTGCCCTGAAAACGGGCACCTTCGAGTTCAACCTCGGACGGCTGACGGGAGCCGTCGCCATCAGCAGTGGTTGTCATACCGTAAGGCGCACCACCGCGAACAACATCATTACCGAGCTGACCCTGGAAAGCATAGGATAGCGGCACGATAATCATACCGTGGTGCTGAAGCTGCCACTGGGTGGAGATCAAAGCCAATTCCTGACCACCATGCTGGGTTGCGGAAGAAGCCATGACTGAACCAACTTTGTTCAGCAAAGCGCCTTTAGCCCACAGACCGCCGGTCTGGTCGAAGAAGTTTTTCAGCTGCGACGACATGATGCCGAAACGCGAAGAAACACCAACGATGATTGCATCGTAGTTTTCCAGATCAGCAGGAGTAGCAATTTCTGCTTCCTGATCCAGTTTAAAGCCGGAAGCCTTGGCAACTTCGGCAGGCACCAGTTCCGCAACGCGCTTGATGTCGACCTGAGCACCGGCTTCGCGCGCACCTTCGGCAGCAGCTTTAGCCATCTGTTCCATGTGACCATAAGCGGAATAATAAAGTACAAGAACCTTAGCCATATTCAATCAATCTCCGTTTTGTGTGTCGGGCATTCGTTTCACGGCACCAAGCCGTACAAATGCAATTCAATCTATACTCAATATTTAATACAGAAATTTAAATAGACCAGTCACAGGATGCAGGACGCACTGTTCAGGATTCAGGACAATCTCCCGTCCTCACAATAATGGTTGAACACAGCATCACTTGACGATACCGGCCCTGTCCGTTCATGGTCACTCTATAAATGGAGTCTCCCATGACAAATACACAGCCCGTAATTATACGCGCCGCAATGCTGGCAATCGGTGATGAATTGCTCTCCGGCCGCACCAAAGACAAGAATATCGGCCATATGGCAGACCGGCTTTATGAAGCAGGCATTGATCTGACTGAAGTTCGCATTGTTGCTGACGAGCAGCCGGCAATTGTTAAAGCCGTTAAAGAGCTGAGTGAAAGCTATGACTATCTGTTTACGTCCGGCGGCATCGGCCCTACCCATGATGACATTACAGCTGATGCCGTATCAGCAGCTTTCGATCTGCCATGCATCTATGATGATAAAGCAATGGCATTGCTGGCCGCCCATTATAAATCAAGAGACACAGAATTTACGCCATCACGCCAGCGTATGGCGCGTATGCCTCAAGGCGCGCAGCACATCGACAATCCCGTCTCGGTGGCACCTGGCTTCATCATCGGCAATGTCTATGTCATGGCCGGTGTGCCTTCTGTTTTTCAGGCTATGGTCGAAAATATCCTGCCGACTTTGCGCACCGGCAGTCGCTATCACTCGCGTACTATTTTTTGCCCGTTTGGTGAAGGTGTTATCGGCATCCCTCTGCGCGAGGTGCAGGATGCCCATCCAGATACAGTGATCGGCTCGTACCCTAAATTTGAAGAAGGCAAATTCTCAACCGAGTTGGTCGTGCGAGCAAGGGATGAGAAAAAACTGGGCGCTGCAGCCGCTGCTATTGAGAAAATGCTGGCAGATATTCAGCAATAAATGCAGCTATTTGCGTTTATAGCCAGCATAAAATACGCTATAATCGCTTCAATACAGACTTTTAGAAAACGGAATTCTTGAGTGGTCGCATTATCATGCCATTCAAGTATTCAACTTGAAAGTGAAATGCTTGATTTATGACTGATCCCCTGTCTTTTGCAGGATCGCCTACAGGGGATCGACAGAGATAAAAAACTGAACTGAAATTGCGCAGCTATCACGCGTAACGAATACGGAGTGTTATCCATGTCCTATCGTACCGTCATCGCCTATATCCGCAGCACACAAGAATTGCAGCGAATGTTCAAAGCCCTTGCGCTTCTCGCCAAGGACGGAGAACCAATGCATGTCACCGGTCTTTATGTTATTCCCACCCCGGTTATTTATTCTGATGCCAGCGGCTTTATAGATGCCAGTTTTTATGAGGGGCATCTCAAACATCATCAGAAAAATGCTGAGGATGTTGCGCTCTTGTTTCAGCAACAAATCTCCAATTACTCCACAACCTCAGAGTTTCTGATTGTCCGTTCTGAATATGACAATGCCAGCCAGACGGTCAATGAATTTGGTATGGCAGCAGATCTGATCCTCGCCGGTCAGGCTGATCCTGATGATCCGGAAACGCAGATTACACCGCTGGATCAACTCGTTTACAACACCAAAACACCAGCACTGATTGTGCCCTATAATTTCCACCCGCCACGCAGTATTCGCCAGCTCGTTATCGCCTTTAACGGTAAGTATGAAGCATCCAGTGCGGCCTTCGATGCCCTGCCTCTGGCACGCAATTGCGCAACTGTGCGTATTGTCTGGATAAACGCACCCAAACCGGAGAGTGAGGAAGCCGCGACAACGGTTATCCCTGCCCCAACGCGCGATCCGAATGCACCTCGTGAAGCGCCGGAAATCGCACTGCGCTTACAGCAGGCCTATCAGCGCCATGACATTGCCGCCAGTATTGATCTTATTCCGTCTGAAGGGCTGACCGTTCAGGATCGTTTGCGCCAATATGTTGAGGCCAATAATATTGATGTGCTGATTATGGGCGCCTATAGCCAGTCGCGCTTGAAAGAATTGATATTTGGCGGTGTAACCCGCTCATTTCTCGCCAATATGCCTTGTCTGACACTGTTTTCGCGTTGATAACTTGCATGTGGTATGGCCTGAGCCTATATCCTGCACACAAAACGAAAACAAACGAAGCTAAATGAAAATACTCACATCAGCAGATTTATCTGCCGATGTGACAAAGTTAATATTGCCAAAAAAGTATTTTTTCGTTTATCACGGTAAATCACCTGAAACGGGCAATTTCTAATGTGTTGCCCGATTTAAGGCTAGAGCGCCATGCGCCCTCTTGGGCGCATAAAGGTCGCTCTAGAACTTTATATTTACAGCATAATTTCACCTTAAACTGATTCAAGTTTAAGGAATTATGCTGTATCTGTCCTCGTTAGCCTGCCTACACAAATCTTGTCCTGGGACAGATTTGAAGTTAGCGGTTATCCGCGGATACATTACCCGTTTTCAGATCGCTCGATGGTTTGAAAAACACCAAAACGAAACAACAGCACAGAATGGCCGCTGCTTTCACCTGAAACATGCGGAACTGTCAGAATAGTCTAAACGGAGCATTTCGATGTCCTTGCCTGATAAAGCTTTCCCGGTTTCCTGGGACCAATTTCATCGCGATGCCCGCGCACTCGCATGGCGCATTGCCGGTCAAGGCAAAGAATGGCACGCAATCGTTGCCATTACCCGTGGCGGACTGGTGCCGGCTGCGATTATCTGCCGTGAACTTGGCATCCGCATGATTGAAACCGTCTGCATCGCTTCTTATCACGACTACAGCGAACAGGGCGAATTGCGCGTTATTAAAGACATCGGTGAAAAACTGCTGGTCAATGGCGGCGAAGGCGTTCTTGTGATCGACGATCTTACCGACACAGGCAAAACCGCACAGATCGTTCGCAATATGATGCCAAAAGCACATTTCGCGACCGTCTATGCAAAACCGCAGGGTCGTCCGCTGGTTGATACTTTTGTTACAGAAGTTTCGCAGGATACATGGATTTATTTCCCTTGGGATATGGGCTTCACCTATCAGGAGCCGATCAACAAAAGCCATCGCGGCTAGAGCGCCGTGCGCCCTGCTGGGCGCACAAAGGTCGCTCTAACACTTTATGCTGTAAAGAATTCTGCTGCCATTGGTTTAAAATCCTTTGGCAGCAACACATACCGGATGGATGCAACTGACAAAACCGGCAGGTGCAGTGCGCTCCTATCCGCATCAGACTATGAAGCTGCCTGATTTGGCTTCAGTAATGTTCTTAATTCTCATATGCACCGGAATGGGCGGACCTATGTGATTAAGAAATAAACAATAGAATAAAAACAAAAAAATGCTGCAAAGCATAAATCAAACACACCTCAGTCAATCTAAAACCATATTGATGAGGTCTATAGGCTGCATATTAAAGCGTAGCTTAAAAAAATTATATAAAATAACTGCTGCTATTCAAAGGCGGCCAACAAAATACATAATAAGGTAAGTAGATTCAGTGAATATACAGGGAAGCGGTATCGTCGCCACAGATAAACGAATTTTAACAGCTGCAGGACGTCTTCTGCAGGTTGCGGCACTCGTTTATCGAAAACCGGGCCCCTCACCTGAGATACTACTCATTACCAGTCGCGGCACAGGTCGCTGGATTACCCCGAAAGGCTGGCCAAAAGCCGGAAAAACCCTGCATGACATGGCTCTGCGGGAGGCTTTTGAAGAATCTGGTATTCGCGGCACAGTTAATCCTGATCCGATCGGCCAATTCGATTATATGAAATATGATCTGCCTGTGGAGGCCATTCCCAGTTTTACGGTCAATGTCTATGCCGTTGAGTTTGACCGCATGGCGAAAAATTGGCCGGAACGCGGCCAGCGTATCAGCGAATGGGTTAGCCCCGCGGAAGCGGCTATACGCGTGGATGAACCGGAATTAAAGAAACTACTGCTCAATCTGCCGGATTTCATTCAAAGCAAATAAGCACAGGTAAAAAAGGGTGCGCGAATATTCGCTGCACCCTTTTTTAGTTATGGCTGACAACAGCCTGTATCAGAAAATATTGTGCGCACTCCAACCAGTCTAACGTCCGCCGGAAACATCAAGCAGCGCACCGGACGTATAAGACGAAGCATCGCTGAGCAGCCATACAATTGCTTCTGCAATCTCAGTTGCCTCACCCGGCCTTCCAAAAGGCGTATTTACACCCAGTCTTTGAGCCCGCCCCGGCTGCCCACCACTGGCATGAATATCTGTATTCACCAGTCCCGGACGCACAGCATTAACACGAACCTTTTGCGCACCAAGCTCCTTGGATAGTCCAAGTGCCAGCGTGTCAACAGCAGCCTTTGATCCTGCATAATCAATATATTCAAACGGCGAGCCGATCCGTGACGCCACGGACGATACCAGTACAATAGAACCACCCTTGCCGCCACGATCAATCGGGAGGCGGCGCGCGCCCTCCCGCGCACAGAGATAAGCGCCCAGCACATTAACATCAAACATACGCTGCAACCGCTCTGCGCTCATATCAGCAAGTTGTAGCGATGGCGCAACAATACCTGCATTGACGACAATGCCGTCCAGTTGCCCAAGTTGCTTCTCTGTCTCATTGAACATGGCAATGACATCAGTTTCAACTGCAGCGTCGCCCTGCACGATAATCGCCTTACCACCTGCTTTGCGAACATCCTTGGCGGTTTGTTCAGCAGCCTCACGATCGCCAACATAATTGACACCAACAGACCAGCCGCGTTCACCGCATAAATTTGCAGCTGCCCGACCAATACCACGGCTGGCACCAGTAATCAGAATTGTCTTGCTCATCATCTCCACCCTTTATTTCAAGCTGTATTCTTTGCGACACATGCCGCCTCAGGCGTTTTAAACTCTTTTATAAATAAAAAGCCGCCGGATCTCTCCGGCGGCTTAAACTATCAAAGCTCGTTCAAGGCTTAGCCTGCAATTGCTTTTGCAAGAGCTTCCAAAGCTTCATCAGCCTTAGAACCATCGGGGCCACCAGCCTGTGCCATATCAGCACGACCGCCACCGCCCTGACCGCCAAGTGCGCTTGACGCAACACGTACCAGATCAACGGCGCTGAAACGTGAAGTCAGATCATCGGTAACAGCAACCACCGCGCTGGCCTTGCCGTCTTCACTCACACCGATAAAGGCCACGATGCCAGAACCCAGTGCTTTTTTACCTTCATCAGCCAGCGGCTTCAGATCTTTCGGTGCAACACCGGTCACGCTGCGTCCCATGAACTGAACACCATTAATGGTCTTCGCTTCACTATCACCCTTGGATGAACCGCCGCTCAGAGCCAGTTTTTTACGGGCTTCGGTCAGTTCTTTTTCAAGCTTGCGACGCTCATCAATCAGCGTGTTCACACGCTCCAGAGCCTCAGACGGCGTTGTCTTCAGTGCAGATGCAATCGCTTTAACGCGCTCATCCTGCTCTTCGAGATAAAGACGAGCTGCCTCACCCGTCAGTGCTTCCATACGGCGAACACCGGCAGCAACTGCACCTTCCGAGACAATGCGCACCAGACCAATATCACCGGTTTGGCGAACATGCGTACCGCCGCAAAGCTCAAGAGAATACGTTTTTCCGGCTTTATCGCCCTGTGTCGCCGTTCCCATGGAAACTACGCGTACTTCATCACCATATTTTTCGCCGAACAGCGCCATAGCACCGGCTTCAATCGCATCGTCAACTGCCATCAGGCGGGTAACAACCGGAGAATTCTGCAAAATGATCTCATTGGCAATATTTTCAACCTTGCGCAATTCTTCTTCGCTGATCGGCTTTGGATGCGAGAAGTCGAAACGCAGACGTTCCGGCGCAACAAGCGAGCCCTTTTGTGCCACATGATCACCGAGCGTTTCGCGCAGCGCTTCATGCAGAAGATGGGTTGCCGAATGGTTGGAACGCATACGTGTGCGGCGATCATGTGCAACCACCAGCTCAACTGCATCACCAGTTGCGAGCTTGCCTTCACGGATCATAGCCTGATGGACAAACACACCATCAGCCTTCTTCACCGTGTCGGTCACTTCAATTACGAAGCCATCGCCATAAATGAAACCGGCATCGCCTTGCTGACCACCGGATTCTGCATAGAATGGGGTCTGGTTCACGATAATGCTGACAGTTTCACCCTGTTCAGCTTTATCAATGATCTGACCATCACGCACCAGAGCAGTAACAACGCCCTCAGCCTTCTCAGTATCATAACCGAGGAACTCCGTAGCGCCGACCTTATCACGAACAGTGAACCAAACGCGCTCAGTCGCAGCATCGCCAGAGCCTGACCAGTTAGCGCGCGCTTCAGCTTTCTGACGCTCCATAGCCGCACTGAAACCATCTGTATCAACAGTGATGCCGCGCTGACGCAAAGCATCCTGTGTCAGGTCGAGCGGGAAACCATAGGTGTCATAAAGTTTGAACGCAGTCTCGCCATCAAGGCTCTGACCTTCGCTCATATTTTCTGTTGCATCGCTCAGCAGACCAAGGCCGCGTTCCAGTGTTTTGCGGAAGCGGGTTTCTTCGAGCTTCAGAGTTTCTGAAATCAATGCCTCAGCACGCACCAGTTCAGGATAAGCCTGCCCCATTTCACGGATCAATGTTGGCAGCAGACGATACATCAACGGATCGCGGGAACCAAGCAACTGTGCATGACGCATGGCACGACGCATAATGCGGCGTAGTACGTAACCACGACCTTCATTCGACGGCAAAACGCCATCAGCAATCAGGAAGCTGGCAGAACGCAGATGATCGGCAATCACGCGATGGCTGGCACGCTGACCGCCCTCGGCTTTAACGCCGGTTGCTTCTTCCGAAGCGCGGATCAGTGCTTTAAACAGATCAATGTCATAATTATCATGCACGCCTTGCAAGACAGCAGCGATACGCTCCAGCCCCATGCCCGTATCAATCGACGGACGCGGCAGATCAATGCGCTCTTCTTTGCTGATCTGTTCAAACTGCATGAAAACGAGATTCCAGATCTCGATAAAACGATCACCGTCCTCATCGGCTGATCCCGGAGGGCCTCCCCAGATATGATCGCCGTGGTCAAAGAAAATTTCAGAGCAAGGACCGCAAGGACCGGTATCACCCATCGACCAGAAATTATCATTGGTCGCAATGCGAATGATCCGATCATCCGAGAGACCTGCAATCTTTTTCCAGTAATTCGCAGCATCTTCGTCAGTGTGATAAACAGTGACAAGCAACTTGTCTTTGTTCAGACCAAATTCCTTGGTCAGCAAATTCCATGCAAATGTAATCGCCTCTTCCTTGAAATAATCACCGAAAGAGAAATTCCCCAGCATTTCAAAGAAAGTATGATGACGTGCTGTATAGCCGACATTATCCAGATCGTTATGCTTACCGCCAGCGCGAACGCATTTCTGGGCAGACGCAGCACGGCTGTAAGGTCGTGTTTCAAGACCCGTAAAAACGTTTTTGAACTGCACCATACCGGCATTGGTGAACATCAAAGTCGGGTCATTACGTGGAACAAGCGGACTCGACGCCACCGCCTCATGGCCATTCTTACGAAAATAATCGAGGAATGTTGACCTGATCTCGTTAACGCCGCTCATTGTTCACCTTTGGGTTCTGCCCGATTTTAAGTCGTAATCATACGACCTTTAACATCTTAAATAAGCAGTGGCTTCAATCTGCACAACCACCCGTCAGGTCTCACCAAAGCGCAACCTCACAGACAGAGAATAGCAGTCACCATTGCAACTGCCCTGCTTTTAAACAGATGATGATGGACTGTCCAGATATCAGCACAAATTGAAGTGCCGTAGCAACAAAATGCCCCGCATCACGGTATGCAATGCGGGGCATGAAATTTAATCAATATGCTACAGCATAATTCCTTAAACTTGAATCAGTTCAAGGTAAAATTATGCTGTAAATATAAAGTGCTAGAGCGACCTTGTGTAGCACCCAAAAGGGCGCACGGCGCTCTATCCGTCAGCTTACGCTTCAGCAGCATCCTGCGCATCATCTTCGTCGCCGCCATTATCGAGCATCTGCTCAGCGATCAGACCGGCATTCTGGCGCAAGGTCAGTTCAATCTCATTTGCAACTTCCGGATTTTCTTTCAGGAAGTTTTTCGCATTATCGCGACCCTGACCGAGGCGCTGTGAGTTATACGAGAACCATGAACCCGATTTCTCAACAATACCTGCCTTAACGCCAAGATCAACCAGTTCACCGGTCTTGGATACGCCCTGACCATACATAATGTCGAACTCAACCTGCTTGAACGGAGGAGCAAGTTTGTTTTTAACAACCTTGATGCGGGTCTGATTGCCCACGACTTCATCACGCTCCTTGATCGCACCGATACGACGGATATCCAAACGCACAGAAGCATAGAATTTCAGCGCATTACCGCCGGTCGTGGTTTCAGGCGAACCAAACATCACACCGATTTTCATACGAATTTGGTTGATGAAAATAACCATCGTATTCGATTTGGAAATCGAAGCCGTCAGCTTACGCAGTGCCTGACTCATCAGACGTGCCTGAAGACCCGGGAGAGAGTCGCCCATCTCGCCTTCAATTTCCGCACGTGGTGTCAAAGCTGCAACGGAGTCAACAACCAGAACATCAATCGCACCGGAACGCACCAGTGTATCAGTAATTTCCAGCGCCTGCTCACCGGTATCCGGCTGCGAGATCAGCAGATTTTCCAGATCAACGCCGAGCTTGCGGGCATAGACAGGATCAAGCGCATGTTCCGCATCAACGAATGCGCAAATACCGCCTTTTTTCTGTGCTTCTGCAATTGTATGCAGCGCCATTGTTGTTTTACCCGAGCTTTCAGGCCCGTAGATTTCAACAATACGTCCTTTTGGCAAACCGCCGACACCAAGCGCAATATCCAGAGACAGTGAACCGGTCGAAACAGTTTCAATTTCCACTACCTTGTCATTCTGGCCAAGGCGCATGATTGAGCCCTTACCGAATGAGCGCTCAATCTGTGACAGTGCCGCGTCCAGAGCCTTTGATTTGTCCACTGATTTATCCTCAACAAGTCGTAATGAATTCTGAGACATTTTAACTATCCCTTTGCGTCACTTGAAGTCCGCAGATTGAAACTTTATGAATAATATGTATCCTATTTGTTCTCACTTCGCAAGTAGGTTAATGGATTGATATCGCTATGAAATTATATTTTGTTCTTCTGTTGTTCTAAATTATAAATAATGCAGCACTAAAAAAGATATTTCAAATTAAAACAAGACGGGAACGAATTTTATGAAAAGTCGATTCGACCAGAGTCACGAACAGCACCTGCCATACGGATCATCGCCACGTAATAAAAAACCGCTCCGGCAAAGCCGAAGCGGTCATTATACAAAGCGTTTTTAAAGCGCTTATACGCCTTTAAGCGGGGAGATTTCGATTTCCACGCGACGGTTCTGTGCGCGGCCATCCGGCGTTGCATTGGATGCAACCGGCTGGGTAGCACCAAAGCCCATGATCGCAAAACGACGACCATCAATGCCCTGACCGCTCAGGTAGTTACCGACAGAAGCGGCACGACGCTGCGACAGCTGCTGGTTATGCGAAGCTGAACCGGTCGAATCTGTGTGACCTTTAATATCAACCAGAGTCTTGTCGAACTTACGCAGAACGATCGCCACTGAGGTCAGAGTCGAGTAGAATTGCGGCATTACAACATCCTGATCGGTGTTGAATGTAATGCTGGAAGGCATATTCAGGATAATACGGTCGCCATTACGGGTAACCGATACGCCGGTGCCCTGCAGCTGCGAGCGCAGTTCACTTTCCTGACGATCCATATAGTTACCGATTGCACCGCCGCCCAGCGCGCCAAGACCGGCACCAATCAGCACGGCATTACGCTGTGCATTTTTTGAACCGCCAACCATCATACCGCCAAGCGCACCAACCGCAGCACCAATACCTGCGCCGCCGGCAGTATTGGAGATTTTCTGCTCGCCTGTGTAAGGGTCTGTTGTACAACCGGCCAGAAATGTAGTGACGGTTGCAGCAATGGCAATCTTTTTCAACATGGTTCAAATTTCCTGATTCAAGATGTGCCGCAGGATAACGGCAAATACGGCGGCATGTTGGTTAATTTTTGGCATAAGGTCAAATTCATATCTTTAAAATCGCGTTTTTATGCTGATCACAATATAAAACATCCTTCAAACCCCATGAGGATACTTATAATTGCCCGCAATCCCATTTGATACGGATTAACCTACGCCAATATTATGCGACTTCCGCTCTTCGTTTTAAGAATCGCAATCCTTAGCGGATCGCCCGTCCCTCACCGTCAAAGCGATGAATTTTTCCGCTGTCTGGTGTGGCATAAATCTGAGCGCCGGCTTCAATGCGATACTGGCCGAAGATACGCACGGTCAGCAAGCCTGCAGCCTCTGTATCGAGATACACATTGGTATCAGCGCCAAGCTGTTCAACATGAATGACAGAGCCTTTCCACTGGCCTGAATTTGTATCGAGCGTAATATGTTCAGGCCGGATACCGATGCGCTTAGCCTGACCATCATTCAGTGCGGAAGCATCGAAAAAATTCATTTTCGGAGAGCCTATAAAACCTGCAACAAACTCATTATCCGGCGCATTATACAAATCCATCGGTGCGCCGACCTGCTCGATTTTGCCAGCATTCAGCACAACAATCCGGTCAGCCAGCGTCATCGCTTCCACCTGATCGTGGGTTACATAAATCATGGTAGCGGAAAGCTGGCGATGCAGTTTGGCGATCTCAAGACGTGTATTCACACGTAACGCCGCATCAAGGTTGGACAAAGGCTCATCAAACAGAAACAGCTTCGGCTCGCGCACCAGCGCACGACCGATAGCCACGCGCTGACGCTGACCACCCGAAAGCTCCGCAGGACGGCGCTGCAAATAGCTTTCCAGCGACAACATACCGGAAGCCTGCTTCACCCGCTCATTAATTTCAGCGGTTGGTTTACCGGCCTGTTTGAGGCCAAGCCCCATATTGGCCTCAACAGTCAAATGCGGATAGAGCGCATAGCTCTGAAACACCATGGCAATGCCGCGCTTGGCAGGCGGCGTCTGATTGACAATCTCATCATCAATACGCACCTCACCGGAATTGGCATCTTCCAGCCCTGCAATGATGCGCAGCAATGTAGATTTTCCGCAACCGGACGGCCCGACGAAAACGACCAGTTCACCGTCTCGTACATCCAGATCGATACCCTTGATAATATCGACCTGACCATATGATTTACGGATATTATTGAGTTTCAGAGTTCCCAAAATCGTCTTCCCGTCAGAGTAATTTCAAAGCCATGCATTTATTGAGGCAGGCAATATTATAGTTTCACAGCCAGACCACTGCGCACGCTCTCATCCGCTGCAAGGCAGATACGCAGAGACTGTATCGCATCATCCATGTGGCGGGTCAGATCAATATTCTCTGTAATCGCCTTCAGCATGAAAGCCTGCTCGCGATCACACAAATCCTGATGATCCGGTTCACCCTGCATGGAGAGCAACTCATCTTGTCTTTTGAATTTGCCCTCTGCATCGGTTTCAGCCTGATGCACACGGATCACAGATGTTTTGGTATGGGTGTTAATGTCAGCAGAGCTTGCGCCCTCTTCCATAACGATGGAAACGCAGCCCTTCGGCGAGATCACATCTTTCACGAAGAAAGCAGTTTCCGACATCATCGGCCCCCAGCCTGCTTCATACCAGCCAACCGAACCATCCGCGAACAGCACTTGCAGATGCCCGTAATTATACATGCCTTCCGCAACTTCATCGGAGAGCCGCACGCCCATGCCACGCACTTCCACGGCTTTTGCATCGGTGATCTGGCACATCACATCCAGATAATGCACACCGCAATCGACAATCGGTGACGTGGTTTTCATCAACTGCTTATGCGTTTGCCAATGAGCGCCGCTGGACTGCTGGTTCAAATTCATACGGAAAACATAAGGCCCGCCGAGATTGCGCGCTTCTTCAATCAAACGCACCCAGGATGGATGATGGCGCAGAATATAGCCGATCACCAGCTGTCGGCCTGTCTCTTTGGCTTTTGCCACCACACGTTCGGCATCAGCCACCGTTGTCGCCAATGGCTTCTCAACGAAAACGTCGCTGCCAGCTTCCATTGCCATAATCGCATAGTCAGCATGGCTGTCCGAATAGGTCGCCACACAGACCAGATCAGGCTTAAGCTGCTGCAATGCCTCTTCATAAGATGTCATCAGCGGATAAGAGCGCAGTTCCTCCGGCAGGTTAACGATTGAGCGATTGACCAGACCGACAATCTCAAAGCCCGGATTTTTATGATAGGCCAGCGCATGGCTCAGCCCCATATTCCCCAGACCAGCGACCATCACACGCAGCTTTTTTGCCCCATTATTACTCATTTGACTGCTCCTGCGGTAATGCCGCGAATTAACTGACGGGAGAATATGAAATAGAGGATCAGCACCGGCAGAATTGCCAGCGACAGCGCGGCCAGCACCGCATTCCAGTTGGTTACATATTGCCCGATAAACATCTGTGCGCCGAGTGTTACGGTTTTGGTTTCCTCAGACGGCGCAAGGATCAGCGGGAACCAGAGATCATTCCAGATCGGGATCATCGTAAACACCGCAACCGTTGCCATTGCCGGACGTATCAGCGGTAGCACAAGGCGGAAGAAAATACGATATTCGCTCAGACCATCCATACGGCCGGCATCTTTGAGGTCTTTCGACACCTGCCCCATAAATTCAGACAGGATGAAAATGGCGAGTGGCAATCCCTGTGCGGTATAGACAAGGATTAGCGAGGTCAGCGTATTCACCAGACCGCTGGCCACCATCAGTTCGAGAATGGAAACTGTGCCAAGACGGATCGGGATCATAATCCCCAGCGCCAGATAAAGCCCCATCAGCGTATTGCCGCGAAAGCGATATTCCGACAGCGCGAAAGCGGCCATGGCTCCGAAAATCAGCACCAGCGCAATCGCTACAACGGTAACGATCATGCTGTTCTGGAAATAGAGAAAGAAATTACCCTGTGTCATCACAGTCTGATAGCCGACCAGACTGAATGTTTCTGAATTTGGCAGGGACAAAGGCGAACGAAAGATTGCCGCCTTGGTCTTGAAGGAATTGATGATGATGATCACAACCGGAAACAGGGCGATCAGCGTATAGAGAATAAGGATCGCATGGGCGGCGATACTGCGGACCGGAGATTGGGATGCGCGGCTCATATCATTATCCTCAGAACTGGTAGCGGCGCAGACGCCGCTGAATGCCGAACAAATAGACACAGACGCCGATCAGAATGATGAAAAACATCAGTGAGGCAATCGTTGCGCCCATATTCTTATCTCCAACCTGCAGCTGGAAGCCAAAGAAGGTGCGGAACATGAACGTGCCGAGAATATCGGTGGAGTAATTCGGCCCTGCCAGCGCGCCCTGCGCCGAATAGATCAGATCGAACGCGTTGAAATTGCCGACAAAGGTCAGAATGGAGATAATCCCGATGGAAGGCAGGATCAGCGGCAGCTTGATCTTCCAGAACTGCGATGCGCCGGTAATCCCGTCGCATTCGGCAGCCTCAATAATTTCATCAGGAATAGACAGTAATGCAGCATAAATCAGCATCATCGGAATACCGATAAACTGCCAGACAGAGATCAGACCAAGCGTCGTCAGAGCATATTCTTTTTGGCCGAGCCATGGTGCAAACAGGCTTTTCAGCCCCACCAGATCAAGCATATTGGGTGCAACACCCCAAAGCGGCGACAAGATCAGCTTCCAGACGAAACCGACAATCACAAAAGACAGAATGGTCGGAATAAAAATCGCCGAGCGGTAGAAAGCGGCAAAACGCAATTTCGGATGGCTAAGCAGTGCAGCAAGCAAAATACCGATCGGGTTCTGCACCACCATATGGATGACAAAGAACCACATATTATTGCCCAGCGCATTCCAGAAACTGGTAGACCAGCGCTCATCGCCGAGCAGAGTGCGGAAATTATCCAGTCCGACAAAAAAACTCTGCTGATTTTCCACGCGGAACAGCGACAATTGCATCGTTCCGAAAAGCGGCAGGATCATAATTGCCGTATAGACCAGCACTGCTGGTGCCAGAAATACCGCAATATGCCAGCGGAAAGGCGGTTTGCTTGTCGAATTTCGCGCCATACCGGTCTAACGCTTTCAAAACGGGCACTTCCGGCAAAGCAGCAATAATTGCACCGGAATATGCATCAAAAACAATTGGATAAAAAAGCCACCCGCCTGCTCCCGTGTCACGTCTTCATCAGACAGCGGCACAGGAGGCGGCGAATGGCTTCAATTCATGTTACTTCGCAGGCTTGTACCAGCTGTCGAGGCCTTTTTGCAGCTTTTCGCCAGCCTGTTCAGGTGTCACTGTGCCATTGATAACATTGGCGGATTCAATCCAGGTTTCATTTTCCAGATTTGGTGTACCGCGTGACAGGATCTGGTAGGTCGAACGAATTGTCGACTTACAATCCTTACGCCAGCCAACCATTTCCGCTGCCAGCGGGTCTTCCAGTTTGATTTCATTGGAAGACAGGCTGAAGAAGCCCGGCAGAGCATTCGCATAAATGGTTGCGAACTCATCCGATGCCACCCAATTCAGGAACTTGGCAGCAGCTTCCGGATTTTTGGTCTTGGCATTCATGCCGATACCCAGATCGTTGTGATCGGAGATATAGCAAGTGTCGCCGTCTTTACGAACCGGAGGCGGGAAAGCGCCCATTTTGAAATCAACCTGCGGGTTGAAAACGCTGATTTCCCATGAGCCGGTTGGATAAACGGCTGCACGACCAAGTGTGAACAGGTTCTGGCTGTCCGGATAGGTCTGCGCTTCGAAACCGTCGCCGAGATAATCTTTCCATTTTGCAAGGGTTTTGAACGGGCCAACCCAATCTGCATCGGTCAGCTTCTGTGTACCGGCGATCAGAGCTTTACGGCCTTCTTCACCCTTCCAATAGGTCGGGCCGATATTCTGGTAGCCCATCGTTGCAGCTTCCCAGAGATCCTTGGTGCCCATAGCCATCGGAATGTAATTGCCATCAGCTTTGATTTTTTCCATAACGGCGAAGAATTCTTCTTCGGTCTTAGGAACGCTCACGCCAACTTTTTCAAAGGCGTCTTTGTTATAGATGAAGCCGTGAATAACTGAGGCAACCGGCACGCAGAATGCAGTTTTGCCATCATCGGTCTGCCATGCGGATTTCGCCACATCGCTGAAATTTTTCATGCCTTCGAGATCATTCAGCGAAGACAGCTGGCCTTTTTCATACAGTGCCAGCGATTTATCGAACGGACGGCAGGTGATGATGTCACCGGCAGTGCCGGCATCAAGCTTCGCACCCAGCGCCGCATCATATTCAGTCGGCGTTGAAGGGTTGAAGGTGATCTTAATGCCCGGATTGGCTGCTTCAAAAGCCGGAATGAGCTTTTCCTGCCAGATTGGCAGATCGTCATTACGCCAGCTTTCAATAGTCAGCGCAACATCTGCAGCCGAAGCGGCAGATACAGCACCCAGTACCGAGGCACCAAGAACGCTTGATGCCAGCAATGCGGAACTGAAATTCTTAAAATTCATTTTTCTCTCCCCGCGGCGCGCTCAATTTGGCGCGTCATGAAACGTGTTTGTTTCTGTTCTTAAAGCTCCGGTTTTCCGGATCGTCATTCTTAGACCTGCACCGTTGCAATATCTGCCTCGGATTTCATATTCAGGCATAAGGACAGAAAATTATGTCCGGCAGCCTGTGAACAGAACCACTTATTGCGGTAAGAATAATTCTCTGAAGTTCCCTCACAACCGGACTGGTTCTATATTTGAAAATAAACCAACCGGTCTCAGTTCCCCTTTAAGACCTCTTCTCCCGTCTGTCCTCCGATAGAGTAATGCGTAAATATCGTTTGCTGTCCAGTAAAAGCAAAGATTTTATCACCATTAGTTGCATTCGCTGGTAGTCGTCTTATTCAAACAGCAATATTGGTTCTATTTTTTTCGACCATATGGATCATCATAAAAGACCATTCTTGAATACCAATTCCCCGATTGCAATTTAACCGGCACACTGCGACTCGAAAAAACATCTTGCTGGCAATTCATTGACCGTAAGGACAAATTAAAACGATTTAAAAGATGATATTCTTTGAATTGGCAATTTGCGTTTCCTGCAATAAAACCTGCATCACAAACGTATAAAGAATCGGGAGCATAATGTGGCGGATTATATTCTTGGCGTAGACGGTGGCGGCACCGGCTGCCGCGCAACAATCGCAGATACCTCCGGCAAAGTTCTGGGTACAGGTCAGGCCGGCCCTGCAAACATCATGACCGATATGGACACCTCTGTTGTCAATATTTTGTCCGCAACAGATGCCGCGCTACTGGCTGCCAATTTGCCGGTTCATAGCTATAGCCGTATCACCGCCTGTCTTGGTCTGGCTGGCGCCAATGTCTCCGGTGTTGCCGCCCAATTGCAACAAGCCCTACCCTTTGCCAACAGCAGCGTTGTGTCTGACGGCATTATCGCTTTGCAAGGAGCAATCGGCGATGCAGATGGCGTGGTGGTTATTCTCGGTACCGGGTCTGTCTATATCTCTCGCCGCAACAACAGCGTTACGATGAAGGGCGGCTGGGGCTTTAAAGTCAGCGATCTTGGCGGGGGCGCCCGCCTCGGCCAGAAACTGATTGAAGAATCCCTGCTCGTTCATGATGGTATTTATAAACGCACCCCGCTCAGCTCAGCCCTGCTAAAACATTTTGATAATGAGCCTCATGCCATTGTGCGCTTTGCCCATGATGCCCGTCCGAATGATTTTGGTCAGTTTGCTCCGCTGGTATTTGAATATGCAGCACAGAATGATCCGCTGGCTGATAAAATCCTCAAACAATCGGTCGAGACCATTGAAGCAGCACTCGATGCCTCAATGCATGACGACCAGCCGGTTCTGTCGCTGATCGGTGGTCTCGGCGCACTCTATGGCCCGCGTCTGTCTGTCCGCTATCAGCCACGTCTGCGCACGCCGCAAGCCGATGCATTGACCGGCGCGGTGGCACTCGCTGCAAAACTCTACACCCAAACGGCACAATCCTGATGACCCGTATCAATTGCATACCGCCACAAGAATTAACCGGCCCGCATCTGGTGGCAGAATATCGCGAACTGCCACGCATCTTTACGCTCGCCCGTGCCGCTATCGAGCGCGGCGAGAAACCGGATGATCCGCGCAATCCGCGCAGCTATACACTTGGCAAAGGTCATGTGCGGTTTTTCTATCCGCGTCTGGGTTTTCTGGTTAAGCGTCAGCAGGCACTGATTGATGAAATGCTGCGACGTGAATATCAGCCGTCCTACCGCACCACCGAGCATCTGATTGAAAATATTCCGGCGCTTTGGTGTGCCGACTGGCAGCCGGATGAAGCAGCAATTGCACTCAACAAAGCACGTATTGCCGAGCGCCTGAACAAAGCTCCCTCAAAAGATTAAAAAGTTTACGTAAAATATTGTTTAAAAACAAAAAACTCCACATTCATCATGCGGAGTTTTCTGTATTTTATAAAGATGAAATCAGCACTCAACCACATTCACAGCAAGCCCGCCGAGACTGGTTTCTTTATAGCGCTCATTCATATCCACGCCGGTTTGACGCATGGTTTCGATACAGGCATCAAGCGGCACAAAATGCGTACCATCGCCCTTCACGGCCAGTGACGCACCAGTTACGGCCTTCACCGCACCAAGCGCATTACGCTCAATACACGGCACCTGAACCAATCCGGCGATCGGATCACAGGTCATGCCCAAATGATGTTCCAGCGCGATCTCGGCCGCATTCTCGATCTGCTCGGATGTTCCGCCCAGAACAGCAGCAAGCCCTGCTGCCGCCATAGCCGAAGCCGAACCGACCTCACCCTGACAGCCGACTTCAGCACCGGAGATCGACGCATTATGCTTGATAATGCCACCAACTGCAGAAGACGTTAGCAGAAAGTCACGAATGCCCTTCTGGTCCGCATCCTCATGGAAATGCAGATAATAGCGCATCACCGCAGGCACAACGCCTGCTGCACCATTGGTCGGCGCGGTCACAACACGGCCACCGGCAGCATTCTCCTCATTCACCGCCATCGCATAAACCGACAGCCAGTCATTGGCGAGCAGCGGATTATGACGGTTCTGGCGCCATTCTTCATTCAAACGGTCATGCAACTGCTTGGCACGGCGACGTACATTCAGCCCGCCCGGCATAATGCCTTCCTGTGTCAGCCCGCGCTCGATACAGCTGCGCATGGCATCCCAGATTTTATCCAGCCCCGCATCCAGCTCTACACGGCTCATACGGGTTTCTTCATTGGCACGCTTCATTTCCGCGATGGAAAGACCGCTCTTTGCCGACATTTCCAGCATCGCTTTGGCTGTCGCAAACGGATAAGGCACATTATCATCGGCAGGCGCTTTACCACCGCTCACACGCGTGGCGTTCAGCTCTTCTTCCGTAACGATAAAACCACCGCCGATGGAATAATAAACGCGGCGCAGCAAAACGCGATCATCACGATCCAGCGCTTCAAAGGCCAAACCATTGGCATGACCAGGCAAGGCGACCTTGCGATCCATTACCAGATCCGCTTTCGGATCAAAGTCATAGGCCGGATGACCGCTTGGGCGAATTTTATGCTCTTCATTCACCTTAGCCAGCAGAGTGTCCATATTATTAGGATCAATATTGGCTGGCAAAAACCCGCAAAGACCGAGAATAACCGCACGGTCAGTCGCATGACCAATACCGGTAAAAGCCAATGAGCCATGCAGATAGGCTTTAATCCGCGTGACTTTCGCATTATGCGGACGCGGCCACTGGCCGTCTTTTAATTCTTTAAGAAACTGATGCCCTGCCGTCATCGGTCCCATCGTATGAGAACTCGACGGCCCGATGCCAATTTTAAACAGGTCAAAAACTGACAGGAACATAGAAGATACCGTTCTTTCATTTCCAGAGCATATCGCAGTTAAATGGACTCATTTAGCGTCCGCGAGTATGCGATAAAGTAAAGAATCCAGAGTGAGCATTGTAGCTATAATTATGCGCCACACGCTCTATAGCGCCGTGTGCCAGACTTGGCACACAAAACTCGCTCTAACACTTTAAAGTTAGAGCATAATTTCACCTTAAACTGATCCAAGTTTAAGGAATTATGCTCTAGAAAGTGCAGGCAAATCACTGCCCGCAAACTCCCTCATCTCAAGCCTTATATAACCCGTTATGCAGTTCTGTAAAACCGGATCACATAAGTGTCTCACTTAATATGGCTGCAGCATGTGCAAAATACACCACAAACCAGCAAGAAAGCGACAAACAGGCGATAAATAATTCGTCATGTCACAATAAAAAATCACCGGGCTAAAAGCACCGGTGATTTAAACGCTCTGAAATTTCTTTGAATATCCGTGATTACACGGAGAACAAATAGGTCAACAAAATTACAGCGGCCAATCCAATAACTGCCCAAAGGGTTACACCCCAGCAGGACTTCTGAACTGTTTCATCCATGGAATATTTTACTCGTTTCCGGTATTTCATTCATGAGAACATGCACCGCACTATTGCTATGCCTGTCTGATATTTATACTCCAAAGCCCTGTCACAAGCAATCTGCAATTGCGTCAAAACCATGACATAGCAGCTATGCAAATTTACCATGATAGAAAAATGCAATAAATATCAATAACTTAAACATTAATTCTAAAGTTGCCATATTTACCATTCCGGCAAAACTCTGTCAAAACCCCGCATAATAACCATGCATGAATGCCTTTTACGATCCGTTATCCGGCCAGAAGCGCTTCCGAAACCGACAAAAGCATCACAGCTTGTCATCCGGCACAAACTCATTGTAGCTATAGCGATAGCCACAACAATCTGCTGAAAGTCTGCAATGAATCCGGCCAGCACTGCCCTTCACGCTGAAACACCGATGAAATCCGGCTTGCGCCTCGGGCGTCTGGATATTGCCCGCGGTATGGCACTCATTGCCATGGCAATTTATCACTTCGGCTGGGATCTGGAGTTTTTCGGCTATCTGGCACAAGGCAGCGCCAGTCAGGGCTGGTGGCGGATATTCGCCCGCTGCATCGCCTCAAGCTTTCTGTTTCTGGTTGGGTTCAGCTTAGTACTTGCCCATAGCCGTGCTATTCGCTGGCGACCATTCTTAAAGCGTCTGGCACAAGTGGTGCTTGCTGCCGCTGCAATCAGTCTGCTGACATGGTTCTTCATGCCACAAGGCTTTATCTTCTTTGGCATTCTGCATCAGATTGCTCTGGCAAGCCTGCTCGGGCTGTTATTTATCCGTAGCCCTGTGTGGCTGACCATTCTGCTGGCTGCTGCAATCATCGCCACACCGGTTTATTATCGCGCTGAATTCTTCAACCATCCCGCCTTATGGTGGGTCGGACTTTCCAGCATCAATCCTGTTTCCAATGATTATGTACCACTGTTTCCATGGTTCGGTGCCGTTCTGCTCGGTATTGCGGCTGCGCGCATCATGCAGGCCACAGGCCTCCTGCGCCTGCTGCAAGGCGGCATCAAGCCACCATGGCTTGAGCACCTACTCACCTTTATCGGTCGCCACAGCCTGATTTTCTATCTGGTGCATCAGCCGGTTCTGATCGGGCTGCTCTACGGCTTTTCCGCAATCATTCCGCCATCACCGGCTGTGCAAGCCGCGAATTTTGTCAATCAATGTACAACTCAGTGCAGCATCGGCAGCGACCCGCAGTTCTGCCGGACTTATTGCGGCTGTATGCTGGAGGTCATTGAAACCAATCAACTGACAAAATTACTGACAAGCAAGACCACGACAGAAGAAGAGCGGCAAAAACTCAATACATTCTCCGCACAATGCGTTGCCAAAACGCAAGAAGGGCAGCTTATTCCATCGAATTAACGCATATCTTATCCGAAAACCGCTTCACACTTTTCGGGATATGCTCGTAAGCCGCCCTTCCGCTCTATAAAAATTCATTATCAGGTGCGAACGCCAAGTTCTGCCATGCGACCGATGCAGGCTTCTTCCACCTGATCCAGCTCACCTAAAGTCTCATCAATATCACGACGTTTCTGACGCAAATCTTCGCGCTTTTCTTCAACCCGCTTGATGAGCAGACGCAGTTGACCGGCTTCGCCCGGTGGTTCGCGATACATCTGAATGATTTCGTGAATTTCTGCGATTGAAAAACCGAGCCGCTTGCCGCGCATAATCTGCTTGAGCAAATGCCTGTCAGACGGACGAAATAAACGTGTCCGACCACGGCGCAGAGGATGAATTAACCCCTCATCCTCATAAAAGCGCAGAGTTCGCGTGGAAATCCCAAACTCCCTCGTCAGCTCCGTAATCGAATAATATTCACGCATTTAGTCCACCAATTCGTTGTATGCTCTTTTGTGACACCGCATTTACGTAAAAGTCAATATTTCATTCGTAATTGCGATATTTCACAAGCCGTTATTTTCAGCAGAATTCTGCTCTGCGGTTGAAAACAACGGCACTCTTGCACCCTATTTACAGTAATTATCTGCACATTGAGCAAAAATAATATTCATATGTAATAATAATAATTACGCAACAAAAAATCGCATAAGACGCAAATAGCGTAATTTTAAATCACGAATAGTTTAGCTGAACGAAAATCCGAACCACCATGTTGCAAGGCCGAGAAAGGCGAAAAAGCCGATAACATCCGTCACAGTGGTCACAAATACGGCTGAAGCAATTGCCGGATCAGCCCCCAGGCGATGCAGCAAGAGCGGAATAAGAATACCGCCCAGCGCCGCCGCCAGCATATTAATAATCATCGCACTGCCAATAATGCCGCCAAGCTGTGCATTATCAAACCAATAGCCCGCTACTGCTCCGATCATAACCGCAAACATCAAGCCATTGAGCAGACCGATCAGCGCCTCACGACGGATAACGCGCGCAGCATTATGAATATCAATATTACGGGTTGCGATCGCACGCACAGTGACTGTCATGGTCTGGGTCGCCGCATTGCCACCCATAGAGGCAACAATCGGCATCAGCACAGCCAGCGCCACCATCTGCTGAATTGTGCCGTCAAACAGACCAATCACGGAAGCCGAGAGAAAAGCCGTAAACAGGTTGACGAACAGCCATGGCGAGCGTGAACGGGCAATTGTCATAAAGCTGTCAGACAATTCTTCATCGCCCACACCACCGAGGCGCATAATATCCTCTTCGGCTTCTTCCTGAATAACATCCACTACGTCGTCAATCGTCAGCACACCGACAAGACGATCATTCTCGTCGAGAACAGCGGTGGAAAGCAGGTTATACTGCTCGAAAATCTGCGCGGCTTCTTCCTGATCCATCGTCGCAGGAATAGCATGACGCGCTTCAACCATCAGATCTTCCACCCGCACAACGCGCTGCACGCGCAACAGACGGTCAAGATCAATCGTGCCGAGGAGATGAAATGCCGGATCAATCACAAAGACCTGCGAGAACCGATCCGGCAGGTCGTTATCCTCACGCATATAGTCAATCGTCTGACCAATCGTCCAGAACGGTGGCACAGCCACAAATTCTGTCTGCATGCGGCGCCCTGCACTGTCTTCCGGATATTCCAACGCACGGCGTAAGCGAATACGCTCGGTAAATGGCAGCTTGGCAAGAATTTCATCCTGATCCTGCTGATCCATATCCTCAAGAATATAAACCGCATCATCGGAATCAAGATCCTGCACACCCTCAGCGATCAGCGAGTTGGGCATGGCATCGACGATCTCAAGACGGATCGCCTCATCAACTTCGGTCAGCGCCTCAAAGTCGAATTCATCGCCCAGCAATTCAACCAGTGATTGCCGCTCGCTGCCATCCAGCGCTTCAAGCAGGTGCCCAAGCTCGGAGGAGTGCAGATCGCGCACTTCATCACGCACACTACTGGCATCGCGGGCGTCAAGCGCCTCCTCAATACGCGTAACCAGTGCTTCACTGACAGAACCGTCCTCATCATACACATCCTCCCGGATATGCTTTTCAGAATCGATATTTTGGGACGGGTCAATGTGCTGCATGAGAACCGTTTCATTAAGAGAGTAAAAAATTAGCAGACAATAAAGCTACGCGAAAAACAGCATGTAGCAAAACTGTATATCGGTAATGTGTCTTTCAAAAATGCTGCCGAAGCATTGCGTCCTCTATAAAAAAACACACCTCTTACGGCAAGCAATTTCCTCAGCTCCCTCCACCGTAAAAATGTCACGCTTTCACCTTACTGAACCGCATGAGCCCGATCAGCTTGGCAGAAGATCATATGTTCACGAATGCTAAATAGCCTCATTTCACTCGACAATGTCTAGCAGTCGACGCATCCTTCATGCTAAGGCGCAGATAAAGGCACTTTTAACCGCTGAGACAGAGTTCCGATGAGAAAAACGGTCATTGCATTGATTGCTATTGGTGGCGTCCTCGCATTGACGGCCGCAGGCACCTATTTTTATACAATGTCAGCCGGCCAGAACTCTCTGAAACAACTGGCTCAGGACGGCGGTTTTTGCAAACAGGCAGATTGTGCAGATGGCATCGACTACGCCAAATCCTATCTCTCTAATGAATTCGGCATTTCCCAGCGCGGCGTGCAATGGTGCATGGGCGTTGATGATATTGCCAACCGCGATTTTATTCTCGGTGAGAGTGCCAAAACGCTGTTTACTGAAATGCTGTATTTGCCATGCAATCAGGATGACACTCAGCAGCTACCGATTGACGAGGAATAAATGCGTCGCTTTCCTGTTTTACCCGTTCTGGCCTGGTTGATGCTGGCAGCATTGCTTGCAGTCACAATCAGCCCGATTAATTTCCGTCCGCATATTCCGGGTCATGTCACGGCTGAGCGCTTTATGATGCTGCTCGTCATTGGTCTTCTGTTCTGTCTGGCTTATCCGAAACGCTGGGCGCTGGTTCTGATTATGCTGATTTCTGCCGCCGGATTGTTCGAATTGATGCAGCGCCTGACACCAGACAGACATGGCGAATTATCGGATTTTCTCGTTAAATCTGCTGGCGCTACAGCCGGTGTCGCTCTCGGAAAAATCATTATTTTTTGGAAAAATTCTTTAAAATAATCAGATAGATATTTCACTTACTTCACAAAACGATAAAGGCCGGTTTTCACCGGCCTTTATCGTTTTTCAAATTACGTCACTTGTCGATCAGGCAACAAAGTCACCCGTTGCCCTCTTAGGCAACAAAATCACCAGTTGCCCTCTCAGGCAACAAAATCACTCTGCGTGCCATGTGCTTCAATCGCTTGTGCAAGGCGCAGCAGCGCATGAACATAAGCGGCGGTACGCACGGTAACGCCTTTTTCCTTTGCCACATTCCAGATAGCGCGGCCTTCCCGCTCCATAATAGCGCGCAGGCGTGTATGGATTTCCTCCAGCTCCCAGTAGAAACACTGGCGGTTCTGCACCCATTCAAAATAGGACACGGTTACACCACCGGCATTTGCCAGAATGTCCGGCAGAATAGTCACACCCATCTTTTGCAAGATAGCATCGGCTTCCGGTGTTACCGGACCATTTGCCAGCTCAAGGATCAGCTTGGCTTTCACAGTTCCTGCATTGCGTGCATGGATCATATCTTCCATCGCGGCAGGCACCAGCACATCGCATTGAACGCCAACCAAATCGGCCGCAGCCAATGCCTCATGGCCGCCATGACCAACAGTCGCCAAGACTGAGCGACCATTTTGCTTAGCGGTAATCAGCGCAGCAATATCCAGACCGGAAGCACAATAGACAGCACCTTCAGAATCCGAAACCGCTACAATTTTATGGCCATCACTGGCCATGAGCTTGGCCATATGCTGTCCGGCATTGCCGAAGCCCTGAATGGCCACATGCAGTTCTTCACTCAGACCAAGATCGCTCGCCAGATGGCGCACGAGATAAAAACCACCACGCGCAGTTGCATCATCACGTCCGAGCGAACCGCCCAAAGCAATCGGCTTACCGGTAATCACCGCTGGTGAGGACTGACCAACAATCTGCGAATATTCATCGGCCATCCAGCCCATAATCATCGAATTAGTATAAACATCCGGTGCCGGGATATCGCGATCTGGCCCCAGAATACGGGCAAAAGCCTGAATATAAGCGCGTGAAAGCCGCTCCAGTTCGGCCTTCGACAATTTACGCGGATCAACCTGAATGGCACCTTTACCGCCGCCATAAGGCAGGTTCATCACGGCACATTTGAATGTCATCCAGAAAGCCAGTGTTTCTACTTCTTCTGCTGTCGAATCCGGATGGAAGCGGATACCGCCTTTTGTCGGCCCGCGTGTATCATCATAACGGCAGCGCCATGCAATGAAGGATTTGCGTGAGCCGTCATCCATACGGATCATCAATCGCACCTTGGTAGTCTCTCGGGCAAATTTCAGTTTTTCGATAACATCCGCGTCTATGTCCAGATGGCTTGCAGCCTCATCCAGACGTACGAGTGCATTTTCGAGAGGATTATCCTGCGACATCGAAATTTCCCTTTCTTGCGATTGCAGCATGAAAAATTACATTTTGAATAACTTTTGATGACGCTTCACGCAATAAAAATATGACAGTCATGCTGACATTATGACTATTCAGCATAAGGTTAGACCATTTATCTATGAATTATACGACATACCTTGGCGCGTGATTGCATATTAGGACAATATTTCTGCCCCAAATGCTGTTTGCACCCAGCAATCCGCTTGATTCGCAAAAAATCACTCATAAACACCATTCCCGCAGATATGATTTTTGCACACCACCAAGCATTTAGTATAAATTTATAGCCATATATCCATATAAACAAATCTTTATATCATTATTGACATCCGATAAATCCTGAGGCACATTCTGCACATCGTGGTTCTTTTGATTGTTGCCCTGCCATTCCAACCGGTGGGCGCAAGAGTTTTAAAGCTAAGAGGGAATGCGGTGCGGCCAATGCTCAGTAATTTCAGGCAACTGATAGCGGGCATAGTCAAATCCGCAGCTGCCCCCGCAACTGTAAGCGGCGAGTTTTCTTCCGCATGTCCTGTGAAAACCTTCACCGGATATTTGCCCGACAGCACATGCGCACAGCATCAGCTCGAAGGCGGTCACTGAAATGGCAACATTTCGGGAAGACCGGAAGCAAATGATGACCCGCAAGCCAGGAGACCTGCCCGGTATCACATTAGAAAGACAGAACAGGACAGCGCACAGTTCCTTAATGTCAACATTCGTCGGGGTATTGAAATGACCGTTACTACAGCCAATCTCGGTTTTCCGCGTATCGGAAAACAGCGTGAACTCAAATTCGCTCTTGAATCCTATTGGGCAGGCAAAACCACACAAAACGAGTTGCTTGCAACTGCCAAATCCTTGCGCGCTGCCAATTGGAAGCTGCAGCAGGAAAAGGGCATCAAAAGCATTCCTTCCAATGACTTCTCCCTCTATGACCATGTGCTCGACCTGAGTGTTACTCTCGGCGTCATTCCGGCTCTTTATGGCTGGAAAGGTGGCAAAGTTGATCTGGACACTTATTTCGCTCTGGCTCGCGGCGGTAAAACCGGTGCGCAGACTGAAGCATCAAGCTGCGGTTGCGGCCGCGATCACGGCGACGAAACTACCAGTAATGGCGTGCCTGCTCTGGAAATGACCAAATGGTTCGACACCAATTACCACTATATGGTGCCGGAATTCAGCGCGGGTCAGAAATTCACCCTGACAACAAACAAAGCGCTTAACGAATTTAATGAAGCCAAAGAACTCGGCATTCATACCCGCCCTGTTCTGCTCGGCCCTGTTTCGTTCCTGAAACTCGGCAAATCCAATGACAGCGCATTTGATCTGAACAAGACACTTGAAGCCCTGTTGCTCGTCTACACGGAAATTCTCGCGCAGCTCCATGCAGCCGGTGCCGACTGGGTGCAGATTGACGAGCCGGTTCTGAGCCTTGATCTCAATGCCGATGACCATGCTGCTATCCGCACAGCCTTCGAGTTCTTTGCTGAGAAACTGCCGGAACTGAAAATCCTGCTGGCCAATTATTTCGGTTCTTATGGCGACAATCTTCTGACCGCCATTACCTTGCCAGTTGCAGGTCTGCATCTTGATCTGGTACGCGCACCGCAGGATCTTGACGCTGCGGTTAAGATCGCCCGTCCTAATCTGGTGCTTTCACTCGGCGTGATTGATGGCCGCAATATCTGGCGTGCTGACCTGCGTGCGATTACTGAGCGTGTAAAATCGGTTATTGCCAAGCGTGGGGCCGATGCTGTGCAGATCGCACCATCTTGCTCGCTGCTTCATGTGCCGATTGATCTGGAATCGGAAAAGAAACTTGATGCGGAAATCCGCCAGTCACTGGCTTTTGCTGTGCAGAAACTGGAAGAGCTGGCAGTACTCGGCACCGATCTTGGCGATAAGCCTGAAACAACTGAGGCAGCCTTGACAGCCTCGGATGAAGCCATTGCCGCCCGCAAAGCATCAACCAAGGTCAATAATAAGGCCGTTCAGGCACGTGTTGCTGCGATTACCGATGCACAATCCCATCGTAACAGCGCATTTGATGCACGCGTCAAATTGCAGGCAGATCATCTGAAACTGCCGCTTTATCCGACAACAACAATCGGTTCCTTCCCACAGACTGCCGAGGTTCGTCAGGCTCGTTCGCGCTTCACCAAAGGTGAGTTAGCTGCAGCCGATTATCAGACCTTCCTTGAGCAGGAAACTGAAACAGCTATCCGCTGGCAGGAAGAAATCGGTATTGACGTTCTGGTTCACGGCGAATTTGAACGCAATGACATGGTGCAATATTTTGGTGAGCAGCTTGACGGGTATGCCTTCACCCAATCCGGCTGGGTACAGAGTTACGGCTCGCGTTATGTACGCCCTCCGGTGATTTACGGGGATGTTTCCCGCCCTGTTGCCATGACTGTCGAATGGGCAAAATTCGCTCAGAGCAAGACTGACAAGCCAATGAAAGGCATGCTCACCGGTCCCGTAACCATGCTGCAATGGTCATTTGTACGTGATGATCTGCCACGCTCGGAAGTCTGCCGACAGATTGCACTGGCATTGCGTGATGAAGTGACTGATTTGGAAGCCGCAGGCATCAGCGTTATCCAGATTGATGAACCAGCACTTCGTGAAGGTCTGCCGCTACGCAAGAGCGATTGGGCACCGTATCTGGATTGGGCTGTGACAGCCTTCCGCCTCAGCGCCGCCGGCGTGAAGGACGAAACCCAGATTCATACGCATATGTGCTATTCGGAATTCAACGACATTATGCCTGCAATTGCAGCACTGGATGCCGATGTGATTTCGATTGAAACCTCCCGCTCTAAGATGGAACTGCTGAGTGCCTTCTCTGAACAGGGCTATCCGAATGAGATCGGTCCCGGTGTCTATGACATTCACTCGCCGCGGATTCCTGATGTGGAAGAAATGGTCGACCTGATCGAGAAAGCAGCACAAAAGCTCAAAGCACAGCAGATTTGGGTCAATCCGGATTGCGGCCTCAAAACCCGCGGCTGGGCAGAAACCAAACCGGCACTTGTTAATCTGGTAGAGGCCGCCCGCCAACTGCGCGCAGCCGCCTGATAAGCATACAAAATGATGCTCTCATTTTAAAGTGTCAGAGCGAGTTTTGTGTGCCAAGTCTGGCACATGGTACTCTGATGTATCGATGAAAAAGGCCGTGACAGTTTCTCTGTCACGGTTTTTTCATTTTAATCCAATGAGAAATTGCTGTTTGAAAAACAAAAGGATGGGGGTTTTCTCTCATAGTACGGGTCAAAAACCGGCGCCCCTATGCCTCCACCAAACCTTGTGTAATCATGATAAGCACCGTAAAAGCGCGACACATAATGTTTAAGTAGCGGATAAGGACATGCCTTTTACAACCCGACAAAGGCATGCAAGGACAAATCCATGACAGCGCCCCTGAATGATGACCAGACTATTCCAGCATCTGATGATGTAATTTATGGTCAGGATGTACCTCTGATTTCGCGTCTCGTAACGGTTGTTTTTCCCGGAGATACCAATCATCACGGCACATTATTCGGCGGTGCAGGCTTTGCCTTGATGGATCGCATTGCCTTTATTTCTGCAACCCGTCATGGCCGCGTTCCTTTTGTCACCGCATCCTGCGAGCGTATTGATTACACAGCACCGGTTAAACTCGGCCAGATTGTTGAACTCACCGCCAAAGTCATTCGCGTTGGCCGTACATCACTGTCCGTTGAAGTGGAACTGGTGGCAGAAAATATGATCGGCGGCGAGCGCGTCCTGTGCACCCGCGGTCTGTTCCATATGGTTGCCAAAACCGAGCTGACTAAAGACAAATCATGGAGCCTGCCGCCTCTACCACAAGCAGAGACCACCGAAACAATCGACGATCAGCCAACCTTGCTGCGTATGTCCGATGTTGTCTTCGCTGATCAGGCCAATTCCTATGGCACCATGTTCGGTGGTGAGGCGATGGCCGCGATGAGCAAAAGCGCTTTCATTGCTGCTACGCGCTACTGCCGCCTGCCAACCGTTCTGGCCTCATCCCGCAAAATGGATTTCAAATATCCGGTACGCGTTGGTTCTATTCTCGAACTGGTATCAAAAGTCATCAAATCCGGCCGCAGTTCTGTGGTTGTTTCCACCGAACTTTGGTCTGAAGATATGATGAGCGGTGAGCGCCTGATGACTGCCAAGGGTGAGTTTACTATGGTTGCCGTCGACGAAAACGGGCACCCTGTTCCTGTACTGGCAGAAAGTGGTGCACGGGAAGCATAATCCAGAACGGTTTACGTTCGTATTGGCCGCAAAGTTCACTCTGGTTTCTTTATTGGTCGCATTATCGCAGTCAGGTTGCTTCAACTCGACTGTGAAATAATCTAGCTCAAAATCAGAAAAATTATGCGACCATAATATTGACAGAATACCATTATTACGATGCAAACTGGAGTATAAAAACTCTGGCAAAGCAATACGCTTTGCAGAATTATTATTCATTATAATTATTTTATATAGTTAACTAAATTTATCATCATAACTAAAAAATAAATTCTAATATTTCAATGTGTGTATTATGCGAATATTTATAACTATATCTACCCTTTTCATACTTATCACCAGTATGACGGTAATCAGCAGCCAAGCTCACCATTTAGCTCAAAACCTGACAGAGACAATGCCCCCTGCAACGCCTGAAAACCATGTTAATCCAGCAAAATTTACCGCATCGGATTTTAAAACCGGCACCATTCAGCATATTGTGCTTTTTCGCTATAAGCCAATGGTCAGCGCTGAACAGCGCAGAGAGGTTTTCGACCGGTTTTTGCAACTCAAAGATAAGGCCAAACGGAACGGCCAGCCTTATATTGTTTCCATAAAGGCCGGAGGTCAGAACACTAGCCTTGAAGGTGCAGGACAAAATTTCGATCAGGCATTCATCGTGGAGTTCCGATCAGAAGGCGACCGCAATTACTATGTAGGCACTCCGGCAGTCACGGATCCGGCCTTTTACGATCCGGAACATCAGAAATTTAAAGAATTTGTCGGCCCGTTTCTTACAAAACACGGTGCCCTCGTCTACGACTTCCCGTCATGATTATATAAGGGCAAAACACCATGTTTTGCCCTTTCTCATAATATAATCAGGCTGTGCCTTTAAGTGCCTGATTAAGCAGCTTTAATGCGCCTTCTTTTGTCAGTTCAACCGGATTACCGCCAGCTGTCGGATCGACAATCGCCATTTCCGCGATCATATCCTTTTGGGCGTCATCCATTTCCAGACCTTTAATAAATTCCGGCAGACTGTCCGGCACATTCAGCTCTTTGCGCAGTTTCATTACTGCCGCAACAAAGCCGTCAAATCCGCCTGCAATACCAAGATAGTCAGCCACCCGCCCGATACGGCTTTCAATCGCCGCACGGTTATGGTGCAACACATAAGGCATAAACACCGCATTGGTCATACCATGATGCGTATCATAAAGCGCACCGATCGGATGCGACAGCGAATGGATGGCACCAAGCCCCTTCTGGAAGGCTGTTGCGCCCATCGCCGCTGCCGCCATCATATTGGCACGCGCAGTAATGTCCTGCCCGTTTGCATAGGCCTTCGGCAGGTTTTCAAACACCAAACGCATACCTTCCAATGCGATGCCATCCGCCATCGGGTGATAACCGGGTGCACAATAGGCCTCTAAACAATGTGCCAACGCATCGAGGCCGGTGCCCGCTGTAATAAATGGCGGCATACCGACTGATAATTCCGGATCAGCAATCACGGTCACCGGCAGCATTTTCGGATGGAAAATCACCTTCTTCGTGTGGGTGGCTTCATTGGTCAGCACACCGGCACGTCCGACTTCCGAGCCCGTACCCGCTGTTGTCGGCACGGCAATCACCGGTGCAATCACTGCGCTATCTGCACGTGTCCACCAGTCACCAATATCTTCAAAATCCCACACCGGACGTGTCTGTTTGGCCTGAAATGCAATCAGCTTGCCAAGATCAAGTGCCGAGCCGCCGCCAAAGGCAATTACACCATCATGATGACCGTCATTATAGACCTTAACACCGGCAGTCAGATTGCTCTCCACCGGATTGGGCTTCACTTCCGTAAAAGTCCCGTATTTCACACCCGCCTGATCTAGCACTGCCAGAGTGGATGCCACAACCGGCAGCTTCGCCAAACCCGGATCGGTGACAAACAGCGGATTGCTGATACCTGCAGCTTTCAGCACTGCAGGCAGTTCTTTAATACGACCAGCGCCAAACAGCACAGTGGTCGGGAAATTCCATTTTGAGGTCAATGTTGTCATTACACTTACTTTCACATCAAAATTCAGAAGCGATCAGATTTTTTCACGCAGGTGATAGGATTTCGGACGGGTGAGATTGCCGTAACCAATGGAAGAGAGCGAAGCGCCCTTGCCCGTATCTTTAACACCGGTCCAGACCAGTCCCGGATCAAGATAATCACAGCGGTTCATAAACACTGTGCCGGTTTCAATCTGATCGGCAATATTGGCTGCGCGATCTGTATCCGGTGTCCAAAGCGAGGCAGTGAGGCCGAAATTGCTGTCATTCATCAGCGCCACAGCTTCTTCATCGCTGCGCACCTTCATAATGCCGACAATCGGACCAAAGCTTTCTTCGCGCATCACACTCATCTGATGATCGACATTGGTCAGCACTTCCGGCGCCAGATAAGGTGAACCGGCACGGTCATTCTCAACGCTCATATTGATATGAGCTTTCGCGCCTTTACGCAGCGCTTCCGCCTTCTGCTCGCGGATCAAATCAGCGAAACGCGCATGTGCCATCGGCCCCAGCGTTGAGGAGGCATCCAACGGATTACCAACGACATATTGGCTGGTCAGCTCAACAAAACCATCGACAAATTTGTCATAAACCGCCTCATGAACATAGATGCGCTCAATACCACAGCAGCACTGACCGGAATTGAAAAAGGCACCATCCACGAGATTGGCAACGGCATGCTCAACATTAACATCGGGCAACACATAGGCCGGATCTTTACCGCCAAGTTCCAGTCCCACAGTCATGAAAGTACCGGCAGCAGCTTTTTCAATCGCACGGCCACCACCAACAGAGCCGGTGAAATTCACATGATCAACGGTACCGGAAGCCAGCAGCGCTTCCGTTGTGGCATGACCAAGCATAACATTACTGAAGACGCCTTTCGGCAAACCGGCAATCTCAAATGCTTTGGCAAAGCGCTCACCGGCAAGCAGTGTCTGTGTGGCGTGTTTAAGGATCACCACATTACCGGCCATCAGCGCCGGAATAATCGTGTTTACTGCGGTGAGATACGGATAATTCCACGGCGCAATCACCATCACCACACCAAGCGGTACATGCTTCACATAGCGGCGGAACCCGTCTTTCTCTTCAGGCACCAGCGGCTTGAGCGCCTCTTCCGCAATATTGATCATATATTGGCCGCGCTCCTGCACGCCGCCATTTTCTCCGCCATAGCGTACCGGCCGCCCCATCTGCCAGGCAATCTCCGGCACCAGTTCGTCGTTCATTGCGGCCAGAGCAGCAAGTGCCGCAGAGCAATAACTTGCACGCTCAGCAATTGTTAAAGCTGCCCAGCCGCCCTGCGCCTGCCGCGCATTTGAGACAACAGCCTGTGCTTGAGCCAGATCAAGACAAGCACGTTCCGCATAAACGGAACCGTCAATCGGAGAAATCAGTCTCGCCACATCGCTCATGGCTTCATTCCTTTTATAACTCTAAGATTAGTAGCGCTCGAAACCACGATGTAGCTCCCAGTCGGTGACACGGCGGTCATATTCAACCTGCTCCCAATCAGCTGTATGAACATAATGATTGAGAACTTTTTCGCCCAAAGCCTCTTTCAGAAATTCGGAATTCTTGAGGGTCACGATGGCATCGCGCAGGGTGTAAGGAATTTCCTTCAGCTTCACCGCTGCATAGGCATCACCGACAAACGGTTCTTCCAGTTCCAGCTTTTCATCAATACCGCGCAAGCCCGCAGCAATGAGCGCGGCAAAAGCCAGATAAGGGTTGAGATCAGCCCCGCCGATACGACATTCAATACGAATACCCTTGGTACCCTCACCGCAAAGACGGAACCCTGCTGTGCGATTATCCTGACTCCAGCTGATCTTGGTCGGCGCGAAAGTACCCGCCTGAAACCGCTTGTAAGAATTGACGTAAGGCGCGAGGAAATAGGTGTAATCAGCGGCATATTTCAACTGTCCGGCCACCCATGAGCGCATCAAAGGTGACATAGTGTATGGCGCATCCGGATCGTAAAACAGCGACTTACTGCCATCCAGACTCCACAGCGAATTATGCACATGGCTGGAACTGCCGGCTTTGCAATAGTCATATTTCGCCATGAAGGTGATGCACTTGCCTTGTGCCTCGGCAATTTCCTTCATTGCATTTTTCATAATGACATGGCGGTCGGCCATATCCAGCCCTTCCGCATAGCGCACATTGAGTTCCTGCTGACCGGAACCGGCCTCGCCTTTGGAATTCTCAATCGGAATACCGGCTTTGGCCAGATGATTACGCATCGCGCGCAACACGGATTCTTCCTTGCTGGTCAGATGGATCATATAGTCCTGAATATACGGAGACGATGTGTCTATATGTTTCCAGTACTTAGAGCGTGCGGATTTATAGGTCTCGTCAAAGAGATAAAACTCAAGCTCCGAGGCGAAATAAGCGCGATAGCCTCGCTCTTTCAACCGCGCCAGCTGCTTCTTCAACATCGCACGCGGCGAGTGGGCCAGATCTGTATGATCTTGGTGATCCAGCACATCGCAGAGAACCAGCGCGGTTTTCTCAAGCCATGGCGCAAGCCGCAGCGTGGACAAATCCGGCTTGATGACAAAATCACCATAGCCCTTATCCCAGCTTGCAGCCTCATATCCGGCAACCGGCTCCATATCGATATCATCGGCCAGCAAATAGCTGCAGCCATGCGTTTCATCAAAAGCGGTTTCAACAAAAAACGGCGCATAGAAACGCTTGCCGACCAACCGCCCCTGCATATCTGTCAGGCAGACGAGCACGGTATCAATTTCATCATGAGCGACCGCTTGTTTCAGCGCATCAAAAGTCAGGTTTCCGGTCATTTACAACTCCGTGCTTCATCGGCATTTTATTAGATTGGAGTGTCGCCGCCCCTCCGGCGGCGACAGTTTTTGTAAATTGAGAGCATTTCCGGCAAAAGCGCGTGAGCCTTTTGGCGAAGGATAATGCATAAAAAAGAACTTCAGAACGTGAACTGCTATGATATCTTAAGAGTAGCGATACGGCGCTCCGGCCTTACGCATGGTATCCTGATAGTTTTTCAGAATTGCCACCACTTTGGCACTGCGTTCGCTTTTCGCGGCCACTTCGTCCCAGAACTTCATCGCCTCATCTTCAACTTTGCTCCATTCCGTTTCCGGAATGGTTGTCAGTTCAAGTTTACCGCCGGTGGTACGGTAATGGGCTTCACCCCACCAATACCAATGCTGGCGGTAATAATGAGAGCTATCCATGCTGAGTTTGAACAATTGCTGCAGATGAGGCGGCACTGCATCCCATTTTTCCGTATTGGCAAAATAGGAACCCGCCCATGCACCACTGATATTGTTAGTGAGATAGTATTTATTAATATCAGCCCAACCAACGGTATAAACCTCGGTCGCACCCGACCAGCACACCCCGTCCAGCTCACCGGTCTGAATAGCCACCTCAATATCTTCCCAAGGCAGCGTCACCGGCACCACCCCAAATCGGGTGAGGAACTGACCTCCGGTCGGGAAAGTAAAGACGCGCAGACCTTTAAGATCTTCCAGCGAGCGGATTGGTTTTGTGGTGGCAAAATTACACGGATCCCATGAACCTGCACTGAGCCATGTCACGCCCGGAATTTCCTTATAGGCCTCTTCCCAGATCTCATTGAGCCCGTAATGATTGAACAATACCGGCACATCAAGGCTGTAGCGGGAAGCAAACGGGAAATACGCCCCGAACACCGACACATCCACCGGCGATGCCATGGAGTCATCATCAGATTGTGCCGCATCAATCGTGCCCGATTGCACCGCACGGAAAAGCTCACCCTGCGGCACCAGCTGATCGGCTGTGAAAAGCTCGATCACCATTTCGCCATTGGCGGCTTTGTTGAAAGCATCAATTGAAGGCTTGATAACATGCTCAGCCAGAGCTGGCCCTGCATAGGTCTGCAAACGCCATTTAATCGGGCTCTGTGCTTTCACATAAGGTGTGGCAAGTGCTGTCGCACCCACTGCCCCGACTGTGGTCAAAGCAGATTTTTTAAGAAATTCACGTTTATTCAGAAATTTGCTGTCACTCATTTGCGTGTCTCCCGTCGCAATGGAGCAGTTTCAGGAAAACTGGTAACGGTTGTCCGCCAATATTCTCAATTCGAAACTGCAATAACAAACACCTTCACATTCAGTTTTGGTTCCCTTGAGCGCAGTTTTGACTTTTGTCTTTTTATGAACTGCGTATGCACTGCGTATTTATTCTGCGTTTATCATCGCCCCGAATACCAGTTGGGCAGCCACAGAGCGATCTGCGGGAAGATCATCAAAATGATAACCGTCAGCACCATCAGGAAAAAGAACGGAACAATGGATTTATAAATATCAAGCAGGGTCACTTCCGGCGGTGCCATAGCTCGCATCATAAACAGGTTATAGCCGAAAGGCGGGGTGATATAGGCGATCTGACAGGTAATGGTGTAGAGAATGCCAAACCAGATCGCATTGAATCCGAGGCTTTTGACCAGCGGAATATAAAGCGGTGCCACAATCACCAGCATCGCTGTGTCGTCCAGAAACATGCCAAGTACGACAAAGGACAACAACATCAGGATAAGAATGGTCCATGGTGATAAATCAAACGTGCCAAGCAAAAGTTTCTCAATGGCCTTCACCGCCCCCAATCCGTCATAAACAGACGAGAAGCACAGCGCCGCCAGAATGATCCAGAGGAACATGCAGGAAATCATCAGCGAATTACGGGTGGTGGTTTCCCAAACTTGCTTGCTCAGACGTCCTGTAAACAAGGCCGCCAGCGTTGCCAGTAACGCGCCAACAACAGAGCTTTCAACCAGACTGGTTACACCGGTCAGAAACAGCCCCATCATGGTGCCAAAAATCAGCAATGGCAGTACACCGGCACCCAGTGTTGAGATTTTTTCAGACCATGTGATCTGATCCAGCTCCTCTTTTGGCAGCGCCGGTCCGAGCTCTGGATTGATGCGGCAACGTACATAAATATAAATGGCAAATAATGCTGCCATCAACATGCCCGGCCCGATACCAGCCAGCCATAATTGCAATACCGGTTGGCGGGCAATCATCGCATAAAGCACCAGCACCACGCTTGGCGGAATGAGAATACCCAGTGAGCTGCCAGCCTGAATAACACCGGTGACCATTACCTTGTTATAGCCACGTTTAAGCAATTCCGGCAGCGCCACCGTCGCACCAATTGCCATACCGGCTACACTCAGCCCGTTCATACAGGAGATGATAACCATCAGACCGACGGTACCAAGAGCAAGCCCGCCACGAATGCCGCCAAACCAGACATGGAACATACGGTAAAGATTACTGGCAATTCCGGATTCAGACAGCATATAGCCCATGAATACAAAGAACGGCACGGTAATCAGCGGATACCAGTTCAGCACCGCAAAAGTGGCATTGAACGGCATTTCGAAAGCGCCGTTACCCCAGAGCAGAAGTGCTGCCAATGAGCCGACAAAACCGATCACACCAAAAACGCGCTGCCCTGTCATCAGCAGCACCATCATTGTGGCAAACATAAAGAGGGTAATAAATTCCGAACTCATATGGCTTGCCCTTCCTGCGGTGCTGTATCAGGAACATAGGATGCAGGTTTGATCGGTGTGCCGCGCCAGATCGCATAATCCTTGATCAGATTAGACAGGCATTGCAGCAACAACAGAAAAACACCGAGCGTCATCAGCGTCTTGATCGGCCAGAGTACCGGCGCCCATGCGGTATAATTTTTCTGATTATAAACATAGGCATAATTCGTGCTGGACAGGCCACCGGCAAACATCACACCGAGATAGAAAATCACGCAGAGAATAGTGATAATATCGGTCAGCGCCCTCTTTTTCGGTGTAAAGCGATCATAGAACAAATCCATCCGCACATGGGCACCCTGCTGCATCGCATAGGCACCTCCCAGCAGATAATAAGCAGACAGAATAAACTGCGACATCTCCAGAACCCAGTTCACCGGCACACCAAGAACAACCCGTGAAAAGGTGGAATAGAGCAGACAACCTGCCATAAGAAAGATGAGATACATCGCGCAGCGACCGACCCGATAATTCAGCGCATCGACATATTTCACGAAGAGTCTGAGTATTTTCGGCACTTTTTTGTTCCCGTTGTTTCAGGCTTGTTATGGCCGCTTTTCCGGCTCTTATGCCTGTATTCACCAGTTACCGCTTTCCCTTGAAACCCCGCCTGCTCCTCAACTGGCCGGGATCAAGGTTATCTTCTCCTTAGAGCGCCGTGCGCCCTCTTTGGCGCACAAATTCCGCTCTAACGCTTTATATTTACAGCATAATTTTATCTTAAATTGATTCAAGTTTAAGGAGTTATGCTGTAGTCAGTCTCAATTTCCTGCAAAATTGCCGCCAGACGAGCAGCCCAAAGAGCCTGCCCTTCTTCATCAGCAATTTCATTATTCCGAATTTCTACCATGGCGCAGAGATCGCCACGTTTACGTGCATGACACTCCACCGTGTAGTAAACACGGTCATCGGGTGAATAAGGCTGGTTCACACCGACACTGACGCCTGATTCTTCACTATCCTTGCGCAATCCGGCAATCATTTTTGCACCCAGACGATCATCAGAATCATAAATGATCCCGATTTCCCATGGCCGCCCCACGCCTTTATAAACCGGCGTATAGGAATGGATTGTTATCAACCGGCTTTCCTGCCCGCGCTGTTTTCGCGCTTCGATAACCGCTTCAATTTTCTCATGAAAAGGCTTGTGCGACAGCGCAATGCGCTCCTGCCGCGCGGCCTCAGACAAATTGTGATTACCCGGAACAACAGTGAATTCACTGATTTCCGGAATAAGATCCGGCGCAGAAAGCGGCCTGTTGCAATCAATCAGCAAACGCGAAAGTCCGGCCTCAACCAATGTGGCATCCAACGCCTTACTCATACGCCGTGCAACTTCTGCAGCCCCCGGATCCCATGCAATATGAGCCTCAATATCGGCCTCAGACAAACCCAGACGAGCGAATTTCTCCGGCATAAAATTGGTTGCATGCTCGCAGATCAGCAAATACGGGCTGGCGCCCTGCTCATTGAGAACCGATGCGGCCGGTATATCAATGTCAGCGTCCGTGTCAGAAAATCGGGTATGCACATCATTGCCGTGAGAATCGCGATGCTCCGCCATTCTGCCTCCCCTCATGCGTGTAAATATTTCCATTTACAGATGTAACTTATGTTACGTTATTTTTAATTTCGCACTATTGTGTATCATCTCATACGCATTACTATCTTTTGTCAAACAGTATTTTTAAATTGATTGAAACGACGCTTCGCAATCACAAACAGCACTCAAAAACTGACGGGAACAGAAATGAATAACAGTATCGCGGAGCTGATTACCGAGCGGATTGACACGATGCCACCGGGCGAGCGCAATGCAGCACAGACACTGATTGCCAACTATCCATTGCTTGGCCTTAAAACTGTTGCAGAATTTTCCACGCAAGCCGGTGTCAGCTCACCGACAATCTTGCGCTTTATCAACCGGCTTGGTTTTCAGAATTATCCTGATTTCCAAGCACGGCTTCAGGAAGAGCTTGCAGCACAATTACAATCACCGCACAACCGCAATGAAAGCCAGCAAGTTCAGCAGGATACAACCTATCCGGCCTTGGAATATACGCTTGAAAATATCCGTGAAACCTTCCGCCATATCAGCGAGAAACAGTTGAGCGATATTGTCCGCGCTTTAGCAACTGCACGCGGTAATATTTATCTTATCGGTGGCCGTTTTACCGATCCGGTGGCGCAATATATGGCCGCGCATATGACAGTCATCCGCCCGCATGTCTTCCATATCTCCGGTCAGGAAAGTGCGTGGCGTGACAGATTGCTGGATATGGGCAAGAAAGACATGCTGATTGTGTTTGATATCCGTCGCTATCAGGAAAGCCTGTTGCATCTGGCTGAAACGGCAAAAAGCCGTGGCGTGGAAATTCTGCTGATTACCGATCAGTGGCTGTCACCGATTGCGCGCTTTGCACGTCATGTGCTGGCCGCACGTACCGGCGTGCCTTCTGCATGGGACTCATCGGCTGCCCTGTTTGTGCTGTCAGAGAGCATTATCCGCGAAATGACCAGACAACCGGAGCAAAACACCGCCGCGCGCATTAAGGAGCTGGAAGAACTGAGACTAAAAAACCGGGTGTAAAAACAGTCATATTTCCCACACAGATTTTTTATAAAAACTCTTTTCTTTCAACCTCTCATTTTTCGATGTAATGGGGTGAAAATAAATTATTTATAGCATTTGAGAGCCAAAGTGCGAAGCGCCTCCGCAGGTAAATCAGTTCGCCGGACTGATTTCTTTTCCTGCTGCGATGCGTCGGATAATGCGTAAAACAAATAGTTACAGCGGTTCCAACGATTCAATCTTAACTGAAACCGCTGTAATGAGAGTAATCGTAGCGTGCGGGAGGCGCGTTACGGGCACTCCTGAAATGCCGCGTCTAAAATATTCAATGAACAATTGTCCTGAAAATCAGATTTTGGGGACAAAAATATAAGGAAAACGCTGTTTGACAGCGAATTCAGGAAAAAGAAAATGACAGATTCCTCCCCTGCATTGGTGTTGGACAGCCCCGCCGTCACCAATGCCGAACCGGCAGAACGCACCGTAAATTTCAAACTGGTTTTGCTGGCCCTTGCAATGGGCGGTTTTGCAATCGGCACCACAGAATTTGCAGCCATGAGCCTGCTGCCTTATTTCTCTGTCGGGCTTGGCATTGATGAGCCCACCGCCGGTCATGTTATCAGCGCCTATGCGCTGGGTGTTGTTGTCGGCGCACCAATCCTCGCCGTGTTTTTTGCCCGCATGTCGCGGCGCACACTGGCAATGGGGCTGATGGCCGTGTTTGCCATTGCCAATGTGCTCAGTGCTTTATCTCCGTCCTATCATTGGATGTTGCTGTTCCGTTTTATGAGCGGCCTGCCGCACGGAGCCTATTTTGGCGTCGCAGCGCTGATGGCAGCCTCGCTGGTACCAATGAACCGCCGCGCATGGGCTGTTGGCCGCGTAATGCTCGGCCTGTCGATTGCAACGGTGATCGGCGTGCCTTTCGCCACATGGCTTGGGCAGGCACTCGGCTGGCGCTGGGGCTTTGGCGTTACCGGCGTGCTGGCAACAATCACCTTTCTGATGATTATGGCTTTCGCACCGAAAGATCCGCCGCGCCCAGGTGCAACACCACTGCGTGAATTGAGCGCTCTTAAAAACCGTCAGGTCTGGCTCACCCTCGCCATTGGCGCCATCGGCTTCGGTGGCCTGTTTGCTGTCTATGCCTATATTGCCTCAACTCTGCTGGAAGTAACCGGCGTTGCCCCTTACTGGGTGCCTGTCGTGCTGACGATTTTCGGTATCGGCATGACCTGTGGCACCCTGATCGGTTCATGGGGCGCTGACCGCGCTCTGATGCCAACAGCCGGTATTCTGCTGCTGTCCAATGCGATCTTTCTGATTATCTTCCCGTTCGTTGTTATGAATGTCTGGCTTTTGTCGGCGCTGGTATTCCTGATCGGCTGCACCGGTGGTCTTGGAACAGTTTTGCAAACCCGCCTGATGGATGTGGCGCAGGATGCACAGACTTTGGCCGCAGCGCTTAATCACAGTGCTTTCAATGTTGCCAATGCGCTCGGTCCGTGGCTGGCAGGCATGTCCATTGCCGCCGGATATGGCTTTGCCTCTTCCGGCTTTGTCGGCAGTGCGCTGGCACTGGGTGGTCTGATTATCTGGGCAATTGCCGTATGGGATTCCCGCCGCACCGGCATCTGAAACGACCAAAATACACGTAATAAAAAACCGGCAGAGTGAACACTCTGCCGGTTTTTCTATTTAAAAATTGCGAAATCAATTACCGACGATTTTGCCGTCTTCCCATTTGTAAATCACAAAAGTCGGGGAAGTCAGATCACCGTTTTTATCGTAGCTCAGATTGCCGATAATGGTTTTAGCTTCCAGACCGTCATGAAGCAGCTTGGCAACCGCAGCAGGATCATCAGCCTTACCGGCTTTTTCAATACCGTCTTTGAGTACCTGCACAGCAGCATAGCCATTCAGTGTGAAGACTTCCGGCGCAATGTCTTTGGCTTTCAGTGCTTCAACAGCTTCCGCAGCGGCCGGATTCTGTGTCACATCAACCGCATTGGTGAAGAGTGTGCCTGCACCGGTATCACCGGCAATCGCCCAATATTCAGTGTTGGACAGGCCTTCACCACCGATCAGGAGCAGTTTCACGCCCTGATCTGCCAGCTGACGGGACAGAAGACCGGCTTCCGGATGATAACCACCGAAATACAGCACTTCCACACCGCTGTTTTTGATCTTGCTGACAAGCGCGCTGAGATCTTTTTCACCCGGTGTCAGGGATTCATAAAGAACTTCTTTAACGCCGTCTTTGTTCAGGCTGTCTTTGAAGCTGTCTGCCAGACCCTGACCATAAGGGGCTTTATCATGCAGAACGCCAACCTTTTTACCGGCCAGATTCTTTGCAACATAATTCGCGGCAACAACAGCCTGCTGATCATCACGTCCGCAGGTACGGAAAACATTTTCCAGACCGCGATTTGTCAGGCTTGGCGCAGTTGCAGTTGGTGTCACCATAACAACACCGGCTTCAGCCAGCGCATCAGACACAGCCATAGCGGAACCGGAAGTTACCGGACCAACAACAAATTTAACGCCATCACCAATCAGCTGGTTGGCAGCAGAAACACCCTGCTTTGGGTCAGCTGCGTCATCAACCAGTTTCAGAACAACTTTCTCACCGAGAATGCCGCCGTTTTTATTGATGTTTTCAACGGCAGTTTCGGCACCGTTTTTCACCTGAATACCATAAGCAGCAACACTGCCTGTAACCGGTGCAATCAGGCCGATTGTAATATCGGCATATGCCTGGGAAGCAAACGCAAGCGTTGCAGCAAAGGCTACTCCGGATAATAGTGAACGACGCATTTTTCCCTCCAATACAGTCCCGTCACGGGACATTATTAAACACAAGCCCCCCGTTCGCGTATGTGATGTCGCGTGACGGTTCGTACTCTTCTGTCTGACCATTTTGTGGTCAGACGATCAGTCTTCCTTTTCCAGCATCTCCTTAACAGCGGTCGCCAGCTGCTTCAGAGAGAATGGTTTCGGCAGGAACCCGAATTGAGCATCTTCAGGCAGATTCTTTGCAAAAGCATCTTCTGCATAGCCTGAAACGAAAATAAACTTAATGTTTGGATAGGATTTGCGCAACTCCCTTAACAGTGTGGGACCATCCATTTCCGGCATAACCACATCGGAAACGATAATATCGACCTTTCCTTCCAGCTCTTCGAGCACTTCCAGCGCCTCAACGCCGGAAGAAGCCTCGTGAACTGTATACCCTCTTGTCTGCAACGCACGGACACCGCCCATGCGCACTGCATCTTCATCTTCCACCAGCAAGACGGTTGCGGAACCGGAGAGATCGGCTTGCTTTTCTGCTTTCTTTTCAACAGGTGCAGGCTTTTTAACAACCACAACCTGCCCGTCGGCATCCAGCACAACCGGTGCTTTTTCCTCCACAAAACGCGGCAGATAAATGCGGAAAATTGTACCCGTACCAAGTGTTGAATCACAGAAAATGAAACCACCGGTCTGCTTGATGATACCATAGACCATCGACAGGCCGAGGCCGGTGCCTTTGCCTACTTCTTTAGTCGTAAAGAACGGCTCAAATATCTTCGCGAGAATATCGGCAGGAATACCGGTGCCCGAATCTTCAACCTCGTACAACACGTAATCGGCTTCCGGCAATTCACGGTAACCAAGTGCTGCCGCCTCAGATGTTTCCACATTGCGGGTGCGCACTGTAATTGTACCGCCGTCCGGCATCGCATCGCGCGCATTGACCACGAGGTTCACAGCAACCTGTTCAAATTGTCCGAGATCGGCTTTCACCGGCCACAAATCACGGCCATGCTCGATTTTCAGCGTAATATCCGTACCGACAAGACGCGCCAGCAACATCCGCAGATCGGCCAGTACATCGGTCAGATCAAGCACTTCCGGACGCAGGGTCTGGCGGCGTGAGAATGCCAGCAACTGGCGCACCAGTGAGGCAGCGCGATTGGCATTCTGCTTAATATTCATAATATCAGGGAAAGACGGATCAGACGCACGATGATTGCTCAGCAACAGATCCGAAGACATGATGATGGCAGTCAGCACGTTATTGAAGTCGTGGGCAATACCGCCAGCAAGCTGGCCAACCGCCTGCATTTTCTGGCTTTGCGCCATCTGCCCTTCCAGCGCCTTTTGCTCTGTGGTTTCCACAGCAGAAACAATCGCTGCTTCCTCTATCGATTCACCACCGATATCAGACACCGGACTGACATAGAAACGGATATGGCGCTCATCATTGCCAGGCAAAACCGTATCAATCGGTGTAATCGTCGCCTGCCCTGCAAAGGCCGATGCCAGCGCACGGGAAATCGTTTCACGGTCACGCGGATGCACCACGCTTTCCAGCGAAATCTGCTTTTCCAGCGTATCGCGATCGACATCTGAACCGAAAATATCCAAAAAACGCGCATTGGTCGAAAGAATACGCCCATTCACATCAACAGAGGCAATCGCCATCGGTGCAGAATTGAAGAACCGCGTGAAACGTACTTCGGCGGAACGCTGTGCAGCGGAGGAATCATTGCCCTCGGCGCGATTCAGCACAATAGTGCGGCTGGTGCCACGCGAACCATCCCGCGGCTGCTGCACACGATGATAAAAGCGCACGGCAAGGCTCTGACCATTGCTTTTTGTCAGATCAAGATCGATCACCGTATTGCGGCTGGAACCCGGATCAGCACGCACGGCATTAATCAGCGACATGCCATTACCGGCAACAATATCGTGCAGGGTTAATGAGCCGGCAGTGAATTTGGTGAGATCAATACCCAGCCATTCCGCCAGCGTAGCATTGATATAAATGATGCGCCCCTGCGCATCCGCAGAGAAGAAACCGGCAGGCGCATGATCGAGATGATCAATCGCTTCCTGCAAATCCTGAAAGAACCGCTCCTGTTCGGCACGTTCTTCAGAAATATCGGTAATCTGCCACGCGAACAAAGGCCCTGCGGTTTCACTCAGCGGATTGGTCTGCGGCGCGATCACCGGCCGCGCTTTCACGCGATACCATGCCGCCGCTTGCATCCCCTTTGCCGACGAGCCGGTCAGACGAATCTCTTCCTGTGCCGCCAACCCGTCCCGCACGGCATTATTCAACCGGTAGACGGCTTCGAGCGCAGAAGGCTCTCCGGCCAGCACTGCATCAAGCGTTGGCAGATCGGCGACATTCTCCGCGCCCATCATCTGTGCGTAAGCGTGGTTCGCATAGACAATATGCCCTTTGGCATCCGTGATAACCGTACCCTCGGGCATGGAATCCAGCAGTGTATCAACCACGTCTTCATGATCTTCACGCGGGCTGAACTGAATAAGACCGGTTGCCCAGCCAATCAGGCAAAACACGCCCATGATCGACAATAAGCCTAACAAAATCAGCAAGAAGGCATCGCCAAGCTGTTCACGGAACACAAAATATAATCCTGCAACCGCAATCAATAAAACGCCCAGTGTCAGCAATCTGAGCGCAGCGGGGTTTTTCTTTGCAGGAGCAGTGTTTTTTGGAAAAGAATTTGTCCGTGATGGCTGAGACATAAGCCCCAATATCCCTTTTCTTGCGCCGACATATCCGGCGGTTCAGCAGATCCGTCGCTTATGCGCAGTCCGCAATATCGGGCAGCAGTCTATCAAATCAGGTACAAAAGCCTTGCACCACCTAGATAAACCCTCGCCTTATGAGGTTTTTCAGAATTATGCTTTAGAGTATTTTACAGTCAAATGGAATTCTCAGTGCTTCGCCGGAACACACCCGATTGTCGTAGAAACATGAAACACGCTGACTGTAGATATTTCCTTGTAACCTCACGGTTCCCGCTTTTTTTCTGAAACTGCGTATTTATTGCCTGCACAGTCTTCACAAGCCATTAATTTCGGCCTGTTTTTCTGCAAAAAATGTAATTTCGGTGCGTAACGCTCACAGCCATTTTCAAGCGGATAAATATGTTTTAAACTTTCATTCAGTTTAAAGATTTACTTTCTGTGTAATATGCGTTTTTACAAACGCAAAAATACCTCTGATTACACACTATAATGGTCTCAAGCGCCCTTTAGCGGCCTGAAAACCGTGTTTAAAAACAAGCAGATTATGCAATTTTGCTGATTAAGCGTTTATGAACGCCACAGCAATTGCATGATTCTTATAAGGACGATTGAATATGATGGATTGGCTGAGCGGGCTGGTGGGCGAGAATACAGCCCATATTATCAGCTTTATCGGGCTTTTTGCTCTGTTTCTTGCAGGCGTTTTTGTTGTCTTTGCTGCAATCAAGCGCATGACAGCCGGAACTTACGTCACAAGAAATCCGGATGCAGCACCACGCCTGACAGTAACCGATGCGGCTGCAATCGACAGTCAGCGTCGTCTGGTTCTGGTGCGTCGCGATGATGTGGAGCATCTGATCCTGATCGGCGGACCATCTGATATTGTGATTGAACAGAATATCACCCGCAATAAATCCAGCCAGCCGGTACAGGCAGCACAGCCAACTCAGCGCATGCGTCAGCCGGAAGAACGCGCAACAATTGCGCCCGCTGTTGCAGCACCCGTTATTGCACGTGCGCCAGCCGTTTCAACAGAACAGGCTCTCAGTGCTGCACCTGCAGATATTATTGCTGCAACACCTGCCTATAAGCCGGAAGCGGAAGCACCTGTACCGCAGCCACGCCCAACTGCCAGCGCTCCGGCAGTCACACAGGTTGCAGCTCCGTCTCAGCCATTACAGACCCATGCCCAGCAGGTTGCGGCTGCCCGTCAGCAACAAAGCCAGAAGCCGCAGCCTGTAGCACGTCCAACGGCGGAATCCGCAGCAGCCAAACTGCATCCGGTTTACCCACTCGGTCAGGTATCTCGTGGCGTTATCGCCGCAACATCAGGCCTTGCTGCTGCTAATAATGCAGCACAGCAGGAATTGATTGCTGCGGCCAAACGCGACAGCCGCAGTGCAACACCATCTCTTGATGATGTTCGCCCAGGTTCAGGTGCAATTGAGGGTAATCCGCTGGTATCGCAACGTGCCACGCCACAGGCTACACCGCGTATGGCTCCACAGGAACCATCCTTCGGTGTATCCCCTGTTGCGGCTCCGGCTGCAAGACCTGCCCCTCAACCAAGTTTTGAGCTTGATCTTGAAAATGCGGTAGCAGAAGCGCTGTCCTCTAAAGAACTGGCGACAGACAACGAAATCTCGTTTGAAGACCTGCTGTCCTCTGAAATGGATCAGCACTTTGCAGCAAGTGAAAAGACCGAACAGCCTGCAACCAGCACATTAGACATTTCTCCGCGCAAATAAGCGTGCGGGCGGCCTCTCCCGACAGGCTTACCCGATAATACAGATCAAAAAAAACGCAGTGCCCTCCAGCACTGCGTTTTTTAATTTCTATTTATGCGTGCGCTCTACAGCATAATTCCTTAAAGTTGAATCAGTTTAAGGTAAAATTATGCTGTAAATATAAAAGTGTTAGAGCGATCTTTGTGCGCCCAAGAGGGCGCACGGCGCTCTAGCACATCACCTATCATTTATTCGTCGCGATAAACTTTTTCGCGGCGTTCGTGACGTTCCTGTGCTTCGATCGACAAAGTGGCAATCGGACGGGCGTCCAACCGCTTGATGTTGATCGGGTCACCGGTTTCTTCACAAAAACCATAGGTTCCTTCATCAATACGAAGCAAAGCCGCATCAATTTTGGAGATTAGCTTACGCTGGCGGTCACGGGCACGAAGCTCAATAGACCGATCCGTTTCCGAAGAGGCCCTGTCAGCCAAATCAGGATGATTAGCATTTTCACGCTGCAATGCTTCCAGCGTTTCGCGTGCTTCACGCAAAATGTCATTCTTCCAAGTAACGAGCTTGGCACGGAAATATGACTTCTGCCGTTCATTCATGAACGGTTCGTCATCCGTGGGTTTGTAATTAAGGTCGATTAATTCACTCATTTTGAATAACCCCACACCTAGGAGACGAAGCGCCTTATAGGTCTATAAGTTGCGTTATACAACCTGAAAAATCACTTCTCCAAGTATTTTCAACCTGAGCCTGAAAAACACATGACCACTTTCTAAGTTACATAAAAATGAGACACAGATATTTTAAAGTGCTGAAAAACTTATCCGGAGCTATATTTCCGAATTCAAAATAAAAATATTTAAATTTAATAATATATAAGGATAATATTTTTCAGATTAACGTTAGATTCACCCTAATAATTTCTCGCAAAAATCCTGTCATATTCACGCTTAACGTAAAGCAATAAACAGAATCGATATATTTCAACTGTAAAATATAAGAAAAACATGCCGTTTTGACTCTTATATCGATCAGAGACAGCACGCATAAAACCTGTTTTTGCAACAGGATTCGCCCGCTTATCGGACTATCTTTTCAGTGCAAAACCTGCAAAATGTGCTCATGCGCACCATTTTACTCCTTCGTCATGCACAAGCCGTTCTCCCTGACAGCAGCGGCAAAGACTTTGACCGGCAGCTCAGTTCCGCCGGAAAAACAGATGCTCTGCAACAGGCACAACGACTGATAAAGTCCGGTATAATCCCTGATTTCATTCTCTGTTCTCCGGCATTGCGCACCTTACAGACGGCTGAGATTTTCAGCACTGCAATCACCCGCGCTTTCCCTCAAATCAGCATCACGCCGCAATGCGCCCCATCACTCTACCGTGCCAATGCATCTGGCTATATTGCTGAACTCCGTGAACAGAGTCCGCAAAATGCACAATGCATACTGTTAGTCGGTCACAATCCGAGCATTGAAGATTGCGCACTGCTTTTTGCTCAGCCAGATAGTCCGCTCGCGCAGCGCATTGGCTACGGCTTCCCGACTGCGGGGGTGGCGCAGATTGAAACCTGTGCCGATTTTGCAGATCTCGCACCGGAAAATGCCAGTCTGACCGCGCTTTTCCTGCCTCAGGAGGACTGAACCTGAACACTGCAACAGGTGTATTTTACAAGCACCTGCTTTTACTCTCTGTAATTTATTGATTTCTCACCCTATATTCACAAACAGAATAGTGAGTAACGTCTTTACGGGGGCATCTTTGGCCAAACTGACCACCTTCACAGATGAAGCCAAAATCGCTTTTGACACATTGATGGAGCGCACCGGCAGCTTGGTCACACCGTCTTTGCGCCTTGGTGTTACCGGCCTGTCCCGCGCCGGTAAAACTGTTTTTATTACCTCTCTGGTGCATAATCTGACCCAAGGCGGGCGCATGCCGCTGTTTGAAGCGCATGCTACCGGACGCATCGCCCGCGCTTATCTTCAACCGCAACCGGACGATGCTGTGCCTCGTTTTCAGTATGAAGACCATCTGGCAGCCCTTGTAAAAGATCGCATCTGGCCGGATTCCACCCGCGCAATCTCCGAGCTTCGCCTGACGATTGAATATCAGTCGGCCTCTTCATGGGGGCGTATGCTCTCTGCCGGTAAGCTCTCGATTGATATTGTCGATTATCCGGGGGAGTGGCTGCTGGATTTGCCTTTGCTCGGCAAAACCTACGCGGAGTTCTCCCGTGATTCTTTTGCCATCGCCAATGAAACAGCGCATCTCGGCTTTGCAGAAAACTGGCTGCGCGAAGCCGCAGACATTGACGCTTTGGCACCTGCCGATGAGATGACAGCGCAGCGTCTGGCGCGCAGCTTCACCGACTATCTGCGCGCAGGAAAATCCGACGAACAAGCATTATCCACCCTGCCCCCGGGACGTTTTCTGATGCCCGGTGATCTGGAAGGCTCACCTGCGCTTACTTTTGCACCTTTGCCGGATTTACCAGAGGGCAGTTTCAAAAACGGCTCATTGGCGGCGATGATGGAGCGGCGCTATGAGTCTTATAAAACCCATGTGGTGAAACCGTTTTTCCGCGAGCATATTGCGCGTCTCGACCGGCAGATTGTGCTGGTGGATGCGATGCAGGCGATTAATGCAGGCGGCGCTGCTGTACGCGATCTGGAACGGGCACTCACAGAAATTCTGGCTTGTTTCCGTGCAGGTCGCTCCAACCTTCTCACCGGCCTGATCCAGAAACGCATTGGCCGTATTCTGATTGCTGCCACCAAAGCCGATCATCTGCATCATGAAAGCCATAACCGGCTTGAGGCTATTGTGCGCAGACTGGTTGATCGTGCTGCCAAGAACGCCGACATCTCCGGCGCTGAAATTGATGTACTGGCGATGGCCGCAGTGCGTGCCACACGTGAGGCAACAGTGAACCAGAATGGCGACACATTGCCGGTGATTGTCGGCACGCCGCTGAAAGGTGAAGTCATCGACGGTGATGTCTTTGATGGTGAAACAGAAACTGCGATCTTTCCGGGTGATCTGCCTCAGGATACGCAGGCGATTTTTGAACAGCCGGAGTTTTCCCCGCAGGATCGCGCCCGTGAGGCACCAATCCGTTTTGTCCGTTTCAGACCGCCGCTTATCAAAGCCGACCTTGATGGTATTCATCTGTCGCTTCCGCATATCCGCCTTGACCGTGCCATGCAGTTTCTGCTCGGTGACCGATTAGCATAGGGTGACTAGCATAAGGATAAATCATGTCTTCAGGCCCGCGCAAACCGACGAGCTTCAGCGTAGAACCGCAAGCGGATGACAGCCAGCCACAGGCTCCGCGCAAACCGGTGGCAATCCGTGACTTGTCGACAGTCACGACGGAAGCGGTTGACGTTTTTGAACAGGAAGCCATTGATGCAGGCGCACAACTGACGCCGCCTCCGGCCAGCCTGATTAAACGTCGCTTTACTCTGCGCAGTGTATTTTTCTCCGCACTCGGCCTGCTGGTGAGCTTCGCCATTGCAATCTGGACGGAAGACCTGATCCGCGCCATGTATAGCCGCGCTGACTGGCTTGGCTGGCTGACACTCGGTGTCGCCTTGATCGCACTCTTCTCCCTGCTGGCACTGGTCGTGCGCGAAGGACTGGCTCTGCGCCGCCTCTCAGCGGTGCAGGAACTGCGCTTTGCCGCAGCAGAAGCAACTGAACGGAATGATGCAGACAAAGCCCGTAAAATTACCGACCGGTTACTGGAAGTCACTGCTAATCTGCCACAAACAGCTCGTGGCCGCGCAACTCTGGAAGCCTTACGTGGTGATATTATCGACGGGCGCGATCTGATCCGCATTACCGAGCGCGAAATTCTGCATCCTTTAGATCGTGAAGCGCGGATGCTGATCCTCAATGCCGCCAAGCGTGTTTCCATTGTCACGGCGGTTAGTCCGCGCGCTCTGGTGGACATTGCCTATGTGGTTTTCGAATCATCCCGATTGATCCGCCGCCTGTCCGAGCTTTATGGCTGTCGCCCCGGCTCCTTAGGCTTTTTCCGTCTTGCCCGCAGCGTTATTGCGCATCTGGCTGTGACCGGCACCATTGCTATGGGCGATAGTGTGGTGCAGCAATTGCTGGGTCAGGGTCTGGCCTCCCGCCTCTCCGCCAAACTTGGCGAAGGCGTCATCAACGGCATGATGACAGCACGAATTGGCATTTCTGCTATGGATATTGTGCGTCCTCTGCCGTTTGATGCGGAAAAACGCCCTAATATTGGTGATTTTGTTGGCGATATTGTAAAAGCCACAACACAGAAAAAACCGGTTTGATAACGGTTTATCACCAATTGCTTTCATGTTAGAAACCACCTATTAACCATTCCAGCCGATTATACAGACTGGTTTTGGTATTTTGTTTGATGGCATTTTTCGCGGATTGTGTTGAATGTAAATCGTACAGAAAACTGATAAACCGCCCTCTAATTATCCGGAACAGAGTTCTGTTATGATCTTACGTGCCACTGCCGCCTGCCTCTTCGTCTTGACCTCTGCAGCCAGCACTGTATCTGCGCACGCATCGGATAAGGACGAAGTGTTTTTCCGCAATGTCGAAGGCCAGTGGACTGGTCCCGGCGAAGTTGTTGCAGGGAAATATAAAGGCACAAAATTTGTCTGCAATCTTGCCGGCACCACGCCTGAAGGCGGCGTTGGCATGACATTGGACGGCAGCTGCCGCGTTGGTGTTTTCTCCCAGCCGATGAAAGCAACCGTTGTCCGTACAGGTAAAAACTATAGCGGTACATTTAATGATGGCGCTGAAGGCAAAGGTCTCAACGTGACATCCGGTTCCGTCAACGGCAACCGCGTTGTGCTGGCTCTGAGCCGCAAGCAGCTCAATGGCGCTATGCTGGCACGTGTAACCGATCAGAACACCATGAATGTTACAGTCTCGGTTAAAGTCGACGATACAATGGTGCCGGTTGTTGGTATGAGCCTGAAACGCGTCGATGGCGGCGCAGTCAGCAACATCGCCCGTAATTAAAGTATACGGCAATTCAAAAACCAGCCCCGACAGTTCATCTTTCGGGGCTTTATTATTTGCATAACTTTATCTGACAATTGCCAGCGTAAATCCGTCCCAGCCCTTAGAGCCCACGGTTTGCAAAGCTGTCGCATCCAGCCTCGGCTCCGCTTCTATCATATCAATAAAGCGCCGAACGCCGATGACATTGGCATCCTCTGACTGCGGATCAGTCACAGCACCATTGCGCACAACATTGTCGCCGATAATGACCGTGCCCTTGCGCGCGAGCTTCAGCGCCCATTCCAGATAGACCGGATTATTCGGCTTATCGGCATCAATGAAAATCAGATCAAACGGTGCGCGATCCTGCAACTTCGGCAGGCTGTCAGCAGCAGCCCCGACGATGATTTCTACCTTATCGCCAACACCGGCTGCCTCAATATTCCGCCGGGCAATTTCAGCATGCTTCTCGGAATATTCGAGCGTAATCACCTTGCCGCCCTCAGGCAGCGCACGTGCCAGCCAGATTGTGCTGTAGCCACCCAATGTTCCGATTTCCAGAACCATTCGCGCACCGCACATTTGTGCAAACAGATTGAGTAACTTGCCCTGATTGATCGCCACATCATGCGCAGGCAGCCCCGCCTCGCTATTGCGCTGCAATGCAGCATCCAGAAGCGGATCAGCACCGATCAGCTTCTGCGCCATATAGGCGTCAACTTCTCTCCACTGTTCTTCCGACTGGTACATAATCGTTCCTAAAATTAAAAAGAAGACATGCCACACGGAAACAACAGCAGAATGACAAACAGCTTTACAGCGCTGTGTCCTGCCACCAGCGATGGCCATAGCTCATGCGCTGAATTTCACTGTTATCAACTTTTTGCACCAGATCGGAAACAAGCTCACCACGAATTTTAATATTCGGCGCAATGGTTTCCAGTGGCACCAGCACAAAAGCGCGTTGCTCAATACGCGGATGCGGCAAGATCAGATCCGGCATTTCCAGAGCATAAACATGCTCATAAGCAAGCATATCAATATCAATAGTGCGCGGCCCCCAGCGTTCGCTGCGTACCCGCTTCAAACGCCGCTCGATTGTCTGCGTAACTTCCAGCAGTTCCGGCGGCGTTAATATGGTCGAGATTTCAGCACAGGCATTATAAAACCAATCCTGATCGGTTTTACCCCAGGGCGGCGTACGGAACACCGGAGACACAGCGATAACTCTGACATCCTGCCGTTCATCCAGCAGTTGTAAAGCCTGCGCCATTGTCTGCACAACATTGCCGATATTACCGCCCAGACACAGCCAGGCCTTATGAACCTCGCGTGCTTTCATATATTCGGCCACCCGACCGTCACTTCAACATAATCCAACACACCGGCGACCGGCGCATTGGGTTTGCGCACAGTGATCTCGGCTTTCTGAATTTGCGGAAATGCAGCACAAAGCGCCTTGGCAACGTCCAGCGCCAAGGCTTCAATGAGATAACGGCGCTTTCCGGTGATAATCTTCTCAATCATGGAGAAGACAATACCGTAATGCACTGTTTTATCAATATCGTCGTTTTCGAGTGAGTCGCCCGGATCAACAGTCAATACGGCATCAACATAGAAACGCTGGCCGAGCTTTTCCTCTTCCTCAAAAACGCCGTGATGCGCAAAAAACGCGCAATTCATCATACGGATCGTGTACAAAAAAGCCCTCATTTCTTCACTGCTGCGTTATAAATAGACGCTTACAACGCTAAACTAAGTAGTCCAATATCAGATTATACTGCAAATTCTGAAAAACCGGTTCACGCTTTTTCATGAACTGCTGCGGCATTTAAAACCGCATCAGCCATCATCAGCGCATCGCGGTTAAAAGCCACATCATGCACCCTGAATATATCTGCACCACTAAGGCGCAGCATAACACTGGTTGCAGCCGTTGCGGCGTCCCTTTCTGCAGCAATATCCCGACCGCTCACGGCACCGGTAAAGCGCTTGCGGGATGTGCCCACCAGCCACGGTAAACCAAAACTGTGCAGTTCCGCAAAGCGTGCCATCAGTTCCACATTCTGCTGCGTATCTTTGGCAAAACCAAAGCCCGGATCAAGCATAATCTGCTGCAGCTTCACCCCCGCAGTTGCAGCAATTTCCAATGATCGTTGCAAGAATATATGCTGATCGTCAATCACATCGGCAGCAATGTCTCTGTCGCGCCCAGTATGCATAATCACCAGCCCGGCACCGGTTTCTGCAGCAAGCCCTGCAATATCCGGTTCTTTTTGCAAACCCCAGACATCATTGACAATATGTGCACCTGCCGCGACTGCCAGTCTCGCTGTCTGCGCACGATAGGTATCAACCGAGATCAGGCAACCGAGTTCCCGCGTTAAAGCCTCGATCACCGGCAGTACGCGATCCTGCTCCTGCTGCGCAGAAACGGGCTCTGCATCAGGACGGGTCGACTCGCCGCCCACATCAATAATCACTGCACCGGCATCCAGCATGGCATGCGCTGATTGTAGCGCGGCATCAATGGTCTGGTTGCTACCACCATCTGAAAAGGAATCCGGCGTAATATTAAGAATCGCCATAATCAGCGCCTGAGATCCGGTCTCAAGAACACGGCCATGCGCCAGTTGCCATTCTCGCTTTATAGGGAAACTCTTAATCATATTCGGAATTAACCTTTTAAAATTGCTTTGCTTTCCAAACCAGCCATAAGTTCTTTACACATTTCATGGAACCATAAAAGCTGAAGGGAAGCGCATTTCCGGCAAAACTGTCAATTGCTTTGACCAGCTACGAATGCGCAGACCAATAAGACCAGCATCATGCAACAGAAGACAATTCTGCCGTATTTTGTGTTAGAACCTGTAAAACAAGGGCGTTTATCAAAAGAGCCCTCGCAGCAAAGGAACAGATAATGTCCGGCAAATATCTTGCACTCTCCCTCACCGGTCTGGTTCTGTTATCCGGCACTCTAATGGCCACGCAAGCAGACGCTGCTTCTGTGACACGCAAATACCGCTATTTTCCGGTTTACGGCACAACCGCTGAACAGCTGGATAAATCATTGGCCAAGAACGGCCCCAAGCTTGATGATGGTGGCGAAAGCCATCCGGGCGCGACCAAAATCGCATTTAATGCCAGTGTGAAATACCGTTTTGACGGCAAATATTGCCGCGTCTCAGATGTGAATGCAAACGTACAGGCTACAATTTCCCTGCCAAGCTGGAAGAGCCGTCGTCGTGCCAGCGCTGATACGAGAATGGTCTGGGATGTGCTGGTAAAAGATATTCGCCGCCATGAAGAAAGCCATATCGTTATCGCCCGCTCCCATGCTTCCGAATTGGAACGCCGTGTTCGCGGCATGCGCAATGAGCGTGACTGCGCAACATTACGAGCCAATGTGGACAAGATCACCGACAGCATTTTTACCAGCCACGATAAGGCTCAGCAATATTTCGACCGCGTGGAGACAGTGAATTTTGAAACCCGCTTTGAACGCTTGCTCACCAACAGCTTAGAAAAGCGCTACGCTCAGCAGCAGAAGAAAAAATCCTGACGCCTGAATTTTGAACAAAGAAAAAGCCCTGCATCATAAAATGCAGGGCTTTTTTTGTTCATTTCACTCATATTCAAGCGCTGACGCAAAAAAGCGTCAGGCCACATACAGACCGGCATGACACTTTTTTATTAATTAACGCCGAGTTTCTTCTGTAGGCTAGTCGACGATGTAGTGTACTGGAACACAACGCGTTCACCCGGGCTGATAATGCGCTTGGCAGCCTGCGTCATCAATGCCGCTTCATGAAAGCCGGAGAGAATGAGTTTCAGCTTGCCCGGATACCAGTTGATATCGCCGATAGCGAAAATACCAGGCTCGGAAGTTTCAAACTTCTCGGTATCAACCGTGATCAGGTTTTCATGCAGGTTGAGACCCCAGTCAGCAATCGGACCAAGTTTCATGGTCAGACCGAAGAATGGCAGCATCCGTGTTGCAGGCAAGACAGTTTCGCCGTCCGCGCCTTTGAGCTTAACGGCTGTGAGGTCGCCGTTTTCGCCTTCAAGTCCGGAAACCTGACCAACTTCAAAACGGATCTTACCGGCATCAACCAGTTCGAACATTTTCTTCACGCTGTCCGGTGCCGCACGGAATTCCGGGCGACGATGTACAACAGTCATGCTTTTGACAATAGGCTGCAGGTTCAGTGCCCAGTCCAGCGCACTGTCACCGCCACCAACAATCACCACATCCTGATCGCGGAAAGCTTCAACGCGGCGAACAGCGTAATAAACGCTTTTGCCTTCATATTCTTCAATACCCGGAACCGGCGGACGCTTCGGCTGGAAAGAACCGCCGCCAGCAGCAATTACCACAACCTTGGCTTCAAAAACTTCGTTTTCGTCGGTTTCCACATGGAACGAACCGTCTTCCAGACGTTCCAGCTTGGTCACCATACGGTTGAAATGGAACTGCGGTGAAAATGGCTTGATCTGTTCCATCAGCTTATCGGTCAGCATCTGACCGGAAATTTCCGGCCATGCCGGAATGTCATAAATCGGCTTTTCCGGATAAAGTTCGGCACACTGGCCACCCGGACGGTCAAGAATATCAATCAGATGACATTTCAGGTCATAAAGACCCAGTTCAAACACAGCAAACAGCCCGACAGGACCGGCACCGATAATGACAACATCTGTGCGGATAACTTCGCTCATATTTTCAATCTCGCTGAATCATAACAACTGCGCCAGCCATTACGATCTGTCACATTAATCTTATGTTCTGCCAGTTGTCACACAGAACATGCTCTGTAATCGCTGCCTTCAGGGAAATGGGGCAGCATTTAAATGCCGAAAACCGGCACATCCGAATGTGCCAGACCTGATCTTTTCAGGCAAAGTCACACCGGACAAAATTCAATACGAGTTCTATAGTCAAGTTTAACTCAAATGCCTATAGTTTTTGCGGATATTCAGCTGAATAATAGCTACCCTTTTTACGAAAGCGCCCGCACGCCATTCTAATGCCTGACAAAATTCAGCAGATACAGACACAAAACTGTGTTTAAAACGGTCACCTGTAGAATGTTATTGCGCCAAGAGCAGATGGCAAACTACCGCGTTCATAATGCGACAAACAAAAAAGCGGCCTGCTCTGAAGCAAACCGCTTTCTCATACACATTATACTATAGGCAGATCAGCTCTGGCGTTCAGGAACCTGCACAACCAGACCTTCCAGCTCATCACGCACAATGATCTGGCAGGACAGGCGGGAGTTTCCGCGCACATCATAGGCGAAATCCAGCATATCTTCTTCCATCGGCTCAGGACCACCAACCACATCTGTCCAGCCTTCATCTACGTAGACATGGCAGGTTGCGCAGGCACAGGCGCCGCCGCATTCCGCATCAATACCCGGAATACCGTTGCGAATAGCATTTTCCATAACGGTAGAACCGTTTTCCGCTTCAACTTCATTGCGCATTGCGCCGTCAGCGGAAACAAATGTAATCTTGGTCATAAATTCATCCCGTGAGATACCCGCATAAATCATTCTGACCGGCACAGCACCGGGATGTTCATGCGGACACGATTATAAAGAGTGTTGCACGGCAGATACGTGCTGTGCGCATAGAGTTCAAGCTGTAAACACGCGATCCCTGCTCGTCTGCGTCAATTTCGAGCATCGAATGATCTAAAATTGACTATCCGGCGCATATAGTAATGTGTCCGGCATTAATCATTAACAGCGAAAACAGCCGGACCGTGATTGCCTGCGTGAATACATTAATTTCTTGCCCAACTATGGCAAAATGTGCCACAATCCGGCACATATTATAGAGACTTCTGATGTTTGCTTAAAGATTTCCACAATTAGATAGCGCTTGAAAAAGCCCGCATTTGCTTTGTTTTCGCTATTTCATATCGTTTCGCGTTAACCTTATCTTTAAACAATTCATCAACCGCTATTTCCGCAGTTCCCATATGGCTCCGGAAGTTTTAACCTATAGACTGCGCAACGTGTCTTTATAACTGCCGTTCAGATTTATCGGCGGCAATTCTGACACGGTTTTTGCGTAAATGTATGAGTACGGGGTAAAACGGCTATGGCACAAAATACAAAAGCACAAAAGCTTGAGCTTGATATGGAACAAGCCCTCACAGACGGGCTGGATCTGGATTTCAGCGACGACTTTGAGCTGGATTTGAATTTTGACGCTCCTGAAGCAGAATTTTCGCTTGATGATCTGGAAAGCCAGATTTCGCGTGCTGCTGAAGAACTGGCATTGGAACAGAACAGCGCTGCACCGATTGCCGCCGCGGCAACTGTTGCAGCCACAGTTGCTGCTGCCAGCACCAAAGCTGAAGCCAAGCCAATCGATACCCCGCAAAAACCAGCTAAAAGCACAAAGGCCGAAAAAACCGACCTTCCTGCCGCTCCGGTTACGCCTGCCGCACCACCTGTTGTTACAGCATCTGCCGCCACCCCGGGCAGCGTGACCGTGTTGCAGGCAGCCAATCAGCCTGAGGCTGTACCCCTCAAATCAGACAGCACATTCTCTTTTGATGAAGCTGACCTGAATGCGGAACCTGCGCCTGCTGAAGTAACAGTTTCCCGTCCTGCCGCTCAGCAAAGCGTTCCGGCACAAGCCGCCACACCTTTCACGCCTGCGAATGACGACCTGCGCAACAATAACCTGCTGCTGCGTCGCACCAATGGCCGAAATTCGAATGTATTCTGGACAACCACAGCGATCAGCGCGCTCTGGACTGCGGGTGGTCTCACCCTCGCCCATGCACTGAGTCCGCAGGGTCTCACCTCTTTCTCAGCGATTAAAGACTTTTTCGCAACTCCGTCCGGTATTGGTGTTGCAGCCGGTATTGCTGTGCCGGTTGTTATGTTCTGGGGCTTTGCCCAGATGGTGCGCCGTGCGCAGGAACTGCAATCCGCTGCCCGTCAGATGACAGCCGCTGCACTGCGTCTCGCTTCGCCTGAAGCTGCTGCCGGTGACCGCGTTTCCACGCTTGGTCAGGCTGTACGCCGTGAAGTTGCGGCGATGAATGAAGGCATCGAGCGCACGCTCGCACGCGCCGTTGAGCTTGAAACTCTGGTACAAACCGAAGTTCACCAGCTCGAACGCGCCTACAGCGACAACGAAGTCCGCATCCGCGCACTGATTGCCGAACTTGGCAATGAGCGTGAAGCTGTGATCAGCCATGCAGAACGCGTACGCTCTTCCATCTCCGGTGCGCATGAGCATCTCAAAACCGAACTGTCTTCGGCCAGCGATATCATTCGTGACAATGTTCTCACCGTTTCCAGCGAGTTGACCTCTTCCCTGTCCCATGCAGGTGAAACCATGATCAGCCGCCTGAATGAAAGCGGCGCGGCCATTTCCGAAGCGATTGATACCCGCAGCACCGATATTTCAACCCGTATCAGCTCTTCCGGCGGTGATTTTGTTGATATTCTCGACACCCGTATCGCGACGCTGGAAGAACGCTCACGCGGCCTCACCGAGACCCTGACCGAAGCACTGGATGCCCGTACATCCAATATTGCTTCGCTGCTCGGCGATGCGACCATGAACATGGTCACTGAATTCGATCAGCGTCTGGCAGATCTCAACTCAACACTGGCCGCACGCGGTCATTCGCTGCTGACAGAATTTGAAGGCCGCGCACAGGCAATTGACAGCAGCACTGAGAAACTTAATGCAGCGCTGGAAGTCCGCTCGCGTCAGATCAATGAAAATCTGATTGCCCGTACCCGTGAGATTGCTGAAACCTTCTCCGGCGTGCGTTCTTCGATCAGCACAGTGGTTGATGAGACCAAAGACAAGCTGAATGGCGAACTCTCCGGCATCACAGATTCCGTTGCCGGTCTGTTGAACGACCGCGCAGGTCAGTTCATCTCGCAGATTGCAGACAGCCGTGAAACACTGTCCACCACCCTTTCCGGTGAAGCCGAGCGCATTGCCGCTGCAATGCAGCAGCATAGCCAGACAATCTCCGAGCGTGGTGCGGATATTGAACGCGCGATTGCAGGCAACGCCTCCACACTCGATCAGACAGCCAGCCAGCATGCAGCTATTCTGGAACAGCGCACCAATGACATGCGTGAAGCCATGGCAGCGCATAACACCAAGCTCAATGATATCTTCACCGATCAGGAAACCCGTTTCGATGGCCGCGCTTCTGCGCTTAAATCGACGCTTGATCAGCAGCATGCAGACTATGCCCGCACACTGGATGAGCGTAATCAGCAGTTCTCTGAAAACCTGCAGCATAACAGCGCCGCCGTCAGCTCCCTGCTGAACGAACACATCAACACTGTTGGTGACCGCGCTTCGCAGTTGCAGGCTGCCATGCAGAACGGCACAGAAGCTCTGGATGCCAATCTGCGCCAGCATGGTGAAACACTGGTACAGCGCACAGTTGCCCTTCAAGATGCCGTTGCCAATGCAACCGGCACATTGCAGAGCACTTTCGACAACCAGACCGGCATTATCGAAGAACGTACTTCTACGATGGAACGCGCTCTGAGCATGGGCGTGGACAATGTCCGCAAATCGCTTGAGCACAGCGCGACAGTCGTTGCCGGTACGCTCCGCGAAAAAATTACGGAAGCTGCAGGCTCGCTCAGTGCAGAAGCGGCAAAAGCCGGCAATGCCCTGCATGGCTTTGGTGAAAACTTCAACGACCGCCTGATCGAAAATCTGGCCGGTACAGAAGCCCGCCTTGGTGAACGTGCAAGCCAGATTGCTTCCGGTCTTGAAGCTATTGAAACCCGTCTCACCGGCGAACTCAGCGGCATTGAAAGCCGTATTGCAGAAACAGCAACACGCACCAGCGATGTGCTTGGCGCACATTCTGAAGCGTTCAGCGCCCGCGTTCTGGAGAATCTGTCCGGTACAGAAAACCGTCTGACTGAGCGTGCAGAAGCCATTGCTTCCGGCATCAGTGATGTAAGCAACCGCCTGACCGGAGACCTTAGCGGCATTGAAACCCGTATCGCACAGACTGCATCCCATGCCAGCGATGTGCTGGGTGCACATAGTGAAGCCTTCAGCGCCCGCGTTCTGGAAAACCTTTCCGGTACAGAGGCACGCTTGACTGAGCGCGCTGATGCGATTGCGATGGGTCTTGGTGAAATCGGTTCCCGTATCACTGGTGAACTCGGTGTTATTGAGTCGCGCATTTCCGATGCTACGCAGAATACTTCTGCAACGCTGGAAGAGCGCACCCGTGAGCTGAACTCGGTTCTCGCAGCCCGTTCGCAGGAAATCACCCGCATTCTGGCCGACACTGCCGAGCCTCTTGTACAGCGCCTTGCCGATAGCGGTCAGGGTCTTGCAAGCCAGCTTGAACAGGCAACACATGCAGCAACGGATCGTCTGCGTACTGAAAACGCAGCACTGGTCAATGCACTGGCAAGTCGTACAGCTGAAACCATTTCTGCGGTTCAGGAAGCCAAGTCAAACCTGTCTCAGGGTGTTGGTGGTCTGATTGATCGCTTAGCAAGCTCGAATGCAGAACTCGGCCAGCTGATCGACAAAGCGACACACAACCTCAACGATATTGATACTCGTCTGGTTGAATCGACAACGAACTTTGCTGACAGCACCAACCGTGCGGCTCAGATCTTCTCCAGCTCCAGCGTTGTTATCGACAATAATATTGGTGCCCTGCGCTCCCTGTCCGGCAATACGCTGACGCAGATCGCAGATATCGCCAAACGCTTTGAAGACCACAGTGCCGTTCTGTCCCGTGCTTCGGATCTTATCAATGTGGCTCAGAATGGTCTCAATGATACCCTGTCTGATCGTCATGATGCGCTGGAACGTCTGTCAGCCGGTCTGATCGACAAATCGGAAAATATTGAGAAAGTGATGCAGGGCTTTGAAACCCTCGTCACCTCTGCTCTGGAACGCACTGAAGGCCGCACACGCAACTCTACTGAGCAGCTACGTGCAGCTATTTCCGAAGTTGTGGATCAGGCAACACAGAAATTCGCATCGGCAACAGATGACATCCGTCGCTCCGCTGCGGAAATCCGTGGCGAGCTGGATGCAACCCGTGGCGAGCTGAAGCGCGGCGTACTCGATATGCCTGCGGAAGCAAAAGAATCCACCACTGCAATGCGTAAAGCTGTTTCCGAACAGATCAACGCACTGAAAGAACTGGCTTCGATCGTCAACAAATCCGGTCGTCTGGTGGATGTGGGCGACAGCCGTGCAGACCGCACGATTGCCAAGCAGACTGTTGCAGCCGCAGCGCCTGCTCAGGCTTATGTGGCACCGGCTGTCACGCAGACTGTTGCACCAACACCGGCACCACAGCAGAGCTATACAGTGTCTGCCCCAGTTCAAGCGCCTGCTCCGCAGGAAAGCACACGCGGTGGCTGGGTATCCAATCTGCTGGCACGCGCCTCCGCAGATGAAGACACCAAAGCTCAGGCTCCACGCAGTCAGAACAATGTGACACCACAGCGTTCCGCTGCTCATGTTGTTGACAGTCTGAACTCGCTGTCGGTTGATATTGCTCGTGCAATTGATCATGAAGCGTCTGTTGAGCTTTGGGATCGCTACCGTCGTGGTGAGCGCAATGTGTTCACCCGTCGTCTCTATACGCTGAAGGGTCAGCAGACTTTTGAAGAAATCAAAAGCAAGTACCAGATGGATGGTGACTTCCGTCGTGCGGTAGACCGCTACATGGATGATTTCCAGCGACTGCTGGAAGATGTTGCCCGTAATGATCGTGATAATATGGTCACTCAGACCTACCTCACATCCGATACCGGCAAGGTCTACACCATGCTGGCACACGCATCGGGTCGTCTGCGTTAATCAGATCGAAGAGTTTAAAAGGCGGGATTTTTCCCGCCTTTTTTATTTTTAGATACCCTCTGACAAAGCGTCTCAGCCTTATAATTTTACCAACCCGCTCTTGCCAAACCATAGGCCAGATCTTCTATAGTGAGTTCTACAGAATTACATTGCGGCATATTATTTGCTGCTCTCAAGCATATATACCGGAGGAAATATGTCTCAGACTGCACCGCGTTATCCAGATACCCAGCTCCTGATCAACGGTGAATGGCGCAACGCGCAGAACGGACGCACCATTGATGTGCTCAATCCCGCGACCGGTGAAGTGATTGGTAAAGTCGCACACGCAGAAATAGTTGATCTTGATGCAGCACTGGATGCCGCAGCCAAAGGTTTCAAAATCTGGAGCGCAACGTCACCATTCGATCGTTCCAAGCTGATGCGCCGTGCGGCAGACCTGCTACGCGAACGCGCAGACGCTATTGCGCCGATTCTGACACTTGAGCAGGGCAAGCCGGTGGCTGAAGCCAAAGGCGAAATCCTTGCCGGTGCCGACATTATCGAATGGTTTGCGGAAGAATCCCGCCGTACCTACGGCCAGATCATTCCGGCACGTGCTGCCGGTGTATCGCAGATGGCATTTAAACTGCCGGTCGGCCCTGTGGCCGCTTTCACACCGTGGAACTTCCCGATCAATCAGGTGGTGCGCAAACTGTCTGCAGCAATTGCAGCCGGTTGTTCGATTATCGTCAAGGCACCGGAAGAAACACCGGCCTCGCCTGCCGAACTGCTGCGCGTGTTTGTCGATGCCGGTATTCCTGCCGGTGTGGTCAATCTGGTCTATGGCGTGCCATCCGAAATCTCCGAATATCTGATCCCGCATCCAATTATCCGCAAAATCTCGTTTACCGGTTCCACGCCAATCGGCAAAATGCTGGCCGGTCTTGCCAGCCAGCATATGAAACTGTCGACCATGGAACTCGGCGGTCACGCACCGGCGATCATCTTTGATGATGCCGATGTTGAAGGTGCCGTTAAAACGCTGGCTATGTCCAAATTCCGCAATGCCGGTCAGGTCTGCGTTTCACCGACCCGCTTCCTCGTGCAAGAAAATGTCTATGAGCAGGTTGTGCAGTCCTTTACTGAAAAAGCCAAAGCCATCAAAGTCGGCAATGGTTTTGACGAAGGCGTGCAGATGGGACCACTGGCCAATGAACGCCGTATCCCTGCCCTCGAAACCCTGATTCAGGATGCCGTGGACAATGGCGCGCGTCTGATGACTGGTGGTCGCCGTATTGGCAATGTCGGTAACTTCTTTGAGCCGACAGTACTCGCCGATGCACCAAAAACGTCCCGTATCATGAATGAAGAGCCATTCGGTCCTGTGGCCGTATTCTCATCCTTCAAGACGCTGGATGAAGTGATTGATGAGGCCAACCGCCTGCCATTCGGCTTGGCATCCTATGCCTTTACCCGTTCGGCAGAAAATGCCCGCGAGCTGGGTCTGCGCATTGAAGCCGGTATGACAACCATCAATCATTTGGGTCTGGCTCTGCCGGAAGTTCCTTTCGGCGGTATCAAAGATTCCGGTTATGGCACCGAGGGCGGTTCAGAGGCAATCAACGCCTATCTGTCTACCAAATTCGTGACACATCTGGTTATCTGAGCACTATAATCTGAAAAAAATTAAGCCCCGTCGATAGAAATATCGGCGGGATTTATCTTATAAACAAAAGCAATAAAATTATTCAGATATCGTTTGATCTTTCAAATTGTTGCTTTAGGCTCTCATGCAAGCCGGCCAAAAACAAAAAATACGGCCGTATATATGAGGGGAACTAAGCATGAATTTGATACCATCCATCCGCCAAACCAATCTGGCTAAACTGACACTAACACTGGCGTTCAGCACCGCGCTTACCGGTTCATTTCTGCTAAGCGCAGCACATGCCGCAACACCGGCAGATACACTGGTGATCGCCATGGCAACCGATGATGTGATCTCGTTGGATCCGGCAGAATCCTTTGAAATTACAACATCGGAAATGCTGGCCAACAGCTATGGCCGTCTGGTGCGTACAGACTATAAAGATCCGTCCAAACTGGTGGCAGATATTGCCGAAAGCTGGGACGTTTCCGAAGATGGCAAGACTTTCACCTTTAAAATCCGTAAAGGTCAGAAATTCGCTTCCGGCAACCCGATCACAGCGCATGATGCCGCCTATTCACTGCAACGCGCCGTCAAGCTCGACCAGAGCCCTGTATTTATTCTCAGCCAGTTCGGCCTGACCAAAGACAATGTGGATGAAAAAGTCTTCGCCAAAGACGACGACACATTGATTTTCACCTCGGAAAAAGCCTTTGCGCCAAGCTTTGTTTATAACTGTCTGACAGCCACAGTTGGCTCTGTTATCGATAGCAAACTGCTCAAAGAACATGCAAAAGCGGTGACACCGACTGCGGATTCCAAAGCAGATAATGATTTTGGCCATGAATGGCTCAAGCGCAATTATGCAGGCTCCGGTGCTTTTGCAATCAAGGACTGGCGCCCGAATGAAATCATCATGATGGAGCGCAATGAGAATTATGGTGGTGAAAAACCACCGCTCAAACGCATCATCTACCGCTACGTAAAAGAGAGCGCATCGCAGCGCATTATGCTTGATGCCGGTGATATTGATGTTGCCCGTAATCTTGAGCCTGGCGATCTGGAATCCATCTCCAAAGATGACCGTTTCCATACCGTCAGCGCACCGAAAGGCACCATCTATTATTTCAGCCTCAACCAGCAGCACGACACACTTTCCAAACCGGAAGTTCGCCAGGCCGTCAAATATCTGGTCGATTATGATGCTATTCAGTCCACGCTGATTAAAGGCATCGGTACTATTCACCAAAACCTCCTGCCAGCTGGTATGCTTGGCTCAACGGACGAAAACCCGTTCAGCCTCAATGTTGAGAAAGCCAAAGAACTGCTGGAAAAAGCCGGCCTGAAAGACGGCTTCACCATCACCATGGATGTGCGTAACACCCAGCCCGTTACCGGCATTGCAGAATCCATTCAGCAGACCTTTGCCAAGGCCAATATCAAGCTGGAAATCATCCCGGGCGATGGCAAGCAGACACTGACCAAATATCGTGCGCGTAAGCATGATATTTATATCGGCCAGTGGGGTATTGATTACTGGGATCCGCATACCAATGCCGATACTTTTGTGACCAATCTTGATAATTCCGATAATGCGGTTTCCAAAACGAGCGCATGGCGCAACTCATGGGAAATTCCGGAACTGACCCAGAAAACACTGGCGGCAGTGATGGAAAAAGACGCTGACAAACGCGCTCAGGAATATCTCGATATTCAAAAAGAGTTCCGCGACACCAGCCCGTTCACCATGCTCTATCAGCTGAATGAAGTGGCCGTTGTTTCCAACAAGGTGAAAGATTTCATCATTTCACCGGATACCAACTACGTGCTGAAAGCCTCTAAAGAGTAAAACCAATAGAAAACGGCCGCAGAACTTAATCTGCGGCCGCTTTAAATGCCTGATGGCAAAAAATCTTGCAATTTCAAAACTGGCTAATAAGCCAAGCTCACTTTTTAACGCACAACCAGAATAGCCGTTTTGGTATGCGTCAGAACTTCACTTGTCTGGCTGCCCAGCAGCAGACGACCAAGACCGCGACGGCCATGCGAGGTCATCACAATCAGATCAACATCGCTTTTTCCACTAAAGTCAGTGATTGCTTCTGCAGGCCAGCGATCATCAATATGTTTCAGCTCAGCTGTAACACCATGTTTGGCAGCAGTTTCACCGGCAGCTTTAAGAATAGACTGCGCCTGACCTGCCTGATTTTCATTATAGATTTCGACATCTTTCGGGCTGGCGATCCAACCTGCGCTGCTAGCTGTCGCCATCATTGGAAAAGGCTCAGTTACGGTCAGAATTGTAACTTTGCTGCCGAGTTTGGCTGCAAGTTCCAGTCCCTGTTCCAGACCTTTTTGTGCCAGATCCGATCCGTCCGTAGCAATCAGAATATGCTTATACATAGTGTCATCCCTGCTCCGCAAATGACATGTCTTCAATGAAGCCGGAGCCCAAGCATCATTTAACTTCACACTGAAGCAGGCATTACTTTATCGGGCATAGCGCCCTGTGTGAAGTTAAAAATATCATGCAATTACAAACAAATTTCATACAAAACCTGAGAATTTCCACCGCGACAATTAAAGCCTTAAAATAATAAAATATTGTGATACCATCCCTTAAGTAAACTGGTAGAATTACCTGCATTACATCCAGATCAATATCTGGCAGCATATATATGTTTATTCCGGAAAGGTACTACCGAACAGCTCAGGAGAAATAAAATGAAACTTATTTCCAGAATTTATGATCAATACGGCCTTGCAAAACAAGTCGTGCATAATCTTGAAGCTGCGGGCTTTCCCCAATCTGATATTATTGTCGTCAGCCGCAAATATGCGGAAGAAGACACCTCCATCTGTGACAGTATCGTCAACGGCGCCGGTACCGGCGCTATGGTTGGTGGTGCTGCGGGTCTGCTGATCGGTCTCAAGCTGATAACCGTTCCCGTATTTGCCTCCGTCCTTACCTCAGGCTGGCTGGTTTCTGCCTCACTTGGCATGATTATCGGTGCTGCGGCAGGCGGCATTATGGGGAGCGTTATCGGCTCATTCATGGCAAATGGCATTAGCAAGGAAGATGCCCGTTTGTGCATTGAAGCATCAAAACTGGGTAAAACCATTGTCAGCCTGCGCCTTAAAGATCAGACACAATCTCAGATGATCGCTGAAGCCAGACAAATCATGGATATTCCGGAGGCACAGACGATTGAACAGTTTCGCAGCCTATACAGCCGTGCAGTGCCGCGATTAGTCGGTCATAACACGCACCGGCCTACAGCATAATTCCTTACACTAGAGCATAATTCTTAAAATTTGGATCAGTTTCAGGTAAAATTATGCTGTACTATAAAGGTCGCTCTGACGATGCGTAAACCTCAGTTCGTCTCTCTCTTATGAAAGGCCTCAGGTAAACTCTGCGCGCCTTTCTGACTGGTGAACAACACACTCGGTTCAATACGGCCAGCGCCGCGATAGGGGCTGGCATGGATCGCCAAAATCCACATACTCATGACTGCTGTAATAATATAAATACCCAGAGCCTTTCGCCCTGCCTTGGGTCTGTCTGCATGAACCGCAGCAATCACCACCAGAGACAACAGCGTTAAGAAAATTACCAGATACCATTTATAGTGATTGACGGAGCTGGAACCCAGCGCAAGACGCTTATTGCGCGCATCCTGCATTTCATCGAAGTCCTGCACAATCTGGGACATCAGCGCACCCGAAATGTCAGTGCGGGACAGGCTGATCATAGCAATACGGATATTTTGCAAGGATTGCTCTACAGAACGCGCAGGCTGATTATTATAGCTGTTATGCCATTCATCCGTGATTACAGAAACACGATATGTCGTCAGCGCCTTCAGCAGTGCTGGATCATTCAAAGCTTCCGGCCGCGCCATACCGATCAAACGGGTGATTGATGAGCGTTCCTCACTTGCCGCCTGATCTGCACGACTATTGACCGCCCAGGTATCAGCCGCGACAAAGCCAAGAGCCAAAGCCCAGGCCGTCGCAATAGTTCCGATGAAAGCACCAATCGGCAACGACAAAATATCTTTTGACGCTTGTTTGCCGAAGATCTTCAGAAAAATCAGCCCGAAAACGTAAAATACGACGCCGCAAACAGTAAAAAGCAAAAACATTAAAATCGGTGGAATACCAAATAAGTAATGCATTCTGCCCCCTCTGAGCGCGTTGCTATAATCTGTACAATGTCGACCTCAGATGGTTCTGCACTCTATTTTACATTAATTCAATATTTTACAGCAGAATAAATCATCCCACCGATCACCTGCTGTGCTTCTATTCGGCATTATCCGCTTGCTGGCGCATATAATCGCGTGGGGAAGCCCCCAACATACGTTTAAACATCGTGGTAAAGGCTGCAGCACTTTCATAGCCGGTATCGAAGGCGACCGAAGTGATCGACTCGCCGGAGGCCAGTTTTGGCAAGGAGGCGAAAATACACGCCTGCTGCCGCCACATCACGAAACTCACGCCGGTTTGCGCCCGAAACAATCTGGTAAAAGAGCGACGGCTCATGCTCAGCCGCTGCGCCCAATTATCAATGCTGGCTGCAGGATCAGGCGCTTTCAAAAACTCTTTACACAAAACCGCCAATGCCGGTTTCTCCGGAAACGGCAGCCCTAACTCACGCACAGGCAGGCGTGTGATCTCATGCATCAGCAGATCAAACAGCAAGCGGCTGCGCTCATCATCCTTATCGGGTTTTTGCAGCTTCACCACTTCGGCCAGCAAACTCCGGGTCAATTCATTGACTGACAACACGCATGGATAATCGCCATGTTCATAGTCACGCATATAGACGGACTGCATTTCAACACCGGAGAACATCTCGACACGATGCTCAATACCACGCGGGATCAGCAAGGCATGATCCGGCGGGATCATCCAGCGCCCGCGCTCTGTAGCCACCAATGCAACACCGGAACGCGCATAAAGAAACTGGGTACGGGAGTGCCTGTGCAGCGGGATTAGCAGCCCGCCCGGATATTGTCTGCGCAATGCAACAACCGGATCAGCCGCATGTTCCACCAGATCGAAACCCTGCATAATCAGTGTATTTATATCATTCGGATTAGCAAATTGCATGTTTTGGCCCAGTTAGAAAACTTTACGTCCTTAGCACGAAAGCAGGCCAGAGAAAAGCGGACTAAGCAGGATATTGCCAGTCAGGGATAGTTCAAAAACCGGTAAAACTGCCGGATGCGCAATATTGTTTCGTCTTTATAGCCATCCGACCGCGGCATAAAAAGATCAAACCCTGATATCAGCAATAATACGTCGTGCCAGCAATCGTCAGGCAGTATGCATTATTACAATGGCATAACATATCCGGAGCACTTGCAATGACGACCGTGACCAGCCCGTCACCTAAAATAGCCGAGACCACAGCAGTATCACTGATTGTGGTCGTCGCTTTTTGCCACATGTTCAACGATATTATGCAGTCTCTGCTATCTGCAATTTATCCGTTGATCAAAACCAATTACAATCTGGACTTCCGCCAGATTGGCCTTCTGACCATGACATTTCAGATTACCGCTTCGCTGTTGCAGCCGGTCATCGGAATTGTCACAGACCGTTGGCCTATGCCTTATTCACTGCCACTTTCCAGTGTCAGCACATTTACCGGTCTTATCCTGCTCGCCAATGCGGATAGCTATACAGTGCTGCTGATCGGTTCCAGTCTCATCGGTCTGGGTTCCGCGATCTTCCATCCGGAAGCATCCCGTGTTGCCCGTATCGCCTCCGGCGGTCGCCATGGCTTTGCGCAATCTTTGTTTCAGGTTGGCGGGAATTTCGGTTCCGCGCTTGGCCCTCTGCTTGCAGCTTTTATTATTCTGCCAAACGGTCAGTCGAGCGTGGCATGGCTGGCGATTATTGCGGTTTTCGGCTTCATTGCGCTCACTCGCGTCAGCCGTTGGTATGCTGAAAAACAGCGCCAGGATAAAAACAAACCTGCAGCAGACCGCACTTTGCCGCTGCCGCAAGGGCGTGTTCTGTTTGCTATCGCCATTCTGGTACTGCTTACCACCACCAAGAATGTCTATATGGCCAGTCTGTCCAGCTATTTCACATTCTATGTGATTGAGAAATTCGCTGTCAGTGTTCAGAACGCACAGCTGATCCTGTTCCTGTTCCTCGGTGCGTCCGCTGCCGGTGTCTTTATCGGTGGCCCGATCGGCGACAGAATGGGCGCACGGTTCGTGATCTGGTTCTCGATCCTCGGCGTTATCCCGTTTGCACTGATGATGCCTTATGCCGATCTGTTCTGGACCTGTATTCTGGCCGTAGTCATCGGCATTATCTTCTCCTCTGCATTCTCCGCAATTGTGGTTTTTGCTCAGGAACTGGTGCCGGGACGCGTCGGCATGATCGCCGGTATGTTCTTCGGCTTTGCTTTTGGTGCCGGTGGTATCGGCGCGGCGCTGCTTGGTGATTATGCGGATACGAAAGGCATTGAATATGTCTATTGGATTTGTTCATTCCTGCCGCTGCTCGGCATTCTGACTATCCTGCTGCCGAGCCTGCCTAAGAAACGCTAATTCTTGCAGTTTTGGGCGCATAAAGGTCGCTCTAACGCTGTATGAAAACAAAATGGGGAAGACCTTGCGGTCTTCCCCGTTTTTATTATCTCAAATTCCTGCGCTGAAATCTTCAGCAAAACGACCTGCTCAGAGCGGAAGAAAAGTCTTACTTCTTGAGGAACTCGAGCAGCTCGTCATAGGCTTTACAAGCTTCCGACATATCAGTCGTGCCCTGATATTTGGCCTGCATTTCCTGCGATTTTGTCATAATTTCCTGAGCTTTGTTCGGATCTTTCATAACCGCTGCCTGAATAGCAGTTGTTACTTCATTGACCTTTGTTGTCAGTTCTTCCTGTGTGCAGGCAGAAGCCGCAGAACCCGCAGCAGCGGTAATCAGCAGTGCAGAAAGTGAAGCAGCAACCAGTGTTTTGATTTTCATAGAAGTATCTCTCTTTACGGTTATCAATAAACGAGCAAATAAATTATGCGTCGCCAATTTATGCTGTGCGTTTATGTATTTAAAATAACAAATTGTTTTTCACTAAAACAAAAAATAAGCAAAAGACTAAAATTTTTCCTTTTTCCAGAAAATGCTTTATAGAGAAACAAGACTATTATCGGGGGGACAACTATAGTGCGGACAGTCATTTTGTCTGCTGCCTTAGCAGCTTTCAGTACCGGCGCGCTGGCGCAGCCGATTGAGACATACAGAGCGCGACTCAGCAAGCAGGATCACTATAATTCATCCGGTGAAGCGCTGATATCAGCCGCTACAATCATCCGGCAGGATCGCGCTAACTTCTATGTATTCGGAAAACTCGACCCCGAAGATGAATATGATACTTTCTTCAACGACAAGGCCAATCGGGCGCGTCTGGAAAAAATGCTCTCCCGCGGTTCAATTTCCGATCAGGATATAGAAAGTATCATGAAAGGAACGCCGTTGATTCGCGTGGATATCCATCCCGAATATGTCGTTGTAACGGTTGAAGAGCACTAGAGCATAATTTTAAAGTGTTAGAGCGAGTTTTGTGTGCCAAGTCTGGCACACGGCGCTCTAAACCACCTGACTATTGCAGGCTCTTCCAGAAGAAGATGGTGCTGGTCAGTTCGCCAAAAGGGTTAAGTGCAAAATCCGGAATTTCACCGGCACGCTGAAAACCAAGCTTCTCATAAAGTGACACGGCATTGCTGTCACTGGCCGTATCCAGCATCAGATGCGTGCGACCATGCTCCCTTGCCAGCGTCTCAGCAGCCTGCATCAGCAATGTCGCAACACCCTGCCCGCGATAATCGACCGATGTCATCAGCTTACTGATTTCCGCACGATGCGGCTGATTAGGCGTCTGTACAAGCACCAGACTAACGGTACCCGCTAGCCTGTCTCCGTCAAAAGCGCCGAGTATAGTGCGCTCACCCTGAGTAGCTGAATTCAGCGCTGCCGACCAGAAGGCATCTGCTTCTTGCAGTTCCAGCGGATGCATAAAACTGACAGAGCCGCCACTTGCCACGGTTTCAATCAACAGATTACACAGCATAATTATCTGTGCTGGCGATGATGAAACAGGTCTGATTGTAAAAGGCGCCATAACCGGAATGTCCGCTCTCTTGAAACTGATAATCTGCGTTAAATTTATAAATGAAAATCTTTTCAAAATACAAGAGCATTCAAAATAGCTCTAACATTTCAATAGATTGATACTTTCGTCGTCGCATTGAGCCAGATATTTTTATTCAGGATGCAAAACAAAGGCGCAGCTGAAACTCACCGGTGCCGCATAAAAAAGGCCGCTGTGCAGCGGCCTTTCATCATTCAACTGCCATTATTTGGCTTCTTCAAGTCCCAAGAACTGGAACGGTTTGGAATCTTTAAATTCCTCATTCACTTTACCGGAGAAAATATTGGTCTGGTTTTCGCCCAAATCCAGTTTTTTCACTTTTCCGGTTTCTGCCGAGAAATCCAGCCCCTTCAGGTCAACCCAGAAGGTATTTGGCGTCAGCGCGGACTCAAAGAAATACAGCTTACGCTTCTGATCCGCGACAGTTCTCCAACGTGTTGAAGAAATATTCGGCTGATCCGGTGTGGTGATACCAAAAGGCACCGACACGTTGCGGATGACGCCGAACACGCTCGCCAGTGCAATATCCGTATTTTCCTGTTTCGGAATTGCATTGATATAGAAGGACGCGCGCGCAAAACGATCTGCTGCGCGATTGGTGCCCGGCAGCATGACTGTGCCACCAATCTGCTGCCAATAACTGTTCAAAGCCAGCTGCTGATCGAAAGTCGGCGAGTTGGTCATCACCTGATATTCACGGCTGTGGTGGATGACCTGCTTGCCATCGATATATTCAATGATTGCGCTGTCACCGCTCGCATCAGAGATAGACAAATGCAGCGTTGCCAACCGGCTTTCGCCCGGCACTTTGTCGGTCACAATGGTGAAAGGCTCATCTTTCAGCGCTGTAACGGCTTCTTCAACAGTGGCATAATTATCAAGCACAAATTGTGCCCAAGCAGCGATGGTCAGCCCCGGTTTGTCTTTGTTGAATTCCGGATAATCAGACTCAACCAGCCACAGAACACTGGCTGAAAGCCCCTCTTCATTCATGCCATCGGTCGTTGCAATATCGTAACCGGAAGCAATCACGCTGCCATATTTTGATGTCCACTTGATCGAATTTTCACCGGCTTCACCATTGCGTTCCATGCCCTTTGGGAACACCCAGAGATTGGTTGCAACATCGACTTTCCAATCCATCGAACGCGCCGTGATCACATCATTATTTGCGCCCTGATAGACAACACGGGTGCAGGCTCCCGCGATCAATGGCGAAGCAAACAAGGACAAGGCAACTGTCTTGGCGACAAGAACAGAACGAACAGATTTACGCTGAAAAAACATCAATCAGACCTCGCTGGTTAGAACCGCATCGACAGACCGACCACCGGCCCGTGCTGCACAACATCCCATTTGAAAGTATGGCCTACGAAATCAGGGCCTTCAAAATCCTGAGACAATACGCGATAACCAACACGTAAGTTGGTCGGGCGATCAAAAAGGAATGTGCGGTAGCCCAGATAGGCCTGCGCGTTATAACTCAGTTTTGATCCGGCGCCAAAACCGCCAATATCGGCCTCACCCGCCAAATTCCAACGCTCATTCAAATCTGTTTTCAGACGAACGCCGACAAACGGATCTGTCCACTCAACTTTTTTTGTAACGTTGAACGGGCCGACCGAAAGCTCGGCTTTAATCTTAGTCCAGCGCACACCGAGCATCGGCTCAACGGTAAAGCTCTGCGCTTCATTAAAGACCGTTACGCCACCAAGCTCGCGCTCGTAGACACGATAGAAAGCACCGCCCGAGATGGTGGTGGTTTTAATATTCAGCGCCAGCTCATTGGCGAGAATATCTTCATCCTGCGTGGTGGAGACATATTGACCATCAACAAAGAAACCCAAAGGCCCTTTGATAATCTCAACTGTGCCCATTGCAGCCAGATCAAGATTGTCAAAAATCTCGGAGAACGGAATATTCACATCCGTTTTGTGGCCTGCAATACCGGCTTTACCCTTGAGAGAAGCTCCCCAGACATAAGGACTGACAATAATTTTCCATTCATTATCAGTTTTATAGCTCGGCTGCGATACATCCGCTGCCATTGCGGTGCATAGCATAGCCAGACTGGATACAGCTGATGTCGTAAAAAGTGCAGTAAAGCGCATAGCAGGCACGTCCCCTTGCCGATCCCTAAGATTCTGCTGAGAAAATAGATGATTATGGCAACGGGTCAACTTCTGACAGAACTATTCCGGCATAATTTAATGATAATCGTAAATAACTGAGTATTCAGCATTAAAGTTTACCATGAAATCAGCAAAGCTCCGCTATCAGTTCAGCAATTGAATAGTAGTGATGATCTGACAAAACTTGCGATATCCGGCAGTTCTTTATGCCGGATATCATACAATATCAGATAATCCGCTGCTGCGTTTGCGGGTCAAAATACACGGCTTTATCCAGATTAAAGGCCAGCCGCGCCGTTTGTCCGGCCTGAATATGGGCATCTGCCCGCAACCGCGCCACGACTTCTTTGCCGCCCAATTTGGTTACTGCAAAAGTATCGGAACCGGCAGGCTCCACCACTTCAATATGGCAATCCCCTTCCGCGATCATCCCCGCATTGCGGTCTGTCCCGTCAGGATCGGTCAAAGCTTCGGGGCGAATACCAAACACAATCTGCTTGCCCTTATAGGCAGTAAGTTCGCCATTCATGTTCTTGACTGGCAATTTCAGTGGCGCCGCGTCCGGTCGCTCCAATGCCACTTGCAAACCATCCCCGCCATTTTCAACGGTTGCCGTCAGCAAATTCATGGCAGGCGACCCCATAAAATCCGCGACAAACATATTCACCGGCTTGTTGTAAATCTCTGCCGGTGTACCGAATTGCTGCAAAATCCCGTCTTTGAGGACTGCAATTTTGGTTGCCAGCGTCATCGCTTCAATCTGATCATGGGTCACATAAACAATGGTGGTTTTCATGCGTTGATGTAGCCGTTTAATCTCGGTACGCATATCTACACGTAGTTTGGCATCCAGATTGGACAGCGGCTCATCAAACAGAAACACCTGCGGATTACGCACCAGCGCACGCCCCATTGCCACACGCTGACGCTGCCCGCCGGAGAGTTGGCTTGGCTTGCGATCAAGCAAGTGCCCGATCTGAAGGGTATCAGCCACCTCACGAATGGCCTTCTCGCGCTCCGGCTTAGGTACACCACGCACTTCCATACCAAAGGCAATATTACCAGCCACAGTCATATTCGGATAAAGCGCATAGGACTGAAATACCATCGCAATGTCGCGTTTTGAAGGTGGCAAATCCGACACGGACTGTCCGTTAATGGTGATATCACCGGAGGTAATCGGCTCAAGTCCGGCAATGGTACTCAGTAATGTAGACTTGCCGCAACCGGATGGCCCGACCAACACCAGAAAGCCGCCTTCTTCAATCTCCAGATTAATATCTTTGAGGATTTCAGTCGCACCGTAGGATTTACGCAGATTGGCGATTTTAAGAAATGACATAGATTATCCCTTCACGGCACCGGACATCAGACCACGAACAAAATAGCGGCCGGAGACAATGTAAACGATGAGCGTTGGCAAAGCGGCAATGATCGCCGCAGCAAAATGAACATTATACTCCTTCACGCCGGTCGATGAGGAGACGAGATTATTGAGTGCAACTGTCATCGGTGTGGTTGAAGCACCGGCAAAAGACGCCCCGAACAAGAAGTCATTCCAGATATTGGTGAACTGCCATATGACGGACACCACAATAATCGGCCCCGAGGACGGCAGCAGAATACGGGTGAAAATCTGCATGAAACTGGCACCGTCAATCTGTGCGGCACGCACCAGTTCAGTCGGAAATGCCTCATAATAATTGCGGAAATACAGCGTCGTGAAACCGATACCATAAACCACATGCACCATCACCAACCCCCAGATGGAACTGGATAGCCCGAGCATACCAAGAATACGCGCCATCGGTATCAGCACGATCTGAAACGGAATAAAGCAGGACAACAGCAGCAGACCGAAGAATAGATTAGAACCGCGGAAACTCCATTTGGTCAGCACATAGCCGTTCAGCGCACCAACGATGGTTGATATAGCGACAGCCGGTACAACCATCAGGATGGAATTAATGAAAAACGGTTTGAGACCGGTCGGCTGCACACCAATCTGCGCTGTTGACCATGCAGAAAGCCACGGTTCAATCGTCCATTGTTGCGGCAGGTTCAGCATTCCGCCCTGCCGGATTTCTTCCAACGGCTTGAAGGAATTCACCACCATCACATAAAGCGGCAGCAGGTAATAAACCAGAAAGATCAACAGGATTGCATAGATCAGCGCCCGTGTCAGCCTCTGATGCGAGATTGCATTTTGTGCATTGGCAGAACCACTCATCAGCGTTTGCCTCCGCGAATTTCCGAATACAGATAAGGTATAATGATCGAGAAAATCATTGCCAGCATGATAATCGCCGATGACGCACCAATGCCCATCTGGTTACGGGTGAATGTGTAGGAATACATGAAAGTTGCCGGAACTTCAGTCGCTTGCCCCGGCCCGCCGCCTGTCAGCGCCACCACAAGGTCATAGGCCTTGATCGCAAGATGCGCCAGCACCACAAAGGCCGCCAAGAAAACCGGACGCATCATCGGAATGATAATCCGGCGATAGGTCGTAAAAGTTGAAGCGCCATCAATTTGCGCTGCCTTGATAATCTCGCTATCAACCCCGCGCAGCCCTGCCAGAAACATCGCCATAATAAAACCGGAAGACTGCCAGACCGCGGCCAGCACCACACAATAAATCGCGTAATTACGATCCTTAATCCAATTGAACTGAAAGCTCTCCCAGCCCCACAAATGCATGGTATTTTCAAGCCCGATACCCGGATCAAGAAACCATTTCCATGCTGTGCCGGTTACGATGAAGGACAGCGCCATCGGATAAAGATAAATCGGACGCAGAAAACCTTCACCGCGAATTTTCTGATCGAGCAAAATAGCGAGCCCCAGCCCAAGCACCGAGCAGATGATAATATAGAGAGAGGCGAAGATCGCGAGATTGGAAATGGCACGCCACCAATGCGGCAAAGCCCAGAGCTTGGAATAATTTTCCAACCCGACAAAATTATAGGACGGCAACATTTTGCTGTCTGTCAGCGACAGCAAGCCGGTATAGGCAATCAAACCATATACAAAAATCAGAATGATGAAAAAGCTGGGCGCCACAACAAGTTTGGGCAACAGCTCCTGCAATCGGCTGCGACTATTCATGGTCAATCACCACGCTTGGTATCTGCCCCGCTTTAAACGACACAGGCACATCAAAAATAAAATTAAAATGCTCTTTGTTTTTTACATATGTCTTTGCGCCAAAACCGGTGTCCGCTTTTGAGAGACATGCTGTAAAATAAATATCCGCGGCCTCCGTCAGGCAGCAGAGAACAGAGGCCGCCACAGGGGCAGCCTCCGGTTTTGCAATAAATTATTGAGCGGCGGCCACTGCGGCAACGAGTTCTTTCGTAGCCTCTTCCGAAGACAACTCACCATTGAACTGGCGGGTAATCACATCGAAGAATGCATTCTTCACAGAAGCCGGACTTGCATAGCCATGCGCCATGGAACCAAACATGGTGCCCTTGCCGCTGGCTTCTTTCACATCGGCAATCGCCTTCTTGCCGCAAGCATCAAAAGCAGCGTCAGACACATCGGTACGTGCCGGAGCCGACCCTTTGACCACGTTAAAGGCAGACTGGAACTCAGGATTTTCAATCGCAGAGGCGATCGCCATCTGCGCCTTCACCTTATCCTCAGAAACCTTGAACATTGCGAACAGGTCCGAGTTGAAGGTGATTGAACCTTGTGTTTCAGGATAACGGACACAGACGAAATCTTCGTCCGGCTTTTTACCGGCCTTGATGAACTCGCCCTTTGCCCAATCGCCCATGAATTGCAGACCGGCCTTGTTTTCAATGACCATTGCCGATGCCAAATTCCAGTCACGACCGGAGAAATTATCATCAACATAGCTGCGCAGCTTGGTCATACGATCGAAAACCTGCTTCATCGTATCGCTGCCAAGGGCTTCCGGATCGAGGTCGATCATAGCCTTTTTGTAGAAATCTGTGCCATAAGACAGAACAACGGCCTCAAACAGCGTACCATCCTGCCATGGCTGGCCACCATGGGCGACCGGCGTAATGCCCTGCTCTTTGAACTTATCAAGCAGAGCAATCAGCTCATCCCAATTGGTCGGCACTTTACCACCGGCTTTATCAAGAGCTGCTTTGTTGATCCACATCCAGTTGGTTGTATGGATATTGACCGGCGCACCAATCCAATGACCGTCATATTTGGCAAAAGCCTGTAAAGGTGCCGGAATGACCTTATCCCAGCCTTCTTTATTGGCAACTTCATCCAGATTGCCGAGCGAGCCCTGCTTTGCCCAATCCAGCGCATCATAACCAAGCATCTGTACAGCAGTCGGCGCATTACCGGCAGTAACACGGGCACGCAAAACGGTCATCGCTTCTACACCACTACCACCTGCAACCGGCATATCCGTCCAGCCGATATCCTGCTTTTCAAGATCTTTCTTCAACACTTCAAGCGCTGCGGCCTCCCCGCCGGCAGTCCACCAGTGCAGAACCTCCACATTTTCCGCGGCTTGCGCCGCGCCTGCCATTAAACCCAAAGCCATTGCTGTTGTCGTCATGAACTTGCGCATCGTATTCCTCCCGTTTGCAAGTTATCAGCAGCGGAACCCTCCCGCTTGGTCATTACGGCTGCCCTCTTCGGGCAGTATATAGTCTGGCCTGCACATTGATCCGGCAATTTGCCTGCAATCAACCGTCAGCCGAAATAGGACGTTACAAAATTGCGTTCGTCAAGGAGGCTCACGCAAAATTCAAATCGATTAAAAATTAATGCATTGTTTCGGACAATTATAATTTTATGTAACACAACAGGTATATCCGGGACCCTGCATCCATTTTGTGAAGTGTAATTCGTTTGGAATGCCGTATTCCGTGGATCCATTGAATTGACCCCACCTTTAAAACGGCTATAAGAGCCGTTTTCTCAAAAGCCCACATGCGCAGATACAAGGATTTGAACAATGACTGCGGGAAATAACGCCCCCTCGGAGACGATAACCCTTGGCCTCGATTTTGGTACAACAAACACAGTCATCGCCGTAGCTGACGGCAAAGGCATTGCCGAAGTTATGACCTTCCCGAAAGATGAGGCCATGGTATCGGCCTATCGCTCTGTGCTGTGTTTCTGGCAGGATGGTAATAAAGGTCATCGCAATGTGGAAAGCGGCCCTTGGGCGATGGACCGTTTCATTGCCGATCCGCATAATTGCCGCTTTTTGCAGTCTTTTAAGTCTTTTGCAGCAAGCAAATCCTTCAGCGATACACCGGTTTACGGCAAACGCTTTAAATTCGAAGATTTGCTGCGTACATTTCTGGAAACTCTGGCCGAGCGTCTTGGCGACCGTCTGCCGTCGCGCGGCAATAAAGTGATTGTCGGCCGTCCCGTCATTTTTGCCGGACATAATCCGGATGAAGCACTGGCTATGGCGCGTTATGAAAAAGCGCTGCGGGATTTTGGCTTCACCGATATTCATTATGTTTATGAGCCGGTAGCGGCGGCCTTTTTCTATGCGCAAAAACTAACCAGCTCTTCAACCGTACTGGTTGCCGACTTTGGCGGTGGTACGAGCGACTTTTCGATTGTCAATTTTGAAGTCGGCGCCAATGGCCTGAGTGCAACACCGCTCAGTCAGGTTGGTCTCGGCATAGCGGGCGATACATTTGATTACCGCATCATTGATAATGTGGTTTCGCCAAAACTCGGCAAAAGAAGCAATTACAAATCCTTTGGTAAAGTGCTGCAAATCCCTAACCACTATTTTGCAAATTTTGCCCGCTGGAACACGCTGTTCCTGATGAACACCCCGTCAACCTTGCGGGAGCTGCATGAACTGGCATCACAGGCAGAACAGCCGGAAGTGCTTGAAAATTTCATCGAAATGATCGAGGGCGATTATGGCTTTGAGCTGTACCGCGTTGTCTCCGATGTCAAAGCCGGTCTGTCCTCTTCACAAACTTCAGAGCTGACATTCAAAGCTGAGAACTTCAAAATCGAGGCGCAGATTCAACGCTCCGACTTTGAGAGCTGGATAGCTGAAGACATGCAGGCAATTTCCACTTGCGTTGACAATGCCGTGCAGAATGCCGGTCTGGCCTACAACGATATTGACCGCGTGTTTCTGACTGGCGGCACATCATTTGTTCCCGCAATCAAGACATTATTCTCGGAGCAATTTGAACATGCGGACGTATCCAGCAGCAACCAGTTCGACTCCATTGCAACCGGTTTGGCACTGATTGGTCAGAGCAATGATATTGAGCGCTGGTCGGTCAAATTCTGATTGATCCTGATCAATGTCGGCCGTTGAGACTCATGCGAAGCTCCTTTCAACAAAATAAGGAAGGAAACAGCATGTCCAATACACCGCATACACTTGGTGAAGAATTTCCGGGTCAGCTGGAGCGCATCCATGCTCTGAAAGCAGCTGACCCGCGCTTTGCCAAAGTGCTTGAAGAATATGACGAGGTGAATGACCAAATTCACCGAGCAGAGACAAAAATTGAGCCGACAAGTCAGGACAATGAAACAGAACTGCGCAAACGTCGTCTGACTCTGAAAGACGAGATTGAGAAAGCACTCAATCAGGCTGCGTAAAACAGTCTAAAAAGACAAAAAAGTCTTTTGCGGGATTAAAGGAACAGAGGTCTTATCACGAGGCCTCTGTTTTTTTATGTCACAAGATATCGGCCTTATAGTGGCACAGAGGGCGCGAATCGCTCTATCGTTCGATACGCTCATCGCACAGGGAGACGATCTCATGGCCGGACCAATCGCACAGTTTGAAATCAAACCGATTGCAGATTTGGGTGAAATTGGTGGCATCCAGATCGCTTTTACCAATTCGGCATTGTTCATGCTGATCGCAACTGTCGGCGCGGGTCTGTACCTGTTTTTGTCTGCACGCGGCAGAACACTGATCCCGGGGCGCTGGCAATCTTCAGCTGAAATTCTCTATGAATTCGTGTTTACCACTTTGCGCGATAATACGGGCGAAGAAGGCAGACGCTTCTTTCCGCTGGTCTTCTCGCTGTTCATGTTCATCCTCACAGCCAATTTGCTGGGAATGTTCCCCTATACCTTCACGGTCACGGCACATATTATCGTTACATTCGGACTGGCAATAACCGTCTTTCTGACAGTCACGCTCTATGGCCTGATACGTAACGGCACGCAATTCTTCCGGCTGTTCATGCCCTCAGGTGTGCCGCTGGTTCTTGCACCGATCATCGTGCCGATCGAGCTGATGTCTTACTTCTCACGGCCTGTCAGCCATTCTGTACGTCTTTTCGCGGTTATGCTGGCCGGACATATTACATTGAAGGTCTTTGCCGGATTTGTCGCCTCGCTCGCAGGGCTTGGAACCTTAGGCATTGTCAGTTCTGTTTTGCCGCTCGCCATGACTGTCGGCATCACCGCACTTGAATTCTTGATGGCCATAATTCAGGCCTATGTGTTCACAATGCTGACCTGCATGTATCTCAATGATGCCCTGCATCCTGCCCATTAATGGCCTGCGACGCGCATTCTGGACAAATAAAAATCCGGATTGCGCAAGAATTTCACCACAAGTCATTGCATTCTATAACACTTTTAAAAACATAAATAACTTCGTGCATAACATTACGAATTTGTAATTAGACATTCCATATTGATCCCACATTGCGGGGCAATATTACTCCCATGCCATCCCAAGGCTTAGTGTAACGCATGACGGAGTTATAATAACCATGAATACGAAAACAATTATTCTCGCACTCGTTGCTTCTTCAGTTCTTGCAGCACCAGTCTTAGCGCAAGAAAAAACAGAGAAGAATGTTGAGCAAACTGCGCAGCATACATCAGGCCATAAAGATCGCGATCCGATTGATCTGGAAAAATTCACACATATGGAAGAACTGAAAGCCGCTGATACCAACAAGGACGGCATTCTTTCGCGTGAAGAAATTGAAGCCCATGCGCAGAAAATGATGGTCAAGCGTGCAGCAGACCGGATGGAGCGCCGCCTTGATGTGAATGGCGACGGCAAGATTTCGCTCGAAGCCATTGAGAAACACCGTACTGCCCGTTTTGCCGAACTGGATAAAAACAAAGACGGCAAACTGGATCGCAGTGAGCTGAAAGCCGGAAAACCTCATGGTAAAGGTGACCAACGCCATAAAGGCAGAGATCACGGAAAGCACACACCAGCTGAATAATTACCCAGCAAAATAAGCCCGGCGAAAATGCCGGGCTTATTTGTTTAAAGAACACTGTTTCAGCATGATTAAATTTTAAAGTACAAATTCATTGCTTTATTCAAATTTTAGTACAAGATTATATAAACGGGAGAGATAACATGCCTTTTCGCAAGTCAGATTATCTTGGGATCTATAAACCTGAGCAATTAAATACGCTTCAGGCTGCTTATAATGAAACATGCGAAATTCTGGGGCATTGTCCGACAACTGATGAAAATAAAAACCAGTTAGCGCGCACAGTTATCCGGATTTATGAAAGCGGAATTCAAGACCCGCACGAGATAGCTAATCTTATCGTGCAGATTGAAAACTTGCGCCCATAAAGAAATATTTAAAACGTGCAAGTTTTGATCCTGATCAATGCACGAACAGTTCGCACCGGCTAAACCTCACACTGCAAGCTTTGAAATGAACAGCGCTTCGGAAATACCCGTCTACGCAGAAATGTTCGTGTGCGACGTTCAGATCTGCCATCCCTTTACGAAGCCGCAGAATATCTACAGAGGCACAAGGTTTTCATTTCAGGAAAACCATTCGGAGGGACGAATGTCTACAAATTTTCATCTGGCATCGATGATCGGCTCGATCGTATTTATTGTTCTTGTCGGCTGCGGCTTCATTGTCGTTCTGACAGTGCCTGCTCTGGCACATAAGCCAATCTATCCTATGCTGGCTGTCGTCGGCGTTGCTTTGCTGATTACCCCTGTCATTGGCTGGTATGTTGCAACGCGTATGCAGCAACTTCGATAGGCAAAGCTTTTCTCTTCAGTGTCTAAAGCTCATCCCCGAAAACAGCTCATGTTTTCGGGGATATTTCTATTGCCTCTCAAAACCTGCAATATCTATTATTGTCAATTAAATGAGAGAGTATTAGCCGCAGCTTGAAATAATTTCTGTCTGCTGAAATAGTTTCACTATCCTGGAATTGCTCCGTGAGTCTTGTGCACGGCATCATCAACGGAACCAAACTATATCCGGTCGCGTTGATAGGAAAGAGCATAAGGGAGGCAAGTGAATGTCTACTCGTTTTCAAATTGCCGTATTACTGAGCCTGATGGTCAATGCTGTTCTGTTCGGAATTGGCATGATCATTGTACTTACAATCCCTGATTTGGCGCAAAACGCTAAATATCTTATTCCTGTCGTCATCGGATGCAGTTTTCTGATTACCCCGTTTATTTCCTGGTTTATGGCTCCGCGTATGCGAAACCGTTACTGGCAAAACAGAAATCATAAAACCGGCAGCTTCTAGATCAGGGCTACGATCAATAAGGATTTAATCATGCGTTTAGCTATCATTGCAGTGGCCGCGATTGTTGCACTCTCCGGCTGTACTTCAACTGAAAAAGATTTGAGCATTGGTACTGCAGCAGGCGCGGTTATCGGCGGCATCGCCGGTGGCGGCAAAGGTGCCTTGATCGGTGCGGGTGCGGGTGCAGTTGGCGGCCTTCTGGTTCGTAATCTGCGCAATGGCAAATGCCAGTATCGCAACAGCCGCGGCCAGATTTACACAGCTTACTGTAAATAACCGTAAAGCATGCCGCACTCGAATGGATGCATTTGAGCGTACGCGAACATGCGACAATTAAAAATCCAGAGCGAGCGCTATGAGTTCCATTCAACGCGACACGCTCTGGCACCTAACAAAATTTGCAACTGTCAAAGCAGAGTGCGCGACTTGTGTAAGTTTGTTGAAAGCGGTCTTTTCTGGAAATGAAAAGACCGCTTTTATATTTTTGGCTAGAGCATAATTCCTTAAACTTGGATCAGTTTAAGGTGAAATTATGCTCTAATTTTAAAGTGTTAGAGCGACCTTTGTGTGCCAAGTATGGCACACGGCGCTCTAACTGACAGAACATTTCGATATCCTGTCAGCCTTTGGTCTTCGGCTCACAAACCATGCGGTAGACCGGCGGGGATGTTGGCGCTTTAGGCGGCTGATAGACCGATGATGACGGCGGCTCCCACCAGTTACGATTATTGTTTTGTGGCGGATTTTCATCTGTTGCATCATTGACAAGCACTTGTCTGCAAACAACAAAACAAAAATCTGACTTTGTTTCCCTCGGAGGGCAGCCGATTGCGAGCGGCGGTCTCGGTGCCAGCTTCTCACGCGCCTGCGCTTGCAACGGCACCCCGAACATCAAGCCAGCAAAAATAATTATTAGATTTTTCTTCATGCTTAAAAACTTTAAATTTCAGTTTTTATAGCATTAGAGCATCAGGAAAATTCGTAAACACCAAGGAATTGGCAGGGAAATCAGGGGAAGACAATCAAAACAAAGCATGTTGGCTCGCGTTCAACACGAAAGCACTCTGCATATGAAAAGACATGATTTGGACAAAGCGAATTTTGAACCGAACCAGAGGTTTGAAGGCTGACAGCCTCTCTCATCACCGGATCAAGCCGGTTTTGTCAAGACATTACCAAGATACCATGTACGCATGTCAAAGTCGGCACTGGTTCGAACCATAATTCTGGCATTTTCGAAAATTCCATGATTGATGAAACACGGGGTTGGCTGCAGTCAACACACTCGTATTGTCAGTTATTCTTATGCCCCCCTGCATAATCTGACATACCTGTTTCTGGATGCTTTTAGTCGTAGCCGCCAACCCCTCCTTATGACTGGTAAGCACACTGACTAAAAATCCCCCAACAGAGATTTATCTTCATAATACGCCTCTACGGCGCGTAGGCAGAGCCTTCTTTAGTGTGGCACATTTAAGACAGTTAAAACATTAATTGCTCTGATAAAAATTTGCCGTGCATCACAAGACAAAACATATCCATGATAATTAATGAATATTTACTTTTAGGGTAAGCCTCCCCCCGTATTCACGGGGATTGTTTCATCTATCACGCTAAATTACGTCTCCCATCAGATCTTCGGTTCATCTCTGCTTGAGTCTTTCGGTCATCGCCTGCGTAAAAGCTGCAGATACTTATATGACAAAGAATAATCCGAAATGACCATGTTGATCGTCGATAGAAATTTAAAACCGCAGACAGGTCATCGTAATTATAAAATTACATTACTTGCCTGATATTTAAGGTGGGATAAATATGAAAATCTTTACATTAGCGGCTACCGCTGCCCTTTTGGCTACTCCGGCTCTTGCTGCCGATGCAGTCGTTTACAACGATCCAGCTCCGGCCGTAGCTGATACATTTTCATGGACAGGCGGCTATATTGGTGTGAATGCCGGTTATGCTGGCGGCAAATTCAAAACCGACATGTACGCCGATATTGATGAGAGCCTCTCCCTGCGCAGCAATTCCAGCGGCTTTATCGGCGGTGTTCAGGCTGGTTACAACTGGCAGTTCGGTCAGACCGTTGTTGGTATCGAAACCGATATTCAGGGCTCCGGCGTGAAGTCAGACTTCTCTGTTAACACAGAGGGCTTCGAAGCAATCAATCTCGGCACAAAAATCAGCTGGTTTGGTACAACACGCGCCCGTCTCGGTTACACACCAGTTGATCGCTTCATGGTCTATGCAACAGGTGGTGTTGCCTATGGTAAAGTGAAAACCTATGTAAACGCACCATTTGAAGAAGGCTCGTCCTCTCTGTCAGACACACGCGTTGGCTACGCAGTTGGTGCCGGTGCAGAATATGCAATCACCAACAACGTGACCCTGAAGACAGAATATCTCTATACCGACCTTGGCAAGCTCAAGTTCAACGTATCTGATGGTTCTGACTTGGTTGTTTCCGGTGCAGCTAAATCTCAGTTCCACACTGTACGCGTAGGTCTGAACTACAAGTTCTAATTTCTGCAATCAGAACTGAATACAGCCCCGGATGCAATTCCGGGGCTGTTTGCGTTTTAGCGCCGCGCTTCCGTGAGCATACGAATAGCAAGCCCTGTCAGAACCATCCCCATCAACCAGCGCTGCACAACGAGCCAGCTCGGGCGCCTGCTAAGAAATACTGCAATAGAACCGGCAGCGATAGCGATTACGGCATTCACGCTGACGCTTATAATGATCTGTACAAACCCGAGAACCAACGATTGCGTCAAAACACTGGCATGTTCCGGGCTGATGAATTGCGGTAACAATGAGAGATACATAACTGCGATTTTAGGGTTAAGCAGATTGGTCAGAAAGCCCATCAGAAAGAGTTTACGTGGGCTGTCTTTCGGCAGATCCTTCACCTGAAACGGAGAACGCCCACCCGGCCTCAGCACTTGCCATGCAAGATAAAGCAAATAAAGCGCACCGCCAAAACGTAAGGCATCATAGGCATAGGGGACTGCCATAACGATTGCCGTTATCCCGAATGCAGCACAAAGCATATAAAACACAAACCCGAGCGCCACGCCTCCGAGCGAGATCAAGCCCGCTATGCGCCCTTGGCTGATAGATCTTGAGATCAGGTAGACCATATTCGGACCGGGTGTAAGCACCATACCGAGTGCGATAAAAGCGAATGCTATGAGGCTGGCGGTTTCCGGCATTATGCAAGTTTCCCTCTTGGTTGAGCCGAATTGTCATTACGGAGGTTTAGCATGGATTTCCCGATCAAATTTATGCTGCTCAAGCGGCAAATGACAAGGCTTTCATAGCTGCGTTTTACCAAAGGAATACGGCAAATCAGACAGGGGTCTCAAGTTCCCCTTGCCTCTGGAAGACAAAACACAGATCATTCTGCAATCGATATGCATTTTTTGACACGTAACAGATCATCATAATAACATTGGGAGGTATTATGGAAATCAAGGCGGGTAAAAATATTGCCATCAAAGTTCCGCACTACAAATGGACAGAAACAGTTGCTTATTACCGCGATAAAGTCGGATTACCAGTCAAAAAAGAACTCAAGGCCAGCGTCGGATTTATCTTCGGAGAGATGACTTTATGGATTGATCGTGTCGAGCAGCAGAGTCAGGTTGATGTTTGGCTGGAATTATTTACCGATGATCCCGATCAGGCACTGAAACATCTGGGAAGCCCGCAACGCGATGAACTCGAACCATTGGATGACGTGAACGGACACTGGACGTCGGATCCTGCCGGTGTTGTACTGCTCGTCAGAAATGAATGACTGCAGACTAACAACACCATGTTATGTGAAGCGAGTAGCCTGGCCAACAACGCCGCAGGCAAGACCGATATTGACCTGTCCTTATTATACCTCAACATTCTTCATCAGGCTAAAAGCTACCGGCCCTAATTGTGTCGCTTTCGTAAAACATTAAGAATATCACAAACAAAGACCGAGACAGCAGGCTTCATGTTCCCTCACCATCTTCCATCGCAAACAGCGGCACCGGATGATGTACTGTATCAGTACCCGACTTCGTTGAGAGAACAAGTTGCCGCCTCACCTCAGGTTCCGGGTGTCTATACATTTCATGGGGCAAACAATCATTACCCGCTTTATATTGGCAAAAGCATCAATATCAGGTCACGTTTGCTCTCACATTTGCGGACACCCAAAGAAGCACGTTTGCTAAAGCAAACATCTCACATCAGCTACATTCCTACCGCCGGTGAAATAAGCGCACTCTTGTTAGAGGCGCAAATGATTAAGCAGCAACAACCGCTGTTTAACCGCAGATTGCGCAAAACCAAAGATACCTGCTCATTTGTGCTGAATGACACGGGGCTGCATATTCAATATACGGATGACATGACCAATGAACCGGCCAATAATGTCTATGGCTTATTCAAAAATCAATTTTCAGCCAAAGACCGTTTACGTGAACTCGCTGATGAATATAAATTATGCCTGAGTGTTCTTGGTTTTGAACCGCACACCAAAGGCAAAGGCTGTTTTCGCTCAGCAATTCATAAATGCGCCGGTGCCTGCTGCGGTAAAGAAGACATAGCTCAGCATAACGCGCGTTTAGAAATAGCGCTTAAAAAATTCACACTTGCTGCATGGCCATATAGCGGCGCGATTGCTGTAAAAGAGAGCTTCGGCAGGTTAAAACAATATCATGTCCTGCATAACTGGCGTTACCACGGCAGTTATAAATCCATGCATAGTCTGAAAAAATACAGGCTCGATAAAAATACGCTCTTCGATGCGGATATGTACAAAATTCTGGTCAAACCGATCTTGTTTGGCACAACTGAAATTTTGGCTTTATCCGATCCATCTTGCTTCAATTATGAATAAGCCTGTTTGCTTCAGAGCATCACTCAAGCTACCGGATAGTTAAAATTACAACAGGTTTTCACATTAGAATATGTGATGACTATTGGCGAAAACGCGCTCTAAGATGATTATGTAATAGGAGAAGATAAGACGCTGCGCAAATCCAATCTCCTTAAGAGATCAGTTGCTAAAAACACAACAATTACAATGAGAAGATTGTAAGTGGTGCCCCCAGAGAGACTCGAACTCCCGACCCCCTGATTACAAATCAGGTGCTCTACCAACTGAGCTATAAGGGCAACAACGGCTAGATAGCATATTCTTTTTGTTTGTAAACTACAAACTCTGCAATTGGGGCAGCGAAAGCCACAGGATAATGCAAACCCGCATTAAAATTTCGATCTTGCTAGCTCTGCGCCTCTTTTATTGACGAAAATTCCAGCATTTAAAAAAATATTCGTAACGACTCACAAAAGCGAAATCCCCGAACAGAATCAAAACCACTGTGAATACTAAACAGCGAAAATCAGACATATAGCTGTGATGAAACCGGGAGAATAAAAAAGCGCAGATCACGAAAAACGTCCGAACATCCAACAGGCGATGCCAGCGCTAAATCGTGCAAATGATATGATGAGAAAATCTTGAATGCTTTTATAAAGCCGGTCTTTCTGCAAAGACCGTTATAAAATGCAACAATTACAATGAGAAGATTGTAAGTGGTGCCCCCAGAGAGACTCGAACTCCCGACCCCCTGATTACAAATCAGGTGCTCTACCAACTGAGCTATAAGGGCAACTGACGGCTAGATAGCATATTCTTTTTGTTTGTAAAACGGAAAATCGCATACCCCCGCAAAAAACAACATTGTTTTGCCTCTTATCCCCATTTAGGCTACAAATCCTCATCCAATCATGCAGCTTTTCGGCGGAAACTGATGAAATACCCATATAAAAAATTCTTTTATATCACCTCAGGCACCCCGGAATCGGTCTCAGCCGCGGAATCATTGCGTAATCGCTACGGTGAAACACCTGCAGAAGAAGCGGATGCCCTGATTGTGCTGGGTGGTGATGGTGTGATGTTGCAGGCATTGCATGACCATATGAATCAAAGCCGCCCGATTTATGGTATGAATCGCGGATCAGTCGGCTTCCTGATGAACGAGTATCATGAGGATGATTTGCCGAAACGCGTTGCCGCCGCCCATGCAGAAACCATCCGACCACTAGAGATGATTGCTGAATCACAGGAGAGCGGTACAGTCAAAGCACTGGCAATCAATGAAGTATCGGTTTTGCGTCAATCCTATCAGGCTGCAAAAATCCGTATCAGCATTGATGATAAGGTGCGCCTTGAGGAACTGATCTGCGACGGACTGATGGTTGCGACCCCCGCCGGCTCCACCGCTTATAATCTTTCTGCGCAAGGGCCTATTCTGCCGCTCGACTCCCCGCTTCTTGCACTCACCCCGGTCAGCCCGTTTCGCCCGCGTCGCTGGCGCGGTGCTTTGCTGCCTAAATCAGTCACTGTGCGGATGGATATTCTTGAAGTCGATAAGCGTCCCGTCAACGCTGTTGCCGACCATACAGAAGTGAAATCAGTGACTTCCGTGACTGTGCGTGAAGATACGCAAAACAGCGTAACCCTGCTGTTCGATGAAGAACATACTTGGGATGAGCGCATTCTGAATGAACAGTTCCGTTATTAGAGCGCCATGTGCCAGACCTGGCACACAAAACTCGCTCTAACACTTTAAGATTAGAGCATAATTGACCATCAGACTGGTTTTATTGGCTCGTAATTTTCAAACAGGCTGAAACAACAGAGATAACCAGTATGTTTGAAGAACAATACGAGCCTTCTATTGGCAATACCTATAGTAGCGGCTTACACCAACAGCAATTAAATCACCCTATTTTGAAGCAAAAACGGCATTTTTGTTGACTTTTTGACCAGTTCCCCGTAACGGCTTTATTAATTTTAACGCAATGCGCAAACATAAGCGCTTTTCCTGTCCTGTTGTCATGCGGACATTACCGGTCGGGTCCAGTGCGCTTCTTCCAAAAAGAGAGCTACGCCTCCATTGACGACATTTGCAGAACTCGGTCTGTCACCGAAAATACTGGCTGCAGTAGACGCCGCCGGTTATACCACCCCTACTCCTATTCAGGCTGGCGCCATTCCTCATGCTCTGGAACGTAAAGACGTTCTCGGCATTGCCCAGACCGGTACCGGTAAAACAGCATCTTTCGTGCTGCCGATGCTGCACCTGCTTGAAAAAGGTCGTGCCCGCGCACGTATGCCACGTACACTTATTCTTGAGCCAACACGCGAGCTTGCTGCGCAGGTTGAAGAGAATTTTGTAAAATACGGCGTCAATCACCGTATCAACGTAGCTCTGCTGATCGGCGGCGTATCTTTTGATGAACAAGAGCGTAAGCTGGAACGCGGCGCCGATGTGCTGATCGCAACGCCTGGCCGTCTGCTTGACCATTTTGAACGCGGTAAGCTGCTGCTGACCGGCGTGGAAATTCTGGTGATCGACGAAGCAGACCGTATGCTGGATATGGGGTTCATTCCTGATATCGAGCGCATCTGCAAGCTGATCCCTTTCACCCGTCAAACTTTGTTCTTCTCGGCAACCATGCCGGCGGAAATCACCAAACTGACCGAACAGTTCCTGCATTCGCCAGCCCGTGTTGAAGTTGCCAAAGCCTCAACAACAGCGAAAACTGTGACCCAGCGTCTGGTTAAGTCTGCGAAGAAGCCTTGGGATAAGCGCGCGGTTCTGCGTGACCTTATCAATGCTGAAGGTGATGAGCTGAAAAATGCGATTGTTTTCTGCAATCGCAAAATGGATGTGTCAGAGCTGTTCCGCTCACTGGTGAAGCATGGATTTGATGCCGGTGCTTTGCATGGTGACATGGATCAGCGCGCCCGCATGACCATGCTGAGCAATTTCAAAGACGGCAATTTACGGATTCTTGTGGCTTCTGATGTTGCTGCGCGTGGTCTCGACATTCCTGATGTCAGCCATGTGTTCAACTATGACATTCCGATTCATGCCGAAGATTACGTCCACCGTATCGGCCGTACCGGCCGCGCAGGTCGCTCAGGCAAGGCGTTCTCGATTATCACTCCGTCAGACACCAAACATCTTGATGCCATCGAAAAAATGATCGGCGAGAAGATTGAATGGCTGGATGGTGATTTATCCACACTGCCTGCGCAGGAGGAGACTGAAGATACCAGCCGCCGTGGTGGCCGAAACAGCCGTGGTAAAAACGGCAAGAAGCCGCGTGATGGTAAGGATCACAAGGAAAAACAGACACAGCCGCGCAATGCAGAAGAAAAGACTGCTGATGCGCCGGTCGTGACAGATATTTCCGCGATTGATGCACCACAGCCTGTTCTGCCGGACAATGTTTCTCTCGGCACCGTTGTTGCTCAGGAGCCGGTTCGCCCTGTTCCACATAAGAATGGCAATGATGAACGCCGCCAGAACCACACACAAAATGGCCAGCAGAACAACAATAAGCGCCATCGTCGTGATTTTGATGATGAACCTTCACCGTTGGGCTTTGGCGATGATGTTCCGGCCTTCATGCTGATACCAATCAACATTTAAAAAAGAAAACCCGCCAATTGGCGGGTTTTTTATTGTCTTATCAGTGCTGATTAGAGCACCGTGCGCCCTCTTGGGCGCACAAAGGTCGCTCTAACACTTTATATTTACAGCATAATTTTACCTTAAACTGATTCAAGCTTAAGGAATTATGCTGTAATCAGGCTGCATTATGGGCAGCATCCAGTGCTTCCTGCGTCACCGGTGCAAGTTCAACAGATTCACCACAACCGCAGGCAGATGTCTGGTTAGGATTATTGAACACAAAACCTGTGCGCAGCGTGCTGACTTCAAAATCCATCTGCGTACCGAGCAAAAACAGCGCCGCTTCCGGCGCTACAAAAACTTTGGCACCATCAAGCTCAATCAGATCATCGCCAGCCTTGGCTTCTTCAGCCAGCGCGATTGTATATTCCATACCGGCACAACCGCCTTTTTTCACACCCACGCGGATACCCAAAGCATCCTCATGAGAGGCCTGAATTTCGCGCACGCGTTCTGCTGCTGCGTCGGTCAGGGTCATTATGGCAAAACGTCCCATAAAATATCTCACTTGTATCTGTACACGGTTCAAGGCCGTGCAGTTTCAACCTGTCAGGCTCGCAGTATAGTCTCCGCATCAATTGCTGAAAACCGGCAAGCCTCTGATATTCTATCTAGTCTCACATAGTCCCGACTGCAAGTAAAGGAAACGGCATAGCACGCATTAAAATCTGCATTCCCCGCTTTTACAAGCAGCCACAATAAAACTGAAACTTGGCAAAAAGCGTAAAATTGCCATGATCTCTTTGCAGTCTTTTGTTCTATAAAGAATATCAAAGGTTTTTTGCTTCTGATCAGCGGAGATTTTAATGGGTATCCAGCAGAACCGTCATAACCCCGCATCGCACCGTCCGGTTGCTCTGACAATTGCGCAAAATCGCGCTCATCAACACCGCCTTATGATTATGCGTTTGCTTGGTACGACAATTATTGGCGCTGCATTGCTCACCGGCAGTGCAATTTATGCCAAGGCTGCGGGTACAACTGAGACCAAAGACAAAGCGACAACGCAGCAAAAAGTCAAACCGGAAGCTTTGAAAAAAGCAGGTGAAGCTGCGACCAAAGATTCTGAAGAAGAAAAGGCGAAAGTCGAAAAAGCCAAGACGGATAAAACAGAATCTGAAAAGCCAAAGGAAGAAGCAGCCCCTGCAGATAAGGCGGATGCTAAGAAAACCACTGAGGCAGAGAAGCCTGAAACTACAAAACCGGAAGCCACAGAAGCCGTTGCCGAAGGTCTGCTGCTGCCTGACTATCTGGATGATCGCAGTACACCGCAGAAATTGCTTGAATCTTATTACAATGCCATTAATCGCAAAGAATATGCCCGCGCCTACAGCTATTACGCGGAAGGTCAGCAGGGTGATGAGTTCGAAAAATATGCCAAGGGCTATGAAGGTACGGAATCTGTGCAAGTCAAGATCGGCAGCACCGAGCCTGATCCGGGCGCAGGACAGATCTACTGGTCATTACCGATTGCCATAGAATCCAAGCTCGCTGAGGGCAAATCACAGGTCTATACCGGATGCTACACGATCAGCATGAGCAATCCTGCCATGCAGGCGCTGCCGCCATTTAAACCAATGGCGATTATGTCAGGTACATTATCCAAATCACCGCTGTCGCTGGAGAAAAGTGTGCCTGAGGAATGCGGCGCGCCTTAATCCCTGCATTCCGCACTAATAAAAAGCCTGTCATCACTGACAGGCTTTTTGTTTTATGGCTTACGCGGATGGATAAGCTGTGCGCTGACGCCGATGCGGTTCCACAAATTGATCATGCCGATAGCCACAATCAGCTTAGCGATTTCTTCCTCAGAGAACAGTGCTTTCACGCGCTCATAAAGTTCGTGCGGCACGCCGAGTTCCGCAATCTGTGTCAGGTGTTCAGTCCATTCCAGCACAGCACGGTCACGCGCATCAAAGCACGGCGATTCACGCCATGCGCTTGTCATATACAAAGTCTGCATATCCATGCCGTCTTTACGGGCATCGCGAATATGAATATCTGTGCAATAGGAACAACCGTTGATCTGCGAAGAACGGATTTTCAAAAGATGTAGCAAGCGCGGCTCCAGCCCTGACGCATCAACTGCTGCATCCAGTGCCTGAATTGACTGATAAAGTGATGGTGTAATTTTCGCGATGTTCATTCTGTTCTGCATGGATCTATCCTGAATAAAAATTTGCTTTAAAATCATCGATATATTATATCGATGATTTGGAAATAACAAATCTCAAGGTTGTGATATGCGCAGAATGAGTGACGGGGTTGAGGCGGCATTACATTGCGCACTCGTGCTGTCAGGGCTGCCGGAGGATAAGGTTCTGGCAGGCAAACATCTGGCAGAGCTGCACGGCGTATCAGAAAGCTATCTACTCAAGCATCTACGAGCCCTCACCGCTGCCGACGTGATTATCGCTATTCCGGGGCCGCGTGGCGGCTACCGGCTGGCACATACCCCGCAGCAAATTACCTTGCTCGATATTGTGGAAGCGATTGACGGCAAAGAACCAGCTTTCATCTGTCGGGAAATCCGCCGTCGCACGCCCGGAAAGCCCAAAGAGCCTTGCCACTACAAACAGGATTGTTTCATCAAATCGCGTATGCTGGCCGCAGAGCAACTCTGGCGCAATGCTTTACGCAGCCAGACCGTTGCTGATCTCATGCAGGACGGCGAGCAACAGATCGGCCCTGTCAGCAAGCAGGTTGTATCGGATTATCTCAGCTTACATGCCCGCTGAGAGCATTTCCAAATTATAATAAACAGATGAATTGGAAATGCTCATTTTTGTGACGCATTATCCTACGCAAAACCGGTTCCCACTTTTGCTGGAAATGCTTTAAATAAAAAACGCTGCGTTTCCGCAGCGTTTAAAATCAGTACCAGCCCACAGCAACCTGAGCTTCTTCGGACATACGGTCCGGCGTCCATGGCGGATCAAAAGTCATGGATACTTCCACATGGGAAACACCCTCAACCGTACTAACCGCATTTTCTACCCAACCCGGCATTTCACCGGCAACAGGGCAACCGGGCGCAGTCAGCGTCATATCAATTTTGACCGTACGGTCATCCTCAATATCCACTTTATAGATCAGGCCGAGTTCATAAATATCCGCCGGAATTTCCGGATCATAGACTGTCTTCAGCGCACTGATGATATCATCCGTCAGGCGCAGCAATTCATCTTCCGGAATTGCGGAAGCGGAAAACACTTTTGAAGCGCCGCTTTCTTTATCTGAGGCTACGGCCTCTGCAGCCGGTACATCCGGTTTTGTATCCATATTCGTCATCCAAAAAACTGTCTTGCTTTTTCAAGCGCTGCAACCAGAGCATCCACTTCCGCACGGGTATTATACATACCGAAGGAAGCACGGCAGGTCGATGTCACACCAAAGCGCTGCAATAGCGGCTGAGCACAATGGGTGCCTGCCCGCACTGCAATACCGGCGCGGTCAATCAAAGTTGAAACATCATGGGCATGAATGCCCTGCATTTCAAATGCAATGATCGCGCCTTTATCCGGTGCATTGCCGACAATACGCAGCGAATTAATTTTTGCCAGAGCTTCATGCGCATAGAGACGCAAATCAGCTTCATGGGCAGAAATCGCCTCACGGCCTACACTTTCTATATAGTCAAGGGCTGCGCCCAATCCAATAGCCTGCACAATCGGCGGCGTTCCGGCTTCAAAGCGATGCGGCGGATGATTATAAGTGACATTATCAACGGTCACTTCTTCAATCATTTCACCACCACCCATAAACGGGCGCATCTGCTCCAGCATTTCCATACGGCCATAAAGCACGCCGATACCGGACGGACCATAGAGCTTGTGGCCGGTCATAATATACCAGTCACAGCCCAGATCACGCACATCCACCGGCATATGCACAGCAGCCTGCGAACCATCCACCAGAACCGGAATACCGCGCGCATGGGCAAGTTCCACGATCTTTTTAATCGGCAGAACCGTCCCCGTCACATTGGACATGTGGGTCAGGGCAATCAGTTTGGTTTTCGGGGTGATGCATTTCTCGAATTCTTCAAGGTGGAACACACCTTCATCATCCACCGGCGCGAAAACCAGCTTGGCACCCTGACGCTCACGAATGAAATGCCACGGCACAATATTGGAATGATGCTCAAGAATAGAGAGCAGGATTTCATCGCCCTCACCGATTTTTGGCATACCATAACCATAGGCAACCGTATTAATCGCCTCAGTCGCCGATTTGGTAAAGATGATCTCGTCTACAGAACCGGCATTGAGAAAGCCACGCACTTTTTCACGCGAACGCTCATAGGCATCGGTTGCGGCATTGGAGAGAAAATGTAGACCGCGATGCACATTGGCATATTCGTTGGAATAAGCATGCGTTATCGCATCAATAACCGCCTGCGGCTTCTGTGCCGAGGCACCATTATCGAGATAGATCAGCGGCTTGCCATAGACTTCACGCGACAAGATCGGGAAATCGCGACGGATTGCTTCAACATCATAATTTTGCAGTACAGACGATAATTGATTCATAATCGTACTCCTGAGCACTTCGTGCTCAAAAAAGCAGGCAAGAGCACTTGGTGCTCACAAAAATCAATAAGGGCAACATGTGCTCTATATCAGGGAAGAAGAGCGGGAAATTTCCCGCTCTCTATATGCATGCTTATGCGTGCTTTTCGAGCCATCCCTGCAAAATATCTTCAAGCTTTTCAACGAGAACCTCGTTTTCCAGCTCTTCGATTACTTCTGCAATAAAGGCTTTAACCAGCAGACCACGGGCTGCATTTTCAGGCACACCGCGCGCCATCAGATAGAAAAGGTGATCCTTTTCAATCTCACGCACAGTTGCACCGTGACCGCAGGCCACGTCATCAGCAAAGATTTCCAGCTCAGGTTTAGCCGAGAATTCTGCATCATCTGACAATAGCAATGTGTTGCAAGCCATTTTCGCGTCGGTTTTCTGAGCAATCTGCGCGACGCGGATCATGCCCTGAAAAATACCGCGTGCCCTGTCTGTCACCACGTTGCGCACGACCTCTGTCGAGGTAGTGTTTTCAACGAGATGGCCAACATTCATGGTCACGTCAGTCACTGTTTCGCCGCCAAGCAGATTGAGCGTGCGCAGCTGGAAATCAGAGCCTTCGCCCTCAACATCCACATTGACTTCCTGACGTACCAGCTTGCCGCCGGCATTCATCACGAACAGGATCAGCTTGGAGTTCTCACCGATTGTCACATTGATCTGCGACAGCTGGGTGGAAAGATCCGTATGCTCACGCACGATAACCCAGACAATTTCTGAATTATCAGCAATGGTCACATGGCCGACACTGGTGGCGAAAGTCTCGGCTTCACCACCGATTTGACGCTCGATAATTGTCGCTTTGACATTGGAGCCGATCTTGGCCGGAAAGCGCACATGGGACTGGCCTGATGGCTGCAAATTCTGCAACTCAATAGCCTGTTCCAGCTCGGTACCGTCCGCAATTGACAGCCCCCAGCCATCGCTGGCATAGGCTGCATTGATCTGGCCGATTGTATCATCGTCACCACGGATTTTCAGGGTATGGGCAGCGATGCCCTGTCCCAGAATATCGCGAATGGCTTCAACGCGCACGCCTTCGATCTGCACAGATTTCTGTGCAATACCATTGGCAACAGTCAGCACTGCAGAACCGTCAATCAGCGGTGCAACAGCTTTATGGGTCACATTCGCATCAAACGGCGCAACCGAGCGCAGCAGGGTACGCATATCTGTATAGTGCCAGCTTTCAACACGACGGCTAGGCAGACCATTGATTTTCAAAGCTTCCAGCGCATTATCACGGGCGCTCAGAACTTCTGTATCACCCGGCAGATCACCAACGCGAACAGCGAATGCATCAAGCAAAGCGCTCTCGGCCGGTGTCCTGATTTTTGAAGCCGGATTTTGAGAAATGACGTTCATATTCATCCCCCTCTTTAAGCAACAGCGCCGATGATTTCAGCGTAACCGTTTTCTTCCAGATGCAATGCAAGGCTCTTATCACCGGACTTAATAACCTGTCCTTTGTAAAGAACATGCACACTGTCCGGTACGATATATTCCAGCAAACGCTGATAGTGTGTGATCACGATCACTGCACGGTCAGGCGAACGCAGAGCATTTACGCCATCGGAAACGATTTTGAGCGCATCAATATCGAGACCGGAGTCAGTTTCATCGAGAACGCAGAGTGATGGCTCCAAAAGCTGCATTTGCAGAATTTCTGCACGCTTCTTTTCACCGCCGGAGAAGCCAACATTGAGCGGACGCTTCAGCATGGCCATATCCATGTTCAGGCCGCCGGCAGCTTCCTTAACGCGACGCAGCAGTTCAGGAATTTTCAGTTCTTCTTCACCGCGTGCTTTACGCTGTGCATTCATTGCAACTTTAAGGAATTCCATTGTGGCAACGCCCGGAATTTCCAGCGGATACTGGAACGCAAGGAAGATGCCCTTGGCTGCGCGTTCCGCTGGATCCAGTTCCAGAATGCTTTCGCCGTTATACAGAATATCACCGGACGTTACTTCGTAATCTGAGCGACCGGCCAGAATGTAAGACAGGGTGGATTTACCCGAACCGTTCGGGCCCATAATCGCAGCCACTTCACCGGCTTTAACGGTAAGGTTCAGACCACGGATAATCTCTGTATCCGTGTCAGCGATTTTGGCGTGCAGATTAATGATCTCTAACATGAGTGTAACCTTTTATAACGAATCTTCCGATCCGAAAAATATCAACCTAGACTGATTAAAGGGGCGAAATTTCTCTCCGCCTTCCCTGTTTAACCAACCGAACCTTCGAGCGAGATACCGATAAGCTTCTGAGCTTCCACGGCAAATTCCATCGGCAGTTCCTGAATAACTTCCTTAACGAAGCCGTTCACGATCAGAGCAATCGCCTCTTCTTCCGGAATACCGCGCTGCATCACATAGAACAGCTGATCTTCGGAAATCTTCGAGGTTGTTGCTTCATGCTCGAACTGCGCTGTGGAGTTCTTCGCCTCGATGTAAGGCACAGTATGCGCACCGCAATCATTGCCGATCAGCAAACTGTCACACTGGGTGAAGTTACGGGCATTGGTTGCTTTACGATGTGCTGTTACCTGACCGCGATAGGTATTGTTGGAATTACCCGCCGAAATACCCTTGGAAATGATGCGGCTCGATGTGTTTTTACCGAGATGGATCATCTTGGTACCACTGTCGATCTGCTGATATCCGTTGGATACCGCAATCGAGTAGAACTCACCGCGGGAATCATCACCACGCAGAATGCAGGACGGGTATTTCCATGTGACAGCAGAGCCGGTTTCGACCTGTGTCCAGGAAATCTTCGAGCGGTCGCCACGGCAATCGCCGCGCTTGGTCACGAAGTTATAGATACCGCCTTTGCCGTCCTTATCGCCCGGATACCAGTTCTGAACGGTGGAATATTTGATTTCGGCATCATCCAGCGCAATCAGTTCAACAACAGCTGCATGGAGCTGGTTTTCATCACGCTGTGGCGCTGTACAGCCTTCGAGATAGGACACATAAGCGCCCTCTTCAGCAATAATCAGCGTGCGCTCGAACTGGCCGGTATCTTTTTCGTTGATACGGAAATAGGTCGACAATTCCATCGGGCAGCGAACGCCCTTTGGTACATAGACGAATGATCCGTCGGTAAATACAGCACAATTCAAGGCGGCGTAATAATTGTCGGAAACAGGAACAACCGTTGCCAGATACTTCTTCACCAATTCCGGATGCTCACGAATAGCTTCCGAAATCGAGCAGAAAATCACACCGGCTTTGGCAAGCTCGGCCTTAAAAGTGGTGACCACGGAAACACTGTCAAACACCGCATCAACGGCCACGCGGCCTGATGCGTAGACATTATCTGCCGGATTGCCGTCAATCTCGCTCGGCTCACCCTGTTTGCGTACACCGGCCAGAATTTCCTGCTCACGCAAAGGAATACCCAGCTTTTCATAGGTACGCAGCAGTTCCGGATCAACTTCATCCAGAGACTTAGGGCCGGTCTGACCTTTAGGAGCCGCATAGTAACGGATATCCTGAAAATCAATTTCCGGATAATCGACGCGAGCCCATTTTGGCTCTTCCATAGTGAGCCAGCGCTTATAGGCGTCAAGACGCCATTCCAGCATCCACTCCGGCTCTTCTTTTTTAGCGGAAATGAAACGGATAATATCTTCGTTCAGCCCCTTAGGAGCCTTATCCATTTCGATGGTTGTTTCAAAACCATATTTATACTGATCCACGTCAAGCGTGGCGACCTGATCGATCGTTTCCTGCACTGCAGGCATCGCCGTTCTCCATCCTTGTCAGGGTCAAGGCCCGACAGTTAAAAACGTTATGGCAGCAATCATGTTGCTGTCATAAACATATAGTGCGCATTGATGCGCTATAAAAGTCTGACTGCTGGCCATGTTAAAAACTGGCACGGCTTCAGACTTCGAACTCCGGCCAGTTTTGCATCACATTGCTGTGCGCTCGACATCAATGGCCATTTAGAAGCGCTAAACCAATCAGGCAGCGCTGTTTTCCGATTCGCTCAAAAGTGGCACCTGAATCTGACTGCGTGTCTGATCCCGTCTGGCTACCAGTCTTTCGAAAATCGTCAGAAATGCTTCTGCGTCTTGCATTGTCGCCGACTTTTCTGTCGACACACGCAATGCACCGCATTCATCGTCAAAGCCCATCGCGGCCAGCACATGACTGGCGCCGACTTTACCGGACGAACAAGCGGAACCGGCAGAAAGTGCAATACCGCCCAGATCAAAAGCGATCTGCATGGTTTCAGCCTTCATGCCGGGCAAAGAAATAAAACTCGTATTCGGCAGGCGCTCTGTTGCGGCACCATGCACCACAACATCTTCCGCCAGTTTGCTCACGCCATCCTCGATTGTTGTGCGGATTGCATCCGACCAGCGCGGCAGATTGCTGCCCTCAAGCTGTGCCGCTAAGGCCTCACGTGCTGCGGCACCAAATCCTGCGATCAGCGGCAGTGCTTCAGTACCTGCGCGATGTCCCTTCTCCTGCCCGCCACCACGCACCAGCGCAGACGGCATAACCAGATCAGAGATCGCAACCACAGCACCGACACCCTTAGGGCCGCCAATTTTGTGGGAAGAGAGAATGAGATAATCAGCAGAGACTGCTGCAATATCAAGCGCGACACGCCCTGCTGCCTGCACGGCATCAACAATGAAGAAACCGCCCGCAGCCTTCACCAGCGCGCCGATTTTCTCAACCGGCTGAATCACACCGGTTTCATTATTCGCCCATTGCACTGCAACCAGCGGCAGACCTTTGGATTTGTCATGTGCTTTTAACGCCTGTTCCAGCACTTGCAAATCAACAATGCCCTGAGGATCAACCGGCAGCACAGTCATATTCTCCGCAGCAAAGCGCCCGCCGGACAACATGCAAGGATGCTCGGTCGCAGAAACGTAAAGATGCGACAGGCGCAATTCCGAGCGCCCCATCTTATAAACCGGCGTCAGCAGTGTTGTTGCAGCCTCGGTTGCACCGGAGGTAAAAAATACATGGTCAGGCTTTGCATTACAAAGCGCAGCCACATCACGGCGCGCAGCTTCAATCAAGGCTCGCGACGCTCGACCTTCCTGATGCACAGAAGATGGATTACCTGTAACTTGCAAAGCCGCGATCACAGCCTCACGCGCCGCTTCACTTAACGGCGCACTGGCATTATAATCAAAATAGATACGCGGCTTTGACATTGCAGACTCTTTCGCGAAGCACCATATTTGCGTTAAACGCGCAATTATCTTGAAATTTCAAACCAGAGCAGACTATTAAGCTGCATGAGTGTTTTTTACACCCTCCAGTTTTGAAAGATTCTAAAGTCGGTTTTAAGTTTTATGAGCGAAACAGTCAAGGATTTGCTCAGAGTTTAAGCCGTAAAGTCGTGATTGGTAACAATCAGGCTTATAAATATCAAATACGACACAGGTGTTGCAAACCGGCCAAATGGTCACGCAACCCGGCGGTTATAGCGGAGTACATATGCCAGAAGTTATCTTTAATGGTCCTGCAGGTCGTCTTGAAGGGCGTTATCAGCCTTCAAACGAGAAGAATGCACCTATCGCCATCATCCTGCACCCGCACCCGCAATTCGGCGGCACCATGAACAACAAGATCGTTTATGATCTGTTTTACATGTTCCAGAGCCGTAATTTCACAACACTGCGGTTTAACTTCCGTGGAATCGGGCGCAGTCAGGGTGAATTCGATCACGGTGCCGGTGAATTGTCAGATGCGGCAAGCGCACTGGATTGGGTGCAGTCTCTTCACCCTGATTCGAAAAATTGCTGGGTTGCCGGTTATTCCTTCGGCTCGTGGATCGGTATGCAGCTTCTGATGCGCCGTCCTGAAATTGAAGGTTTCATGTCGATTGCACCACAGCCGAACACCTATGACTTTTCATTCCTCGCACCTTGCCCTTCATCGGGTCTGATTATTCATGGCGATCAGGACAAGGTTGCGCCACCAAAGGATGTGCAGGTTCTGGTTGATAAGTTGAAAACCCAGAAGGGTATCACTATCACACAGAATACAATGCCAGGTGCCAACCACTTCTTTACCGGCATGGGCGATGAACTGATTGCGGAATGTTCAGAATATCTGGATCGCCGCCTGATGGGTGAACTGACAGAGGTTCGCCAGAAGCGCTTGCGCTGATAGTGATCAAAAAAGCAGCGCTTACGCTAATCGATAAACAAAAAGACCGGCTAATCGCCGGTCTTTTTTATTTATGCTTTTACCAGAACGCCGCCACTCACCGGCCCGTCGCAGCCGGTTGTTGAGGGATAAGTCAGCGGCAAGCCTTTCAGACTGCGCACAGCGAGATAGCCCCAAGCCTCGGCCTCCATGGAATCACCGTCCAACCCTGCGGTATCTGCATCAATAACCACAGCACCTTCAGCTTGTGCCAAAGCAGTCAGCTCAGCCATTATCGCCGCATTCTTACGCCCGCCACCGCTCACCACATAACTGCGGGGCTTTTGCGGTAAATGGGACGCGGATTGCAGAATTGATGCCGCGGCCACATAAGCTAATGTGCGGGCACCATCCTCCAGTGATACAACACCTATCGAAGGCACGGCAAAATCTCCGCGATCCAGTGAGCGGCGCTGATTACCGGTAAAAAATGCATTGCTTAAATAATGGGCTGCCAACTCGCTATTCAAAGTGCCGCGCAATGCCAGCGCACCACCAGCATCAAAACTGCCCTGCCCGTGCAATTCCATCCACTGGTCAATCAGCATATTACCGGGACCGCTATCAAAAGCTGCCAACCCTCCTGCATCATCGACATAGGTCAGATTGGAAATCCCGCCAATATTGACGAAAACAACCGGCATATCCGGCTGTTGCTCAAGATTATGCGCCAAAGCCGCATGATAGGCGGGGATCAGCGGGGCTCCCTGTCCACTATGACGCATATCCTCTGCGCGCATATCATAAACCACATCAATACCGGTTTCCTGTGCCAGCAAAGCGCCATCACCAATCTGCACGGTAAGCGCATCATCAGGGCGATGCAGCACTGTTTGTCCGTGAAAGCCGATTACATCCACATCATCCGCGCTCAGACCATTGGCAAATAGAAAGTCCTGTACTGCAATGGCATGCAGCAATGTCAGATCATGCTCAAGCTGCCCTAGAACGCCAACACGCTCGTCACGCTGCACCATGCCTCTGGCATCAACAAGCCCTTGCTTCAAACGCGCACGAAACGCATCGGAATAATTCTGACTACCCGCAACAATGCGCTCAACGACCTGTTCGCCGTCTGTTTTGATCAGCGCCAGATCAATGCCATCCATGGAAGTGCCGCTCATCAGTCCGATTGCGCGATAGAGTGCAGTCATTATTGGTTTTCCGTTTTTAGTATTTTCGGTTTAGCCCGAATTGCAGAGGCTCAAAGGTTACATAAAGCACACAAATGGCACAAAACGACAGTATTTTAGGCCGAAATCAGCTTTCGCTAAGCAATACCTTTATTGTGGTTTGCCCTGCAATAATGTTAAAGGCTGGATTGTGTCAGTTACCGGAATAATATTCGCGGCCTGCTCTCTGGGGTTTCCCCTATCACAATCCTTTTGTCAGACAGGAAAAATCAATGTCCGGCTTTAAGTCCGATTTTCTACGCACCCTTTCCGAACGCGGCTTTATTCATCAGATGTCTGATGAATCAGGTCTGGATGAACTTTTCACCAAGGAAACAGTGACTGCGTATATTGGCTTCGACCCGACAGCATCCAGTCTGCATGCGGGCGGCCTCATTCAGATCATGATGCTGCACTGGATGCAGAAAACCGGTCATCGTCCGGTTGCGCTGATGGGCGGCGGCACCGGCATGGTCGGTGATCCGTCATTCAAAGAAGAAGCCCGCAAGCTGATGACGGTTGAAACCATTGCCGATAATATTGCAGGCATTAAAAAGGTTTTCACCAACTATCTCACTTTCGGCGAAGGCAAAACTGACGCACTGATGGTCAATAATGCCGACTGGCTGGCAGGGCTCAACTACCTCGAATTCCTGCGTGATGTCGGCCGTCATTTCTCCGTCAACCGCATGCTGTCTTTTGACTCGGTTAAAACCCGCCTCGATCGTGAACAGTCGCTGTCGTTTCTCGAATTCAACTACATGATCCTTCAGGCTTATGACTTTGTTGAACTCAGCAAGCGCTACGACATGCGTCTGCAAATGGGCGGTTCCGACCAATGGGGCAATATCATCAATGGTATTGATCTCGGCCATCGCATGGGCACACCACAGCTCTATGCATTGACCTCGCCGTTGCTGACCACATCGTCAGGCGCCAAAATGGGCAAGTCGCTTAACGGCGCAGTCTGGCTCAATGCAGATCTGCTGAGCGCCTACGACTTCTGGCAATACTGGCGCAATACAGAAGATGCCGATGTGGAGCGCTTCCTCAAGCTCTACACCACAATGCCTATGGATGAAATTGCTCGTCTGGCAGCGCTTGGCGGTTCGGAAATCAACGAGACTAAGAAGATTTTGGCCACTGAAATCACCGCTATGCTCCACGGTCGTGAAGCTGCGGAAAAAGCTGCTGAAACTGCACGTAAAACTTTTGAAGAAGGTGCAATTTCTGACAATTTGCCAAGCCTGAGCATTGCCAAAGACGAGTTGGTTGCCGGTCTCGGGATTCAGGCTCTGCTGGTTAAAGCTGGTCTTGCATCTTCCAATGGTGAAGCACGCCGTCATATTCAGGGCGGTGCGGTACGCATCAATGATGTGGCTATTCAGGATGAACGCGCCGGTATCACTGCCGGCGACGTAACTGAAGACGGCATCATCAAGCTGTCGCTGGGTAAGAAAAAGCACATTCTGGTACGTCCAGAATAGGCTTAGCTATAATGATGGAAATACAAAAAAAGCGCGGAGTAATCCGCGCTTTTTTTTATTATAAAAACGTCCCTGTTTAAAACTCGAAGATTGAGCGGAAAATACCGGGTGCAATCACCGAAATCGGATTGACGATAATATTCGGCTGTTTGGCATTCCCTGCCAGCTTGTAAGTAATCCCGATCAGGCCACGATCCCGCCCATTGCCAAGAATGGCACCCAGAACCGGAACCTCACCAAAGAGGCGATTCAGACCATAGGCAGGCATGAATGTACCGGTAACAGACATATTGCCGTTGCGGTCATAGAGAATCCCCTGAAAAGTCGCGCCGATCAGAGGGCCGCGGATCACACCGTTTTTCAGCGTCAGATAGCCTGAGCCTTTTTCGATCTGCGCATAGCCACGCTCAAAATCTACCCGCGTTACATCAATATTGCTACGCACAGCCTGATTGAGGCTCTTGCCCCCACTGGAACTGCTGGACACCAGCTTATCCAGCCGCGGTTCGTTGATTACAGAGAAATCCCGTGCATCAATATTACCGTAAAGCGGCCCTTTGCCCTGTGAGGTCAGATTGGCCGTTATTTTGCCGCCGCGCATCTTATCGTAAAAATCAAAGAACCGCAGCACAGCCCCCGCATTGGCGGAACTAAGCGCCACCGAACTGGCGTCACTCTGATTGCTGGACGTGGCACTGACCTGCGCATTATTCTCAGTCACAGCATTCAGCGACACACCGGATACCTTTGCCCCTGCTGTCTCATAGGATACGGTAACATTGAGCAGGCTTTCATCATAAAAGCCTTTAACATCATCGATCTGTGCATTCACGACAATACGTGGAATAACACCGCCCTTGCCCTGCCGGTCTTTTTTCTCATCGACATTGCCGGAAACAGCTTGCTTAATCAGCGCCCGCGCATCAAACGCTTTACCGCGAACATCCACACGGAAACCATTACCGGATTTACGGACTTCAAGGCTCAGATCATCATTCCGTGTCAGATTGAGTTTACGGATACTCGCCGACTGAAGTTCGTTATTCTCCAGTGTCAGATCGCCATTGATGTGAAAGCCTGTACCGTTGAAAACGAAATTACGTACCAAGACAGGGCTTTTGCCATCCTTCGGCAGCTTCAAATCCAGTGTCAGCTTTGCCGGAATGCCTGAGCCTTTTTTCCAGCCGAGCCAAGGCAGATTAACCTCGGTCTTACCAAGATCAGCCGAAATTTTGCGGGTTTCTCCCTGTTCTTCGCCCAGATCCAGCGTCAACGGACCTTTGAAAATCTCATTCAACCCCGGATATTGCGCCGCACGGGTTTTATCATCCAGCTCCAGCCGCACATTTTGCTGACGCTTGATGGTCGTATCCGCCAAAGGCTCAATCAGCGATAATTTGGCCGGAATATTATTGAGCTTTGCGGTGGCATCGATTTTAGCCACGTCTTCATTGATGCTCAGCGTGCCCTTGGCCTGCGATACGGCCTGACCGTTAAACGGCTTTTTCATTGCTACGTCATTGAAAGCCAGATCGGCCTGCCATTGCAGGCTTTCTTTCGGAGCATCTTTCGTCACCGAAAAAGCCACTTTGACCTTGGCATCGACATTGCCGCTCAAATCTTCGGCGTTGAATGGCAATTTACGCAGCGCATTGATCGGCTTATACCCCACCAGCTCAGTAATCGCCGAAGCCTCACCACTTAAATCCAGATTGAGATCGGCAATCACGGGACGCTGCCGCCCCCATGGCACAAATAATGTGCCGCCATCAACATGGATACTGCGATTGGCAGGCGTAAATGCGGTTCCTTTTTCAAGGCTGATTGTTGTGTGAGCACCGCGCACCGCAATTGTGCCCGCAGCATCGCGCACCGGCGGTATTTCACCGATCACATCAAAGCGCACACCTTCAACTTTAAAGTCCGCTTTAATATCCGATTCTGTAAGATCCGGTGGCAAACCAGGGCCATTGAAATGACCGGCAGCCAGTGCAATATCAATCCGGCCTTCTGTCATCTGACCGCCGAAAAGGTTTTTCAGCACCCAGTCACGCGCACCATCCGCCACATTCAGCGGCCAAAGCTGCTTGGCCTGTGCCACCGGCATGCCCGGAATACGCAGCATAAAGATCATCGCCGGAGAGCCATGGCCAAAAATCATTCGCCCCTGACCATACAGCTCACCGGAATCTGTTTTCACATTCAGATCATTGAAATCGACACGGCTGGCATTCTGCATCAACCGTCCGGCAATTTTAACGCCGAATGGTAACGGCGCTTCAGCTGAATTTTCCGGCGCACTGACAGCACTTCTGGAAAGCAATTCAAAACGATAAGCAGGTTTCTCAGCAATATCTGCAGCTGCCGGTATGGCCTGTTCAAAGCCGCTCTGAGGCTGTCTGATTTTCACAGCTGGCAAAGTATCGGCCTGCGATGCGCCCTCACCACCATTGGCAATGCGCTCGGCCTGTTCACGGATTTTCTGAATAGCCTGCTCTGTATCACTCACCGGTTCCAGACCAAAAGCGCCTTCCAGTACCGTCGACAAACCGCCAAAATTGAGATTCAGCGCTTTAATTTCCAGCTTTTCCTCACCGGCCACATGCTCGAAATTCAGCGCAAGATTGCCTTTAATCCCGCGCTCACGCCCCATATCAACAATGGCATCATCCAGCATCAACTTACCGGATAATATTTCTTTATGTTCTGCCGTCTCAGCCTGCCCTGACAAGGAGATCGACGCCACGCTGTTGACATGGAAATAAGCCGGATTTGGCCGGTCATCAGCAATTTTGGGCATTACCTCTTCCGGCGAACCAAGACTGACCGGAATATTACTCAGCGTCAGGGCAAAATCTGAAGCATGTGCCGGGTCATCAGCACGAGTCATTTCCGCCGTTAAAGCCGTGACTTTACCCTGCCAGACGAATTCGGCATCGAGTGTTACTTTTTTCTCAGACTGACTGACATGCGCATTGCGGATCAGGATTTCCTGATCTTTATCCAGTGCGCGAAAGGCAAAAGTCACATCATATAAGGCAATTGCTTTGGTGCCACGCAGATCAAGCAGCGCCAGCGTTTGATCGACACCAGCAAACACCTCACGCGAGAGCAGATCGAAATCAACCAATCCTCTGTCATTCAACGGCAGGCGAATAAAAGGCTTCGGCTTATTTTCATTTTCTTCCAGCCGGATGATGGCATCGCCAAGCTCAACACGGGCGACCTGAATAGAACCGGTCAACAGCGGTAATGGCGCTAAGCCCAGTTTAACTACGCCAAGCTTTTCAACCGAGATATCTTTAATGCTGCTCTCAAGGGCGACATCACGCGCCTCAAGCGCCAGTTGACGGTTACTGTCGAGCGACACATAGGCTTCACTGATCGAAACACCGGCATCAGGCCCCAATATAGTCTGCAAGCGTTGTTGTGCTTCGTCACGCAGCATCTCGCTGCTGATACCGGAGCGCAGAATGAGAAAACCAATACCCGCCAGCACTATCAGCGCAAAACTCACGGATGCAAAAGCACGCCAGCATTTTGCGGCAAAGCTTTTGCGCTTGCGACGCGCTTTCCGTGCGGCTCTTTTATTCAGCAGCTCATGATAATCAGGGCAGTCTTTCAGTACAGCTTTATTGTCAGCTCCCGCACCGGATGACGGGTACTGATCCAGATGCTGGATGTCGCGCTTATTAAAGCGGATTTTTCTCGGTTTTTCTTTCAAAAACTTAAATCACTATCCGGTTTGTCTGCATCTGACCTGCATTATCTTCAAAAGAAAATATGCTGTTCAGCCGAAACGAAATCAGAGCAATCTGTTCCGCATAAATGAATCGTCATTTCAAAGCCTTGATAAAAACCAAAATCCCAGAAACAACAGATGATTACAAGTCGCGGGCAGCAATCAATTCACTTTGCCCCTGTAAAAACACCTCTGATAAAAATTTCTACTGACTTTTCATGCTACCCGAATTTGCCTGATGCTAATCTGTGAGTAAAATCACACTATTCTTCAGGCTGAATCATTCGTTTAATGCTAAGGCTTAAACGGATCGCTTAAAGATGAAGAAAGGCACACTTATGACCAGTGAAACAGATAATGCCGTAACTTTTGTTGAAAACACGCCGCTACAGGCGGGGGATCAGGCACCGGCATTCTCACTTCCGAAAAATGGTGATGACACGCTTTCTTCAGCAGCGCTGCAAGGGAAAGCCTATGTGCTTTATTTTTATCCGAAAGACGACACCAGCGGCTGCACCCGCGAAGCAATCGACTTCAGCGCTCTAAAACCGCAATTTGATGCCATTGGTGTCAGCATTATCGGTGTCTCGCCGGACAATGCAGCCAAGCACGACAAATTTATCAATAAACACGATCTCAGCGTTGAATTGCTTGCGGACGAAGAAAAATCATTAAGCACGGCCTATGGCGTTTGGGTACAAAAGAGCATGTATGGCCGCAAATATATGGGCATTGAACGCTCCACATTCCTGATCGGTAAAGATGGCAAAGTTGCACAGGTCTGGCGCAAAGTTAAAGTTGCCGGTCATGCTGAGGCCGTTCTCGAAGCCGCCCGCGCGCTGAAGTGATGATTATTTCAGCAATGGAAACCCTTTATTAACTCTGTAACGGTGTATGATCTGAGCAACAGTCCAGAACAGTTTTACCCATGAACACAGTTTGTTATAATTAAAAAAGTGATCCGCTCCGGCAACCTTTGCGAAGCAGAAAAGTTCAATCTTCCTGCCATACAAAATCCGCAAACCTGTCCGAAAGCTGATCACAGAACTGCTCTTTTACGAAAGGCAGAACACCATGTACGCTCCACGGAGTAAGACGATGTCAGTCACAGGTAAGATCATGGCCCGCAACGGTTCAAACATATCCGCCTCTGCGACACTGCTGCGCTTACAACGCCGTGCAGGTAGTTTTCTGCTGGCCGGCCTGCTCGGCTACAGCATCGCAGCCAGTGCGCTTGTTGCCGGTGCTTTAGCTGCATCCGTACTGCCTGCCCAAGCACCGCTATCAGAAACAGGCCTGACATTGCAGACTGAACAAGTGGCCGTTGCACAGCCGATGCCGCCAATGCCGGATCAGGCCTATACTGCCAAATTTCATGAAGGTGCGGCCGACCTCGATCTGCCAGCCAGTTTTGCCGGTATTGACCCTTTTATCACCGGACCAGTGCCGAAATAACGAGAGTGTGTCACGCTTAACCTGCCACACGGCGCTCGCTCTGATAATAAAAAACGCCGCTAAGCTAAACTTAGCGGCGTTTTTTGTTTTGATCATTTAATCAGATCAATCAATGTCCTGCACATCGGCATCCGTGCCATGCACACGCTGTGCCAAAGCTGCTTCCATGAATTCATCCAGATCACCATCCAGCACATCATCAGGGCTTGTGCTTTCAACACCGGTACGCAGGTCTTTGACCAACTGATAAGGCTGCATGACATAAGAACGAATCTGATGTCCCCAACCGATATCGGTCTTGGATGAGTTAACCTCATTGGCAGCATCTTCACGCTTCTTCAGCTCTTCTTCATAAAGACGGGCACGAAGCATCGACCATGCCTGCTCTTTATTTTTATGCTGCGAACGCTGTGTCTGACACTGCACCACAATGCCGGTAGCAATATGCGTAATACGAACAGCCGAATCTGTGGTGTTAACGTGCTGACCGCCCGCACCGGAAGCGCGGTATGTATCAATACGTACATCTGATTCTGTAACCGCGACTTCAATATTGTCGTCGATTACAGGATAGACCCAGATACTGGCAAAAGACGTGTGACGGCGCGCATTGGAATCAAACGGCGAAATACGTACCAGACGATGCACGCCTGATTCTGTTTTCAGCATACCGTAGCTGTTATGGCCTTTCACGAGGATCGTTGCGGATTTAATACCCGCTTCTTCCCCGTTCTGAACTTCCAGAACTTCCACTTTGCGGCCATCGCGCTCACCCCAGCGCGAATACATGCGCAGAAGAATGGACGCCCAGTCCTGACTTTCCGTACCACCGGCACCGGCATGAACTTCCAGATAAGCATCATTGCCGTCAGCTTCACCGCTGAGCAGCATTTCAATCTGGCGCTTATCAAGATCAGCCTTAATCTCACGAATAGCGTTTTCCGCATCAGTGATGATGGACTTATCGCCCTCTTCTTCACCCATGGCAATCAGCTCGATATTATCTTCAAGCGAGCGGGTCAGCGCGAGAATACCGTTGATGCTGTCATCCAGTTGTTGGCGTTCACGCATCAGCTTTTGGGCTTCCTGCGGATCGTTCCACAGGTTTGGATCTTCAGCACGGCTATTCAGATATTCGAGTTTCTTCAGTGACTGATCCCAGTCAAAGATGCCTCCTCAGCAGGCTTATGGCCTGCTTGATTTCGACAACCAAGTTCTCAATCTCGGCACGCATAGCTGCGGCTCCTTTATCATTGATTTGTAGTCAGTGCATGACTTTAACAAAAAAGCATACAGGCACTGCTCAGAGTGCCTGTATGCTGATTGTGATAAAGCCTGTCAATATTTCCCTTGATGTCCGGTCTTAATAAAGACCACCCGATCCGGAATTGATTGCCTTATTGGCCTGTGGTGATTGCGGCTGCACCGGCGAACCTTCCTGGAAACTATCCGCACCGATAACAGAATAGCTATCAGCAGGGCCTGTACCCGGTTTAAAGGCTTCCATAATCACATCCGGGCCACCCGGCGTTGCGCGCATACCTGTACGACGGTTAATCGCAATCATGGTCATGCCTTCAGGAACACGGAAATCAACTTTCGGCGCATTAGCCATTGCAACGGTCATGAAATCCTTGAACACCGGAACCGCAAGACCGGAACCTGTACCGCCACGACCAAGCGCTGCCGGCTGATCCATACCAAGGTAAAGACCAACAACCATATCCGGCGTAAAGCCTACAAACCATGCATCTTTTTCATCATTTGTCGTACCGGTTTTACCGGCAAGCGGACGATTAAGGCTGAGCAACATACGGGCAGTACCGCGCTTAACAACACCTTCCATCATAGAAGTGATCTGATAAGCAGTCATCGGATCAAGCACCTGATCGCGATCATCAATCAGCTCAGGCTCTTCCTGATTATTCCACTCTTCCGCATTACAATTCTGGCACTGACGCATATCATGTTTGAAAATGGTCTTACCGTAACGATCCTGCACACGGTCAATCATCGAAGGCGTGATCGAACGTCCGCCATTCGCCATAATCGAATAGCCTGTCACCATACGCAGCACAGTGGTTTCACCGGCACCAAGCGACATGGCAAGCACCGGCATCATCTTGTCATAGATACCAAAGCGTTCTGCATATTCCGCAACGGTTTTCATGCCCATATCCTGTGCCAGACGCACAGTCATCAGGTTACGTGATTGCTCAATACCGTAGCGTAATGTTGAAGGGCCTGAGAACTTACCGGAGTAGTTTTTCGGGCTCCATACGCCGAGCGAACCGCCCTGATCGACAGAGATCGGGCCATCAAGCACCACGGATGCAGGCGTATAGCCATTATCCAATGCAGCGGCATAGACAAAAGGTTTGAAAGCAGAACCCGGCTGACGATAAGCCTGCGTTGCACGGTTAAATTCCGACTGCGCATAGGAGAAACCACCAACCATAGCCAGCACGCGGCCGGTATGCGGGTCCATGGCAACCAGCGCACCGGAGATTTTCGGCACCTGACGCAAACGATAAGCATTACCGTCTTTTTTCTCGACATAGATCACATCGCCGACATCAAGCACACCAGCCGGAGATTTAGCTGTTGAACGCTTGCCAGCGATATTCATGCGCATTGCCCATTTCATATCGGCAGCGGCTACACGCCCCGTCACACGCTCTTCACTGATTTTTCCTGAAGGATCACGGACAGGCTGAAGTCCGATCTCCAGCACATCCGGTGTCGCATCCAGAACCACCGCCAATTGCCACTCAGGCACGTCGGTCAGACCGGCAACTTCGCCCAGTTCCTGTCCCCAATCGGCATTCATCGGCAGTTTTTTAACAGGACCACGATAGCCTTGCGCTTCGTCATAGCGGATAAAACCGTTATGCAATGTCTTACGCGCTTTGATCTGCAATTGCGGATCAAGCGTTGTACGCACCGAAAGACCGCCTTCGAGCAGAGAAGCATTGCCATAACGCGAAACGATCTGGCGACGCACTTCCTCAGCGAAATATTCACTGGCGAACAGGCGTTCATCGGCATTATGCGGTTTCACGCCAAGCGGTGTTTCTTTGGCTTCTTTCGCATCTTCTGCACTGATGAAGCCATTTTCCGCCATACGCTCAATAACCCAGTTGCGGCGCTCGACAGCGCGCTGGGCATAGCGATACGGATGATAGTTTGCAGGACCTTTGAGCAATGCAGCCAGATAGGCAGATTCGCTGATGGTCAGTTCATTCACGGACTTGTCAAAATAGGTTAGCGCGGCACCGGCAATACCGTAAGCGCCCATACCGAAGAACATTTCATTGAGATACAGCTCAAGAATCTGGTCTTTGGTGAAAGTGCGCTCCATACGCAGCGCAACAATCGCTTCCTTGATTTTACGGTCATAGGTCTGCTCGGACGAGAGCAGCATATTCTTGGCAACCTGCTGGGTAATGGTAGACGCACCCACAGGGCGGCGGTCATTACCGGTCAGCTTATTGACAATATTCGTGCTCATCGCACGGGTCAGGCCGAGATAATCCAGACCGTGATGCTGATAAAAGCTTTTATCTTCTGCAGAAACGAATGCCGCTTTTACGCGATCCGGCACAGCTTGAATCGGCAAGAACATGCGGCGTTCTTTGTAATATTCAGCCATCAGACTACCGTCTGCAGCATGAACGCGCGTTGTCACCGGCGGCTCATATTTGGCCAGCACTTCGTAATCCGGCAGATCCTTGCTTATGCTGTTGACGAAAAAAGCAACGCCCCCCGCCACGATCAGCATTAGCACCGTACCGATGCCGAAAAAATATCCGATAAGCCGTACCATATTTTATCCGGTGTTCCGTTTCAGATTATCTGCATTATATATCATCAACTTAGTAAAAATTCACAGGCAAATTTAGCAGGCTTTGCAGCGCTAAAACATTTTATTCCTGTTGAACTCCTCCAAGCCACCTATTCTCTACCCTGATCTGAGCAAAAACCAAACTACTCAAACAGAATAAATGCATAAGCCATAGCCTGACACTAAGGTGCAAACGGGTAGTGAACAGCAAATGCGTCAAAGACAAGATGAATTTACTGTTTTTAACTCTTTATTCATTTCTGTGACGCTTTTGACGCAACTTTTTTTGCACAACTCAACTTTATTGGCACGTCTCAATCTTCAAGGCTGAGCCTGCACATTGTTACGCAAGGTATAGTACTTAGCCACAGCATGGGAAATTCGCTCTACAGCCCGTTTACGCCACGCTATGTCTTTTAGCAGCTTCTCATCATCTTTATTAGATAAATAACCGATTTCCACCAAAACAGACGGAACATCCGGCGCACGTAACACCTGAAACCCGGCAAAACGATGAGGATTATTGATAAGATTAACCTCACCCTGCAAAGATTTAACCAGCCCGTCAGCAAAATTCAGCGAGAATGAATGGGTTTCGCGCTGCGTCAATTCCATCAATATATCGTGAACCACCGGCGCTTCTTCATTATAGATGCCCGCACTGGCATCCGAATTATTTTCACGTTCCGCCATAGCGCGCGCCACATCATCAGACGCCTTGTCTGAAAGCGTATAAACCGTTGCACCGCGAATATCCTTATGACTGATCGTATCCGCATGGAGCGAAATAAACAGATCGGTATCATGCTGGCGCGCCAGACGCACACGCTCACTCAAACGCAAAAACGTATCATCCTCGCGGGTCATCAGCACATTAATGTCTTTATTCTTCATGAGTTCATCGCGAAGCTCACGACCAAAAGCAAGCGTTACATTTTTCTCTAAGGTGCCAGCTACACTCTCAGCACCGCTATCAATACCGCCATGCCCCGGATCAATCATAACCGTAAATTGATGGCTGGAACCCAACGTGTCACTAATCCCCGGAGACGTACCCGCCTCTCCCGCATCCAGTGCAGCATCGGCATTGGTGTTTGAGGCTAGAGCCTGCGCAAACTCACGGTTAGAGCTGGCAACAATATCAACAACCATCCGGTAACCCGCTGAAGATTCGTTTTTAAGAACCTCAAGCTTCTCAACTTTAAACGGGCCTTTCGCATTCAAAATCAGACGCGAGCGGTTTTGCGCGATCAAACCATAGCGCACTTCTGTGATCAGTCCCCGCGGCTCAAGTGATTCTTTATCAAAGCCGAAATTTGTCTCTGGCAGATCAATAACAAGACGATGCGGGCGTTCAAGAAGATGCGTTTGCGCTTTTGGTTCACCATCAAACATCACCACAATACGGCTGCGCAGTTCATCTCCGGCCATCCGAAATGTCAGCGCCGACAATTCAGCCGTATTTTGCGCAGCAACACTCGCCCGCATTGGCAGCATTACCACCAGAGCTGCCAACATCACTGTAAATGCATTTTGTCTGTAACTGAGAAAATCAGACAAAATGCCGGCAAACGGGTTGTCAGAAATTTTAAAAAACATTGTCTTGATCAAACTGCGGTTAGGCTGAATTTCATGGTGGCTTTATTCGTACGGGACTATCGCTTTAGAGCGCCCTCTTGAGCGCACAAAGGTCACTTTAACACATTATATTTGCTGCATAATTTCACCTTAGACTGATTCAAATATATGAAATTATGCTGTAGAGGCAGAAATGATCTGCATTTTCATCCGGCACTATGGCTGTCTTTACGGCAGATACATGGCACCTCACAGCACCATAGCAAATTTTAAACCACTCAAACGCAATTCACCCGAGAAACGCACTGCCATATCTGTCAGGCATCCGCATTTGAAATTAGAGCTTTATAGTTAATGAAATACTTTGTCAGGCGCATCATTTTCATAACAGAATAATTGTTTTTATTTGCGTTCAAATTTCAGCTCTTTGCAGCATTAAATGATGAGGCTGAATAAATCTTCCAGCGAACAAAGCCGGCTTAGAATTTGATTGCGAACTATCGCTGCAAACGGCCCGAGACATTTTCTAAACCAAGCCTCTAATTAATTGAAATAAAACATTAAATTTAAAAATCCGCAGATTATTCATTTGAACAACGGGCAACACTCTATTATATTCTGCTTGTCACAGGATCGATCAGGTCCTAAAAGCATTATCAGGTTACAGATTTGCCATCGGAATCATTCTCTGTTCAGCGTCCGGTTTACACCCGCGGACAGGCTCTTATCGTGGCAGATCAGCACAGAACCTGACGATGAAAATCGTCAGAAAACTGCACAACCGCTTGGAGGATAATTTCATAAATTATTCGGCGGTAAGCGTAACCGAAGAAGGATTTAGCTCTGGTACGGTTTCACCGGCCACAGCTCATAAAGACTGCAGGCTATGTGAGAAATCATAATCGGCAATCTGTTATCTACGGCATCGTGCGTTGTTATCAACGCCGTTTAAAATGCCGCAAAACTTTTGAATTGCTGCATTTTTTATCCTCAAGGATTGATGCGGCACTATAATCGGCCTGTTTATCAGGTCTTTCGAGGTCGTTTCGATCGGAACCGCTATGGGTCATGCAGACTTGACCAGTACCAGCCTGAAAATCGCGAGTGCCGCAAGGCATCAGCGCGTGAAGACTGTACTCTGCGTTCCGGAGAAGCTCAATTTATCCGGCAATCACGCATATACACGAACCAGCGCTCAGGTAGCGTCTCTGGCCGTCTCTTTGTCAGAGCCCTTGGTTCCTCTGGATTTACGTTTTTCCGCCGGAAGGAAAAACACATATGTCGAACAAAATGCTTATCGATGCCTCCCACCCGGAGGAAACGCGCGTTGTTGTGGTGCGCGGCAATAAAATCGAAGAATTCGATTTTGAATCTGAGCATAAAAAACAATTAAAGGGCAATGTTTATCTGGCACGCGTCACACGCGTTGAGCCATCATTGCAGGCTGCATTCGTGGAATATGGCGGCAACCGCCATGGCTTCCTCGCCTTCTCGGAAATTCATCCGGACTATTACCAGATTCCGGAAGCTGACCGTAAAGCACTGCTTGAAGCAGAAGCCCGTGCAGCACGTGAAGAAGATGAAGACGAACGTGAAGAAGCGCCGCGTCGTGGTCGTCGCAGCCACAATGATCGTCGTGGCTCCGGTCGCAACCGTCACCAGAACAACAATCGGAACAATGTTACAGCTCCGCAGATTCCTGCGCCTGAATTTGTCGGCGATTTCGCTGCACAAGCACAGGAAGCCTATGCTCAGGCTCAGTTGAAAGCGGCTCAGGAAACCGCAAATGATGATGCGGAAGACAATGCAGCTGTTATGGCCGCTTCTTCCGATCAGCCGGTGATCCGTGAGAAAGCGCCGCGCAAGCAGCATGTATCCGACAGCGATGACGATGATGACGACCATGATGATGAAGATGATCAGGTTGAATCAGTCGGCGCTGAAGATGCGATGGAAGAACTGCCAGGCAGCAATCGCGTTCATCGTAAACATTACAAGATTCAGGACGTTATCAAGCGCCGCCAGATTGTTCTGGTTCAGGTGGTTAAAGAAGAGCGCGGCAATAAAGGCGCGGCTCTCACAACCTATCTGTCCCTTGCAGGCCGTTATTCTGTTCTGATGCCAAACACTGCGCGCGGTGGCGGCATTTCGCGTAAAATTACCAATATTCAGGATCGCAAGCGCCTGAAAGATATCGTCAAGGAACTCGAAGTGCCGCAGGGCATGGGTGTAATCCTGCGTACAGCCGGTGCCAATCGCACCAAGGCTGAAGTGCGCCGTGACTATGAATATCTGATGCGCATGTGGGACAATGTCCGCACACTCACCATGCAGTCGCAGGCACCTGCCCTCGTCTATGAAGAAGGCAATCTGATCAAGCGCTCGATCCGTGATCTTTATAATAAAGACATCACGGACATTCTGGTGGCTGGTGAAACCGGCTACCGTGAAGCTAAAGATTTCATGCGGATGCTGATGCCGACCCATGCGCGTGTTGTTCAGCCATACCGTGAAACAACGCCGATCTTTGCCCGCACAGGCATTGAAGCACAGCTCGACCGTATGCTGCACCCGCAGGTGACGCTGAAATCCGGTGGTTACATCATCATCAACCAGACCGAAGCTTTGGTGGCGATTGACGTGAACTCCGGTCGCTCGACCCGTGAAAATTCGATTGAAGAAACTGCACTTCAGACAAATCTGGAAGCAGCGGAAGAAGTTGCACGCCAGCTGCGTCTGCGCGACCTTGCCGGTCTGGTTGTGGTTGACTTCATTGATATGGAAGAAAAGCGCAACAATCGTGCCGTTGAAAAACGCATGAAAGATTGCCTGAAAGATGATCGCGCCCGCATTCAGGTTGGCCGCATTTCGCATTTCGGTCTGCTGGAAATGTCGCGTCAGCGTATCCGCGCTTCCGTGCTGGAAAGCACCATGCAGCCTTGTCCGCATTGCGCAGGCACCGGTATGATCCGCTCGGATTCCTCGATGGCACTGCATGTCATCCGCTCGATTGAAGAATTCCTGCAGCGCAATTCGCAGAACAATATTATTGTTCGCGCACCGCAGGCGACAGCGCTTTATGTGTTGAACCATAAACGTCATCTGCTGGCAGAAATGGAAAGCCGCTTCGGTCTGACCATTGAATTGCAGATTGATGAAACTGTTGGTCATCAGCATCTCGCTATTGATAAAGGCACACCGGCTGCCGGTCCGCTTAATCCGGTTCCGCAGACCATCCAGTTCATGCCTTATGACGAAGAAAACGATCCGGAAATCATCGACGTTGAAGATGAAGGTGAGGCAGAAGCCGGTTCTTCCGATGATGAGACATCACGTGAAGAATCTGCTGATGACCGCAAACGCAGCCGTCGTCGCCGTCGCCGTCGGAATGGCCGCGATCGTGATGCGTCTGATGCGCAGGACGACAATGCAGCGGATGAAGATGACAGTGATGATGCCTCTGACACGGATGATAATGCGTCCATGTCTGAAGAAGATCGTCGCAAGAAGCGTCGTCGTGGCCGCCGTGGCGGACGTAAAAACCGTCGTGGTGAATATGAAAATACCCGCACACCTGCGGTTGAGTTTATCGGTTTCAGCCGTGATGAAGCTATCTCGCGTCTGAATGCGCATAAACAGGCAGCCGAAAAAGCTGCACAGCCGCTGCCAAAACCGGAATTTGTGGGCTTCACGCCAAATACAAAACCGGCAGCAACGACTGCACAACCAAGAAAGCATGCGTCTGCCAAGGTTGAGACTGTTACAGAAACCGCGGCACCTGCAGAGTCGGACAAGAAAACCGGCAAGCCAACGCGCAAGCGCGCTGCCAAGCCACGTTCTGCTAAAGCTGCACCTGCGCCGGAAGCTGAAACTGTAGTTGAAGCCATTGTGACAGTAGCGGATACTGTTGCAGAATCGGTTGTTGCGGAAGTTGAAGCCCCTGTCGTTGAAGCTGTATCCGATGAGGCTCCAGCTAAAACCACACGCAAGAAAGCTGCGGAAAAGCCAGCCAAGCCTGCCCGTAAGCCTCGCGCTAAAAAGGCAGTAGAACCGGTTACAGAGGCACAGGCTGAAGTCGTTGAAGCTGTTGTTGTGACAGAGGCTGCGGAACCAGTTACCGCTGAACCAGCACCTGAAAAGCCTGCACGTGTACGTAGCAGCACACAGGAAGCTTCCAAGCCGGTGGTAACCTCGCAGGTTGCTCCATCTGAAAAGAAAGAAGAACCATCTGACCAGCCTAAGCGCGGCGGTTGGTGGCAGAAAAAAGGCTTCTTTTAAGCCTTAGAGTACTGTGCGCCCTCTTGGGCGCTACACAAGCTCGCTCTAACACTTTATATTTATAGTATAGAATATAAAAAAGCCGCCGGAATTTCCGGCGGCTTTTTTTATTGTAGTAATGTTAGAAAATCCAAACCCGCATCACTTAATCATTGATTTCAGAGCCAGCCTTCCAGACGACGCATCGCTTCACGCATTTCATCTGCGGTTCCGGCATAAGAGAAGCGCATCGTGCGGTTGCCTTCCAGCGGGTCGAAATCCAGCCCCGGTGTTGCGGCCACATTAATCTCGGCAATCATTTTGCGGGCAAACGCCATACTGTCATTGGTAAAACGCGATACATCACAATAGGCGTAGAAAGCCCCGTCCATAGGCGCTGCTAATGTCAGCCCCATTTTCGGCAGATGCTCACCAAGGATCGAGCGGTTCAGCGCATAGCGCTGTTTGATAACATCCAGCTCATCAGACGCTTTAAATGCTTCAATAGCAGCAATCTGCGATAATTCCGGCGCAGAAATATACAAGCTTTGCGCAATGCGCTCATTCGGACGCACGGCTTCTTCCGGCAGCACCATCCAGCCGATACGCCAGCCGGTCATGCAATAATATTTGGAGAAGGAGTTGATAACCGTCACATTATTATCAAAAGCCAGTGCGGTTTTATCAGGACGGTCATAGGTCAGACGATGATAGATCTCATCGGAGATCACACGAATATTGCGTTCCCGTGCGGCTTCCAGAATAGCTTTAAGTTCATCATCTTCAATAATTGCGCCGGTCGGATTTGCAGGGCTCGCAAACAACACGCCTTTCAGCGGCTTCTCTTCATGCGCAGCAATCAGGCTTTCGGCAGTTAAATTGGGGCTGATCCCTTCGCCGGTGCCAATCTCAACAACCTCAACGCCAAGCGCTTTCAGAATATTGCGATAGGCCGGATATCCGGGGCGGGTAATCGCCACACGGTCACCCGGATCAAAATAGGTCAGAAATGCCAGATTAAAAGCGGCAGACGAACCCGTAGTCACAGCAATGCGCTGCGGGCTGACTTCAACGCCATAATGTTCTGCATAGTGAGCAGCAATGGCTTCGCGCAGACCAATCAGGCCAAGTGCATCCGTATAGCCGATTTTGCCATCAACAAGTGCCTTTTGCGCGGCTTCACGCACACGCAACGGCGCCGGATCGGCAGGCTGACCAACGGCCATTGAAATCATTGGTGCGCCTTCCGCACGGCGCCGGTTGGCTTCCGCCAGCACATCCATGGCATGAAACGGATCGACATCACTCCGGTAGGAAAAAACTCTCACTTTTCAGCCCTTCAAAACGCCCCTGAGACAGTCGTTTCTGCAAGAAACACACAACAGACATACAGGGATTAAGAATATGCCAGTTGCATAGCCCGAACAGCCCCATGCAACAACCATCCGATAGTCACAAAATATGAGCCTGAAATGATAAAACACCGTGAAACTTTAGGCTTCTTAAGCCTGACTTCAGTTTAGGTCATAAAAAAGGCCTGAAATGCCATGAATAAAACCGCGAACACAGGCATGAAAGATACGCAGAATATATAATTCTGTTTTTCGTGTCGCATCAGTTAGCGCATTCCGAAAAGTGTGAAGCGGTTTTCAGGATAAAATGCGCGTAAAACAAAAGATACAGCGGTTTCAACGTTTCAATATTAACTGAAACCGCTCTAAAACAGCATTATCATTGATGTTGCTGATTCACGCCTGCCGCTTGCGGTAACCTGCTCCTGATGGTTTATGAAACGGGATTTTATTGATGGCCAAAACCGATTTTCTTCGTACCACGCCTGCGCCACAACCGGCAGCATCCGTGCCGGTTCATGCCCGCAATAGTTCTAAGCAGATGCTACGCCTGCCACTCTCGCTGATGATTTCTGCGGCAGTTCTCGCAAGCTCTGCCTTCACAGCCTCTGCACAATCCCGTTCAGTACCCATTGTCCGTGATGCGGAAATCGAAGCACTTGTCAGCGACTACACAACACCAATTCTCAATGCGGCAGGGCTTGGCAAACAGCGCATCAAAACAATTCTGGTCAACAGCCAGAGTTTCAACGCTTTTGTCGACGGACGCCGCATCTTCATCAATACCGGCGCCTTGCTCCAATCTGAAACACCGAATGAGATTATCGGCGTTATCGCACATGAAACCGGCCACCTTGCCGGTGGTCATCAGGATCGGCTGCGCGAACAGTTGAAACAAGCCAAGACAATGGCCGTTATCGGCACTCTGCTCGGCCTTGGTGCGGGTATTGCCGGTGCAGCTACGCGGAACAGCGCCATTGCCGGTGCCGGTGGCGGTATTGCGGCTGGCGGCGGTGAAATCGCCATGCGTAGCCTGCTGTCCTATCAGCGCTCGGAAGAAGCAGCCGCTGACCGTTCTGCGATCAACTACCTCAATAAAACCGGCCAATCGGCCAAAGGCATGCTGGTGACATTCGAGCGTTTTGCCAGCGCCCTGTCGATCAGCGGCACACAGGTTGATGCTTATCGTGTCAGCCACCCATTGCCGCGAGAGCGCATCGCCAATCTGTCGACTCTGGCACAGCAAAGCCCTTATTTTGAGAAAAAAGATCCGGAAAGCCTGCAAGAGCGTCATGATCTGGCACGGGCAAAAATTGCAGCCTATTCGGGCGGCATGGGCTCATTACAGCGTATCTTCCGCAAAAATCCGCGCGGCTTAGGCGCACGCTACGGCGATGCAATTGCCACATTTCTCAACGGAAATGCCCGTAATGCAATTCCGAAAATTGATGCCCTGATTAAAGAGCAGCCGAAAAATCCTTATTTCCGTGAAATGAAGGGCGACATTCTACTGAAAGCCAACAATCCGGCTGGCGCTGCTGCCGAGTTTAAACAGGCTGCCGCTCTTGATCCGCGTAAATCTAGCCTCATTCGTATGAGCTATGGCCGCGCATTGATGCTCACAGGCAACAAAGCCAATATGCAGGCAGCGATCACCGAGTTAAAGGCAGGCGTCACCAGAGATCCTGAGTTTTCAGAAGGCTATGGCTATCTGGCACAGGCCTATGGCCAGTCCGGCCAGATGGGGCTTGCCGATCTGGCCACTGCAGATCAGCATTATTATGCCGGCAACATCAATGAAGCCAAGATTTTCGCAACCCGTGCTCAGAAACAATTGAAATCCGGTTCAGCAGACTGGCTGCGTGCGCAGGATATCATCAATACGAAAACCAAAAAGAAATAATGCAAACAGGGAGAGCCTCTCGCCTCCCTGTACTATGCTCAGCAAACATAGTCCGCCTGCCGGATTCGCAGTCTTAACCCAAACTATAAGGCCGGTTTATCCGGAGTGATCCTATGACCATTCAATTCAAGCGCCGTCTTGCCACCACTATTTTCAGCGCAGCCACTCTGGTTTCCGCAGTTGCAGTGAGCCATGCACAAGATGCCAAACCACTGGATAAAGCCGCTGTTGAAAAGATCGTCCGCGAATATCTGATCGCTAATCCGGAGGTGATGCTGGAAGTACAGGACGCTCTGGAAGCCAAGCAATCCGCGTCTGCCCGTGAAAGCCAGACGAAAATTATCACAGAAAATCATGATTCGATTTTCAAAGATGCCAATGATGCGGTTTACGGCAACCCGAAGGGTGATGTGACCATTGTTGAATTTTACGATTACAATTGCGGTTATTGCAAACGCGCAATGCCGGATATGCACGAGCTGATCAAAGCCGATCCGAATTTGCGTTTTGTGCTGAAAGAGTTCCCGATTCTTGGCCCTGATTCCATGCGTACCCACCTCGTGGCACAGGCATTTAAGCGCTTAATGCCTGAAAAATATATGGAATTGCATCAGGCACTGATGAATGAGCCAAAAAGCTCGACAGAAGAAAGCGCTTTGAAAATCGCAGTTTCTCTGGGTGCGAATGAAGCCAAACTGCGTGAACTGATGAAAAGCAAAGAGGTCGTAACCTCTTTCCAGAATGCTTATACCGTGGCGCAGGCGCTCAATATTTCCGGCACACCGTCTTACATTATCGGCAATGAGCTGGTTCCGGGTGCTGTCGGTCACGATGTTTTGAGCGAAAAAATCGCTGAACAGCGTCAGTTAAACGGCCAAAAGAAATAAACCGCCACAATTTTATCTATAAAATTTGAATTTAGTGCCAGAAAATGCGGTTAAAGCCTGTACGGATATGATTTACAGGCTTTAACCGCAAAGCATTCCCCATTATATGGGTAGGGATAAAGACTTCAGACAGACTGAAGTTATCCGAACAACGGAATTGCAAAGCGACAGCGCACCCGATGGCACAAGTGATTTTCATTTTGAACGGCCCGAACCTGAATATGCTCGGAAAAAGAGAACCGGCAATTTACGGCTCGACGACCCTTGATGATATTCACGCGAATTGCCGTAAAGAAGCTGAGAAGCTGGGTGTGGAAATTGATTTCCGTCAGTCTAATCACGAAGGCGATCTGGTCACATGGATTCAGGAAGCCGGTGAAAAAGGCGCGCAGGTTTTAATCAATCCTGCTGCATATACCCACACATCTATTGCGCTGCTTGATGCCATTCGCGCAGCACAGGTGACTGTCGTAGAGGTACACCTCTCTAATATTCATGCCCGTGAAGAGTTTCGCCACAAATCCTTCGTTTCTCCGGTTGCCAAAGCTGTTTTATGCGGCTTTGGGGCAGAAGGTTATTTGATGGGGCTTCGCGCTCTCGCGGGTTATCAGCGTAATCCTGAAAGTTGACCGGATTTTCACAGTGGATTATGCCACGCATACCAAACCAGCATAACGTGCCCTGACCGTCAGGCTTATGCTCTAAAACAAACAACAATATATTAGCGGTAAAGGGGCAAGACCCATGACAAATAAAAGCTCCGGTATCGATCAAGCGGTTATTCGCGATCTCGCGAACATCCTCAAAGATACCGATCTGACAGAAATCGAAGTTGAACAGGACGATCTGCGCATTCGCGTTTCGCGTAATGTCACAGTGCAGGCTGCTCCTCAGCAGTATTTTGCTCCGGCTCCGGCTATGGCGGCACCGGTTGCAGCAGCGCCTGCGGCAGAAGCACCAAAGGCAGCAGACAAGTCCAAGAATGCTGTTCCTTCCCCAATGGTCGGCACAGCCTATCTGGCACCTGCACCAGGTGCAAAACAGTTCATCGAAGTCGGTCAGGCCGTTAAAGAAGGTCAGACTGTTCTGATCATCGAAGCGATGAAGACCATGAACCAGATTGCTGCACCGCGTGCAGGTACTGTGACTGCTATTCTGGTTGGTGACAGCCAGCCGGTTGAATTCGGCGAACCGCTTATCGTCATCGAGTAAGATCTCACAAAGATCGCGGCTGTGTTGGCAACAATACAGCCATCGTTGACCCATTTGATTTAATGCATAGTCTGCTAGTCAGATCATGCTGAGGCAGGAGCACCGATGTTTCAAAAAATCCTCATAGCCAATCGCGGCGAAATTGCCCTGCGGGTGCTGCGCGCCTGTAAGGAGCTTGGCATCAAGACTGTTGCCGTTCACTCCACTGCTGATGCGGATGCCATGCATGTGCGTCTTGCAGATGAAAGCGTTTGTATCGGCCCGCCGCCATCGCGCGACAGCTATCTGAACATTCATCAGATCGTTGCTGCCTGCGAAATCACCGGCGCGGATGCAATCCATCCGGGTTACGGCTTCCTATCCGAGAACGCGAAATTCGCAGAAATTCTCGAAGCACACGACATTACCTTTATCGGACCAACCGCTGCGCATATCCGCATCATGGGCGATAAGATTGAGGCGAAAAAGACTGCAAAACGTCTTGGTATTCCGGTTGTTCCGGGTTCTGACGGCGGTGTGGCAAGCGAACAGGATGCAGCCCGCATTGCGGCCGAAATCGGTTATCCGGTTATCATCAAAGCCTCTTCCGGTGGCGGTGGTCGCGGGATGAAGGTTGCCAAAACCGCAGAAGACATTTCCGTTGCCTATAATACTGCACGCTCGGAAGCTGCGGCTGCATTTGGTGATGATGCTGTGTACATCGAGAAATATCTCGAAAAACCACGTCACATTGAAGTACAGATCGTTGGCGATGGTGCCGGTAAAGCTGTGCATCTGGGCGAACGCGACTGTTCCTTGCAGCGCCGTCACCAGAAAGTCTGGGAAGAAGCAAACTCCCCTGCTCTGAATGCTGAAGCACGCGACAAGATCGGTATGATCTGCGCCAATGCGGTTGCAGAACTCGGTTATCGCGGTGCCGGTACAATCGAATTCCTTTACGAAAACGGCGAGTTTTATTTCATTGAAATGAACACCCGTCTTCAGGTGGAGCACACGATTACCGAAGCCATTACCGGTATTGATCTGGTTCATGAGCAAATTCGTATTGCTGCCGGTCTTGGTCTTTCGATCAAGCAGGAAGAAGTACGCTTCTCCGGTCATGCGATTGAATGCCGTATCAATGCGGAAAATGCGCGTACATTTACGCCATCACCAGGCACGATCAACCATTACCACACACCGGGCGGTCTCGGCATTCGTGTCGATTCCGGCGTGTATAGTGGTTATAAAATTCCGCCTTACTATGACAGCATGATCGGCAAGCTGATCGTTCATGGCCGTAACCGCGTCGAATGTCTGATGCGTCTGCGCCGTGCGCTTGATGAGTTTGTTGTTGATGGTGTTGATACGACCCTTCCGCTTTTTCAGGATTTGATTTCCAATCCGGATATCGCCAATGGCGATTATGATATCCACTGGCTTGAGAAATATCTGGAAAAGCAGGCCGCTTCAGGTCGCTAACTCTGGTGGCGGGACGCAAATCCCCTCCTCAAGATTTAAGTCCGGAGCTACTGCTCCGGGCTTACGCCTCCGGCATTTTCCCTATGTCAGAAAGTGCTGATGATCCGGAAATTTTCTGGGTACGTCCGGAACAACGCGGCATTATCCCGCTCGATAAGTTCCACATCTCCCGCAGCCTGCAAAAAACAGTCAAACGCGCTCCGTTTGAAATCCGCTATGACACGGCCTTTGAACAGGTTCTGGACGGGTGCGCCATACGGCTTGATCCTGAGGCCGGAAGCTGGATCAATCAGACCATCCGCCAAGGTTATATAGGTCTTCACAAGGCCGGACATTGCCATTCAGTGGAAGCATGGCAGGGTGAGCAACTGGTTGGTGGTCTTTACGGCGTATCACTTGGCGGTGCGTTCTTCGGCGAAAGCATGTTCAGTCATGCAACAGATGCTTCCAAGATTTGCCTTGTGCATCTGGTGGAGCGCCTGCGGGCAAACGGCTTCAAGCTGCTGGACACCCAATTTACCACTGAGCATTTGCAGCGCTTTGGCGCGATTGAAATTCCGGCGAAAGCCTATGAGGAAATGCTGCTGCCAGCGATTTTAACGCCGGCACAGTTCTGAAGCGCGATCAGACAAAGCTCTGACCGCTCAGCAAATATTATGCATATTTTAGAGCGTTTCCCTTTCATATTGGATCGTATCCGCACGATTTGAAGTAGTTTAGCGCCTCTTGCGGTTCGATGAGATCAACCAGCTTGCCGATGCGATCCCAAAGTCCATTGACTGTTCTCTCGGCAGCCTTTCGTAAAAGCGCCTTCAGCTTGGAGAATGCCTTTTCGATGGGGTTGAAGTCTGGGCTGTAGGGCTGAAGGAACATCATTGTCGCGCCGACCGCCTCAATCAACTCCCTTGCTGCGGGCCGTTTGTGGCTGGACAGATTATCGAGGATGACAACGTCACCTGGTTTCAATGTTGGAACCAATACCTGAGCGACATATGCCTCGAACCACTCACCGTTGATGGGGCCATCGATGATAAGTGGCGCGACCATTCCTGTGCTGCGCAGCCCCGCAACCAATGTGGTCGTCTTGCGATGACCGTGAGGAAAACCCATCCGCAACCGCTCGCCCTTGCGGCATCGCCCATAACTACGGGTCATATTGGTCGCCGTCCAGGTCTCGTCGATGAACACGAGACGCTCTGGATAGAGATCGAGTTGCTCCTCGAACCAGCATTGCCGTTTTTCCAGAACGTCTGGACGGCTTTGCTCTACCGCATGGCCAGTCTTTTTTTGCGCGTTTGTTCGTTCCGGACAAGAAAGCGATGCAATGCCGACTTGCTGATTACGATGCCTTGGGCAGCCAAATCATTGCGAAGTTCGAAGAGAGTGCCGTCCTTGTGTTCGCCGAGCCAGGTCATAATCTGATCGGCATGCGCTTCTGTCTTGTGGGAGTTGCGGTCGCCGCCCAGTGGACCGGGTCGAACATTTCCCTGCTGGAGTTGAAGGTTACGCCAACGGCTAACGTTGGCTGCACTTACACCGAAACGCTCAGCAGCCTCTCGATGCGATGCGCCGCCGTTAACGGCGGCCACTACACGTATGCGAAGATCAACGGAAAGGGCTCGCGACATATCTGCCGACCTCCATCGGCAGATAGCTTGAATCAGAAAGTGACTGATTTGCAAAGCCATCGATTCAATCAGTCAGGGAAACGCTCTAAACGAGAGTTATTTCGGTGCCGGAATATCGGAAGTCTGTTTGCAGTTTTTCAGCCAGATATCATAAACCGGATGATCAACAGCATTCAGACCCGGACTATCGGCAAACATCCAGCCGGAAAAGATACGGCGGATTTTACGATCAAGGGTGATTTCATCTACCTGCACAAAGCTGTCTGTGCGCGGCGCTTCACTTTCAGAGCGGCTGTAGCAAACCTTAGGCGTTACCTGCAGCGCACCGAACTGCACCGTTTCATTGATATAAACATCAAAAGTCGTAATACGTCCGGTAATTTTATCAAGACCGGAAAACTCGGCAACTTTATTGGCAATGCGTTCGGCTTTGGCTTCAGAAAGCCCGCCCAGCCCTGCGATGCTCAGACCTGAAACCGCAAGTCCTGCAACCAGCAGAAATGTTGCTCCAAAATTTCGTCCGGAAGAAACATTCATTCACATTCTGCCTTTGGTACTGGTTGCTTAAATGGTGCAAGAAAGCACCAGCAGGAAATTAGCCTGTTCTTTACGGCATTTGTGAGAAAAAACACAACTAAGCATAGTTTTCCCCAAGCCTGATTAGCAGAACCAAATGCCCGGAAATATCCTGTAAAAATGCAAAGGCGGCACACTTCTTAAGTTGCCGCCTGCTCATTTTGTCGAAATTCAGATCAATTCGGTGTCCAGGCGTCGTAATCGCCGGTAACAGCAGGACGCTGACCGGAAGCCGAAATTGCACCCTGCGGGCGATAAGCCTGTGGTGTACCAGTCAGATTTTGCTGGTGCGCCTTCTGCCATTCGCGTGGCTGATAGTTTTCTTCAGTCGGCGGTGTATCGGTGCGGTGATGCATCCAACCATGCCAGCCGGCAGGAATTGCGCTGGCTTCGCTGTAACCGTTAAAGATAACCCAACGGCGTGTGCGACCTTCAGAATCTTTGCCACCGGTGTAATAGACATTGCCAAACTCATCCTCACCAACGCGCTTACCTTTGCGCCAGGTATGAAGACGGGTGCCAATAGTCTGGCTGTTCCACCAGGTGAAGACCTGAGTAATAAATTTTTTCATAGCACTTCCAGATCCTGAACTATCCTGACCATCAAGGCACAGGATCATGCAGATTATTCCCTGCTTATGACCTTATCTGCGGCTCTGCGCAAGGGTCAAGTTGCCGCTCTTCAGAGCATATCCTGCCTGTAATCACCGTTTTAACGGCTATCGCAACGGTGATAAAGGTCGGATTTCAGAGCAAAAAATCACATAGACCAGCCGGTCAGCGGCTTTTCCATTTTGATAACATTGATATCAAGTTTCAGTGTGCCCCAGTCTTTCGTCTCGCCGGTCTTTTCAAAACCCTTGCGACTATAGAAATCCAGAGCTTTCTGATTCTTCGCAATCACATCAAGTGCCAGCTTCTCCACATCAGGAAAAGCCATCTCGATTTCTGCCAGCAGCATGGTGCCGATACCCTGAACCTGCTGCTCCGGATCGACATAAAGCTGATGCAGCTCCGCAATTCCGGCTTTACTCTGACTGGCAAAAGCCATGCCGACGAGGTTGCCCTCGCCGTCATCTGCCACAACAAATTCCGAATAAGGCTTAGCCAGATTGCGGGTCAGTGCGGCAACAGAATGATACCCGCCCGTGACCTTATTGACGGTCTCAACACCCAGCACATCATCAAATGTGGCATGCCAGGTCTTGACCAGCAACTGATGCACAGCCCTCAGATCATCTTTATTTGCGGAGCGTAGCCACATTATTCGATGCCCAGTTTCGCTTTAACCCGATCATTCACAGCCTGCGGGTTTGCTTTACCGCCGGTTGCTTTCATCACCTGACCAACGAACCAGCCAGCCAAGGTTGGTTTCTCCTGAGCCTGAGCCGCTTTTTCCGGATTAGCAGAGATGATTTCATCAACGGCTTTTTCAATCGCACCGGTATCAGTGACCTGCTTCATGCCGCGGGCTTCAACGATCTCTTTAGGATCGCCGCCCTCGTTCCAGACGATCTCAAACAGGTCTTTGGCGATCTTACCGGAAATTGTGCCTTCTTTGATCAGATCAAGAATGCCACCGAGCTGCTGCGGCGTAACCGGAGCAGACTCAATATCCTTACCTGCCTTGTTCAAAGCGCCGAGCAGATCATTGATAACCCAGTTTGCTGCAACTTTACCGTCACGGCCATCTGCAACCGATTCGAAATAGTCAGCAATGGCTTTTTCAGTAATCAGGATTGAGGCGTCATAAACAGACAGTCCCAGTGTTTCAACCAGACGGTTCTTCTTATCATCCGGCAGTTCCGGCAAACCGGCAGCCAGTTCATCAACATAGGCCTGTGTGAATTCCAGCGGCAGCAGATCAGGGTCCGGGAAATAGCGGTAATCATGCGCTTCTTCTTTAGAGCGCATTGAGCGGGTTTCACCCTTTACCGCATCATAAAGACGGGTTTCCTGATCGATCTTGCCACCATCTTCCAGAATACCGATCTGACGACGGGCTTCATACTCAATCGCCTGACCAATGAAGCGGATGGAGTTCATGTTCTTGATTTCGCAACGTGTGCCGAATTCACCGCCCGGGCGACGCACAGAGACGTTAACGTCGGCACGCATGGAACCTTCGTCCATATTACCGTCGCAAGTACCGAGATAACGCAGAATGCTGCGCAGCTTGGTCATATAAGCGCGTGCTTCATCAGATGAGCGGATATCCGGCTTGGAAACGATTTCCATCAGCGCCACGCCTGAACGGTTCAGGTCAACAAAAGACATGCTTGGATGCTGGTCATGAATCGACTTACCGGCATCCTGCTCCAGATGCACGCGTTCAATGCCGACTTCAACATCTTCAAACTGGCCTTTGGAATCAGGGCCGACAGATACAATCACGGTACCTTCGCCAACGATTGGCTGTTTGAACTGAGAAATCTGGTAGCCCTGCGGCAGATCCGGATAGAAATAGTTTTTACGATCGAAAACCGACTTCAGATTGATCTGTGCTTTCAGTCCAAGACCGGTACGAATGGCCTGCGCCACGCATTCTGCGTTGATCACCGGCAGCATGCCCGGCATTGCGGCATCAATCAGCGAAACATTGGCGTTTGGTTCCGCGCCAAATTCGTTGGCTGCACCGGAGAACAATTTGGAATTGGAAGTCACCTGCGCATGGACTTCCATCCCGATCACCACTTCCCAGTCACCGGTGGCACCGGAGATCAGGCGTTTCGGGTCTGGCGTGCGTGTATCGATAAGGGACATGGGCTCTTAAATCTCTGTTTTTGCGGCACGAGCAATACTCAGCCGTTTTCTCATGCTTCTGGCTAAAACAAACCGGCCTGACTGGCAAGTGTTCTCTGGGATTTCAGTATTGTTTCAGCGCGGATCAACTATCATTGCGCGAAGTATAAACATTCTGCCACGCCAGTGCACCCTGCATTGACAGAAAAAATGCAAATTCCTGTAACAAAGCATGTGCTTGTAAAGATAAATGACCTCACAGCACGATCACTCATCCGTCATGCCCAGCCGACGATAAAGGCGCTCCGCACCAAAAGGATTATTCTGATCGACTTTGAGGCAGATTTTATCTGCCCCACGCGCATAAAACACCTGAAAGCAATGCAGCAGCAGTGCCTCAGCAATGCCTTGCCTGCGCCATGAAGGCTGCACGACTATATCCTTGATAAAACCGCTATTCCAGCAATGCGCGAAAGCAATCAACTCACCCTTCCCGTTCATAACCGGAAAGATCAGCGCAGTTTCATATTCGGCATCTTCAGACAATGCCTGCCACCATACATTCAATGATGGCACATGATCGCCAACGGCCTCATAGGAGCTGGTGAGCATAGCATGAAGTGCCGCAATCATCTCCGGCACATCTGGCCGGAACGGCACCAAGGTAACGGCATGCGACCATACAGGCAGCGCCATATCACCACTCAGCACTTTGCATAAATGATAGTGTGGTTTCACAGCCATCTCACCGTTCCTGCCTGATTAACGCGATCTGCAAATATTATACACTAGCCAACAAAAAAGCCGCGTTTTGCAACGCGGCTTTCTCGTAATTCTATGCGGACTGATTATTCAGCTGCATCGTCAGCTTTTTTAGCTGCTTTTTTCTTTGGAGCAGCTTTTTTAGCAGGCTTTGCATCTTCTGCGCCTTCTTCATCAGCTGTCAGCTCTTCTTTGGTCACTTTTTTGTCGGTGACTTCGATTGTGCCGAGCAGGTGATCAACAACCTTTTCTTCAAAGATTGGTGCGCGCAGGTTAGCAACCGCATCAGGAGTCTTACGCAGGAATTCATAAACCTGCTGTTCCTGACCTGGGTAACGACGAACCTGATCGTATACAGCGCGCTGCAGTTCTTCTTCGGTTACTTCTACACCGGCTTTTTCGCCGATTTCGGAGAGAACCAGACCAAGACGTACACGGCGCTCAGCCAGCTTGCGATATTCTTCGCGAGCAGCTTCTTCAGTGGTTTCTTCGTCTTCAAAAGTCTTACCAGCCTGCTGCAGGTCGAAATTGATCTGCTGCCAGATGTTGTTGAACTCAGCGTTAACCAGACGTTCTGGTGTATCAAACTGATATTCTGCATCCAGACCGTCGAGGATCTGACGCTTAACTTTCTGACGGGTGATCTGGCCATACTGACCTTCGATCTGTTCGCGAACAACTGCACGCAGACGCTCAAGGCTTTCAATGCCCAGCTTCTTTGCAACTTCGTCGTTCAGTTCCAGCTCAGCAGCTTTAGCAACTTCCTTCACAGTAACGTCGAAGGTTGCTTCTTTACCGGCCAGATGTGCAGCGCCGTAATTTTCTGGGAAAGTTACTTTGATCTGCTTTTCGTCACCGGCTTTTACACCGATCAGCTGATCTTCAAAGCCCGGAATGAACTGGCCTGAACCGAGAACCAGCTGGGCATCCTGATCAGCGCCGCCTTCAAACGGTTCGTCACCGAGCTTACCAAGGTAATCCATGGTTACGCGGTCGCCATCTTCAGCTTTGCCCTTTTTAGTTTCAAAAGTGCGTGCGGAAGAAGCGATTTTCTTAACCTGCTCTTCAACTTCTTCGTCAGAAATATCAACAACTTCACGGGTCACTTTAAGACCGGAAACGTCTTTGATTTCGATCGCTGGCAGAACTTCGTAATTCATGGTGAATTCGAAGTCAGCTTTACCGGCCAGAACCTTTTCAGCTTCTGCTTCGTCTTCGCTCATTGCAACTTCTGGCTGGGTTGCAGCTTTTTCGTTGCGTTCAGCAAGGATCGAACGGGTTGAATCGTTCAGAATTTCGTTCACGATCTCAGCCATGAAAGACTTGCCGTACATCTTACGCAGATGTGCTGAAGGTACTTTACCAGGACGGAAGCCATCGATCTTAGCGCGACCGCGAGCGGTTTCGAGGCGCTCAGCGAGCTTTGCTTCAAGATCCTGTGCCGGAACCACGACTTTGATCTCGCGCTTCAGCCCTTCATTGAGCGTTTCGGTAACCTGCATGTCCAAACCTTCACTTTTGTCTTCGTTTCGCATGGCCGGCCGCATGACTGCTGTCGCCGTAGTTAGCGAAATTTCTTGTTTTTCTGTTGCCACACACCGCGCACAAAAATGCGCAAAGGCTATGTGACATCCCTGAACGGATATAAAATCCGCCGATGAACGGCCGCGACTCTATATATAAATGGTACGGATTTAAAGCAGCCATACCTGATTTCTGCTATTGAATTTCCTGCACAATGTCTGCTCATTCAACAGCATACCGCCACATTTCGTGTCGGAGCCTGTGCCACAGCATTGCACCAGAATCCCATTTATCGCAAACCCATTACAATCAGCGCCCGCAAAACACAAGATGCGATTGAATATTCGCCATGCAAACAACCGGATTTTAGTGCTTTCAGATCAGGAAAATCAGCCATTTCCATAAAATCCGGCTTCCCCGCTCTCTTGCACCTGCTTCAAAAACAAATGTGCCCTTGCGTAAAGCCCCGCTATGAAACCGGCTGCTCAAAACCGGCTCTTCTCTGCGATCATCAGATTTGATAAAGGGCGCAACCATAGACGCGTTGTCTATCGTGACTTTCGCAAGAATAAAACCGTACATATTTTCTGTTTCAAGGAATTAACCTGATGAAATTTCGTTTCATTGCTTTGCTGTCACTGCTTTTGCCATTCACCGCTGTAAGCGCCTATGCTCAGGAAGCAGGTCTTGCGGAACGCCGTGCGATTGCCGCCTATGCTAAAGACGTCTGGCCAGCCTCTGAAAAATCCATTCAGGAAGCAGCAGGATTTCCGGTGGCGATTGAGCTGAACCTCAACAGTCTTGCACTGCCAGGTTATGCAGATTCTTATACCAATGCAGATTATCTGCAAAACACGGTTATTGAACCTGTGATCCGCTCATTTAAAGCCATTGCAGCCGATGATATGGGCAAGGCTGCGCTGCAAGAAAAGCTGAAATCAGTCACCATTCTCTATGATGAGAAAACCGCACCGGCTTCTAATTATGCGGATGGCCTGACATTTGAAGACGGCAAGCTGACAATCAACTGGAAGCCTTTTTCCAATGCCGGTGATATTGAACCGCGTACAAAAGCGCTGACCACTCTGCTCGAAAGCAAACTGTAAGACAGTTGATAATCACATACAAAAAACCGCTCTGGCAATCAGAGCGGTTTTTTATGCTTTGAATAATTATGGCCTGACGCCCTCACCGGCTCTTGTAAATATATGCTGTGCAGCGTTCCGCATCATGACGAGGCGGCTTATCACCGGTAAAAACGCCGATCGTGACCTGCTCCGGCATCGCCATCCAATAGACAATGTAAGAGACATCACCCTTACCACATAGCGGCTTGCCATCCTTCAGAGCAGGATCAGCAGGTTGGGCAACACGATATACCGATGCAGATAGCTCTTTCCCGTCAACTTCAAATGTCTCTGCAACCAGCTCAGAGAATTTCAACGTTGCACCGGTTTCAAAACGGATACTGAAATCATCAATCTGAATATCGCCGGTAATGGCCTTAGCCTCTGCGCTGACCGGCAGATAATAGTCACCTGCTGTAAAGGCATAAGCAGCTGAGCCGGAAAACAGCGCAACCATCGTGACAGCCGATGCAATCAGTTTCATTTTACCGGTACGCATTTCAGTTTCCCAAACTTCACACCAATACGGCCGGAAAGTCCGGCCGCAGAAATACACATCGCATCAAAGGCTCATGCAGCCAGTGTATTTTTATAAATCACACCGTCTTTGATGATCAGCTTCATATTTTTGTCAGGATCAGCAATCAGAGAAATATCTTCCAGCGGATTGCCATCAATCAGCAGCATATCCGCCATTGCACCTTTTTCAATCACGCCGATAGCACCAGCATAAGGATTGCGGTTGCCTGACATTGCCAGCAACTCCGCATTGGTACTGGTTGCCATTTTCAGCACATCGGCATTTTCAAACCAGCGCGACAGTTTCGCCAACTGACGTCCCTGAGAAGCGGTACCCTTCGGATTGAACAGGATATCCGTACCCCATGCCATTTTTACATTATGTTTCGGCCCCAGTTCAAAGGCGCGGATCGTACCTTCTGCAATCATCTTCTGCTGATCGCTTTGTACCTGTGAGGCATAAACATTGGCATCTTCATCTGCCAAAAACGGCTGAATACTCCACCATGCACCGGCATCAGCCATTTGCTTGACAGTTTCCTCATCCGCAAGCTGACCATGCTCAATCGACTGCACACCGCAGGCGAGCGCACGCTGAATGCCTGCTGATGTATAAACATGCGCACAGACATAAGTGCCCCAATCCTTGGCAGCCATCACAGCCGCACGGATTTCTGGCTCGGTAAACTGCAAGGAATCCAGCGGATCATAGGCAGATGCAACGCCGCCGCCAACCATAATCTTGATCTGGCTCGCCCCCAGCATCAGCTGTTCGCGTACACGGCGCAGCACTTCTGCCTCACCGTCTGCAATAGCGGCAATGCCCGCTGATTCCGCTATACTCAGATCATTGGCGCTATGGCGCGGAATATCACTGCGCTGACGGAAATCGCCATGACCGGAGGTCTGAGATACCATTGCGCCGGACGGATAAATGCGCGGCCCCGGAATCCGCTTTTCATCAACCGCACGTTTGAGCGCAAAAGACGGCCCGCCCATATCGCGCACTGTCGTAAAACCACGCATCAGCGTGCGCTGCGCTTCCTGTGCTGCAACAAGATGCACATAGGCGATATCAGAAGTCATCGCCACCATTTGCGGAATAGCCGCCAGAATACTGTGCCAATGGGCATCAATCAGCCCCGGCATCAAGACGCGACCACCGCAATCAATTACTTTGGCGTCTGCAACTTTTTCTGAGGCTTTGAGAATTTCTGCAATTTTCCCACCGCTGATCAGAACTTGTTGCCTTTCAATCAGCTTGGATGATTTACCGTCAAAAATACGTAAATTTGTTAGCAAAACAGGCTGGGCAACTGAAGCAGCTGGCATTTGCGCCAAGGCTGACACCGGATCAGCAACCACTGCACCGGCCATCACTGCCGCAAGGCCACTCAACACAGAACGACGGCTCAGTCCCTGACTGATGCGCTCATTCAACTGTGTAATTTCAGGACTATGACACAAACATCCGAAACCATGAGCATATTGCCGGTATCGCGCACTATAGTTTCTCATGGCTCACTGCCTTTCCATAAATTTTCCAAAACCTGCATCCGCATAATCTATACGAATGTCAGCTTATATTAATACAAGCCGAAACTTCGGGCATAAAGTTTTAGAATTTATGAAATTTACTATCATCCGGCAGGATATATTTCCTGCAGTGAATATAAAGACAGATTTTCAGGAAATAAAAGTGGTGCGGATAGAGGGACTCGAACCCCCACGGTCTCCCGCCAGAACCTAAATCTGGTGCGTCTACCAATTTCGCCATATCCGCAACCGAAGCAAGCGTGCTTCTGATGTGCGCGCTCTATAGCATTCAATTTTCAGAGGTCAAAGGGGGAAAACAGATTATTTTTGATATGATCCCGTCATACACAGATCTTATCATCCCCCTTTTATAGTCTGCATCAGAACAACGGCTCGTCAAACACCTGTTTTCCGTCGATTCTGAGCGCTCTGATGGCAGCAACACCCTTCTCATTTACCGACAAAACAATATCCACTGCACTGTCCCGCTGTGCATGCTCAACTGCCAACCCCTCACCTTCCGGCACATAATAGCGCTCAATGCCATAGACGACAGGAATCGTGGAGTTCTCGTCATAGATCTGGAACGGCGCTTCCACCTCACCGCGCAGTACCATTTCATTGTCTTTCAGTGCATCAGGACGGGTATACTGCGCACGGTCTGCAGCCCACACACCATCGGCCTGTTTGGCCACCACGACATAAATGTAGTTCAGCCCGCTTTTGTGTGGCGGCTCACCACTGATGAGGCGTGCAGGCAGACGGGAAATCTCATAGCTCAGCGTCACAAAATCTCCGCGCATCAGATCGCGCGGATCAACAGGCATTGTACGCAACACCACTTCAGTGCCATTACGCAAAATACTGATACGCTGCTGCACGCCCGCCAGCATGACAATGGTTTGCAACAATGCCGCGATAATGGCAGCGACATAAAGCCAGCGCTTTTTAAGAAGGTTCATGGCTGCTGCTCCCCATCATGAACGGACACCGCTTTGACAGCTGAGCCATGCAGATATTTTTCCATACGGGTAACCAGATAAGCCAGCCCCATCACCAGAAGACCGCCGATCAGGAAGACACCCGATGTGCCGATCATTGTGCCCACAGTCACCGTTGCCAAATACAACACATGCAGCGAGAAACCGGCATAGGCAAACCAGCGCAACTGGCCACTTTTCTCACCCGCAATAATCAGAGCAAACACGCAGACAGCAATTGCTACCAGCGAATAGACAGCATCAGCCCCCGCTTCATAATTATTGAACACCCCTTTATGCTCAACCTGAAAGATGAACAGCGCCAGCAACAATGCGGCCAGACCATAACCGGCAAGCTGTGCGCCAAAGCCGTAACTATAGCGCTCAAAAGCCGGCCAGCGCCCCTGACAGATAATCAGAACAGTGCCAAGCACGATCATCAGCACCAAAGTGACAGCGCTTTCCAGATCGAAATACAAAGCCAGAAAATAGGCCAGTGTCAGCATCGCCAGTAAATGCATGGCTTTGTCAGCCTTAGTATAAATAATCGCTGCGGCACAAACGGCAATATAAAGCGGCAAAACCCAGCGATAGGATGCAACCAGATTAATCTGTCCGCCAAGCTCGCTCAAAACCGTGTAGAGATAAAAACCACCGATGCCCAATGCTGCTGCTGTCAGGATTGGTGCGCGCAGCAGAACACCTGCAATCAGCACACCAATGCCCCATGTCAGTGCTGCCGTCGTCATATCACCGGACATATGATACATCTGTCCGACCAGCGCGATACCAGCACCATAGGTAATAGCCGAGAGCAAGTAGAGCGACGGCGCGAAGATTGCCGCCAATCTGTTCTCATCCCGCTGCTGCAACCATGCACCACCGAGATAACCGCCCCACATAATAAACAGGATCAGCGCCACGCGCCAAATGCGGGGGATGACCTCCCAGTTCGCCGCAATAAACAAGATCAGCGCTGCGCCAAGCAGTAATGAGCCAAGCACTGCGAGCACACCACCCATACCAAACCCGTTATGACGAGTCTTCACATCAAGACGCAGTCTGTCTGCGGTTTCCTGATCAAGCAGTCCTTGCGACTGCCATTGATCAATCTGTCGTGCCAGCGAAACAAATAAGGACAAATGACATTCCTGTATAAGCCGTTTTAAAAGCATTAGAGCGCCGTGCGCCCTCTTGGGCGCTACACAAGGTCGCTCTAATATTTTATACTACAACATCATTCCTTAAACTGTTTCAAGTTTAAGGAATGATGTTGTAGCGGTAAAAGCACAAAGCGGCTTTACTTGGAACAATGCATAAAACAAATAATTACAGCGGTTCCAATGTTTCAGTCTTAACTTGAACCGCTATAATCGTGTTAAATTAAGAACGGCTTTCAGGCAATCCCGGTTTTCCTGCCTCTTCAGGATGCAGTCGCACATAATCTGCTTTCAGATCTTCCGATGTTTTGCGGCTGCCATCATGGCTCCAGCCCGGTGGCGCAGCCATATACATCAGCCTTTGGCGCAGGCTCAGCCCCGGTGCAAACACATCTTTCAACATTCCGACCCATTCATGAAATGCCACCCGCACCGGATTGAATGTGCCGATATTCCGCACAATGCCATAGCGCGGCATATCCTCCGGCAGCTCCTCGACGAAGGTGCCGAATAGTCTGTCCCAGATAATCAGTGTACCGGCAAAATTCGCATCCAGATAACGCGGATTGGTTGCATGATGCACACGGTGATGCGATGGCGTATTGAAGATAAGCTCAACAGGCTTCCACATTTTGCCGATTGCCTCTGTATGAATCCAGAATTGATAGATCAGGTTAAAACCATAGACAAAGGCAATCACCGCCGGATGAAAGCCAAGCAGCACCAGCGGCACTTGCAGAATGAACATGCCGGTAATTTGCCCTGTCCATGACTGACGCAAAGCCGTGGTGAGATTATAGTGCTGGCTGGAATGATGATTGACATGCTCTGCCCAGACCCAGCGCACCCGATGGGCGATGCGGTGATACCAGTAATAACGCAAATCATCGAAGATAAAGGCTGCAACAAATACCCACCAATGCAGCCCTAAATCGAAAAACCGGAACTGCCATACCCACAACAAGGTCGTCACCGAGACAAAGCCGAGCAATAAACCGGCAACCACATTACCGGTTCCCATCAACAAGCTTGTCAGTGCATCGCGGGTCTCAAACTCGCCCTTGCGGTGCCAATACCGCACCACAACCAGCTCAATCATAATAGCAAGGAGATAAAGCGGCACTGCCAGCAGTGTCACGTCGAAGAATGCCGGTTCATTCATGAAGACCACTCCCCTTCTTATTTTTACGTTCTTGCCAGCCAGTCACACACCACATCACGGGTCTTTTTATCTTTGAAAGAAAATGTAGCCGCTGGCCATGTAAAGTCATGCATGCGCAGAAACAGTCTGGTTTCGTCCTGTTTGCGGATTTCCTGAATATCGCCAGTCTGTAAGATACGTGTCAGAAACTTCGCACCGACCCCATGGACAATGCCAGTGCCCTGCTGCGGCAAATCAAAAAAAGCTGCGCGGTGATCCCGCGTAAAATAAATTATGCCGATTGAACTCTCCGGATAATCCTGCCGGAAACGCGCAATCACCTCTGTATCGCTGTTTAAAACACTCTGCTTGTTGCCGCCCAAAAAATGAACGGCCAGCACACCGGCGATAATACCGGCAGCAATCATGCCAATCAGTACAGGCAAACTCAACAAGCGACCTGACCTCCCCCGTAAACAAGCCATTCTCGTGTCTGCCAGAGAGGTTCACACGAAAACCGACCGCTTTCAAGCACTCAATAATCGGGTGTAAAAAGCTGTATTTTCTATTGTCGGGCAAGTTTCAGATACCGCATTCATCATCCGGCACAGCCACACCCCTGTTCCGCCTGCATAGCTCTTGAAACGTCAAAAACCATACACAACCCATGCGTGATGTTTTTGTGACAAGAACTTTGCTTATCCGCATAAAAATTGCGTGCAAATTCTTTTAAACGAACGAAAATTTCCCAACCGGCCAATCATGTTCAAATAGCGACAAAATAGCGATTTAAATCGTTTAAATGAGGCTTGCAAGGCTCGCAGAGGAGCTATGCAAACTTGTCTCTCCTCATTTCCGAACCCACGGGCTATATACAGGACAACAGATTACACAACACAACGAAACACAATCGAGGGTTTTAAAAATGAACATCATTCGCTCTTTCAACAACTGGCGCCGTTACCGTGATACAGTTTCCGAACTGAACCGTTTGTCCAACCGTGAACTCGGTGATCTTGGCATCTCCCGCTCCGACATTCCTTACATTGCCCGCAAGTCCAACACAGCTGGCATGTAATTAAAAGACCGCTTGGTAAAACTGTCAGCTTCAGGAATTCGCCGGAACTGATAGTGAGCTGAGTTACAAGATAGCTTCGCCGGAGTTTCCTCCCGATTACCGGCGCAGACGGATACAACATCCTCCCCTTTCATGGCCGGTATTCCTCCTCCCGTACCGGTCATGTTTTATTGCCTGCTGTCGTTCCTCCCGTTTTTCAGCAGGCATAAAGCGCTGACAGGTTTCATTCCCTATTGAAATCTCACATTCTGCGCTGACTGATACCTCCATATCAGTCCCTCCCTAAAATAGCTTCGTCGCCTTCCCTCCTGCGACGAAGCTATTTTTTTATGTCTCGCGCCATAGCAAAAGCCTGTGATCAGACATTCAGGCAATTGAAGCAGAGCCGTAAAAGCGGTATTGGACAAAGCATGTCCAGTTCATCATCTTTTTCACCAGTTCACATTATCGGCGGCGGCTTGGCAGGCAGCGAAGCAGCATGGCAGATTGCCAGCGCCGGTATTCCCGTCATCATTCACGAAATGCGCCCCGTGCGCGGCACAGATGCGCACAAGACGCAAGGACTGGCAGAGCTTGTCTGCTCCAACTCCTTCCGTTCGGATGATGCTGAAACCAATGCCGTCGGCGTGCTGCATGCAGAAATGCGTCTGGCCAATTCGCTGATTATGGCTTGCGCCGATGCCAATCAGGTTCCGGCAGGCGGTGCGCTCGCTGTTGACCGCGACGGTTTTTCCGATGCAGTCACCGCAAAGCTCGAAGCACATCCGCTCATCACTATCCAGCGTGAAGTGGTTGCTGGTCTGCCGCCGGAAGACTGGGGCACGACGATCATTGCCACGGGGCCGCTTACGGCCGCAGAACTGGCGGAGGCAATCGCGCAGGAAACTGAAGCCGATTCTCTCGCCTTCTTTGATGCGATTGCGCCGATTATCCATTTCGACAGTATCAATATGGATGTCTGCTGGTTCCAGTCGCGCTACGACAAAGTCGGCCCGGGCGGCACTGGCAAAGACTATATCAATTGCCCGATGGATAAAGAGCAGTATGAAGCCTTTATTCAGGCCTTGATTGACGGTGAAAAAACCGAATTCAAGGAATGGGAAGGGACACCTTATTTTGACGGCTGCCTGCCGATTGAAGTCATGGCAGAGCGTGGTCCTGAAACATTGCGCCATGGCCCGATGAAACCAATGGGGCTGACCAACGCCCATAATCCGGATGTTAAGGCCTATGCAGTCGTGCAGTTGCGTCAGGATAATGCGCTCGGCACACTCTATAATATGGTCGGCTTCCAGACTAAGTTGAAATATGGCGAACAAACTGCCATTTTGCGTATGATTCCGGGTCTGGAAAATGCAGAATTTGCCCGCCTCGGCGGCCTGCATCGCAATACCTATCTCAACTCGCCGATACTGCTGGATACCAATCTGCGTCTGAAATCACGACCACAGATTCGTTTTGCCGGTCAGATCACCGGTTGTGAAGGCTATGTGGAATCCTCGGCAATGGGCCTGCTTGCCGGTCGCTTTGCGGCAGCACAGCAGCGTGGTGAAACGCTGGCTCCGCCTCCGGTCACTTCGGCCTTTGGTGCTTTGCTCAATCACATCACCGGCGGCCACCTCGTCAGCAATGACGAACCGGGTAAACGCTCATTCCAGCCGATGAATGTGAATTTCGGCCTGTTTCCGGAAATTACAGTTCCAAAACAGGAAGGCGTGCGTTTGCGTGGTAAAGAAAAAACGCAGGCTAAAAAACGAGCACTGAGTGCGCGTGCTTTAAGTGACTTCAAAGTCTGGTTGGAAGAACAGCAATAATATTTAAAAAAGCCGGAGATTAAATCTCCGGCTTTTTTAGAGCGCCGTGCGCCCACTTGGGCGCACAAAGGTCGCTCTAACACTTTATATTTACAGCATAATTTTACCTGAAACTGATTCAAGTTTAAGGAATTATGCTGTAATGTTTATGCTTTGAAAGAAGCTTTCAGATAAGTCCACTGACGCCGAAATTGCGACAGATCAATGCCCTGCTCCGCGACCTGTTCGGCCTTCTTCTCTGCACGTTTCAGTACCAGCGGCACCAGACGCACCGGCAAATAGGCCGCTTTCAGGCTGGCAGACATCAGCTGTTTTTCAAAGGCTGCATAATGTTCCTGCGCCAGCGCGGTCAGCACGCTCACCACACGCTGCATGGCTTGTTTGTCATCACCTTTGATAAACTGCTCAGCACTCACGCCCACTGCCTGCAACATATCTTCCGGCACATAGACCTGCCCGCGACGGCGATGCAACGGCATCAAACGCAGCAAACCGCTAACCGCCTGAGCCACACCGGCATGACCGGACAGTTCAGCTGATGATTTGGCTGCATCCGCATCCAGTATCATTGCTGCCATCTGCAAAATCGCACAGGCTGTTTCACCGCAATAGCCTTCCAGATCATTGCGGCTCGGCATTGCGTCATTATAAAGATCGAAAATCCTTGCCTCACAATAGGCATCGAAGACACTGCGCGGCAGCTGATAATCCTGAATAGCTTGCAGCAATAAAGCAGCCACCGGATTACCGGTCACCGCGCCATGTTCAGTGCCATTGATGAGATCGCGCCACCATTGCAGACGCACCTCACCCGGCAAAGCATCATGCACCACATCACGGATACGGGCGATTTCGGCATTAAAGGCATAAAGCGCCGCCAATGCCGGACGCTTGTCTTCCGGCGCATAAAGCACAGCCAGATAGCGGTCAAAATCACTTTGGCGCAAAAATTGCAGACAATGCTGGTAATGATCAGTCTCAGTTGCTGTCAGGGCAACCTTATTCTCGGTTTCAGCCACAGCTCACTCCACAGCAATCAGAGCAGCCGCAACAGCACGGTCTTCCGCCAGCAGCACATTATAAGTACGCACAGCAGCACCGGTGCTCATCGGATCGGAGGTAATGCGATGCTCGCGCAAAATCGCCTTAACATCTTCCGGAATCCGACGCAGATCCATACCTGTACCAACCAGCAGAATTTCAATATCACTTGCCTGTTCGAGGATGAGTTCCAGATCATTCACAGTCAGAAGCGGCGACTGTGCAGGCTCCCAGCCGTGAACGCCGGATGGCAAGCACAACAATGAACCACGATGCGACATTTCCGCAAAACGAAACCCGCCATTGCCATAGGCATCAATCGGGGCACGCCCCGGAAAATGCGCTTCGCGGATTTCAATACCAGTGTTCATCATGTCTCTCTTTATTCAGATCAAGCTATAGCATTTCCAGTATAAATTGAATCATTGGAAATGCTCTATCTAATTGTTTTACGCATTTCCTAACGCAAAACCGGTTCCCACTTTTGCTGGAAATGCTCAGTATCAGGCACAAAATTTGTCACGTTGCGCCCCTTCTACAGCAATATGGGTATTTTGCCACAGGCTTTAAACAGTTTTGCCCGCAGCGCAGAGCACATCCCGAAAAGTGGAAACCGGTTTTCGGATTAAGATGTGCGGATAGTGAAGAAGATAGAGCCTTTGCTATGTTCAACTGAACATAGCAAAGGCTCTATCGCTACAGACAAAACTTATTGTTATTTATGGCTTACTTCTCAGCCAACCGTTTTGGTTTCTGCAGGCTCAATCACGTCAGACGGACGAATACCCAGCAACCACAACAACGGCCCCGCAATATAGACCGATGAATAGGTCGCGATAATAATCCCCAGCGCCATCATAATGGCGAAAGAGCCGATATCTGCGCCACCGAAAATATATAGCGGAATCAGTGCCAAAACGGTCACCAGCGATGTCAGGATTGTACGTGACAGCGTCTGGTTGATTGCTGCATCCACCAGCATGCTCACGCGCATTTGCGGATAGCGGCGCAGATTATCGCGCACACGGTCATAGACCACCACCGTATCATTCAGCGAATAGCCAAGCACTGTCAGCAGCGCCGCGAGGCTCCACAAATTATATTCCAGACGGAACAGGGCAAAAACGCCGATCATGATGATAATATCATGCACAGTCGCCAGAACCGCACCGACAGCAAACTGCCAGCGGAAACGCATCCAGAGATAGGCAAAAACACCGATCAGCGACAGGCCAAGCGCTGCATTACCGATGCGGGACAGGTGTTCGGATATAGTCGGCCCAACCACTTCAACACGGCGGAACTCATAATCCTGCTCGAACTCATCACGCAGCTTCACCACAACAGTCTGCTCGGCATCATCACCGGAATCCTGCGTGCCAATCTGCAATTCAGCCAGATTTTCATTCTTACCCTGCACAACGCGTGCATTAGCAATATTCAGTTCGGACAGACGCTGACTGATATCTTCCAGATCAACGGCACCCTCACGGGACTGCAACTCAACGGAAGAACCACCATCGAAATCGATACCGTAATTCAGTCCCAGCGTGAAATACAAACCAAGGGCAGTAACACAAGCCACCGCCGAAATTGCACCGGTAATACCGCTCAGCTTCATAAAGCTGATTTTGGTGTTGGTCGGCACCAGCTTGAGCAGACGCGCAGGAATGGTTGTCGGCTTGGACTGACGCACCCAAAGCGAAATCAGCAAACGCGAGAAAGTGTACGTCGTGAACAAAGTCGTCACAACACCGATTGTCACGATGATCGCAAATTCATGCAGCGGGCCGCTACCGAACATCAGCAGTACCAAAGCTGCAATCAATGTGGTCAAATTCGCATCGATCACGCAGGCACGGGCGCGGGAAAAGCCGGATTCAATCGCCTGCACAACGGAATAACCATTGCGGCGATCTTCGCGGATTTTTTCAAACAGCAGGATGTTACTGTCAACAGCCATACCGATGGTCAGCACCAGACCGGCAATGGTGGCAAGCCCCACAGCCACACCGAAGAAAGACACCACAGCCACAACCAGCATCACATTAACGCCAAGCGCAATCACCGAAATTACACCAAGCAGGCCATAAGACAGCACCATAAACAACGCGACAACGATCAGCGCGCTCAGTGCAGTAATCAGACCATAGCTTGCATAGTTCTGACCAAGAGCCGAGGCAATGCTACGTTCTTCCAGCACTTCAACCGGTGCGGCCAGAGGGCCGGAGCGGAGAACCACACCAAGATTGCTCAGCGTTTCCAGATCAAAATCACCGGTAATCTGCAAATTGCCCGATGTAATAGCTTCACGAATACGTGGTGCCGAAACGATCTGATTATCAATCACCACCGCCATAACAGCACCGGCATTCTTACCGCTGAAATCAGCCAGTTTCTTCGTTGCTGCTTCAGTCAGTGAAATCGTAATCACCGAATCCTGATTACTGTTCACGCCCACTTCAGCATCGGCAATATCGGTGCCGGTCAAAATAGGTGCTTTTTTGACGATGTAACCGACCGGCGGTTCATCAAAAGAATAGATGATTTCTGAATCCTGCGGCACCAGCCCTTCAGCCAGCGGGTCAGGTGTCGTGATTTCTTTTGCCTGACGGAAATTGATCTCGCCTGTCAGGCTCAGCAGATCTTTGATCAGCTGCGCGTCATAAACGTCCGGCACTTCAGCGCGAATCTGATTTTTATTCTGCACAGTAATGCGGGCATTATCGTAGCCAAGCTCAGTCAGACGGTCAGACATAACCGCAGCCGTCTTATCCAGATTTTCAGCAGTCACTTTCGGTGATGCCAGCACCACACGCGTACCACCTGTCAGATCAAGACCAGTGATGATCTGTCCTTTTGGGAAACCGGCAGGCAAGCTGGATAATTGCTGTGCGGAGAAGAAATTCGGCAAAGCAAAGATAAAACCGGCCAGCACGACCAGCCAGATCAGAACCGATTTCCAGCGCGGGAAATAGAGCATCGGCAATCCATCCGTCAAAATTTATGCTGTTTCGCATGAGGTGCGCAACAAACAGGATCAGAAATTACAGCAATGTAATGAGAACACCGTCGAATAAAACACGGAAAATCCTGCCCACACCACCTCTTTGGTTAACCTTATACGTGATTCGTAAGAATCTCAGCAGGTACGTGGGCTTATGCGGTAAATTTTAAAATGATAATGTTGCCTTGCAGCACAAAGCTTTTGTATTTTAAAATAAAAAAAGCGCGGATGAACCGCGCTTTTTAATCAAATCAGCAAGTGTGCTTACTTGTTTTTGTTGTCAGCAACCGGTTCGCCACGGGTGCGAACATCACCGATTGTCGAACGCAGTACGCGGATCTTAACGCCATCAGCAATTTCTGCTTCCAGTTCGTTATCATCAATCACTTTAGTCACTTTAGCGAGAATGCCGCCACCGGTAACGATTGTATCGTTGCGGCGGATATTTGTGAGCATTTCGCCGCGTTTTTTCATCTGAGTCCGCTGCGGGCGGATAATCAGGAAATACATAACAACAAAAATAAGAATGAAAGGCAGAATGCTCATCAGCATATCAGGGCCGAAAGCACCGCCGCCGGCGGTCTGAGCATAAGCAGGGGTAACAAACATGAAAGTGACTCCTCGTCAAACTGAAAACTGTCTGATGTTTCTCGACTGCAGAATTCCTTAAACCGGTGTCGGGTTAGGGAATTATGTAGTCAAAGCCCCGTATTTCAGCGGCAGACATCAAATTTATTCACTGCGCATTACAACGGTTATACGCCGTTATGCAACCATAGATGCAAATTCCCGACCCACTTTACCAGTCCGGCCAGCATTTTTTTCGCGACGGCCAATATTCACGAGCAAAATAAGATATTTTTTCGCAACCGTACCCGTGGGTACTATTCAAAGAAAATAATCTTGCTACAGTTGCATCATCCGTAACGGACAAACATTTTTGGGAACATATCCGAGCATTCTTGCATCCTGCCGCCCTCATCCGACAGAATACAAGAATGCTCCGGATAGAAAATACAGGCATAAAAATGAACACGACTGAGCAAATACTGAGCGCAAAACTGGACCAGCTGCTGGCTGTTTTGGAGCGTATGGCGCCACCAACACCAAAGCCGCTGCAAGCTGAGAGTGCGGACACTTTTGTCTGGGATCCATCCCGTTTAGAGCTGTCGCCGGTGCATAAGGTCAACCGCATTGATCTCGGCCTTATTCATGGCGTGGATCATGTCCGCGATCAACTGGTTGATAATACCGAGCGTTTTGCCCGTGGTCTGCCTGCCAATAATGTGCTGCTCTGGGGCGCACGTGGTATGGGCAAATCATCATTGGTCAAAGCTGCCCAGTCATCCGTCAATAAAACCACAGCAAAACCGCTGAAACTGGTTGAAATTCACCGCGAGGATATTGACAGTCTGCCAGCTCTGATGAACCTCATCAAAGACAGTGACTATCGCTTCATTCTTTTCTGCGATGATCTGTCCTTCGACCATGACGACACATCCTACAAATCGCTCAAAGCAGCGCTTGAAGGCGGCGTTGAAGGCCGTCCGGAAAATGTGATCTTTTACGCGACATCCAACCGCCGCCATCTGATGCCACGCGACATGATTGATAATGAACGCTCAAGCGCCATTAATCCGTCTGAAGCAACAGAAGAAAAAGTCTCACTTTCCGATCGTTTTGGTCTTTGGCTTGGCTTCCATAAATGCAATCAGAGCGATTATCTGGCGATGGTTGACGGCTATGCCGCGCATTACGGCTTCAACTATCCCATTGAAAAACTTCATGCTGAAGCACTGGAGTGGTCAACCACACGCGGCAATCGTTCAGGCCGTGTTGCCTGGCAATATGTGCAGGATCTGGCAGGCAGGCTCGGCATTTCTCTCAAAGCGTAGTTTTTAAATATTAGAGCGACCTTTGTGTGCCAAGTCTGGCACACGGCGCTCTAAAGCATGTCGCAGTTAAATGGATTCATTTAACGTTCGCGAACATGCGACAATTAAAAGAATCTAGAGCGAGCGCAGTAGGTACAATTAAACGCAACACGCTCTAGAACAAAAAAACCCGCTGCATCATACAGCGGGCTTTTTACTAACTTGTAATATGCTCTGAAAATCAGGTTTCCAGATATTTCGACGGATTAACCGGCGTTGAATTCTTACGCACTTCGAAATGCAGCTTCGGCGACTTGGCATTACCACTCATACCTGAGCGGGCAATTTCTTCGCCGCGACGGACTTTCTGACCGCGTGCAACATTGATCTTGCTGTTATGGCCATAGACCGTAACCAGACCGTTTTCATGACGCACCAGAACTGTCTGACCAAATTCCTTCAGACCATCACCGGCATAGATAACCACGCCGTTTTCAGCTGCTTTAACCGCTGTGCCTTCCGGTACCATAATGTCGATACCATCATTCACCACACCGCCGTCACGCTGACCAAAGCTAGTCAGAACCTTACCGCGCACCGGCCAGCGCATCTGCGAAATGCCGGTTGCGGATGGTGCCATAGCAACATCCTGCTCGGCTTCTTCGATCACCTTATTGCTCGCCTGCGGCGGTGTATAAGGCTTCACGCTGCCATCCGGCACCTGTTTGGCAGCAGCCGGAGGTGTCGATGCGGTTTTAACAGTCGTATCAACGGCAGCCTGTACCGGCTTCGCCACAGCAGCAACCTGCGTTGCCGCAGCCGGAGCAGAAACAGGAATAACCAGTGACTGGCCGACGCGAATGGTACCGTCAGACATACCATTGGCCTGCTTGAGAGCTGCAGCTGTCACGCCATTGCGCTGGGCAATCGCATGGAGCGTATCGCCGCTCTGTACGGTGTAACCACCGGTCGCAGAAGCAACAGCATTATTCACTTTATTGGTTGCAGCCAGTTTGGCATCAGCAACGGCCTGTGTGCCGTTTGATTTCAGCTGTCCGAGGGTCTGTGTACCGCCATTCGTTGCCGCAGCCACCAATGCACCACCAGCAGCTTTCACACCCGGAACTGTCAAAGACTGTCCTGCGCGAAGCATATTCGGATCAGTGATATTATTGGCAGCCATCAGTTCATTCGGCGACACATTCAAACGACGTGCCACGCCATAAAGCGTTTCACCCGGCTGCACCATAGCGCTGCTGGCAGAAGCAGTAACCGCATTGGTCATATTGCCGCCAGCCATAGCAACCTGCTGGGATGCCTGATCACGCACGGACTGAACCGTGTTTTGCACATTGCTCTGTGCCGCAGCCATCGGAGCAGCAGCTCCTACCGGCGGCAAATCATTACGCTGCACATTGCCCGAGGCAATACGCTGCGTGGCAGGAGCAACCGGATAATTACCCGCATTGTTATTCTGCTGATAAGACTGATTCTGTGACTGCATAACCGCGCGTTGATTATTCGTCGATCCAGTCGTAAGGCCGTCCGTAAAGCGTGTCATATCTCCGCTACAGCCAGCAACCAAACCTGCAAGCAGGATGACCGCGCTATGGCGCAGAAGACGCTCGGACGTATGATGCAAAACAGTTTTACGCATATTCAACCCGTCCATACCCGAAATTCTAAGTAGACTTATTAAAGCGCGTTAATGTTACTCGCTGGTTAAGATTGCCGTAAAAAAATTAAAAGATTCACGAAACAGATACCATATCCGCTAAATCAGACATATTTCATGCATTGCGTCGCACGATAAAAGTCTCATTCGCCACTGAAATCATGGCACGACAATGTTTTCGCTAAAAATAACTTTGAGCATAATCCCTTAAACTTGAATCAGTTTAAGGTAAAATTATGCTCTAATTTTAAAGTGTTAGAGCGGCCTTTGTGTGCCAGGTATGGCACACGGCGCTCTAATAAATTCAGAGAAATGCGGCAGAGCCTTCAATGAACGGCTGATAACGCACTGTCATCAAATCTTCCCGCTCAAAACGGCTGCCGACTTTAGCCATGCGGCACATAACCTGCTGGCCATCGCCCTGCCCGACCGGTGCAATAAGCACCCCATGTGTCGCCAACAGGTCAAGGTACTGTCGTGGCAACGCATCAGAAGCAAGCCAGACAATAATCCGGTCATAAGGGCCACCGGCAACACCATGACGGCCATCTGCATGTTTACAAACGATATTTTCAATCTGATGCGCCTGAAACTGGTTACGCGCAGCCTCTGCCAGCGTCTTATAACGCTCAATCGTTGTCACACGCGCTGCAAGCCGCGCCATGACACTGGCAGTAAAACCGGAACCCGTGCCAATTTCCAACACCCGATGCCCCGGCTCAATCGAAAGCGCAGAAAGAAAGCGTGCCTGATCGTCCAGCCCTTCAATTGATTCGCCGCAAGGCAAAGGTAATACACGGTTGCTATAGGCAAAATCCTGATAGGCTGAATTGATAAAGTGATGGCGTGGCGTGGCTTCAATTGCCGCAAACAAACGCGGATCATGCAGACCACGGCTGCGCATACGCAACACAAAAGAAGCAAAGCCTTCTTTGCCACTCATGCGATATTTACCCGTATTTGCCTGCATATGAATATTCATGCCTCTAGCTCTGACCCGCAATTTCCATCATTAGAGCGTCGTGTGCCAGACTTGGCACACAAAGGTCGCTCTAACACTTTAAAATTAGAGCATAATTTTACCTTAAACTGATCCAAGTTTAAGGAATTATGCTCTAAACGGCATCATCGTTCAAAATTGTAAATTCAGAGATAATTTGCAGCAATAAAAAATGCCGGAGATTTGAGCCTCCGGCATTTTCTTATTTCAGACCTGAATATCAGGCTTTTTCAATACGGGTCATGCCGCCCATATAAGGCACCAGAACCTCAGGAATGCTGATGCTGCCATCTTCTTCCTGATAGTTTTCCATCACTGCAATCAGCGCACGGCCAACAGCAACACCGGAACCGTTGAGTGTATGCACAAAACGGGTCGATTTTTCACCGGCAGCGCGGTAGCGCGTATTCATGCGGCGTCCCTGAAAATCACCACAGACCGAGCAGCTGGAGATTTCACGGAAGGTATTCTGCCCCGGCAACCATACTTCAATATCGTAGGTTTTCTGTGCGCCAAAGCCCATATCACCGGTGCAAAGTGTAACGGTGCGGAATGGCAGACCAAGACGCTTCAGAACTTCTTCAGCACAACCGGTCATACGTTCCAGCTCGGCTTCCGAGGTTTCAGCATCGGTAACCGACACCATTTCCACTTTCCAGAACTGGTGCTGGCGCAGCATACCGCGTGTATCACGACCGGCAGAACCGGCTTCCGAGCGGAAGCAAGGTGTCAGAGCAGTCACACGCATCGGCAGTTCAGCCGCATCCACGATCTCACCATTCACGAGGTTGGTGAGCGGCACCTCTGCGGTCGGGATCAGCCAGCGGCCATCCGTTGTGCGGAACAGGTCTTCCGAGAATTTCGGCAACTGACCGGTGCCATAAACCGCATCATCGCGCACCATCAGCGGCACCATAGTTTCAGAATAACCATGTTCCGTGGTGTGCAAATCAAGCATGAATTGGCCAAGCGCACGTTCCAGACGTGCCAGCCCGCCTTTCAGCACGGTGAAGCGCGAACCGGACATGCGTGTTGCCCGTTCAAAATCCATCAGACCGAGCGCTTCGCCCAGTTCAAAATGTTCTTTTGGCGCAAAACCGTAATTACGGATATTGCCGACACGGCGTGTTTCGACATTATCATTCTCGTCTTTGCCAACAGGAACGCTGTCATAAGGCACATTCGGCAGACCTGAGAGAACATCATTCAGCGCTTTGTCGAGACGACGTTCTTCTTCTTCAGCTTCCATGAGAAAGGTTTTCAGCTCGGCAACTTCTGCTTTAATGCGCTCAGCAGTCGCCATATCTTTTTCAGCCATCGCCTTGCCGATTTCTTTCGACGCGGCGTTGCGACGCTCCTGCGCTTCCTGCACCTTCGCAATATGCTGACGGCGGGCTTCATCCAGCGCCAACACATCGGAGGACACAGCAGAGGCTCCGCGCTTATTAAGGGCAGCATCAAGAGCTTCAGGGTTTTCGCGTATCCATTTAATGTCCAGCATTGGAAGTACCGTTATTTATAGGTTTCAATTCACCGCAATCACAATTCGCGATTACGACACCATCTTATATCACAGCCACGATAAAATTTACGCGCAGCGTGATGCGTGAAAAGGCAGCACTTATGCTGCCTTTAGAGCATAATTCCTTAAACTTGAATCAGTTTAAAGAAAAATTATGCTCTAATTTTAAAGTGTTAGAGCGACCTTTGTGTGCCAAGTCTGGCACACGGCGCTCTAGTCTCTGATTATATAATCAAAATCAGGAGGATTTCTGCTCACTGTCATCTTCCGGCGTAAGACTGTTGAGAATTTCCGCCTGTGTACGTTTTTTCTCAATCATCTGTGCCAGCCAGATCGAAATTTCGTAGAGCAGGATCGCCGGTATAGCAAGACCGATCTGGCTCGCCGGATCAGGCGGCGTCAGTACGGCTGCCACAACAAAGGCAATCACAATCGCATATTTGCGTTTATCCCGCAGCCCCTGCGCTGTTACCAGCCCGACCTTTGCCATCAGCGATGTGATGACCGGCAACTGGAAAACCAGACCAAAAGCGAAGATCAGCGTCATAATCAGGCTGAGATATTCCGAAACCTTCGGCAACAGTGAAATCTGCACTTCACCATCGACACCGGATTGCTGCATGGCGAGGAAGAACCACATCACCATCGGCGTGAAGAAGAAATAAACCAGAGCGCCACCCAGCAAAAACAGCAATGGTGAAGCAATCAGAAACGGCAAAAACGCCATGCGTTCATGCTTATAAAGACCAGGCGCCACAAACTTGTAAATCTGCGCAGCGATCATCGGAAAGGCAAGAACCAAACCGCCAAACATCGCCACTTTCACCTGCGTGAAAAAGAACTCCTGCGGTGCGGTGTAGATCAATGCGGCTTTGCTGCGATCCATTCCTGCCCAGTCCAGCGCCCATTGATAAGGCAGAACCAGCATATTGAAGAGATGTTTAGCGAAAGCAAAACACAATACAAAGGCAAGAAAAAAGGCCACGATCGACCAGATCAGGCGACGGCGCAGCTCAATCAGATGCTCAAGCAATGGTGCAGAGCTCTGGTCTATTTCATCCTGATCACTGCTCACTGCTCAGTTCCTGTCTTTTTCGTGGTTTTGGCCGCAGGCTTAGCGCGCGGCGTTGCAGCTTTCTTAGGCGCTGCTGTCTTAGCTTCCGCAGGCATTACAGCGGCCGCTTTCTTAGGTGTCGTTTTCTTAGGCGCTGGCTTAGCGGCAGGTTTCACAACTGGCTCTGCGGATGGTTCTGTTATTGCCTTTTTCGCCCTTGGCTTAGCCGCTTTTTTCGCCGGTTCAGCTGCAACGGGTGCAGCTTTTGCCTGTTCCTCTTTCATATCTGAAAGATCGAGCGGACTATCCATCGGAACAGCCGGTGTTTCATCCGGCTTAGGCGATGCATTATTCAGGCTGGCGCGCAGGTCGTCACCGGCTGAACGCACCGGTTCAAAAATATCCGTTACCGTTTTGCGCGGGTCATATTGCTTAACGCCGTCAATGGTCTTTTTGACCTCATCCAGCTCCGCTTCGCGCATAGCATCATCGAAATGTGTGCGAAACTCGCTTGCTGTAGCACGCAGTTTTGCTGTGGCCTTACCAAAGGCACGCAACATTTTCGGAAGATCCTTCGGGCCGACAACAACGATCATAACAACCGCAATTACCAGAAGCTCCGACCAGCCTATATCTAACATCGGCGTTCCATTTCATCATCTGTCCGCCTTCAGCCAAAGCCTTGTGAACTTTGGCTGAAAATCAATTGCACCGCATCACGGTGCAATCCGGCAGAATGATCCGTAATTACGATTTAGTCGTTTTTTTAGTCGGTTTGACCTGTTCACCGGTCTCGTTGTCGATCGTATTGGAAGAAGCAACATCGGTTTCTTCAGGTTCATTCATGCCCTGCTTGAAGTTTTTGATGCCCTTGGCCACATCGCCCATCAGTTCAGGGATTTTACCACGGCCAAACAGCAGCAGCACTACTGCCAGAACAATAAGCCAGTGCCAGATCGAAAAACTACCCATCTCATATCCCCTAAATGCTCTCTCGGATCATTAATACCGGAGCAGGATTATCCAAATTCAGTCTCTATTTAAGCGCAAACACAGCATTGTTCAAACAGAACTGGCAAATTTTCTCTTTGTTCTACAGCATAGTCACAAAAATAAGTATCCAATATGCGCAGAAACAACCAGCAGATGCCTTGTCACGGCCTGTCCGCACCATAAATGCCGCCGCTGCTTAGAAGTTTACAAACACAGAATTATGACGATTTTAACAGTTTATGCGGCAATCAAAGCCCTAATTACTCTCGTCATCTTCTACTTTGGGCATAAACAGCCCCAGTTCTTCAATATCACCGGCAGTCAGCGGATCTTCATCAGCAAGTAGCTCATCAGGACGCACGCTCGGCATCGGCACAGAGAAATTCGACGGCAAACGAGCCGAGAGCAACCCTGCTCCGCGCAATTCATCCATGCCCGGAAGATCGCGAATCTCTCCAAGACCAAAATGATCGAGAAAATTATCGGTCGTCCCATAGGTCACCGGACGACCCGGCGTGCGTCTGCGTCCGCGCAGCTTCACCCAACCTGTTTCCATCAGCACATCCAATGTGCCTTTGGATGTCTCCACACCGCGAATATCTTCCATTTCAGCACGGGTGACAGGCTGATGATAAGCAATGATTGCCAGCACTTCGAGCGCTGCGCGGGACAGTTTCTTCTGTTTCACCTGATCGCGGCTCATCAAAAAGCTTAGGTCCGAGGCGGTACGAAATGCCCAGCCATCACCGGATTTGACCAAATTAACACCGCGCAGACGATATTCGCCCTGCAACAATTTCAGCACCGGCAGCAGGTCTACCTCAACCGGCAGACGCTCAAGCAGCATTTTCTCAGTTACCGGCTCGGAGGATGCAAATATAATCGCCTCCACCATCCGCACGACATCGCCCAAGGCTTCACGCGCTGGCAGAGCAACAACGTCACCATCTTCGCCGATTGCGGAATCAGTAGAATTCTCAGTCACGCTTCATCCTTGGTTTCACTACTTGCATCATCTGATTTGGTTTCGCTTGTCTTGCGCTCAGCAGCACGAACAAAAATCGGCTCAAAAGCAGCATTCTGGCGCAATTGCATTTTCCCTTCTCGCACCAGTTCCAGACTGGCGGCGAAGGAACTGGCTATTGCACTCGCCCGATCTTCAGGCCGCGCAATATAATCCAGCAAAAAGGCATCCAGCGCCACCCAGTCCTGTAATTCGCCGACCATACGCACCAGCAACACACGCGCTTCTTTCAGTGACCAGACTGTTCGTTTGGCAATCTGCACATGAGAGACAGCCTGTCTTTGCCGCTGTGATGCATAGGCTGTCAGCAAATCATAAAGTGATCCGCTGTAAAGACTAGTCTTTTCCACCAGCACTGTTTCCGGCATGCCGCGGGCAAAAACATCGCGCCCCAACCGATCACGATTAACCAGCGTGCCTGCCGCATCGCGCATCGCCTCGAGGCGTTTCAAACGGAATTGCAAAACAGAAGCCAGTTGCTCACCGGTCTCGCCATCCTCGTCTTTAACTTTCGGAATCAGCAGACGGGATTTGAGATAAGCCAGCCATGCCGCCATCACCAGATAGTCAGCAGCCAATTCCAGCTTGCGATCGCGCGCCAGCTCAATGAATTTCAGATATTGCTCAGCCAAAGCCAGCACAGAAATCTGTGTCAGATCGACCTTCTGGTTGCGCGCCAGATGCAGCAGCAAATCCATCGGACCTTCAAACCCCTGCACATCCACATGCAGGGTCAGATCTTCCGCACTATCAGGCGGGATGATCAATGCTGCTTCTGCCTGCCACAGATCATCCATCGGCATATCTGCCTTTGGTGCCTGCGTGCCGGTATTTTTTGCAGTATCACTACTCATCGCCCAACCAATATTTTATTGCCTGTTTATCGTTTAAGCCGTTGCAACTTCTGCAGGAAAAAACGCATTGAATTCAGCACGAATTGCGGCCTCATTACTGAGATCAGCTTCCCCTGCAAAGACTTCTGCCAGTTCTGCACGGCGCAGGCTTTCATCTTTCAATTCAGGAATCGCTGCAGCAACCGCAATGGTTTCTTCCAGCACGCCACTGCAATGCAGAACCACATCGCAACCGGCTTCAATAATATCACGGGCAATATCAGCCAAATCGCCGGATAGCGCCTTCATCGAAATATCATCGCTCATCAACAGACCATCATAGTCCAGCATATCGCGGATGACGCAATTGATCACAACCGGCGACAGTGTTGCGGGACGTTCCGGATCAAGCGCTTTATAAACAATATGCGCGGTCATCGCTGCTGGCAGATCATCCAGCTGGCAGAACGGCACGAAATCGCGAGCGCAGAGTTCGCTCAAAGGTGCATCAACGCTCGGCAATTCTTTATGGCTATCGGCAAAAGCGCGACCATGCCCAGGCATATGTTTCATTACCGGCAACACACCACCGGCCATCAGGCCTTCTGCTGTGGCATTGCCCAATACGGCAACGATTTCCGGATCATGAGAATAGGCACGCGATCCGATCACCTCATGAGAGCCCTCTACCGGTACATCCAGCACTGGCAGGCAATTGGCATTAATGCCAACGCTCATCAGGTCAAACGCATGGAGGCGACCGAGCAACCATGCAGCGCGCATACCCTGCTCTTCATCCTGATTATAAAGCGCACCAATCTGCGATGCAGACGGATAATTCGGCACCAGTGGCGGACGCAGACGCTGTACACGACCGCCTTCCTGATCGATGAAAATCAGGGTTTCATCGCGACCGGTGACTTCGCGGATTTGCGTGGTCAGCGCGCGCAATTGTTCCAGACTTTCCACATTGCGGGCAAACAGAATAAAGCCCCAAGGGCGAATACGGCGGAACAGTTCCTGCTCGGCTTCGGTCAGCATTGTACCTTCGAAACCGGTAATCATGGCTTTAAATGTCATTGCGGCAATGCTCCTCGCCTTTTTCAAACATTTCGCAGTTCGATGCCCGCGATACTGTAACAAATTCAATAATGCTCTCTGCATAACCCATAAAGAGAAAATGCGCTGCGTATTTTGACCATACACAGCGCATTTCATAAGCATTTACCATTTTTATCAAATCAGAGCGTCGGGAAGCAGCTGCCACCGGCTGATTTCAGACGATCGCAGAGCGCAGCGGCTTCAGCTTTTGAACCGCCCGGAATACGGACACGGTAATAGGTGCCTTTGCCCGGAATATCTGCTTTTTTAATATCCACACCCTTGCCACCAATAATATTTCCGTAGCGCGTGGTCAGGTTGGCGTAGTTTTTCTGTGCCAGTTCTGCACTTGGCTGCGAGGCCACCTGAATGAACCATGTGCCTGCCGGAGCCGCAGTATTGGCTGCCGGTACATTGGCATTGGCAACCTGCTGAAGCGCCTGATTCTGGTTTTGGGCAGGACGCTCAACATTACCGACAACATTGACTGGCTGTTCAGCAGGACGGGACGGCACCACAGGTGCCGCAGTTGGTTTAACCTGCTCACCGGAAGCGGTGAAGGTCTGTGTCTGCACAACACGCGGCGCTGCAGCACTTTGTGTTGATGCTGCCGGTTTATCTGTACCCAGACGCTCAGGAACTGCACTCTGGCTGATCAGGCGCGAAGCCTCATCAAGACCGGTATCGGTCGGAGCAGGTTTACTCGGTGCAGCTGGTGCTTCACTTGGGACAATTGTACCATCTGCACGCACAACCATCGTGCGCACAGTACGCGGCGTGACGAGTTCACGTTCAGCTTCCTGAGCCGAAGGTTTAGCAGCTGCCGGTGCAGAATTACCGTTATTGGTGGCCTCTTCAGCCATCAGACGATCTTCTTCCACATCCTGTCCGGCGAGAAGACCAACATCAACCGGCTCTTCTTCGGTATTAATCAGTGTTTTCTGTTCCGGTGCGGCAGGTTTTGTACCGGAAACCTGATCGTAGACGGCCTTGTCCTGATTAGGAACAATTGCGCCACCCGGATTTTCCGGCTGCATTTTAACAGGCTGGCTATCAGCGCGCAGCACTTCAGGCTCGCCACCAACAACACCGCCGGATTTGAGCATATAATAACCGCCGCCCACAACGATCAGAGCTGCTGCGGCAACACCTGCCCAGAACAGCGGCTTACGCTGCTGCGCTTTTTCGTGCGGGCGCACTTCGGCATATTCTTCTTCGTCACGAGCAAAATTCTCGTTCAGATTATAGGTATCAAAATCATTGTTCTGCGCACCTTGCGCAGCCCAATGATTATAATAATCATCCTGCGTGGCATTGCCAGCAGCGTCTGTACGCGCCTGCGGTGCAGAACCGCGCATTGCCGTACCTGCAACAGCAGCACCGGCCAGACCGGCTGCTGCGCCTGCCAAAGTGCCGTAACCATGATCGGCTTCAGGCTGTTGTGGTTCAGCTTTTTTGGCAGCATGAAATTCTGCAAAATTATCCTGCAGAATATTCTCAAACGCCTTATCAGCCTCACTGGTTGTATCCGGCGCGGCAGCTTCATTGACACTGATCGTGCTGAAAATTTCAGCAAATTCAGATTCGAGACTATTCAGTCCCGTTGCCTTGGCATCATCACCATAGCTGACTTCAGGCAAATCCAATGATTGCGTTTGCTCAACTTTATTTTCGGAGACGACAACAGTTTCGATATCCGGAGCCGGTGTATAGGACTTGCGCGCAGACGACTGAACCGGCTCATAGGCAGGAACTTCAGGTTCTTCCGGCAGTTCAAATGTCAGCTCTTCTTCAGCGACAGAGAAATCATTCTCCGGCTGAATATCCTCATCAAATGAGAAATCAAAATCATCATTATTGAAGAAATTATCTGCCGCGGCAGGTTCCTCATAAGCTGGTGCAGACACAACCGGCACTGCTGCAACAGGCGCTGCATCATAGGTTGATTCAGGTGTATGATACTGGCCGACGACACTTTCCGTACCGGCAGCAGCTGGCGTTGCCGCACCGAATGTGTAGGAAGAGTAACCGCGCACAGCATTATGTGACAGCAGAGCAACCGGTTCAGGCGCGTAAGCCTGTTCTGCTACAGTATTGGTTTCTTCTACACTGTAAAAATCATCCGCAAAATCGAAGCTCTCGCTTTGCTGCTCCTCATAGGAAACAGCCTGCTCCGGCTGATAGCTATTGTCAGTCTCAGTCTGCACAGCTGTATCAGGCTGAGAGCTGGCACCAAACAAATCCGCAAAGGAGTTCACGGCACCATCATCCGCTTGCTCCGCATCCCAATTGGATTGTGGTGCAGATGTGCGGTTCGGCAGATGGCTCAGATCGGGTGCAGCAAAAAACTCATCATCAATCTGGTCAAAATCAGCGGCTGGTGCGGTTGCATAATTGCTCTCTACAGCAGTTTCCTGCTCATCAAAGCGTGTCACAACAGGTGCAACGTCCGGTGCAGGCGCGTCAAAAAGCGGAGCAAAATCGGTCTGCGGAATAACCGGCTCACTATAAGCAGCCGGTTGATAGGCACTTGGTGCCTGAGTATAAACAGGTTCCTCATAGCGCGGCGCTACAGGCTGCACCGGTGCAGCAACGGGAGCAGCATCCTGCAACAAGAACGACAACTCGTCTTCAAAGCTGGCAGCTGCCGGCTGCGCAGCCTCGCTAAAGGCTTTACTTTGTGCAAAAGCATCACTGTAGGACGGTGCAATAAACTCGTGCTGCGGCTCACGGCCAATTTCCGACAGGTCGAAAGCAGATGTATCTGCAAGCGGCTGCGGTGCAGGCTCATCAGTAAAGCTCTCGTTCAGAGCGTTATCCAGCGAGGTGAAATAATCATCCTGAACCGGCTCAGAGAATGCCGGTGCCTGCGGCAGATCGGAATAAGCTGAATAATAGGAATCCTGCGAAGCCGCAGGGGTAGCTTGTGCATAGTCCGGCTCTGCATAATATTGCGTTGCTTCCGGCTCAGCGGCCGGTTGCTGGTCAACAAAACTATCAGCAGGTGCCTGCGGCGCATAGGCACGCTGCAAAGGCGCATAGCCGCTAAAATGCGGCTCGACAACACGCTGTGCAGAACGACTCTCACTGGCGGCCGGTGCAGCGGGACGATAATCCTGCTGCATAGGCTGATAGCTGCTCACCACTGGCTCTGGTTGGTAATTACTCGCCGCTGGCTCTGGTCGATAGCTACTCGCCAAAGGCTCAGGCTGGTAATTACTCGCCAAAGGCTCGGGCTCTGCAGCAAAGTCTGTTGCAAAGTCAGCGTCAAAACCTGCCATCAATTCCCGCTCAAGGCTCATTTCGGAAGACAATTCCGGTTCAGCCTGCGGTGTATAAATATTTTTTTGTTCTGCCGGTTCATCAAAGCCAAAAATGCGCGACAATTCAAACAGCGGATCATTATCCCGCGCCGATTCGTCGCGAACATCACTGTGATTCTGATTGCGGCCCGTCACGCTACTGTCAGTCATGGCGTTTTCCTAATTTCAACTGGAGCGCCCGCCGACGTCTCCCTTATCATTGCAATATAGCAAGGCAATGTGGGCAAAAATTGACAGTAGTTTCCTGCAAAAACGGCACGAAAACGCAGCAAATGCGCCATTCGTGCCGGTCTTTCCCTGAATATTCGGGGGCGATATTTAAACCGCCCTCACCCTGTTCAGCGCATTTCTGTCGGAGCGTCCGCGCCGATAATCGACAATCCGGATACCAAGACATCAGAAACAACCTGCACAAGCCCTAACCTGGCAAGTGACAAGTTTGTATCGTTAACCTTAATAAAACGTAAGTCCGCGTTGTCAGAGCCACGATTCCACTGAGAATGGAACGCGCTGGCGAGGTCATAGAGGTAAAATGCGAGCCTGTGCGGCTCCTGATGGATAGCCGCAGTTTCAATGAGGCGCGGGTATTCAGCGAGCTTACGCACCAGCGCCACTTCGCTCTCATCGGTGAGCAATGACAGGTGTTTGGCAGCCTCTTCACGCTCGATTGTTTCCAGACCAAGCTGTTCTTTGGCCTGACGGAAAACCGAGTTCGCACGCGCAGAAGCATATTGCACGTAGAAGACCGGATTGTCTTTGGACTGCTCTGTGACCTTGGCAAAGTCGAAATCCAGCGACGCATCATTTTTGCGGTAAAGCATCATGAAACGCACTGCATCGGAGCCAACCTCATCCACCACATCACGCAGCGTAATGAACTGGCCTGAACGCTTGGACATACGCACCGGCTCACCATCACGGAACAGCTTGACCATTTGGCAGATCAGCACTGTCAGCTCAGCCTTTCCTTCGGCAACAGCCTTGGCCACAGCTTCCAGACGTTTGATATAGCCGCCATGATCCGCACCGAGCACATAGATCATTTCCTCAAAGCCACGGTCGAACTTGTTTTTGAAATAAGCAACGTCAGCGGCAAAATAAGTGAAGCTGCCGTCAGATTTAACCAGCGCACGATCCATATCATCGCCGACTTCTGTCGAGCGCAGCAAAGTCTGCTCACGATCTTCCCAATCGTCCGGCAGCTGGCCTTTTGGCGGTGGCAGTTTGCCCTTATAAACGTGCCCCTTCAGCGTCAGATCATTAATCGCGGTACGGATCAGCTTGGCATGATCTGCATGCAGGCTGCGCTCGGAGAAGAACAGGTCATGATGCACATTGAGCGAGGCCAGATCATCGCGGATCAGCGCCATCATGGCATCAATCGCACGTTCTTTCACCAGCGGCAGAACTTCGTCTTCCGGCTTCTCCAGCAGAGATGAACCAAACTCCTTGGCCAGTTCCTGACCAAGCGGCACCAGATAATCACCCGGATAGAGACCGGCAGGAATTTCACCAATATCTTCACCCAGCGCTTCGCGGTAGCGCAGCATCACAGATTTGGCGACAACATCAATCTGCGCACCGGCATCATTGATATAATATTCCTTGGTCACATCATAACCGGCAAAGCTCAGCAGATTGGCCAGCACATCGCCGACAACCGCGCCACGGCAATGACCGACATGCATCGGACCGGTCGGGTTAGCGGAGACATATTCCACATTGACCTTGCGCTCGCCGCCCATTTTGGAACGACCGTAATTAGTGCCTGCAGCCAGCATCACACCGAGCTGACGCTGCCAGTAATCATCATTCAAACGCAGGTTAATAAAGCCGGGTCCAGCCACATCAACAGATGCAACATCGGCATCGCCCTGCAGCGCTTCGGCAATTTTTACAGCCAGTTCACGCGGATTAGCGCCGACAGCCTTGGAAAGCACCATGGCAGCATTGGTGGAAATATCACCATGCGTCGCATCGCGCGGTGGCTCAACGCCAACACGGGAGACATCCAGTTCACCGCCGTCTTTATCTTTTAATCCAAGATCTTGCAGTGTCTTTTTAATTTTAACATCGAAATCAGCAAAGATATTCATAATCTGTCCTGTCGGAACATAAATGCGGAGCAAGCCGCAATTCACATTCAATCAATTGAACGTCGCGCGTTTGAAAAGCATAGCACTTAGCAAATCACACAGTCAGAAATGGCAGTTTTGCAGCCCGTTTAAGCCAAGTCGGGCGTATGGTCAAACAATCGTCGGTGTTCACGCACGGCATAATTATCAGTCATACCAGCGAGAAAATCCGCAATCTGACGCGCAAAGGCCGATGTTTCATTGCCGGCAACACCTGCCCGCCAATCGGCAGGCATCGCATCAGGATCGGCCATATAGCGATCAAACAGGTCTTTCACGACCTGATCTGCATTTTTGCGGATCGGCACGACCTGCGCGTTAAAATAGAGATTTTGGTAGAGAAACTTTTTGAGGGTTTTCTCGGCAACAGCCATATCCGGCGAAAAGCCAACCATCATCTCACTGGCCGCACGCACATCATCCACGCTTTGCGGATTAAATTTCTTGATCTGCTCTTGCGCATGGGAAATCACATCTTCCACCATCCGTGTAATCTGCCTGCGCATCAGCTCATGGCCGCGACGCACCGGATCAAGTTTCGGATAGAGGCGCTGTACTTCCTGAAGAATACTCCCCGTCAGCGGCACCTCTTCGAGTTGCTCCAACGTGAGCAAACCGGAGCGCAAACCATCATCAATATCATGAGCATTATAGGCAATGTCATCGGCAATCGCCGCGCATTGCGCCTCAAGACTGGCAAAACCGGAAAGCTCGAGATCAAAACGCTCATTATATTTGAGAATTGATCCCGGCACCGGCTCGCCGTCTGAATAAGGGCCTGACAGAGGGCCGTTATGTTTGACCAGCCCTTCCAGCGTCTCCCATGACAGATTAAGCCCGTCAAATTCCGCATAGCGTTTTTCAAGCAGAGTCACGATACGCAGCGACTGCGCATTATGATCAAAGCCGCCATAGTCCGCCATTTTCTCATTCAGCGCGTCTTCGCCCGTATGACCAAACGGCGTATGGCCGAAATCATGCACAAGCGCTACCGCTTCGGCCAGATCTTCATCCAGCCGCAATGCGCGCGCCAAAGCACGGGCAATCTGCGCCACCTCAATCGTATGAGTCAGCCTTGTGCGGTAATGGTCGCCTTCATGCGCGATAAACACCTGTGTTTTGTGCTTTAATCGTCGGAAAGCGGTAGAATGGATAATACGATCACGGTCACGCTGATAAGGCGTGCGTGTTCGGCTCTCGGTCTCATGCACAAGGCGTCCGCGCGTTTGCGCCGGATCGCATGCATAAGGAGCGCGTTCACGATAACCGAAACCGATAGTGTCCATTATTTTTCCTGTTATTACCGAGTATTATCAATCGATGCTTCATCACTAAAAATCAGTATTCCAGCGAAAGGCAGTTCATGTCTTCCGCAATCAATACACCATACTGCATTATCACAATTACGACGCTAAATAACAGGTCTGATCCGCTGCGCATGATAAAACTTTAGCGTCGATGGCTGTATCGGGTGATTGCACCCTCAGCGCCTCTGACCTATATTAAGGGTCTATCAAAACATATCCTGTGCGGAATTTGAACCGCCCAAGATTTTAAGGTGACCATTATGACGGACATTTCCGTATCCGATGCCGCTGCAAAGCGCATTGTCAAAATCCTGCAGAAGCAAGCCGATAAATCGGCCTTGCGTATTTCCGTTGAAGGCGGCGGTTGCTCCGGTTTTTCTTACAAGTTTGATCTCGTCGATGACACCAATGACGATGATCTGATTATCGAAAAAGACGGCGCCAAAGTGCTGATCGACAGTATTTCCGTGCCTTATATTGACGGATCAATCATTGATTTTATCGACGACCTGATGGGACAATCCTTTCAGATCAACAATCCGAATGTGACCTCCTCCTGCGGATGCGGCGTCAGCTTCGCTATCTGACCGGCTTCTGCTCATTATATAACTGCCGCACGATCTGCACTGCGGCAGCTTTTTTATACCAAATCAATACGGGGATACGGCTTTGAAAATTGCTACGTGGAATATTAATGGCGTCAAAGCACGTATCGAAAATCTGCTGCATTGGTTGCAGGAATGTCAGCCGGATGTTGCCTGCCTTCAGGAAATCAAATCCGTAGACGACCTGTTCCCGCGACTGGAAATTGAAGCACTCGGCTATCATGTGGAAACCCACGGCCAGAAAGGCTTCAACGGCGTTGCTATTCTTTCCAAGGTTTCACCGGTTGAGGTTAATCGCGGTTTGCCGGGCGATGACAGTGATGAGCAGTCGCGTTTTATCGAAGCTGTCTTCACCACAGACAAAGGCGTGATCCGCGTGGTTTCGCTCTATCTGCCAAACGGCAATCCGGTAGATACAGAAAAATACCCGTATAAGCTTGGCTGGATGCAGCGTCTGGAAGATTGGGCGAAAGAGCGTCTGGAACTGGAAGAGCCACTGGTGCTTGCCGGTGACTATAATATCATCCCGCAGCCGATTGATGCCAAACATCCGGAAAACTGGGTGAATGATGCATTGTTTCTGCCCCAGAGCAAACAGGCATTTCGTCGTCTTGCTAATCTCGGCTTTTACGATGCGATCCGCAATGTCAGCGACGAACAAATGTTCTCGTTCTGGGATTATCAGGCAGGTGCATGGCCAAAGAACAACGGCATCCGCATTGACCATCTGATGTTGTCGCCGGAAGCAGCCAATATGCTTGAAGGTGCGGAAATCGAGAAACATACACGCGGATGGGACAAACCGTCAGACCATGTGCCGGTTGTTATTCAGCTCGCCTGCTGAAAATAAAATTATCTCAAAGATTATAAGCTTATAGCACTTTAACTTGAATCATTTTGCTAAAACACATCATGGCAAAATGGGTCTTTGCGCTTGAGAGATAGCACTCGCTTTCTCTCCTAAGACATTGCCAGCAATTTCTTAATGCTGGCCAATCAGAGCAATGGCATTGCGGCGATCTGCTTCACCGGCGACAGAGAATGCTTGCTCCTGCATAGAGCGAATCCAATCGCAATCCTTATCGGAGCAGCGCTCAAACGCTGAGGTCAGCATCGCCAGTCCGCGAACGGTCTTACCGGCCTGAAACAACATATTGCCGAGCATGGCCTGCGCATTGGCATTGCCTTTATTGGCAGACAGGCGGAACCAGCGTGCGGCCTGTGTGGTATTCTTTTCCACGCCATCTCCCTTGAGCAACATCGCGCCCAATTCAAACTGCGCAGTCGGATCACCGAAATTAGATGCGGCCTGCGTATAAAGATCGCGCGCCATATCCGGATTAGAATTCACAGGGGAGTCAGGAATACCACGCTTCATGTAGCGGGCAAGCTGAACCAGCGCACCGGCAACATAAGATTCATTCTCTGAACCAGGCTCTGCACCTTCGTGAACGATCTTTTCGAAAATCTTATAGGCTTCGTAATCATCTTCCGGAACGCCGTCACCCTGAGCATACATGCTCGCGAGTTTCCAGTTTGCACCCGGATGCCCCTGATCTGCTGCATAGCGCAGAGCTTTCACGGCTTCATCTTTATGGCCGCTTTTGAAGGCAGACACACCGAATTTGAAAACTTCAAACGGATTGCTTTTCTTGTCCGCATTATCCGGAATATCGAAAGCGAATGCGCTGCTGCACACAACAGTGAGCGCAACACCAGCACCACAGACAGAATAAGCGATTTTCTTAAACGACCCGATCACGACAGCATTCTTTCATTATCATTCGCCAAAACAAGTTTGGTTAAAGACAAGTTAACGAGATGAGAAAAATTAGCCCGTTTTTCAGGCAAGATTACGACCCGTGCAGCAGATCGGCTCAGCAAAGTTGTTTCAATCTGTTCCGCAATTGCAGCAACAGTACAGAACTGCTCCTTAAGCTGCGGATTTCTTTGATAAAAACGACTGTTATGCAATTACCGACCTCAATAAAAAACAAAGATTGTTTATCACTCTGCTACGACTGAACTTTGTCTGCTGTCTATCGGTGCCCCGCATTTATGGCGGGAAATAGGCCAAGTCCGTCTGCTCAACCATACCTCGTGTGAAAGATAAATACTGTTACCAAAACAACACAAATTTGTACGTATATATAAGTTCACCCCCTTGAATCCCACGCTAAAAGCGCTTTCAGCACGCCATAGTTGCCAGCACGTTGCGAATTATAGTTAAGTAAATAATTATAAATGCCACTTTCCCTACAAATTGGGATTTTGCGAAGAATCACTCTTCAAAACCGATTCTTTCCTTTCCGGCATCTGGTTTGAAATATTCAGCCGTCTCTTCTGATAAGTCTCTTTTCTTCAAAGCAGAGCGCTTTATAGTCGCCGCATGAAACCACCAACATCCGGTCGCAGACCTCAGCCTTACAGACCACGGACACCGCGCCGCCAATATCGCAGGCCGCAGCGCACGCCCTATTCCTTTTTGCGCCGCTCCGGCATTGCGGCAGCATTACTGCTGCTTGGCATTTATGCAGCATTGCAAACATTTATGCCCGACTGGCCTGGCCTGCTTTCACCGGACAGTCCCTTCAGACCTGAAAGCTCAGCCACTAATCGCACCCAGCCCGCCCCTGCACAATTAAGCGGGCGCGGCAGCAGCCTGCATATTTATGATGGCGACACCATTGCCATACAGGGACAACGTATTCGTTTCAAAGGCATGGATACGCCGGAATCCGCACAAAGCTGCGATCTGAACGGTAAAGCCTATGCCTGTGGAGATTATGCCACGGCAGAATTACGCAAGTTGATCGGCGGGCAAACAGTTACCTGCACCTCTGAAGGGCGCGACCAGTACAAACGCATTCTCGCTTACTGCAAAGCCGGAGACATTGATCTGAACCGTACTATGGTTGCACAAGGCTGGGCTGTTTCTTATGGTCTCTACCAGCGGGAAGAAGCTGATGCCCGTAAAAATAAACGCGGCCTGTGGGCAGGTAATTTTGAACGACCGGCCAAATGGCGTAAAAACAATCAGCCCCGTTATAATGACCGTAACCAGAGCCAAAGGTAATATGACAGCAGAACTTCAACTGCTTCAGCAGCGAATAGACAAATGTACGATCTGTCGTGATCAGCCGCTCAATGGCAAAAAGCTGGATCATGAGCCTAATCCTGTCTGTATATCTTCTGCTACGGCCAGAATTGCCATTTGCGGTCAGGCTCCGGGCATTCGTGTGCATAAGACCGGCATTCCGTTTAATGACCCCTCCGGCACACGGCTACGCCAATGGCTCGATGTTAGCTCCGAGGAATTTTACGACACTGAGCGCTTTGCCATTATTCCGATGGGGTTCTGCTTTCCAGGCTACGACAAACATGGCGGCGACCTGCCGCCACGGCGCGAGTGCCGCCTGACATGGCATGACCAGCTTTTTGCACTGATGCCACAGCTCGAGTTGATTATCGCCATTGGCAGTCATGCCCAGACCTACCACCTCAACCGCAATCCGACCTACCAAGATTATTTGCAGGCGCAGAAAAAACCACTCAATATGACTGAGACAGTCATGAACTGGCGGCGCTATATTGAGAGCAATCAGAATGAAGGCCCCGCAGTCCTGCCATTGCCGCATCCGTCATGGCGCAATAGCGGCTGGTTGAACCGTAATCCGTGGTTTGAAAACGAGCTTTTGCCGGTGCTTCGTCAAAAAATCCGGCAGCTATTGACCTAGTAGAAATATTTTCTAACTTTAACCTTATGACGAGTATTATATTCTTCGCGTTTACTGCTGCACTCCTTCATAAGGTATACAGTTTTAAAAACACCGCATTTGGCGCTGATTGTGAGGCAAAATGGACAGGCTAGACAGAAAAATTCTCCGTCTGTTGCAGGAAGATGCAACGCTGGCAGTAGCAGATATTGCTAAAAAAGTTGGTCTTTCCACCACCCCGTGCTGGCGCCGTATTCAGAAGCTGGAAGAAGACGGCATCATCAAACGCCGTGTTGCTGTGCTTGATCCGGTTCGGATTAATGCGCGCGTCACAGTCTTTGTTTCTGTTCGCACCAGTTCGCACAGTCATGAATGGCTGAAACGCTTTGCTGAGGTCGTTCAGGAATTTCCGGAAGTCGTAGAATTCTACCGCATGAGCGGTGATATTGATTATCTGCTGCGCGTGGTTGTGCCGGATATTGGTGCTTATGATGCGTTTTATAAACGCCTAATCAGCAAGATCGAAATCCGCAATGTGTCCTCATCTTTCGCGATGGAACAGATCAAATATACCACAGAATTGCCGCTGGATTATATGATCCTCGATAAAGACGGCAACTAACAATGACAGCAAATGGCACTATCCTTCACGGTTAAGGATAGTGCCATTCATGCTACAGGCGACATAAAACATACCCTAATATGAATTGTAAAATGATCGCGGATATACCAGCGTAAAATATACCCCTCCGGCTGTTGCTTCAGCAAATATAACTTTCAGTAAAATTGCCGCCTGTCTTTAAAATGCTCCGTCTCTCACTATGGTCACATCATAAAAACACCAGCGCAGCGCACAACCGCAATTAATTGCAGTATTTGCGATTTAATTTTCACTTTGAATGATAAAACATATAGCCAATACAAAAAATCCGGCTCGCTGACGCTGCCGGATTTTCGTTTTTCTGAGTGTAAGCTCTTTTAAGAAACGCTGCGCCCATTCATGCCGGCATCTTCGGCAGTTGCCATTGCGATATGGCATTGAGCGGCGGTTTTAACCAGACCTGCCGCAAGTGCTGCACCAACGCCGGAGCCGAGGCTGATATTCAGATCAAGCAATGGGGCTTTGCCCATTTTCTCCAGCAACAGGCGATGGCCCTGCTCCGCAGAAACATGGGAGAACAGGCAATGATCCAGAGCTTCACCATTCATCGCCAGTAGAATTGCAGCGGCGGCACTGGCGACATAACCATCAATCAGTACCGGAATTTTCTCAGCACGTGCGGCCAGAATAGCACCGGTGATTGCAGCCAGTTCACGGCCACCCAGACGACGCAGCACTTCCAGCGGATCACGTAAGTTACCTTCATTGAGGGCAACAGCTTTTTTCACGGCAGCGATTTTAGCAGACAAAATGCTTGCATCTTCACCGGCAGCTAGTGAAACCCAGTCCTCAGCCTGTCCGCCAAACAGCGCCAGAGACATCGCAGCAGCAATTGTTGTATTGCCAACGCCCATTTCACCAATGCAGAGTAGATCCGTACCACCGGCAATCGCTTCCATGCCGAAAGCCATTGTGGCGGCACAAGTGCGCTCATCCATGGCCGCACTCATAGTAATGTCTTCTGTAGGATGCTCAAGCGCGAGATCAAAAACCTTCAAGCCCAGATCATTGGTAATGCAAATCTGGTTAATTGCAGCACCACCGGCAGCAAAATTATTGACCATATCCATCGTCAGCGATTGCGGCTGCGAGCTTACGCCCTGTGCCAGCACACCATGGTTACCGGCAAAAATCGCAACCAGCGGGCGCATAATCTGCGGCTTGGCTTTACCGCTCCATGCAGCCAGCCATTCTGCGATCTCTTCCAGACGTCCCAACGAGCCGACAGGCTTGCTCAAACGCGCTTCACGATCGCGAACCGCTTCACTGGCAAATTCGCTTTGCGACGGAAGCTGGCTGATCAGTTCACGAAAATCATCAAATGGCAGTCCGCTGTTACTCACGTTATTAAATCCGTCATTAACCGTATTGGGGGAAATTCATTTGTGCCTGCTATACGCCCTGCTCACAGTTTTTCAAAGTGCTGAAAAATGAAATTATTGTGCCCGTAGCCTAAAGCCTCCATATAGAGTGCATAAAATCGTTTGGTACAATTATCTGACAGTTTCAGGAACACTGATTATATGAACCGTTTATTCTGGCTGGTTATCGCGGCAATTGCTGTTCTTATACTTGTGCTGATCATCAATGATGAGAGCGGCACCACGCTTGGCCTTGCCAATGATGATTTTGCCGATGCGGCCTATATGAGCATTTTCGGCGTTGTTGTGGCGGCCGGTCTGCTTGGCTCCGGCATCCCGCTCAATCACGTCATGCGCAATATTGCGATCTGGGCAGTGATTATTCTCGGCCTCGTCACCGGCTATCAATATCAATATGAGCTGAAAAACATCGCTAACCGCGTCACTGCCGGTCTGATACCCGGCACTGCCATCAGCAGTAACAATGCAGATGGCTCGGAGATTGTCAGCATCAGCCAGTCTGCAAATGGACATTTTGAGGTTAATGCTCTGGTCAATGACCAGCGCGTCAACTTCATGGTCGATACCGGTGCCTCAACCATCGTGCTGACGCAGGCCGATGCGCAGAGAGTTGGCATTGATACCAGCAATCTCAAATATACGGTTCCGGTCAGTACTGCCAATGGCCGTACTATGGCTGCGACGGTGCCTTTGCAGGAAATAAAAATCGGCAATATCGTCCGCTATGATTTGCGGGCTCTGGTCTCGCAGGAGGGGCAGCTCAGCGGCAGTTTGCTGGGGATGAACTTCATGAACAGCCTGAGCGCCTATAGTGTGCAACGAGATCAACTGATCCTGACCGACTAAAACTGGACAGATTCGCCCATAATGAGTATGTCCGCCTGAAACGACACATAAAGAAGATGATTGTGACCACACCAGCTAAACTCTATGCCGCCAAAACCTTTTCCATAGCGCCCATGCTCGACTGGACGGACAGGCATTGCCGTTTTCTGCATCGTCTTCTGACACGCCATACCCTGCTCTATACGGAAATGGTGGTGGCTGATGCCGCTATTCATGGCAAACGCGACCGTTTGCTAGGCTTCTCCGATCAAGAACATCCGGTCGCTTTGCAGCTTGGCGGCTCTGATCCGGTGAAGCTTTCGGAAGCAGCAAAAATCGGCGAGTCCTTCGGCTATGATGAGATCAATCTCAATGTCGGCTGCCCGTCAGATCGCGTGCAATCCGGTGCTTTCGGTGCCTGTTTGATGCTGACACCACAGCTGGTTGCAGATTGCGTTGCCGCGATGAAGCAGACAGTGAACATTCCGGTCACAGTAAAATGCCGTATCGGCGTGGACGATCAGGATCAGGAAGTCGCACTGTCGGAACTCAGCCGCATGGTAATTGCAGAGGGTGCAGACGCGCTCTGGGTACACGCCCGTAAAGCATGGTTGCAGGGACTATCACCGAAAGAGAACCGCGATATCCCGCCACTGGACTATGACCGCGTGTATCGTCTGAAACAGGATTATCCGCAGCATTTTATCGGCATTAATGGCGGCATTACCAGTATGGAGGCAACAGCGCTCCATTTACAGCATACAGACGGCGTTATGATGGGCAGAACCGCCTATCATACACCAATGGTTCTGCGCGACGTGGATCGCCTTGTTTATGGTGATGAAACCGCCCCTCTCTCCATGGAGGATGTGCTGGATATTATGTGTGATTATTCAGACCGGCATATTGCTGATGGTGGCCGTCTCACGCATGTTTCACGTCATATGGTCGGGTTGTTTCAGGGGCAGGCCGGATCACGCCGCTGGCGGCAGATTCTCTCGACGGATGCCACGCGCAATGATGCGGACAGCAAAACCATCCGTAAAGCCTATCAGGTGATGTGTGAAACCGCTGCGGAAGTGGAAGAAAACAACGCCGCCCGTGCGGAACAGGCGGCGGAATAATTCACGTCCATTCAAGCATCCCAAAGATCGAAGCGCTCTGCAGAGCAGCTTGAGATTTGGGTTATGACGAGGCGAAAATGGTGGTTCTTGAGAACCGGAGCGGAATGTACATTTGGTAAATGAGCACCGGAAGCGCAAAGAAACGCCATTTGCAGACCGTCAGAGCCCTGATATCAGCTTACTCTTTTGGATTCACGCCAGACCGAGCGCACCACCGGCACATCGTCGATGGCATTCACGCGCACGAGATCAGCACGCAAACCTTCTGCGATTGAGCCACGATCTGTCATGCCCACAGCTTTGGCCGGATTCGTGCTGACCATACGGATAGCCTGAGGCAGATCAATATGCTCAACCACATGCGCAAGATTGAAAGCACCCTGCAACATGCTGAAAGGGATATAATCCGACGAGATAATATCGAGATAGCCTTTTTCAGCCAGTTCCAGTGCCGACACGTTACCGGAATGCGAACCGCCGCGCACCACATTCGGCCCGCCCATCATCACACCAATACCGTTGGCGTGTGATGCCGCTGCGGCTTCAACCGTGGTCGGAAACTCGGCAACCGCCACACCATGCGCTACAGATTCATTCACATGCGCGACTGTCGCATCATCATGGCTTGCCAGCATAATGCCATTTGCATGGCAATAATCAGCAATCAAAGCGCGGTTTGTTGTCGAATTGCGCTGTGATTCACCAACACGGCGATCACAATAGGCCTGATAATCACTTTCGCTGACTTTGTTCTTACGCATGAAATAAATACGGTAAGATTCCATATCTGGAAACTGGCGCTGCCCCGGCGCATGATCCATAAGAGAGGCAAGACGCACACCAGACGCACCGCGCAGACGTTCAAAAGCGCTGATACAATCATTGGACGACACTTCGCAGCGCAGATGCAGATAATGTTCCGAGCGCAAACGACCTTGGCTTTGCGCGGCCTGCAAGGCATCGGCCAGCAGCAACATGTCATCAATAACAACTTCACACTCACCGTCATGCCCGACGCGCAAAGCATCAAACACAGTGGTGATTCCCGAGGCGGCAATCTGCGCATCATGCGCCTGAATAGCCGCCAGCGGGTTCCAGCGTACTTTCGGGCGGGGTGCATAATGACCTTCCAGATGGTCGGTATGTAGCTCCACCAGCCCCGGTATCAGATAGTCACCTTCCATATCCTTGCCAGAGGCCGTGATTGTATTATCAATCGCAGCAATTTTTCCCTCGCGCATCACAACCGTACCGGTGATGATTTCATCAGGAAGGACAATCCGTGCATTGGTCAGGATTGTTTCAGCAGGCATAGTCTTATCGGAAGCGGACATATTTTCTCTTACAAATTAAATGCTTACTCAGCGGCGAGTTTTACCGCCTGCTTTTCAACTGAATTCATGTTCTGAGCTGTAACAGGTTTGCCTGCCGAAGTCTGCCCTACAGTCTTGTCTGTTAAGGAGTGACCAACGGGCTTGCCCGTTAAGGGATGCAGAGAATGGACTTCGAATGGTACACCTGATTCTGCTTCGGTAAACAGAGCCAGATTGGTGATTTTGACAGGATCGCTCAGCACCGGTGCAAAAAATTCTTCCAGCACAGTGCGCACATGCGCCTGCTTTTCTTCCGGCACCGCGCCGGTGAGTGTCATATGAAAGCGGAACTGCTCGAACACATAAGGATAGCCCCACTGGTCGAGATTGGCACGATGAATTGCATCCATTTTTTCCGGCTTGCGCTTGGCCATTTCCTGCTCATTCAGCGGCGCACGGAAGCGCTCGAAATGCACAACCACATCATTGGCCAACTGTTGCAGCTCGTCACAAGGCTCTGCAGGCACCAGCGCAAAGAACGGTCCGATCTGTGACACTTTAAGACGCGGCAACTGCACCGCCTGATAGGCCGAAGCAAAATGCATCAGACAAGCAAGCAGGTGATGCTCTTCGTAATCCTCATGCAGACGGAACGGTGCTTTCAGTGTCGCATGAAAACCATAACGGCGCGGCTCTTCTGTCAGCGCGCTCACTTCTTCAGGACTAACAGAACCAATGACCGGCGTGCGGACGACCATACCGTTAAACGCATTGCGTCCAAGCCAGTTGGCGGCTACGCGCAACAGCGGATCATGAGCGGATGGTGTAAAATAAATTCCGTAACGCATAAAAATCCCTTTTCACAGGTTCACGAACCGGCATGTCAGACGTAAGCCGCAATGCTTTATCATAAGAGGCCTGATGATGCGGGCTCTATAAACCTATAGTCCGCACCTATTATGACAAAACGCCAAAAAACGCCTATATACCCCAAAAATTAGAAAAAACATCGAACCGGCTTTTAGAAAAAATCTTTAAAAACAAACACAACTGAACAATTTTCAAATCAAGCCGGTAGGCACGATTGCAACATAGGACAGGCAATCAGAATTTCCATAGCTGCCAAAACTTTCAGGCATAAAACGAATGGCACGCAATATGATGTGCCATCCGCATGATTGTGATTTTGCCGGATTTACAGCCCCAGACCGCCGATGCAGACATATTTGGTATCAAGATAATCCTCGATTCCCTGATGCCCGCCTTCTTTACCAAGCCCCGATTCTTTCAAACCGCCGAACGGTGCTTCCACAGTTGAAATCAGCCCCTCATTGACGCCGACCAGACCATATTTCAAGCCTTCCATCACACGGAAAGCACGGCCGAGATCCTGCGTATAGAAATAACAAGCGAGACCATATTCCGTATTATTGGCCTGCTCAATCACATCTTCTTCGGATTTAAATTTATAGACCGGTGCAACGGGGCCAAAAATCTCTTCTTTGGTGAAGCGCATTCGCGGTTTGGCATCGGCAATCACAGTCGGTTCAAAATAAGTACCGCCCAGCGCATGCCGCTGACCTCCGGTTACAACACGTCCGCCTTTTTTCACGGCATCAGCGATAAATTCTTCAATCTTCTCAACTGCGTTCATATCAATCAGCGGGCCTTGCTGTGTACCGTCTTCCAGCCCGTTGCCGATTTTAAGCTGCTCCACGGCTGCCGTGAATTTCTCAATAAAGCGGGCATAAATCTTGGATTGGACAAAAAACCGGTTGGTACAAACACAGGTTTGGCCGGAATTGCGGAATTTTGCAGCAATCGCTCCCGCCACGGCACGATCCAGATCAGCATCATCAAAAACAATGAAAGGCGCATTGCCACCCAGTTCCATCGAAACCTTTTTGACTGTGCCTGCCGTCTGCTTCATTAAAAGCTTGCCCACCGCTGTTGAACCAGTGAAAGTCAGTTTGGCAATTTGCGGATTACGGGTCAGCTCACCACCGATTTCACTGGCCGAGCCGGTGAGAATATTGACGACACCGGCAGGGATGCCCACCTCTTCACACAACACACCCCAGACAAGACCGGAATATGGTGTTTGCGTTGCCGGTTTGACCACAACCGTACACCCCGATGCCAAAGCAGGGCCGATTTTACGCGCCAGCATGGATGACGGAAAGTTCCACGGCGTAATCGCAGCGACAACACCCACCGGCTCTTTCGTCACCATAATGCGCCGGTCTGCCCAAGGGGACGGCACCACATCGCCATAAACGCGCCGTGCTTCTTCCGCATACCAAAGAATATAGGCAGCAGAACTTGCCACCTCGCCTTTGGCCTCGGTCAGCGATTTCCCCTGCTCCATGGTCAGAATTTCAGCCAGCGCATCCAGATTGGTCAGGATCAGATCATGCAATTTGCGCATTTTCTGCGCGCGTTCATTGGCTGTGGTTTTGCGCCATGTTTTAAACGCCTGTGCAGCAGCTTCAATCGCGCGCACAGTCTCTGCTTTACCGGATTTCGGAACAGTTCCCAGCACCTTGCCGGTTGCCGGATTAATCACATCAATTGTGGCACCACTGTCTGCAGCAACCCACTGACCGCCAATCAGATTAGCCTGTTTGATAAACCGGCTGGTATTTGCCGTCATACTCTCTCTCCTCAAGACAATACATGCAAATTTCCTCATATTTACATGCTTGTTTTCCCGTTCCATTCAAGGGATGACACTGGCCTAAAGTCAAGGGAAAGCGTGGAATTATAGCGCTACAACAACCGCCTCAACCCCAGACGGCCTGCGCCAGAGCAATCCACATTGCCAGTGTCAGAGCAGAGGCCGCCGTTGCCAGCACCATCGAGGTTGAAGACAGCCCCTGCCCGACGCCGAATCGTGTGGCAATCAGATAGGAATTGACGCCGGACGGCAGCGCCGCAGCGGTAATCGCAACCTTAGCAGTTAAAGGCGGCAGACCAACAAACCACGCAGCCGCAAAAACCACGGCAGGCATCAGCAGCAGTTTGAAAGATGCATTCACGCCAGCAGCCATGACATTGCCGGAAATGCCGAATTTCTTCAGCCCCATTCCCATAGCGAACAGAGCCAGAGGCCCCGAAACATCGGCCAGCATCGAAATCAACTGCATCGGCAATTGCGGAATCGAAAAGCCTGAAAGGCGCACCAGCCAGCCGCTAAGAATACCAATCACCAGCGGATTACGTAGCAAGGTCGTGAAAAATTTGATGATCGTATCTAACTTGCCGGTCTCGCCGCTGATAACACCATCTTTGCGCAACGCCCATTCATTGAGCATCAGCGATGCAGCCATCATCAAGGGCATATGAACCGAGATAATCAGCGAGATGATAACAAGCCCCTCTTGCCCGTAAACACCGAGCATAAGCGGCATACCGAGAAAGACCAGATTAGAGAAAGCTCCGGTCACACCAGCCACAACGCCTGCGCGCCGGTCGCGGCCGAACATCCACCTTATGCCGCAATGCGCGGCTGTCCATGCCACGATCACGCCGGTAAAATAGACCAGCCATAGTTCCCACGGGCTTCCCATACTGAAGTCGGCAGTCATCATTGTGCGGAATAACAGCAGCGGCGTGGATACCACAAAAACAAAATCAGCAAGACCATCGCCGGTCGCATCGCTTAAAATCTTCAAGCGTGCAAATATGTAGCCAAGCATAATGATGCTGAAGATGATTGTAATTGTAGCCGCGAGACCCATATTTCACCATACTTATCTGTAATGCCGCATGAAATCTGCGCTATACATCATCTGTGATTCCCACAGTGATGTATAAATAGTGAGCGGTTCCAGTTATGTCAGTTATAATTGAATCGTTGAAACCGCTCTGATTATTTGTTTTACGCATTACCAAACTCTTACTGATTTCTTCATAAATTTGCGCAATATGAAAAATCAACCGGAGCATCTGAAACAGTTTTCAGACCGGACGAGTGTAGTTTTTAAAAGCAGCGTTTTTCCTGCCTCATATGTCAGGTCAGGAATGGTTCTGTGCAAAGATCGCTCATCGTATTTAGCTTTTGCTGTGGCAAAATAGTATAAGCCGGTGAGCTTCATATTCTCAGGGTCTTACTCAGAGGGGGAATATATCTTTCCCTTTTGAGCGAAAAACGCTAGACACGCCCTGATTAAACAACGATGCCTGCTGGTTCGGGCCTGATACAAGGATTATCAAATTGTCCTCAACATTTGACAAAGTAGCTGATATTATTGCTGAAACCAGCGAAATTGACCGCGCTTCCATTACGCCAGAAAGCCACACAATCGATGATCTGGGCATTGATAGCCTCGATTTCCTCGATATCGTTTTCGCGATTGATAAAGCTTTCGGCATCAAAATTCCTCTGGAACAGTGGACTCAGGAAGTTAACGAAGGCAAAGCCGATACTGAAGCTTACTTCGTTCTGAAGAATCTCTGCGCCAAAATCGACGAACTCGTCGCTGCCAAGCAGGCTTAATTTAAGTTAAATTGACGCGCAGTGTGGATAAAAAGCCATGCTGCGCGTCTTTTTACAGGCAGTGGCATGTAACCTCGTGTTTTCTTAAACACGACGGACTACTAAATGTGATAATCAATCACAAAACATTGATCGCCGCTTGATGCGGCTTTTGTCATTGTTAAATAGCTATTTGGGTTAAACAGTCATTTGGGGCGATTGCCCCTTTGGATATCAGTCCACTGTCAGATCCTGCCTTCGGGTAAGTAACGACCGGAAATCAAGCGAGCAGCTCATGCACAGCAAAAAAGTTCTCATCACCGGCATCGGCCTCATCACCTCTCTGGGTGAAGGTGTGGATGCCCATTGGTCTGCCCTCACCTCGAAGGATGTGCAACCGAAGCTCGATACAGAGAATTTCGCTCCTTACACAGTTCATCCCTTAAGCGAAGTTGACTGGTCACAGCAGATCCCAAAACGCTCAGACCAGCGCCAGATGGAAACATGGCAGCGTCTCGGCACCTATGCGGCAGGTCTTGCCCTGCAAGATGCCGGTATTGAAGAAAATGAAGCGCTTTGCTCGACGATGGATATGATTGTGAGCGCCGGTGGCGGCGAACGCGATATCAGCGTCGACACACAAATTCTCGATGCAGGCCGTGGCAATAATAGTCCAGGCATGATGCTCAACGAAAAGCTCTCCACAGAACTGCGCCCGACGCTGTTTCTGGCTCAGCTTTCCAACCTTCTTGCCGGTAATATTTCAATTGTTCATAAAGTTACCGGATCATCGCGCACATTCATGGGCGAAGAAGGCTCAGGCATTTCCGCTGTGGAAACCGCAGCAGCCCGCATCCGCACCGGCCAGAGCACGCATGCGCTCGTTGGCGGTTCTTATAATGCTGAACATTTCGACATGCTGCTCGGCCACGAGCTTGGCGGCTTCCTGAAGTCCGACGGCTGGGCTCCGGTCTGGGCGCGTGAAGGCTCCCAGGGCGGCGGCATGATCACCGGTTCCGGCGGCATCTTCCTCGTTCTCGAAGAAGCCGAACATGCCAAAGCCCGTGGCGCTCGCGCCTATGGTGAAATCGCATCTATCTCCAGTGGCCAAATTCGTCGCGCCAAGGAAGACCTTACCGCTGCTGTTTCCGCGCTGATTGAAGATAACAGCTTTGTTGTTACAGGCGCATCCGGCGCTCATCAACCGACAGCCGCAGAAAAAGCCGCTTTGAGCGCTAAAGGTGCCAGCTATCGTGGCGTATCCGGCCTGTTCGGGCATATGCGCGAAGCCCAGTTCCCGCTGGCTCTTGCTCTTGCCGCGCTCAGTGTCTGGAAAGGCGAAGCTTTTGCGCCGCTATCCGGTGATGAAGCAGCACGCAGCGGTGCGCTGGATCGCGCCACAGCACTCACTGTCGGAGCCACCCGCTCCGAGGGTGCAGCTATTATTGTTAAAGCCTGATCGGAGTTCATCATGTCCAAATTTACCGATCATCTCGGCCGCCCTCTCGTTGCCATTACCGGCGCCGGTGTTGTTTCCCCGCTGGGAACCGGCAAAGAAGATAACTGGAACGCCCTGACCGGCGGTCAGTCCGGTATTCACGAAATCAATCGTTTCCCAACTGAGAATCTCAAAACCCGCATCGCTGGTACTGTGGATTTCCTGCCGGAAAGCACAATCGGCGCATCTGCTCTGTCTGAAAAACTGGCACGTCTCGCCGGTGAAGAAGCCATTGCCCAATCCGGCCTGTCGGTCACTGACTTCGGTGGCCCGCTGTTTCTGGCAGCACCGCCGGTTGAACTGGACTGGAAAAGCCGCTTTGCACTGGATGCTCTGGTGAAAAATCAAGGTGAGCCAAGCTATCAGTTGCTGCTGGAAGCTTGCCGTGCCAATCCGCGTATGGACGAATTTAACACTACACAGTTCGGCTATATTGCCGAGCGTCTGGCCGATATTTTCGGCACACGCGGCCTGCCGGTGACTATGTCCACCGCTTGTGCTTCGGGTGCTACGGCTATTCAGTCCGGCGTTGAAGCCATTCGCCGTGGCGAAAGCGATCGCGTTCTGGCTATCGGCACTGACGGTTCCGTATCGGCTGAAGCCCTGATCCGCTTCTCGCTGCTCTCGGCTCTGTCCACCCAGAATGATCAGCCGCATAAGGCTTCCAAGCCATTCAGCAAGGATCGCGATGGTTTCACCATGGCTGAAGGTTCCGGCGCACTGGTGATGGAATCGCTGGAAAGCGCAATTGCTCGTGGTGCAAAAATCCTCGGCATTCTCAAAGGCTGCGGTGAAAAAGCGGATGATTTCCACCGCACCCGCTCCAGCCCTGATGCTTCACCGGCTATCGCAACTGTGCGTGCAGCACTGGATGATGCCGGTCTGACCATTGACGATATCAGCTATGTCAACGCGCATGGCACATCGACACCAGAAAATGACAAGATGGAGTATCACACTCTGTCCTCCGTCTTCGGTGAACGCATCAGCTCAATTCCGGTCTCTTCCAACAAATCGATGATCGGTCATACACTGACTGCTGCCGGTGCGATTGAAGCCGTGTTCTCGCTGCTGACCATTCAGACAGGCACCTTGCCGCCGACCGTCAATTACGACAATCCTGATCCGGCTATTCCGCTTGACGTGGTGCCTAATGTAAAACGGGATGCTAATGTTACCGCCATTCTGTCGAACTCGTTCGGCTTTGGCGGTCAGAATGCCAGCCTCGTGGTTGCAGCGCCGCTTTAAGCGCGCAACTCCGATCAGGCACTCAAAATAATAAGGATAAGATCACAATATGCGCGCTTTACAGCTCCTAGATGACCGCCGTTTGGAAATCACCGATATTCCGGCTCCTGAAAAGCCGGGCTTTGGTGAAGTTACCGTCAATATTAAAGCGGTTGCCCTCAACCATATCGACGTATGGGGCTGGCGCGGCATGGCTTTTGCCAAGCGTAAAATGCCTCTGGTCATCGGTGCGGAAGCATCCGGCGTTGTCACCGCCATCGGTGAAGGCGTATCCAATGTGCTTCCGGGGCAGCTGGTGTCGATCTACGGCGCACGCACCTGTGGCCTGTGTAAAGCCTGCCGCGAAGGCCGCGACAATCTTTGCGAACATGTTTCAGGTGTGCATGGTTTCCATCTTGATGGTTTTGCCTGTGAAGCCGTGAACCTGCCAGCCCGTTTGCTGGTCGCAGCACCTCCGGGTGTTGATGCTATTGGTGCGGCTGTTGCTCCTGTCACTTTCGGCACGGTTGAACATATGCTGTTCGACAATGCCAAGCTGCAGCCGGGTGAAAGCATCCTGATTCAGGCCGGTGGTTCAGGCATTGGTACTGCTGCTATTCAGCTTGCTAAGAAAATGGGTTGCACCGTTTACACCACTGTCGGCTCTGATGATAAAATCGAAAAAGCCAAAGCACTTGGTGCAGATCACGTTATCAACTACCGTGAAGACCGCTTTGAAGGCGTGATGCGTAAGCTCACCAAGAAAAAAGGCGTCGACGTGGTGTTCGAGCATGTTGGTGCCGATACATGGGCTGGTTCGATGCTGTCGCTCAAGCGCGGTGGCCGTCTGGTAACTTGCGGCTCCACCTCCGGTGTTTCCACCAGCATGAACCTGATGATGCTGTTCCAGCAGCAGCTCAAATTGTTTGGCTCGTTTGGTTGCCGCATGGAAAACATGGCCGATGCTATGCAGAAAATGGCGCAGGGCGTTGTCTCTCCAGTAATTGATACTGTGGTTGGCTTTGACCAGATCGACAGTGTTTTGAAGCGTATGGAAAGCCGTGACGTCTTCGGCAAAATCATTCTGACGATTGATTGATCCTGCGTTTTTAACGCGTATTTATGACAGCGTCCTGTGTTTTCGGAATAGGCTCGAAAACACAGGACGCTGTAAATTTATCCAGACTTAAGGCACTTTATGTTCAAGCTGAAACTCCTTGCGTTCAAATATTGGCAAAAATTGAAAATTGCCAATTACTGGCTATGGGCGCAGGCAGTCTTTCTTCTGCTGGCATTCTTACGTTTGCTGCCAGCCAAAGCCGCCATTCGTTTTTCTGCGTGGGTTGCACGCAAAATCGGCCCGTTGTCGTCACGTCATAAAGTGGCAACACGCAATCTCGCCAATGCCTATCCTGAGAAATCGCCTCAGGAGATTGAAGAAATCGCGCTGGAAATGTGGGACAGCATGGCGCGCTTGCTGGCTGAATATGTCTTTCTCGATGCAATCTTTGATTTTGATCCGGACGCGAAAGAAAAAGGCCTGATTGAAGTTGAGGGCGAAGAAATCTTCCGCCGTCTGCTCGATGAGAAGAAGCCGCATATTTTCTTCACCGCGCATACCGGTAATTTTGAACTACTGCCTATTTGCGCTGCAACTTTCGGCCTCAATGTTACCGCCCTCTTCCGTCCGCCGAACAATCCGTTTGTCGCCCGCAAAGTGCTGAAAGCACGCCGCACCAATATGGGACATCTGGTGCCGTCCAAAGCCGGTGCGGCATGGTCGCTGGCAGCGGTACTCGGTCAGAATGACAATGTTGGCATGCTGGTTGACCAGAAATTTGCCCGCGGCGTTCCAAGCACATTCTTTAATCAGCCTGTTAAAACCAATCCGCTTTTGGCAAAGCTGGCACGTCAGTATGATTGTGATGTTTATCCGGCACGCTGTATCCGTTTGCCCGGCGGTCGCTACCGGCTGGAATTGTCGGAACGCATGGAACTGCCGCGTGATGAAAGCGGTCAGGTTGATATTGCCGCCACAGCTCAGTTGCTCAATGATACGGTTGAGGGCTGGGTACGCGAATATCCCGGTCAATGGATGTGGTTCCACAAACGCTGGGGCTAACCGCAACTTTAGCTATATGCGACCTCACATAAACTTGTATGGACACGCATAGCATGCTAACCGCCTGCAAACGGAACAGAACCTCGCTCAAGGCTTAGAAACAAGGATCTCCTCATGTCCCGCCCGATTATCATTGCACCTTCTATTCTCGCTTCTGACTTTTCCAAGCTCGGTCAGGAAATCAAAGATGTTGTGACAGCTGGTGCAGACTGGATTCATATCGACGTGATGGATGGTCACTTTGTTCCAAATATCACCTTTGGTCCGGATGTGGTAAAGGCAATCCGCCCGCACACAGATGCAGTGTTCGACACGCATTTGATGATTGCCCCTTGTGATCCTTATCTGGAAGCCTTTGCCAAAGCCGGTTCGGACATCATCACAATTCATGCCGAGGCTGGCCCTCACCTGCACCGCTCGCTGCAAGCAATCCGCAACCTCGGCAAAAAAGCCGGTGTAGCGATCAATCCGGGCACCCCTGCCTCTGTGCTTGAAAATGTGATTGATGATGTTGATCTCATTCTGGCAATGACAGTTAATCCGGGCTTCGGCGGTCAGAAATTCATCACCTCCATGCTGCCGAAGATTACGCAGCTCAATGCGCTCATCGGCAACCGCCCGATTGATTTGCAGATTGACGGTGGTGTTACCGCAGAAAATGCCGGTGCTGCTGCAAAAGCCGGTGCCAATTCTCTGGTGGCCGGTTCCTCCATTTATAAAGCCGGTAATCTTGAAGGTTACCGCACGAATGTCGAGGCAATCCGCAAAGCTGCCGAACAAGGCCGCGCATAAGATTTTGATTAACAGGCGGGCGAGTATTATAGGAAAAGTGGGAACCGGTTTTCCGTAAAAATACGTAAATAAACCAAATATCCGCCTGAAATTTTTAAAACGACCGGTTCACCGGTTCTCCCATCTAGTTACTTTAGGAAACGCACATGATCCCGCGCTATTCCCGCCCTGAAATGGTTGCCATCTGGTCGCCGGAAACCAAATTCCGCATCTGGTTTGAGATTGAAGCTCATGCCTGCGATGCGCTGGCTGAAATCGGCGTTATCCCGAAAGAATCCGCAAAAACCATCTGGGAAAAAGGCGGCGCGGCCAAGTTTGATGTTGCCCGTATTGATGAGATCGAAGCTGTCACCAAACATGACGTGATCGCATTCCTCACCCATCTTGCTGAATTTGTTGGTCCTGACAGCCGTTTCATCCATCAGGGTATGACTTCGTCGGACGTTCTCGACACTTGCTTCAACGTGCAGCTGATGCGTGCAAGTGACCTGCTGCTCGCTGATCTCGACAAGCTGCTGGCAGCGCTGAAAACCCGTGCTTACGAGCATAAAGATACCATCACCATCGGCCGCAGCCATGGTATCCACGCTGAACCGATCACTTTCGGCGTTAAAATGGCACTGGCCTATGCAGAATTTGAACGCTGCCGCGCCCGTCTGGTTGCAGCACGTGAAGAAATCGCGACCTGCGCAATCTCCGGTGCGGTTGGCACATTCGCCAATATCGACCCGCGCGTTGAAGAACATGTTGCCAAGTCGCTCGGCATGAAAGCCGAGCCGGTTTCCACGCAGGTTATCCCGCGTGATCGTCATGCCATGTATTTCTCGGTTCTGGCGGTTATCGCATCCTCTGTTGAGCGCCTGTCGGTTGAAATTCGTCATTTGCAGCGCACAGAAGTGCTGGAAGCAGAAGAATATTTCTCACCGGGTCAGAAGGGTTCTTCTGCAATGCCGCATAAGCGCAATCCGGTGCTGACAGAAAACCTTACCGGTCTTGCCCGCATGGTTCGCTCGATGGCGCTGCCTGCAATGGAAAACGTGGCTCTGTGGCATGAGCGCGATATTTCGCACTCCTCCGTTGAGCGCATGATCGGCCCTGATGCGACGATCACGCTCGACTTCGCCCTCGCCCGTCTGACCGGCGTAATCGAGAAGCTGCTTGTTTATCCTGAAAACATGATGAACAACCTGAACAAGTTCCGTGGTCTGGTACATTCGCAGCGTGTACTGCTGGCGCTCACTCAGGCAGGCGTATCCCGTGAAGATTCATACCGTCTGGTACAGCGCAATGCGATGAAAGTCTGGGAACAAGGTAAAGACTTCCTTGAAGAACTGCTTGCTGATGCGGAAGTTCGCGCAGCACTCTCCGAAGAGCAGATCCGCGAGAAATTTGATCTCGCTTATCATACCAAGCACATTGATACGATTTTCAACCGCGTTTTTAAGTAATCCAGCTTATATTCAAGCAATAAAAAAGCCCCGCCTGAAAATTCAGGCGGGGCTTTTACATTCCAGAGCATTTGTATCTGTATCAAAAAGCGGCAGACGCCAGCGAAAATGGTGATTTGCGAGCATCGGAACGGAGCGTACTGATAGTACGTGAGTACCGAAGCACAGAAAATTGCCATTTGCAGCCAAGTCGGGCGACTTTTAGATCAGATACTCAGATTTTATTGATGCGGATCTCATTCCCCCACGGATCATCAACAACACGAGTTTTTACGTCCCGCGTATCATTGATCTGGACAAAAGACAGACCGCTGCGATCGAGATCACGTTTTCCGGCACCAGCGCTCTGCCAGATATTATTGGCAATGTGGTGATGATAGCCGCCGGATGATAGAAACACAGCTTTTGAGCCGTATTTTGCGACCGTATCGAAAGCCAGTTCATCATGCCACCAGTCATCCGCAGGCTGGATTTGCCCGACACGCAGATGCACGTGACCAACAACAGTGCCTTCCGGTGCTTTTGTCCATTCAGACGGCGCATTGTTCAGCTCTTGCAAAAGACCGTTCACATCCATTGCATCGGTGACCATATGCACCTGATCGCCGTTCCATAGCCATGTTTCCGGTGCGCGGTCGGTATAAATCTCAATACCGTTGCCATCAGGGTCGGTAAGATAAACGGCCTCGCTCACCGCATGGTCAGAAGCACCGGCAACCGGCAATTGCTTGTCAATCGCACGTCTGATCCAGCGCGCCAGATCAGCACGTTGCGGCAACAAAAATGCGGTATGAAACAGACCTGCACTACGCGGATCGTCCTGTTTCAATGCCGAAGATTGTTCAATTTCCAGCAATTCACGACCACCGGCCCCAAGAACAATCGAAGAGCCGCGGCGTGCCATTTCGCGCAAGCCGACAATTTCTTCATAATAGTGCGCAAGCGTTTCAGCATCGCGCGATTTCAGGCCAACGCGTTCAACATAGGCAGGACGTGTGACTGCAAACGGTAATTTGCTCATATTCTCATTCCTATTCCTGTAGCCGCATAGTCTTGCCAGCAATAACAGGGTAGCGGTTACTTTCACATAATCTATACATCGCTTGTAGGTTGATAAGTTGCAATCCTCGGAGCGGCAAACACGCTGTTCATATTTTAAGATACAATGGCCGGATTAAACACGAAACTGTCTACTCAGAAGAAACAGTCTCAATTTGCTCTTTAAATCTGACTTCAGAATAATAATATGAAAGACAACAGAAATTGCGCGCTCCGCATCGGCCAGTCGCGCAGAACCAATATTGAATAAACGCTTCAGGCAGAGTAAATCAGGCATATGAAAGTTAAAGACGCAGATATCCTCATCATTCCCGGCTACACCAATTCCGGTCCTGATCACTGGCAGACACGCTGGGAGAATAAGCTCTCCACAGCCCGTCGTGTGCAGCAAGCCGAATGGTCAAAGCCTGTCCGCGACGACTGGGTTGCCTCGCTCATCAAGCATGTTGAGGAAGCCACCAAGCCGGTCGTGCTGGTCGCGCACTCGTTAGGCGTGCCGACAGCTCTGCATGCACTTCCGCATATTAAAGACAAGGTTGTCGGCGGCTTCTTTGTTGCGCCGCCGGATGTACTGGATGAAACAATCCGCCCGAAACATCTGATGACCTTCGGCCCCTATCCGCGCGAGCGTCTGCCGTTTCCGGCAATTACAATTGCCAGCCGCAATGATCCGTTTTCGAAATATGAGGCGGCGGAAGATATTGCAGCGGCCTGGGGTTCGCTACTGATTGATGCCGGTGAAGCCGGTCATATCAATGCGGAATCAGGACATGGCCCTTGGCCGGAAGGCACTATGGTCTTCACACAGTTTCTATCCAAACTCTGAAACAAAAAAGCCGTTCATACTCTGAACGGCTTTTTATTATATTGTCACTCGTCCCACGCTTTCAGCATGGCTGCTGCACCCGCTGCCAGATAACCGCGATCTGAAGCCAGCGTTATAAAACGATAACCCAAGGCGTGATATCGTTTAGCAAAAGCGCTATCAGGGGCATAAATGCCAGCCAGCTTATTATGCGCTGCTGCCCTTTGAGAAATTTTTGTCAGCGGCTCCACAATATCTTCAGAGTATGGATTGGCTTCAAAACCATTACTCCAGGCAATTGAGAAATCTGCAGGTCCGACAAATACACCATCAATACCGTCAACAGCCAGAATCGCATCCAGCGCCTCATAGGCTGCACGGGTCTCAATCATCGCAAAGCTCAATGTCTGCTGATTGGCCGCCTGCAAATAGTCATGAGAACCAGGTTGCCCATAGCCGGCTCCACTGCGCAACGGGCCCCATGAACGCTCGCCAAGTGGCGGATATTTCATTGATGCAGCAAAGGCCTTAGCCTCATCCGTCGAGTTAATCATCGGCGCGATCACGGCATGAGCGCCAAAATCCAAAGCACGGCTGGCAGTATCGAAGCGGCCGACCGGAATGCGCACAACCACTGGCTTACCAGAAGCTTTTACAGCGCCAATCCCCTGACAAATCCCCTGCTCTGTGTGCGAGCCATGCTGCATATCCAGCGTGATGGCATCAAAGCCCAGAGCGCTGATGCTTTCCAGCAAGAGCGGATCAGAGATTGTACTCCATGCAGAGCGGATGGTTTCGCCGGAGCGTAAACGCTCAGCCAGAGAAAGTGATGTTGTCATGAATGCACCTGTATGTGTCTTATATTTCAGAATATTCCCGAAACCCGATCTTAAAGCGCAATAAAAACAACGTCCATGCCTTCCTGTTCAATGCCTAATAAAAAAGCCGCCCGGAATGTTCCGGACGGCTTCTCATAGATTCTATAAAGGCTGATTATTCAGCGCTGATTTGTTTGGCAGCTTCTTCCAGCAGATCCAGCAATTGTGCGCGCAATTCAGCATCACTGACATTCACGGATGCTGCGCTGAGATCACCGGCAACTTTACGGATAACATCTTCATCGCCGACTTCTTCAAAATCCGCACGCACAACTTCCATCGCATAGGCCTGTGCATCTTCGCCGGTTTTACCGAGTTTTTCTGCAGCCCAGAGACCGAGCAGCTTATTGCGTCGTGCAATGGCACGAAAACGCAAATCTTCGTCATGGGCAAATTTATTCTCGAAAGTATTACGACGTTCGTCCATTCCGCTCATAGGTCCCTCATATATCCGTTGTTTTGGCCGATGGTGACTGCTGTTTCAAATCTTCTCAGGCCACAAAATCACACCAAAGTGTATCGTTGCATTAGGCATATAGGGTTGACACAATGGCACAACCAGAGGCCACACACAGAAAAAGCATAAAACAATCGCTGAAAAACATCATCGCGGCATAAAGGATGATTGTTTAAACGTCTCATTTGCGCTAGGGAACGCAGACATTGCGGCTGCAGTGGCCGCTTCCTGAAACATCGGGATGAGACGGGACGTCTCAAAACGGTCTCAGCAAACCCCAGAGGTTCCTAAACCCCATGAATCGACGCCGCCGTATTTACGAAGGCAAGGCCAAGATCCTTTACGAAGGACCGGAGCCAGGCACTCTCATTCAGTTTTTCAAAGATGACGCCACCGCTTTCAATGCTAAGAAGCATGAAGTGATCGATGGCAAAGGAGTGCTGAACAACCGCATCTCCGAATACATCTTTACACAGTTGAACAAGATCGGCATTCCGACCCACTTCATCCGCCGCGTTAACATGCGCGAGCAGTTGATTAAAGAAGTCGAGATCATTCCGCTTGAAGTCGTCGTGCGCAATGTTGCAGCCGGCTCGCTTGCCAAGCGTCTGGGGATTGAAGAAGGCACCGTTCTGCCGCGTTCAATCATTGAATTCTACTACAAAGCCGATGCGCTTGATGACCCGATGGTCTCTGAAGAGCACATCACTGCCTTTGGCTGGGCCAGCCCTGCGGAACTCGATGATATTATGGCGCTTGCCATTCGTATCAACGACTTCCTCACCGGTCTGTTCCTCGGCGTCGGCATTCAGCTGGTCGATTTCAAAATCGAGTGCGGCCGTCTGTTCGAAGGTGACATGATGCGTGTGGTTCTGGCCGATGAAATTTCGCCGGACTCAGCCCGCCTCTGGGATGTCGCGACCAATGAGAAAATGGACAAAGACCGTTTCCGCCGCGATATGGGTGGTCTTGTTGAAGCCTATCAGGAAGTGGCACGCCGTCTCGGCATTATGAACGAGAACGAGCCGCCGCGCCCTTCCGGCCCGACACTGGTTAAATAAGTCAATTTCAGCCCGGGAAGTTTGCCGCTTTCCGGGCTGTGTGTTTCAGGCAGTATCTCAACCGGATACTGCGCATCTCCTCTTTTAAAATACAGGATAACAAAGTGATTAAGGCACGCGTCACCGTCACACTGAAAAACGGCGTTCTTGACCCTCAGGGTAAAGCTATTGTCGGCGCTCTCGGCAGCCTCGGCTTTGATGGCGTCAACTCTGTCCGTCAGGGCAAGGTTTTTGATGTTGTTCTTGAGACCGCAGATAAAGCACAGGCTGAAACCGAGCTGAAAGCCATGTGCGAAAAGCTTCTCGCCAATACGGTAATTGAAGATTACAGCTTCGATATCGCCTGATCTCTTTATTTTGGCGCAGTTCAGCGTCATATTTCAAAGAGTCATTGAAGCAGCTAAGGCATAAGCGAATAATCAGTTGCAAAACTGATTGCATTTTCGCTCTGACTCGTCTGAAACTGCATTGGATTTAAAGAGAGTAATCTGCATTATGAAATCAGCAGTTATCCTTCTTCCGGGTCTGAACCGCGACCGCGACATGATCGCCGCGCTGACCAAAATCGGCGGTAAAGCTCCGCAGACCGTGTGGCAGACCGATACCGAAATTCCTGATGTTGACCTGATCGTCATTCCCGGCGGTTTCTCCTATGGCGACTATCTGCGCTGCGGCGCGATTGCTGCCCGTATGCCGGTGATGCAGGCATTGCGTAAAAAGGCTGAAGCCGGTGTGCGCGTGATCGGTGTCTGTAACGGCTTCCAGATTCTGCTTGAAGCAGGCTTGCTACCGGGTGCGCTGATGCGCAACACATCGCTGAAATTTGTCTGCCGTGAAGTGAAGCTGGAAGTTGCCAACAACCAGACAGCGTTCACACGTGGCTATGAACAGGGTCAGATCATCCGCAGCCCTGTTGCCCATCATGACGGCAATTATTTTGCTGAAAGCGATGTGCTGAAATCGATTGAAGACAATGGTCAGGTTGTGTTCCGTTATGCGGAAGGCACCAATCCGAACGGTTCAGTCAATGACATTGCAGGTATTACCAATGCTCAGGGCAATATTCTTGGCATGATGCCGCATCCGGAAAACCTGATCGAACAGGCGCATGGCGGTACTGACGGGCGTGCATTGTTCGCATCTGCTCTGGAGCGCCTTGCTTCGTAAAAATGAAATTGCCCGCTTGAAGCTAGGATGCTGCGCGGGCATTTTCTGCATAACATGACAACAGCATAACGGGAGGAAGTACTATGAAGCTCTATAACAAGCCTTTATCACCTTACTGCGCCTTTATCCGCATTATTGCTGAGGTCAAAAATCTGCCCTTAAAACTGGTTGATGCACCTGCCGGACCACCGCTACCGGAAGAGTTTCGGGAAATCTCACCGATGCGCCGTATTCCGGTTCTGATTACCGGCTCGGGTGAGACCCTGTTCGAAGCCTCCGTTATTGCTGAATATCTGGAAGAACGCTTTCCTGAAAAGCCGATGCTGCCTGCCGATCCGAAAGACCGCGCACAGATTCGCATTATTATGCGCCTGCTCGATCTGGATGTTCTGCCGTCGATCATTCCGGTCTTGCTGGCTGGCCCTGCCAATCCGTTTCCGGGGGAAAAAACCACCAAAATCTTCAATCATGTGCGTCATGCGCTGAAAACCATTGAAGATCGTATTTCTTCCGGCCCTTACGCCCTTGGCGAAGATGTTACACTGGCGGATGCATGGCTGGCACCTACCCGTTATCTGCTGGAAAGCCTGCGTCGTTTCCCTGGTTTTGAAGCCATCTTGGAAGATTTCCCAAAGATTGAAGGCTATCAGACCAATGCACAGGGCATTCCTGAAATCGCATCTGTGCTGGGTGAAATGCACGATGCCAGAAAAGCGATAGCAAAAGCTGCAAGCTAATCAAACAAATCGGCAGAGCCTCATCATCATGTTCAGGCTCTGCCCACTTATAGTTCTCATATCATTCCTCTGCGGAGCTTAGTTTTTAATGAAATTGGCGCATGGTATTGTAATGGCTTTGTCCGCAGTTGCTCTCAGCGGATGTCTCGCGTCTAAAAAACCACCGCCTCCGGCAACAGGTAATGTTAGTCATACAGCCTTGGCAACCATGGAGCGCGTGGCGCTTGGTGCAAGGCAATGCTGGTTTAAATCCGGCGACCCTCAGTTTCGCCAATATACCCTTGCGCCGGAACTGGTTTCCTATACCGGCCGCCCGCGTATTCTCGTAGTCCCTGCAAAGAACCCGAATGACCGGCCTTTGCTGGTTGTACAGGCAGAAGGTAATCCGGGGCGCATGGAACGTTTCGGCCCGTTAATGCAAAGCCCGCTTGCGGAGCGCATCGAGCGCGATACAGCGCGCTGGGCGTCCGGCCAGCGAAGCTGCTAATAAAACAAAGCCAGCGAAGCTGCTAAAAGTTTAATAAGTATCACACCAATCACATATCCGAGCTCAGGCTCCCAGATCAAAGAAGACAGCGACACCGATATGGACAGCAAAAAGTCAATCCGTAATGATTACCCGATCACACCGGAACTGATTGCCGCGCACGGCCTCAAACCCGATGAATACCAGCGCATTCTTGACCTGATTGGTCGTGAGCCAAGCTTTACGGAGCTGGGTATTTTCTCAGCTATGTGGAACGAGCATTGCTCGTATAAATCCTCCAAGAAATGGCTGCGCACGTTGCCGACAACCGGCCCGCGCGTTATTCAGGGCCCGGGTGAAAATGCCGGTGTTGTTGATATTGACGACGGCGATTGCGTTGTTTTCAAAATGGAAAGCCACAACCACCCGTCTTACATCGAGCCTTATCAGGGCGCGGCGACCGGCGTTGGCGGCATCCTGCGTGACGTGTTCACCATGGGTGCCCGCCCTGTTGCAGCGATGAATGCGCTGCGCTTTGGTGCGCCTGAACACCCTAAGACCCGTCACCTCGTTTCCGGTGTTGTTTCCGGCGTTGGCGGTTACGGCAATGCATTCGGCGTACCAACTGTTGGTGGTGAAGTAGAATTCGACGCCCGTTACAACGGCAATATCCTCGTCAATGCTTTTGCAGCCGGTCTCGCAAAATCCGATGCGATTTTCTATTCCAAAGCGGAAGGCGTTGGTCTGCCGGTCGTTTATCTCGGTGCAAAAACCGGTCGTGACGGCGTTGGCGGCGCGACCATGGCATCGGCTGAGTTTGATGAATCGATAGATGAAAAGCGCCCGACCGTTCAGGTTGGTGATCCTTTTACCGAAAAGTGTTTGCTTGAAGCCTGCCTTGAGCTGATGGCTTCCGGTGCAGTTATCGCCATTCAGGATATGGGCGCTGCCGGTCTCACCTGCTCCGCCGTTGAAATGGGCGCCAAAGGCGATCTCGGCATTGAGCTGAATCTCGACACCGTACCGGTGCGCGAAGAGCAGATGTCTGCCTATGAAATGATGCTCTCGGAAAGCCAGGAACGCATGCTGATGGTGCTGCGTCCGGAACAGGAAGCAGAAGCACAGGCGATCTTCAAAAAGTGGGGTCTGGATTTTGCAATCGTTGGTAAAACCACCGATGATCTGCGTTTCCGCGTCTTCCATCAGGGCGAACAGGTTGCCGATCTGCCGATTAAAGAACTCGGTGATGAGGCTCCGGAATATGATCGTCCGTGGACACCGGCTGTTGCGCCAAAAGCGCTTGCTGCCGATGATGTACCTTCAGCCGATATTGCAGACAGCCTGATCAAGCTACTCAACTCTGCCAATGGTTCATCCCGCCGCTGGGTTTATGAACAATATGACACGCTGATTCAGGGCAATTCCCTGCAATTGCCAGGTGGCGATGCCGGTGTGATCCGCGTTGAAGGTCATGAAACCAAAGCTCTGGCTTTCTCCTCCGACGTAACACCGCGTTATGTGGAAGCAGATCCGTTTGAAGGCGGCAAGCAGGCTGTTGCCGAATGCTGGCGCAACCTAACAGCAACCGGCGCAACACCACTTGCTTCAACCGACAACCTCAATTTCGGTAATCCTGAGCGCCCTGAAATCATGAGCCAGCTGGTTCATGCAATCAAAGGTATCGGCGAAGCCTGCCGCGTGCTGGAATTCCCGATCGTTTCCGGTAACGTCTCGCTCTACAACGAAACCAATGGTCAGGGCATTCTGCCGACACCGACCATCGGCGGCGTTGGCCTGATCAAAGACTGGTCGAAAATGGCACGCATCCGTTTTGCGGGTGAAGGCGAAGCCATTCTGCTTGCTGGCGCACCGGAAGGCTGGGGCACACATATTGCCCAGTCCGCCTATATGCGTGACGTTCACAACCGCATCGACGGCCCTGCTCCGCATGTTGATCTCGCGCATGAAAAAGCGACCGGTGACTTCGTTCGCAGCCTGATTGAAGATGGTCTGGTGACAGCTGTTCACGATTGCTCATCGGGCGGTCTGGCACAGGCTGTTGCTGAAATGGCCATCAAAGGCGAAATCGGCGCAACCATCAATGAACCAGCGGCACATAATCCAGTTCTCACTTTCTTCGGTGAAGATCAGGGACGCTATGTGCTGACTGTGACCGAAGGCAATCTGTCGCAGGTACAGAGCCGTGCAGAAAAAGCCGGTATTTCAACACCTTTGATCGGCCGTACCGGCGGTAAATCTGTTATTCTTGGTTCGGCAAAGCCTGTATCTGTTGAACAGTTGCATCAGGCCTATGAATCATGGTTCCCTGACTATATGAACGGCGAAATCTGATACTAGATTTTAATAACGGTTAATAACGAAGCCTGCGTCTTGAAACACCGAGACGCAGGCTCCAATTTAAATACGTATCCCCAAACGGTAAAACCATTTTGGACAAGATACGCGCTCAAACAAAAACAGAGCGGGCGCGGTAGAAAACATTGACCGCGATACGCTCTGATCAGAAAAAATGCTCTCGGAGGATTTTAATATGGCTATGGCACCTGGTGATATTGAAGACATGATCAAGGCAGGCATTCCCGGCGCTGTTGTCAGCATCCGCGACCTTGCCGGAGACGGTGATCATTACGCTGCCGAAGTCGTAGCGGAAGCCTTTCGCGGTAAGACCCGCGTTCAGCAGCATCAGATGGTTTATGACGCGCTCGGCGGCAATATGGGCGGCGTTTTGCACGCACTCGCTCTGCAGACCCGCGCACCGGAATAAGAAAACTGCTTCGCGTTATGGAAAATCGCTTCCGTTTCGCTCATAAAGCAGTAAAATCTAAGACAAGTTTACTTCAAGTCTAAACCGGCGGAATTTGTCCCGCCGGTAATGAAAGGATCCTTCCATGAGCGGCATCAATGCGCTTATCGATAATGAAGTCAAAAATAACGATGTTGTACTTTTCCTGAAAGGCACACCGGATTTCCCGCAATGCGGTTTCTCCGGTCAGGTTGTTCAGGTTCTGGACTATATCGGCGTTGATTACAAAGGCATCAATGTTCTGGCTTCTGACGAAATGCGTCAGGGCATTAAAGAATATTCCAACTGGCCAACCATTCCTCAGCTTTACGTTAAGGGTGAGTTCATTGGCGGTTGTGACATTATTCGTGAAATGTTTCAGGCCGGTGAATTGCAGGCTCTGTTGACCGAAAAAGGCATTGCTACCAAAGCTGCCTGATTTAAACTTCGGACTACACAAAAACGTGATATCAAAAAACGGCAGAATTTCTGCCGTTTTTTTCATTTAAACTATTAAATAGAATTTATCATTCCGGCCAGATTGCGCTCTGCGTAAATCCCTATATGTTGGAATATACCGGTTTATATGACTGCTTCGCAGAAAATCCGGGTTTTACAACCCACGGATACAGCGAACAGTTTATCCGGATTAAACATTTTCAAACAGTATTTAACTGCAGCACCGCCTTTAAACGGGTGCGTCTTAATGCTGCGATTGAATGCTTCCCTGATGTTTCAGGCAACAAAATTGCGAACGCCCCTGCAACCATTTTTGAGGTTGCACGGCTTTCGCCACCTCCAGAGTTCAGCTGATAACGGGCTGTTTTTGCCTGTCGCTGTTCAGAATATTTCTGCTCCGTAATAAACCGGTTTCGGCTGTTTGCGGAGTATCGCTTCAGTCTCCGGCCAAGACAATATCAGTACAGATATTGCCATCATCAAGCTGCTGGTGCTGATCCGCAAATATATTTTTCCGGCATTATTTCTGGCCGGATAAGGCATGATAACAAATGAAAAGTGAATTCCCCGCAGGTGTAGCATCTGCATCCGGCAAACAAGCTACTGACGGATTTAAACTATCCAAGGTAGAATTTATTGCCCTCATCGCAGCGCTGATGGCGATCAATGCTCTGGCCATTGATGTCATGCTGCCTGCTCTGTCAGAAATCGGCTCATCTCTTGGTGTTCTCACACCAAACCATCACCAATATGTCGTTACAGTCTATCTGTTCGGTTTTGCTATCTCGCAGCTATTTTATGGCCCGATCAGTGATCGTTTTGGTCGTAAAAAACCGCTGCTGATCGGTATTGGTATCTATATCGTCACTTCGCTGGCCTGCGTCTGGGTGCCTGAATTCAATATGCTGCTGGCCTTGCGCTTCCTGCAAGGTATCGGTGCCGCGGCAACCCGCGTCATGACAGTCTCTATTGTCCGCGACCGCTATTCCGGCCGCGCTATGGCTGAAATTATGTCGCTGGCAATGATGGTCTTTATGATTGTGCCAGTAATTGCACCAGCAACCGGTGAAGTCATTCTGTTCTTCTCCGAATGGCATATGATCTTCGGCTTCATGGCCTTTTTTGCCTGTGCAATCGGCTTTTGGGCTTACGCCCGTATGCCGGAAACACTTGCACCGGAAAACCGTCGCCCGTTCACAGCCAAGTCTGTTATCAGCGGTTTTGGCATTGTGATCGGCAATCGTGTGGCATTCTGCTACACGCTGGCTGCATCTTTCATGCTCGGCTCGCTGTTCGGCTTCATCAACTCAGCCCAGCAGATTTATGTCGGCATTTATGATCTGGGCCGTGGCTTTCCGCTGGCATTTGCCGCTGTTGCAGCTTTCATGGCGCTGTCGGCCTTCCTCAACTCGCGCATGGTTGGCCGCTACGGGATGCGACGTATTTCGCAAACGCTGCTGATTACATTTATCAGCCTCAGCCTGTTGCTGTTTTTGTTATCGGCATTTCTTGATGGTCCGGTGCCGTTTCCGATTTATATCGTGATCTTCGCCTTGATCATGTTCTGCTTCGGCTCAATCGGCGGTAACTTCAATGCCTTGGCCATGGAACCGCTCGGTCAAGTTGCAGGAACCGCCTCGTCGGTGCTGGGCTTCGTACAATCACTAACCGGTGCTGCTATTGGCATGCTGATAGGCCAGTCCTTCAACGGCACAACAGTTCCGATGGCTCTCGGCTATTTCATCGTCGGTGCCATTGCGATGATTTTTGTACTGATCGCGGAAAAGGGACAATTGTTCCGTGCGGTTTCTCCGTCACCACAGCATGTGATTGAGAAATGATACGAATAAAAACGCCCGCTTAAAGCGCATCCCGAAAAGTGGAAACCGGTTTTCGGATAAGATGCGCGTAACAGCAAATTGATAGAGCATTTCCAATGGTTTAATTTAAACTGGAAATGCTCTAGCGGCCACTTTTTTTTATAAATGATAACAGTTACTTCTGCCACAGCGCCTGCTTGATCGCCTTCCAGCTATCTGCATCCGGCGCGACAATCAAACCACCATCCACATGACCCGGCTTATAGGCACTGCCGTCGAGCCGTGCGGTATAGCCACCGGCCTCCTGATGGATCAGATTGCCAGGCAGATGATCCCAAGGCATCAGCTTGTTATAAACCGCGAAATGCGCAAAACCGGTAGCAATCACACGATATTCATGCGCTGCACAGCGATAGCCGAGATGCGAGAGAAATTTCGCCTGATTACCGGCAACCAGCGTGCGATCCGGCTCCGGCAAATATTGCCATGACACGCAACCAGTCATCTGGTTCAATGGCGGAGCATCAGCAACACGCACTTTATGTTCACTGCCATCGGCACGGCGGACATAACTGCCGGCGCCTTTAACGCCGATCAGCCAGTCACGCCCCATCGGGTCATAGATGATACCGGCAACGGTCTCACCTTTGATATTCACGGAAAGCATGACACCAAACAGCGGCACACCCGATGCGAAATTAAACGTGCCATCCACCGGATCAATGGTAAATGCCAGATCAGCCGTGCTCAATCCATCCAGCAAAACCGGATTATCACTGCATGCTTCCTCACCCACAATCATCGCACCGGCAAAACGCTCGCGTAGAGCAGCCGCGATAACCTTTTCCGAATTGATATCAGCCTCAGTGACCAGATCAGCAGCCGAGGTTTTCTGGCGAATATCACTGCTGTCCAACCGGCGAAAACGCGGCAGAATTTCAGTATCAGCGGTCGAACTGAGCAAATCAGCCAGCCAGTTAATCTCGTGATGATCAAACATAGTCTGCTTCCGTTATTCTTCTGAGGGAGATATGTGTTCCGGTGCTACCAGTGACGCAAAGTCAAAAATCTTACGATCCAGCAAATGGCTCGGTCGCACATTGGCCAGCGCGCGGATCATCGTATCTTTACGACCTGGCATACGCTTTTCAATATCGGTCAGCATGGCCTTCATCATATTGCGCTGCAAGCCGTCCTGACTGCCGCAGAGATCGCAAGGGATGATCGGGAATTCCATCGCTGTGGCGAGTTTTGCCAGATCATCTTCCGCTGCATAGGCTAATGGGCGCAAGACCAGCAAATCGCCCTCATCATTGAGCAGTTTCGGCGGCATTGAAGCCAGACGACCACCATGAAAGAAATTCATGAAAAAGGTTTCGAGAATATCTTCGCGGTGATGACCAAGCACCAGCGCCGAGCACCCCTCTTCACGCGCAACGCGGTAGAGATTACCACGGCGCAAACGCGAACAAAGCGCACAATAGGTTTGAGTTTCCGGCACCTTATCCGTCACGATCGAATAGGTATCTTGATATTCAATACGGTGTGGTATCTGATTTTTGGTCAGATAATCCGGCAAAATATGTTTCGGAAAATTCGGCTGTCCCTGATCGAGATTGCAGGCAATCAGATCGGCCGGCAGCAAACCACGCCATTTCAGATCAAGCAGCAGAGCCAAGAGGCCATAGGAATCCTTGCCGCCAGAAAGCGCAACCAACCAACGATCGCCCGGACGCACCATGGCGAAATCATCCATCGCCTGACGGGTCTGGCGCAGCAAACGCTTACGCAGCTTGTTGAAGCCCACCGAGGACGGCACATTGCGGAACAGCGGATGACAACCATCGCCGCCCATATCCTCATCACTCATGGATGCATAATCATCCAGTTCCTGACTGATACCAGAAACCGGCGCGGATTGTTCTGCTTTATCCTGCACGGTTGAGGTTGTGCCGCCATTCAGCGTGGTGTCGTGAATATTCATAGATATCTCTGCTGCAAAAACTGCTGTTAAAGTACAATTCCTTAAACTAGGATCAGTTTAAGGAATTGTACTTTAATTTTTAAGTGCTCGAGCGACCTTTGTGTGCCAAGTCTGGCACACGGCGCTCGATAGCATCGAATAAAGCGAACCGTCCCTGATCGCAACAAAGAAGCGGCTTTTCAGCCGCCTCTTCAATTATAAATCGTTATTTCCTGAGCCTGTTATATTTTTTCATCACTTCAACAAGCCGGTCATGTGGAAGTGCGTAAGAGATATTATCATCCCGCCCTTTCATTGTTTCCGCAGCAATCATCGCATTGATAATCGCTTCTTCCGTAGCCAAGGCTGTGGCATGAATAAGCGGATCCATTTTATGATTGGAGACCATCTCCAACTGGCTGTTTGTTTCTCGGCTATAGGCATCAGGATTGGCCGTTGAGAAGGCAATGAAAATATCTCCGCTGCCATTGGCACCAAAACCACCGACACGGCCAAGACCGACGGAGACACGGCGAGTCAACCGCTTGAGTTGATGCGGCAACAGCGGCGCATCCGTTGCCACGACAACGATAATCGAGCCGCTCTCTTCACGTGTCCAGGATGTATCCTGCATCAGCTCGGTGATTTCCTCACCAACCGGCACACCGGCAATCATCAGATCCTGCCGTCTGCCGAAATTGCCCTGTACCAGCACACCAACAGTATAATCGCCTTCATCTTCACTCAGCTTGCGCGATGAAGTGCCGGTACCACCTTTAAAATGAAACAGATTCATGCCGGTGCCGCCGCCGACATTACCTTCAGCAATTTTGCCACCCGTTGCACTATCCAGCGCGGCATAGACATGCTCTTTCTTCACATGCATGCCGTTGATATCGTTGAGGATACCGTCCCATGTTTCAGCAACCACCGGCAGCAGCCAGTACAAGTCCTTGAAATGCGGCCCTGTCAGATTATTATCAATCAACCAAGACACCACGGAATCTCGCACCACACCCACACTATGCGTATTGGTGATCGCTATCGGCCCTTCGAGAAAACCGCTCTCCTCAATCCATGTCGTACCGGTCATCTCGCCATTACCGTTGAAAGATGTCCAGCCGGCAAAAACCGGATTAAATGTCTTTCCGCGCGGCAGAATAGCCGTGACACCGGTGCGCGCAGGCCCTTTGCCGGTTTCAAGCTTGCCCTCGCCCTCGATAATCGTCGAATAACCGACGGTCACGCCTTCAACATCGGTAATGGCGTTATTCGGGCCTGTTGTGCCTGTAAACGGAATACCGAGATCGCGTGCGCGCGGTTTATGCGATGTGCTTGTCATTAATAATTTCCATATTCTGCAATCCAACGATTTCAGCCAAGGCAGGAGCCACCTCAGCACGAAACTGTTACAGACAAAAACAGCGTCTTTGTCCTGATTTTTGAGAACCCTCCGTGGCGGTATGTCGTCATGCTCCCCGATACCGCCTAGAGCATAATTCCTTTTAAGGAAAAATTATGCTCTAATTTTAAAGTGTTAGAGCGACCTTTGTGTGCCAAGTATGGCACACGGCGCTCTAGAGCATATAAGCACCGCAAATTTATCCGCGCAATTGCTTTCATCCCGCCGCTGCCCGCAGGTTTATGTCATCATCGCTATGTTGGGGAGAGATAAGTAGAGCGGCAGTTCATGCGCGCGGAAACAATTAGAATAAAAAATACAAAAATGCCCTGCCGCTCACTTATTTTGGCGCGCAGGGCTTTTGATTGGGGTTCATCCCATTATGCCGGTAGTCATTCGCCGACAAGTTTTCAAACATCTGCCATGAAAGCAGTTTATTTGCAGTAGAGATAAATTGTTGCTCTTTCAGTAAAACCACACTTCAACTTTCATTTGTGACAGTCAGGTTCCGAACCGCAGATATGGCATTCAGCCATAATTTTCAGAACCGTACCACTTTCAGCAAATCCGAAACTGCGTCATCTGTTGCCGAAGCATTCAGACAGGTAAATTCCGTCATTGACCATTCTATTCAAACTATTTTTCAGATAGCTCTTTTAGAAATCCGGTAGTCTCAGAAAAAACATTAATTTTCGACGATAAAATATCGTCATGCATGGTCAGGTGGACTCATCCTTATATTCCTCCTGTTTGCGCGCAGAACAGAATAGTTTCCTGTCTGGGCTTCTGCCCGTCTTCAGCAATTCGGGACTGGTAGCCCCTTTCCTCCGCTGGAGCTGAAGACAGTTTCAGTGTGCTCCCCGTAAGCCTGACCGTCAACTCACAGCTTTTCACATTATATTACATCATTATTTGATGAGCTTAGATTAGAAATACCAGTTCCCTCACCTCAGTTTCAGAATCTGACTGGACTTAGGTTCATATTTTGTTCTATAAATCACATCAAAGCAAAGAATGGTCTGCATGAGTCCTCTTACAGGTCAGTGCAGGATCATTCTTATGTAAATCCGGCCAATATTGAGTTTAAGCAGAGCGCACCTATATAAATGTCTGAGTTTCGGCTGCAGACAGCGTAACCCCTGCTTGTCTGATTTAACCGGCCAATTGTTATGCATCCAACGCAGGCACAATGCTGATGAGCGATCAAAAATTTATCTCCATTCGCGGCGCCCGCGAACATAATCTGAAAAATATTGACATCGATCTGCCTCGTGACAAGCTGATCGTCATGACCGGTCTATCCGGCTCGGGTAAATCGTCGCTCGCTTTCGATACGATCTATGCGGAAGGTCAGCGTCGTTATGTCGAAAGTCTCTCAGCTTATGCGCGCCAGTTTTTGGAGATGATGCAAAAGCCGGATGTCGACCAGATTGATGGTCTGTCTCCTGCTATTTCCATTGAGCAGAAAACCACCAGCCGCAATCCGCGCTCAACGGTCGGTACTGTCACCGAGATTTACGATTATCTGCGCCTGCTCTATGCGCGTGTCGGTATTCCTTATTCCCCTGCAACCGGCCTGCCGATCGAGAGCCAGACAGTCAGCCAGATGGTTGACCGCGTTATGACCTTTGAAGAAGGCACCCGCCTCTTTATTATGGCGCCAATTGTGCGCGGCCGTAAGGGTGAATACCGTAAAGAACTGGCTGAGTTGCAGAAAAAAGGCTTCCAGCGCGTCAAGATTGACGGCGAATTCTATGAAATCGCCGATGCACCGGTACTGGACAAGAAATACAAGCACGATATTGATGTGGTGGTCGACCGCGTTGTGGTGCGCCCTGATCTCGCTTCACGTCTGGCAGACAGTCTGGAAACCTGTCTGCAACTGGCTGAAGGTCTGGCCATTGCTGAATTCGCAGACAAGCCGCTGCCACCGGAAGCAACCGCAGCAGACAGCGTCAATAAATCAAAGAATGAGACCCATGAGCGCGTGTTGTTCTCGGAGAAGTTCGCTTGTCCTGTCTCCGGCTTTACCATTGCCGAGATCGAGCCGCGCCTGTTCTCCTTCAACAACCCGTTTGGTGCCTGCCCGACCTGCGATGGTCTTGGCTCACAGCAGGCAATTGACCCAAATTTGATTGTGCCGGATGAAACTCTGCGCATGAAAGACGGGGCAATCGCGCCTTGGGCAAAATCCTCATCGCCTTATTATAATCAGACTTTGGAAGCGCTGGGCAAAGCCTTTGGTTTCAAACTGACAGATAAGTGGCAGGATTTGAGTGAAGATGCCAAAAAAGCTGTGCTTCATGGCACCAAGGGTAAAGAAATTACCTTTGTCTATAAGGACAGCTCACGTTCTTACGAAACCACTAAGACGTTTGAAGGTGTTATTCCTAATTTGCAACGCCGTTGGAAGGAGACGGACTCCAACTGGTCGCGTGAAGAGATTGAGCGCTATATGTCGGCCACGCCTTGTCCGGCTTGCGCAGGCTATCGTCTGAAACCGGAAGCATTGGCGGTTAAAGTCGGCAAGATGCATATCGGCCAGCTGACAGAAATGTCGATCCGCAATGCTGACCAGTGGTTCAGCACCATCGACCAGCAATTCAATGACAAGCAGAACGAAATTGCTGCTCGTATTCTGAAAGAAATCCGTGAACGCCTGCGCTTCCTCAACGATGTCGGACTGGATTATCTGTCACTGTCGCGTAATTCCGGCACCCTGTCTGGTGGTGAAAGCCAGCGTATTCGTCTGGCCTCGCAGATCGGCTCCGGTCTCACCGGCGTTCTCTATGTGCTTGATGAGCCATCCATTGGCTTGCATCAGCGCGACAATGCCCGTCTGCTCGACACACTGCGTCATCTACGTGATCTCGGCAATACCGTGATTGTGGTTGAGCATGATGAAGATGCTATTCTCACTGCCGACTATGTCGTTGATATTGGTCCGGCTGCAGGTGTTCATGGTGGTCAGATTATTGCTAAGGGCACGCCGTCCGAAGTGATAAACAATCCAAATTCGATCACCGGCAAATATCTGTCCGGCGCATTGCAGGTTATGGTTCCCGCAGAACGCCGCAAGATCACCAAATCCAAGCGTATTAAAGTTGTTGGTGCCCGTGCCAATAATCTTAAAAACGTAACAGGTGAAATTCCGCTCGGCACTTTCACAGCTGTAACCGGAGTATCCGGTGGCGGTAAGTCCACCTTCCTGATTGAAACCCTGTATAAAGCTGCCTCACGCAAAATCATGGGCTCCCGCGAACATCCGGCCGAACATGACCGGATTGAAGGTCTGGAACTGCTCGACAAGGTGATTGATATTGATCAGTCACCAATCGGCCGCACACCGCGTTCCAACCCAGCAACCTATACCGGTGCTTTCACCCCAATCCGCGACTGGTTTGCCGGTCTGCCGGAAGCCAAGACACGTGGCTATCAGCCTGGCCGTTTCTCATTCAACGTCAAAGGCGGACGCTGTGAAGCCTGTCAGGGTGACGGTGTTATCAAGATTGAAATGCACTTTCTGCCCGATGTTTACGTGACTTGCGATGTCTGTAACGGCAAACGCTATAATCGTGAAACACTGGAAGTTCTGTTTAAAGGCAAAAGCATCGCCGATGTTCTTGATATGACGGTTGAAGAAGGCGTAGAGTTCTTCTCTGCGGTGCCGAGTATCCGTGACAAGATGGAAACCCTGCACCGTGTCGGCCTCGGCTATATTAAGATCGGCCAGCAGGCGACCACCCTCTCCGGTGGTGAAGCCCAGCGTGTTAAGCTTGCTAAAGAACTGTCCCGTCGCGCAACCGGCAAGACATTGTATATTCTTGATGAGCCGACAACCGGCCTGCATTTCCATGACGTTGCCAAACTTCTGGAAGTGCTGCATGAACTGGTCGATCAGGGTAATACGGTTGCCGTGATTGAGCACAATCTCGAAGTCATCAAAACCGCTGACTGGGTGCTCGATCTGGGACCGGAAGGCGGTGATGGTGGCGGTGAAATCGTTGCGGTTGGTCGGCCGGAAGATATTGTGGCCGAACCGCGCTCTTATACCGGCCATTTCCTCAAAGAACTGCTGGAACGCCGTCCGGACGGAAAAACACTGGCTGCTGAATAAAAAGCAGCGCAAAATGATCATAAAAAACGCCGCGTAATACTTTACGCGGCGTTTTTATTATTCAGCTAAACGAGCCCATATTTGCGGTATCAATGCAGGCATATCCTCTGCAATCATGCCCTTTGGTGCGACTTCTGCATAATAATTGGCTGTTTCCGCATGGATCCACACAGCAGCGCAAGCCGCTTCAAAAGCTGACATCCCCTGCGCTGACAGGCTGGCAATAATACCCGTCAGCACATCACCGGAACCGGCCGTCGCCAGTAATGCATTGCCATTAGTGTTAATCGCAGCACGGCCATCCGGTGCGGCAATCACTGTATCTGCGCCCTTGTAAATCACCACAGCATTACTGAGAGAAGATGCCTGTCTCGCACGGGTAACTTTATCGGCCTGCATATTCACTACAGAACCAAACAACCGCTGAAACTCGCCCTCATGCGGCGTTACTATCAGTGCAGGTTTTGCCGCTTTTGCAGCATCAAATAATCCCTGCGGCTGATCTTTAAATGCAGTCAATCCGTCCGCATCCAGCACCAGCGCACCAAGATCGTCGCTTTGCAACATTGTCAATGTAAGCTCTGACGCGCGTTGTAAATCGCCGAATGCAGGGCCAAGAACGGCTGCCCGCACTTTACGCTGCGTAAAAAACTCCACTACAGCCGCATCGTCCTGCAAAGGTCTCAACATGACACTCGTCAGTTGCGCAGCATGCACAGGCAGCGCTTCATCAGGCGCAATAACAGTCACCAGCCCCGCACCGGTTCGCGCAGCCGCCGCGGCACTCAAACGCGCAGCACCTGTTGCTGTCAGCCCACCTGAAAATACTGCTACATGCCCGCGACTGAATTTATGGCTGTTTACATCAGCCCAAGGCAGCAGCTTTTCCCACAATTCAAGATTATTCTCAAACAATTGCGGCTGTATTTTTTCCAGCACCGAAGGCTCAATACCGATATTATAAAGGCTGATCCAACCGCAATGCTCCCGTCCCGGCTGCAACAAATGGCCGGGCTTTTTGCGAAAAAAACTGACTGTCAGTCCGGCTTTAACGGCCGTACCCATCACTTGCCCGCTGTCACCTGAAATACCGCTGGGCAAATCGACTGCACAAACCGGCGTACCAGATTGATTGAGCTGATTAATACAGTCCGCAATTTCACCCGTAATATTGCGCGACAGTCCGGCACCGTAAAAAGCATCAATCACCAGATCAAACTGTTTTGTATCGAATGCCGACAAAGGCAGTATTTCACCGCCCTCTGTTGTGTAGGCATTCTGTGCTTGCCACGCATCAGTAATATCGTGCGGAGGTAAATCACTGAAGCAATAAACATGCTTTCCGCCCTGCCGGTAGTGACGCGCAACAACATAGCCGTCACCGCCATTATTGCCATGCCCGCAGAGAACGGCAATCCGCAGAGCTTCCGGCCAAAAGCTGCTGGCTTGCTGGTAAACAGCCTCACCTGCTTTGCACATCAGCGCATAACTGTCTGTACCAGCTGCAATTGTCAGCTGATCAGCGCGTGCCATCTGATCCGGTGTTAACAGCTCCATGATTACCCCTCACAAGCCAATTTTTAAGCAACTGCCTAATATTTAGGCAGCTTGAACAAATATTAATCAGAAACAAAATCTTGCCCGCTTAATCTCACACCATATGCGGCTTCGCCAGATGAATGTTTAAAAAATAAGCATATCTAAAACACAAATATTTGAACATTTAGGATTGATCGCATTTTATTAAAACGAGCCATATTCAATTGTATCAATGGCTTAATAGCAGCAGCAATCAAACACACCGGATCAATGCGGCTAAAAATACAAAATTCTCACTTTATTTCTCACCAGATCGACACTTTGGCATGATTTATGCTTATAGTTCTTCAACACGTGTGTAATACCGGATTAAAAACTCAGGAGGCAGCATTCTGATGAAAAAAATCGAAGCTATCATTAAGCCGTTCAAACTTGATGAAGTCAAAGAAGCGCTTCAGGACGTTGGCCTGCAAGGTATCACTGTTCTTGAAGCCAAAGGCTTTGGCCGTCAGAAAGGCCATACCGAACTCTATCGCGGTGCGGAATATGTTGTTGATTTTTTGCCTAAGGTAAAAATCGAAGTCGTGCTTGCTGATGACGCTGTGGATGCCGCTGTTGAAGCCATCCGCAAAGCCGCGCAAACCGGCCGTATCGGCGATGGCAAAATCTTCATCTCCAATATTGAAGAAGTCATCCGTATCCGTACCGGTGAAACCGGTCCTGACGCCATTTAAAGCGTACGCGTAAAAGTCTGAAACGGTTTTCGGATAAGATACGCGTAGAAACAAATAGATAGAGCATTTTCTATATTTGAAAATAAGCTGAAAATGCTCTGATCTTATAAATTTCACCGGTTTTCCGGCCAGACACAAACTGCTTAACGTCGTTCAATAGGAAACACGCATATGACGACTGCTCACGATATTCTAAAACTGATCTCTGACAACGACGTTAAATTCGTTGACCTGCGCTTTACCGATCCTAAAGGCAAACTGCATCACGTCACTATGGATGTGGGTATGGTTGATGAAGAAATGTTTGCTGACGGCGTTATGTTCGACGCCTCCTCCATCGGCGGCTGGAAAGCCATCAATGAATCCGACATGGTTCTGATGCCGGATCCGGCTTCTGCTCACATGGATCCGTTCTTTGCAGCATCCACACTGGTTCTGCTCTGCGATATCCTTGATCCGGTTACCGGTGAAAACTACAACCGTGATCCGCGCGGCACTGCCAAGAAAGCAGAAGCCTATGTGAAATCACTCGGCATCGGCGACACTGTTTTCATCGGCCCTGAAGCTGAATTCTTCATCTTCGACGATGTGAAATATAAGAACGATCCTTACAACACAGGTTTCAAGCTGGATTCCAACGAGCTGCCATCAAATGATGACACCGATTATGAAACCGGCAATATGGGCCACCGTCCGCGCGTTAAAGGCGGCTATTTCCCTGTACCGCCAATCGATAGCTGTCAGGATATGCGCTCGGAAATGCTCACAGTTCTGTCCGAAATGGGCGTAACTGTTGAAAAGCATCACCATGAAGTTGCCGCAGCTCAGCATGAGCTCGGTGTGAAGTTCGACACGCTCGTCGCCAATGCCGACAAGATGCAGCTCTTCAAATATGTTGTTCACCAGACTGCAAACGCATATGGCAAAACCGCAACCTTCATGCCTAAGCCGATTTTCGGTGACAATGGTTCGGGTATGCATGTTCACGTATCGATCTGGAAAGACGGCAAGCCGACTTTCGCAGGTAATGAATATGCCGGTCTGTCAGAAAGCTGCCTGTTCTTCATCGGCGGCGTGATCAAACATGCCAAAGCACTGAATGCATTCACGAACCCATCAACCAACTCTTATAAGCGTCTGGTTCCGGGTTATGAAGCGCCTGTTCTGCTGGCCTATTCTGCCCGCAACCGTTCAGCTTCCTGCCGTATTCCGTTTGGCAACTCGCCAAAATCAAAACGTCTGGAAGTCCGCTTTCCAGATCCGACAGCAAACCCATATTATTGCTTTGCTGCCATTCTGATGGCCGGTCTGGACGGCATCAAGAACAAGATTCATCCGGGTGCAGCAATGGATAAAGATCTCTATGATCTGCCGCCAAAAGAACTGAAAAAAATCCCGACTGTTTGCGGCTCGCTTCGTGAAGCACTCCAGAGCCTCGACAAAGACCGCGCCTTTCTCAAAGCTGGCGATGTGTTCAGCGACGATCAGATCGACAGCTTCATTGAGCTGAAAATGCAGGAAGTTATGCGCTTTGAAATGGCTCCGCATCCGATCGAATTCGACATGTACTATTCCTGCTGATTTGTTTAGCAAAGAAAAACCCCGCCAGTGGCGGGGTTTTTTATTGCCAGATCACAAGTGAATCTAATTGCCAGGCAATTCACGTAAAGTGCTGATTGTTTTATATTTTACGCAACAAAAAAGCCGCATCAGCGATACTGAAGCGGCTTTTTCTCACTTGCTTTCAAGCGTGATTTACAGTGCTTTTACAATCACATCAGCAGCGCGGATTTCCTTTTCGCGCCAGACGCGGCGAGCCTGCGCTTCCTCATCATCGCCCCATTGTTCAATCGTCCAGTCTTCATCAACATGGGCAGCTTTCCAAGCCGTATCCACATCAATTGCGCCTTTGAACAGCGCCAATCCGGTAATAGCAGAGCCACAAAGTGTCGTCATCACATGCAGCGATGCCAGCGCAATCGGGTCTGTAACCATACGCAAATGCGCACCAAATGCAGCCAGCGCCTCGCGCGGCTGCGCTACATGCATCAGCCCTTCTGTCACTTCAAAATTAGCGCCAAGCGTTGCCGCCCAGTCCAAAATAGGATCCCAACTTTCACGCTGACGTTCTACCAGCTCCTTCGGGCTTTCCGCGCGATAGCACAGCAGGTCTGTGCCGGCAAAACGCAGAATTTCCTCCAGAACAGCTTGAGTTTCAGCAGCCACACCGTCAATCGCTGTATTCACCAGACGGGTTGCAGGCATATCTTTCGGATCAATATGCGTATCCTGTCGGGCAAACTCATCAGCAACGATCTGCGCTGCCGCTTCAGTTGGCAGCACCAGCTTGTTACGCAACGGTGTATTAACCAGCTTGCCATCAAGAAGCACTGCGAAGCCGCCCTCTGCATAAGCACCAACCGTTACATCTTTATAGAAACGCTTTGGCAGCGGTGTCAGCATCTGCTTCTGCGCTCTGATTACCGGATCAGGATCAGACAACATGGCTTCATGATCCAGCCGTGCCTGTTCGATATCTTCAAGAATATTGCGCATAAAATTTCCTAAACACTTCGGCTCAAAATCTCACCACGCGATCAGCGGGCAAGCTGAGCCAACAAATCTGACGGATGCTGCAATATGGCAGCCGCACCCGCTTCACTTAATCTTTCAGGCTTATGGTAGCCCCAATTTACACCGATTGCTGTGGCACCGGCACTGCCTGCCATCATCATATCGTAAGTTGTATCACCGATTACAAAGGTCTGCGACACATCGCAACCCGTCTCATGACAACATTCCAGCACCATTGCCGGATGCGGCTTGGACGGGCAATCATCTGCACAACGCGATACAAGAAAATGCGGCTCGAAACTATGTCGCTCCATCACGGAGATAACTCCACGGCGGGACTTGCCTGTGACCAGGCCGAGCAAAATATCATCCTGCTGTGCCAAACCATCAATCAACTCGGCAATACCGTCATAAAGCGGCTCATCAAAATCGGCTTCCAGCCGGATTTTACGAAATTGCAGCTTATATTGCTCCGTCAGATACTCAACCTCAGCCCCCATAGGAATGCCGGAGATTTGTGAAATAGCCAGATTAAGCGTTAGTCCGATAATTTCCTGTGTTTCATTGAGTTCCGGAAGACGCAAACCCGCATTGGCAAAAGTCTCGGCCATACAACGGTGTATAACGCCGCCGCTATTGACCAGCGTTCCGTCACAATCAAACAGCACCAGTTTCATGTTGTCGCTTTTTCCTGCAATGTTTTTGCCAGTTCGGCACTTTGCGCATCGAATTGCTGCGCAGCTTTACGCACTGCTATGCGTTGCGCATAATTGGCAATAAATAATCCGCCTGCGATCAGGCCAAGAGCCGCGAACAATTTCCAGCTCATCGGTTCGCCCAGCACCAAACCGCTCATAATAACGCCGAATGCCGGAATAAGCAGCGCGAAATTTGACAGTGCCGAAGCCGGATAACGGCGGATCATCCAGAACCACAAGGGATAGGTAAAGGCGACGATAAAGGCAGCCTGAAAGATAAAGGCGACATAAGTTAGCATCGTCGGATTGCGTATCGCATCGCCCATGAGCGGCCCGAAGGCAATCGGCACAATCGCAGCAATAACCAGCTGATAAAGCAGTGTCTTTTCCGGTGCTGTATCGCTGAGCGTGGTTTTCTTGATTACCAGTGTTGTCGCTGCCCAGAAGATACTCGCCACGAGGCAAAGAAGATCGCCATAAATCGCGTTTTCGCCCGGCATTGATAATTCATCAGAGAGAACCAGCACCACGCCGCCAAATGCAACAATCATCCCCACAATGGTCAGCGGGCGAATACGCTCTCCAAGCAGAAAATGTGCGCCGATAGCAACCCAGAACGGCATGGTATTAATCATCAGCGTTGATCGCCCTGCACTGGTGAAATCCAGTCCGGCGAAAATCAACACAAATTCAAGGCCGAACAAAATGCCGATTGCCAGCCCCGGTATCAGCGTCTTGTCGCGCTGAAATAAAGATATACCGCGATATTGGCACCAGAGAAAAACCAGCAAGCCACCAACAAAAGAACGTGCCGCCGCCATATACATCGGGTTGAAGCCCTGATTGCCGATTTTAATGGCAACCTGATTCATCCCCCAACTGACACAGATGAATAACATCAGCGCCACGCCCATAGTATCAATGGTTGTGCGGCGCTCATAACCTGTTGTCACCTGCCCCGTTACCGGCGCTGCGTTCCCTGCTACCTTACCCATTTTATCCCCGTATCAAGCGCAAACCGGCCGGTTCACCGGCTCTTTTTAAATGCGTCGTCTTATTAGAGCGCCGCGTGCCATACCTGGCACACAAAACTCGCTCTAACACTTTAAAATTAGAGCATAATTTCACCTTAAACTGATCCAAGTTTAAGGAATTATGCTCTAGTCTTGTTCTGCATCCGCGTCGAAACCAAGCAGGTTCCACGACTGCACCATATGTGGTGGCAATGGTGCCGAAACATCAATGATACCGCCGCCACCCGGATTAGGGATACGAATACGACGTGCATGAAGATGCAGACGGTTCTGAACACCACCCGGGAAATCCCAATTGATATCGGCATCAAAATATTTCGGATCACCGATAATCGGATGTCCGATATGCAATGTATGAACACGCAACTGATGCGTACGGCCGGTATAAGGTTCCAGTTCCAGCCAAGACAGGTTCTGACCGGCTGTTTCCAGCACGCGGTAGAAAGACACTGCATGATCGGAATCCGGCTCACCATGCTGGCAAACGCGCATACGATCGCCATCCGGCGTGCTTTCTTTTACAACCCATGTGGAGATTTTATTCTCACGCTTGCGCGGCACGCCTTTAACCAGAGCCCAATAGGTTTTCTTGGTATCGCGCTCGCGGAAAGCTTTGGTCAGCGCCTGTGCGGCACCACGGGTTTTAGCCACCACCAGAACGCCGGAAGTATCACGGTCAAGACGATGCACCAGACGCGGCTTCTCACCACGTTTATTGCGCCATGCTTCCAGCATCGAATCGACGCTACGCACCACACCCGAACCGCCCTGCACAGCCAGACCGGACGGCTTATTGAACACATAGACTCTCTCATTCTCAAAAATTAGCATTTTCTTGAGAACATCGCCGTCATCCTGATTACGGATTGTTTTACCGGTCAGCGGTGTATTGTCATCTTTTTCGTCAAGACCGAGCGGCGGAATACGCACAGACTGGCCGACCTGTAAGCGGCTATCCGCTTTAACACGTCCGCCATCCACGCGGATCTGGCCGGAGCGCAGCAGTTTCTGCAAATGCCCGAAGCCCAGCCCCGGAAAATGCACTTTAAACCAGCGATCAAGGCGCATGCCTGTTTCGTCTGCATCTACAGTTTTAAGTTCTACGCCAGCCATATTTATTTAATTCCGCTAAAATTCGGGGCACATCACAGCGGCAAAATCCAATGCCAGCCATGCAGCCTGTATAATCTGAAATAAGCTCCTAGAGCATTTCGTCGCTAAATGGAAACATTAGATGACAATACAACCGTGCAGAACATCTTTTCTGTAAAGGCGTGACATACCTGCAAGTAATAATTCCGGCGCACCGATTTTGATTCAATGCAGGAGTTTATTGCCACAAACGCTTAAAAACACAGGATTTTCACCGATTATTAAACGCCATTAAATTTCCTGACCACAAGTAAATATTCAGCTTTATCAGCTAGTTACTGTAAACTATCACAGTAGGTTACAACTGGTTGTAATTTATGGTCAGTTTCGCACTTAAATTGCCACTTATGGACACCAATTTTCATTGCAGTTTCAGGCAATCAGGATCATGTTCCCGCTGCCGCTAAACATTTGTTTTTCTGACCGCAATCTGACTGGCGGATATAATTCGGTCAGACATTATACCGGAGTGGCCCGTGTCTATAGTGCGCATTTACTGGAGATCCCTGCAATATCTCTCAGCCGAGAGAACATCGACAGTGCTTATTGTGCTGGCGAATATTGCGCTTGGCGTGATCACCATTTTTGAACCTGTCCTTTTTGGTCGGGTCATTGATGCGATTTCACAAAAAACGGTGATCATTCCGACCCTCGCTCTCTGGGCGGGTCTTGGCGTATTCAACATTATTGCTGTGGTGCTGGTCGCCCGTGGCGCTGACCGGCTGGCGCATAAGCGCCGCCTTGGCGTTCTGACCAAATCTTATGAGGGCATCATTACGATGCCGCTGGCATGGCATCAACAGCGTGGTACATCCAACGCGCTGCACACGCTGATCCGTGCAACCGACACGCTATTTACGCTGTGGCTGGAATTCATGCGCAACCATCTGACCACCATTGTGGCATTGGCTGTACTGATCCCGACTGCATTGAGCATGGATGCACGCCTGACACTGGTACTGATGGTACTTGGCGCAATCTATATGATGATCGGTCAGTTGGTTATTCAGAAAACCAAAGACGGTCAGGCCGCTGTTGAGCGCCACCATCACAAAGTTTTTGAGCATATCAGCGATACAATCAGCAATATTTCCGTTTTACAGAGCTATAACCGTATTAATGCAGAAGCATCTGCCTTGCGTGAATACGCAGCAACTTTGGAAAAAACCCAGCGTCCGGTACTGAACTGGTGGGCGCTGGCCAGCGGTCTGAACCGTATGGCTTCCACCATTTCCATGGTGATCGTGCTGCTCATCGGTGCCTATCTGGTATCGAAAGGCCAGCTCCGTGTTGGTGAAGTCATTACCTTTATCGGCTTTGCCCAGCTGATGATCGGTCGTCTTGACCAGATCAGCAACTTCATTAACCAGACCGCCTCTTCCCGTGCGAAACTCGAAGAATTCTTTGCAATGGAAGATGCTGTGGCACTTCATGAAGAGCCGCAAGCTGCAAATGATCTGAAAAATGTGCAGGGTGAAGTTGTCTTCGACAAAGTGACCTATGAATTCCGCAATTCCGGTCAGGGCGTTTATGATATTTCCTTCACCGCTAAAGCCGGTCAGACCGTGGCTATTGTCGGCCCGACCGGTGCCGGTAAAACCACGCTGATCAATCTGTTGCAGCGCGTTTATGATCCTGTTGCCGGTCAAATTTCCATCGATGGCACCGACACCCGCAATGTCAGCCGCTCATCTTTGCGCAAAGCTATGGCAACAGTGTTTCAGGATGCCGGTATGTTCAACCGCTCGATTGAGGATAATATCCGTATCGGTGCGGATGATGCGACCAATGAAGAAGTGCATGCTGCTGCAAAAGCTGCCGCTGCCCATGAATTCATTCTGGCGAAAAGCGATGGCTACGACACGGTTGCCGGTGAGCGTGGCTCACAGCTTTCCGGTGGTGAGCGTCAGCGTCTGGCGATTGCCCGTGCGATCCTTAAAGATGCTCCTATTCTGGTGCTGGATGAGGCAACATCTGCGCTCGACGTAGAAACCGAAGGCATGGTCAAACAGGCTATCGACGATCTGAGTTCCGACCGCACAACCTTTATTATTGCTCACCGTCTTTCCACTGTGCGCAATGCTGATCTGGTGCTGTTCCTTGATAAAGGACACATCATTGAAAGCGGCAGCTTCAATGAGCTGGCTGCCAAAGGCGGTCGCTTTGCTTCCCTGCTGCGTGCAGGCGGCCTGATGGCTGAACAGGCAGAGCTGACCGATGACATTGAAGAAAACAGCAATGTCACGCGCTTCCCGTCCAAGGTGACAGCATAAACCAGCCTGAATCTAAAAATGATAAAACCCGGCTAGAGCGCCGTGTGCCAGACTTGGCACACAAAGGTCGCTCTAACACTTTAAAATGAGAGCATTTTACAGCTAAATATTTATTTAGCGTCGTACAAATGCGGATCAAAAAAGGGTTAGAGCGGAGTGCATGATTCAACTCATACACAAACCGCTCTAACCACCGGGTTTTATTGTAATATAAGCAATTATTTTTGATTGCGTTCAATCCGTAATTTCGCCCAATAATCAAGGCGCTTACGAATATCCCGTTCAAAACCACGCTCCGGCGGATTATAATATTGCTGCCGCCCCATTTTCTCAGGGAAATAGTTCTGCCCTGAAAATGCGTCCGGCTCATCATGATCATACCGGTAGCCATCATTATAGCCCTCATCCCGCATCAGCTTGGTTGGAGCATTGAGAATATGTTTTGGCGGCAGTAGAGAACCGTTTTCTCTGGCAGCGTGTCTCGCCGCTTTATAAGCCAGATAAACGCCGTTGGATTTTGGTGCAGTCGCCAGATAGATGCAAGCCTGCGCCAGAGCAAGTTCGCCCTCAGGTGAGCCAAGATAGTCATAGGCATCTTTAGCAGCATTACAGACGACGAGCGCTTGCGGATCAGCAAGACCGATATCCTCAACCGCCATGCGCACTAAGCGGCGTCCGAGATAAAGCGGATCTTCTCCCGCATCAAACATCCGGCTGAGATAATACAGCGCTGCATCAGGATCAGAGCCGCGCACAGACTTATGCAGTGCAGAAATCAGATTATAGTGCCCGTCCTGCCCCTTGTCATAGACCGGCGCACGACGCTGAACGATGTCCTGCAATTGCTCAGCGGTAAACACCTCTTCCGGCCTTGCCGCTCGCCAGACTTCTTCAGCCAATGTGAGCGCCGCACGGCCATCACCGTCTGCCATGCGCACCAGACTGGCACGGGCATCTGCATCAAGCGGCAATGGTTTCTGCTCCACCTCTTCGGCTCTGGCAAGAAGTGTGGTGATGCTTGTCTCATCATGCGGTTTGAATGTCAAAACCCGCGCACGTGACAACAGAGCGGCATTGAGTTCAAAAGACGGGTTCTCAGTCGTCGCACCGATCAAAACGACTGTGCCGTCTTCCATCACCGGCAAAAAACTATCCTGCTGCGCACGGTTAAAGCGATGTATCTCATCAACAAACAGCAATGTCTGGCGACCGGACATTCGCCGCGCCCTTGCAGTTTCAAAAACCCTTTTAAGATCGGCAACACCGGAGAAAATCGCCGAGATTTGCTCAAAAGCCAGTTCTGTATGACCAGCCAGCAAACGCGCTATAGTGGTCTTTCCGGTTCCGGGCGGGCCCCAGAAGATCATAGAACCGAGGCTGCCCGCTGCGATCATACGCGAGAGAATCCCCTGCTCACCAGTCAGATGCTCCTGCCCTGTCACTTCATGCAAGTCGCGCGGGCGCAAACGATCCGCCAGCGGGCGGTTACGGTCAGCCAATGGATCGGACGCAGAAGAAAATAAATCACTCATAGCAACAGGCCGGATTGCTTTCGCAAACCGGCCTCCCCGTTTCAGTTATACACCAACGGCTACAGAGGAACCGTGTGATAAAAATCAGCGAACAAACTGACGGTAAATTACACCATCCCGTTCAATATCCAAACGCCATAATGCATTGCGTCCGGCAGAAAGAACAGTCAGTAAATCATCTACATTACCAATCGCTGTGCCATTGACACCGCGCACGATATCACCGGCTTTCAAATTCATCGCCTGCGCCGGTGTATTGTCTTTCACACCGCTAATCATAACGCCACGGGTTGTCGGAGCCACGCGGGCTTTGCGGGCGAGCTCCGGCGTAATGTCCTGCACAAGTGCGCCAGCCAATGGATTACGGCCGGTAATCTCGCGTGCTGGCACTTCTTTTGGCGGCTGGGCGAGCTTAACCGCAACATCACGGGATTTGCCGTCATTCAACACAGTCATCTGCACTGTCTTGCCAATCCCTGCGGTCGAAACGCGATAGGCCAATGCATCAGGATTATCGACTTTCACGCCATCGATTGCCGTAATCACCTCACCAACCGTGATACCGGCTTCTGCCAGCGGGCCTTTTTCAACAAGCTCAGTAATCAACGCACCGGAAGGCTGCTTTAAACCAAGTCCGGCAGCAATATCCGGTGTAATGGCCTGAAATGTAGCCCCGACATAAGGGCGCTCAAATTTGTCACTGCCGCTTTCCGCAGATTTGACCACTGCGGAAACCATATTCGACGGGATAGCAAAGCCAATACCGACAGAGCCGCCGCTACGCGAATAGATCGCGGTATTAATCCCGATCAGATTGCCCTGCATATCAATCAGTGCGCCGCCGGAGTTACCCGGATTAATCGCCGCATCGGTCTGGATGAAGAAGTCAAAGTCCGAAACGCCGACCTGCGTGCGTGATTGAGCCGAGACGATACCACTGGTAACAGTCTGTCCGACGCCGAACGGATTACCGATTGCCAGCACCAGATCACCGACTTCAACCTTGTCGGAATCGGCCAGCTTTACAGTCGGGAGCTGTTCTTTGACATCAATCTTCAAAATCGCCAGATCGGTGGTCACATCATTGAGCAATAACTTGGACGAAAATTCACGCCCATCTGCCAGTGCGACCTTAATATCGTCCGCACCGTCAATCACGTGATTATTGGTGACGATCAGGCCGGAACCATCCACGATCACGCCGGAACCGAGCGATTGCTCAAAGCGCGGTTTGTTCGGGCGCATCTGCCCGCCGAAAAACTGTTCAAAGAACGGATCACCGGCAAAAGGTGAGCGCTGCTGCACTTTGCGTCCCGCATAGACATTCACCACCGCGCCAGAGGTCGACTTTACCAAAGGCGCATAGGATAGCTGAATATCACTGTGAGACTGCGGCACTTGCTTTTCCGCGACCGCCGGTGTGCTGACAGCAGGTGCAAAAACAGAAATCGTACCCGCCGCAATAACACCGGCCAGCAGAACAGCCAGACCGGCCTTGTAAATTTTGCCAAGACGCCCCGACGCATTGGCCGGATCATTCTGCAGATGTGAACTCATATTTTCATCCCACTTTTCGAAAACCGACTGATTAAGAGGAATATAGGCTGCAAAACAGGACGGAAAAGAGGCTGATCCACAAACATAAAATTAAATTATTGTAACAAAACAACCTCTTAAACAGTTCACTATTTATCCAGCGGTATAATTTTATAAAATCACATTTGTGACAACGATAACAACGCATCACCAGAAAGGCGATAAAAGACCTTTTCCTGTTGAGCCAAGGCTCCCAATCCTGCGTAAAAACTCAACAACGCCGGATTATCGCGATCAGCAGTCCAGTCCACCCTTTTATGCCCCTGCTCGACCGCAATTTTCGCAACAGCGGAAACTAATGCTTTGCCAACACCCGTACCTCTCGCCTCAGCAGTGACAAACAACTCTTTCATAAACAAACCGGATGTCAGGCTCGGCCCCGGATATATTGAGGAAAATGCAGCAAACCCAATGATTTTCTCTGCTTCAGCAACAATAATTTCAACACCAACAGGAAGCGAAGCAAGCTTGCTTTCAATAACATGCGGTGTCGGACAAGGTACCTTATAATAGCTCTGCATTTCTTCAAACAAACGCACCAGAGCGGAAGTATCTGAAGGCAAGAAAAAACGAATATTCGTCACGAAGAGAACTCCACTTGTTAAGTTCTTTAATCTTGAGGAACATTTTTAAAATGATCAATCTTTAAGGTCTTAAATTTTATTATAAAATGAAGAGTACTCAAAAATTCTGAAAATATATCAACATACACGACCATGACAACGTAGGATTTTAACTAATAAAAAAGGGGCCGTGAGGCCCCTTAATTTATACAATCTGTTTTAAACAGATTATGCAGCTTCTGCTTCAGCAGCTTCTGCTTCAACGCGGGCGCGGTCGCCTGCACCCTTAGCAGTGATGTCGCGTTCTACGAACTCGACAACTGCCAGAGGAGCATTATCACCGAAGCGATAGCCTGCCTTCATAATACGGATGTAGCCGCCGTGACGATCAGCATAACGAGTTGCCAGAACGTCAAACAGTTTTGCTACCAGCTGCACATCGCGAATAGCCGAAATGGCCTGACGACGGGCATGCAGATCACCGCGTTTGCCGAGAGTAATAAGCTTCTCAACAATCGGACGGATTTCTTTTGCCTTAGGCAATGTAGTAACGATCTGCTCGTGTTCGATCAGCGATGCTGCCATATTAGCAAACATAGCCTTACGGTGGCTTGCAGTCCGGTTCAGCTTACGGAGTGTCTTTCCGTGACGCATGAGCCTTCTCCTTTAAAATCTATCTTCCGGTCGCAACCGGTCTCAATATTGATCTTCGTAGCGCTTAGCGAGATCTTCGATATTTTCCGGCGGCCAGGTCGGGATTTCCATACCAAGATGGAGTCCCATCGACGCCAGAACTTCTTTGATTTCGTTCAGCGACTTGCGGCCGAAATTCGGAGTCCGCAGCATTTCGGCTTCTGTCTTTTGGATCAGATCGCCGATATAAACGATGTTATCGTTCTTCAGGCAGTTTGCCGAACGAACAGACAGTTCCAGTTCATCCACTTTCTTCAAAAGGGCTGGATTGAATGCGAGTTCTGCAACCTGTTCCTGCGGAGCTTCCTTCTGCGGCTCGTCAAAGTTGACGAAGATCGCAAGCTGGTCCTGAAGAATACGGGCTGCATAAGCAACTGCATCTTCACCAGTGACAGAGCCGTTGGTCTCAACATTGAGGATCAGCTTGTCATAATCGAGAACCTGTCCCTCACGGGTGTTTTCGATTTTGTAGGAAACTTTACGTACCGGTGAATAGAGGCTGTCAACCGGAATAAGTCCGATCGGAGCATCTTCAGCGCGGTTACGGTCAGCAGGCACATAGCCCTTGCCCGTATTGACAGTGAATTCCATACGGATTTCAGCGCCCTCATCGAGGGTGCAGATGACGTGGTCCGGATTAAGGACTTCAACATCACCAACCGTCTGGATATCGCCAGCCGTTACGACGCCTGGTCCTTCCTTGCGGACAACCATGCGCTTAGGTCCATCGCCTTCCATGCGGATAGCGATTTCTTTAACATTCAGTACGATATCGGTAACGTCTTCACGCACGCCGTTGATCGACGAGAATTCATGCAGAACGCCGTCAATCTGAACAGCAGTCACCGCAGCACCGCGCAGCGAAGAAAGAAGAACGCGACGCAGCGCGTTACCCAATGTCAGACCATAACCGCGTTCAAGCGGTTCAGCCACAACAGTGATCTTGTTCTTCGAGCCCTGGGAAACGAAATCAACCTTATTAGGCTTGATCAGCTCCTGCCAGTTTTTCTGAATCATGTGCTTTCCTTTAATCTAGCTTTGCCACTATCCAATCGTGGCAACAGAGAGTGGAAACCACGAAAGACCTGAACAATATGTTCGGGCCCTTGCGGCGATGAACTGATTAGACGCGACGCTTCTTGCGTGGACGGCAACCATTGTGCGGGATCGGTGTCACATCACGGATCGAAGTGATCGTGAAACCTGCAGCCTGCAGAGCGCGAAGCGCTGATTCACGGCCGGAACCCGGACCGCAAACTTCAACTTCCAGCGAACGCATGCCGTGTTCCTGAGCCTTCTTAGCGCAATCTTCAGCAGCGATCTGAGCAGCAAAAGGAGTCGATTTACGCGAACCCTTGAAGCCCTGTGCGCCAGCTGACGACCAAGCAATAGCATTGCCCTGCGCATCAGTGATGGTGATCATTGTGTTGTTGAATGTCGAATTGACGTGAGCAACACCCGAAGAGATATTTTTACGTTCGCGACGACGAACGCGACCGGCTTCTTTAGCCATAACTAGTCCTTCCAATTGATCTCTACACCGCCGTAGTACCAGCGGCTACACCGACATGTTTCAGGTTTTAAGGCCTGCCCATGTCTGGATCTGTTTATTGGCGCTTTTCAGAGCCAAACTTTAAGATGCCCCGCAACGGGAGCATAATCCAACTTATTTCTCACCCGGCGAATAAGGCCGGAGCAGAGACAAGCAAATACCGGAGCTATTTTATGAAACAGCTCCGGTATTTTCAGATTACTTCTTCTTACCGGCGATCGCCTTTGCAGGACCCTTACGGGTACGAGCATTGGTGTGGGTACGCTGACCGCGAACCGGCAGGGAACGACGATGACGCAGACCGCGGTAGCAGCCCAGATCCATCAGACGTTTGATGTTCATCGAAACTTCACGACGCAGATCACCTTCAACCTGGTAATCACGGTCAATGGTTTCACGGATCTGCAGGACTTCAGCATCTGTCAGCTGGTTTACACGGCGATCAAGCGCAATGCCGACCTTTTCCATGATTTCAGCAGCAAATTTAGGGCCAATACCGTGAATATACTGAAGTGCAATGATTGCACGCTTATTCGTTGGAATGTTTACGCCAGCAATACGTGCCATGCGCTTTCTCCTGTATGAACCGCAGAATAACAGCCATTTCGGCTATTTTTTAGATCATGCGGTAGTTTTAAATATTACAGCGCCGAACACCGGCTTATCGCTGTAATGAGCTCTACCGTACGCTATCTGCCATTATCTGCCGCAAAATGCGGGATTACAGCGAATAACACGAACGAAATCCAAGAGATCCACCAGCCTTTTTAATAAAAACCGGATCTGTTCTCTATGCCTGTGCCGAACCACCGGATACAGACAGCATAAAAACGAACGAGACCGGAATCCGGCATCGTCCATCGAATTAAGCGAATTGTCGCTGTCTTTGACGGAATCGAAAGGAAAAGTCAACCTCTATCACCAAGAGACCGTAAATCCTTACCGTTTCATTAATATCGTAATACAGGTGACTGTCAAAAATAAAAGCCAGCCTGAAACATCAGGCCGGCTTTTTTGTATTTATCCAAACCAGAAAACCTGATCAGGCAGGAAGCAGAAGCTTTTCAATTTCTGCTGTCACATCGGCCATAGCCGCCATGCCATCAACCAGCTTCAACTCACCGGTGCCTGCATAATAGTCAGACAAAGGCGCGGTTTTTTCACGATACTCGATCAGACGCTTGCGGAACGCTTCAGGATTATCATCTGAACGAACAGTACCGCCCGCAGCAATGGTTTCCGCAACGCGGTTTTCCATACGCTTAATCAGAGCAGTCTCATCCACCTTCAGCTCAATAACCGCATCCAGCTCAGCATGCTTGTCTTTCAGCATACCTGTCAGCGCCTGTGCCTGAGGTACGGTACGCGGATAACCATCAAGGATAAATCCGTTCGCGCAATCCGGCTGGTCAATGCGATCAGAAACAATCGCATTAACAATCTCATCGGAAACTAACTGACCCGCATCCATAACTGCTTTGGCGCGCTTGCCAACTTCAGTCTGTGCAGCAACTGCTGCACGGAGCATGTCACCGGTCGAAAGCTGTGGGATAGCATATTTCTCAGTGAGAATTTTTGCCTGTGTGCCCTTACCTGCGCCCGGAGGTCCTAAAAGTATAAGTCTCATCTCGCCCGTCTTCCCCCACGAAGTTTGGATTTTTTGATCAGCCCTTCATATTGATGGGCAATGAGATGACCCTGTATCTGTGCAACCGTATCAAGTGTTACGTTAACAACGATAAGCAGGGACGTACCACCGAGATAGAAAGGTACACCGGCCGCTGAAATCAGGAACTCAGGTACAAGACAGACAATCACGATATAGATAGCGCCAACCACGGTAATACGGGTCAGAACATAATCGATGTATTCCGCGGTGCGTTCACCCGGACGGATGCCCGGAATAAAGCCGGAATGTTTCTTCAGCTGGTCTGCGGTGTCCTTAGGATTAAAGACAATCGCGGTATAGAAGAAGCAGAAGAATGCCATCAGCGCTGCATAAAGGAACATATAGATCGGCTGGCCGTGACCGAGAGCCGAAAGAAGCATGCTTCCCCATGCAGGCATATTTTCCGAATTTGCAAAACCGGCAACAGTTGCAGGCAGCAACAGCAGTGACGATGCAAAGATCGGAGGAATAACACCGGCAGTATTCAGTTTAAGCGGCAGATGCGATGTTTCGCCCTGCGCCATACGGTTACCGACCTGACGCTTCGGATACTGGATCAGAAGACGACGCTGAGCGCGTTCAACGAACACGATCACAGCAATCAGGAAGATTGCCAGAGCGATCACAGCAAGAATAAGCACTGTTGACAACGCACCAGTACGGCCAAGTTCAAGAGTACCGGAAATCGCGTGCGGAAGGTTCGCAACAATACCGGCAAAAATGATCAGGGAAATACCGTTACCGATACCACGCGCAGTGATCTGCTCACCAAGCCACATCAGGAACATTGTACCGCCGACAAGCGTAATGACCGAAGTCACGCGGAAGAATAGTCCCGGATCCGTCACAATACCACTGCCGGACTCAAGCCCCACAGAGATTGCATAGGCCTGCACAAGCGCCAGAAGCACTGTACCGTAACGCGTATACTGGTTGATAACTTTACGTCCGGCTTCGCCCTCTTTCTTGAGTGCTTCAAGTGAAGGCACCACAGAGGTCATAAGCTGTACAATAATCGATGCCGAAATATACGGCATAATCCCTAGCGCAAAGATCGCCATACGTGCAACAGCACCACCGGCGAACATATTGAACAGCCCCAGCACGCCCTGACTGTGCTGCTGGAACGACTGGGCCAGCGCGTCAGGATTAATGCCCGGCAAAGGAATATATGTACCAAAACGATACACAAGCAGAGCCCCGAGCGTAAACCAGATACGCTTCTTGAGCTCAGTGGCCTTCGAAAAGGCTGAAAAATTCAAATTGGATGCAAGCTGTTCAGCAGCCGATGCCATGAGATTACTCCGGTCTGTCGTACGTCAGAATCTGACGCCCCTCCCCAGATATGCCCATAGACATCAAGACGCAAGTAGGCACATGAAATCAATAGGCATAAAGTTGAAAACGGCGGCTCTAAGGCCGCCGTCTTGAAGGTATTTCTGAGGTCTTATTCGGCAGAAGCAGCTTCAGGTAATTTTACCGAACCGCCTGCTTTTTCGATCTTTTCGATCGCAACCTTAGAAGCACCGGCGGCTTCAATCACCAGCTTCGCAGTGATTTCACCGTCAGAAACGACGCGGAAACCATCCAGAGCGCGACGGATAATACCGGCAGCGATAAGTGTTTCAGCAGTAACAGATGCTTTTGCATCCAATTTACCGGCATCAACAGCTTCCTGAATGCGACCAACCGACACAACATTGAACTTCTTAGCGAAGATGTTGGTAAAACCGCGCTTTGGCAAGCGACGGTAGATTGGCATCTGACCGCCTTCAAAACCGTTGATAGCCACGCCTGAACGGGACTTCTGCCCCTTCACACCGCGACCACCGGTTTTGCCGGAGCCGGAACCGATACCACGGCCAACGCGTTTGCGGGCTTTGGTTGCACCTGGGTTTTCACGCAGATCATTAAGTTTCATGATAATTCTCCTGCGCTTTAATTAAGCTTCGTCCACAACGCGAACGAGGTGCGCAACCTTAGCAATCATACCACGAACGGAAGGTGTATCTTCCAGTGTGCTGCGGCGGCGCATTTTGTTAAGACCGAGACCAACGAGCGTAGCGCGCTGTTCTTTCGGACGACGAATTGGGCTACCAATCTGTTCAACGGTAACCGTTTTGCCTTTAGTAGAAGACATAACTTTGTTCCTTAAGTCCTGGCGAGCCTTGCGGCCCTCCCCAATGGTTACTCTTCACCACCGACAACGTCCTGACGACGTGCCTGCAGGGTCGAATACTTGATACCGCGCTGTGCAGCGATATCTTTCGGGTGCATCTGATGCTTCAGAGCATCAAAGGTTGCACGCACCATGTTGTATGGATTTGATGAGCCAAGGGACTTGGCTACAACGTCCTGAACGCCGAGCGTTTCGAAAACCGCACGCATTGGACCACCAGCAATGATACCCTTACCGGCAGGAGCCGAACGCAAGAGAACTTTACCGGCGCCATGACGGCCCTGAACGTCGTGATGCAGTGTACGACCTGAACGCAGCGGAACAAAAATCATGTCACGCTTAGCAGCTTCAGTTGCCTTACGAATTGCTTCAGGCACTTCGCGGGCTTTACCATGACCAAAGCCTACGCGGCCTTTCTGATCACCAACAACAACCAGAGCAGCAAAGCCGAAGCGACGACCGCCCTTAACAACTTTAGCAACGCGGTTAATATGAACCAGTTTATCTACGAATTCGCTATCGCGCTCTTCGCGACCGCGGTCATCGCGATTACGTTCTTTCTGTGCCATTTCCTAATTCCTTTTTCTTTTCCGGAAGCACAATTGAAACATTAACAAGACATTAAGTCTGAAAATGCACAAATAGGCACCCATAGCTCGGTTTCATGACAAGTCAGAACCGATACCAGAGCGCCTTGCCATCAATGCGATCAACGTTAAAACGTATCAGGCAACTATGATGTGTAGTTTAGCTTACAGCGTCTATTGTGATTCACTTGTGAAACACGAGGCTGTAATACATAAAAAATGTCGTCAAATGCAAGCACCTGACGACATTTTTTGTATTTTTTTAGAAGCTGAGACCAGCTTCACGCGCTGCGTCAGCAAGAGCTTTCACACGACCGTGGAAAATATATGCGCCACGATCGAAGACAACTTCTGCTACGCCAGCCTGAGCGGCACGCTCTGCAACCAGCTTGCCAACTGCAGCAGCTGCTGCAGTATCGGCACCGGTTTTCAGAGAACCCTTGAGCTCACCTTCCAGAGTGGAGGCGGCAGCAACGGTATGACCACGAACATCATCGATGATCTGTGCGTAGATATTCTTGGACGTACGGTGTACGCTCAGACGCAGGCGACCATTCGAAACAGCTTTGAGCTGACGACGAACGCGTGCAGCACGGCGCTGAATAGTTTGTTTCGGCGATGCCATAACACGTGTTCCTTATTTCTTCTTACCGGCCTTGCGGACGATAACTTCACCGGCATAACGAACGCCCTTGCCTTTATAAGGCTCAGGTGAACGGTATTCACGGATCTCGGCAGCAACTTGACCTACAACCTGCTTGTCAATACCAGAGATAACGATTTCCGTTGGCTTTGGTGTTGCAACAGTGATGCCGGCTGGAACATCGTAGATGACTTCATGGCTGAAACCCAGCGAAAGCTGAAGATTCTTACCCTGCATAGCAGCACGATAACCAACACCGGTAATTTCAAGCTTCTTTTCGAAGCCGTCTTTAACACCGGTGAAGATGTTGCTGATCATGGTACGGGCCATGCCCCATTTAGCGCGGGCGTCTTTCGACTGGGACAGAGGAGTAACGCTAACTGCGCCCTCTTCCATCTTAACGCTTACTTCTTGACTTACAACGAACTGAAGTTCGCCTTTAGTGCCTTTGGCAATAACAGTCTGACCATCAACGCTGGCGGTCACGCCTGCCGGAACCGGCACGGGTTTTTTACCGATACGAGACATTGTTAACCCTGTCCGTTTCTATGTTCACCACTCAGCCACATCAGAAGATGCGGCAGAGCAGCTCACCACCAACGTTTTGCTCACGAGCCTGATGATCTGCCATCACACCCTTAGGGGTGGAAAGAATGGAGATACCAAGGCCGTTAGCGACTTGTGGAATCGACTTTACCGAAACGTAAACGCGACGGCCCGGCTTTGAAACGCGGGTCAATTCACGGATGACAGGCGCACCCTCGTAATATTTCAGTTCGATTTCGATTTCGGATTTACCGTTGTCGAAGTCGGTCTGTGTGTATCCGCGGATGTAGCCTTCAGCCTGCAGCACATCAAGTACGCGAGCGCGCAGCTTGGAAGCAGGTGTGGAGAGCTTGGTCTTTTTACGTCCAAGCGCATTGCGGATGCGGGTCAGCATATCGCCGATAGGATCTGACATAGTCATGTAATAACTCCCTTACCAGCTCGACTTTACGATGCCTGGAACCTGGCCGAGCGAACCCAGCTGGCGCAAAGCAATACGCGACATACGAAGCTTGCGGTAGAAACCGCGTGGACGTCCGGAAACTTCGCAACGGTTGCGAATGCGAACTTTGGAGGAGTTACGTGGCATCTCAGCCAACTGGATTGTAGCGCGGAAGCGCTCATCCAGAGGCAGGGACTGATCCATAACAATTGCCTTCAAACGTGCACGCTTAACAGCATGACGCTTAACCAACTTTTCGCGGCGCTTGTTGTTTTCGACTGCGCTAGTCTTGGCCATTTTTGATTACCTCGCTACGCTTGTCGTTACTGGCGAAACGGGAAGTTGAAGGCGCGCAGAAGAGCGCGAGCTTCATCATCCGTTGGTGCAGTCGTGCAAACGATGATGTCCATGCCCCAGATCTGATCAACTTTATCGTAGTTGATTTCTGGAAACACGATGTGTTCCTTGATACCCATGGCGAAGTTGCCACGACCGTCAAAGCTTTTAGGATTCAGACCGCGAAAGTCGCGAACGCGCGGAAGCGCAATCGTGATCAGACGATCCAAAAATTCATACATACGCTCGCCACGCAGGGTGACTTTCGTACCAATCGGCATATCTTCACGGAGTTTGAAGGTTGCGATTGAATTACGTGCGCGGGTAATGACAGCCTTCTGACCGGCGATTTGTGCCAGATCTTCAGCAGCGCGTGCAGGCTTTTTAGAGTCTGCAGTGGCTTCGCCAACACCCATATTGATTACAACTTTAGAAACGCGTGGAATCTGCATTTCGTTGCTGTATTTGAACTCTTCAAGAAGAGCTTTACGGATTGTATCCTTATAAAGCGTCTTGAAGCGTGGTTCACTCTTTGCTTCAGCCATCGATCGACTCTCCGGAACGTTTTGCTACGCGTACCTTCTTGCCATCCTTTTCGATGAAACCAACGCGAGTTGGCTTACCATCTTTAGGATCAGCAATTGCCAGGTTCGACAAATGGATTGCGGCTTCTTTCGAAATAATGCCGGCTTCCTGTGTCTGTGTCTGACGCTGATGGCGCTTAACAATATTGATACCGCTTACGAAAGCCTGATCTTCTTTTGGCAAGACCTTGATCACTTCACCGGTACGGCCCTTGTCCTTACCGACAAGCACTACAACGCGGTCGCCTTTGCGAATCTTTTGCATCGTCGAACTTCCCTTACAGAACTTCAGGAGCCAGCGAGATGATCTTCATATGGCTCTTAGCGCGAAGTTCGCGTGGAACCGGTCCGAAGATACGTGTGCCGATAGGCTCTTTCTTGTTATCAATCAAAACAGCGGCATTGTTATCAAAACGGATAACGCTGCCATCTGCGCGACGAATGTCCTTGGCTGTGCGAACCACAACCGCCTTCATTACGTCACCCTTTTTTACGCGGCCACGAGGAATCGCTTCCTTGATGGACACCACAATGATGTCACCAACGGAAGCGTATTTCCGTTTCGAGCCGCCCAGCACCTTGATGCACATGACACGACGTGCGCCGGAATTATCCGCCACGTCGAGGTTTGTTTGCATCTGAATCATGACTGGCCGCCTTCTTATCTCTCAGCTGGTTAAGGGCTCATGCCCTACCTAAGCTGCGTGTTTATGTTAGCCCGTTAATTAGTTCGCGAGAACTACCCAACGTTTGTCTTTCGAAATCGGAGCAGATTCCTGAATGGAAACCTGATCCCCAACCTTGAACTGGTTGTTGGCGTCGTGAGCTTTGTACTTCTTGGACTGACGAATAATCTTCTGAAGCAGTGGATGCGCGTAACGGCGCTCCACTTTAACAACGACAGTTTTGTCGTTCTTGTCGCTAACGACAACGCCCTGCAGAATGCGTTTAGGCATTATTATATTCCTTATGCCTTGCTTTCGGCCGCCTTCTGGCGGGCAATAGTCTTGATACGTGCGATGTCGCGGCGAACCTGCTTCACACGAGCGGTTTTTTCCAACTGACCGGTGGCTTTCTGAAAGCGCAGATTAAACTGCTCTTTCTTCAATCCACCCAACTGATCAGTCATCTGGTCGAGGCTTTTGGCCCGGATGTCTGCGGCTTTCATAGCTGTCTCTCTTATTCAGCGATGCGTTGAATAAAACGCGTCTTGATCGGCAGCTTCGCAGCTCCGAGTCTGAGAGCTTCACGTGCCACATCTTCGGCTACGCCGTCAAGCTCAAACATAACACGACCTGGTGCTACGCGGCATGCCCAGTAGTCCACTGAACCCTTACCTTTACCCATACGGACTTCGGTAGGTTTAGAAGTTACTGGCAGATCCGGGAAGATCCGGATCCATACACGACCGGCACGTTTCATGTGACGGGTAATGGCACGGCGAGCGGCTTCGATCTGACGTGCTGTAACACGCTCAGGCTCGACTGCCTTCAGACCGAAAGCACCGAAGTTAAGATCCGTACCGCCCTTGGATTCACCGTGAATACGGCCCTTGAACTGCTTACGGAACTTTGTGCGCTTAGGCTGCAACATTGTTCTCTACTCCAATATTCTAACCGAAAACGCTTAAAATTAAGCGTTTTCGCGGCGGCGGTTTGACTGCGGACCCTGAGCGTCGCTCTCAATCGCACGACGTTCAGAAGCCATTGGATCGTGCTCAAGGATTTCGCCCTTGAATACCCAAACCTTCACGCCGCAGATACCGTAAGCGGTCTGTGCTTCAGCTGTACCGTAGTCAATATCAGCGCGCAGAGTGTGAAGAGGAACGCGACCTTCACGGTACCATTCCATACGTGCAATTTCTGCACCGCCAAGACGACCCGAACAATTAATACGGATGCCTTCTGCGCCGAGACGCATTGCGGACTGAACAGCACGCTTCATAGCGCGACGGAATGCCACACGGCGTTCCAGCTGCTGAGTGATCGACTGAGCAATCAGAGTAGCATCAACTTCTGGCTTACGAACTTCAACAATGTTGAGAACTGCGTCAGAGTTGGTCATATCGGACAGCTTCTTGCGAAGCTTTTCGATATCTGCACCCTTTTTACCGATGATAATGCCCGGACGAGCCGAGTGAATGGTCACACGGCACTTCTTGTGCGGACGTTCAATCACGATTTTGGAGATCGCAGCCTGTTTGAGTTCTTCAGTCAGGTATTTGCGAATCTTCAGGTCTTCATGAAGCAGCTTACCGTATTCGCCGGTATTCGCGTACCAACGCGAATCCCAGGTACGGTTGATGCCCAGACGAAAACCGATCGGATTAATCTTCTGGCCCATTATGCAGCCTCCCCTTTTGCGGCGACTTCGCGGACAACGATGGTCAGATGCGAAAACGGACGTTCAATCCGGCTTGCCTTACCACGGCCACGTACATGAAAGCGCTTCATGACGATCGACTTGCCAACAGAAGCTTCCGCAACGACCAAAGCATCAACATCAAGGTCATGATTGTTTTCTGCGTTGGCGATTGCCGATTCGAGCGTCTTCTTAACTGTTTCTGCGATACGCTTGCGCGAGAACGACAGATCAGCAAGAGCCGCGTTAACTTTCTTGCCGCGGATCAACGCCGCGACAAGATTAAGTTTCTGCGGGCTAACGCGAATCGTGCGGGCGACGGCTTTCGCCTCGTTATCCTTAAGCTGGCGCGGAGCCTTAGCCTTGCCCATACTTACTTCCTCTTCGCTTTCTTGTCCGCACCGTGACCGTAATAGGTACGGGTTGGAGCGAATTCACCGAACTTGTGTCCGACCATTTCTTCGGAGATGGACACAGGAATGTGTTTATTACCGTTGTATACACCAAAGGTCAGGCCAACAAACTGCGGCAAGATTGTGGAGCGACGGCTCCAAATCTTGATGACCTCATTACGACCGCCGGAGCGTACCTTCTCAGCCTTCTTGAGAAGATAGCCGTCAATAAACGGTCCTTTCCAAACTGAACGAGCCACTTTAGACTACCTCTCTTATTTCTTACGCTGATGACGCGAGCGAGCGATGAATTTATCTGTCGCTTTGTTCGAGCGTGTCTTCTTGCCCTTCGTAGGTTTACCCCACGGAGTAACAGGATGACGACCACCCGAAGTACGACCTTCACCACCACCGTGCGGGTGATCAACCGGGTTCATAGCAACGCCGCGTACGTGTGGACGCTTACCGCGCCATACGGAACGACCGGCTTTACCGTCGTTGGTGTTGCCGTGATCCGGATTGGATACGGCGCCAACAGTAGCCATACAGGCCGAATGGACCAGACGCTGTTCACCTGAGTTCAGGCGAAGAATCGCCATTCCCTGATCGCGACCAACGAGCTGAGCATAGGTACCAGCGGAACGAGCGATCTGACCGCCCTTGCCCGGCTTCATTTCCACGTTGTGGATAATGGTACCAACCGGCATCGCACCGAGTGGCATCGCATTACCTGGCTTAACGTCAACCTGTGCACCTGAAACTACCTTGTCGCCAACAGCAAGACGCTGTGGTGCCAGGATGTAGTTCAGAACACCGTCTTCGTAGCGGATCAACGCGATGAATGCGGTACGGTTTGGATCGTATTCAAGACGCTCAACAGTAGCAGTCAAATCGTGCTTTGTACGCTTAAAATCGATAAAGCGGTAAGTACGCTTGTGACCACCGCCCTGAAAGCGAACAGTGATACGACCGGTGTTGTTACGACCGCCCTTTTTAGACAAACCTTCGGTCAATGCCTTGACCGGCTTACCTTTGAAGAGCTCCGAACGATCAACAATAACCAGCTGACGCAGGCTAGGAGTGATCGGATTAAAGTGCTTGAGTGCCATTGTCTTTACTCCACGGCCTCTCAGAGACCAGTCGAAACGTCGATGCTCTGGCCTTCAGCCAAAGTTACGATCGCTTTTTTGACATCGCTCTGGCGCCCAACAATACCGCGGAACCGCTTCACTTTGCCTTTACGCACAGTGGTGTTCACAGCTGTAACTTTCACGCCGAAAAGCGCTTCTACTGCAGCTTTGATCTCTGGTTTCGTGGCCTTGCGGGCTACGTTAAAGACGATCTGGTTAAATTCGGAAACCATGGTCGACTTTTCGGTAATGACCGGGCTAACGATCACATCATAATGACGAAGATCTGTCATTTGAAACGCTCCTCGAGGGCTTCGACAGCTGCCTTGGAAAGGACGAGCTTGCCACGGCGAAGAATGTCGTAAACGTTGATGCCCTGTACCGGCAATACATCAATATTCGGAATATTGGATGCAGCCAGCTTGAAGTTGGCGTCGATTTCAGCGCCACCGATCAACAGTGCATTTTCCAGACCGAGATTAGCAAACTGGCTTACCAGCAGCTTGGTCTTGGCTTCTGCAGCTGCCAGATCATCGATGATGATCAGATCAGAGGCTTTAACCTTAGCCGAAAGGGCGTGACGCAGTGCCAAAGCGCGAACCTTCTTAGGAAGATCGTGCTCGTAGCTGCGGGAAACAGGGCCATGAGCCTTACCACCGCCACGGAACTGTGGTGCACGTGCGGAATGGTGACGAGCGCGGCCCGTACCCTTCTGCTTGTACATTTTTGCACCGGTACGTGCAACTTCACCACGGGTCAGTGTCTGGTGAGTACCCTGCTGACGGCGAGCGAGCTGCCAAAGGACAACGCGCTGAAGGATGTCATCGCGCGGCTCAAGACCGAAGATTTCTTCGGAAAGCTGCACTTTACCGGCATCCTTGCCTTCAAGTGTTGTAATCGTGAGATCCATTATTCGGCTCCCTCAGTCGCTGCAGTTTCAGAAACCACAGCAGCTTCACCTTTAGCTTGGCGCAGGCCAGCTGGCTTAGGAGCACTGTCTGGAAGCGATACTTTTACAGCATCACGTACATAGATCCATGCACCCTTGGAACCTGGAACAGCACCGCGAACAAGGATAAGGCCGCGATCGAGGTCGGTAGATACAACTTCGATATTCTGCGTGGTTACACGGGTCTGACCCATGTGACCGGCCATTTTCTTGCCTTTGAATACTTTACCTGGATCCTGACGCTGACCGGTCGAACCATGGGCACGGTGCGAAACCGAGTTACCATGAGTTGCGCGGCCGCCGCCGAAGTTGTGACGCTTCATAACACCGGCAAAACCTTTACCGATTGTTGTTCCTGTAACGTCAACTTTTTGACCAGCTACGAAATGCTCGGCAGTGATTTCTGCGCCTACATCCAGAAGATTGTCTTCTGAAACGCGGAATTCAGCTACTTTCGCTTTCGGTTCAACTTCAGCCTTCGCGAAGTGACCGCGCAGAGCCTTGGTCGTATTTTTCACCTTGGCCAATCCTACGCCAAGCTGCACGGCTGTATAGCCGTTTTTCTCTACTGTGCGCTGAGCTACAACGTGGCAGTTCTCCATGCGGAGTACTGTCACCGGTACATGCTCGCCAGCGTCTGTATAAACGCGGGTCATGCCCAGCTTTTGTGCAATAACACCTGAACGCATCGGTTCGTTCCTTCCGTCCTCAAGCCTTACAGCTTGATCTCGACATCAACACCAGCCGACAGATCCAGCTTCATAAGCGCATCAACTGTCTGTGGGGTTGGGTCAACGATATCGAGAAGACGCTTATGAGTGCGCATCTCGAACTGCTCGCGGCTTTTCTTATCGATATGCGGCGACCGGTTTACTGTGAACTTTTCGATCCGTGTTGGCAGAGGGATCGGTCCGCGCACATTGGCACCGGTACGCTTGGCAGTCGACACGATTTCGCGGGTCGAAGCGTCAAGGATCCGATGGTCAAACGCCTTAAGGCGAATGCGGATGTTTTGACCGTTCATTTGATTTGTTCCTTATTACGCGGGACGTTTGGCTGTTACGATGATCTTTTAAAACCACCAAACCAAACGCCCTGCACAAATCTATTACTCGATGATCGAAGCGACGATACCTGCACCAACGGTGCGGCCACCTTCACGGATCGCGAAACGGAGTTTTTCTTCCATGGCGATCGGTACGATCAGCGCAACATCAACAGTTACGTTGTCGCCCGGCATAACCATTTCCACGCCTTCTGGCAAGGTCACAATACCGGTTACGTCAGTTGTACGGAAATAAAACTGCGGACGGTAGTTTGTGAAGAATGGTGTATGACGACCACCTTCGTCCTTGGTCAGAATATAAGCTTCTGCCTTGAACTTGGTGTGTGGCTTAACCGAACCTGGCTTGCAGAGAACCTGACCGCGTTCTACGTCTTCACGACCTACACCGCGAACCAGTGCGCCGATGTTATCGCCAGCCTGGCCCTGATCGAGCAGCTTGCGGAACATTTCAACGCCGGTAACTGTTGTTTTACCGGTGGCTTTCATGCCAACGATTTCAACTTCTTCACCAACTTTAACGATACCGCGCTCTACACGACCGGTAACAACTGTACCACGGCCGGAGATCGAGAATACGTCTTCGATTGGCATCAGGAATGGCAGATCAACTGGACGCTCTGGTGTTGGGATGTAAGCATCCACAGCAGCCATCAGTTCACGAACTGCGTCTTCACCGATTTTCTTGTTTGAATCTTCCAGAGCAGCAAGAGCCGAACCCTTAACAACTGGAATATCATCACCTGGGAAGTCGTATTTCGAAAGAAGTTCACGAACTTCCATTTCTACGAGTTCCAGAAGTTCTTCGTCATCAACCTGATCAACTTTGTTCAGGAACACAACGATCGCAGGAACACCAACCTGACGAGCGAGCAGGATGTGCTCACGGGTCTGTGGCATTGGACCATCAGCAGCGTTAACTACGAGGATCGCGCCGTCCATCTGAGCCGCACCGGTGATCATGTTCTTAACATAGTCAGCGTGACCTGGGCAGTCTACGTGTGCGTAGTGGCGGTTTTCGGTTTCGTATTCAACGTGCGAAGTCGAAATGGTGATACCGCGTGCTTTTTCTTCCGGGGCATTATCGATTTGGTCGTAAGCCTTGAAGTCACCAAAGAATTTGGTGATAGCAGCTGTCAACGAGGTTTTACCATGGTCAACGTGACCAATGGTGCCGATGTTGACGTGCGGTTTGTTACGTTCAAATTT
>NZ_JAUCBM010000004.1 GCF_030362795.1 Pseudochrobactrum kiredjianiae | reverse complement strand
TATATTTACAGCATAATTTCACCTTAAACTGATTCAAGTTTAAGGTGAAATTATGCTGTAAAAAATTAAGCCCGCCGGTTCATTGAAACGGCGGGCTTAATTTTGAACTTTACGGGCTGTTATTCAGCCATAGCTTCTTCATAATCGGCAGTATAAGAGAGCCATTTTTCTTCCGCATCTGCCAGTTTGGTTTCAGCGGCTTTCAGATCAATATTCATCAAAACAGCTTTCTGGGCATCCTTGGTATAAAGTTCAGGATCTTCCAGTTTGCTTTTCAGTCCTTGAATCTCTTTCTGCAGTTTTTGCATTAAAGACTCGGAATCATTAATCTTTTTCTGAAGCGGTTTAAGTTGATCGCGCTTCTGCGCCGCCAGTTTACGCTGGTCTGCTTTGCTGAGCTTCGATCCTTCATCAACAGGCGCACTCTCCTGCACAATCTCAATTGTGCTGTTCGGCGTGCTTTTGTCGCTGAGCACCAATGAGCGGTAATCATCCAGATCGCCGTCATAGGATTTGACCGTACCATTGCGCACCAGCCAGAGGCGATCCATGGTCGCTTCGATCAGATGACGGTCATGGGCGATGAGAATGACAGCGCCTTTAAACTCGTTCAGGGCGTGCATCAGTTCTTCACGGCTATCGATATCCAGATGGTTGGTCGGCTCATCGAGGATCAACAGGTTCGGGCCGTGGAATGTCGCCAATCCCATCAGCAGGCGTGCTTTTTCACCACCGGAAAGCTCTTTGGCTTTGGTAAGCATCTTTTCCGTTGCCAGCCCCATCTGGGCAACGCGGGCGCGAACCTTGGCTTCCGGCGCATCCGGCATCAATTTGCGCACATGCTCAATCGCATTATCTTCCGGTACCAGATCATCAAGCTGATGCTGGGCGAAGAATGCCACTTTCAACGCAGGCGAAAGGGTCAGTGTGCCGCCTTCCGGTTTCAACCGTCCGGATATCAGCTTAGCCAGTGTCGATTTACCGTTACCATTGGAACCGAGCAGGGCAATGCGGTCATCATTATCAATGCGTAGTGAAAGATTACGCAGGATCGGCTTGCCGGTTTCATAGCCAACATCTGCATTTTCCAGCGCGATAATCGGCGATGCTGCTGCTTTTTCCGCCTCAGGGAAGCGGAATGGCTGCACATGTTCATCAATATGCGCGGCAATTGGCTTCAGCTTTTGCAATGCTTTCAGGCGGGACTGAGCCTGACGGGCTTTGGAAGCCTTGGCGCGGAACCGTTCGACAAAGGATTCCATATGCTTGCGATGCGCTTCCTGCTTCACACGCTGCTTCTGCTGCAATTCCAGCATTTCACTGCGCTGGCGTTCGAACTGGTCGTAATTGCCTTTCCAGAAGGTCAGCTTTTTATTTTCCAGATGCAGAATGGAATTGGTAGCCGAGTTCAGCAGATCACGATCATGGCTGATGATGATGACAGTGTAAGGGTAGCGCTTGATATAATCGATCAGCCACAACACACCTTCAAGGTCGAGATAGTTGGTCGGCTCGTCGAGTAGCAGCAGATCAGGCTGTGCGAACAGCACGGCAGCCAAAGCCACGCGCATACGCCACCCGCCAGAGAACGACGAGGCAGGGCGTAATTGCGCTTCCGCATCAAAACCAAGGCCGGAAAGAATTGCACTGGCACGGGATTCCGCTGAATGCGATTCAATATCAGCCAAGCGGATATAAATTTCTGAAATGCGCTCGGGGTCAGTCGCGGTTTCTGCTTCTTCCAGCAGAGCCAGCCGCTCTTTATCCGCTTTCAGTACGATCTCGATCAGAGATTCTGCTGTACTCGGCGCTTCCTGCGCTACCTGACCGATACGGGTGTTCTTCGGGATAGAGATATCGCCGGTATCAGACGCCAATTCACCGGTAATCACTTTGAACAGCGTTGATTTGCCGGTACCATTACGTCCGACAAAACCGGTCTTTGAACCAGATGGCAGCGTTGCACTGCCATGGTCGATGAGGACGCGTCCGACCATGCGGACGGTTATATCATTAAGGATCAACATAGAGCGGTTTTGCACGGGATGATGCAATTGTGCAAGAGGCAAAAATGTCCGGAAGAGGCTCTGGTTGGCTGAGAATATCAGACGAAGCGGCGACCGCTTTCCGATTTCTGGAAAACCATCATATCCAGATCGGGTGCGGTGTGCTTTAGCATGGTCAATGCCGCATGAACCTGTCCGCGATAATGGGTCTGATGATTGAACATATGCGCAAGGGCAGGAGCTAAACGCTGGCTGATGTTGCGCATATCGCTCATATTATGATAGATGAACCGGCCGGTAATGGCTGTAACGGGCAAGCCTTCCAGCCAATCCAGAATACGCGCATCTTCCAGCACACGCGCAGCGCGCAAATCAGACAGAGCCAGATAGAGAATGGCGTTTGGTGTTTTCGGATGGTCGCCTTCGCCGGTAAAGCGCTTCATCCACAACCGGTCATTGCCCAGCAAATGATTGAGCGTGGCATGGATGGATTTATAATACAGTCCGGCATCCTGCCGGTATTCGCTTTCGCTTAAAACTGAAACACCATCAAACAGCTGTTTATTTGCCCAGCCATTATAGGCAGCAAGCATTTGAAAATGTTGCTTCATCATTCAGCTTTCTTCAAAAATTAAAGTAGCTTTACCCCGCTTGTAAAAGCAGAATCGCAGCCATTGCACTGATACCCGTTAACTATAACCCGTCTTTGCCCTTATGGCAGGCTAAATCGCTTTATTATCAGTATCTTGTCATTTCCTTGTATTATGCAAACGCTATGTATGATGCCGCAGACAAAAAGAATGTTCAGAACGATGAGAGCGGACTGGGCAAACAGAAACAGAACGGCGCGCATGTTCGCAACACTTTAAGCAGCATTTTATGGCGGATTTAATGATCTTATTTGACTGTAAAAGGCTGTGAGGGTATAGAACGGCACCTTTCCTCAAAATATATACAGGACCAACAATGGCCATCGAACGTACCTTTTCCATGATCAAGCCAGATGCAACCAAGCGCAACCTGACCGGTGCAGTGACCGCCAAGCTCGAAGAAGCTGGTCTGCGTGTCATTGCTTCCAAGCGCGTATGGATGAGCAAGCGCGAAGCTGAAGGCTTCTACGCAGTGCATGCAGCACGTCCTTTCTTCGGTGAGCTGGTTGAAACCATGACTTCCGGCCCGACAATCGTTCAGGTTCTGGAAGGCGAAAACGCCATCCTGAAAAACCGCGAAGTTATGGGCGCAACCAACCCGGCTGATGCTGCTGAAGGCACAATCCGTAAGGAATTTGCTCTGTCGATCGGCGAAAACTCGGTACACGGTTCAGATGCTCCTGAAACAGCTGCTCAGGAAATCACCTACTGGTTCTCTTCGACAGAAATCGTTGGCTAATCTGATTAGTTTTTGATTTAAAGCATTTGAATAGAGCGCTGCAGTGATGCAGCGCTTTTTTTATATCTCAACGTATAAAAAACGGGCGCTTATTCTGAATAAGCGCCCGTTTTTATAAAACTATAAAATCAATCAGCCGTTGCTGGCAAGTCGTGCGAGTTCCAGCCCGTTATCGCCGAGCAAATAGAGCTTGCCATTATTGATGCTGAACTGGCGGGTTTGTTTCAGCACATCAAGAAATTTGGTTTCCTGATCCATTAGTGCTGGCGGGCACTGCATAAAGGTGGAGCCGATTGTGCCGAAGCTCAATGCTTCACCGGTAATCGTCGCTTTGCCAAAATATCCGTTGCAACCACCGGAGCCGGAAACTTCACCATTTGCCGAAATGGATAATGTGGTCTGTGCGGTGTCAATTACCCCTGCACCACGAATATCCTCTGTCAGCCACTGGTGGTTTTCCAATGTCAGCGGAGTTTGCACGGCTGCGGTCTTGCGGACATTGACGACGCGGATTTCATAAGGATTTTTGAATTGTTCCGGATTGAATTCATGCCGTGTGTCGTTGATAAACCACAGGGTATCACCGGCACTGATCCGCGCTTGCAGCGCATAAGTATGACCAGCCTCCAGCTTGGAGGCGTCGAATTTTAGTTCAAACGGAATAGGGGTGGAAGGAATCGTAGTGAGCTGCTGCTCGGCAACAATCTGCGCAGGCGCATCAGCCAGAGAAACATCCTGTAACTGCACAGTCAGTGTTGCTTCAGGCGGCAGTGCAATACGCTCACGATATGTCACTGTGCCACGAATAGACTTTTCAGATGCGATACTTACCGTTGGCATAGTCGAGGACAAGATCAAAGCGCTGCCACCCAGAACGGCTAGTCCGGCCAGAGATGCTGCAATAATTCGCGCTTTACCAATCAACATTATTCGTCCTGTTTGTTGTTTAGTCTGTCAGAGCATTTCACTTTATAGAAATGATCCGGACAAACATATTAGCCGATCATCTATTAACGGCGAATGATTAAACACAACATTGTGGTTAAGATTTAACCTTAACCGGTTTTAGTCAATATTTTTCTGCGGCATTATGCTTGGAAAAATCTTTAGTGCTGTCTGTAATAACTGAATTTCGGTTGTGGTTCTGATGCTGGTTTTAGCAATCGGATCACAAATCAGAAAGGCAATGATTCATGCTAGCATGATTGTACTGATTTTATGGTTTACTTATGGCAATACAAGGCACTGCAAATAATTTCATATGATTGTTAAAATCATCTAACCGATTGTAAAAGTTTATTCTTTTTTATGGGGAAGATCAGTGAGATCTGGCCAGTGGCATGATTACTTGTCCTGCCAGCGTTTTTTCAGATTTTCGTCGCTGGCTTTGGCTTTGACCCATGCAGACTGCGGATCTGTGTCTGTCGGAGCGGGGGCTGCAAGATGCTCTTTCTTCCAGAAAGGGGCATCGCTTTTCAGGTAGTCCATCAGAAACTCTGCTGCTTCAAACGCAGCCTGACGGTGTTTGCTGGCGGTGGCGACAAAAACAATCTGCTCACCGGCCTTAATCATACCGCTGCGATGCACAATCGTAACGGCCTGTAACGGCCAGCGTTGCAAAGCATCTTCAGCAATGCGTGTGAGCTGCGCTTCTGCCATACCCGGGTAATGTTCGAGCTCCAGTGCCAGCAATGTTTTATTTTCATCACGGCAATAGCCGGTAAAGCTGACAATAGCGCCGATATCTGTTCGGCCATGCGTCATGCGTGAGGTCAGTGCAGCCGCATCAAAATCATCCGTTGAGACGAGGATATACGGCTGCATGTTTTTAGCCTCCGGTCATCGGAGGGAACAGGGCAATCTCATTGGCACCATTAAGCGGCGTATCATGCTCGACATGCTCTTGATTGATCGCCACACGGATGACATCGGCAAAACGCAGGGCTTGCGCATAATTTTCACCGAGGCTGGTCAAATGCTTCAGGAGGTCAGACACAGTTATGACACTGTCCGGCAGGCTAAGCACTTCTTCCGGCTTGCCAATCTGTTCCCGAACCCATGCGAAATAAACCAGTTTGACTGTCATGACGTCGATCAGATCATGTGTTTAATGCCGGCGCGGAAATAATCCCAGCCGGTATAGAGTGTGAGAATGGCCGATATCCACAACAGAACCAGTCCGGTTTCGGTTGTGTAAGGCAGGATTTTATCACCGGCAGGGCCTGCGAGCAAAAAGGCCAGCGCTACCATCTGCACGGTGGTTTTCCATTTGGCGAGCTGTGAAACCGGTACGCTGACTTTGAGATCAGCGAGATATTCACGTAAGCCCGAAACCAGAATTTCGCGGCAGAGAATGATAATCGCAGCCCAAAGCGTCCAACCGGCAATCGTACCATCAGCGGCAAGCAGCAGCAGAATAGCGGAGACCAGCAATTTATCGGCAATCGGATCAAGCATACGACCGATATTGGATGTCTGCTTCCACATGCGTGCGAGATAGCCGTCAAAGAAATCGGTAATGCTGGCTGCCGCAAACAGACCAAGCGCCCACCATCTTGCGGTGTCGCTGCTCTTTAAATGGCCTTCCAGAAAAAAGCACAGAACCACAAGTGGCACAGCAACGATACGTGCATAAGTAAGGATGTTGGGCAGTGATAATGTGTGTTTACTCATAGTCCTCTGAAATCCGCCTGAAATTCGCCTGTAATTTGCTTGAAATCCGTATTTCGGAAAGACACCGGCCAGGGCCATTGTCGGGAGAAAGTGCAATTATTCAGAGACTGCCTTCGCTTAGAAAACCAAGGCCGTGCTCTCAGATTTATGCTATACGACAAATCATTGTCAGCTGGTTACCATCAATCCCGCTATAGGCTAAAAAGCAACCGCCTGACTGTATTTAAAAGCCTTATTATGTGTATATTGCGTCAGATAAACCATTATTGATCACGGAAGTGGTCATATATGGTTTGTGCCAGCGCCTCTGAGATGCCTTCCACTTTACGCAAGTCTGCTAATGCAGCGCCACCAACAGCTTTTGCTGTACCGAACTCATGCAGCAAAGCCCGCTTGCGTGAAGGACCGATGCCACCGATCTCATCTAATGGACTTTTGATCATTTCTTTCTTGCGTTTTGCCCGATGGGTGCCAATGGCAAAACGGTGTGCTTCATCGCGCATTCGCTGAATGAAATACAGAACCGGATCGCGCGGCGGCAATGTAAAGGACGGCTTGCCGCTGACAAAGAACCGTTCACGTCCCGCATCACGATCAACGCCCTTGGCGATGCCGATGGATATAACCTTATCATTGATACCAAGCTGGGTGAGGATATCGCGCACTGCACCAACCTGTCCCTGACCACCATCAATCAGAATAACATCCGGCCATGCAGGGAAGCTGTCATCCACAATCTCCTCAGCATCTGTTTCGCCATCTGCAGGCACTTTTGGTGCCTGTGTTTCCAGTTCGGTCATGTGATCTTTGATGAGACGACCAAAACGGCGCTCAATCACTTCACGCATCATGCCAAAGTCATCGCCCGGTGTAATGTCGGTCGAGCGGATATTGAATTTGCGATACTGGTTTTTGACGAAGCCTTCCTGACCGGCAACAATCATGCCGCCGACCGCATTGGTGCCCATGATGTGCGAGTTGTCGTAGACCTCAATACGACGCGGAACAAACGGCAGTTCAAAAGTTTCTGCCATCGCTTTGAGCAATCGTGCCTGTGAAGAGGTTTCGGCCAGTCGCCGCCCCAGCGTTTCACGGGCATTGGTCATGGCGTGATCGACGAGATCTTTCTTTTCACCGCGTTGCGGAACATTGATGTTCACGCGACGTCCGGTAGCGGCAGACAGCGCTTCACCGAGCAGCTCCTGTTCTTCTACCGTTTCAGATAGCAGGATCATCTGCGGGCAGGGCTTATTATCGTAAAACTGTGTAATGAAAGCGCCAAGCACTTCCACAGCCGAAAGAGAAGGATCGGCTTTCGGGAAATAAGCGCGGTTACCCCAGTTCTGCCCGGTGCGGAAGAAGAACACCTGAATGCAGGCCAGTCCGCCTTCCTGATGAATGGCAAAGACGTCTGCCTCATCAACGGTCTGCGGATTAATGCCCTGATGCGATTGAATATGCGATAGTGCTGAAAGGCGGTCACGGAAAATGGCAGCGCGCTCAAAGTCTAGCTCTTCAGAAGCCGCTGTCATGGAGTCGCGCATTTGTTGCTGCACAGCCTTACTGCGGCCGGAGAGAAAGGCTGTGGCCTCACGCACCAGTCCTGCGTAATCCTCATCACTAATTTCCTGCGTGCAGGGGCCTGAGCAGCGTTTGATCTGATGCAGCAGGCATGGGCGCGAGCGGCTTTCAAACATGGAATCGGCACAACTACGCAGCAGAAAGGCACGCTCCAGCACGCTAATGGTGCGTGTTACCGCACCGGCGGAAGCAAAAGGGCCGTAATATTCGCCTTTACGCGACCGCGCACCGCGATGCTTGAAAATGCCGGGTGCGCGGGTGTCGCCGGAAATCAGAATATAGGGAAAAGATTTATCATCCCGAAGCAGAACGTTAAAACGCGGGCGTAAGCGCTTGATCAGATTCGCTTCCAGCAGCAGCGCTTCGGTTTCTGTACGGGTGACAACAAATTCCATTGTTGTCGTTTCGCGGATCATGCGGGCAATGCGATTACTGTGGCCCTGTCCACGCGCATAATTGCTGACGCGTTTTTTCAGACTCTTGGCTTTACCAACATACAACACATCGCCTTCGCCGTTAAACATGCGATAGACGCCGGGTCTGTTTGGTAGTTTTTTCACAAAAGCATTGATGACATCAGGGCCGCTCAGGTTCTGTGTGGACGCGTCAAATTCGTCCAGCGCAGAATCCCAGCGAATATTGCTGGCAAGCTCGGCCGCCGAACTTGCTTCTTCGGTAAAGCTTTCCGCATCGTCCTCAGTGTCATCAGTCAGCAGAACGCTGTCTTCCAGATCACTTTCAGGAAGCATGGTGTCCGTGCTGTTTATGCTTTGTGTCATTCCGAAATACCTGCGATATCCGGCGTTTCCCATGCCAGATGCTGTCCGCCGTCCAGTGCAATCATTTGTCCTGTGATGGAGCGTGTTCTCCACAGATAGTCAATCGTCGCGGCAAATTCATCCAGCAACGGTGCTTTTTTTAAAAGCACAGCATCAACTTGTTTTTCAAAATCACCGGGCTGTTGTCTTTCGCTTGGCAATGTTGGGCCCGGCGCAATGGCATTCACGCGGATAGTCGGTGCAAGCGCCTGTGCCAGCGTGCGTGTTGCTGTCCACAGTGCGGTTTTGGACAGGGTATAAGAGATGAATTGCGGGTTGAGCTTTTGAACGCGCTGGTCGGTAATATTGACGATCAGCCCCTGTTTACCTTCGGGCAATGCTTCTGCCATGGCCTGCGCCAGAAATACCGGTGCTTTAACATGCACAGCAAAATGGCGATCCCAGAGATCATGGGTGAGGGTGCCGATGCGGTCATCCTCAAAAACAGACGCATTATTGACTAGCAGTTCCACGGGGCCAAAATGCTGCGCAGCTTGCTCCATCAGCCCTGCGACCTGTTTGTCGTCTGACAGGTCTGCGGATACAACAGCGGCTTTGCCACCATTGTCGCGGATACGCTGTGCCAGCGCTTCTGCCTGTGTTGTTGAGCGGTTGCAATGAATAATAACCGGATAGCCGCGCACGGCCAGATCCTGCGCAATATGGCTGCCAATACGCTTTGCACCACCAGTAATCAGGGTGACAGGTAAGACCTCAGACACAGTCCGCATGGCAGTCATTGGATGCAGGCTCCTTAAGCGTTGTACGATAGACTGTTATGTATCCGTCCTTGTAGCGAATGCAAATCAGCGGTTATGAATAATTCTATCACGGATCAGATTATTTTGCCGCACTGACGTAAAAAAGCGCACAGCCTGACACAGTTTTCAGTTGAGAATCGCATTGCGGATTATGAGCGCTGAAACGCTCAGAAACAGCATCTGCTTGCGACGAGAGATGCGATCCTGCGCTGCCGGATTGTTTATGAGCGACATGCAGTAATTTCTTACGATAGAATAGGAAAAAATAAAGAAATAATGTTAGGCATAAATTATTTTATTTTTTGATTTAAGTAATTGATTTTAAATAGAATGTTGTAAATTTACACCATCGTATTTCCTTCGTTTTCTTGTCGCATTTTGATCTTGTTTTTTCATATTAGACAGTGTTGATCCGCACTGTCCGTCCTTAAAAACATAGCACGCTGCGGGAAGACTACACGGGAAATATCAGGGTGTTTTTAACGTTTCGCGCGCTGATTTTATAAATAAAATATTGTTAGGAAATTTTATGAAGAATTTTAAATCTCTGGCTTTGGTCTCTGTGGTTTTGTTGCCTGTTGCTGTTCCGGCTTTTGCTGCTGATGCTATCCGTGCGCAACCAATGGAGCCGGTACCGGTGTTAGCGACTGCGCCACTAAATACTTGGGAAGGCGGCTATGCCGGTATCTATCTCGGTGGCGGTCTCAATGTTTTTAAAAACGACCTTGGTGAAGGTTCGCTGAAAAACAATAGCGTGAAACTGGGCGGCTATGCTGGCTGGAACTTCCAGAACGACAATCTTGTCTACGGTGTTGAAGGTGATGCCGGTTACAATATCGTTAATAAGAAGTCAGATCAGTTCAACGCTCAAAGCGGTTTTGACGGTTCGCTCCGTGCCCGCCTTGGTTATGATATGGGCGTGGTCATGCCTTACGTAACCGCTGGTGTCGCCGGACGTCAGGTGAGCTTCAGCGATGGTGAGGATTCCAATAAAAAATTCCGTATCGGCTGGACTGCCGGTGTCGGTGCGGAAACCATGCTGACCCAGAACATCAGTGCCCGCCTTGAATATCGTTTCTCAGACTTCGGCAAAAAAGACGTGACTTTCGATAATTTCGTTGCACCGGCTGTAAAACTGCAGAGCCATGATATCCGCATTGGTGTTGGCTACAAGTTCTGAAGGAAGCTTCTCTCTGGAAGATTCGTCCGCGCTTTCTCTCAGCAGCATCCGTCGGAAAATGCTGATAGTGCGGCTTGTTAAGACATGATGAAGAAGGCCGGAATTTTCCGGCCTTCTTTTTTGTTTTAAAATTAAAAATTATCTTTATTTACAATGATTTATTTGAAGCGATCTGCGTATTTGTCCAGAATTTGATGACACTTTTCAGACATAATAAGGTCGGTATTTTTCCACTGTGCTGCATTTCTGCTGCCGCAATCGGGATGCATCTTTTGTCCTGTTAAACAATCTTCTTACCTTGATGCAGAAAGTGCAGGGAGAGAGATTGCAACACTCAGTCTTGTCTGACCGGCATGAACCGGAAGCCAGCTGATAAACAGTTTTATAAATTTATAAGGACAATTTGTATGCGTATTATCAAATCTTTGGCACTTGCATCTGTTGCGCTGTTGCCGCTCTCTGCGACAGCTTTTGCCGCGGATGCGATTCAACCGCAGACATATGAGCCTGCACCGGTTGTTGATGTTGCCCCTCAGAGTAGTTGGGCGGGTGGTTATACCGGTCTTTATCTGGGCTATGGTCTCAATAAATACAAAACCGATACCGGTCTTGGCGATCTGAAAAACAATAATGCCAAATTCGGCGGTTATGCCGGTTGGAACTTCCAGAACGACAATATCGTCTACGGTCTTGAAGGTGATGCCGGTTACAACTGGGCGAAAAAAGAAAAGCTCGGCGTAACAGCGAAAAGCGGCTTTGACGGCTCGCTGCGTGCCCGTCTCGGTGTCGATATGGGACCGGTTATGCCATATGTAACCGCCGGTGTGGCCGGTACACAGGTTAAGTTCTCGGATGCAACCTCATCGGAAGATAAGTTCCGCGTAGGCTGGACAGCCGGTGCCGGTGCTGAAACCTTCCTGACCCAGAATGTGACTGCGCGTCTGGAATATCGTTACACCGATTTCGGTAAGAAAGACTTCCAGCTGAACAGCGGTACTGTCAGCGATGGCGGTCTCCAGAGCCACGATATCCGTCTGGGTGTTGGCTACAAGTTCTGATGAAGAAAAAGCCGGGAAGCAATTCCCGGCTTTTTTATTTGTACAGTGTAATCAGGCTGCTTTCGGCAATTGTGCAGCCAGTTCCGGATGCACTTCAGCAAAGCGCTTGAGCCAGCGTTTCAGCTTAGGACGACCGCGTTCCCAGCCATTGCCAAAGCGCAGATTGAGATAGCCGAGTGTAGCAGCAATCGCGATATGGCCGGTATGAATTTTTGCACCAATACGCGGTGCTGTTTCATTGAGCAGATCCAGTGTGCGCTCTGCTTTTTTCCAATACCAGTCGAGGATCGGCTGATGCACGATTTCTTCCGGACGTTTGATGCGCTCATAAACATGGGCGACCAGAACATCGGCAAGGCCGTCTGCAATGGCTTCAAACTTCTCGGCATCTAGACGTTTCTCAGCATTGCGCGGGAACAGTTTGTTGCCGGAAAGACGGTTGAGATATTGTGTAATAACGCGGCTGTCGAAAACCGCTTTGCCTTGCGGTGTGAGCAATACCGGAATTTTGCCCAGCGGATTGGCAGCAATCAGTTCTGCCGGTTCTTCAGTGGTGACCACAATATGTTTATCCAGTTCAATACCGGCATAATGTGCTGCAAGGCGCACTTTGGCGCTGAAGGGCGAGCTGGGTGATGTGTAAAGCTTGTGCATGAGTTGAGCCTGGTTTGATTGATCAGCGATTTGGAAGCAGGTTAACAGAACGACTGCGGCAGGAGTTGCGGTCAACTTCTCCGCAGGAGCGGAATTTCAGATTTTTATCCATACAAATACGTACTTCCTGAAGACGTCTGCGATTGCAGGTGACGGCAATTGCATCGGCCGGTAGTCCCGGATTGGCGGCGATAAATGCCTTTTCAACAAGCTGCGGATCAACACTACGCGGCGTGCTGACAGCGCGCAGAGCAGGCGGGATGGTCACAGCCTGATAGGCATTACGCATTGTTGTGAAGTAATCGCGCTGACTGATCCCTGCACAGGTGCCGTGTTTGCGCCATTGATAGCGCATCAGGCCAGCGGCAGGCATAATATCCGATAAAGATGAAACCAGATCGCGCGGCACCTGATCATTGGCTTGGTCATGCCTGCAACTCTCAGGGAAACCGCGATCATATTGCGGCCATAGGCCGTGGACGACGAAACCGTAATTACGACCAACACCGCATTGCTGGCGGGCATCGGAGCGGTTGCCGTTATCGGCGCAATAGCTTGGCGACCAGCTGAGCGCCAGCACATAAAAGTCAAAATTTGCCGTCGATGGTGCAACCGGCACATTTTGCGGATTAACCGGCGGGCGTTGCGGAATTTTGTTTTCAGGCCTGAGAGAGGGGTGTTCGGGACTATTCTGCGGTGTGAGTTTGCGCAGATCATTGCCCATGCTCTGCATCAGCTTGTCGGACAGCGATTGGGCAGATACCGGTGCAGCAAAGAGCAAAGCACTGATAAGCGCAAGACTCAATACAGAAAAACAGCCCGTTTTGCTGCGTGCAAACGGGCTGCGTGATTTCAATCCTTGAACGGACATGGTGCTAATCAGCGAAGCACACGGCAGCGGCCGTCATAGACGAACCACTTGTCAAAACCGTCTACGCAGGATTCCACATTGCTGCCCATGGAGGCGAAGCCCTGCGTTTTCTCAACCATGTACCACATATTGCGGTTTTCACCGTTGGAGAGCACGGCCGTTGCACGGCAATAATGACGTTCAATACCTGACGGATAGGTTTTCGGGTCAAAGCGGGTTGCGCTGACATTGCTGACGGCATTGATGCTGACGGCAGGCATTTCCGGAACGCCGCGAACAAGACGGTCAAACTGGGCGACAGCGCGGTTGATGACGCCCTGTTCCTGACAAACAGGGGAAATCGCGGCAGGAGAGGTTGCAATATAATCAGCAGCCTGTGCCTGAGAAAAAGATCCTGCTGACAGACCTGCAAACAGTGCGAAAGCAAAAGCGGTGCGTAATGACATGAATCTGTTCCTGTGTGTAAAACTATTTAGCAGAGTTTTTGCCATATTCCTGTGTCGGGTCAAGTCTCAACCGTGCACAAGACAGTGATAACGAAGAAATGAGCCGTTATTTTTCTGCCCGCTCTTCACCTGTGATCCAGTCAATCCGGTAACTACCCTGATTATTCTCGCCAAAGAGCGAAGCCAGCCATGGCGAAATTTTTGCCATTTCTTCCTGCAGCAGATAAGGCGGATTGACGACAATCATACCGGTGCCGTCAAAACGTGGCTCTGCGGAAGGCGCACGCACCGAGAGTTCCAGACGCATAATTTTCGGCAGGCCGCTTTCTTTCAAATTCGCAATGAAACGGTTGACCTCGCGGCGGTCTTTGACCGGATACCACAAAGCATAGGTGCCGGTGGAAAAGCGCCGGTGGGCTTTGACTAAACCTTCAATAAGACGGTCAAATTCTCCGGCAATTTCAAATGGCGGGTCAACCAGTACTAGCCCGCGCTTTTCTTTTGGCGGCAGATGGGCGCCCAGCGCCAGCCAGCCATTAAGCTCTGTCACGCGCGTCTGATAATCGCCTTCAAACAAAGCAGCCAGTGTTTTGGCATCTTGCGGATGCAGTTCAAGTGCCGAAAGACGATCTTGCGGACGCATCAGTTTTCGTGCCAGCAAAGGGGAGCCCGGATAATAGCGCAGGTTGTTGCCTTTCACTGCGCTGTTTTCCTGCTCAATAACATCGAGATAAGGCGCAATCAGTTCCAGCACGGCTGCGGGAATGCTGTCTGCAGCTTTAGCATCAAGAACCTGCTCAACACCGCCGCGCCATTCCAGAGTTTTACCGGCTTCCACACCACTTAAGTCATAGCGGCCGATACCGGCATGGGTATCAATCACACGCAATGCGGCTTCCTTGCGCTGCATATAGAGCAGCACGCGGGTCAGCACGATATGTTTGAACACATCGGCGAAGTTTCCGGCGTGATAGGCGTGACGATAATTCATATTCAGTTCAATCCGGTTGTAGAGCGCCGTGTGCCATACTTGGCACACAAAGGTCGCTCTAACACTTTAAAATTAGAGCATAATTTCACCTTAAACTGATCCAAGTTTAAGGAATTATGCTCTAGTCGCTGCACGCATGATCCTGAAAATGAAAATTTCAAAGCAACATGTGTTGTAATATCTCATGGCATATATCTGTTCAGGCATGATTATGCCATAACCAGCATACCGGATATGTAGTGAATAGATTCTGCCTTTTAGTCCGGTTTTGTAATAATCCGGTGATGTCATGTCTGGTTTTGTTGTTTTGATCGTTCTTTTCGGCGCTTTGCTGCATGCAAGCTGGAACGTGATTGTCAAATCCGGCACGGATAAATATCTCAGCGCAGTTATGGTGAGTGGTGCCGCAGGGCTGATCGCTGTGGTTTTTCTGCCCTTTGTGCCATTACCTGCCTCTGCCAGCTGGCCATATATGTTCACCTCTACGGTGTTTCAGGTCATCTATATGTTTCTCGTCGCTGCGGCCTATAGTAACGGCGATATGAGCCTTGCCTATCCGCTGATGCGCGGCACGCCGCCTTTGTTGGTGGCGCTGGTGTCAGGTCCGCTGATAGGTGAAGTGCTGGGCGCAGAACAATGGCTGGCTGTCGGGCTTATTTCCGCCGGGGTTCTGGTGATGGCTCTTGGCCGTTCTCAGGCCATTATTGCAGGCCGAAATACCACCCGCACGATAATCATTGCGCTGGTCAATGCATTGTTTATTGCCGGATATACGCTGGTGGATGGTGTTGGCGTTCGCGTGTCTGGCAATGCGGTTTCTTATGTGCTGTGGGCGTTTTTGTTTAACGCTATACCGGTGGTGAGTTGGGGCATCTGGACATATCGCGGGCAATTGCTCACCCATATCAAGCAGCGCGGACATCTGACAATCATTGGTGGTGCTGGCACACTTGGCTCCTATGGGCTGGCGCTGTGGGCGATGACAATGGCGCCGGTGGCGATGGTTGCTGCCTTGCGGGAAACCTCCATTCTGTTCGGCGTGATGCTGTCCCTGATCCTGCTGCGTGAGCAGATCAGTGCAAAACGCTTGCTCGGTGCGGTGCTGATAGTTGGCGGCACAATGATGATGCGGCTAAGCTAGAGCATTTCACAGTCAAGTTGGATCAACTTGGACAGTCCGTGATAATGCGACAAACTAAAGAAACTAGAGCGAGCACTGCGATCCAACATGAACGTAAACCGCGCTAGAGCATTTCCAGCCAAAGCGCGAAGCGGTTTGGCGTTGGATAATGCGTAAAACAAATAGTTACAGCGGTTCCAACGATTCAGCCTTAACTGGAACCGCTGTAAAACCGGATTGTAACTGTGCGGAATTGGCTTATATGCTCACACACCATTTTTGATATTCTGTCGTAATATGACTTTTCAGGAATACGTCCCATGACGCTGCGCGCAACGCCCCAAATCGGCCATTCGGCCTGTCCTCATGACTGCCCGTCCACCTGCGCGCTTGATGTGGAAATTCTCGACAGCCACACAATCGGTCGTATTCGTGGTGCCAAGGACAACAGCTATACCGCAGGGGTCATCTGCGCCAAGGTCGCCCGCTATGCCGAGCGTGTGCATCATCCCGATCGTCTGCTGAAACCGCTGATCCGTAAAGGCGCTAAAGGCGGCGGCGAATGGCAGGAGATTTCCTGGGCGGATGCGCTGGATCTGACCGCAGAGAAGTTTCTGAAAGCTGAAGAAAAATACGGTTCCGAGACCGTCTGGCCTTATTATTACGCAGGAACAATGGGGCTGGCACAGCGCGATTCCATCAACCGCCTGCGTCATGCCAAAAAATATTCGAATATGTTTTCCAGCTTCTGCACCAATCTGGCATGGACCGGCTATATGGCCGGTACCGGTGCTTTGCGCGGGCCTGATCCACGCGAGATTGCTAAATCGGATTGCGTGGTGATCTGGGGCACCAATGCTGCTGCTACGCAGGTCAATGTAATGACCCATGCGGCACGCGCACGTAAAGATCGCGGTGCAAAGATTGTTGCAATTGATGTTTATGAAACGGCAACTGTGCGGCAGGCAGATATCGGCATTGTGTTAAAACCCGGCACAGACGGTGCTTTCGCCTGTGCGGTAATGCATGTGTTGTTTCGTGATGGTCTGGCCGACTGGGATTATCTCAACCGCTATACGGATGCACCACAAGAGCTTGAACAGCATCTGCAAAGCCGCACACCGCAATGGGCGGAAGCGATTACCGGTGTCTCTGTTGAGGATATTGAAGCTTTTGCCCGATTGGTTGGAACGACAAAGCGCACTTATTTCCGTTTAGGCTATGGTTTCTCGCGCCAGCGCAATGGCGCGGTGAATATGCATGCGGCCTCCTGCATTGCGGCGGTCACGGGGGCATGGACGCTTGAGGGCGGTGGCGCTTTCCATTCCAATTCCGGCATTTTCGGTATGGATAAATCCGAAATTGATGGTTCCGCTTTTGCTGATCCGTCGATCCGTGCGTTGGATCAATCAAAGATTGGTCGCGTACTGACCGGTGACAGTGAAGCACTCTATGGCGGCGTACCGGTCACTGCGATGCTGATCCAGAACACCAATCCGGCCAATGTGGCACCGGAACAGCGTCTGGTGCATCAGGGATTTATGCGTGATGATCTGTTTACAGTCGTGCATGAGCAATTCATGACCGATACGGCGAAAATGGCCGATCTGGTTTTGCCTGCCACGATGTTTCTGGAGCATGATGATATTTATCGCGGCGGTGGCCAGCAGCATGTATTGCTGGGGGCCAAGCTGATTGAGGCAGCAGGCGAGGCGCGGGAGAACCTCTACGTCCTCAATGAACTGGCCAATCGTCTGGGCGTTGGTCATATGGCCGGTTTCAATCTGTCGGCACGCCAGCTCGTGGATAATCTGCTGACCAAAAGCAATATGCCGGATTTTGAAGCTATGCGTCGGCAGCGCTGGCTGGATAAACAACCGGATTTTGAAACATCGCATTATCTCAATGGTTTTGCGTGGCCGGATGGCAAGTTCCGTTTCCGCGTTGATTGGCAGAAACAGACTTCGCCGGATCGTCCGCCGCAAGGCATGGGACTACAGGGGCCGTTTGCCGACATGCCGGAATTTCCGGATTATTGGGAGGTCAATGAACTGGCTGATCCGCAGCATCCGTTCAAACTCACCACATCACCGGCACATAATTTCCTGAATTCCAGCTTTAGCGAAACACCAACCTCACTCGCTAAAGAAGTGCGACCGCAATTGCTGATCCGCGATGATGATGCGGCAGACCTGGGACTTGATGATGGAATGCTCGTGCAAATCGGCAATGAACGCGGTGCGCTGGCCTTGCATGTGAAAATTCAGCAAGCCGGTGGCAGTAAAAAGCTGCGTCGCGGTGTTGTGGTTTCGGAGGGCTTGTTCCCGAATTCTTCGTTTGCGGGCGGTGAGGGGATCAATATTCTCACGGGTGCAGATGCAGCAGCACCGCATGGCGGCACGGCTTTCCATGACATTAAAGTCTGGATCCGGCCTTATGAGGAACCGGCAGTAAAAGCCGCCTGAGATTTCTCTAAACAAAAAAAGCCCGCGCTGGCGACAGCGCGGGCTTTTTAAATTCGAGAGCTAAAACTTAGAGCGTGTTGCGTTTAATCGTATCCACAGCGCTCGCTCTATATTCTTTTAATTGTCGCATGTTCGCGAACGCTAAATGAATACATTTAGCTGCGACATGCTTTAGCCTTCGTATTTCAGGCGGAAGTTGGACAGGCCAACAGCAGCATTCAGACCCTTCTGGCCCTGAATGGAAACAGGCTGCAAGGAAATGTTTTTCCATGTACCGCCGGTCAGGATGTTGGTGCCTGCACCGATGCCGATTGTGGCATTGGCAGATGCGCCGACATAGCTGCCGCGCAGAGCGCCTTCAGGGCGAACCGTTGGAGCCCATACAGCCCATGCGAGCTGGCCGCCATTGTAGAAGCCAATATCAACACCGATTTTGGTGATCTGGCCGGAATAACGCTCAGCAGGCGCACCGCGCTTTGAAGGCTGGAACACGCAATCCATTTCCTGACGGCTGCCGATGATGACGCCGATCGAAGGCTGGAAATCACAGGTCAGAACGCCGACTTCCGAGCGAGGCTGGGTAACGGCGCTGCGGGAGGAGACCATGTCGGCAGCTGATGCGGAAACAGCAAAAGTACCGGCGGCAAAAGCAGCCATAAGAGCAACTGAGTTACGGAGAGACATGATATCTTCCTCTTCTTATTCTTTAAGTGCAAATCCGGTGATAACGACAACCGTTTTCAAAAATCTGCACGTTGTTTCAATCGTTAAAGCGTTCGATCGCTTGAAAATATACTGCCTGAGACCATCGCTGACGGGAATCATATGACCATCGCCAGACAGCAAATAAGTGATATTCGTTCATTTAGGGCATTATCGTGGCACGTTAAGAAAAATTTAACAATTTGTCATTTTGTCAGACGCTAATCAGCACCTGTGTTGCTAAATTGTCATGTTTTTCTGGCTTCATATCGGCTGCGAAATTATGCAAAGCGAGCGGATAAAGCTGGTGTTCTGCAATCAGAACGCGTGCTGCAAGCGTATCTGCCGTGTCACTATTGTGAATGGCGACCGCGCCCTGTGCCAAAATCGGCCCCTCATCCATGCCTTCTGTCACCAGATGCACGGTGCATCCGGCCAGTTTCATGCCGGCATCCAGCGCACGCTGATGCGTGTGCAGCCCCGGAAACAGCGGCAGCAGAGAAGGATGAATGTTGAGAATACGTCCCGCAAAAGGCGCAATAAACCGGCCGGAAAGCAGGCGCATATAACCTGCGAGGCAAATAATATCCGGTGCAATCTGTGCCAGTTGCTCAAGAATGGCATCTTCATGCGCTTGCTTGGAGCTGTAGTCTTTACGGGCGTGAACATAGGTGGTGATACCTGCGGTCTGCGCTTTCACCAGACCGCCTGCATCATGCTTGTCAGAAAATACGGCAACAATCTCTGCCGGATAATCCGGTGCCTGTGCGGCGCGGATCAGCGTCTCCATATTGGAGCCGCCGCCCGAGATAAAAATAACGACCCGTTTACGCGGCGTTGCTGACGTTGGACTCATAGGGAGAGCGTACCCTGATAAACAACGCCCTGATTATCCGCATCGCGTGCGATCATACGGCCGAGTGTGACAACAGTTTCGCCTTCAGCTGTCAGCGCAGCAGCAACAGTTTCAGCTTTATCGGCCGGTACAACAACAATCATGCCAACGCCGCAGTTGAAAGTGCGCAGCATTTCGTGGGCTTCAACACCGCCGGTTTTGGCCAGCCATGAGAAAACAGCCGGAACCGGAATAGCCGAAAGATTGATTTCTGCGGCCAGTGTTTCAGGCAGCACGCGCGGAATATTGTCCGGAAAACCACCGCCGGTAATATGTGCCAGCGCCTTGATCGCACCGGTCGAGCGGATAGCGGAGAGCAGGGATTTTACATAAATGCGGGTTGGGGTGAGCAGGGCTTCACCAAGTGTCTGACCGGCTGCGAAAGGCGCAGCATCCTGCCAGCTAAGGCCGGAGAGTTCGACAATGCGGCGCACCAGCGAGAAACCATTGGAGTGAACACCGGAGGAGCCGAGACCGAGAATAACATCACCGGCTTCCAGATCACCGGCAGGCAGCAACTGACCACGCTCTGCCGCACCAACAGCAAAACCGGCCAGATCATAATCACCATCACGATACATGCCCGGCATTTCAGCGGTTTCACCACCGATCAGCGCACAACCGGATTGCAGGCAGCCTTCGGCAATACCTTTAACAATAGCTGCACCCTGTTCAGGATCGAGTTTGCCGGTGGCAAAATAATCGAGGAAGAACAGCGGTTCTGCGCCCTGTACCACGAGGTCGTTGACGCACATGGCAACAAGGTCAATACCAACCGTATCGTGACGGTCTGCATCAATAGCGATTTTCAGCTTTGTACCAACACCGTCATTAGCGGCAACCAGAACCGGATCTTTAAAACCTGCGGCTTTCAGATCGAATAATCCGCCGAAACCGCCAATTTCACCATCCGCACCCGGACGGCGCGTGGAGCGTACCAGTGGTTTGATCTTATCGACCATGCTGTTGCCTGCATCAATATCCACACCGGCATCGGCATAGGTCAGGCCATTTTTCGCGTCAGCGGCTGAAGTGGATGGGGTTTTCGACTGTGGCATTGGTAGCTCCCGATACACAGCGCAGCCGGAAGGCCGATGGAAGAACGGCAGGGCAGGCTGCGGTTAATGCTTCAAGCAGGCGCAATGACACGAGATTGCTTTATCCGCAAGCATCTTTCGTCATTTTTAACTGATAAACACCATGTTATGAGAAGAGCAGAGCATATTTCGGTGCCGGTTGGTTCTGTCAGGCGATCAGTATTGATTAATCAGGCAGTATCTTGACCACAGGTGGCAGCGCGACATATTCAAAACTTTTAATCCAGTGGCGGTTTTATATGAGCAAATCAGCGAGCACTCCCCCTAAGACGCCGTCATCACGCGCAGCGCATGATAAAAGTGAAGCGCTTGTATCGACGACAGAGCAACAGGTTCTTATTCCTGCGGGTGAGCATGAGGTGCGGCTGGATGTTCAGGTGCATGCTATAGGCGCAAGTATGCGCAAACAGGCATTTTTCTGGGTATTCGCAACGATAGTTTTCGTGCTGTTCCTGACCGTTTTCAGCTCAATTTTGCTGCCTTTTGTGGCGGGTCTGGCGCTGGCCTATTTTCTTGATCCGGTGGCTGATCGTCTTGAACGCTTCGGCATGTCACGTTTGCTGGCGACCTGCGTTATTCTGATTACTTTTGTGGTAGCGCTGGTTTTGGGGCTGATTATCATTGTGCCGGTGCTGGTAACGCAGATGGCCGAATTTATATCGAAATTCCCCGGCTATTTCACCCAGCTGCAGGCTCTGATCGCGCATCAGGATTCGGAATGGCTCAAAAAATATCTCGGCATGAACAGCACGGTCATTCAGGATAATCTGAGTGGTTTCCTGAAACAGGGCGCGAGCTTCCTTACGACATTGCTGCAATCGCTGTGGAATTCCGGGAAATCCCTGATCGATCTTGCAGGTCTGTTTGTGGTGACACCGGTGGTGGCTTTTTACATGCTGCTCGACTGGGATCGTATGGTCGACAAGATTGATTCATGGGTGCCGCGCGATCATGTGAAAACTGTACGCCAGATTGCCCGTGAGATGGATGATGCCATTGCCGGATTTATCCGCGGACAGGGCACATTGTGTCTCATTCTCGGAACATTCTATGCCCTCGGCCTGACGCTGACCGGTTTGAACTTCGGCCTGTTGATTGGTTTGTTTGCCGGTCTGATCAGCTTCATTCCTTATATCGGGTCGATTGTCGGGTTGGTGCTGGCAATTGGCGTGGCGCTGGTGCAGTTCTGGCCGGACTGGATCATGGTTGTTGTTGTGGCCTGCGTGTTCTTCACAGGGCAGTTTATCGAAGGCAATATTTTGCAGCCGAAGCTGGTTGGAAAATCCGTTGGTCTGCATCCGGTCTGGCTGATGTTTGCACTTTTCGCCTTTGGTTCGTTGCTGGGCTTCACGGGGATGCTGATTGCAGTGCCTGCTGCTGCCGCTGTTGGAGTGCTGGTGCGCTTTGTGATTAACCGTTATCTGGAATCTCCGCTCTATAAGAGCAGTAACGGCGAGAACTGACATAAAGTTTTCAACAGGTCTATCCACAGGCATGTGTGTCACGGGGATAAGGTTGAACAACCGGCGCAAACGCGCCGGTTGTGCTTTTCTAACGGCAGCAAAGCAGCTACTGCTTACATCAGGCCTTGTGTACTGAATTGTACCGGATAAGGCTAAGATTAGAGTACAATACAGCTTAGACACCGTCTTCAAATTATCTTGACCGATAGGCGGGACGGAATTTTGGGTAATTATGTCTGCAGAGCACCGACAAATTCCGCTCATACTTCAGCATGAGCCGGGCTTCACACGCGATGATCTGGTTGTCACCGGATCGAACCGTGCGGCAGTTGATCTGATTGATCGCTGGCCGGACTGGCCGTCGCCTGTGGCACTGCTTGTCGGCCCTGCCGGTGCGGGAAAAACCCATCTGGCCGCTATTTGGCGCAGCCAGAATGATGCCGTGATTTTAGACCCTCATGATATTGATGCGCAGTCGCTGGAGATTGCAGCGCAGCGTCCGGTGCTGATTGATGATATCGGTGCGGAGGATTTTGATGAAACCGGTCTGTTCCATCTGATTAATACCATTCGCCAGACGGCAGGTAGCTGCGAAAAAGGCCAGTCACAGGCATCATTGCTGATGACATCGCAATTGCAGCCGTCGCAGTGGAAGGTCTCATTGCCCGATCTGATCTCGCGTCTGAAAGCGGTGACGATTGTCGATATTTCCGAGCCGGATGATTATCTGTTGAGCACAGTGATTTATAAGCTGTTTGCCGATCGTCAGGTCAGCGTTGATTCGGTGGTTATCAGCTATATTGTCAGCCGTGTGGAACGCTCGCTAGACAGTGTGATTGTGCTGGTCGATCTGCTCGACCATATGGCTTTGCAGCAGAAAAGCCGCATCACCAAGGCGCTTGCAATGCAGGCTTTTCAGGCAATGGCAAATGCCCTGCCTGAAACTTCTGCTGATAGCTGATTTTCTTATATTTTATTTGCCGACGGGCTGCTGCGGATAGACCGGAGCAATAAGTCCCGTATTTTGTGGTTTATCATTGGTGCTTTTTGTTACAGGTGTAGGGCGGATTGAGCCTGTGGTGATAGCGGATCGCTGCGGAGCAACAGCGCGGGAAGCAGCGGTTTGTCTTGGCTGGTTTTTGAAAATCAGCTGATCTTCCTGTACCCAGCCGATAATATTGGTGGATGGCACAACCACACGATGCCAGCGCCCGACTTTGGCATAGGAGCGCATTTCACGCCCTTTTTCCACGCGCCCGACTGTTTTAGCCTGATCCCATGCTTTTTCACGAATAGTCAGAGCTTGTTTTGCAATAATCGCTTTGGGGATTTTGAATGCACCGCTGGCATGGCGGCTATTATCTTCAGGAGCGGTTTTACCAACCGGTGGCAAAGCTGGCATAGCTGATTGCGCGGCAGGCTTAGGCGGAACAATCTGAGCAGCCGGTTTGTTTTCAACGCGTGGTGCAAGAACCGCGACTTGTTTTTGCTCGCCGACATTGACCAGCGGCCTGCGAATTGGTGCAGGTGCTGACGGTTCCGAAGCGCGAGTCTGAGCAGTTTTGCTCTCGGTAGATGTGTTGCCGGTTTTAGCTGCAGGCGGATTTGTGCGTGCAACAGAACTGTTGTTGGTGCGGAACAGGCCGGAAACACTCGCTGTCGGGCTACGACTTTGTGATGTTGCCCAGAGAGCTGCCGCACCCAGAGCAACAATGGCGCCGACTGTTACAACGGCTGCTGCCGACTGGCCGGAGCTTTTGCCACGGGCGGGGCGTTTCTTGCGGGTGGTGGACTTTCTCGGAGCCATATGTCTGCGCCTTTATACCGGTCAGCATTCAGATGCACTGAACCAAGCTGAGTATTTCGAATCTGCTTGCACCCAAGCTACCGCCTGAATCTTCGTATTTGGTTACTATGCTCACCTTTTGTTCTGGGTAATGCGGATAAAATAACTTATTTTAGGCACAAATTCGGCCAGAAACTGTCCCGAAGCAGGCGCAGCATTTTCGCCGCGACCAATGCTGGCCGCTCCCGATTTAACCCGCCCTCTGCCGCCGTGTCTTACACGATAAAACCTATGTCGAGGGCAATATGGAGCGAATGAGACAAAATGAAAAAGCTTGTTTTGGCATTAAGTGTTCTGGGACTTTCAGTTGTGCCGGTTTTCGCGGCGCAGACTTCTGCAACGAAGAGTGAAGCAAAAATAGAGCAGGTGGCTGAAGCACTGGCTGGCGGACATGGTAAAATGACGGAAACAGTCGGTGGTAAAATCCTCACCACTGCCGCAGGTCATACGCTTTATACTTTTGACAAGGACAAAAATGGTGCATCCAGTTGTGATGCAGCTTGCCTGAAAATCTGGCCGGCTTATCACGCCTCTGCCAAGGTAAAAGCGGCCGCCCCTTGGACGAAAGTAAAAGCCACCGATGGCAAAGATATGTGGGCTTATAACGGCAAGCCGGTTTATACCTATATTAAAGATAAAAAGACCGGTGACACAGAAGGCGATGGTGTCGGCGGTAACTGGCACATCATTAAATGATTTTGAGGCTGAAGAGCGCACAGGTTGCATACTGCCTGTGCGCTCGTGCTATAAACAGGCAAATATCTGACGAACGGAGGAGAAGATATGGAGCCTGTTTTCCGGCGTGCTGAGACACGAGATCTCACTGTTATTATCGCAATGCTGGCTGATGATGTTCTGGGTGCAGGTCGTGAGGATTCGTCGGTTCCTCTGAATAAAGCCTATCTTGACGCCTTCGCCGCGATTGAGCGCGACGACAACCAGTTTTTGCTGGTGGTGGAATGTGATGGCGAAGTTGCCGGTTGCCTGCAACTCAGTTTTATTCTTGGTCTTTCAAGGCTCGGCATGTGGCGCGGGCAGGTGGAGAGTGTGCGCATTGCTGCGGCTTTTCGCGGGCAGGGGCTTGGCGAGAAAATGCTGCAATGGGTAATTGAGGCATGCAGGGAAAAGGGCTGCGGTCTGGTGCAACTCCATACAGATGTTGCGCGCAAAGATGCGATCCGTTTCTATGAAAAGCTCGGCTTTAAAGCCAGCCATGCGGGTATGAAACTGGCTTTGTAAAAATATTTCCAATTGCCTGCATCGAATGTATGGTTGCTGCGTTACTCAAATACAGAGTGATTTCTCTGAACAGCTTTGAACAGGAGATACAGCAATGGTTGATACTGCTAAAATCAAAGAGCATTTTGAAGTTATCGGAGCAGATGGTGTTCATGTCGGCACAGTGGATCATGTCGAAGGCGAGCGGATCAAGCTGACCAAAAAAGACAGTGGTGCAGGCGCTCATCACAAGCATCACCACTATATTTCATTGGGGCTGGTTGCTGATGTTGAGGGCAATAAAGTTCGCCTGTCGGCCAATGCCGATGTTGCAATTACCTTTGAAGAAGAAAAAGACGGCAAGGCGACTATGTAACGCCACGCTGTTCTGATGATGACCAGCCCGCCATGTGAATGGCGGGTTTAATTTTATGTGGCTCTAGTAAGTGTAGAACAGGATCGGAATGAAACCGGCAGACTGCAAATGCTCAACGGTTTCAAAAAACGGAAATGCTACAAAAAAGACCAAACCATCAAAGAAGGTATTGTAGAGGGTTTTAGGGCGGATAGTCAGAGTTTCAACGTCGCGATAGTCTGAAAAGCGCGGGAAAAACCGCGGTACGTCTGTTTTGTAATCACGATAAGACTGGCCGAATGTATTTTCCAGATAGCCTTCCTCTGCCAGAATAACGAACAGGAAGGTGACATAGCAGGCCACAGCAAGCAGGAAGGCTACGCCAAGGCTGCCGGTCAGACAGCCGATGCCAAATGCGCCAATCGCACTGAAAACATAAAGCGGGTTGCGGCTCAGAGAATAGGGGCCGGTGCGGATGATCTGTGCACCCTTATGGCCACCGATATAGAGGGTGCACCACATACGCCCAAGAATAGCGACAATGATGAAGCCAAGGCCGAAGGCTTCAATATATTCGTGAATGCCACTTGGCCATGCGGAGCGTACAAAAAGCAGTGCAAGAAACAGAAGAGCAATAATAATTGCCACAGCGATGCGTCGGCGTGCCTGATAGCGGCTCATTTCTTTCATGGATTGCATAAGACAGAACCTGTTAAGCTGGATTATGAAATGCTCAATAGTTTTCTTAAAACAGACCACTGTTGAGAATGGTCTGTTCTCCTATTTCCTTAAAAGAAGCTAAATTTATGTTCGCAATATTAAGGGATCATAATGTTGGTTCTAACCACGTGGGCCAAACAAAATAATACCCGCTCCTGCAAGCGCCAGTACCCCGCCTGCAATGTCCCATTTATCGGGAGAGAAATCTTCTGCAAATTTCAACCATAACAGCGAGGCGATGATATAAATGCCGCCATAGGCTGCATAGGCACGCCCCGCAGCTTCAGTGTCGATGAAGGTGAGCAGCACGGCAAACAGGATGAGTGATGCAATGCCCGGCAATAGCCACCAGACAGATTTATCCAGCCTCAACCATGCCCAGAATGCGAAGCAGCCTGCAATTTCTGCAAGGGCTGCAAGGGAGTAAATCAGAGCCTGTGCTACGGGTTTCATATGACCGGAATTTCCTGCTGTCTGTGATGTTTGTGAAAACATAATAAACATAGCGGATTAATAAATTTCATGACGGAACAGAGAGTGATGAGATTGTTCATTTCCTGTTCAAATTCCGTATTCTAGAAACAGTGCTAAGAGCATATATTGCTGTAAAGATTTGGGTGATTTGGTTCTGTAACTTGAAACTAAACATCTCTGTTGCGAAGAATAAACTCATATGTTGAGGAAGATAAAATGAACACAGCGTCGATTGCGACTAATTTGTCCCGCATTATGCTGTTTCTGGCTTTTGCAGCCGGAATATATACCGTTGATACCGGTTCTGCTTCGGCGCAGGAGGTTCAGGTCTGTGCAAGAGAAGGCGGTGTTTGCCGGATTCCTTACCCGACTGAAGTGATCTACGGCAATGGCCGACGCGTTACCTCCCGCTTTATCAATCAGCCGGAAGTACGTTGCTCGAATTCTGTTTTTGGCGATCCGGCACGGGGTGCAGGTAAAGCTTGTTCCTATGTCGTGCGTGATGAGGGGCGCAACCGCGGTGGTTATCGTGGCCGTGACGATTACGGACGCAATGATTATGGTCGTGGCAGGGACAATCATGGCAATGGTGGTTACGGGCGTGGCCGTGATCGCGGTCAATGGCAGCAGTGCGCACGCGAAGGCCAGTATTGCGAATTTTCTGGTCGCAAGCGGGTTCGTTACGGCACAACAGACCGCTATGTAGAGCGTGAATTCCGCAATGGTGTACGCTGTGACAACCGTGCTTTCGGTGATCCTGATCGCGGTACAGCAAAAGGCTGCTATGTACTGGATTAATCCGGCACACCGAGCGCGAGAGATATAAAAAAAACCGGAGCTGAAAAGCTCCGGTTTTTTATTGATGAGATTTGCTTGTTACTTGGCAAAATCAACAGATGGCGGTGTGAGTTTTGGTGCCAGTGGTGCTTTTTTCAGCTCTTTGGCATCAAGATCAAAGCTGTTGATGTCAATGCCGCGCAGAACCTGATCATCATACATTTTGACATAGTAAGTATGGTTCTTCAGATCTGCAATGGTCGACCACTGTGTATATTCCAGCGGGATTTTCAGTTCTTCAGCAGTCTGAATCCAGCCCTTCGGAATGTCGAAATTGTTGAGAATGTGCTCGGTCAGACGCACGCCTTCCGCACCGTTTGCTTGATTTTCTACAGTCTGTACATAGGCGGTTGCGCGTACAAAGCGCGATGGCGGGGTTGAATCGCCCGGAATACCGAGCAGACCGGAACCCTGACCAAGCGGTGTGAAGGCCATGCCGCCAATTTTCAGTGTATCGGCATTGAGCGGAGACATTTTCAGATAATTTCGGAGATTGGTCAGATGCCAGTCAAAGGATGGTGAGTTGGTCATAACGCCAACCGGATTGTCATAGATTTTGAGCTTGCCATCAACCGGCTCAATCACAATGGATGCACCGCTTGCATCGTGAATAGTATAATGAAGCGGCGGGACAAAGCCCATTTCCGGCTGCACGAGATCGATAATGCTCATGTCCTGAATGGCGGCTTTGACTTCTTCAACCGTTGCGAAGTTGGTCAAAATCCAGCTCAGTACATCCCATGGTGCCAGCGATTTTTCTTTGTCGGTTTTAGTGCCATCCGCATAACCGGCAAATTCAGGGAAATACAGAACGCCGCCTGCAAGTCCTTTTTCGTTCATGCCGTCAACAAGTGTGGTTTCTCCCAGCGCATTCATGCCGATAGCGCCGTATTTGCCTTGCCAGCTCATGCCCGGCTTGCCATCTGCACCGGTGGTCTGCAGCGTGTAGGCACGCGGAATGACCAGCGCATTGGATTTCAGCTCAATGCCAAACTCCATGGTGCGGGCATAAATGCCGCTGCCATCGGTGGTTGGCAGCAGGAAGCTTGTGCAGGCAGCAGCGGCATATGGTGCGGAAACCGCAGCAATAACTGTGAGAGCTGTCGCTGATTTAAGAAGTTTGTTCTTGAGGAAGTTCGGGAAACGCGAGGTCAAAAGGGTTCTCCTTCCAGAAAATAATGCAATCTTCTAACACGCAGTGTGTAAATCAGATATGAAGAAATCTATTGATAATTTTGATTTAATCTTGATTTTATTTAACGAATTTTACAAAATGAAAATATAAATATTGCTGATTTATTGTTTTAAAGTAAATACTTATTGAGGGGCGGCAAAACATGAAGTGTTTATCAAGTAAGAGCGCTGCGCATGTTATATTAGTGGCATGTATAAGTACTGTCAGTGTTATCAGCGGGCAGGCTTTTGCGGCTGATATATTAATGCCGCAGCCCGTCAGTAAATTTGATGGCCGGCGCTGGAGGGTGATAGTCAGCCCGTATATTTGGGCAGCTTCACTCGACGGCCATGCGAATATTCTCGGGCGTCGTACCAATATTGATGTGCCGTTTTCGGATATATTCAAAAATCTTGATTTCAGCGCTATGGGAAATATCGAAGTCACCAACGGGCTTTATGGTGTATATTTTGACGGACAATATACGAAAACCAGTCAGGATGAGCAGTTCCATTCGCAGACTTTAGGCGCAGATATCACTATGACGTCTTTGTCCGCTGGTGCTTTTTTCCGCGCTTATGAAATGCCGTTGGAAGGCGAGACTGTTTTTGGCGGGCAACGGGTGTTTGCATTTGAGCCGACCGTCGGTGTGCGCTGGACACAGCTCAAAGTCGATTTCATGCTGGATCGCTGGTCAGAAAAGCGCAAGCTGCAATGGACAGATCCCTTTATCGGTGCCCGTATTCAGGCTGATTTGAGTGATCGCTGGAATCTGTTTGCTGAGGCCGATATTGGCGGGTTTAATATGGGGTCTGATTTGAGTGCGCAGGGGCAGGCTTATCTCGGCTACCGCACACATATCTTCAATCAACCGGTTTTGTTGCGCTTTGGCTATCGGGCACTGTATCAGGACTATGAAGGCGGGGATATTCTCGGCCATAGCTTTAAGTGGAATGTCACGGAACATGGCCCTGTTGCCGGTATTTCACTGGTATTTTGAAGGCGTTATTTTCATATGCCATTTGCCTGATGCGTTCAGGCAAAACACTATTCCCAATTGCAGGCTTGGGAGATTTTTCCGGTCAGGTCTTCAACATTGGCGAGGTCAAAAACAGCCTCAACCGGTGGATTGTCGATTTTTACAGTGAGCGTGCTATCGTTTTTCAATTGTTTGATAAAGGACATGGATTCTTCATCAGACCATAGGCCGACAGACAGGAAATTGGCTGAGCGCTCCCAGTAGCCGGTCTGTGATGCATTGCTGTTCACTGAGTAAGTGACCTTTGCAGTCTCAGATGCAGCGGAAGTTCCTGTGGTGATAATGGCTGAAGTCACATCATTCTGACACCGTAAACCCAGCGCAATCGAGTCGAGCATGACGATTTTGTTTTCACTACCTCTTGGCAGTAGAAAGCCTGAAATCTGTACACTGCCATCAATGGCAGATGTGGTTTCACTGATGTGCCAGTTCTGAGGCGGATAGGGTAGCGGATTTTCAGGGAAAAACCTGTCGAAGCAGGCCAGTCTTTGTGCTGAGTCTGTTATGTTTGCGCATGTTTGCGGGGAGGTTTGAGCTATTGCTACGCCTGACCATGCAGCTAAACTCGCAATACTGAGTATTAAAACGCGCATTTCTACCCCCGTATAGCGCTGGAGACCTATCCGGCAGAAAGTAAATCTGCCGGATAAAGCTGGCTTATTTTTTGCGGCGCAGCAGGCTGCCGATACCGCCTAGCAAAAGGCCAATGCCGACACCAATCAAACCAAAGCTCAAGGCATTGGAGCCGATATCTGACTGATTGGCAGAAGCAATAGACTGTGCAGTATTGGCAGCGCTTGAGTTGTTGGCTTTGGCATCCATCATTGCGACCATGCCCGGCTCATTGCATTTTGGCAGCAATGCGGTTTTCGCTTCTTCGCTATCACCATAAGTGTCGAGAATAATTTTCTCACAACGCTGCTGATCGGCAGATGACACTGCACTGGTGCCGAATTGCATATAGAGACCGCCTGCAAGAGCGAGGGCACCAACGACAGTCAAAACCATGGAACGGGAGGAGGAGTTTGCCTGAGCCATTAAGATTACCTTTTAATATGAATGTAATGGATGAAATTTGTTGACTGCTTGTCTCATCAAGCAACTTACGGATATCGGGTGTTAGCAGATAATCCATGTTACGCAATAATAAGATTACGTCCCTGACGTTTTGCGATGTACATTTTCTCATCTGCTTCAAGTAATGCCCGCTCAGGATTGAAAGCAGTTTCACAAATAGTCACGCCGATACTGGCGGTCATCCTTACATTATCGTTGTTTGGTGCAATGATGCGTAGCGCACTTATTTTTTCACGTAATTCTTCTGCATAGCGATAGATGTAGTCGGGATCAGCATTTTTTATAAAGACACCGAATTCCTCGCCGCCAAGTCTGCCGGTGATCGCTTTTTTCTCAGTCAATCGCTTGAGTAATTGCCCGAGGCGCCGCAATGCAGCGTCACCGGTTGCATGGCCATAGGTGTCATTGATGGTTTTGAAATAATCCAGATCAATAAATAGCAGGCCGCCGGAATGTCCGGTTTTGCTGATTGCAAAAAACTCGTCAAGAAATGTTGCGCGGTTGAGTACGCCTGTCAGGCTATCCTCTCTGGCGAGTTTCCGTAATAATATATTGGCTTGTTCAAGCGCATTTTGGGCTTTGAGGGCGTCGTCTTTTGCAATTTTTAGACGCTCAGAATTCAGATAATGCAGCGCAGACATCGGAATTGCGGTGGCGAGCGGGCACGCAATCGTCATGACCAGCCCAGCACCTGCGAGTTGGCCACCCATCATGGGTACAAAAATGCTGGTTATGATTAGTGTAAATGTTAAGGCGAGCGCACCAGTCAGGACTGCTTTTAATAAAACCCGCCAATAATTAATCATGATGAATGCTTCAAGACTTTTAAAACAATACAAATATTTTGTTGCATCGTTCTCTTAGCACGGCGCAAAGAATTGCAATAGTGAAACCATACGGAAATCACTGTCATAAAAGCCGGACGTAATTATTAAAGATATTCAGAAAAGGATGGGACAGGCAGAGCCTTGAAAATCAATGTAATGGAATACAATGAATGGCGATCCCGACTGGATTCGAACCAGTGACCTACGGCTTAGAAGGCCGGTGCTCTATCCAGCTGAGCTACGGGACCGCAAATGTCAGTCGCGGTACTTAAATTAGTGCGTCCAAGGCTGCTCGCGGTCATAACGGAAATTATCCGTATAAGAGACTTTGCGGCGATTGGCTTCTTTAGGCTCTTCAATGCGGTAAGGAATGCCGTATTTCTGCGCATAAGCGAGAGCCTCTTCAAGGCTTTCAAAGCTCATACGAATCTGGCTCTTCATGTCGCGGGAAGATGTATAACCCATTAGCGGTTCAATTTTGCGGGCGACTTCAGGCTCATATTCAAGAAACCAGGCTTCGGTTTTGGCTTTACCGGATTGCATGGCAGTCTTGGCTGGACGATAAATACGGGCAACCATATTCATATACCTCAGGGCACAAAAGCGACCGTCAAATTTTAGATTTGCTGGTCTGTTAAACGAGAGACAAAAATTACTATAAAAATCAGTATTTGTCATGGTCGGAGCGAGAGGATTCGAACCTCCGACCCCCTGATCCCAAATCAGGTGCGCTACCAGGCTGCGCTACGCTCCGTTATCCTCTAAGGACAAGATGTGTCTAGAGTTTTCGGTGCCGAAGTGCAAGAGGCAAAACAACGGTTTTGACCGAAAAGCATGAATGTCACACTATAAAAGAGGGGACAAAAGCACTGTTTTGTCTCCTCTTTTGATTGATTGCGGTTTTTACGGATGATTACGCCGCATTTTTAAACAAAAACAGTTTCACTGTGGCAGGGCTGTCGTGAGTCCCTGTTGCAGATCATTGATAAGGTCCTGCGTATCTTCCAGACCGATTTGCAGACGGATCACCGGCCCTTCAAAGCTCTGTGCTGCAACGGTACGATCACCGAGATAAACGTGAACTGCCAGACTTTCATAGCCGCCCCACGAATAACCGAGACCAAAGAGCTGCAAGCTGTCGAGCAATTTATGGGCTTCTGCTGTGCCACCGGACGCCAAAACAATAGAGAATACACCGCTGGCGCCTTTGAAGTCGCGTTTCCACAAAGCATGATCCGGATGGCTCTCAAGAGCCGGATGCAGCACACGGGCAACTTGTGGCTGCTGCTCAAGCCAGCGGGCGATCGTTAACGCGCTTTGTTGGTGATGATTGAGGCGCAGCCCCATGCTGCGCAAGCCGCGCAGAATCTGATAGGCATCATCGGAATTCACGCACATGCCAAGAGCGGTGTAGGATTCTTCCAGACGTTTCCAGCATTTTTCATTGGAAGAAATCATACCAAACAACACGTCGGAATGACCTGACGGATATTTTGTGCCGGCATGGATGGTAATATCAATGCCGAAATCCAGCGCTTTCAGATAAAGCGGTGTCGCCCAGGTATTATCCATCATGGTGATGATGTCGCGTTCACGGGCAACTGCAACGATTGCCGGAATATCCTGAATTTCAAAAGTGTTGGAGCCCGGTGATTCTGTGAAAATCACACGGGTATTCGGACGGATCAGGTTGGCGATATCACCGCCGATATGTGGCGGATAATACTCAACATCAATACCAAGACGTTTGAGCATGGAATCTGCAAAACGGCGCGTCGGATTGTAAATTGTATCAACCAGAAGAACGTGATCACCTGTTCCTAGAAAGGCAAGCAAAGGTACTGTTACTGCTGCAAGGCCGGATGGCACCAGCAAAGTGCCTGCGGAACCTTCCAACTGGTCAATCGCCTGACACAAAGCATCCGTTGTCGGTGTACCGTGTGTGCCGTAGGTATATTTCTGGTTCTGAGATGCCATGGTTTCAGCATCTTTGAACAGGACAGTAGAGGCGCGTACAACCGGCGGGTTTACAAAGCCGTGAAATTCGTAGGGATCATTGCCGCAATGTGCGAGCATTGTATTGATACCTAAATCTCCTGCCGGTTTTCCTGATTTGACCATAAAAACGCCTCCTGCTGCCTGTTAGTCTGCTTTGCCATAAGTGAGTCTCATTGATACGGGCAGAAATACCGATGCACTTTGTTGAAAAATATTGAATTTTCAACGCGTTGTATGATTCTGTATTTCTGCTCTCGGCACGACGAGACCGGATGGCGGGACTAGAGCATAATCCTTGTTTTTTGCCGAGGGCATTATTCTTTCAAAAAGCAAATCAGAGGAAGTAATTTTTCATATTGCGAAATTATTGTCTGAGTTGAACTAATTATCCGGCGTGTCCGGTTGCTGATGTGAGTGTTTGATGAGTTTACGATACGAATTTTCAGAATTTAAAATGGCAGTGCAGACGGGGCTGAAACGCCGCAAAGCAGAGCAGCAAGCAACCGAAAAAACTAAATTATGGCCGCTGGTCTTAACCGTTTCGGCTATCGTGATTCTGATCATTGCAGGCGGCTTGGCATCATTTGATGGTGATTTGTCCCGCGCGGCTGTCTCTGCAGAATGGCGGCCGGTACTGCTGCTGAAAACGCTGACCAATCTGGTGCTGGCTGCGCCTTATATTGTGGTGTTTTCAATAGTTATCGTCACCACTCTGATTGTTCGGAATAAACTACGGATGCAGGAAGGCTTTCGTCTGAAAGTACCGGAAGCACTGCAAAAACATAATCATATGGGCACGATTACCGGTCAGAGCCTGTTTGCTGTTTCTGCCATTTTGGGAGCAGGGCTGATTGTAAATATTCTCAAATATATTGTCGGGCGGCCGCGTCCGCATTTGCTGGATACCGTCGGCCCTTTCGGTTTCAAGCCTTTTGATTTCAGCTATCATTATGTGAGTTTTCCGTCTGGGCATGCCTGTACCGCTGCGGTCTTGGCGACTTTGCTGGCTTTGTGGTTTCCACGCTACCGGATTGCAGCCTATGCGGTGTTGGCTCTGATTGCTGTGAGCCGTGTTTTTGTTCAAGCGCATTATCCGAGTGATGTTTTGGTCGGTTTCACGATCGGTGCCATTACAACTTTGATTCTGGCACGTTTTATGGCGCAATGCGGCTTGTTGTTTCGTCTGGAGCAGGGGCGGGTGTTTCCGGTTCTTAAAACTAAAATAGCCAGAAAAATCAAACAGACAGCACGGGAGAACAGCGTTTTTTGATGCTGCGCTCTTAGGACTATAGTTGTGTGTAGACACTTTTCCGTGTCTGCACTCTTGACCTGTTCAAAATAATAGCTTTCGATAGAGGAACTTAATAGGCATCCGCCTTTGTTAAAGCGGGCAGCAGGTTGAACTGCCGGATAAATTCGGTCGATTGAGCCTGCTAAGACTGTTAGAATATCCGGCGTAATAATCATTCGTCCGGATTTTACAGAATGCAAAATTGATTTTTGAATGCTGATTATAAGTTTAACGATAAAGAGGGTGAGCATCATATGAGAAAGTCAACTTTCCTCAAACTGGCCGGTCTGGCTGCTTTGACCTTTACAACCTCTGCTGCTGTTGCCGGCACATTGGACGATGTGAAGAAAAAAGGCTTTGTACAATGTGGTACAAATACAGGACTTCCGGGCTTCGCTGCGCCAAATGATAAGGGCGAATGGTCAGGTTTTGACGTGGACTATTGCCGTGCGGTGGCTTCTGCAATTTTCGGGGATAAAACCAAGGCTAAATTTACACCGTTGAATGCTAAAGAGCGGTTTACAGCGCTGCAATCCGGTGAAATCGATATTCTCATCCGCAATACGACATGGACGATCAGCCGAGATACGTCTCTGGGCTTGGAATTTGCCGGTGTGAACTACTATGACGGCCAGGGTTTTATGGTCAATAGTAAGAAACTTCCGGATATTAAATCCGCGTTGCAGCTTTCCGGCGCATCCATTTGCGTACAGGCTGGTACAACGACCGAAATGAATATGGCTGATTATTTTAAAGCCAATAAAATGGAATATAATCCGGTCGTTTTCGAGAAAATCGAAGAGGCAAATGCCGCTTATGACAGCGGTCGTTGCGATGCTTATACTACCGATCAGTCCAGTCTATATGGCGTGCGTCTGTCGCTTTCCAACCCAGACGACCATATGGTTCTGCCGGAAATCATTTCCAAAGAGCCGTTTGGCGTGGTTGTCCGTCAGGGTGATGCACAATGGGCCGATGTCGCCCGCTGGGTTCATAACGCACTTCTGAATGCAGAAGAATCCGGTATTACGCAGGCGAATGTCGAGGAAATGAAGAAGTCGGATTCACCTGAAATAAAACGTCTTCTCGGAACTGAGGCCGAGACAAAGATCGGTGTTGATCTCGGACTTGAAAATGACTGGGTTGTGAAGATCATCAAGAATGTCGGCAATTACGGCGAGATTTTTGAACGCAACATCGGCACAGGTAGCCCGCTGAAAATTGCTCGCGGTATCAATGCTTTGTGGACTAAAGGTGGTCTGCAATACGGTATTCCGATCCGTTAATATTATAACGACTGAGAAATGCGCCTGCATCATGTGATGTGATGCAGGGCAGTTCTTTGTATCAAATCTATGTATTTAATCGTTTTATTTTAGACCGCATGAATATGTCAGCCTTTACTGACATGATGTGAGAACAAGCGCGCATACTGAAGGCCGTGAACGGCTTTCTACAAACAGCGTGTAAAATTAATTGGCTGGAAGATTGTGCCGCAGTTAGCGGTATTAGCCCGCATGACCGAAGTCCCCGTTTTATAATTATAATTTTATAATCCTGCTGAAGACAAAGAACAGGGGCATTTTAAATATCTGGTCAAATATCAGGGTCTGACAGCAGAGAATGAGGTGCGCATGGCAGATCAAAGCGCCGTAACCGGCAAGCGACAAGAAACGCAAGTTTCTCTCCTGAATAATCCGAAAATACGCGGATTATTTTATCAGGCTGTTGTTTTTATTTCAGTTTTTGCTTTGGTTTATTGGATAATAGGAAATACTGCTGCAAATTTGCAGAGATTGAATATCGCGTCAGGTTTTGATTTTTTGAAAAGCCGCGCAGGGTTTGACGTTAGTCAGTCACTCATTAGCTATGATGCGGATTCAAATTATGCGCGAGCCTTTTTGGTTGGCCTGTTGAATACACTTTATGTAGCTATCTTAGGTATTATCACCGCTTCGATTATCGGGTTTCTGGTTGGTATCGGCCGGCTCTCGGGAAACTGGCTGATCGCTAAGATTTGCACGATTTATGTCGAGATTTTTCGTAATATTCCGCCGCTACTGGTGATTTTCTTCTGGTATTTCGGCGTCTTATCGGTTCTGCCGGACGTACGCGGCAGCTATGCACTACCATTCGATACTTACCTGAATAAACGTGGCTTTTTCTTTCCGGCAATGATCTGGGGGGATAAAGGCTGGCTCACTTTAGCGGCTTTTATAGTCGCTGTGGTTGTTGTCTTTATTATTCATCGTTGGGCGCGTTTGCGTCAGATGAAAACCGGACAGATTTTTCCGTTCTGGCGTAGTGCGGTTGCTATACTCATAGGATTGCCTGCGCTGGTATTTATCATAACCGGCATGCCGGTTAGCTTTGATATGCCAAAACTCGGGGCTTTCAATCTGACTGGCGGCACGCAGGTAAAACCGGAATTTTTGGCACTTTATCTGGCCCTGTCATTCTATACGGCCTCCTTTATCGCTGAGACTGTGCGCGGTGGTATTAAAGGCGTCAATAAAGGTCAGTCAGAGGCTGCCGCAGCGCTGGGTTTGCGCAGACCACAGGCCATGCGGCTTGTTGTAGTGCCGCAGGCGCTGCGAATTATCATTCCGCCGCTCTCCAGCCAGTATCTTAATCTGACCAAAAACTCATCTCTGGCCATCGCTATCGGTTATCCGGATTTGATGGCTGTGGGTGGCACGGTGCTCAACCAGACAGGGCAGGCGGTGGAAGTCGTCGCGATCTGGATGGTTGTCTATCTTGGCATCAGCCTCATCACATCCGGTCTGATGAACTGGTTTAATGCAAAAATGGCATTGGTGGAGCGGTAAGATGACAAATGTGAACGATCATTATATTCGCCAGCAAATGGTTGAGCCGATGCCTGCACCTGCCAGTCAGAAAGGCGTTGCCTCGTGGCTGAAGGAAAATCTGTTTTCCGGCCCGAAAGACAGCATATTAACAATCATGGGTCTGTCTTTGATCGTCTGGTTTTTGCCGAGTTTGATTAATTGGCTTTTCGTCAATGCTGTCTGGGTTGGTACAGATCGCACATTTTGCACGACAACAGTGCAGGGTGGCTTGCAGCCAGAGGGCTGGTCGGGCGCCTGCTGGGCATTTGTCGATTCTAAACTTCAGCAGTTTCTCTATGGGCGTTATCCTGTCGATGAACGCTGGCGCGTGCAATTGGTCACGCTGGTTTTTGTGATCTTGCTGGTGCCGATGCTGATCGGAAAGCTGCCTTACAAAAAGCTGAATGCGCTTTTGCTATTTGTCGCTTTTCCGATTTTTACCTATTTTCTGCTGGTCGGCGGTTCATTTGGACTTCGTTATGTAGAAACCTCACTCTGGGGTGGCCTGCTGGTCACGATGATCCTGTCGCTCGTCGGCATTAGTGTGTCCTTACCGATGGGTGTTTTGCTGGCTTTAGGGCGTCGCTCCAATATGCCGGTGATTAAGGCCTTTTGTGTCATCTTTATTGAGGTTATTCGTGGTGTGCCTCTGGTCGCTCTGCTGTTTATGGCCAGTGTGATGTTGCCGTTGTTTATGCCGCCAGGCACAAACTTTGATAAGTTTCTACGTGCGCTGGTCGGGGTGTCACTCTTTGCTTCCGCCTATATGGCTGAGGTGATCCGTGGCGGGTTGCAGGCCATTCCCGCAGGGCAATATGAGGGCGCAGACTCGCTCGGTCTGAGCTATTGGCAGAAAACATTGTTCATTATCATCCCGCAAACACTGAAAATCGCGCTTCCGGGGATTGTGAACACGTTTATCGGCTTGTTCAAAGACACAAGTCTTGTTTACATTATTGGTATGTTCGATCTGCTTGGAATCGTCAGGCAGAATTTTTCGGATGCCACTTGGGCAAGTCCGCAGACACCGGCAACGGGTCTTGTTTTTGCCGGATTTGTATTCTGGATTTTCTGTTTCTGTATGTCGCGATATTCGCTATATATGGAACGAAGGCTGGATACGAGCCATCGGTAAACAGATGCGGAAAACCGGGAGTTGGGGTTCTGCAAAGCTGCACGAATAAGGAGATGGCTTTGCTCAGATGAGCAAGGTCATGCAATTGGGAAAATCATAGGCCTGTTGATCGGGCTGGTGATCAGTGAGGGAATACAGAATGAGCATGCAATCGGGCGCTTTGCTGAAGCCGACGATGGAAGAAACGGGAGCAATCATGGAAATATCCAAAACCGATGTCGCAGTCGATATTGTCGGAATGCATAAGTGGTATGGCGAATTTCATGTGTTGCGCGATATTAATCTGCGCGTGATGCGCGGAGAGCGTATTGTTGTTGCAGGGCCTTCCGGTTCCGGTAAATCAACCATGATCCGCTGCATTAATCGCCTTGAAGAACATCAGAAAGGCCAGATCATTGTTGACGGCAAAGAGCTGACCAATGATCTGAAAAAGATTGATGAAGTGCGCCGCGAAGTCGGCATGGTGTTTCAGCATTTCAACCTGTTCCCGCATCTGACAATTCTGGAAAATTGCACGCTTGCGCCGATCTGGGTTCGCAAAATGCCGAAGAAACAGGCTGAAGAAATTGCGATGCATTATCTGGAACGTGTCAAAATTCCGGAACAGGCCAATAAATATCCGGGGCAGCTTTCCGGTGGTCAGCAGCAGCGTGTGGCGATTGCCCGCTCCCTGTGCATGAAGCCACGCATTATGCTGTTCGATGAACCGACTTCAGCGCTTGATCCTGAAATGGTCAAGGAAGTGCTGGATACGATGGTTGGTCTTGCAGAAGAAGGTATGACCATGATCTGCGTAACCCACGAAATGGGCTTTGCGCGTCAGGTTGCCAACCGCGTGATCTTTATGGATCAGGGGCAGATTGTTGAGCAGAATTCACCAGCCGAATTCTTTGACAATCCGCAGCACGAGCGTACCAAGCTGTTCCTCAGCCAGATCCTGCATTAATTTTCATGTAGATATTAAAACACCCGCAATGAAAATTGCGGGTGTTTTTTATTGCCTATTCATCATGCGGGCCTTCGCAAAACTGGATACGATTGCCGAAAGGATCAATCACAGCCAGAACCCGACCCCATGATTGAGTTTCAATACCGGGGCGCAGAAAGCGGTATTGACGGCTGCTGATTTCCTGATGCAGGCTATCAATCCCCTGCATACGCACAAAAATATTGGCGCCGGGGCTGCCGTCACCATGATGTTCGCTGAGGTGCAACACCAGATTGCCGCGCGAAATCTGCATGTAAAGCGGCATATTCTCTGCAAAACGGTGTTCCCAGTCACATTGAAAGCCAAGATAGTCGAGATAAAATTCTTTGGCTTTATCAATGTCGAAGATTCGGAAAATCGGGCAGACCTGTTCAAACTGAACGGATTTCATAAGGTTTTCTCCGGTGTGTTTCGTGACAGATTATAAATCTTGCTACAGCATAATTCCTTAAACTTGAATCAGTTTAAGGTAAAATTATGCTGTAAATGCAAAGTGTTAGAGTGACCTTTGAGCGCCCGAAAGGGCGCACGGCGCTCAAAAAAATCATGTTAAAAATATGCCGGAATTTGGGAGTGAGAATTTGCAATATCAGTGGCGGAACCAGTTGGAACAGAAACATCATCAGAGTTTTTATACGCTCTACACAAAGGAATGGTGGACGCAGAACCGCTCTTATGAAGATGTGATCAACATGCTCACGCATTGCGACCTGATTATCGCTTGTTGCGATATGCAGGATCGTGTGGCTGGTTTTGCCCGTGTACTGACGGATTATACATTTAAAGCGCTGATTTTTGATGTAATTGTCGATGAAACAACACGCGGGCAGGGGCTGGGACAGGAAATTGTTAAACGCATTATCCAGCACCCTGATCTGCAAAAAGTTCAGAGTTTTGAACTTTATTGTCCTGAACGGTTAATTCCGTTTTATGAAAAACAGGGCTTTGTCAGAGGTTCTTCCTGCCTGATGTTTCACCAACCATAATCGTGTTTACAGTTTCTGCATCAGCTCGATACGATTGCCAAATGGATCATTGATATAGGCACGAAGATAGCCGATCAGTGGTTCATCCTCTGTCGCTTCTACCTGATGTTCCGCAAGCATTGTCAAAAATGCTGCCAGATCATCGACCAGAAAAGCCGAATGTGCTTTTTGTGCAGGTGCAAAGCCACGCTCGACGCCCAGATGCACTTTGACAGCTCCCAGCTCAAACCAGCAGCCACCGCGACCCGCGAGATTGTCCGGTTTTGGCACCTCTGCCATACCTAATATATCTGCGTAAAATGCGCGGGCTTTATCTTCTCCACCGGCAGGCATAGCAAGCTGAATATGATCCAGACCGAGTATCGCCATTACGCTCTCCTTTTATTCAGGCAGGCAGAACCTCTTGTATCAGCACATAGTTTTCATGGCGTTCACCGGGAAGTTCAAACCAGATTGTGCCCTGCCTTTGGAAACCTTGTTGCTTGTAGAAGTTTAATGCAGGGTAATTATCATGCAAGACGGAAAGCCAGATATGGCCGATATTTCGGTCAATTACGGCCTCTCTGGCCTGTTGCATGAGGGCGGAGCCAATGCCGCATCCTGCATGACGGGTTCTGACATAAAGCGTGCTGATCTCTGTGGCTGTTGTCAGCGCATCCAGGCTTTCAGGCTTTGCACTCTCATAATCAATGACAATATAGCCGAGCAGATGACCATCTTGTTCCGCAAGCATAATCTGCTTTGCACGATCCGTTATCATCTGTTCAAAAGAGTGCGGCGTAAAACGCTGCAAAACATAATCTGCAAAAACATCACTGATACCGGCTTTGACATAGGTATTCAGCCAGACCTCTATGGAGAGCGCTGCAAGTTTGATAGCATCAGAGACTGTAGCATTACGATAAATTATCAAATCCGGCCTCCCGTCTAAATTCGTATATTTTCTTGCATTATGCTGAAACTGTCGCAAATTTAAACAAAAAGTATTAGCGCAAAAATCGATGACCCCTCTGATGCGGTCAATTAAAGGAGGAGAGAAAAATGAGCAGGCAGATTTTTGTCAATTTTCCCGTCAGCAATCTTGCAGAAGCGACAGCGTTTTATGAAGCTGTCGGGGCACAAAAGAACCCGATGTTCAGCGATGACACTGCGTCCTGCATGGTCTTCACAGACACAATTTATGTCATGCTGCTGACCCATGAAAAATTTCGTCAGTTCACGCCGAAGAGCATCGCGGATGCCCGTGCGGTGAGTGAGGTTCTGATCTGTATTTCTGCTGCTGAGAAACAGGAGGTCGATCAGTTCATCACTAAGGCCGTCGCTGGAGGTGGACGGGCAGATCCGTCACCGGTGCAGGATTATGGCTTTATGTATGGCCGTAGTTTTGAAGACTTGGACGGCCATATATGGGAAGTGATGTGGATGGATATGGAAGCAGCCAAACAGGCTATGCCGCAGGAGTAAAACGACGCCTCAGGCCGTAATATCCGCTGCATCATATTGATAGAGCCAGTCGAGATCGCGCAGGAAATCGTCCGGCTTACGCAGTTTGAACATGATATTGCGGCCAAGAGCAACGGGCCCGCTGGCGTGATAGGCAAAGCGGTTGAGCTTTCCGCGGCGGGCAACCTTGGCAATGCGTGCCAGTCGCTGCTTTTCAAAGGCGGCGAGGGCAGCACTATGGTCGCTTTGCTCGGGTGACAGATGGGCGGCCAGAGAGGCTCCATCCTCAATGGCCATTGCCGCGCCCTGTGCTGCAAAAGGTGTCATGGCATGGGAGGCATCGCCAAGCAGGATCAAACGCTTGTCTACAACCAGCTTCGGCTCCGGCATTTCAAACATTGGCCAGAATGTCCATTGCGGTGCGGCTTGCAATACATCGCTGACAGCTTGTGACCAGCCGCTGAAGCTGCGGATTAGCGCCGCGCTGTCGCCTTTCATATCCCAGCTGGTGCCGATATCTTCACCATCGGTAATGGCAACAAAATTATAGGCTTTGCCGTTTTTAATCGGATAGGCAATCAGATGAGCGCCCTGACCAAGCCATGCGGAAACGCTGAGTTGGTCTTTCAGTACCGAGAGGAAGCTCTGCGGAACCTGCTCAATCGGCAGGGTGGTGCGCCAAGCAATATGGTCGGTAAACCGTGCACGGCTTTCATCAGCCGGTTTGTTTTGCGAGACAATACCGGCGCGCTGGGCAGACCAAACACCATCACAGCCGAGCAGCAATTGCCCGCTATAGTCACTGATCTGGTTGTTGAGATCAACGCGAATGGTCACCTTGTCCGCCGCAATATGATGCGACAGAACATTGGCACCGAGATGCAACGTAATTTTAGGGTGTGCACGCACGGTCTTGAGCAATGCGGCCTGCAAATCTGCGCGGTGGCAGGTAATGTAAGGTGCGTTCCAGCGCTGTGCAGCCTGGCTCCCAAGTTCCATGCGGATCAGCGGCTGTGCTTTCACGCCGTCCATCAGATACAGCGCTTCAGGGCTGACGGCCTGCGTCAGCAGATCATGCATCACACCCAGACGCTCAAGCAGACGGGTGGCATTGGGTGCAAGTTGTAATCCGGCACCCACTTCAGAAAGAGCAGGTGCTTTTTCCATCATCAAAACGGAAAAACCACGATCGGCTAGTGCCAGAGCCGTGGTCATACCGGCAAGGCCGGCACCGGAAATGAGAATACGCTGGTCGTTCTGATTTTGCATGGCGCCCTCAAACTAATAAAGCATGAGCCGGAACTGTCTGAACGGAAAACCCGATCCGGCGAACAATTCCCGCTCTGATCTTTGCAGTACTACGAGCCGGAAACAGAATAGATCAGCAAATTATGCTGCACTATGATTCTGGTTCGTATTCAAAGGTGAAAACGGGGCGCTTTTTCACAACGGCTAAGCGGAATTATTCCGCTGCTGCAACCACAGGGTCACTGTATGTGCAACCGGCAGGCACAGTCTGTTCTGCGCTAAGCGATGCATCGTGACGATAAAGGGTTGAGCAATAAGGGCAGACAACTTCTTCTTCATCGCCCATATCAAGGAAGACATGCGGGTGGTCGAATGGCGGATTAGCACCGACGCACATGAATTCTTTAACGCCGATACTGATGGCATTGTGACCTGCATCGTTCTGGAAATGAGGAATAATATGATCTGACATGGGACAACTCCAGTGATTGCATCACCTTATAACATTTATGCTTTGAGCGGAATCACTCGCACCATCAATGCGGTAACAACAAAGCGTGAGAGTGATAACTGGAAGAACCTTATCCGGCACCGCTCAGACGCATAATTTTGCTCTGATGTATCGCGAATAGAGCAGGAGCGGAAGTGTTTTTTATCGTTTCCGCTTTAATCTCCGCTTTGTTAAGAATTTGTCATGCAGAATACACAAATGAACCGTAACAGGATCACTGTTTTGAGGATCGAATATCGCGCGGACTTCGCAGCGATTTCAAAGGGGTTTTAAACGTGTCGCATAAAAAAAGTCATGGCTCGCTGAAAGAAGCTGAACCTGTGGGTAATGTGCCGGCATTGATGGCCAAAACAGATGTTGTTGCAGTTACATCCAATGTTGCTGATTATACTGTACCTCCTTTGTCTGAGAGCCCCGAGCGCTTTGTAAATCGCGAATTCTCATGGCTGCAATTTAACAAGCGCGTGCTGGCCGAGGCTGTGAATAAGCATCAGCCGCTGCTGGAGCGCGTGCGCTTTCTGTCGATCTCCGCTGCCAACCTTGATGAATTTTTCATGGTGCGCATTGCCGGTCTTGCAGGGCAGGTGCGTGCAGGCGTTGCTACGCGCTCGGCAGATGGCCGCACCCCGCAGGAGCAGCTGGATTTTGTGCTGGCGGAAGTTGCCACGCTGCAGGCCGCACAGCAGGAAACACTGCAAATGCTGCGCAAGGAGCTGGCGCAGGAAAATATCGAGATTATCCGCTCTGACCGTTTGAAGAAAAACGACAAGAAGTGGCTGGAACATCACTTTCTCGATACGATCTTTCCGGTTCTCACACCTTTGTCGCTCGATCCGGCACATCCGTTTCCGTTTATTCCGAATCTCGGTTTCTCGATGGCGCTGCAATTGTCACGCATCACGGATAAGCATCCGATGGTTGCGCTTTTGCGTCTGCCGGTTGCACTGAGCCGTTTTGTGCAGGTGCCGTCAGAAGCCGGAACCTATCGCTTTATTACACTGGAAGATGTCGTCAGCCTGTTCATCGAGCGCCTGTTTCCGGGTTATGAGGTACGTGGTGCCGGTACATTCCGTATTATTCGCGACAGCGATATTGAAGTGGAAGAAGATGCGGAAGATCTGGTGCGCCATTTCGAAACCGCTCTGAAACGCCGCCGTCGCGGTAAGGTCATCAGCATTGAATTTGACAGCGATATGCCGGAAGCGCTGCGGGTCTTCATGACGATGGAGCTTGGTGTCTCCGAGAGCCGTGTCAGTGTTCTGCCCGGATTGCTGGCGCTGACCATGATCTCGGAAGTGGTTGCTATTCCGCGCGATGATCTGAAATTCATTCCATATAATCCGCGTTTTCCCGAGCGCATTCGTGAGCATGGCGGCGATTGCTTAGCGGCAATCCGCGAGAAGGACATTGTTGTTCACCATCCTTATGAGTCGTTTGACGTGGTGGTGCAGTTTCTTCGTCAGGCCGCGCTTGATCCGAATGTGCTGGCGATCAAACAGACACTTTATCGTACCTCGAATAACTCGCCGATTGTGCGTGCGCTGATTGATGCGGCTGAAGCCGGTAAATCGGTAACGGCGCTGGTAGAGTTGAAAGCCCGCTTTGACGAAGAAGCCAATATTCGCTGGGCACGCGATCTGGAACGCGCCGGTGTGCAGGTGGTATTTGGTTTTATCGAATTGAAAACGCACGCAAAAATGTCGCTCGTGGTGCGTCGCGAAGATGATAAGCTGCGCTCTTATGTGCATCTTGGTACGGGTAACTATCATCCGATTACTGCGAAAATTTACACCGACATATCGTTCTTTACTTCTGATGCGGATACGGCGCGGGATGTTGCACATATTTTCAATTTCATCACCGGTTACGCGCAACCTGCGGATGGTATGAAGCTGGCAATTTCACCATTCTCTTTGCGCAAGCGTATTCTCAATCACATTGCCGATGAAATTGAGCACGCTAAAGCCGGTCGTCCGGCCGCCATCTGGCTGAAAATGAATTCGCTGGTTGATCCGCAGATTATTGATGCGCTGTATAGAGCCAGCAGTGCAGGGGTGCAGATTGATCTGGTGGTACGCGGTATTTGTTGCCTGCGTCCGCAAGTACCCGGATTGTCAGACAATATTCGTGCGAAGTCGATTGTCGGCCGTTTTCTTGAGCATTCGCGTATTTATTGTTTTGGCAACGGGCAGGATTTACCGTCCAAAGAGGCCATTGTTTATATCAGCTCAGCCGATATGATGCCGCGTAACCTCGACCGCCGCGTGGAAACGCTGGTGCCTGTTACCAACGTGACAGTGCATCAACAGATTTTATCGCAGATTATGCTTGCAAATCTCTACGATAATCAACAAAGCTTTGAGGTACTTTCAGACGGAACCTCCAAGCGGATGAAACCCGTGGATGGGGAAGAAGCTTTTAACGCTCAGGAATATTTCATGACCAATCCAAGCCTGTCCGGCCGCGGCAAGTCTCTGAAGTCATCAGCACCGCGTTTGATCGCGCGCCACAACCGCGTGCGCGCAGAGCGAAACCGCAACGCATGAGTTTGTCTGTAGCACAGGGCCGTTTAAAAGGTCTGGAGCCGGTTGCAGTTATTGATATCGGTTCCAACTCCGTGCGTATGGTTATCTACGAAGGTATTGTGCGCGCTCCGACAATTTTCTTTAACGAGAAAATTTTGAGCGGGCTTGGCAAAGGGCTGGCTCAAACCGGACGTTTGAATGATAAATCGGTCGCCAGCGCCCTTGAGGCGCTGCGTCGTTTTCGTGCTTTGGCCAAACAGGCCGGTGCAACAAAAATCTATACAATCGCGACTGCCGCAGCCCGTGAGGCTGAAAACGGACCGGATTTTATTGCGCGAGCTGAGGAAATTCTGGGTGAAAGCATCCAGATTCTCTCCGGTCGCGAAGAGGCCTATTATTCCGCTATGGGGATTATTTCCGGCTTTCATCACCCGAATGGTATTGCCGGCGATCTCGGCGGCGGCAGCCTTGAGCTGGTCGATGTGCATGGTGATAACCCGGATAAGGCTATCGGCAGCGGAATCACTTTGCCGCTTGGTGGCTTGCGTCTTCAGGATATGTCCGGCGGTAAGATCACTGAAGCAGCCAAGATCACCCGTAAATATGTCGGCGATGTCTCCTTCCTGAAAGAGGGTAAGGGGCGCACCTTCTATGCGGTTGGCGGTACATGGCGAAATCTCGCCAAACTGCATATGAGCGCCAAACATTACCCGCTGCATGTGATGCATGGCTATGCCATGGATCCGGAAGATGCCTATCATTTCCTCTATCGTGTTGCGCGGTTTGATATTGATCATATGCGCGGCATTGAGGCTGTCTCCAAAAACCGTCGTCAGTTGTTGTCCTATGGTGCGACAGTGCTGATGGAAGTTGTGAAGCGCATGGAACCGGCACAAATTGTCTTCTCGGCATTGGGTGTGCGTGAGGGCTATTTGTATTCGCTGCTTTCCAAGAAAGAGCAGAGGCTTGATCCTTTGCTGTCGGCGGCAGAAGAGCAGGCGGTATTGCGCTCGCGTTCGCCGCGTCATGCCCATGAGCTTGCCGACTGGACTGGCTATGCCTTTGAACAGCTTGGCTATGATGAGACCGAAGACGAAAACCGGTATCGTCGGGCAGCTTGTTTGCTGGCCGATATCAGCTGGCGGGCGCATCCTGACTATCGTGGGCCACAGGCGCTGAATATTATCGCCCATGGCTCTTTCATCGGTATTGATCATCCGGGACGTGCTTACATGGCGCTGGCCAACTATTATCGCCATGAAGGCGTGATGGATGACGATGCCGCGCCGGAAATTATCCGCATTGCTACCCCGCGTTTACGCGAGCGTGCGCGGATTTTGGGGGCCTTGCTGCGGGTGGTTTATCTGCTGTCAGCCTCGATGCCGGATGTGATTCCGCAGCTGAAATGGCGGCAGGAAGGTGATGTTCTGGCGCTGGTGGTGCCTGAGGCCTATCGCGATCTGGTCTCTGAGAGATTGGATAACCGGCTGAATGTGCTGGCTAAGGTAACCGGCAAGACGCTTCGTTTCGTGATCGAATAATTAAAAAGGCCGGATTATTAAATCCGGCCTTTTCATTACATCGCTTTATCAAATTTATATCTGGCTTGAAGTAGCCCGCTTGGAAATGCCTGCTGACCGGTGAGTTTCCACCGGCTAATGGACATGTCGCCTTCAAACAGCCGTACACCTTTGCCGATTGTGGCCGGTACCCAGCTTAAAGTCAGTTCATCAACCAGTCGTTGCTGCAATCCCTGGCGCACAACATTGCCGCCGTCGAGATAGACGTGTTTCAGCCCGCGTGTTGCCAGTTCTGGCAGCAGATCACTGAGTGTGCCGTTAAAGCTGGTTTCACCATAGAGTGGTGTCAGCGGGCGGCTGGTCAGCACGACTACTTGCTTGCCCTCATAAGGCCAGAAGCCGAATGTCAGCACTGTGTCATAGGTATTGCGTCCCATAACCAGCACATCAACATCCGCCATCAGTGCATTGTAGCCGGTATCTTCCGGTGGGTCAGTCTCGACAATCGACAGCCAAGACAAGTCGTTGTCGGGACCGGCAAGATAGCCATCCAGACTGATGCCCAGAAAGACACTGACTTTAATCTTATCACGCATGTTCAATCCAGTGGAACGGCTTTGATCTTGCGGTCTTCAAATTTGATGGCGATCTTGCCTTCAATCATCTGTAGCGCTTTTTCACCGAATAACTCACGGCGCCAGCCTTTAAGAGCCGGTACATCCGCTGCATTGCCCTTGGCCGCAATCTGATCAATATCATCGGAGGAGGCGACGACTTTGGGTGCAACGCCATGATCTTCAGTGATGATTTTGAGCAGCAGCTTCAATACATCCGAGGCTGCTCCTGTGCCTTCCGGTGCATTATATTGCTTCGGCAGGCGCGGCAGATCCTCTTTCGGGATGCACAGCGCTTCATTGATTGCTTCAACCAACCCATTGGCATGGGAAGAACGCTCCCAGCCTTTCGGGATGGTGCGCAAACGCGACAGAGCCTCGGCATCGCGCGGCTGTTGCTGGGCGATTTCCTGAATCGTATCGTCTTTAATCACACGGCCACGCGGCACATTGCGCTCACGCGCAGCACGTTCGCGCCATGCAGCAACCTTCTGCATCACAGCCAGTTCAACAGGCTTGCGCAGTCGGATTTTCAGACGTTTCCATGCATCATCAGGATGCACGTCATAGGTCTCACGCGCAGTGAGAATGCGAATTTCTTCGCTCACCCAGTCGTTGCGGCCCTCGCTGGTCAGCCGGTCTTGCAGATAAAGATAAACATCGCGCAGATGGGTGACATCGGCCAGAGCATAGTCCAGCTGTTTGTCGCTCAACGGACGGCGGCGCCAGTCGGTAAAGCGGGACGACTTGTCCAGATTAACGCCTGTGATGCGCGCAACCAGCTGGTCATAGGAGATCGCATCGCCAAAACCGCAAACCATTGCTGCAACCTGTGTATCAAACACCGGTTCAGGGATTAGGTTTCCGAGATGGAAAACGATTTCTATGTCCTGACGGGCAGCGTGGAAAACTTTGACGACAGCTTTATCCGCCATCAGGGCGAAGAAAGAGCTGAGATCAATGTCCGGTGCCAGCGCATCCACCAATGCAGTCGTGTCCGGTGATGCCATTTGGATCAGGCAAAGCTCCGGCCAGAATGTGGTTTCACGAATGAATTCGGTATCCACAGTGACAAAATCAGATTTTGAAAGCTGTGAAACGGCCTTTTCAAGACCCTGTGTTGTCGTAATCAGTTCCATATTTTTTCTATAACCAATCACAATTGCTTTGTCGCGGAAAACTAAGTCTAAAAACTACATATCTTGTGACTTTACTACAATTCTGAAGGCGGTGCTGCCTGTTGCTCACGGGCAAGAGCAGTTATAGAGCATTTAGAATGAGTCAATTTGGCTGTAGAATGGTCTGGCACTTGACTTTTTGCGGCCAAAATGCGCTTGTCCGTCAACATGAAAAATCAGATTTTTGATCTTTGATTTTACGTTTATTACCACTCTTCTGAAGGCAGAAAACATGCATCGTTACCGCAGCCATACCTGCGAAGCCCTCCGCAAGTCGGATGTCGGCCAGACAGTTCGTCTTTCCGGCTGGGTTCATCGTGTCCGCGATCACGGCGGTATCCTTTTTATTGATATTCGTGACCATTATGGCCTGACCCAGATCGTTGCTGATCCGGACAGCCCGGCATTCAAAATTGCCGAAACCGTTCGCGGTGAATGGGTGATCCGTGTTGATGGTGAAGTCACAGCCCGTGCTGGCGATGCCGTAAATCCGAATCTGCCGACTGGTGAAATCGAAATCGTTGCCAAAGAGATCGAAGTTCTGGCCGCTGCCAAAGAACTGCCTCTGCCGGTCTTTGGTGAGCAGGAATATCCTGAAGATATCCGCTTGAAATATCGCTTCCTTGATCTGCGCCGCGATACGCTGCACAAGAACATCATGAAGCGTACCAAAATCATTGGCGCGATGCGCCGTCATATGAATGATATTGGTTTCAACGAATTCACAACGCCGATTCTGACCGCGTCTTCGCCAGAAGGTGCGCGTGACTTCCTCGTGCCGAGCCGTATTCACGAAGGTCAGTTCTATGCGCTGCCACAGGCGCCGCAGCAGTATAAGCAGTTGTTGATGGTGGCCGGTTTTGACCGCTACTTCCAGATCGCACCTTGCTTCCGCGATGAAGATCCGCGTGCCGACCGTCTGCCGGGCGAATTCTACCAGCTCGATCTGGAAATGAGCTTTGTCACTCAGGAAGAAATCTGGGAGACAATGGAACCGGTTATGCGCGATATTTTCACTGAATTTGCCGAAGGCAAGCCAGTGACGCAGAACTTCCGTCGTATTGCTTATGATGATGCAATCCGCACCTATGGTTCGGATAAGCCTGATCTGCGTAACCCGATTGAAATGCAGGCTGTGACTGATCATTTCGCCGGCTCCGGTTTCAAGGTTTTCGCAAACATGATTGCGAATGATCCTAAAGTTGAAGTCTGGGCGATCCCTGCAAAAACCGGTGGCTCACGCGCATTCTGCGATCGCATGAACTCATGGGCACAGGGTGAAGGTCAGCCGGGTCTCGGCTATATCTTCTGGCGCAAAGAAGGCGATAAGCTGGAAGGTGCGGGCCCGATTGCTAAGAATATCGGTGAAGAGCGCGTTGAAGCAATCCGTACCCAAATGGGTCTGGAAGATGGCGATGCCTGCTTCTTCGTTGCCGGTCTGCCGTCGAAATTCTACAAATTTGCCGGTGATGCGCGTAACCGCGCCGGTGACGAGCTGAATCTCACTGACCGTGATCGTTTCGAGCTGGCCTGGATCATCGACTTCCCATTCTATGAGTGGGACGAAGATAACAAGAAGCTCGACTTCGCACACAACCCGTTTTCGATGCCGCAAGGTGGTCTGGAAGCGCTGGAAACACAAGATCCGTTGTCACTCAAAGCCTATCAGTACGATCTGGTCTGTAACGGCTTTGAAATTGCATCCGGTTCGATCCGTAACCAGTTGCCGGAAGTTATGGTCAAAGCCTTTGAAAAGGTTGGTCTGAGCCAGCAGGATGTTGAAGACCGCTTTGGTGGCCTTTATCGCGCATTCCAGTATGGCGCGCCTCCGCATGGTGGTATGGCTGCCGGTGTTGATCGTGTGGTTATGCTGCTTGTTGGCGCGAAGAACCTGCGTGATATCTCGCTGTTCCCGATGAACCAGCAGGCTGTTGATCTGCTTATGGGCGCACCTGCAGAAGTAACACCGGCTCAGCTGCGTGATCTGCACATCCGTGTGAACCCGATCAAAAAAGACTAATCTGTTTCCGGATTAGATGATTTAAACGCCGTGTCTGATAAAGACGCGGCGTTTTTTATTACTCAATATGCAAGCAATAAAAAACCCGGCTCAGAGCCGGGTTTTTTTTAGAGCGTGTTCCGATCTGATTAGATCAGATCGGCGCTCTAATTATTTGTTTTAACGCGCATTTTTTCCGAAAACCGTTTCACACTTTTCGGGATGCGCTTTAATCAAAGTTCAGCAGAGATTACTGATTAGCTGTCAGCTTAACAGCCAGCAGATCAATAAGCTTCTTAGGATCAGCAGTCGCAGTCGCAGCAATCAGAGCGAAGGATACAGGTGCATCAGGCTTCGCAGCGATTGTCAGGGACTTAGGGTCATCCAGATAGGTGTTGATGGCAGTTGTTGCCTGCATCGCGAAATCTGCATGACCGAGATAGCCAACCATCAGAGGTGCAATACCTTTAATCTGGTTGACCATGTCTTCGCTGCTGATGCCCTGCTGCTTGCCGTAATATTCAAGCAGTTTTGGGGTGAGGGATGCATCATCATAGCGGAAGGACATGCCGCTGATCGAAAGCTGCTGGATCAGGCCAAGCATAGCCATGCCTGCAACGTCGCTGTTTTCTTTATTTTCGTTGATCTTTTTGTTGGCTTCCTGAAGAGCCTTGATGAATTTGGCATCATAGCCGCCCAGCTTGAGCGTGGTGTCAAATTTACCGAGGTCAGCAACATCGAACTCGAATTTGTCCATAGCCAGGTCGCCTTTTTCAGGTTCCCAGGAGCCGGTTGAGCTGATTGCCATTTTCAGCTGCTTGTAGCCGAGGTCGAGCATTGGATTCGGAGTTGCTTCTGCTTCGCCTGCTTCGGCTGCTTTGCGAACTTTTTCCATTTTCTCAATGTCGAGATCAATGGATTTTACACCAAATTCGTACGTCATCGCTGTGCCTTTGGTATAGGCAGAGGAATTCGCGAATACGTCTTTGACATTGACCATTTCCTGGCCATCTTCAGCAACAACCAGGCTGTCGATCTTGAAGTTCTGATAAGCCATCATCTTGGCAATAACGTCTTCTTCATTATCGGCAGCGAGATAAATTTTGCCAATTTCGATGCCTTTAACGTCGATTTTGGTCTTGTCTTTGGTGTTGGAGAAGTCCTGCAGAGTTGCAGTTTCTGCAGTATAGGCGCCTTTGCCATCTTCCGCGACATCTTTCAGAACGATATCGCCAACAGACATTTCACCGATTTCCGAATTCGGAACAGTGACTTTGGTATCACGCAGAGTTACGGTTGTGCCGTCTGTTTCGACTTTGCCAAACTCAACTTTCGTGCCCTGTTCCTCAAAACGAGCCTGCAGACGCTTTGCAACATCATTTCCGTCCAGCGCATAAGCTGAGCCGGCAAAAATTACAGTGAGTGCTGTAGCAACGGAAAGAGTGCGGGCAGCTGTATAAAGCGGTTTCATAACCGGCATAAGAAGGCTCCTTGGGTGTTTGCCTATATTTACATACGAAATACTGTAATTGCCTATAACATGACAATTTTGTCTTTTTCGTAACAGCGAGTTTATTTCACTGCAAGTCACACTTCGGTATCAGATAAAATCTGCTGTCATAATCGTTGTATTTTTGACGAGATAACGAGAATAATGCGGAAAACCGGCCTAGTTGCTGTGTGTAAACGCATCTTGACTTGCCGCAGAATCAGCCGCTTGCTAACCATATTCCATGGGTAAAAATCTGATTCCGCCATCGGGCGGCGATGATCACGTCGAAACGGTTGATCTGAAATCGGCGCTTGAAGAGCGCTATCTGGCTTACGCGCTGTCCACGATCATGCATCGTGCGCTGCCGGACGTGCGCGATGGTTTGAAACCGGTTCACCGCCGTATCATGCATGCTATGCGTCTGCTGCGTCTTAATCCGGGCAGCTCCTATGCCAAATGCGCGCGTATTGTCGGTGATGTGATGGGTAAGTTCCATCCGCATGGTGACGCGTCGATCTATGATGCGCTGGTGCGTCTGGCGCAGGATTTCGCGGTGCGTTATCCGCTTGTCGACGGGCAGGGCAATTTCGGGAATATTGACGGCGATAATGCCGCTGCCATGCGTTATACGGAAGCCCGTATGACCGAGGTGGCATCGTTGCTGCTCGAAGGCATTACGGAAAATGCCATTGATTTCCGCCCGACCTATAATGAGGAAGATCTGGAGCCGGTGGTTCTGCCGGGTGCATTCCCTAATCTTCTGGCTAACGGCTCTGCCGGTATTGCTGTTGGTATGGCGACCAATATTCCGCCGCATAATGTGGCAGAGCTTTGCGACGCCGCATTGCTGCTGATCCGCAATCCGCAGGCAACGGTTGAAGAACTGGTGCAGCTGGTGCCGGGGCCTGATTTGCCAACCGGCGGTATTCTGGTTGAGCCTAAAGAGAATATTCTTGAAGCCTATCGCACCGGCCGCGGCGCTTTCCGCGTGCGTGCGAAGTGGGAAAAGGAAGATCTCGGTCGCGGCACATGGGTCGTGGTGATTACGGAAATTCCGTATCAGGTGCAGAAATCACGTCTGATTGAGAAGATCGCGGAGCTGCTGCTGGCGAAAAAACTGCCGCTGCTTGACGATATCCGTGATGAGTCGGCAGAAGATATCCGCATTGTGCTGGAGCCGAAAAACCGCACAGTCGATCCTGAATTGCTGATGGAATCGCTGTTCAAGCTGACTGAGCTTGAAAACCGCGTTTCCCTGAACATGAACGTGCTTTCCCATGGCAAGGTGCCGAATGTTCTCTCATTAGGTGGCGTGCTGAAGGAATGGCTGGAACATCGTAAAGACGTTCTGCAACGCCGCTCCAAATACCGTCTGGACGAGATCGAAAAGCGCCTTGAAATTCTGAGTGGTTATCTGATCGCTTATCTCAATCTGGATGAGGTTATTCGCATCATCCGTGAAGAGGATGAGCCGAAACAGGAACTGATGCGGGTTTTCAGCCTTTCCGATATGCAGGCTGAGTCTATCCTGAATATGCGTTTGCGTTCCTTGCGCAAACTGGAAGAGTTTGAAATCCGTAAGGAATTTGATGGTCTGACCGCTGAAAAAGCACAGCTTGAAGAATTGCTGGGTTCGGAAATCAAGCAGTGGAAGGCGATCAGCGGCGAGGTGAAGAAGGTTCGTGAAACTTACGGACCTGAAACACCGCTGGGTAAGCGCCGCACGCAATTTGCCGATGCACCAAGCCATGATCTGGAAGATATTCATCAGGCAATGATCGAGCGTGAGCCGGTCACGATTGTGGTGTCTGAAAAAGGCTGGATGCGCGCCATGAAGGGGCATCTGCCGGACTTCTCCACGCTGTCCTTTAAAGAAGGCGATAAGCTGAAACTGGCTTTCCATGCGGAAACGACAGACAAGATTGTTGTCGCGACCACCGGCGGTAAGTTCTTCACTATCGGCGCTAACACCCTACCGGGTGGGCGTGGTCATGGTGAGCCGATCCGTATCATGGTCGATATGGATAATGATCAGGATATTCTGACCGCCTTTGTACATGATGCTAGCGCGAAATTGCTATTGGCGTCTCATGAAGGTTATGGCTTCATGATCAATGAGAGCGAAGTGATTGCGAATACCCGCAAGGGCAAGCAGATCATGAATGTAAAACTGCCGGATGAGATGAAACTCTGTCAGCGCGTGAGTGGTGATATGGTGGCCGTCGTTGGTGAAAATCGCAAAATGCTGGTCTTCCCGTTGGCGGAGCTGCCGGAATTGTCGCGTGGTAAAGGCGTGCGTCTGCAGAAGTATAAGGATGGCGGCATATCCGACATTCGTACTTTTGCGATTGATCAGGGGCTGACCTGGCAAGATTCGGCAGATCGTACATTCACACGCAGCAAAGACGAATTGCAGGAATGGGCGGCCGATCGCGCGACTGCGGGACGCATGGTACCGAAAGGTTTCCCGCGCACCGGTAAGTTTACATCGTAAAAACAAGGTTTGGGTAAGAACAAAGTTTGGGCGGACTCTGGCAGGGAAGAGCCCGCTCGAAGCATATTATTGAATGGGAAGAGTGACTTAATTATGCCGGTTGAATCAAAATATCAGGTCTTGCATCAGGTGCCGGATGCGCAAACTTATTGCCATTTGCGCTCTGCAAGTGGTCTCAGTCCGAAAACGAGAGAAGCTGCCGAGCGCGGGCTTCTGGGAACATTATTCGCTGTGCAGATTATGGATGGTGATAAGGTTGTAGGGATGGGGCGCGTCATTGGTGACGGCGGCTGTACTTATCAGGTCTGCGATATTGCAGTACTGCCTGAACAGCAGGGGCAGGGGCTCGGCAAACTCATCATGACTGAGATTATGGCCTATCTCGATGAGAATGCGCCAGAGAGTGCTTATGTCAGCCTGATCGCTGATGGTCCTGCTGCCCAGCTTTATACCAAATATGGCTTCGCACCGGTGACGCCTGCATCTATCGGTATGGCGTTTAAGGTTGGACGTAAGGCTTAGAGCGCCTTGTTCCGGACTTGGCATACAAAGGCCGCTCTAACACTATAAAGTCAGAGCATAATTCACCCTTAAACTGATCCACGTTTAATGAATTATGCTCTGTGATGAATCTCATTGTGAGATTTGTCATCTAACAGATTGAATTTAATAGAAGATAGTAAAACACCCGCATAAAACTATGCGGGTGTTTTTATTTAATCTGCAATGTCGGTGCGTTGCCAGCCGTTGGTTGTGAGATGTTCCTGCGGCTTATAACGGGTTTTATAATGCATTTTCGCAGAGCCGTTGACCCAATAACCGAGATAGACATGCGGCAGACCAAGCGCATTACAACGCATAATATGGTCGAGAATAATATAGGTGCCAATTGAGCGGTCGGCCAGCTCCGGATTGAAAAACGAATAGACCATGGAAACGCCATCGCCCATCACATCGGTGAGTGCGGCAGCAATCAACGGGCCTTCGCCTTTGCCGGTAATCATCGTATCAGTGCCCCGCATACGATATTCAATAATCTGCGTGTTGACGTGGCTGTCCTCAACCATCATCGCATAGTCCAGCACGGACATTTCCGACATGCCGCCATTATGATGCCGGTGATTGAGGTAATCATGGAACAGCGCATATTGCTCAGAGCTGGGCTCGGCCTTATTGGCAAAACCGATCAAATCCTGATTGCGTTTCCAGATACGGCGCATAGAGCGCGTCATCTGGAATTCACCGGCAAGAATCCGCACTGATACGCAGGCATTACAATTTTCACAGGCCGGACGATAAGCAATATTCTGAGAGCGGCGGAAACCGGCCTGCGTCAGCAGATCATTCAGTTCCGGTGCACGGCTGCCAACCAGATGCGTGAAAACTTTGCGCTCAGCACGATTATCCAGATAAGGACATTCGGTCGGTGCGGTCAGATAGAATTGTTGTGGTTGCGGCTGATGCTGTGTCATGATTTGCCCGTCAATATGACAATAAAGACGACTTGAAATTATACGTCTCAAATTGTGCAGTCAAAAGGCCTGCAGAATGGTTAATCATAACGGAATTGAGCAGGATGTAAAATCCCGCTTTCGTGAGAATGTATTCATAGCGTATGAGCGACGATAAATAAGCTGATAATGCAAACAGCGCAGAAAAATCTGCGCTGTAAAATTTTTGAATATCACTATTACGGATGGGTGCGTACAATCACTGCGCCGAGCAGCATGTCATGCACTGCGCGTTTGTAGTCCAGAAACAGCGTCGCCAGCAGGATAAGCGGTGTCAGCAGCACATTGGCTGCCCAGAACAGCACCGAGTGAACAACGGCGAACAGGCCGTCAATCGGTTTGCCGTCCATACGCTCAAGCCGGATACCCATCATGCGCATACCGGTTGTGGCTTTGTTAGGGCCGCCAACGGTAAAATACACGTAAGGCAGCGCTACCAGCGGCAGCAAAATACCGTAGAGCATCCAGCCGAGACCTAAAGTCAGAATGCCGAGAAAGGCAATCACAATGGCGACCGGAATACACAGCAGCAGCACAATGAAATAGTCGATCAGAAAGGCGAAGATACGCCTTGAACGCACACCTTCATAAAGACGGCGGTCTTCAAAACGCGGCAGAACAATATCATGGTCGATTGTTCGGTCATTCATTGGCTTAGTGGTGCTCCTTATACTCTCTTGTAAGTTGAGAGATAGGAAGCACACACCCGGATTTCAAGGTTTTATGTTTGGGAGTGCTAAAATACAAAAAAGCACATGCTGCCCTAAACAGAATGTGCTTTTTGTAAGGTTGTGAAAGCGGATCAGGCGTTTTTGAGCTTCTCAGCCACTTCCAATGCGAAATAAGTGAGAATACCGTCACAACCGGCGCGTTTAAACGCCAGCAGGCTTTCCATCATGACTTTTTCTTCGTCAATCCAGCCGTTCTGGCCGGCGGCTTTGATCATCGCATATTCACCGGAAACCTGATAGGCGAAGGTCGGCAAAGCGAACTGGCTTTTGATGCGCTGAATAATATCAAGATAAGGCATGCCCGGTTTAATCATCAGCATATCTGCGCCCTCAAGCACATCCTGCTCGGCTTCGCGCATGGCTTCATCCGTGTTGGCCGGATCAAGATAATAGGTTTTCTTGTCACCTTTCAGCACACCGGCAGTGCCTATTGCTTCACGGTAAGGGCCGTAGAATGCTGAGGCGAATTTGGTGGCATAAGACATAATAGGCAAGTGCTGGAAGCCATTGGCATCCAGAGCATCGCGGATAGCACCGATGCGGCCGTCCATCATGTCGGAAGGGGCGATAATATCTGCACCGGCTTCAGCCTGTGCCAGCGCACCGCGCACGACCATCTCAACAGACTCATCATTGAGAATAATACCGTCACGCAGGATGCCGTCATGACCATCAGTCGTGAAAGGATCGAGCGCTGCATCGGTGATAATGCCGATTTCAGGAATTTCTTTCTTGATCGCACGGGTGACCGAATTGATCAGATTATCCGGATTGGCAATATAGGAACCGTCCTGCGTTTTAATATGAGCCGGTTCATTCGGAAAAGGTGCAATCGCCGGAATACCAAGCTTGGCAGCTTTTTCTGCCTGACGCACAGCCATATCCACGGAATAGCGGTGAACGCCCGGCATTGCGGCAATAGGAGAGGCGACATTGCTGCCTTCGCACACAAAGAACGGCCAGATCAGATCATTAACGCTTAACGCGTTTTCCTGAACCAGACGGCGGGACCACTCGGTGCGGCGGGTGCGACGCAAGCGGCGGCTTTGGGTGATTTCATCAATATTACGCATAATACCTTTTCCGTAATTCGGCGTAAGGAAAGGCGGGATCAAGCTATTCTATAGACAAGAGATACCGCACAGGCCAGATCAGGAGCCTTAACACTCTAATTGCGGTAACAGATTGATAAAAACGCTTTTTGAGGTGTGAAACATTGCCGCGCTTATAATAAGCGATCCAAATATTGTGAGGCTTTAAGCGCTGGTCTTGGTTGAAAAATTGGCTACAGTCTGACCAGATAGCGCAGGAAGCATATTCGCGGGCAGGAGAAAATGATGGACAAGGCACAGCAGTCAGTAACCTCTCATTCAGGCTCAGTTGATTTCGGTGGCGGTGATGAAGTCCGTTTTGCTGTGGAAGGCGCGGCGGGGTTAATCTGCCTGACCCGCCCGAAAGCGCTGAATGCCCTGACCCATAAAATGATAAAGGCATTTGAGCGCGCCTTGTTGCATTGGGCTGATGATCCCCAAGTCAAAACCATTATTATCGAAGGTGAAGGGCGCGCTTTCTGTGCCGGTGGCGATGTTGTTGCTGCCTATCACGCAGGTAAAAGCGGCACGCCTGCGTTTGATTTCTTTCAGGATGAGTATCGTCTCAACCGGCTGATTGCAGCCTACAAGAAGCCTTATGTGGCTCTGCTTGATGGTATTACGATGGGTGGTGGTGCCGGTGTTTCCGTGCATGGCTCGCACCGGATCGTGACGGAAAATACGCTGTTTGCGATGCCGGAAAGCGGTATCGGCTTTTTCACAGATGTCGGCGGTAGTGCCTTTTTGCCTGCTTTGCCGGAGAAATTCGGCTTTTATCTCGGCTTAACCGGTTCTGCTATTCGTTGGGGCGATTGTCTGCATAGTGGTATTGCGACCCATGCTTTGAAAGCAGATCAGCTTGATATGCTGCGTTCAAAGCTGATTGCCGGTGAAAATCCTGATGATATTCTTAGCCCCATGCATCTGAGTGAACCGGAATGGGAGACCTCAGAACAGGACAGAGCGCTGATCAACCACTGTTGCAGGGCACACAGTGTTGAACAGATTATTGCCAATTTCACCTCAGCCGCAGAGGCGGGCGATGAAAAAGCTGCGGCTATTGCGCAGTTGCTTGCAAAGCGCTCGCCAACCAGTCTGAAGGCAATTTTTACACTTTTTCACGACGCAGAAACATTTATTCGTGCAAACAACCAACTGAGTTACAGCGCACGCTTGGATAGGCAGATGCAAATAGAGTACGCTCTGGCAGAGATTCTGCTGCAAGGGCATGATTTCTATGCGGGTATCGGTGCGGTTTTGATTGAAAAGACCGGCAATCCTGTGTGGAAGCCTGCAAATCTGGCGGATGTGAAACTGCCGGATTTCGTGCAGAATAATTGAGTAAGCATGACTGAGATGTCGCTTTGTATCTCACGTAGCTTTGAGTTCAAAATGGAGCTGTTGCGAATAGCAGACAGCTCCGAATAAGGATAAAGAACCGCATGATGGATGATCAGCTGAGATTACGCACGGGAGATTCAGCCCTGCATAGCTGGTTCATTCTGTTTGTACGGTTTGTGGCGCTGGTTTGCCTTGCCGGTGGTGTTTATTACTGGTTGCGTCTGATTGGTCTTTATCCGGGGCTGCTATGGCGCTTTGATCTGATGCCGTGGCAATGGCAGGCCGCTTGCGTGAGTCTGGCTATTGCTCTGCCGATTGTTGCGACCGGTTTATGGATACGCGCCTCGTGGGGTGCAGTACTTTGGGTCATTACAGCCATTGCTCAGGCGCTGATTTACACAGTTTTAGCACGTTATTTTGAATTTTTTCCGGCTTTGGCCGCGCTCAATATCGGCTTCCTGCTGATCTATATCGCATTCCGTATTGGCTTGTTTATGCAGGGTAAAAGAGCGATAGCAACGCCGGTACACTGAGAGTGATGCAATCCACTCTATGAACTGGCGCTTAAATAACCGGCTGTTAACCGGTTGTTAGCCTTGCGGCTTAAGCCGAATTTCACTGCTGCTTCTTACAGTCATCGCTAAGCACACTGTCAGCTTTCGCATGTCTCTTGTTGATATGCGGTGCTGCTGGCGTTTGCTTTGAAAAAGCGGAGACAAGCTGAATGCAAACGCACGAGCCGTTTCAGACAACACATTGCGGAACAGGGCACAAAGACGCCTTTGCAGGCTATGAAACTGTGCAAAGCGCAGATCATGGTTCTGGCCTACAAGTTCTTTGTCTGGAAGTGGAGCGTCAGCTGAACCGCCATTACCGCCGCTTGCTGGCTTTTTTCCATGGCGCGTTTTCTGACAGGCAGGACTATCCTTTGAATGCCGAGCAGGCGGTTATGCTGTTCTGCATCAGCAATGGGCTGCGTGATACGGCACAGCTTTATCGCACGATTGAGCCCTTATCCTCACAGACCGTTATCATGCTCGCCAGCCTGATTGCGCAGGGCTATGTGGTTTCTGCCGCTGAAAGCTCGGACGATCTGACAGTCCTGAGATTGACAGCGAAGGGGCAGGCCGTCGCTGATGGTCTTTTCGAGCTTTATGATTATGTGTTTCTGGATGGTGCAGGGCGCGATGTGCCGGATGCGGCACGACTGGCCTCGATACATAATTCGCTTTGGCGCTTGCAGCGTTTCAGCCTCGTCAAAGCCAGTGCCGTATAAAACGCCACGAATGGCTAGAGCGTGTTGCGTTTAATCGTACCCACTGCGCTCGCTCTAGATTTTTTTAATTATCGCATGTTCGCGGTAGCTCAAATGAATACATTTGAGCCAGACATGCTTTAGCCTTTATCGTTGCTGAATCGCCACAATTCCGAATTAAGCATATTTATGATAGTCATTTTTAGCTCCTTATAATGATAAGAGCTTGCCGGAATGCTCGCAGACATGTTTAAGCCACAAAACTGTTTATAGCGGTTAAGTCCGGCAGGATGTTTGCCTATAGGCAACTGATGTGAGTTTGATCAGTTACACTGCTATTCAGGTTGATTATTGTTTCAGAGTTGAAATGTGAGCAGGGAAAGCTAAATAGCTTTTCTGTTGATACGGCCTGTGTCGCACAGTCTTGCGATGTGAATTCCGGTGGGCAAACTTTGTTGCTGCGGAGTGAGGATGATAAAATGAAGCATAGTGTAAAAGACGGAAAAACAGTTAAGGCGCTTGATCGCCGTTTGTTTTTGCGCGGCGCTGCCGGTCTGGGACTGGCTGCTTTGTCGGTGCCTGCGGTTTCTTCCGCTGCATTTGCTCAGGCTGTGGGTCTGAATGATGTGCTGTCATCCGGTCGTCGCGGTAACTGGAGCGATACATTTGATGCGCGCGGTACCGGTGGTGCCAAAGCAATTGCCACCAACCAGCCAATCATGAGCCCGCAGACGCTGAATTATATCAGCGCGGCAATCAATCAGTATAATATGATTGTTGCCAATGGCGGCTGGCCGATAGTGCCGGGCAATGAGCGCCTGCGTCTGGGCATGAAAAGTCAGGTTGTGCCGATTTTGCGCCAGCGTCTGATGATCTCCGGTGATCTGCCGGAGGGTATTGGTTCTTCTACCTCCTTTGATACTTATGTTGATGCTGCCGTGAAGCGTTTTCAGGCGCGTCATGGTTTGCCTGCCGATGGTGTTATGGGCGACATGACCTATAAGGCGCTCAATGTCAGCGCCGATGTGCGTCTTGGTCAGCTGAATACCAATCTGCAACGTCTTGGCTCATTGGCCAATGTGGATCAGACCCGTTTTGTGATGGTCAATATTCCGGCAGCACAGATTGAAGCTATTGAAAACGGCCGCGTTGTGCAGCGCCATACAGCCGTTGTTGGTAAGATTGACCGTCAGACTCCGATCCTGACATCGAAAATCCATGAAGTGATCCTCAATCCGTATTGGACAGCACCAAAGTCGATTATCCGCAAAGACATCATTCCTTTGATGCGTAAAGACCCGCAATATCTGACCAAGAACAAAATCCGTCTTTACAATGGTCAGGGACAGGAAGTTCCGCCGGAAACCGTTGACTGGAATACGGAAGATGCTGTGAAGCTGATGTTCCGTCAGGATCCGGGCAAAATCAATGCGATGGCATCGACCAAGATCAATTTCCACAATGCCCATGCTGTTTATATGCATGACACGCCGCAAAAGGGCACATTCAACAATCTGATGCGTTTTGACTCATCCGGTTGTATCCGTGTGCAGAATATCCGCGATCTGGATGTGTGGCTGTTGAAGAACACCAATGGCTGGTCGCGCGATAGCATTGAGGAAACAATCAAGAGCGGTCAGAACAATCCGATTCAGCTTGCTGATCCTGTGCCGCTGTATTTTGTTTATATCTCAGCATGGTCAACCGGTGACGGTATTCCGCAGTTCCGCGATGATATTTACAAGATGGACGGCGCTTCGGAACTGGCTATCGGCACTGTGATCTGAGAATTTTAGTCTCGAGACACAAAAACAGCAGGGCAGTTTTGAAAAAGATTGCAGCCGGTTTGCAACCAAAACTGCCTTCTGTGCAAAAGATCGTTTATTGAAGAAGCCGCCTTTGGGCGGCTTTTCTGTATCTTAAACGATATAAATCGGACTTTGACCGTTTTGCGTCATGACATATCGCCTGCTGGCCATGGAGCCAACATGACAAGTGTGATATTGCCACCCGATATGGGAATGCGCTAAGCCGCAAGCTACATTGAATTTACGTGCTTTTTGTTCTGCATTTTGATATGCGGACTGGCATTGAGCGTATCCCGAAAAGTGGGAACCGGTTTTCGGATAAGATACGCGTCAAAAACAAATAGCGAGGAATTCCATGATCGTCGCAAACAGGCGGCGGGAATGGTGTCTGATTGACTTTTGACTGGGAAATTGACTGGGAACCGGAAGGAATAGGATATGTCGCAGGCGAACAGTGCTTCTCTCGAAGCATTCTTTAATAAGGGTCTTGAAGAAGCGGATGCTGATATTTTCGGCGCAATCCGCAAGGAGCTTGGCCGTCAGCGTCACGAAATCGAGCTGATTGCATCGGAAAACATCGTTTCCCGCGCAGTGCTTGAAGCTCAGGGTTCAATCCTCACGAACAAATATGCCGAAGGTTATCCGGGCAAGCGTTATTACGGCGGTTGCCAGTATGTGGATATCGTCGAAGAACTGGCGATTGAACGTGCGAAAAAGCTTTTCGGTGCAGAGTTCGTTAACGTGCAGCCTAACTCCGGCAGCCAGATGAACCAGGCAGTCTTCCTCGCGCTGTTGCAGCCGGGCGATACATTCATGGGTCTGGATCTGAATTCCGGTGGTCACCTGACACACGGTTCTCCGGTCAATATGTCCGGTAAATGGTTCAATGTTGTATCCTATGGTGTGCGTGAAGACGATCACCTGCTGGATATGGACGAAGTGGCACGCCTTGCCCGTGAAACAAAACCGAAGCTGATTCTGGCCGGCGGTACTGCTTATTCCCGCATCTGGGACTGGAAGCGCTTCCGTGAGATCGCCGATGAAGTCGGTGCTTATCTGATGGTTGATATGGCGCACATTGCTGGTTTGGTTGCTGCCGGTGTTCATCCGTCACCAGTGCCGCATGCGCATGTTTGCACCACTACCACGCACAAATCCCTGCGCGGTCCGCGCGGTGGTATGATCCTGACCAATGATGGTGATCTGGCCAAGAAGTTCAACTCGGCTGTCTTCCCTGGTCTTCAGGGCGGCCCGCTGATGCATGTTATCGCCGGTAAAGCGGTTGCACTGGCAGAAGCGCTGCAGCCTGAATTCAAGCTCTATGCTCAGAATGTTGTGGCGAATGCCAAAGCTCTCGCAGAGAACCTGAAGAAGAACGGTCTTGATATCGTTTCCGGCGGTACCGACAACCACTTGATGCTGGTTGATCTGCGTCCGAAAAATGCAACCGGTAAGCGCGCTGAAGCAGCGTTAGGCCGTGCCAATATCACGACAAATAAAAACGGTATTCCGTTTGATCCTGAAAAGCCTTTTGTAACCTCCGGTATCCGTCTCGGCACACCGGCAGGTACAACCCGTGGCTTCGGCATCAAGGAATTCGAACAGATCGGCGATATGATTACCGAAGTGCTCGATGGTCTGAAAACAGCCAATTCTGATGAAGGCAATGCTGCTGTTGAAGCTGCCGTTCAGAAGAAGGTTATTGAGCTGACAGCAAACTTCCCGATGTATGGCTATCAGGGCTAAGCTTGCTTTGCGGATATTGTAAAAAATGACGCCGCGTATCACATTCGTGTTACGCGGCGTTTTTTTTGGATGGGATTGTCCACAATAGAGCATGTTTCAATGATACAATTGAAAGGAGAATGTTCTAGCTGATGACAAAAGGTTCCATCTGCTTTAGATAATTTTGATCTGAGTAATTTATCGTCGTTTCCGGCTGAAAAACAGACGGAGCGGCTGCCGCGCTGTGAGCGAGGCAGAAGGTTGAGAGTTTCACCATGCGCTGCCCGTTTTGCCAGTCCGAAGATACGCAGGTTAAGGATTCCCGTCCGGCAGAGGATGGAGCGGTTATCCGCAGACGTCGCGTCTGTCCGGATTGTGCTGGCCGGTTCACTACTTTTGAGCGCGTGCAATTGCGCGAATTGATGGTGGTTAAGAAAAGCGGCCGCCGCGTGGTGTTTGACCGTGATAAGCTGATGCACTCGATACAAGTGGCGCTTCGCAAACGCGAGGTTGATAGTGATCGCGTGGAGCGGGCAGTATCGGGAATCGTCCGACAACTGGAAAGCTCCGGCGAGGTTGAGATTCCGTCAGAGGAAATCGGCCGGCTGGCGATGGAGGCGTTGAAAGGCGTCGATGATATTGCCTATATCCGCTTTGCTTCCGTATATCGCAATTTCAGTGTTGCCAAAGATTTCCATAATGTCATTGATGAGCTGGGACAGATGGAAACTCCGGTATCTCCTGATACAGATGATTAAAGTTCAGGCGGCATAAGTCGCCGTTGGGATTTTGCAGGTTTCCTGCTTTGAATGAAACTCTGAGGCATCAGACCGATCAAGCCGAACGTAGTGCCTCATTGAACAGACTGTTTGCTGAAATGACGTCAGTTTTTTCAGATCAGATGATTGTTAAAATATATAGGTTTTGCGTTTATCCTGATGAAACCGGACAGACATAAAACACTCCGTACTGGAATTTGGCATATGAATGAACCTCAGAACGCGACAGCTCGCCAGAACCATCAGATCCATTCTGGCGAAGGAATTGCCTCGGAGCTGGATAAGCGCTTTATGGCGGCTGCAATCCGCTATTCACGCCGCCATCTTGGTATTACGGGAACCAATCCTTCTGTGGCGACGCTGATTGTGGCGGATAACGGCTTTGGGCCGGTGATTGTCGGTCGTGGTGTTACCGCGGAAGGTGGTCGTCCGCATGCGGAAACGCAGGCAATTGCTGAAGCGGGCGAGCTGGCAAAAGGCGCTACAGCCTATGTCACGCTGGAACCTTGTGCCCATCATGGTCATACGCCGCCTTGTGCCAGTGCGCTGGTCACCGCAGGTATCAAGCGTGTTGTTGCGTCCAGCAGCGATCCTGATCCGCGTGTTGCAGGGCGGGGCTATCAGATTTTGCGCGATGCAGGTCTGGAAGTTGTCACCGATGTCTGCCGTGAGCAGGGCGATGATGAGCTGGCCGGTTATCTGTCGCGCTCTTTCCGCAAACGTCCTGAAGTTTTGCTGAAGCTGGCTCTGTCGGTGGATGGTTATGTCGGCTGTGTCGGACGTGGCCAGATCGCCATTACCGGTGCCGTGAGTATAGCGCAGGTGCATATGCGCCGCGCACAGACCGATGCAATCATGATTGGCGTCGGCACAGTGATTGCCGATGATCCAATTCTCAATGTCCGCTTGCCGGGCTTGCAGGATCGTTCACCGATCCGCGTTATCCTTGATAGCGAATTGCGTACGCCGCTGACCTCGAAGTTGGTGCGGTCTGCACGTCAGGTGCCATTGTGGATTGCCGCCCGCAATGATGCTGATCCGGTTAAACGTCAGCAATTGATTGAAGCCGGTTGCCGTATTCTCGCAACCGAGTGCGAAGATGAGAAAATCGCGCTGCCGGAATTGCTGGATGATTTGGCTGCACAGGGCATCGCAACCCTGATGGTCGAGGGCGGTGCGGTGGTTGCGCAGGCTTTTCTGGCGCATAGTCTGGTCGACAAGCTGATGATGTTTGACGGGCCAAATCCGATCCTCTCCAATGGTGACGGACAGGCTCTGGCTGTTGAAGGCTTGCAGGCGTTTATTGATGCGGACTTTGTCAAAACCGGCGAGAGCCATTTTGCGTCTGACCGTCTGTGTGAATATAAACGTAAATAAAGATTGGCATGAATGCATTGCGGCTGACCACAGTGCTGCTGCATTGTAATAATCGGAGAATGACGGATGTTTACAGGTATTGTGACTGATATCGGCGAAGTCTCGGACGTTAAAGTCCTGGATGAAGGTGTGCTGTTGCGTATTGATACAGCCTATGACCCGAAAACTATTGAGATCGGTGCCTCTATTGCCTGCTCCGGTGTTTGTCTGACCGTGACGCGCTTGCCTGATCTTGAAAGCAATGCCCGCTGGTTTGAAGTGGAAGCATGGGAAGAAGCCCTGCGTCTGACCACAATCAGCGAATGGAAGTCCGGCCGTAAAATCAATCTGGAACGCTCGCTGAAGCTCGGAGATGAGATGGGCGGCCATCTGGTTTCCGGTCATGTCGATGCGATGGCGGAAATTATCAAAATTCAGGCGGAAGGTGAGGCGGTTCGTTTCACCATTCGCGCGCCTGAAACATTGGCACCTTTCATTGCCCAGAAGGGTTCTGTGGCGCTGGATGGCACATCGCTGACTGTGAATGGCGTTGATGGCAATGAATTCGACGTGCTGCTGATCCGTCATTCGCTGGAAGTAACCACATGGGGATCCCGTCAGGTCGGCGATAAAATCAATGTCGAAATTGATCAGCTCGCGCGTTATGCCGCGCGTCTGGCGCAGTTTAAAGCATAAGTCCTTAAACTTGAATCAGTTTAAGCTAAAATTATGCTGTGAATATAAAGTGTTAGAGCGACCTTGTGTAGCGCCCAAGAGGGCGAACGGCGCTTTAAGGTATAAATACGCATTGTAATGTGCAGAGAGATTCAAGGCACAGCGCAGGGAAACCGCGCTGTGCCTTTGACGTTCAGTGACGACAAAATTACAGAAATGCTGCAAAAAGGGCTTACTTTTTAAGCATAATGCTGTAGATCAGCATTTATTACCGTTCAGCCATTTGCTTTACCTCCGTTGTGCAGAGATTTATCTGCCACAGCAGGGGTTGTCGTCGTTGTCGGACAAAAGCCGCTATTGAAAAATCTATGACTGCTTACATTGTAAGTGCCGCAGGTTTCTATAGAATATGCTTTATATATGTTTCCGTGAAGGCGATGCGTTTGCGGAAGATAATACAGTGTTCTTGACCTGCAGCAGTTTCGGATAAAACCGCTCTGGTTGTAGTGACTTGGTTTGCTGGAATGGCAATTGATTATGGAGAATGAGATGACCGGAACTCTGGCTTATCAGCCGCATATTCTGATTGTTGAAGCCCGTTTTTACGATGCGCTTTCTGATGCACTACTGGACGGCGCCAAAGCCGCACTCGATGATGTTGGTGCAACTTATGAAGTTGTGACTGTTATGGGTGCGCTTGAAATTCCGGCGGCTATCTCCTTCGCTCTCGATGCAGAGGCAGGTGGCGGCACCGAATATGATGGTTATGTTGCGCTTGGCACGGTCATTCGCGGCGAGACCTATCATTTTGAAATTGTTGCGAATGAATCTTCCCGTGCGCTGATTGACCTGTCGGTGTCAGAGAGCATTGCGATCGGTAATGGTATTCTCACTGTGGAAAATGAAGAGCAGGCTTGGGCCCGCGCCAAACGCAGTGAAAAAGATAAGGGCGGTTTTGCTGCACGCGCTGCCCTGACAATGATTGATTTACAAAGAAAATTTGGAGTCTGATATGACCGCCCCACATGCGACGCCGCAGAATGCGCCGCGCACCGCCAATAAGCGAGGCGTAGCCCGTCTTGCTGCCGTTCAGGCACTGTATCAGATGGAAGTAACCGGCACCGGCGTGCTGGACATCGCTGCTGAATACGAGAACTTCCGTCTGGGTAAAGACATCGACGGTGATCAGTATCTGGATGCCGATCCGCAATGGTTCCGTGCGATCATCGCCGGTGTTGTTGCTGACCAGCGCGTTCTGGACCCGATGATCCGCCAATCGCTGACCGAAGACTGGCCGTTGTCACGTCTTGATTCGACACTGCGTGCGATTCTTCGTGCAGGTATCTGGGAATTGCGCACCAAAAAAGAAGTGCCGACCGCAGTGATCGTCTCGGAATATGTCGATATTGCCAAGGCATTTTACGAAGAAGACGAGCCGAAACTGGTCAATGCCGTTCTCGATCGCTTAGCATTTGAGATCCGCGGTGAGAGCCGTGGCAACCGAAAAGCGCCGCGTTGATACAGATTTGATGGTGGCGGCACTCTCTGCCGTGCATATTATGCATTTTAAAAGCCGGTACAATTCTGTACCGGCTTTTTCTATGCCAATTGTAGCTTTGTCTGTTTTTAAAACAGGCACTTGACCTTTGTCTCCGGCTTTCGCATCCTGCAACCAGAATACCGGAAGACAAGCCTGAAGCATGCTGATCAGACAGATGCTAAAAGAAAACATAATCCTGATGACTGAGCGATTTCAGAACAGGATTGTAGGGTAAATCGAACGACCGGACTCTGATTTGAAGTGACTGCCTTCTGTTTCTGTCTGAGCAGACTGTGAGCATTTTCTGAAGCGCCCTCTGCGCTTTCAATCTTTGCTGTGCCTTGCTCCTAGCCGTTCTCCGTTAAAGCGTATCCCGAAAAGTGTGAAGCAGTTTTCGGGTAAGATACGCGCAATAACAAAGAGATAGAGCATTTTCTAAGATCCAAAATAAACTGAAAATTCTCTAGCGTAATATTCCGGTCAAACTGCCGGAAATATAAAGGGGAAGATGCATGGCAGTTCTCATACTTATTCTTATTTGCGGCGTTCTGGCTCTGGTCTATGCAGGCTGGGCGATCCGTTCCGTGTTGGCATCAGATGCGGGTAATGCGCGGATGCAGGAAATCGCAGGTGCAATCCGCGAGGGTGCGCAGGCCTATCTTGCGCGCCAGTATATGACGATCTTTTTCGTTGGTGCGGTGGTCTTTATCATTACATGGTGGCTGCTGGGCGCTTATGCGGCTTTCGGCTTTCTGATCGGCGCGGTTCTGTCCGGTGTTGCCGGTTTCATCGGTATGCACGTCTCTGTGCGTGCGAATGTGCGCACGGCGCAAGCCGCCTCGATGAGCCTTGCAGGTGGTTTGGAAATTGCATTCCGAGCCGGTGCGGTCACCGGCATGCTGGTGGCAGGTCTCGCGCTGCTTGGCGTTGCCGGTTATTACACGTTCCTCACGGCTGGTATGGGCTATGCGTCCGGTGATCGTATGGTGATCGATGCATTGGTCGCACTCGGTTTCGGGGCCTCGCTGATTTCGATTTTTGCCCGTCTTGGCGGCGGTATTTTCACCAAGGGCGCGGATGTCGGCGGCGATCTGGTCGGCAAGGTTGAGGCCGGTATTCCCGAAGATGATCCACGCAATCCGGCAACGATTGCCGATAATGTCGGCGATAATGTCGGTGACTGCGCTGGTATGGCTGCGGATTTGTTTGAAACTTATGCCGTGACGGTTGTTGCGACCATGGTGCTGGCGGCAATCTTCTTCGCTGGTGCGCCGTCACTGCCGGTAATCATTCTCTATCCGCTGGCGATTTGCGGCTTGTGTATTCTTACATCTGTTGCCGGGACATTCTTTGTGCGCTTAGGCACAGACAATTCCATCATGGGCGCGCTCTATAAAGGTCTGATTGCCACCGGCTTGTTGTCGGTGGTTGGTCTGGCGCTGGCGACAACAATAACAATCGGATGGGGAGAGATCGGCACGGTCGCCGGTATTTCAATTACCGGAAGTAATCTGTTTATCTGCGGGTTGATCGGCTTGATCGTTACCGGTCTGATCGTGGTGATTACGGAATATTATACCGGCACCAATAAGCGTCCGGTCAATTCCATCGCACAGGCTTCTGTCAGCGGACATGGCACCAATGTGATTCAAGGGCTGGCCGTCTCGCTGGAATCAACAGCATTGCCTGCCATTGTCATCGTGTTTGGGATTATCACAACCTATCAGTTGGCCGGATTGTTCGGCACGGCCATTGCTGTGACAGCCATGCTCGGTATTGCCGGTATGATTGTGGCGCTGGATGCTTTCGGACCTGTAACCGATAATGCCGGTGGTATTGCGGAAATGGCGGGCCTTGATCCCGAAGTGCGCAAGGCGACAGATGCACTGGATGCGGTTGGCAATACGACCAAAGCCGTGACCAAGGGCTATGCGATTGGCTCGGCTGGTCTTGGCGCCTTGGTGCTGTTTGCGGCCTATTCCAATGATTTGGCATTTTTCGCTGCCAATAGTCAGAACTACCCATATTTCGCCGATATGGGGGCAGTCTCCTTTGATCTGTCTAACCCTTATGTGGTTGCAGGTCTGATCTTTGGTGGTCTGATCCCTTATCTGTTTGGCGGTATTGCTATGACTGCGGTCGGTCGTGCTGCCGGATCGGTTGTGCAGGAAGTGCGCAGGCAATTCCGTGAAAAGCCGGGAATCATGAGTGGCGCGGAACGGCCGGATTATGCCCGTGCGGTGGATATTCTGACCAAAGCTGCTATTCGGGAAATGATAATTCCGTCCTTGTTGCCGGTATTGGCGCCTCTGGTGGTCTATTTCGGCGTGTTGCTGATTTCCGGTTCTAAGGCGTCTGCTTTTGCGGCACTCGGTGCCTCATTGCTCGGTGTTATCGTCAACGGCTTGTTCGTGGCCATCTCAATGACATCCGGCGGCGGTGCTTGGGATAATGCGAAGAAGAGCTTTGAAGATGGCTTTACCGATGCAGACGGTGTGAAGCACATGAAAGGCTCAGAAGCGCATAAAGCCTCGGTGACCGGTGATACGGTTGGTGATCCTTACAAGGATACGGCAGGGCCTGCCGTTAATCCGGCGATCAAGATTACCAATATTGTGGCACTGTTACTGCTGGCCGTATTGGCGCATCAATAAAGAAAAACGCCGGTGAGAGCATCTCACCGGCGTTTTTAATTTGTATCGGCTCTTATGTAATAAGATTTTACATCGTGCCTGGCAGCGAGGTTGGCAATTTGCCAACGCCCTGCATAAGCTGACCAACAAAAGTCTGATCTTTACCGCCGGTCGGTGTGGTGCGGGCAACAAAGTCAAAGACTTTACCATCCTGCAGGCCATAATGGGCGATCTGAGAAACTTTACCGTCCTTGCCGAAATAAACAGCCAGAATGCGGCGGTCGATAATTTTTGGTTTCATGAATTGCGCAGCGCGGAAGCGCTTTTGCGAAATATAATAGAAAACTTCATTATCAAATGTTGCCGTTGTGGACGGTGTGCCGAGTGTCAGCAAGACCTGTTCACGACTGGAACCAACAGGAACAGAATCAAGCGCCTGTTCATCAAGGACATAGCCTTCTGTCAAAGTTTCTGAAGGATTGAGCATGCTTGCGGTATTGCAACCGGCAAGTCCGAGCGAAAAAAGCACGGCTGCGCCCGTAATGAGCAAGCTTCTGCTGCGGTTTTGTGCGAAAATACGCTGCAACGACGACATCTCCATAAGCATTATCCCAACGGTACTTCCGTAACCTGATGAACTTGGGTAAACCACCTTGCATCCGGATGCAACAAAAGCATGGGCGTTTAATCATGATTCTTAATTTATTAAGACGCAAATCCCGAGTAAATGAAGCAATTACTCTGTCTGCTTATGAAAAAATCGTGGCGGCAGCACGACAAAAACGCTTTTACGCGGAATTTCTTGTGCCGGATACACCAATCGGGCGTTACGAAATGCTGTCATTGCATGTGTTTTTGCTGATGCACCGGTTGAAATCGGAAGATCCGGCGCTGAAAGAACTGACGCAGGATGTTGCTGAAGAGTTTTTCAAGGATGTTGATCACTCACTGCGTGAGCTTGGGATCGGCGATCAGGGCGTGCCTAAACGTATGAAGAAGCTGGCGCGCATGTATTATGGGCGGGTGCTGAGTTATGCTGAGGCCATTGATAACAATGATGAGGCCGAACTGGCGCTTGCATTGAGCCGTAATGTGCGGCCGGATTTGACTGAAGCGGGACAAAGCTGGGAGCAAAGCGGAGCCATGGCTGCTTATGCGATGCAAACTTATGTGTATTTGCGCGGGCAGCCTGACAGCAACTTCCTTGAAGGTCACTTCAGCTTTGCATAAGTAAGCGGGATATCATTGCTATTAAATCAGCAATTTCAGAAATGTAGATGGACTTATCATGACGAAATATAATGGGTCGGGTGACGCAGGGCTTAAATTTCCGGTTTCTGTGGCTCATGTGCCAAGCAAAGGCCTGACTGTAAAGATTGAAGCTGACGAAAAAGAACGTGCCCAACTGGCTAAAAACCACGAATTGCTGTCGGTTGGTTCCTTTACGGCTGATTTTGTAATCACCCAGTGGAAAAAAGACGGCCTCAAATTGCGCGGCCATATTGAAGCGCAGATTGTGCAGTCTTGTGTTGCTACCCTTGAGCCGATTGAAACAAAGATCAGTGAAGATGTGGATACGGTGTTTGTGCCGGAAAATTCACGTCTTGCGCGTATCCGTCTTGATGAAAGCGGTGAGATGCTGATTGATGCAGAAGGGCCGGATATGCCGGAAACTTTTGAAGGCGATCACATTGATATTGGTGCGGTAGCCGAAGAGTTCTTTGAGCTGGCGATTGATCCTTATCCGCGTAAAACCGAAGCCGAATATATCGAAATCATCGAGGAAGATGAAGAAGAGGCTGAGGATGAAGTGAAGCCGGATTCGCCATTTGCCGGTCTTGCTAAATTGCGTGACAAAAACTGAAACACGGTTTTATGCTGCACATGCATGCTTGGAATTTGAATAGGCAAAGCCGCTAAAGTGCTTTATATTCAAAAACATGGTGTGATAGCTGCAATGTTGCGAAAGCGTGTCTGCGTGGCAAAATTAAATTTAAGTTGTGCGCGCAGGCAAAAAAGTTATTTTGCGCACTTCAGGGCGTGTTGTGAACTTCTGTTGAAGTCGCAGCATCGCTAAAGAAAAGACGAAGATATTCATGCAGCTTTTCGGGCGGCTGAATACGCATTTAAATCATGCCGGGCAAGCAGGCTCTGATAGTAAACCCGTATGGTTTGTGAAGACCGGTATAGGACGATCAAGTGGTCACAATTTCTATTGACGCTATGGGGGGCGATTTTGGCCCTGAAGTGGTTATCCCCGCCGCAGCGAATGCACTGGAGCGTCATCCTGACATCCGGTTTATTTTTTATGGTCTGGCCGGCAAGGTCGAACCGTTTTTGGATAAATTTCCCAAGTTAAAGGCTGCCTCGGTCCTGCATATCAGTGAAACCGCAGTGCAGATGGATGACAAGCCGAGTCAGGCTTTGCGCAATGGCCGTGGCAAATCCACGATGTGGCAGGCGATTGAGGCCGTTAAAAACGGCGAGGCCGATGTTTGTGTTTCTGCCGGTAATACCGGTGCGCTGATGGCAATGGCTAAATTTTGCCTGCGTATGATGGCGAATATCGAACGTCCGGCGATCGCAGCAATCTGGCCGACAGCGCGTGGTGACAGTATTGTGCTCGATGTGGGTGCCAGTATTGGTGCAGATGCCCGTCAGCTGATTGATTATTCTGTTATGGGTGCCGGTATGGCACGTGCTTTGTTCGAGATTAAGCGCCCGACAGTTGGTCTGCTCAATGTTGGTGTTGAGGAAGTCAAAGGTCTGGATGCCATTAAAGAGGCTGGTGCCGCTTTGAAAGCAACGCCTTTGCAGGGCTTTGAATACAAAGGTTTTGTTGAAGGTGACGATATCGGTAAGGGCACTGTGGATGTTGTTGTCACGGAAGGCTTTACCGGCAATATCGCGCTGAAAACAGCTGAAGGCACTGCAAAGCAAATAGCCGCTTATCTGCGTGGTGCGATCAATCGCACATGGATGGCGAAGCTGGGCTATATTCTGGCGAAGGGCGCATTTGACCGGTTGCGGGAAAAAATGGACCCGAACAAGGTCAATGGCGGTGTCTTTCTCGGCCTCAATGGCGTGGTGATTAAAAGCCATGGCGGCGCAACCAGTGAAGGGTTCTGCTCGGCGATTGAGGTTGGCTATGACATGGTGCGCAACGGCCTGATGCAAAAAATCGAAGCGGATCTGACCACATTTTATAGTCACTATAAGGCGGAAACAGCGGAAAGTGGCGACGAGACTGCGGAGCCAACAGTCAAGCCTGCGTGAGCATTGGCACTTTCGCTATCGTAAAATTGCCTTATATGATTTTCATATAAGCGCTGAATTTGTCGGTTATTGCTTTCTGCTCAGGCATTTGTAATGACTGCTATTATAGTGTTGCCACCCGATGAGCTGACGAATGTGAGCAGATCATCGGGTAGGCGCACAAAATCAAAATATGTATCCGGTGTCGTCGGATGGCTTGCTTTGCGCCAGATGACCGACAAGATGCCCGATATGTCAGACAGGAAAATTACTGATGATCAGATCCGTCGTTAAAGGCATTGGTGCAGCTACACCGGAGCGCGTTGTTAAAAATGCAGAGCTGGAAGGTGTTGTTGAGACATCCGACGAATGGATCGTTCAGCGTACAGGTATCCGTCAGCGTTATATCGCCGGTGAGCATGAAACCACAGTATCGCTCGGTACCAAGGCAGCTCAGGCTGCTTTGGAAAATGCCGGTCTGACCGTAGATGATATTGATCTGATTATTCTGGCGACTTCCACGCCAAATCATACATTCCCTGCCAGTGCGGTTGAAATCCAGAATGCGCTGGGCATGAAGCATGGCTTCGCTTTCGATATGCAGGCAGTGTGCAGCGGCTTTGTTTATGCTGTGACCACCGCAGATATGTATATCAAGAGTGGTATGGCGAAGCGCGTTATCGTGATTGGTGCGGAAACATTCTCGCGTCTTCTCGACTGGAAAGACCGCACAACCTGTGTTTTGTTCGGTGATGGTGCTGGCGCAATTATTATGGAAGCAGCCGAAGGCAATGGCCTGACATCTGATCGCGGTGTGCTGACAGCCAATTTGCGTTCGGACGGTTCGCATAAAGAAAAGCTATATGTTGATGGCGGTCCTTCAACCACAGGAACAGTCGGTCATTTGCGTATGGAAGGCCGTGAAGTTTTCAAACATGCGGTCGGGATGATCACGGATGTGATTGAGGCGTCTTTTGCGACTACCGGTCTGACTGCTGAGGATATTGATTGGTTTGTGCCGCATCAGGCCAATAAGCGTATTATTGATGCTTCCGCGAAGAAACTGAATATTGCCGAGCATAAAGTGGTGATTACTGTCGATCAGCATGGCAATACATCCGCGGCATCTGTGCCGCTGGCCTTGGCGACTGCCGTTAATGACGGTCGCATCAAAAAAGGCGACTTGATTTTGCTTGAAGCAATGGGCGGCGGCTTTACCTGGGGTGCCGTTTTGTTGCGCTGGTAGGGCGCATAAACGGCATTTCAATGCTGTGATGACTGAAAAGAAGTTCAATCTTAAGTAAAAGTCTGCTTGACCATCGGCGTTGCATCTGTGTAACCTGTTGCACATACAAGAGATTATCACCTTTAACGCTAGCCGAGTAGGTTCATCATGGGGGGTAAGACTGTCACGCGTGCCGATCTGGCTGAAGCTGTCTATCGCAAGGTAGGGCTGTCACGTACTGAATCTGCATCGCTGGTAGAAATGATTCTTGACGAAGTCTGTGATGCCATTGTGAATGGTGAAACTGTTAAGCTTTCATCCTTCGCAACATTTCAGGTCAGAGACAAGAATGAGCGTATTGGCCGTAACCCGAAAACTGGTGAGGAAGTTCCAATTCTTCCGCGACGGGTCATGACTTTCAAGGCTTCCAATGTGCTGAAGCAGCGCATTCTGGATCAGCACCTTGCACGTCAGGGCAAAAAGGCTAAAGCCTGATTGAACAGAAATTTTAAAACACCGGCTGCATTTGTGGCCGGTGTTTTGCTTTGCGCCTTCTTTCTGGATTTTCAGCGAAAAGCACCCGTTTACTGAAATTTAACCCTGTTTCGCATTCCTTTTAAGGCGTTATGCAGCGGGTCAATTTTGCTTTATGCTCGCTGATAATAAGAATCATTGCAGATGCTGACCAGGGCGACGCTCATTTAAGCCGGTTATTTCTTTCTTTCCTCGCGGGAAGACCTGTATTTTACGTGTTTATTAGCGCCACGCCTTGCTTTCGCTGGAAATGTGATTCATCCGAATAAATGTATCGTTTGAGTGATACTCCTTTACGACCGGAAAGGGGCAGACCATGAATAAGAGTCCTGATGCGTTTAAGACGATCAGTGAGGTAGCGGAAGATCTGGATCTGCCGCAACATGTGCTGCGCTTTTGGGAAACCCGTTTCACACAAATCAAACCGATGAAGCGTGGCGGTGGCCGTCGCTATTATCGCCCGCTGGATGTGGAGTTGCTCAAGGGTATCCGCCATCTGCTTTATGATCAAGGCTATACGATTAAAGGTGTGCAGCGTCTGTTGCGTGAAAATAACGCGCAGTTCATCATTGCGCTTGGTAATGGTGATGTCGCCGCCGTTGAAGCGATTACCCGTCAAAAACAGGCGACTGCTGCGCAGGATGCCGCAATTGAGGATTATGATCCGGAAGAGCCGCGCCAGTCATCAGGCGGGAGAAAATTATTCGGATTGTTGCGCGGCGATGAAGAGGGGCCTACGAGCGCTGATTCTAAGCGCCTGAACAAAGATAACCGCACACTCTTACAGGAGGCATTATTTGACCTGTTGGAGTGTAAGCGCCTTCTCGATCAGGTGCGCTAACACTTAATATATTCAAAATAAAAAAACGGGGCTGCTAGAGCATTTCACAGTCAAGTTGGATCAACTTGACGTCGGGATAATGCGACAAACTAAAGAATCTAGAGCGGGCAATGCGATCCAACATGAACGTAAACCACTCTGATGCGCCCCGCTTTTTTATTACGCACGTTTTAAACGCAGTATTTCACGATTTTTTGAATCAATCAGGATCAGTTTGCCATTACTGATTTTCCAGCTTGTTACCATGCCGAGTGCGGTATGGAACTGGGAATCTTGTTTCATCATCGCTGGCAGACAAGCCATCAGTGTTGCGCCGCCTGGCAATACTTTGATTTTCTCACCTTTAATCTCCATTCCGCCCATATAACGATTGCAGCCACCGCTGCCGGAAATGTTGCCATCCTTTGCAATATCCAATGTGGATTGGATTTTTCCACTGACTTTATGGCCTTGAATGCGCTCTGTAACCCAGTTTCCATAGATGCCTGTTTCTGCAGCGTGAGCTGCACCGAAACTTGCGAGCATAAGACCGGCAGAGAGTGCGGCAGGCTGAATGAGCTTAGTGAAGTTAAATGGCATAACTGTCCTCGTAAAAATATTCGCATGAAGGCAATCTTCTTCAGGTTCCGCAATTCTGCGGATATTGCAAGAACGTTTATCCAACATATTGGGTTGCACTAAGGCGGAAATAAAATTATATAGAATAGCAATTATTAGCACTCTATCTATATGTGTACTCATGAAAGCTGCAATTGTACAAAAGCGCGCTGATTTTCTGACGGACATGTCCGTGGCAGGCAGAAAGCTGCGTACATTATTTGATGTTTTTGCCAAAGAGCATGGCATGACGCTGCCACGGGCGAGGGCTCTGTTTCTGCTGTCCAACCATAAATGCATGACTCAGACCGAGCTTGCTGCCGCGCTTGAAATTGAAACACCGACTTTAGTGCGGTTGATTGATGGGCTGGAAAAGCAGGGGCTGGTCACGCGACGTGCTGTTGCGGGCGACCGGCGTGCCAAGCATATCATTCTCACAGAAGCTGCCCATGATCATGTTGAAGAACTGCAACGTGTCGCGGAAGTGCTGCGTATTCGCATTATGCAGGATCTGACTGAGGAAGATCTGGATCATGGATTGCATATTTTGCGGGTGATTTTGAAGAATATGGAAGCGATCAGCTGAGATCATCATGGCAGATATACAATTAAAACAGAAGGATGAGCAGAGAGAAGCTCATGATGATGCTGACGCAGTGCTGCTTCCGGCGAAAGCCGATATACAGCTTGTAAGACCAGTCGCATCCGATAAAGCGGGTGCATCTGATACTCTGCCGGAGAATAAGCCGGGTACTGTTGAAGACGAGATGGAAGCCTCTGAAGAGCCTGCACCACAGGCACCGGCTGCTCCGCCATTGCCGCCAACAAAACCCTTTTTGCTTTCTGCGGCCTTCGTGTGCGCCTCTCTGCTGATGTGGATTACACAGGGCATTGGTCTGAACATGGTTGCGGTGAACATTCCGCAATTACAGGGCGGGCTTGGCGCAACAACGGCAGAAACAACATGGCTGCTGGCCGCCTATATGGCACCGAATGTCAGCCTGACATTGTTTCTGATGAAAATCCGCACGCAATATGGTCTGCGTCTGTTTACCGAGCTTGGTCTGCTGGCTTTCGTGCTTGTTACATCACTGCACTGGTTCATTCATGATCTGAACTCGGCACTGATCGTGCGGTTCTTTTCCGGTGCTGCGGCGTCGCCTATGTCGACACTTGGTTTCTTCTATATGCTGGAAGCGTTTCCGCCGAGCAAGAAGATGAGCTGGGGTCTGTGTCTGGCTCTGACCTGCACAACAATCGGTGCGCCATTAGCGCGGATTATCTCGCCGAGTTTGCTCGGAATAGGGCTTTGGCCGCAGCTTTATATGCTGGAGATCGGTCTGGCAATGATGTGCTTCGCCACTGTTTATACACTCAAATTGACACCTATTCCGCACCAGAAAGTCCTCGAAAAGCTTGATTTTATCAGCTATCCGCTGATTGCTCTTGGTTTTGGCTTGCTGGCGATGATGCTGGTTGTCGGGCGCCTGTACTGGTGGCTGGAAGCGCCATGGATCGGTATTTGTCTCGCCGTTGCTTTTGCTGCGCTGGCATTGGCCGCAGCCATCGAGTTCAACCGTGAAAATCCGTTGCTCAACATCCGCTGGCTGACAAGTCGTCAGACATTGACCTTCGCCGGTATGTTGTTGGTTTTCCGCTTAGTTCTTTCAGAGCAAACAGCGGGTGCTACCGGTATGTTTCAGGCACTCGGGATTTATAATGAGCAGAGCACGGGCCTTTATTGGGTGTTGATAGTCAGTTCTGTTCTGGGCGGAATTGTCTGCGCAATGGTCATCCGGCCGGGCAGGGAAGCTTATATTTATACTATTGCGCTACTGCTGATTATGACCGGCGCTTTCATGGACGGACATGCCAATAATCTGATCCGCCCAGAGATGATGTATCTCAGTCAGGCAATGATTTCATTCGGCGGAGCATTATTCTTGCCGCCTGCCATGGCGGCAGGTCTGGTCAGCGCGTTGAAAAATGGCCCGACCTATATCACCAGCTTTATCGTGATTTTTATTTTCACACAAAGTGTGGGCGGGTTGTTCGGATCTGCGGTATTCGGCAGCTTCGTGACATGGCGCCAACAACATCATATGCGGGCTCTCTATGATCAGATTGTGCTGACTGATCCTTTGGTGGCGCAGCGGGTTGCCCAGCTGTCTGCGTCTGTGTCGAAGGTCGTCACAGATCCGGTCTATGTGAAGGCTGAAGGTGCTGTTTTGCTCGGTCAGCAGATTGTGAAAGAGGCAACCGTTCTATCCTATAATGATCTGTTTTTGCTGGTGTCTGCCATTGCTGCGATGACACTGGCTATTCTGATTATCCGGCGGGTTGTGGTGCCTGTGTTGATGAGGATCTGGCACTTTTTGTCGGGTCATACACCCGCTTCTGAACAGCTTGCCGTAAACTGATTTTGATTTGAGAGTATCTGAAATGCAGAAGATTTTTCGTAACTCAGCCACATTATTCATTCTGGCCATCGGGCTTTGCGGCGTATTGTTCATTCTTTACGCATGGCAGTTACCGCCCTTCCGTTCTTCGGTTGAGATGACGGAGAATGCCTATGTGCGCGGGCAGGTGACTATCGTCAGTCCGCAGCTTGCCGGTTATGTCGAGGATGTACCGGAACGCGATTATTTACGGGTAAAAAAGGGCGACGTACTGTTTACGCTGGATGATCGTATTTATGTTCAGAAGCTGAAACAGGCTGAAGCTATGCTATTGACGCAAAAAGCTGCTTTGGCGAACTCTGAGCAGGATCGTCTCGCAGCAGAAGCGCGGACGCGTTCCGGCGAGGCCGTACTGAACAGTGCAAAAGCAGCGTTAGTTGTCGCAATGGCAAATTATAATCGTGTTACACCTTTGCGCAAAAGCGGGGTGATGACCCAGAGCAATGAAGATCAGTCACTTTCCGCTCTTGAGCAGGCGCGCGGCTCGGTCAGTCAGGCTGAGGCTGCGCTGGAAGTGAATAAGCAGGATGTGCAGTCGATTGTTGTGCGCCGTCATTCGCTTGAAGCCGCAGTTACCAATGCAGAAGCAGCGGTCGATCTTGCAAAAATTGACCTGAGTAACACGAAAATCATTGCACCACAGGATGGCGGTCTTGGTGAAATTGGCGCGAAACCCGGCCAATATGTAAATATCGGAGCGCAGCTGACTTCACTGGTTCCTGATAAGAAGTGGGTGATTGCGAATTTTAAGGAAACCCAATTCGATGGCATGAAAGTTGGCTTGCCGGTAACATTTACGGTGGATGCACTCGGTTATGGCAAAATGACTGGCCGTATTGAAGCCTTTTCACCGGCAACAGGGTCGGAATTCAGTGTCTTGAAAGCTGATAATGCAACAGGAAACTTTATCAAGGTGGCACAGCGTTTGCCGGTTCGTATTGCTATTGATGAAGGACAGCCACAAGAAGAGCGCCTTGCACCGGGCATGTCAGTCATTGTTAAAGTCGATACCAAAGCGAAGACTGAATAACCGTTGGTAATGCGGACAGAGTGCAGGAATATAGTTTACGCAAGCTGGAGGTGTAACTGACGATCCGCGATATCGTCAGTTATCGTTTTTATATGGTATCCATGTTGGGTCGTAAGAAAGGCCCTTCACGCCTTTCTCATCATGCTATGCAGTGGATAAAAGTGCAGGGTGCGAAGGTTTCTATATTTCATGAACCTCAACAAAAACACACCGCAGACATTTATATGTATTAGCGCGTAAAGCCGCTCTCGCAACCTGATAAAGCTTTCTATGCTTTGGAGCCGGACTATATTCACTAGATGCGCAGATTTAATGAGGCAGGCTGAAGCGGTTATTTATTTTTTGCAGCGCTGCTTGCCAAGCTGCACGTTGAATTGGCGAGCCCCGACAATACCGGGTTTTACCGGCTGAGAAACAATCTTGGCAGAGATAGAGCAGTTACCGGCAACCACCAGATATTGATCATCCTTTTGATAAATAATCTTAGTGATAGGCTGGTAGGGAGAAAGCGTTTCAGTGACGGCCGTGATAACAGCGTTCAGCTCATTGGCACGCTGATATTGCGGAGCCAGTGCTGCCATCGAAACGGTACTGAAACCTGACAGCATAACAACAGCGAAGATCAGCTTTATCGAGAGATTACGCATTTCATTTGATCCTTCAGTGGATAGGCAGTGTCGCAACTTACAGGTTTACAATACAAGTGCCAGGTTGAATTTAGTCGTCACTGAAATCAGGTATTTCACCAAAGCTGGCAAGCAGACGCGGCGTATTCATATCACCGCTTTCTTCATCTACCTGCACTGCATAGGCAGCGACGCCAATATAGCGTGCAGACATAGAGGTAGCGATTTTTATGGCACCGGCTTCGCTGGAGGCGGGGCGCATTTCCGCAGCAACAAGTTTCTGCTTGTTTTTGCGAAACGGCATGATGATGTATTTCTCTGAATTGGCCACTGTGAGAGACATAGTGGAATCTCCTTTATGTTCACACTATGTTCTGTTTTTTAAATCATTGTCAAGAGCTATGAGAGAGAGCGGATTTATTGGTAAATGGGCTTTATGATATTTTCGGAGATTTAATAGTCTTGCCAATAAAACCTTTATATTCTAAGGCTTTTAGGTGATCGGAGCGTAGCGCAGCTAGGTAGCGCACTTGACTGGGGGTCAAGGGGTCGTGGGTTCGAATCCCGCCGCTCCGACCATGATTTCAAAGGTTTTAGCTTTTTTGAGAGCCATATTTATCCGGGTGGTTTTCGAAAGTTATATATACAAATTACATTAAATAATGACCTTTAAAAAAAATTCATAACCCTATTCTAAAAATTATTGAATTTTGCTGCTATCCTCCCATATCCTCTGAATAACAAAGGAGTTTGGTATGAAAACAATCATTGCGGCTACGATTTTAACATTCACTGCTTTGAGCGCTTATGCAGCGGTACCGGAAGGTACAAAGCTGTCAGAGATTATTGCAAAAATCGAGAGCACAGCTGATGTTAAATATGTCGACGAAGTTGATTGGAACGACCGCGGATATTACGAAGTTGAGTATTATCTGAACAGCGGCGCAAAGGTTGAGATCAAGATTGATCCTAAAACCGGAGAAGCTGTAAAAAACTAATGCTTCTGCTTAATCAGGCTTCAGTAACTTGAGAGCTTCCTTTGCCGTTAATATGTTTGGCTCGTATAAAAATGTATTTCTAAATATGAGGCAAATCCGGACTTTATTGAATGATGCAATTGCAAGCTCTTATCTTCCCAGAACGCTCGATATTACCTTTCAAGTCAGAGATGATTTTTTAAAAACACGCAAAACAATCTTTTTAGATCAATGATATAGACAGGAGACAACTCCCTTAAATATTGTCGACGGGGGTATACAGAATGAAGCTGACACAAATAAACTTGCTAATTGATATTCCGGAACTCAATCATTTCAAACTTGGTGATAAAGTGATTGCTGAGACATCAGAACACCAAGATCAGACTGAAGGAATTGTTGTCGGCATTGAACTCCAGCAGCTGAAATCCAGTGAGATTGCTATACCAAATATCACTGTGCTGGATAATGAGGGGCGTCTGAAGGGCGGGTTTAAACCGGGAGATTTGCGCTTGACTGGTTTCCCAAAACGGGAACTAAGTAAAGGTATGCACTGATATCCTGTTCTATATTCTTGGCTGAGTTTGGGTGCCGGCTTGTTCAAACATAAGCCGCCCTTGATAAATTATAATATTACATTATCCGCTGACAGAGGCTAAAGTACGCACTCAGAATTTATATGAGGTGAAGCTTTATGTCGGGACATCAGGATACGGAAAAACATTGGTCAAAAGTCGAAATTTTGGCCGATACCGTTAAAAATCCTAATATTCATATCCGCGGTAAAAATAGTTATTATAGCAATGCCTGGACTGGAAGTTTCGAGGAAAGTGTTGTTCGCTATCACTACGGTGATGAATATAGTCTCGCACATTGGGAAACATTGTGGGAAATCGACCAGCTTTATATCGGTGATTACGTTTGTATCGGTGCAGAAGCCGTCATTTTGATGGGCGGCAATCACACCCATAGGACTGATTGGTTCGGCCTTTATCCGTTTCCTGAAATGATTGCAGAAGCCTATCTCGCTAAAGGCGATACCGTTATTGAGGACGGTGCCTGGATCGGCATGCGGGCGATGATTATGCCAGGGGTGACCATCGGTGAGGGTGCAATTATTGCATCAGGCGCATTGGTCACGAAATCTGTAGCGCCTTACACGATAGTTGCCGGTAATCCTGCTGCGCCGATTAAACAACGCTTTTCTGCTGCAACAACGGAACAACTGCTGGCATTGAAAATCTATCAATGGGAGAAAGCTAAATTCGTTGCATTGAAGCAATATATTTGCTCGGATGATATTGATAAGTTGATGGAGGCTGCAAAGCTATATGATGAAAACCAGGCTTGAGAGCTAATGCCGGACTTTACGCGAGGCAGCGCAGTGTTTTGCTAAGACAGACGCCCGTTCAGAAAAATGAATGGGCGTTTTTATTGAGGCCGGATTATCGTCAGAAGGGGCCTTTAAAAACAAAAAATGCACCGAGGCAGATGAAGCCAAAGCCAATTATATGATTGATTGTCAGACTTTCACCCAGATATAGCACGGAAAATCCTGCAAATACGCTGAGTGTAATGACTTCCTGAATGGTTTTCAGTTCTGCGGCACTATAGATGCCGTGCCCCATGCGATTGGCTGGAACGGCAAGGCAATATTCAAAAAAAGCAATCAGCCAGCTGACAAGGATCACGAGCATCAGCGGTTTGTTTGTGAATTTCAGATGCCCGTACCAGGCAAAAGTCATAAAAATATTGGATGCGCAGAGCAGCAGGATCGGCTTGAGATAGTCAGCCATTTTATGCCTCAATATACCGTCAGGAGCGTCAGGATCGACAAAGCACCGATACATTTATTCTCAGCATAAGTAAAACGCCCTTGGATATCTCATTTGCAATAGGCGTTGGTGGCGTGTTCCTGTTGGATAATGCAAAAAGCGGGCCGTTGAGCCCGCTTTTTATCGCTTCTTATGCAGCTCTTTAGGGCACGTCGTCATAACCGACTATGCCGCCTTCTGCTTCGAGAGCAGAGATACGCTTGGCTTCCGAACGGGTGAATTTCAACCGGACGCCGATACCGCCGCCATTCTCAGGAATGAAAACTGCTCCGGCATCTTCAAGCGCTTTTTGCAATGCCTCCAGCACAGCATTGTCCGGGGTATCAAGCTTACGCTCAAACAACTCGATCACACCAATTTCAATGCCTGAAAATGAGGATAGTCTTTCACGGCTAAGTTCAATTAAGGTGCGGGCAGCTTTACATTGCGGGCCGGTAATCATCACAAGTCTGTCCTTTTGGCTGGGATATGTCTTGGGTAGGCTCAAAACGTGCCTTAGAGCGCCGTGCGTCCTCTTGAGCGCACAAAGGTCGCTCTAACACTTTATGCTGTAAGGTTTTGAGAAACAAAGCCTTATTTCTTGTATCATAACGTAGTTTCAGTCGGTTGAAACAAGACTTTTTGAAGCGGCACAATAGGAGTAAAGCTGCTCTTTATCCAAAAACTTGCCTTTAATGTCATAATTTGGTCTGAAGACGGATGCTTGGTATTATACAGTGTCTTCGAACTAAAAATTCATAAATTCATGTAATGATTGGTTTTTTATGAATTATATTATTAATTTTATTGTTCTAAATTTATGCGGCTTATGCACGGATCGTAAATTATCTAAAAACACATGATTTCTTGACGGATATATAAGATGTAGTTTTTTTATTTTGAACAGGTGACATATGAAATTCAAAAGAATTTCTGTAGCAAGTAACTTATTATGCTTTATTTCAGCTATTTATATCGCGATTTTTTTTAACAGAACCGTTTTTGCATTTATGTCAGACTATCTGAATGGAGATTATCTGATTGTCGGAATAATCATTTCAGCGATATTTTTGCTGATTTATTGCCTTCTCATATTGTTTTCAGCGCCCTATCTCATCAAGCCTGCACTGATTTTCTTTATAGTCGTCTCGGCATCGTCAGCTTATTTTATCGACCATTTCGGTGTTTTTATTACGCCAAATATGATTGAAAATGCTGCCACCACGACGCGAGCAGAATCCGGACATCTGATTAACGGGCATTTTATTCTCAACATGCTGCTCTATGCCGGCCTGCCGACAGCCCTGATACTCTGGGTTAAGATTAAACACCGGCCTTTTGTGCAGAAATTATGGGTCAATACAGCGTTGATCTCAACGTGTCTGATTGCTGCTTTAGCTTTGATTATGAGCAATTTTGGTACAATTTCATCGATGTTTCGTGACAAAAAAGAAGAGATTGTTGCAAGGATAAATCCTCTGGCACCTGTCAGCAGCAGCATTCGATATCTGGTTAAAGCGAATAATGAGCGCACTTATATTGCAGAGCCGCTGGGAGCAGATGCAGAGCAGCTTAAACCTTATAAAGGTGATGGTGATAAAAAACGTCTGACGGTGATTGTGGTTGGAGAAACAGCGCGTGCGCAGAATTTCAACTTCAACGGCTATGCGCATGATACTAATCCGCAATTACGCGCGCGGGATATTTTGAATTTCAGCAATACGACCAGTTGCGGCACAGAGACGGCCGTGTCCGTGCCTTGCATGTTCTCGCCATTTCCGCGGACAGACTATAGCAGTAAAAAGTTCAGGCAGTCAGAAAACCTGATGGATGTACTGAACCATGCAGGTCTGAAACCTCTATGGATAGAAAACAATACCGGCACCAAACGTGTTGCGGATCGTATTGAAACAATTGATCTCAGTCAGATGCAGGCAGACAATCCCAATTGTGAGGGCGGCGAATGCTACGATCAGGTGCTGGTTGATCAGCTTGCAGCACGGATTGACAGCTTTGAGTCCAATTCGGTGGTTGTTCTGCACATGCTTGGCAGTCATGGCCCTGCTTATTACCGGCGCTATCCCGCGAACGAAGAAGTTTTTAAACCTGCCTGCCACACATCCAATTTCTCTGAATGCACGCAGCAGGAGATCATCAATGCCTATGATAACTCTATCCTTTATACGGATAAAATTCTGGCAGAGATCATTGATCTTCTGAAAGCGAAAGAAGGGGAGTTTGCATCCTCAATGATCTATATGTCCGATCACGGGGAATCTTTGGGCGAGAAGGGGCTTTACCTCCACGGGATGCCTTATTTTATAGCACCGCGCGAGCAGACTTCTATTCCGTTCTTCAGCTGGTTTTCTCCGGAGTTTCTGAAACAGAATAATCTGGATATGGCTTGCCTGAGACAGCAAACGGATAAACCGGCTTCTCATGACGATCTGTTTCATCTGGCACTGGGATTAATGGATGTGAAGACCAGTGTTTATGACGAGAAACTAGATATATTCAATATTTGCCGGAGTGTTGAAACCGCAAACTAGTTCATACAACAAAGCTCCGGAAAATTTCCGGAGCTTTGTTCAACTTGGCAATTTTACCAGCGTGTATCGTTACGGCAGCTGGCAACGAGAAAACCCAGAACAAAACCGGCAATACCAGCCGTGCTAAGAATAGTCGTTGCTGTGCCCGGATTTTCACGGATTGCAGATACCGTTGCCTGCCCCTGTTCCTTGATGGTTGAGGCGGCACGATTGAGACGGGTGCCGGCTTCTTCAGCCGCTTCCTCGCTGCGCTGCTTGAGCGACTTGCTCATTGTATCGATCTGCTGACGTAGTTCTGCGATTTGTTCTTCCATCGCCTGACGGGCATTGTCTGCATTATCAGCCATTTATATTCTCCGTATTCACTATTAAATCTTGTGAGAAAAATCAGAGCATTGGTTCTGTCATATAAGCGCATGCTTCGCTTTAGCGCTATGCGCTTACATGTTCATTGCTACAGGTGTAATCAGAAGAAGAAATACCAGATCAGCACCACAACAAAAAACGGTACGCCCATCATCCATAAAATACCGGCTCTCAGCATCTTTGTTCTCCTTGTTTTTATAAAGGAGTAACGCGATGACCGTTTGTTTAGTTCCCTAAAATCTTTTGCGGAATGACTATACGTGGTGATTGTGAGCGCAATTCTTGCTGATAGCGGTGTTCCAGTCCGGTACACCCCCAGATAATACCAATAAGCAGATAAAAATGCCGCCAATGGTCTATATCAATCACATTGCCGATGAGAATATGAGCGATAAAGGCAACGTAACTACATAGAAGATAGGGCTGCCATGGCCGGTCGCGCAGCATCAGCCTAAAGCCAAAAGCGAGCGTCAGTATTGTCAAAATGATAAAGGCGATGAAGCCCAGCCAGCCATAGTCGAGCAGTGCTTTCAACCAGATGTTATGTGTATCTTCGCCGAACATCGGACCAAATTCCAACGGGCCGATACCAAATGGTTCTTCCATTGATAGCAGAAGTCCCAGCCAATGCCGTGCAAATCGCCCTGTGCGCGCATTGTCGTAATCCTGATCAAGACGGGCACGTTGATAGAAAATATCGCTGATCTGCGGGATTTGTAACGCAATCAGCAGAGCCAGTGCCAGCAGAATAATCACTGTGACGCTGATGAGAATGATTTTGCCGCGCAAGCGTTGGTCGGAGCTGCGTATGAACAATATGGACGGGATGACCAGCAAAGATATGGCAAACATGCCCCATGCCGCACGGGAAAAAGATAGTAGTACGGCCAGTGTTAATATCAGAAACAGCGCCCAATAAAGCAGGCTTTTGCTGAATGGACGGGTCAGAACCTGATAAATGCACCAATTAATCGGCAGAATAAGAAAAGGGCCGAAGACATTCGGATCCTGAAAAGCGCCTTTAGCGCGGCCATAAAGCGTAAACAAATCCGCTGCCGGTATCAGATTGAGATAGCCGCCGATACCCAGCAGACCGGTGATGGTGGCGGCAGTCAGATAGCCGGTGAAAAGCGGCTGCAATCTTCGCCAATTGCTTTCAGTCACGGCTGCAAAGAATACCGCAGTCAGTGCAAGGAAATAAGAAACTGCGATATAAAGCGGGGCTTTTTTCAGATCATCCATCTGAAAAATCGAAAGAACGCCGCCAATATTAAACAGTGTAAACAGCAGTAGCAATGTGAGTGCATGGATGCTGAGCCTGAGGCCGGAAATCAACCACAGCCCCATCAGTGCCAGCATCAGAATTTCATAAGGACCCGGCTCAAACAGAACAAAACCGCTGAAAAACACGCCTGTACCCAGAGACAATCGCGCAAGCCATGGGAGTACGGCTTGCTGATTGTTGTGGGCAGGCGGTTTAAAACCTCCGGAAACCGGATATTGCGCCTTCGCGGTCAATAGGCATTTTCCGTGTTCAACAGACGCACAGGGGTTAGGAACAGAATTTTCAGATCAAACCACAGCGACCAGTTTTCAATATAATTCAGGTCATATTCTGTACGCATGACGATTTTTTCCGGCTTGTCGATCTCACCGCGCCAGCCATTGATTTGCGCCCAGCCGGTTACACCCGGTTTCACCTTGTGACGTGCGAAATAACCGTCAACCACATCATTATAAAGCATGTTGTTTGAATTGGCGCTGACGGCATGAGGGCGTGGCCCTACCAATGAGAGACTGCCGGTGAGGGAGTTGAAAAACTGCGGTAACTCATCAATAGAAGTCTTGCGAATGATGCGGCCGACACGGGTGACGCGGCTGTCATTTTTAGTCACAGCCAATTTTGCGGTCGGGTCACACTGATCCACATACATGGAACGGAATTTCCAGACATTGATCACTTCATTATTAAAGCCGTGACGCTTTTGTTTGAAAATAACCGGCCCTTTGCTGTCGAGTTTAATGGCGATCGCGGTCGCCAGCATAATCGGGGAAAACAGCACAATCCCGAACAGGCTAAACACGATATCGAACATACGCTTGGCGATAGCATCCCAATCGTTGATCGGCTTGTCGAGAATATCCAGCATCGGTACCGAGCCGATATAGGAGTAAGCACGCGGACGCAGGCGCATATTGGCAGCATGTGCGGAAAGACGAATATCAACCGGCAGTACCCAGAGCTTTTGCATCAACGTCAGAACACGCTCTTCTGCCGAAATCGGCAGGGAGACAATCAGCATATCAATGCGGGCAACGCGGGCGAATTCAATCAGTTCGGAAATATTGCCGAGTTTTGGATAGCCCGCCACCACAGGCGGTGAGCGACGGTCGCCGCGATCATCAAAAATACCGCAAATGCGAATATCATTATCCGGCTGCTGGTTGAGCGCCAGAATAAGATCTTCCGCATTCTGACCACCGCCAACAATCACAGCACGGCGTTCCATACGTCCGCTACGCGCCAATATACGCATCAATTTGGCAGCAAGAATACGAGACAGCGCAAGAATGACAAAGCCGGAAACTGCAAATCCGGCAAACCAGACTCGGGAATAAACAGCAGAAATTTTCAGCAAAAAGGCCAGAATAGCCATGGTCGCAAAAACACCTGCCCAGCTGATAATCAAACGGCCAAGATAGCGAAACGGTTTACGCAAAACTGACGGGCGATAGCCTGAACTAAACTGCGCAAAGATAACATAGAGCGAGGCGGCCAGTGTATTTGCCATGAAATATTCAAGGAGATGCGCTTCCTGAATGCCGACATAGGCAAAATACACGCCAATGCCACAGAGAAAAACAATCAGAAATTCCCATATGCGCATCAATCCGGTGAAAAGCGCCGGAGAGATACTCTCATTGCGATATTTAGCAGCAACTTTGATAGCAAGGGGGCTGAGCTCAACCTTTTCAGCGGGCACGAGCGGCTGATCGGAGTTGGACTGCTTCAGCAGCGCCTTCCTGTCAAAATTTCCGTTGGTTTTTTTCTCACGCATAGGATCTACCGGCATATCTGGGATTTCTCTCACAAGAAAATATATGCAATTTATCGGCTATGAGAGTTGTTATTTTCTTATTTTTGCGAGGCAATTCGTATTATCGCGCCATATACAGGCTTTTTCATAGATCGTGGTTGCCGGATAGTAAATGTATCCGCAATGTTAGTTTAATAGCTGAAAGCCGATTATTTTGATTTTTATTTGGATGGAAACGACAGCTTTGCTTGCTGCAACATAATTTTAATTATGAGAGCAGGGGTAATTTAGTAGCTTCTGTAGAATTGTTCAACTGCCGCAGCCATATTTTCACGGCTGAATAAGGAGCGCAGCAGGAGCGGATCAGGCATACTCTCGTAGAAACCGCACGGATCGGTCAATGCTTCATGCATTTTGGCTGCGATGGCGGTTGCATCGGGTTTACTTAATGCATTGCTGTCTTCGCCGAAGATTTCTGCCAAACCACCAACACGGGTCGCAATAACACTGCGTTCTGCTGCCAGAACTTCGAGTGCAATATAGGGCAAGGATTCAGCGCGCGATGGCAATACAAATATCCGGCCAAGCGCCAGCGCTTCACGAACGGGCATCGCCGGATAAAAACGGATATGCTGCGATAAGCCCAATTGTTCAGCCAAGGCTTGGTATTGCTGTTTTTGCGGGCCATCACCGACCATAGTGCCGGTAACCGGCGGGCGGTTGCCGGCTTTTGCTGCGAGATTCAGCTCTGCCAATGCGCGGATGAACAAGTCCGGCCCTTTTAAATCGCGCATCATACCGGTGAATAAAAAATCTGCGGCATCAGCAGCCAAATCCACCGGTTCAAACTCGTCTTTGCTAATACCGTTGCGGATCACCGCATAGGTGCAGCGCGGATTACCGACTTTGGCGCGATAGGTATTTTCTTCATAGGCCGATACGAAAATCAGGCCGTCCGTCATATTTTCCAGCCAACGCTCGGCGGTGAACATGACTTTGCCTGCAAGGGATGTGGCATCAAAATGCAGGCTGCCGCCATGCGGAGAGTAAAACCGTAGCGGGCGGGAAATCTGATTGCGCTTTTCACGCGCTAAGAAACAGCCAAGGCGGGCATATGTGCCGCCTTTAGCGCCGTGACCATGCATAATATCCGGCTCTAGCTGTTTGAGTAATTTATGCGTTGCGAGGATAGCGCCAATATCGCTGAGGCCTATTTTGCGACTGATAGGGATGCGGTGCAGCCCCAGTGCCAGATCAGGCAGCAGTGATGCGAATTGTGCCTGTTCCAGTGCGCCGTCTTCGCATAATTCGCAGATGGCCCCGACTTGATGACCGGCAGCCTTTTGCATTGCTGCCAGATCGCGAATGTGCCGGAACACGCCGCCAACAGGCGAGCGGAAGCAATGGATAATCCGCAAAGATTGCTGCTTCACAACACCCTCAACTTAGCTTGTGGGTATTAGAGCGTCGTGCGTCCTCTTGGATGCACAAAGGTCGCTCTAACTCTTTATATATACAGCATAATTTTTCCTGAAACGGATTCAGGTTTAAAGAATTATGCTGTAATCTCACCCATTTTCTTATCAGAATAGCCGTTCACGGACATAAATGGTATCGCCTGGCAGAATAGGGTCGGTAATACGCACACGTCCGGTAAAGATCTTACCGTTAATCTGGCGGGTAATGTCAACGCTTTCCTGATTGGCACGTGGCGTGAAACCGCCAGAAGCCGCAATTGCGGTCTGAGCCGTCATGCCCGGTACATAGGAATATTGTCCGGCGCCGCCGACTTCACCCATAATGAAGACAGGGCGATAACGGTCGATTTCCACGCTGACATCAGGATTGCGGATATAGCCGCCGCGCAATTTCGCGGCGATTGCCGTTTCAAGCTGCTTTGCAGTTTTGCCACGGGCAGGAATGCTGCCAACCAGCGGAAAAGCAATATAGCCGGACTGGTCAACCGAATAAGTATTGCTGAGACCTGTCTGTTCAAACACTGTAATACGCAGGCGATCACCGGAGCCTAGAATATAAGGCTGGTTGAGAGCTTCATGAAAAGCGGGCGGAGCAGGCTGATAGCTGGAGCAACCTGAAAGGATCAGGCCGGTTATCCCCAAAGCTGCCATAAAAACTTGTGTTTTCATTCTGCTCTTATCCTCATACCGCTTTCAGCATTTTTCGGCTGCATAAAGCTAGTTGTCGCGCATAACTTCAATAATCGGCGCGCCAGTTGGAACGGAGCAGCCTTAGACTGAGTGCGATTATTGAATTATTAGGGTTAATATGGCGTAAAGGCGGTTATAATAATTCAAGCTACGGAACAAAATTGTCATAAAATACAATCTTCTAAAGTAAAGATTTGAATCTACGCGGCAGAAGAGGGTGGCTGATTTTTGGTAATTTAACGCTATAGTTACCTTGACGATTTACCATGTCAGCTCTGTTCAGGAGTATTGGGGTCGGTTCAGTTATGCGCGAGACAGCGGAAAATGCGGATATTGATATCGGAGCGCTCTTTGCAGCTCTGAAACGCAACTGGCTGTTTATAGTGCTGGGGGCGATCTTATTTGCCGTGCTGACATGGGGTGTGGCGCAATTTCTGACGCCTTATTATCGCTCTGAAGCGCGTATTCTGATTGAAACGCGTGAATCGGTTTTCACGCGCCCGAATGCTGTATCAGATAATGATCGCCCGCTGCTGGATTCTGAGGCTGTAAAGTCGCAGGTCGAATTGATTGGCTCCGCGCAGGTGCTGGCGAAAGTTGCAACTGATCTGAAACTAGCTGATTACGCAGAATTCTATCCGAAAACCGCGTCGCCGATAAAGCAGGTGCTGGTGATGCTGGGGCTGCGCCCTGATCCGCGCACTATTCCGGTGTCGGAGCAGGTACTCACCCGCATGCGTGAGAATTTGCAGGTCTATACTGTGACCGGTTCACGGGTGATTGTCGTTGAATTTTCTGCGAAAAATCCGCAGATTGCTGCCGATGTGGCCAATAAAATCGCGGATGAATATATTGCCACACAGGTTGCAGCCAAGCGTCAGCTGACGGGTGATGCAACAGGCTGGCTGGCACCGGAAATCGATCAGCTGACCAAAAAGGTTCGTGAAGCGGAAAGCAAAATTGCGGATTTCCGTGCGGCTACGGACTTGCTCAATACCAGTAATAATACCTCTCTTGCGACACAGCAGATGTCCGATATCTCGTCGGAACTTTCGCGTTTAAAAGCGCAGCGTGCCGCGAGTGAGGCCAAAGCTGAAAGCATTCGCGCTGCACTCAAAAAGGGTGTTTCGGTCAATAGTTTGCCGGAGGTAATGTCCTCAGGCATCATGCAGCAGCTCAATGAGCGCCGCGGTGCTTTGATGGCTGAGATTGCCAATCTGTCGACCACATTGCTCGACGGGCATCCGCGCCTTCAGGGCTTGCGTGCGCAGCTGGCTGATCTCGACCGGCAGATTCGGCAAGAAGGGAATACGATTCTCAAGAGCCTCGATAATGAGGTGAATACTGCCCGCAGTCTTGAGCAGGAGCAGACGCGCGAGTTGAACCGCTTAAAAGCACAAGCGGCAGAAGCTGGCAGTAAGGAAGTTGAACTACGGGCATTGGAGCGTGAAGCCGCTGCCCAGCGTGACCTGTTACAAACGTATCTGGCACGTTTCCGTGAGGCTTCTAGCCGTGCGGATCGTGTTGATCAGCCTGCTGATGCGCGTATTTTCTCTGAAGCAACAGTTGCAGGCGCGCCGTATTTTCCTAAAGTTCTGCCAATGGTCGGCATGAGCTTTGTTGCTGCTCTGTTACTGCTGTCGGTTTTTGTGCTGTTGCGTGAGCTTTTCAGTGGTCGCGCTTTGACGGCAAGTCCTGACAGAACTGTCAGGGGACAAAATATCTGGGGTGATGAAGATAGTCGCACCACACAAAATTTTGCCCCCGCACATAATAGAATCGCACAGATTGATGATAAACTGATTGCGCAGCCGGTATCTGAGCCTGTTGTAGCGAATGATGAGATGATTGAGCGTCCGATGGCCCGTCCTGAAATTGATGTCGAAACAATTCAGCGTATTTATGACAGCTACACAGTATCTGAGAACGTGGCAGCTGAGGTCGTTGCTGAAACCGATGATATTTATGCGCCAAATGGTGTTGCTGCGATTGCCAGCCGTTTAATGCTGCAAGAGCGCCGTCGCATTATCCTGATTTCGCCGGAGGGTGATGCCGGTTCAGCGGGGAGTGTGCATTTGCTGCGTGAGTTGGCAGATCGCAGTCTGCGGGTGCTGCTGATGGATATGACTGGTAGCGGAGCCATTGGTCAGGCCATGCTCGACGGTGGTAAACCTGCAGGCATTACTGACCTGCTGCTCAATGTGAAGCAGTTCACTGATATTATTCACGGCGATCTTTATTCTGACGCGGATGTTATTCCGACGGGTCTTTCTGACCCGAAAGCAGCAATGGCAGAGGCCGAACGGCTGCCCGTGATTTTTGAAGCACTGGAAACAGCCTATGATTTTGTGCTGGTGGAAATCGGTGCATCAACAGCTGAGCAGGCACTTAATCTCGATAGTGACGCATCGCTTTTCGTGATGAATGTGTTTGACAGTGAAGATCAGATTGTAGCGCAAACCGCGCTGGCTTTCCATGAGGCAGGTCAGGAAGATGTGACCATTCTGATGGTTCCGCACGCGTAAGGGCTGACTTATAGCATTTCCAGCAAAAGTGCGAAGCGGTTTTGCGTTGGATAATGCGTAAAAACAAACAGTTACAGCGGTTCCAACGATTCAGTCTTAACTGGAGCCGCTGTAAAGCGTTTAGCGAAGCTTCTGCCGTAGTTTTTTAACCAGTGGCCAGAGATGGCGATTGGTTTTAATACGATAGACAAGACCGGAGCGCAGTTGATTGGCAGTTGCGCTCAAGCGCCCGCCAAATGTCAGCGCAATATGGCTGTCATAAAGTGCTTGCTCAATGTCACACCAGTCGCGCTTGTATTTTTCCTCGCCAATGCCAAAGCTGAAATAATCCAGCCCTTCATTGATAGCCGTAAGAATGGCTTCGTAGAACAGGAAATCACCGGGACTGGCTGTTACCAGTTCATCATCAGCAAAAGCGCCAAACTCAACAGTCAGTCCACGTTTTACCGGTACTGACGTGGTTTCAGGACTTTGCCAGTAAGAACAGCCGATCACCGCGCGCGGTTTGTCTGCCACTTCCAGTACATGCAGACGATATTGTCTTGCTCCGTCATTTTCAGCGGCTGCGAAAAGATTGCGGAAGAAGCCTGTCAGAGCATCACCGGCAAAACTATTGGCAATACCCTGATTGGCAAAGCGCTGGCTTTTCATGGTGAAAAAAGCATCGTAAGCGGCTATGTTTTCCTCTGGCGTATCGGCTGTATATATGCGCCATGCACCTGTTTCATCATAACGACGGCTATGTTGGCGATGTTTTTTGCGTTTGCGCGATGCATTGCTGCGCTCAAGTACGCTATCGAAATTATCCGGCAGAGATGCGGTTAATGCGGGATTCGGATTAAGCTGGTGGCGCAGGCTCAGCAACGGATTGCTGAAACCCAGCCAGTTTTCCATCTGACGTGTCAGTGAGAGCAGGACGATATCAGGCCGAGCCTCTTTAAGGCAGGCAATCAGCGCGGTGATATGCTCGGGGGCGATCTTGTTTGCAAGAGCCGGAAACAGCACCGGAAAATTACAATTGGCATGAGAGCCACCGGCAAAGCGTGCAATGACCTGTTGTTTCTGCTTAATGACCTCAAGCGGCAGCAGCAGAGCAGGGTTGTCATCAATATACAGAGTCAGCACTAAACAGTCAGAATTGACGTGTTGTTGCCAGAGCTTTGTCCAGAGTGCTGATTGAGCAATGCCATGCACAGTCGCATCATTGCTGTTCCAGAGCGGCAAAGCATCAGCAATATTGGTGAAGCAGACCGTTTGAAACATGGTTTAGCGAGTTTTGGGTGGCTGAACCATCCACCATAGCAGATACATCGCAGGCAGAATCCAAAGAAAGCCAGTGAAGAAGAAATAGGCAAGCTGCACCCAGACGGACGATTGGCCAAGATGTGCAACCGCAATAATGGTTGCCAGCAGTGCATAAACTGCAATCAGCACAACAAGCAGAAAAGTTCCGATTAGTTTTTTCAGGCGTACAGGCATATTTCTCACTCCGTCTGTTCTCTCATACACCAGACAGATTTAAATCTGAAATGTTTTAATCCATTGTTGATAACCGGCAGGTCACCGTAAATTGACGTGGTAAATAAAAACAGCGTCTGCGTGTCGCGTGCTGTTGTCTTGTATTCACTGGGTGTATGCGGCATGTAAATGCGGGGCGGAATTCAGGCGGAGCAGAATTGATGATTACAGATTATGCCGCATTACCGGCAAAACAACAGCCGGTTAGTGCCAACCACGATAAAAACCGTAAACTGGTGCGGTGGTGGCTCTATGCGGTGTTTGTGGTGCTGATTGCCATTGTTATGGTGGGCGGCGCAACGCGTATGACCGGTTCCGGCTTGTCGATTACGGAATGGAAGCCGATCCACGGTGTTATTCCGCCGCTTAATCATGCGGAGTGGCTTGAAGAATTCGATAAATACCGTCAGATCCCGCAATATCAGCAGATCAATAAAGGTATGGCGCTGGAAGAGTTCCAGTTCATTTTCTGGTGGGAATGGGCGCATCGTATGCTGGCGCGTTTTGTTGGCTTTCTGGTGGCAATTCCGCTGATTTTCTTCTGGGTGACAGGTCGTTTGCAGGATGGTCTGAAAGCGCGGATGCTCGGCATTCTGGCACTTGGCGGTTTGCAGGGCGCAATCGGCTGGTGGATGGTGGCATCGGGTCTGAGCGTGCTGACATCTGTGAGCCAATATCGGCTGGCTGTGCATCTCACAATGGCCTGTATCATCATTGTTGCAGTGTTTTATGTGGCGCGGGGGCTGGCTGAATATACGGAAAAACCAGCGCAGAAAAATGTGCAACGCTTTGCCGGATGGCTGGTTTTCGCGGTTTTAGTGCAGATTTATCTCGGCGGTCTGGTTGCGGGACTTCATGCCGGCCTGACCTATAATACATGGCCGCTGATGGATGGTGCGATTATCCCGTCTGATCTGTTTACCAACCAGCCTTATTGGCGCAACCTGTTTGAGAACCCGAAGACTGTACAGTTCATTCACCGCATGTTCGCCTATACGGTGCTGGTGCTGACAGTGTTGCATGTTGTGCAGACCCACCGCCATGCCGCAGGCACAACGCATGCACGACGTTCTTTACTGCTGCTTGGTCTGATTTTGATGCAAGCAGCGATCGGCATTATCGCCTTGCTGACCATGGTGCCGATTGAGTGGGGGCTGGCGCATCAAGGCTTTGCGCTGGTGGTGCTGAGCTTTGCAGTTGCGCATTGGCGCGCCTGTAAAGGCGCCTATGCCGTGCGTCATACCTAAAACAAAAGCCCGCAAGATGCGGGCTTTTTTTTATGGGTAAGTTTCAATGCGTAGTTTGCGCAATGCAAATGCTATTTTCAGCTCCCGCGCTTCGTCCGCATCATTGCCGTCCTCGCGGTGCCATGCAGCCGAGAGGCAACCATAGCAAAAGGCATAGTCGAGAATATACGAGGCAGGCTTGCCAATAACCTCTGAAAAAGTCTCAGCCATAGTCAAAGCTCTATGCTCATCAAGGCAAAGATCATCACGGCCAAGCGGGTTGTAAAAAAGATTGGCGCAGTCAAAAGCTGCATCACCGCACAACCCGTGCGGATCAATGGCCAGCCAGCCACGCGAACTCTGAATAATATTCTCATGATGCAGGTCACCATGAAGGGCGATAATCTCATGCGGCTGATCGAGCAAATGCAACGCTAATTTTGCGGCATCGGCATAAATATCCTGTGCGGTCCCGGCCAGATCAAACAGGCTTTTGAAATGCTTGCGCAGAGGCTGCAATTCATTCGGCAGAGCCTGACCGGAAGGACTGTGCAAAGCGCGGATCAAATCCGCAGCGATGCGGATTGTTTCCGCATCATGTCCGGCATCCAGATGCGCTTTAAGATCATAGTCGCCAGCATATTCGAGCAGCATCATGGTTGGATCAAGCTGGAGATCGAGAAGCCGGATAGAACCGTGACCATCGCGCTCACGCATATAATAAGCGCCCCGTAGCTCTTCATGACCAGCGGGTTTCAGTATTTTTACAATCACCGGAGAGTTCTCCTCTCCGGCGATTGCTTTCCAGATATGACTGGAATTGGTGTCAGCCAGCAGTGTTGCAGAGGTAATCTGCCATTGTGCCGGAAAATCCGGTCGCATCACATGCCGTTGCTTCATAATGGCTTAGCTCAGACCCAGCATCAGGTTCATATTCTGCACGGCTGCACCCGATGCACCCTTGCCGAGATTATCCAGCACAGCCACCAGATTGACCTGCTTGCCGCCTTCAGTGCCGAAGACATAGAGGTTCATGCCGTCAGTATCAGCCAGCATTTCCGCATCTACACGCGCCAATGCAGCGCTTTCCTCCAGAGGCACAACACGCACAATCTTCTGGCCGGAATAATGAGCGGTGAGCTCTTTATGTACATCTGCCAGTGTCGGCTTGCCTTTGAGCAGGTCGAGGTAGACCGGAACCTGCACAATCATGCCCTGCGGGAAACGGCCGACGCTTGGTGCAAAAATCGGTGCCTGATCCAGCTTGCCATATACCTGCATTTCCGGCTGATGCTTGTGCTTGAGTGTCAGGCCATAGAGGAAGTTGTTTTCCTTCATATGTTCCGGATGGTTCACCTCTTCCATCTGGGCAATCATTTGCTTGCCGCCGCCGGTATAACCGGACACTGCATTAACAGTTACCGGATAATCACCGCCCATCAGCCCTGCATCACGCAAAGGGCGGATGAGAGAAATTGCGCCCGTCGGATAGCAACCAGGATTGGCCACCAGACGTGCTTCACGGATGCGCTGTGCCTGCAAAGCTTCCAGCTCTGCAAAACCATAGACCCAGTTGGAGTGGGTGCGGTGTGCAGTGGACGTGTCGATAATCCGGGTGGCATGACCTTCAAGCAGAATAACGGCCTCACGCGAAGCATCATCAGGCAGGCAGAGAATTGCAATGTCAGCCGAGCGCAGCAGATCAGCGCGCAGGTCTTTATTACGTCGCTCTTCTTCCGGAATAGACAGGATTTCCAGATCAGTGCGACCGGCAAGACGTGTGCGGATCTGTAGACCCGTTGTGCCATGTTCGCCGTCAATAAAGATTTTCGGTTTCATTTGAATTTTGCCTTATAGGTAGAGAATTCATGCGGTTAGAGATTTTTGATGAATCAACCTGTAAAGCAGTTGATTCATTCTGTCAGGTACTATCTTTTCCAGCCAGACATCCTGCCGGATATATAGGATAATGCATGGCAACTGCTGTCTCCGCAATGCTTGTTATATCGGCATAATAACAAGCCGATTGCTTTATAAGTTCTGCATATTATCGGGCGCAGAGTTGTGATTGTGCAACGTGTTGCTTTGCTCGCAGATAGTGCTTTTTGGATTTGTCTGAGGGGATGACATGAAAAGCACTGCATTGCGAGTTGTCGTATTATCAGGAATGGCCACCGTTGTAGCCGGGTGCGTAACCGATCAGAACGCAGCACAAGTGAAGCTGGAACAGCAAGCGGTTCTCGCAGTAAACTGGGTGCAGCAATCCGGTGAATATCAGGCGCTGGCCTATCAGGCTTTTAATACAGCGCGCCGTGCATTTGATACGGCAAAGGCGCAAGCTGGTCGTAAGAAAGCAGTTATCGTTGATCTGGACGAAACAATGATCGACAATTCTGCCTATGCCGCTTGGCGGATAGAGCACGGCGTGCCTTATACCAAGCCGACATGGGCGCGTTGGATGGAGGCGAAGCAAGCAGTTGCGATTGACGGCGCAGTCTCTTTCGCCCGTTATGTCAATTCACACGGCGGACGGATGTTTTATGTCTCCAATCGCGACGACACATCTTACGTGGCTACAGTTGAAAACCTGCAAAAGCTTGGCTTTCCCGGTGTGTCGCGCGAAACGGTTCTTCTGCGCACAACACAGTCCAACAAGCAGGCGCGCTTTGATCTGGTTAAATCAAAGGGCTATGATGTGGTGGTTTATATCGGCGACAATCTCAATGATTTTGGCACTGAATATTATGGCAAGAATAATCGTGAGCGCCGTTTGCAGGTTGCAGCGCAGCAGAAGCAATTCGGTTCGAAATTCATAATGCTGCCCAATCCCGCTTACGGCGACTGGATCAGCGGTATGGCTGTTGATTATTACAAGCAAACTCCGGCAAGGCAGCTGGAAATCAACCGTGAGAATTTGCGGGTCTGGAAAGACTGAGAGATAACAACTTTCAGAAGCCGGATTTTCGCCATTCAAAAAGAATATCCGGTTCCTTTTCTTCATTGTCACGACCATCAGTCTCGCGGATTGCGATGAAGCCGTGATTTTCGTAGAATTTCTGCGCCTGAATATTGCGCTGGAATGTCCATAATTGCAGATGCGGGAATGTTTGCTGTGCTTGTTTGAGCAGGGCGCTGCCTATGCCATATCCTTGAAACTCCGGCAGAATATAAAGCTGTTCGACCCAATCTGCCTTAAAGGCGATAATGCCAGCCATTTCAGGCGCGCAGACTGCCCAGACCTCACATTGCGGAAAGATGCAGTTTTCATAGAACCAATGATCTTCTTGCGGTGTGTGCAGTCCTTTAAGCCATGGCAGGCGTTCATTGAAGGACGCTCTATGAATACGGGAGGCGAGTTCCATATCTTGCAAGTCTAGGCGCCGTAATGCGTGGTTGTTGATTGTCATTTGCTTTTATGGCTTTCAGTATGAAAACCATAGGCGCGTTCAACACGGGCAATCCTTAAAGCGTAGGTTTCATACCACATCGCACGGCCTTGCTTCTGCGCGGCAAGATGATCGACATTGCGCTTCCAGTTACGAATGCTTTCTTCATCGCGCCAGTAAGAATTGGTAATGCCGAAGCCGCTGCTATCGCGCACGCTTTCGACGCCAAGAAAACCGTCCTGTTTTTCAGCTAGTTCAACCATTTGATCGGCCATCTCACCATAGCCTGCATCATCATTCGCAGTGCGCTGGGATGAAAAGGCGACAACATAATAAGGGGCATCGGGAAGATTGGCGAACGGAGAGCGATTGTGCATGAGACAGAATCCTGAGGCTTGGTGATGTGAAAGCATAAAGACCAAGCGTTGCAGGTGACAGCCGCTACTCTGTCGCATGAAATAAAAAAAAGCGGATCCGAAGACCCGCTTTCTTAATATCGGAAGTGCTAAAGATATTAGCGCTTGGAGAACTGGAAAGAACGACGGGCTTTCGCCTTACCGTATTTCTTACGTTCTACAACACGGCTATCGCGTGTCAGGAAGCCGCCCTTCTTGAGGACTGCGCGCAGAGCTGGTTCGTAGTAGGTCAGGGCTTTTGATATGCCGTGACGAACTGCACCGGCCTGACCGGATAGACCACCGCCAGCAACAGTCGCAACGATGTCAAACTGACCCGCGCGGTTTGCTGCAACGATTGGCTGCTGCAGAACCATCTGCAGAACCGGACGAGCAAAATATGCATTGAACTCTTTGCCGTTGACGACGATTTTGCCTGTGCCTGGCTTTACCCAAACGCGTGCAATCGCATCTTTACGCTTGCCGGTCGCATAAGAACGTCCGAGAGCGTCGACTTTTTTAACGTGAACCGGAGCTTCAGGCGCAGCAGCTGCTGCAACTGTGCCAAGTTCTTCGAGCGAGTTGAGCTGCTCAGCCATTATGCGTTCCTCTTATTTTTGCTGTTCAAAGCGCCGATGTCGAGGACTTCTGGCTGCTGTGCTTCGTGCTGGTGGTCAGCGCCTGCATAAACGCGCAGGTTTTTCATCTGACGACGGCCGAGCGGACCGCGCGGAACCATACGTTCAATCGCCTTCTCAACGACGCGTTCCGGGAAACGGCCTTCGAGGATCTGACGAGCTGTACGTTCTTTAATACCGCCTGGGTGGCCAGTGTGCCAGTAGTAAACCTTATCGGTAAACTTTTTGCCGGTCAGAACAATTTTGTCCGCATTGATGATGATGACATTGTCACCGTCGTCAACATGTGGAGTAAAAGTTGGTTTGTTCTTACCGCGCAGAATGTTGGCGACCTGAGAAGCGAGACGACCAAGAACAACGCCTTCAGCGTCGATCAGGATCCACTTCTTCACCACTTCTGCTGGCTTCTGAGAAAAAGTTGCCATTGAAGTTATCCTTGAATAATCCTTGCGACTGAGACTGATGACCAGAAACGGGTGCAAGGCTTTTTTTGTTGCTTGTGTTCCGGCGGAAATCCGCACGTAACAAATAAAAAACACTCATCTTTGAAGGATGCATGCTTTCTGGCTGTCCAATACAGTGCAGATGATAGACCGTCAAGTGTAGTAAATTGGAGTGTTTTTGAAATTATTAAGCAAAATCAATGATTTGAAAGCGGGGTAATATGTTACCCTATTAATTATCGCTGGTTTTAACACTTATAGAGCGCCGCAGGGCGTGTCTCTTTAATTATCACAGATATGAACCTAGATTAGGATTTATATAAACAAGTATGAAAACGGAGAGCGTCATGAATGATGAACAAGTGAAATCCATCCTGCAAACCAAGCATGTGATTGCACTGGTCGGGGCTTCTCCGAATGAAGATCGCCCGAGCTTTGGCGTGATGAAATATCTGCTGGAGCATGGTTACAAGGTTTTTCCGGTTAATCCGGGGCAGGCGGGGAAACAAATACTCGGCCAGACAGTTTATGCTTCACTGGCAGATATACCTGAGAAGATCGATATTGTTGATGTTTTCCGCGCTTCTAACGCAGTGCCTGCCATTGTTGATGAGGTTCTGGCGCTGAAAACACAACCGGATGTTTTGTGGTTACAGCTCGAAATTAGCCATGAAGAGGCCGAAGCCAAAGCGCGTGCTGCCGGAATAAAGGTGGTGACCAATATGTGCACCAAACAGCAGCATCAGCGCCTGATCGGAGCATAAACACATTTATGAGTAACCGGTGTCTGCGTGAAACGGAAAAAGATAATAGTTTGCGTGAATTATAGGGTTAAGCGGAATCTTTTTCTTTGCTTGTGGGAAAGTAAAATTCTAACCTGTCCCAAATTTTTTATCTTGGGAGTAGAGAATGTCTAAGCGCAGCCCCGGTTTTGATACCCTTGCCATTCATGCAGGCGCAAAGCCGGATCCGACAACCGGTGCCCGCACCACGCCGATTTATCAGACAGCATCTTATGTTTTTGACGATGTTGACCATGCCGCCGCTCTGTTCGGCCTGCAGGCATTCGGTAATATCTATACCCGTCTGACCAACCCGACGACAGCCGTTCTCGAGGAACGCGTTGCAGCGCTTGAAGGTGGTACAGCTGCGGTTGCCACCGCATCCGGCCATGCTGCACAGCTGTTGGTTTTCCATAATCTGCTGCGCACCGGTGACAACTTTGTTGCTGCGAACAAGCTTTATGGCGGTTCGATTAATCAGTTTGGAAATGCCTTCAAGTCTTTCGGCTGGGAAGTGCGCTGGGGTGACGTAGATGATGTTTCCAGCTTTGAGAAACAGATCGACGACAAGACCCGTGCGATTTTCATTGAAAGTCTGGCTAATCCGGGTGGTATCGTTGTTGATATCGCTGCTATTGCAGAAATCGCACATAAGCATGGTCTGCCGCTGATCGTTGATAATACAATGGCATCGCCATATCTGATCCGCCCGATTGAACATGGTGCAGATATCGTTGTGCACTCGCTGACCAAATTTATTGGCGGTCATGGCAATTCCATGGGCGGTATTCTGGTTGATGGCGGTACTTTCGACTGGTCGAAATCCGGCAATTACCCGATGCTGAGCGAGCCACGTCCTGAATATGCCGGTGCGGAACTGCACAAAACTTTCGGCAATATTGCTTTTGCCATTGCAGCACGCACACTTGGTTTGCGCGATTTTGGTCCGGCGATTTCTCCGTTCAACTCGTTCCAGATACTGGCCGGTATTGAAACTCTGCCACTACGTATGCAGCGCCATTGCGACAATGCACTGAAAGTAGCTCAGTGGCTGGAAAAGCACGAGAAAGTTTCATGGGTGCGTTATGCCGGTCTGCCAACCGACAAATATCACACTCTGCAGCAGAAATATTCGCCAAAGGGCGGTGGCGCGGTTTTCACTTTCGGTCTGAAGGGTGGGTATGAAGCCGGTAAGACTTTCGCTAACTCGCTGGAACTGTTCTCGCTGCTGGCCAATATTGGCGATACTCGCTCGCTGGTTATCCATCCGGCTTCGACAACCCATCGTCAGTTGACTGATGAGCAGAAAGTTGCTGCCGGTGCAGGGCCTGAAGTGGTGCGTCTGTCGATCGGTATTGAAGATGCTGACGATATTATCGCTGATCTTGAACAGGCTTTGGCGAAGATCGCCTGATGTCGTTGTTGCTGCCTGTAAACACAGAGTCTGAACCGGAACTTGGTGCGCCCGCTGAAGGGCGCATCATTTCCGGCGATCCGCAGTTCAAAACATGGAATGTGGAAGAGACCTCAGACGGGCTTTATGCCGGTATCTGGGAGTCTACTGTTGGTAAATGGCATGTCGCTTATGATGAGTGGGAGTTCTTCCAGTTGATCAGCGGTGTGTCTGTGGTCACAGAAGAAGGCAAAGAGCCGGTCACTTTGCGGGCAGGCGATAGTTTCATCATCAGACCGGGCTTTAAAGGCACGTGGGAAGTGATTGAAACGACTCGTAAAACCTATGTGATAAAGCTTTAAAGTTATATTGTCTGGAATAGAAAACGCCGCGTCTTGATAGACGCGGCGTTTTTGTTTTTACCATTCCAGTTTCAGGCTTTGCATACCGTGGAAATGATAGGTATCGTCATAAAGTGGCGGCTCGGCAAAGCGGATATTCGGCAGACGCTTGAACAATGTTGCCAGAGACACCTGCATTTCCAGACGTGCCAGCGGTGCGCCGATACAGAAATGAATACCCGCACCGAAGGAAACATTCTTCTGATCCGGACGTTCCGGCCAGAAGCGGTCCGGCTGCTCGAAAGCCTGATAATCGCGGTTGCCGGAACCAAGCAAAAGACCGAGCTGTTCACCGGCTTTGAGTATTACACCTTCGGCAATTTCAGTCTCATTATAGGCATAACGGGTGAACATATGCAGCGGCGCATCAAAGCGCAGGCTTTCCTCAACCGTGGCAGCGGTTGATTCCGGCGTTGCAAACAGATCGCGATGATCCAGACCGCTTTGTAGAATGCTCTTAACCGCATTACCGGTCTGATTGACCGTTGCTTCATGTCCGGCATTGAGCAGCAAGATACAGGTGGTAATCAGCTCATCTTCCGAGAGCTTGGCGCCATTTTCCTCAGCGGCCAGTAACAGGCTCAGCAGGTCATCACCCGGATTTTTGCGGCGCTGTGCAGCGTAGTCACGCAAATAATCGGAAAACTCTTTGGCCGCCTGATTAGCACTGTCTTCCACTTCACGCGTGGCATTGTGCATATACATGTTGACCATGCGATGCGACCAGTCGAGCAGTTGCGGGGCATTGTCGGTGGGTACACCGAGCATTTCCGCAATCACTACCACCGGAATAGGAGTGGCGAAGGCTGGCATCAGGTCGACATGACCTTGGTGTTCAAAACCGTCAATCAGCTCATTAGCGAGCTTTTCAATACGCGGGCGCAGGCGTTCAACCTGACGGGAGACGAAAGCACGGTTGACGAGAGTGCGCAGACGGGTATGCACCGGCGGCTCAATCTCCAGCATGGAGTGACGCTCTACGCCATCAAAATCTTTGAGGTGTTCGCGGTTGATTGCATTAGCACGATAACCGCCCGGTTCTTCACGGCCAAAACGGCGGTCGCGGAACAGCTTGTTGATATCGTCATAACCGGCAAAACACCAGAAACCGTAATCTTCCCAGAAAAACACCCGCGCATTGTGATGCAGCCATGCATAAGCGGCATAAGGATTCTGCACAAATTCCGGCTGGTGCGGATCAATACGCACGCGGCGGGTCGCAGGATCAAAATGGAGATAGTCGGGTTTTACAGGGGCGCTTTGTATGTGATTCATCAGGCTTTCATCGCATTGCTATTCAGATTGATGATGCGACTATAGAAGCAGATGAGGGAGATGTGCAGCGTGACAAAGCGCGGCATGGCTATGAAAATGAAAGAATTATTGTTTGTTTAACGTATTGCTGACAGTGTCTAACGGTTCAGTCAGCATTGGCTCCAGAGCGAGAAGCGAGCCCACTATCATTAAAGCGATAAATGCAGCAATCAGACTATATTCAATAGCCGTTGCACCAGTCTGGGATTGCCAGAACCGAGATTTATTCATGAGCCTCACCAAATAAAAATGTGGGCAACAATATTTAAGAAAACCGTCCGGCCTTGGCCGGACGGTGTAATTTCATTGGCTAGATTTTCAGCCTTTGAAATTTTTAGATTACTCACCAGTACCAATTTTATCTGCAATGGTCTGGAATGTGGACGAGATATTATCTCCGAGTGCTGTTACAGCGCCGATAATCACAACAGCGATAAGCGCTGCAATCAGACCGTATTCGATTGCAGTTGCGCCGGATTCACTTTTAGCGAAACGTTTGAAAATTGCTTTCATTGCCTTAACTCCAGATAGTTCTTTATTTGTTATGGTCTTGCTGACCTGTTTTGATTTATAGCGCACAGATTGTTTTTCAAGACTTAAATTACATAGTAAATGAAAATTAAGTGTTGTTCTTGCTTAATAAAATGCTGCTGTTTAGAAGGCTTTGCTCAATTACATGGATTGAAAACAATGGATATTATATTGATTTCAACGCGTTAAAAAACTCCCTAAAATAAACAAGCCCCAGAGCCGGTTTGTCGGCTCTGGGGCTTGTTTATTTTTTATGTTCGCAAAAGAAGTATTTTCAGATGAATTTTCTTCTTTATTTGAAGAATATATTAAAAATCCCAGTCATCGTCTTCAGTCGCAACCGCTTTACCGATCACATAGCTGGAGCCGGAACCGGAGAAGAAGTCATGATTCTCATCGGCATTCGGTGAGAGCGAAGACAGGATCGCCGGATTAACATTGGTGACCGTGCTCGGGAACAGTGCTTCATAACCGAGATTCATCAGTGCCTTATTTGCATTGTAATGCAGGAATTTTTTGACATCTTCGGTCAGGCCGGTGCCGTCATAGAGCGCAGCTGTATATTTGGTCTCAACATCATAGAGATCGAGCAGCATTGAGAAGGCGAAATCTTTTAGCTCTTCCTTGCGGGCTTCACTCTCTTTTTCCAAAGCGACCTGATATTTATAGCCGATATAATAACCATGCACGGCCTCATCGCGGATAATCAGACGGATAAGGTCAGCAGTATTGGTTAGTTTTGCACGGCTCGACCAGTACATTGGCAGATAGAAGCCTGAATAGAACAGGAAGCTTTCCAGATAAACGCTGGCGATTTTGCGCTTCATCGGATCATCAGATTTATATTCGTTGACGATCAGAGCGGCTTTACGCTGCAAATGCGGGTTTTCTTCACTCCAGCGATAGGCGTCATCCACATCCGGTGTTGAGCAGAGTGTGGAGAAAATCGAGGAATAGGAGCGGGCATGAACCGCTTCCATGAAGCTGATATTCGACAGCACAGCTTCTTCATGCGGTGTCACCGCATCCGGCATCAGGCAGATTGAGCCGATGGTGTTCTGAATAGTATCCAGCAGGGTCAGACCGGTGAAAACACGAATGGTCAGCGTTTTTTCCGCTGGCGTCAGCGTACCCCAGGACGGAATATCGTTAGAAAGCGGAACTTTTTCCGGCAGCCAGAAATTACCGGTCAGACGGTTCCATACTTCGAGATCTTTATCATCCTCGATGCGATTCCAGTTAACGGCTTTCGTAGCGCAGATCAGTTTAGGTTGGGCGTTCATATTAAGCTCTAAATATATGAGGAGAAGACCGTCTGTCTTTGGACAGACGGTACTTTTTCAAACGTGACGATGATTACAGGGAACAGGAAACGCAGCCTTCTACCTGTGTCCCTTCCAGAGCCATCTGGCGCAGGCGGATATAGTAGATTGTTTTGATTCCCTTGCGCCATGCATAGATCTGCGCCTTGTTGATATCGCGTGTTGTGGCGGTATCACGGAAGAACAAGGTGAGGGACAGGCCCTGATCCACATGCTGCGTTGCCGCTGCATAAGTGTCGATGATTTTCTCTGCACCGATTTCATAAGCATCCTGATAATATTCCAGATTATCATTGCTCATAAACGGGGCAGGGTAATAAACGCGGCCGATCTTACCTTCTTTGCGAATCTCAATCTTGGATGCAATCGGGTGGATCGAAGAGGTCGAGTTGTTGATGTAAGAAATCGAACCTGTCGGCGGAACCGCCTGAAGATTACGATTATACATACCATGCGCCATCACTGATTTGCGCAACTCTTCCCAGTCTGCCTGCGTTGGAATCGCAACGCCGGATGTTTCAAACAATTCACGAACGCGCGCTGTTTCCGGCTCCCAGAGCTTGATCGTATATTTGTCGAAGAAAGTACCGTCAGCATATTTTGAATCTTCAAAACCAACGAAGCTCGACTTGCGATCCATAGCAATGCGGTTCGAGGCTTTAATCGCGTGATAGACCACGGTGTAGAAGTAGATATTGGTGAAATCCACGCCTTCTTCTGAACCGTAATAAATGCGCTCACGTGCCAGATAACCATGCAGATTCATTTGACCAAGGCCAATTGCGTGTGATTCGTCATTGCCACGGGCAATGGAAGGCACGGAATTGATCTTGCTCATATCCGACACAGCAGTCAGTGCACGGATCGATGTTTCAACGGTTTTACCGAAATCCGGTGAGTCCATGGTCATCGCAATATTGAGCGAGCCGAGGTTGCAGGAAATATCTTTGCCGATATGCTCGTAGTTCAGATCGTCTTTATAGGTGCTGGCTTCGCTGACCTGAAGGATTTCCGAGCAGAGATTGCTCATATTGATGCGACCGGCAATCGGATTGGCTGCATTCACGGTATCTTCGAACATGATGTACGGATAGCCGGATTCAAACTGAATTTCCGCCAAAGTCTGGAAGAAAGCGCGCGCTTTGATCTTCTGCTTGCGGATACGGCCATCATCAACCATTTCGCGATATTTGTCTGAAACCGAAATTTCAGTGAAAGGCACGCCGTAAACGCGTTCCACATCATATGGCGAGAACAGGTACATATCCTCGTCATTTTTCGCCAGTTCAAAAGTGATATCCGGAATCACTACGCCGAGCGACAGAGTTTTAATGCGGATTTTTTCATCGGCATTTTCGCGCTTGGTATCGAGGAAGCGCATAATGTCCGGATGGTGGGCATTAAGATAAACCGCACCGGCACCCTGACGCGCACCCAACTGATTGGCATAGGAGAAAGCGTCTTCGAGCAGCTTCATGATCGGAATAATACCGGAAGACTGATTCTCGATCATTTTGATCGGCGCGCCATGCTCACGAATATTAGTCAGTGCAAAAGCAACACCACCACCGCGCTTGGAAAGCTGCAGTGCGGAATTGATCGAGCGGCCGATCGATTCCATATTGTCTTCCATACGCAGCAGGAAGCAGGAAACCAGCTCGCCGCGTTGTTTTTTACCGGCGTTGAGGAAGGTTGGTGTCGCAGGCTGGAAACGGCCGGACAGCACTTCTTCCATGATCGAGATCGCCAGAGCTTCATCGCCGTCGGCCAGTGCCAGCGCGACCATGCAGACGCGATCTTCATAGCGTTCCAGATAGCGTAGACCGTCAAATGTTTTCAGCGTATAGCTGGTGTAATATTTGAACGCGCCGAGGAAGGTCGGGAAGCGGAATTTCTTTTTATAAGCGAGATTGAAGAGGTTCTGCACAAACTCGAATGAGTACTGATCCAGAACTTCTTTTTCATAATAATTCTGGGTGACCAGATAATCGAGTTTCTCTTCCAGATTGTGGAAGAAAACCGTGTTCTGGTTCACATGCTGAAGAAAATACTGGCGAACGGCTTTACGATCCATATCAAACTGGATCTCACCATTCGGGCCAAACAGGTTCAGCATGGCATTCAGCGCGTGATAATCCATCGCCGGAGCATCCTTGTTAGAACTCCCGCTGTTTGAACTGTTGGTATTGGTTTTGTCTGATCGTTCAAGCTCAAGAGTCGCCACAGTTTTTCCAATTCATCTTTCGGGTCTGGCAAACAAAGTCCCGGCTTCGTTTACACACCTGTTCAGGATACTGCCCCTGCTTTTCTCGTAAAAGCGGACAGTTATTCAATTTGTATTCGTTAAACCGCCAGAGCATTTTTAATTCGCATTATTAAAAATGCTCTGGTGTTTAAAAGCCCGGCGGTTATGCCGTTAGTTCGTAGACCTATGGCTAGGCCGGTGTTTTTTACTAGACAGCGGCTACGCCGCCTGGGCCTGCTGCCAGAATCTGTGCAGACCATTACGCACATTGATCACGTCGTCATCAGTACCGGCTAATTCATAGCGGTATAGAAACGGCACCTGACACTTCTCAGAAATGACTGTACCTGCGAGGCAATAGGTAGAACCAAAGTTACGGTTTCCACCGGCAATCACACCACGGATCAATGAACGGTTAGAACTGTCATTGAGGAAACGTATGACGGGTTTAGGAACCGCACCGCGTCCGTCTCCTCCGGCATAGGTTGCCACAACTAGAACAAATGGCTGAGTAACCAGCAGAATTTCTTCCTTCATGCTGCACGCTATACGCAGAGCAGGCAGTCCGGTTTTGGTAACAAAGCGATGCGTATTTTGCGTGCCGCTTGAAAAATAGACGAGCATGCTCATAGCCACTTCCTATGTCAAAGCCTCAGTGACGTACTGAAGTCAAACAAAGACCCTCTCTATATAATGCTGCCGGTCAGGCATTTCAGCCCGTGTGATTGCAGGACATATAAGAAAGAGGGCGTAAGGTTTCTGGCATTTGCCTGAAGGTGATTTGTTTGCCGGTCGCGACTGCCCGTCACCATTGAGTGTAGACGGGCAGGTTCGTTCGCGGGAAAACATCCGCACAACAGGCGGACTGCCAGCGCTGTTGATTAAGCCAGAGCGCTGATCATATCCGGACGGAAACCGGCCCAATGGGTGTCACCGGCAACAACAACCGGAACCTGCATGTAACCAAGACGCTTAACTGTATCGAAGCCTTCTGTATCGGCAGAAATATCAATGATATTGAAATCGATTCCCTGACGTTCCAGAGCGCGGTAGGTGGCGGTGCACTGAACACAGGCTGGCTTGCTGTAAACGGTAATGGACATCGGATTCCTCGTTTCTTGACGCCCTGATATTTTTCAGAGCTTTCTCTATGGTGTCTGTCTGTTGCTTGTTCCGCTCGGAACTTGCCGCAGGCAGTGTAGCGGGGGCTACGTTTCCCTTTGCAGGGCTTCAAATGGCTGCACCGGATGGTGCTTGTTTTTTGCACCTTTCGGTGCGGCATTCATTTGCACCTGACGGTACGCTTCGTTTTTGCACCTGACGGTGCGCTTCTTTTTTGCACCTGACGGTGCGGTATCCTCTGTTCTCCGGAGCTTTTTGCCCTCAAAAAACGGTGCGTTTGACGCTTCCCTGTATTCCCCGCTGGCTGCCTCTGCAGAGACTGTTACCAGCGATAAATCCGAGCACTATGGTTCCGTCACCTTGCGATCAGAAGGGCGACGAAATTTATGGCGCGCTTTATTCGCGCCTTTCATGTGCTGCACAAACTGCGGTTAATCCGCAAAACGCATGCTGTACTTTAAAACTGATGATACGGACTGAATGACGGTAGAGGCAGAAAAGGAGATCCGGAAAACTTGCGAGAAGCTCCGGAGCCGGTTTCACGGATGGTCATATAAAGCCATTGGGCGCAGCTGCGCTCTGGCGGCTGGTGTGGCTGACATAGATGCCTGCGGTGAGTTATCTGCTGACGCGGTATGTTGAAACACAGACTCTGAAGCCTGTTTGTAACCCGATACCTGAAAAGCAGCTCTGACCTTGCGCACAACCTGATTCCTGTTGCCTTGTGAAAATGTGATTTGCTGGCTTGTGTATAATGCAGGCCGGCTCAACACATTTCTTCCGTCTTCAACATGACCGGAGCGTATCGCATTTCATTTTTTCGTTGCGCCCGCTCTGGCTTCTTACATTTGCTGCATACACACAGAAAACCGGTTGGCGCCTGTGTATTATGCAATGCTCTGGACCTTAATGACTGGCACCAAGTTCCGTTTCTTCACTGGGCAGGAGAGATTCTCCGTTTTCAGCAAAGAACAGGCGTGACTGATCCAGATTACACTCGGTATTTCCGTATTCAACGCACCTGATAAAGTCGTTTTAAGCGCCGTTTCGAATCTGCGGTCGCAGAATCGTGGGGTCTGCTTAAGACACTATATATGGTATATGTTATGAATTTTTCGTCAATACCTATGGTGTCTCTGATTTATTTTTACCCGCTATACACAGGGCTGTATAAATATCCGGGAGAGAGGCCATGAGGCATAGATCTGGCATGAGGGCAGGGTGCCGCCGGTGCATATGATTCTTATCTGCAATATATAAGAAACAAGCGCTTTTGGGGTTGAATCTTTGCGGTTTGCAGGCAGATTCTTTGCTTTACAAAAGCGCCGGAACGGGCTCACGATTCTTTTTTGAAATTCGGTTGAGCCAGCCAAACAAAATAATTTTATTGCTAATTGATAATGAGCCATACCCGACATCGTGTGGCATGAATCACTTCATGCGATAACGACATGCGCAAAACAGATAGATAGAGCGAGCGCTGTGGGTACGATAAACACGATATGCTCTAATGATTTAGTATCATCAGTCTATATGTAGTATGTGATATTCAAAGGGGAAAGGAATGGTGGGCGATGAGAGACTCGAACTCCCGACATCTTCGGTGTAAACGAAGCGCTCTACCAACTGAGCTAATCGCCCGCTCGCTAAAAGCGGTTTGTGCTGCTTTTTATCATCGAACATAAATATGAGCACTACATATTTATATTCTCATTTATCAATCTGACTTCTCAGAGAAATAAATGGTGGGCGATGAGAGACTCGAACTCCCGACATCTTCGGTGTAAACGAAGCGCTCTACCAACTGAGCTAATCGCCCGCTCGCTTTGCAGCGGCTGTGAGGCTCGTTTACGGAATTCTTTGATTCAGCGCAAGAGCAAAAATCAAAATAAAACAGAAATGTGCATTATTTTTTGTTTGTTCACATTCCTGACATGTGTGCAGTGCGCCGTTTCGGATGATTCTTAGATTTCAGATGCTTATAGGGAGGAGGGGAGGCAGAAATTCATACAGATTTATGTATAAAATTTATTCTCTGAGAGCGTCCTATATATATAAAGACAGCCTTATGCAGCTTCGCGTATTTTATCTCATTTTTGATGAAAAACTTTTAAAAGCTCGCTTGACAGTTCACAGGGAACCCATTAGACAGCGCCCATACCGGACGGAAACGTTACGGTGCCTCAAGCGAATAGCTTAAGGTCTTCAGATTAAATCTGAAATACTGCGCGGGTGTAGCTCAGTTGGTTAGAGTGCCGGCCTGTCACGCCGGAGGTCGCGGGTTCGAGCCCCGTCACTCGCGCCACTTTCTCTTCTTTAAAAATTTGAAATCAGAGAAAGTGGCGCACCCCGCCTGCTTTATAATTTACCTTTCATGTCCATATTTAACCTTTTGTTTTTAAATGAAAAATTTTTCATTTATTTGTGAATTTTATAAGAAAACCCTTTGATTTTAAAAATGAATCAGGGTACATACAAAATCACTTCAGCACATGAAGTACTGCGCGGGTGTAGCTCAGTTGGTTAGAGTGCCGGCCTGTCACGCCGGAGGTCGCGGGTTCGAGCCCCGTCACTCGCGCCACTTTCTCTTCTTTAAAATCGAAATCGGAGAAAGTGGCGCACCCCGCCAATAAATCCTCTTTATCTCTTATTTGTTCCGCAAGTTTAAGTGCGCATTCGCTGTACTGTTTATTGATGTGGAGTGCCGGTGCCATGAAATGCATGTTGTGCACGGTCATCTGATTCATATTTAAACATATGCATTTGCACTGCGTGAATCATTGGTGCTTCAAAGCTTGGATGTATGCACATTATATCGATGCGCGAATCCCCACGCTTGTCTTGTCGGGGTGAGGGTGGTCTGTGCTGGTTTGAGCTGCGCAGATCGTATTCGGGGCAAGCTCTTATCTCTCCTTGTATATAAAGAGTGCTGACTTTCTTTTTTAACGCTCAGATTGTCAGAGTTGGCGGGCTGTTCTGTTTTGTTGCGTTTATTGAGTGCCTACCAATATTGGGTGGCTCAAAAACATGAGAGCGTGCATTGCGGGTTCAATTAAATGTGAGCTGGTCGGGCGCCATATGGCACGCGATTTATGTGCGTTACGATGCCCTGATGTCGTTTTGATTCTTTTCAGATATAATTGACAAGTCACTGTGCCGGAGATTCAGTTCTCGGGCGGATTGTTTTGTAGGACGCGTCGGGTTGCCTTGAGTTGTTAACAGGCTGGCTTTTATTAATCATATCCGTGTGAGCGCATAGGAGACATGCGCTATAAAGGCTTGCGCAATCCGGTCGACTGCGATAACCGTCCCCATACAAAGCACTGTATTCGCACGGCACGCCATTTGAAGCTGTTTGGGCGAGATTGATAGTAAGGTGCAATGTGTCACATGGCTGTAGCCGTCAAATGGCTTATGTAGTGCACAACTTTACATCTTGAAGCCGGAAATAGGGTAATGAACGAGCTTTTAAGTTCCTATCTGCCGATCGTCATTTTTATTGGCGTGGCAATGGTGATCGGAATTGCGTTGCTGGTAGCGCCATTCCTGGTCGCGTACAGACAGCCGGATCCAGAGAAACTCTCTGCATACGAGTGCGGTTTTAACGCATTCGATGATGCACGCATGAAGTTTGACGTGCGTTTCTATCTGGTATCCATTCTTTTCATCATCTTCGACCTTGAAGTCGCATTCTTGTTCCCGTGGGCTGTGTCCTTCGGTGAAATCGGTATGTTCGGATTTTGGTCCATGATGGTCTTCCTCGGCATTCTGACCATCGGCTTCATTTATGAATGGAAGAAGGGAGCCCTCGAATGGGATTGACCTCTGGCCAAAACACCGCAAACGCTATGTCTGCAAATAATCCGGCAGGCGGGACGCTGATTGCTCCCCGCCCTAAGGGCATTATTGATCCGAACACAGGTAAGTTGATCGGTCAGGACGATGCGTTTTTCGGTGAGTTGAACAATGAGCTGTCCGATAAGGGCTTTATTGTTACGTCTGCAGATGCACTCATCACCTGGGCCCGTACCGGCTCATTGATGTGGATGACCTTCGGTCTTGCCTGCTGCGCCGTTGAAATGATGCATATTTCTATGCCGCGCTATGATGCCGAGCGTTTTGGTATTGCGCCGCGTGCATCACCACGTCAGTCCGACGTGATGATCGTTGCGGGTACGCTGACCAATAAAATGGCACCGGCTCTGCGCAAGGTTTACGACCAGATGCCTGAGCCGCGCTATGTGATCTCGATGGGGTCCTGCGCGAATGGTGGTGGTTATTACCATTATTCCTATTCTGTGGTGCGCGGTTGTGATCGTGTTGTTCCGGTTGATATCTATGTTCCGGGCTGTCCTCCGACCGCTGAAGCGCTGCTCTATGGCATTTTGATGCTGCAGAAGAAGATTCGCCGCACCGGTACGATTGAGCGTTGATTGGGGGATATGATGACAGAAGAAGCTCTCAATGAACTCTCAGGCTATCTGGTTGAGCGTCTCGGCAATAAAATCGAAACCACTTCGCTGCGTTACGGTGAGCTGAGCATTACTGTTCCGGGTAATCAGATCATTTCCGTTCTGACATTCCTGCGTGATGATGTGCAGTGCCAGTTCGTAAACTTTACCGATTTGAGCGGCGTGGATTATCCAGGGCGCGCTAACCGTTTCGATGTGGTCTATCAGCTGATGTCGCCACGTCACAATCTGCGTATACGCATTCGTGTCGTTACGGATGAAGATACACCAGTGCCATCAATTACCGGTGTTTATGCCGGTGCATTGTGGTTCGAGCGTGAAGCCTACGATATGTATGGTATTCTGTTCTCCGGTCATCCGGATCTGCGTCGTCTTTTGACTGACTATGGTTTTGAAGGACATCCGCTGCGTAAGGATTTCCCTCTGACAGGCTTCGTTGAAGTCCGTTATGATGATCAGGTCAAGCGCGTGGTTTACGAGCCGGTTGAGTTGCGTCAGGAATTCCGTAATTTTGACTTCTTGTCTCCATGGGAAGCGACTGACTATGTGCTTCCGGGCGATGAGAAAGCCAAAACGAACTAAGCTGATAAAAGCTGGAATTAATTAATCTGCTACGTCAAACGTGAGGATTGAAGAATGTCTGATTGTGCTAAGTTGGAAGGTCGCTGCCTCTGTGGCTCGGTGCGCTTTTCGGCGAAGCCTGTAAATGACGAGATGGGTGCCTGCCACTGCTCGATGTGCCGCCAATGGTCTGGTGGCGTGTTTCTGAGTGTGGATTGCGGCGACAGCCTTGAAATCACCAATGGTGATGATCTTGCATTTTACAGCTCTTCCCAATGGGGCGAGCGTGGTTTTTGCAAGGCCTGCGGTTCTACGCTGATGTGGCGTATGCAGGATGGTTCCCACAGTGTCGTTTCCATTCAGGCGTTTGAAAATCCTGCGCAATTCAGGTTTACGACTGAAATTTTCATCGACAGTAAGCCTGAAAATTACGCTTTTGCCAATGATACAGGCAAAATGACGGAAGCAGAGTTTCTGGCAGCGTATGCCTCTACACAGGATGCCGACAATGGCTGAGACACAAGTAAGAAATTTTAATATCAACTTCGGCCCGCAGCATCCGGCGGCGCACGGCGTTTTGCGTCTGGTGCTGGAGCTGGATGGTGAAGTGGTGGCGCGTGTTGATCCGCATATCGGCCTGCTGCATCGCGGCACCGAAAAGTTGATGGAAACCAAAACCTATCTGCAAGCTGTTCCTTATCTCGATCGTCTTGATTACGTGGCGCCGATGAATCAGGAACATGCCTATGCGCTGGCAGTTGAACGCTTGCTCGGTGTTACTGTGCCGAAGCGCGGTCAGCTGATCCGTGTACTGTTCTCGGAAATTGGTCGTATTCTTAATCATATTCTGAACGTAACCACGCAGGCCATGGACGTTGGTGCGCTGACGCCGCCGCTCTGGGGCTTTGAAGAACGTGAAAAGCTGATGGTATTCTACGAGCGCGCTTGTGGTGCCCGTATGCATGCTGCTTATTTCCGTCCGGGTGGTGTTCATCAGGATCTGCCTGAACAGCTGATCCAGGATATTGCAAACTGGATCGACCCGTTCCTCAAGACCACGCTGAGCAATCTCGATAACCTGATTACCGGCAACCGTATTTTCAAGCAGCGTAACGTCGATATCGGTGTTGTCAGTCTTGATGATGCATGGGCATGGGGCTTCTCCGGCGTTATGGTGCGTGGTTCGGGTGCCGCATGGGATCTGCGCAAGAGCCAGCCTTATGAATGCTATAACGAGATGGAATTCGATATTCCGATCGGCAAGAACGGCGACTGCTATGACCGCTATCTGATCCGTATGGAAGAGATGCGCCAGTCCGCCTCTATTATGCGCCAGTGCTGTGAACTGCTGCTCGGCAAAGAGCGCGTCGGCCCTGTGTCGAATACAGATAATAAAATTGTTCCGCCAAAACGCGGCGAAATGAAACGCTCGATGGAAGCTCTCATCCATCATTTCAAGCTTTACACTGAAGGTTACCATGTGCCGGAAGGCGAGGTATATGCCGCAGTTGAAGCACCGAAGGGTGAATTCGGTGTTTATCTCGTGTCTGACGGCACGAATAAACCGTATCGTTGCAAATTGCGTGCACCGGGTTTTGCTCATCTTCAGGCCATGGATTTCATTTGTCGCGGTCATCTTCTGGCCGACGTCTCCGCGATCCTTGGTTCGCTCGATATTGTGTTTGGTGAGGTAGACCGCTGATGTCCGTCCGTCGTCTCGCAGATGATTCCGTTCAGCCGGCCAGCTTTTCGTTTAATGCGGAAAATCAGGCTTGGGCTGAAAAGACAATTAAGAAATTTCCTGAAGGTCGCCAGCAGTCCGCGGTTATTCCGCTGCTGATGCGTGCGCAGGAACAGGATGGCTGGGTCACTAAGGCTTCCATCGAGCATATTGCTGCGATGTTGGAAATGCCGTTGATCCGCGTTCTGGAAGTGGCAACATTCTATACGCAGTTCCAGCTCAAGCCGGTTGGCACACGCGCTCATATTCAGGTTTGCGGCACAACGCCGTGCGCCTTGCGCGGCGCTGAAGAGCTGATGAAAGTGTGCAAACACAAAATTCATCATGACCCGCAGACGCTCAATGCTGAAGGCACTTTGTCCTGGGAAGAGGTTGAGTGTCAGGGTGCTTGCGTCAATGCGCCGATGGTCATGATCTTCAAAGATGCTTATGAAGATCTGACACCTGAACGTCTTGAAGAAATCATTGATGCTTTTGAGGCAGGCAAAGGCGACACCATCAAGCCGGGCCCGCAGATCGATCGCGATTTCTCGGCACCGATCGGTGGTTTGACATCTTTGACGACAAGCAATCCGAAAGCGGAGGGCTGATTGATGCTGGCTGATAAAGATCGTATCTTTACAAATATTTATGGCCTGAAAGACAAGTCGCTGAAAGGCGCTATGTCCCGTGGTCACTGGGATAATACCCGTGGTCTGGTTGAAAAAGGCCGTGACTGGATCATCAACGAGATGAAGGCCTCTGGTCTTCGCGGCCGTGGCGGCGCGGGCTTCCCGACCGGTATGAAATGGTCTTTCATGCCGAAGGAAAGCGACGGTCGTCCGCATTATCTAGTTGTTAATGCTGATGAATCCGAGCCTGGTACCTGTAAAGACCGTGATATTATGCGTCACGATCCGCACACGCTGATCGAAGGCTGTGTTCTTGCCGGTTGTGCTATGGGCGCTCATGCTGCCTATATCTATATCCGTGGCGAATTCATGCGTGAGCGTGAAGCATTGCAGGCTGCAATTGATGAATGCTACGAAGCCGGTCTTTTGGGCAAGAATAATAAGTGCGGCTGGGATATGGATGTTTACGTCTCCCATGGTGCCGGTGCTTATATCTGCGGTGAAGAAACTGCGCTGCTCGAAAGCCTTGAAGGCAAAAAAGGTCAGCCGCGTCTTAAACCCCCATTCCCTGCGAATATGGGTCTTTATGGCTGCCCGACCACAGTGAACAACGTGGAATCGATTGCAGTTGCTCCGACCATTCTGCGTCGCGGCGGTGCATGGTTCTCGGCTATTGGCCGCCCGAACAATGTCGGCACCAAGCTGTTCCAGATTTCCGGTCATGTAAACACACCATGTACAGTGGAAGAAGCGCTCGGTATTCCGTTCCGCGAACTGATTGAAAAACATGCCGGCGGTATCCGCGGCGGTTGGGACAATCTGCTTGCGGTTATTCCAGGTGGTGCATCCTGTCCTGTGGTGACCGCTGAAAACATGATGGATGCCATCATGGACTTCGACGGTATGCGCGATGTTAAATCGTCTTTCGGTACCGGTGGTCTTATCGTCATGGATAAGTCAACGGATATCATCAAAGCGATTGCCCGGCTGTCAGCCTTCTTCAAGCATGAAAGCTGCGGCCAGTGCACGCCTTGCCGTGAAGGCACAGGCTGGATGTGGCGCGTGATGGAACGCATGGTTACCGGTAATGCGCAAAAGCGCGAAATCGACATGCTGTTCGACGTGACTAAGCAGATCGAAGGCCACACTATTTGTGCGCTGGGTGATGCGGCTGCATGGCCAATTCAGGGTCTGATCCGCAATTTCCGTCCGGAAATCGAAAAGCGTATTGATGATTATACCCGCAATGCTGTTCAGAGCCGTAATATCCGGCTCGAGGCTGCGGAATAAGCTTCAGGGCAGGCCGGAGACGGTCTGCCCGCTGAATAATTATGCGGCTTGGCCGCGGATTTAGTATGATGCGGCAAATGCCGCGGGTTTAAAAGAATGCGGCAGATGCCGCAGGTTTGGACAAGCGATGGCAAAGATCAAAGTTGACGGTAACGAGATCGAAGTACCCGATCACTACACGCTTCTTCAGGCAGCCGAAGAGGCTGGCGCTACCGTGCCGCGTTTCTGTTTCCACGAACGCCTCTCTATTGCTGGCAACTGCCGCATGTGCCTGGTTGAAGTTAAAGGCGGACCGCCAAAACCGGCAGCAAGCTGCGCCATGGGCGTGCGCGATCTGCGTCCGGGTCCGAATGGCGAAACACCTGAAATCTTCACCAACACACCTATGGTCAAAAAGGCCCGTGAAGGTGTGATGGAATTCCTGCTGATCAACCACCCGCTGGATTGCCCGATTTGCGATCAGGCCGGTGAGTGCGATCTTCAGGATCAGGCAATGGCTTTCGGTACAGATGGTTCGCGTTACCGCGAAAACAAACGTGCTGTTGAAAATAAATATATCGGCCCTCTTGTCAAAACGATCATGACACGCTGCATTCACTGCACGCGCTGCGTTCGTTTCACCACGGAAGTTGCCGGTATTTCTGAACTCGGCCTCACAGGTCGCGGTGAAGATGCTGAAATCACCACCTATCTCGAACGCGCAATGACCTCTGAGCTGCAGGGCAATGTGATTGATCTGTGCCCGGTTGGCGCGCTGACATCCAAGCCTTACGAGTTTCAGGCACGTCCTTGGGAGTTGAACAAGACTGAATCTATCGACGTGATGGATGCTCTCGGCTCAAACATCCGCGTTGATACCCGTGGTCGTGAAGTGATGCGTATTATGCCGCGTCTGAACGAACAGGTGAACGAAGAGTGGATTTCCGACAAGACCCGTTTCATCTGGGATGGTCTGCGCACACAGCGTCTGGATCGCCCGTATGTTCGTGTTAATGGCCGTCTGCAGGCTGCAAGCTGGTCTGAAGCATTTGCTGCGGTTAAAGCTGCGGTTGCCAAGACTTCCTCTGCCAAGATCGGTGCGATTGCCGGTGATCTGGCCAATGTGGAAGAACTCTACGCACTGAAGAGCCTGATGACCAAACTCGGTTCCGTCAATATTGACGCCCGTCAGGATGGTGTTGCGCTCGATCCTAAATTCGGCCGCGCTTCTTACATCTTCAATCCGACGATTGAAGGTATTGAACAGGCTGATGCGATCCTGATCATCGGTTCCAACCCGCGTTTTGAAGCTTCTGTCTTGAATGCACGCATTCTGAAGCGTCAGCGTCAGGGTGGTTTGCAGATTGGTCTGATCGGTGAACAGACAGACCTGCGTTATGCTTACAACTATCTCGGCGCCGGTTCTGATACGCTGGCTCAGCTAGCAAGCGGCAAAGACAAATTCTTCGATACATTGAAGAATGCAAAACGTCCGCTGATCCTGATCGGTCAGGGTGCGCTTATCGGTGAAACCGGTGAAGCTGTACTGGCTCAGGCCGCGCAGCTGGCAAATGCTGTTGGCGCGTTGAGCGAAGAGTGGAACGGCTTTGCAGTTCTGCACACCGCTGCTGCACGCGTTGGCGCACTGGATCTCGGCTTTGTGCCGGGTGAGGGCGGCGTTAAGGCGCTCGACATGGTCGGCCAGATGGATGTGCTGTTCCTTGCCGGTGCAGATGAACTTGATCTGTCGAACAAAGGTTCAAGCTTCGTGGTTTATATCGGCACCCACGGTGATGCCGGTGCTCACGCTGCTGATGTGATCCTGCCAGGTTCTACCTATACAGAAAAATCCGGTACTTATGTGAATACGGAAGGCCGCGTTCAGCTGGCAAACCGTGCCGGTTTTGCTCCGGGTGAAGCCAAGGAAGACTGGGCGATCCTGCGTGCATTGTCTGATGTACTGGGTGCGAAACTGCCATTTGATAATCTGACACAGCTGCGCTCGGCACTTTATGCAGACTATCCGCATATGGCGCAGATTGACGCAGTGGCAGCAGGACAGGTTGCAGACCTTACCGCTCTCGGCGCAAAAGCAGCACCGGTAAAAGGCGTTACGTTTGTTTCGCCGGTCACAGATTTTTATCTGACAAACCCGATTGCCCGTGCATCAGCTGTTATGGCTGAATGTTCCGCGCTGGCAAAGGGCGGCTTCCAGCAGGCAGCCGAATAAGCATTGATGCATACAGCTCCTTAAGCTTTCGGGTTTAAGGAGCTGATATTGCAAAGCAATTTCAGGAAAAGTGGGAACCGGTTTTCCGTCCGAAATTGCGTCAACAAAAAACAGAGCATTTTCACATTTTCATTAATTTGGAAATGCTCTGATAAAATAAGGTTTACAGCTTGCCCTTGCGCGGTTTCAAATCCACGCAGTGCTGTAAGAGAGAGACGGGAAAATGGACGGTATTTTTGCAGCTTACGTCTTACCAGCGCTGATTATAGCGCTGAAGTCGGTCGTTCTGCTCGTCGTATTGCTGATTGTTGTAGCCTATCTGCTTTATGCGGATCGTAAGATCTGGGCTGCGGTACAGTTGCGTCGGGGACCAAACGTTGTCGGCCCTTGGGGACTGTTTCAGGCTTTTGCGGATCTTTTGAAATTCGTATTTAAAGAGCCGATCATCCCATCGGGTGCAAACAAGGCAGTGTTCCTGCTGGCGCCGTTTATTTCGGCACTGCTGGCAATGGCCACATGGGCGGTTATTCCGGTCAGTGAAGGCTGGGCAATCGCCAATATCAATGTCGGCATTCTTTATATTCTCGCTATCTCTTCTCTGGAAGTTTACGGCGTGATTATGGGTGGCTGGGCTTCAAACTCGAAATATCCGTTCCTCGGTGCATTGCGCTCCGCAGCACAGATGGTTTCTTATGAAGTGTCTATCGGTCTGGTGATCGTGACTGTTCTGTTGGTTGCCGGTTCGCTGAACCTCACCGATATCGTGCTGTCGCAGTCAACCGGTCTTGGTACAATGCTTGGTCTGCCGAACTCGTTCCTCGACTGGAACTGGCTCGTGCTGTTCCCGATGTTCGTGATCTTCTTCATCTCGGCACTGGCTGAAACCAACCGTCCGCCGTTCGATCTGGTTGAAGCGGAGTCAGAACTTGTTGCCGGTCACATGATCGAATACTCGTCGACACCGTTCCTGCTGTTCTTCCTCGGTGAATATGTTGCCATCACTCTGATGTGCGCCCTGATGACCGTGCTGTTCCTTGGCGGCTGGCTGCCAATCGTGGATGTATGGTTCCTCGCATGGGTGCCGGGCATCATCTGGTTTATGCTGAAGCTCTGCATGTGCTTCTTCATGTTCGCGATGGTGAAGGCATTTGTACCACGCTACCGTTATGACCAGCTGATGCGTCTGGGTTGGAAAGTATTCCTGCCGATCTCATTGTTCATGGTTGTGGCGACCGCTGCATTCCTCAAATTTACCGGCCTCGTAGGTTAAGGAGACATCACATGGCTTCTATCGCTCAAGCCGCTAAATCACTGCTTCTGAAAGAATTCGTCGGAGCATTCTTTCTCTCCATGCGTCAGTTCTTTGCGCCTAAGGCAACATTGAACTACCCGCATGAAAAAGGTCCTGTTTCACCGCGCTTCCGCGGTGAACATGCTCTGCGCCGCTATCCGAATGGTGAAGAACGCTGCATCGCCTGTAAGCTTTGCGAAGCGATCTGTCCGGCACAGGCAATTACAATTGAAGCTGGTCCGCGCCGCAATGACGGAACCCGCCGCACCGTGCGTTATGACATTGATATGGTCAAATGCATTTATTGCGGTTTCTGTCAGGAAGCTTGTCCGGTTGATGCTATTGTTGAAGGGCCGAATTTCGAATTCGCCACGGAAACTCGCGAAGAGCTCTACTATGATAAAGAAAAGCTGCTCGCGAATGGTGACCGTTGGGAACGCGAACTTGCGCGCAACATCGCAATGGATGCACCTTATCGCTAACGTGGGCGTAGCCCACCTGATCGTAAGGTGACTTCCTCTGCCCAAAGAGGGCAGGGCTAATATTTAAGTTGGTGCAATAGCCGGAGCTTTTTACTGCTCATGGCTGTTGTGCTTGAAGTTTTGCCTCATATCGCGGCCTTGGCTGTAGGATGTGAGGTGGTAGGACAGGCAAGTTGCCTTGCCAAGTTAAAGGATATTGGGGAACCCCATGCTGACAGGTATAGCGGCGGCGTTTTTCTATTTATTCGCCTTCATCATGATTGCGAGTGCGCTGATGGTTATCACCGCGCGCAATCCCGTTCACTCGGTTTTGTTTTTGATTTTGGCTTTCTTCAACGCAGCGGCTTTGTTTCTGCTGACGGGTGCTGAATTCCTGGCAATGATCCTGGTGGTTGTTTATGTCGGTGCTGTGGCGGTTCTCTTCCTCTTCGTCGTCATGATGCTGGATGTGGATTTTGCTGAACTCAAGCAGGGCGCACTCAAACATGCGCCGATTGGTGCTTTGGTCGGTGTGGTTCTGCTGGCAGAATTGATTTTGGTGTTTTCCACCTCGATCTTCTCGCCAAAAATCGCGACCAATGCAGCATATCCGATCCCTGATCCAGCCATACGTCATAACACGGCGGCTATTGGTGACATTCTTTATACGGATTTTGTTTTCTATTTCCAGGTTGCCGGTCTGATCCTGCTGGTGGCGATGATCGGTGCGATTGTGCTGACCCTGCGTCATAAAGAAGGCGTCAAACGTCAGTCGATTTCTGCGCAGGTTGCCCGTACACCGGAAACCGCGATCGAGATCAAAAAAGTAGAAACAGGCAAGGGTATTTAACAGGAGCCTCATGATGGTAGTCGGTATCGAACATTATCTGACCGTGTCGGCGATCCTGTTTACGCTTGGCGTTTTCGGGGTTTTCCTCAACCGTAAGAATGTGATCGTCATTTTGATGTCGGTCGAGCTTATTCTTCTCTCGGTCAATCTTAACTTTATTGCGTTTTCCGCAACGCTCGGCGATCTGGTCGGGCAGGTTTTCGCACTCTTCGTCCTGACTGTTGCTGCTGCTGAAGCGGCAATCGGTCTTGCTATTCTTGTCGTGTTCTTCCGTAACCGTGGTTCTATCGCGGTGGAAGATGTCAATGTCATGAAAGGTTGACGGGCAGATGCTCTACTACGCGATCGTCTTCCTTCCGCTGCTGGGCTTTCTTATTGCCGGACTCTTCGGCAATAAGATCGGAGCCAAAGCCAGCGAATATATCACCTCCAGCTTCCTCGTCATTGCAGCTGCTCTGTCATGGGTTGCGTTCTTTACGATTGCGCTGGGTTCTTCCGAGCCTGTGCGTGTACCGGTTTTGCATTGGCTGACCTCCGGTACCCTGTCTTTTGACTGGGCTATCCGTGTGGATACACTGACCGCGATCATGCTTGTTGTTATCAACAGTGTGTCGGCGCTCGTGCATATCTACTCGATCGGCTATATGCATCACGATCCGCATCGTCCGCGTTTCTTTGCCTATCTGTCGCTGTTTACTTTTGCGATGTTGATGCTGGTAACTTCTGACAATCTGGTTCAGATGTTCTTCGGCTGGGAAGGCGTGGGTCTTGCATCCTACCTGCTGATCGGCTTTTGGTATAAGAAACCATCGGCTAATGCGGCTGCGATGAAAGCTTTCGTGGTCAACCGCGTTGGTGACTTCGGCTTCCTGCTTGGTATTTTCGGTATCTTCGTTCTGTTTGGCGCCGTGGATTACACCACGATCTTCTCGTCAGCTCAGAATTATGCTGCCGGTGAAAATGCATCACAGGTCGTTCTCAGCTTCCTCGGCTTTGAGCTCGACAAACAAGGTGCTCTGACTGTTGTTGCATTGCTGCTCTTCATGGGCGCGATGGGTAAATCGGCTCAATTCCTGCTGCACACATGGCTGCCGGATGCGATGGAAGGCCCGACACCTGTGTCGGCTCTGATTCACGCGGCGACAATGGTGACCGCAGGTGTGTTCATGGTTGCGCGCATGTCGCCGATCTTTGAACAGTCTGAAACAGCTCTTCTGGTTGTGACCATTATCGGTGCGATCACTGCATTCTTTGCTGCGACTGTTGGTCTGGTACAGAACGATATCAAGCGCGTGATTGCTTATTCGACCTGTTCGCAGCTCGGTTATATGTTCGTGGCTCTCGGCGTTGGCGCTTACGGCGCTGCCGTATTCCACCTGTTCACACACGCATTCTTTAAAGCTCTGCTGTTCTTGGGCGCCGGTTCGGTGATCCATGCGGTATCAGACGAGCAGGATATGCGTCGTATGGGTGGTCTGCGTAAGCTGATCCCGACCACTTACTGGATGATGATTATCGGTACTGTGGCGCTGACAGGCCTTGGTATTCCGGGCACTGTTATCGGTACTGCCGGCTTCTTCTCCAAAGATGCGATTATTGAATCTGCTTTTGCTTCGCATAGTGCTGCGTCGGGCTTTGCCTTCACTCTGCTGGTGATTGCTGCTGCATTCACATCCTTCTACTCATGGCGTCTGATTTTCATGACTTTCCACGGTAAGCCACGCGCAACCGCTGAAGTTATGCATCACGTCCATGATTCACCTCCGGTGATGCTGGTGCCATTGTTCTTGCTGGCTATCGGTGCACTTTTTGCAGGCTTCTTCTTCGTTGGTTACTTCTTCGGCGATCATTACGATGCCTTCTGGAAGGGCGCTCTGTTTACCGGTGCGGATAACCACATTCTGCATGAGTTCCACGGCGTACCGACATGGGTTAAATTCTCACCGTTCATTGCAATGGTTCTGGGTTTTATCTTTGCTTGGGCTTTCTATATCCGCTCGCCGGAAACGCCGAAGGCAATTGCTGCCCGTCATCCTGGTCTGTACCAGTTCCTGCTCAACAAATGGTATTTCGACGAACTGTATAACTTCCTGTTTGTTCGTCCGAGCATGGCTCTTGGCCGCTTCCTCTGGAAGACTGGTGATACTAAGATCATCGACGGTATGGGGCCAAATGGTGTGGCGGCTCGTGTGGTCGGCATTACCAACCGCGTTGTTAAACTGCAGAGCGGTTACCTTTATCACTACGCATTCGCGATGCTTATCGGTGTCGCCGCGCTCGTCACCTGGATGATGATCGGGAGCTCTTTCTGATGACCGACTGGCCAATTCTCTCAACGGTCACGTTTCTGCCACTCGTAGGTGCGTTCTTGATCCTTTTGATCAAGGACGACAGCGAGGCAGCGCGCCGCAATATTCGTAATGTTGCGTTTCTGACCACGATCTTTGTTTTTGCATTGTCTCTGGTGATCTGGGCAGGCTTTGATAATTCAAATGCCGGTTTCCAGATGGTTGAGAAACATGCATGGTTCGGTGAGGGCATCAGCTATCACATGGGCGTGGATGGTATTTCCATGCTGTTTGTGGTGCTGACTGCATTCCTGATGCCGTTCTGTATTCTGGCGAGCTGGAAGTCTGTGGACTTCCGCGTCAAGGAATATATGGTTGCGTTTCTGATCCTCGAAGCGCTTGTTATCGGTGTGTTCTGCGCACTGGATATGTTCCTGTTCTACGTGTTCTTTGAAGCAAGCCTTATTCCGATGTTCATTATCATCGGTGTATGGGGTGGTCAGCGCCGCGTTTACGCCAGTCTGAAATTCTTCCTTTATACGCTGCTGGGTTCGGTGCTGATGCTCATTGCTATGATGGCAATGTATTTCACTGCCGGTACAATGGATATTCCGACCCTTTTGGCTTACGACTTCCCTGCATCAATGCAGACATGGTTGTGGCTGGCCTTCTTCGCCTCATTCGCGGTGAAGATGCCAATGTGGCCGGTGCATACATGGTTGCCTGATGCGCACGTTGAAGCGCCGACAGCCGGTTCGGTTATTCTGGCGGGTATTCTTCTGAAGCTCGGCGGCTATGGCTTCCTGCGTTTCTCACTGCCAATGTTCCCGCTGGCTTCCGCTGATTTCGCACCATTCGTGTTCTGGCTCTCGGTTATCGCTATTGTTTACACCTCTCTGGTGGCTCTGGTGCAGACCGATATCAAAAAGCTGATCGCCTATTCGTCCGTTGCCCATATGGGTTATGTGACCATGGGTATCTTTGCTGCCAACGTACAGGGTGTGCAGGGCGCACTGTTCCAGATGCTGTCACACGGTATCGTTTCGGGCGCGCTGTTCCTTGGTGTGGGCGTGGTTTATGACCGTATGCACACGAGAGAGATCTCGGCCTATGGTGGTCTGGTCAATAACATGCCGAAATATGCGGTTGTGTTCCTGATCCTCACCATGGCCAATGTTGGTCTGCCAGGGACTTCCGGCTTTATCGGTGAATTCCTGACGCTGTTTGGTGTATTCCAGGCCAATACATGGATTGCTGTGATTGCTACAACCGGTGTTATTCTGTCGGCTGCCTATGCGCTCTACCTCTATCGCCGCGTCGTATTCGGTGCGCTTGATAAGGAAAGCCTGAAAGCACTGCTGGATCTTTCACCGCGTGAAAAAGCGATCCTGTATCCGCTCGTCATTCTGACGATCTTCTTCGGTGTCTATCCGGTTCCGGTCTTTGATGCGACTGCGAGTGCCGTTGACGCTCTGGTCACCAACTACAATGCGGCTGTGGCAAATGTTGCCATGCCGGTTGCAAATTAAGACGAAGGCATCGAGCGATGTACACCGATCTGATTGCCCACCTTACTCTCGCTGCACCGGAGGTGCTGCTCTCAGTTGGCGCCTTGGTGCTGCTGATGGTAGGCGCATATTCCGGCGACCGTGCCAGCACCATTGTGACGGGTCTTTCCGTCGCATTGTTGCTGGGTGCGCTTGCTCTCGTGCTGGTTTTCCCTGCTGACGGCGCTGCTTTCGGCACTGCATTCATCAGCGACAGCTTTACCCGTTTCATGAAAGTGCTGACCCTGATCGGTTCGGTTGTCACACTCATCATGTCGGTTGGTTTTGCCAAAGACCAGAAATTCAACAAGTTTGAGTTCCCGGTTCTGGTCGTGCTTTCGACTGTTGGTATGTTGTTGATGGTATCTGCCAACAATATGCTGGCACTCTATCTCGGCCTCGAAATGTCGTCTCTGGCACTCTATGTGCTGGCCGCTTTCAACCGCGACAGCGTTCGTTCCACAGAAGCCGGTCTGAAATACTTCGTTCTCGGCGCTCTGTCTTCGGGCATGCTGCTGTATGGTATTTCTCTGGTCTATGGTTACACAGGCACAATCAACTTTGCTGATATTGCTGCGGCTGTAACCGGTGGCACTGATGGGACAACAAGACAGCTGGGTCTGGTCTTCGGTCTGGTCTTCATTATGGCCGGTCTTGCATTCAAAATCTCCGCTGTTCCGTTCCATATGTGGACACCGGACGTTTATGAAGGTGCGCCAACCCCTGTAACCGCATTCTTTGCTGCGGCTCCGAAAATGGCTGCGATTGCCTTGCTGGTTCGCGTGACCATGGGTGCCTTTGCGCCGCTGAAAGCCGACTGGCAGCAGATCATCGTCTTCGTGGCTCTGGCCTCGATGATCCTCGGTGCTTTTGCCGCGATCGGTCAGAAAAACATCAAACGTCTGATGGCCTATTCGTCCATCAGCCATGTTGGTTATGCTCTGGTTGGTCTGGCTGCCGGTACTGTAGACGGAGTGCGTGGCGTTGCTATTTACATGCTGATCTATCTGGTGATGACACTGGGTACATTCGCATTCATTCTGGCAATGCGTAACAAAAACGGCACTGTTGAAGAAATCAATGATCTGGCAGGACTGTCGCGCACCAATCCGGTGATGGCAACAATCATGACCATCTTCTTGTTCTCGCTTGCAGGTATTCCTCCGCTGGCCGGTTTCTTCGGTAAGTGGTACACATTCCTTGCAGCTGTTCAGGCTGGTCTGGTGCCGCTGGCGGTTATCGGTATCGTGGCTTCTGTTGTCGGTGCTTTCTACTATCTGCGCATGATCAAGATCATGTGGTTCGATGAGCCTGCAGCTGGTCTTGAAGCGCCTGCCGGTGAGTTGAAGCTGGTAATGGGCGTATCTGCAGCGTTCGTTCTGCTCTATGCATTGATTGCTTCGCCAATCATGATCTGGGCGACAAATGCTTCGAAGGCATTTTTCTGATAAGATCTGAATAAGACATGTTATAAACGCCCGGTTTTGTGCCGGGCGTTTTTGTTTCCGCACGTATCAGCAGTTGCCGGACGGATAGATTATGACTTTTGTATTGAGCGAAAAGACGATTACAGCCGGTTACCGGTTAAAAGAATTTGAGCATATCGGCTCAACCAATGCCGAAGCCTTGGCTAATGCGCAGACAGGTGAGGCGGGCTCGGTCTGGTATGTGACTAAAGATCAGCGCTCTGGGCGCGGTCGTCGTGGTCGTGAATGGTCAACACAGACCGGCAATCTGGCCGCAACTTTGTTGTTGGTACACGATTATCCGTTGGAACTGGCGGCAACACTGAGTTTCGTTGCCGGACTGTCTCTGGTTGAAGCGGTTGAGCAATTGCTACCGGACACACCAACACGATTTCAGCTGAAATGGCCGAATGATGTGCTGGCAGATGGTGCGAAACTATCGGGTATTCTGCTTGAATCCAGCTTGCTGAAAGACGAGCGCAAGGCTCTGGTGATCGGGATTGGTGTGAATGTCCTGCATAGCCCGGAAGGTGTGCCCTATGCGGTGAGCAACCTCAAGGCCAATGGTTATAGTCAAGGTGCAGAGCAACTTCTGGAAGCTCTGGCTGAACGCTTTGCGGTGAACTTTGCCTTGTGGAATGACGGGCAGGGACTGGAAACAATCCGCACCCATTGGCTGCGTCATGCAGCAAGACTGGGTGAGATTATTCGGGTGCAGAGTGGCGGTGAGATGCTGGAAGGTACGTTTTCTTCCATTGACAGCCAAGGCCATCTGGTTTTGTCGCTGCCGCAGGGGCGCAAAAAGACGATCTCAGCGGGAGAGGTTTTCTTTGGGGCTGAAACACGCTAAAGCATCGCACAACGCAATGTTATTTTATGAAATACGGTTTCTGAGATTACATTTGAGTAAAGCTGAAGTGAACGCGATAAACTGGCAGACGTGGCCGGTTTTGTTATAAATGGGAAGTTGAAGTGCAAAACTTCAGTTTTCCTTTTGTAAGTTGGGAATTTTAGAGAACAATTCTTGCTTCCCATCACTTTAGCGGTCATGAAATTAGAGTGTTTCCAGTTATGACTGAATCGTTGGAACCACTCTAATTCTTTGTTTTACGCATTATCCTACGCAAAACCGGTACCCACTTTTGCTGGAAATGCTTTAATATGTTGAATTTGCATTGTCACGACTGTGCGCATCCGGCTCTGTCTTTAAAAGAGCAGGGAAAATGCCAAATGATGATGTACCGAATTAAATAGTTTTTGAGGAGGGGGAATGCCCCAGTCCCGTTTGGATGATTTGCAAAACAAAGGCCAACTGAATGGTAAAGAGGAACTGGTGTTCCTGCCATTGGGTGGTGTAGGCGAAATCGGTATGAATCTCGCAATGTACGGCTACGGGCCGGAACATGCGCGTGAATGGATCATTATCGATATGGGTGTGAGTTTTGCAGGTGCTGAATTGCCGGGGGCAGACCTGATCCTGCCGGATATCCGCTATCTGGAAGCAGAACGTAATAATATCCGCGGGATTATTATTACCCATGCTCACGAAGATCATTATGGTTCGCTTTTGGATCTCTGGCCGCGTCTGCGCCTGCCGGTCTATGCAACGCCATTTACAGCCGGTTTGCTCGAAGCCAAGCGTCAGGCTGAATATAATGCGCCGGAAATTCCGGTAACTGTATTCCGCGCCGGTGAAAGCTTTGAGGTTGGCCCGTTCAAGATCGAAGCGGTTGCTGTTACCCATTCGATTCCCGAACCGGTATCGCTGGCGATTACCACGCCGCTCGGCCGTGTGATCCATACAGGTGACTGGAAGATCGATCCGGAACCGTCGCTTGGCCCTGTACTGGATGCCAGCCGTTTTGAACAGCTTGGTGATGAAGGCGTGCTGGCACTGGTCTGCGACAGCACCAATGCGATGCGCGAAGGTGAATCACCGTCCGAGCGTCAGGTGTCGGAAAGCCTGCGCGAGCTGATTGAGAATGCCAAAGGCCGCGTAGCGATCACCACATTCTCCTCCAATGTCGGACGTATCCGCTCGATTGCGGAAGCTGCGCGTGATGCCGGTCGTCAGGTGCTGGTGGTCGGCCGTTCGATGAAACGCTGTATTTCTGTTGCAACCGAACTTGGCTATATGGAAGGCCTGCCGGAATTTCTCTCAGAAGATGATTACGGCTATGTCCCGCGTGAAAATGTGGTGATGGTGCTGACCGGTAGTCAGGGTGAGCCGCGTGCAGCACTTGCCAAACTGGCACGGGATGAAATGCGCTCCTTGGCTTTGACTGCCGGTGATACAGTGATTTTCTCATCGCGTACTATTCCGGGTAATGAAAAACCAATTATTGAAATCAAAAACCAGCTGATTGAACAAGGCATCAAGATCATCTCTGATGATGATGCGCTTGTGCATGTTTCCGGCCATCCGCGTCGCAATGAGCTGAAGCGCATGTATGCATGGGTGCGCCCGCAAATTCTGGTGCCGGTGCATGGTGAGGCCGCACATCTGGTGGCACAGGGAACGCTTGGTGTTCAGGCCGGTATTCCGGATGTTGCACAGGTTCGCAATGGTGACGTATTGCGTTTGGCACCGGGACCGGCAAAGATTATTGATGAAGCACCCTATGGCCGTATTTATAAAGATGGCCGTCTGATCGGTGATGAAGATGAAATGGGGATCAGTGAGCGCCGCAAACTTGCCTATGTTGGCCATGTGGCAGTCTCCATTCTTCTCGATAATCAATATAAAATCTACGATGAGCCGGAAGTGGTTGCTTTTGGTGTGCCGGAAGAAGATGCGCAAAAAAATCTGATTGAAGATCTTCTCTATGATGCTGTCGTTAGTGCTGTAGACAGCATTCCGCGTGCGCGTCGCAAAGACATTGATCTGGTGCGCGAAGCCGCCCGTCGCGCAGTGCGCGCTGCAGCTAATGATGTATGGGGTAAAAAGCCGGTCACAACGGTTTTTGTGACACGTATTACTGAAGCCTGATACTTGCTTTGTTAAATTTAAAACCGCCGGTTTGTGTGACGCAAACCGGCGGTTTTTGTTTTGTGGTTTACTTCGGAAACAAAAAAGTTGCGGTAAAGCGGGCACCCCAGTCGGGACCATTATCCGCTTTGCGGGCATAATATTGGCCGGTCACACCGAGACTAACATGCTGTTTGGCAAAGGTAAAAACCTTGGAAATGCCCACATCAACGGGGATTGTCCACTGCGCGTTTGTCCAGTCATAGGTCATTTCACTATTGAGAGACAGGCCGACAGTGTTGGGAAATGTATAGCTGAGAAAAGGCTGAACCATCGTCGCACTGACATTTTGCCTGTCGCTTTCACCGGCAAAAGACCAGATATGATTGGCAAGTCCGCCAAATGTCCAGCCATGCATTTGTTTTAGCGCGACCACCGTCGGGCCTGCACCCCATTTTTGACTGCCAAGCATGGCATTGGTTGCTGTTGGCCATAGAAAGGCTGGCCCTGCGCCCCAGATGAGGCCATCATGCTCTTTGACAGGTGACAGAAAAAAGCTCTGCACCGTATCACCTAATCCGAACTTGGCTCCGATATCAGGTGCCGAAGCATCCTGATGAATGATTGGTAAAATCGTGCGCACAATCAAATTCCAGTCACTGTTGAGTGAAAACGGTACGACCGGCTGAATATTGGTTGTAAAGCGGCCGGCATTATTGGTGCCGCTGCAACAAATATAGGTATTTTGAATTGGTACGCTAATCAGACTGGAGACGGGGTTCGCCAGTTTTTTGGCCAATTCCTGCGTATTCGAATCTTCCGCACGGGCATTTAATGTGAAAACGCTAATGATGATGAATATAAATGTTATGCCGCATAAAAATATCTTGCGTATCATTGGTTTATAACCCGAAATCATTCAAATGAGTCATCAGGTTAAGCAGATAGTTTAAAATTGAAAGCTGATGTTTTTATGCGTTGTTACACATTGTGCTAAATATCGCAGCCTGCAAAAGGGACGGGAACACGCACTTGTCGGTACGGAATTGCTGCTCTATGGTAAGGAGATAATACAGCATACCGCTTTTACCGGAGCGGTTCTGCGGGGAGGAAGAATATGTCGGTTATATCCGGAATGGCGATCTTTTTCATTATCTGGTGGACAACACTGTTTGCCATGCTGCCTTTCGGTCTGCGTACACAGGCAGAAGAAAATCACATCGTGCGCGGCACAGTCGCGAGCGCTCCGGCACGCCCGCGGATCTGGCTGGCATTTTTACGGACAACGGTGGTTGCCACGATCATTTTCGGCTTGTTTTGGTTCATCACGCAGAAGCTTGGTTTTGGACTGGATGATATCCCGCATTTCTTTCCGGATTTATGAATCTAAAACTGAAGTTATTTCTGCAAACAATTGTTTTTATAGAATTATATAGAATGAAACTATCTGATTTCCGTGCGTACAGCATCGCCTGATATCAGGATTTCTGGTTTTGCATCCGGTGTGTTCGGCAGCTTGCTGTCGAACATAGAAGCCTTGGCGTTAATGCGGTAACTAATTGCCGTACCTTTCGGAAAATGCAAACTGGTATCGAGCGCACGTCCGGCGATATTAATCTGCTCTGGTCGGGCAGTATCATCAAATTGCAATTTTGTGCGAAAAGCATCGCCACGGATTTTGACTGTTTGGGCTGAGCCTGTCAGGGCGATATCCGCTGCTCTGGTTTCAATATCTAAACCGGAGAATTGCCCTTGAAGGTCAGCTTTGAAAGCAGGCTGCTTTATCTCGACATTGACATTGCGCGGCAGATTAATTTGCAGATAGGTGCTGCATTCCGACAGATCATACCAGTCGCTGTTATGGGCGTTGATCAGTAATGTCTGACCAGACACAACCATATCTCCCTTTGCTTTGCAGTTATTATAGAACCACCCCGAGAGCCAGCCTGACGGTTTGGCGGACATGATTGATTGTCGTTCTTCATTATCTTGTGTGGTCAGACGGATGAGGCTGGCATCACCGCTGATTTTGACAAGATTGATGTCATCCGTCGCGACGGATTTTTGAGCGCTGGCCTGCTCATTGTTGCAGCCGCTGAGCGCAACAACAGCGGAGAGCAGTATAGAAAGAAGCATATAGTCCATGCATATTTATCCTTGTTAAACAGGTATATGCATGGATATTTTACGGTTCTGTCGTTTTCTGCGACCTGAATCCTGATCAAGGTCGACGCAGAACGTGTTTTGCTTCATCGCTGATGAGCTTGTCATTCATTGTTTAAGGTTGTGCCGGTGCTTTTTATTCCTCTGCCTTTTGTGGTGACAATCTTGATGGGGCTGTTGCTTTGGCAATTGCTGCGCAAGCGTGAGGCGGGCAATCGTACGGATCAGTTTTTCATCGTCCTGATCAGTATTTATATGGTGCAATCTATATTGCTCGGATTGCGTTGGGGCTATGAAATCACTGCGGTTTTGCCATTACAGATATTGCTGGCCTCAATCATTGCCGGATTGGCTTATTTAAGTTTTTATAGCCTCACGGTGGCTGACAGCGTGCAGGCATTGCGAATTAAAAAGATATGGCCGCATTTGCTGCCGGTGATTGTTGTTTTCAGCCTGTTACTTTTCCGACGAGATTTGGCCGCTCTGGCTATTATTGTGATTTTTTTGATCTATGGCGTTGCCTTATTGTGGCTTGCCTATAAAGGGCCGGATGTGTTGATCGCAGCAAGACTGGATGGTGTGCTGCGTTCTTATCGGGCAATGCAGATTACCGGTTTGATGCTGATCGGCTCTGTGATCGTTGATCTTCTGATAAATTTTGATTTTTTCTGGAGCGGTGGCCATTATTCACCGTCTATCATCTTGGTGACGAATATTCTGTCACTGCTATTTCTTGGTGCAGCGGCAGGCGTTGCGCTGAACAACCGTACGAGTGATGAAAACGGCGGGGAGGCGGAGCCAGCATCACAAGTGGTAAGCACGGAAACGGCTCTGACGACGGAGCAGCATATTGCTATCGTGGCGGAGCTGGACGCTTTGATGCGGGAAAAGCAGCTCTACGAAGATATGGAATTGAATTTAAAACGGATTGCACATCGATTGCGCAAACCGCCACGCCATGTTTCTGAGGCAGTTAATCGTTGTCGCGGGATAAGTGTTTCGGTTTATGTGAATAATTTTCGCGTGGAAGAGGCGTGCCGTCTGCTGCGCGAGACGGATGAGCCGGTAACACAAATTACCTTTGCCAGTGGCTTTCTGACCAAATCCAATTTTAATCGCGAGTTCCTGCGTGTGACGGGTATGAGCCCCAAAGCATTTCGCAGTCAGATGGTAGCATCTGACGTCCGCGATAATGCGTCCAACTAAAAGCTATTTCGCAGTCAGATGGTAACATCTGACGTCCGCGATAATGCGTCCAACTAAAAGCTATTTCGCAGTCAGATGGTAACATCTGACGCCCGCGATAATGCGTCCAACTAAAGGCTATTTCGCAGTCAGATGGTAGCATCTGACGTCCGCGATAATGCGTCCAACTAAAAGCTATTTCGCAGTCAGATGGTAACATCTGACGTCCGCGATAATGCGTCCAACTAAAAGCTATTTCGCAGTCAGATGGTAACATCTGACTGAAACGACAGAGACCTGAGCGTGTATCTCTGAAACGCGAGCAGCCTGGTCAGGAATAAGGGGCGGAGCACTTTATTATCGCGTTAAAGCAAAAGTGACTTCTATAATCCCACTATATTTGTATTATTAAGATGTAAAAAAAAGCAAGGCGTTAGCCTTGCTGATAAAATACGCGTCCAACTCGTATCCTTGTTACAGGCGGCTGCGATATACCGCGCCTGAGTTGCATCCTCCCAAGACTTTGACCGCGTGAGAGAGTAGTTAAGCCTGCTCTCTGTTGTCGTTGCTTGGAAAATAGAATGAGAAATATCAGTTGTCACGTGTTTTTTTAGCCCAAGACACAAAAATGCCATATGATTTAAAGCGAAAATACAATTTTGATAGTTTTTAATTCGATTTAAATGACCAATTTGATCAAAAATGCAGTTTTTGACGTGTTTTCTGTATCGAAATCAAATTTGTAAAAAATTTGTCACAAAGAAGTAAAATAGAAGAAGTTTGTATTCTTATCATCGAAACTGCGGGCATAAACTTGCGAAGCTCACGTTATTTTGAGTGGGTAAGCTTGTTTTCTATGGAATCAGCACGCCTTGCCATAATTTGGCGAGCTTTATCCGGCAGGTCTGCACTGTTCCGTGTTGGGAATTACAGCGCTCCGCTCTGCGTGAGACGGGTTTTCATTGCTACGATAAGTGGTTAATAAACACGGGAGATTTTATGTGTTTTTTCCTGATTCTTCTGTGTCGGGAGCAATTTCCGGTGGTTCCTCCATGCGTATGTCGCGATTCTTTTTGCCAATCCTGAAAGAAAATCCAAAAGAGGCAGAAATTGTCTCCCATCGTCTGATGTTGCGTGCGGGCATGATCCGTCAGCAATCAGCCGGTATTTACACATGGTTGCCGCTGGGGCTGAAAGTTCTCAACAAGGTCAACACAATCATCCGTGAAGAGCAGAACCGCGCTGGTGGTAATGAAATTCTGATGCCGACCATCCAGTCTGCTGATTTGTGGCGCGAAAGCGGCCGCTATGATGCTTACGGCAAGGAAATGCTGCGCATTAAAGACCGCTCTGAGCGCGAAATGCTGTTCGGCCCGACCAATGAAGAAATGGTCACCGATATTTTCCGTTCTTATGTGCGCTCTTATAAAGATCTGCCGCTGAACCTCTATCACATTCAATGGAAATTCCGCGATGAAGTGCGTCCGCGTTTCGGCGTGATGCGCTCGCGTGAGTTCCTGATGAAAGACGCTTATTCTTTCGACCTGAACTATGAAGGCGCGAAAGCTGCCTATTACCGTATGTTCGTTTCTTATCTGCGCACATTCTCCCGTATTGGCGTGCAAGTTGTGCCAATGCGTGCGGATACCGGCCCGATCGGTGGCGATCTGTCCCACGAATTTATCATTTTGGCAGAAACCGGCGAAAGTCAGGTATTCTGTGATCGCGCATATCTCGATCTGAAAGTACCGGGCGCGGATATCGACTTCTTCGATGATGCAGCAATGGCTTCGATTGTTGACCAGTGGACAACACCTTATGCCGCGACTGAAGAAATGCATGACGAAGCCGCATGGGCGAAAGTCAATGCATCTGCACAGGTTGCAGCACGCGGTATTGAAGTTGGCCATATTTTCCATTTCGGCACCAAATATTCCGAACCTATGGGCGCGAAAGTGCAGGGGCCGGATGGCAAGGAACATCTGGTTTCCATGGGGTCTTATGGTATTGGCCCTTCACGCGTGGTTGCTGCAACGATTGAAGCATCCCATGATGAAAACGGCATTATCTGGCCGAAAGCCATTGCGCCGTTCGGTGCAGGCATCGTTAATATGAAGCCGGGTGATGCAGCTTGTGATGCTGTTTGTGAAAAACTCTATGAAGCGCTGACCAATGCCGGTCTCGATCCTCTGCTGGATGACAGCGATGATCGTCCGGGTTCGAAATTCGCGACGATGGATCTGATCGGTGTACCGGTACAGATCATTGCCGGTCCGCGCAGCGTTGCGAATGGCGAAGTTGAAGTGAAAGATCGCAAAACCGGCGAACGTCAGACCATGACTGTTGAAGCCGCAATCAATCTTCTCACTGCGGGGCAGTAATGTTCAAAAAGCCTGCGACAGGTGGAAAACAAGGCAACGGGGGCGCGCAATTGCTCAATAAATTGCCCAAGAAACCACAGGAAAAGAAACCGGCAGCCCAGACAAAACGTCAGGGCACCGGACCATTCTCCTCATTGGAGCGTATGATCGCCTGGCGCTATCTGCGTTCCCGCCGTCGCGAGGCTTTTATCTCTGTGATTGCCGGTTTTTCATTTACCGGCATCATGCTTGGCGTGGCCACACTCATCATCGTTATGGCGGTGATGAATGGCTTCCGTACGGAATTGCTCAATCGCATTCTTGGTATTAACGGACATCTGATCGTTGCACCAATCGACAGCCCGATGGAAGATTATGACCATCTGGTGAAGCGTATGGATGCGCTGAAAGGCGTGAAATTCGCTATTCCGGTGGTTGAGGGGCAAGCATTGGTGCAGGGCTCTATTGGCGCAGGCACCGGCGCACTCGTGCGTGGCTTGCGTGAGCAGGATGTTAACAAGCTTGAGCTTATTGCTAAGAATGTGAAATCCGGTACTTTCGCAAGCTTCGATACGGCTGATGGCGTGGCCATTGGTACACGAATGGCGCAAAATCTTGGTCTCGGGGTCGGCGATGATCTGAAAATCATTTCGCCGGACGGTGATGTTACGCCTTTCGGGGTAAATGCCCGCACCAAGGCTTATCCGATTAAGGCGATTTTCGAAATCGGTATGTCTGAATATGATGCCTCGATTGTGCTGATGCCATTGGACGAAGCGCAGCTTTTCTTCAATCAGGAAGGTCGCGTGCAGTCGATTGAGGTTTTTGCCGATAATCCGGATAAGATCGATGATCTGCGTGCCGGCGTGGAAGAGGCGGCAGAACGCCCTGTCATGATGACAGACTGGCGGCAACGCAATGCTACCTTCTTCTCGGCCTTGCAGGTCGAGCGCAACGTTATGTTCATGATCCTGACATTGATTGTTTTGGTCGCCGCTCTGAATATTATTTCCGGCCTTATCATGTTGGTTAAGGATAAAGGGCACGATATCGCGATCCTGCGCACGATGGGCGCAACGCGCGGTGCGATCATGCGCATCTTTCTGATGACAGGTGCGGCTATCGGGGTTACCGGTACGATGGCAGGCGTGGTACTTGGCGTTGTGGTCTGTCTTAATGTTGAGAGTATCCGCGCGTTCTTCTCATGGCTGTCTGGTACAACATTGTTTAACCCTGAGCTTTATTTCCTCAGTCAGCTTCCGGCGAAGATGAATGTCGGAGAAACGCTTTCCGTTATCGGTATGGCGCTGTTCTTATCCTTTATTGCTACGATTTTGCCAGCTTGGCGTGCGGCTAAACTCGATCCTGTTGATGCGCTGAGGTACGAATAATGGCTGGTATATCAGGGGAGCCGATCCTTCAGCTGAAAAATGTCTGCCGCAGCTATCATGAAGCAGACCGTGAGCTGACCATTCTCAAGGATGCGAATTTCACATTGATGCGCGGTGAGATGGTGGCACTGGTTGCGCCATCCGGTGCCGGTAAATCCACCTTGCTGCATACCGCAGGTTTGCTTGAAAAGCCGGATTCCGGCGATGTTATTTTAGGCAATACATCCTGCGCGCAGCTGGATGATGATGAGCGCACAGCTATGCGCCGTCATGATCTGGGCTTTGTCTATCAGTTCCATCATTTGCTGCCGGAATTTACCGCGCTAGAAAATGTGATGGTGCCGCAAATGTTGCGCGGGCTGACATCTAAAGTTGCCGCACAGCGGGCGCAAAATCTGCTGGATTATATGCGTATCGGACCGCGCTCATCGCATCGCCCATCTGAGTTGTCGGGTGGTGAGCAGCAGCGTGTGGCGATTGCCCGTGCCGTTGCCAATGCGCCATTGGTGCTGTTTGCAGACGAGCCGACCGGCAATCTTGATCCGTCAACCTCATCTTATGTGTTTCAGGCTCTGGAAGCATTGGTACGCCAATCCGGTCTGTCTGCACTGATTGCAACGCATAATCATGATCTGGCACGTCGTATGGATCGTTGCGTGACTTTAAAAGACGGCAAGGTCGTTGATTTGAATCTGAATAGTTAAATATAAAGTCCGATTATAAAAGAAGTCGCAGATGTTTTCTCTCTGCGACTTTTTATTTGTTTGTAATGTGAATAAAATATTACAATTTTATTGCAGTTTTATTTTCCCGTGCTACGAAGCGAAAGCTTTGCAATATATCGGGGGATAATATGAAAGCGTTAATCAGAAAAGATTTAGCGTTTTATAATATGCAAGTAGTTTTGCTTGCTTTATCTTTTGTATATATATTTAAGAAGTATACTTTATTTTCTGGAAATCAGGTAACTGCATTTTTGTTGTTTGCGGTTGGCGTGTTCTTTTGGCTTAATCGCAATCATTCTCTGCAAAGACCACAAAATATAAAAATTCCATACAGCTTTATTCCTGTATTCTTATTGTTTTTTTGGTTTGCTTATATCGGTATTTTCGGAAAATTTGATGTTTCGTCTATCGTGTTCCATTTGCAAATGGGAGCAGGCGGCGGTTTTCTGTCTGGCTTTTACAAGCCTGTATTCCGCTATCTGGGTAGTTTCTTGCTATTTGCTGTCGCATTTGTGTTGCTGCTGAATTTAGATAAACGATTTCTGCGCCTTGATAGGGCTTTATGCGTGCCTTTGTTGCTGGTTAATCCAATGTTTTGGGGAATGGGCAATTATTGGATCGCGGATAATCCTCAGGATGATCGTTTGCTGTCCGCTTATCAGGAACCGGGGCGTCCGGTTTTAGCAACAAAGACACCTAAGAATCTGATCGTGCTTTATGCGGAAAGCATGAAGCGCACATTGGGAAATATTGCGCATGGGGATTATAGTTTTGCTGAAATGAACCGTCTTGCGAAACAAGGTCTGGAGTTCGCCGGTGTACGCCAGGTTGAGAATACCGGTTGGTCAATGGCCGGTTTCGTGACTTCACAATGTGGTATGCCGCTGCAACCTTTCGGATTGCTGAGCCATAATATGTTTAATGAGAAAAAGGATTTCTATACGGGCATCGATTGTCTGAGCGATATATTGGGCGGCAATCAGTACCATACGGAATTTATTGATGGCGGCGATCATAATTTTGCAGGTATGGCGCCATTTTTGAAAACGCATCAATTTTCAGCAGCGTCGGGATTAGCGGAGCATAATAAAATCGCCGGTGATTACAGAAATGACTGGGGGCTTTACGATGATACGCTGTTATCGATAGCTGCTGATCGTGTCCGTGATTTAACGCAAAAGCCCAAACCTTATATGCTTTCAATCGCAACGATTGGTGCACATTTTCCGACTGGAAATCCGACACGCAGTTGCGCAGAAGCCAATATTCGGCAAGGGCTTCCTGAGATTTTGTATGCTGTCAAATGTAGTGGTTATGAAATTGAGCGCTTTGTTGAAACGCTGCGTCGTGAAGGTCTGTTGCAAAATACTTTGCTGGTGATTGTAAGTGATCATTTAATGATGAAAGCGGAGTTCGATGAAGCGTTAAACGCAGAGGACCGGATGAATTATCTGGTTGTGCTAGGGGATGATATCGCACCGGCTACAATCACCAGAGATGCAGCAATGTTTGATGTAATGCCGACAGTGCTGGACTTGCTTGGGTTTGAATTAAATAAGCAACGCGCAGGCTTGGGCGTATCTTTGTTATCTGAGCATAAGACGCTTGCAGAGCAATATGGTTATAGTCAGCTCAATGAGTTTATAACGAATGATACGCTTTTGGCTCATAAAGCCTGGCTGGATTCAAAATCGCAAAGCATTGTCGCTTTACAATAACCAACGCAATCCCGTTTATTGGTGTGATAAACGGGATTTTTGATAGGCTGATTTATCGTTTTGTATAAATAGAGCAATCAGCACAAACCTTTTTTATGAGATTTCAAAGAAAACTTACTTTTATATTTATTGCTTTTCAGGCGCGTCGTATTGCGCTGAATTTAATATAGATAATTGAAAAGACGTGTCTTTAAGGCACTGAAAAATTTCAGATAATTTTATAATCTTTCACTCGCTTATGCAATGTTTCCGGCAATTTGGCTGAGTTTTTGCAATAGCAGCAATACAGTCCTGACACGCGAAATAGCGGACTTGATTCATATTTCACTAACTATAGATGTTTTTACGCGAACAAAGAGGGGTTGACTGTGGAACAATAATAGAACAAATTACAAACATACAGGAACATATGGAGTTCATATCATGTCTGATCTGGTTCGTGATGTTATGTCATTCATTTCTATCGGTTTGTTTGTAGCAACATTTGCTATGTGGGTCGCAGCGTTCTGATCCTGATTGTTCTGCTTGCTCAGAATGTAAAAGTTACACACAGGCGGTGGTCTGCCTGTGAATGATATACAGAATGCATAGATGCATCTGGACATCATGACGGCATTGCGGGAAAAAGAGTTCTGATACTATGCGGAGTCTGTGTGGCTTTCGTTTCTAATATCTGTTCGATTTTCCCTGATTACAGAGCTGCCATGTTTTGAATATGGTTTCGCTGTAATGCTTTGAAATGCGATAGCATCATTAAACCAGTCCGGTGATGGTGTTCGCAATGACGGAGTTTATGCCTTTGCCTTCTGATGTTTCTGCTATTGCCACTTCTGAAATGTCTGCCGGAGCTCCGGCTTTCATTCATTTGCGTGTGCACTCTGCATATTCACTGCTTGAGGGGGCATTGCAAATTGGCAAAATCATTGGTCATGCCAAGGATGATAATGCTCCGGCGATTGCAGTAACAGATACGAATAATCTGTTCGGCGCGTTGGAATTTGCACAGAAAGCATCAAAAGACGGTATTCAGCCGATTATCGGTTGTATTGTTGATATTGCATTTGGCGATCATCAGCCTGAGGGGCGTGCAATCAATCGGCGTGACGCACTGGATTTGTCGCCGGTGGTGCTGCTGGCTTCTAGTGAAGAAGGCTATGCCAATATGGTGCGGCTAGTCAGTCGCTCCTATCTGGAAACAGAATCCGGCGATCCGGTGCATGTTCGTGCAGATTGGTTGCCGGATTTGTCGGAAGACGTAATCTTTTTGACGGGCGGCGCAGAAGGGCCGATTGGTAAGCCACTTAACAATGAACGGGAAGAGCGTGCACGTAGCCGTCTGGATTTTTTAAAAGGCATCTTTGGGGATCGTCTTTATATCGAGCTGCATCGTCAGCGCGGTTATGACCGTATGCTTGAATCCAGACTGGTTGATCTGGCTTATAATTATGAATTGCCTTTGGTCGCGACCAACGAGGCTTTCTTCAAGCAGAGTGAAGATTATGAAGCGCATGACGCGCTGCTGGCGATTGCTGACGGGCAGGTCATTGCTTCAGATGATCGTCGTCGCCTGACGCCGGATCATTATCTGAAATCCCAGAGTGAAATGGCAGCCTTGTTTGCTGATCTGCCGGAAGCTCTGGAAAATACGGTTGAGATTGCACGCCGCTGCCATTGGTACACGCAGACCCGTGCGCCGATCCTGCCGCGCTTTACCGGTGAGTCTGATGATCCGGAAGCCGCATTGCAGGAAGAAGCCGATGAAATGGCGCGGCAGGCACGCGAAGGTCTTGAAGAACGACTGAAGATTTTCGGCCTCGCAGAAGGGCATACCCACGAGGATTATATTAAGCGGCTGGATTATGAAGTCGGCATTATCGTCCGCATGAAGTTTCCGGGCTACTTCCTGATCGTTTCGGACTTTATCAAATGGGCAAAGCTACAGGATATTCCGGTAGGGCCGGGGCGTGGTTCCGGTGCTGGCTCGCTGGTTGCTTATGCGTTGACGATTACCGATGTTGATCCGCTACGTTTCTCGCTGCTGTTTGAGCGTTTTCTTAATCCTGATCGTGTGTCGATGCCGGACTTTGATATCGACTTTTGTCAGGATCGCCGTGAAGAGGTGATCCGATATGTGCAGCAAAAATACGGACGCGATCAGGTAGCGCAGATTATCACTTTTGGTACGCTGCAGGCGCGTGCGGTGCTGCGCGACGTTGGTCGTGTACTGCAAATGCCATACGGGCAGGTCGACAGGCTGTGTAAACTGGTGCCGTCCAACCCTGCCAATCCGGTATCGCTCGGTCAGGCGATTAATGAAGAGCCGCGTATTAACGAGGAGCGTGAGAAGGAGCCGGTTGTCGGCCGTCTTCTCGATATGTCGCTGAAGCTTGAAGGGCTGTTCCGTCACGCTTCGACCCATGCTGCGGGTATTGTTATCGGTGACCGGCCTTTGTCGGAACTGGTGCCGATGTATCGCGATCCGCGCTCTGATATGCCGGTTACCCAGTTCAATATGAAATGGGTTGAACAGGCCGGTCTGGTGAAGTTCGACTTTCTTGGTCTGAAAACGCTTACGGTTTTGAACACGGCTGTTAAGCTGATTGCCCGTAAGGGCGTCAATATTGATCTGCAAACTTTGCCGTTTGACGATCAGCTGACCTATGAAATGTTGTCGCGCGGTGAGACGGTCGGCGTGTTTCAGGTGGAATCTGTGGGTATGCGTAAAGCACTCATCGGGATGAAGCCTGACCGCATTGAGGATATTATTGCGCTTGTGGCGCTTTATCGCCCGGGCCCGATGGAGAATATTCCGACCTATAATGCGCGCAAGCATGGTGAGGAGGAAGTCGCCTCTATTCACCCGAAAATCGATCATCTGGTGAAAGAAACGCAGGGCGTTATCGTTTATCAGGAACAGGTGATGCAGATCGCGCAGGAGCTTTCCGGCTATTCGCTGGGTGAAGCGGATTTACTACGCCGCGCGATGGGTAAGAAGATCCGCGAAGAAATGGACAAGCAACGCGTCCGTTTCGTTGATGGTGCGATTGAAGGCGGTGTCGGTAAGGCGCAGGCCAATACGATTTTCGATCTGCTCGCCAAGTTCGCTGACTATGGTTTCAACAAATCCCACGCGGCGGCCTATGCGATTGTTTCCTATCATACGGCCTATCTGAAGGCGCATTATCCGGCAGAGTTTCTCGCCGCTTCGATGACCTATGATATGAACAACACGGAAAAGCTCAATGATTTCCGTCGGGATGCCATACGTCTTGGTATTGATGTTGTGCTGCCATCGGTGATGACATCCTATCGCCCATTTGAGGTGGGAGAAGGCAAGATTTTCTATTCACTGGCAGCGATCAAAGGTGTTGGCGATGCAGCTGTTGAGCACATTGTTGATAAACGGAAAGAAAAGCCGTTTGAAAACCTTGAAGATTTCTGCGAGCGGGTTGATCCGCGTATGGTCAACCGTCGTGTGTTTGAAAGCCTGATTAATGCCGGTGCGCTGGATTGTTTTGGCGTTGACCGCTCCGCATTAAGCTCCGGCATGGACAGCCTGATGGCCTATACCCAGCGCACGCAGGAAAACGCCAATAGTGGTCAGTCCGATATTTTTGGCACTGGTCTTGTGCCGAAAGAGAAGTTGCAGTTGCCGGTGGTAACACCTTGGACATCAGCGGAGAAACTGCATCGCGAGTTACAGGCCGCAGGCTTTTATCTTTCAGCGCATCCGCTGGATGATTATAATGACGCATTGCAAAAAATGCGTGTTCAGAGCTGGGCAGATTTCTCTAATGCGGTGAAAAAAGGCGCCACCAACGGCCGTCTTGCCGGAACGGTGATTAGCAAACAGGAACGCAAGACCAAGACCGGCAATAAGATGGGCATTATCGCTTTTTCTGATGCAACCGGTCAGTTTGAATCGGTACTGTTCTCGGAAGCATTGCAGCAGTTCCGCGATCTTTTGGAGCCCGGACGTTCAGTGGTGATTACCGTTTCCGCTGAAAACCGGCCGGAAGGGGTGAGTCTGCGTATTGCCACGGTTGTGTCGCTGGAAGATGAGGCCAGCCGTCTACAAAAGGCATTGCGCCTGTTTTTGCGGAATAGCGATGCGCTTGATCAGATCGTGCCTTACTTCAAAACCCGTGGTGACGGTGAGGTCAGTTTTATCGTTATCAAAGATAACGGTCAGCGCGAGGTGGAAGTTGCTTTGCCGGATCGCTATCGCATCAGTCCGCAGATCGCCAGCGCGATGAAGGCCATCAGCGGTGTGGTGGATGTCGAACTGGTGAGCTGATCCGGATTCATCGTAACGACAGGCTTGTACTGCAATATGTGTTTCATATATAGTCTATATATGGATTATATGTGAGGCCTTATGGGTATTGTAAATATTGAAGACGAGCTGCATGAGCAGCTGCGTCTTGCGAGCAAGGTGACCTGCCGTTCTATTAATGCGCAGGCTGCCTTCTGGATTAAAATCGGTATGTTGTGCGAGACCAATCCGACGCTCAGTTTTACTGAAATTATGCGCCGTGAGCTGAATGCTGCCGGTGTTGCTATGTCCTCGCTGAGTGTGAGCGAAGCATGATTAAGCAACCGCAGGAACTGGCTTTATTGGCGGAATCCGGACGCTTGCTGGCCTCTGTCTTTGAAATGTTGGATAATACCGCGCTTGAAGGCGTTTCAACGCTTGAGATTAACGACAAAGTCGAGCGCTTTATTGTTGAGGATTTGCAGTCCCGTCCGGCGAGTAAAGGCCAATATGGCTACGGCTTTGTGCTGAATTCTTCAATCAATCATGTGGTCTGTCACGGTGTGCCGTCTAAGGCAGATGTTTTGAAAAGCGGTGATATTGTCAATTTTGACATTACGCTGGAGAAGAACGGTTATATCGCGGATTCAAGCAAGACCTATTGCGTCGGCGAGGTAAATACGGCTGCCAAACGATTGGTGCGCACGGCTTATGAAGCTATGTGGATGGGCATTGCCACGGTGCGTCCAGGTGCGCGGATTGGTGACATTGGCTGGGCGATTGAGCGCCATGCCAAGCGCAATGGTTATTCGGTTGTGCATGATTATTGCGGCCACGGCATCGGCCGCGAGATGCACGAAGAGCCGCAAATTCTCAATTTCGGCAAACCCGGAACCGGCCTGTTTCTGCAACAAGGAATGGTTTTCACCATTGAGCCGATGCTCAATCAGGGGCGGCGCAACGTAAAGACCGAAGATGATGAGTGGACTGTCACAACAAAAGACGGCTCACTCTCCGCGCAGTTCGAGCATACGGTTGCGGTAACTGCAACAGGCGTATCCGTGCTGACTTTGCGTGCGGATGAAAAGAACTCGCCGCAGGCTAAGCGTCTCGGCTTGATTTCGGCCTGATAAAAGAAAGCCTGCAATTAAAACAGGCTTTCTTATTTTAGCTTTTAATATGCTGCGGTGAAGCGTTGGCGGATATGTTTACCCTGTTCTGCTTCATCGATGATGGCAACAGCCAGATCGCCGACGGTAATTTTGCTTTCGCCTTTATCATCAAAGACCGGAGAATCTTTGCCAAGACGGAATGTACCGCTGGCTTCACCCGGAACCAGCAGAATGGCTGGTGAGACGAAAGTCCAGTCCAGAGTGGTTTCGGCTTTCAGGTCATTAAGCGCCTGACGGGCACCCAGCGCGCCTTCTTTATATTCTGCCGGAAACTCAGGGGAATCCACCAATTGCTGACCGTTAATTTCAAGGCTGCCAGCGCCGCCAACTGCGATCAGACGTTTGATTCCGGCTTTCTTCACTGCTTCGGTAATGGATTTGCTGGCTTTGATATGAATATTGCGGATGTCAGCTTCCTGCCAGCCCGGATTATAGGCGGAGATCACCAGATCATGGCCTTTCAAAAGGGCAGCTAGTCCGTCCGTATCCAGCACATCGGCCTTCACAGCGGTTACATTGGCATTGGCAGCTATTTTTTCAGGGTGGCGCACGAGTGCGCTCACCTGATGACCACGTTTCACGGCTTCATTGAGCAGGGCTGTACCAACATAACCGCTGGCGCCGATGATTGCGATTTTTGACATGATGCTTACCTCATATTATAGATTTGAGAATTATTTTTAATCAGGTTACGATTGGTAACTATGTAATGCACTTTAGAAGAGCTGTGAAGAATGCACTTTAAAGTTGGCAAGTCACATCAAAGTAACTGCCTGTCTCATTCATAAAACGCGCTCTACTGCGCTTATTATGAAGATGGGCAGGGAAAGGGAGAAGGCAATGACCTCTCAGGCCAAGACCGCACAGAAGAAAAATTCCGCTACCCAGAGCGATGAAGCTGAAAAAAATACTTTGCCGCTACTGGCAGAAACAGCGGGATTCGTAACGGATGAAAATGGCACCTGTCCGATCCGCGAAGTGCTGGATCGTGTCGGGGATACATGGAGCCTGCTGGTCATCCTCAATTTGCAGCAGGGTACAGTGCGGTTTAATGCGCTGCGCCGTCTGGTGGAGGGCATCTCGCAACGTATGCTCACAGTCACTTTGCGCTCGCTTGAGCGCGACGGCTTGGTGTTACGTATTGTGCGCCCGACATCACCGCCGGAGGTCGAATATTCGCTGACCGCGTTGGGTATGTCGCTGGCCAAACCGATTGATAGTCTGGGGCAATGGGCCGTTGATAATCGCCATATGATGCGTGAAGAGCGTGCGCGCTTTGATGCCCAGCAGTGAGGAGTCCGGCAGTTAACTCTTAAGAGTATAAATACTCGGCAGTCTATTCGACATAAAACAGCAAAAGCAGTGCAACCAGCATGGCAGGCACAAGGCACAAGGCCGCCATGTTCAAAATTGCGGTCACCGGTTGCTGAAATGAAGCATTCTTTTTATAGAGCGCAGATGCCTTGAACGATTTTACACATTGGTAGATGACCAGATAGCTGCCCATGGCGATCAGTCCAAGTGTCCAGCCAGACAGGACAGTTTGTGTAGGGTGCCCCGGAACGCCGATGACCCACGGGATAATAAGCAGGCCGCAAATCGCTGCGATTAAATCCGGATAGAAGCGTATAATGAGTTTTGTCATATTCAGATGATCTCTGTCCGGAACGCATTTTGAAATCTGTGCTATCGGTTTTGAACTGAAATTCAGAACCATACAAGCAGCTAAGGCAACTTTGCCGGTTCAGCATGGCCGTTATAATGCTGTTTCAATGCTTGATTTCGGGGCATATGGGCTACAGAGCTTGACAAGACCGGCTTTCACTCCTTAAAAGCCGCTCAGGATTTCAGGACATCTTTATAGATTCCCCTGTATCTGTAGACGTGTCCCGTGAATAATTGCCTCATTCGCTGTTGCAATGTTCTGTCAGTCTTCTCAATGAGAGGACAGAGGAGGGCGCGTTTCCTTCGAGCGAGGCAGATAAGCTGCCGCGCCGGTATCACTTATAAAGGGAAATGCGATGAGTAAGCGCGAATCTTCCAAGTATAAAATTGACCGCCGTCTTGGCGAAAACATCTGGGGTCGTCCTAAATCCCCTGTAAACCGTCGTGAATACGGCCCAGGCCAGCACGGTCAGCGCCGTAAGGGCAAGCTGTCCGACTTCGGTATTCAGCTGCGTGCAAAGCAGAAGCTCAAAGGCTTCTACGGCGATATCTCTGAAAAGCAGTTCCGTAAAACTTACGAAGAAGCTGCTCGCCGTAAGGGCGATACCGGTGAAAACCTGATCGGTCTGCTGGAAAGCCGTCTGGACGCAGTTGTATACCGCGCCAAGTTCGTACCGACCATTTTTGCTGCCCGTCAGTTCATCAACCACGGTCACGTAAACGTAAACGGTCGTCGCGTTAACATTCAGTCCTACCGCCTCAAGGCTGGTGACGTTGTTGAAGTTCGCGAAAAGTCCAAGCAGCTGGTTATCGTTCTGGAAGCTGTTCAGCTCGCAGAACGCGATGTGCCAGACTACATCGTTGCAGACCACAACAAACTGACTGCAACTTACCACCGCGTTCCTACCCTGTCCGACGTTCCATACGCCGTTCAGATGGAACCAAATCTGGTAGTAGAATATTACTCGCGTTAATCGTGAGTATGGCGGAGTTCTCCGCTGTGAAATCAGAGCCGCTGCGATATTTCGCGGCGGCTTTTTTGTTTTGGATAAGCCATCTTCCCCTTTCATCAGGGGGCTGCCTTATGTATTGTCACGCAAACTGTAAGAAAAAAAATCTGGAGTGCAGGTCTATGGCAGGCTCAGTCAATAAAGTTATTCTCGTTGGTAATCTCGGTGCGGATCCTGAAATCCGCCGTTTGAATTCCGGTGAGCCGGTTGCAAATCTGCGTATCGCGACATCCGAAAGCTGGCGCGACCGCCAGAGCGGTGAGCGCAAAGATAAAACCGAATGGCACAGCGTTGTGATTTTCAATGAAAATCTGGCCAAGGTTGCAGAACAGTACCTGAAAAAAGGCGCGAAAGTTTACATTGAAGGTCAGTTGCAGACCCGTAAATGGACCGACCAGCAGGGCAATGATAAATACACGACTGAAATCGTGCTGCAGAAATTCCGTGGTGAATTGCAGATGCTCGACAGCCGTGGTGAAGGTGGTGGCGGTGGCGGCGGCCGTTTTGAAGGCGGCGGCAGCGGTGGTGATCGTTTTGCCAGCGGCGGCGGTTCATCGCGTGGCGGTGATTACGGCGGCAATAATAATAGCGGCGGTAATGACTTTGGCCGTTCCAGCCCTCAGCAACAGCAGTCCGGCGGCTTCAGCCATGATTTGGATGATGACATTCCATTTTGATTCAGACACTTAAGTGTTCACAACAGAAAAGCCCGCGGTTATCGCGGGCTTTTTGTTGTTCAGGCTCCGGTAATCAGAGAGCGGACACCATCGGCGACGAATTGCACCGCAAGAGCCGCAAGGATCACCCCGAGCAGGCGGGTGAGGATGGAGCGGCCTGTTTCCCCTAAGAAGCGATCAACGCGCTCTGCGAGCAGAAATACAACATAGGAAATAAGGATACAGGCAAGCAAAATACCGAGCAGCGCAAGTCTGGTGCCAATGGTTGGGAAAGTGCCGCCGAGCAGCACTGTGGCGGAGATCGCGCCGGGACCCGCAATCAGCGGAATGGCCAGCGGGAAGGCTGCAACATTGCGGATGTGGTCTTTGGTAATCGCGACAGTAGCGCTTTTCTCATGGCGCTCCTGACGGCGCTCAAAGATCATTTCAAAAGCAATCCAGAACAGCAGCAAGCCGCCGGCAACACGGAAGGCACCGAGCGTGATGCCAAACATCATCAGGATTTGCGCACCGGCAACGGCAAATAATGCAAGGATAATGAAGCCGATAATACTGGCGCGTTTGGCAACTTGCGCGCGTTCACGGCGATCCATACCGGTGGTGACTGCCAGAAACAGTGGCGCAAGCCCCGGTGGATCAATGGTTACGAGCAGTGTGACAAAGGCGCTGAAAAGACTGTCGTAAAAGCTCATCCGTGTTCCCGTTCTTATGTTTATGCCGCGATTGTCTTGATTATGCATGTCTTTATATTGCCTGCGCAAGATGTGTTGTCGTGCAGGGCAGAGACAGGGTGCTGGCGATCTGAAACAGGGATATTCAGTCCCGCTTTTATAGTTCCTGAGGATAATCACGGATTTGCTTCAGAAATCCTGATAAATATGCCTTTGAGGTGGAAAAACTGCACATTTGATGTGTATGAAAGCCGCTCCGGGGCAGTCGAAATTTCGTGATTTTGATGTTATGGGATAGAGTATAATCAACCAAAACTAATCGATTCTTTACGAAAGATATTTGAATAGTGACAGACCTTACTCCGCCGCCCGGTTCAGACGAATTTAACGGTATTGAACCGATTTCTATTGTGGAGGAGATGCAGCGGTCCTACCTCGATTACGCGATGAGCGTTATCGTCAGCCGCGCGCTTCCTGATGTTCGTGACGGGTTGAAGCCGGTTCACCGACGCATTCTCCATGCTATGAATGAAATGGGGCTTGCCTGGAACCGTTCCTACCGTAAATCTGCCGGTGTCGTCGGTGAAGTGATGGGTAAATACCATCCGCATGGTGACGCCTCGATTTATGATGCGCTGGTACGTATGGCGCAGGACTTTTCCATGCGCGAGCCGCTGGTTGACGGGCAGGGTAACTTCGGTTCCATCGACGGCGACAGTGCTGCGGCGATGCGTTATACCGAGTGCCGTCTGGAAAAAGTGTCTTCGGTTCTGCTTGAGGATATCGACAAGGATACGGTTGATTTTCAGGATAACTATGATGGCCGTGAACAGGAGCCTAAAGTGCTTCCGGCGCGCTATCCTAACCTGCTGGTCAATGGTTCTGGCGGTATTGCCGTTGGTATGGCCACCAACATACCGCCACATAATTTGGGCGAAGTGATCAATGGCTGTATTGCCCTGATCGACAACCCGGATATGACGCTGGAAGAAATGATTGAGATCATTCCTGGGCCGGATTTCCCGACCGGAGGTCTGATTCTCGGTCGCGCCGGTATTTATTCTGCTTATACGACAGGCCGTGGTTCTGTGCTTATGCGCGGTCGCGTAGCGATTGAGCCAATGCGCAATGATCGTGAATCCATTGTGATCACGGAAGTACCGTATCAGGTCAATAAAGCGACCATGATCGAGAAAATGGCTGAACTGGTGCGCGATAAGCGTATCGAGGGCATTTCCGATCTGCGCGATGAATCCGACCGCGACGGTTACCGTGTGGTTGTTGAGTTGAAGCGCGATGCCAATGCGGATGTGGTGCTGAATCAGCTTTATCGCTACACGCCTTTGCAGACGTCTTTCGGCTGCAATATGGTGGCGCTGAACGGTGGCAAGCCGCAACTGCTTAATCTGATGGAAGTGCTGAATGCATTCGTGCATTTCCGTGAGGAAGTTGTCAGCCGTCGTACCAAGTTCCTGCTGAATAAAGCCCGTGAACGTGCGCATGTCTTGGTTGGTCTGGCGATTGCTGTTGCCAATATCGACGAAATTATTGCGCTGATCCGCCGTGCGCCGGATCCGGCAACTGCGCGTGAGCAATTGATGACACGCCGCTGGCCGGCTGCTGATATCGCACCGCTGATCCGTCTGATTGATGATCCGCGTCATGTGCTGAACGAAGATATTACCTATAATCTATCGGAAGAGCAGGCACGTGCGATTCTGGAACTGCGTTTGCAGCGCCTCACAGCACTCGGACGTGACGAAATCGCTGATGAACTGAATAAAATCGGCGAAGAAATCAAAGATTATCTGGCAATTCTCGCCTCGCGTGAGCGCATTCTGTCCATTGTTAAGGACGAAATGGCTGCGGTTCGTGATGAATTTGCTACGCCACGTCGCACAGAGCTGACACTTGGCGGCGCTGATATGGATGATGAAGATCTCATCGCCCGCGAAGATATGGTCGTGACCGTCAGCCATGCCGGTTATATCAAGCGTGTGCCGCTGAGCACTTATCGTGCGCAGCGTCGTGGTGGTAAGGGACGCTCTGGTATGGCGACCAAAGACGAGGATTTTGTTACCCGTCTGTTCGTAGCCAGTACCCATGCGCCGGTACTGTTCTTCTCGTCGCGCGGTATTGTTTACAAAGAAAAAGTCTGGCGCCTGCCAATCGGTACTCCGCAATCTCGCGGTAAGGCATTGATTAATATGCTGCCTTTGCAACAGGGTGAGCGTATCACGACGATTATGCCATTGCCTGAGGATGAGGCAAGCTGGTCTGAACTCGACGTCATGTTCTCGACAACGCGCGGTACTGTGCGTCGTAACAAGCTGTCCGATTTCGTTCAGGTTAACCGCAATGGTAAGATTGCGATGAAGCTTGAAGAAGAGGGCGATGAAATCCTCTCGGTTGATACTTGTACCGTGAATGATGACGTACTGCTCACCGCTGCCGGTGGCCAGTGTATCCGTTTCCGTGTCGATGATGTTCGTGTTTTTGCCGGACGTAATTCGATTGGTGTGCGCGGTATCAATCTGGCGGATGGCGATAAAGTTATCTCCATGGCCATTCTTGAGCATGTGGAAGCAACACCAGCCGAGCGTACAGCCTATCTGAAACGCGTCATTGCGGAACGCCGCAGCCTTGGCTCGGATGAGGTGGAAGATATTGCAGTCGTCGGTGAAGAAGTGACCGAAGATGCGGAACTCAATGACGAGCGTTATGAAGAGCTGAAAGCCCATGAGCAGACTGTTCTGACAGTCAGCGAGTTCGGTTACGGCAAGCGTTCTTCGTCCTATGAATTCCGTATTTCCGGCCGTGGCGGTAAGGGGATCCGTGCGACGGATACATCCAAAGCGGATGAAATCGGTTCGCTGGTTGCGCTGTTCCCTGTTGAAGCAAGCGATCAGATTCTGCTGGTGTCGGATGGCGGACAGCTGATCCGCGTACCGGTTGGCGGTATCCGTATTGCTGGTCGTTCCACCAAGGGTGTGACGATCTTCAACACTGCGGATGGTGAAAAGGTTGTGTCGGTAGAACGTATTTCGGAAACCGACGAAGAAGAGGACGAAGCCTTGGAAACCGCCGGTGAACAGGCCGCGGTACAGGAAACTGCCCAGACGGGTGGTGATGAACCTGCCGCTGAATAAGCTCTAAAATCAAAACGCCCTGTCAATTTTGACAGGGCGTTTTTTATTGTCACTAGAGCATAATTCCTTCAACTTGGATCAGTTTATGGAGAAATTATGCTCTAATTTTAAAGTGTTAGAGCGAGTTTTGTGTGCCAAGTATGGCACACGGCGCTCTAAAGCATTTCACATTCAAGTTGGGAAATTTGAATGGCATGACAATGCGATAAACTAAAGTATCTAGAGCGAGCGCTATAATCCAATCTGGACTAAACCGCTCTAGACAAAGAAAAAAGGCGGTGTCTTCTCACACCGCCTTAAATAAAAGCCTGGACTGGAGGTTCCGGCTGCAACTACCCTCTAATCTAGAGGGGTATTTTGTATGTATTTAGGCCTGAATTGGGCAAAACCAAGATATTATCACTTTGTTCAGGCATGTGTAATGCGTTTTGATCGGGTGCCTCGTGCAACACGGCGTACAGAACTCAGGTCGAAAACAGACTTCTGATTGCTGAGACGTCTGGAGGCACTTTCTTCGATCATCAGGATAATGGCTGCAAACATCATCGCGACGATCATTGAGATTGCGAGAATAAATAGCATCATCATAGTATCCTTTCGCTTATATTACGCACAAGCGAGACAAAGGTTGCATAAAAACTTTCATTTTACGGTATGGGGAACCGGGTAGTGGCTTATATGGCTTGTATTATAGGCGCTTGCTTGTGAACTCTTACTGACAGCCGCATTCATGCTAGGTTCACTTTTCGAACTCGTAAACTTGTGCTTTTGATGTAAGACTGAGGCTTAGATTAAGTGGTAAGTGTCGTTTGATTTAAACAAATGAACCACTTCCGGTGATTGAAATTTGCGAACAGAATGATTAATTTAAAGTCCATGAAAACAGCTCTTTATGCAGGATCGTTTGATCCGGTCACCAATGGTCATCTTGATGTCTTGCACGGAGCCCTCCGGCTGGCCGATAAAGTGATTGTTGCCATCGGCGTTCATCCGGGAAAAACCCCGATGTTCAGCTTTGAAGAACGTGTCGCTTTGCTGCGTGAAGTAGGAGCGCAGGCTTTCGGTTCCGATAACAGCCGTATTGATTATACCAGTTTCAGTGGTCTGGTGGTCGATACTGCCAGGGGCCACAACGCAACGCTGATGATCCGCGGTTTGCGAGATGCCACAGATTTCGACTATGAAATGCAGATGGCCGGTATGAATGCAGGCATGGTGCCGGAAATTCAGACCGTGTTTTTGCCTGCTTCCCCGCATGTGCGTTTTATTACTGCCACACTGGTACGCCAGATTGCGGCAATGGGGGGCGATGTCAGCCGGTTTGTGCCGCCTGTTATTGAAAACGCCCTTCGCACAAAGCTCAAAAAATAAGATCAGCCTTAAACAGGAAACATCATGTCCTTTTTGCGTAAATTACTGGCCGTTACGGCTTTTCTCGCATTTTCAGCCACTGCCGCATTACAGCCAGCCAATGCACAGGCTGCTGATCCGGAAAACACCGTGGTTCTGACACTGAAAGACGGTGATGTAACGATTGCATTGCGTCCTGATCTGGCACCGAAACATGCCGAACAGATCAAAAAGCTTGTACGTGACGGCGCTTATAACGGCGTTGTGTTTCACCGCGTGATCGATGGTTTCATGGCGCAGACCGGTGACGTGGAATTCGGTAATGCAGATAAGAATTTTAATCCGGGTCGTGCAGGCACCGGCGGTTCGTCTTACGGCAATATTCCGGCAGAATTCTCCAAAGAACCTTTTGTTCGTGGAACAGTTGGCATGGCGCGCAGCTCATCCCCGAATTCTGCAAATTCGCAGTTTTTCATCATGTTTGACGAAGGTTCATTCCTGAATGGCCAGTATACCGTTGTCGGTCAGGTCACCAGCGGCATGGAAGTCGTCGATAAAATCAAAAAAGGCAGTAAATCTGCCAATGGTGCAGTTGATAATCCTGACCGTATCGTTAAAGCCATTGTTCTGGCTGATCGTAAATAAAAATAAGGTTGCTTTTTGTTAGACGAAAAGCATTCTGTTTGTGACTTACGCATTATCCAATGCACCTGAACGGGATGAAATACCCGTTCCGGCTTTGCAGGAAATGCTCAAATTCTAACAGGACTGCCGGTTGAGCAGTCGTAAAATATACAGGAGAGGCCCTATGGCTTATAAAGATCCGGAAAATACACTGGTACTGGAAACAACCAAGGGTACTGTTGCAATCGAACTTTATCCTGATCTGGCACCAGGTCACGTTGCCCGTATTAAAGAGCTGGCACGCGAAGGTGCTTATGACGGCGTTGTTTTCCACCGTGTAATCGATGGTTTCATGGCGCAGACCGGCGACGTGAAGTTCGGTAAGCAGGGCGGTTCCAGCTTCAACCCATCCCGTGCCGGTATGGGCGGTTCGGACAAGCCAGATCTGAAAGCTGAATTCAGCAACACCAAGCACGTACGCGGTACTTGCTCGATGGCGCGCAGCCAGAACCCGAACTCGGCAAACTCCCAGTTCTACATCTGCTTCACCGATGCGCCTTGGCTGGATCGCCAGTATTCCGTATGGGGTCAGGTTATTGAAGGCATGGATAATGTCGATACAATCAAGCGCGGTGAGCCGGTAACTGATCCGGATTCAATTACATCCGCTAAGATTGCAGCTGATCTGTAATTTATAATCTGTCTGTAGCTGATTTGAGGGCGCGTTATGGTTCAAACCGTAACGCGCCCTTTATTTTTTGCCCGCTGTTCTATATGGCAGGGCAATGCGAATTTTAGAAAAATTTGAACTCCCTGAAATTGAGGCCAGTGATGCGCGTCGATCTGTTTGATTTTGACCTGCCGGAAGAGCGTATTGCGCTGCGTCCGGTGACCCCGCGCGATCATGCAAAACTGTTGCGCGTCATTCCGGATCAGCCTTTGCAGGATCTGCATGTTGGTGATTTGCCGGATTTGTTGCGTGAAGGCGATGCGTTGGTCTTCAATGATACCAAAGTTATTCCGGCACAACTGGAAGGCACACGCGAACGTGACGGCACTGTCGCAACCGTGAGTGCGACCTTGCATATGCGTACCGGTGCTGACCGCTGGAAGGCGTTTTTGCGTCCTGCAAAGCGCGTAAAGGAAGGCGAACGTATCCGTTTCGGCCACACTGGTTCCAGCTGCTTCTTAGGCACCTTGGATGCTCTGGTTGCAGAAAAACACGACAGCGGCGAAGTACTACTGGTGTTTGATGTCTCCGGCGCTGTGCTGGATGAAGCAATTGCTTCGGTCGGGCATATTCCGCTGCCGCCTTATATTGCATCCAAACGGGCAGAGGATGCGCAGGACAGGCAGGATTATCAGACTGTCTATGCCCGTGAAGAAGGGGCTGTTGCAGCACCAACGGCCGGTTTGCATTTTACGCCGGAACTGCTGGAGCGTATTCGCGCCAAAGGCGTGGAAGAGCATTTTGTGACGCTGCATGTGGGCGCAGGTACATTCCTGCCGGTTAAGGCTGATGATACTGCTGACCACAAAATGCATGCGGAAATCGGCTATGTCTCTGCGGAAACCGCAGCAGCACTCAATCGTGTGCATGAGCGTGGCGGACGGATTATCTCTGTCGGCACCACATCGCTGCGCCTGATTGAAAGTGCAGCAGGCGAGGACGGTATTATTCGTCCGTGGTCAGGCGCGACCGATATTTTCATCACGCCCGGCTATAAGTTCCGCGCGATTGATATGTTGATGACCAATTTCCATCTGCCGCGCTCGACATTGTTCATGCTGGTCTCGGCTTTCAGCGGTTTCGAGACAATGCAGGCGGCCTATGCCCATGCCATTAGCAATGAATACCGGTTTTATTCCTATGGCGATGCCAGCCTTCTGACGCTTCGCACTTAATGGACTATGATATGACTAGTGAAAATTTTGAATTCAAAGTGCTGGCAACAGACGGCAAAGCACGTCGCGGTGAGATTACCATGCCGCGCGGCACCATCCGCACACCGGCCTTTATGCCGGTTGGCACCGCGGGCACCGTTAAAGCCATGTATATGGATCAGGTGAAAGACCTTGGCGCTGATATCATTCTTGGCAATACCTACCATCTGATGCTGCGTCCGGGTGCCGAGCGTGTGGCACGTCTAGGTGGTCTGCATGAATTTGGTGGCTGGCAAGGGCCGATCCTCACCGATTCCGGTGGTTTTCAGGTGATGTCGCTCGCGCAGCTACGCAAGCTGACTGAGCAGGGCGTAACTTTCCGTTCGCATATTGACGGCCGCGCTTATGAAATGTCACCGGAACGCTCGATTGAAATTCAGGGGCTACTGGACAGTGATATCCAGATGCAGCTCGACGAATGTACCGCACTGCCTGCGACTTTCAACGTGATGCAAAAGGCGATGGAGCTTTCTCTTCGCTGGGCTGAGCGTTGTAAAGTGGCTTTCGGCGATCAGCCGGGCAAGGCGATGTTCGGTATCGTGCAGGGCGGCGATAACGTACAGCTGCGCGAGCAATCCGCACAGGCTCTGAAGGATATGGATCTCAAAGGCTATGCCGTTGGCGGTCTGGCCGTTGGCGAGCCGCAGCAGGTGATGCTGGATATGCTGGATGTGACTTGTCCGATCCTGCCGGCGGAAAAGCCACGCTATCTTATGGGCGTTGGTACGCCGGATGATATGCTGAAATCGGTTGCGCGCGGTATTGATATGTTCGACTGCGTGATGCCAACCCGTGCAGGCCGTCATGGTCTGGCCTTTACCCGTCGCGGTAAGGTAAACCTGCGTAATGCGCGCCATGCGGAAGATCATCGCCCGCTGGATGAAATGTCAACCTGTCCGGCATCGAGCCAGTATAGCCGTGCCTATCTGCATCATCTGGTGAAATCTAATGAAGCGCTGGGCGGTATGCTACTGACATGGAACAATCTGCATTATTATCAGTATCTGATGCAGGGTATCCGCGATGCGATTGAGGCAGGCCGCTTCAACGACTTCTTTGAAGAGACAAGGGCAGAATGGGCCAAAGGCGACATTGCGCCTCTGGGATAGGTAAAAGAAAAGCGGGATTACTCCCGCTTTTTTTATTTTGTATTGAGTGCAGTGACAGCCCAAACCCGATGAGGGATAGCCAGCGGATCTTGTGAGAAATCTTTCAGTAAAACTTGAGAGAGTTCATTGTCAAAACGAACCGTCTCTTCCGATGAAAGGCTGGCTTTTACACCCGCACTGGCACGAATACGCCCGCGCCATGCTTCATGGCTGTAATAAACCGGAAGATCAAAAGAGAAGGTTTCAATGGCAGTGAAACCGGCTTCTGCTAAATCCTGCAACCATTGCGGATAAATTCCGCTGCCGCCACCATTGTCCATTTCGGATTATATTTTAGAATAAGCTGTTCGGTTGCTTCAACCACATTGCCTGTAAAGGGCAGCCAGTCGAAATGAGCAATGATGATACGGCCATTGGATTTCAGTACGCGTTTTGCTTCTTGTGCGGCTTTAGGGCGGTCAAACCAGTGCCAGCATTGTCCGGCTGTTAAAAGATCAAAACTATCAGCAGCTTCAGTCAGGTTCTCTGCTGAACCTGTCCTGTAGCGGATATGAACACCGGCTTCCTTATCCAGTTCTGCTGCTTCATCAAGCAAAGCCTGCGCCGGATCAATACCGGCAACAGTCAGCCCTTTTTGTGCGAGGCCACGGGCAACCGTTCCGGTTCCTGTGCCAATATCAAGTGCTGACTGGGCAAGGCTGATGTAGTTTTTCGCGCTTAAGGCATCGAAAAACTCCGGCGGAAAACCGGCACGAAAATTCCGGTAATCAGATGCAGTTTTACCAAAATCGATGGTTTTGCCAAAAGATTGGGTAGCCTGAATATTTTGCTTGCCGGTCATAGTACCCCACAACTCGTCTAAAATTATTCTGCTGCTTGTTTTGCCGCTTCCAGCAAGTCGCTGACCATATCCAGTGTCAACTCGTCATAATGTGAAATGATGCGGCTTGGTTCAAAATGCGACACATGCAGGTCAGTATAGCCGAAATCGACGGCAATCACCGGAATGCCTGCTGCTTTGGCAGCATCAATATCGGCGCGGCTGTCACCGACCATGATCGCCTGATGCGGATTGCCCTTTGCCTGTGCAATCGTGTCGGTCAGATGGCGCGGATCAGGTTTGCGGTAAGGGAAGGTATCCTGACCACAAATGGCGAGGAAACGATGCGCTTCGCCCATGCCTTCGAGCAATGTTTTTGCGCTGATTTCAAATTTATTGGTGCAGACAGCAAGGCCATATCCTGCATCGCTCAACCGGTCGAGGCAAGCCAGCACACCAGGATAGAAAACTGAGCTGCCCGGCATATTGCCGTTATAATGCTCCATAAACAAAGCAAACAGCTTCTGCATATCGGTATCGGTCAGTTGACGGTTTTGTGCCTGATAAGCACGTTCAATCATCACTTTAGCGCCGGAGCCGACAAACTTGCGTAAGGCAACAGGATCAGCAGGCGTCAGGCCGCCAGCGATCAGGCAATGATTGAGGCTGTCGAGCAAATCCGGAGCGGTATCGACCAATGTCCCGTCGAGATCAAACACAATAACGGGGCGCGTTGCGGAGCTGGCGGAGGAGTGAGACATATCTGGCCTTTGACTTGTCATTATTTCATAGAACGGCCATCAAAATGCGCCGCAATCATTACAAAACCTATCTGAAATGTCGCTTATTGATAGTCTTTTTCAGTAAATAGATGAAATGAGAACAATAATATATTTGCCGCGCGTGATGCCCGTGCTACAGCAGTGCGGAAATAAGCGGCATTAATGATGTTTTTGTGCTTAGTTTGCATCAACTTGTTAAGGCTTACAGCGTTTTGCAGTCAAACCTGCAGATGAAATTACGGGAAGCAGATTTATGAGTTCGGTCGATCCGCGTCAGTTGAAAATTGCCGCAGCCGCTGAGGCTTTAACCCATGTGAAAAGCGGTATGAAGCTTGGTATCGGCACCGGTTCCACAGCGGAAGAATTTGTGCGTTTGCTGGCTGTTAAAGTGGCTGAAGGCTTTGAAATCATCGGTGTGCCAACCTCCGAGCGGACTGCTGCTTTGTGTGCTGAACTGGGCGTGCCGCTGACAACGCTGGAAGAAACCCCGCATCTTGATCTGACCATTGATGGTGCGGATGAAGTCGATGGTGATCTGTCACTGATTAAAGGTGGCGGTGGCGCTTTATTGCGCGAGAAAATTGTCGCCGCTGCATCTGATGCTATGATCGTTATTGCTGACGAATCAAAAGTCGTGGACACACTCGGACGATTCCCGCTGCCGGTTGAAGTGAACCGTTTTGGCCTTGCCGCAACCAAGCTTGCGATCGAAAAAGCCATTAAGGAACTTGGTCTGGAAGCACCGTTGAGCCTGCGTATGAAGGACAGTGAAATTTTTGTGACTGATGGCGGGCATTATATTCTTGATGCATCTTTTGGCCGTATTCCGGATACAAAAGCATTATCAGACGCACTCTTCGCCATTCCTGGTGTTGTTGAGCATGGTTTGTTTATCGGGCTTGCGCGTGCTGCGGTTATCGCGGGCACCTCAGGTATCCGAACACTGTAGAGCGCACTCCGAAAAGTGTGAAACGGTTTTCGGAATCAAATGCGCGTAGAAACAAAAACACAGACTGGTTTCAACGGTTCAATATTAACTGAAACCGCTCTCGTAATTCTGAAATTCATATCTGTCCGGTAACGGTCAGAAACAAAAAAAAGATCGCATAGCCGTTGTTCCAAATGAAACCGGAAATGCACTCAAAAAAAACGGAGTATTGACCATATGACCAAGGCAATTGGCTATCGCCGTCTTATTGCGCCACTCGCGGCGCTCACAGTGTTGGCTGGCGTCAATTTCGCGCAGGCGCAGGAGGCTTCAACGTCTCATCTGGCTGCTGCGCGTGCTGCAATTGCAGCAATCGGCGCTACCGAACAGTTCGACGGCATTCTGCCACGCGCTGCACAGGCATTGAAGGCTGAGTTGATTCAGAAAGATCCGAATCTGGAAGCTATCATCACCAAAACCGTTGATGATAAAGCGATTGCACTGGCTGCACGTCGTTCCGATCTGGAAACTGAAGCTGCCCGCGTTTACGCAACTTCCTTCACAGAAGATGAGCTGAAATCCATCAGCACATTCTACACTTCTGAAGCCGGTAAAAAACTGATCTCCGAAGGTCCGATTGTTACCCGTGAAGTGCTGAAAGCTGCTGAAGTCTGGCAGAACGGTATTGCCCGTGATTTGGCGATGCAGGTTGGCGAAGTTCTGTCGAAAGCTGCCGGCAGTGCAGCCCCGGCTGCTGCCGAATAAAGGCAAGTAGTGCAGCCCACGGCTAGCTGCCGAATAAGCTTTATAAGTTTATGTAAAAAGCCCGGCCTCTGTGCCGGGCTTTTTGTTTTTATAGATTTGTGGCTTTCAGTCACTGCCCTTGTTAAATCATGTGCTAAGCAACATATTCTGAAACAGATCAAAAACTTCGGAGAATAAAATGACCAGTTATGACTATGACCTGTTTGTGATCGGCGGTGGTTCCGGCGGTGTTCGGGCAGGGCGCCTTGCAGGTAGCATGGGAAAGAAAGTCGGACTGGCTGAAGAATATCGCATGGGCGGCACCTGTGTGATCCGTGGTTGCGTACCCAAAAAGCTCTACGTTTATGCCTCCCAGTTTCCTGAGCATTTCAACGATGCTGCCGGTTATGGCTGGACGGTAGGTGAAAGCAGCTTTGACTGGTCAAAACTGGTTGCCAATAAAGTCACTGAAATTGCCCGCCTTGAAGGTTTCTATGTCAAAGGTCTGGACAATTCGAAGGTTGAGATTCTGCGCCATCGCGCTGTGCTCAAAGATGCACATACGATTGAGCTGGTTGGTGCGGGCAAGACCGTGACAGCTGAAACCATTCTGATTGCCACCGGTGGTCATCCGTTTATGGATGATGCCATGCCGGGGCATGAGCTATGCGTCAATTCCGATCAGATTTTCGATCTGTCGGAACTGCCGAAATCCATCGTCATTCAGGGCGGCGGTTATATTGCGGTGGAATTTGCCGGTATTTTCAATGGTCTGGGCGTTGAAACTACGCTGATCTATCGTGGTAAGCAGATTTTGAAAAACTTTGATAGCGATGCATTCCGCCTCGTTACAGATTCTATGATTGAAAAAGGCATCCGTATTGTTACGGAAACCAAAGTGGACGCAGTTGCGGAAGCTGAAGGCGATTATCGCCTGAATGTGACCCTCAGCAATGGTGAAGTGATTGCTGCGGATCAGGTATTGCAAGCAATCGGCCGTGTACCGAACACCAAAGGTCTTGGCCTTGAAAATGCCGGTGTGAAACAGGCAGATGACGGCTCGATCATCGTTGACGACTACTCCCGCACCAATATTGAGAATATCTGGGCTGTGGGCGATGTGACCAACCGTGTTCAGCTGACACCGGTCGCTATTCATGAGGCTATGTGCTTCCTTGAAACTGCATTTAAGGGCAATCCGGTTCGTCCTGACCATGAATTGATTCCGACCGCAGTTTTTTCTCAGCCGGAAATCGGCACGGTCGGTATGTCGGAAGAAGAGGCCGCCAAGCAATATGCGAATGTTGAAATCTATCGCGCATTGTTCCGCCCGATGCGCAACACGCTGGCCGGTCGTTTTGACAAGATGCTGACCAAGCTTGTTGTGGATGGTGATAGCCGCAAAGTGCTGGGCGCCCATGTGGTCGGCCCTGATGCCGGTGAAATGGCACAGCTGCTCGGTGTAGCCTTGAAAGCTGCGGCAACAAAAGATGATTTTGATCGCACTATGGCACTGCACCCTTCCGCAGCGGAAGAGTTTGTAACGATGTACACACCAAGCTACAGGCTGGTGAATGGCGTGCGCGAAGGCTAAATAATTAGCTCTGAAAATAAGACAGAGTGGCAGACCGGCGGTGCAAATCGCCGGTTTTTCATTGGAAAATTACAATAAGCTCTCTGAATTTTGGCAAAAATGACACGCGAGCCTGCACGTGTGCATTTGCGTCTGGTTTATTGTCTTGGGGTGGATTATATACGCAGGGTTGTTATCGCAATGGTGCGGTACAGCAGGGGATATTGAAAAAAAACTTTAACTAAAAGTTTGAAAATAACACAGGTGCTATAATGACGAAGAACTGGACACCGCAATCCTGGAGAGGCATGCCGATTAAGCAAGTGCCTTCTTATCCGGACGCGCAGGCTTTGGCCGATGTCGAGGCTCGTCTGCGTACATATCCGCCTTTGGTTTTTGCAGGGGAAGCGCGCAAGCTTACCAAGCAATTGGCCGAAGTGGCTGAAGGTCGCGCCTTCCTTTTACAGGGTGGCGATTGTGCAGAAAGCTTTGCGGAACATGGCGCGGACAATATCCGCGACTTTTTCCGCGTATTTCTGCAGATGGCTGTTGTGCTGACTTTTGGCGGCTCACAGCCTGTGGTTAAAATTGGCCGTATTGCCGGTCAGTTTGCCAAGCCGCGCTCCAGCGATATTGAATCAATCAATGGTGTGGAATTGCCGTCTTACCGCGGCGATGTCATCAACGGTATTGAGTTCAATGAAGCCTCGCGCATTCCTGATCCGAACCGTCAGGAAATGGTTTACCGCCAGTCTGCGGCAACGCTCAACCTGCTGCGTGCATTCGCACAGGGTGGCTATGCCAATCTGGAAAACGTGCATAAATGGACGCTCGGCTTTGTCTCTGACAGCCCGCAGAACGAGCGTTACATTGCGCTGGCTAACCGTATTTCTGAAACCATCAACTTCATGCGCTCTATCGGTATTACTGCAGACAGCAATCATGCGCTGCGTGAAACCGATTTCTACACCAGCCATGAAGCATTGCTGCTTGGCTATGAAGAAGCGCTGACCCGTGTGGATTCCACTTCGGGCGACTGGTATGGCACATCCGGCCACATGATGTGGATCGGTGATCGTACCCGTCAGCTTGACCATGCGCATATTGAATATTGCCGTGGTATCAAGAACCCGATTGGTATGAAATGCGGCCCGTCATTGGATGCCGATGATCTGCTGCGCCTCATTGACCGCTTGAATCCGGAAAATGAAGCCGGTCGCCTGACCCTGATCGCCCGTTTTGGTTATGACAAGGTAGAAGATCATCTGCCGCGTCTGATCCGTGCGGTTGGGAAGGAAGGCCGTAAGGTTGTCTGGTCTTGCGATCCGATGCATGGCAACACCATCACCGCAGCGGGCTACAAGACCCGTCCGTTTGATCGTGTTCTGAAAGAAGTACAGAGCTTCTTTGCAGTGCATCAGGCTGAAGGCACCCATGCCGGTGGTATTCATATCGAAATGACCGGTAAGAATGTGACCGAATGCACCGGCGGTGCACGTGCTATTTCTGCGGAAGAATTGTCCGATCGTTACCATACCCATTGCGACCCGCGCCTCAATGCGGATCAGGCTCTGGAGCTGGCGTTCCTTGTGGCAGAACTTCTTAAAAAAGAACGTGATTCACAGCCTCAAAAAATTGCGGCAAGTGCATAATTTTTAACGCATAAAATGAATTGCGGGCGGGGCTTGGTTCCCGCCCGTATTGTATCTTTTGACGGGTTTATTGCGGGGCATAATGGAACGCATATTCAAAGCATTTATCAACTCTATGCGGGCGCTGAACCATCTGGCACGCTTTGAAAAGCCGGTACAACAGGAGCTGGTTTTGCTGCTGGTGTCTTTGCCTGTGGCTTGGTTTGTGGCGACAGACATGGCTTCTTATCTGCTGCTGGTCGGCGCAGTGGTATTTCTGCTGCTGGTGGAAATCATCAACACTTCTGTGGAAGCGACCTGTAATGCAATTAGTCGTGATTTCAAAAAAGACATCCAAATTGCTAAAGATTGCGGATCGCTTGCCGTGCTGATCGCCTCAATCATATGCGCTGCGGTCTGGATTTATCATCTCTGGCCTTATGTGCCGACGCTGATGTTTCCTGTTTAAATATAGCCATATAAATTAACGTGAAGAATGAAATGGTTATGGGGCACAACAGGAGGAGAAAATAATGAGTGAGCATCAATTTGACGGGCCGCAGATGCAGAATGTTCGCTATGAGCGGGCAGATATGTCAGATGCCGATTTTCATGGTGTAAACCTTGCAAATGCTCAGTTTTACGCTGTTTTGACCAAGGCCAAATTCACAGACACAAATTTAAGTGATGCGGTTTTTGACGACGTTAATCTCTCGGGCGCGCGTTTGAACAATGTCAATTTGTCAGGAGCTTCCATTTCAGATGCCAATCTGTCCAACCTCGTTATAACTGACGCTACCTTAGCAAATGCAGAGATCAGAAATGCTGATCTGACGGGTATGCGGATAAACGGAATTCTGGTGAGCGATCTGTTCAAAGCCTATGAGCAGGTAAAAGGCTAAAAATACGGGTGCTTACTGTCCTTTATGCCGTTGAATAACCGCAGTTCTATTCGACAGTCTGCGCCCGTTTCTCATTGCAAGAAAATGGCAGTCGCGGTAATGCTGGTGACATGAGCACATTGACCACATCTCCCGATAAATTACGTATCGCAATCGCCCAGCTGAATCCGGTTATGGGCGATCTGCAAGGTAACCTCGCTAAGGCGCGCGAAGCCCGTAAAACGGCTGCTGATGCGCAAGCTGACCTGATCCTGTTTACGGAACTGTTTATCTGTGGCTATCCACCGGAAGATCTGGTTTCCAAACCGGCTTTTGTAAAAGCTTGCGAAAAGACCGTGCAGGCTCTGGCGCTGGAAACCGCTGATGGCGGACCCGGTATTATTATCGGTTCACCGTTGCAGCGTGAAAGCGGCTTGCATAATGCGGTGATGGTGCTGGATGGTGGCAAGGTGATTGCCGAGCGCTATAAGGTTGATCTGCCAAATTACGGTGAATTTGACGAGCAGCGCAATTTTCAGGCTGGCGCTATGCCGGGGCCCGTGAATTTTCGTGGTGTGCGCTTAGGTATTCCGGTTTGTGAGGATATCTGGGGCGAGCTTGGCGTGTGCGAAACGCTGGCTGAAAGCGGTGCAGAAATTCTGCTGGTGCCGAATGGTTCCCCTTATCATCGTTCCAAGATGGAAGTGCGTCATCAGGTGGCTGTGCGTCAGGTTGTTGAGACCGGTTTGCCGCTGGTCTATGCCAACCAGACCGGCGGGCAGGACGAATTGCTGTTCGATGGCGGTTCTTTTGTCATCAATGCCAATCATCATCTGGCGGTGCAATTGCCGCAATTTGAAGAGCTGGTGTCTATGACCGACTGGACACGTGGCGAGGATGGCTGGTCTTGTGCCGACGGCGACCGTACCTGGCTGCCGGAAGGTGAGGAGGCCGATTATCTCGCTTGTATGCATGGCCTGCGCGATTATGTGAATAAAAACGGTTTCAAAAGCGTTGTGCTTGGTCTGTCCGGCGGTTTGGACTCAGCGATTTGTGCCGCGCTGGCTGTCGATGCCCTTGGTAAAGACCGTGTGCATACGGTGATGCTGCCTTATCGCTATACCTCTGATATCTCGCTGAAAGATGCGAAGGATTGTGCCGAGGCGCTTGGCTGCCGTTATGACATTGTGTCGATTGCAGAGCCTGTTGAGGGCTTCCTCAATGTGCTTGAGCCGATGTTTGCGGGTACAGAGAGTGGTGTAACGGAAGAAAATCTTCAAAGCCGTGCCCGTGGCGTTATTCTGATGGCGATTTCCAACAAGTTCGGCTCCATGGTTGTAACCACCGGCAATAAATCGGAAATGGCTGTCGGTTATGCCACGCTCTATGGCGATATGAATGGCGGCTTCAATCCCATCAAAGATCTTTACAAGATGCAGGTCTATGCGCTGGCTGACTGGCGCAACCATTATCTGCCGGAAGGAGCTATGGGGCCTGAAGGCGAGGTCGTGCCGCAGAATATCATCGACAAAGCACCTAGTGCGGAATTGCGTGACAATCAAACCGATCAGGATTCACTGCCCCCATATCCGGTGCTGGATGCTGTTTTAGAGGCGCTGGTCGAGCATGAAAAAAGCGTTGAAGAAATTGTGGGGATGGGTTTTGAACGTGCTGTGGTTGAGCGTGTAGAACACCTGCTTTACATCGCTGAATATAAGCGCCGGCAATCTGCTCCGGGTGTGAAGATTACCACCAAGAATTTTGGCCGCGATCGCCGTTATCCAATTACCAACCGCTTCCGCGACCGGCATTAAAAAAACTTAGAAGAAGAAAATTATGACTGTAATCGTTCGTTTTGCACCATCTCCGACCGGCTATATCCATATTGGTAATGCTCGTCCGGCGCTTTATAACTGGTTGTTTGCGCTGAAGAACAAGGGGCAATTCATCCTGCGTTACGACGATACGGATGTGGAGCGCTCCAAAACTGAATATGCGGAAGCGATTGCCCGTGATATCGACTGGCTGGGCATCAAGCCATCCCGTGTGGAATATCAGTCAAAGCGTTTTGCGGTCTATGATGCGGCTGTTGAAAAGCTGAAATCAGCCGGTCTGCTCTATGCCTGCTATGAAACAGCCGAAGAGCTAGATCTGCGCCGTAAAATGCGCCTGACACGCAAACTACCGCCGGTCTATGGCCGTGATGCATTAAAGCTGACCGATGAGCAAAAGGCGGCTTTTGAGGCAGAAGGCCGTAAAGCGCATTGGCGTTTTCTGCTGCCAAACTTCAAAGCAACGCCGTTTGAAACCGAACGCACCGAAGTTCATTGGGATGATCTGGTACGCGGGCCACAGACGGTTGATCTGGCCTCGATGTCTGATCCGGTGCTGGTGCGTGAAGACGGCACCTATCTCTATACACTGCCATCGGTGGTGGATGATATTGATATGGGTATTACTCATATTATCCGTGGCGATGACCATGTCACCAATACCGGCGCACAGATCGCGATTTTCCGTGCCTTGAGTGATGTGGTGCCGACATTCGGCCACCACAACTTGCTCACCACAACAAGCGGTGAGGGCCTGTCCAAGCGCTCCGGCGCCTTGTCCGTGGGGTCATTGCGTGAAGCAGGTGTGGAGCCGATGGCCGTGGCCTCATTGGCTGTGCTGACCGGCACATCAGACAATATTGAGCCTGTTGCGACAATGGCAGAGCTGGCGGCGCGTTATGAGCCGTCCCATGCTTCAAAATCCAATGCCAAATTTGATCCGGCTGATCTGACTGGTCTTAACCGCGCTTTGATCCATCATCTGGAATTTGCTGATGTAGAAATGCGTCTTGCTGCGCTTGGCATCACTGGTGATAAAGCTGAAGCCTTCTGGGCGGCGGTGCGTGGTAATATTGACCACGTTAAAGATGCTGCGCTGTGGTGGGAGGTGGTCAACCGCACCGAGCCTTTCAATAATGCCGTGGCTGATGAAGACAAGGATTTCATTGCGCAGGCGTTTGATCTGCTGCCTGATGCCCCTTGGGGCAATGATATCTGGAAAGTCTGGACAGAGGCCGTGAAGGCTGCAACCGGCCGCAAAGGCAAAACATTGTTCATGCCTTTGCGTTTGGCACTGACCGGTGTTAGCTCCGGTCCTGAATTGGCCGATCTGCTACCGCTTATTGGGCGGGAAAATACGCTGGCCCGACGCGCCTGACATTTGGATCCGGCACATAATCGACAGCTTTTGAAATGGGCGGCGGGGATATCTCCGCCGCTTTTGTGTGCTTCATATCCGGTACTGCAGGAATGGAAAATACCGATTTTCCAACGCTGGCCGTGGCTTTGACAGGCACAAATTCCGTTTCTGTTTTTGATATAGTCTCAATCACAAGTGCCTGTTGTACCGGTTTGGGTTTTTTGTAGCTCTGCGGGTTGCGTTTGCGACTGGTAATCAAAGGCCGGTTTTCTTTTATAAGTTGCTCAAGGCTTCGCGGATCACGGCAGTCAGCATGGCGCATATCCGTATAGACGGCCTGCCGCATACGTCTTTGCTGAGGTGTTGCTGCCTGCATATGTATCTGCCGCAATGCCGTTTCGATACGGGGCTGAGCGGAGAGAATATAGCGACATTCTTCAGAAACAGGTCGGTTGCCGAAATTCCGCCCTGTGCAACCATAACGAGAGGCATCAGTCTTTGCCTGTTGCTGCATCTGACTGAGTTGCTGAAAGCGCTTGGCTTGGCGCATTGTCATGCTGGTTTGATAATCAATCGAACGTAATTCCTGCTCATAGGCTCGACAGAAACGGCTGGTATCCATGTTTTGTGCATGAACAGGGATACCTAATGTGACAAGGCAGGTGGTGAGTAAGGTCGTTTTACGGCGAAAAATATAAGAATAAAGTGCTTTGAAATAAACATATAAAAACATGAAATACTCCGCTCAAAAGTCATAAAATAACGATGAAATGAGTATGTATGACTATGGTAAATGACTTGTAAATTATTGATTTATAATAATAATTAGAAATTACACCCATTATTTGATGTTTTGAAGGCAGAAGTTATTAGTAACAAAAAACGCCGCGTAGTTTTCTAAACTACGCGGCGTTTTTTTATTTGTAGCGCTGAATTATGCTGGTGTGCGCTGTGAAGCCTCAACAACGGCCAGTGCTGTCATATTCACAATACCGCGCGATGTAACCGATGGTGTGAGAATATGCGCAGGACGGGCTGCACCAAGCAGGATCGGGCCGACATGCAGAGCATCGGTCACGGTCTTCAACACGTTCATGGTGATATTCGCGGCATCCAGATTAGGGAAGACCAGCAAATTGGCTTCGCCTTTCAGGCGGGAGTTCGGGAATACGCGGTCACGCTGGAACTGCGACAGAGCCGCATCACCATGCATTTCACCATCGACTTCCAGATCCGGTGCACGTTCCTGCAGAATAGCGCAGGCCTGACGCATTTTGGCAGCGCTCTTAGAATCGCGCGAACCAAAATTCGAATGCGACAGCAGGGCAGCTTTTGGCTCGATACCAAAGCGACGGATTTCTTTTGCCGCAAGAATGGTCATCTCGGCAATTTCTTCGGCGCTCGGGTCGATATTCACGTAAGTATCCGTGAAGAACAGCGTGCTGCGGGAAGAAATCAGCAGGCTGAGCGTGGACAGATCATGCAGACCGGGCTGAATACCAAGAATCTGTTTAACCAGTGTCAAATGACGTTCAAAACGACCTTCCAAGCCGCAGATCATCGCATCGGCTTCGTCGCGCACAATGGCCAGTGCCGCAATGACGGTTGGGTTGGTGCGAACGATCGAACGCGCTGCTTCCGGTGTCATGCCCTGACGGCCTGTCAGCTTATGCATCAGATCAACATAATCGCGGTAGCGCGGATCATCTTCCGGGTTGATGATGCTGAAATCAACACCAGCTTTAATCCGCAGTCCGTAGCGCTTGAGACGGGTCTCAATCACATTCGGGCGACCGATCAGTGTCGGGATTGCGATGCCTTCTTCCAGCACAACCTGTGCAGCACGCAGAACACGCTCATCTTCACCATTGGCATAGATAACGCGTTTTTTGTCGGTGGAACGGCGGGCTGCCGCAAAGACCGGCTTCATAATCATACCGGAGCGGAATACAAAGCGGTTGAGACGCTCAATATAGGCTTCCATATCCTCAATCGGACGGGCTGCCACACCGGTATCCATTGCTGCCTGTGCAACAGCTGGCGCAATACGCAGGATCAGACGCGGATCAAACGGCGACGGAATCACATAATTGGCACCAAAAACCGGTGTATCGCCGGAATAGGCACGAGCGGCCACATCGGACACTTCTTCACGGGCGAGGGCAGCAATTGCCTTCACCGCAGCCATTTTCATTTCTTCATTAATGGCTGTTGCACCAACATCCAGCGCACCACGGAAGATATACGGGAAGCAGAGAACATTGTTGACCTGGTTCGGATAGTCCGAGCGGCCGGTGCAGATAATCGCATCTTCACGCACAGCGCGGGCTTCTTCCGGCATGATTTCCGGCTTAGGATTAGCCAGAGCCATAATCAGCGGTGTTGGTGCCATTTTGGCAACCATTTCCGGCTTCAACACACCTGCGGCTGATACGCCGAGGAACACATCTGCATCTGAAATAATGTCATTCAGAGTGCGGGCATCAGTATCCTGAGCATAGACCTCTTTCCAGCGATCCATCAGCTCGTTACGGCCTTTATAGACAACGCCTTCCAGATCGTTGACCCAGATATTCTTCTGCTGTGCACCGAGGCTTACAAGCAGGTTAAGGCAGGCAAGCGCTGCCGCGCCGGCACCGGAAACGGCAAATTTGGCTTTGGTAATGTCTTTACCTGCCAGTTCCAGACCGTTCAGAACCGCAGCTGCCACGATAATAGCAGTCCCATGCTGATCGTCGTGGAAAACCGGAATGTTCATTTTAGCACGAAGCTGTTCTTCAACTTCAAAACATTCAGGTGCCTTGATATCTTCCAGATTGATACCACCGAAGGTCGGCTCCAGTGCCGAGACCACATCAACCATGCGGTTAACTTCGAGCGTATCAACTTCAATATCGAAAACATCAATATCGGCAAATTTCTTGAACAGAACGGCTTTACCTTCCATCACCGGCTTGGAAGCCAGCGGGCCGATATTGCCAAGGCCGAGAACGGCTGTACCGTTGGAGATTACTGCAACCAGATTGGCACGTGCAGTGTAATCGGCAGCCAGTGCCGGATTATCCTGAATAGCAAGGCAAGGCGCGGCAACACCCGGGGAATAGGCAAGCGCCAGATCGCGCTGGTTGCCAAGCGTTTTTGTCGGCTGAATTTCCAGCTTACCCGGCTTTGGCGAGCGGTGATAAAACAGTGCCGCTTCATCAAAATCAGAAAATTTGCGCTCTGTACCGGCGACCTGTTCAGTGCCGGTTTTATTGGCGTCGTTGGATGAATTTTTTGTCATATAATAATTGTCCAGTCAGACGATTGGGGCAGCCATCCCCGTGACAGCAAAGCAATTTCAAGAACGATACAATCGTGGGAGCGGCAAAATCAGTTTCATGGCTGATTTTATAGTCCGCTGCGATCCGTCCGAAACTGCGTTATACCAAAACACTTTGGCACATTTGTCACAAAGGGAGGCGCTTCGGACAAGCTGTACCATTTAGGTGGAATAAGGTCGTATATGGGATAATTGAGTAAGTTACAAATCACAGACTGCTCATTCATTGATGTAAAAATCAAAAAAATACGGTTTTGCGGCTTGTTGCTGAAAAAGGTCGCGCGATTATGTCTCACTTTAACAAAATCGCGCTTAACTTAAAGTCAGTTAACCCCACAATTCAGGGAGCGGCGGAGAAACAGTTGTGCCGTCATAATGCAATGCAGGTTCACGATCTTTGGTCAAGAGGAGCGGACCGTCGAGATCAACGAAATCGGCATCCTGCGCCACCATCAGAGCCGGTGCCATCGCCAGCGACGAGCCGACCATACAGCCCACCATCACCTGAAGGCCAAGCGAACGGGCTTTGTCGCGCATAATCAGCGCTTCCGTCAGACCGCCGGTTTTATCCAGCTTGATATTCACTGCATCATAGCGGTCTTTCAGCTTTTCCAGACCTTCCGATGTATGGGCGCTTTCATCCGCGCAGACAGGTACAGGGCGATTAGCCTGCAACAGATAACTGTCATCGGATGATGGCAGTGGCTGCTCGATCAACGCAATGTTGCATTCTGCTGCAACACCGATATTTCCGGCAAAATTATCTGGATTCCAGCCTTCATTAGCATCCAGAATGATTTGCGCCTTTGGTGCAGCAGCACGCACGGCGCGAATACGGTCTGCATCATTCTCGCCGCCGATTTTGACTTTAATCAGCGGATGATGAGCCAGTTTGGCGGTGGCTGCGGCCATAGCTTCCGGCGTATCAATGGAAACGGTGATGGCGGTAATCAGCGGGCGCGGGGTTAGATTGAGCAACGCCGCAGCCGTGGTGCCGGATTGCTTGGCCTGCAAATCCCACAAAGCGCAATCTACGGCATTGCGCGCTGCACCGGCCGGCATTGCAGTCTGCAATTTGAGACGCAGTGCTTCTGCCGAACCACCGGCCTTCAATAAAGGCTCAACAGCACGGATTTGTTCGCTAACTGATTCGATGCTTTCTCCGTAGCGGGCATAGGGCACACATTCGCCATGACCAGCGTGTATACCGTCACTCAATTCACACACTACGATAACAGCTTCAGTTTTGGAGCCGCGTGAGATTGTAAATTTGCCTGCAATCGGGTAGCGCTCAATAAGCAGATTAAGATTATATTGCATTGGTGCTGTCCGTAATTATAGAATTTTACGTCTGTAATGATGCATTTATAGCATTTCCAGCAAAAGTGCGAAGCGGTTTTGGCACTGGATAATGCGTAAAAACAAATAGATACAGCGGTTTTAACGTTTCAGTCTTATCTGGAACCGCTGTGGGACTATATGATACAGACGTTCGGGTTTATCAGAGAGCTGATAGATGTGAATATGTTGCTTTAGAGATGGAAATAGTCCGGCGCAGTTTTGAGCCGGTTATCACCATAAAGACTCAAGTTTTGGATCAAGTTTTGGATAATGCATGTTGACCGATAAAAAGGGTAAAACAAGTAGTAACCCAGCATCCGCACCGGAAATAAATGTGGTGCCTGATGATGCAGGGACTATTGTCACTTTATCCGGTCACTGGACTTCGCTGACGGTCGCACGCGTTGATAATCAGATGCGTAAGCTGGAAAGCGGTCTTGCTGAAAAACTGCCGTTAAAGGTTGTGAAACTGGATATGGGCGGCATATCCGGTCTCGATACTGCCGGAGCCTGGCTAATCGAGCGCCTGCGTGTGGCGCTGAGCAAGCAGCAGGTCAGCGTGCATATTGAGAATATTCGTTCGAGCTGGACACCATTGCTGGAAGAGGTTGGCGCTGCTGTTGAGCGCTATCAGGTGCCGGAAAAGCCGCAGCGTCCGTTTTTCGTGATTTCACTCCTCGATAAGCTTGGCCGGCTGATGTATGCGGCACGCGACGATTTTCTGATGTCGATGCATATTCTTGGCGCGACAATCCGCGGTTCACAGATGAAATCCGGTCGCGGTAATGGCATTGGCTATGCGGCGATTGTCAATCAGATTGACCGGATGGGCGTTGGTGCGATTCCGGTCGTGCTGCTGATGTCCACGATTATCGGCGCGATTATTGCCCAGCAGGGCGCGTTTCAGCTGCGCTATTTCGGCGCGGAAATCTTTGTGGTCGATCTGGTTGGTATTCTGGTGCTGCGTGAAATCGGGGTGCTGCTCACCGCGATTATGATCGCAGGGCGTTCCGGCAGTGCGATTACGGCTGAAATCGGCTCAATGAAAATGCGCGAGGAAACCGATGCACTGACGGTGATCGGGCTTAATCCGGTTGGCGTTCTGGTGTTTCCGCGTTTGGTGGCACTGGTTATCATTCTGCCGATGCTGACTATTGTTGCCGATCTGGCAGCGCTGGCCGGTGCCGGTTTTGTCGCATGGAGCTATTCGGGTATTCCGCCGGAAGCCTTTCTGAGCCGCCTGCGTGACGCGATTGTGACTTCAACCTATCTTGCAGGCCTTATCAAGGCGCCGTTTATGGCGATGATTATCGGTATTATGGCTTCGGTTGAAGGCATGAAGGTTAAGGGCAGCGCGGAATCACTTGGTCGTCGGGTGACGTCATCGGTGGTGAAATCTATTTTCGTTGTGATTGTCGTGGATGGATTGTTTGCGATTTTCTATGCGGCAATCGAGTTTTAAAGCGCAGCCCAAAAAGTGTGAAAGAGTTTTCGGAATTATACTGTAAATATAAAGTGTTCGAGCGACCTTGTGTAGCGCCCAAGAGGGCGCACGGCGCTCTAAAAAAGATCAGAACAATAACGGATGAATATGAGCTCTCAGGATAACCGTCAGACATTACAGCACGAGACTACAGACGCGGCATCAGACGCCGTGATTTCTGTGCGTGATGTCAGGGTTGCTTTTGGCCAGAATGTAATTTTGGACAAGCTGGATCTGGATATCCGGCGCGGCGAAGTGCTGGGTTTTATTGGTCCGTCCGGTTCCGGTAAATCCGTTCTGATGCGTACTATTCTCGGGCTGACACAGAAGAAATCCGGCCTGATTGATATTTTCGGGCAGGATGTTGATAAGGTCAATGAACGCCAGCGCATGGCCATTGATATGCGCATGGGCGTGCTGTTTCAGCAGGGGGCATTATTTTCCTCGCTGACCGTTCTGGAGAATATTCAGGTGCCGATGCGGGAATATCTCGATCTGCCACCGAAGCTGATGAATGAACTGGCGCGGCTGAAAATCGATCTGGTCGGGTTGAAGCCGGATACGGCAGAGAAATATCCGTCTGAATTGTCCGGCGGTATGATTAAGCGTGCGGCTTTGGCGCGTGCGCTGGCGCTTGACCCCGAGGTTGTATTTCTGGATGAGCCGACATCGGGGCTTGATCCGATCGGCGCGGCAGATTTTGATGATCTGATTGCCAATTTGCGCGATACGATGGGGCTGACCGTTTATATGGTAACCCATGATCTTGATAGTCTTTTTGCAATTTGTGATCGAATTGCTGTATTAGGGCAAAAGAAAGTACTGGTTGACGGTACTGTCGAAGAATTACTGAAATGCGATGACCCTTGGGTACAGACTTATTTCAATGGTAAGCGTGCGCGGCAGATTGATAAAAATGCGGCTAATCGCAGGCGTATGGGATCTTCACAGCCGAGTAAGGCAACTGACGACGGCATGACTGAAATTAAAGGCTCCCATACGGACCAAGGCACAAAACAAGATACGGAAACGAAACAGTAATGGAAACAAAAGCCAATTATGTTCTGGTCGGTATTTTCACACTTGTTGTGACACTATCTGCCTTTGGTTTCGTGTATTGGGCTGCGCGTTTCGGCGATGGTAGCGATACGCTGCCGCTGGAAATCCGTATTCCGGGTTCGGTCACCGGCCTGTCCAAGGGCAGTCAGGTGCTGTTCAACGGTATTAAGGTTGGTGACGTGCGCCAGATGTTCCTCGATCCGCTCAATCCGAATATGGTCATTGTGCAATCTGAAGTGAACCGCACCACGCCGATTACCCGCTCGACCAAAGCTGAATTGTCTTCACAGGGGCTGACAGGTATCAGTTTCGTTGAGCTTAAAGGCGGCAGCCTGATGGAACCGAACCTGATGGAAGAAGCGGAAAAAGGTGGCTATGTTGCGCGTATCAATGCTGATCCGTCGATTTTCACTGATTTGATGGCGACGGCGAAGGATATTTTTGGCCGCACTGAGCGTGTGCTTGGTGGGTTGGAGGGCTTTGTCAATGATGCCCGCGGTCCGCTGACAGATACGGTCAATAATGCCAAGACCTTTACCGATGCTCTGGCTAAAAATGCGGATGTTATCAGCGCGATCGGCGATAATGCCGCTGATGTGCAGAAAACCATTCAGGAAGCGCGCGAAATGATGCAGCGCCTGAACGAAGCTTCCAAGCGCGTGGACGGCATTATGGCTAAGGTTGATAAGATGTTGTCGCCGGATGATCGCGACGGCGTTGTTGCACAGGCAAAGGCAACACTCTCATCTATTCAGAAAACATCGGATAATTTAGACAAGCGTCTGGCACCAATTGCCGAGAATCTGTCACGCTTTTCCGGCAAAGGCCTGAGCGATGTGCAGTCGGTTGTTGTTGATAGCCGCCGTTCATTGCTGCGCATTGAACAGGCTATTTCCGATCTTGAACGTGATCCGCAGCGCATAATTTTTGGCGGTTCAGGCACCGTACCGCAATATGACGGAAGGAAACGCCACTAATGCTGAAATCTATTCTGAATTACAAGCTGGCGGTTCTTGGCGTCACAGCATTGCTGGCCGGTTGTGCTTCAAGCACACCACTGGATACATTCAGCCTCAGTACCACACAGGTACAGGTGGCGCAGAAGCGTAAGAATGTGCAGATTTTGGTGCCGACACCGGCTGCGCTTAAAGCACTGGATAGCGAGAATATCGTTATTCATGATGCTCCGGGCTCGATCACCTATCTCAAAGGCGCTCAATGGGGCGACCGTCTGACCAATCTGGTACAGGCGCGTCTGGTGCAGGCTTTTGAAAACAGCAATGCGGTTGGTGGTGTCGGTCGTCCGGGGGATGGTCTGGCGATTAATTATCAGGTTCAGGCGGATTTGCGTGATTTTGGTATTAATGCATCGTCCTCGCCGCAAACTGCCCGTATTGAACTGGCCGTGCGTGTGCTGAATGACAAAACAGGCGAAGTTCGTGCAACGCGCGTCTTTACCTCAACGGCACCAGTAAGCGGTGCAGGCAACAAAGCCTATATCCGTGCTTTGGATGCCGGTTTCAACGATGTCACCCGTCAGATCGTAGCATGGGTTGTTTCTGTTATTTAAAATCGCGGGGAACCTGAAGCGATATTGACGCGTTGGGTTATCGGAATTTTATTCTCATCATTGTTTTAAGAAAGGCGGCTTTGATGCCGCCTTTTTTCTTTTTAATTCGATGAACGAAAAATGCTCTGTCTGCTGTATAAAATGTAAGTAACAGACCAATGCGATTCTTCTATGCTGTTTAGAGCGCCGTGCGCCCTCTTGGACGCTACACAAGGTCGCTCTAACACATTATATTTACAGCATAATTTTACTTTAAGCTGATTTAAGTTTAAAGAATTATGCTGTAGGTATTCAGGGATCTACAGGGAGGACACGCCGTATGACCTTGCAACAGATACTGGCACTGGCGGTTATCGCTGTCATGATGGTGGTCTTTGTTTGGGGGCGTTTTCGCTACGATGTTGTTGCTCTGTGCTTCCTGCTGATTGCTGTCGGGCTTGGACTGGTGCCTTATGATAAGGCCTTTACCGGCTTTGCCGATGATATCGTTATCATTGTTGGCAGTGCGCTGGTTGTGAGTGCAGGTGTTGCCCGTTCCGGCCTGATGGAGGCTGCTGTGCAGCGCTTTGTACCGCATCTTAATGCGGTGCGGTTACAGATGCTGCTGCTGGTTGCCGTGGTGACAGTGCTGTCTGCTTTCGTGAAAAATGTCGGGGCATTGGCAATTATGATTCCGGTTGCGATGCAATTTGCCCGCCGCTCCAATGTCTCGCCGTCCGTGTTTTTGATGCCGATGGCTTTTGGTGCGCTGCTAGGCGGATTGATGACGCAGGTCGGTACATCGCCTAATATTGTCGTTTCCCGCGTGCGTGCGGAAATGGTGGGTGAGAGCTTTACCATGTTCGATTTTACGCCGGTCGGCGCTACGCTGGCTGTTGTCGGTATTATCTATCTGACCCTGTTTTATAAGCTGGTGCCGGAGCGTAAGCGCGAGAATGTCAGCGTCGATGAGGCGATTGAAATCCGCAATTATGTCTCTGAGGCGCGTGTGCCGAAAGGCGCAACGGTCATCGGCAAAAAAGTGACTGATCTGATGAAGCCTGCCGAAGGCAGTGCTATGGTCACATCAATTCTGCGCGATACCAAACGTGTGGCACCATTGCCGGATACGGTGATTGCTGAGGGCGATGTTATCCTTCTGGAAGGTGACCCGAAAGCGCTGGATGCCATTGTCAGCAATGGCAAACTCAAGCTGACGGAAGATCGTGTGCCTTCGGAAAACTCCGGTTCTGCTGAGATTGAAGCGGTTGAAGCGGTGATCGGCAAAAACTCGGCGCTGATCGGAACATCTGCCCGCGGGCTTAATCTTTATGAGAATTATGACGTGAACCTGCTGGCCGTGAGCCGGCAAGGGGAGCGTATCAGCGAGCGTCTGCGTGAGGTTGTGCTGCATCAGGGCGATGTGGTGGTGTTGCAGGGACGACAGGGCGTGTTGCCGCCATTATTGCGCGAACTGGGCTGCCTGCCATTGGCACGGCGTACCATTCTGCTCGGCAGTGTGCGGCGTGGGTTGATCCCGCTGTCGATCCTGCTGGTGGCGATTGCCGCAACCGCTTTAGGATTGTTGCCGGTCTCGATTGCATTTTTCGCGGCAGCCGTGGCGATGGTGGTGTTTCGTGCCATACCAGTGAGCGAGGTCTATTCCTCCGTGGATGGCCCCATCCTCGTGATGCTGGCCGCCCTTATTCCGGTGAGTGACGCGCTGCGAACGACAGGCGCTACCGATGTGATCGCCCAATGGCTGACAATTTTTGCACAGCAAATGCCACCAGCGGGTGCATTGGCGCTGATGCTGATTACAGCAATGGCGGTAACGCCCTTCCTTAATAATGCGGCAACGGTGCTGGTTATGGCGCCGATTGCCACCAGTTTTGCTGCCGGTCTTGGTTTTAAACCGGAAGCTTTTTTGATGGCAGTGGCGATTGGCGCCGGTTGTGATTTTCTTTCTCCGATCGGGCACCAGTGTAATACGCTGGTGATGGGGCCTGGCGGATATCGCTTCAGCGATTATCCGCGCCTTGGCTTGCCTTTGTCCTTTATCATCATTCTGGTGGCCGTGCCGGTGCTGATGTTCTGGTGGCCACTACAGTAAACGACGATCAACCGGCCATAAAGCCGGTTGAATCCTTCTGCCAATATCCCGCGACGAGCGTTTGATCGCGGGATTTACCCAATTGCTTGCGCCAAAAATCGCGCATGATTTTCGCATAGTCTGCTTCTGCGGCAAACCAGCCGAAACTGTCATCACCTTCCGGCCAAGGCAGGGCGCAGAGTCTGTCAGTCAGTTCTGTCATCGCAGCCTGCTGGTCGGCACTCACGATCCACTCAATCGTTACACCTTCGGGATGCGCCAGCGGTTGAATATCGGCTTGGCTATCAACAGCAATCAGCACATGGCCGGTAACATCCGGTGCAAACTCTTCCAGCATCCGCCCGACAGCGGGCAGGCCGGTGGCATCGGTGCCAATCAGATATTGTTTGGCTTGACGTAGCGGGCGGCCAACAGGCCCCATCAGGCCAACCTTATCACCGGCTTTGGCCTGTTTTGCCCACTGGCAGGCCAGTCCTTCAGTTTCATGGATATAGAAGTCAATCTCCATCCAGCCCTGTGCAATATTGAGATTGCGAATGGTGTAAGCGCGGGCGGCAGGGCGACGAGCTTCATCCGGCCAGAAAGGCAGGCCATTCGGTCCCATAATCGGCCAGACAGGTTGCGGTACATCCTCTGTCGGTAAGAGCAGACGCACATGCATGGCGCCAAACAGGGAGAAGCGCGTGAGGTCTTCACCACTGAAACGGACACGCAGCATATGCGGGGTGTAGTGATGCGCTGACACAACCATCATCTGCCGGAATTGCGGCAAAGGCTGCTCACCGGCCTGATCGCCTTCCCAGAGAATTTCCGGTGCTTCTTCCTTGGTGTAGAGCTTGATAGCAACAGCGGCGAGGTCTTTCAGCCGGCTCAAACCGACATCTTCGGATGCGCGGAGTGATACCAGATAGCCGTCAGCACGTGATTTCAGCTCGATCTGGCCGAAACTATAATGAAACGCATGCTGCTCTTCCTGCACATCATAATGCGCGTCATAGGAGTTCAGCCGGTCGATGATTGGCGGCAGATAAGCAGCACCATTATTGAGGCGGATATTGGCATAGCTATGCAAGGTGGTTGAATGCTGTGACACGGTGTTCTCGATTTGATTATTGAGCCTGCAAATAAAAAAGACAGGCAGCAAAATGCCGCCTGTCAGACTGGAGAATTTGGGCGCTTTAGCCGCCGAAACGTCCGGTAATGGCGACTTTGAAAGTGCGGCCTTTGCCTTGTTCAATGTCTGTATTGGTTGCCCAGCCGGTCTGGGCATCCGTATAGTCTTTGTTGAAGAGGTTATCGACGCCGAAGTCGAGTTTCACATTGTCTGTGACCTGCCAATTGGCAAAGAGATTGACCAGATCGGTGCGCGGATAGACCATTACACTCGTGCTAGTCGCGCGGGTGGTTCTGCCAACACTCTGATATTCAACACCATATACAAGCTTGTCTTCCAGTGCCTTCAGGCCAAGAGCTGCGCTGAAATTATGCAAAGGTGTACTGCTGAGCGATTCACCCTTGTAGATACCATCTTTCATTTCCGCGTCGGTATAGGAGGCGGCGAGGTTCACATAGCCCCACCATGTGTCATAGGTGCCTTCCAGTTCCACACCGCGCAGACGGGCAGTGCCGACATTCTCGGATGTGGTGTACTTGTCGATTTTAACGGTGTTGATGTAATCTTTCACATCGGTATGGAAGATATTCAGCTTGGTACGCAGCTGATCTCCGGCCTCGATCAGATTTTCCTGTCGCAGATTAATCCCCACTTCATAGGTGGTCGCAACTTCCGGTTTCAGGAACAGGTTCGGTTCATAGCCGGAGCCATGTGCGCCGTTTTGACGGAACACATCCTGCATATGCGGTACACGGTAACCCTGTGCATACAGGCCGTAAAACTGGATGCCTTCGATCGGTGTGATGCCGACACTCAGGCGCGGTGAAACGCGGTTGCCATCGAGGCTGACATCCTGTGACGGATTGGTCGGCGTAACTTTGCTGGTGCCGTCGAGTTTATAGCCGTCATAGCGTACAGCACCGATCAGCTCGAGCCATTTCTGATATTCGCCCTGCCATTGCACAAAGCCGCCATAGGCTTGCTGCTCACCATTGCCGAAATTATCGGTATCGGAGCGACCACGCAGCTTATAATAATCCAAACCGTAAGTGACGGTATGTTTCAGAGCCTCTGTTTCAAAGCGTGAGCTGTTATGCGCACGGAAACCGGAGGTCGAAACATCATAATAACGGGTATTGCCAAGGCTTTTCAGTGGCCAGACCTGATACTGATCATTCTCAGTCGAAGAGTGATAGGCATTGACCGAGAGATCCCAGAACGGGTTGTCATCCGGCCGGTAGGTATAGCTGCCCGTATAGGTGCTCACAATGGTATCGGCATCGAAACGGGATAGGGTCGGGGAGGCCGAGCCGCTGCTGGCGGTGATAATGTCTTCGTATTTCTGGCGGGAGATGCCGAATTTCAGTTCATGGCCTTCTGCCGGACGCATGGTAACTTTACCCATGCCGCTGATGGCTTTTTCACCCGTCCAGCGCACATAATCACCGTCGCCGTTCTTATATTCATCACTGTCGCGGTAGTTCAGATTGCCGATGATATCGATATTATCATTAAAGCGATAAGCGCCGGTGGTGCTGGTGAGGAAGCCTTTGCCATTGCTTTCATAGCGCAGCTTTTCACTCAAAGCCCATGTTTCGCCGTCATCGAGGAAATCGCGGGCATCTTTGGTTTCAAAGGCAACCACACCGCCAATCGCGCCGGAGCCATAGATGTTGGAAACGGGGCCGCGGATGACTGTTACCTGTTTGAGCAGTTCCGGCTCGATATAGAAAGAGCCGGAGCCGTGGCCAACGCGCCAGTAGTCCTGTCTCGCGCCATCCAGTGTTACAGCCACACGGCCGGACTGCTGCAGGCCGCGAATATTGATTGAAGTGGCGGGATCATCGCCGTTCAAGGATGCATGAACACCCGGTGTGAAACGGAAAATATCGGCGGCGGTCACCGGCTGAATACGGTCGATTTGCTGACGGGAAATCAGACTTGTCGAAGCAATGGCATCAATCACTGCCTGATCATTGCTAAGCGGGGAGATGGTGATGGTATCGAGTTCCAGCACTTGTTGTTTGGTTTTATCCGCGCTGGTTTGTGTTGCTGCCTGTTGTTCGGTTTTGACAGGTTTGGTTTGCGCTTGCGCAGGAGAGGCGGCCAAAGCCAGCAGTCCTAAAGTGCTAAGCACCGTTGTGCTCATCAAACGAAAAGCGGATTTTTGCGAGATATTCATATGACCCCCGAATATGCGGCCGGTGCGCAGCGGGAGAAAAATTCATGCTGCAGGCTTGCATTAAGTTGACTCGTTAACTCATGTTTAATAGGGCTATATAAATCATGATAAACAGAGTCAACTTTAATTATGCGGAACAGACATTTGTACACAAAGGTGGAAAATAATCCCGGTAAACGGCGGTTTAGCGTAAAAATCTTGCTTAGAAATGCGCTGTTTATTTTGCTGTTCGGGTTCTGCTATAGCGCTCAGGCTCAGGGAACCGCGCAGCGTATCATCACTCTGGGGCCGGATGTGACCGAGATCGTCTATGCGCTTGGCAGCAGCGATAAGATTGTTGCGCTTGACCGCAGCAGCAAATATCCCGCAGATACGGCCAATAAAACCAATGTCGGCTATCGGCGCAGTTTGTCAGCCGAAGGCGTGCTGGCGCTGCACCCTGATCTTATCATTGCATCAGAGGATATTGGCCCGCCGGAAGTGGTGGATGTGCTCAACCAGTCCGGTGTGCCGGTACTGTATATTCCGGCGATTAACAGTCGTGAGGGGTTGATTACCAAGGTCAGTCTGATTGCTGAACGTCTGAACCTGCAAGCGCAAGGCGAGGCGCTGACAAAGCAGATCGTGGCAGATTTTGACGCAGCCATGGTGCATGTGCGTAAAGTCTCGGAAGGGCGCGGCAAGAAGGTAGTGTTCTTCCACGGGCTGACCAAACTGAGTGGTGCAGGCAGTGACACAGCGGCAGATGCCTTTATCCGCCATGCGGGCGGGGTTAATCCGCTATCCGTCTATAAAGGCTATAAAGCTGTCTCCGAGGAATGGCTGCTGGAGGCCGAGCCGGATGTGGTGCTGATGTTGTCTGATGGTGCCGGTGGCCCCAAGCCGGAAGATGTGTTCTCTGTTAAAGCGCTGCAAACCACGCCTGCGGCCAAAAGCAAATCACTGATTGTGCTGGACGGTCCTTATATGCTGGGCTTCGGGCCTCGCACTGCGGAAGCAGTACGCATTCTGGCTGATGCACTCTACGGGCAGTAATTGGATTTAATCATCAATTTCAGGTGGCAGCAGCTTTTCAATATCGCGGAAAATCTGCTGCCATTCATCTTCATTCAGATCAAAAAACTTGAAACTGCGCAGCAAAAATGCACCTTCATTGGCGATAAAAGCTAAGCGGGCATTGCGCCCTTGTTCTGTTGATATATCCAGCCCGCTCAGTTGCTGACGATACCATTGGCGGGTATCTGCCAGATGTTCGGAATTGGGTATCAGTGCAGCCAGCATAGCGGCAAAGCGTGAGTCACCGAGCGGATCACTGTCACGGGTTACCCGTATATGCGCGGCAATATGGGACAGCCTGTCGGTTTTACCGTTTTTCTCGGTTGTAACCTTCTTGTCAAATTTATTGCCCCAACGGGTGAGCATGGCATCAACCAGCCCGTCTTTGGTGCCGAAACAATATTGCACACCGCCTTTGGTAATGCCTGCTGCTTTCGCCAATGCATCAACCGTCAAAGCAGTGGCACCATGCTCAACGACAATTTTCTCCGCCAGATCCAGCAAGTGATTGCGGTCAATTGTGCGGGGGCGGCCGATTTTTGTGTGTTTTTTACTTTCCATACGTATGGATTTAAATTACCGACCATCAGGTTTCAAGTGTTTATTGCAACGATCAACTCCCGGATATGTTGCAGACTTTGATTTAAACGTGCTGAAAAACAGCACATCAGAAGTGGATTTTACAATGGCATTACAAAACCGCTGGCTGGTTCTGGCCATCGTTTCGAGTGCATTATTTTTAATCGTTATTGATATGACAGTGCTTTACACAGCTCTGCCGCGCCTGACCCATGATCTTGCGGCAAGTGCTTCAGAGAAGCTCTGGATCATCAATGCTTATCCGCTGGTTGTCGCAGGGCTGCTGCCGGGTGTCGGCAGTCTTGGTGACCGTCTTGGGCATAAACGCATGTTCACATCAGGTCTCGTTGTTTTCGGGCTTGCATCGCTGACCGCCGCCTATGCACCGACAGCTGAGGTGCTGATTGCTGCGCGCGTGCTGCTGGCCTTAGGTGCAGCAATGATGATGCCAGCAACCCTGTCCATCATCCGTTTGACCTTTGAGGATGAGCATGAACGCTCATTCGCAATCGGTATCTGGGCAGCGGTCGCCTCCGGTGGTGCAGCATTCGGCCCTGTGGTCGGTGGTGTGTTGCTTGAATATTTCTGGTGGGGCTCCGTTTTCCTCATCAATGTGCCGGTTGTACTGATCGCATTGCTCTTTGCAGTATTTGTTCTGGAAAATCGTCCCGGCAATAAAAATCGCAAATGGGATCTGATCGGTTCCGTTCAGGTGATGATCGGTCTGGTCAGTGTCACCTTTGCGCTGAAAGAACTGGCAAAACGTGACAGCTCGATGGTTCTGTTTGCCGCAGCGTTGGTTGTCGGTCTTATCGCGCTGGTTGTGTTCTATCGCAGACAGCGCGCAACCAATGGCATGCTGATTGATTTCACGCTGTTCAGTAATCGTAAATTCTCGTCCGGTGTCATGGCAGCTTCGGTCTCCGCGGCGGCTTTGATTGGTGTGGAATTGGTTTTCAGTCAGCGCTTGCAGCTGGTCGCCGGTTATTCGCCGCTGGAAGCCGGCTTGCTCATTCTGCCAATTCCGCTGGCTGCATTTGTTGCAGGGCCTTTGGTGGGCTGGGGCTTGCCTAAAATCGGCGCAGCGCGGGTGCTGTGGGGCGGGATGATGATTACAGGCCTCGGCTGTACGCTTTATCTGCTCAGTTTCCAGCTACAGCCGCAGGTCTGGCTGATCGGACTGATGATTATGGGCTTTGGTGTTGGTGCGTCTATGACCGGTGCTTCGAGCACCATTATGGGCAATGCGCCGAAGGAAAAAGCCGGTATGGCTGCCTCTGTTGAGGAGGTGTCCTTTGAACTCGGCGGCGCAACCGGCGTTACGATTTTCGGTAGTCTGATGACCGCGATCTATACGGCTTTCATGGTGATACCGGCAGGTTCAGGCTTTCCTGATACCATTCGTGACAGTCTGGATGAGGCTTTGTTGCTTGCAGAAACACTGCCTGCCGATCAGGCACAGCATTTGCGCGAAATCGGTTTCATTGCCTTTGATCAGGCCTTCATGTGGGTGATTGGCACAGCAGTTCTTCTGATCTTTTCAACGGCCTTGCTGATTTTCCGGATGAACTGGAAATCCTGTGAGGCCGCTTTGAAAAAAGCATAAAAAAAGACCGGCTCATTCATTCAGAGTGAGCCGGTCTTCTTCTATATCAGTCCGTATGAAGATTATTTATCATCTTTCATACGGGCGAAATAATTCGCCAGCAACGCACCGGAAATATTGTGCCATACGCTGAAGATCGCGCTTGGAACGGCTGCCAGCGGCGAGAAATGCGCATTGGCAAGGGCAGCACCAAGACCACTGTTCTGCATGCCGACTTCAATCGCGATGGCTTTGCGCTTGGCAAGTGACATGCCGGTGAGTTTCGCAGCAGTAAAGCCGAGCAGATAGCCGATGCCATTGTGCAGCACCACAACAACAAAGATCAGCAGGCCGGACGTTGCAATCGCGCCTTTGCTGCCAGCCACAACGGCGGCTACGATCAGCACAATACCGGTCACGCTGACCAGCGGCAGGACAGGTATTGCAGATTTAACAATTCCCGGAATGAGTTTCTGTGCCACAACGCCGAGCGCCAGTGGTACGAGGATTACTTTCACAATGCTCAGGAACATTGCCATCGCATCAACCGGCAGGAACTGACTGGCAAACATCCAGACCAGAAACGGAGTGACCAGCGGTGCAGCCAGCGTTGTTACACTGGTACAGGCAACGGACAGTGCCACATCGCCTTTACCAAGATAGGTCATCACATTGCTGGATGTACCGCCCGGGCAGCAGCCGACGAGAATAACACCGGCAGCAACTTCAGGTGACATCGGAATGATCTTCGTCAGCAGCACAGCAAGCAGCGGCATAATCAGAAACTGGGAGGCAACGCCGATACCGACGTCAACCGGACGGCGTACCACTTCACGGAAATCATCCACGGAGAGGGTAAGACCCATGCCGAACATGATGATACCCAGCAGGGTCACGATATAAGGGCCGAACAGTTTAAAAGTTTCAGGGAATACAAAACCGAGGACGGCGAACAGCAGAACCCAAATCGCAAAGGTCTTGCCTACAAAGGCCGAAAAGCTCGCAAGTGCTTTCATTACAGAGTGTCCTTATTCAATAACAGACCCCGCTCTAAATTTTATGAAACGGCATAGCAAGTTATTAATGAAACAAAAAAGGTCTTATACGGGTAATAAAATGAGTCTGTTGTGCAGGCCTATAAGCCTAAAGTTTCATGGACCTAAGGTTTCATGGGCATGAACGAAAACACCCGCTGCAAGATTGCTCTCACAGCGGGTACAACAGATCGTTTGTTGATCGTTTTATCAGGCAGTCTTTTTATTGTCGCCCATTTTGGCAATGGCAAACAGGGCGATAAAGGCTGCGATACTGACATACCATGCAGGAGCACTATAGCCGAGCGAAGTGGTGCCGAGCCATGTCAGCGCTGCCGGAGCAAAGCCACCGAAAATCGTAGTGGAGATGTTATAGGCCAGCGACATACCGGTTGAACGGATATGGGTCGGGAAGATTTCAGACAGAGCAGAAGGCGCAACGCCAACCACACCGGCAACCATAATGCAGAAGCAACTCTGAACAGTGATCAGGGTGCCGAGTGTTGGCGAGTGATGCAGCCACCACAGCAGCGGATGAATTGCAAGCAGCAGCACAGTTGCAGTAATTGCCAGTGTCAGACGACGGCCGATTTTATCGGAAACAGAACCGGCAACGATACAGGCAATAGCCATCAGACTGTTACTGATCAGTGCTGAGATAAAAGCCTGTGAACCGGTGAAGCCGAATGCGCGCTGCACATAGATCGGCATATAGATGACCATCACATAAACGCTGGCTGCCCAGAGAACCGAGAAGGCTGTGCCTTTGATCAATGCACCGCGATAGGTGGTGAAAATCTCTTTCAGCGGAGCGTGGTTGGCTTTTGCTTCCGGTTTCTCATCGAATTTCGCTTTGAAAACCGGCGTTTCATCTAGTGAACGGCGCATCCACAGACCAACAGGTGCAATCAGCAGGCCAAGGATGAACGGAACGCGCCAGCCCCAGTCACCAATCTGATCTTCAGTGAGGAGCGATGTCACAGCAAGTGCAACAAAAGCACCGATAATATTGGAAAATGCCATACTGGCCTGTAGCCATGCAGCATATTTGCCTTTTTGACCTTCCGGCGCATGTTCCACCAGAAAGGCTGCCGCGCTGCCGACTTCACCACCGGCTGAAAAGCCCTGCAGCACACGGCCAGCAAGAATAATCATCGGAGCGCCGATACCGATCGCGGCATAGGTTGGTGCAATAGCAATCAGCAGCGTACCGGCTGCCATGATCATGATCGTCAGAAACAAAGCTGCTTTACGACCGGCTTTATCGGCATAAACGCCAAGTACCACCGCGCCCAGCGGGCGGATCAAAAAGCCGAGACCAAAGGCCAGAAAGGACTTGATTAGCTCGACGGTGTCATTGCCGCCAGGGAAAAAATTCTTGGCGATGTAAACGGCAAACAAAGCGTAGATTGTAAAATCATACCATTCCAGCGCATTACCGATAGAAGCGGCAGCGACAGCCTTTTTGGCATTGGAATTCGGCTTTGCTTCCGATTTGATAGTTTGATTATGCGTAACGTCCGTCATATGACAGAATCCCCCAAATATTCCAGCTGTGGTCTTTTATGTCTCATCTCCCACCAGCAATACGAGACAGTAACAATTTAACTTTGTGTCGGCAGTTGACAAAAAATGAATGTCTCCATAGCGAAAAACGAAATAGTATTTCGGCAGGGCAATATTTTTGTATTTGTGGCATATTTGGTTGATATTTATGATGAAAATCACTGATGAAGGTCTGTGCCTATGATTGAGCTGCGTCAGCTTTCTTACTTCGTTGCGGCCTGCCATCAAACCAGTTTCAGCAAGGCGGCTGAGGTTCTGGATATTGCCCTGTCAACTTTGAGTGTGGCCTTGCAGAATCTGGAAGAGGAAGTCGGCGCGCAATTGTTCCGCCGTGTACCGGCAGGGCTGACACCGACTGTCGCCGGACGGTGGCTCTATCGCGCAGCTATTCCGCTGTTGCAAGCCGAAGCTTTTACCCGTCAGGCGGCGATGCGCGACTGTAACGGGCAATGCGAATTCAGCCATTTGGTGGTTGAAGTCCAGCTGATGTTTTCACTTGGCAATGTTTCCAAAGCCATCAGCTCTGCCTTGGTTGGTTTGCAACGGGAATATCCTGATGTGTTTATTGAGCCGCATTGGGGGAGTGCTGACGGCGAGCCGCCTTTGCCGCTGACAGAGAGTGCAGAAAGCAGCCGGATTATTTTCAGTTATGAAAATAAGGGCATAGCCATCCATGACGATCCTTGGGTGCTGGCACGCAGTCTGCCGGTGCAAATCGGAGAGATACCGGCCTTGCAGGATATGCTGGCAGGCCCTGTTATTGTGCCTGCCTTGCCGGCACCATTGCTCCATGATCTTTCGGCTTATTTGCAGAAATATCCGATTAAGAACCTGCGCTTTACGCAGGATCATCCGGGAACATTGGCACGCTTGAGCGGCGAGCATCCAGATACGGCCTTTCTGGTGCCGCAAAGCACGCTCGCCAATCGTATGGGCTTGCACCGTTTGAAGCTGGTGCCGCTTGATCCGCCGCTTATCAGTCAGGTACGGGTGCATATTGCCGATCCGCATCCGGTGGCTGAGGAAACAGTGCGCCGTATTCGTGCGGCACTGGCATCCGGCGAGCCTTCAGCACTGTATCAGCCGCAATTGACCAGACGACAATTCAGCTATTTTCAGTTGATTGACAATAATCGCAATCTTACTGCTGCTGCCCGCGTGGCTAAAGTCGCACAACCGGCTATTACCGGTCAGCTGCGTAAGATGGAGCAGGTAATCGGCAAACAATTATTTGAACGCCGCCGCGATGGTTTGGTGCCAACTGAAGCAGGGCGCATCTTCCGCATCGGCAGTGATCTGATTGAAGCGCGCTTGCAATCCATGGCCGTTCATAGTGCCGGATCACTGGGGCGCAACCGGTCGCGTTTACGGATTGGTGTTCTGCCTTCTGTCAGTCAGGAGAGCACTTTGCTGGCAGGCATGACCGATGCGGTGCTGCGTTGGCGCAAAAGCCACCCGCAGATTGATTTGCAAATTCTGGAGGCGCCAACCAGTGTCTTGCAGGATTGGGTGCAGGCAGGGGTAATCAGCCTTGCCGTGCTGGAAACCGATATGCCGCACATGGCGCGTTTCAGCCTTAATGTTGAAGAACCGCTCTCATTAATCTGCCATCCCGATCTGGCAGCAGAACTCTCTCAAGATACGGGTGTTGAACTGGAAACACTGCGTCAGGTTCCGCTGGTGCTGCCGACCATGACCTTTGGCATCCGGCAATTGCTGGAAGCACAATTAAGCGAACACAACCTGTCGCTGGAGCCGGTGATTGAAATCAACTCACTGCCGATGATGATCGCGATGATCCGTCGTGAAAAGCTCGCCACTTTGCTGCCGGTCTCAGCCGTACGCCGCGATCTGGAGCAGGGCACCTTGGTCAGTCTTGAACTGAAACCGCATATTCTGCGCAGATTGTTTGTGATTTATTCCAATGCCCGCACCCTGACGGTTGCCGAAAGAGAACTGGTGCGCGAGTTGCGCGAGGCACTCACTCCATAGTCCGATTAGAGCGCCGCTCGCTCTAACACTTTAAAATTATGCCCTATAAATGAAAACAGGCGAAACCTGAGCTTCGCCTGTTCTCTTTACGGGGGAGGATTTTCTAGAGCGTGTTGCGTTTAATCGTATCCACTGTGCTCGCTCTAAATTCTTTTAATTGTCGCATGTTCGCGAACGCTAAATAAATACATTTAGCTGCGCCATGCTCTAGGTTTTACGCCAGATTGAAGTGACGGATGTTTTTCTTTTCCGCTTCGTCCAGCGCTTCTTCATATCCGGCATCGGCATAGCGCATGACACCAAGCGATGTGTCATTGGTGAGCGACAGTTCAATGCGGATATCCGCATCATCGGTACCATCGGCCACCACAGTCACACCCGCGCTGGTCATATAACCGGAATAGCCGCCGCCACCGGAATGGATGGCTACCAGATCAGCCTGCGACGAGCACATAGCCAGACCATTAATCAGCGGCCAGTCGGCAATTGCATCAGAGCCGTCACGCATATTTTCGGTCATGATATTCGGATGCGCCATGGCACCGGCATCAAGATGGTCACGGGTAAAGGCAACAGGACCGGACAATGTGCCGTCACGCACCATGCTGTTGACCGCGAGAGCGAGTTGGGTGCGCTCGCCATGACCAAGCCATGCAATACGCGCTGGCAGACCTTCAAACGGCACATGCTCACCGGCCAGATTGATCCAGTTGGTGACAATGTGGTTATCGGCAAATGCTTTGAGGATATAATTGTCGATAATGCGGATATCTTCGCGGTTATTCGACAGAGCAATCCAGCGGAACGGGCCAATCGCGCGGCAGAACAGCGGACGCAGGAAGGCTTCGGTGAAAACCGGAATGTTGAACGCATCGGCCACGCCGCCGTCTTTGGCATGGGTGCGGATCAGATTGCCATTGTCAAAGACCACTGAACCGGCTTTCTGGAAGCCAAGCATAGCCGTGACGTGACGAACGATGGAAGCGCGGCTTTCATTCATCAGTGTCTGCGGATCGCTTTTGCGCATCGCACGGGCTTCAGCCAGCGAGCGGGTTGCCGGTACATAGCCGTAAACCAGATCATGGGCGGAAGTCTGATCTGTCACGATATCCGGAATGATATTGCGCGCCAGAATTTGCTCATAAAGATCAGCGGCATTGCCGTGAACACCGATAGAGACAGCGCGTTTCTCGGCCATTGCTGTTTTGACTTGCGCCAATGCGTCGTCGAGGTCTTTGGCAATCACATCAAGGAAGCCGATATCCTTGCGCTTCTGAATACGTTCCTGATCAATTTCAACGCAGAGGGTTACTGCACCGGCCAAGCGGCCTGCGAGTGGCTGCGCGCCGCCCATACCGCCAAGACCGGCGGTGAGGATCAAACGACCGGCCAGATCATTGTTGAAGCTCTGTTCGGCAATGCGCATGAAGATTTCATAGGTGCCCTGAATAACACCCTGCGAGCCGATATACTGCCAATCACCGGCGGTGAGGCCACCCCAGCAGATCAGGTTCTGTTTTTCCCATTCGTAGAAATTTTCAGCCTTCGCCCACTGACCAACCATATTACAGTTGGCCATAATCACGATCGGTGCCTGTTTATGGGTTTTAAGAATGCCGATTGGCTTGCCGGATTGCACGACGAGGGTTTCGTCTTCTTCAATCTTATGCAGGCTTTCAACGATTTTGTCATGGGACGGCCAGTCACGGGCGGCTTTACCGAGTGCGGCATAGACCACCAGATTGTCAGGGTCTTCACCCACTGCCAGCACGTTTTCCATCAGACGCAGCAGGCCTTCAGCGCGCCAGTTCTTGCAGCGCAGCTCGGTGCCGGATGTGACGTTAAATTGTTTCTTTGACATAATAGTACTTTCTAAATCGCTAAATCAGGCCAGTGCATAATCGGCGAGGGAAATGCCGAGTGCCTTTTCGACGATCGGATATACACTCGGGTCTTTGACCGAGGCACTGAGCGGGATTTCTGTTTTGGCAATGTGGAACACCAGAATTTCCATGCCCTCATGGACATTGCCGACACTGACAGGGCTGCCATTGGTATCGAGCGTGGTGATTACATCAGGGAAGGTGGCAAGACGATTACCGTCACCATCATCCACGGCCATATATTCGTTCATCACATGCAGGATCACATCGCGGTTGACGTCACGCACGGTGATAGTGCCGATGTCGAAAGCTTCCTGTGTGTAATGCACATTCTTGGCGGTGACTTTGCCCTGTGCGAGAATGCTGCCATTGGTGGTTTTGCAGATTGCATCAATCACCGCAGTAGCATTTTTGCTCCGGGCTGCGCGGATGGCTTCACCAAGGGTCAGAGCCCGGGAAATGCCGCCGAGCGCTGCATTCTTGCGCACATAAGATGCACGCAGCGGATTACGGCAGCTGGCGATGAAACCGCCGGACATATCGGAAGCTTTGCGCAGGATCGGCGAGATTTTTGCTGTCGCGCCGCGTGTGACCAGCTCGATATAGGAGTTGGAATCACGATGACCACCAACGGCTGTCTGGATCATCTGCTCAGGGCTGTTGGCCATGCCGATGGAGCCCATGTCGCCGGTCGGATGCGCGCGGATATCGCCCACAGCATCAATCACCTTGGTACCGAGAACAGCAGAAGGCAGCCATGCATTCATGGTGCTGGACATGCCGTTCTGGCCGATCATCAGGCCATAGACTTCGTCGCCCAGCTCATACTGCAGCAGTTCAACAGCTTTGACATAGTCGATGCCGAGCATTTCCCACTGGGTGGTGCTGGCCGGTGCGCCGATAGCGGCGGCAGTGGCAATCCATGCGTCATCGGATACTTCTTCCATATCCACCAGTTCAGGCCGGCCAATGGTGACCGCAGTGGTGCCCAGCATACGGCCGTGCTCGACCCAGCCGCCACCACCGGCTGCAAAGACCGAACCGCCTGCAATTGCGGATTCCACGTCATCCAATGTTAAAATACGCCCCATAATGGCCTCCTCTTAAATGCTGTTATGCGTTTGATTGGTAACCGGAGTGCGCTCGTCAAAACGGCGCACTGCCGCAAATATTGCTGCAGCACCTGCTGCAATGTCGTGTTTTTCTGCCCATTCTTCCGGTGTGTGGCTGCGTCCGCCAAGACATGGCACAAAGACCATGGCCGCCGGTGCCAGCTGACCGACAAAGGCCGCATCATGCCCCGCACCACTGGCGAGTTGCAGATGGCTATGACCGAGCGCATCGGCGCTTTTTGCCAGATCATCCAGCAGGCCTAAGTCACAATCCATCGGCATGGTGTCAGACAGGGTTTTGAAGTTGCTGCGCTCCACACTGGCCTTTTCGGCAGCATCTTGTGTCGCCGCATCAATGCTTTCCAGAAAGCGCAGCGTTTTCTCGCGTTTGCCGGTGCGGATATCGACAATCACCTTGGCCCGTTCCGGCACCACATTGGCACCGCCCGGTTCAAGTGTGAGAATGCCTACCGTGGCAACGAAATAACCATCCGGCTCAGATGCCAAGGCTTCTGCCTGTTCACGGATTGCTGTGACGGCTTGTGCCGCTGCATAGAGCGCATCGCGGCGCATATGCATCGGCGTGGTACCCGCATGGTCAGCGGCACCCTGAAAAGAGATTTCCAGACGGGTGATGCCGACAATACCGGTCACCAGCCCCAAATCCGTTTTGCTCTGCTCCAGCACAGGGCCTTGTTCAATATGCAGTTCCAGATAGGCGGCAATATCCTTGCGCACAGCCTCTGAAAGTTTGGCCGGATTACCACCGACACGGATCAGCGCATCACCGAGGCGCTCATTCTGCGGACCCGTAAAATCGAGCATGGCATTGGTGAGCTGACCGCTCATGCCGCGGCTGCCGACACAGGACAGACCGTATTCACTCGGTTCTTCTGCGAGAAAATCCACCACTTCCAGATTGTGCTGCAATTCAATACCGGCATCACGCAAGGCACGGGCAACTTCAAGTGCCGCCACCACACCGGCAATCCCGTCAAAGCGTCCGCCGGAAGGCACAGTGTCGCTATGCGAACCCATCATAATGGTTTTGGCATGCGGCTTGGCACCGGCACGACGACCGATCAGATTACCTGCCGTATCAATACGCACCTCAAGACCGGCTGCTTTGAGCTGCTCAATCAGATAGGCGCGGCCAGCCAGAAAACGCGGCGTAAAGGAGCGGCGTGTATAAGGCTTGCCCGGCTCGGTAATATCGGCCAGCGCCATAATATCCTGCCAGAGCCGGTCACCATCGATGAGCGTGTTGGAGACCGCCATTACGCGGCTCCTTTGCGTGAGTTTGGACGTACAAAACGACCTGAACCCGGTTCCGCTGTGACCACGCCTTCAGCCATGGCACATTCACCACGCACAAATGTATGGGTGATGCGGAACGGCAGCTCGATGCCGTCATAAGGGCTCCAGCCGACAATGTTATTGCCGCTTTCTGCCGCTTTGTAGGTGTAAGGATCGCGGCGCGCCAAGACGATATCGGCATCAAGACCGGCACCGAGAGCGCCCTTGGTCTGACCGAGACGGAACAGGTTCGCCGGATTATGCGCCAGCAGGCGGGCAGCATGGCTGAGCGACAGACCTCGTTCATCCAGACCTTTGAGCAACAGCGCATAGAGTGCTTCCAGACCCGGAACGCCGGATGCGTTTTTCAGCATATTTTCATCGTTTTTACGATCAAGCGACCAGCTCACATGATCGGTGGAAACGATGGTCACATTTCCGGCGGCGAGGTGCTGCCAGATGGCTTCACGCTCGGCGCGGTTGCGCACTGGTGGGTTGATCTTGGCGCGGCCGATCAGGCGGTTGACATCATCTTCTTCACACAAGGTCAGATAGTGGATGCAGGCTTCAACCGTTGCGGCATAGCCCTGTGCGCGATAACCGGCGGCCAGTTCATAGCCACGGCCAACGGAACAATGCACCACATGGGTGGCACAACCGCTCATAGCACCGATTTCATAGACTTCTGCCATTGCCAGCGTTTCAGTCACCGGCGGGCGGCTCATGCTATGGGTCAGATAATCGGTGCGGCCGCTTTTCTCGACCTGATCGATGTAATAGCGCACCATTTCATCATTTTCATTATGAATACCGGCAATCAAACCATGACGGGCAATCGCCGAGAAACACTCATAAAGCATTTGCGGGGTGATGCGCGGAAAGCGCTCCGGATGGGTGCCGAAGGTCGAGAATTTGAAACCTGCCGCGCCGGCTTCAACCAGACCGTCAATATGCTTGGTGCCGTCTGCCGGATGCGCTGTGGCATAAAGCGCGAAATCCACGCGCGCTTCCTTGCCAGCGGATTCTACCTTGCGGGTGAAGCGCTCCGGCGTGGCGATCAGGTCGCCGTCGTCATATGGCATATCGACAATTGTTGTCACACCACCTGCAGCGGCCGAACGGGTCGACCAGATAAACTCTTCCTGATTTTTCTGGCTGCGGCTGTGTACCTGACCGTCAATCGCACCCGGCAGCACCAGATAATCCGTACCGCCATGGCTTTCACCTGCAGGGGCAGTGCCCTGACCAGTCTGAACAACGCGGCCGTCGCTGACCAGCACCCAGCCATTATCAATGACTTGATCGGGCAGAACCACTTTACCTTTGAAGACTTTATCCTGCATTGCGGTATTTCCTCATTCTGGCCGCCTGCATTGTTTTGCAATGCAGGCAGTTATGCGATTTAAAAATTACTTGGTGGCTGGCTGCGTGAAAGCGTGCAGCACCTGCACACCGGCTGCAAAATCCGGCGTGTAAATACGATCCTGATCGACGAATTTGACCTGTGCGCGATAGGTTTCCAGCAGCTTTGCGGAGGTTTTGCCGAGCGCGACTTTGCCACGCAGATCAACCGCTTGCGCTGAATGCAGCAGCTGAATGGATGACAGGCTGTACATGTTGCCGAGAATGCGCTGAAGATTGTTCACAGCCAGCGGGGCATTATTGCCAGTATCTTCAATATTGCCTGCCATGGCGAAAGTGTCGAGCGAGACCGGCATGGCCAGCTGGCGGTTTTCGGCATAGAGCGCAACAAGCGGCTTCTGCATAGCGCCGAAGGCATGGCCTTCATTCTCAGGACCGGCAAGGAAGCGCGGAAGTTTGGTGAAATCCGGATTTTCCGTGCGGATGGTCTGCATCACGATGTTCTGCGCCAGACGGGTGAGGGCGACATTCAGATTTTCCACACGGGTGGCAACCGGCAGCATATCGAAATTGGCGGTCGGATAAATCGCACCATGCACATCGCCTGCCACCTGATATTTATGCAGCTGGTTATGACTGTCAGCCGCTTTTTCTGCAGGCTTGTCTGAAGTGACTGCTGCCGGATTGTCATCGCTGGCATTGATATGGATATGCAGAGCTTCTTCGAGGGCGGACTGCGCTTCCCATGCATTACCAAGCGCATAGGCCATCGTGCGGTAAGAGAGCGGATCTTGCAATGCGCGGCTGTCAGACTGCTGCCAGAGATAGGAACCGTCCAGCGCGGTACGAATATCTGTTGCCGCCTTCACCATTCCCGGAAATGGACGCAGTTCGGTTGTCTCGCTCAGGAAGGGCGCGACATTGCCATTATAGCCTTCAAGCGACAGGGCAAAGACGGCTGTGGCGGCTTCCAGATAATGGCGGGTTTCTTCTGCAAGCAAAGCAGCCTGACCGGCAGTCAGTGCATTGGTACTGAGAATGGAGAGGAAGTCTTTGCCAACCGGTTCAATTGGCTTCAAGCCAGCCAGTTTCAGCGCATCTGCCGCAGGCATGCGCTTGCCCTGATAATCGACAAACCATTCGCCAATCATAGCCAGACCGATATGGGAGGCGAGTGTAATATCAGCCTCACCGACCGAGCCTTTTTCCGGCACAACGGGGATGATGTCGTGGTTGAGGAAGTCGCGATAGGCTTCGACAACACTCAGCTGTGTTCCGGTTTCACCGCCGAGCATTTCATTGAGGCGGATCAGCATACCGGCGCGTACAGCCTGCGCAGGCATAGCTTCGCCAATACCGCCACCATGAGCATGAAGCGAACTGGTGTTGAAGCGGCGGGAAAGCGCCAGCAATTCATCATCCAGCGTGCGGCGGCCTTTAACCTCTTTGAAAACCGGTTTGTCCTTGTTCCAGCCCACGCCGACATTCAGCCCGTAAACAGCGGTGCCCTGTAAGGCGGCTTCCATTACCAGATCAAAACTATGGCTGACTTTTTGTGCCGCTTCCGCTGCGATTTCGACTTTTTCATTTTTGTTCGCTGCGAACTCTGCCACCTGCGCAGTGGTGAGCTTCGTGCCGTTAAGCTGCAAAGCTTGTGCATAGGCCGCAGAAGACGACAGGAGTGCAAGTGTCAGAATGCTGATTTTGGACAGGTGATTGAGCGTTTTCATAATGGGTTCCCGTTTGCCTTCTCCCTCTGGATAAGGGTGCTTATGGATGCGGCAAATTATGGGTCAGTATAGGAATTGCTTGAAAGGCTGAAACGGCGAAAGTTGCGAAACCGGCAATAACAAAAAGCTAAATGCTGCCGGTATCAGAGAATAGTTTTCTGAAGTCGGCAGCTTGTCACCATAGGCCGCTTTTTGGTTTCATTTTACACCGGAATGAAAAGGACTGAGTGTAACTGAAAGGCTGAGTATGGGAAATGAAACTCGATATTCAGTTGTTGTTAAAATGACAATAAATACTGTAAAATCAAAAGGTTGTAATTGTTATTTTAAGGGTTGTGTATGGCGTTTTTATGATGAATTGTCTGCGCGTCACTGTCATATAATCTCAGGCAAAATCAGTAACGGAGTTGTACATGTCTTGTAATCTCTCGTCTAAAATTGCACTCAGCCTTATGATGTCGGCCTCTTTGCTCAGTCAGGCCGCAGCACAAAAATCAGAACAGGATGTCAAAGCCTATAAGCAACAGGTCACGGCTGGTGTGGAGAGCCGCGCCAAGCTTGCACAGGAGATGACGGATTCAATTTTCAGCTTTGGTGAGCTAGCTTTTCAGGAAGTGGAAACCTCAAAATACATCACGGATATTCTTGAGAAGAACGGCTTTACCATTGAGCGCGGCGTTGCCGGTCTGCCAACGGGTTGGGTGGCACGCTGGGGCTCAGGCAAGCCGGTGATTGCACTGGGCAGCGATATTGACGGTCTGCCGAAAACATCTCAGATGCCCGGTGTTGCCTATCGTAAGCCGATGATTGAGGGCGCACCCGGTCATGGGGAAGGGCATAATTCGGGGCAGGCTGTGAATGTGGTCGCAGCTTTGGCGATGAAAGACCTGATGGAGAAAGAAAAGCTCTCCGGCACGCTGGTATTGTGGCCGGGGGTGGCTGAGGAACTGCTGGGCGGCAAAGCCTATATGGTGCGTGACGGCGTATTCAAAGATGCGGATGTGGTGATGTTCACCCATGTCGGCAATAATCTCCAGACATCGTGGGGCGCGGCCAATGGCACGGGTATGGTCTCGGTCAAATATACATTTGCCGGAGAGTCTGCCCATTCTGCCGGTGCGCCATGGCGTGGCCGCAGTGCGCTTGATGGCGTAGAGCTGATGAATGTGGGCTGGAATATGCGGCGCGAACATCTGCGCCCTGAACAGCGCTCGCATTATGTAATCCCTGACGGCGGCGATCAGCCGAATGTGGTGCCGTCTGTTGCCAGTGTCTGGTATTTTATCCGTGAGACGGATTTTGAGAACATCGCCAAGAATTTTGCGATAGCCAATACCATGTCTGAAGCAGCGGCAAAAATGTCTGACACAACAGTGGAACGGCAGATTATCGGTACAGCAGCACCGCGCCATTTCAACAAGCCTATGGCGGAGGCAGCCTATGCCAATATTGTCGAAGTTGGCCTTCCGAAATGGACTGACGACGAAAACAGCTTTGCCAAAGCTGTGCAGAAGGCGGTGAAAGGCAAAGAAGACGGGCTGGCGACAAAGCTGAAGAAACTGGCTCCACCGCCGGAAAAGCTGGAAAGCGGCGGCTCGGATGATATTGGTGATGTGTCATGGATTGTGCCGACAATTACGCTGAATTATCCGTCGAATATTCCGAACCTTCCGGGGCATCACTGGTCAAATGCCATGTCGATGGCTACACCAATCGCTCATAAAGGCGTTGTCGCCGGCTCAAAAGTGATTGCTATGACCGGTGTTGATCTTTTGACCAAGCCTGAACTGGTATCTGCGGCACAGGATTATTTTACCAATGTACAGCAGAAGGATCAAAAATACCTGCCGATGCTTGGTGCGGATGACAAGCCGCAAATTCAGCTGAATACGGAGATTATGCAGCAGTTCCGTCCTGAAATGCAGAAGCTTTATTATGATGCTGAGAAATATCCGAGCTATCTGGATCAGCTGGGTGTGAAATTTCCTGAACTATCAGCTCCGCAATAATATGGACGTCTGAATATAACAAAGGCGGTTCGGTATTTTGCCTTATCGCCTTTGTTTATCCGGTCTCAGTAATACGATAAGCGCAGCGCCGTGCGCCAAGCAGAATATGCTCGCAGCGTTCGATCGAGCAGTCTTCACCAAGAATGGCCTGAAAAATATTCAGCTCGGAGCGGCAAAAATTTTGGCAGGCCGTAGCGGCAGCACAGATAGGGCAGTGGTTTTCAATCAGCAGCCACGAGCCGTCCTTCTCTTTTGACCATTCCGACATATAGCCTTCCTGACTGCGCAGTCGGGACAGGCAGTCAATGCGTTGCTCAAGCGCAAACATATTCTGCATTTCTGCTTGATAGCTCGCCAGCATTTCCTGTTCACGCAAAGATATAATACGGTCAGTGAGGGCAGGATCAAGACTGCTCATATGGCGCAGCAAGGAAACGGTAATTTCCGCATGTGTATCGGGAAAACGGCTATTGCCTTTCTCGGTCAGTTGCCAGAGTTGCACTGGTCGGCCGGCTTTGGGCTGTTTTTCAGTCGTATGGGATTCAATCAGCCCTTCTGTCACAGATTTGTGCAATTGCTGGCGTATATTCTCGGCACCGGTACCGATGAGTTTGGCCAGAGCAGATATCGTTTGCGGACCTCGGCTTTTGAGAATAAACAGCAGGCGTTCGGCTGTGCTTTGTTGTGCAGAGCCATTTATTTCATCTGAAGTGATAATGTCAGAACTTGACATTTGATCTCCTGCTGAATATTCCAAGTATCTACTTGCTTAATTAGCGGCTTCATCAGGACTTTGCAACCCGACCGGCATAATTCGGTTAAAATTGATGAGAAACACAGGCGCATTCCCGCCGGAACTCATGGTTTTTGATAGCTGTTCCGGAGAATAAAATGTCTGACCCGGCATCCCTCACCAGTTACCCTAAAGTGGGCTGGGGAGATTTGTTGACTGGCAAAAATGCCATTCGCTCGCTGGCGCTTGCAGGCGGCGTCGCGCTCCATGCTGTTAATGTTTATATTGCAACAACCATTCTGCCATCTGTTGTCGCGGATATTGGCGGGCTGGATTATTATGCGTGGAACACCACATTGTTTGTGGTGGCCTCGATTATTGGTTCCACACTCGCAGTCAAATTGCTGCGGGCAGTAGGGCCTCGTAAAGCTTATGCCATTTCAGCCTGCGTCTTTGCTTTGGGCACATTGATCTGTGCTTTGTCACCAAGCATGGAAATGCTGCTGATTGGCCGGTTTATACAGGGCTTTGGCGGCGGTTTCATGCTGGCCTTGTCCTATGCGATGATCCGCATCGTCTTTCCTGAAGCTCTGTGGCCGCGCGCTATGGCATTGATTTCCGGTATGTGGGGTGTTGCGACGCTGGTTGGCCCTGCTGTCGGCGGTATTTTTGCGGAGCTTGGTGAGTGGCGTGCGGCTTTCTGGACGGTTGTTCCTGCGGCATTGCTGTTTGCTATCATGGCGCTGTTTGTGCTGCCGGATGTGCGTCATGAAAAGGAAGACACCACACGTCTGCCATTTGCACAGCTCACCCTTCTGACACTCGCTGTGTTTGCCGTTTCGCTCGGTAGTATTAGTCATGAAGTGATCTGGAATGTGATCGGTATCAGTACGGCTATTGCTCTGATTGCTCTTATGATCCGCTTAGATGCAACCAGCAGTAAGCGCTTGTTACCGCGTGGTTCTTTCAGCTTCAGCCAGCCGCTGGGGCCTGTTATTGTAACCATGTCTTTGCTGGCACTGACAGTAACCTCGGTGGAAGTATTTATTCCGCTGTTCCTACAGGTGCTGCATCACCAGTCGCCATTGGTTGCCGGTTATCTGGCGGCATTGATGGGGGCAGGCTGGACAATCGGTTCCATCATGAGTTCCGGCATCAGTTCGCGCCGTGTCCGCGACGTGATTATCATCGGCCCGCTAACATCCTTTGCGGGTATGGTGTTGCTATTTTTGCTGCTGCCGATTGCCAGTGGCGGTACCTATCTCGAGCTGCTGCCGCTCTGTGCCGGTTTTGTGGCTGTTGGCTGCGGCGTTGGTATGACATGGCCGCATTTGCTGACACGGGTGCTGAAAGTGGCACCCGATGATGAAAAAGATCTGGCATCAACGGCGATTACTACTGTGCAGTTGTTCTCTGCCGGACTTGGCGCAGCTATGGCCGGTATGGTCACCAGCCTTGGCGGTCTGACCGTGCCGGGTGGTATGGCCGGTACATCCAGCGCTGCATTCTGGTTGTTCCTCAGCTTTGGCATCGGGCCTTTGCTTGGCTTCCTCTGTGCTTCGCGTATTGTCAAACGCTGGTAAAATCAGCAGCTTACGATAATAATATAAAGCTGATCGGTCACTGGCCGGTCAGCTTTTTTTTATAGGCCAGATAGGGCTTGCGAATGACCCGCCATAGCACCAGTGTAATTATAATCAGAGCATAGATCAGCGGTTCTGTCGGCCAGCTTTTCACCGACATCAGAAAATGCAGGCTACCGGCAAGGGCAATCAGATAAATCAGCCGGTGAAGGTTTTGCCACTTGTTTTTTAGTTTGCGGATTGACCATTGGTTCGAGGTCAGAGCCAGCGGGATCATCAAAATAAAAGCTGCAAAACCAATGATGATGAACCAGCGTTGCGTGACATCTTTTACGATTTCCGGCCAGTTCAATCCGCGATCAAGAATGACATAAGTGGCGAAGTGCATGGCGACATAATAGAAGGCCAGTAGACCAAGCGCGCGGCGATAGGGCAGAAAATTGAAACGGAACAAATCGCGCAATGGTGTGACGAGTAAAGTCAGGATCAGAAAACGCAACGCCCAAAGGCCGAGAATATGTTCAAACTCTTTGACCGGATTGGCGCCAAGCTGATTATTGGCCGCGAGCCAGAATGCCCAGACAGCCGGTGCGAGGCCGACGACATAGATGCCCCAACGCAACCAAGCATTATTGGGGATTTTAACCGGCGCTTTACGGGCAGCACGGGGCAGAGCAGTGGTGTTGGCCGTCATCCGGTTTGTCTCTACTTAATAATTTTTGATCAGATCCATGCCGCTGTAGAGTTGAGCAACATGCTCGCCATAGCCGTTAAATGGCAGCGTATCGCGCCTGTCCGGCGAGAAGAAACTACCGCTGCCGATGCGTGTCTCGGATTTCTGGCTCCAGCGCGGATGATCAACGTCCGGATTAACATTGGCATAGAAGCCATATTCCGAGGCGTTCTGCATCTTCCACGCGGTAACCGGCTCTTTATCGGTCAGCGTGATTTTGACAATCGATTTGATGCCTTTGAACCCATATTTCCACGGCACAACAAGGCGCACCGGTGCGCCGTTCTGATTGGCGAGGTTTTCCCCATAGAGGCCGGTTGCCAGCAATGTCAGCGGGTTCATAGCCTCATCAAGGCGCAGGCCTTCGCGATATGGCCAGTCGATCACCGGAAAGGCACCACCGACACCCGGCATTTCCTTTGGTCGCAAGGCAGTTTCAAAAGCAACATATTTGGCTGAACCAAGTGGCTCAACGCGCTTCAGTAGTTCTGATAGCTGAAAGCCCTGCCATGGGATGACCATCGACCATGCCTCAACGCAGCGCATACGATAGATACGCTCTTCAATGCTCATGGTTTTCGTCAGGTCATCAATGTCAAAAGTTGCAGGCTTTGCCACCATGCCACCGACTTCAATCGTCCACGGACGGGGTTTGAAATCACCGGAATAGCTTGAGGGATCGGATTTGCCGGTGCCGAATTCATAGAAATTATTATAGGTCAGCACTGAGTCTTTCGGTGTCAGTTTTTCATCTGTCATGAAGCCATCAGCGCTGTCTTTTGCTAATGCGAGCTGAGGGGCCAATCCGCCCAAAGATATGCCAATACCCGCAGCTATGCCGGTTTTAATAAATTCCCGCCTGCGTAAATAAAATGACTGGCTGGTAATTTCTGACGCTGCAATGCCGGATTTGAAAAATGACTTCGACATAATACTGGCTCCCTGCTGATCGGCAGTTACGCATATCGGGCTTAAAACGGATATGTTACGGGCAATTTTATGCTGATGTCTGTGGTTTATTTGCGTTCATATTGCGTGAGAAAAACGCAAAATCCTATACGTTAAATAAAAAAGGCTCCCGAAGGAGCCTTTTCATCAGTGAAACACTGATTATTTGCGCTTTGCCAGCGGTACGAAATCGCGCTGTGCATGGCCGGTGTAAAGCTGACGCGGACGACCGATTTTCTGAGCCGGATCTTCAACCATTTCTTTCCACTGAGCAACCCAACCGATGGTACGTGCAACTGCGAACAGAACTGTGAACATTTCTGTCGGGAAGCCGAGAGCCTTCAAGGTGATGCCGGAATAGAAGTCGATATTCGGATACAGCTTCTTCTCGATGAAATATTCATCGGTCAGTGCAATATTTTCCAGTTCCATCGCAACGTCGAGCAACGGATCATCTTTGATGCCGAGTTCGCCGAGAACTTCATGGGTGGTTTTCTGCATGATGCGGGCGCGCGGATCGTAGTTTTTGTAAACACGGTGACCAAAGCCCATCAGACGGAACGGATCGTTTTTGTCTTTTGCCTTGGCAACATATTCAGGAATACGATCAACCGAACCGATTTCAGCCAGCATGTTCAATGCAGCTTCATTGGCACCGCCATGCGCTGGACCCCAGAGGCAGGCAATACCGGCAGCGATACATGCAAACGGGTTGGCGCCTGAAGAACCGGCGAGACGAACGGTCGATGTCGAAGCATTCTGCTCGTGGTCAGCGTGAAGGATGAAGATACGATCCATAGCGCGTGCCAGAACCGGATTGACCTTATATTCTTCGCAAGGCACGGCAAAGCACATGCGCAGGAAGTTGGAAGCCAGATCAAGATCGTTCTTAGGATATACGAAAGGCTGACCGACATGATATTTATAGGCCATTGCAGCCAGTGTCGGCATTTTCGCCAGCAGGCGGATCGAAGCAACCATACGCTGATGCGGATCAGTAATGTCGGTTGAGTCGTGGTAGAAGGCGGACATAGCGCCAACGCAACCAACCATAATGGCCATCGGATGCGCATCACGGCGGAAGCCGGTGAAGAATTTGGCCATCTGTTCATGGACCATTGTGTGACGGGTCACACGGTAGTCAAAATCTGCTTTCTGGGTTTTGGTTGGCAGTTCGCCGTAAAGAAGCAGGTAGCAGGTATCAAGGAAATCGCCCTGTTCGGCGAGCTGTTCGATCGGGTAGCCGCGGTGCAGGAGAACGCCTTCATCACCGTCGATATATGTGATTTTGGATTCGCAGGAAGCTGTAGATGTGAAGCCAGGGTCGTATGTGAAGGAATTTGTATTCTTGTAAAGCGGGCCGATTTCGACGACGTCTGGTCCGATTGTACCTTTGCGGACCGGCAATTCGGTGGAATTGCCATGTAGCGTGATTGTCGCTGTCGTATTAGACATACTGGTTCCTTTCATCATCGCGCTCACTGCTCGTGGATAGCAGTAAATTTGGAGCATATTGCCGAAAACTGGTCTTTCGGATTCAACTTATGCATAGAAACATACAGTTAGGGTATTTTTACCGGCGCTGCCAGTTTGAAAAATATCCTAAGCCGGTTGTCACGTAAAATTCATGATATTTTTGAATGACAGCCTGAAAAATTCTTGGCTCAAATTATCGTAAAAAACGGACGTTGCAATGCAGAAATTCGGGTTTTTATGAACAAATTTCTGTCAATTGGCCATTCTTACGACAGAAGCCGGTCTGTGAAATTCACAACACCGTGTTTTGGCCGCGCTCCGTTGAGGGAGCGCGGCCAAAAGAGACTTATACAGCCTGATCCTGAATGCGTCCAAGCGCTTCTTCGCGCCCCAGAACCACCAGAACATCAAAAACGCCCGGCGATGTGGCGCGGCCGGTGAGGGCGGCACGCAAAGGCTGGGCAATCTTGCCGAGCTTCAGGCCGGTTGATTCTGCATGGGCGCGCACAACAGCGTCGAGCGCTTCGGCAGTCCATTCCGCAGCTTCAAGCTGTGGCAGCACGGCCTTGAGAATAGCGCGGCCTTCATCATTGAGCAGGCTGGCAGCTTTTTCATCCAGCGGCAGCGGGCGGGAGACGAACAGGAATTTCGCACCATCAGCCAGCTCGACCAGTGTTTTTGCACGGTCTTTCAGACCAGGCATTGCTGCAACAAGCTGGGCACGACGTTCATCGTTGAGCAGAGCCTGCAATTCCGCACCGCCTTCGATATAAGGCAGGACGTCAATCAGCGCTTTGGTGAGCGTTTCTGAATCGCTGGCACGGATATGATGGCCGTTAATGGCTTCCAGTTTCTGGAAGTCAAAGCGTGATGCGCCTTTATTGATGTCTTTGGTATCAAACCATTCAATCATCTGCTCGATGGTCATGATTTCATCATCACCATGGCTCCAGCCGAGACGAACCAGATAGTTGCACAGTGCTTCCGGCAGATAGCCCATCGCACGATAGGCTTCCACGCCCAGCGCACCGTGACGCTTGGAAAGCTTAGCACCATCCGCACCATGGATCAGCGGGATATGGGACATCTTAGGCACATCCCAGCCCATTGCCTGATAGATAATGGTCTGGCGGGCAGCATTGGTCAGGTGGTCGTCACCGCGGATAATATGGGTAACGCCCATATCATGATCGTCGACCACAACCGCATGCATATAGGTTGGCGCGCCGTCAGAACGCAGAATGATGAAATCATCCAGATCCTTATTCGGGAAACGAACTTCACCCTGCACATCATCCAGTACAACAGTTTCACCTGTCTGAGGGGCTTTAATGCGGATAACCGGCTTCACACCTTCCGGTGCTTCTGAAGGATCGCGGTCACGCCAACGGCCGTCATAGCGTGGCGGGCGGCCTTCAGCGCGCGCCAGTTCGCGCATCGCATCCAGTTCTTCCGGTGAGGCGTAGCAATAATAAGCTTTACCGGCTTTCACCAGTTCTTCAGCCACTTCGCGGTGGCGTGGTGCACGTTCCCACTGGGAGATCGCATCGCCGTCCCATGTCAGGCCGAGCCATGTCAGGCCTTCAAGAATGGCTGTTGTTGCGGCATCTGTGGAACGCTCGCGGTCGGTATCCTCAATGCGCAGCAGCATCTTGCCGCCGGTATGTTTGGAATAAAGCCAGTTAAACAGCGCTGTACGTGCGCCGCCGATATGAAGATATCCGGTCGGTGAAGGCGCAAAGCGGGTAATAACGGGTGATGACATCTGTCGCTCCGTATCTGCGGGAAAATTACAATTTGATGCTCTTATATCCGAATTTATGGAGATAAGAATGTAATTTGCCGCCTCTCGATTTCTTATGCTGTTCATGTAGCATAGGCAGCACAACGTGCAAGACTTGATGCAATGATCGGGGTGCAGAAGCGGTGTTAAACACTGTGCAATGCAAGATTCCTGCGTGAAAAGTGCTGTTTTGGACGTTTAATTGTGCAGCTGTCAGGTGCGGGGGCAATTCAGACAGCATGACCGGCAGCAATGACACGGCGGATGGAAGTCACCAAAATAAGAGTGAGTCCCGTGGTGCGTATGACGGGGCGCAGACAAGTGCTGCTCGTAACACTTATTCACACAGGCTGACAGTTGAGCAAACCATGCTCGGTTTTGCAGAACCGAATGCTGGTGCGGATACTGTAACGCATAGTTCTGCTGAAATTGAATGTGCTGCCAGAACCAAGCACTATGAAAATTACGCGAAATATTTGAGCGGCAATGCTCCTGTTTGGCAGGAATACTGGCAATCTTTCAAAGACAATCTGATTGATGCTTTGCTCTATGAATATGAGCGCGGAGCGGTGTTTCTTCTGACCACGATTGTAACAGGTGTAGGTGCTGTTTATTATTTCAGTTTGGTTCGGGAACCTTATTGGATCGAGTTGGCTATTCCGGCTTTTCTGTTTGGCTGGTTATTGGTTTTGCTACGCGACACGCTGATACGCCGTGTCAGTCTGGTGCTGATCCTTAGTTTTATTACGGGAATGGCCGCGGCTAAGTGGGAAACACAACGCTTTGCAACGACGATGCTGGGCAGTGCCGTTTCTACGGTAATGACAGCACGGATTGTGTCATTGGAGCAGGAGGCTGAGGAGGATGGCAAGGCCGGTCGCTGGCGCATTGTTGCCGATGTTTTAGCAACGGAAAAGCCGCATTTGCGCTATGCGCCGCAGCGTTTGCGTCTGTCTGTCCGCGATTTACCGGCATTGAGCGAAACTGGCTCGGTGTTGAAAGGTGCTGTGCGTTTGCGCGCGCATGGCGGACCTATACGCTCCGGTCAGTATGATTTCGCTTTTCACGGCTTCTTTCGCGGTCAGGGTGGCAATGGTTTTTATCTTGGTACGCCTGAAATTATAGCGAATGATGCTGTCAGCGAGCCTCAAGGTAAAAGCTGGACGGCCAGAGTGGAGGCGATCATCGGACAACTGCGCGCTCTGATAGGCGGGCGCATTATGCAGGCATTAAACGGTGAAGAAGGGGCGGTGGCTGCCGCGCTGATTTCCGGCCAGCGGGCAGGGATCAGTGAAGCCACCAATGAAGCGCTGCGTATTGCAGGGCTGGCGCATATTCTCTCAATCTCCGGTCTGCATCTGGCACTGGCAGCAGGAATTGTCATGGTGAGTGTGCGGGGGCTGGCGGGGCTGTTTCCGTCTTTATCGCTCTATTATCCGGTCAAGAAAATTGCCGCGCTGATTTCGTTGTTTTCTTCCGGTTTTTATCTGGCTTTATCGGGCGCAGATGTGGCGGCGCAGCGCAGCTTTATTATGCTGGCTGTGATGCTCTGTGCGGTGATTTTAGATCGCAAAGCGCTGACATTGCGTAATCTGGCAATTGCGGGGCTCTTCACCATTCTTGTAACGCCGCATGAAATTCTGGGACCTAGCTTCCAGATGTCCTATTCTGCCACCGGAGCGCTCATTGCCGGATTTGCATGGATAAAATTACGTAAGAGGCAAAATCCGGAGAAAACGGAGCGGAAAACCGGCTTGTTTCATACCGTCTGGCGCTGGCTCATTGGTATTATCGCAACGTCGCTGTTGGCGGGTACGGCCAGTGGCCTTTATGCAGCCTTTCATTTCAACAATATGGCACCACTGGGTATGATGGGGAATGCATTGGCTTTGCCGGTGATCTCAGTGTTGATTATGCCCTTTGCCGTGATTGCACTCTTGCTGATGCCACTTGGCCTTGAGTGGTTGCCCTTACAGGTGATGGGTAAAGGCATTGAGCTGGTTAAATGGATTGCTCATTTTGTGGCTGGTCTCTCGCCAGATCTGATACCCGGATTGCTGCCTGCGCCGGTATTACTGCTTTGGACTGCGGCTATGCTGTCTGCCATGATCCTGAACAGCCATTTACGGTTGATCTCTCTGGTGTTTTTAGGGGCAGGTTTTGTTGCGCTCATAACAACGGATTTGCCGGATATTATTATTTCCGAGGATGCCAGACTGGTTGCTGTGCGCCAGAATACTATTCTGTATGTGAATCGCCCGAAACCCGCAGCTTTTACAGCCGAAAACTGGCGCAAAGCCTATAAAATTACAGAAGTAAGTGTGCCGGATAAAAAGGAGACAGAAGGCTCGGAAGGTTTTATCTGTGCGGACGGACTATGCAGCTTTGATTTAGCGAGTGGTCAGGTGCTGGCCTATGCCGAAAATCGAGATGCTGCGGAGGTTGCCTGTAATATCGGCGATATCATCATTTTCGCCTTTGCAGGCAATATGCATTGTTCAAAACAGCAAGAACGGGATGATACGTCACCGCTTATCATCACCTGTCAGCAACTGGCTTTAAAGGGTGTTGCTGAAATCTATTTGCCTTCAAATGGAAAAATCAATCAAGAGCGGACTGTTACTCAGGCTGCAAAAGCAGCTCCTCAAACTGAGAATTCTGTGGCCGGTGATCAGTCAAAAAACAGTACAAATAGGCCAGCGCAGGCAAAGGTCGTTTTCGCGGTAGAAGAGCCGCAACGGCCGTGGCATCTATATCGTCTCTGGTCTCGTGCAGCGCGTAATCTGGAAGATTAAACATCGTTTATATCAAAGAGATACGCTGATGATGAATGTAACCATTCTCAAAACACAAAACATCGCTTTAAGCAGGCAAGTGAAACCGATATAAATCACCGGTTTCACTGTAATAATTGCCTGTTAGTAGCGGCGCACCAGACCAACCAGCTTGCCCTGTACACGTACGCGGTCAGGGCCGAAAATACGGGTCTCATACGCAGGGTTTGCTGCTTCCAGAGCAACAGAAGCGCCTTTACGTCGGAAGCGTTTCAGCGTCGCTTCTTCATCATCAACCAGAGCCACAACAATTTCACCGGCATTGGCTGTATCACCGCGGCGGATGATGACCGTATCGCCGTCGAGAATGCCGGCTTCAATCATCGAGTCGCCTTTAACTTCCAGCGCATAATGCTCACCGCTGCCAAGCATTTCCGGAGGCAGGGTAATCATATGGGTCTGGGACTGAATGGCGGAAATCGGCACACCGGCTGCAATACGTCCCATGACCGGAACACTGATACCTGCAGGGGTATCAGTTTCTGCCGCAGGAGCAGCCTTTTTAGGCAGTTCGGTTACATTCTTCTTGCCCAGATCACCTTCAATGACGCTTGGCGAGAATTTCTTCTGGCTGTTAAGCCCCGGAGCAATGGAATCCGGCAGACGCACAACTTCCAGCGCACGTGCTCTGTTTGGCAGGCGACGGATAAATCCGCGCTCTTCAAGAGCGGTAATCAAACGATGAATACCAGATTTTGATGCAAGGTTAAGTGCTTCCTTCATCTCATCAAACGAAGGGGGGATGCCGCTTTCCTTCAGACGTTCATGGATAAACAGCAATAATTCATGTTGTTTACGCGTCAGCATTATATGCTCCCAAAGTCTAGAACATATCTGCGGTCAATTTGAAGACTACAACAGATATAGAAGTCGTGCGGATCATACGCATAACCGCATGCACGGGGCACGGTTGCGAGAATCAATTTTTAAAAACAAACCCAGAACGGACACTATATGTTCCAGTATTGTTCCGCAAGGCTTTAAAAAGGATTAATCCTGAATCTGTAACAGGTTTAGCGAATAAGCAGGACTTGGCAGCGGTCGCCGCGCTTTGCCGCTTCCGCAAATGGTTCTCGGATCAGTAAGCCGTCAGCACGGGTAATGACAGTCAGCATTGAGGAATCTTGTACTGGTAATGGTGTCGCCAGCAACTCGCCATTGCTGTCATAGCTGAGGGCTGCGCGGGCATAATCACGACGATTGCCGTTTGTAGCCATATCCTGAGCGAGTCTGGCACTGGCAATACGTGTCATTGGTGTTTTGCCTGCCAGACGGGCAACCAGAGGTGCCAGAAATACATAAGAGCAGACAAGGCTGGAAACCGGATTGCCCGGAAGCCCCAGAACCAGCAAAGGTTTCTTGCCATCGCGGGCGAGGGTACCAAACATCAGCGGCTTACCCGGACGCATGGCGATTTTGTAAAAGCCTAAATCTACGCCGCAATTGATGAGCGCTTTATGCACCAGATCATGATCGCCAACCGAAGCGCCGCCAAGCGTAATCAGAATATCCGCATCGGAAGCCGCAACAGTGCGGATGGATTGTTCGATCTTTACCAGATCGTCAGGCACAATGCCTAAGTCTTCCGCAACGCCGCCATTACGGCGCACGATTTCAGCAACACCGTAACTGTTAGAGCTGACAATCTGATCTGCCGCCGGAATAGTACTGGCAGGGACGAGCTCATTACCGGTCGCAAGAATAGCAGTTCGTGGTTGAGTGTAGACTTGTAACTTCGCATGCCCTGAAGCGGCAGCCAGCGAAAGCGATGCAGGATCAAGAACATGACCGGTCTGTAACAGGCATTCACCATCACGGAAATCTAAGCCGCTCAGGCGGATATGACGAGCTTTCTCCACGTCTTCCAGCAGAGTGACATGATCACCGTCCTGTTTGGTATTTTCTTGGATGACAACAGTATCAGCACCGGCAGGCATAGGTGCGCCGGTAAAAATGCGCACTGCTTCACCGGATTTCAGTGTGCCGTCAAAGCCTTTACCGGCGGCGGATTCACCGATGACTTTGAGTGTGACCGGCAATTGTTCTGCATCGGCAAAACGAATGGCATAGCCATCCATAGCTGAGGCATCAAATGGCGGTTGATTGAAAGAGGCAAAGATCGAAGTGGCAAGAACGCGGTTTCCTGCCTGATGCAATGCAACATACTCATGACCGGAAGGCATTTTATCTGCCAGTAACAGACGCAATGCTTCATCAACGGGTAATAAGGCCATGAATTCTCTCCCGTAAAATGATCGGAAAGGATGTTAAGAGCGCTGCCAGTCGCCGGACTTGCCGCCGGTTTTGCTGTCGACGGCAATATCGCTGATGATCATGCCTTTATCAACAGCTTTGGCCATATCATAAATGGTCAGGCAGGTGACGGAAACGGCAGTCAGCGCTTCCATTTCCACACCGGTCTTGCCGGTCAGCTTGACTGTCGCGCTGACGCGTAAGCCGGGCAAAGCTTCATCCGGTTCAATCTCAACAGTGACTTTGCTGAGCATCAGCGGATGACAAAGCGGTATCAGATCAGATGTTTTCTTAGCGGCCATAATACCGGCAAGGCGGGCGGTGCCGATAACATCGCCCTTGGCTGCATTGCCGGAAAGGATCAGCTCAAGTGTCTGCGGCTGCATGATGACACAGCCCGATGCGGTCGCAATGCGCACGGTGTCGGTCTTGTCACCAACATCCACCATATTGGCGGCGCCGCTTTCATCGAGATGTGTCAGCTTGCTCATAGCTTATTCTTTGCCGGTCAGGAGTTTGCGGGTCGCACCTGCTACATCCTGCTGGCGCATCAGGCTTTCACCGATCAGGAAAGTGGAGATGCCGGATTTTTGCAAACGCAGGCAGTCATCATGGGTGAAGATGCCGCTTTCGCCAACCAGAAGACGATCATCCGGCACCATGGCTGCCAGACGCTCAGATACTGCGAGATCGACTTCGAAAGTACGCAGGTTGCGGTTGTTGATGCCGAGCAGGCGCGAAGACAGTTTGAGTGCCCGCTCCATCTCTGCTTCATCATGCACTTCAATCAGTGCATCCATGCCAAGCGAGAAGGCTGTGTCTTCCAGCTCTTTTGCCAGTGCATCATCAACGCTTGCCATGATGATGAGAATGCAATCTGCACCCCAATGACGCGCTTCATAGACCTGATAAGGATCAAACAGAAAATCCTTGCGTAGCGCTGGCAGAGCGCAGGCAGCACGTGCCTGTTGCAAGAACTCCGGTGCGCCTTGGAAGCTTGGCGTGTCTGTCAGAACAGAAAGACAGGCCGCGCCGCCATCTTCATAGGCTTTTGCCAATGCAGGCGGATCAAAATCCGGACGGATCAGACCTTTGGACGGGCTGGCCTTTTTGATTTCTGCAATCAGACCGAAAGAACCGGCAGCCTGCTTTGCTTCCAGCGCTTTAAGAAAACCACGGGCAGGCGGCTGATCGGCGGCAGCCTTTTTAACGTCTGCCAGTGGCAAACGTGCTTTGGCTTCAGCAATTTCAACAACCTTATAGGCTTCGATCTTTTTGAGAATATCGGTCATTTTATTCACTTGTTTTGCTGTTCGATACGGCAATCAGCTGATCGAGTTTGGCTTTGGCCGCGCCGCTGTCAATCGACTGTGCGGCAAGGGCGATGCCTTCTTTAATATCTTTGGCTTTACCGGCAATTACCAATGCAGCGCCAGCATTGAGTAGCACGATATCGCGATAGGCACCGGCCTCACCCTCAAGCACACGCAGCAGGGCTGCCGCATTATGCTGAGCATCACCGCCTTTGAGATCATCAAAATCAACGCGCTTCAGGCCGACTTCTTCCGGCGTAATTTCAAACTCGGTAATTTCGCCATTTTGGAGTGCAGCAATATTGGAAGTGCCTGCAGTAGTCATTTCATCCAGACCGTCACCATAGACAACCCAGACATGATCTGACCCCAGCTCTTTCAGCACTTCGGCAATCGGCAAAACCCAATCGCGGGAGAAAACGCCGACGAGCTGATGCTTAACACCAGCCGGATTGGCCAATGGGCCAAGCAGATTGAAAATTGTACGGGTGCCGAGTTCAACACGGGCAGGGCCGACATGACGCATGGATGAGTGATGCATCGGCGCGAACATAAAGCCTAACCCAGCCTCATGAATGCAACGGCTGATGGTTTCGGGCGATGCTTCAATATTAATACCGAGTTCCGCCAGCGTGTCTGCCGCACCGGAGCGGGAGGACAAGGCGCGGTTGCCGTGTTTAGCGACAGGAACTCCAGCTCCGGCAACGACGATGGCTGCACAGCTGGACACGTTATAAGAACCGGACTGGTCGCCGCCGGTACCGACAATATCAATCGCACCGGCAGGGGCATCAACAGGGATCATTTTCGACCGCATTGATTCCACAGCGCCTGCGATTTCCGCAACCGCTTCACCGCGCATGCGTAGAGCCATCAGAAAACCGCCGATCTGGGCAGGGGTGGCAGAACCGGACATCATAATGTCAAACGCTGCTTTGGACTCCGCCTGAGATAACGGTTTTCCTGTTACAGCTTTGGCAATGTAGCTTTTGAAATCTGACATAGTGTACTCGAATCTTATAAAGTTCTGCAATGAGAGCAGTTCCGGCTAAGTTTGAATTGCCGAAGCTGCTTTCATTGTTTGTTTTACACATTATCCTCCGTAAACCCGCTTCGCACTTTCACTGGAAATGCTTTTAAAACAGGTCAGAAAGATAGAGCCTGATCCATCAGAGCCTGATTGATCTTGACCGGATAATCTTTCTGCAGACGTCCGACCAGCTGTTCTAGTAGGTCATCGCCAATGCGTGAGGAAATCGCATCACGGGTGCCCTGTGGCAGGCTTTCAGCGCTAACACCGGCAGGCTCTGTGGTCTCGATCACCTGAAACAAAATCTGCGTGTCTTTATTAATGCCATTGGCTACGCCGCTCAGCTTCTCCGGACCACCGAAAATTTGGGCAATGGCTGTGTCAGACAATTCCGAATCTGTGGCTGTACGTGTCAGACCGCGTTTGGTCTGTTTTTCCACGCCGGCTTCCTGAGCGAGCGTATCCAGTGTTGCGCCGGCATCGAGGCGTTTGCGCAGCTCTTCAGCTTTCGCTGTCAGGCCTTTGACCGCTGCATCCTGTTTCCATTCAGTCGTAACCTGATCTTTGACTTCATCAAATGTCTTGTCACGGGCAGGGGTTACACCATCCAGCTGATACCAGATGTAACCACGGGTCTGTGTTGGCAGCGCATCATTATCAATACCCTGATCTGACTGATAAACAGAGGTCAGGAAGGAAGGCAGCTGTGGCAGATCTGCAATCGGTTTGCCGTCAGGGCCGTTACCGTTGATATCAACAGCCTCAATAGTTTTCACCTTGAGTTTCAGCTTTTCAGCAGCCTGAGTAAGCGTAGCACCATTGCCGCGTTCTTCTTCGTAAGAGTCATGAACAGCATTCAGCGAAGCCAGTGCCTGTGTCAGAGCCAGTGTTTTGCGGATTTCCGGCTCAACTTGCGCCTCAGTTTTAACTGTGGCTGGTTCAACAGCACTAATATGCAGAATGACCGGACCAAAAGCGCCTTTAACAATATCGCTGGTGCCATTGGCTGGCAGTGCGAAAGCAGCATCAGCAATCACTGCATCCGGCAGATCGCCTTTAACAAAAGTGCCGAGCTTAACATCTTCCGGCTTTTTGCCTTTTTCCGCAATCAGATCAGCAAAGCTGGTGCCGGATTTGATTTTCTCGGAAGCCGCTTTGGCTTCATCTTCATTGGCAAAAGTCAGCTGTTCAATCGTACGTTTTTCTTCAGTGGAAAAACGCGCAACGTTCTTTTTATAAAATTCCTGAATTTCTTCCGGTGTTACATCGGCTTCGTTCACAATATCCTGCGCTTCCAAAGGAACATAGCTGACTTTGCGATATTCCGGTGCGCGGTAATTGCCAAGATGGCTGTCATACCATTTTTTCAGCTCAGCTTCGTCAGGTGTCGCGATTGTATCGGCTTTTTCCTGAGTTAGCGTGATGTAATCTACAGTGCGGCTTTCGCCGTCATAGAGCGCCAATGCTTTGAACAGTGTATCTGGCGCGCTCATACCATCAGAAACCGCTTCAACAATCTGCTGACGCAGGGCGAATTTGGTGCGGCTGTCAAAATAGTTCTGCGGGCTCATGCCAGCCTGACGCAGCACAGCGTTAAACTGGTTGTTGGAAAAGCGGCCGCTTGAATCCTGAAACGCCTGATCCTCACCGGTGAGGCGGGCGAGATGATCTTTCGACATGCCCAGGCCCATCTGGCGAGCCTGCTCATCAAGCAAAACGCCTGCAACCAGCTGGCCGGTAACCTGTGCCGGAATACCAAGCGCTTTCGCCTGATCGCGGGTCAGCTGCTGACGGAGCTGGTTTGAAACAGCAATCACCTGACGGTCATAGGCCAGACGATATTCTGTCGGCGATACGGATGAGCCTCCGGCTTCCAAAACAGCATTGCCGCTAAAACCTTCACGGAACACATCTGCGATACCCCATGCAGCGAAGGAGAGGACGAGAAGGCCGAGAAAGAATTTTGAAACCCAGGATTTGGATGCAGTGCGCAAGCTGTCAAGCATAGAAGTACCTTTGTGGAGTAAACTCACTTTGTTAAATAAGGGGATAGCCGCCGATGATAATGCAGTCAAACGGAAACCTGCTCTTGAAGGGCGAATGACCAAAAGAATTGTGGCATTATTGCCATTTATCCGCATGAAGAGGTGAAGTTTGGGGATTTGCTTTCACAGACGAATTTGCTAGAGCGTGTCGCAATTCATCGCCTCCTGAACTGCGACACGCTCTGGAGCAGGTTCAGTTCAAGGTGCAAATCGGCTTTGTCCGCAAGCACTGTGCTGTACGGATACTGTCAAAACCCGCTGTAAAGCGCGGCTGAGATCATTGGTGAGGAGGGTGTAATGACCCCGGAAATTCGTCCGCTTGTTGCGGGAAACTGGAAAATGAACGGCACCGGCGAGCAGCTGGGTGAGCTGCGCGCAATTGCTGCTAATCTGAGCACAGATATCGGCCGTAAATTCGATGTGGTGATTTGTGTTCCTTCCACTTTGATCTCTCGTGCTGCTGCAACACCTGAAACTGACGCGATCGGCGTTGGTGGTCAGGATTGTCATGCAGCAGAATCAGGTGCGCATACCGGCGATATTTCCGCGCTGATGCTGAAAGAAGCAGGCGCGAGCCATGTTATCCTTGGTCATTCCGAGCGCCGTACAGATCATCACGAGAGCAGCGTTGCTGTTTGTGCAAAAGTGCAGGCCGCATGGAAAGCCGGATTGACGACGATTGTTTGTGTCGGTGAAACCGCTGAACAGAAGCAGGCCGATCAGACTCTTGAAGTCGTTGGTCAGCAGATTGCGGATTCTCTGCCGGAAGGCGTGACACCGGAAAATACTGTTGTTGCTTATGAGCCTGTCTGGGCAATCGGCACCGGTCTGACACCGACTGTGTCGGATGTGCGGACTGTTCATGCCTTTATTCGCTCGAAGCTGATTGAGCGGTTTGGTGCCAAAGGCGCGCATCTGCGTCTGCTTTATGGTGGTTCGGTCAAGCCGAATAATGCTGTTGAATTGCTGGGCGTGGCCGATGTGGATGGCGCGCTTGTTGGTGGTGCCAGCCTGAAAGCGACCGATTTTCTCGCAATTTGCGATGCGTATCGCGTGCTTTGAAATTGAATAAATATCAATCCCTTGCAAGCATTCTGTTGCAGGGGGTTGGATTGTCGGATAAATCCGTGTAGAAAGCCGTTTCTATTCTTATAAGAAAGCAGTCCGGAAACTCATGCAAACCGTTCTTATTGTTATACATCTCCTGATCGTTCTCGCTCTTGTCGGCGTTGTGTTGATTCAACGTTCTGAAGGCGGTGGTCTTGGTATCGGTGGTGGTTCAGGTTTCATGTCGGCACGCGGCGCGGCCAATGCTCTGACCCGCACAACGGCTATTCTGGGCGCAGGCTTCTTCGCAACGTCGCTGCTTCTCGGCATTATGGCGATGAACGGCGAACGTCCGACAGATATTCTCAACCGTATTCCTGCGGCTTCCGGTTCGCAGACAGCGCCAGCCGGTGCTGGTAATGGCATTCTCGATCAGCTCGGTGGTGGTACAACGACACCTGAAGCTGCGCCGGAGCAGCCAGCGGCGCCTGCAAGTCAGGTTCCAAGCTCCCAGTAAGAGCCTGTCAGATTGAACTTTTTAAAAGCCTCCCTCGCGGAGGCTTTTCTATTCTTAAGGCTTCTTAAGAAAAGTGTTGCAGGCTTGCCATAGATGGCGGGATTAGCATGTGGGTAACATATTGCCCGTTGAGAGATGGGAGAGTTTAGCCTATCAGCAAGTAACCTGTTTACAGATCATCTTCCGCATATCTTCATCAGATGCGCATAAAAGAGTGTTCGAGAAAGCCCCATGATTTCATCGCGTGTTCTCATTGCCGGATTTGCCGGTCTTTGCTTAAGTTTTTCGGCCTTGACCGGTCTTGCCTCTGCTCAGACGGTCGCTGCTGAATCTTCAACAGAAGCGGCACCGAAAGCCGCTAAATCTGAGAAGAAGAAAGCACCTGCTCAGAAGGCTGCCAAAGGCAAATATAATATTGATCCGAAGTTTCAGGCGCAGACTGTTGCCTTTTCGGGTTATCCGGTCGGGACAATCGTCGTCGATCCGTCGAAGTATTTCCTGTATCTGGTGGAAACACCGACCACTGCACGCCGCTACGGTATTGCTGTTGGCAGAGCTGGGCTGGAATTCAAAGGCAGCGGCACAATCGATGCCAAGCGCGAGTGGCCGCGGTGGATTCCAACTGCGGAAATGGTCAAGCGTAACCCTGCACAATATGGCAAGTACAAGAATGGCATGGATGGCGGCCTTGGAAATCCGCTGGGTTCACGCGCGATGTATCTTTTTCAGGGTAACAAAGACACCTATATCCGCATTCATGGTACCACACAGCCTTGGACAATCGGTAGCGCAGCTTCAAACGGCTGTTTCCGCATGACCAATGAAGATGTGATGGAACTCTATGGCCGCGTAAATATGGGCGCGACTGTCGTCGTTCTCTGATCGTCTGCATTTTTGCTGAAGCCGGCTGATGCCGGCTTTTTGCATTTTAAGCCATCCGGCTTGCTAATAAAAATATTTAATAAAAAGTTGTTCGGGATAAACGAATAAGCAGTGGCAATTTGTTTGCCTAAGCATTATCTGTTTGGTCAGAGCTACGGATCAGAATTCTGTAGCGCGTTATCAACGCAAAGTTTGTAATGTCAGCACTGTTCGGAAAATTCCTTACGGTGATGTTGTTGCGTGAAAATTGGGTTTTGCCATAAAGTCCTTGATGGATTTTTACGGGTAAATGTTAAGAATAATGAAAAATCCGTTACAAATGCATTTTTTTGTGGCGGAATCAATCAGGAGAGTCTAACGACATAAGCCCATGGCGCGATATGTATTCATCACAGGCGGCGTGGTCTCTTCCCTCGGAAAAGGCATAGCTGCAGCAGCACTGGCGGCTCTTCTTCAAGCACGTGGTTACCGCGTGCGGATCAGAAAGCTCGACCCTTATCTCAACATTGATCCGGGCACGATGTCCCCTTACCAGCATGGTGAGGTGTTTGTGACCGATGACGGTGCGGAAACCGATCTTGACCTCGGTCATTATGAGCGTTTCACCGGTCGTTCTGCGACAAAGCAGGACAATATTACGACCGGCCGCATCTACCAGAACATCATCGAGAAAGAGCGCCGCGGCGACTATCTCGGTGCGACGGTTCAGGTTATTCCGCATGTAACGGATGAGATCAAAAACTTCATTACCGATGGTAATGAGGATTATGATTTCGTGCTTTGCGAAATCGGCGGCACAGTCGGCGATATCGAAGCAATGCCGTTTCTGGAAGCCATCCGTCAGCTCGGCAACGAATTGCCGCGCAACACAGCCGTTTATATTCACCTGACACTGATGCCGTATATTCCGGCAGCGGGTGAGCTGAAAACCAAACCGACACAGCATTCGGTGAAAGAACTGCGTTCTATCGGTATTGCACCGGATGTTCTGCTGATCCGTGCGGATCGTGAAATTCCGGAATCAGAGCGTAAGAAACTCTCCTTGTTCTGTAATGTCCGCCCATCGGCGGTTATTCAGGCGCTGGATGTGCAGTCGATTTATGATGTGCCGATGGCTTATCATAAAGAGGGGCTGGATTCAGAAGTTCTGGCAGCATTCGGTATTGAACCGGCACCGCTGCCACAGATGGAGCGTTGGGAAGAGATTGCCAACCGTATCCATAATCCTGAAGGCGAAGTGACCATTGCGGTTGTCGGTAAGTATACCGGCCTCAAGGAAGCTTATAAATCGCTGATCGAAGCGCTGACGCATGGTGGCATTGCCAACCGCGTGAAGGTCAATCTTGACTGGATCGAAGCAGAAGTCTTTGAGAGCGAAGATGCAGCACCTTACCTCGAAAAAGTACACGGCATTCTGGTGCCGGGTGGCTTTGGCGAGCGTGGTGCGGAAGGCAAGATTCTCGCGGCTAAATTTGCCCGTGAGCGTAAGGTTCCTTACTTTGGTATCTGCTTTGGTATGCAGATGGCTTGTATTGAAGCAGCGCGTAATCTTGCTGGTATCAAAGATGCGACTTCATCCGAGTTCGGTCCTGCGAAGGAACCGGTTGTTGGTTTGATGACAGAATGGCTCAAAGGCAATATGCTGGAGAAACGTTCCGCATCAGGCGATCTCGGCGGTACAATGCGTCTTGGTTCTTATGAATCCATTCTCAAGAGTGGCACCCGTATTGCTGATATTTACGGCACAACGGATATTCATGAGCGTCATCGTCACCGCTATGAAGTTAATATCGATTATATGGATCAGCTCCAAAAAGCCGGTCTGACATTCTCCGGTCTGTCACCTGACGGTGTTCTGCCAGAGACGATCGAATATGCTGACCATCCTTGGTTTATTGGTGTGCAGTATCATCCGGAGCTTAAATCGCGTCCGTTTGAACCGCATCCGTTGTTCGCTTCCTTCATTGAGGCGGCAATGAACCAGAGCCGTCTGGTCTGACCAATGCAACGGGCACTTTAACAGTGCCCGTTTTGCTTTTGTCCCAAAAGACTGGATATTGCGAATGCTAATATCCATATGCTGAGAATGTGACTGCTCTGCAGTTTTCTGCGCAGACTATTTGCGTGATTATTTATTCTGAAAAGTCAGACTACTTTTCAAATTTGAGGAACAGAGATGACTGCCAATTCTGTTATTGAGATCAAGGCGCCGTCAGGCAATGTCGTATTTTCCAACAAGGGCGCTTTGTCGATCATTGCAGGCCCATGCCAGATGGAAAGCCGTGAACACGCTTATGAAATGGCTGGTTCCTTGAAGGAAATGACAGATAAGCTCGGTATCGGACTGGTTTATAAGTCGAGCTTTGATAAAGCCAATCGTACGTCGCTGAAAGGTCAGCGTGGTATTGGTCTTGAAAAGGCTCTGGAAGTTTTTGCTGATCTCAAAAAAGACTTCGGCTTCCCGGTACTGACCGATGTGCATACTGAAGAACAATGTGCAGTTGTCGGTGAAGTTGTTGATGTGCTGCAGATTCCAGCATTCCTGTGCCGTCAGACCGATCTTCTGATCGCAGCAGCCAATACTGGTCGTGTGGTCAATGTCAAAAAAGGCCAGTTCCTCGCACCTTGGGACATGAAGAATGTCATGGCTAAAGTGATTGAAAGCGGCAATCCGAATGTGATTCTGACTGAACGCGGCGCATCCTTTGGTTATAATACACTCGTGTCCGATATGCGTTCGCTGCCGATTATGGCTGGTATGGGCGCTCCTGTGATTTTTGATGCTACCCACTCAGTTCAGCAGCCGGGCGGGCAGGGCGAAACCAGTGGTGGTCAGCGTGAGTTTGTTGAAACACTGGCGCGCGCAGCTGTAGCGGTTGGTGTGGCTGGTGTGTTCATTGAAACCCATCAGGATCCGGATAATGCACCATCGGATGGTCCGAATATGGTTGCAATTAAGGATATGCCACGTCTGCTCGAAACACTGATGGCTTTTGACCGGTTGGCAAAGTCTCTCTGATTTCTAAATTAACTTAATAAAAAGCCCCGTATTTTGCGGGGCTTTTTTTTGTTTTAAAACTGTCGGCTGAGGCTGACTTTAAAGTTTCGGCCAGGCATCGCTGTAATGCCATCGCTGAGATATGGTTCATACTTTTTGTCGAAAATATTATCGAGACCGATATCTAATTTGGTATCTTTCATCATACCGCTTTGCGGTGCCCATGTCAGAAACAGATCATGGATACCATAGCCGGCACTTTCAGGACGGGCATATTCGCCACCATTCTGATTGTGCGGGGTTTTGGATTGTCGGGCGACAAATGTACCTGTCCAGCCCAGTGTCAGCTCATAATCCGGTACTTTCCAGCCCAGTGTTGTAACTAATGTCGCCGGTGCTAGATCTTTGAGATAAGTGTCGTAGCCATAGATGTTATTCAGAGCTCCATGACGACTGCCATACATGGTGGAGAAAGCTACATCGGCAAACATAGTGGTTGTATCGTAATGCGCTGAAAGCTCGATGCCTGTGGAATAATAGGATGGTAGGTTCCAGTAAGTATCACCATCGCCTTTCTTTTCCGGAGCATTCTTGGAGCCAAAACGTCTGTTAATCGGATTGGTGACATGGTTGTAATAGGCCGTTGCGCGTATCTTTAGCTGATCGTCACTCATGAAAAGCTGATCGTGAATGGTTTCCACACCGATCTGAAAGTTATTATTACGTTCAACTTCGAGGCCGCGGCTGGTACGTGGCAGACTACTGCTGGCGCTTTGTGTCGAATAAAGCTCATCAATATTCGGCATGCGCATAGCATAAGCCCAGTCGGCAAACAGACGCAGATTTGAGTTTGCATCATAAGTCATGCTCAAACCCGGTGTCAGGCCGTCGTGACTCACTGCGCTGTAATCATGACCAATTGCAGGATTATTATAGGTCTTTGCAGCGTTAGGCTTACCTGTGGAGCGAACATAATCGTAGCGCAGACCTGGAATAATCGTCAGTTGATCAGTCAGCGCAATTTTATCGATAACGAAAGCACTGAAAGTTTCCTGCTTGCCTTCAGGCATATTATACGGAGCAAAGTAGCCATAATTATAATTGGCATTGTCTTTATAGCTATCGGCATACATGACAATGTCACGATTGTGCTTCTGCAACTGAAGGCCGTAATTCAGGCTGTGATTAAATCCGCCGAGCGTGAAATTAGATGTGTTTTCGGCCTCAATACGCAAGTCAGAATATTTGGATTCATTCCATTTTCCGCCGAGTGAAGCACTTGTGCTAACACCATCCGGACGTTCCGCAAACATCGATGTATAAGCATAGCTGACCATCAGGCGTGTATTAACCAGATCACTGTCGCCGCTGAACTTATGTTCAATGGATGAACTGAAATCCTTCAGATCGCGCCAGGCAAGGCGCCGACGGATAGCTTCATAATAACCGTATTTTTTAACGTCACTGCCGATTGGTTCCACCTGACCACGGATCGCCGCAGGCGGGCCCCAGTTCTGACTCGTGCCGTAGCTTGCAGTTGCTTTCAGTTCATGACCGTCAGCACTGGCACTTCCTTTGGTAGAAAACGAGGTAAGCTTGCTGTCGGAGAAATTATAGCGCTCGCCGCCGCCAATGCGCATGTCATCGGTTTTACGCCATGTTACCGCGGCAAGGCCATCAAAGGTAATGCCACTATAATCAGTGCGACCATAAACTGCACCGCTTTGCACCCAGCCTTTATTGGCTGTCTGATAAGCGGTTTTAGACCAGAGTCCCCAGTTCTCACCATCGCGTAGCATATCGGCTGCATCTTTGGTTTCCATTTTAATGGTACCGCCAAAGCCGCCATTGCCGTATTTGACAGAAGTCGCGCCTTTTTCAATTTCGACACTTTTGAGCAGTTCCGGCTCAATGAAAACGGTGCCCTGATCGTAGCGTTCAAAATTCTTTTGTGCGCCGTCCATAATGATACGTACGTCTGTTTGACGGGCGAAACCGCGAATAGCGATACTCTGCCCCTGAATGCGCACACCGCCGAGCATTGTAACCCCCGGTGTATTCTTCACCAGTTCCGGCAGGCTGGATGCCTGCACACGATCAATCGTCTCACGATTGATCGTCACAACATTGGGCGCATCCGTGCCATAGCTACCAGTACCAATTGCACCTGCGCTAACCGTGATTGTGTTGAGCTGCACTGTGCTGGCGGAAGCATCCGCTTGTTGTTTAGTGGTTGTTTTTTGCTTCTGCGGAGATTGAGCAATCGCATCAGTGCTGAAATTCAGTAGGGCGGCAGTGCTTAAAACGGTGCTTGTAAGAAATAAAACTGTAAATTTTTGCATGCAGAAAAACGTGCGTGCACCGGTGGCTGAACCACCAGCAGCATAAGCGGACATAAGCGCAACTCCTTGGGAGGATGTGTTGTTCAGGCTTTATTAACGAATGAGCCCGCCATAATGTATTTGTTGCGCTTTGCATATATGTTTTGTCTAAACAAGACAGTTTTTGTCCTGTTTAGGTTGAATTATCTGTTCATAGGCGCGCTTTGGTGCTGCGCGGGGTCGCCAAAAGCAGATTGGTTTCGCTGTTGGTAATGCCCGGAACCAGACGCACTCGGCGCAATACGCTGTCAAAATCACTCAGTGTATCGGCGTTGATTTCAGCAATCAGATCCCAGCGGCCATTGGTGGTGTGAATTTCCGAAATCTCTGAAAAGCCACCCAGTGCTTTTACCACGCGCTCTGTCACATGACCTTCAATCGCGATCATCATAATACCGCGAACAGCCTGTTCGACTGTGTCTGCACGCAGGATAACCGTATAGCCGAGAATATGGCCGTCTTTTTCCAGACGCTCCAGACGGGCGCGGGCGGTTGCGCGGGAAACACCGGCGTCGAGCGCCAAATCGGAGATGCTGCGGCGGGCATTATGACGGAGCAGGGTGATGAGTTTCTGGTCGAGTTCGTCCACGGTCTTACCATTTTGTTTATTTAACTGACCATTCTGATAAAGCATCTGTGGACATTTGCCAATCTTCTCTGTCCACTCTGCCAATGATTCATGGTTTTATACGGGAAAATCACAGGCCGGATTGCGCTTGAGCGGTCGGTTTGTGAATAAATGAGAGTCGTGAGGAACATATATGCATTGTAAGCTGATTGGTGCACCCGTGCAGGACGGAACCGGACGCATGGGTTGTGAAATGGGGCCGAGCGCTTTTCGCGCCGCCGGATTATCTCAGGCTCTGGAAGAACTGGGTCATACTGTTACTGATCTCGGCAATGTCGAGCCGGCACCGAAACGTGCGCTGACTCATTACAATCCGGCTCTGAAGAACCTTTCTGAAATTGTGGCATGGATTGAGGCGCTGGATAAAGCTGCCTATGATTCCAGTGTTGACGGCTTCCCGATTTTCCTCGGCGGCGACCATGCTTTGGCAGCCGGTACTGTGTGCGGTTTGAGCCGTCGCGCCAAAGAACTGGGACGTCCGCTTTTTGTGCTGTGGCTTGATGCTCATACGGATTTCCACACACTGGAAACCACTGCCAGCGGTAATCTCCACGGCACGCCTGTGGCCTATTACACCGGTCAAAAGGGCTTTGAAGGCACTTTCCCTGAAGTGCTGGCACCGGTTGATCCGGCCAATGTCTGCATGATTGGTATTCGCTCTGTCGATCCGGCAGAACGCGCTGCGATCAGCAAAACCGAAGTCACAGTCAACGACATGCGCATGATTGATGAGCATGGCGTTGTCGCGCTGCTGAACCGCTTTCTCAAGCGTGTAAAAGAAGCCAATGGCCTGCTGCATGTCAGCCTTGATGTTGATTTCCTTGATCCGAATATTGCACCGGCAGTTGGTACAACTGTGCCGGGTGGTGCGACTTTCCGCGAAGCGCATCTGATTATGGAAATGCTCCATGACAGTGAGCTGGTAACGAGTTTTGAAGCTGTAGAGCTTAATCCGTTCCTCGATGAACGTGGCCGTACGGCCTTTCTGATGGTCGATCTTATCGCCAGCCTGATGGGGCGCAGTGTGATGGATCGTCCGACACGCAGCTTCGCATAGAGCTGAAAGTTTCAAAAACAGAGCGCCCGCAAGCCAGAAGGTAAGCAGGCGCTCTTTCTTGGTTTAAAAAGCAGTTTCAAAATGTGTGGTAACCGGTTTACTACTGAGATTGCGCCATTCAACAAGCAGAGCATTTCCCTGACAGGAAAAAAGACTGCTCTGATACAGGTTCCGGCAGTGACCGGAGGGAGAAAACCTGATGCGTGACAGAACAACTTTGAATCTCGTACCATTTGTCAGTGTTGACCACATGATGAAACTGGTTTTGAAAATCGGTATTGAAGAGTTTCTCAAAGAACTCTGCACCTATGTGGAAGAAGATTTTCTGCGCTGGGAAAAATTCGATAAAACCCCGCGTGTTGCCTCGCACTCCCATGACGGTGTGATCGAGTTGATGCCGACCAGTGACGGTACGCTCTATGGCTTTAAATATGTCAACGGCCATCCGAAGAATATGAAAGACGGTCTGCAGACTGTTGCTGCATTCGGCATGCTCTCCGATGTGGATACCGGTTATCCGGTTCTGCTGACAGAAATGACCATTCTGACGGCTCTGCGTACGGCTGCAACTTCGGCTGTTGTTGCCAAATATTTGGCTCCGGAAAATGCGCAGACCATGGCGATTATCGGCAATGGCGCACAGTCCGAGTTTCAGGCACTCGCATTCAAAGCACTGCTCGGTGTTAAGTCGCTCCGTCTTTATGATATCGACGCGACTGCAACTGAGAAATGCAAGCAGAACCTCGCTGGGTTCGGTTTTGAAATCGTAACATGTACCAGTGCAGAAGATGCCGCACAGGGCGCGCAGATCATCACCACTGTGACTGCCGACAAGCAGAATGCTACAATCCTGACCGACAATATGATTGGCAGCGGCATTCACATTAACGGCGTTGGCGGTGATTGCCCGGGCAAGACAGAAATGCATAAAGACATTCTGCTGCGCTCAGATATCTTTGTTGAATATCCGCCGCAGACACGCATTGAAGGTGAAATCCAGCAGCTTGATGCTGATCATCCGGTTATTGAAATGTGGCAGGTGATGAATGGTACTGTTCCGGGTCGTCGTGACCAGAACCAAATCACATTGTTTGACTCGGTTGGTTTCGCGACTGAGGATTTCTCGGCACTGCGTTATGTGCATGACAAACTGAAATCGACCGGCCTGTTTGAAAATCTTGATCTGCTGGCAGATCCGGATGAACCGCGCGATCTGTTCGGTATGCTGCTGCGTTGCGAGAAGAAACTCGCAGGCGAAGCTGCTGCATAATTGACGAGAATATTAGAGCGCCGTGTGCCATACTTGGCACACAAAGGTCGCTCTAACACTTTAAAGTTAGAGCATAATTTTTCCTTGAACTGATTCAAGTTTAAGGAATTATGCACTAAAAAAACGGGCAGGGTCATTCCTGCCCGTTTTTATTTGTACCCCGCTGATATGGGCTTGTAATACTGGACATCACGAAAACAACGGAGTAATTGCCGGTCATGGCTCTGCATCTTGTAAAACTCTGTGTGGGATGTGATTCCCTTGAAGATCTGGCAGCGTGGATTGATTTCCGCCTTGAGGAATGCCGTGCAAACGGTGTTGTGCCGGAACAGTTTCATACAACGCGAATGGTGCCTAAGCGCCAGGCTGAATTGCTTGAAGGCGGTTCACTCTATTGGGTGATTAAGGGCAATATTCAGGCGCGCCAGCGTTTGCTGGAAGTGCGTACATTTACTGGTGAGGACGGGATTGGCCGTTGTCATCTGGTGCTCGAGCCCAAAGTGATTCCGACTATCTGGCAGCCACGCAGGGCGTTTCAGGGCTGGCGTTATATTGTGGACGAAGAAGTGCCGCAGGATGACAGAGCAGGTGCCGGCGGCGGTATGCAGGCTTTGTCTGTGGAGCTGCGCCGCGAACTGGCGGCGCTGGGTCTTATTTAAGTAATCGTTTTTAGCGCAGTTTAATACGGATTGCTGTGCGTCCGTTAACATTGCTTGTCGCAATGCGCAGAGAAGCTTCCGGCAGGCTGATGCGACGGCTGCGCTGTGCATTGCAGACCAGCAGGCCAACAAATTCACGGGTATTCAGCGAGGCGCCGTCTGCACGAAGATCTGCAAGACGGGCAGCGGCACTGCGCAAAGCATGCACACTGAGCAAAGTAGTTTTGCCCGATTTTTGGTGGTCGGATTCAACCGGATCAACATTCGTGAAACCGAACAGGTTGAGCATATTCGACATTGTAAACCCTTTACACAATACTCATTGGGTTTGCAGATGGTCTGCCAGACTGACTATTCGGTTAAACACACAACCGGATAATCTCGGATATTACACTGTGACAGAGCATGACCGGTTACTTCCGGAATATTACACAATGCTCTGGCACTTTTTCTCTTGCGTAACCGCGATACAATTTACGGCTACGCTTTTATCACACGCCTTAACGCGCGATTGCATAGCAGCTGAATTTTTTCTTTTTGAGGGCATCACAGGCATCCCATGCAGCAGTTTTGGTCTCAAAGCCGACAAAACGTGCGCGATAGAATGTGTTGCTACCTTTGTTAAATGTTTCAGTCATAGGCGAGGTGGCGCGCAAAGAGCTGCCTGCCTGCTGAGCTGCTTTATTCAGCATTTCCTGCGCCTGATTTTCGCTCGGCAGGGAACCAATCTGGATAGCCCATGCACCGGAAACATCACTTGCAGCAGCCATGGCAACAGCGGTTTGAGCAGGCTGTGGCTGACGAGTGTTTTCCTGCGGAACTGCGATTGGCTCATTACGAACCGCTGCAACAGGTTTAGGAGCAAGACCCATACGCGCCGCAGCTGTATTTGCTGATGCAGTCGTGACCGGATCAACATTTGGAATTGCCGCTTTAGGTGTCGGAATTGCCACCAGCTGAGTAGAAGCCGGAACATTCGGGCGTGGTGTTGGTGATGCCAGTGCCAGCATTTCAGGCTGTTGAGCCGGAACTGGTGGTTGACGGGAAATAACCGCGCTGATGGCATCCTGAGCGCTGCCGGTTGAGCCTGAAGCATCTGCAACAAGTACCGGCTGATCTGCGCGTTCAGCTGGAATTGGCACTGCGCGCGGCAAAGGAGATGGAGCCGAAGCCACAACAGGTGCAGCAGGTGCATCGTTACGAGCCATCAGCAACGCATCACTGCCGCGACGGGAAGGAACTGCATTTGGCAGATGCGTCTGAATGAGACGTGTCATTGTGGCATCGCGGGAAGCGCCGCTGCTGCCGCCCATAACAACCGCAATAATACGGCGACCATCACGATTAACAGAAGTCACCAGATTATAACCGGAAGCATTCACATAGCCGGTTTTAATGCCGTCTACCCCTTCAATGCGGCCGAGCAGACGGTTGTGACCATTGATGGTCTTACCGCGGAACTGGAAGCTGGTGCGGCCGAAATAACCGTAATATTGCGGGTAGTGCTGGCGAAGGGCAATGCCAAGAATAGCCATATCACGAGCGGTGGTCTGCTGGTTCGGATTAGGCAGACCCGAAGCATTGCGGAATGTTGTCGAGCGCATGCCGAGACGACGGGCTTTCGCTGTCATCATCTGTGCAAAGCGTTGTTCTGAACCACCGAGATATTCACCAAGCGCCGCTGCCGCATCATTCGCAGAGCGGGTAATCAGTGCCATAATGGCGTCCTCCACCGTAATGGTCTGGCCTGCAGCCACACCGATTTTTGTCGGCGGACGGGACGATGCATATTGGGAGAACGGAATTTTTGAGTTTTTATTGATGCGTCCGGCCTGCATGGCCTCAAACACCATATAAAGCGTCATCATCTTGGTAAGTGATGCAGGAAAGCGTTTGGCATCGGCGCTTTCAGCAAACAATGTCTTACCGGTATTGGCATCAATCACAATTGCGGCATGACGTGAAGGATTCTTCGCCGCCTGCGCTGCATCGGTTACGATGGTAAGAGATAAGGCGCCGACCATTGTTACAGTTAACAATGAACGGGCCGCAATCTTGATGCCGGATGCGGCGTGACGGAACGCATGATACACGGTGACTTACCTACCTGGACTGCCAATTTTCAGGTGTGGCGCAAAGGACACGCCACGAACATTTCCGTGATCATATTGCCAACAGCCTTACCAATCCGTTTATAGACGGGGAAATCATGATGTTTTTTTGATTTTTATGACGCTTTTTTTCGGTGTGACCGGTTGAGATGTACTAATTGTGCTGTCAATGTCGTGTTAAGTGCCTGCTAATAAATGAAAAATTTCTGAGCTTTATTTTTCTGTTGAGCGTGGATAAAATATTCTTTTGTGAATTATTTTGCTCTGAAAATCGTATTTATCTGTTTGAAACGGCTATTTTGTCCTGAAACTGTTAATAACTGAAGTTATGGGACGGGTGGTGAAAAGCTAAGTATAAGCCGCCTGTTTGGATGCCAGGCTGTGGCGGGGCGTTGTGAACAGGTAAAATCTGCATGTTGGTACGGTTTTTCATGAGGCACTGATTCCATACACTGTGTTTGCGAAAAACTTTTCTCAACAGATGTGTTTCATGCTGGTTTTTTCCGGCAGGCGGGGTACTCTAAAAAGAAATGAGGACATGTCAGGCTTTGTATTGTGCGGGGCTTAACATCGCCGCGTTTCAACCTACATAATAGGTCTACGATGCATGGCTTTACGGTCATGCAGGGTGACTTCAGAAAATACAGATACGATCAGGACGGATATAGTCAGTAATGAATGCGGCACACCGTTTAAAACAGGCTTCGCTTTCTATGCAGGGTAAGCCTGTTATGCAGGGAAATGATGAAGACGATCAGAAAGGCCCTGGTAATGGTACAGCTGTTATTACGCGGACAAAAACCCGCTTAAAACGGCCGAGCCTCTACAGGGTATTGCTGCTGAATGATGATTATACGCCTATGGATTTCGTGATTCATGTGCTGGAACGTTTTTTCCAGAAGAACCGTGATGAAGCGACACGCATTATGCTGCATGTTCATAATCACGGGGTCGGTGAATGTGGTATCTTTACGTATGAAGTTGCCGAAACCAAAGTGACGCAGGTGATGGATTTCGCCCGTCAACATCAGCATCCGCTGCAATGCGTGATGGAGAAAAAGTGAGGTACCATGCCAACATTCTCCCAAAGCCTTGAAAAAGCACTTCATCAGGCGCTGACAATCGCCAATGAACGTCATCATGAATATGCTACGCTTGAGCATCTTCTGTTGGCGCTGATTGACGACCGTGACGCCGGTGCGGTTATGCGTGCCTGCAATGTCGATATCGTGCAGCTTAAAAAGACAGTGACTGAGTATATCGACCGCGAACTGGATAATCTGGTGACCGGTTATGATGAAGATTCCAAGCCGACAGCCGCTTTCCAGCGGGTGATTCAGCGCTCGGTGATTCATGTGCAGTCGTCAAATCGTGATGAAGTGACCGGTGCAAATGTACTGGTAGCGATCTTTGCCGAGCGGGAAAGCCATGCGGCCTATTTCCTGCAAGAACAGCAGATGACCCGCTATGATGCTGTCAATTATATTTCGCACGGTATTTCCAAGCGCTCGGGTGTCAGTGATGATCTGACGCCGGATAAAGTGCATGATCAGGAAGAGGCTGCACAGCCTGAGAATGAAGAAAGCAGCAAGAAGAAAATTGATGCGCTGACCGCCTATTGCGTCAACCTCAATGAAAAAGCCAAAGCCGGTAAGATTGATCGTCTGGTTGGCCGTGAAAGCGAAGTTAACCGCACCATTCAGGTTCTGTGCCGCCGTTCCAAGAATAATCCGCTTTATGTGGGTGATCCGGGCGTGGGTAAAACCGCGATTGCCGAAGGTTTGGCCAAGCGCATTGTTGACGGCGATGTACCGGAAGTCTTGCTGAACGATACGATCTTCTCGCTGGATATGGGCAGCCTGCTGGCAGGTACCCGTTATCGCGGTGACTTTGAAGAACGCCTGAAACAGGTTGTTAAAGAGCTGGAAGATTATCCGGGCGCGGTGCTGTTCATTGATGAAATCCATACAGTCATCGGTGCAGGTGCGACCTCCGGCGGTTCGATGGATGCGTCCAATCTGCTGAAGCCTGCTTTGTCTTCCGGTCAGATTCGCTGCATTGGATCGACAACCTATAAAGAGTTCCGTCAGTTCTTTGAGAAGGACAGGGCGCTTGTGCGTCGTTTCCAGAAAATTGATGTACCAGAGCCAACCATTCCGGACGCCATTGAGATCATGCGCGGTCTGAAGCCTTATTTTGAAGACTTCCACAAGGTGAAGTTCTCAAATGATGCATTGACTGCGGCTGTGGAACTCTCTGCCCGTTATATCACTGATCGTAAATTGCCGGACAAGGCGATTGACGTGATTGATGAGAGTGGTGCAGCGCAAATGCTGGTGCCGGAAGCCAAGCGCAAAAAGGTTATCGGTATCAAAGAGATCGAAGCGACCGTTGCCACGATGGCACGTATCCCGCCGAAGACTGTTTCCAAGGATGATGAGCAAGTGCTTGCCAGTTTGGAAAAAGATCTCAAGCGCGTGGTCTATGGTCAGGAACTGGCGATTGAATCGCTCAGCTCTGCGATCAAACTGGCACGTGCGGGGCTGCGTGAGCCGGATAAGCCGATTGGCTCTTATCTGTTCTCTGGTCCTACCGGCGTGGGTAAAACGGAAGTTGCCAAGCAGCTTGCCAGCACATTGGGCGTGCAACTGCTGCGCTTTGATATGTCTGAATATATGGAGCGCCATACTGTATCGCGTCTGATCGGTGCCCCTCCGGGCTATGTCGGCTTTGAACAGGGTGGTCTGCTGACTGATGGCGTTGATCAGCATCCGCATTGCGTGCTGCTGCTGGACGAAATCGAGAAGGCGCATCCTGATCTGTTCAATATTCTGTTGCAGGTTATGGATCATGGTCGTCTGACCGATCACAATGGCAAGCAGATTGATTTCCGCAATGTCATTCTGATTATGACCACCAATGCCGGTGCGGCAGATCTGGCAAAAGCTGCGATTGGCTTCGGCTCATCCCGCCGTGAAGGCGACGATATGGAAGCGATCAACCGCCTGTTTACGCCGGAATTTCGTAACCGTCTGGATGCGATTATCCCGTTTGGTGCGTTGCCTGTACCGGTTATTCATAAAGTGGTGCAGAAATTTATCATGCAGCTGGAAGCCCAGTTGGCTGATCGCAACGTCACCTTTGAACTGGATAAGAAGGCAATCAACTGGCTGGCCGATAAAGGCTATGATGAACGCATGGGTGCGCGCCCACTGGGTCGCGTTATTCAGGAATATATCAAGAAGCCTTTGGCGGACGAATTGCTGTTCGGTAAGCTGAAAAACGGCGGCACTGTTAAGGTGACAACCGGTGAGAAAGCTGACGGCAAGATTGGTCTGGTGCTGGATGTGGTGAAAGCCAAGCCGGTTAAACCACAGAAAGAACAGCCGGAAGAAGAACTGGTTGTAAAGCTGGAGAAAAAGCCTGCAAAGGCTGAGGCTGTCGCCGAAACAGGTACAGCAGAGCCAAAGCGCAAATCGGCATCCGTGCCGAAAGTGCCACGCTCTAAAGAGTAAGGCTGATTTGCTAAAACAAAAAAAGAAAAGCGCCCGTTGATCGGGCGCTTTTTTGTTAGTAGGCAGATAAATAAAAAGCCGGTCAGCTCTTTAACATGGTGCCGGTTTTTTCTTTCAGAGCATACCACGAGATCGCTTCTTCAAGAATATGCGGGGTCTGCCCGCCACGCTCACAAGCACGGGCAAAATAATCGCGCAATTGCGGGCGGTAATCCGGATGTGCACAATTTTCGATAATCACAGAAGCACGTTCTCGTGGAGCAAGGCCACGCAGGTCGGCAAGGCCATGCTCTGTCACCAGAATATCAACATCATGTTCCGTATGGTCAACATGCGGCACCATCGGCACAACCGAGGAAATCGCACCGTTTTTGGCAACCGATTTTGTCACGAAAATTGACAAATAGGCGTTGCGGGCAAAGTCACCGGAACCGCCGATACCGTTCATCATATGGGTACCGGCCACATGGGTGGAGTTCACATTGCCGTAAATGTCGAATTCCAGTGCGGTATTGATACCAATAATGCCAAGACGGCGGATAACTTCCGGATGGTTGCTGATTTCCTGCGGGCGCAGGATCAGCTTATCTTTATAGCGCTCGAAATTGCCGAACACACGCTCACCGCAAGCCTGACTGAGCGTGATCGACGAAGCCGAAGCAAAGCTGAGTTTGCCTGCATCCATCAGATCAAATGTACTGTCCTGCAAGACTTCGCTATACATCCGCAAGCCGCTGAACGGGCTGTCGACAAGGCCTGTCAGTACCGCATTGGCAATGGTGCCGATACCGGCCTGCAGAGGATTGAGCGACAGATCAAGACGGCCTTTTTCCACTTCACTCTCAAGGAAATGCGTCAGGTGCGAGGCGATGGCAGAGGTTTCACTGTCGGCAGGCTCAATCAATGACGCGCTGTCAGACTGCTCCGTGATAACGATAGCTGCAATTTTCTCGGGCGGAATCGGAATATATGGCGTGCCGATGCGGCTTTCACAGGAAACGACCGGAATTGGATCGCGGGACGGGCGCTTGGTTGGAATATAGACATCATGCAGCCCTTCCAGCGAAAGTCGGTGGCTGAGATTGATCTCCACAATCACTTTTTTCGCCAGAATGGCAAAGCTTGCCGAGTTGCCGATGGATGTTGTCGGAATCACACCGCCGTCTTCATTAATAGCAATGGCTTCAACAATCGCATAATCAACCGGCCCGATCTGATTGGAGCGCAATTGCTCAACAGTTTCAGAAAGATGCTGGTCGATAAACATCACTTCGCCGCGATTGATGGCGGCACGCAAGGTACGGTCAACCTGAAATGGCATACGGCGGGCAAGCACACCGGCTTCGGTGAGAATCTTATCGACATCATGGCCGAGTGATGCGCCGGTGAGCAGTGTGATCTTAAATGGTGCTGTTTTAGCCTGCTCAGCCATCGCAAGCGGCACGGCCTTGGCATCACCGGCACGGGTAAAACCGCTCATGCCGATTGTCATCCCGTCTTTGATCAGGGCAGCTGCCTCAGCGGGCGTTACAACTTTATCTTGAAGGGAGGAATTGCGGATACGATCTTCTAGCATGGGAAACCTATATTCGAAGGATCTCTGAATGGGAGGGTTCAGAGGTAAGCAGTTTCAGGAAAGTGGAAGCCGATTTTCCGCTCGAAACTGCGCTAAACAAAGAATTCGTGGCGTTTTATATTATAGAAATAAAAGCCTCTCTGATCGCATATACATATGCTGTTAATACGCAGTGTTAGCGTAAGGGCAGAAGTGAAGGTTGACCTAAACGTAAACTGCTCTGAATAAAGGATTTATCCTGTAGCAGAGTGTTTTGCCAGCCCTGACTTTGATGTGGTCATTCTGTCGCGATATATAGCCGAATTGTCTTGAATAGAACAGGTCGTCCGGGCTTTCCTGTTCCGAGTTTATGCCGGTTACGAATGACCGGTTTGTACAGCATTGCCAAGGCAAAAACTGGTGATTAACAATAGTGCTTACAAAAGCGTCATCATATGTAAGTTAAGCCTTATGCCAGATCATCAGTTGCCGGTAGGCCAGTCAGTACCGCGTGTTCAGACCGCGGATAATAATGCTGATACATATAGCGGAGATGTCGTCTCAACACTTTCAGAGCGTGTGCAGTGGTTTGGCCGTGGCTCGAAGAATATTTTCAGCATACCGGCACTGTTGCTGATCAGCTCCTTTATCGGCTTTTCCGGTCTGGCGATTGAGAGCGGTATCAGCATGGGGCAGGCGGTGTTTATGACACTGACCATCTGGGCTTTGCCTGCCAAAGTGGTGCTGATAGGCGCGATTTCTGCCGGTAGTTCAATGGCCGCTGCGGCATTGGCTGTGGCGCTGTCCTCTGTGCGTCTGATGCCTATGGTTGTGGCCCTGTTACCGGAGTTGAAAGGCCCGCGTTCCCGCAAAATTACCTTGCTGTTTCTCTCGCACTTTGTGGCGGTGACCGCATGGGTCATGGCGATGGAGCAGTTGCGCCATATTCCGCGCGATCTGCGCACCAGCTATTTCGCCGGTATTGGTGTGACCTTGGTGCTGACCAACGCCTGTGTGGTGGCGCTGATTTATATGCTGTCTGCCAATTTTCCACCGTTGTTATTTGCTGCACTTTTCATGCTCACGCCGATGTATTTTCTCACATCATTGTGGCGCTCATCGCGTGAGCAGGCAGGCAAAGCGGCTTTGCTGAGCGGACTGGTTATCTTTCCGGTCATGCACACAATCGCACCGGGTTATGATCTGCTGCTCACCGGTCTGACCGGTGGTGCAGTCGCCTTCGGGTTTCATCTCTATGTTCAAAATTTATGCAGAAAAGAGGCTCAATCATGAATTGGCTGAGCTTTGATACATGGTGGTGGCCGTATTTATTCATCTTAATCGCGGGTGCATTGGCGACGGATATCTGGCGCTTTCTGGGTGTGCTGGTCGGCGGTAAAATGCGCGAGGATTCGCAAGCGCTGGTGCTGGTGCGCTGTGTGGCGACGGCCTTGGTGGCGGGGGTGATTGCCCAGCTCATTCTCTACCCAACTGGTGAGTTGGCGAATTCACCAATGTGGCTGAGGGCAGGTTCTGCGGTGCTTGGCTTTGTCGCTTTTCTGTTGGCGGGGCAGCGCATTCTGGTCGGCGTTCTCACTGGTGAAGCATTGCTTCTGACAGGGCTACTCCTCCTGTGAATCTCTGCGCATAGTCATGATGCGCAGAGAGATAATTCTTGTAAATTAAAGGCTTGCGATAATTTTCTGACAATTCTCAGCAAGAACAGCCTGATCTTCCATCTTGCCGGTATGACCTGTTAGTTCCACGCCTTCAAAGCGCGGAATAACGTGGAAATGCAGGTGGAATACAGTCTGTCCGGCAGCCGGTTCATTGAACTGCATGATGGTAACGCCATCGGCTGCAAAAGCCTTCTTCACTGCAACAGCAAGTTTCTGCGTAGCAGTAATCAGCTTGGCCAATACGGCGCTGTCAGCATCGAGAAGATTGCGTGAACCCTGTTTCGGGATCACAAGGCTGTGACCTTTGCCCTGCGGCATCACATCCATAAATGCATAGACATCATCATCTTCATAAATCTTATGACTCGGAATTTCACCGCGCAGGATTTTTGCGAAAATATTGTCGCTGGCATAAGGCGTGGTCATAAAATGCTCCCTAATCCGTTTGATGGAATTTGCGGAACGGACTGTGTTCCGCATAATAGCTGTTGTTCATGTCGACTTCGCTGATCTCGCGGCGCAGATATTGCGCCACGGCATCACGAAAAGCAGGGTGGCTGATATAATGGGCAGAATGGGTTGTCACAGGCTCATAGCCGCGCGCCAGTTTGTGTTCGCCTTGCGCGCCAGCTTCCACCACTGATAATTTATGCGCAATCGCATAATCAATGGCCTGATGATAGCAAACTTCAAAATGCAAAAACGGGTGATCTTCGATACAGCCCCAATGTCGGCCAAACAGCCGGTCGCCACCGATGAAGTTGATCGCACCGGCAATATAGCGACCATCACGCTTGGCCATAATCAGCACAATATCATCGCCCATACGCTGGCCGATCAGCGAGTAGAACTCACGGTTGAGATATGGACGTCCCCATTTGCGGCTGCCGGTATCCATATAAAAAGCGAAAAACTGATCCCAGATATCTTCTGTCAGGTCTTTTCCGGTCAACCAGTCAATGGAAATACCATTGCTCAAAGCCTCACGACGTTCGCGTTTTAATGCTTTGCGTTTGCGGGAAATAAGTTCTTCCAGAAAATCATTATAATCCTGAAAGCCGTTGTTTTTGAAATGGAACTGCTGGTCTTTACGATGCAGGAATCCGGCTTCAATCAGCGCCTGAATATCCGCTGTTTCCGCAAAAGTAACATGCGCTGATGATAGCTGGTTGTGATCGGTGAATTGGGCAATTGCGCCGCTCAGCAATGCGCGTTGTGCAGCAGGTAAATCCGTTGTCAGAAGACGCGCACCAGTCGCCGGAGTGAAAGGGATACCCAGTTGCAGCTTGGGGTAATATTGCCCGCCTGCGCGTTCGAAAGCTTCAGCCCAGCCGTGATCAAAAACATATTCACCCTGACTATGGGATTTCAGGTAGGCAGGTGCTGCGGCGAGCAATCGTCCTTGTTGCGTCTCCAGACGCAAATGGCACGGCAACCAGCCGGTCTCTTCGCTCACGCAGCCGGAATCCTCCAGCGCGGAAAGATAGGCATAGGACAAAAACGGATTGTAGGATTTATTGATTTGCAGATTGTCGTCATCGGATAGGGATGCGGTCTGTTTTCCGGTTTCGGCAAAGAGTGCCCATTCATCAGGGCTGAAGCTCTGCATCGAACTGACGTTACGCAAAATAATGCCGGTTTCTTCCTCTGCGTCTTTATGCATAGCAATCAACCATTTCCACTGTTCCGGTCACATCTGATTTATACCGGCGCATATTAATATGCGCCGGTAAGATATTGTTATATCAGGCAATCGCGCTATCCGGTACAAAGCCTTCAAATGTAATCTGCTGTGCATGCAAATCGCTCATGGCTTTTTCTTCGGTACTACGTATTGTCCATGTAATGACAGGACGGCTGAGCACTTGCTGATAAAAGCTGATGAACGGATTTGGCAGATGGTGGAAGCTGTAAGATACAAAATCCACATCATAAGCGAGCATGGCAAAGTGCTTTTCCATATCGGCTGCACTTGTGCCTTCTGCTGTCAAACCGGCAGGCACACCCGGTGCATCGCTGCGGAAGAGACGGATCAGGTGATGGTCGAACGACATAATTGCCGCTTCACCCTGATAGGTCTTCAGCTCTTTGGCAACGGCGGCAACCAGACCTTCGTCCTGACCTTCAATGCCTTTGAGCTCAATCACCAATGGCACTTGCCCATCAACCAGATCAAGCATCTGGCGAAGCGACGGCGGATGATCTTGTGTCGTACCAATAGTCAGGGCCTGAGCTTCAGCCTGTGTCAGGTCGCAGATGCGACCTTCACGACCGGCAAGACGGTTCAGTACATCATCATGAAACACGATGACTTCGCCGTCTTTGGTCAGGTGCACATCACATTCAATAGCGTAATTGCCTGCAATCGCTGCACTAAAGGCCGGAAGAGTGTTCTCCCAGACCTTTTTGTTCATATCGTGCAACCCGCGATGGGCAATCGGCCGGCGGGTAAGCCACTTCAGTTCATCGCGATGTGTTGCGCTCATAATCAGGCAACCTCGATGATAGCTTCGATTTCGACCGGTGCATTCAGCGGCAGGCCAGCCATGCCAACAGCGGAGCGGGCGTGTTTGCCTGCATCACCGAGAACGTCGATGAACAGCTGGGAGCCGCCATTAGCAACAACATGCTGATCTGTGAAATCAACGACAGACGCAACAAATACAGTGATTTTGACAATGCGTACGATACGGGAAAGATCGCCGCCCAGCGCTGCTTTTGCCTGTGCCAGCACATTAATAGCGCAATGTTTTGCAGCGTCCTGTGCCTGCTCAATGGTCAGGTCGCGACCAACCAGACCACTGGAAACGAGCTTACCTTCACTCAAAGGCAGCTGGCCGGAAGTGAACAGCAAATTGCCGCTTTGAATAAAAGGCAGATAGGCTGCAGCAGGCGCTGCGGATTCTGGAATGGTGATGCCGAGATCTTTGAGGCGGGTTTCAATGGTCGATGTCATGGCGCTCTTTCCGGTTTTAATTCACCATCGCTTATTGATACGTGATGAGTCATTCAGTCATTTCGATGCGATCTTGAGACCGCAGGAATTCTTTAACAGTTTGCACTTCATTCTGCATGTCCATTGTTGCGGTCGCTTATGTAAAATAGATGGCGCGCATTTCACAAAAATGAATACGAAACTGATAGAATCAGTGGAGCATAGCAAAAGCTGTGATTTTTGCCTCGCTTCCGCCATGAGTTATTTTAACATGGCGATAAATTTATCGGAGAATCTATATGCGTTTTTTGCAGGCCCCCATTTTGCAGGCTATTGTGTTCGGATCTGGTTTTGTTTTACCCGCAGTACTGAGCACGGCCGCTTTTGCGGGAAGTACGCTGCTGCCGCATCGCGCAGTTTACGATCTGACACTGGAGCGCGCTGATGAGAAATCGGGCATTGCCGGTGTAACCGGGCGCATGGTGTATGAGTTTAATGGCTCATCCTGCGAGGGATTTACGACGAATTTTCGTTTTGTAACGCGTATTGATATGGAAGGTCAGGATCAGCGGATGACTGATCAGCAGACCACAACATTTGAATCCGGTGATGGCAACCGCTTCCGCTTCGTCAACAAGACCTTTGTTGATAAAGAGCTGGTTAAAGAAGTGCGGGGTAATGCAGCGCTGAACAAAAAGCAGATGGATGTGGCGCTGACCAAGCCTGAAAAGCAGGATTTGAAACTGGTGCTGTCGCAATTCCCGACCCGTCATATGGAAGAACTGCTGAGCCGTGCTGAAAAAGGCGATACTTTTTATCAGACCTCAATTTTTGACGGTTCGGATGAAGCCAATAAAGTGATGGCGACAACCGCTGTTATCGGCAAGGGGCAGGTGCTGCCTGCGGATAATGAAACTAAAATCATGGGTGATGTTGCCAAGCAGGAAAGCTGGCCGGTGACCGTCGCTTATTTTGACGATGAAGATAATGACGAGGGGCTGCCGGTTTATCGCGTGAACTTCAAGCTTTATCGCAATGGTGTGACCCGTGATCTTAATATGGATTACGGTGATTTTTCCATGAAAGGCACATTGGTCAATCTGGAAATGTTCAAACCAGCCGCAGACGGTGCTTCCTGCGAATAATCCGGCGCAGTTTATAGATTTCGATCAGAAGGCGGCATTTTCGGAAACGGATTTGTCGCTTTTTTTATTTTATTGAACTGCCGTACCTTGTATTATGTAGTCCTGACTATAAATATCTTTGTGATTGAGATTAATCCAAAGGCGCTACGGCGCTACGGATAATTTTTCCAAACGAAGGTATTATAATGTCTGAACTTTTCTCCTCTTATAACCTCAGCGGCCTGCATCTTAAAAATCGTGTGGTGATGGCACCTATGACGCGTGCGCGTGCTGTTGATACCGTACCTGATAGCAATACGGCATTATATTATGGTCAACGTGCCGGAGCCGGTCTGATTGTCTCCGAGGGAACGCCCATTTCTGATGAGGGGCGTGGCTATCTCTATACGCCCGGTGCTTATTCCGTTGAGCAGGTGGCGGGGTGGAAAAAAGTAACGGATGCCGTCCATGCGCAAGGTGGTAAAATTTTCTCGCAAATTTGGCACGTAGGGCGTGTTTCCCACGTTTCTGTGCAAAGAGATGGCATTGCTCCTGTTGCACCGGTAGCTGTAATTGCAAAAGATTCAAATGTCTTCGCGCTTGATGAAAGTGGTGTGCCGGGATTGGTCGCGCCCAGCGCTCCGCGTGCACTGAATACTGACGAAATAAACCGTATTACCCAAGAATTTGCTGATGCGGCCGATAACGCGGTCAAAGCCGGTTTTGATGGTGTCGAAATTCATGGTGCAAACGGCTATCTGATTGAGCAGTTTATCAATGCAGGTCTCAATAAGCGTGAAGATGCCTATGGCGGCGCAACAATTGCTGGGCGTATTCGTTTTGCACTCGAAGTTGTTGATGCTGTCGTTGCACGTATCGGTTCTGCGCGTGTTGGTATCCGCCTCACACCATTCAGCCGTCTGTTTGATCTTCATGCTTTTGATGGTGAAAAAGAAACATGGCTGGCGCTTGCGGCTGAATTATCTTCCCGTAATCTGGCCTATATTCATATAGGTAACGCTGGCAGTCTTCTGGCGACAGAAGAAGGGTACAGCTTCCTCAAGGAATTCCGTGAGGTTTATCAGGGGACATTGATTTTCGCCGGTGGTTATAGGCAGGAAACTGCTGAACGTGTTCTGGATGAAGGTCTGACGGATCTGGTCGCCTTCGGAAGACCATATATTGCAAATCCTGATCTGGCCGAGCGTATGCAGCACGGTTGGCCGCTGGCTGATCCTGATTACACAACCTTCTATGGCGGTGCGCAAAAAGGCTATACTGATTATCCTGCCTATAAGGCTGTTTGATAACGGATTAGTTTCAGGGGTGTTTCCGTTATGGGGCAGGTGTTCCGGCGGGAGCTTCCCTGTGCTATAGTCAGACATGCGGTCTTCTATCTGATGATGAGGGCGTTGATCCGGCTTTAAATGGTTTTTGAGCCGTCAGGGCTTGCATTTTTTTCATTCATCGTTTACCAGCCGCATTATTCCACACACGGGATTTGGGCGTTGCACGGGAGAAATCCGTACAACGCCTCCGGTGGCACATTTGTGCCTCAGCCCGTGGAGGTTCAACCGGAAAAGGAAAATACAATGGCATTGCCTGATTTCAGCATGCGCCAGCTTCTGGAAGCTGGTGTTCACTTCGGTCACCAGACACATCGCTGGAACCCGAAAATGGCACCTTTCATCTATGGTGCACGTAACAACATCCACATTCTCGATCTGGCCCAGACCGTTCCTCTGCTGCACAATGCGTTGAAGGTTGTATCGGACACTGTTGCTCGTGGCGGTCGCGTTCTCTTCGTTGGTACCAAGCGTCAGGCTTCGGATATCATCGCTGACGCAGCTGGCCGTTCGGCTCAGTATTACGTCAACTCCCGCTGGCTCGGCGGCATGATGACCAACTGGAAAACCATTTCCAACTCGATCCAGCGTCTGCGTAAGCTTGACGAACTGCTTTCGGGCGAAGCACACGGCTACAACAAGAAAGAGCGTCTGACTCTGGAACGTGAACGTGAAAAGCTCAGCCGCGCTCTCGGCGGTATCAAGGATATGGGCGGCGTGCCTGACCTGATGTTCATCGTTGATACCAACAAGGAATCAATTGCTATTCAGGAAGCCAAGCGTCTTGGTATCCCTGTTGTAGCGATCATCGACAGCAACTGTAATCCTGACCAGATCGATTTCCCGATCCCAGGTAACGACGATGCTGCCCGTGCGATTTCCCTCTATTGCGACCTGATTGCTAAGGCTGCTCTGGACGGTATTATGCGTCAGCAGGGCGCTATGGGCATCGACGTTGGTGCGCAGGTTGAAGCTCCTGTTGAGCCAGCTCTGGAAGCTGCTGAAAACGCTTAATATGTTTTCCTGTCTGCCGGATCCGTTTTCGGATCCGGCAGATTATCTGCTTAAAAGACACAATCTGCTGTGTTTGCAGAGCTTCAAAATTCTGAAGCTTTAAACCGGTAAATACTGAAACGGCTGAGTCGTTTCTGATTCCGTCCTCGAACGGTGTACTCTGTGTCTGAAGCGCGTCTCGAAAAGTGCTAAGCGGTTTTCGGATTAAGATGTGCGTAAAATAAGAGATAGAGCATTTTCAATGGTTCAATTGAAAAGGAAAATGCTCTGGTTAATTCGAGCCTTATAAGGCTCCTGCTATCCCGTATGTATACAGTTGACGCTTTGCAATAATTGCAATGCGGGCTGTAATGATTAATCGGTCATTGGGTAAAAGACAGGTCAGCTGTCTGTGCAATGATCCTTAGCGGGCATGCCGCTTGCCGGATGTCTGCTGCTTATCTCAAAGAGGCGACAATGAGCATTACCGCAGCAATGGTTAAAGAACTTCGTGAACTCAGCGGCGCAGGCATGATGGACTGCAAGACCGCTCTGAACGAAAATAATGGCGATATGGAAGCTGCCATGGACTGGCTGCGCGCTAAAGGTATCGCTAAAGCTGACAAAAAAGCTGGCCGTACAGCCGCTGAAGGTCTGGTAAGCGTTGCCAGCGAAGGCAAAAAAGCTGTTGTTGTTGAGGTTAACTCCGAAACAGACTTCGTTGCCCGTAATGCTGCTTTCCAGGAAATCGTTGTTAATGTAACTAAAGTTGCTTTGGCGACTGATGGTTCAACCGACGCAGTTGCAAACGCAATTTACCCAGGTTCGGAAAAGACTGTAACTGACACCATCAAAGATGCTGTTGGCACCATTGGTGAAAACATGTCCTTCCGTCGTTCCGCTGCTCTGAGCGTAGAAAACGGTGTTGTTGCGACTTACATCCACAACGGCGTTGCTGACGGTCTCGGCAAGCTCGGCGTTCTGGTAGCGATCGAAACAACCGGTAATGCAGATGCTGCTGCTGCTATCGGCCGTCAGATTGCAATGCATGTTGCTGCAACCAACCCGCTGGCTCTGACACCTGCTGAAGTTGATGCTGCTGCTGTTGAGCGTGAAAAGGCAATCTTTGCTGATCAGGCTCGTCAGTCCGGCAAGTCGGAAGAAATCATTGCGAAGATGGTTGACGGCCGTATGCGCAAGTTTTTTGAGGAAGTTGTTCTTCTGTCGCAGGCTTTTGTTATCAATCCAGACCTGAGCGTTGAAGCAGCGCTTAAAGAAGCTGAAAAAGAAATCGGCGCACCTGCTAAGGTAACCGGCTTCGTTCGCTTCGCTCTTGGCGATGGCATTGAAAAAGAAGAAACAGATTTTGCTGCTGAAGTTGCTGCCGTAACCAAAGGCTAATACAGTGAGATGCGAAGCTATTATGCTTCGCATAGAGCTGTAATTTATAGAATAGAGCGGTTTCTCCGGAGACCGCTCTATTTTTTTGTGTGCGTGTCATAAAAATTGTCAGTTATTGCTGTGCATGACGTGACAATGCTGCGTGCTTCATGTATGCGAAATCAATTCAGCTTTTTCCTGTCATCATGCCGGCCAGTTTCTGGTGCTTCCGGCGGGTTTGTCACGACAGGAGGCAGCCATTTCATTTCCGGCTTAATTCAGGCATGTTGCCTTGCAGTCATGTCACTCATCGGGTGCAACCGCTTTGGCGGGGAAGTCAGTCTGCGGGCTGGTTTTATGACGCGCACGTGATGCAGGCCGGACAAATTCGAGCATAGCTCTTCTTACCAGCCGGTAATGACAGGGCGAACCATAAAAGGGATCCCATGACAGGCAAAACACTTTATAAGCGGGTTCTCCTCAAAGCCTCGGGTGAGGCACTGATGGGTGAGCAGGGATTTGGCATTGACGTGTCCGTTGCTGACCGCATTGCAAGCGATATTGCTGAAGCGCGTGCACTTGGCGTTGAAGTCGGCGTAGTGATTGGTGGCGGAAATATTTTTCGCGGCCTCGCTGTAGTCTCCAAGGGCGGTGACCGCGTAACCGGCGATCATATGGGGATGCTGGCGACAGTGATCAATTCGCTGGCACTGCGCACCTCTCTGGTAAAGCAGGGTGTTGATGCAGTTGTGCTGTCGGCAATCGCGATGCCGGAACTGTGCGAGAGCTTCTCGCAGCGTCAGGCAACGGCCTATATGGATCAGGGTAAGGTTGTTATTTTTGCCGGTGGTACGGGCAATCCGTTCTTCACAACCGATTCTGCTGCCGCTCTGCGTGCCGCAGAAATTGGTGCAGATGCTTTATTCAAGGGCACGCAGGTTGACGGTATTTACAGTGCCGATCCGAAGAAAGATCCTTCAGCAACACGCTTTGACAATCTGACCCACAAAGAAGTGCTGGATAAAGGTCTGGCGGTGATGGATGTGACTGCTGTGGCGCTGGCGCAGGAAAATCATATTCCGATCGTGGTTTATTCAATTCATGAAGCGGGTGGTTTTGCTGAAATTCTGCAAGGTAAAGGCCGTTGTACAGTGGTGACGGACGCCTGATAAGCGCTAGAGCATAATTCCTTAAGCTTGAATCAGTTTAAGGAAAAATTATGCTCTAATTTTAAAGTGTTAGAGCGACCTTTGTGTGCTAAGTCTGGCACACGGCGCTCTAATACATAGTGAATCTGTGCCTGTGTACAGATTCAATTCAGCAAAGCAGATATTTTGTGCTTATCATTTGCGCCAACCTGTTCTAAACAAAAACTGAATTATGTGGGCTGAAAGCAGTTTCAGCCCATTTGCAGCATTTTTCTTTTTCAGACAGCTCGTTTGAAGAAGGAATATAATGCGCGAGACGTTTGGTGTACGCCCAAGGAGAGATAAGATGAGCGATGCTCTGGATGTAAACGATCTGAAACGCCGCATGGAAGGCGCAATTCAGTCCTTCAAACATGATCTGGGCGGTTTGCGCACCGGTCGCGCTTCGGCAAGCTTGCTGGAGCCTCTGACGATTGAAGCCTATGGTTCGACCATGCCGATCAATCAGGTAGCACAGATTACTGTTCCTGAAGCCCGTATGCTCTCTGTTTCCGTATGGGATAAGAGCATGGTTGGTGCTGTAGAACGGGCGATCCGTGATAGTGGTCTGGGTCTCAACCCGATTACCGATGGTATGACCCTGCGCGTACCGCTGCCGGAGCTGAATGAACAGCGCCGTAAGGAATTGGTGAAGATTGCCAACCAATATGCTGAAGGTGCGAAAGTTGCTGTTCGTCACGTTCGTCGTGATGGTATGGAAAAGCTGAAGAAGCTGGAAAAAGACGGCACTATCAGCCAGGATGACAGCCGTGTTCTGTCTGAAAAAGTGCAGAAAATGACTGACGAGACCATTGTAGAACTCGACAAGCTGCTGGTTTCCAAAGAAGCGGAAATCATGCAGGTTTAATCTGCTACGATATTGTGCCAGAGTGATTTCATACTTGTGATCTTACTCTGGTACATGATCTTACCGGCAATACCGCTGAAAATTGAATATTCTGTAAGTTCCGGTTTTCGTGCCGGATTGGCCGCGTAAAAGACATTTTGCTCGGTCACTATAATACAGCATGATTGTGCTGAATTATTTCCAAAAAACCGGATAAGCATGGCGCCTGCGGGCAGCCGTTCTGCCCGCTAGAGCGCTTCAAGTTCTGTCTGAATCGTTGGAATCGCTCTGTCTTTTTGTTTTTACGCGCATTGTATCCCGAAAACTGTTTCACACTTTTCGGAATGCGCTCTAAAGAGGAATATGCCCGAATGTCCGATCCGCGTCACATCGCCATTATTATGGATGGCAATGGTCGTTGGGCTAAAGCGCGTGGCTTGCCGCGTGTTGCCGGTCATAAAGCGGGCGTGGACACCTTGCGCGCGATTGTACGCGCTGCGGGTGACAAAGGTCTGGAATTCCTCACACTCTTTGCATTTTCTTCCGAAAACTGGACGCGACCAACCTCTGAAGTCACAGAACTGATGGGATTGTTGAAGCTGTTCATTCGGCGCGATCTGAGCAAGCTGCACAGTCAGAATGTACGTGTGCGCATTATTGGTTCGCGTGAGGACTTGGCTTCCGACATTTGTAGCCTTCTGAATGAGGCGGAAACACGAACTGCGGCCAATACCGGATTGACCCTTGTGATTGCCTTTAATTATGGCTCACGCGATGAGTTGGCGCGCGGTATGCGTAAAATCGCCGAGGATGTTGCAGCAGGGCTGTTGAAGCCAGAGGCCATCACGGCAGAAATGATTTCATCAAAACTTGATACGGACGGGATTCCTGATCCTGATCTGATTATCCGTACCAGTGGTGAAATGCGTCTTTCTAATTTTCTGCTCTGGCAGGCGGCCTATTCTGAGTTCTTGTTTGCGCCGGAAAACTGGCCGGACTTCAAGCCTGCGCATTTTTATGCAGCAATCGACGAGTATCATAAGCGTGTGCGCCGCTTCGGTGGGCTGACCGCGCAAGAGTTGCAGGATTTTTCCGGTGATTCTGATGTCGTGCCTTTGCGGCATACGGTGGGTTAAACTAGAGCGCCGTGTGCCAGACTTGGCACATAAAGGTCGCTCTAACACTTTAAAATTAGAGTATAATTTCACCTCAAACTGATCCAGGTTTAAGGAGTTATGCTCTAACGGGGTGCTTCAGGCTGCCTGAACACGAGTCACATTATTCAGGGGCGAGGGTTTTCGTGTCCAATTTACAATTGCGTATCATGACGGCGGCTGTGCTTGCGCCTGTTACAATTCTGCTGATCTGGCTTGGAGGCATGAGCTTCCGTGTGCTGGCTGTTGTTATCGGCTTCGCGATTTTCTTTGAATGGACGACGCTGAGCGCCTCGAAGCAGACACGCTCCGGTCTGACAGCGGCTTGGGCAGTCTTATCGATCGCTGCCGGTTTGCTGCTGATTGAAGTGCCGTCACTGCAAATTCTGGCGATTCTTGCTGCCGGTGCGATTTTCCTAGTACAGCGTTCAAACTGGGCTGCGGCTGGCTTGCTCTATGCCGGTGTGCCAATGGTCTGTCTGGCGGTTCTGCGCGGGGAGACGACATCCGGTCTGATCGCAATCATCTATCTTTTCGCACTTGTCTGGGCGACGGATATTTTTGCTTATTTTACCGGCCGCACCTTCGGCGGGCCAAAGCTGGCACCACGATTCTCTCCGAATAAAACATGGTCCGGTGCAATCGGTGGTGTCGTCGCTGCAATGATTGCTGCTGCAGCAGTCAGCTATTTCAGCTTTGATCGCGTGAAATATCCGATGGTTATTCTGGCGATTATGCTCTCTGTGGCCTCGCAGATCGGTGATCTTGGCGAATCCTGGGGTAAGCGCCGTTTCGGTGCCAAGGATTCCGGTAAACTCTTGCCGGGACATGGTGGTGTTATGGATCGCGTGGACGGTTTGATCGTGGCTGCCGTTATGCTTTATGTGATTGGCGCTTTGGTGACCGGCTCGGATACACCATCAGCGATGTTTATTGGTATTGTTTTGCAGCCTCTGTAAATTTTACAAGCGAAGACAGTTTTTTGAATTTGAAAGTCGGGAGACAGGGTATTGAGTGATCCCTTTGGATATTTATTCGGCGGTGAAAGCCTGCTGGTTGGTACATTGCTTCCGTTTATTCTTGTTCTGGCTGTTGTCGTTTTTGTCCATGAAATGGGGCATTTCATCGTTGGTCGTTTATGCGGTATCGGCGTGCAGGCGTTCTCGATCGGCTTCGGGCCGGAGCTGATCGGCTATACGGCACGCAATGGCACGCGCTGGAAACTTTGTGCTATTCCTCTTGGCGGCTATGTGAAATTTGTCGGTGACCTGAACGCGGCCAGTGCGCCGGACGGGCAGGGCGTGGCTGCAATGAGTGAGGCAGAGCGCAAAGTGGCATTCCCTGCGCAGCCGGTCTGGAAGCGCGCAGCCACTGTTTTCGCAGGCCCTGCTTTCAACTTTCTGCTGACCATTGCTATTCTAAGTTTTTTCTTTGCCAGTTACGGACGCATGGTCGCTGATCCGACCATTGCTGAGGTGAATGCCGGTAGTCCTGCGGCTATTGCCGGTTTCAAGCCGGGCGATCGCTTCATCAATGTTGAAGGTAGTGAAATCACCACCTTCTCTGATGTGCAGCGCATTGTGAATGGTCGCAGCGGCGATGAATTATCATTCACTGTTGAACGCGACGGACGTGAGGTTGAGCTGAAAGCTGTTCCTGAACTGATGGAGCAGACAGATGCATTGGGCAATAAAATCAAGCTCGGTGTCATCGGTGTAACGATCACCAGAGATACAGGAAATTATCGCACGGTTGAATATTCACCACTCGAATCGGTTGGTGCAGCGGTTGTTGAAACCGGACATATCATCAGCCGCACCGGTACTTTCATGAAAAGACTGGTAATGGGGCGTGAGGATAAATGTCAGTTAGGCGGGCCGGTAAAAATCGCTAATATGGCGGGGCAGGCGGCGCAACACGGCTTTGAATGGCTGGTTCAGCTGATTGCAATGTTGTCGGTTGGCATTGGATTGTTCAATTTATTTCCGCTTCCCCCTCTTGATGGCGGCCATCTGGTGATTTATGCCGGTGAAGCTGTATTGGGACGTCCGGTTCCGGTAGCAGTACAGGAATTGTTCTTCCGGCTTGGTTTCTTCGTGGTTATCGGCTTTATGGGATTCGTTTTTTATAATGATCTCTTCGGTTGCTAATCTGATCTGGACATAGTCTAGGCCGTTGAATTATAAAACATTAACGATTTGTGTAAAAACCGGAGGGGGATTATACGAAAAAGCAGTAATTTGTTTACCATGCTATTGGAATTGCGTGGCACCTGTGCCACGCTCGGCAATGAAGTAAACAGATTTTAATTGAGATGCTTGCTTGTATATGAAAACCGGTTATTACAGTTTGCATTATGCGCTATTCTCCCGGATTACGGCTCGGGGCAACGAAACGAAGGTTAAATAGACCTATGACGGCAAATTCAAAGTTTTTTGGTGCTGCTTCTGCGGTTGCTATGTCGGTAGCTATGGTTGCTGCCGGTACATCAGCGATCTCATTTGCTACTGTGAGTGTTGCACAGGCAGCAGTCGTAAGTCGGATTGACGTTCGCGGTAACAAGCGGGTTGATGCAGCGACTATTCGTGGCGCTATCGCTATCAAACCGGGTAAATCATTTACCAATACTGATATTGATGCGGCTGTTAAGAGCCTTTTCAATATGGGCTTGTTCTCGGATGTTCGCATCAGCCAGTCCGGCGGCGTACTTGTTGTAAGTGTTTCTGAGTTCTCGGTTGTTAATAACGTCCTGTTCCAGGGCAACAAGAAGGTTAAGGATGCTGATCTCGCCCGTGCGGTTGAGTTGAAAGCCCGTAGCCCGTTTGATCCTGCTCAGATGGAAACAGACCGTCAGTCCATTCTTCAGGCTTACAACCATGTTGGCCGTAGCGATGCGATTGTAACTGCCCGTACCGTTGATCTCGGTCAGGGGCGAGTGAACGTTGTTTATGAAATCACAGAAGGCGGCCGTACAAAAATCGCCAATATCGATTTCGTAGGCAATGAAGCATTCGGTGGTCGTCGTCTGCGTGATGTGATTTCGACAAAGCGTACCAATCCGCTGTCATGGCTGACCCGCGGCGATATCTATAGTGAAGATCGCGTGCAGGCTGATGAAGAAGCACTGCGTCGCTTCTACTACAACCGTGGTTATGCTGACTTCCGCGTTGTTTCTTCCAATGCGACACTTGATCCTGCAACCAACGAATATACGATTACCTTCACTGTTGAAGAAGGTCAGCGTTATACATTCGGCGATGTTCAGGTTGAAAGCACAATCCCGGGTGTTGATGCTCAGGCGCTTGATGGCATGCTGAAAAGCCGCGCAGGTAAAGTTTATAGCGCAAGCGACGTTGAAAAGTCGGTTGAAGCTGTAACTGAGCGTGTTGCCGGTAACGGTTATGCTTTCGCTAAGGTTGAGCCACGCGGTGACCGTAACTTCGAGAATCATACAATTTCGGTTGTTTATAACGTAGAAGAAGGTCCGCGCGCTTACGTGCAGCGTATCGAAATCCGCGGTAACGATAAGACCCGTGATTATGTGATCCGTCGTGAATTCGACATGAGTGAAGGCGATGCTTTCAATCAGGTTATGATTACACGTGCAAAACGTCGCCTTGAAGCGCTGCAGTTCTTCCAGACAGTTAATATCTCGACCGCTCAGGGTTCTGAGCCGGATCAGGTTGTTCTGATTGTAGATGTGACTGAGAAGCCTACAGGTGAGTTCTCCATCGGTGCGGGTTATACTTCAGGTGGTGAAACTCCGGGCGCGTCGGTTGAAGGTTCTGTTGCAGAGCGCAACTTCCTTGGTCGCGGTCAGTATATCAAGATTGGTGCTGGTGCTGGTCAGGATAACGCTCGTAACTATTCCTTCTCGTTCACCGAGCCTTATTTCCTCGGTCAGCGTATGTCCGCAGGTTTTGACGTATTCCGCAAAACATACAGCGTACGTAACGATTACGATGTAGAGCAGACCGGCGGTACAGTTCGTTTCGGCTTGCCAATTACAGATAATTTCGGCGCCAGCGTTGGCTATAACCTTGTTCAGGAAAAATATAAGCTTGATAAAGGTCGGTTAAATGCTCAGGATCATCAGGATATTAATGATGGCACGCGTAGCAGAGATGAGGTTTATGGCCAGTATTGGGCGCCTGCGCTGATCGAAGCTGCTGATCAGAGCCCATGGTTGCGTTCTTCGATTTCCTATGCGCTGACCTATAATTCTATCGATGACCAGAACAATCCGCATGATGGTATTTATGCGCGCTTCGGTCAGGAATTTGCCGGTCTCGGTGGTGATGCTAAGTTCATCAAAACAACTGCAAAGGCAACTTATTATAAGACGCTGTTGCAGGAAGCTGATGTTGTTGGTGTAGTGACTGCCGGTGGTGGCTATGTACACAAGCTGACAGATGATGGTCTGCGTATCTTTGATATGTTCAAGGGTAACACAGATATGATCCGCGGCTTTAAATATAATGGTATTGGACCATGGCAGAAAGCCGGTAACGGCGATATGTACTGGTTGGGTGGTACGACATACTTCCATGCTAGCGCTGAAGTTCAGTTCCCGATGCCGGTTGTGCCTGAAAGCCTTGGTATCCGCGGCGCATTCTTCGCTGATGCCGCAACACTTTATGGAAACAAAGTGGCTGGTGCCGAAGGAACCGGAAGTGCATTGCGTGCTTCTGCAGGTGTGAGCTTGATGTGGGCTTCTCCGTTTGGTCCGCTGCGCTTTGACTATGCAGTACCGCTTAAGAAAGAAGATTCCGACAAGGTTCAGAACTTCAACTTCGGTATGTCGAGCAAATTCTGATAAGTTTGCTTTTTCCTGAGGCGGGAATTCTGAAAAGAAGCTTCGCCTCAGGAGAGAAAGTTTGTTGATGGCAGATCCTGTATTTTATACTCTGTCCTGTGCAGTCAACGTCGCTGATATTGCTCAATTGACCGGTTCTGAGTTGCTGACCAAGCAATTCGCTGACCGCAAAATTGAGCATTTAGCGTCTTTGGATAATGCCACGCCGGATTCATTAGTATTTCTTGAAGGTAAGAAAAACGAAACTGCTTTGGGGTCTCTCAAAGCAGCCGCTGTGCTTTGTTCTCAAGCGCAAGCTGGTTTGATACCAAAAGACGTTGCCGTTCTTATCAGCCGGTCTCCGCATCGCGATTTTGCGGCTGTTGGGCGCAAGCTTTTTGAGCAGGCGGTGCATCCGCGCTCACTGCTAGGCGTTCCGGGCATTTCGGGAAATGCAACAATTCATCCGACAGCTGAGATCGAAGGCACAGTCACGATTGAGCCGGGTGCTGTAATTGGCGCGAATGTTTCTATCGGCTCCGGTTCAACAATCAGTGCTAACAGTGTTATCGGTGCCGGTTGTAAAATTGGCCGTGACTGTATCATTGCGCCAAATGTTTCTGTGACTTATGCGCTGATCGGCAATCGCGTTTATTTGCATCCGGGTGTCCGCATCGGACAGGATGGCTTTGGCTTCGTTCCCGGTCCTGCCGGACTTGAAAAAGTACCGCAGCTTGGCCGCGTTATCATTCAGGATGACGTTGAAATTGGTGCAAATACAACGATCGACCGTGGCTCGCTGAGCGATACGGTGATCGGCGAGGGTACCAAGATCGATAATCTGGTACAGGTCGCCCATAATGTTAAAATCGGTCGTCATTGTGTTATTGCTGCCCATACGGGTATTTCCGGTAGTGTAACGATCGGTGATATGGCGATGATTGGTGGTCGTGTTGGTCTGGCTGATCATATTAATATCGGTTCGCGCGTACAAATTGCTGCTGCGAGCGGTGTTATGAATGATATTCCGGATGGTGAGAGATGGGGTGGTCTGCCTGCCAGACCACTGAAACAATGGTTCCGTGATATCGCTACTCTGCGCAGCATCGGACAGACTAAAAAGGAGAAATCCTGATATGAGTGAAATTACAGAACAGAGCAGCCTTGCTGCAGCTGATATCCAGAAATTGCTTGCAGTGTTACCGCATCGCTATCCATTTCTCCTTATTGACCGGATTGTTGATATTGATGGCGATAACTCTGCGACCGGTATCAAAAATGTGACCATTAATGAGCCACATTTTACTGGACATTTTCCAGCGCAGCCTATTATGCCGGGGGTATTGATTATTGAAGCGATGGCTCAAACTGCCGGTGCAATTTCTATGCTCAAAATGGGTCTGGAAAATGCAGGAACCGTCTTTTTGCTGACTATTGATAATGCAAAATTCCGTCGTCCTGTTGTTCCGGGTGACCGGCTTTTGTTGCGTGTGAAAAAAATCAAACAGCGCGGCAATATTTCAAGATTTGCCTGTGTTGCTGAAGTCGATGGCGTGAAAGTTGCTGAAGCTGAAGTTGCAGCAATGACCGGCGAATAACTCTTCTTGCCGAAATACGATAAATAAACTTTCGGCGTCTGATTGTGGACGCTGATACAGCAAAAGAAAAAGCGTGATTTAAATGCGTGAAACCATCATTCACCCGACAGCTTGTGTTGAAGCAGGCGCCAAACTTGGTCAGGGTGTCTCTGTCGGTGCTTTTTGTCATATTCAGGCAGGCGCGGAGATTGGTGATAACAGTGAGCTGATGAGCCACGTTGTTGTCTCAGGTTTCACGACATTAGGTGAAAACGCTAAAGTATTTCCGCATGCTATTTTGGGCTGTGAGCCGCAGAATGGTAAACACAAAGGTGGGCATACAAAGCTTTTGGTTGGTAAAAATGCGATGATCCGCGAAGGCGTGACCATGCATCGTGGTTCGGATACCAGCCGCGGTTACACCAATGTCGGCGATAACTCTACATTCCTCGCTTATGCGCATGTGGCACATGATTGCGACGTAGGTAATCACGTAACATTCGCTAATAATGTGATGATCGGTGGTCATTGCGAAATCGGTGACTACGCTATCCTTGGCGGTGGCGCAGCTGTGCATCAGTTTGTTCGTGTTGGCCACCACGCTTTTGTTGGCGGTATGGCAGCCGTTGTTCAGGACGTTATTCCGTTCGGTATGGCTATCGGCGTTCATGCGCATCTCGGTGGTCTGAACATCATCGGGATGAAGCGTTCCGGTCTGGAACGTAAAGAAATTCATGCTGTTCGCCGCGCTGTCCGCATGTTGTTCGACCGTACAAAACCGGTGAAAGAACGTGTTGAGGATCTGCGTGTAGAATTCACGGATTCTGCAGCCGTTGCCGATCTGGTTGCCTTCATTACGGCTGATGCTAAGCGAGCATCTTTCACAACGCCGCTTTTGCATGGCAAGCACGGTCAGAGTGAAGACCATTCCTGATATGATCAAAAGCGATGTTCCAGTGCAGGCTAATCATGCCGATGCCAGAACCGCAATTATAGCCGGTAACGGGCTTCTGCCACAGGTTGTGGCGGAAGCTCTTGAAAAAAAAGGCAATCCGCCCTTTGTGATTTGCCTGAAAGGCGAGGCGGATGAGGGGCTCTACAAATACGACCATGTGGTCGTGTCTATTGTTGAGTTTACTCCGCTCATTCGTGCGCTGAAACAATCCGGTGCGAAAAATGTTATTCTCGCCGGTGGTGTACGTCAGCGTCCGCATTTAAGCGATATTCGGCTGGATATGACAACATTGCGTGCTTTGCCGCGCGTGTTTCGCGCTTTGGGTAAGGGCGATGATGCATTGTTGCGTGCCTTTATCGGGCTGCTGGAGTCTTATGGCTTCAATATGGTGGGAGCGCATCAGATCGTGCCGGATATTTTGGCGCCAAGTGCATCGGTTTTGACTGCAACAACTCCTGATAAAAAAGAACAGCATAATATTGATTTAGGCCGCGAGGCTGCATTTATGCTTGGTAAGCTGGATGTCGGGCAGGGTGCGATTGCTGTTGGCGGACGTGTCGTTGCGCTTGAGGGCGTTGAAGGCACGGACAACATGATTGAGCGTGTGCGCCAGCTACGTCAGGAAGGCCGGATTCCGCGCCAAGGCGGTGTGCTGGTAAAATGTGCCAAGCCGACGCAGGATGAGCGCGCTGACTTGCCGACAATCGGTATTGATACAATTACCAATATTGCCGCCGCCGGTTTAGCGGGCGTTGCAATTGAGGCCGGCCGCACTGTGATGTTATCCTATCACGATACCGTACAGGCTGCGAATGTACAGAACCTGTTTATTGTCACTTTTGACGGGGCTGCTTCTGCTTGAGACAGCCACTTTGATGCAAAACAGACAGTGTTTCTCCTGTCTTTAATGCACCCCGATATTCTGCAAAGAGTGTATAGCCGTGTTTGCGTCTAAATTTTTTTAGTGGTCGCATTGTCACGAACGTCAGGTGTTTCAACTTGACTGTGAAATGCTCCATAGCAATTATGCTACAAAACATCGTCGCTTAATGGATTTATTGAGCAAACGCGACCCACTCTGGGTATTTCATACTCCTCAAGGATGCCGGCCAGACTATGAGCGAAAAACTGCCTTTAAAAATTGCTGTCGTTGCCGGTGAAGAATCCGGCGATCTGCTGGGTGCCGATCTTGTAGACGCTTTGCGTATGAAAACGGATCGTCTTGTTAGCCTTGTCGGTGTTGGCGGTACGCATCTTCAGCAGCGCGGATTGCAGAGCCTGTTCGATCCAGATGAAATCGCATTAATGGGGCTTGGTGCCGTGCTGGCGCGCTTGCCCAAACTCATCATGCGTATTCGACAAACTGCTAAAGCTATTGTTGCGGCAAAACCGGATTGCCTGCTGATTATTGATAGTCCTGACTTTACGCATCGGGTCGCGAAAAAGGTGCGTCAGGCTGATCCTTCAATTCCGATTATCAAATATATTGCACCGACTGTCTGGGCATGGCGTCCGGAACGCGCCAAGGAAATGCGCAAATATATTGATCATGTTTTGACTGTTTTGCCGTTTGAAGTTGAAGTGATGCAGCGGCTTTCCGGTCCCAAATCGACCTATGTCGGGCATCGGCTGACCAGTTATCAGCCATTGGTAGATGTGGCGAATATGCGAGCTAATCGCAAAGCGCCGGACAAAGATGCAGAGAAAACTATTCTGCTTTTGCCGGGCTCGCGCCGGTCTGAAATACAGGCGCTGCTCAAAGAATTTGGCACGACGCTGCAAATGCTGAATGAGCGCAATGGTACTGTGCATGCGATTTTGCCAACGCCGGAACGTCATGCAGCCTATGTGCAGGATCTCACTAAGGACTGGCCGGTAAAGCCGGTTATTGTGACCGGTGAGGCGGCTAAATGGGATGCTTTCTCGAAAGCGGATGCGGCGCTTGCAGCTTCAGGCACAGTCTCTCTGGAGCTGGGTTTGGCTAAAATACCAACAGTCGTTACCTATAAAGCTGATCTGTTCAGTAGGTTGTTTCTCGCGCGTTTGATAACAATCTGGAGTGCATCTCTGCCGAATATTATTGATGATACGCCGATTATTCCGGAGTTCTTCAATGATTTTGTGCGTGCGGGAATGTTGTGCCGCCAGATTGAGCAGTTGTTAGAAGACGGACTGACACGTCAGGCGCAGATCGAGGGCTTTGAACGGATTATTGCTAAAATGCACACGGATAATCCGGCCGGCGAGATGGGCGCCAATGTGCTGCTGGAAATGCTTGCACCAGGCAAGTCTGGTTAAGCAGATTAGAGAGGCCTTTGTGCCAAGTCTGGCACAAGGTGCTCTGGTTTTGAGAATAAAAAAGCCTGCCCCTGAATTTCAGGGGCAGGCTTTTTTGTTTGTGGTACTGCCTTATCGTTTAGCGGATAAGGTGAATGGTGATACGGCGTTCAATCCACTCAATAATATTGCGAAGTACTTCGACAATCGCCAGATAAATGATTGCAGCCCACAGGTAGGTCTGAAAATCAAAGGTGCGGGAATAGGCACGACGGGTTTCACCCATCAGGTCATAAACAGTGATGATCGCGACAATGGCAGAGCCTTTAATCATCAAAATGATTTCGTTTCCATATGGACGCAGCGCAACGATCAAGGCCTGAGGCAGAATGATTTTGCGGAAAGTCTGGAACTTGGACAGACCAAGTGCATGGGCACCTTCCCACTGACCTTTAGGAACGCTGGCGATTGCACCACGCAGAATCTCAGCCTGATAGGCTGCTGTATTCAGCGTAAATGCCAGCACAGCGCAATACCATGCTTCGCGGAAGAAGCCCCACAACCCGATTGTTTCGAGAAACGGACGGAATGTTCCCAGGCCGTAATAGATCAGGAAGATCTGTGCCAGCAATGGTGTGCCGCGGAAGAAATAGACGTAACCATAGGCGATAGCGCCCAGAATACGATTGTCTGACATACGGGCAAGTGCAACCGGCAAAGATAGCAGTGCGCCAAGTACAATCGAGATGGAAACCAGAACCAGTGTTGTTTTAAGGCCGCTCCAATAGCGAGGACCATAGGTCTCAATCAGATCAATCTGCCAGGAATTATACAGATAGATCGCAAGACCGGCAAAAAGTGCAAGCCAGATGCCGACGAATACATGGCCGGTGATACGAGCGCCTGTCCATGGACGCGGTGGCTCAGCAGGGCGAAAAACGCGCTCGCTTGGTGTATCGGTTATAGTCGTCATTGGCTTACCCCGCTTGACGCCGGCTGTTTGCGGCTGCCTTCAGCCCATTTTTCAATGCGGGCGATAAAGTAAGAAGAGATGATTGCGAGTGCCAGATAGATCAGGCAGGCCACACCGTAGAACAGGAATGGTTCTTTGGTAACGCGTGCCGCTACAGAAGTCTGGCGCAGAATATCGGTGAGGCTGATAACCGAGACCAGCGATGTATCTTTGAGCAACACCATCCATAGATTGGCGAGACCCGGCAGCGCAATCTTAATCAACTGCGGAAGAATGATCTTTCGCATTGTCTGAAATTTGGTGAGGCCGATTGCAAAGGCCCCTTCATATTGGCCTTTAGGAATAGCACGAAATGCCGATAAAAAGACTTCACTGGAATAGGATGAAAATACAAAGCCCAGCGCGATCATACCTGCAGCAAAGGCGTTGACCTCAACAGATCCTTCAAATCCGATCAGCGAAAAGAATTTCTGAACCGCGAGAGAACCGCCAAAATAAACCAGAAACAGCGTGAGCAGTTCCGGAAGGCCGCGGAAGATCGTTGTATAAATATTGGAAGCAAGGCGCAGTGATGGCTCCGCAGATTGCTTGCCTAAGGCAACAAGGAAACCGAGGAACAAACCGATTGGTAATGTGGCCAGAGCCAACAGAACGGTTGTCAACAGTCCCCATGCTATGCTCAGCCCCCATCCGTCCGGACCAAAGCCAATCAACACAGCATATTTTTCCATTTAGTCTATCCCTGTGAGAACGGCGGCGAAAATGATTTGCCATCCGTCGAGAGCATGTCGCAGTTTGGCAACCGCGACTATGCGACCAATCAAAAATCCGAGCGGGGCAGAAATACATTCTATGTCCCGCTGCAAATCAGTGTTCAAAAATACCGGCCAGACGATGCTGACCGGTTGTTGTATGCTTATTCGCCGTAAATATCGAAATCGAAATATTTATCGTTGATTTCTTTGTACTTGCCGTTGTCGCGGATCGCGAGAATAGCCGTATTGAATTTTTCAACCAGCTCTTCGCGGCCTTTTTTGATGGCTACGCCAACACCCGGACCATGAATTTCAAGGTTTGGTTTGACCGGTCCGACCAGCTTACAGCATGCACCTTCCGGTGTTTTCAGCCAATCGATCAGCGACACAATATTATCATTCACTGCATCAACACGACCGGAGACCATGTCCATACGGGCTTCGTCAGCACTGCCATAAGGGTTGATCGTGCTGTCAGTATATTCATGCTCAGAGAAAATGGCATGAATGGTAGAAGACTGCACACCGATTGTTTTGCCGGCCAGATCTTCTTTGGTCGTGCCTTTAACATCGGAATCCTTCGGCACAGCAATTGCTGCGGCGGGATTGTAATATTTACGGCTGAAATCAACCTGTTCTTTACGAGCCGGTGTAATCGACATGGAAGAAATCACAACATCCAGCTTGCCGGATTGCAGTGCAGGGATCATCCCGTCCCAATCCTGCACAATGATCTCACATTTGGCTTTGAGTTCTTCGCAGAGGGCATTGGCAATATCAATTTCAAATCCGGCGACAGAACCGTCAGCTTTCACGAAATTATACGGAGGGTAAGCGCCTTCAGAGCCGACTTTCAGTACCAGTTGCTCTTGTGCCTGCGCTGAAGCTCCCAGAGCTGCAACGGCACCGGCTGTTACCATACCTGCAATGGCAAGATTACGCAGCGTTTTTCTGAAGGAGCTTTGTGCTCCAGTTGTATTTCTCATTCTCCTGATACCCCCATGAGATGCACTCTATATGTAGACTTGTTTTTCTGATTTTTCGCGATGTTTTGTTGTTGGTTTTTAGTGCGAAGAAAATTTTGTTAACGGTGATATTCCCATCATTTCAACGTGAAAGGCAAGTATCAAAAGCACGTTTTGCGTTGTCGTGGAAAAATAAAGCACTGGACAAGTGTAATAAGACGGCTTTATGCGTTTTTTGAAGTTTTATAAGATAATTTTTCTAATATTAATCAGTGAGTTAACTAGAATATATAATCTGTCGCACGATTGGTGTTTATATGTTTTTCAGAGAAAAACAGATTTTTAACGTACCGTATTTGCGACATTTAAACGGCGTTATTCATATAAAACAGCATGAGTTAATGCGGTTTTTGCATGAGCTGAGCCCCGAACATCACCACGAAAAAAGCTGCATATGACTATGCAGCTTTTCTGTACTTCAATTATTTATCGCAGTGGTTGTGCAACATACGACAAGAGAAGCGACAATTATTCTTTAATTTCTGCACCATAGGCATCAAATTCGAAATATTTGTCATTCACTTCTTTGTATTTGCCATTCGCGCGAATAGCCTTGATTGCATCATTGAACTTAGCGATCAGCTCAGGGTTGCCTTTCTTGAAAGCTACACCTGCACCCGGACCATGAATTTCAGGTACGGCCGGCCATGTACCAACCATTTCACAACAGGCACCATCTTCGGTTTTCAACCACTGACCGAGGGTCACGCTGTCATCACTGGCAGCATCAAGACGGCCATTTGCGAGATCAAGACGATATTCTTCCGCTGTCGGATAGGATTTGATTGTACTGTCGGTAAAGGTTTTTTCTGCATAATTGGCATGGGTTGTCGAAATCTGGACACCGATGGTTTTACCGGCCAGATCTTCTTTGGTGGTGCCTTTAATGCCGCTATTTTTTGGCGCAGCAAGACCCGGAGGGGTGTTGTAATATTTATTGCTGAAATCAACCTGTTTCTGGCGATCCGGTGTAATCGACATGGATGCGATGAAAGCATCAAATTTACCGGCTTGCAGGCTCGGAATAGCGCCATCCCATTCAATGGTGATGAACTTGCACTCAGCCTTCATTTCCTCGCAAAGCGCGCGGCCGATATCGACATCGAAGCCGGAAAGCTCACCGGCAGCATTGATGAAGTTGAAAGGAGGATAGGCGCCTTCTGTCGCGATTGTCAGCTTCAGAGGTTCTTGTGCCTGAGCAGCAGTTACACTCAATGAAACTGCACCTGTCATCAAAATGGCAGACAGTGCGGTTCCGATAATATGTTTATAATTTTTCATTGTACTTTTCACCCGTTAAACCCATCCAAAGTTGCAATGATTACGCCGCCGCCGGTTTATTCTAATCGGTTCATTTTTTAGCGCTTCGGGCGTAATTATTGTTCGCTGGATATTCCCACCATTTTTTAGGGAAAGGCAAGGGTAAAAAAGTGTTTTAAAACAATGTTAGAAACTATGAAAACGTAGCAATTGAAATTTTTAGCAGAGAAGAAATTAATTTTAAAAAATTATTATAAAATCATATGGATAGTAAGTTTTTATAATGCTTAAAGTGAGGTGGCTGTGTTGTTGGAAGCCATTCATTTTTGAAATCAGCTTTTTAATCCGCAGTAATTTTCAATAAAATCACTGACTGCAACGATATTGTTCAGATCAAGAACGGGTACGGTCTGGCTCTGTAAACCCTCATCTGTAGCAATTGCGACAATGGAATATTGCTCGGCATTCAGGGGTATCTGAGTCGGGCTATCCTTGCGGCGCACTTCAATCTTAGCGTGCTTATCATTTTTATAGCCCTCGACAATAATCAGATCGCACGGTGCCATGCGGCTGACAATATCATCCAGTGACGGCTCTGCTGTATCGCGCAGTTCATGCATCAGTGCCCAGCGGCTGAAAGAGACAATGGCAACCTCCTGCGCACCTGCTGCACGGTGGCGGTAGGAGTCTGTGCCTTCTGTATCAATATCAAAGCTATGATGGGCATGTTTAACGGTCGAGATTTTATAACCGCGATGGCTGAGTTCGCGCACAACACATTCTGTCAATGTGGTTTTTCCGGAGTTTTTCCAGCCGGTAATACCAAAGATTTTCTGGGGCATCTTGTTTACTCCGGCTGGTTGCCAGCATCCTGCAATTGCCATGCGGTTCTGGCCTGCGTTAGCTCCGTTTGTGTGTTGATATTAAAGAACGGATCCAGCCCGCTTATTTTATCAGCTTCCGTAAAATCTGCATAGGCAACCGTATGATTGGCGGCAAATACACGAATGCTCCGGCGTTTGGTTTCTGTGAACCAGTTCTCCAATGAGGCAGCAAGATCAACCGGCCACAATGCAAAAGTGGGGTGAGAGCCAAAATCCGAACGGGCAAAGACGATTGTATCCTGCATGAGGGATGTCGTATCAGCTAAGGTCTTCGCAAAACGCTGCAAAAGATCAGGCGGGAAAAACGGTGTGTCAGCTGCAACGCTCATCACATGACTATAGCCAAGCTGCGATGCATAATGAAAACCGGTGAGAATACCGGCAAGCGGACCGCTGTTAAGCCATTCCCCGTCATTGATAATAGGATAGCCGAAGCTGGCGAAAAAAGCAGGATCGCTGTTGGCGCTGATGACAATTTGGTCGGTTTGGGGTTTCAGCCGCGCGCAAACCTGATGGAGAATTGTGTGATCTCCCAGCGGGCGCAAAGATTTATCGCCGCCGCCGAGCCTCTGGCTGCTGCCTCCGGCGAGAATAAGCCCCAGTACGTTTTTACCGGTCAGAATTTGGTTCTCATCCGCCATTGTCAATTCTGCCTTTGTTACGAGCTGGATTAAGCGGAAAGGCTTTTTTGCTTACGCAACTCCTTGCGCTTACGGTAGCCGGTTATAGCTTCACGATAAAGCATATAGCAGCCGCTGGCGACCACGATTGTCGCACCAATCAGCGTATTCTGATCCGGCGCCTGATTGAAGATGACATAGCTGAGGACAATCGCCCATAGCAGGCTGGTATAGCGAAACGGTGAGGCAAAGGACATATCGCCTACGCGGGTCGCCAGAATGATGCAGTGATAGCCGATAATCAGCAAAACAGCGGCAATGCTGACATGAAGCAGATCAGCTTCTGTCGGCTGAACCCAGCCCGTATCCAGTTGCATCATGACAAAGCCGGTCATGGTTACCAGAACCGAGGTCATGGCTGAAATCAGAACGGTCGGGATTTGCATATTAATGCGGCGGGTCGAAAGATCGCGTAAGGCCGTAAAACACACACCAACCAGCAGCAGTAGGGCATAGGCATTCATGCCAGTGCCATCGCCACCACCACCGGGGCGGATAATAATCAGCACGCCGATAAAGCCGATGCCGATCGACAACCAGCGCCGCCAGCCTACTTTTTCACCGAGAAACAGCACCGCGCCAAGCGTTACCACCAGCGGCACTGCCTGATAAACGGATGAAACAAAAGCCAGAGATAAATGGGTAAGGCCGACAAGATAACAGGTCGTTGCGCCGATCTCACCAAAACCACGCAAAATCGTGATTTTGTCCAGAGTGTCGCGCCAGCGATGGAGTACACCTTGTCTGGAGGCCAGAAAGACCAGCAAAAGAATACATAATATTCCGCGCATAAACATAAACTGGCCGAGATTGAGCGTTTGGGTGGAATATTTTGTCAGCGCATCGCCGACGGCAAAAACGCCCATGCCGAGCATCATAAAAAGGCTGGAACGAATATTTGCTGAAAGTGCCACGGTCATTATCCTGCAGGAAAAGCTGATGAGCCTTTCGTTTATGCGAGTGTTATAACAAGTATTTATGCGACATGGTCACTTGTTTGCGTCATGCACAGCAAAATAAAATGCTATTAAAATCAATGGAATGCAGGAATGTGTTTTTAGCCGCCTGTAACGCTCATATGGCGCGAGACTGCAGGGCGGTTATTGCGGCGGTCAATGATGAAGTCATGACCCTTCGGTTTGCGCAGAATTGCATCGTCGATTGCGTCTGAGAGCAGCGCATTATCAGTGCTTGCACGCAGCGGCTCACGCAGATCAGCCGCATCCTCCTGACCAAGGCACATATAGAGTGTGCCGGTGCAAGTAATGCGCACGCGGTTGCAGCTTTCGCAGAAATTATGAGTCATCGGCGTAATAAAGCCAAGACGGCCGCCGGTTTCCGCAATCTGCACATAACGGGCTGGGCCACCGGTCTGATAGGGAATATCAGTCATAGTGAACTGGCGTGATAGCGTGGCACGCAGCATAGAGAGCGGCAGATACTGATCTGTACGGTCAAGATCAATCTCACCCATCGGCATCGTTTCAATCAGGGTCATATCCATGCCACGGCCATGCGCCCAGCGCAGCATGTCCGGAATTTCATGATCGTTGAAACCTTTGAGCGCCACGGCATTCAGCTTGATATGCAGGCCTGCTTTTTGAGCCGCATCAATGCCGCGCAGCACCTGTGCCAGATCACCCCAACGGGTAATCGTCTTGAACTTTTCCGCATCCAGCGTGTCGAGAGAAACATTGATGCGCTTGATACCGCAGGCGGCAAGCTCTTCCGCATAGCGTGAAAGCTGGGAGCCGTTGGTTGTCAGTGTCAGTTCATCAAGCCGGTCTGCCTCAATATGGCGCGACAGGCTGCCAATGAGATGCATGATGTTTTTGCGCACCAGAGGCTCACCACCGGTGAGACGGATTTTGCGCACGCCTTTATCAATAAAAGTTGAACAGAGGCGGTCGAGTTCTTCCAGCGATAACAGATCTTTTTTGGGCAAAAAGGTCATATGTTCCGCCATGCAATAGGTGCAGCGGAAGTCACAGCGATCAGTCACAGAAACGCGCAAATAGGTGATTGCCCGCCCAAACGGGTCGATCATCGGGGCTGCAGGCGCAGTTTTGCTGATGTTTTGTGCTGTTAAATCCATATTTCCGTATGCCGGTTTGCTCAAATACTATGTCTATATAAGAGAGATAAGTTCAACATATGGCACTGTCCAGTTGCATTATGTCACGCATGGGGAGAAGTAACGCGCAAACAAGGTCTTGTCCTGCTCCCGTTCTGAGACTACCACAGAACCAGATAAGAATATGGTGGATCATTCAATGAGCGATATCTGGCCGGAAGAACTGCGGGTTTCCCAAGACCGGAAAACCCTGTCTGTGACATTCAATAACGGGCATAATTATTCATTTCCTGCGGAAATGCTGCGCGTCTTGTCGCCGTCAGCTGAAGTACAGGGACATTCACCGGAACAGCGCGTGACAGTGCCTGGTAAGATCAATGTTGGTATCATGAAGATTGATCCGATTGGTAATTATGCCGTGCGCATTAGTTTTGACGATATGCACGATACCGGTCTGTTCACATGGATTTACCTGCATCAGCTGGGTGAAGAATATGAAACCCGCTGGCAGGGCTATCTTGATGAGCTGAAAGAGAAGAATCTCAGCCGCGAACCGAAGTTTCACTAAAAAGAAAGCCGGAGTTTCCTCCGGCTTTTTGTTTGGAAATATCTGAATCAAAAAGCGGTATGGCTTGGCGAAAATGATGACTTCGAGAACCGGAGCGGAGCGTACATACTGGTACGTGAGCACCGGAAACACAGAAGGCGCCATTTGCAGCCTGCCAGAGCGGCTTTTGGATCAGATATTATGACAGGTTCAGTTCCTTGAAGAAGTCATTACCCTTGTCATCAATAACGATGAAGGCAGGGAAATCTTCAACTTCAATACGCCAGATGGCCTCCATGCCGAGTTCAGCATATTCAACCACTTCGACTTTCTTGATGCAGTCCTGAGCCAGACGCGCAGCAGGGCCGCCGATGGAGCCGAGATAGAAGCCGCCGTGTTTGCCGCAAGCATCGCGCACCTGACGGGAGCGGTTGCCTTTAGCCAGCATCACCATGGAGCCACCGAAAGACTGGAACTGATCGACATAGGAATCCATACGGCCAGCTGTTGTTGGGCCGAAGGAGCCCGATGCGTAACCGGTCGGTGTCTTGGCAGGACCTGCATAATAAATCGGATGATTTTTGAAATAATCCGGCATGCTTTCGCCGTTTTCCAGACGTTCACGGATTTTTGCGTGTGCCAGATCGCGTGCCACGATGATGGAGCCGGTCAGCGACAGACGGGTTTTGACCGGATGCTGCGACAGGGTCTTGAGAATCTCTGCCATTGGCTGGTTGAGATCAATCTTCACCACGCTGTCGGAGAGCTTGGCTTCGTCAATGTCAGGCATATATTTCGCCGGATTGGTTTCCAGTTTTTCTAGGAAGATACCGTCTTTGGTAATCTTGCCTTTAGCCTGACGGTCAGCCGAGCAGGAAACGCCCAGACCAATCGGCAGCGATGCGCCGTGGCGTGGCAGACGGATAACACGGACATCATGGCAGAAATATTTACCGCCAAACTGCGCGCCGACACCCAGAGACTGGGTGAGTTTGTGGATTTCCTGTTCCATCTCCACATCGCGGAACGCATGGCCGACTGAAGAGCCTTTGGTTGGCAGGCTGTCGAGATAACGGGTGGAGGCGAGCTTAACAGTTTTGAGATTCTGTTCTGCCGAGGTGCCGCCGATCACAATCGCCAGATGGTATGGCGGGCAGGCCGATGTGCCGAGCGTCAGGATTTTCTCTTTGAGAAACTCGACCATGCGATCATGGGTCAGCAGGGAAGGTGTGCCCTGAAACAGGAATGTCTTGTTGGCTGAACCACCGCCTTTGGCGACAAACAGGAATTTATAGGCGTCTTCGCCTTCCTGATAAATGTCGATTTGTGCTGGAAGGTTGTTCTTGGTGTTAACTTCCTTGAACATTTCCAGCGGTGCGAGCTGCGAATAGCGCAGGTTCTTTTTGAAATAGGCATCCATCACGCCGGAACCCAGCGCGCTTTCATCGCCGGCTTCAGTCCAGACGCGACGGCCTTTTTTACCCATAATAATTGCGGTGCCGGTATCCTGACACATCGGTAAGATGCCACCAGCGGCAATATTGGCGTTTTTCAAAAGATCATAGGCAACGAAGCGGTCATTATCAGTCGCTTCCGGGTCTTCCATAATATTGCTGAGCTGCTGCAAGTGGCCAGGGCGCAGCAAATGGTTGATATCGGCAAAAGCAGCCTCGGCCAGCAAGCGCAGACCTTCCGGTTCAACGGTCAAAACTTCCTGACCTTTGAATGTATCAACCGAAACATGCTCGGATGTCAGTTTACGATAGGGGGTTGTGTCCTCACCAAGCGGAAACATTCCGGTATTCAATTGCTCAGCCATATATCACCTTGTTGTCTGTCTTCGCTTCAGATTTTCTGAGCAGCGCGGATAGACGTAAAATTATCAGATGACCGGCTTTTAGCGCTTGTAACCGCTATTGCCACTGCGGCAGATTGATCTTTTTACCGGAATTAGAAGGTTAGGCTGCTTTGAATGCTAAAATTATATTTATTGTTAAAAGTTTCTAAATCACAATGGCGCAGATTATTGGGAGTGAATCATTGCAGTGCTTGGACAGGTCAGGCGTGGTACCGGATAGCTGCCCGAAAATTGCGAATATCGCTTGTTTTTCTCCAGAACTGACGGACAGATATGACTACTCCGCTGAAATCCCGCTGCCTGATCGTAAGTTCTTCTATGCGTCATGCTTTTCTGACGACCGCACTTGTTGCCGTGACCGGTATTGCGGTTCTGGCACCTGTGCAGCAGGCGGATGCTGCGAGTAATCTGTTTGACCTGTTCCGCCAGAAGCGTGAAGCGCGTGAGGCGGCACAACAACAGCCGCAGCCTGTGCAGCAAGCCCCGCAGGTGAAGCAGCCGGTTGCACGCACTGCAAAACCTGCAGGCCAAGCAAATGTAGCCAAACCAGCAGCACCTGCTGCCAAGGCTGTTGCGGTTAAAGGCCCGCAGATTTATGACTACCGGCCGGAAAAACTTGTGAAAGTGGATTTTACCACTGTTGATATGCAGGTAACCGCTGCGATTTCTGAAAAAGAAGGCGGTTTGTCGCCTTCGGCACTATATACTCAAGCGGCTGATTTTATCATTACTCTGCCACGGCGTGCTGATGGTTTGATCAATCCGCCATCGGAAAAAGCAGAAAAACAGCTTGATCCTGCTCTGGTAACTGCGGTGCTGGATGCCCTGAAAACGACGGATGTGAGAGCCGAACAATCTCTAGCTGAGGCAATCGTTACATTCTATGCGACGGAGCAGACATTGCTCTGGTCGGATGGTCTGGCCGTTTCATCGCGTGCTGAAGAGGTTTTGGCCTTGTTCGAGCGCGCTGAAGAAGATGGTCTGGTATCAGCGGAATATGCTGTCAAAGTGCCGGATCTTGACTTTGACACTACACAAAAAGATCAGCGCATCCGTGAAATGGCTGCCTTTGAAGTGGCGCTGACCGCACGGGCGCTGCGCTATGCGCTGGATGCCGGTGAGGGACGGGTGATCGCCAATCGTCTGAGCGGCTTCCACGATCTGCCACGTAAGCGCATCAAACCTGATCTGGTATTGAAGGCTCTGGAAGATGCTTCTGATCCGGCGCAGGTATTGGCTGATTTCAATCCGCAGAACAGCTATTATCAGAAGCTGAAAGAGCAGCTGGCTGCGATGAAGCCTGAAGGCAAAAAGATTGCCCGCGTTGCACCGGATACATTGATTAAACCGGGGCAAGATAATGCGGAATTGCCTAAGATTCTGGCACTGATTGTGCAGAAGGCACCGGCTGGATACCTTAATTCCTATCAGGATGCTTTTGATCGTCATAAAGACGGAACGCTTTATGATCCTGAGCTGGTTTCTGCGGTCAAAGATTATCAGAAGCTGATGGGCAAGACACCGGATGGCGTGATCGGCCGCGCTACAATTACTGCTTTGCAGGGGGAGACTTCCTCGGTCAAGCGGGAGCGTATTCTCTATGCGATGGAGCGTTTGCGCTGGTTACCGCGTGATTTCGGTCAGCGTTATGTTTTCGTCAATCAGCCGGCCTATCGCGCTCAATATTTTGATCAGGGCAAAGAACAGCTGGCAATGGATGTGGTGATCGGCTCTGCGCGTAATCAGACCCATTTCTTCTATGATACCATCAGCACTGTGGTGTTTAACCCTTCATGGGGTGTGCCGCGCTCTATTGTGATGAATGAAATGATGCCGCGTATTCTGGCTGATTCCGGTTATCTTGATCGCAATAATTATGAAGTGGTTGTTGGCGGAAAGGTTGTGTCATCAACCGCGGTCAACTGGTCATCCGTCGCACAGGGCAAGGCGAATGTTGGTGTGCGCCAAAAGCCGGGCCCGAATAATGCGCTGGGTGAGTTGAAAATCCTGTTCCCGAACAGCCATGATATTTATCTGCATGACACGCCGTCGAAAGCTGCGTTTAAGCGCGATATGCGTGCGGTCAGCCATGGCTGTATCCGCCTTGCCGATCCGCGTGCCATGGCCTCTGCGGTGATGAGTACCGGCAAAGAAAATCTGACCAAATATTTTGGCAAGAATGAGCGCGGTATTAAAGTGCCGTCCGGTGTGCCGATTTACCTGACTTATTTCACTGCATGGCCGGATGAGGCGAGCGGTAAAATCCGTTATTATGACGATGTTTATGCGCGTGATGAAGGTCTGGCAAAGGCCTTCCAGAAAACGGAACAGAGTCGGGTTGCGGCAATGTGAACAAGAGAAAAGAGCGGTCAAACCGCTCTTTTTTTGTTTTAAGCGGAGTGATTGCACGCGCTGTCGCAAACTCTTCACTTTAATATCGTTTAAAAATCTTAAAATTAACATCTGATTGGCCGAAGTCCTTTGCGTCCGGCAATCTGATTGGTTATCAATAGCGCGAAATTTTGTAATGCCGTATCGCCTGATGAGGGCGGCGCGGTGTTGGCTCTACCGGTTTGTTTTACGCATTGTCTTTACGCAAAACCGCTTCGTCATTTTGCTGGGCATGCTTTATGGAAGGATACTCCCAATGACTGCGATCATCGATATTGTCGGTCGTGAAATTCTCGACAGCCGCGGTAATCCGACTGTTGAAGTTGATGTTACGCTGGAAGACGGTTCTTTTGGCCGTGCGGCTGTACCAAGCGGTGCGTCAACCGGTGCGCATGAAGCTGTAGAGCTGCGCGACGGCGGAAGTCGCTATTTGGGCAAGGGCGTTGAACAGGCTGTTGAAGCGGTTAATGGCGTGATTTTCGATGCGCTGGCCGGTCAGGAAGCTGAGTATCAGATCGAAATCGACCAGACCATGATCGATCTCGATGGTACACCAAACAAAAGCCGCCTCGGCGCCAATGCAATCCTCGGCGTATCCATGGCTGTTGCTAAGGCTGCTGCGCAGGCTTCCGGCCAGCCGCTTTACCGCTATGTTGGCGGTGCCAATGCTCATATTCTGCCAGTGCCGATGATGAACATCATCAATGGCGGCGCACACGCGGATAATCCGATTGATTTTCAGGAATTCATGATCCTGCCTGTTGGTGCATCAAGCTTGCGTGAAGCTGTGCGCTACGGTGCGGAAGTGTTCCACACTTTGAAATCCCGCCTGAAGGCAGCCGGTCACAACACCAATGTTGGTGACGAAGGTGGTTTTGCACCAAATCTGCTGAGTGCGGAAGCCGCGTTGGATTTCGTAATGGAATCGATTGCGAAAGCCGGTTTCAAGCCAGGTGAAGAAATTGCAATCGGTCTGGATTGCGCTGCGACTGAATTCTTCAAAGGCGGCAACTACGTCTATGAAGGTGAGGGCGTAACCCGCACACCACAGCAGCAGGCTGAGTATCTGGCCAAGCTGGCCGCTGACTATCCGATCATCAGCATTGAAGACGGTATGTCGGAAGATGATTGGGAAGGCTGGAAGACCCTCACCGATCTGACAGGTAAGAAAACCCAGCTCGTTGGCGATGATCTGTTCGTAACCAACTCGGCGCGTCTGCGTGATGGTATCAAGATGGGTGTTGCCAATTCCATTCTGGTTAAAGTCAACCAGATCGGCACATTGTCTGAGACTATGGATGCCGTGGAAACAGCGCATAAGAACGGTTACACTGCTGTTATGTCGCATCGTTCTGGTGAAACAGAAGATTCCACAATTGCGGATCTCGCTGTTGCCACCAATTGCGGTCAGATCAAAACCGGCTCACTGGCACGTTCAGACCGGTTGGCAAAATACAACCAGCTGATCCGTATTGAAGAAGAACTTGGCTCGCAGGCACGTTATGCTGGTCGCTCGGCTTTTAAAGCACTGTAAGACCCTGCTTTGAAGCAAATTAAGAAGAGGCCTGCATGAAAAATGCAGGCCTTTTTTGTATTAAATGTAGTTTTGCTCGTCTTCCGTAAGTCTCTGTTAAGGCTAATATGCTTTAAATAAATATCGGACGGGATTTATCGTGTTGTGGTAATTTAGTCCTTATTTTCGGGCAGATATCCGCGTATCGGATGCGTATTGCCTCAGAGGTGTGAGTATGTGGACAAAACAAAAGCGTAAAAGCATCAAGGGTCGACTGGTTGTGCCGGTTCTGGCCACTGCGTTTTTGTCCTATTTCGGTTTTCACGCTTATAATGGTGCCTACGGGATTTATTCCAAGGAACAATTGCAGGCGCAGACCGTTGTATTGAATAAGCAGCTTACGGATCTGACCGAGCAGAGAGAGTCTCTGGAGCGTCAGGTTTTGCAGTTGCGTGACGGCTCGATTGATAAAGATATTCTGAATGAGCAGGCGCGTCGTGCCCTGAATCTGTCCCATGCGGATGAGGTCACAATTATCGTCGATCGAGGCAAAAAGACCAATTAACCGAATTGCAGTTAATTGGATGTTTTCTTAGTGTTTTCAATAAGTTATATAGTGTAAAATTACACGTTTTAGTGTATTGTAAGTTTTGCCGATGAGGTTTATTCTGCGCTCACCATAACAGGGAGCAAAATATGGCACCTAGGGCACAAAAAACTGCTGCGGGTAAATCGCAGGCAGCTCTGTCGAATACTCTCAAGGCACCCCAGCCTAATCAGTTCACCAAGGAAGAAGATCTTCACGCTTATCGTGAGATGTTGCTGATCCGTCGCTTTGAAGAAAAAGCCGGGCAGCTCTATGGTATGGGCTTCATCGGCGGTTTCTGTCACCTTTACATCGGTCAGGAAGCTGTTGTTGTCGGTATGCAGAAGGCCATGCGTGAAGGCGATCAGGTTATTACAGCCTATCGTGATCACGGTCACATGCTTGCAGCCGGTATGAGCGCGCGCGGCGTAATGGCCGAGCTGACCGGACGTCAGGGCGGCTTGTCGAAAGGCAAGGGCGGCTCGATGCATATGTTCTCGAAAGAGAAGCATTTCTACGGCGGTCACGGTATCGTTGGTGCGCAGGTTTCGCTCGGCACCGGTCTGGCTTTTGCAAACCGCTACCGCGGTAATGACAGTGTTTCCATCACCTATTTTGGTGACGGTGCTGCCAACCAGGGTCAGGTTTACGAAAGCTTCAACATGGCATCGCTCTGGAAGCTGCCAGTTGTTTATGTGATCGAAAACAACCGTTACGCAATGGGTACTGCTGTAACCCGCGCTTCGGCTGAAACCGATTTCTCCCGTCGCGGTCTGTCCTTCAATATTCCTGGTATTCAGGTTGATGGTATGGATGTGCGCGCTGTGAACGCCGCCAGTGAAGAAGCACTGGAATGGGCACGTTCCGGCAAGGGCCCGATCATTCTCGAAATGCAGACCTATCGTTACCGTGGTCACTCGATGTCCGACCCTGCGAAATACCGCAGCAAAGACGAAGTGCAGAAAATGCGCTCCGAGCATGATCCGATCGAGCAGGCTAAATACCGCATGATGGATAATGGCTGGTTCTCGGAAGATGACCTGAAGGCGATTGATAAGGAAGTGCGTGACATTGTTGCTGATTCAGCAGACTTTGCACAGCATGATCCGGAGCCGGATGCATCTGAACTCTACACTGATATTCTGCTGTAAGGAGCGAGCGCTATGCCTGTTGAAATTCTTATGCCAGCGCTCTCCCCGACAATGGAAGAGGGCAAACTCTCCAAGTGGCTGAAAAAGGAAGGTGATAAAGTCACTTCCGGTGATGTCATTGCTGAGATTGAAACCGATAAAGCGACCATGGAAGTGGAAGCTGTTGACGAAGGCACCATCGGCAAACTGCTGATTGCTGAAGGCACCGAAGGCGTAAAAGTGAATACAGCTATCGCTGTATTGCTTGCTGACGGCGAAAGTGCCGATAGCATTGGCGCAGCTGCGCCTGCCGCTGCTCAGCAGACAATGGTTACTTCTGAAGCGCCAGTTGTTGGCGGCGAGAAGCCAGGTGCTTCAACACCTGCTGCTCCGGTTCCTGCTGCGCCTAAACTCGAAGTTGCTAATGATCCGGATATTCCGGCTGGCACAAAGATGGTGCCGACCACTGTTCGTGACGCATTGCGTGACGCGATGGCTGAAGAAATGCGCCGCGACCCTGACGTTTTCGTTATGGGTGAAGAAGTTGCTGAATATGAAGGTGCCTACAAGGTAACCAAAGGCCTTCTGGCTGAATTCGGTGACAAGCGCGTTGTCGATACACCAATTACCGAACACGGCTTCGCCGGTATCGGTGTCGGTGCGGCTTACACGGGCTTGCGTCCGATTGTTGAGTTCATGACCTTCAACTTTGCCATGCAGGCGATTGACCAGATCATCAACTCTGCTGCCAAGACATTGTATATGTCCGGTGGTCAGATGGGCGCACCTATGGTGTTTCGCGGTCCTTCGGGTGCCGCAGCCCGCGTTGGCGCGCAGCACTCCCAGTGCTATGCTGCATGGTACAGCCATATTCCGGGTCTGAAGGTCATCATGCCTTATTCGGCTGCTGATGCTAAAGGTCTGCTCAAGGCGGCTATCCGCGATCCTAACCCGATCATCTTCCTTGAAAACGAAGTTATGTACGGCCACACATTTGATGTGCCGGACATTGAAGATTTCGTATTGCCGATCGGTAAAGCCCGCATTCACAAAGTCGGTAAAGATGCGACCATCGTGTCCTTCGGTATCGGCATGACCTATGCGATCAAAGCTGCTGAAGAGCTGGCTGAAATTGGCATCGACGTTGAAATCATCGATCTGCGTACCATCCGTCCGATGGATATGCCGACTGTGATTGAATCGGTCAAAAAGACCGGTCGTCTCGTCACTGTTGAAGAAGGCTACCCGCAGTCTTCCGTGGGTACAGAAATTGCAACCCGCGTGATGCAGCAGGCTTTCGATTATCTCGATGCGCCGATCATGACCATCGCCGGTAAAGACGTGCCAATGCCATATGCCGCCAACCTCGAAAAGCTGGCTCTGCCATCGGTTGCGGAAGTAGTTGAGGCCGTTAAAGCTGTAACCTACACTCGTTAAGGGGAAGGACAAAACCATGGCTATCAAAATTACGATGCCGGCTCTTTCTCCGACAATGGAAGAAGGTAATCTGGCAAAATGGCTGGTCAAAGAAGGCGATAAAGTCTCCGCAGGTGACGTTATTGCCGAGATCGAAACCGACAAGGCGACCATGGAAGTGGAAGCTGTTGATGAAGGTATCGTGGCCAAGCTGGTTGTTGCTGGCGGCACTGAAGGCGTGAAGGTCAATGCCCTGATCGCCGTTCTGGCAGAAGAAGGTGAAGATGTTGCTGAAGCTGCCAAGGCAGCTTCGGGTGATGCACCTGCCGCTGCTCCAAAGGCTGAAGCTGCTCCTGCAGCCGCACCGGCACCAGTTGCTGCGGCTCCGGCTGCAACACCTCCGCCTGCTGCTGCTCCGGCTCCGGTTGCTGCTCCTGCCGCAAAAGGCGAACGTCTGTTCGCTTCGCCGTTGGCACGTCGCATCGCTAAAGAAGCCGGCGTTGAACTGTCTGCCGTTTCCGGCACCGGTCCGCATGGCCGCATCGTCCGTAAGGACGTTGAAACTGCGATTGCTTCCGGCGTTAAAGCACCTGTTGCCGCAACACCAAGTGCTGCAGCACCTCAGGCTGCTGTTGCTTCCGGCGCATCGGATGAAGCGACCCTCAAAATGTTTGAGGAAGGCTCATACGAGTTGGTACCACATGACGGTATGCGTAAGGTTATTGCGCGCCGCCTGATGGAATCCAAGTTGACGGTTCCGCATTTTTATCTGACGATTGATTGCGAACTGGATGCTCTGCTGGCTCTGCGCGCACAGCTCAATGCTGCTGCACCGGTTATCAAGACTGAAAAAGGCGAAGTACCTGCGTACAAGCTGTCGGTCAACGATCTGGTTATCAAAGCAACAGCTCTGGCGCTGCGTGATATTCCTGAGGCCAACGTGTCCTGGACTGATGCAGGCATGGTCAAGCACAAACATTCGGATGTCGGCGTTGCCGTTTCCATTCCGGGTGGTCTGATCACGCCAATCGTTCGCGGCGCAGAAACCAAGGCACTTTCTGCCATCTCCAACGAGATGAAAGATCTGGCCAAGCGCGCCCGCGACCGTAAGCTGAAGCCAACTGAATATCAGGGCGGTACCACTTCGGTGTCCAACCTCGGTATGTTCGGTGTGAAAGACTTCGCTGCGATCATCAACCCGCCACATGCAACAATCTTTGCAGTTGGTGCCGGTGAACAGCGTGCAGTCGTTAAAAACGGCGAACTGGCTGTGGCAAACGTCATGTCTGTTACGCTTTCCACCGACCATCGTGCCGTTGACGGCGCTTTGGCTGCAGAACTGGCGAAGGTTTTCAAGAACTACATTGAAAACCCGCTGAGCCTGCTGGTCTAAGAAAAAAACAGGCGCCTCAGTTTTCTGAGGCGCCGTTCCTTTCTCGCAAAAGGCGGAAACATGAAGTCAGTTTTATGTTTTGGTGATTCACTGACCTGGGGCTATCAGGCACCGGATGGTGAGCGTTTACCTCTGGAAGACCGCTGGCCATCTGTTTTGCAGAAGGCGCTCGGTTCTCAGGCACATGTGATTGCTGAAGGATTGAACGGACGCACCACTGCTTTTGACGATTATACTGCGCCGGAAGACCGTAACGGTTCGCGTATTCTGCCGACATTGCTGGGTACCCATGCACCGCTTGATCTGGTGATCATTCTGCTCGGCAGCAATGATATGAAGCCGCAGGTTGCAGGCGATGCTTTTTCCAGCCATTGCGGAACACGCAGACTGATCCAGCAAATCCGCAACCATCCGTATCGTGAAGGTTATGCGGCGCCGGATATTTTGATTGTTGCGCCGCCGCATATTTGCGAAAGCGCTGATCCGTTTTTTGCCTCGCTTTTTGCCGGTGGCATTGCGGAATCGCGCAAGCTGGGATTGCTGCTGTCGGATCTTGCAGATGAGACGGAATGCAATTTCTTTGACGCATCCGGCGTTGCCAAAACCACGCCGCTGGACGGTGTGCATCTGGATGCAGAGAATACACGGGCAATCGGGCAGGCACTGGAGCCTGTTGTGCGCCTGATACTGGGTTTGTAGTTATAAGAGCGTATCCCGAAAAGTGTGAAGCGGTTTTCGGATCAAGATACGCGAAAACAAATAGATAAAATGAATGATGCGCCGGTAACCGGCATAGAAACCATTCAAGGAGAATGAGCGTGTCCAACAGTTACGACGTTATTGTAGTCGGTGCCGGTCCGGGTGGTTATGTGGCCGCTATTCGTGCAGCGCAGCTTGGCTTGAAAACCGCTGTTGTTGAGCGTGAGCATCTGGCTGGTATCTGCTCGAACTGGGGTTGTATCCCGACCAAGGCGCTGCTGCGTTCCGCTGAAGTTAAGCATCTGGCAGAACATGCCAAAAATTACGGATTAAAGCTGGAAGGCACCATTACAGCGGATATCAGTGCTGTTGTTGCCCGTTCGCGCGGCATTGCCGAGCGCATGAACGGCGGCGTTGGCTTTCTGATGAAAAAGAACAAGGTTGATGTGATCTGGGGCGAAGCCAAGATCACCAAGCCGGGCGAAATCATTGTTGGCAAGACCAGCAAGGCACCGATGCAGCCGCAGGCTCCGCAGCCAAAGAATACACTCGGTGAAGGGACTTATACAGCCAAGCACATCATCATTGCGACTGGCGCACGTCCGCGTGCATTGCCGGGCATTGAGCCGGATGGCAAGCTGATCTGGACCTATTTCGAAGCCATGGTTCCGCAAGAACTGCCAAAGACCATGCTGGTTATGGGCTCGGGCGCGATCGGTATCGAATTCGCTTCGTTCTACAACGACATGGGCGTTGACGTGACTGTTGTTGAACTGATGTCGAATATCATGCCGGTTGAAGATGCGGAAATCTCCGCCTTTGCCCGTAAGCAGCTTGAAAAGCGCGGCCTGAAAATCATCACTGAAGCTAAAGTTTCGAAGGTTGAGAAGGGCGCGAATTCCGTGACCGCTCATGTTGAGACCAAAGACGGTAAAGTGCAGACACTGACCGTTGATCGTATGATCTCGGCTGTGGGTGTACAGGGCAATATCGAAAATATCGGCCTTGAATCTGTTGGTGTAAAAACCGACCGTGGCTGCATCGTTGCTGACGAATATTGCAAGACCAGTGTTGCCGGTATTTATGCCATCGGTGACGTAGCCGGTGCGCCGATGCTGGCACATAAAGCTGAGCATGAAGCTGTTATCTGCGTTGAGAAAATCGCAGGTCTGCCAAATGTTCATCCGCTGGATAAAGCCAAGGTTCCGGGTTGCACCTATTGTAACCCGCAGGTGGCTTCTGTCGGCCTGACCGAAGCAAAAGCCAAAGAGCAGGGTTATGATATCCGCGTAGGCCGCTTCCCGTTTGTTGCGAACGGTAAAGCGATTGCTCTGGGCGAAGATCAGGGTCTGGTTAAGACTGTTTTCGATAAGAAGACCGGTCAGTTGCTTGGCGCCCATCTGGTTGGTGCAGAAGTAACCGAGCTCATTCAGGGCTTTGTGGTTGCCATGAACTTGGAAACCACTGAAGAAGAACTGATGCACACCGTATTCCCGCATCCGACAATTTCCGAAACTATGAAGGAAAGTGTGCTGGATGCTTATGGCAAGGCTATCAATATCTAAGTGCTGAAATGCAGATGTGGCCGGAGTTAAAATCCGGCCACTTGAACCAAAGGAAATTATGTGCCGCTGATTAAAGACGGATATCCCTTTCGTAAGGCCGCTCTGACAGTGTTGAAATATTCAACGCTGATTGGTCTCGGGCTCGGTTTTGGTGTATCTGCGCTTAGTTTTTTGGCCGGTAACGTGATTTCAATCAATGGCTATGCGCTTTCCGGCTGGTATGGCGTATGGACAGTGACACTGGCGCTGGGCGCAGCCGGATTTTGCTTCGGTTTGATCTGGGCATTGGTGTTCAAAGCACTGGGTGAGGCGGCGCGACGCTGAGTCCGGTTGTATAAAAAGCTGAACAGCCTATATGAGCTGTTACGGCATTTGAGGCGGGCAGGGTTTAAAGCATATTTGTTTACCTCTGACCTCCTCCCTGCTATGCAGGCGCACTATTCTTGCCGGTTTTTCCGGTGATACGAAATCTGAAGGCCTTTTCGGCCGTTTTGGGAAAGACATATGGTTACGCTTCTGGACACGGTAAACGACGACAGAAAACGCCTTCGTCATCCTGAGAAGGCCAACCGGCCCGACACAGCACTTTTGAAAAAGCCTGACTGGATTCGTGTGAAGGCACCGACCTCACGCGGCTATGGCGAAACCCGTGATATCGTGCGCTCCAACAAGCTGGTGACAGTTTGTGAGGAAGCAGGTTGCCCGAATATCGGCGAGTGTTGGGATAAGAAACACGCGACATTTATGATTATGGGTGAAATTTGCACCCGTGCCTGTGCTTTCTGTAACGTATCGACCGGTATCCCGACGACACTTGATCCTAATGAGCCGGAAAATGTGGCCAAGGCCGTGAAACAGATGGGGCTGACCCATGTGGTTATCACTTCCGTTGACCGCGATGATCTGGCCGATGGCGGCGCACAGCATTTTGCTGAAGTGATTCACGCAATCCGCGCAGCCAGCCCGCAGACTACAATCGAAATTCTGACACCGGACTTCCTGCGTAAGGAAGGTGCTCTGGAGATCGTTGTTAAAGCGCGCCCGGATGTGTTCAACCACAATCTGGAAACTGTGCCGTCCAACTATCTTAAAGTGCGTCCGGGTGCTCGTTACTTCCACTCCCTGCGTCTGTTGCAGCGTGTGAAAGAACTCGACCCTACCATTTTCACCAAGTCAGGTATCATGGTTGGTCTGGGCGAAGAGCGTAATGAAATTCTGCAGCTGATGGATGATCTGCGTTCGGCTGATGTGGATTTCATGACCATTGGTCAGTATTTGCAGCCAACCCGTAAGCACCATGCGGTTATCCGCTATGTGACACCGGATGAGTTCAAATCTTTCGCAACAATTGGTAAAACCAAGGGCTTCCTGCTGGTTGCTTCCAGCCCGCTGACCCGTTCATCGCACCATGCGGGCGATGATTTTGCCAAGCTGCGTGCAGCTCGTGAAGCTCTGATCGCCAGCCGTAACTAAAACAGTATAACTGATAAGCTTATGCCGCAATTTACTGCCACACGTCAGGTTCAGCACCGCGCGGAGCAAATGTTTGCTCTTGTCGCGGATGTTGAGACTTATCCGCAATTTGTACCGATGTGTGAGGCATTGACCATTCGCTCCCGTAAAGAGCGCGACGGGAAAACACTACTGGTTGCCGATATGACCGTTGGTTACAAACTGATCCGTGAGACATTCACCACACAGGTGCTGCTGAAACCGGATGAGCGTGTGATCGAGGTCAAATATATTGACGGGCCGTTCCGCTATCTCGACAACCGTTGGACATTTGTGCCGGTGGGTGACGGTTCGCAGAGCGATGTGGATTTCTTCATTGATTATGAATTTAAAAGCCGCACGCTCGGACTGGTGATGGGATCAATGTTCGATCTGGCATTTCGCAAATTTGCCGAAGCTTTTGAAAAACGTGCCGATCAGATTTATGGCATCCAAGCCTGAGTTTTAGTAATCGTACAAAAAGCCGGACTGCAAAACAGTCCGGCTTTTTTATTTGTCTTTTTATTGTGCGGTATAGCCGCCGTCGACCATCAGAGATGAGCCGGTAACAAAGGAAGCCTCATCACTGGCGAGAAACAGCACTGCATTAGCCACTTCTTCCGCACGACCAAGGCGTCCCATCGGGTGCAGGGCAACTAATTTCTCTTTGGCGTCATCCGGAATATGGCTGAGCAGTGGTGTGTCGATATAGCCAGGGCAGACAGCATTCACGCGAATACCTTTCGCGCCGTATTCAATCCCTAAAGTCTGGGTGAGTAGTTTCACGCCGCCTTTGGCCGCAGCATAGGCTGTTACACCGCGTTTGCCGACATGGCTGTGAATGGAACCGCAATTGACAATGACACCGCCGCCCTGTTTGAGAAATTGCTGAATGGCATATTTGTCGCAGAGATAAACACCGCCGAGGTTAATATCGATGGTGCGTTGCCACGCGCTTTCTTCGAGTTCATCAATCGGCCCATCAGCAGCAATACCGGCATTGGCGAACATCACATCGAGACGACCGAACTGAGCCACGGTTTTGGTAATCATCGCCTGAACGGCTTCAGAATCTGTCACATCAATTTTGATGAACAGCGCTTTATCCGCGCCCAGTTCATCGGCAAGAGCCTGTCCGTGATCAGCGAAGTCTGCAATCACCACTTTAGCGCCTTCGCGGGCAAAGGCACGGACACTGGCTTCACCGATACCGCTTGCACCACCGGTGACGATTACGACTTTATCTTTGAAACGCATCATACAATTCCTTGATCTGAGGGAGGATTGAAGATTAAATTTTAAAGCCTGCCGCTGCGGATTACATTGATACGGATCAATCACTCAATGCTTTGAGAATAAGAGCAAAAGCGGCATGCACTGTGGCTAACCGGATAGCGTCGCGCGATTGGTTGCCGAAACGGCATTCCTGATGCAGCGTTTCAAAATTTTGTCCGGCGCAGGCAATATAGACCAGTCCGACCGGTTTTTCTGCTGTGCCGCCTGAGGGGCCAGCAACGCCGGTCACGGCAACAGAGATACCAGCTTGCGGGGCATGTTTCAGCGCACCTTCGGCCATGGCGATGGCGACTGGTTTGGATACGGCACCAAATTCGCGCAGCAAACTGTGAGAAACACCGATCAGAGAAGCTTTGGCTTCATTGCTATAGGTGATAAAGCCGCAATCAACAACATCGGAGGAACCGGCAATGTCCGTCAGTGCGGCGGCAATCATGCCACTGGTGCAGGATTCGGCTGTGGTAATCATGAGTTGCGCCATGCGGCAGGCATCAAGAACGGCGAGGGCTTGTGTGGTTGTTTTATTATTGCACATGTTCTTGTCCCAAAACCGCTGCACACTTTTGGGGAACATGATGCGCAACGAGACTCATGATTAGTTTCCTTTTATGCGGGGACTTCACCCGGATAGATAACGCTAACGGTTACAATCGAGGCAATGCCTTCCTTGCGGCCGACAAAGCCCATTTTCTCGTTGGTTGTGGCTTTGACCGAAACCCGATCCACACTCACACCCAGCATATCGCTGAGTTCAGCAGTCATAGCTTCGCGATGCGGGCCGATTTTCGGCTCTTCAGCAATCAGTGTAATATCGGCATTGGCAATGCGTCCACCGGCATCGCGCACAGTTTTGACGGCAAATTCGACAAATTGCCGTGAGGCAGCGCCTTTCCATTGCGGGTCAGACGGCGGAAAATGTGTGCCGATATCGCCTGCGCCACGGGTGGCGAGCAAAGCATCGGTCAGCGCATGCAGCGCCACATCGGCGTCGGAATGCCCGTTAAGCTTAAAATCATGCGGGATTTTTACACCGCAGAGCCACACATGGTCGCCCGGTTCGAAACTATGGACGTCGTAACCATTACCCGTGCGGATGTCCGGAAAAGCAACCATATCCTGACGCAAGCGCTGATCAGCCATTTCAATATCCTTTGCCCATGTAATTTTAGTGTTGTCGGCTGAGCCTTCGACCACACGAACAGGAATGCTCTGCCATTCAGCAATGGCGGAATCATCGGTAAAATCTGTGCGTCCCAGTGCAAATGCTGCATTATGCGCATCCAATATAGGCGCAAAGGGAAAGCTCTGCGGTGTCTGCGCCGCAAATAGTCCTGCACGTGGCACGGTTTTGGTGACCAGTGCATCACCGCCAGCCTGTTTCAGTGTATCAGAAACCGCAAGGGCTGGCAGCACACCGGTTTGCGGATGCAAGGCAATGATAATGCGTTTGAGCAGGTCTTGCGTGATGAATGGGCGCACACCATCATGGATCATCACATAATCCGGCGCATCGTCCTGCAAAGCCAGCAAACCTAGACGCGTTGATTCCTGACGTGTCGGGCCGCCGGTCACGAGCTTCAGGCGCGAGGCATCAATATCAGCGCGTTTCAGCGCAGCGTGATAAAGGTCGTGATCGTCGGCATGGATGACCACAACAACGGGCGAAATCTGCTCGCAAGCCAGAAAGGTGCGTAAAGTATGCGCCAGCACGGCCTGGCCGCCGATGCGGCGATATTGTTTAGGGCCTTCGGTGCTCTGACCGGCGCGTTCTCCGCGTCCTGCGGCGACTATAACTGCTGCTGTGCGAATGAGATAAGCCTTTCCGAGCTGCCACACCTGTGTTTATAGCGAATACCGCCTCGTGACGTGAAATGCTAGAGCATTTCACAGTCAAGTTGGAACAACTTGGACAGCCAGTGATAATGCGATCATTAAAGAATCTAGAGCGACCTTTGTGCGCCCAAGAGGGCGTACGGCGCTCTAGTGATGTTTTTTTGATAATGGATTCATCGGTTAATCGCATTGCGACGAATCCGCTTTTTCTTGCATGAAGCTGATAAAACCTATAAATCTGCTTAAAGTTTGAGCGTTTTTAATATTGCATAATTTTTAGGCTGATGATGACGACCGCAACCCTGCCATTAAAGATCGGACCCGTAGAAATTCGCAATCGCGTGTTTTTGGCGCCGATGTCCGGTGTGTCCGATCTGCCGTTTCGCCGTCGGGCATGGGAGGCCGGTGCAGGGCTGGTGGTCTCGGAAATGGTGGCCAGTGCGGAATTGTGTAATCATCATTCTGAGAGCCGTAAGCGTATGGAGCGCGGTGATCTGCAGACCCATGTCGTACAACTCGCAGGGCGCGAAGCCCATTGGATGGGCGAGGCCGCCAAGATTGCCGAGGCAGAAGGTGCGGATATTGTTGATATTAATATGGGTTGCCCTGCCAAAAAGGTAACCGGCGGTTATTCCGGTTCGGCACTGATGCGCGATCTGGATCATGCGCTGACACTGATTGAAGCGACCGTGCAAGCGGTGAAAGTGCCGGTAACGCTGAAGATGCGGCTTGGCTGGGATCACAATTCCATCAATGCGCCGGAACTGGCGCGACGTGCAGTGGAAGCGGGTGTGCAGATGATTACTGTGCATGGCCGCACGCGCTGTCAGTTCTATACCGGTCATGCCGATTGGGATGCTATCCGCGCCGTACGTGAAGTGATCTCTGTGCCGCTTGTTGCAAATGGCGATGTTGGCAGTGCTGCCGATGTGCAGGAAATTATGCAGCGCTCCGGTGCGGATGCGGTGATGATTGGCCGTGCAGCCTATGGTCAGCCGTGGCTGGCGGGTCAAATCGCCGATGCGTTGCGTGGGGATGTAAATAAGGCCGCTCCGGCTAACTTAAGTGATTATGTGCTTGCCCATTACCATGGCATGCTGGAGCATTATGGTGAGAAAACCGGTGTGCGCCATGCCCGTAAACATCTGGGCTGGTATATGGAGCGCCATACAGCGGATGTACCAGATACGGTCAAAAAAGCACTGATGACTTCCGGTAATGCGCAGGAAGTTTCCACCATACTGGCAGATATCTTCTCAGGAGTGGCACCGGTATCCGGCAATAAATCGCTCAAGGATGCAGCCTGATGGGTAATGCCACGCTGCCTCTGTCTGATTATGTGCTGAATACGCTGCCGCAGGCTGTGATTATGGCCGGAGCAAACGGACAGATTAGCTATGCCAATGCGCAAGCTGAGGTGTTTTTCCGCTCCAGTGCTGCAATCATCCGGCGACATGGGCTTGAATATTTTTTGCCGCCTGCAAGTCCGCTGATCAGCTTAATCGCACAGGTCATACACAGCGGCACTGCGGTCAATGAATATCATATTGATATGTCATCGCCGCGCATGGGCGCAGAGCGGATGGTGGATGTGCAGGTTACGCCGGTCAGCGAAAAGCCGGATCAGGTGGTTATCCTGTTTAAAGAAACAGCCATGGCAGAGAAGCTCAATCGCCAGATGAGCCATCGTGGCGCGGCACGTTCAGTTACCGGTCTGGCAGCAATGCTGGCACATGAAATCAAGAACCCGCTTTCAGGTATTCGTGGTGCAGCGCAATTGCTGGAAATGTCCGCCCGCGATGCCGCCAATGAAGCAGATTGCGAGCTGACCCAACTCATTCGTGATGAAGCTGATCGTATTGTCGCTCTGGTCGACCGGATGAATGTGTTTTCCGATGAGCGTCCGATTGAACGCTCTGCCGTCAACCTGCATACCGTTCTGGGGCATGTCAAAACGCTGGCCAGCCATGGCTTCGCTTCTCATGTCACTATTCGCGAGGAATATGATCCGTCCTTGCCGCGAGTCTGGGGCAATCGGGATCAGTTGATACAGGTCTTTCTCAACCTGATTAAGAATGCGGCTGAGGCGATAGAACCGGAGGAGCGCTCGGGGCGAAAAGGTGAAATCCTTCTGACCTCTGCCTATAAGGCTGGTATGCATATGACTGTTCCGGCAACCGGTGAGCGCCTGTCTTTGCCGCTGGAATTTTGCGTTATTGATAATGGCGGCGGTGTTGCATCAGATATTCTGCCGATCCTGTTTGACCCGTTTATCACCACCAAAACCAATGGCTCAGGACTTGGCTTGCCACTGGTTGCCAAGATCATTGCCGATCATGGCGGTATGATTGAATGCGAGAGTTTTTCAGGGAAAACCATCTTCCGCATTTTACTACCTGTCTGGAAGAACGAACATTCTGATATTTAAATTTAACTATCAGGAAATTGATATAATTATCTGTAATATAATGTTTTATGTGTTGGGAGTAAGACATTGAATGAACCGGTAATCATCGTTGCTGAAGATGATGCAGCCATGCGTACAGTGCTCAATCAAGCGCTGACAAGGGCTGGTTATACTGTGCGTCTTGCCAGCAATCGTGCAGCCCTCTGGGCGCTTGTCACGAGTGGCGAAGGCGATTTGGTTATCAGCGATGTGAATATGCGGGATGGTTCTGTCTTTGAGATTTTGCCACGTATCCGCAAAGCGCGCCCTGATTTGCCGGTTGTGGTGATGAGTGCACAAAATACTTTCATGACGGCTATCCGCGCCTCGGAGGCCGGAGCCTATGATTATCTGCCCAAGCCTTTTGACCTGAGTGAGATGGTGAGCCTGCTGCGGCGTGCGCTGTCTGAGCCAAAGCCGGTACAGGCAAAGCAGGAGAGCGACGAGCAGGCTGAAAATATGCCATTGGTTGGCCGCTCTGTCGCGATGCAGGATGTTTATCGTGTGCTGGCGCGGATGATGCAGACTGATCTGACACTGATGATCACAGGGGAATCCGGTACAGGTAAAGAGCTGGTTGCCCGCGCTTTGCATGAATATGGTCGTCGCCGTAACGGGCCATTTGTGGCGATCAATATGGCGGCTATTCCGCGCGATCTGATTGAATCTGAATTGTTCGGCCATGAGAAAGGTGCCTTTACCGGCGCGCAGCAGCGCTTTTCAGGGCGCTTTGAGCAGGCCAATGGCGGTACGCTATTCCTCGATGAAATCGGTGATATGCCGATGGAAGCGCAGACGCGCTTGTTGCGCGTGCTTCAGCAGGGCGAATATATGACCGTTGGCGGGCGCACACCGATTAAAACCGATGTGCGTATTGTTGCGGCCACCAACAAGGATTTGCTCAAGCAAATTCAAAAAGGCCAGTTCCGCGAAGATTTATATTACCGGCTGAATGTGGTGCCGCTGCGTATGCCGCCTTTGCGCGAGCGCAGCGAGGATGTGCCGGATTTGGTGCAGCATTTCTTCCGTCTGGTTGAAAAGGAAGGCCTGTCGCCGAAACAGATCACTACTGAGGGATTTGCGGTGCTGCGCCATTACAGTTGGCCGGGCAATGTGCGTGAGCTGGAAAATCTGGTGCGCCGCTTGGCTGCGCTTTATCCGCAGGATGAAATCAACGCCGAGATTATCCGTCATGAATTGCAGCATCTGCCGCCGTCATTAGCTGCCGGTGAGGCGGGATTGAAGTCAGATCAGATCACCAGCCTGCGCGATGCGGCAGAGATTTATTTGCGCCAGTATTTTGCGTCCTTCAACGGTCAGCTACCGCCGCAGGGGCTTTATGACCGGATTTTACAAGAGATTGAATATCCGCTTTTAGCAGCAAGCCTGACGGCTACATCCGGCAATCAAATCAAAGCGGCGGAATTGCTGGGTTTAAACCGCAATACGCTGCGCAAAAAAATCCGCGATCACGATCTCAATATTTTTAAAAGCAGCTGAGGTTTTCTCGTTGCACCCGCACTATCGTTGCATATGTGCAACATTCTGTTGCATGAAGGCAACGGTTCATAATACATTAACCACATGGATAAGACGAGTCTGGTTGAATGGTTGCGTGAATTGAAACCTGCCCGAGGGAGTGAACATCGCCGTTTGCTCGCTCTGCCGGGCGTGATCATTGTTGTTCTCTCGATAATTGCGTCACTTGCGTCCTTTCTGATCATGATCGGTGTGACACCGATTATTCCTGATTTGCATGTGACTTTGGCGCTTATCATTATCAATGTCGTGCTGGTCGTCAGTCTGCTGGCACTGATTATTCGTGAAATTTACCGTATTACGCAGGCGCGCCGTCATGGCCGCGCAGCAGCACGGCTGCATGTGCGTATTGTGGCGCTGTTCTCGCTGATTGCCGCGGTTCCGGCGATTGTGGTGGCGATTGTTGCCAGTGTGACGCTTAATCTCGGGCTGGATCGCTGGTTTGAAACCAACACACGCAATATCGTCAATTCTTCTATCAGCCTGACACAAGCCTATCTTACTGACACTGCGCGTAATCTGCAGAGCGCGACCTATTCGATGTGGCAGGATATGGATGCGCAGCGCACGCTTTACAGTCTCGACCGTAATGGTTTTGTGCAATTGCTGACCTTGCAGGCACTGGGGCGCGGTTTGCTGGGTGCGCAATTATTGCGTGAAGACGGCTCCGTTGCTGTGCGCAGCGATCAGGGTGGCGCTAATCTGCCACAACCACCATCTGAGGCGCTGGAAACGGCGAAGGATGGTAATCCGGTGATTATTCCGCCGGGTCCGACCAGCAATTTTGTTGGCGCAATCATCAAAATGCGCGAAATACCGGATGTATATCTTTATACGGTGCGTCGTGTGGATGCACAAATTCTGGATTCCATGCGCCTGATGGAGGCGAACACCGCGCGTTATCAGGATATGGAAGCCAATCGTATCCCGACACAGGTGATCTTTGCGCTGCTTTATTTTGGTCTGATGCTGATCGTGTTGCTGCCTGCAATCTGGACAGGGATTGCAGTGGCTGACCGTCTGGTTCGTCCGATCCGCTCGCTGATCGGCGCTGCAGATGAAGTCGCCGCCGGTAATCTTGACGTTTCCGTGCCGGTACGCTCCAGCGACGGTGATCTCGGCGCGCTTGCCGTTACCTTCAATAACATGGTTGCAGAGCTGAAAAGCCAGCGTACCGACCTGATGGCTGCGAAAGATCAGATTGATGAACGCCGCCGCTTCTCTGAAGCTGTGTTGTCCGGTGTGACGGCTGCGGTGATCGGCGTTGATGCGCTGGGGTTGATTAATATCGTCAACCGTTCGGCAGAGCAGATGTTCTGCTTAGAGCCGGATGTCGTTATCGGCACCAGCCTCAGTACTCACATTCCTGAAATCGGGCAGGTGTTTGAAGTTGCACACGATTCCGGCCGTGCGGTTTACCGTGAGCAGGTCTCGATGATGCGCGGCGGGCTGACCAGCACTTTCAACGTGCAGATTACGATTGAGGACGGCACTGCTGATGAGCGTTCTTATGTTGTGACGATTGATGACATTACCGATCTGGTGCAGGCGCAGCGTTCAACCGCTTGGGCGGATGTGGCACGCCGTATCGCCCATGAGATCAAGAACCCGCTGACACCAATCCAGCTTTCTGCGGAGCGTATTCGCCGCCGTTACGGTAAGGTGATTACCGAGGACAGAGAAGTCTTTGACCAATGCGTTGAAACCATTGTTCGCCAAGTCGGCGATATTGGTCGTATGGTGGATGAATTTTCGTCTTTTGCTCGGATGCCGAAGCCGAAAATGGAAACCATTGATTTGCGTAACGCGCTGAAAGAAGCCGCATTTCTGGTGGAAGTTAGCCGCAGTGAAATCAGTTTTGAGCAACGCCTGAGTGAAGTGCCGCTTTATGGTCACTTCGACAGTCGTCTGCTGGGACAGGCTTTTGGTAATATTATCAAGAATGCCAGTGAAGCGATTGAAGCTGTAACCGGCGAGGACGATTATCGCGGACATATTTTGCTGAAAGCCTATCAGGACAGTGATCAGCTGATTGTTGAAGTGATTGATAATGGCAAGGGCTTACCCGGTGATAACCGCCAGCGTTTGCTTGAGCCTTATATGACAACGCGTGAAAAAGGCACCGGCCTTGGCCTCGCGATTGTCCGTAAAATTGTTGAAGATCATGGCGGCCATATGGAACTGCATGACGCACCTGCCGATTTTTATAATGGCCGGGGCGCTATGATCCGCATGGTTTTTCCTGCAACATCACCGGATGCGGTGGTTGAAGCAGGCAGTAATACAACTGAGGAGCTGCGGGCATGAAACTAAGATGCAAGCAGTTTAATTATAAATACTTGCTAATGTGCCGATATATGGTGCATCAGCAGGGCAATGGGAACAAGGCAGGTGGATTAAATGGCTTCTGATATTCTCGTCGTCGATGATGAAACGGACATCCGTGATCTGGTTGCTGGTATTTTAAGCGACGAAGGTCATGAAACCCGTACCGCATTTGATTCAGATAGCGCATTGGCTGCGATCAATGATCGTGTGCCGCGCCTGATCTTTCTGGATATCTGGTTGCAGGGCAGCCGGTTGGACGGACTGGCGCTGCTGGATGAAATCAAAAAATTGCATCCGGATTTGCCGGTAGTGATGATTTCCGGTCACGGTAATATTGAAACTGCTGTTTCGGCAATTCGTCGCGGTGCCTATGACTTCATCGAAAAGCCGTTCAAAGCGGATCGTCTGATCCTAGTGGCTGAGCGCGCTCTGGAAACATCCAATCTCAAGCGTGAGGTTTCCAACCTGCGTAAGCGCTCCGGCGATAGCTTTGAGTTGCTCGGCAATTCGCTGGCGATGAACCAGTTGCGTCAGACGATTGATCGTGTTGCGCCGACCAATAGCCGTATCATGATTACAGGGCCTTCGGGTTCCGGTAAGGAAATGGCTGCGCGAGCAATCCATGCACTATCGAGCCGTGCTAATGGTCCTTTTGTGACGGTGAATGCCGCAACAATTACACCTGAACGCATGGAAATTGAGCTGTTCGGTACCGAAATGGATGGTGGCGAGCGTAAAGTCGGCGCGCTGGAAGAAGCCCATGGTGGTATTCTTTACCTCGATGAAATTGCCGATATGCCGCGCGAAACGCAGAATAAGATTCTGCGCGTGCTGGTCGATCAGCAGTTTGAACGTGTTGGTGGTACCAAGCGCGTGAAGGTTGATGTGCGTATCATCTCTTCAACGGCACAAAATCTTGAAGGCATGATTGCCGAGGGTCTGTTCCGCGAAGATCTGTTCCACCGTCTGGCGGTTGTGCCGGTGCAGGTGCCGCCTCTGGCACAGCGCCGCGATGATATTCCGTCATTGGTGTCCTTCTTTATCAATCAGGTCGCCGAGCAGGCCGGTATCAAACCGCGCCGTATCAGTGATGATGCAATGGCGGTTCTGCAGTCGCATAGCTGGCCGGGCAATGTGCGCCAGTTGCGCAACAATGTGGAACGCCTGATGATTTTGGCACGTGGCGATGATGTTGATGAGCCGGTGACTGCTGATCTGCTGCCTGCGGAAATCGGTGATACGCTGCCGCGCACACCAACGGATTCCGACCAGCACATTATGGCGCTGCCGCTGCGTGAAGCCCGTGAAATGTTTGAAAAGGAATATCTGGTTGCCCAGATCAACCGTTTCAGCGGTAATATTTCCCGTACGGCTGAGTTTGTGGGTATGGAGCGTTCCGCGCTGCACCGCAAACTGAAATCGCTCGGAGTGTAATTATGCGCATCATCATCTGCGGTGCCGGTCAGGTCGGCTTTGGTATCGCTGAGCGGCTCTCTGCCGAGCAGAATGATGTTTCGGTGATCGATACATCGGAAAAGCTGATTCACGCTGTGCGTGATTTGCTTGATGTTCGTGGTTTCGTCGGTCACGGCTCGCATCCGGATGTTCTGGAAGCGGCCGGAGCCGAAGAAGCGGACATGATTATCGCCGTTACGCTCTATGATGAAATCAATATGGTGGCCTGTCAGGTTGCCCATTCGTTGTTTAACGTGCCGACCAAGATTGCCCGTATCCGTGCACAAACCTATCTGCAAAAGCAGTATCAGGAGATGTTCTCGCGCGATAATATGCCGATTGATGTGGTGATTTCGCCCGAGCTTGAAGTCGGTGACATGGTGCTGCGCCGTATTGCGCTGCCTGGTGCGTCGGACGTGCTGCGCTTTGCCGATGATAAAGTGGTGGCTTTCGCCATTGAATGTCTGGAAGACTGCCCGATTATCAATACACCGCTGAAACAGCTCACCGATCTGTTTCCTGATCTGCCATCCACGGTTGTTGGTGTGGTGCGCAATGACCGGTTATTTGTTCCTCATTCAGAGGATCATCTGCTGGCCGGTGATATCGCTTATGTGGTGACAACCAGCGAGCAGGTGCGCCGCACGCTCGGTCTGTTCGGTCATGATAAGCCGGAAGCACGTCGTATTATTATTGCCGGTGGCGGTAATATCGGGCTTTATGTCGCGCAGAAGATGGAAGAGCGTCAGCCGCATACAAGGCTGAAAATCATCGAGCATAATCGCGAGCGCGCGGCTTTTGTTGCGGATGAGTTGAATAAGACCGTCGTGCTAAACGGCAGTGCGCTGGATCAGGAATTGTTGCGCGAAGCAGAAGTGCAGGATGCCGATCTGATGGTGGCGCTGACCAATCAGGATCAGGCGAATATTCTGTCCGGCATTATGGCTAAGCGTCTTGGCTGTAAGTCGAATATGGTGCTGATTAATAACTCGGCCTATCAGGAGTTTATTCACACGGTTGGTATTGATTCCTATGTCAGTCCGAAAAGCGTGACGATTTCCAAAATTCTGCAGCATGTGCGCCGCGGACGTATCCGTTCTGTCCATAGTGTCTATGACGGGCGGGCGGAACTGATTGAGGCAGAAGCACTGGAAACCTCGCCGCTGGTTGGTGCGCCATTGCGTAATATCTCTTTGCCAGCAGGCTTGCGCGTTGGCGCAGTCTATCGTGACGGAAAAGTTATCAAGCCGCATGGTGATCTGCATATCCGCCGCAATGATCGTGTGGTAATGTTTGCAACCAGTGATGCAGTTAAGCATGTGGAGCAGATGTTCCGTGTGAGCCTCGATTTCTTCTGACATTTGAGAATAGTATTTTATGGATATTTGCACTTTTTGGTACGGTACCAGATTACGCCCTGTTGATCATATGTGCCTGACCTCGATGGTGAAAACCGGGCAAAAAGTGAAGCTGTTCAGCTATCAGCCGGTTGAGAACCTGCCGGAAGGTGTGGAACAGCATGATGCAGCAACTATTCTGCCGATTAAATCTTTCCGTCGTCTTGATCCGGCTTTTCCGGATCTGAAAGAATATGTGACGATTGTTCAGTTCAGCGATATTTTCCGTATCAATCTGATGAAACAGGGGCAGGGTGTCTGGCTGGACACGGATGTCTATCTGCATAAACAGTTCCATCCGGATGCCTCCAAACCTTATCTGGCGCGGGAAAACAAAGAGCGCGTTGGTGTTTCTGCGCTGTATTTCCCGCCGGATCATCCGGTGATTGCTGAATTTGATGCCTATATGGCCGGTGATTACCCGTTGCCGAAATGGCTTGGTCTGCGTCGTCGTGTGTTGCGCCCGCTCTGGTATCGCCTGACGGGGAAGGAAGTCACGCCTGCGGCGATCGGGATTACGATTTTTGGCAATGACGGAATTTCAAGACTAGCCAAGAAATATGGCTGTTTTGATAATGCCGCGCCGAAAGAGAGCTTCTATTACTGGACAGGGCGCGAATGCCTGAACATGTTCAACCCGCAATACGGGCTTGAGCCGCTGGATCATCGGGAGTTTATCGGCTTTCATGTGCATCGCAAAAGCCCTGAGGAGCTGGTGGTGCGTGATGGCAGTTTCTATGAGTGGATGCTGAAGCAGACGGGCGAATTGCGCTGATCGCCTCAAGGTTTATAGCTGCTTCTGAGAATTTTCTGCTCATTCATACAGGCTGTGACTAGAGCGGTTTACGTGTCTGTTAGATCGCAGCGCTCGCGTCTCAATTCTTTATTGGGTCGCATTCTCACAGACGTCAAGTGATACCACTGACTGTGAAATGCTCTAAACATCATTCACTATACAACATTTTGACGTTGCGCAAAAAATAGCGGCCTGTTAACCCTTTGCAGAATGTGGGATTATTCCCGCAACTATTGATTCTGTATCAATATACAGGTGCAATATCTGGGGTGGATGATAAAAGCTGAGCGCAGGAAATATTTTTTCGCGTGCTCGTCTCATCCAAGTCAGTATTGGTTGCGGATCGAAATAAAGGAATAAAAAAATGGCTGAACGATCGCAAAATCTGCAGGATCTCTTTCTGAATTCTGTACGTAAGCAGAAAATCTCTCTGACGATCTTTTTGATTAATGGCGTTAAACTGACCGGTATTGTCACTTCTTTTGACAATTTCTGTGTTCTTCTGCGCCGTGATGGACATTCACAGCTGGTATATAAGCATGCCATTTCAACCATTATGCCAAGCCAGCCTGTGCAGATGTTTGAAGGCGAAGAAGAGTAAGCATTACAGGTCATTACGACTGTTTGCTGAAATTTTAAGATGTTTTTATATCCGCAGTGCCCTAAGGCCTGCGGATATATTTGTTTGTAAGTTTGAGAATAATTATCTCACATGTGTGCATTGATGCAGGCAGGCCGGATGATTATCTGATGTGGACGGAACATATGCTCAAGCGTTGGTTTGCCGTCATAATGAATTGAGAAATCAGGATAAACATTTGAAAAAACGAAATGATCCGGCAGATGATCTGATGCCAGAAACAGATATGGCAGACACATATGAATTATCAGAAGATGATAATTATGATGATGGCGCCAAACTGAAAAGCAGCAGAAAGCCTTTCACAACAAAGGTGGAAGAGACACGTGCTTTTGTTGTGGTGCCGATTTTGCCGGAGCGTTACGCGCTGGTCGTTGATCAGGATGAGAGCGAACGCCCGAAATATCGCCGTAGTGATGAGGCGCGGCTTGAAGAAGCTGCCGGTCTGGCACGCGCAATTGATCTGAATATTATCGATAGTTTTTTGGTGCAGACCACGCAGCCGCGTCCGGCGACGTTGCTTGGTACCGGTAAGGTCGAAGATATTGCCGAGCGCATTGAGCGGGAAGAAATCGAGCTGGTGATTGTCGATCACCCGCTGACACCGGTGCAGCAGCGCAATCTGGAACGAGAATGGAAGATCAAGGTGATCGACCGTACCGGCCTGATTTTGGAGATTTTCGGCCGTCGTGCGCAAACCCGTGAGGGTAGCTTGCAGGTCGAACTGGCGCATCTGAACTACCAGAAAGGCCGGTTGGTTCGCAGCTGGACACACTTGGAGCGTCAGCGCGGTGGCGGCGGCTTTATGGGTGGTCCGGGTGAAACCCAGATTGAAGCCGACAGACGCCAGTTGCAGGATAAAATTCTGCGTATTAAGCGCGAGCTGGATACGGTTGTTCGCACTCGCCAGTTGCACCGGCAGAAACGCCGCAAGGTGCCGCATCCGGTGATCGCACTTGTTGGTTATACCAATGCGGGCAAATCAACGCTGTTCAACCGCCTGACCGGTGCTGATGTGCTGGCTGAGGATATGCTGTTTGCGACGCTTGATCCGACTTTGCGCCGGTTGCGTCTGCCGCATGGTGATATGATCATTTTGTCGGATACGGTTGGCTTTATTTCCAACCTTCCGCACCATCTGGTTGCTGCCTTTAAGGCAACACTGGAAGAGGTGGTGGAAGCCGATCTTATTCTGCATGTGCGCGATATGTCTGACCCAGACAATGCCGCACAGGCCGAAGATGTGGAGACTATTCTCAGTGGTCTCGGCGTTAAAAAAGGCAATGACAAGCGCGTTATTGAAATCTGGAACAAGATCGACCGCCTGAGCGAGCCGATGCAGGACAGTGCTGAAAATTTAAGCAGCGGTAGCCATGAAGATACCAGACCGATTCCGCTTTCCGCGCTAACGGGGCAGGGAACACGCGAATTGCTGGCTTTGATTGAGAGCCGCATTTCAGGTTCCATGGAGAAAGTGCAGGTCTGCCTGCAACCGGATCAGTTTAGCCTGATCGACTGGATTTATCGTCATGGCAGCAATGTGCGCCGTCAGGATGAGGAAGACGGCTCAGTCATTATTGATGTTGATATGACAGCTGGTTCCGCGCAGAAATTCCGCGACAAATATGCTTCCATTACCAAACATTGACCTTTGAATGGCGTATTCCCTTGAACAGGGGGATCGCCTTTCTGAGTGCCCCTTTCTATAAGGCAGATCACAGTTGCGAGGGATTATATTCGCAATTGATCTCTAATTAGAACAGAGCGAATTTTCGCTTGGGGGGCAATAATGACTATTAAATTCAAACTGATAGTAGCCGCAGCTATAACACTGTGCAGCGGTGCGGCTTTGGCTGACGATTTGGTTTTCACGCTGAAAAACGGTACCAAATCGGTCGTCAATAATTTTCATGCTTCACCGGTTGGTGTCGACAACTGGGAAGATGATATTTTTGGCCGCGATGCTTTGGCACCGGGCGAAAGCATGAAAATCACGATTGCTGATGGCCGCAGCGTTTGCAGCTATGATATGCGTTTTGAATTTCAGGGTGATGATCTTGAAACCTTGGAAGACCAGCAGAACCTGTGTGAACTGGGCGAATATACCATTACAGAATAAATTTTAATTCTTGTTTGGCATCAATGCTCCGCCGGTTCTGCCTGCGGGGCATTTTGTTTTTTTACGCTGCTTTGCCACGCTTATACCGCATGTTTAGGTTTCGGTGCGTATGAGGAGTTAGATCAGCGGAATGAAGATGTTTGCTGGCCTGCATCTTGCGAAACCATAGGGGCTCGCCCTATGTATGGAATATCAACGAATCTTGACGGCAGTGCTTCGCTCCGTTCTCCGATAGCCAAAGGCAGTTACTCATGAGAGATCCAATTGAAACCGTTATGAATCTGGTCCCGATGGTGGTTGAGCAGACTGCGCGTGGCGAACGGGCCTATGATATTTTCTCGCGTCTTCTGAAAGAGCGTGTGATTTTCGTAAACGGTCCGGTTGAAGACGGCATGGCTATGCTGGTCTGCGCGCAGTTGCTGTTTCTTGAAGCAGAAAACCCGAACAAGCCGATTGAAATGTACATCAATTCGCCAGGCGGTGTCGTCACTTCCGGTATGGCAATTTATGACACTATGCAGTTCATTAAACCTCCGGTTTCCACGCTTTGCATGGGGCAGGCCGCTTCGATGGGCTCGCTGCTGCTGACAGCCGGCGCAACCGGCCAGCGCTTGGCGCTGCCAAATGCACGCATCATGGTTCACCAGCCATCCGGTGGTTTTCAGGGCCAGGCTTCCGATATCGAGCGTCATGCGCAGGATATCATCAAGATGAAGCGCCGCCTCAATGAAATCTACGTCAAACATACCGGCCGTGATTATGAAACCATCGAGCGCACCCTTGATCGCGATCATTTCATGACCGCACAGGAAGCGCTTGAATTCGGCCTGATCGATAAAGTGATCGAATCACGCGATCTGGCTGAAAAGAAAGACTGAGTAACCGGAAACTGATCCGCTTTCTTATAAAAGCGGATCAGATTTTGGCAGGCGGTCATTCCTGAAACGGGAGTTGTGGTAAGAAATTAATGGCTTTGTATAATTTTAGCCATATTTTATCTGCCATTAGCGCTTTTACTGCTCTGTCACGCAAAACAGTGTGACAGACAGGTTGTAAAACACTCTTTTGCCTGTTTAAGCTGGCTGCCATGTTAAGTGATTGTTTGGGTCTTGTGCCTAAAAGCAGATGTTGAGTGAATAGAGTTGCATGCAACCTGATTGTAGCGACCTTTGTGTGCCAGATCCGGCACGCGGCGCTCTGGTATGTTGCAAGGCTGCTTGTGTTGACATCTTGTCAATGGCACAAGAAGCCAATAACAGACAAATATATGACGACTGCCGTTCATGTCGGTTTCGGTCGGGAAGACATAACGGTTAGAACTTGGTGCCTGTTGCGGACAGCGGGTTGCCATTACTGAAAGGAAACTGCGATGAGCAAAGTCAGCAACGGCGGTGGCGATTCCAAGAATACGCTCTATTGCTCCTTTTGCGGAAAAAGCCAGCATGAGGTGCGCAAGCTAATTGCGGGGCCGACCGTATTTATCTGTGATGAGTGTGTCGAACTTTGCATGGACATCATCCGCGAGGAAAATAAATCCTCAATGGTGAAGTCACGTGAAGGTGTGCCGACCCCACAGGAAATTATGACTGTTCTTGATGATTATGTCATCGGTCAGAGCCATGCCAAACGTGTGCTTTCGGTAGCGGTTCACAATCACTATAAGCGTTTGGCTAACCAGCCGAAGAGCGGTGATGTTGAACTGGCAAAATCAAATATTCTGCTGGTTGGCCCTACCGGTTGCGGTAAGACCTATCTGGCACAGACACTGGCACGCATCATTGATGTGCCATTCACGATGGCTGATGCCACAACACTGACCGAAGCCGGTTATGTTGGTGAAGATGTCGAAAATATCATTCTCAAACTGTTGCAGGCTGCCGACTACAATGTTGAGCGTGCGCAGCGCGGTATCGTCTATATCGACGAAGTGGATAAAATCAGCCGTAAGGCCGATAATCCGTCAATTACCCGTGACGTATCCGGTGAGGGTGTGCAGCAGGCGCTGCTGAAGATCATGGAAGGCACTGTGGCTTCTGTCCCGCCGCAAGGTGGTCGCAAGCATCCGCAGCAGGAGTTCCTGCAGGTGGACACAACCAATATCCTGTTCATTTGCGGCGGTGCATTTGCCGGTCTTGATAAGATCATTTCATCGCGTGGTGAAAAGACCTCTATCGGCTTCAGTGCAACGGTTAAAGCGCCGGATGAACGTCGTATCGGTGCGATTTTCCATGAGCTGGAACCGGAAGATTTGACAAAATTCGGTCTCATTCCGGAATTTGTCGGCCGTCTGCCGGTTATTGCAACATTGGAAGATCTCGACATTCCGTCGCTGGTCAAGATTCTGTCGGAGCCTAAAAATGCTCTGGTTAAACAGTATCAGCGCCTGTTCGAGATGGAGAATGTTGAGCTGACATTCCATGAAGATGCGCTTCTGGCGATTGCCGGTCGTGCTGTGGAGCGTAAAACCGGTGCGCGTGGTCTGCGTTCGATCATGGAAAAAATCCTGCTCGATACCATGTTTGACCTGCCGACACTGGAAGGTGTTCAGGAAGTAGTTATTTCCAGCGATGTCGTAGAGGGTAAAGCGCAGCCGCTTTACATCTATGGTGAGCGCAAGGAAGAAAAAGGCACGGCTTCTGCATAATGCTTGCAGGTTTATGATTTTTAAAACGCCCGGAAGAAATTTCGGGCGTTTTTATTTGCGTTCGTTTTTGAATGAGAAAAAATTTAATATGAATTATTTTGTCATGTTAATGCTTGCATGGCTGTGGACTAGATCGTTAATGGGTGAAAAGCGGCGCTTTAGACGTTCCATTCGTGGTAAAAGCGTTTAAAGTGTTGGTCTGCAATTTGCATTTTGATCCGGTGGTCATAAATGCGCTGATTTATTCTGCTGTATGAGACACATGAAGTGCTTGAAATACGAGCAGTGGGTGGCCAATTATATAGTCGATGCACGCAATGATTTGCTGATGAAACGGGGATCATTGTGTGGCGATCGGGTGGTTTGCCCGGGAAAGGACTTAAAATGACGGATACAGAGTTGAAGACATCCGTGGGTGGTCAGGACGGGCTTTATGCCGTGTTGCCGTTGCGCGATATTGTTGTCTTCCCGCATATGATTGTGCCGCTGTTTGTCGGCCGCGAAAGATCAATCCGTGCGCTTGAAGAAGTGATGGGCGTTGATAAGCAGATTCTGCTTGCGACCCAGAAAAATGCTGCCGACGATGAGCCGGCCAATGATGCGATTTATGAAATCGGTACAGTTGCCAATGTGCTGCAGCTGCTGAAACTGCCGGACGGTACTGTGAAGGTACTGGTCGAAGGTATCGCACGTGCTAAAATCACGAAGTTCAGTGATCGTGAAGATTATCACGAAGCCTATGCTGACATTCTGGAACTACCGGAAGAAGAACCGGTAGAGATTGAAGCGCTGTCCCGCTCGGTGATGAGCGACTTTGAAAATTACGTAAAGCTGAACAAGAAGATTTCGCCTGAAGTTGTTGGCGCGACCGGTCAGATCGATGATCATTCGAAACTGGCTGATACAGTTGCCTCGCATCTGGCGATCAAGATTGCTGAAAAGCAGGAAATGCTCTCGATCCTGTCGGTTCGTGAGCGTCTTGAAAAAGCTTTGGAATATATGGAATCCGAAATCTCGGTTCTTCAGGTTGAGAAGCGCATCCGCTCGCGTGTTAAGCGCCAGATGGAAAAGACCCAGCGCGAATATTACCTGAACGAACAGATGAAGGCGATCCAGAAAGAACTGGGCGACGGTGAAGACGGCAAGGATGAACTGGCCGAGCTGGAAGAACGCATTGCCAAGACCAAGCTGAGCAAGGAAGCTGCGGAAAAAGCGCAGGCTGAAATGAAGAAGCTGCGGTCGATGAGCCCGATGTCTGCGGAAGCTTCCGTAGTGCGCAACTACCTCGACTGGCTGTTGTCGCTGCCGTGGAACAAGAAGTCCAAGGTCAAAACCGATCTGGCTTTTGCTGAAAGCGTGCTGGATACGGAGCATTTTGGTCTGGAAAAGGTCAAAGAGCGTATTGTCGAGTATCTCGCGGTACAGTCACGCGCTGCCAAGATCAAAGGCCCGATCATTTGTCTCGTTGGCCCTCCGGGCGTTGGTAAGACCTCGCTTGCGCGCTCTATCGCCAATGCAACCGGTCGTGAATATGTGCGTATGTCGCTTGGCGGCGTGCGTGATGAGGCTGAAATCCGCGGTCACCGCAGAACCTATATCGGCTCCATGCCGGGTAAGGTTATTCAGTCGATGAAGAAAGCCAAGAAGTCCAACCCGTTGTTCCTTCTCGATGAGATCGACAAAATGGGGCAGGATTTCCGTGGCGATCCGTCATCGGCAATGCTGGAAGTGTTGGATCCGGAACAGAATGCAACCTTCATGGATCATTATCTGGAGGTCGAATATGACCTGTCCAACGTAATGTTCGTGACGACTGCAAATTCGCTGAATATTCCGGGCCCGTTGCTTGACCGTATGGAGATCATCCGTATTGCCGGTTACACCGAGGATGAAAAGCTTGAAATTGCTAAGCGGCATTTGCTGCCAAAGGCAATCAAAGAGCATGTTTTACAGCCGAATGAATTCTCGGTTGATGAAGCGGCCATTCTTGCTGTGATCCAGCACTACACCCGCGAAGCCGGTGTGCGTAGTCTTGAGCGTGAAATGATGAAACTGGCGCGTAAAGCTGTCACGGAAATCGCACGCAAGAAGACCAAGTCGGTTCATGTAACACGAGATAATATTTCTGATTATCTTGGTGTGCAGAAATACCGTTACGGACAGATCGACGGCGAAGATCAGGTTGGTGTTGTGACCGGTCTGGCATGGACAGAAGTGGGCGGCGAATTGCTGACCATTGAAGGCGTGATGATGCCAGGTAAAGGTCGCATGACTGTTACCGGTAACCTGCGTGATGTGATGAAGGAATCCATTTCGGCTGCGGCATCTTATGTACGCTCCCGTGCGGTGGATTTCGGCATCGAGCCTCCGCTGTTCGACAAGCGTGACATCCATGTGCACGTGCCGGAAGGTGCGACACCAAAGGATGGACCGTCTGCCGGTACAGCAATGGTGACGGCAATTGTTTCTGTGCTGACCGGTATTCCGGTACGTAAAGACGTTGCTATGACCGGTGAGGTCACATTGCGTGGTCGTGTTCTGCCGATTGGCGGCCTGAAAGAAAAACTGCTGGCAGCTCTGCGCGGCGGTATCAAGAAGGTACTGATTCCGGAAGAAAACGCCAAGGATCTGGCTGAAATTCCGGACAATGTGAAAAACGCATTGGAAATCATTCCGGTATCTTTTGTTGGCGAAGTGCTTGAACATGCACTGATCCGCAAGCCGGAACCGATTGAATGGGTTGAACCGGAAGTTCCAGCGATTGCCAAAGCTGGCGAGGACGATGCAGTTGTGGGTATGGCTCACTAATCATCTGATCTGAGATAATAAAAAGCCCCGCAAGTCAGTCTTGCGGGGCTTTTTTTATTTCACAATGACAGTAAGGGTTTTCTCTTCCAAAACTCCATCTGAATATGCAAATCGTAGTTTAATAGTATCTGTTCCACTAAATCCTGAATTTGCTGTGTAATAAGCGACAGGCCCTTTAACTTTAATCGTCCGACACCGCTCATAAATTGTATCACTTGGGAACATTTGCTTTGTGCTAAGCTCAACTTTGCCATTTTTAGGTTTAGAAATTACTTGAATAATAGGTATACCAAAGTTTTCGCAATCTGGCTGTATATGCCAAACTGATGCAATCTCGATCCGTTTGCCTGCGATTGTGTATTCCGTACTATTAAATTGCTTTATTCCGGGTGTGGATACACATCCAGAAATTACAAAACCACTGACGATCAGCGGCCAAATTTTATTCAATTGCCTCATATATTCCTCCGATACTTCCCAGATACAGAGGCGAATGTATTTGAAAATAGCACACATGCAAAACCAACTAAGTACTAGCAAAATAATGTTAAATTGCCTTTTGAAGTCGAGCGCTTAGTCATCATTACGCGCCATGCAGATTGTCGGCTTCAAGTGCTTTTGTTGGCAAGAAGATTGACGCTGCCTTAAGCAGCGAACATCCGAATGGCAAATACAAAAAAAAGACCGGTGTGAAACCGGTCTTTTCATTCTTACGCTTCAGAATTTAATGCACAGCACCGGAGCCGCCAACAGCAACAATGCTGAATGGCTGATCAGCCACCGCGATAGTACGGTCTTCTTTAAAGCTTTCAATATCAATCAGACGAACCAGACTGTGGCGCGGATCGGTAATAGCGATATGATCGCCGGCAACCGCCAGACGCGGGCGAGGATCACGCCAGTGACCATCTTTGCTGTATGGCTCAGTCACTTTTGCAGAACGCACGATTGTCCCGTCCAGAATATTGATGAGATGCAATTGTCCATCTTCTGTCAGTACATAGGCGTTTTTCAGACGGGCAGGGTCGAGCGCAAAATCAACACGACGGGTTGGCAGATCAACAAGGCGGTAAGGCGTATCACTTTCAGGATCAATCAGCGCAATCTTGTCCTCACCATAATTTCCAAGGAAAAACTGCATGGCTTTGCTGCCAAGCAAGGTGCTGACTTTGCCTTTTGGCAGATCAGTTCCATAAGTCAGCATTTTCAGCTCGGCTTGTTTGTCTTTGTTTGGGCTGGCGATCAGCACACCTTCCTCACAACCAAAGGCCACAAGACTGGCGGAGAAGGCTTCACCATGCAAAGCTGTGCAGGTTGCAACATCGCCGCTTTGCTTACCATCAGCGTCAAGTACACGCAGGCCGAGACGCGGTGGCAGAGCATCCGGTTTGGTTTCTGCTTCGAGATTTGGCACGGAAGCCAAATATTGATTGCCGAATGGCACAACCACACCATGATGCGGTGCTGTGGCATCAATAATCTTAGCCTGCGGTTTGCCTTTCAGAATATCCTGCTCGGACAGTTCATGCGCTTTGCCTTCACGGTCAAAGAACAGCACAACATTGTCGCCATGCATCACGGCATGAACCGGCCGCTTGCCTTCAAATTTCTCTTTCAGCAAAGCTGTATCCGATACCTCAAGATCACGATGATCGCCATGATCTTCGAGCTTGATGCCGGTCTTGATAACATTCACCACATCATCTTCGGTTTGCACTGCAAAGACGGTTTCACCTGAATTGCTGGTCGCCAGAGCCGCATAGCCTTTAAGGTCGAATTTCCCGAGTTCTTTGCCACTTTCCAGATCAATCGCGCGAACCACCGGTTTGGTGTGATCGGCAACAAAGAGCCGCCAGACCTGTTTATGCTCCTCATCAGCATTGGCATGGCCTGCAATTAATACGGATCCTAACATGCTTAGCGCAGTCGCGCTTTTCAGCCACATACCCATCAATAACCTCGAATCTGAAATGTAATAACATTACGATTGATAGTTGTGATTACGTGGCATGTCTATGCAGTAGCAGAAATTATTTGTAATTATATAACATAAAATATGTTTTTCGAAAAACGGGCAGCGATATCGCAATAAACACGCTTAAAAATCATTTGGGCGCCGTATGTTCGGGAAAACACACAGCGCTCTAGTATTTATAAACTCAGCCAGTTTTGGGCACGGGCAATATCATCCGGCGACAGGGCATGTCCTGTTTCGAGCTTCTCCGCTGTCAGCTCCGCACCGCAATTTTCCAGCCATGTGTTAAGTGCCGGTGCAAATTCACTGAACGGGTCTTTGCTGCCGGTGAGGGTGAGAACTGCCGTACCTTTTAGATCAACTTGCGGGGCATTTTCCAGTACCTGCATCGGGCGGGACAGAATCGCACGACGGATCAGTTGCGGATAAAGCGCCATAACCGCAGCGGCAAAATTTGCACCGTTTGAAGAGCCGAGAACGGTGATAGTCTCCGCTTTCAGACCATAGGCAGCCATTGCCCCTTGATAGAAAGCGTTGAAAGCCTCTGCCTCAGAGCGGATATCCGCCTGATCGAACTGCGTTGCACCAAAGCGTCGGAACCAGCGCGCAGTGCCTTCTTCATGACTACGGCCACGTACACCAAGCAGTGTAGCGCGTGGATTAATGCGATGGGCCATAGGCATCAAATCGGCTTCATTGCCGCCGGTGCCGTGCAGCGATAGCAGAATGCTACCGTCCGGATCTTGCGGTGTATAAAAGCGATGCACAAAGGGCAGGTCACGCATGACAATACGCTCTTCACCCGGCATGGAGAATTGCGGCATCAACACTTTCAGGTCTTGTGCGCGCTCCTGATCGTGCGGCGGTACGAACAAGGTTTCGCCCAGATGCTCCGGTGTCTCATCAATCGTAAAGCCCGGTCCGTCGGTTGCCAGCTCAATCAATATGCCGCCAGGTTCACGCACATAGAGCGAGGTGAAATAGTTGCGGTCGTGGTAATTGGTAACAGAGGAGTTGAGGCGTGACAGTTCGGCCTCAGCAGCTTTAACCATATCAACATCCTTGGCACGGAAGGCCACATGATCGGCAATGCCAGTACCCGGAATGCCCTGAACGAATCCGGTGACATTACGCACATCAATGAAATCTGTGTCAGACACCATGCGCAGCACAGAATCTTCGCGCTGGCCTTCGCTATAGCCGAAGCGTTTGACAAAAGCGGCGGTTTCTTCTTGTGTTTCCGTAAACAGTGTCACGCTATGCAGGCGAGATGGTGCAGATTTCCACGGATGTTCGGTGGTCATCTCATGGCCGACCAGCTTGACGATCACACCATCCGGATCTTTAAGGCGCAACACAGATTCGCCGAATTCGCGTTTCGGCCCTTCAACCTGAATATGCTGCGATAAAGCGCGTGTCAGCCAGTCACCGATTGATTCCGGCGGTACAGCCAAGGCGATTTCCGCGACCTGACCATGGCCGACACGGCCACGCGCACCTTCTTCCCAAACCAAAAATGTAATCAGCGAGCCAGGAGAACCAACGGCATCTCCGTAAAACAGATGTAATTGCTCACCATCTTCATAACCGCCGGTTTGTTTCACCAGCCGCAACCTCAGAAAGCCGGCATAAAAATCAATATTGGCCTGCACATTGCGTGTAATCAGAGTCACATGATGAATACCGGAGGTCATAGTCGCCTTTCTGAGAACGGATAAGCAGAGATTCGCTTTATCCGTGATGATATCGCTTCATTTTAATTACTAGCTAATATGGGGAGATGAGAGAAATTTATCAATCAGTCACTTATGGGAGCATGATAATTTATGGCTCAGGATCAATATAAAAAAAGACCCCGTTCTGATAAACAAAACGGGGCTGATGTTGAGTAGGTATCATGAGGAGATCAACTTGGTGAAAAATCATCTGTTGACGAGACCACTATACGCAGGCTGCTGCGTTTAAATAGTCCAATTAGTTATAAGCGATATATTGGGGTAATTTGAGAGAGATGGTGAGCGCGCACGGGTTCGAACCGTGGACCTACTGATTAAAAGTCAGTTGCTCTACCGGCTGAGCTACGCGCTCTTGCAATCTCTTAAAGACGCTGGGTCTTTATTCGAGCACCTCGGTAATGCTCTGCAAGTGGGGCGATACATAAGGTGGATTGACCGGATCGTCAATACTAAAAATCACCGTTTAAATTCAAAATCTTAAGTTTATACACAGGATAGGTAAAATGACGGATTAAGGGTATAAATCTGTCTTATGCGAATTTTAGAGGATGTTTTATTCTGGGGGATTTTTGAGAGATGGTGAGCGCGCACGGGTTCGAACCGTGGACCTACTGATTAAAAGTCAGTTGCTCTACCGGCTGAGCTACGCGCTCTTGCAATCTCATAAAGGCACATAGCCTTTTGTCGGAGCACCTCGGTAATGCTCAGCAAGTGGGGCGATACATAAGGGGCGATGTTGGCATGGTCAACACCTGCTGCCGATATTTTTTGCTGAAAATGCCGTTTTTTTATATTTTCCCCAAAACTTCACTGCGAATAGCCCTGAAATGGTTCGAATGCAGCGCTTAATTGGCGATGAACGATGCAAAGAGGGATGAAAAAGAATTGTTTTGATCCGGCAGTCAGAAAAACGATTCTTTCAAGTCCTTGTTTTTATACCGATGATTCTGAGGGATCAGGCATTTGAGTCAGAGTGCAGGGGCGACGTGCAGCATGTATCTATCAGCAGTGTTTATCGTTATAAGAGCCTCACTTGATGAGGTTTGCAGAATCCGAGACGATCAATCCCGGCTTAAGCAGTCTTTAAGCTACGGGTTCTACCGGCGCTCTTTGAACAGCATGACAGGATGACACTATGGCAATTGATATTTCCAATCTCACGGCTTTAGGCGCGGGCGCACTGTCATTTCTCTCGCCTTGCGTGTTGCCGTTAGTGCCGCCTTATCTTTGCTATATGGCAGGCGTGAGTGTGGATGATTTTCGCAATGGCGGAGAATCATCGCAGGTTATGCGCAACCGTATTCGTTTACTGGTGACATCATTTGCTTTTGTTCTGGGATTTACCACGGTTTTCGTAGCCCTTGGCGCAGGGGCTTCTTCTGTCGGTCACTTCCTGCGCCAATGGCAGCAGGAAATGGCAATCGCTGCCGGTCTGGTCATCATTATAATGGGCTTGAACTTCCTTGGCGTGGTGCGCATCCCGTTTCTGTCTCGGGAAGCACGCTTTCAGGCTAATTCTGCGCCAGCCACCCCATTAGGGGCGTATATTATGGGGCTGGCCTTTGCATTCGGCTGGACGCCCTGCATCGGCCCTGTGCTCGGCCCGATCCTGACATTGGCTGGCTCAAAAGCCTCAGTACTGGACGGTGCATCGCTGCTGGCTATTTATTCTCTGGGCTTAGGCATACCGTTTATGCTTGCGGCATTATTCTCCGGCCGCTTTATGCGTTTCCTGTCGCGTTTCCGCGTGCATATGGGCAAAGTCGAGAAGGTCATGGGTATTCTGCTGGTATTGGCCGGTGTTCTGTTCCTTACCGGTGGTATGGAAGCTTTTGCCTATTGGCTGCTTGAAACATTCCCGGTGCTTGGCAAGCTTGGCTAATCACATCACAGAACGTGCCGGTCGCTTCATAAAAGTGACCGGCAATTTTATGAAATTTGAACCGGAACCTGTTTAAAAACGAAATTATGCACTGATTCATTGAAAAGCTTGGGCGCTTGCCTTGTATTGAGTAAATGAATCTATACGTTTTGCCTTTAAAGTGGTTCTGATAAATCAGACCTCTCTGCCTGTTATGAAACACGGAATTAATATGGCTTCCAGATCCTGCCTTACCATCATCCTCGCTGCCGGTGAGGGTACCCGTATGAAATCCTCTATGTCTAAGGTCTTGCATGAGATTGCGGGGCTTCCGCTCGTCGGGCATGTGGCTAAAGCTGTCTTAGGTACTGGTGGGGAAACTGATCTGGCTGTTGTTGTCGGGCGCGGTGCGGCGGATGTGCAAAAAGCTGTTGGCAAAATCAGTGATACCGCACGTTTCTATGAACAGACCGAGCGTCTGGGTACAGCCCATGCAGTGCTGGCAGCACGTGAAGCGCTGACGGAAACGCATGATGATGTGCTGGTCGTGTTTGGTGATACGCCACTGATCGAAGAAACATCGCTGCGTGCTGCCCGCCATAAACTGGCCGAGGGCGCGGATATCGTGGTGATGGGTTTCCGTCCGGAAAATCCGACCGGCTATGGCCGTCTGATTGAACAGGGCGGCAAGCTGGTTGCGATTGTTGAAGAAAAAGACGCAACGGAAGAGCAGCGTAAAATCACTTTCTGCAATGGCGGGTTGATGGCGCTGAGCGGTAAACATGCCCTCAAGCTGATTTCTGCTGTGAAGAATGACAATTCCAAAGGCGAGTATTATCTCACTGATGTGGTGAAGCTGGCGCATGCACAAAGCTTGAATGTCATCGCTATTGATGTGCCGGTTGAAAATGTTATCGGCATTAATAATCGCGCTGAACTGGCTGAGGCCGAAGCGCTGTGGCAGGCACGTAAACGCCGTGATGTGATGTTCTCTGGCGTGACACTGATTGCGCCGGAAACAGTGTTCTTCGCGCATGATACGTTGATTGAAGCTGACGTGCTAATCGAGCCGAATGTTTTCTTCGGGCCTAAAGTGACCATTGAAAGCGGTGCGGTTATTCACGCATTCTCGCATATTGAAGGTGCGCATATTGGTGCTAATACCAGCGTGGGGCCGTTTGCGCGTCTGCGTCCCGGTTCAAAACTGGCCGAAAAAGCCAAGGTCGGCAATTTCTGCGAAGTCAAAAATGCAGATATCGGTGCCGGTGCTAAGGTCAATCATCTGTCCTATATCGGCGATGCGACTGTGGGCGCCGACACCAATATCGGTGCGGGCGTAATCACCTGCAATTATGACGGCTATAACAAGTTTAAAACCACAATTGGCAGCAATGCATTTGTTGGCTCTAACTCTGCACTGATTGCGCCACTGACTATTGGTAATGGCGTTTATGTAGCTTCCGGCAGTGTGATTACCGATGAAGTGCCTGAAAATGCACTGGCACTCGGTCGTGCCCGTCAGGTCAATAAAGAAGGTCGTGCAGAAATTTTACGCGAAAAATACAAGGCCATTAAGGCAAGTAAAAACAAATAATTATCATAAAATCATCATTATTAGATTTAATATGATGATAGAGTTTGTGCGGCCACACACTACAATATCAGGCCGTCGTTCAAAGACGCAACAGGAACAGACAGTATGTGCGGAATTATTGGTATCGTCGGCAATCAGCCGGTTGCTATGCGGCTTGTAGATGCACTGAAGCGTCTGGAATATCGCGGTTATGATTCAGCCGGCATTGCCACTCTGGTGGACAATCAGATTGCACGTAGCCGTGCCGAAGGGAAGCTGGTTAATCTGGAAAACCGGTTGGCAGCAGAACCGCTGAGCGGCACGATTGGTATCGGCCACACACGCTGGGCAACCCATGGCGCACCAACCGAGCGCAATGCACATCCGCATGCGACCGAGCAGGTGGCTATTGTCCATAACGGTATTATCGAAAACTTTGCCGAACTGCGCACTGAACTGGAAGCTGAAGGCGTAAAGTTCCAGAGTGATACGGATACTGAAACCGTAGCACAGCTTGTCGCCCGCAATATCCGTTCCGGCGATGCACCTGTTGAAGCTGTGCGCAAAGTGCTTGGCCGCCTGCGCGGTGCATTCGCGCTGGCTTTCCTGTTTACCGGCGAAAATGAAATGCTGATTGCGGCTCGTCGTGGCTCACCATTGGCAATCGGCTATGGCGAAGGCGAAATGTTCCTTGGTTCCGATGCGATTGCGCTGGCACCATTCACCGATAAAATCACCTATCTGGAAGATGGTGACTGGGCAGTTCTGACCCGCGATAGCGTGACTTTCTATGATGAAGGCAACCATCCGGTCAGTCGTGTTGTGCAGCAGTCCACCGGCGGTGCCTATGTTGTCAATAAAGGCAATTACCGTCATTTCATGGAAAAAGAAATCTATGAGCAGCCGGAAGTAATCTCCCGCACGCTGGCGCATTATCTGGATTTCTCATCCTCAATGATCCGCACCGATGTTAATAATATTGACTGGTCGAAAATCAAGCGCATGGCAATGTCTGCCTGCGGGACTGCTTATTATGCAGCAACTATCGGCAAATATTGGCTGGAGCGTTATGCGCGTCTGCCGGTAGAAATCGATATTGCATCGGAGTTCCGCTACCGCGAAATGCCGCTTTCCACCGATACGCTGGCGCTGTTTGTGTCGCAGTCGGGTGAAACTGCTGACACGCTGGCCTCGCTGCGTTATTGCCGCTCTCAGGGCTTGCCGATTGCCGCTGTAGTCAACGTGCGCGAATCTACCATTGCCCGCGAGTCAGACATTGTTCTGCCGACACTGGCTGGGCCTGAAATCGGTGTGGCATCGACCAAGGCTTTCACCTGTCAGCTTTCGGTCCTGGCTTCATTAGCATTATCTGCCGCCAAAGCACGCGGCACGATCACTCCGGCCGAAGAGAAAGAGCTGGTCGATCAGCTTGGCAATCTCTCAGGCGTGCTGCATGAGGCACTGAAACTGGCACCGAAGGTAGAAGCCATCTGCCGCGATCTGATGAATGTCAAAGATGTGCTTTATCTCGGACGCGGCACGTCCTATCCGTTGGCTCTTGAGGGTGCACTGAAGCTCAAGGAAATCTCCTATATTCACGCAGAAGGCTATGCAGCCGGTGAGCTGAAACACGGCCCGATTGCGTTGATTGATGAAACCATGCCGGTGATTGTGATTGCACCATTCGACCGTCTTTATGAGAAGACCGTGTCGAATATGCAGGAAGTGGCAGCCCGTGGTGGTCGCATCATCCTGATTACCGACAAAGAAGGTGCAAAACACGCCAATGTGGATGCCCATTCCGTGCTGATTATGCCGGATGTGCCGGAATTTATCGCGCCTTTGATCTATGCACTGCCAATCCAGATGCTGGCTTATTATACTGCCGTCTTCATGGGGACAGACGTGGATCAACCGCGTAATTTGGCGAAATCCGTAACTGTTGAATAAATAATAAAATCAATATTTTGTATTATTATATTGATGTTTTATTTTAAGAAAGGCGGCATAATTGCCGCCTTTCTCTTATCCTGCTCTAAGTAGCCTGATAGCTTCATCACGACCGAAGATATAGAGCAGCATACGCAGTGCTTGGCCACGCTCAGAGTGCAGATCAATATCACGCTCCAGCATAAGGCGCGCATCTTTACGGGCTATTTCCAAAAGATCAGTATGCGCTTCCATTGACGCGAGTTTAAAGCCCGGTGTGCCGGATTGGCGGGTGCCGAGCAATTCACCTTCACCTCGCAGTTTCAGGTCTTCCTCGGCAATGCGGAAGCCGTCTTCCGTCTCACGCATCACCTGCAAACGCGCTTTGGCGATCTCACCTAAGGGGCCTTTATAGAGCAGCAGGCAGGTGGATGGCTTATCGCCACGCCCGACACGGCCACGCAGCTGATGCAATTGCGACAGGCCGAAACGCTCGGCATGTTCGATCACAATCACAGTTGCATCCGGCACATCAACGCCAACCTCAATCACCGTGGTGGCAATCAGCAGGCGGGTATCACCGCGCTTGAAAGCCAGCATCGCATCGTCTTTTTCCTGTCCGGTCATGCGGCCATGAATGAGGCCGAGCTTGTCTCCGAAAATCGGCTGGAACGATTGAAAGCGTTCTTCGGCAGAGGTCAGCTCAACATGCTCTGATTCTTCCACCAGCGGGCAAATCCAGTAGATTTTCTGTCCCTCGGAAATTGCTTTGCGCATCCGGTCAACAATTTCACTCAACCGCTCGCTCGGCACAATTGCTGTGGTGATTGGCTGGCGGCCTGCCGGTTTCTCAGTGAGTTTGGATACATCCATGTCGCCGAAGGCGGTCAGAACCAGCGTGCGTGGAATCGGTGTTGCGGTTATCACCAGCATATCCGGCGCACTGCCTTTGGCTGTCAGTTGCAAGCGCTGATGAACACCGAACCGATGCTGCTCATCAATAATCACAAAGACCAGATCATGATATTCGACCTTATCCTGAAACAGCGCATGGGTGCCGATGATAATATGGATTGTACCATCCGCCAGTTCATCAAGAATACGCTGGCGTTCCTTGCCTTTTTCACGCCCTGTCAGCAGTGCCGCTTTCAATCCGGCTTTTTCAGCCAGTGGCGCAATAGTGGCATAATGCTGGCGTGCCAGCACTTCTGTTGGTGCCATCAAAGCAGATTGCCCGCCGGATTCTGCCGCATGTGCCATAGACAGCAGACCGACCACGGTTTTACCGGCGCCGACATCACCTTGCAGCAGACGCAACATGCGCTCCGGTGCTTTAAGGTCAGTCATAATATCTTTGACCGCCTGTTCCTGACCTTTCGTCAGGCTATAGGGCAGGCTCGCTAATATCTGTGCGGTGATTTTACCGGTACCAATGAGCGGGCGACCGGACAGGCGTTTGGTTTTGGCGCGCACCAATGCCAGCGCCATTTGTCCGGCGAGAAACTCATCATAGGCGAGGCGGCGGCGCGAAGGGCTGTCCTGAGCAATATCTTCCGGCTCTTCCGGCAAATGCAGATGGTGCAGGGCTTGCGAGAAAGACGGAAAATTCTCCCGCTGCATCAGCGTTTTGTCCTGCCACTCCGGCAGATCGGGAATGCGTGTTAGCGCATCGCGCATGGCGCGCGCCAGAGTTTTGGGTGAAAGACCGGCGGTTAGCGGGTAGACTGGCTCAATCAATGGCAGATCATCGCTGCCGTCAATCGGCGCAATATGATCGGGATGCACCATTGAGGCGCGACCGTTGAACCATTCCACCTTGCCGGAGACGATGACTGTCTCGCCCAGTGGCAGACTTTTCTCCAGCCAGGGGCGCTGTGCATGGAAGAAAACCAGAGTTACTTCACCGGTATCATCATGGGCAAAGACGCGATGCGGCACGGAACCGCGCATAAAGGCGCCGGATTTACCACCCGATGGCGAGAACTGATATTCATCAACGGTCACCTCTAATGTGACCACGGCACCTTCCTGCGCAAAAGCTACACCCGGCCGATGGCGCCTGTCGATTACACTGTTGGGTGGCAAAAACAGTAATTGCCCCACGCGAGGCTCAAGCATGGCAGCGCTTTCTGCGCCGAGCAGTTTCAACAGCAGAGCAGAGACTTTAGGTCCGATACCGGTGAGGGTGCGGACAGATGCAAACAGGGGATCAAGCAGACTTGGACGCATAAAAACTAACTTACCTGCTTCTTATTGACTTGCAAGGCTGACATCGGGTTCATCCCGCGTTATATGGCTGGTAACATTATTGAATGCACGAGCTTTATGCGTTGTGCAAAGGAGAATGATATGAGCACAGGCAGTAAATTATCGGGCACCGAGGCAGGCGCACAGCTGGATACGCGTCGCCGCAAACTGCTGTTCCGCTCATGGCACCGTGGTATGAAGGAAATGGATCTGATCTTTGGTCAATATGCGGATATGCATATTGCAACCATGGATGAAGACACCTTGAATGAATTTGAGCGCCTGCTCGAAGTGCTCGACCGCGATCTGTTCAAGTGGATTACCGGTGAAGACAAAACACCAGAAGCTTTTGACACGATTTTGTTCCGTGATCTTATTTTGTTCCGCGATAAAATCGACTATTGATATTTTTCAATCAGAAGCTCGAGTAATATAGCAGAGACATCCTATGCCCGTATTTTCCAAACTTGGTCTGAAACCGGTACTCGTCAATCATGTGCTGATTGACGGTGTAGCCGATGGTTATGAAGCCTTTGTGCTGGCCAAGATTTTGGAGGAGGCGGGGGATAAAGGCCCTGTGCTGTTCATCGCGCGTGACGGGCAGCGTGTGGCGGATATTGAGCAGGTGATCGGCTTTATTATGCCGGAACTGCCGGTGCTGCATATTCCTGCATGGGATTGTCTGCCCTATGACCGCGTTTCCCCTGGTGCAACGGTCTCTGCCAGACGCTTAAATGCGCTGAGCCAGCTGAGCGCTTTGCGCCAACAGAAACATCCGGCACTGATTATTGCCACGGCCAATGCGGTGTTGCAGAAATTACCGCCACGCTCCGTTCTGGCCGAGCAGAGTTTCTCTGCACGCCCCGGCAATCGCGTTAATATGAATGAACTGACCCAGCGTCTTGAGCGCAATGGCTTTGAGCGCGTGCCAACGGTACGTGATGTCGGTGAATTTGCGGTACGCGGTGGTATTCTCGATCTCTATGTGCCGGGGGCAGAAGAGCCGCTGCGTCTGGATTTCTTCGGTGATACGCTGGAGAGTATCCGTGCGTTTGATCCGGCGTCACAGCGCACCACTGAGACCCGCAAGGAGTTCACTCTCCAGCCGATGAGCGAGATTACGCTCTCGCCGGATATGATCAGCCGTTTCCGTAAAAACTATATCGCCGCCTTTGGTGCGCCGTCCCGCGATGATGCACTGTATGCTGCGATCTCGGAAGGCCGCCGTTTTGCCGGTATGGAGCATTGGCTGCCGCTTTTCTATGACGAGATGGAAACGCTGTTCGATCATACAGGGGCAATGCCGGTTGTATTCGATCATCTGGTTCCGGAAGCCATTGCCGAGCGGCACAAGCTGGTGCTTGACCATTATGATGCCCGTCAGAAACAGGCTGAGGGCAAAGAAGCCGCAGATGCTATTCCCTATAAGCCGGTTGCACCAAGCCAGCTCTATATGTCGCTGCGGACGGTGGAAGAGGCGGCAGCGGCTAATGGCAAGCGCTATGACCTCACGCCATTTGAGGCACCGGAAGCCAGTGGCCGGCATATACTCCATGCAGGGGCGCATAAAGGCCGCAGCTTTGCCGAGGAACGCGCTGCTAAAGACATCAATTTGTTCGAGGCGGTAACCAAATATATCGCTGAACTTCGCGCGAGCGGCAAAAAGATCATGATCGCCGCATGGACAGAAGGCTCGCTTGACCGTCTGTTACAGGTGCTGGACGAACATGGTCTGGAAAAGATCGAGACGGTTAAAGACCTGCGCACTGTCAAAGCCCTGTCGCGTGACAAGATCACGGCGACTGTGCTGGCGGTTGAAAGCGGCTTTGATGCCGGTGATCTGGTGGTGGTGGCCGAGCAGGATATACTCGGTGACCGCCTGATCCGCCGCACGAAGAAACGCAAGCGCGATGCGGATTTCATTTCTGAGGCGGGTAGTCTGACCGCCGGTGATATTGTCGTGCATGTCGATCATGGTATTGGTAAATTTGTCGGCTTGCGTACAATTACTGCCGCTGGTGCGCCGCATGATTGTCTTGAACTGCATTATGCCGGTGATGATCGCCTGTTCCTGCCGGTTGAAAATATTGAACTGCTCTCGCGCTATGGTTCGGAAGGCTCAAGTGCTGTTCTGGATAAGCTCGGTGGTGGCGCATGGCAGGCACGCAAGGCCAAGCTCAAGAAACAGTTGCTGGAGATGGCCGGCCATCTCATTCGTATTGCTGCAGAACGCGCGATGCGTGGTGCGCCGGTGCTTCTGCCGCCGGAAGGTATTTACGGCGAGTTTGCCGCCCGTTTCCCTTATGATGAGACAGAAGATCAGCAACGCGCCATTGACGCGATCTTTGACGATCTGGGTGATGGCAAACCGATGGATCGTCTGGTTTGCGGTGATGTCGGATTTGGTAAAACCGAAGTAGCATTACGTGCCGCTTTTGTTGCAGCACTCAATGGCTATCAGGTGGCGGTTGTAGTGCCGACGACGCTGCTTTCGCGCCAGCATTTCAAAACCTTCTCCACGCGCTTTAACGGCTTGCCGATTAATGTCGCTCATGCCTCGCGTCTTGTTGGTAGCAAAGAACTGGCGCTGACCAAGAAGGGCGTTGAAGAAGGCACCGTGGATATCGTTGTCGGCACCCATGCGCTGCTTGGCAATTCGATCAAATTTAAAAATCTCGGCCTGCTGATTATCGATGAGGAGCAGCATTTCGGCGTGAAGCATAAAGAACGTCTGAAAGACCTGAAGTCCGATATTCATGTGCTGACACTTACCGCAACGCCGATCCCGCGCACCTTGCAACTGGCACTCACAGGCGTGCGTGAATTGTCGCTGATTACCACACCACCGGTTGATCGTATGGCGGTGCGTACCTTCATTTCGCCTTTTGACGCGCTGGTCATCCGCGAAACCCTTATGCGCGAGCGTTATCGCGGTGGTCAGAGCTTCTATGTCTGCCCGCGTATTTCCGATCTTGCTGAGATCAAAGAATTCCTTGACCAGCATGTGCCGGAGCTGAAAGTTGCTGTGGCCTTTGGCCAGATGCCAGCCGGTGAGCTGGAAGACATTATGAATGCTTTCTATGACGGGCAATATGATGTCTTGCTCTCCACCACCATCGTGGAATCCGGTTTGGATATTCCGACCGCCAATACCATGATTGTGCATCGTGCAGATATGTTCGGTCTTGCGCAGCTCTATCAGCTGCGTGGCCGCGTTGGCCGTTCCAAGCAGCGTGCATTCGCGCTGTTTACATTGCCTGCGGGCAAAACTCTGACACAGGCAGCTGAGCGCCGTCTCAAAGTGCTGCAATCACTGGATACTTTGGGCGCTGGTTTCCAGCTTGCCAGCCACGATATGGATATTCGCGGGGCGGGTAACCTGCTGGGCGATGAGCAATCGGGTCATATCAAAGAGGTCGGTTTCGAGCTTTATCAGCAGATGCTGGAAGAGGCGGTTGCCGAGCTTAAATCCGAAGGCCCAGTGGTTGATAGTCATTGGTCGCCACAAATTGCGGTTGGCACGGCGGTCATGATACCGGAAACTTATGTGCCTGATTTGCAATTGCGTTTGGGTCTCTATCGCCGTTTGGCCGATCTGGAAACAACGCAGGAGATCGACGGCTTTGGTGCCGAGTTGATCGACCGGTTTGGTCCGCTGCCGGAAGAAGTGCAGCACCTGCTCAAGATCGTGTTTATCAAGGCGCTGTGCCGCAAGGCCAATGTTGAGAAGCTGGATGCAGGGCCAAAGGGCGTTGTTATTCAGTTCCGCGATAAGACCTTCCCGAATCCGGCAGGTCTGGTGCAGATGATTGCCGCTCAGGGCTCGCTGTCAAAGATACGGCCGGATCAGAGCATTGTGTTTATTCGTGATTATCCGACGGCAGAAAAACGCCTGACCGGCTCCGCCGTTATCATGACACAACTGGCAAAAATCGCCGGAGAATAAGCAGATATAAGGGGAATAAAAATGCAAAAACAGCGTGTTGAAACCAGACATGGCCGCCTTGAAGTTATGACAAGTGCAGGCAAGGGCGCGCCGGTTTTGCTCATTCATGGCAATTCGGCCTGTAAAGAAGTGTTTCACAAGCAGTTTGAGTCTGATCTCGCGCATGATTTCCGGCTGATTGCTTTTGATCTGCCGGGGCATGGCGCATCTGCTGATGCTACTGATCCGCAAAAATCCTATACATTGCATGGCTATGCACAAGCCGCAGCCGATGTGTTGAAAGCGCTGGAAGTGTCCTCGGTCGCTGTGTTTGGCTGGTCGCTCGGCGGGCATATTGGTCTGGAAATGATCGCGCAGCAGGCGCCTGTCAGCCGTTTAATGATCACCGGCACACCGCCATTTGCCAAAGATGCGGATGCGGTCGGTCAGGCTTTTGTGCCGAGTGATGCGCTGCAATATGGTGGCCAGCGTGATTTGGATGATGCACAAGCGGCATCCTATGCGCGCCATGTGGTGCATCCAGATAAGCCGACGCCGGAATTTATGGTCGATGCCGTGCGCAGAACCGACGGACTGACCCGCCAGACAATGTTTGAGAATATTCTGGCAGAGAATATCGCCGACCAGCAACATGTGGCTGAAAATTGCCCGGTGCCGCTGGCTATTCTCAATGGCGCTGAGGATCATTTCATCAATAATGCGCATATCGCATCATTGAATTATAAGAACCTCTGGGAAGAAACGATCTTCCTGTTGCCGCAGACCGGCCATGCCGCTTTTCTGGAAAAACCGCAGGTTTTTAATCGTATTCTGTCGCGGTTCCTGCGCGGTTGATATATCTTTCTTATTATGACTGAGGTTCAAATCAACTACGGTCGGTTGATCTGAACTTTTTTTATATTGTAATATTGTTTTTTAAGTTTGGTTAAAAAATACCTAATAAGTATTATTGTTTAAATTAAGAGCATTTTCTACTGATGAATATTAATGTTTTTAAACTTTGATATTCAGAGGAAAATTATGCGTATTGGTGTTTTGCTTGTTTCTGGATTGCTGTTATCTGGCTGCATTAAGACTGTAGAAGAACGAAATAAAGAGCGGGAAGCATCTCCTGAAATTCAGACGATAATGCCGGTTATTATCGAGCAATGCCGCCTATCTGCTGAAGGGCAAAGTCCCACTGTTTCCTATGCTGCTTTACAAAAGTACGGCTTTCAAAAGGCGAATTTAAGTAACGGATATATTATCGGACTGAAAACACCGGGAGAAAAGAGCATATTCAGCGAGTGGGATCGTATTGGTGTCGTATTTAATCCAAAGCATCTGTTCGGCGAGTATAAAGGGTGTTCGATAACAACGAATATTACCGACTATGTAATTCCCTTAAATTTGGAAGTGCTCAAAAATTTTACAAAGGCCAGTTATTCAGTTGAAGTGATAAATAAAGGTGTGTTCTCCCTGAAGAAAGGAAGCACACGTATAAGCTCCATGGCGACCATAACGCGGTCACAAGGTAGTAGCTCTCTGGAAATTTCGATCACCAAAAGAAATTAAGGAAGCACAAGCTTCCTTAGAGTTAAGCCTGCGCTACTCGTTTATGATTTGCGCAGGCGAACGATCCAAGCAATCGGTGTAATGCGTGTGTCGGCAACCACATCTTCTTGTGCGGCTAATTCCTCCGAGGCCATTGGTTCAACACTGGCCTCAAGAATGAAACCTGCCGCGGTAATCATGCCGATCCATTCACTCAATGTCCGGTGAAAACGCGGAATATTGAATGGTTTGGATTGTTCACGCTCTGCCTGCGGCAGGCTCGAAAACCACCATGTCTCGACACTGCCGTCAATATTGGCAAAATAATCCGCCACTTGTACCGCAACAGCTTTACCATTCTCGTCACGAATATTCTTACGAAACGGTGGTACAAAACACGGATGCAGAATGGTGAACTGAAAGAATCCGTGTGGTTTGAGAATACGGAACACTTCTTTCAACACATCACCCTGTTGCGGCATATCCATCATCGACATAAAGGCACTGGCGAAGTCGAATTGTGCATCATCAAAAGGCAAGTGCAGAGCATCTGCGGTCAGATAGCGGATGCCGTGTGGTTCCTTTTGCTCATACTCTGTGGCATGGCGCACAAAAGTCGGGGCAATATCAATACCGGTCATAGTGGCACCGGCACGAGCCAGCGAGCGGGTATTAGCACCTTCACCACAACCGACATCCAGCCCGTTTAAGCCTTTGATGTTGGGCAGCATTTGCAGAAAAGCCGGTGTATGCAGCGCATCACGATAAATATCGTAGCCAGCACGGGCATGCTTCGTCCAAGTCTCGGCATTGGCTTCCCAATGATCTGCTGCCGAGCGTTTCAAAACGTCATTGTCGGTTTGATTTACCATGGGAAATGCCTTTTCAGGAGCAGGAAAAAGATGTGTGTAAAAGGATGAAAAACAAAAGCGGACTGATTAACAAACCAGTCCGCTTTTAAATAGTCCAATTATGTCAGAGATATTAAATTAGCGATCTTCGCTCAAACCCGGCTCAAAACCTTCGGAAATCTGACGAATAGCATCGGCCATAGCTTCAGCCGACTGCGCACCCATCACCGCATATTTCTGATCCAGAATAAAGCATGGCACGCCGGTTACACCCATCTGACCGGCAACGGCGATTTCTTCGCGCACATTGTCCGTATCAGTATCACCTTCAAGCAGAGTTTCGATGATGGTATATTCCAAACCGGCATCTTCTGCGGCTTCTACTAGTATTTCATGGCTGCCGATATTTTCGCCCTGTTCGAAATAGAGCGAGAACAATTCACCGACAACACGATCCTGCGCTTCTGCACTGACTTCGCCCGCCCAACGGATGAGGCGATGCGCATCCAGCGTATTCGGAGCCACTTCAATTGCATCAAAGTCGAACTCAATGCCTTCTTCTTTGCCGATAGCGATCAGCTGGTCATGCACTTCATTCACGCGACTCTGGGAACCGAGCTTTTCAACCAGATAGCGTTTGCGTTCTTTGCCAGCTGCCGGAATAGTCGGATCAAGCTGAAACGGACGCCAGCGCACTTCGATATTCAGCTCAGGCAGCATTTCAAGCGCTGCTTTCAGACGTTGACGACCGAGAAAGCACCACGGGCAAACGACATCGGAAATAACATCAATTGTGATTTGTTTATTTGTCATGGAAGTACCAGTCATCATTTGTTGTTCGGGGCTGTTTCAACCCACCATGTAGGGAACTGAAAGCCATATAGCGAGGTTTTATCGGGATATTTAATATGTGACCAGCGTGCAACCTGCTGTTTGGGTAAATAATAGAGCGGCAGATAATAGCTGCCGGAAATCAGCAACCGGTCAAATGCCCGCACAGCATCAACGAATGCAGGGCGATCTTTAGCAGCAAGCATGGCCTCAATCATCGCATCAAGCGCTTCATCCTGTGCACCCGGATAGTTGAAACTGCCCAGAGCCTCACGTGAATCGGAACCCCAACGCATCCATTGCTCATTGCCGGGAGAAAGCGACGCTGTGAGGGCGCCGATAATTATATCATAATCGAAGTTTTGCAGGCGTTGTTGATATTGAGCATCATCGGCACTGCGGATTTCTGCAAGAATACCAAGACGCGCGAGATTACGCTTATAAGCGAGCGCCAGTTTTTCTTCATCAACCGAGCGGGTCATGATTTCAAAGCTCAGGCGCGTGCCTTGCGGTGTGGTCGCCACACCATTGGTGAAGGTAAACCCTGCTTCCATAAGCAAGTCATAGGCCTTTTTCGCCGGTTCGCGATCATGGCCGCTGCCATCTGTCATGGCAGGTTGCCAGGTCCCGTCCAGTGTTTCAGGCAACAGCTTGTCACGATAGGCTGCAAGCAGTTGTTTTTCGCCATCCGAGGCGGGGCGGCCAACAGAGGATAATTCCGAGCCCTGCCAGAAGCTGGCCATACGGTCATATTGACCGGCAAACAAGGAGCGGTTTGCCCATTCAAAGTCAAATAGCTCTGAAAGCGCACGGCGCACTTTTACATCCGCAAATTTCTCGCGCCGTGTATTGAAGACAAAGCCGAGCATATTGGCTGGCGTGCCTTTGACAAAGGTGTCTTTAATAATTTTGCCCTGTGTTACCGCAGGGAAATTATAGGCCTTGCTCCAGTGATTGGGTGAACCGTCAATATAGACATCGACAATCCCTTTTTTGAACGCCTCAAAATAGGAGGTTTCATTGCGGAAATATTCGATGGTGATCGTGTCGAAATTGTTGAAACCGGCGCGGCTTGGCAGGTCTTTTGCCCAATAATCCGGATTGCGCTGATAGGTAATGCGCTCACCCGGTTTTACATCTTTAATAATATAAGGGCCGCTGGCAACCGGAGGCTTCAGCGAGGCTTTGCCGAAAGTTTCCGGATCAACCGCATGTTTTGGCAGCACCGGCATAGTGCTTGCCAGCAGTAACGGAAACTCTCTGTTTGCTTTATCATTGAACGTAAAGCGGATGCCGCGCTCGCCGATTTTCTCGATTTTGTCGATCTGCTTCATGCGTGCATTAAATGGCGGACGCCCTTTTTCGGTCAGAATTTCATAGGTGAAAATCACATCATCCGGTGTTACCGGCTTGCCGTCTGACCAGCGGGCTTTCGGGTTCAGTGTAAATTCAATGAAGCTGCGCGCATCATCAATCTCAACACTTTCAGCCAGCAAACCATAGAGTGTAAAAGGTTCATCTGTTGAGCGCTGCATCAGTGGCTCAAACACTAGATTGCCGAAATCACCGTCAATGAACATAGCGCGCGCTGTGGTGCGCATACTCTGCAGAACAAACGGGTTGAGGCTGTCGAAAGTACCCACCACACCATAGGTGATGCTGCCACCTTTCGGTGCTTGCAGATTGGTATAGGCGAAGTTTTTATAGTCTGCCGGTAGCGCAATATCTCCATGCATGGAAAGCGCATAGGAAGGTACAGAACTCTGCTTCAAGACGTCCGTTTGATTTACGCTTTGAGCGTGCGCCGAAATATTGCCAAGCGAAATACCGGATGCAGCCGCCAAAACAGATGTTCCCAGCATGGCAAGCAGATGACGCCTGTTAATGGTGTGCGGGAAGGGCAGGTAAGGCTGTCTCATAGGTCAATCACTATCCGAAATCTTGTCAATATGCGTAGTTTTGTCAGGAATTGGCTTGGTTTTATTGAGGTTTACTCTGTTTCGGAAATATCCGTAAACCCTTGTAAATTTGATTCGTGTCAGATGCACCGCATAAAATGCCTGTTTGACGCGAATATGCAGCAAACCACAGAATTATCATACCCGAAATTAAGCCGTTGGTTTTGTAATTCTGGTCATAGATACCGGAATTACGTTGTTTTTATAGCGCAAATCGACGTTAAAAAACTATGGTTAACAATTCGGTACTGGATAAAACGCTACAGCCGGTGTAACACCGCAAGTAACGCAGGGTCACGCTGTTGCCGTAATTTATTCGCAGTCATACATGCGAAATTCGGTTCACCAGTTGATCCGCAACGGGAAGTGCTGTTTTGCAGTGTGAAACAGCTGTTCTCTCAAACATATAAGTGCTGTTTGTTTATGCAATACAGTGCATCCAGAATTCAGATCAGAGTGTTGAAAGGAACCTGTTGATCATGACCAACACGAAGACATTCGCTGCCGCTTCCGCAATCGCCGGCGCTGTTGCCCTGCTTGCAACTGCTTCCATTCCGGCCACAGCTCAACAGCTGCCGCCGCAGGGATGGTTCAAGGTCTGCTCGAAGCAGGAAGACAATGATATTTGCAACACGCAGAATATCGTCACTGCAGATTCCGGCCAGCTTTTGACTGCGATCAACCTGATTGAAATCAAAGGTAAGATTAACCGTAAGATTTTCCAGGTTTCTGTTCCGACCGGCCGTCTGATCCCTGCGGGTATCGGCATGCAGATCGATGCCAACAAAACCACTAAAATCGAATACGGCATCTGCTTCCCTGATCGTTGTATCGCTGAAGCTCCGCTGACAGATGAAATGGTCAATGCGCTGAAAAAAGGCGGCAAACTGACCCTTACATCCGTAAATTTCCAGAATAAGCCAAATCCGATCTCTGTTCAGCTCACCGGTTTCTCCGATGCTCTGAGCGGCAAGGGTCTGCAGCAGAATGAAATTGAACAGCGTCAGAAAGAACTTCAGGACGCAGTTCAGAAGCGCCAGAAAGAATTTGAAGCCAAGATGAAGGCAGAACAGGAAAAGGCGAAAGCCGGTAACTGATCTGATCGTCAGGAAACAGATTTTAAGGGCGCCTTTGGCGCCCTTTTTTATTTAGCGCGTTTCGATCTGATCCAATCAGATCGGCGCTCTAATCATTTGTTTTACCGCGCATCTTTTCCGAAAACCGTTTCACACTTTTCGGGATGCGCTCTAATTTATAGGAGGAAAAAATGACAAGACCTGAATTAATAACGCAACGTCTGAAACTGCGAATTTACTCAGCGCAGGATGCTGAAGAAATGTACAGCCATATTACGCCAACACTTACCCGTTTCATGGCATGGGAACCACCTGCAACCTATGAGGAATTCATGGAGAATAAGGTTCTCTGGGAAGAGCGCTTTTTGCAGGGAACGGATTATCATTTTGTAGCCAGAGATCTGCAAACCGGACGCTATATCGGTGTTGTTGGCGTTCATCGCGCGAGCACAGCCACGCCGGAATTTGGTGTATGGATGAGCGAGGATGTGCACGGGCAGGGCTTTGGTAAAGAAGCTGTCACTGCGGTTTTCAACTGGGCGAAGGAAGTCTTACAAGTGGATTATTTTATCTATCCGGCAGCTGATGAAAACTGGGCGAGCCGCAAGATCGCGGAATCTCTGGGCGGACAGCTTGTCTCTTCTGAGCAAAAGCCGAAATATATGTCGGTGACCTATCATATTCCGGTATGAAACATATGCAGCTAGTCATAATTTCTTGGAATTGCTGAACATTGCTGAGATCATATCATCGGGTTTCTTTTAAAAGGAAACCCGATGATAACAGTGATTAGAACACAGCGCATGATCCTGCGTCCGTTCACAGCAGAAGACGCAGACGACATTTGGCCGTGTATGACTGCGAATTTGGCACGCTATATGCGCTGGGAGCCGCCTGCGTCGGAAGAAAATTTTGAGAAAATTTGGCGCAGATGGCCGGTGCAATTGGCCGAGGAAAGCAATTGTGTTTTTATAGCGCGGAATAAGCAGGATCAGTCCTTTATCGGCTTGTTTGGAATGCATGGTTTTAAAACACCGACACCGCGTTTGGGACTTTGGGTGCGTGAGTAGCTGCACCGACAGGGGTTGGGGCCGGAAGGTATCGGCTCCATCATGAACTGGTGTCGTGAATATTATTCACCGGATTATTTTATTTATCCTGTTGCAGAAGAAAACAGCCCCAGTCGCAAGCTTGTGGAAGGACTGGGTGGTAAGCCCGTAACAACCGAACAAGACCCTAAATTCAAGCTGATAATTTATCACATTTCTGCGTGAGAGTTTCTATATTGTTTATGGCCGGATATGGCCGGTCATTAAGCTTGCACAAGATCGCGCTGCGCGACACCGCAAATCACCGCGAGCAATAACAGGCTTGCCGATGCCCATAAACCACTTGAGAGATTATGGGTCAGGTCATTGATAAAGCCGATCAACACAGGGCCGACGATTTGCCCGATAGAAAACATTACGGTCATCATACCGATAGCCGCCGCCCAGCCTTGTGGCGGCAGATTACGGCGCACATAGACTGTTGTAGAAGCAACCACGGCAAAAAATGCACAGCCGAAACTGGCAGCGGAAACCATCAGCACCGCAGTACCTGACGAGAAAATCGGCAGCAACGATGCAGTCAATGTGATCAACGACAGCAGTGCAAAGCCGTAGCCGTGCAGGACTTTTTTCTGAATACCGGCGCAAACCCACGGCGATGCAATGGCACCAAGGCCGATCACAAACCAGAAAGCCGATTGCAGCATTGCGCCACCACCGGAATTCTGCACCCATGCGATCATGAAGGTCATATAGGCAATATAACCGGCACCAACGAACAGATAGCCCGCTAATATTCCGCTCATTGCTTTGTAATCGACGCGGTAAGGACTGATCTTCTGATTTGGTCTGTAAACGGTCACATTCTGTCCGCGCGCACCGATCAGTAGCATTGCAAGAGGTGCGGCAAGTAAAGCGAGTACAGCCCAGGCATAAGGCCATGAACCATCTCCGAGATAGGACATCAAAAAAGGAATGACGAGGCCGGACAGAAATATACCGATACCGGGCCCTGCATAAAATATGCCGAGCATAACGGAGCTGCGCTCCGGATAGCGCTGGGCAAGGCCGGTTGTCAGCAGCCCGCCAGCGACAAAAGCCAGACCGGCACTGAGACCGGCAACAAAACGCAGCAGATTGAGAATAAGCACATCGCGGAAAACAGCGCACAGCGCCAGTGATGCCACAACAATCCAGATATTGATGACCATCATTTTATAGGCGCTGATATAGCGCAACAGGCGTGATGCCAGCAAAGCGCCGAACAGATAGCCGATACCATTGCTGGTATTCATCCAGCCTGCATCGGCATAAGACCAGTGCAGATCAGCCCGCATATTCGGTAGCACAAGCGCATAAGCAAAACGTGCAAAACCTAATCCCAGTGCCGGAACCATTGCCAAGGCCAGAACAACGGCCAGTGCATTTTCATTTTTATCGGGCTGGGGATTCATGCTTTGTTATTCCGAACTTATTTCATACGGAGTTTATAGAGGATTTATGCTGTTGCGGTGATGAGTATTCTTCATGATGCACAATGAAGTGATGTTATGGTGCAGGCGTACAACACCAATAAAAAACCCCGCCTGAATGATCAGGCGGGGGTTTTTACAAAATCATGACTGATTAAGCAGCCATTGCTTTCTGCAGGTTTTCATCGATCTTGTCGAGGAAGCCTGTTGTGGACAGCCAAGGCTGATCCGGACCGATCAGCAGAGCCAGATCCTTGGTCATGAAGCCGGATTCAACGGTGTCTACGCAAACTTTTTCCAGAGTATCAGCAAAGCGCTTCAGCTCGGCATTGTCGTCGAGTTTAGCGCGGTGCGCCAGACCACGAGTCCAAGCGAAGATCGAAGCGATCGAGTTGGTTGAGGTTTCCTCACCCTTCTGATGCTGGCGATAGTGACGGGTTACTGTACCGTGGGCAGCTTCTGCTTCAACGGTCTTGCCATCCGGTGTCATCAGAACCGAGGTCATCAGGCCGAGCGAGCCGAAGCCCTGTGCCACGATGTCGGACTGCACGTCACCGTCATAGTTCTTACAAGCCCAGACATAACCGCCGGACCATTTCAGAGCCGAAGCAACCATGTCGTCGATCAGGCGATGTTCGTACCAGATCTTGGCTTCTTTGAACTTCTCAGCGAATTCAGCCTGATAAACTTCTTCGAAGATATCTTTGAAACGGCCGTCATAGGCTTTGAGAATGGTGTTCTTGGTCGACAGATAAACCGGATAGTTGCGCTGCAGGCCGTAGTTCAGCGATGCACGGGCAAATTCACGGATGGATTCGTCGATATTGTACATAGCCATGGCTACACCGGCGGATGGTGCATCATAGACTTCGTGTTCAATGGTTTCGCCGTCTTCACCAACGAATTTGATCGACAGCTTGCCTTTGCCTGGGAATTTGAAATCAGTCGCGCGGTACTGATCACCAAATGCGTGACGGCCGACGATGATTGGCTGTGTCCAGCCTGGAACCAAACGCGGTACGTTTTTGCAGATGATTGGTTCGCGGAAGATTACGCCGCCGAGAATGTTGCGGATTGTGCCGTTTGGCGACTTCCACATTTTCTTGAGCTTGAATTCTTCAACGCGGGCTTCATCAGGGGTGATGGTGGCGCATTTTACACCAACGCCGTGTTCCTTGATCGCATTTGCTGCATCAATGGTAACCTGATCATTGGTCGCATCGCGGTGTTCTACCGACAGATCATAATATTTCAGATCGATGTCGAGATATGGATGGATGAGTTTGTCTTTGATAAACTGCCAGATGATGCGGGTCATCTCATCGCCGTCAAGCTCAACGACGGGATTAGCAACTTTGATCTTTGCCATAAAAACCTCTCCTTCATGAAGTTGCGCTTCTCATAGCACTGCTTAGGCGGCAGGCAAAGCGCTAACCGCCGCTTGAGAACAGGAATAATAAAAATCTCCGCAGAATATGGTTTTTTATGATTTCAAAATACACAAACTATATTCACGATGGTGTGACGGATACAAAAAGTGAGTATAGTTTGCTCGAGGAACCGGCTGGCAGCGATTCAGTTTTTTGAAATGAAGGCAGTTTAAATGTTATGCATGGTTTGAATTTCGCCACTCTTCCGTTTAAGAAAAGCGCGAAAAGCGCAGTCGGAATATCTCTTTCTGCACAAAAAATTTAGTTTTGAGAAGATAATGGCCGGTACAGACAAACAGCGCACGATGATTTCAGAAGGTCCAGCAATCATTCTGGTAGAGCCGCAATTGCCGGAAAATATTGGCATGGTGGCGCGCGCGATGGCCAATTTTGGTTTAGGTGAATTGCGTCTGGTCAATCCGCGTGAAGCCTTTCCGAATGACAAAGCTCGCTCTGCGGCGAGCAAGGCCGATCATATTATCGACAGCGCAATACTTTATGATGATCTGCCTTCGGCGCTGACTGATCTCAACTTTGTTTATGCCACGACCGCCCGTGAGCGAGATGGTTTCAAACAGGTGCGCGGGCCCGTTGAAGCAGGAAAAATCCTGCGCCATAAATTCCGCACCGGTGAGAAAACCGGCATTTTGTTTGGCCGTGAGCGCGTTGGCCTGAAAAATGATGAAGTGGGTCTGGCTGATGAGCTGGTGACATTTCCGGTTAATCCGGCTTTTGCTTCGCTGAATATCGCGCAGGCTGTGCTGCTGATGTCTTACGAGTGGATGAAATCCGGTCTGGAAAATGAAACCGATACGGTGTTCCGTGGACCTGAATTACAACCGGCGAATAAAGAATATCTACACGGTTTCTTTAATCATTTGGAGGAAGCTCTGGATACGCGCGGTTATTTCCGTCCGGAAGCGCGTAAAGAGATTATGGTGAATAATCTGCGGGCAGTGCTGACCCGTCCGGCATTTGCGGAAGCTGAAATCCGCTTGCTGCGCGGCGTGTTGACATCGCTGGATTATTTCTCGCCAAAGAGCCCGCGTGGATCCGGCGCGCCCGAAGGCCGCGCCAGAATACCTAATGATGCCGTGCATAAGGACGGGGCAGAGAATACTGAGCAGGATAAACCGGACGAGAAGTCCTGAGGCAGGTTTGCAATGCATCATTTCGCGCAATACACCCATACACATATGAGCAGCAGTAAGGACGCACCGATTATCGTTTTTGACAGCGGTATCGGCGGACTTACAGTGCTGCGTGAGGCGCGGGTGTTAATGCCTGACCGCCATTTTATCTATGTGGCGGATGATGCAGGGTTCCCCTATGGCTCATGGGAAGAGCCTGCTCTGCGCGAGCGTATTGTTTCCTTATTTGCTGATCTGATCCGTCGCTATCAACCGCAACTTTGTGTCATTGCGTGTAATACCGCATCGACACTGGTGCTCGACGATTTGCGCGAGGCTTTTCTCGATACACCTTTTGTTGGCACAGTTCCGGCGATTAAACCGGCTGCCGAGCGCACGCATTCTGGTCTTGTCTCGGTTCTGGCAACTCCGGGTACGGTAAAGCGTGCCTATACGCGTGATTTGATCCAGTCTTTCGCCTCGCAATGTCATGTGCGCCTTGTTGGCGCAGACCGGTTGGCCACATTGGCCGAAGCGCATATTCGCGGTGAAAAAATTGATGATGAGCTGGTGCTGGAGCAAATCACACCTTGCTTTATTGAGCAGGATGGCAAGCGCACAGATATCGTGGTGCTGGCCTGCACACATTACCCGTTTCTGGCGAATGTATTCCGTCGTTTGGCACCATGGCCGGTAGATTGGCTTGATCCGGCAGAGGCAATTGCACGACGCATGTTGTCTCTGTTGCCGGAGAATAAAGATAAAAGCCTGAATCACCATGAGGATTTGGCTGTCTTCACATCCGGCAAGCCGGATTATGCGATCCGGCGGTTGTTGCAGGGCTTTGGCTTGCGCAACTGACCGGCATTTGCGTTTTTTAAATTCAACTTATAATAAATTCATGCAAGATATTGTATTTATTGATTTATAATGAGTTGTTATTATGAGCTATTTAAAACTTTCTACAGCGCCTATAGTTTCATATTAAAAAAATTTAGCTTGTTGCAGGTCGTTATTATGATGCATCATATTGTGATAAATATTGATGGGGATCATAATGGTATTGTGGGATTTTAATATCAGACCGGCACAAGCAGGCGAAGGACAAGCGCTTTATGATGTGACGCGCTTGTCAATTCTGGCGTCAGGTCAGAGTTTCTACAGCTCAGACCAATTGGCCGGATGGATGGGCGCTCGTACAGCAGAGACCTATGAGGTGATTATTGCCAAGGGCAATGTGATTGTCGCTGTTCAAGATGATAAAATTGCCGGTTTTGTTGATGCTGAAGCCGGAGAGGTAACGCGTCTGTTTTTGCTGCCGGAAGCGATAGGCACCGGCCTTGGCAAAAATTTACTCAAACTTGGCATTGAAACTGCAAAGCGCGATTATACGGGGGATATCCGCGTTGAAGCAACGCTTAACGCGGAAAGTTTCTACGCACATCATGGGTTCAAGACGGTCGAACACGGGGTTTTCTCGCATGGGGTAGGCGGCGAGCCGATTGCCATTGTGCATATGGTTTTGGTTCAAACTTCTACTAAAAGATAACCTTGATTGTGTTTCAGGTCTCTGGCATTGGCGCTTCATAATAGTCTATTTTTATTAGGGAATTGCCATTTATCGGAGATTTTGCATATGAAACGGACTATCGCCGTATTAGCGGGCGCTTTTATTGCTTTTACATCTCTCAACAGTTTTGCACTGGCCATTGAACAGACGGGCTTTCGGCAGGTTGAATTGTCTGACGCAGACGGAAAACGTGATCTGAAGCTTGCACTCTGGTATCCGACAGCAGACACAAAACCAGCCGAAATGATTGGTGAAAATCGGGTTTTTAATGGTATTCAGGCGATTAATGATGCTTTGCCTGACGGTAAAACACATCCGCTTGTGGTGTTGTCACATGGTTATGGAGGCAGCTGGCGTAATCTCAACTGGTTGGCAGGTGAGCTGGTCGGGCAGGGCTATATTGTTGCGGCTCCCGATCATCCGGGTACCACCACATTTAATCGTGACAAAGAGCAGGCTGCAAAGCTCTGGGAGCGTCCGCATGATCTGAGCCGCGTGATTGATGCTGTGACCATTGACAGCGCCTTAGCAGGCAAGGTTGAGCCTAAGCGTATTGCTGCGATTGGCCATTCTCTCGGCGGCTGGTCAGTCGTGGCTTTGGCCGGTGCAAAGTTTGATCCTGAGCGTTTTGAGAAGGACTGTAAAACCAATCCCAACCCGCGTATTTGTGGCCTGACAGATGAGCTGATCAACCCGCAGGGCGATGTTGCAGCTGAAAAGCTTAAAACCATGAAAGCCGATCCGCGTATTGGTGCGATTGTTTCACTTGATCTGGGGCTGGCGCGTGGTTTTACAACGGAGAGTTTGAAGGCCATTCATGTGCCTGCACTGATCTTTGGTGCTGGCGTTGATATTGGTGATCTGCCTGCCAAAATGGAATCCGGCTATATCGCAACGAATATGCCAAATAAAGCCACACAATATATCGAGATCGCGGATGCGGCACATTTCAGCTTCATGCAGATTTGCAAAGTCGGTGCAGTAGAAATGATTGAGGCCGAAATGCCGGGAGATGGTATTGTCTGCAAAGACGGAGTTGGACGCAGCCGCGAGGCGATCCATCGTGAAGTCACCGATAAGATTATCGCTTTTTTGGCAAAATCCATTCCCGCCCAATAATGCAAAAAGGCCGCTTTATAGCGGCCTTTTCTTTTAGAGAGCCTTGGGAGGCTTATTGTGCTTTCAATTCGCTGACTTTACCGACAGTGAAGAATTGGGTTTCACCGCTGGAACCGTCAACACCGTCATTATCGGTCACAACATAGCCGATGCCGTTTTTGTCGATGGCGAAGCCTTCAACTTTGTCCGGCACAAAGCCATTGAGTTTCTTGAGATCAGGTATGAAATCATAGACCAGTGTCTTACTGACAACCGGCAGTTTCTCACCGATTTTAGCCGGTTTCAAGTCTGCCAGAGCCACTTTGTAAAGGCGCTTATTAACGGCTTCCTTGCCAATCAGATTATCGCGCTCAACAATATAAAGCTGGCCGTCATGGACAGTCACTTCAGAAAGACCAACCCAGCCTTTTTCCTTTTTATCCAACGGATAGGCAACAGCAACCCATTCTTCGCTCTTCAGATTGTAGCTGAGGATTTTGACATTGCCCTTTTCGTCATCTGCCCATTCGCGCTGTACAACCATCCAGAGCGTTTCATTATCGCCTTCACCAGTACGGGTAATACCTTCAAGACCGAAGCGGGTCTGGTGCTTGAGCAGGTCTTCAGGCAAAGCGATTTCCTTTTTGATCTCGCCTTTTTCATTTACATTGAGAATTGCATGCGGAACGAGCTTCTTCTGATCGCCTTCGTTGGCCAGCCAGAAACCGCCTTTACCATCCGTGGTAATGCCTTCAAGATCAAGCTTTTGCGCGGCATCTTTACCGCGTTTTACCAGCAGAGCTGAAGTGATTTTCGCAGGCTTCTGGTTGGCATCAATCGTGTAGATGGTTGGTGCAGCATAATAGGCGGAGTCAGAGATGGCATAGAGAATGCCGTCTTTGCTTTCATCAGCAACCAGACCGGACAGAGCGCCCCAGCCGATTGGTGTGCCTTCTTCGGTCAGTTCCGAAATCAGTTGCGGGTAGGCGGCAGGCTTATCCTGCAATTCATAGATCATCACATGAGAGCGGGCACCGCCGTCTTCACCCAGATCGGTTTCATTGGCAGTCACCAGCAGGTTGCGCGACGGGATTGCCAGAACACCTTCAGGACCAATGCCGGATGGCAGCAGTTGAACGAATTCAGGGTCTTTGCCGGTATCTTTATAAACGCTGACCATCGAGCCGCGTTCACTGGCGATAAACAGGTAATCTGTATCACCGAAGCGACCGACTTCAGCACCTTCCAGCTCTACGCCTTTCTTGTTGCGCTTTTCCGGATAATGGCCATGGGCTGCAATCTTATGCTCCAGCGTATTGCCTGAATCATAGAGCACTTTGCCGCTTGTATCGAAAATGGTGAAACCGCGGGAGCCGCCTTTATAGTCACCTTCATTGGCGGTCAGCAGACGATCATCACCAATCCATTTAATGGTATCTGGCTCGCGGGCAACATTCTTCATTTCGCCGTTGAACTTGATCTGGCCGTCTTTCTTGGTATCGATCTTGTCGAGATCAACTGTGCCGGCAGAGAAGTGCGATGTGATTTTGCCGGAAGCAGCATCAACGATCGCGATATGGTTGTTTTCCTGCAGGGTAACAGCAATTTCATTTTTGTTGTTGAAGGAAACGAATTCCGGCTCTGGATCTTCCGGCGCGATTTCTGCAATGCCGGTCATATCCACGACCTTCATTGTCTTACAGTCAGGCTTGCCGTCTTTGAGGTCGAGAATAACCAGATTACCGGCAGGCAGCTGCGGCATCTCACCGTCATTGAGGTCTTCATCGCGTTCATTTTCAATAGCGACGGCGAGGAATTTTTTATCCGGTGATACGGCAACGGAATCCGGCTGGCCGCCGAGATCACAACTCATTTCAACCTTGCGCGAAGCAATATCAATGACATCGAGACGACCGGATGGTTTCACATAGCTTTCTGATGTGTTGACACCGGCGAAAACACGCTTGCCTGCAACAGTCACCGAAGTCGGTTCGCCTTCAACCTTGAGAACGCCACCGGCTTTCGGATTTTTAGGATCGGTAATGTCAACAAAACCGATGCCGCCATATGGACTGTCGGAATAGATCAGCATGTTGCCGTCTTCCGAAACCGTAATGATTTCCGAAGAGGTTGCTGTCTTGGCATCTGCGTCTTTCGGCAGGTTGTCTGTTACCGCAAAGCTGGCAATACGGTTGAAAACCGGCTCAGCGGAAGCGGAAAAGGCAACAGAGCTTGCCAGTGTGGCAGTAAGAGCGGTGATGAGAGAAAGTCTCATGGAACGGCGCGACATAGATATCCCCGAATGTTACGATAAATTCTGAGGGAGATTTCGCTGCTCTCTGTTGCAGGCAAATGTCACTTCCATGAAGAAATGATGACATGGCTTTTATTAGAGCGCCGTGTGCCAGACTTGGCACACAAAGGTCGCTCTAACACTTAAAACTAGAGCATAATTTCATCTTAAACTGATTCAAATTTAGAGAATTATGCTCTAGCATTTTATTCGCTAACAAAACGGTGGGTAAATGGAATGTAACTACGATGAGAAAACGCTGAAACGCTTGCAGATTGTATTGTCGCCGGTGCGGTAGCTTTGAAAACCAATCGAGTCATAATAGGCAAGCCCGTTGGCATTATCCGCGCTGATAGTTGCATCAATATTTTGCAAGTCTGCATTTTCAGCTGCGAGTCTTGTTGCGGCGAACAGCGCCTTGCCGACGCCGCGACGGGCTGCGTTCGGGCTGACATGGGTGCCGATAATACCCCAGCCGGCTGTAACACCATATACATTGTCTTCAACAGCGCGGATCAGCGACTGGAATCCCAAAACCTCGCCATTTTCATCTTCCGCTACACTGCATAAAATGCCATGCGGATTATTGATATAGTTATCGCGTACAAAATCCTGATCATGCGGGCGCTGCCGCTGGGTGACTGCAATAATATCCGTCAAAATGCGGCTCATGGCTTCAGCGTCACTCAATCGGGCAGTTCTGACGATCATTGCTTTATCTTCCGTATCAATAGCTGCATGCAGTTACTTGTCTGAAGGTGTTTGCGGGCGGGCGAGGTTGCCTTTACCGAATGTATAGCCGGTTTCTACGGTCTTTGAGCCAAATTTGGAGCGGAGCTTATCAATCGCTGTTTCTGCCGCTGCGCGTTTACCTGCTTTGATATCCACCAGATCAGGCGGATCGGCTTTCACCGGATCAGTGAGGTCGGTTACACCAATGCCGAGCAGGCGATATTTCGTGCCGTCGATTTCTTTTTGCAGCATATAAAGGCCGGTACGGAAAATCTTGTCTGCAAGCTGCGTAGGATCGCTCAGGCGATGATTGCGGGTACGGCTCTGGAAATCCTTGGTTTTGAGCTTCAGCACCACTGTATGGCCTGCAATGTCGCCATGCTTTAATCGCCCTGCGACTTTCTCCGAGAGGGCGCGCAGCACCGGCACCAGTTCCTCAGCCTTGGCGATATCAATATCAAAGGTGGTTTCATTGGAGATGCTCTTCATCTCGCTTTCCGGCTGCACCGTGCGTGTATCCATACCACGGGAAAGGCGATACATCCGCTGCCCCATCACGCCATAGGATTTCATCAGCGTGGATTCCTCCATCTGCTGTAATTGCCCGATGGTCTGAATGCCGTCTGCATTGAGTTTGGCATTCAGCGCCTTGCCAACACCCCAGATCATGCCGACCGGTTTAGGTTTCAGAAAATCCTGCGCCTCCTTTTCTCCGATCACCGAGAAGCCGCGTGGTTTTTCCAGATCAGAGGCAAGCTTGGCCAGGAACTTACAATAAGACAGGCCGACAGAAACAGTAATGCCGATTTCCTGCTCAATGCGACGGGCAAACTCGGCCAGCACAAGGGCAGGCGGGGCGCGGTGCAGTTTGTCCGTACCGCGCATATCCAAAAATGCTTCGTCAATTGAGAGCGGCTCGACCAAAGGCGTGAGATCAAACATCATTTTGCGAATCTGGTGACCGACAATGCGGTATTTCTCCATATTCGGAGGCACGAAAATAGCCTCAGGGCATAGCTCAATAGCTTTGAAAGTCGGCATAGCCGAACGCACGCCGTGAATACGCGCAATATAGCAGCAGGTGGAAACCACGCCACGCTTACCGCCGCCAACAATCACCGGCTTATCACGCAAATCAGGATTATCGCGTTTTTCAATGGAAGCATAAAAAGCATCGCAATCAATATGCGCGAAGCTGAGATCATAAAGCTCTTCATGCCGCACCAAACGCGGACTGCCGCAAGAGCTGCACCGTGGGCGAGGTTCCGTGCGGCGTTTTTTCTGCACGGTCAGGCAATCGCGGCAGAAACCTGCCTGCGGATCAGCCTCAGCAAAATAACCGGAAACACCGTTGACCATCGTAAAACCTGTATTGTGAACCGAACATATGCGGAACATTTGCACGATACAGGTTGATGGCCACTTGTACCAGCGATTTTTATGCACAAATCACAAGCTGGTTTTTCAAGCCGTTTACATTGATTGATCGTAGGCGCTGTCGCCATTCGGCAAAAAGCGCAATGCCTGATTCATGCTTTCCGGTTTGTGGCCGGTTGCCTCACAAAATTGCATCAATGTCGGCTCATGGGCGAGAAAGAACTGCAAAACACCGGTCAGGAAGGCCGGTTCACCGGCAGCTTCGCGGATCGAAGAAATTTCAATGCCGGTGAGGGACAGAAAGCGATTCATCAAATCCGGCTGCTGAGCCAGAAAGACCAGAGCTTCAACGGCCAGATTTTCAGCATCACTTTGATTCAGGATAGTTTTTGACATTTTGTTTTTCCTGCTGATTTTTACGTTTTGGCAACTGTAATTGCATCTTTATCTGTATGAAAGCTGTTTAAGAGCAATTTGGTCACGGATCAATGTTATGCTTTTGATATCCGGTGTTGACAGGCTTGATCCGGCGATTTGCATTAGAGCGTATCCCGAAAAGTGTGAAACGGTTTTCGGATAAGATACGCGCCAGACAATTAGATAGAGCATTTCCTTTGCTACAAGATTGAACCGGAAATGCTCTATAGATTGACGTGGCTCAAAAACTACGGAATGCTGCTGATAGAGGTGGCGACATATTCAGATGGCCCTCTGAATAATAAGGTAATTTTTCATGACCAAAAAAGTAATGATCGTTGAAGATAATGAGCTGAATATGAAGCTTTTCCGCGATCTGATTGAAGCCAGCGGTTATGAAACAATTCGCACGCGCAATGGTCTGGAAGCAATGGATCTGGCGCGTATTCATCATCCTGATCTGATCCTGATGGATATTCAGCTGCCGGAAGTTTCCGGTCTTGAAGTGACCAAATGGCTGAAAGAAGATGATGAACTGAAAGCCATTCCGGTGATTGCAGTCACAGCCTTCGCTATGAAGGGCGACGAAGAGCGTATTCGTCAGGGTGGCTGTGAGGCTTATATTTCCAAGCCGATCTCCGTGCCGCGCTTTATTGAGACGATCAAATCCTATCTCGGCGATCTGTAGTTACAGCACATCGCCTTATTGAGGTGAATGATGACTATTCCGAAGTTCCGCATTGTAAGACCGACAGATAATCTGGATGCTCTGCTTGCTTTCTATAGAGATGGCTTAGGGCTGACTGTTTTTGATCGTTTTCAGGATCATGACGGTTTCGATGCAATCATTATGGGGCAGGAAAATGCGCCCTATCACTTTGCATTTACACGTACCAATAAGCATCAGGCAGGTAAGGCGCCAACACAAGATAATCTGCTGGTTTTTTACCTGCCGGATCATGACGCGTGGGAAAGTGCTGTGGATCGTATGAAGGCTGCCGGTTTTGCACCTGTGACTTCCTTCAATCCTTACTGGGACAAGAAGGGGCTGACTTTCGAAGATCCGGACGGTTACCGTATTGTTTTACAACAGTCGGATTGGGTGCCTTAAAGAATTTCACTCTGATCACGGCTCTTATTCAAAACGCATCAGAGAATGTCTGCATTCAGGCAATAAAAAACCCGGGCTAAAAAGCCCGGGTTTTTTAATAACCGAAACCAGAATTATTTGATTTTGGTTTCTTTGAATTCGACGTGTGCCTTAGCAACTGGGTCGTACTTACGCTTTGTCATTTTTTCCGTCATTGTACGGCTGTTCTTCTTGGTTACGTAGAAGAAGCCTGTGTCAGCGGTCGACAACAGCTTAATTTTAATTGTTGTAGCCTTAGCCATAACGTTATCCTGCTCTTTTAAAAAATAAAACCGCCTGCGATTCCGGCGATCTCATCCGGGTGCGGGAATTTGGCGCGACACTACGGATACACGCCAAAAAGTCAAGCCCGCTGTTTACGAACTGTCAGTCTGATGAGCAAAATTATGATAAATGCTGCAAAAAACAGTGACAAAGTGATTGGGAAGCCCTTCGCGCCCATCAAATCCATGCCGACACCGGCTGCCTGAGGACCTGCCAGCATGCCGATACCATAGCAGAAAATGAACGCTGCGTTGGCCGAAGCAAGCTCACGTCCCTGCAATTGTGAACCAAGATGTGCAAGCCCCACGGTATAAAGGCCAGCAACCACACCACCCCAGATCAGCAACAGGAACGCCATCAGATACCAATTGCCGACGACAGACGGCAGCGCAATCATACCGATGAAGCCGATGACAGCACAAATCAGCAAGAGTATGCGACGATCACGAATACGGTCAGAGATAAGGCCGAGCGGTATCTGCATCAGCACATTGCCAAGGCCGACCATAGTGAGCAGTAGCGCCGCATCACCCTCATTGAGACCGACACGCGTGCCAAAGACAGGGAACAACGCAAAGCCGCCGGTTTCCACCGCGCCATAGACAAAGACTGCCATGGTCGCCGCAGGAACGATGAAAATATAAGGCAGAAACGGGACGTGTTCGCCTTCTTCAAATTCAGGGCTGTCTTTTCTGGCAATCATGACCGGAATGACTGCAAGCGCAATAATCACCATGCCGATACCAAAAGGTGTAAAGCCGCCACTGCCGATAATTGAGAACAGCCACGGCCCTACGGCAAAGCCGAGCGACAGACAGGTGGCGTAAATACCAAGCACCAACCCGCGCTTAGCAGGCGGGGCAGAGGTGTTAACCCAATATTCCGACAGCACAAACAGCACGGTGAGGGCGAAATGCAGCGACACGCGCAGAGCGAACCATGCAATGATATCCGGAAACAGATAGAAACCGAGGAACGACAGGCCACTGATTAGCAGCATCAGCATCATAGAGCGGGCAACGCCAAGATATGAACCAATGCGCGCAGAAAGTGCGGCACCAAACAGCGAGGCCAGACCGGCGACAGCTGTATTGGCACCGATGATACTTGCCGAATAACCACGGCTTTCCAGAAGCACACTCAGCAGTGGAATGCCAAGGCCGATTGCGGCACCCACGGCACTGATTGTTGCAATTGCTGCACCGAGTGAGCGCCACTGTGTTGGCTGAATCACTTCTGATGCGACTTCAGATGGAAGATGGTCTTGCTGCATGTAATTTAAATCACCTCACGGACATGACGGCCATGCCGTTTACGATAGAGCGGAACCGGATATATAGACGACAAACTCATGTCTTCGAGCAGGAGTTTTTCAATATCCCGTAAAATAATGCGCGTAATCGCTGCAATATTGAGATTAAAAGCCTCCGCAAAGCTCACAAATTTCAAATCAGATAATTCCGGCTCACTATAGACCGGTGATTCTGTAAGGCTGATGTCAGCGGGAATGAGGCCGGAGCTTTTCACTGCCGGACTAAGCTCATCAAGAAAACTGGCAAAGAATCGCGCATCATAGCGGCGGCTATGACCGGGCGGCGTAATTGCGCGTGCCACATAGCGAAGCTGCGATAAATCGGGCAAGTGCTGCATCTGAGCAAAACCATCCCACGGGTGCGTCTGAGCCTCACTGTGAGGGGTGCCGAGCAGCAGGCCGGTTTCCTCATAGGTCTCGCGGATCGCAGTCATAGCTAAAGCACGGGCGCGCTGTGTACTGGCACGAGTGCCAAGACCTGCCAGCAGTTTTTCTTCATCTTGCGGCCTGAGATGGTTGGCGGCAGTGATTTTGCCGTCCTGTGCATCGGTGCCGCCGCCTGGAAACACAAAGACATCCGGCATAAACTGCATGGCGCGAGCGCGTCGTCCCATCAGGATGCGCGGTTCTTTGCTGTTACGGTCGATGAGGATGAGGGAAGCTGCGTCTTTAGGACGGATCACGCTGCCAGATGCGGCTTTTCTACGTCGGGTAGCAGCCGCATCTTCAGCGTTATACATTGCGATTAAATCGTCTTCCGGAATACGATCAGACATTTGCGTCAGATATATTCCTGCTGGCTCTCTTTATCAAAGCCATGCATGTAGAGTGCCCATTGCAGGCCGATGGTCGCGCCTTTGATTGGTTGCAGCAGAGCCAGCGACATCAGAATAGTAACCGGCCCCCAAATCGCCAGATGCCCCCAGAGCGACAGACCGCCCATGGTTTCAACCATCATGAACAGCGCAATCACCACATGGCCGACAATCAGCACAGTCAGATAGGCTGGAAGATCGTCCGCGCGTTGCGGTGTAAAGTCTTCATCACAGACGGAGCAATTGGCAACAGGACGTAAGAATGTACGGAACAGCTTGCCATCGTTGCAATTGGGGCAGCGACAGAGGAAACCACGTTGCATGGCTTGCCCCAACGGGCGCGGCACACGGGTAGATTTTTTAGTGTCTCCACCGAAAATTTGGGGTTCCGTCTGTGATATTGTCTGATCGCTGCTCATCATTGTCTCCCCGACATCAGTTCTGGGTTATCTTTTGCTTTTGCGCGAAATATGGGATGGTTTGCCTTTAGCGGGACCGCCACTACGGGATTTTCCCGTGTTACGGCTAAATTTGGTAGCTTTATGGTGCGATTGCAAGGATGCAGGCAGCAAACGCGGTTCAGTCAGCATTTCAAAACGTAGCGCACCGGCAACCGGTTGTGCTTCAACCAGTCTTACCTCCACACTGTCACCGAGACGATAGCCTTTGCCTGAGCGTTCGCCGGCGACCGAGTGACCGGCCTCATCATAGTGATAATATTCCCGACCCAAAGTGGAAATGGGAATAAAGCCATCGGCGCCATATGTCGCAAGGGTCACAAACAGACCGGCTCTGGTCACACCTTGTACGCGTGCCTGAAACTCGCTGCCAACCTGTTCGGCCAGATGATGGGCAATCAGACGATCCGTCGTTTCACGTTCTGCCAGCATAGCACGGCGTTCTGTCTGGGAAATCGACTGGGCAATGGCTGGCAATTCACCAACTTCATCATTGCTCAGACCATCTGGCCCAAGATTGAGTGCGCGGATCAGCGCGCGATGAACGATCAGATCGGCATAGCGGCGAATAGGCGAGGTGAAATGCGCGTAGTGGCGCAAATTCAGCCCGAAATGACCGATATTTTCGGTGTTATATTCCGCCTGACTCTGGGAGCGCAATACCACCTGATTGACCAGTTCTTCGTGATCTGTGCCTTTGACACGGGACAGAATACCGTTGAACTGACCCGGGCGCAGTTCCGCACCACGGGCAAGGCTGATCTCAAGTGTTTTGAGGAAATCGCGTAAGGATTCCTGCTTCGCTAATGACGGGACATCATGAATACGATAGATCAGCGGCTGGTTTTTGGCTTCCAGCACTTCAGCGGCGGCGACGTTAGCCTGAATCATAAACTCTTCAATGAGTTTATGCGCATCAAGGCGTTCAGGCACGACCACTTTCAGAACTTGTCCCTGATCGTCGAGGATCAGCTTCTTCTCCGGCAGATCAAGTTCCAGCGGCTCGCGCTTGTCACGCGCTTTTTTAAGCGCAGCATAGGCCTTCCACAGTGGCTTCAGGCTGATATCAATGACGCGTTCGGTCTTCTCGTCCAGAGCGCCGTCAATCGCTGCCTGCGCCTGTTGGTAGGCGAGGCGGGCAATCGAGCGCATCATGATACGGTGGAAGCTGTGCGACCGTTTACGTCCGTCTGCCCCGATAATAATACGTACCGCCATTGCAGGGCGGTCAACACCTTCACGCAGCGAGCAAAGATCGTTGGAAATGCGCTCCGGTAACATCGGTACCACGCGATCAGGGAAATAGACCGAATTGCCGCGTTTCAACGCTTCATGATCGAGCGCTGAGCCGTGCGGTACATAATAGCTGACATCCGCAATGGCGACGACAATGACAAAGCCGCCTTCATTGTTCGGGTCTGTGTCCGGTTCTGCAAACACCGCATCATCGTAGTCCTTGGCATCAACCGGATCAATGGTGACCAATGGCAATGAGCGCCAGTCTTCGCGATGGCTCATCGTGGCAGGTTTGGCGTTTTCTGCCTGCTCAATGGCCTTTTCAGGGAAGATATGCGGAATTTCATATTCGTGAATAGCAATCATCGACAGCGCTTTTTCACTGCTGATGGAACCGATTACCTGTTCAATCTTGCCTTGCGGCAGGCCAAAACGACTTTTCTGATGCGGGATCACTTCTACCAGATCGCCGGATTTGGCACCATTGAGATGCTCGGCATCAATGCTGACTTCAGTCTGTTTGCGATTCACCGGTTCAAGACGATATTCGCCGCTCTGCAACTGGCGCAAAATGCCAAGCACAGCATTATCGCGCTTTTCCAGTTTTTTGATCACGCGACCGGTATAAGGCACGCCGCCCTTGTCAGAATTGGCAAAAATCTTCGCCAAAATCTGATCGCCGACCCCAACCGTCGGACCTTTATCTTTGTGTGTACGGCGCAGGAGTACCAGTGGTGCAGCCGTTTCGCCACTCCATTCGATCGGGCGGGCAATCAGACCGCCATCATTATCGCGGCCGGTAATCGTCAGCGAAGCAATCGGTGGCAAAGTGTTCGGGCGGGAGAGCTTTTTGGCACGCTTTTCAACTTGTCCGTCATTAGCCAGCTCGCGAAGGATATCTTTGAGATAGATGCGTGCATCGCCTTTAAGGTTAAACGCCTTGGCAATATCACGCTTGGCAGCGCGGTCAGGATTTTCGGTGATAAAAGTGAGAATATCTTCCTTGGTAGGAAGATAGGCCTCTGAAAGCGGCTTCACTTTGGTTTTACCGGAAAAGGTCTTGTTGTTTTTTGCACCCTTCTGGTTTTTCTGTGTGCCTGAGCCGCTGTTACGGTCAGAAGAAGGGTCTATTCTGCGAGCCAATCCGGTCATCCTTAATATTTACTTTTCATAAAGTCCTGAAAACTCTTTAAAGCATTTCAGCACAAAATGGAAACATTTGCTTGCGCCGGAGTAAAATGGGAAAACATCGGTCAAAAGCAAAGTTCAACCAAATAAAAAGGGCACCATAACGGATATGGTGCCCTTTGTTCTTTAGAGCGCTGTGTGCCAGACTTCGCACATAAAGGTCGCTCTAAGTTATGTGGTGCTTATTCAGCCGCATCCGCTTTTTTAGGTTTGGCGGCTGCTTTGGTTGCAGGCTTTTTCGCTGCCGGTTTTTTGGCTGCTGCCTTTTTCACCGGTTTTGTTTCAGCATCTGCATCATTCGCATCCGCTTTGGTTGTCTTTTTAGCCGCTGCTGTCTTCTTCGGAGCCGCTGCTTTTTTAGGTGCGGCTTTCTTCGTGGTCTTCTTGGCAGAACCACCCTTGGCTTTAATCAGCTCAAGCGCTTCTTCCATTGTTACTGTTGCCGGATCTTTGCCTTTTGGCAGCGTGGCATTGACCTTGCCCCAATTGACATAAGGGCCATAGCGACCGTCCCGAACAGTAATCGAGCCGCCGTCCGGATGATCGCCAAGCGTTGCCAAAGCTGCCGGAGTAGCGCGGGTACGACCACCTTTCGCAGCTTTTTCTGCCAGCACAGTCACTGCACGGTTGATGCCGATTTCAAACACATCCTCAATGCTGTCCACATTGGCGAATGCGCCGTCATGGGCAATATAAGGGCCATAACGACCGAGACTTGCGGTGATCATCTTACCGCTTTCAGGATGCGGCCCCACATCGCGCGGCAAGTTAATCAGCTTTAGCGCTTTTTCCAGATCAAGCTCGCTTAAGCTCCAGCCTTTCGGCAGGCTTGAACGCTTGGCTTCTTTGCCTTCGCCGCGCTGAATATACGGGCCAAAACGACCGGTACGCGCAGTAATATCTTCACCTGTTGCCGGATCCTGACCAAGCACCTTCGGCTCATCAGAAGCACCGGCTGCATCGCCTTCACCCTCAGTGCCAAGCTGGCGGGTGAATTTACATTCAGGATAGTTGGAGCAACCGACAAACGCGCCATATTTACCGAGTTTCAGTGACAGATTGCCTTCGCCACAGGTCGGGCAGATACGCGGATCCATACCATCGCCACGGTCAGGGAAGGCAAGGGCAGAAAGTTGCTCATTAAGCGCATCCAGCACATTGGTAACGCGCAGTTCTTTGGTACTGTCGACATTACCGGAGAAATCTTTCCAGAAATCACGCAGCACGTCTTTCCATGCCAGCTTGCCGTCGGAAATCAGATCGAGCTTTTCTTCCAGACTTGCGGTGAAATCATATTCCACATAACGCTCGAAGAAGCTTTCAAGAAACGCTGTTACTAAGCGACCTTTAGCCTGCGGAATCAGCTTGCGCTTATCCATAGTGACATATTCACGGTCATTCAGGGTTTTGAGCGTTGCCGCATAGGTGGAAGGACGGCCAATGCCAAGCTCTTCCATGCGTTTGATGAGCGAAGCTTCGGAATAGCGCGGTGGTGGTTCAGTCGAATGCTGGGTTGCATCGATTTTCTCACGCTTCAGTGTCTCACCGGCATTGATCTGCGGCAGACGTGCGCCGTCCTCGTCCTCATCTTCTTCTTCGCGGTGATCCGTATAGGCCGCAAGAAAGCCGTTGAAGCGAACAACAGAGCCATTGGCACGCAATGTCGCCGAACGGGCGCCGTTCTTGGCTTCGATATCGACAGCTGTGCGCTCAATATCCGCAGGCTGCATCTGGCTGGCAATTGCGCGTTTCCAGATCAGCTCATACAGGCGTGCCTGATCTTCATCGAGATATTTGCGCACTTCTTTCGGATGACGGTTGAAGTCAGTCGGACGCACCGCTTCGTGCGCTTCCTGCGCATTCTTGGCTTTGGTGGAGTAGTAGCGCGGCTTTTCCGGCACGTAATTATCACCGAAAGTCTGGCCAATGGCTTTGCGGGCAGCAGTAATCGCTTCCGGTGCCATCTGCACACCATCGGTACGCATATAGGTGATCAGACCGGTGGTTTCTCCGCCAAGCTCAATACCTTCATAAAGGCGCTGCGCGACCTGCATGGTACGCGATGCCGAGAAACCGAGCTGACCACTGGCGGCCTGCTGCAAGGTGGAGGTGGTGAATGGCGGGCCCGGATTGCGTTTGGTTGGCTTGGCATCAACGCTCATGACGTTGAAGCTTGCGCCTTCCAACATGGTGCGGATGCCGGTTGCCTGCTCTTCGTTCTTGATGTCCAGCTTGCCGAGTTTCTTGCCGTCAACAACAGTCAGACGTGCAGTGAAATTATCGCTGCGTGGTGTCTGGAGCAGGGCCGCAATATTCCAATATTCTTCACGGATAAAGCGTTCAATTTCGGTTTCGCGGTCACAGACAAGGCGCAGGGCTACGGACTGCACCCGACCAGCTGAGCGCGAACCCGGCAATTTGCGCCACAGAACCGGCGACAGTGTAAAGCCTACCAGATAATCGAGCGCACGGCGTGCCAGATAAGCGTCGACCAGTGGCACGTCGATCTCACGCGGATTGGCCATCGCTTCCAGAACAGCGTTTTTGGTAATGGCGTTGAACACTACACGTTTGACCGGCTTGGAGCCGAGCACTTTTTTCTGACGCAGCACATCCAGCACATGCCATGAAATGGCTTCACCTTCGCGATCCGGATCCGTTGCCAGAATCAGACTGTCACTTTCCTTGAGCGCCTTGGCGATCTCGGAAAGGCGTTTGGAAGAGGCCGCATCAACCTCCCAGCTCATGGCAAAATCTTCGTCAGGGCGTACAGAACCGTCTTTTGCCGGCAAATCGCGGACATGACCAAAAGACGCCAGAACCTTATAGTCTGAGCCTAAATACTTATTAATTGTTTTGGCCTTGGCGGGCGATTCAACGACAACGACATTCATATTGCGGGTCCAGATTAACGTACACAGCCGGATATGCCCGGATTGCGCCAGTGTTGAAAATCAAGTGCTGAAAATCATCATGCTGGCAGGATTGTTCTCATTCAAATGAACAGCGAAAGCAGATTGGTCAAGAGCAAACACTGTTTTTTACGCAAAACAACGACAGGTTGACAATAGTTATTATGTAATCTTAGGTTGAATTTATAGCTAGCGGCAGCACTCTGTTTTTATTCAATTTGCCTAAAAATAAATTTTCATCCGGCTTATTATTGTATTCGTATAGGCGAGAGTATGGTTATGAAGGAAAGTAAAGAACAGGCTTATCAAGAGCTGATTTATGTTCATGATTTATTGTTACAGCTGCGTCAGATCGCCCAGAACAACCACTATCCGATGCTTGCCTATTTTATTGAGATGGCATGGGTGGAAGTTTCAGATGTTCTGCGTTCATAATTCGGGCAACCGACCCGAAACTGAAAAATAGCCTCTTTATGTCGGCAAAAGAGCTATCAGCCCGTCATTGCTGCGTTGTAACTGACCGGCAAGGTCAAGCTCCAGCAAAGCCAGATGCACGGCAGACGGTGTTAATGCCGTATGGCGGATAATTGCATCCACTGAGGCGGGCGTGCTGCTGAGGGCATTGCGGATACGCTCAATATCAGCGCTGCCGTTTGGCTGGTTATTCGATGTTTCAAAAGAAAGCGGTGCAGCTTGCGCGAGAATTTGTGCAGAATCTTCTGTGAAAACAAAACCGGCCTGTTGCGGTGCCGTACCGTCCTTTCGCAGCATCGGTGCCAATGCGTCAAAGATATCCTGCGCTTGCGTGAGCATGATCGCACCATTTTTCAGCAGCGTATTGGTGCCACTGGCGCGCGGATCAAGCGGTGAGCCGGGGACTGCAAAAACCAGTCTACCCATTTCACCCGCCAGTCTTGCGCTGATGAGTGAGCCGGAGCGCTGTGCCGCTTCGATCACGGCAAGACCGAGAGACAAACCGGCAATGATACGATTACGGCGCGGAAAATCCTGCGCCCGTGGCACCCAGTCGAACGGCATTTCTGAAATGATGATCCCGCCATTATCAATGACTTGATCGAGTAGCGGCATATTCTCCGGCGGATAAGGGCGGTTCAAGCCACCGGCAAGCACAGCAATTGTGCCGGTCTCTAAGCTGGCTTTGTGGGCAGCCGTATCAATGCCCCTTGCGAAGCCTGAAACAATGGAAAAAGCGGATTGGCCGAGATCGCGCACCAGCTGGCTCGTGAAGGCACAGGCTGTAGCGGAGGCATTGCGTGCGCCAACAATGGCGACCGGCGGCTTGCAGAAAAGCTGCGTATCACCAAGCACAGTCACGATTGGCGGTGGATTGAGCATTTGCCGTAAATATTGAGGATAGTCCGGTTCACCCATGCCGATCAATCTGGCACCGGCGCGATCAATCGCTTCCAGTTCCTGTTCAGCGTCTTGCTGGCTATGGATACGGAGCGGGCGTTTAGCTGTAGAGCGCACCAGTTGGGGCAGGCGCTCCAATGCGGCAGCAGCGCTGCCGCAATAGGCGATCAGATCGCGAAAACTGGCAGGCCCGACATTGTCACTGCGGATAAGCCGCAGCCAGTTGAGTCTCTGCTGGTCTGAGAGACGAATTCCTTTTGATTGCGAACCCGTCTCCCTGATCATTTATTTTGATCCTATCTTGGTTTCAGTTCCGCTGAGTAACCGCTTGATATTCTCACGGTGTTTGATGAAAACAATCACAGTGAGAATGGCAAATAGCAGTGCGGTTTTTGTCAGGCCGAGATAGAGAATGGATACCGGCACTACGATGCTGGCAATCAGCGCTGAGAGCGATGAGTAGCGGGTGAGAAGCGCAACAATGATCCATACTGCTGCAAAAACCAATGCACCCGGCCAGACCAGACCCAGCAAAATGCCGAGATAGGTGGCAACGCCTTTACCGCCTTTAAAACCAAGCCAGACCGGAAATAGATGGCCGAGAAAAGCCCCGAGACCGGCAGCAAGCGCATAATCACGACCGAAATAGGCGGCAACCAGCACGGCAATTGTGCCTTTGAGCATATCGCAAAGCAGGGTTGCGGCAGCAATTTTTTTGTTGCCGGTACGCAGTACATTGGTCGCGCCGATATTGCCGGAGCCGATGGAGCGCACATCGCCCAGACCAGCCATGCGGGTCAGCAGCAGGCCAAAGGGAATTGAACCAAGCAGATAGCCAAAAATCAGCGCCGCAAAAATGCCAGCAACGCCGCCGGTGATAATCAGTGGTTCAAGCATAGTATCCCCTCGAAATTGCGCGTCCCTTCACAGAGACAAGTGAAATTAGGCATAAAATCCGCATCAAAACAATATTTATAATGCATAGACCGTTTTGCCGTTGACGACTGTGCGGATCACGCGACCCTGAAATTTAGCATCTTCAAAAGAGCTGTTTTTCGAGAGAGAGCGCAATTCATCAGCCTTCACGACCCATGGTTCATAGAGATCAACCACAGCAAAATCAGCCTTTGCACCAACTTTGAGTGTACCGGCATCAAGGCCATAGAGCTTGGCCGGAGCAGTGGAAAGCACTTCAATCAGGCGCATCAGGGTCAGAGATTCATTGTGATAGAGACGAAGCGCTGCGCCAAGCAGTGTTTCCAGTCCGATCGCACCGGCTTCAGCATCGGCAAAAGGCAGGCGTTTGGTGTCCACATCCTGCGGATTGTGGGCAGAGACAACCACATCAACTGTGCCGTTGCGCACAGCTTCAATCATCGCCTGACGGTCGTCTTCATCGCGCAGCGGCGGGGAAAGACGGAAAAAGGTACGATATTCGCCAATATCATTTTCATTGAGTGATAAATGATTGATGGAAACGGCAGCGCTGACTTTTGTGTTGGTTTCTTTGGCGCGGCGCAAAGCCTGCACCGACATATCACAAGAAATTTGCGCGGCGTGATAGTGACCGCCGGTCATGCTTGCCAGACGTAGGTCGCGCTCAAGCGGGATGACTTCTGCTTCACGCGGGCTGCCCGACAGGCCGAGCCAGCTGGCAAAAAGCCCGCTATTCATCGCGCCGCCGCCGAGATACGGATCCATGGTTTCATGGGCAATAACGGCGCCGAAATCTTTGGCATAGGTCAGCGCACGGCGCAGCAACAATGTATTAGCCAGAGATTTGCGGCCTTCAGTAAAGGCAACCACACCGGCTTCACGGAGCAGACCCATTTCGGTCATTTCCTCACCCAGTAAGCCGCGGGTGATGGCCGCAGCCGGATGGACATTGACGATCGCCGTGTCGCGGGCAGTCCGTTTCACGAATTCGACCAGTGCCACATTATCAATCACCGGATCGGTATCCGGCATCATAATCATAGACGTTACACCACCGGCAGCAGCAGCCTGACTGGCCGAGGCAATGGTTTCACGGTGTTCTGTACCTGGTTCACCGATAAACACACGGCTGTCAACCAGACCCGGGATCAGTACATTACCATTAAGGTCAATGATTTCCGCACCTTCCGGTGTGCCCTGATTGTTGGCATCTGCACCGCTGGCAATAATAACGCCGTCCTGAACGATCAGCGTGCCGTTTTCATCGAGTTTACGCGAAGGATCAATGATGCGGGCATTGGTGTAAACTGTAGTGCTCATCATCAGGCTCCAACACCATCAAAGTTTTCAGGATTTCGTCGGGGATCAAGCAGCGCTTCCATCACAGCCATGCGGACAGCGACGCCCATTTCTACCTGTTGCTGGATCACGCTTTGCGGGCCGTCAGCAATATCCGAGGCAATTTCCACGCCGCGGTTCATCGGACCCGGATGCATCACCAAGGCGTCAGGCTTTGCATATTTGAGCTTTTCTTTATCCAGCCCGTAAAAGTGGAAATATTCACGCACTGAGGGCACGAAAGAGCCGCTCATACGCTCGCGCTGCAAGCGCAGCATCATCACCACATCGGCGTCTTTCAGACCTTCTTTCATGGAGTTGAAGACTTCAACGCCCATGTTTTCAATGCCGGATGGCAGCAGAGTGGAAGGTGCAATCACCCGCACCCGTGCGCCCAGCGCATTGAGCAGCAGAATATTGGAGCGCGCCACACGCGAATGCAGCACGTCACCGCAGATTGCCACGATCAGGCGGCCGACTTTGCCTTTAGCGCGCCGAATAGTCAGTGCATCAAGCAGCGCCTGTGTCGGGTGTTCATGCGCGCCGTCACCGGCATTGACCACGGAGCAGCCGACTTTTTGCGCGAGCAATGCGGCGGCACCGGCAGATGCGTGACGGATCACCAGAATATCCGGTTGCATCGCATTGAGGGTCATTGCTGTATCAATCAGCGTTTCACCCTTTTTGACCGAAGAATTGCCGACAGACATATTCATCACATCGGCACCGAGGCGTTTGCCAGCCAGTTCAAAGGATGATTGTGTGCGGGTGGAGTTTTCAAAAAACAGATTAATCTGCGTGCGGCCGCTTAAGATCGTTTTCTTTTTTTGCGGCTGGCGTGATACGGCGACTTCACTGTCTGCCAGATCGAGCAGGATATTTATATCAAGAGGAGAAAGATCTTTAATCCCGAGCAAATGGCGGTGGGGAAAAAGGGGCGAGGGAGATTGTTCTGTCATCACAGCTATTCCCTAAATCTGTTTTCAGTAAAAACTTGTTTGCGGCCTTATATATGCTTTTATGGCTTTGTCGAATAAGGGTAACAAAAAAAGACAGATTATTGAGGGGATATTTATAATTTTGCCGCAAACAATGGGACAAGGCGAATATTAGAGATTCGCGTATGAATTTTAAATATAAAACCGGCGGCTGAAATCTCCGGCTAAATGGATGGAATATGTCGGTTAACACTCCTGTAGACGTTTCTGAAGTGACCAATCAGGTGCCGCAGCGTACCAATTATGCGCCGGATTCGTCTCCATATTCCGTGACTAAAAATCTGAACGGGCAGGCCGCACCACAATATAATGCCTATTTGAGCGATCCGCTGCTGTTGCAATGTGCAGCGCGCTTTCCTGAAACGCTGCAAAAAGAACTCGAACAGACCGGCCGTTTTGTGCTCTCGAGTGATGCGCAGGAAATGGCGCGTCTTGCCAATTCCGAAGTGCCGCGCCTGCAAACCCATGATCGTCTGGGCAATCGCATTGATCAGGTGGAATATCATCCGGCCTATCACGCTTTGATGCGCCGCTCGGTTGCACATGGTCTGCATTCTTCAATCTGGGAAAATAGCCCGCAACAGTCACCGGAATCGGGTCGCCGTCATCAGGCGCGCGCCACACGCTTTTATTTGACAGCGCAACTGGAATGCGGCCATCTCTGCCCGCTGACCATGACCAGCGCTTCGCTTGCCGTGCTCATGACCTCTCCGGCACTTTATGACGAGTGGTCACCGCGTATCCTTACCCGCAAATATGACGCATCCAATAAGCCTCCAGTTAAAAAAGCCGGTTTGACGATTGGCATGGGCATGACGGAAAAACAAGGCGGCACCGATGTTCGTGCCAATACCACCCGCGCCGATCATGCCGGTAATGGTGTTTACCGTCTCAATGGCCATAAATGGTTTATGTCTGCACCGATGTCCGATGCTTTCATGGTGCTGGCACAGGCCAATGGGCAGGTAGCTGGTGACAATCAATCCGGCCTGTCGTGCTTTCTGGTGCCGCGCCTGCTGTCTGATGGCAGCGGCAATGGTTTCCGCTTCCAGCGCCTGAAAGATAAACTCGGCAACCGTTCCAATGCCTCTTCCGAGGTGCAGTTTGAAAATGCACTCGGTCAGATGGTTGGTGAGCCGGGACAGGGTGTGAAAACCATTATTGATATGGTGACGTTGACCCGTCTGGATTGCGCAGTCGCATCAGCCGGTCTGATGCGAGCCGGTATGAGTGAGGCGGTTCATCATGCGCGTCACAGACAGACAGGCGGTGTACCGCTGATTAATCAGCCGCTGATGCAGCGTGTGCTGGCTGATATGTCGCTGGATGTTGCGGCTGCAACAGCTTTGTCACTGCGTCTTGCCCGTGCTTTTGATATGGCGGCCAATGATCGTATGGAAGCTGCCTTTGCTCGGGTTATGACGCCTGTGGTTAAGTATTGGGTGGCAAAGATCGCGCCGTCGCTGCTTTATGAGGCAATGGAATGTATCGGCGGCAATGGCTATGTCGAAGAAGGCCCGCTGGCACGACTTTACCGTGAGGCTCCGGTCAATGCGATCTGGGAGGGTTCCGGCAATGTGATGGCGCTGGATATCGTGCGTGTGTTGCACCGTGCGCCGCGCCTGTTTGACGATGTGCTGGAATGGATCGGCACACAGCTTGGTCGCCGTGGTCAGGGCACAGTTGCCGTGTTGCGTGCTGCGATGCAGGTGACAATGACTGACGAGGGTGCCGCGCGGATGCTCACAGAGCAAATGGCGCTGGCGGCCAGTGCGGCTTGCCTGAAAGAGCTTGGCGCAGATCATATTGCGGATGCCTTTATCGAGACCCGCCTTGGCGGGCAATGGCGCACAACCTATGGCATGATTGATGCCCGACATGATGCATTGGGTATTATCAATGCGCTTTATCCGCAGGAGTAAACCACGGTGTCGCGTTCGGAGCGTCTGCTGGAGCTTTTGCAAATTCTGCGCCGTCACCGGCATCCGGTCAGCGGGCAGGATTTGGCGGCAGAGTTAGGCATTAGCCTGCGTACACTCTATCGCGATATTGCCAGTTTACAGGCACAAGGCGCTGTGATCGAAGGCGAGGCCGGTATCGGCTATGTGTTGCGTGCCGGTTTTACCCTGCCGCCACTGATGTTCTCTCAGGAGGAGATCGAAGCTCTGGTGCTGGGCTCGCGTTGGGTGACAACACGCCATGATACACAAATGGCGCAGGCAGCGCGCAATGCACTGGCCAAGATTGCAGCCGTCTTACCAACAGCTTTACGCGATGACCTTGAGGCTTCTACGCTGCTTGTGGGGCCATCTTTGAATGCAGAGAAGCCTGTTCCGGTTGATCCTGATATCTTGGCGCAAATCCGGCTGGCAATCCGCCATCAATCCAGACTGGAACTGCATTATGCCGATGCTGACAGACAAACATCGCAACGCATTATCTGGCCTTTCGGGCTTGGTTTTTTCGATCAGGTGCAGGTTGTGCTTGGCTGGTGCGAGTTGCGGCAGGATTTCCGGCATTTTCGCACTGATCGTATTCAATCGCTGACAATTTTAGAGGGGCGCTATCCTCGCTCACGGCAAAACCTGCTGAAAGACTGGCGTAAATCGCAGAATATTACGCGCGATTTTTAAACACTGCTGACAGAAACTGACACATTGCCAGTTCATATTCTTTTGCATCAAGTAAAGGAGTTATAAGATGAACCATCCCGATAATCTGATGCTGTATGTAGCAAAACCAGAAGCAAGTGCCGCATTTTACACTGACCTGTTTGGTATTCAGCCGGTCGAGCAATCTCCGACCTTTGTGCTATTTGTTCTGCATTCCGGTTTGAAACTGGCACTCTGGTCAAAGCACACGGTTCAGCCTGCACCGGCGAATATTGGTGGCGGCTGTGAATTTTCCATGCGGGTAGAAACACGGGATGCGGTGAATGCCCTTTATGCGAAATGGCGCGATCTGAAGGCCGATATTCTGATGGCACCTGCGCAATTAGATTTCGGCTGGTCTTTTGTGATCGCTGATCTGGACGGTCATCGTCTGCGTGTCTATGCGCTGGATCCAGAATGACCGAGCGCGGGCGGAAATACTGGCTTGCAATTGCCAGCGCGGATCATGTGCAGCGCGGACGGGCAGAAGGCTATATGCAGGTTTGTCATGGCAAATCTGCACCTCTGCGTAGGGTAAAGCTGGGAGACGGTGTGGTCTATTACTCGCCTGCGCAAACCATGGGCGATAAAGACAAATTACGGTCTTTTACGGCGCAGGGTGTGATTTGTGGTGATGGTGTTTATCAGGTTGATATGGGGCAGGGTTTCTCCCCTATCGCCGCGATGTGCAATGGAGTGATACAATGATCATTCCTATTCGCCCTCTGTTAGACCAGTTAGAACTCACTCGAGGCAAATCAAATTGGGCTTATCCGTTTCGCTTCGGGTTGCTGGAAATTACTACGCATGATTACCATCTGATTGCACAAGCAATGGCTGGCAGCCAACAAGTGGATTAATCCTGCTCTTCGTCGCGGCGCAGCATGTGTAGTCGATCCAGCGCACCTTGTAAGATGAATGAGGCGGCGGCGGAATCAATCCGCTCCGCCCGTTTGGCGCGCGAAACATCCATGCCGATCAAAGCGCGTTCTGCCGCAACAGTTGAAAGACGCTCATCCCAATAGATAAACGGAATATCGGTGAGCTTTTCCATATTGCGCACAAAGGCTTTTGTAGCTTGCACGCGCGGGCCTTCAGAACCGTCCATATTGACCGGCAGGCCGATAACGGCCGCTGCAACTTTTTCTTTTTGCAACAGTTCCAGCAGTTCCTCTGCATCCAGCGTAAATTTGCGGCGTTTTAAAACAGGACGCGGATGCGCAAATGACATGCCAAGGTCGGAAACGGCAATCCCGATTGTTTTGGTGCCCAGATCAAGACCGGCGACAAGTTGCCCGTAGCTCAAGCTTGTTACAAGCTCTTCAATTGTTGATACAGCCATATCTCGTTTTTCCGATCCGGTAATGTCGTGTAGTATATTGCAAAGACAGCGCAGTGCGTCATAACTGTGCCTATACCAATATGCATCGGCAAAGGGAATATCATGAACATAACCTGGCTCGGCCATTCTGCTTTTCGCGTTGAAACCTCGCAGGCGACAATTCTGATTGACCCTTTTATCAGCCAGAGCCCGACCGGTTCCATGTTGGATTTTGCTGAAGTGACTAAAGGCGTGACACATATTGCGCTGACCCATGGTCACGGCGACCATGTTGGCGATACGATCCGTATTGCCAAAGAAACAGGTGCGACAGTGATCGCCAATGCTGATCTCTGTGACTGGCTGGCGCATCGCGGCGTGGAAAAAGTAGATCCGGGCAATACCGGCGGTACAGTCTTTCACAACGGTTTTTCAGTGACCTTTGTGAATGCGCTACATTCTTCGGCCACCCTGACAGAAGACGGTGTTTCCCATTCTCTTGGTAACCCGAATGGGCTGGTGTTCCATTTCGAGGATAAGCCGGTACTATATCATATGGGCGATACGGATATTTTCTCGGATATGGCGCTGATTAATGAACTGCATCAGCCGGATATTGCTTTGGTGCCGGTCGGTGATCGTTTTACAATGGGTGGGGCGGTGGCTGCACTGGCTTGCCAGCGTTACTTCCCGACGCTCAAAATCGCAATCCCGTGCCATTTCGGTACCTTCGGTTTGCTTGATGCGACCGCAGATAATTTTGTAAAAGGTATGGAAAAATGCGGTACAAAAGTTGCAGTGCTGGATGTTGGCGGCAGTTTTAAAGTTTAAAAACGACCTTATATAAAATAGATGTTTCCGACTAAGAGGCAGGTGTTTGAAGCAAACCAAATCATCATTACAAATCTTATGGGGCGTAGCTTTCATTGCATTTGCGCTTCATAATTTTGAAGAGTTATGGTGTGGGTTGCCGTATTGGAGTGCCCGACAATCTTCATCAACGTGGATGGCAGCGATTATGCCACCACAGCGCTTTGTGGTCAGTATTGCAATCTTAACTGTTTTGATAATGTTAATTGCGGTCGTCTCGATATGGTTGTCAGAAAAAAGCAGTATAATTATTCTGCGCATATTTGCATGGACTATGATGCTGAATGCTACAAGCCACGTGATTATCTCAGGACTGACACAAAGTCTCATGCCAGGGGTAGTGACAGCTGTTTGCATTCTGTTTCCTGTAATGGCATTGATTATTTTACAAATCAGACACCGCCAGAGCGGAAATCTATAGTTTTGGGTCTTGCAATAGACCTAAAATTTCAGACCAATATTGCACTTGAGCTGGTGCAGGGTTATAGCCGGAACAAGAGAAATTTCTTGCGGACTGCATTTATGCAGAAAAATCCGCATTTTCGCATTTATCGGAGAACGACATGTCCGTCGATTTAACTACAGTCAAGCGCGTTGCGCATCTTGCCCGTATTGCGGTCAGTGAAGAACAGGCCGAGAAAATGACTGGTGAACTCAATGTCATTCTGGGCTTTGTGCAATCGCTGGATGCAGTGAATGTTGACGGTGTGGAGCCGATGACTTCGGTTATCCCAACCGCTATGCGCCTGCGTGAAGATAAAGTGTCCGACGGCAATATTGCTTCGGAAATCGTTTCCAATGCGCCGATCAGTGAAGAAAACTTCTTCATGGTTCCAAAGGTTATCGAATAGTCTGCGCCACCCGTCCGATAGCTGTTTCCCGTTAATCAAGAGCTGTGTTGCTCCCGTTTGAAACGGTGATTTCCAATAGGAAACGGCAGATGAAAAGCCTGAACAGGATTTAAACAATGACTGATTTAACCGCACTCACCATTGCCGAGGCGCGTGACAAGCTGAAGGCCAAAGCCTTTACCGCGACTGAACTGGCCGATGCTTACCTCAATGCAATTGATGCTGCCAATGGTGCGCTCAATGCTTATGTCAGCATCACCCATGACAAAGCCCGCACAATGGCTAAAGCATCTGACGAGCGTCTGGCAAAAGGCGAGGCCGGTGCGCTGGAAGGTATTCCGCTCGGCGTGAAAGATTTGTTCGCCACCAAAGGCGATCATACACAGGCTTGCTCGCATATTCTCGATGGTTTCAAGCCTGAATATGAATCAACTGTCACTGCCAATCTCTGGGCAGACGGCGCGGTTATGCTCGGCAAGCTGAACATGGACGAGTTCGCGATGGGCTCTTCCAACGAAACCTCCTATTATGGTCCTGTTGTCAGCCCTTGGCGCGCTGAAGGCTCAGAGGATAAAATTGTACCGGGTGGCTCTTCCGGTGGTTCGGCTGCTGCCGTGGCTGCACGTTTGTGCGCAGGTGCAACAGCAACTGATACTGGCGGCTCGATCCGTCAGCCAGCGGCTTTCACCGGTACTGTCGGTATCAAGCCGACCTATGGTCGTGTTTCCCGCTGGGGTACAGTTGCTTTCGCATCTTCGCTCGATCAGGCAGGTCCGATTGCCCGCGATGTTCGTGATAGCGCAATTCTGCTGAAGTCGATGGCTTCTGTTGATCTGAAAGATACAACGTCTGTTGATCTGCCGGTTCCTGATTATGAAGCAGCGCTTGGCAAATCCGTTAAAGGCATGAAAATCGGTATTCCGCGTGAATATCGCATTGATGGTATGCCTGCCGAAATTGAAAAGCTCTGGGCGCAGGGCGTTCAGTGGCTGAAAGATGCCGGTGCGGAAGTTGTTGATATTTCTCTGCCGCATACAGATCAGGCGCTGGCTGTTTATTACATCGTTGCTCCTGCTGAAGCATCGTCGAACCTCGCGCGTTATGACGGCGTTCGCTATGGTCTGCGTGTGCCGGGCAAAGACATTGTTGAAATGTATGAAAACACCCGTGCAGAAGGTTTTGGTGCGGAAGTTAAACGCCGTATCATGATCGGCACCTATGTGCTTTCAGCCGGTTATTATGACGCCTATTATGTTAAGGCGCAGAAAATCCGCACATTGATCAAGAAAGACTTTGAAGATGTGTTTGCTGCAGGTGTGGATGCTATCCTGACGCCAGCAACACCATCGGCTGCTTTCAAGCTGGGCGATAAAGAGCTGGCTGCTGATCCGGTGAAAATGTATCTGAATGACATCTTTACCGTTACTGTGAATATGGCTGGTCTGCCAGGTATTTCTGTACCTGCCGGTCTGTCTGAAAATGGTTTGCCGCTCGGCCTGCAGCTGATTGGCCGCCCGTTTGAAGAAGAAGCACTGTTCCAGGCTGCCCATGTGATTGAGCAGGCCGCAGGCAGCTTCACAGCAAAACGCTGGTGGTAAAAACGCATGCAGCTCCGGCAGGCAACAAACGCTGATCTGGCGATTATTGCCCGCATCGGAGCTGATGCATGGTCTTCCCATATATTCAGCTTTGAAACCGAAGAGCCAGATCAGCGCAGACGCGCTGAACTGGCTTTTTTGCATTCAGTTCAGGATTACACAGATTGTATTCTTGTAGTCGAACAGGATGGTGTGATCTGCGGGTGGGGCGCACGCGATACCAATCAGAACTATATTTCGGATATCTGGATCGATCCCGCGCACCACGGGCAGGGTATAGGCACATTACTGGTCGACGGATTACTGGCTCAGATCGTTCTGCTTGGCTACAAAAGCGCGGAAATCAGCACTCATGCGCGCAATCTTCCTGCGATCAGGCTTTATGAGAAATGTGGTTTCCGGATTATTCGCCGTTATGAAGAGTGGTCTGACAGTCTGGCACGGGTTGTGGAAAAGGTAAAAATGCAGGCCGATTTGTAATATCAGCTTGCTAAATTTAATAAATGTTCCTATTTTGTTCTGTAATTAGTACGGAGCAAAAGCCATGCGTAAACCAGACCTGCCGGAACGGCTTTATCTCGATTTTGACAGTTTTTTCGCCAGTGCCGAGCAGCAGATGAATCCTGCTTTGCAGGGCCGGCCGGTTGGTGTTGTCCCTCATATCAGTGAATTTACCGGCCTTATCGCTGCCAGCAAAGAAGCTAAAAAACTAGGCTTGAAAACCGGCACATCCATACGCGAAGCGCGTGAGCGCTGCCCCGATATCGTAATTATTGAGGCGCGGCCGGATGAATATGTCAAACTGCATCATAAGATACTGGATATTATTGATACGGTTTTACCGATCGGTGACGTGCGCTCGATTGATGAGCTGGTTTGCCGGTTGCTGCCTTCAGAATCCCGTCAGGCCGAGGCTCTGGGACTGGCGATTAAAGCAGCATTGCGTGAAAAGCTCGGCTCTGCACTGACCTGCTCCATCGGCGTTGCACCCAATGAGTTGCTGGCGAAAATCGCTGCGGAAATCGACAAGCCGGACGGTTTGGTCATTGTGCGGCCTGAAGATATTCCACGCCGTTTCCTGAAACTGCAATTGCGTGATCTGCCCGGCATTGCCGCCGGTGTGGAGGCGCGTTTGCTGCGCTCTGGTATTACGACGGTTGAAGAGCTCTGGAGGATCAGCCCGAAACAAGGACGGGCAATTTGGGGAAGCGTTGAAGGTGAGCGTTTTATTGCCGGATTGCATGGCTATGCGGTTGAGAAGCAGGAAACGCAGCGCCGGATGTTCGGACATGGCCGCGTGCTGCCGCGGGATTGGCGCCAGCCGGATAAAATTCTGCAATGCGCGCGCCTGCTTTGTATGAGCGCCTCGCGGCGGTTGCGTAAAGAACGTTACCGTGCCGGTGCTCTGGTCTATGGCTGGCGGATAAAAGGACAGGAATCGATCTCTGTTGAGGGCGTCTTTCCGCCATCACGCGATGATCATTGTTTTCTCACCTGTCTGGGACAGTTGCATCGGCGGTTGCTGATGCATCCGGCATTTCGCGGCACTGATTTCAGACGGATCAAGAATGTGCATATTTATCTGCATCATCTGTCCGGCGAGGTTGTTGATAGTCACGACCTGTTTGATGAACCGCAACAAAAACAACGCCAGCAACGCTGGGAACAGGTATCAGACACGCTTGACCGCGTGCGCAAACAATTCGGTTCGGATGCTTTAAGTCTCGGCTCGTCCATCGCCCCCGGCTCTTATATCGGCGGCAAAATCGCTTTTGGCCGTATCCCTGATCTGGATGATTATTGAGCGCTGTTGAAATTTGCAAATGGTTCGGATGCCCATCATTCCGAGCATCCGGTTACCGAGACAGGGGCTAACTGGCTGATGTATTCTATACCCATGCATCAATTATAAAAAAAGCCGGTGATGTCACCGGCTTTTTTATGCATTAAATATCCAATTCCTGAACAAATTCAGCATTTTCCTGAATGAAACGGAAGCGGGCTTCCGGCTTGGTGCCCATCAGATCGTCTACGATATTTTTGGTAGAACCCTGCTCATCTTCAAAGAGCTCCACGCGCAGCAAAGTGCGTTTTTTCGGATCCATAGTGGTTTCTTTAAGCTGCTCTGCACGCATTTCACCAAGACCTTTAAAGCGTCCAAGCTCAACTTTGCCTTTGCCGGTAAAGACAGTGCGCATCAGCTCTTCTTTATGTGCATCGTCACGGGCATAGGCAACTTTACCACCTTGGCTGAGACGATACAGCGGTGGCACCGCAAGAAACAGGTGACCACCGGTAATAAGTTGCGGCATTTCCTGATAGAAGAAGGTGATCAGCAGCGAAGCAATATGCGCGCCGTCTACGTCAGCATCCGTCATCACGATAATGCGGTCATAACGCAGATCATCTTCACGATAGTTTTTACGCGTACCACAGCCGAGCGCCTGCACCAGATCACCGATCTGCTGGTTGGCCGTCAGCTTATCGCGTCCGGCACTCGCTACGTTAAGAATTTTACCACGTAGAGGCAAAATCGCCTGATTGGTACGGTTACGCGCTTGTTTGGCAGAACCGCCAGCTGAATCACCCTCAACGATGAATAATTCTGCACCGGCTGCGGAATTTTGCGAACAGTCAGCCAGCTTGCCTGGCAGGCGCAACTTACGGGTTGCGGTCTTGCGGGTGGTTTCTTTTTCCTGACGACGACGCAGACGTTCTTCAGCGCGATCGACCACCCAGTCAAGCAGCTTCGACGCTTCCTGCGGGGAGGCTGCAAGCCAATGGTCAAACGGATCGCGGATGGCGTTTTCAACAATACGCTGCGCTTCAACTGTCGCCAGCTTATCCTTGGTCTGGCCAACAAATTCCGGTTCACGGATGAACACCGACATCATACCGGCAGCGGAAATCATCACGTCATCCGTGGTGATGACTGAGGCGCGTTTATTATTGGTCAGTTCTGCATAAGCTTTCAGCCCACGTGTCAAAGCAAGACGCAGACCTGCTTCATGCGTACCGCCTTCACCAGTCGGAATGGTGTTACAATAGGAATGGACAAAACTATCGCCGCCATACCATGCAATCGCCCATTCAACGGCACCATGCCCGCCTTGTTTCTCAGTCTTACCGGAGAAAATCTCTCTGGTGACCATAAATTCTTTACCGAGCGAGGCCGAGAGAAAGTCTTTCAGACCACCCGGAAAGTGGAAAACAGCTTTGTCAGGAATGCCCTTCTTTGGATCAAGCAAGGACGGATCACAAGACCAGCGGATTTCAACACCGCCGAACAAATAGGCTTTTGACCGCGCCATACGATAAAGGCGCTCAGGGTCGAACTTGACATTCTTGCCGAAAATATCGGGATCGGGATGGAAACGCACGCGCGTTCCGCGGCGGTTATGTACTTCACCGAGTTCTTCCAGATCACCCAGCGGCAGACCGCGGGAAAAACGCAGACGATAGAGGCGGCGTGCACGGGCAACTTCAACTTCCAGCAGGTCGGACAGAGCATTGACCACCGAGACACCAACACCATGCAGACCGCCGGAGGTCTCATAGGCTTTGCCATCGAATTTACCACCGGCATGAAGCTTGGTCATAATCACTTCAAGCGTTGATTTGCCCGGTACCTGCGGATGAAGCTCGACCGGTATGCCGCGTCCATTATCGCTGACAGTCAGGAAACCTTCTGCATCAAGATGCACATCAATGAAATTGGCGTGTCCGGCAACGGCCTCATCCATCGCGTTGTCGATGACTTCGGCAAACAGATGGTGCAGTGCTTTTTCGTCAGTACCACCGATATACATACCCGGACGCAGGCGAACCGGTTCCAGCCCTTCAAGAACACGAATGGCGGAAGCGTTGTAGTCGCTGCCATCAGAGTTTGCCGGAGCAGAACGAAGTTCTGCGACAGGTGTTGAAGCAGCGGAACGAAGTTCTGCGGCAGGCGCTGAAGCCGTTGAACGAGGTTCAATAGCAGGTGCTACCGGAGCAGGCGTAGTGGTTTCCGGCATGCTCACAGGCACAGGAGAGGCGACGGTTTCAGCAATATCCGTTGGCACTTCAGGCTGAGACACCTGCCGCCCGCGTGCATTGTTGAGAATATTCGCAAAAAGATCGTCGCTATTATCCATGTGGAATGGCCGGCCTGTTCGTTCAAATAGATACGGAGCATTTTGCAACTGAATAAATATATTCAGCGTCGCATAAATGCGGGAAAACAACATTTCAGAGCGGTTACTTCAGTTCAGAGTTTTAAAACCGCACTGGAATTATGGAAAATCGAATCACCGTGATTTTGGCATGTTTCAATGAGTAAAGCGATAAAGGTTCGCTATACGTTCCTATTAAAATGCCGGTAATCCAGACTTGTCCGCAGATTTTATTTTGTTTGGACAATTCCACAGACATTGTCAAATCCCGCTTCAGTCTTTGGCTCATTGCTGTGGCCTTAAAGTGACGGCGCGGGACAATAAAACATGCGGCCGGAGAGAGTGGTTGCGTTAACGGGTAAGCCATGATGAGAACTTTGCACTTAAAGCAATGAAGCTGCTCGCAGCAGCTGATGTAAAAGCGGTTTGACCGCAGAGGAATGACAATGCAGAACCGGTTACAGCCGCATGTACGCGGAATGATTACCATGATCTGTGCCATGCTTATTGTGCCGCTGATGGATGCCACCGGCAAATGGCTGGCGATGGAAGAGAATATTCCTCCCGGTACAATCAGTTTTATGCGGTTCTTTGTGCAGGGCATTCTCAGTCTTGCAGCGATTATAATTTTCAGCCGCGGCTTGGGGCTGAAAACGCAGCATCTTTGGGGTAATCTGTTTCGCGGTTGTTTGCTGGCGCTTGGTAGCTTGTGCTTCTTTACAGCGGTCAAATATATGCCGCTGGCCGATGCACTGGCTGTGTTCTTCGTTGAACCGCTCATTCTGACGGTTCTCTCAATGATTTTCCTCAATGAGAAGGTGGGCTGGCGCCGCTTGAGTGCTGTGCTCGTCGGTCTGCTCGGCACAGTAATCGTTATTCAGCCAAGCTGGAGTGTCTTCGGCTGGCTCTCGGTTTTGCCGGCGATTTCTGCCTTCTTATTCGCTGTATATTTGGTATTGAACCGCAAGTTTGGTCTCAATGAACGCCCTGTGGTGATGCAGTTTTATGCTGGTATCGGCGGCAGTATTATGGGTATCGCGGTTATGATTTTCGGTCATGCGGCTGCTATTCCTGATCTGCAGTTTTCATTGCCGCACACGATGTTTCCGTGGTTCATGCTGATTATGATCGGCGTGTTTGCGGCCAGCGGTCATTTGCTGGTGGTGCGGGCATTCCAGCTGGCACCCGCATCTATTCTGGCGCCATTCCAATATGTTGAAATTATTATGGCGGTAACAGTCGGCCTGCTGTTTTTTGGCGACTTCCCGAGCTTGTCGAAATGGTTTGGTATTGCGATTATTATAGGTTCCGGAATTTACGTCTTTATCCGTGAGCGCAAACGTAGCGCTGAAGCGGAGAAGGCAGTACTCTCCGCATAAAGAATAAATAAAGGCGGCTTCAGAGCCGCCTTTATCTTATAAAACATTGTTTTATTATGTTTTTCTATTATTTCACATTACCAAAAATATCATGGAAACTTTGCTTCAATGCCACATCCAGATCGTCCATTGTAACTGGCAGGCCAAGATCAACCAGACTGGTCACGCCATATTCGGCAATGCCGCACGGAACAATGCCGCTAAAGTTTTCAAGCTGTGGTTCCACATTGAGGGCAATGCCGTGAAAGCTGACCCATCGACGCATCCGAATGCCGATTGCCGCGATCTTATCTTCAGCCATTGAACCATTTGCAAGACGCGGTTTTTCCGGTCGTGCGACCCAGACACCAACACGATCTTCGCGCCGCTCACCTTTGACATTGAAACTATCGAGGGTGGAAATAATCCATTGTTCCAGCGCGGCGACAAAAGCGCGAATATCTTCACGGCGACGCTTGAGATCAAGCATCACATAAGCCACGCGCTGCCCGGGGCCATGATAGGTAAATTCACCGCCGCGTCCGGTTTTGTAAACCGGAAAACGATCCGGCGTCAGCAGGTCTTCATCGCGCGCACTGGTGCCAGCGGTATAAAGCGGCGGGTGTTCCACCAGCCACACCAGCTCATTGGCCGCACCATCGCGAATGGCGGCAACACGCGCTTCCATAAAGGCTTCCGCATCCGGATAGGATGTCAGTCCGTCAGCAGTCAGCCAGTCAACCGGCGGGGAGCCATCAGCGCTAAGAAACTGAGCGGATAAATCATTGCGATTAGTCGTTGGGCGACTCTGTGCAGGGGCGTTTTCTGTCATGATGGCAATCAGGTAGAGATTGCTGTCAATAAAATCCAGATGGCAAATTGACCGCTCTGCTATGTAAGCCCGATTATCAACTGGCTAAGGCGCGAAGGCTCTCTGCCGTTTTGATATCACTGCGCAACATGCCAAAGATTGCCGTGTCCCAGCGTTCATTGCCGACCTGCAGGCAGGAGCGGCGGATACCCTCAAGCTGGAAGCCTAGTTTGCGATAAGCTTGAATCGCTACGCGATTGAACGTGAAAACATTCAGCTCTAGACGGGAGAATTCCTGCTGATCGAAAAGACGCTCGATGATTTGTTGCAGAAACGGCTGGGTGAGGCGCTGGCCGCGATAGCTCGGATTAACTGCAACGCGTCCCAGACGGGCGACACCGTGTTGCCAGTCAAGAACGAGCTGTGCATGAGCAACCAGTTCCTGATTGTAAAAGGCGCTGAACATCAGACGCTGCGGTTTGTTACCTTCAGTCTCGCTGTGCATCTGCTGAATTTGTGGCTCACAAAGGGGATATTTCAAAAGGGGGCCGCCCCATTGAATGAGTTCAGCCTCGCTGGCAAACCAGTTGCACAAATGCGCGGCATCATCTTGGTGAAATGGACGGATATCCATATCTGCTCCCCGTAGAGACTGAAATTAAAGGTAAGCTAGTCTATAGCAGAAGATGAGGGAACTGGAAAAGTTGCCAGAAATTAACCATGTTTAAAAATGCGTGATTATAGAAAATTTTGTACATATTTAAAAATTTATAGGGAGCTACACCCGCGCTGAGTGATTGAAATTCCTTCGTTATTTGTGTGCGTATTTTCCTGTCGAACCGGAATCAATATCAATACAACTTATTTTGAGATTAGATCATCACCGTGTATGCCTGATATTTCAATCCGGCTGTGTGTTTGATAAGAACTGACCAAACAGGAGATACAGGGTGGTACAGAAGCTTATTGGCCTCATCGGAGGCATGAGTTGGGAAAGTTCAGCTGAATATTATCGCATCATCAACGAGCTTGTTCGGAACAGGCTTGGTGGTTTGCATTCAGCAAAATGTCTGATGTGGTCTTTTGACTTTGCAGAGATTGAGGCGCTTCAACACGCTGGGCGCTGGGATGATGCAACCATTGAGATGATTAAGGCTGCGCAAAGTCTGGAGCGTGGTGGCGCTGATTTTCTGCTCATTTGCACCAATACGATGCATCGTATGGCTGATGAAGTGCAGGCAGCAATCAACATTCCGCTTATTCATATCGCTGATCCGACAGCAGAGCGCATAAAAGCCGCAAGCTTCAAAAAAATTGGTCTTCTGGGGACTGCTTTCACGATGGAGCAGGATTTCTACAAGGGAAGGCTGATTAATAAACACGGTCTTGAGGTTCTGGTGCCAAATGACGACGACCGCAAAACAGTGCATCGGATAATCTATGATGAACTGGTGCAGGGCGAGGTCAAAGAAACGTCACGACAAATGTATCGCGATGTAATCGCACGTATTGTGGAGCAGGGCGCTGAGGCGATTATTCTTGGCTGTACGGAAATTATGTTGCTGGTACGCGCTGAAGATAGTTCGGTGCCGATCTATGATACCACGGCTATCCATGCAGAAGCTGCGGTAGAACTGGCCATCACAGCTTAATGAGACAGGGGCTGATTGGAGTTGCCCTGAATTAGTGGAGAGCCTCCGCGTTTAGGTTGCGGTTTTCGCATTCGAATTGGATTAGTGATTTATAGCCGAGAGCCGAATGTCTACACACCGGATTATAGAGGCCGTCAATATATTCGCCAATAGCCTTTACGGCTCTGGAAAATAGAGCGCCATGTCAGCACCGATTTAATAGTTTTAAATATGGTGATGAGTTCACGATAATCGTAAGTAGCATACTAGCTTCCTCTGTCAGAATGTTGAGTGAGGCTAGGCTTAGGCTGGCGAGTTGCAATGGCTTTTGCATGTACTGATCGCCAGATCTTGTTTCATCCGGTCACGTGCTTCCCAGCCGATAATACGGCGTGAATAAAGGTCAATAACAATGGCCAGATAAAGCCAGCCTTCTGTCGCCCATATATAACTGATATCAACGCCCCATTTCTGATCAGGTGTTTCGCAAGAAAAATTCGGATCCAGAAGGTCGGATGCTATAGGTTCACGGTGATTGCTGTCAGTCGTGCGCTTGAACCGCGTCTTTTTTGCTTTTAGGCCATTCTCTTGGCACTTAGTCGGGCTATTCTATGCCGTCCGGCCATGATCCCTTCTTCACATAATTCAACATGCATACGTGGACTACCATAGGTTTCGTGCGACAAGGCAAAGTGATTGTAACTCCACGCTCTCTGATCAGTTTAACTACCTCAAGCTTATATTCACGACTGAATATTCTTCACTGCATTCATATTCTCCGGTTTCAAGAGAAGCATCTTAACTCGATGGCCATGAAACCGGCAGCAGACCACACAGCAGATTATTCACATAAACTGCAATCAATTCTACCATACCCCATTGATACGTAAGAGTGGTTGCGTTAGAACGGCTTTGCTTTATATCAAAAGCGACTGCGCACCCGTAGCTCAGCTGGATAGAGTGCTGCCCTCCGAAGGCAGAGGTCACAGGTTCGAATCCTGTCGGGTGCGCCATAAAATAAAATTTTAAGTAGATTTATAATAATAATACTTCTGCAAATGTATGCGAAAGCAGGGTTTGCATGTTAAAGTGTCTGCATTTCATCGCAATTATTAGCACTGCAGCTTATTCATATTAAGAGTGAATTATACACGTCTTTTTTCTGAAATATTATTGGAAATGTCTGCATTGCCATAAATGAGCGAATTCATTGGCGATATGGCTGTAGCGATATTTGTAAAACTGATCCGCAATATCAAAGACTAATCACAAAATTTTCCGGTATGATAATCACGAGTGACCATACATAAGATGTTCATTCCGAACGTGTCTTTAGAAATTCCTTGGGCACCCAGAAACCAGGCTTAGGATCAACAATCGCGCTTAATGCGCGGGCATAATCCAGCACTAATCCCGGTGTCCATGCCATAGATTCAGCGCGCTTTCGGATCAGGCTGGCAGCCCAAAGTTCAGGATAGATAATTGCCCGAATTGCTGAGAATACCGGCCAGCGCTTGTGGCGATAGACACCTTCTAATGCGGCATCAAGAGCATCGGCCACAACGCTGGAGCAGTTACGATTGGTCAGATTGTAGGTGTTATCCGCTTTATACGTGCTCCAGAAAGCACGCAGCTTATCTTCATCAATGTTTTTAATAATGACCTGCACGGTGGATTCACACCAGCCATCTGCTTCAGATCTGTAATCTGGCAAATATCGGCCTTCGATATTATTATCCGCAGTCGCACGCAAAGTACGGCTGAATTCATTTGGTGAGCGATCAATTTCAACTGCCGGATAGTGACTGATATACAAATCAGGTTGCAATTCTAATGCGGCATGACCTGTTGAGATGACTCCATCCGCATCAACAGCAGCAATATAGCGGCTGATGGCACGCTGTCGTAGCGGTGTCATCGCTGTGCCGGTTGGCGTCCACACGTGTACAATCAGCTCTCCGCGTTTTGTTGTTGCTTGGGGCTGGTGGTGATGCGTGGTTATAGCTGAGAGCAGGCTGCTTCGTCCGAACAGGCGGGACAGGGGAGCACCAGCCTCCAGACTGTGAATGCGCCATGCAACATGAATAATGCCAAGACTGGACAGGATCAGCACAGCACCAACATTGGCACCGACAGTACCTTCATACCATGTCGGCCAAGGCTGCAGGGTGGCAATGGCCAGTATAAGTTCGAAAATGCCGCCGGCAATGCCAAGTTTCCAGCGCGGAAAGCGCACAACCCAGGCGCTGGCAATACGCATCGTGCCGTCAATGAGAAAACAAAGACCGAAAACAAGAGCGAGCAGAAAGTTTGTAGCGGCGCTAGATGTGAAAATCAGGACGGAAACTGCTAATAATGCAATTCCTTGCACAATACGCATCTGTTTGGCCGTACCATCACTCCCTGCTGCGGCAAGCAGACTGATTGCTGCTTCGGGTAGCAGAAAATATGCAAATGTATGCGGATGTAGGTATGTGTCGCCATCCAATGCGTCAATAAAGACCCCTAAACCGAGCAGGAACCAGCAAACGCCGATAATAAACAGGGTTTTCCAATGTCTCAGGATGATTTCCCGACCCAGAAAAAGAAACAGGATTCGTATCATGCAGGGGTCTCAATTGATTTGATTTTATCTGGTTTTATTATGAGAAGGAATTGATATATTATTTTAAAATAATTGCTACGATATTTATAATTGTCCAAACAGATCATTATATCGAAAAAATAGTCTGCCCGCGGTGTGGTGTCTTATCTATATAGGTCATTTATTTGCTGTAAAACATAATCTTGTCTTAGCAGTCTCCCAATTATGCCGCATTCCGCCGCGAAGCATAGGTAATCATTTTACTATGGGGATACAAATGCTTCGTTCTTTACGCTTTTTCGAAAAAACGCTTGTTACTTCACTTGTCGTGGCAGCCTGTGCCTCACCAGTTCTTGCTGCAAATAATGAGAAAACTCAGCGTATAGAAGTGGCCTTTGTGCTTGATACCACAGGTTCAATGGCCGGATTGATTGACGGTGCAAAAAAGAAAATCTGGTCGATTGCCAATACAATTATCGATGTGAATCCTGATGCTGATATCCGCATGGCCTTGGTGGCTTATCGTGATCGCGGGGATGAATATGTCATTAAATCCTATGATATGAGCGCTGACGTGCAGGGGCTCTATGGCAAGTTGATCAAGCTGGAAGCAGATGGCGGTGGCGACACGCCGGAATCAGTCAATGAAGCGCTGGATGAATCCGTGCGTAAACTTAAATGGACAAAGAACGATAATACTAAGCGGATCGTCTTCCTTGTCGGTGATGCGCCGCCACATATGGATTATCCGAATACATGGCAATATCCGCAAATTCTGAAACGTGCTAAGGAGGATAAAATCACCGTCAATACGATTCAGGCTGGTGATGATCCGGATACAACGAAAGTCTGGCGCGAAATCGCACAGCTTGCTCATGGGCGCTACATGGCGATCCCGCAGGATGGCGGGACTATAACTGTGATTGAAACGCCTTTTGATAATGAAATTATCACCGTACAGCAGGATATTGATAAGACAGTCGTTGCCTATGGCAATCATGCCGTGCAGGCGGAATTGATGAGTAAAATGGATGCAAAAGCTGCCGCTCCTGCATCAGTAAAAGTTGATAATTCACGCTATTATTCGAAAAAAAGTGGCGCGAAAGAGGTTGTAACCGGTGGTGGCGATCTTGTTGCTGATGTAAAAAACGGCAAGCAGAAACTGGATGCCGTGAAGGACGAGGAATTGCCGGACAATATGCGCGGTAAATCCGGACAGGAAAAGCAGGACATTCTGGATAAGAATGCGCAAGAACGAACAAAGCTTGAAGAAAAAATGGCTGAGCTTGTCACTCAGCGCGACGCATTCATCTCTAAAAAGCAAGCTGAAAATAGTGATGACAAAGACACAGATTCATTCGATGCTGTCGTGAAGGAAACACTTGTTGAACAGCTGAAGTGATCTGTCGCAATCAAACGCACTATTATTTCAACGTCAGGCATCAGGTGCTATCCACACTCGCATTGATCCGAGGGAAGATATTGCCGTGCCTGCGTTGATTGCATCATTTTCAGCTAGCCAAAACACAATAGGCAAACTACGAAAATTTGGTGCAATACCCTCAGCAATACCTAACTCAAAAACAGAACCATCAGTTGAAAACCAGTTAGATATGACCTGCCACTGAGAATTTCCTCCAGAATGGATTAGAGTCCGGCCCGATAAAGGACGGACGAATGAAGAAGCAGCGATTTACGGAAGAGCAGATTATTGCGGTGCTGAAGGAGCAGGAGGCAGGCATGAAGGTGGCCGACCTGTGCCGCAAGTATGGGATTTCGGACGCAACATTTTATAACTGGAAAGCCAAATACGGCGGTATGGAGGTGTCCGAGGCGAAGCGCCTGAAGGCACTCGAAGAAGAGAACGCCAAGCTTAAGAAGCTGTTGGCCGAGCAGATGCTCGATGCCGCCGCACTCCGCGAGCTTCTCGCAAAAAAATGGTAGGGCCTGCCGCCAAGCGTGACGCCGTTGCACATCTGAAGGACATAATGGGTCTTTCGGAGCGGCGGGCCTGCCAGATTGTTTCGGCTGATCGCAAGATGATCCGCTATCGGTCCTGCCGACCGCCGGAGGTCGAATTGCGAGCAAAGTTGCGCGATCTCGCCAACGAGCGACGGCGCTTCGGCTACCGACGGCTGTTCGTCCTGCTCAGGCGGGACGGAGAGCCATCCGGCGTCAACCGCATCTATCGGCTGTATCGCGAGGAAGGGCTTTCGGTTCGCAAGCGGAAGGCTCGACGAAGGGCCGTCGGCACGCGTGCGCCGATCCTGGTCGAGGCGAAAGCAAATGCCCGTTGGTCTCTCGATTTCGTGCACGACCAGTTTGCATGCGGGAGACGGTTCCGGATCCTCAATATCGTTGATGATGTGACACGGGAATGCCTGGCAGCAATCCCGGACACCTCAATCTCCGGCCGCCGTGTCGCCCGAGAACTGACGACGCTGATCGAACGACGCGGCAAGCCCGGAATGATTGTCTCCGATAACGGCACGGAACTCACCTCGAATGCCATCCTGGCCTGGTCGAAGGATCACAAGGTTGAGTGGCACTATATCGCGCCAGGAAAGCCTATGCAGAACGGCTATGTTGAATCCTTCAACGGTCGGATGCGCGACGAATTGCTCAACGAAAGCCTGTTCTTTGGCCTCGATCACGCCCGCAGCGCCATCGCCCAATGGGCCGACGATTACAACAATTTCCGGCCACACTCGTCGCTGGGATACCAAACCCCGGCAGACTATGCTGGATCCATCGCCGCAACCGGCTCCAACGCTGCGCAAGATGAAAGCTTGGCGTTTCCGCCGGTTGCTACCAACACGCCAATTGGCGTAGTCAAAACCGCCGAGGCTCTAATCGCCGTTGGATGAAAGTTCAGTGGCAGGTCA